>NZ_CP071955.1:0-2400000 GCF_017603965.1 Xanthomonas fragariae | reverse complement strand
GCATCCGCAGTTTCAGGATTTGCTGGCCTGACCAGCAACCGGGTTTTTCGCAATAGGTATTCATCAGGGGAGCAGGTGGTAATGGGGCGGTCGATTGGAGTGAATGAAGTGCGGGGGGTGCTGGTGCTGGCCTTGCTGACAGGGTGTACGCAGCGCGAACCCACAACGGCGGAATCGACCGAGCCCGCAGCCGATGCAGCTGCTACGGTAATGCTGCCTGCAGAGCCTGTTGCCGTGCAAAGCGGCCCGCTGGAAGACGTGCTTGAACATGCCCCGGCCTATATAGTGGGTATCAGCTACCCACGCGGGTTGGGTGCGTATCCTGAACTGACCGCGTTGATTCGTGGTTACGCGCAGGATGCACGTGCCGAACTGATGGCAGCCGTGTCCGGCCTTGGTAACGACAAGCCGGCCGTGCCCTATGAGTTGTCGCTGGCGTTCGAGACCGTATTGCAGACCGCCGAGCTCATTGTCGTTTCCGCCGACGGCAGCCGCTATACCGGCGGCGCGCATGGCGAGCCATTGGTGGCGCGCTTGGTGTGGCTGGTCAGGGAACGCAAGCAATTGACCGCGCAGGCCTTGATTCCGAACCCGGCAGGCCGGGAGAAGATCGGCCGCGAGGTCGCCGCGAAACTCAATGCTGCCGCAACCCAGCGCGTGGAAGCCGATCGCGTTCCGTTCGAAGATCAGGCTGAGCAGGTCGCCTCGGCCGATCGCATGATGGCCGAAGACACTGCGGCACAAGTCGATAATTTCGCCCAGTTTGCGCCGGTGCTAAACCGGGCTGGGCAGATCACCGCGCTTCGGTTCGTGTCTCTGCCGTATCAGGTCGGCCCGTATTCGGATGGCACGCAACCGGCCGATGTTGCAGCCTCGACAATATTGCCGTGGGTCGCGCCGGAATATGTACATCTCTTCGCACGCTGAGATGTCGCCTCGCAGGCGATGTGATTGAATGGCTCGGCCATTCAGTAATGTAATCAAATGGATGATATGAGCAGTTTCGAGCCTACCGCAAGTCGCGTGAACCACACCTGCCTGCGTTATCCGGCCTTCCCGCGGGAGCCGGCTGTCCTGGTGAGGCTGATCAAGCATCTCTACAAGCGACTGCACACGCAGGGTTGCATGCGGCTCAAGCCATACGGCATCAGCCCGCCGGAATACGAAATTCTGATGATGTTGTACGGCACGCCCGACCAGTCGATCACGCCGACCGAGGTGTCCGAAGCTGCCAGCGAAAAGCCGGCCAACATCACCCGGCTGACTGATCAGCTGTGCGAGAAAGGCTTGATTACACGTGGCAACAGTCCAGACGATCGTCGCAAAATCGTACTGACCTTGTTGCCGGCGGGATTGGCATTGATCGAAAGTCTGCTACCGGATGCCTGCGCGCTGTTGCACGCTGAAACTGCCGTGTTGAGCGAGGCCGAGCAGGTGCGTCTGGAAAAGCTGCTGAAGAAATTGCTCGAGGGTGTGGACGCGCTCGAGCGCTAAGAGCGGCTAACAAAACGTAGCGAGCAGTCGCCAGGCGGGCGCGGCCGGTGCCCGGAATTGGCATGTGCCACACGTACATTTCGGTTCCTCCGCGCTGTCCGCACTCACCTGACGACTGCTCGCTACGTTTTGTTAGCCGCTCTAAGTCCAGTCCCAGGCCTTGAGCTTAAAGGTCGGCTTGCGTGCGTTTTTTTGTTCCTTGTCGATCATCGCCTGCAGATCGGCAGCTTCGCGCTTGGCGTTGGCCACAGTGGTCGGGGGCAGTTTACTCAGCATCGCGTTGACCGCTTCAGTGGTCTTGGCGGTCTGGTTACTCAGCCAATAAGCGGCGTGAGTCGGGAAGCCGAGCAGCTTGGCTTTGTCCGCGCGCAGCGTCATGATGCGCGACACCAGTGCGGTGTTGTCGTACTGGCTGCCGCGCGACACCGAGGCGTCGTAGATCTTCTTGCGCAGCTCGCGATTCTTCATTTGGGTCAGCGGCGGCTGGCCGGTGGTGTTGAGCAGCGCGATCACATACTCGCCATCGAGTTTGCGCGACTTGGCAGCTTCGGCGGCGGATGCGATCTGCTCGTCGGACAAGCCATCGAGTTGCTTGACGTCATCAACAGCTTGCCGTTGAGCGAAATCGAATGGCGGTGCGCGGCGAATCCGGCCGAGTAGTCGGCCTGAAGTTTCTTGCGCGCGTCGTTGGTGTCGGCACCGACCAGATTGAAGAACACCGTGGTAGTGCGGTCGAGCGTGGCGCCACTTTTTTCCAGCGCAGTGATGGTGTTGTCGAAGGTCGGTTTGGCTTTCTGGTTGGCGATCTTCTCTATTTCCGTCATCTGCTCGGTCATGCCGGCATCGAAGGCGGATGCGAAATCGCTTTCCTTGATCTTGTCAAATTGCGGGTAGTGCAGCGGTAGCGTGCTGTCGGCAAGGAACGGATTGGCTTGCGTGTCAGCCTGCGTGGCGGCGGGTGCGGCGATGCTGTAGGACGGCATGGCAAGTCCCAGTGAAGTGGCCAGGGCAAAAGCGAGACGGGTGGTCAAGAGAGTTGCTCCAACGCGCTAGCTGTCGAGGCTAACCTGGCCGGGCAGGACGGGCGTGTGACAAAAGGCATGGTTGAACGATGACAACGCAGCCATTTGGCCGGCCCGGCCGTTGCCCGCACTGCCGATGCATGGCTATGGCGCTGGAATTGCTGCGCGCCGCTTGCACCTGCCTACTACTACCGACTGCGCGGTGTCAGCGACGTCCAGCCGTAAAACGTGCGTGGACAGCGCACGAAGGTCGCAGTAGAGCGAGATGGCCGGCTGCGCTAGTCTGCTGCTTTCCCAAGTACGCGAGACTGGCATGAGCGAGCTGTCCACGTTTGAATTCATCGATCTGGAAGGTCGCACGCGGTCGATGCGCGATGAGGTCGGCAAGGTGGTGCTGGTGGTCAATGTCGCGTCCAAATGCGGTTTCACCCCGCAATACGCTGGCTTGCAGGCGTTGTGGCAGCGCTATCGCGAGCGTGGCTTGGTGGTGATCGGGTTTCCGTGCGACCAGTTCGGTCATCAGGAGCCGGGCGATGCCGCGCAGATTCGTCAGTTCTGTTCGCTCGATTATGCGGTGGATTTTCCGCTGGCGGCCAAGATCGAGGTCAATGGCAGCGGCGCGCATCCGTTGTGGCAGTGGCTCAAGCACGAACAGTCCGGCGTGCTGGGTTCCGAAGCGATCAAGTGGAATTTCACCAAGTTCCTGATCGGCCGCGACGGCAGCGTGCTGGAGCGGTATGCGCCGACCACCAGGCCGGAGGCGCTGGCTGCGGATATCGAGAGTGCGTTGGGCGCAGTGGCAGCGCGTGGCACACCGTAAGAAGCGCACTTGTGCGCGATGAGGCCCTGGCGGGAAGACTTCATCGCGCGCCAGCGCGCTCCGACGATACTGCGGTGTCTGCTTGTCTTGCCGCGTTACATCACTTCTCGACGAACGCGCGTTCGAACACGTAATGCCCAGGGGTGCCGATACGTGGCGAGGTCTGAAAGCCGCGTGCATCCAGCAGGGTGCGCAGGTCGGTCAGCATCTGCGGGCTGCCGCAGATCATAAAGCGGTCGTTGACCGGATCCAGCGGCGGCAAACCGAGGCTCTGCTGCATGCGGCCATCGGCCATCAGCTCGGTCAAGCGGCCCTTATTTGCGAACGCTTCGCGCGTCACTGCCGGGTAATACAGTAACTTGTCGCGCAGGATGTCGCCGAGAAATTCGTGCTGCGGCAGCTCGCGCTCGAAGTAGTCGCGATAAGCCAGATCCTGCACGAAGCGCACGCCCTGGGTAAGGATCACCTTGTCGAAACGCTCGTAGGTTTCCGGGTCCTTGATCACCGACAACCACGGCGCCAGGCCGGTGCCGGTGCCCAGGAGATACACGTTGCGGCCCGGATGCAGATCGCTGATCAGCAGCGTGCCGGTGGGCTTTTTGCCGACCAGGACCTTGTCGCCGGGTTTGATGTGCTGCAGCCGCGAAGTGAGCGGGCCGCCGGGCACCTTGATGCTGAAGAATTCCAGGTGTTCTTCCCAGTTGGCGCTGGCAATCGAATACGCGCGCAGCAACGGGCGCGTCTCGGTTTGCAGGCCGATCATCACGAACTGACCGTTCTCGAAACGGAAACCGGCATCGCGGGTGGTGGTGAAGCTGAAGTAGGCATCGGTCCAGTGACGGACCTCAAGCACCGTTTCGGCGCCGAAAGCGGAAGACATACCGTGTAGTGTCGTGGCAAGAGTACGCGGGCAATTCTACCTCAAGCCGACCAAATGAGAGGGGCTCTCATTTGGTCGATGAATTGGCAGTCAAGAATCGAGAATTATGTGCAGCTGCTTTGTGATCGAGCAACCCCGATACTCGTCAGCCTACCGGAAACCGCCTCTACCGATTCCCGATTTCGGGCCTCACCGATACCCAGCCGCCTGCAGCTCGAACAACTCGGCATAATGCCCGCCCTGCGCCATCAGTTCGAAATGCGTGCCGTTGGCTTCGATACGTCCGGCGGCAAGCACCAGAATGCGGTCGGCCATGCGTACGCTGGAGAAGCGGTGCGAGATCAGCACCGCGGTGCGGTCGTCCGACAATTCCTTGAAGCGCTGGAACACCTCGAACTCGCTGCGCGCATCCAGCGCGGCGGTGGGTTCGTCCAGGATCATCAGCTGCGCATCGCGCA
Organism: Xanthomonas fragariae; assembly: GCF_017603965.1. Lineage (NCBI taxonomy): Bacteria > Pseudomonadati > Pseudomonadota > Gammaproteobacteria > Lysobacterales > Lysobacteraceae > Xanthomonas > Xanthomonas fragariae. Next base: position 2,395,326 of record NZ_CP071955.1, on the reverse strand, counting down.
TGTAGGCACGCGCAATGGCGATCTTCTGCCATTGCCCGCTGGACAGATCCACACTGTTCTTGAAGCGACGGCCGACCAGTTGGTCGTAGCCATCGGGCAAGCTGTCGATCAGCGCGCCCGCCATCGCGCGTTGCGCAGCGGCGCGGACGCGTAACGCGTCGTTCATCGCATCGACCTGGCCGACGCCGATGTTCTCCCCCACGCTGAGGTGGTAGCGCACGAAGTCCTGAAAAATCACGCCGAGATTGGCGCGCAAATCGTCAAGATCGTAATCGCGCAAATCGTGGCCATCGAGCAGTATGCGGCCTTCATCTGGGTCGTACAGTCGCGCCAGCAGCTTGACCAGGGTGGTCTTGCCGGCACCGTTTTCGCCGACTAATGCCACCACTTCGCCGGCACGCAATTCAAAATCCAGATGCCGCACCGCCCACTGTTCGGCGTCCGGATAGCGGAAGCCCACGTCTTCGAATACGAAGCCCTGGCGAATCGGCCGCGGTACCGGCAGCGCGTTCGGACGCGAGCGTATCTCCGGGGCGATGTTGAAGAACGAATACAGATCGTCCAGATACAAGGCCTGGCCGGCGACTTGCGAAAACCCGATCAGCAGACCCTCCAGCAACTGCCGCAAGCGCAGGAAACTGCCGGCCAGAAAAGTCAGATCGCCGATGCTGAAATCGCCGCGCACGGTACGCCAGGCGATGTAGCCATAAGCCATGTAGTAACCCAACGTGCCTAGCGCTGCCAGCAGCGCGCCCCACAGCGCACGCTTGCGTGCCAGTGCGCGATTGGCCAGGAAAAATTTGTCGGCCAACCTACGATACCGCGCGATCAGAAAGCGGTGCAGGTTGAGAATTTTGACTTCTTTTGCGGTCTCGACGCTGGCGCCGACCTGGCGCAGATAGTCGAGCTGGCGCCGCTCCGGCGTCCATTGAAAGTTGAGCGAATAGCCCAGCGCATTGAAGTGCGCTTCACCGATAAAGGCAGGAATCAAGGCGATCGCCAGCAGTGCGATCAACCACGGCGCATAGACAACCAAGCCCACCGCCAGACCGACCACGGTGATGGCGTCCTGCACTTGCCCGAACAACTGGCTCATCAGATTCATGCGATTCATGGTCTGGCGGCGCGCGCGATCCAGCTTGTCCTGCCGGTCGGGGTCTTCGAAGTCCTCCAGATCCAGCTGCGCAGCGTGTTCCATCAGCCGCACGCTGGCGACATTGTTGAACAACTCCGACAGCAGCGCATCGGCATAGCCGATCAACCGGCCGAGCAGGTCCGAACCGATCGCAAGGACCAGTTCCATCGCCAGCAATTCCAGCAGCAGGTTCAAGCGGCCGCTGCTCAGTGCCTGGGTCAGCGAGTCGAACGCCTGCGGTTGGCCGACCAGGTGGATCGCCTCGTCGATGATCAATTTGCCGATATACAGCGAGGCCAACGGCATCAACGCGCGCAGCACGCGCAGGCCGATGCTGCTCAGGCTCAGCCAACGGCTGGTCTGCCAGATCTGGCGCAGGAACGGGGGCAGATTGCGCAGCGCATCCAGGCGCTCGCGCAGGGTAGGGCCGGTACGGGCGGCGACGGGCGCAGTGGCGCCGGAACGGGAAGCTGACATCGCGATAGTGTGCCGTGCGCGGCGTGGGCGCGGAGTGTTGAGGCTTGGCCACAATCTACGGTTGCCAAAGGCATACGGCTTAGAGCGGCTAACAAAACGACTGCGCTCACCGCCAGGCGGGCGCGGCCGGTGCTCGGAATCGGCATGTACCACCCCTACACTGCGGTTGCTGCGCGCCGTCCTCACCCACCTGACGACTGCTCGCTACGGTTTGTTAGCCGCTCTTAGTGGCGAAGGTCCGCCGGGCGAAGCGCAACGCGCGCGTCGGTCAATCGCTTCCATCGACGCGGCGCCGGGACGCGCCCGGAGTTTGGCTTAAAATGCCCGATTGCCCCGCCAGCCGTAGAGCCAGCCGTGACCTCGATCAAGCAGGAAGACCTCATCCAGTCCGTCGCCGACGCGCTGCAGTACATCAGCTACTACCACCCGGTCGATTACATCAAGAACCTGTCGGCGGCCTACGAGCGCGAACAATCGCCGGCCGCCAAGGACGCCATTGCGCAGATCCTGATCAATTCGCGCATGTGCGCCGAAGGCCATCGCCCGATCTGCCAGGACACCGGCATCGTCACCGTATTCCTGGAAATCGGTATGCAAGTGCGTTGGGACGACGCCACAATGAGCGTGGACGACATGGTCAACGAGGGCGTGCGCCGCGCCTACAACCACCTGGATAACAAGTTGCGCGCCAGCGTGCTGGCCGACCCCGCCGGCAAGCGCCAAAACACCAAGGACAACACCCCGGCGGTGGTTAACGTCAAGATCGTGCCCGGGCACCATGTCGAGGTGATCGTCGCGGCCAAGGGCGGCGGTTCTGAGGCCAAGAGCAAGTTCGCCATGCTCAATCCGTCCGACTCCATCGTCGATTGGGTGCTCAAGACGGTGCCGACCATGGGCGCTGGCTGGTGCCCGCCGGGCATGCTCGGCATCGGCATCGGCGGCACCGCCGAGAAGGCGATGCTGCTGGCCAAGGAAGCGTTGATGGAGCCAATCGACATTGTCGATCTGCAGGCGCGCGGCGCCTCCAATCGCGCCGAAGAACTGCGTCTTGAGTTGTACGAAAAGGTCAACGCGCTCGGCATCGGTGCGCAGGGTCTGGGCGGCCTGACCACGGTGCTGGACATCAAGGTCAAGGATTACCCGACCCATGCCGCCAATCTGCCGGTGGCGCTGATTCCCAACTGTGCCGCCACCCGCCACGCCCATTTCACCCTGGATGGCAGCGGCCCGGTGATGTTGGATCCGCCCTCCCTGGAAGACTGGCCCAAGCTCACCTACAACCCCACCAACGCGCGCCGGGTCGATCTGGACACCATCACCCGGGAAGAAGTCGTCAGTTTCAAGCCGGGCGAAGTGGTTCTACTCAACGGCAGGCTGCTGACCGGTCGCGATGCTGCGCACAAGCGCATGATCGACATGCTCAATCGTGGCGAAAAACTGCCGGTCGATTTCACCAACCGCTTCATTTACTACGTCGGCCCAGTAGACCCGGTGCGCGACGAAGTGGTGGGCCCGGCGGGCCCGACCACCGCCACCCGCATGGACAAGTTTACCCGCCAGATGCTCGAGCAAACCGGTCTGCTAGGCATGGTCGGCAAGTCCGAGCGCGGCGATGCGGCGATCGAGGCCATCCGCGACAACAAGGCCGTCTACCTGGTGGCGGTCGGCGGTTCGGCGTATTTGGTGTCGAAGGCGATCAAGGCCGCGCGCGTGTTGGCATTCGAAGATCTCGGCATGGAAGCGATCTACGAATTCGAGGTGAAGGACATGCCGGTCACCGTGGCGGTGGATTCCACTGGCGAATCGGTTCACAAGACTGGCCCGCGGCAATGGCAGTCGCGCATTGGCAAGATTCCAGTCGTCGTCGAGGCCTGATTCAACGCGCTGTCGCATCCAGAAAGCCGGAGCATGCTCCGGCTTCCTTGTTGTCGATGTGGCACGCTCGCATGCAGGTCATCTGCAACAGCACGAAGCGACTGCCCAGGAAACCTACCGCCGCGAGGGTTTGACGGACTGGACCTGAAGCCCTTGGCACGGCGGAGAAATCCCGTGTTTATAGTATATTTTCGAGTATTTATTATTTATAAACGTATTTAAATCGCGGAGCCAAAAGAGAGCGCGGGCTCGTCCATGTCGCATCCTGCATCCCGTCGAAAATTGCTGCAATGCGCCTGTTGCGTGCCGGTCGCCGCCGCCGCGTCTCTGCCTTTCGCCTTGCGCGCGGCTCGGTCGAAGAAAACCGATCTGAGCGCCTAGCAGGCGTTGCAGGTGCTGCGTGACGGTAACGCCGCATTCGTCGAAAACCGTCCTAAAAAGGTGATTTCCGACAGCAAGCGCCGGCTGGAACTTGCCCTGGGCCAGACCCCGTTCGTGATCCTGGTGTCGTGCTCGGATTTGCGCCTACCGCCGGAGCTGCTGTTCGGTCGCGGACTGGGCGAGATGTTCATCGTGCGCAATGCCGGTAATTCGTGGTCGGTTTGAACTTCGCGCTTTCAGCGCCGTTGGCAGTGCCGGACGCTCTGCCAATCAGGTGATCATTGTTGCGTTGACTGTGTGCCACTGAGTACGAAAGAATTTCGTAGTCGGGTGGTCGTATTTTTTCGCTTGGAGTGCCAGAAATAGAAAAATCCGGCATGCGAATATGCCGGATTTTTCTATTTTTATTAACTCTACCGAGCGGTGTGGCAAACCAGCATTTGGAATGTGCTGGAAAAACATCGTGAGCGCCAGTCTGGCGACAGCCAGTCAGTCCTGCACGTGGCCGCGCAAAAAATTGGTGATCAGGAAGCCGTAATCCCAACTGCAGCAAGCTGTGCGAGCGATCGCCGCCACGTAGCGAGTGGCATGCGATCAGCGCGAAATCGTGGTTGTAGACCAAGCTGGCATCGCCGCAGCCCATGTAAGAGCGGCTAACAAAACGACTGCTCTTACCGCCAGGCGGGCGCGGCCGGTGCTCGGAATCGGCATTTACTACGTGTACACTGCGGTTCCTGCGCGCCGTCCGCACCCACCTGACGACTGCTCGCTACGTTTTGTTAGCCGCTCTAATTCTCGATATCAGGATTGTTCTCGATATCAGGATTGTTGTCGTCGGCGCGGTCCTCCTTGATGCCGAACCACAGGCGCAGCGTCAGGGCCCGGTTCTCGCGATCCAGCCCGATACGATATTGAGGATCACTCGGTTCCATGAACGCGACAATGGATCTTCGCGGTCGTTGGATAGGTGATTGAGGCTGAGGCCGCTCATGCAGCCTCTACCGTGCACGGATAAGTGCAGTGATGAAGCGACGGCTATGAGTGCCGTCATCCGCATTTGCCAAAAATCCCTAGAAAAACCAGCTAATCGCAAAAACGCCGAGCATGCACAGGCCCAGCGCCAGTTTGGTCGCCGTGCCGAGCATGATGCCCAACCAGGTGCCGACGCCGACCTTGGTGGCTTGCCCGGTCCTGCGGGTCTGGTAGTACTCGCCAATCCAGGCACCAGCGAACGGGCCGACAAATAGCCCGATCGGCATGAAGAAGATGCCGACAATGGCGCCGATCACCGAGCCCCACAACGCCAGCTTGCTGGCACCTACGCGCTGCGCCCCGTAGAGCGTAGCGAAAAAGTCAATGACGAACGACAGCGCGGTGATCAGCGCAAGAATCACCAGCGTGATCCAGCTGACGTGGGTAAAGCCGGTTGCCCATGCGGCGACCAGCAAGCCTGCGAACACCAGCGGCAGACCCGGCAGCGCCGGCAGGATGACGCCGGCAAAACCAATAAGCACCAGCGCTCCGGCCAGAATGTAATAGACAACGGTCGTGTCCATGATGGTTTAGAAAATGCTCTGTTCAAGGTGTGACAGAAATGTGCAAGAGGTGCTTGAAAGTTCGTTTTGTGCGGGTTAAGTTGAAGATGCTGCTGTTTGCAAAGGTCATCGCGAATCGTGGCCTGATGATGCGGCAGATCGTCTGATCCGCTACATCCTTGTACCTCGCTTCCTCCTTTCAATCACAGCCACCACCGCCAGTCCATCACAGTGTCGTAGGGAGTCAGTCAGGATGTCCAACACTGAACGCGAAAATGGTGTCGTGAAGTGGTTCAACGATGCCAAAGGCTTTGGATTCATCAGTTGCGAAAATGGCCGGGACGTATTCGTCCATTTCCGCGCGATCCAGATCCAGGGCTTCAAGAGCCTCAAGGAAGGTCAGAAGGTCAGCTTCACCCTGGTGCAAGGTCAGAAGGGCCCGCAGGCCGATGCGGTGCAGTTGGTCTGAGTCGCCGCACGGCGCACATCGCAGCAGGCAGACAGCAAAAAGGCCCGCCACCGGGCCTTTTTGTTATTCATTCCGCGATCTCAACCAAGAGCGACGAACCGAACCTGGCAGTTGTTCTGCCAGCCGCTTTGCGTTCGCAGATCAGCGTAGCACCACCTTGCCATTGACCACGCGCACATAGGCGTTTTCGCGCACGCCGGCCAGGTCGCGCTGGTTCACCACGATGACGCGGCCATCGTCCATACGCACCTGTACATCGAAGCTGTCGCTGGTGACGTTGTTCTGGATCGCGTTACCGGCCAGCGCGCCTGCGGCGGCACCGGCCACGGCCGACACGTTCTTGTTGCCCTTGCTGCCGCCGGTTTCCTTGGAGATCTGGCGACCGGCCACTGCGCCGACGATGCCGCCGAGCACTGCGCCGGTGCCGGTGGGCGCGGTGCGGGTCGGGCCAACCTCGTCGATCCGGGTCACGATGCCGCAATCCGCACAGTGCGCCTGCTGCTGCGAGTAGCCTTGGTCATAACCGCGGTCGCCGCGATAACTGCCGTACTGGGGCTGAGAGGTGGCGCAGCCAACCAGGGTCGCGGTTGCAGCCAGGCCAATGACGAGCAGTCGGGTCTTCATGAGGTCTCTCCGGGGGGGGCAAAAGCGGTCAGGGCCGCGGCGACGTTATCCTGTGATGGTTCAGGTGAACGGTCTACCAACTGGACCACTCCAGGCTTAACGAAACCCGAGCGCCGTCGCCATCAGGCCTCATCGAAAGTCGCGGTGACAGGCCTCGCAGGCTTCGGACACCTGTGTTCTGACTGCGGCGATCGCCTTGCAGTCCGCTAGCGGCCTGCGCTGTGTCCCATCCAGTACCGCACGCAATGCCTGCGCGTGTTCGCCGAAGCGACGGTCTTCGCCGATCGCGGGAAAGGCCGGTTCCACTTCATCGGCAAGCAGACGCAGCGACTGCAGCCGCGCCTGCTGCTGGGAGGCCGTGCAGACTGCACCTGCACCAGGCTGCAGCGCACGCAGTTGGTGAGCCATTACCTGCATCAGGCTATCCGGCACCGGGTTACGCCTGGCTTGCAGCACCCGCGCCACCATCACGGTGGTGACCAGGCCGATCAAAACACCCAGCACCAGCATGAAGGCGTAGCGGGCCGCACGTGATTGGTCCGGAGGCGTGGACGACATGGGTGGTTCCTGGGATGCAGGGTTGTCGCGCCAAGTGTTGGTGGCGCGCGTAAAATAAGCCGATGAAAGCACAATGGCGTGAACGCTTTGCCGGTATCGACCGGCTGTATGGAGTCGGCACGGTGGAGCGGTTGTCCGCCTGTCGCGTGGCGGTGGTCGGGATGGGCGGCGTGGGCTCGTGGGTGGTCGAGGCATTGGCGCGCACCGGCGTCGGGCACATCCGCCTGATCGATGCGGACGATTTGTGTGTGTCTAATACCAATCGGCAACTACCGGCCTTGGCGGGCCAGTATGGGCGCAACAAGGCGCGCGCGATGGCTGAGCGCTGTGTGGCGATCAATCCGGACATCGAGGCCGATGCGGTGGAATCTTTTCTCACTGCCGGCAATATCGAAAGTCTGCTCGGCGACGGCTTCGATCTGGTGATCGATGCCTGCGACAGCTTCCGGGTCAAGGTCGAAATCATCGCTTGGTGCCGGCGGCGCAAGCTGCCGCTACTGACCGTGGGCGCTGCTGGTGGACGCACCGATCCCACGTTGGTGCGCGTGCGCGATGTCTCGCGGACCGAACACGATGCAATGCTGGCGCTGATTCGCAAAAAGCTGCGCAGCGATTTCAATTTTCCGAAGAATCCGCAGCGCTATTTCGGTGTGCCGGCGGTGTACTCGCTGGAAAACGTCAAATACCCGCAGTCCGATGGCAGCGTGTGCGGGATTCGCCCTCAGCTCGATGCCGATGCCACGCTCAAGCTGGATTGCGGGGCAGGGCTGGGCTCAGCCACGCATATTACCGGCACATTTGCATTTGTCGCGGTGGGCAAGGCGTTGGAGATGCTGCTCAAACCAAAAGCCGCTGCAGCGATGCCAGCTGCCGAGGTTGCGGCGGCGCCGTGATATCAGGCGCGCGTTGCCACGTCGTGCAGCAGCGCGTGTCCGATCAGTTCGGCAATCCAAACATTCTCCGCGCATTGGCCGTTGTCTGCGCCGCGATACGGTCGGCGTTTTCGCCGCGTAGCTGCGCGATACATTCCAGCACCGTGCGTAAATACGCCGGCTCGTTACGTTGGCCGCGGATGCTGGCGTCCGGCTGGTCCGGCGCGTCGGTTTCCAGCAATAGATGCTGCAGCGGCATGTTCGCTGCCAGCCCGCGCAGGCGACTGGCGCGCGGGTAGGTGACCGGGCCGCCCAGGCCGATCATGAAATCCAGCTTCCATAATTGCTGTGCCTGCTCGGGGCTGCCGGCAAAGCTGTGCACCACACCGCGCAGGCCGCCGACCGCCTTGATGCGTGCAATGACCTCTTCGGTGGCGCGGCGCGCATGCACGATCAGCGGCAGGTCGAAGCGTTTGGCCAGTTGCAATTGGCCATCGAAATAGTCGCGTTGCGTCTGCGCATACAGCCCGTCCAGGGAGAAATCCAGCCCGCACTCGCCGATCGCGCAGGGGCGCTCGCGTTCGATCCACTCGGCCAGCAGGTCCAGGTGCTCTGGGCGGTGCCGATCGAGAAAGATCGGATGCAGCCCGTAGGCCGGGTACAGCCCCGGCGCCTGCTTGCAGACAGCGCGCAGGCCAGGCCAGCTGGCGGCGGTGATCGCCGGCACCACCTGCTGCATGACGTTGGCGGCCTGCGCGCGTGCGATGACGGTTGCGCGGTCGTGGTCGAACGCGCCGGCATCCAGATGGCAGTGGCTATCGATCAACTGCATCAGTCGCGGCGGACCGGCGCGGATAGCGGCGCCTTGCGCGTCTTCCAGTTGGCCAGCAGCAGCGTGCTCAGGCCGAACAACAGTTCATCCAGGAAAGGGAGCGGGTCCGGGATCACCAGGTCGACCAGAAACAGCGCGGCGGCCAGCTTGAACAAGGTGGGGTAGCGCAGCCTGCTGGCCCAATCCAGCGCGCGTGAGGTGACGGGATTTCGCATGCAAATGCTCCCGCTGTTAGGGATCCATGAAATAACCGCTAGCTGAACTTAACCTCCGCGTTCATGAGCGAGGGCGTTTTCATTCAGGGTCCCCGTGCTGGAATCACGACCGTCAATAACAGCGGTGCGTCCGCCCGGAGCTGGTTATGAAGAGCAATACGACAATTATACTGGTCGCCGCAGGTGCCTTGCTGGCCGGAGGCGTGGCCACTGCCGCTTTCATGAATAATCGTCCTTTGTCCGGCGATTTTGTGGCTAATGGGCAGCCGGCGCCGCGCGGTCTGGAATACGCTGATGTGATCAAGGTCGCGCCGATTAATGAGCGTAAGCCGCAGTACGCGCAGGTTGTCAACAGCGCTGCCATCCGCGAAACCACCACCAGCTCCTCGCCGCGCCAAGTCTGCCGCGACGTGGTGGTGCAGGAGCGTCTGCCCGAGCGCGACGGCAACGTCGGCGGCACGGTGGTTGGCGCCGTGATCGGCGGTCTGCTGGGTAACCAGGTCGGTGGTGGCAATGGCCGCAAGCTGGCTACGGTGGCTGGTGCGGTTGGTGGCGGTATGGTTGGCAACCGCGTGGACCGCGAGCATGTCGGCGGCCGCGTTGTCGATCGTACCGAGCGCCAGTGCCATACCGAAAACGCTAATTCGCAGTCCTCGCGTGTAGTGGGTTATGACGTCACCTACCGCAATGCCGATGGCACCACCGGCACCATGCGCATGGACAACAAGCCGGGCGAGCGCATTTCGTTGGGCGATGCCGACAACGTGGTGGCCTATGAGGTGACCTACCGTTACGATGGTTTCGAAAAGACCGTGCGCATGAACGACAAGCCGGCCAGCGATCGTTTGCCGGTGGTCGATGGTCAGCTGGTGACCCAGACCGCATCGACGGCAAGTGAATTCAACGTCCGTCAGGATGGCTTGAGCACCCGTCAGTAATCTGCGCAGTAATAGCGCGCGAGCAACGAGAGAGCCGGCACTGCCGGCTCTTTTCGTTTGGATCATCGCGTGCAGGCGAGGGCACGCGATGTTGGGCCGGCAACCGACAGATAATCGCCGCTTCCTCCTGTAGTGGAAGCAAACATGCCGGTGCGTCCTGATGATTTTTTCGATGTACGCGCGCTGCCGACCGACCAGCAGCAGGCGGTGCAGGACGCAGTGGCACGCTTTACCGACCCGCGGGTGTCGCCGGCGCTCGGCGATGCTTTCGATGCCGGGCGCTTCCCCCGCGAATGAGTGCCGAAACTGGGGCTGTTGGGTGCCAGCCTGCCGATGTGGGATTGGGTGCGGTGGCATACGGGCTGACGTGCGCAGTTCGCCGGTGCTGGCCGGACAGGACGCCTTAGTCGCGGTGCTGTCGCCGGTGCCGACGCTGCCGCAGGTCGAGTTGAACGAAGCGTTGACGATTTCGCTGCGCAAACCGCAGTGTGTGGCGAGCTTTACTTGGGACGCGATCCATCGCCAGGCACGCTGCGACCGCGGGCCTGGCAGCGTCGAAGACGATGGCGCGCAGATAGTGGGCGAGCACTATCTGGAGTACATGCAGCAGTACTACACCGCGCTGACGCAGGTGAGTGCGCCGACGATCGATGATGCCGATGCGCTGAATGTGCGAACGCATGAGGCGTATCGGTTGGAGTGGCCGGCCGACGAGGGCGACGAGCTCCGGCTTCCCATTGTTCCAGCTTAGAGCAGCTAACAAAACGTAGCGAGCAGTCGTCAGGCGGGTGCGGACGGCGCGGAGGAACCGGAGTGTGCGCGTGGTACATACCGATTCCGAGCACCGGCCGCGCCCGCTTGGCGGTGAGCGCAGTCGTTTTGTTAGCCGCTCTTAGCGAGTGGATGGACGTCTTGCCGAAGGACGTAGCGATTCACTGCCCGTATCCTCGCCGATGGGGTAACGCGTGCTGCGGTCGACATGCAGCGGCTGCATACCGGCGCAAGCGATCCGGCTGGGTTGGCACGGCTGGCGATGTGCGCGCTGCTGCTGATGCTGGGTGGGCGGTGGTGGTCGGTCTGTGCGGTCCAGACAGTGGGCGGCGCACGGGCTCTCGGCGCATACGTGCGTTCGGTGCCTGGGCGTTGACGGTGTCGGCACTGGCTGTGCTGATCGCGAAGTTGGGCATGCCGGTGGCGGTGGTGGCGATGTCCCGAGGCGAGGTCAGCGCGGCAGGGCCGCCGCCTGACGACCGTAGCGCGCGCAACTGCGGTATCGGCTGCCGATGCATCTTGCCGGGCTTTGCAAAGTGACGCAGGGCTGTGACACTGCCAGCCCCTCGTCGCTGCCGCGGAGCCAGCTTGATGTCGATCATGCGTCCCCCGTTGACCGTCCATGGCATGTCCAGCTCGGGCAACTGCTACAAGGTGCGCCTGATGCTGGAGCAGCTGGGCAGCCGCTATCACTGGGTCGAGGTAGATAGCGTTGCAGGGCAGACCCGCACGTGCGAGTACCTGGCCAAGAATCCAAACGGCAAGGTGCCGATGGTGGAGCGCGACGATGGCCGCGTGCTGACCGAATCCAACGCAATCCTGTTCTGGCTGGCGGAAGGCACGCCATATCTGCCCGCCGATGCATGGCAGCGCGCGCAAACGCTGAGCTGGATGTTCTTCGAGCAGTACAGCCATGAGCCGTATGTGGCGGTGGCGCGTTTCATCAGCCTGTGGACGCTGCGCGATGCCGCGCGCCGCGCCGAGTTGCCGCAGTTGCGTGCGCGCGGCGAGCAGGCACTGGCGGTGATGGAGCAGCATCTGCGGCAGCATGCCTGGTTCACCGGCAGCGACTACGGCATCGCCGACATCGCGCTGTTTGCGTACACCCATTGCGCCGAAGACGGCGGCTTCGATCTGGAGCGCTGGCCAGCGATCGGCGCATGGTTGCAACGCGTGCAGGCGCTGCAGCGCTACGTCGCGATGCCGGCACCCACTGCAGTGACGGCATGAGCAGCGTGCAGGAGCACTGACGATGTGTGGTTTGGCAGGAATGCTGCTGGCTTCGCCGCGCTTGCATGGCGAACAGCTCGACGCGCTGGTGCGGCCGATGGGCGCGGCCTTGCGCCATCGCGGCCCCGACGATGCGGGCAGCTGGTGCGATGCGCAGGCCGGCGTGGCGCTGGCGCATCAACGGCTGAGCATTCTGGATCTGTCGCCGCTCGGCCATCAGCCGATGCGCTCGGCCGACGGTCGCTACGTGCTGGCCTACAACGGCGAGGTTTACAACTTCGCACAGCTGCGTGCGGCCTTGTCCGCACTCGGGCATCGCTTCCGTGGTCACTCCGATACCGAAGTGCTGCTGGCCGCAGTGGTGGAGTGGGGCTTGGACAATACGTTGACCCGCTGCAACGGCATGTTTGCGCTGGCGCTGTGGGATGAGCGTGATAACTGCCTAGCGTTGGCGCGCGACCGCGTTGGCAAGAAGCCGCTGTATTACGGGTGGGCCGGCGACACGCTGGTGTTCGGTTCCGAGCTCAAGGCGTTGTGGCAACACCCGGATTTCGATAACGGCGTCGATCGCGATGCGCTGACCTTGCTGCTGCGGCTGGGCTACATCCCGGCCCCGGCTTGCATCCACGAACGCACCTTCAAGTTGATGCCTGGGCGCGTGCTGCGGCTGGATGCGCAAACGGTGGTGGCTGGGGCGGCAGCGCATCGGCCGGATCAGGCGCAGCAGCCGTTCTGGAACGCACGCGAAGCGATGCAGCGTGCGTTGTCAGCGCCGTTCACCGGCAGCGATGTGCAGGCTGAAGAGCAACTCGATAGCGTGCTACGCGATGCGGTGGCGCTGCGCATGGTGGCCGACGTGCCGGTGGGCGTGTTTCTGTCAGGCGGCACCGATTCTTCGATCGTCACCGCAATGATGCAAGCACAAAGCGCGCAGCCGGTGCACACCTTCAGTATCGGATTTGAAGGCTCGCATCACGACGAAGCGCCGCTGGCGCGCGAAGTGGCCACGCATCTGCACACCGATCACACCGAGCTCTACGTCAGCGGTGCCGACGCATTGGCGGTGGTGCCGAGCTTGCCGGACATGTTTGACGAACCCTTCGCCGATGCCTCGCAAGTGCCGACCGCGTTGGTCGCACGCTTGGCACGCCGCAGAGTAACGGTGGCGCTGTCCGGCGATGGCGGCGACGAGTTGTTCTTCGGCTATGGCCGCTACCAGCGTGCGCTGCGCAACTGGCGCATGCGTGGGCTGGTGCCGGGGCCGCTGCGACGGCTGATGGCGTTGGCAACGCGCAGCAGTGGCGAATCTTCGCGGACCGGCGGCCTGGCCGCATTGGTGGCCGAGGCCGGCGCACGCGGCATTGGCGACATCTATCGCAATCGCATTTCGCGCTGGCGTGACCCTGCCGCAGTGGTACTGGGCGCGACCGAACCCGACAGTTTCTATAGCCTTGCCGACCCCCTGCACGGCTCCGGCACACCGGCCGATGCGATGATGCTGGCCGATTTCGCCGCCTATCTGCCCGACGATCTGCTGTGCAAGGTGGATCGCACCACCATGGCGGTGGGGCTGGAAGCGCGCGCACCGTTGCTGGACTGGCGCGTGGCCGAATTCGCCTGGTCGCTGCCGTTGTCGCTGAAGTATCGCGACGGGGTCAGCAAGTACCTGCTCAAACGCGTGCTGTGCCGCTATCTGCCGAACCCCATGGTTTACCGCGGCAAGCGCGGCTTTGGCGCGCCTGTCAGTGCGTGGCTGCGCGGCGATTTGAACGGCTGGGCGGACGATCTGTTGGCGCACGGCACGTTGGAGCGCGACGGTGTGTTCGCTGCCGATACCGTGGCCCGGCTATGGCGCGACTTCAACGGCGGCGAGCGCAAATGGCATACGCATCTGTGGACGGTGCTGATGTTCCAGGCCTGGCAGGTGCACTGGCGCGCGCAACGCGCCGCGATCAGCCGCTGAGGCGCCACGCAACGCTTCACTGGCTGTGAGCGCCGAGCTGACTAGAATCGGACGCTGGTTTCCTCAATGGAGTGTTCCCATGAGCAAGATCACCATCGCCGTGCTGGTCGGCAGCTTGCGCGCAGAGTCGTACAACCGTCAGCTGGCGCGCGCATTGGAACATCTGGCTGGCGACAAGGCCTTGTTCGAGTACCCGCAGATCGGCGACATCCCGCTGTACAACCAGGACCACGATGTGGATTTCCCGGCCCAGGGCACGCGCCTGAAGCAGCAAGTGCGCGCCGCCGATGCGGTGTTGTTCGTAACCCCCGAATACAACCGCTCGATTCCCGGCGTGCTCAAGAACGCGATCGATACCGGCGCGCGACCGTACGGGGATAGTGCGTTTTCCGGCAAGCCGGCGGCCGTGGTCGGCATCTCGGTGGGCGCGATCGGCACCGCCACTGCGCAGCAGCATCTGCGTAATGTGCTGTCGTACCTGAACATGCATGTGCTTGGTCAGCCGGAAGTCTTCCTGCAGTACAAAGAAGGTCTGTTCGGTGCCGACGATCAGATCGTCGACGCCGCCAGCCGCGCGTTCCTGCAGAGCTTTGTCGACAGCTTCCTTGGCCTGATCGAGCACCTCAAGCGCTGAGTTGATCACAGCCCTGGACTGCCTGGATGCAGGTGCCGGGCGGGCTTGGCTGTGTGGCGCAAAACCATGCATGGCAAAGGTCTGGGTCTGTGCGACAGCCCGCGCGTAGAAAGGTGATGCACTGGCTATGCACCAGTTATCCACAGAGTTGTGCATGGTCGACGCAGCCGCCGATGACTATGCTTGCTGCCCTCGTCCGCCAGTGTTAGGTCTGTTTGTCCATGTCCGCTCGCCCTGGTTTCCGTTCCAAGCGCAATCGCGACCGCGACGACGATTATGATCGTCCCGAGCCGCGTCTTGACCAGTTGCGGGTGCCACCGCATTCGGTCGAGGCCGAGCAAGCGGTGCTGGGTGGTCTGATGTTGGCGCCGGATGCATTCGACCGGATCAACGACCAGCTCACCGAGAACGACTTCTACCGGCGCGATCACCGGTTGATCTACCGCGCCATCCGCGAACTGGCCGAAAAGGATCGCCCCTTCGATGCGGTGACCCTGGGCGAGTGGTTCGAGTCGCAGGGCAAGCTGGAGCAGGTGGGCGATGGCGCGTATCTGATCGAGCTGGCCAGCACCACGCCGTCGGCGGCCAACATCGTTGCGTATGCGGAAATCGTGCGCGACAAGGCAGTGTTGCGGCAGTTGATCGAAGTCGGCACCACCATCGTCAACGACGGCTTTCAACCGGAAGGCCGCGAGAGCGTGGAGCTGTTGTCGTCGGCGGAAAAAGCGGTGTTCAAGATCGCCGAAGCCGGCGCGCGCGGGCGTACCGATTTCGTGGCGATGCCAAGCGCATTGAAGGACGCTTTCGAAGAGCTGCGCAACCGTTTCGAAAACGGCGGCAACATCACTGGTCTGCCGACCGGCTACACCGATTTCGATGCGATGACCGCCGGCCTGCAGCCGACCGATCTGATCATCCTTGCCGCGCGTCCGGCGATGGGCAAAACCACCCTTGCGCTTAATATCGCCGAATACGTCGCGATCAAATCCAAGAAGGGCGTGGCGGTGTTTTCGATGGAAATGTCGGCATCGCAGCTGGCGATGCGTCTGATTTCATCCAATGGCCGCATCAATGCGCAACGTTTGCGTACCGGTGCCCTGGAAGACGAAGATTGGGCGCGCGTGACGGGCGCGATCAAGATGCTGAAGGAAACCAAGATCTTTATCGACGACACGCCTGGCGTGTCGCCGGAAGTGCTGCGTTCCAAGTGCCGCCGACTCAAGCGCGAACACGATCTTGGCCTGATCGTCATCGACTACCTGCAGTTGATGTCGGTGCCGGGCAACAGCGAAAACCGCGCGACCGAAATTTCGGAAATCTCGCGTTCGCTCAAGGGCCTGGCCAAGGAGTTGAACGTGCCGGTCATCGCGTTGTCGCAGCTCAATCGCTCGTTGGAAACCCGTACCGACAAACGCCCGGTGATGGCCGATTTGCGCGAATCCGGCGCGATCGAGCAGGACGCCGACATGATCGTCTTCATCTACCGCGACGATTACTACAACAAGGAAAATTCGCCGGACAAGGGCCTGGCCGAGATCATCATCGGCAAGCACCGCGGTGGTCCAACCGGCTCGTGCAAGCTCAAATTCTTCGGCGAATACACCCGTTTCGACAATCTGGCGCACGACTCGGTGGGCAGTTTCGAGTAAGCGTTGTGGGCTAGCTGGGCGAGCATCCGTTCGCCGGGCATCGCGGCATCGTTGCGCCTGCTGGCTTATGCTGCGCGCCTCACTACTGCTGCCGAATTCGTATGTCACACGCCATCGTCTGGTTTCGTCGCGATCTGCGTCTGGAAGACAACCCGGCCCTGCGTGCCGCACTGGATGCCGGGCACCACCCGATTCCGTTGTACATCGATGCGCCACACGAAGAAGGCGAGTGGACGCCGGGTGCCGCCTCTCGGGCCTGGCGGCATCGCTCGCTGGCGGCGCTGGATGCGGCACTGCGAACGCTTGGCAGCGGCTTGGTCATTCGCGCCGGCAATAGCGCGCAGGTGCTGGATGAGGTGATCGCGCAGACCGGTGCGGTGGCTGTGTATTGGAATCGCAAATACGAACCTGCCACCCAGCCGCGCGATGCGCAGATCAAACGCACGTTGCGCGAGCGCGGCATCGAAGTGCAGAGCTGCAATTCGGCCTTGTTGTTCGAACCGTGGCAGTTGTCGACTCAGCAGGGCGGCCCGTACAAGGTGTTCACCCCGTTTTGGCGCAATGCACTGACGCAGCTGCAATTGCCCGTCGCACTGCCTGCGCCGCGCAGTCTGCCGCCGGTGCCTGCGCAGCTGACAACCGATGCATTGGATACGTTGGGATTGATATCCAGGCTGCATTGGGACCAGGGCTTCTGGGAACTTTGGCAGCCCGGTGAGGCTGGAGCCCACGAACTACTGGAGATCTTCATCGACGGCGCGCTGTCCGGCTATCGCGAAAACCGCGATCGGCCCGATCGTGTCGGCACCTCGCAGCTGTCGCCGCATCTGCACTTCGGCGAGATTGCGCCGTGGCGGATCGCCAGCACGCTGGAAGCCAATCGCAACACGCGCACTAGCGCACAGATCGATGGCTACATCCGTCAATTGGGCTGGCGCGATTTTGCCTATCACCTGCTGCATCACTTTCCCGACACCACCACCCAGAATCTCAACCCGCGCTTCGAAGGATTCGATTGGGCCACCGTGGATCCGGCCGCGTTGCAGGCCTGGCAGCGTGGCCGCACCGGCATTCCGATCGTCGATGCGGGCATGCGTCAGCTCTGGCACACCGGCTGGATGCACAACCGCGTGCGCATGATCGTTGCGAGTTTGTTGTGCAAGCATTTGCGCATCCATTGGATCGAAGGTGCGCTCTGGTTCTGGGACACGCTGGTAGATGCGGATCTGGCCAACAACACGCTGGGTTGGCAGTGGGTGGCCGGTACCGGCGCCGATGCAGCGCCGTATTTCCGCGTATTCAATCCGGTGACGCAAGCGGAGAAATTCGATCCGCAGGCGGCTTACATCACTCGCTGGGTGCCGGAGCTCGGCAAGCTCGCAGTGAAGGAACGCTTTGCACCGTGGTTGCATCCGTTGTCGCTGGCACGCTGTGCGCCGGAGTACCCGCGCACGCCGATCATCGGTTTATCGGAGGGCCGCGATGCTGCGTTGGCGGCGTATGCGAAGATCCGCGGGTAGACCCGAATAGACGCGGGTGACGGCGTGGGCGTGCGCGTTGGGTGAGGCGCGTAGGTTGGTTGCTCGGAATCGTCGCGTATGAGGCATGCACTGGGCTGACTTACGTATTGCGCGCACGCATCCGAGGTTCGTCCACGTGACGTTTTTGCGGTTTCAAACTGAAAACGTTTTCCTGAATGGCGCGCTATCTGCGTGCGCTGTGCTTCTGCTTTCATCATGCCCCAATCGCATTGGCCTGTTTATCCTCGCGGTCACGACTGAGTGCCGGATGGTCCGGCCATAGGAGAACACCATGTCCCCAGTAGCCATCAAGAGTCTCGCCGTTGCCCTGGCCAGCGCCATCGCGCTGGCCGCCTGCGCTACCGGCGGCTCGTATGTGCAGCGCGACCAATACGGCGATCAGACGCAACAGCAGAACCGCACCGGGCGCAATGCGTTGATCGGTACCGCGATCGGGGTGGCTGCCGGCCTGCTCAGCGGCGACAGCGCCACCGAGCGTCGTCAGCACGCCATGGTCGGTGCCGGTATCGGCGCACTGAGCGGTGCGGCGATCGGCCAGTACCAGGATCGTCAGGAACGCGCACTGCGTCAGCGCACTGCCAACACAGGTATCCAAGTGCAGCGCCAAGGCGACAACATCACCTTGAACCTGCCGGACGGCATCACCTTCGACTTCGGAAAATCCGCGTTGAAGCCGCAGTTCTACACCGCGCTTAACGGCGTTGCCTCGACGCTGCGCGAGTACAACCAGACCATGGTGGAAGTGGTCGGTCACACCGATAGCGTCGGTAGCGATGCGGTCAATCAGCGCCTGTCCGAAGAACGCGCAGGCGCAGTGGCGCAGTACCTGACCGCACAAGGCGTGCAGCGCGAGCGTATGGAAACGATGGGCGCCGGCAAGCGTTACCCGATCGCCGACAATAATACCGATGCCGGCCGCGCGCAGAATCGTCGTGTGGAAATTCGTTTGATTCCGCTGCGCTCTGAGGATGCTGGTAATAACACCGGTATGCGTTGAGTGAATTTTGACGATGCATCGCACGCAGTGGCTATTAGGGAAACTCTGAACTGATACGCCCAGGGTTTCCTAGACATCTCAAGGCCATGGAGAATGGGAGATTCGGAGGTGTCCATGAGCAGTAAGCGGTATACGGATGAGTTCAAGATCGAGGCGGTCCGGCAAGTGACCAATCGTGGTTTCAAGGCGGCAGAAGTCGCGGAGCGACTGGGTGTCACCACGCACAGCCTCTACGCCTGGCTGCGCAAGTTCGGCAAGCCTGGCGTGATGCAGTGCGCCGAGGTGGACCAGAGCGCCGAGGTTCGGCGGCTGAAGGCAGAGTTGCGTCGGGTTACCGAGGAGCGCGACATCCTAAAAAAGGCCGCCGCGTACTTTGCCAAGGGGTAAAGGCAAAGTACGCGTTCATGCAGGCCCATCGCAGCGAATTCAGGCTGTGCGCGATGTGTCGGGTGTTGCGCGTCAACCGGGCGGATTATGACGCCTGGTTACGCTCGCCCGACAGTGAGCGCGCCAAGGAAGATGAGCGCTTGCTGGGACTGATCAAGCACCACTGGCTGGCCAGCGGCAGCGTCTATGGGCATCGCAAGATCGCCCAGGATCTGCGCGATCTGGGGGAACGTTGCAGTCGCCATCGGGTGCATCGGCTGATGCGCACCGAGGGACTGCGTGCCCAGGTGGGCTATGGTCGCAAACCGCGCTTCCATGGAGGAATGCAGTGCAAGGCGGCGGCCAACCTGCTGGACCGACAGTTCGACGTGACGAAGCCGGACACGGCCTGGGCGAGCGATTTCACCTTCATCCGCACGCAGGAAGGCTGGATGTACCTGGCTGTGGTGATCGATCTGTTTTCCAGGCAGGTCGTCGGCTGGGCGATGCGCGATCGGGCCGATACCGAGTTGGTCGTGCAGGCCTTGTTTTCTGCGGTCTGGCGGCGCAAACCCAGCGCTGGTTGCCTGGTTCATTCGGACCAAGGGTCTGTCTACACTAGCGATGACTGGCAGAGTTTCCTGGCGTCCCATGGCTTGGTGTGCAGCATGAGTCGGCGTGGCAACTGCCACGACAACGCACCCGTGGAGAGCTTCTTCGGCCTGCTCAAACGCGAGCGGATCAGGCGGCGGATCTATTCCACCAAAGAGGCCGCACGCACCGAGGTGTTCGACTACATCGAAATGTTCTACAACCCAAAACGCCGTCATGGTTCAACTGGCGACCTGTCGCCTGCAGAGTTCGAGCGGCGCTACGCGCAACGAGGGTCTTGAGTGTCTACGGAACCCTGGGCGTATCAATCGACAACAGGCCGGTTACGCCAAAGCGGCGTGACTCAAACCAAACAGCCTCCCAACTTCCCGGGGCGGTTCAGTGGTCGGTAGTCTGGTTGCAGCGGTTGTTCTCATTGTTGCGAAGTGGGCGTTCGATAAGCTTAGCTTTTGGGATGAAAAAATTGGCTTGATGATCAACCGAGCTGAACTGAGAAAGATTGAGTTGCTCAGGGCTGACCCTGCCCACATCACGCATTTTCTTTTGCTCCAAGGCATTTACTGTTTCGGCGCATTGGCTATTGGGCTGATGCTGCTGCCGCTGGCCTTCATGGACGGTGGCATGAAGCTACTCACACCAGGACTGTGGTGCGTTGGTCTGGTGATCTATTTTTGCGTTGTGTTCCCGGCAGGCATGATGGTCCGCGTGCGAAAGGGTGATGCCTACATCAAGCGTCAACAAGAGCGCATTGCCCGAGCTGAAAAGCGACTTGAACTCCGCCGGCAGCGGAAGACCCGGCGGCTTCAACTCTGATTCGCAACACCAACGGTTGTGAAGTGGTCCAGGCGACCTGACCTAACGACTTCACCGCCAAGTGGAGTTGCCCATGCCATCCAGCCGCCTGGACCTGTCAGAACGATACCGTTTGCATGCGTTATATGAAACCGGGATGTCGATGCGGGCCATCGCCGATGCGTTGGAGCGCGCGCCCAGCACGATCAGCCGCGAACTTCGCCGTCACCGGCACGTTCGGCAGTATCTGCCCGATCATGCGCAGCGCCTCAGCGAGCATCGGCGCACGCAGGCCAGCCGGCGTGTGCGCATCGCCCGGATCGAGCTCTTGCTGGGTGAGGACTTCGGCCCGGAACAGATTGCCGGTCGCACCGGCCTTGCCAGTCACGAATGGATCTATCGGCACATCTACGCCGACCAGAAACGCGGTGGTCGGTTGTTCACGCATCTACGCAAACACCGCCGCAAGCGTCGGCGGCGGGGGCGATGGCCGCGGGCAGTTGACCCATCGGCGCAGCTGGACATAGCGCCCGAGCGTGGTGGAGCAGCGCAGCCGGATCGGCGATTGGGAACTGGACACCCTTCGCGCTTCGCATGGCAAGGCGGTGGTGGTCAGCATGACCGAACGTCGCAGTCGCCTGCATCTGCTGGCCGGCACCGCCGAGAACGTGCGCAACGCCGAACACGATGGCGCCTATGCCGTTTCAGCTCGCGCGCTCGTCCAGCTGGATACGACCACGCAACGAATTGCGCATCGCTTCGATAATCAGCACATCGACGAACTGTCCGATCAAGCGCGGATTGCCGGGGAAATTCACCGGGCGCATGTTCTCGCTCTTGCCGGTCAATTCGTTCGGATCACGCCGTGATGGACCTTCCACCAAGACGCGCTGCACGCTGCCCACCATGGACTGCGAAATGCGCGCTGCATGCGCGCTGATCTGCGCCTGCAAGCGGGCAAGGCGCGCCTGCTTGACGGATTCGGGCGTATCGTCCTGCAGATCCGATGCCGGGGTACCGGGGCGGCGCGAATACACGAACGAAAAGCTTTGATCGAAGCCCACGTCTTCGATCAACTTCATGGTCTTTTCGAAATCCGTTTCGGTTTCACCAGGGAAGCCGACGATGAAGTCCGAGCTGATCGAAATATCCGGGCGCACCGCGCGCAACTTGCGGATCTTGGATTTGAATTCCAGCGCGGTGTAGCCACGCTTCATCGCCGACAGAATGCGGTCGCTGCCTGCCTGCACCGGCAGATGCAGGTAATTGGCCAGCTGCGGCACATCGCGATACGCATCCACCAGCGAATCGGAAAATTCCAGCGGATGCGAGGTAGTGAAGCGGATGCGGCCGATGCCGTCGATCTGCGCGATGGTGCGAATCAACAAGCCCAGATCCGCGTATTGCGCTGCTTCACCGGCATCGGCGCCATAAGCACCGCGATAGGCGTTGACGTTCTGGCCGAGCAGGTTGATCTCACGCACGCCTTGCGCGGCGAGTTGTGCCACTTCCACCAGCACGTCTTCGAACGGCCGGCTCACTTCTTCGCCGCGGGTGTAGGGCACTACGCAGAACGAGCAGTACTTGGAGCAGCCTTCCATGATCGACACGAAGGCCGACGGGCCATCGGCACGTGGCTCGGGCAGGCGGTCGAACTTTTCGATTTCCGGGAAGCTGATATCTACCTGCGACTTGCCCGATTCGCGCCGCGCGCGGATCAATTCCGGCAGCCGATGCAGCGTCTGCGGGCCGAACACCAGGTCAACGTATGGCGCGCGTTTGACGATGGCTTCGCCCTCCTGCGAGGCCACGCAGCCGCCTACGCCGATGATCACCGGCGTGCCGCCGGCGTTGAGCCTGCTCTGCTTGAGCAAGCGCCAGCGGCCCAATTGGCTGAACACCTTTTCTTGCGCCTTCTCGCGGATCGAGCAGGTGTTGACCAGCACCACGTCGGCTTCTTCGGGGTTGTCGGTCAGCTCCAGCCCTTCGGAAGCGGCAAGCACGTCGGCCATCTTGGCTGAGTCGTACTCGTTCATCTGGCAACCGTGGGTCTTGATGTAGAGCTTGCCGCGCACCACGGCAGGCGCCCTCGGGCGGGCCGCTGGCAGCGGCAACAGGGCAGATGCGTCCGCGGCGGAGGCCGTGGACAGATCGGAAACGGATGTCCCGGGCATGGCGCTTATTCCAGGCGGGTAGAAAACAGCTGCGCAGTTTACCTGCTTGCGCCGGGTCCGTCCGAATGCTCAGGCCTGGGCATCGTCGCGTCGGCACGACCAAACACCGGCCGGTCGGCCATGCGTACGATGTAGGCACGGGTGGCCCAGGCCCTGGACAGATTGCGAGCGCAATTTGACCGGCTATCCGGATAATGGCGCCCGACACTTGGCAAGCCCAGGGCAAGCTGGGACACTCCGCCACATGAAGGGGATGTCAAGATTGCTGGGGCTCTTGCTCGTTACGCTGTCGGTCGCCCCGGTCAGCGCCGGCACGCTGTACAAGTGCGTCAGCGGCGACGGCATCACCAGCTACTCGAGCAAGCGTCAGAGCGGTGCGGCATGTAGCGTCATCAGCAGCTACACCCCGGAGCGTTCGGTCCGTCGCATGCCGTCGTCTGCATCGACGCCTTCGACAGCAGGTCTATCTGCCAGTCCAGCGCGCAGCATGGCCAACATCGACAGCGGTGCGCCGACCACGATCATCAGTCAGCCGGTCAGCCAGCGACCACGTCGCGCTGCCGAGGTCGCTTCGGCAGTCGTGCCGCGCGCGCTGCCGGTGTCGGCCGCATCGGTCGCCCCGCCGCCTGCCGCAGTGCCGGTCAATCCTCGCCGGGTGGTCAGCGGGCAGGTCTACGCTTATCTGAAGAACGGCGTGCGCCACTACACCAGCGCCCGCCCGCGCGAGGTGGCCAGCATCGAAGGCCTGCGCACCATCCACTACAGCTTTATCGAAACCTGCTACGCCTGTAGTGCCAAGCCGGGCCTCAACTTCGCTGCGATCCGGCTCAACACCGATGCCTACCAGCAGGAAATCGCGGCGGCGGCGCGCGAATTCGGTGTCGAAGAAGCGATCGTGCGCGCGATCATCCACGCCGAGTCGGCCTACAACCCGCTGGCGCTCAGTCGTGCCGGTGCGCAAGGCTTGATGCAGTTGATGCCAGGCACCGCTCGCCGCTTCGGTGTCAGCGATGCCTATGATGCAACGCAAAATATTCGTGGCGGCGTGCACTATGTTGCGTGGTTGCTGAAGCGCTTCAACGGCGATCTCACCCTGGCCGCTGCCGGCTACAACGCAGGTGAGGGCGCTGTGGATCGCTACGG
Source organism: Xanthomonas fragariae (assembly GCF_017603965.1). NCBI lineage: Bacteria > Pseudomonadati > Pseudomonadota > Gammaproteobacteria > Lysobacterales > Lysobacteraceae > Xanthomonas > Xanthomonas fragariae. Next base: position 2,371,543 of record NZ_CP071955.1, on the reverse strand, counting down.
CGGGGTTCCGCCTTATAGCGAAACCCAGCGCTATGTGCAACGCGTCGGCTTGCTGGCCGTCCGTTATCGCGGTCAGGCGACCGCAGCCAACTGAAGTTGTGCGTCTGCACTGTGCGCCGAATGTATTGCGATAGTTGCTTGGACAGTCGTCGAGGAGTGCCGGCAGCGAATCGGTCGCGCGCTGCAGTTCTTCTGTGCTGCAAGTGCATCATTGCGGATTGATCCCGTGCCGGGTCCGTCGCGTCGGCAGGCAGGCTGCGTGCACCGCGTCACAGCTGCCGACGGGGCCGCACAGCCGCTCACTCCATCTGCTCAACGACCGCATGCATTGCCTGTTTGCATCGCATAGGGCGGACTGCGTACATTGCATTGTCTGTGCATTAAGCGTTCCGCTACACTGCGTGCGATTCATCGCGGTTGGACCCCCCGCCAGCCGTTGGCAGCCTCACGCTACCTAATCAAGATCGGAGAGCCGGATGGCCAACGATGGGGTTAACGCACCTGCTGATATCGGGCGTCGTCGGTTTTTAACCGCGACAACGGCCGTGGTCGGTGCGGTCGGAGCAGGATTCGTCGCAGTTCCGTTCGTGAAGTCGTGGAATCCCAGTGCACGTGCCAAATTGGCCGGCGCACCGGTGACCGCCGACATCAGCGCCTTGCAGGAAGGGCAACGCTTGGTCCTGGAGTGGCGCGGTCAGCCGATCTGGATCGTCAAGCGCTCCAAGGCGATGCTCGACGCACTGCCATCGTTGGATGACCGGCTCAAGGATCCCAAGTCCGAGAACAAGGACCAGCAGCCGGACTATGTATTGAAGAACCCCGAATACCGTTCGATCAAGTCCGACATATCGGTGCTGGTCGGGCTGTGTACGCACCTGGGCTGCTCGCCGGAGATGGTCGCCGAGATTCGCCCCGAGCCCTATGACCCGCAGTGGAAAGGCGGCTACTTCTGCCCCTGCCACAAGTCGCGCTTCGACATGTCCGGCCGCGTCTTCGATGGTGTGCCGGCACCGATCAACCTGCTGGTGCCCCCACATCACTACGTAGACGACAACACCCTGGTGATCGGCGTCGATCCCGACGGTACCGGTAAGTCGGCCAAAAGCATGGGGGCTGCCTGATGAGCAATATCCTGGTCCGTACTGCCAACGGTGTGTTCGGTTGGGTCAACGAACGCGCGCCCGGTCTGATGCCCATGTACCGCAAGCACTTCAGCGAGTACTACGCGCCGAAGAACTTCAATCTCTGGTACTACTTCGGGTCGTTGGCCATCGTGGTGCTGGTCAACCAGATCGTCACTGGCATCTTCCTGACGATGCACTACAAGACCAGCGCCGTCGATGCATTCGCCTCGATCGAATACATCATGCGGGACGTGGAGTGGGGCTGGCTGATCCGCTACATGCACAGCACCGGCGCCTCGCTGTTCTTCATCGTGGTGTATCTGCATATGTTCCGCGGGCTGATGTATGGCAGTTACCAAAAGCCGCGCGAGCTGGTGTGGATTCTCGGCATGCTGATTTACCTGGTGCTGATGGCCGAAGCCTTCATGGGCTACGTGTTGCCGTGGGGGCAGATGTCGTTCTGGGGCGCGAAGGTGATCATCTCCTTGTTCGGCGCCATTCCGGTGATCGGCAATGGGCTGACTGAATGGATCATGGGCGACTACCTGCCCGGCGATGCCACGCTCAACCGTTTCTTCGCGTTGCACGTAATCGCATTGCCGCTGGTGCTGCTGTTGCTGATCGTGTTGCACATCGGTGCGCTGCATGAAGTGGGCTCCAACAATCCCGATGGCGTGGACATCAAGAAGGGCCCCAAGGGCAATCGCTGGGATGCACACAAGCCGGCCGACGGCATTCCGTTCCATCCGTATTACACAGTCAAGGATCTGGTCGGTGTCGGATTTTTGCTGCTGATCGCAGCCTTCATCATCTTCTTCGCGCCCGCCTTCGGCGGCCTGTTCCTGGAGCATGACAATTTCACCGAGGCCAATCGGCTGGTGACGCCGGAGCATATCAAACCGGTGTGGTACTACACGCCTTATTACGCGATGTTGCGGGTGGTGCCCAACAAGCTCGGTGGCGTGCTGGTGATGTTCTCGGCGATCGCGATCCTGTTCCTGGTGCCGTGGCTGGATCGAGCAAAAGTGCGCTCGGTCCGCTACCGCGGTTGGATCTCCAAGGTCGCACTGGGCGTGCTGGTGGTGTGCTTCGTGTGGCTGGGCGTGATTGGTTCAGGCCCCGGTACCGACGCGCACGAAACGTATATCGGGCGTGTGCTGACCTTCCTGTATTTCGCCTTCTTCATCACCATGCCGGTGTGGACACGGCTGGATAAGAGCAAACCGGTACCGGAACGGGTGTCCATCCATGACTAACCACATCGTGATGTCATGGAAGTCGCGCGCGGTGGCGCTGCTTTGCGGTTTGACGCTTGCAGTTGGAGCAATGGCGGCCGAAGGCGGAGCAGTGCAGCATGCCGGCAACGACCTGAGCGACCGCGCATCGCTGCAACGTGGCGCACAGTTGTTCATGAACTACTGCTCCGGCTGTCATTCGCTGAAATACCTGCGCTATTCGCGCATGGCCAGCGATCTGGGATTGAGCGAACAAGAGGTCATGACCAACCTCAACTTCACCGGTGCCAAGGTCGGCGAGCATATCGAAGGCACAATGCCGCACGATGCGGCCACCAAGTGGTTCGGCAAGGCGCCGCCGGATCTCACCTTGATCGCGCGCGTGCGCGGCACCGACTGGGTCTATACCTACCTCAAGTCGTTCTATCTGGATCAGACCCGCCCGCTGGGCTGGAACAACAAGCTTTTCCCGAATGCATCCATGCCTAACCCGTTGTGGGAACTGCAAGGCCTGCAGCAGGCGCAATTCGGGCCGCCCGACAAGGACACCGGAGACAAGCCGGTAGAGGCGCTGAAGCTCGGTCAGCCGGGTCGACAAACGCAGGTAGAATTCGATCAGACCGTTCGCGATATCGCCAACTTCCTCGAGTACGCGGGCGAACCGGCTGCCTTGAAGCGACAGAGCATTGGCGTGTGGGTGATCCTGTTCCTTGCCCTGCTCACCTTCATCGCCTACCTGCTCAAGAAGGAATACTGGAAGGACGTGCATTGATCGTTCTGCGAGCCCATCATCTGCTGCATCTGCAATCGTTAATATGCCCCATCACTCTTGGCTTTTGCGTGACGTGATTGCACACTCGAAGGACCGTGGTGACGGTCGGCGTTGGGCCGGCTGCGCCGATGCGGCCGGCGGATTCCGGTCGTCGGAGGGCCTTGAATGGCGACGAGTGTGCGTATGCGCAATACCTTGACTTTGTTTTCGTCCAACGACGACGTGTTGTGCCACCGGGTTCGATTGGTGCTGGCGGCAAAAGGGGTTACCTACGACCTGGTGCCGGTCGACCCGCAAAATCCTCCCGAAGATCTGATCGATCTCAATCCCTATCATTCGGTGCCGACGCTGGTCGAACGCGACTTGGTGCTGTACGCCGCATCAGTGGTCAGCGAATATCTGGACGAGCGCTATCCGCATCCGCCGCTGATGCCGGTCGATCCACTATCGCGCGCGCGCCTGCGTCTGGCGATGCTGCGCATCGAGCACGATTGGGTGCCGCAGGCGCAGGCGGTCCAGCTCGGCAACAAGACCCAGGCCGAGGCCGGCCGCAAACGCCTGAAAGAACTGCTCACCGCATCGGTGCCGCTGTTCAAGGCAAGCAAATTCTTCCTCAACCCGGAAATGAGTCTGGCCGATTGCGCGATGGCGCCGATCATCTGGCGACTGGACGCGTTGCAGATCAGCTTGCCCAAGGATGGCAAGGCGATCGAGGACTACGGCAACCGGATCTTCCGCAACCCCGGCTTCATCCGCAGCCTGACCGATCAGGAAAAGAAACTGCGCGATCTGCCGTGCTGATGCGGCGGCTGTATGCCAACAGACCGACTTACGATCGTCCGGCCTCCGCTGTGGGTCGTGTGCGGGTAAAATGAGGCGATGAGCGAAGATTTCCCCCGCATGACAAGCCATCGCCCGTACTTGCTGCGGGCCTTGGTCCAGTGGATCAACGACAACGGCATGACGCCGCATGTTCTGGTGGATGCAGGCCTGCCTGGCGTGCAGGTGCCTGCCAGCGCGGTCAAGGACGGTCGCGTCGTGTTGAATATCGCCGAGCGCGCCGTGGTCGGGCTCCAGGTCGACAACGAGAGCGTCAGCTTCACCGCACGCTTTGGCGGCGTCAGCCATCCGGTGATGGTGCCGATAGCCGCCGTACTTGCGGTGTACGCGCGCGAGACCGGGCATGGTATGGCATTGCCGGACGATATTCCCGGCACCAGCACAGAACCGCCGGATCCCAGCGCGCCGCCACCGGGCACGCCTACGTCGGATGAGCCACCCAGTGGCGGCAAGCGTCCGCATCTGCGCGTGGTCAAATAGCCATCAGCTCTGGACGCGTGTTCGCGCGTCTGATTTTTGAGGTCCAGGTGTGAGGCGGTTGCACGCCACCACCGCGCGTGATCGGGTATCGGATCAGCGAGGCGGCTGTCGCTGCATGGAGCGTGTCGGCGCGTCTTGATGACCGGGATTTTCAGTCCAGCACCGTTGCGCACGAACACTTTGGTAGCGCGCCCGGCCAGCAGCCAGACCCCGGTCAGTTCAAACGCTCATGATCCTGATTCAGCGGCGTCACCGTTGCCACTTGCGGGCCGGTGAAGGCGATCAACTGATCGCTGCGCAGCACCAAGCGGCCGCTGTGGCGGTCGACGCCATCGTACGAATACTCGAAGCGAAATGTACGCTCCAGGCCCAGCCAGCCGTTGGGTTTGCGGCAGATGCGGATGTTGGTGGAATGTACGCTCTGGTCCAGCCACTGCACATCGGCAGCGCGGCAGGCATTGCGACCGAGGATACCGGCACGTTCGGCAGCGGCACGCGAGGAATTCCAGAACGCGTACAGCGCGGCGCCGGCAATCATGAAGAGAATAAGGCTGGGCATGCCATCAATGTGCCATGGCATGCGGCTGATCGACAATCGCCGTGCCGGGGCCGCAGTGTTGCGAGAGCCTCGCCCTTTCAGCGGCAGATGCTGGCGTCAACGCGGTAAATCATTCACTGCCATCGCGGCGTCCGGCTTGTATCGGCCACTGCGCAACCCCATCCATTGCAGTCTCGTCGAGTTGAATCCGAATGCCGTGCGGCCAAGATGAGGGCTCGGTGTCGGGCATGGCCAATGCATCCTGTCCTGCAACAGTTCCATCCTGTGGTTGCCGCGTGGTTCGCACAGACTTTTGCTGCGCCCACGCCGGCGCAGATCGCTGCGTGGCCGGCGATCCAGGCCGGGCGGCATACCTTGGTGGCCGCGCCGACCGGCTCGGGTAAGACGTTGACCGCGTTTTTCGCCGCTATCGATGCGTTGATCCGCGATGGTCTTTCCAACGATGGTGGGTTGCCCGACGAAACCCGCGTTATTTACGTGTCGCCGTTGAAGGCGCTGTCCAACGACATCCACCTCAATCTGGATGCACCGTTGCAGGGCATCCGTGCGGCGCTGGCTGCAAGCGGGTTGCCGGATGTTGCAGTACGCACGGCGGTGCGCACCGGCGACACGCCACAACGTGAGCGGGCACAAGCGCGGCGCACGCCGCCGCATATTCTGGTGACTACACCGGAGTCGTTGTATGTGCTGTTGGGCTCGGCCTCCGGCCGCAACGCGCTGCGGCATGTGCGCACCGTCATCGTCGATGAGATCCACGCGGTGGCGGCGGACAAACGCGGCAGCCATCTGAGCCTGACATTGGAGCGATTGCAGCGGCTGGCCGAGCGGTCGATCACGCGGGTTGGATTATCGGCAACGCAGAAGCCCATCGAGACAGTGGCGCAGTTTCTGGTTGGCGCAGGCGAAGACGGCCAGCCACCGGAGTGCGAAATCGTCGATATCGGCTACACCCGAGTGCGCGATCTGGCACTGGCATTGCCGCCGACGCCGTTGAGTGTGGTGATGTCCAACGATCAATGGCTGCAGGTGTATGCGGATGTGGCCAAGCTTGCGCAGCAACAACGCACTACGCTGGTGTTCGTCAACACGCGGCGCATGGCCGAGCGCGCTGCGCGGCATCTGGGCGATTTGCTCGGCAAGCAGTGGGTCGCGGCGCATCACGGAAGCTTGTCGCGCGAGACGCGTTTGCTAGCCGAACAAAGGCTCAAAGCCGGCGAGCTGACCGTGCTGGTGGCGACCGCATCGCTGGAACTTGGCCTGGATATCGGCGATGTCGATCTGGTGTGTCAGCTCGGTTCGCCGCGGTCGATCGCAACGTTCCTGCAGCGCGCCGGGCGCTCCTGACATGCGGTCGGTGGCACGCCGCAGGCAAGGCTGTTTGCGCAGACGCGCGACGAGTTGGTCGAATGCGCCGCGCTGCTGGACAGCGTGCGCCGTGGCGAGTTGGATGCCTTGCGCATTCTGCTGGCGCCGATCGACGTACTTGCGCAGCAGATCGTAGCCGAGGCTGCATGCGAAGACTGGGATGAAGATGCATTGTTTGCGCTGGTGCGTCGCGCATGGCCATTCGCGCAGTTGAGCCGCGTTACGTTCGACAGTGTGGTGCGCATGTTGTGCGAGGGTTTCAGTACACGGCTGGGGCCGCGCGCAGGCTATCTGCATCGCGATGCGGTGCACCGGCGCTTGCATGCACGTCGTGGCGCGCGCATGACTGCGCTGACCTCCGGTGGCCCATTCCCGAGACCGCCGACTACAGCGTGGTGTTGGAGCCGCAGGCGGAAAAGATCGGTACGGTGAACGAGGATTTTGCTGTCGAAAGTCTCACCGGCGATGTGTTCCAGCTAGGCAACGCCAGTTACCGCATCCTGCGTGTGGATGCGGGGCGCGTGCGCGTGGAAGATGCTCAGGGCGCACCGCCGAATATTCCGTTCTGGCTGGGCGAAGCGCCGGGTCGTAGCGATGAGTTGTCGGCAGCGGTGTCGCGTCTGCGTGGTGAGATCGCGGCGCGGCTCGATGGCGCGTCGCATCAGGCAGCCTGCAATTGGCTGCAGAGCGAATTGAGTCTGTCCGCAGAAGCCGCGCAGCAATTGGTGGACTATCTGGCGCATGCATGCGCGGCGCTGGGCGCGATGCCGACACAGCAATGCCTGGTGATGGAGCGCTTCTTCGATGCCAGCGGTGGCACCCAATTGGTGATCCACTCGCCATACGGTAGCCGCATCAATCGTGCGTGGGGCCTGGCGTTGCGCAAGCGTTTTTGCCGCACCTTCAATTTCGAATTGCAGGCCGCGGCGACCGAGGATGCGATCGTTTTGTCGCTGTCCACCAGTCGCAGTTTTGCGTTGGAAGAGGTGGCTCGCTATCTGCATTCGTCATCGGCCGAACATGTGCTGATCCAGGCGGTGCTGGATGCGCCGTTGTTCGGCTTACGTTGGCGTTGGAACGCGACCAATGCGATGGCACTGCCGCGCTTTACCGGCGGCAACAAAGTGGCGCCGCAGTTGCAGCGGATGAAGTCGGAAGATCTGCTGGCCGCAGTGTTCTCTGATCAGGTCGCCTGCGCCGAGAATCTGGTCGGCGAGCGTGAGGTGCCGGACCATCCGTTGGTGACGCAGACGTTGGAAGACTGCCTGCATCAGGCCATGGACAGCGAAGGTTGGTTGCAGGTGTTGCGCGGGTTGGAATCCGGTGCGATCAAGTTGCTTGTGCGCGATCTAGCCGCGCCGTCGCCGCTTGCAGCCGAAGCCTTGAACGCGCGTCCGTACGCGTTTCTGGATGACGCACCGCTGGAAGAGCGCCGCACCCAGGCCGTGCAAAGCCGCCGCTACACGCCACAGACCAGCGACGATCTAGGGCGGTTGGATCCGCAAGCCATCGATGCGGTTCGCCAGGAAGCTTGGCTACAACCGCGCGATGTTGAAGAAATGCACGAGGCGCTGGTCGGACTCGGCGTGCTTCCTGTCGATGAAGCGGCCGATGCGCAATGGCAAACATGGTTGGATGCACTCGCTGCCGATGGCCGCGCCAGTTGTCTTGCCTTGAACGGCGAGCCCGCGCTGTGGATCAGTGCCGAGCGCATCGCCTGGTTCCTGCCGCTGTATCCTGACGCGTCTGCGCAACCGCCGGTACAGGCGCCGGAAGATTGCCACGTTGCCGAATGGGAGCGCGAGTGGGCCGTACGCGAAGTGCTGCGCGGGCGGCTAGCTGCCGTCGGCCCGGCACAGGTGCCCGCGTTGTCCAAGGCGTTGCAGTTGCCGGAAGACGTGATCGTGCTCGCACTGGATGCATTGCAGCGCGAGGGCTATGTCATGGCTGGGCAATTCAGCGCACAGATGCAGTCGGAAGAATGGTGCGAGCGCCATCTGCTGGCGCGCATCCATCGTTACACCCTGGGGCGATTGCGCCGTGAGATCGAACCAGTGTCGCAACGCGATTACGCGCGTTTCCTCTTCGAATGGCAGCACGTCGACAGCAGTAGCCGGGTGGCAGGACCGAATGCATTGGCCGGTGTGGTCGGGCAGTTGGAAGGCTTCGAGGCACCTGCTGTCCTGTGGGAAAGCGAGCTGCTGCCCGTGCGCGTGCGCGACTATCAACGTCATCTGTCCCGCGATTGGGCGGATCAACTGCTGCCCGTGCGCGTGCGCGACTATCAACCAGCGTGGTTGGACGAGCTGTGCACCGCCGGGCGCACAGTGTGGGCACGCTTGCGGCCCGGCGGTGGTTGCAGTGGTGCCGCGCTGCGTGCCACCCCGATCGTGCTGCTGCCGCGTCGCGAAGCGCAGCGGTGGAGTAGCCTGACACGTCATGCCAATGACGAACCGTTGGGCGCGCGCGCGCAGCGCGTGCTGGAGGTGTTGCAGCAGCAAGGCGCGCTGTTCTTCGACGAAATTGCCGATGCGGCCCGCTTGATGAGCATTGAGTTGGAAGATGCGTTGGGCGAGCTGGTGATGCGCGGCCTCGCGCATTGCGACAGTTACGCTGGGCTACGCGCGCTGCTGGTGCCTGCCTCCAAGCGCCCGTCGGCCTTGTCGCGGCACCGTCGCCGCGCGAGTGCGCTGTGCATTCGCGATGCCGGACGCTGGGCGCCGGTACGCGCGCTTCCGGAATCGCCATCGGCCAAAGCCAGCGAACGCCATCAGGACACGCTCGAGCACCTCGCTCGGACCTTGCTGCGCCGTTATGGCGTGGTGTGTTGGCGGCTGCTGGCACGTGAGGCTGCGTGGTTGCCGCCGTGGCGCGAATTGCTGCGTATGTATCAACGTCTGGAAGCACGCGGCGACATTCGTGGCGGGCGTTTTATCGCCGGCCTGTCTGGTGAGCAGTTCGCGTTGCCGGACGCGATTGCCGCACTGCGCCGCGTGCGCGCACAGGCATTGCCGCAGCAGTGGGTATGCGTGAGTGCGAGCGACCCAAGCAATCTATTGGGCAGCCTGCTGCCGGGCGAACGCATCGCGCGCGTGCCGGGAAATCGCGTCGCTTATCTCGATGGCATGCCGATGGCGGTGTGGGCGGCAGATCGCTTCCAGCCGCTGCAAGAACTTACTATCGAGCAGGCCGATCAGGCGCTGCGCTTGCTGCAGCGTGGGCCGGGCGCAGCCGAGCAGACGCCCATGCAGCAATGGCTAGCTCAGCGGTCCGGCGGCATCGGGCGTGTGCCGGTCGCACGGGGAAGCGGACGCGACAAATAGCGGCTATCGGGTACGACCCAGCGCCACGGCGCATCGACTGCCTTGCGGATACCGATGCGCGGGGTCGCCGATGGTATCGACGGCGGCGGCATGCCATCGTCTTCGATCCACGCGCGTGCGTTGGCGTTGGTCAGATCCAAGCCGTTGTCCGCTGAGGTGACGCCGAACGCCTGGGCCAGGCGACCTGGGCCGGTGGTCAACGTCTCGATTGGCGCAGCGCCGCGTGCGGCCTGCATGGTGTCGATGCCGGCAAGTGGTTCGAGCGCGCGGATCAGCACCGCATGTCCGGGTGCGCCGCCGCACACCGCGTTGATCGCCCAGTGCATGCCGTAGATGAAATACACGTACAGATGTCCGGGCGCACCGAACATCACTTGCGTGCGGGCGGTCATGCCACGGAACGAATGCGCAGCCGGGTCTTCGCCGCCGCAATAGGCTTCGACTTCGGTGATGCGACCGCGTCGTCCGTCCGCGCTGACCAGCACCTTGTTGAGCAATTGCGGCGCAACCTGGCGCGAATCGTGTGTGTAGAAGGTGCGTGGAAGTGGTGTGGACGACATGCGCCAAGCGTAGCGAGGTGGCCGTGATGTGCCTGCGGATTGTCATGGACAGCGTGCCAGCAGAGAGAAGCGTTAGCCAACCCAGCGGCCCGCCTGCTTGAATCTTGCCACAGCAGTCGCTGCGGAGGCGCGTGGGTGATTCCAGTCCCGGCAATGCAGCTGCGTCCTCGCATGTGCAGCGCCAATTGAATCACACCGACACGGGCCACGATCCACATGCGCCTGCAAATCAGCCTCAACGCGCCAGGTCTGCGGCAGGTCATTTCCCCTGAACAGCATTCCCCTCGGGGCGACGGCTGTGCTCGTCATGCACCTTCAAGTCTTCCTGACCCGGGCGCTGTTTGGCGGCATCGTCCTGCTTGCGGCCCTGCTGACTCTCGGTCACGCCATGCGCGTCGTCGGCGACGGGGTCGGGTTGGCTCTCTTTGTTGTTCATGGCTTGCATCCGGTGTGTGGTTGGGCAGACGTTAGTGTGCGCAGTGTGATACCGACGCCATGGTCGTATTGCCTTGCAGGCGCGACGCGAAGGGCCGGTGCGCAGCCCCAAAACCGACGAGCCCCGGGAACATGACGTTTCCGAGGCTCGCATGATCGATTCGATGGGCGTAAGGCTCCCGATTAATACCTGCAAGTGACTGTAATGCAATAGGTATTTTCGGCGTAGGGAGTGCTGTTACCATGATACGCTCAAGGTTCCGTAGACACTCAGGACCCTCGTTGCGCGTAGCGCCGCTCGAACTCTACAGGCGACAGGTCGCCAGTTGAACCATGACGGCGTTTTGGGTTGTAGAACATTTCGATGTAGTCGAACACCTCGGTGCGTGCGGCATCTTTGGTGGAATAGATCCGCCGCCTGATCCGCTCGCGTTTGAGCAGGCCGAAGAAGCTCTCCACGGGTGCGTTGTCGTGGCAGTTGCCACGCCGACTCATGCTGCACACCAAGCCATGGGACGCCAGGAAACTCTGCCAGTCATCGCTGGTATAGACCGACCCTTGGTCCGAGTGAACCAGGCAACCAGCGCTGGGTTTGCGCCGCCAGACCGCAGACAACAAGGCCTGCACGACCAACTCGGTATCGGCCCGATCGCGCATTGCCCAGCCGACGACTTGCCTGGAAAACAGATCGATCACCACAGCCAGATACATCCAGCCTTCCTGCGTGCGGATGAAGGTGAAATCGCTCGCCCAGGCCGTGTCCGGCTCAGTCACCTCGAACTGCCGATCAAGCAGGTTGGCCGCCGCCTTGCACTGCATTCCTCCATGGAAGCGCGGTTTGCGGCCATAGCCCACCTGAGCACGCAGCCCCTCGGCGCGCATCAGCCGATGCACCCGATGGCGACTGCAACGCTCCCCCAGATCGCGCAGATCCTTGGCAATCTTGCGATGCCCATACACACTGCCGCTGGCCAGCCAGTGGTGCTTGATCACTCCCAGCAGGCGTTGGTCTTCCTTTGCGCGCTCACTGTCGGGCGAGCGTAACCACGCGTAATAACCCGCCCGGTTCACCCGCAACACCCGGCACATCGCGCACAGCCTGAACTCCCTGCGATGGTCTTGCATGAACGCGTACTTTGCCTTCACCCCTTGGCAAAGTACGCGGCGGCCTTTTTTAGGATGTCGCGCTCCTCGGTGACTCGGCGCAATTCGGTCTTCAGCCGCCGAACCTCGGCGCTCTGGTCCACCTCGGCGCGCTGCACCACGCAAGGCTTGCCGAACTTGCGCAGCCGGGCGTAGAGGCTGTGCGTGGTCACACCCAGTCGCTCGGCGACTTCTGCCACCTTGAACCCACGATCGGTCACTTGTCGGACCGCTTCGAACTTGAACTCATCCGTATACCGCTTGCTGCTCATGGACACCTCCGAATCTGCCATTTTCCATGGCCTTGAGATGTCTACGGAACCCTGGGCGTATCAGTAGGGGATGCCCTCGCTACCGCCAAAATTACCGTCAGCTACCGCCGGATTTGCGCGGTCTCGGCTAGACTGCCTCGGAAACAAAAAAGGCCGGAAAGCCTTATGTCGCAGGACTTTCTGGCCTCGTTTGCACCGTCTAGGACGGAAAGATGGTGGAGCGGAAGGGGATCGAACCCTCGACCTTCGCGATGCGAACGCGACGCTCTCCCAGCTGAGCTACCGCCCCACGTGCTTGGATTCTAAACACATGCCGCGCAGTTCGCCAAGGCGGGCCGGCGGCGGCAGATCGCGCCGCACTGGCGCGATCTGTATGCAATCACTCGCGGATCAGCGGGAACTTCAGATCCGGGTTCTTGGCCTTCCATTCCCTGTACGATACAGTGCCTTCCCAGGCAGCGAAGGCCTTCGGGGTGCGGCCACGACCGGACCAGGTTTCGCCGGTATGCGGCAATTCATACTTCGGCTTCACTTCGCTACGGCCGCTCTTGGCAGCTTCTTTACGTACATTGGCGGTGCCCAGGTAGGCGGCAATGTCGTTGCGCTGCTTGGTATTGAAGTGGCCAGCGAATTGCTCGAGCAGCGAGACGATGGTGGCATGCGCAGAGGATGCCTCGCTAGCTCGCTCGTTTTTCTCCTGTTCCTCCAGCTTGTGCAGTTCTTCCAGCAGCTTGGCTTTGGCTTGTGCGATGGAATCCAGTTTCGAAGAGGTATTGCTCACAAAGGTATGGCCTCGGAATAAAGGAAGTGGAGACGCTGCCCTAGGGGCGCTCGTCATTATGGCATGCGGCCCGAGGGGCGGCTGTTGCGGACGGATGCCAGCACAGGGCGTGAACATGCCTTTCACGGGACCTGCTCGGTTGCTTGTGCATTGTCGTTGCGGGCGTTGCCCAGCTTAGCGGTCGAGTCAGCAAACTCAACCTTTACGATACGGGAGCATGTAATGCGCGATCACAAAAACAACGTCGGCTCGCCCGACCGCGGCCGTATCGACGTCAACCAAACTAACAAGCTGCAGGACTGGACCAAAACCCTTGGCATCAGTGTCGCTGCACTCAGCGCTGCTGTGCAGAAGGCGGTGCCGGTCATCCCGACCGTGCGCGAGCGCCTAGGCAAGTAGAGTCGCCATCTGCGATGAGCCCGAGCGGATACCGCCGCAAGCCCAGCTTGGACAAGATCCGCGAATCGGAGCTGGGCAAGGTCATGCCTGAAGTGCGGCGGTCTATAGGCGGCAGGCCAACAAGCGAAAAGCCCGCATCGCCGCGGGCTTTGGCATCGTAGCCAGTGCAATCAGTACGCCGCAGCGTCATCCAGCAACGGCATCACCTGCGCTTCCAGCACCTCGCGACGCCATTGGCCGAGCGCGGCCGGCCAGCTGCGTTGTTCGATCAAGGTTTCCAGATGCCGGCGCGAGGCCAGCAGACCGTCCGGCAAACCGAGCTCGCGGCTGCGTTGCGCGACCGTATCCTGCAGACGCTTGAGCACTGCCTTGGTGCCGTCAGTGGCAGCCTGCGCCAACGGTGCGCCGTCTTCGTCGGGCAGCGGCGTATTGAGCACCTCCCACACCGCGGAAGCGAGCTTGCGCGGTGCCTTGGGAAACTTGTCGAACTGTCGCAACAGGGCGTCCAGATCGGCGGGTGGGAAGCGTGCCAACTGGCTGGCCAATTCGTTGTCCAGGATCCAGCTGCGCGGGCGGTCGCTTTGCCGCGCCTGCAGATCGCGCCAACGCAGCAAGCGCAGCAGCCGGCGTTGCGCGGCCGGCTCCAAAAATTGCGCGGTGCGCAGGCTCACATGCGGCCAGCGCTCGCCATCGTCGTGCTCGACCGTGGCGAGCAGGCGCTCGGCATCTTCGGCCAACCAGCTCAAGCGGTTCTGCTCGGTCAGGCGGCGGGTGAGTTCGTCGTGGATGGCAAACAGATAGCGCACGTCGTCGGCCGCGTATTCCAACTGCGCAGGCGACAATGGGCGGCGCATCCAGTCAGAGCGCGTCTCACCCTTGGTCAGCAAGGTGCCGGTGACTTCCTGCACCAGCTTTTGATAGCCCATGCCACCGCCGATACCGGCCAGCGCCGCAGCGATCTGGGTATCGAACAACGGCCGCGGCAACACCTCGCATGCACATTTGAAGGTGACCAGATCCTCGCTGGCGCTGTGCATTACCTTGACGATATCCGTGGCGGTCAACCACTCCTTGAGCGCCTCGTTCATGCCTGGAATCAGCGGGTCGATCAGCAGGATCTCCTCGCCGATGGCCATCTGCACCAGCGCCAACTTCGGCCAGTAGGTGCGTTCGCGAATGAACTCGGTATCCAGGCCAATGCGGGACGGACGCGATGCTTTTATGCGTTCGGTCAGCTCGGAGGGGTGAGTGGTCCAATGGGGCACGTGATTTCCGTCAACAGCGAGAGTTTGCGCAGAACGCGCAGAATAGCCTAACGTCGCGATCGCCTGTCGTGCGGCAGAGCATCTGGAGAGGAGCAGGTGGTGGGCGATTGCGGTAACCGGATGGCAGCGTGGGCATTGGTCGCGCTAAGCATGTGCGCCTGTTCGCGTGCACCGGCGCCAGCGCCTTCTGCCACGCCGCAACCGGCGGTCGCGGCGGCGCCGAGCAAGCCGAATGTGTCGATCGGCGGCGAAGAATTCGCCGAGAGCGTGGCGCAATGGCAACCGCCGGCAGTGGACCTGGGCGATGAACCCTTGGCGCAGGCGCGCAAGCGCGCGGACCAGGCGTTGCAGGAAGACCGGCTGTATCGCGATGCCGACGATGCGATTCCCTTATATCTGGCGATCGAACAGCGTGCCGATGGCAAGGATGCGGGCAGTCGCCGCGGACTGGAGCAGGCGCGCGGCCGGTTGATCGAACGCGGCGAGGCCTTGATCGAACAGACCGAGAGCCAGGACGATGTGCTTGAGCAGGCGCGTGAACTTGCCATCGTTGCGTTGGCGCTCGCCCCGCAAGACCCGAAGGTGCGTGCACTGCAACACAAGGTTGAAACTGCGCAGCGCGTGCTCAGCTTCAACCGTGCCGGTGAGGACGATCTGCGCAGCGGACGGCTAGGCGAAGATGGCAATGGCGCACTGGTGAATTTTCGCGATGCCGCGCAACTCGATCCCGACAACCTGCGCACGCGCCAGGGCTTGGCGGCGGTGGAAAGCGGTTTGCTGGCGCGCGCCGAACAGGCGGCCGAGGCGCACGATTTCATCGGTGCGCGCTACTGGCTGCAGATGGCAGGGCAAGTGCGCGACCGTGCGCCCACCATTGCCGATGCGCGCGCCCGGGTGGAACGCATGCGCCGTGCGCAGATCGCTGCTTTGCACGATGCCGGTCTGCACGACCTGATCTCCCCGCGTGGACTCAAGCCGGCCGGCGAGAAACTGGCCGAGGTGCTGCGCATTGCCGACCCCGGCGACCCGGTGGCGGGCGATCTGCGTCGCCGACTGGAGCTGGTCACCCACTACGGCAGCCTCTGCCCAGGGCAGGTATTCACCGATGGGCTCAAAGTCGGCGGACGCGGGCCGCAGATGATCGTGATTCCGCACGGCGCATTTCAGATGGGCGCGGGCGACGCCGAACCGGGCGCGTCCGACAACGAACGCCCCGCGCATTACGTGCGCTTCGCGCGCGGCTTTGCGCTGTCGATCACCGAAGTGACGGTGGCCGAGTTCCGCCAGTTCGTCGAAGCCACCGGCGCGCGGCCGCGTGCCACCCGGCGCGGGCATTCGGTGGTGTATGACGAACGTAGCGGCAACTTCATCCGTCGCAGCGGTGTGGATTGGCATTCCGACTACAACGGCGCACAGGCCGCGCCCAACAGCCCGGTGATGCACGTCAGCATTCGCGATGCGGAGGCCTATGCGGCGTGGCTATCGGAACAGACCGGCCGCCATTACCACGTGCCTAGCGAGGCCGAATTCGAATACGCAGTGCGCGCCGGTACCACCGGGCGGTATCCATGGGGAAACGCGCGTTCGCCCCCGGCCGATGCAGGTAACTTCACCGGCGGCAATGATGTCTCGCCCAGCGGCCGGCATTGGAATAACGGATTCGTCGGTTACGACGATGGATTCTGGGGGCCGGCACCGGCCGGCAGTTTCCGCGCCAATCTCTGGGGCCTGCGCGACATGGGCGGCAATTTGAGTGAGTGGGTGGCCGATTGCTGGCACGCCAGCTACCGCCGCGCACCAACCGACGGCGCGGCATGGTTCAACCCGGGCTGCCGGCAGCGCATGATCCGTGGCGGTAGCTGGGCCAACTCCCCACAGCAGACGCGCACGCCTTGGCGGCAGTCGCAGGATTCGGATACCACCAGCGCACGCATCGGCTTTCGTCTGGCGCGCGGCATCTAGCGCCTTACGATGTGTAGCTGCCATCAAGAGGTGCTGGCGTGTCCAGGCGGACACCACTTGGATCATGATCCGGTGGTGCTTGCCGGGCTGCTGATGCAGGACATGGCAGCGCATGCAGCACAGACGCCTGGCCTCTGGTTAGGGCGGCAGCAAGGCCTGGCGAGCAGTCGTCGTTGGGCGTGGCGGTCTGAAGGAATCGCCGCGTACACGTAGTCCATCCCGCACCGAGCACCGGCTGTGCCCGCCTGACGGTGAGCGTAGTCGTTTTGACAGCCGCACTCAGTCTCCGGCGGGCTCGACACGCACCTCGATGTTGCCATCGGCCAGCCGCGCACGCAGGCGCTCGCCGGCAACCACTTCGGCAGCGCTACGCACCACGCTGTCATCGCCGGGGCGGGTCACGATGGCATAGCCACGCGCTACCGTGGCGAGCGGGCTGACCGCTTCCAGCGAACGCACCAGCCCGCGTAGATGCAGTTGATCGTGCTGCAAACGGCGTTGCATCGCCGCCTGTGGATGCAGTGCACGAAGGCGCTGTTGAAAGGGGACCAGATTGCGTTGCGGGTTGTGCGATTGCAGTTGCGCATGCCCACGCTGCACGCGTGCCTGCAACCGCTCCAGCGCTTGGCTCATGCGCGCGCGCAGCTGGCGGCCGGCGTCTTCCTGGCGGCGTTGCAGCAGCTGCAGCCGCGCCTGCGGGCTGTGCGCACGTAGCCGCAAGGCAAGCCGGTCGGCGCGCTGCATCGCGTTGCCCAGCACGTGTTGTTGCAATTGGGCAATGCGTGCATGCGCACGCCGTACGCGCGCAACCAGCTCGCGTTGATCGGGCACCAGCAGTTCAGCCGCGACCGACGGCGTGGGTGCACGCATATCGGCGACGAAATCACTGAGGCTGAAGTCGGTCTCGTGCCCCACCGCCGACACCACCGGCGTCTGCGCGGCGGCAATCGCGCGTACCAGGCGTTCGTCGTTGAACGCCCACAGATCTTCCAGCGAACCGCCACCGCGCGTGATGAGGATGACCTCGTAGCGCCCGGACGCATCGGCGCGCTGCAGTAGCGAGGTGATCTGCGCGGCGGCACTGTCGCCTTGCACAAGCGAGGGCAACAGATCCACTTCCAGGAGCGGAAAGCGTCTTGACAGCACGCTGAGCACATCGCGCACTGCCGCACCGCTGGGCGAGGTGATCACCGCCAGGCGCCGCATATGCGCAGGCAGCGGCTGCTTGCGCCCGGTATCGAACAAACCTTCGGCTGCCAGGCGCGCGCGCAGTTCGTCGAAGGCGCGGCGCAAGGCGCCTTCGCCGGCTTCTTCCATATGGTCGAGCACCAACTGGTAGTCGCCGCGCGCTTCGTACAGGGTCAGGCGTCCGCGCGCGAGCACGTGCACGCCTTCGCGCGGCTGGAACGTCAGCCAGGTGCTCTTGGGTTTGAACATAGCGCAACGGATCTGCGCACGGGCGTCCTTGAGCGTGAAATACAAATGGCCGGAGGACGGGCGAGTGACACTGCTCAGCTCTGCTTCCACCCAGACCAACGGGAAGCTGCCTTCCAGCAGGTCGCGCGCCAGCGTGTTGAGCTGGCTGGGGGTGAGGATCTGTTCGTTGCGGGTGACCATCGCAGCATTATCCCGTAGCGGCGACGGTCGTGCGTGAGCGAATCAGCCGAGCCGGATATCACAGACCGTGTTGCGCCAGCGCCCAGCCGACGTGTTCGCGCACCAGCGCCGAATCGTCGCTGCGACGTGCTTCCAATGCCGTTAGCACCGCCGACGTGCGCGGCGCATTGCCAAGACCCACCGCGATATTGCGCAGCCAGCGCTCGTGGCCGCTGCGACGAATCGGGCTGCCCTCGGTGCGGCGCAGGAACTCGTCCTGGTCCCACGCAAACAGCTGCGGCAGTGTGGCTACATCTAACTCGTTGCGGGCGCTGAAATCGGCCTCGTCGGTGCGCTGGGCAAACTTGTTCCAGGGGCAGATCAACTGGCAATCATCGCAGCCGAAGATGCGGTTGCCGATCGGCTTGCGCATGTCTTCGGGAATCGCGCCATCGTGCTCGATGGTGAGGTAGGCGATGCAGCGCCGCGCGTCCAGCCGATACGGGGTAATGATGGCCTGGGTCGGGCAGATGTCGATGCAGCGCGTACAGGTGCCGCAATGCGCAGTGGCCGGGGTATCGATGGGCAACGGCAGGTCAAGGTAGATTTCTCCCAGAAAGAACCATGAGCCGCCGTTGCGATCGATCAGGCAGGTGTGTTTGCCGATCCAGCCCAGCCCTGCATTGCGCGCCAATGCACGCTCCAGCACCGGTGCGGAATCGACGAACACGCGGTAGCCGAACGCGCCGATCTCGCACTGGATGCGCTCGGCCAGTTTCTGCAGCCGGTTGCGCATCAGCTTGTGGTAATCGCGCCCCAGCGCATAGCGCGCCACGTAGGCACGGCATCCGTCGTGCAAGGCGCTCCAGGCTTCGGTGTCGTCCTTACGGCCGTAATCCATGCCCACCGACAACACGCGCAAGGTGCCGGGCACCAGCTCCTGCGGGCGCGAGCGCTTGTCGCCATGCTGCGCCATCCAATGCATGGTGCCGTACAGACCTTGTTCCAGCCAGCTGCGCAGATGCTCTTCGTCTTCGCCTAGCTCGATGCCGGTGATGCCGCAGCGTTGAAAGCCCGCTTCGCGCGCAAGCGCACGGATGCGCGCGGCGGAATCGTCGGGATCGGGGCGGGCAAGGACGGCACACATGGCGACAAGTATAGAATTTCCGGCATGTACGCACCGCTCGATCTTTACGACACTGCTGCCGCGCGCATGTTCGATACGCAGGCCACCACGTTGCTCGGCGGCGACGGCTACCTTTTGATGCAACGCGCCGGGCAGGCCGCCTGGCAATGGTTGCTGGAACGCTGGCCGCAGGCGCGCCGCATCGTGGTGGTGTGCGGTATCGGCAACAACGGTGGCGACGGCTACGTACTGGCGCGGTTGGCCCAGCGGGCCGGGCGCCAGGTACGCGTGGTGCATCTGCCCGAGCATGGTCCGGCGTCGGAGTTGGCGCAGCGCGCTTGCACCGACTATCTGGCCGTGGGTGGCGCGATCGAATTATTCCCCTATCCGCTGGCGCAAGCGGATGTGATAGTCGACGCGTTATTCGGCATCGGTCTCAACCGCGCGCCCGATGCAGACACAACCGCCTTGATCGAGGCCATCAACACGGCCGGCATGCCGGTATTGGCGCTGGATGTTCCCAGTGGTATCGATGCCGATCACGGCGTGGCCTTGGGTACCGCGGTGCGCGCGGAGGCCACCCTGCAATTCATCGTGCCGCATATCGGGCTCTACACCGGCGATGCGCTGGAGCATGCCGGCGAACGTGCAACTGCCTCGCTGGACGTGCCGAACTTTGCGTTCGATGGGCTGAAGCCGGCCGCGCACAGCTGGGACATCGACGCCTTGGCCGCGCAATTGCGCCCGCGTCGACGCAATACGCACAAGGGCGAATCCGGGCGCGTGCTGTGCGTTGGCGGCAACCTTGGCAGCGGCGGCGCGATCATGCTGACCACCGAGGCTGCATTGCGCAGCGGGGCAGGACTGGTGCAAGTCGCCACGCGGGTCGAGCACGTGGCGCCGCTGCTGGCGCGTTGTCCCGAGGCGATGGCGCGCGCGGTACAGGCCGACGACGATATCACCGCCTTGGCCGATGCCGCCGATGTGGTCGCACTCGGCCCCGGGCTGGGGCAGGACGCCTGGGCCCAGGCTTTGTGGCGCGCAGTTCTGGCGTCGGACACCACAGTTGTCATCGATGCCGATGGGTTGAATCTGCTGGCCGTCAACGAAATACCGACGCGAGGCTTGCGCGTATTGACCCCCCATCCGGGCGAGGCTGGTCGTTTGCTGGGTCTTTCGACCAGGCAAGTTCAGCGCGATCGCCTGGCCGCTGCCGACGCGCTGGCCAAACGTTTCGACGCGGTAGTGGTGCTCAAGGGCGCCGGCAGCGTGGTCGCCGCACCGCGCGCCGTGCCGCGCATCATCGATGCGGGCAACGCCGGCATGGCGGTCGGCGGCATGGGCGACCTGTTGACGGGCGTGATCGCCGCCTTGCTGGGGCAGGGCTGGCCGCCGTTCGATGCCGCCAGCCTTGGCGCCTTGCTGCACGCCTGCGCTGGCGATGCGGCTGCGCGCGACGGCGAACGCGGGCTGCTGCCGACCGATCTACTGCCCGAACTGCGCCGCCTTGCCAACGCTGGAGCTATTGCATGAGCCAACTCGACGCACAATTGGTCGATACGCAGGCCACCGAAGCGCTGGGCCAGGCCTTGGCTTGGGTGCGTCCAGCCAGCGCGGTGGTGCAGCTGCACGGCGATTTGGGTGCTGGCAAATCCACCCTCGCCCGCGCGCTGTTACGCGCACTCGGCGTCAGCGGACCCATTCGCAGCCCCACCTACACCTTGGTCGAGCGCTATCCGCTCAGCAGTGGCGATGAGGCTTGGCACCTGGACCTGTATCGCATCGGCCATGCCGGCGAACTGGACTTTCTCGGGCTCGACGAGGGCAGCGCCAGCCTGTGGCTGATCGAATGGCCGGAGCGCGGCGCAGGTGCGTTGCCGCAGGTCGATCTGGACGTGGAACTGGCTGTCGAAGGCGAGGGAAGAAGCGTCCGGCTGTTGGGCCGCAGCGACACCGGACGCAGCTGGTTGGAGCGATTGGCGCTGCAGCAGCAGTTGCAGCCTCTTTTTGCCAGCGCACAAGAAGAATGAACGCCAGGTTGTGGATTATTAAGGGAAATCACCTTGCGTTTCGAACTGTTGGGTGATTGAATCCAGCGTTATGACACCGGGCATCCGCAAATTTTGTGTTTCCGTTCTGACCGCCAGCCTGAGCCTGGCGGTTTTTGCTGCGTGGGCGGGCGAAATCAAGGGCGTTGGTGTGAGCACTGGCGCGACCGGTACGCGTGCAGAAATTCAGCTGGCTGGCAGCGGCGGGTTCAGGACCTTGTCGCTGGCCAACCCGAACCGCCTGGTCGTGGATTTTCCGGATTCGTCTGGCATGCGCGGCCTGAAGCTTCCGCCCGCTACTGGGCTGGTGAGCTCTGTACGCACGGGTCAGCCGGTGCCGGGCACGTTCCGCGTGGTATTCGAACTGGCAACCCCGGTCACAGCGTTGAAGCCGCAGATGCAGACGCTCGGCAGCACCTCGACGTTGGTGATCGAATGGCCGGGTGATCCGGTGCCGGCTGCCTCTACGGTGGTCACCACGACGACCGCGTCCGCGGTCATGCCGACACCGCGGCCGGTCAACGTGCAGGCCGAAGCCGCGCGCGCTACCGCAGCCCTGGCCGCTTCTGCGCAGAGTGCTTCATCCATGCCGTCGCCGCTGCCTGCGCCGTACGTGCCCGCATCGGCGATGCTTACCGTCGCACCTGCACCGATCGCCGTCGCCACCGGCGTGCCGACGCCACGCCCAGGTACCACTCCGGTGACAACCAACACCGCAGCGCCGGCCGGCGTTGCCGGCAACACTCCTGACCGCGTCACCGTCACCACTGCGGGCGCACCGGTTGGCGCGGCGATGAGGGGCAGCAGGGCTTCTGCGGCCGCAATCTTGAATGGTGGCAGCGCTCCAGTCGCTGCCGTGTCGGCTAATAACAGCGCAACCATGCCGAATGCCGCGTCCGGCGCCGTTGCTGCGGCGAACGATGACGACGACATCCCGCCACGTCCGGTGCTGCCCAGCGAAGCATCGCGGGTCAAGATGGCGCCTGGTATGCGGCCGTTGATCGTGGCGATCGATCCCGGCCACGGCGGCCAGGATCCGGGCGCGATGGGTCCAACCGGCAAGCGCGAAAAAGACGTCACCCTGGCGGTCGGGCGCGAACTGGCACGCCAGATCAATGCGACGCCCGGTATGAAGGCTTACCTGACCCGCGATACCGACGTGTTCATTCCGCTGCCGATGCGCGCGCAAAAGGCACGCGCGGCCAAGGCCGATATCTTTATTTCGATTCATGCCGACGCCGCAGAAAACCGTAGCGCGATCGGCTCGTCTGTGTATGTGTTGTCGACCAAGGGTGCGTCCTCACAGCGCGCACGTTGGCTGGCCGACAAGGAAAATGCCGCTGATCTGGTCGGTGGCGTACGTCTGCAGCAAACCGAAAGCACACTGGCCAGTGTGCTGCTGGATCTGGCCCAAAGCGGTCATATGAAGGCATCCGAAGATGCTGCCGGGCATGTGCTGGGTGGCCTCAAGCGCATCGGCAATAACCATAAGCCGTTGCTGGAACGTGCCAACTTCGCGGTGCTGCGCACCTCGGACATGCCTGCAATGCTGGTGGAAACCGCGTTTATCTCCAATCCGGACGAAGAGCGTCGCTTGATCGATCCGGCTTACCAGCGCAAGCTTGCCTCGGCGGTGCTGGACGGTATCGATACCTTCTTCACCCGCCAGCCGCCACCGGGCACCTTGTTCGCCGCGCGTGCGCAGGCCGAAGCCGATGCCGCGGCTGGCACCGTGGCCGGCGGCAGCCGCTGAACCGCTCGGCTATCATTGCTTACTGATTCCTTAGATGACGGCGTCTGCGCGCCGCCGGATTGCCGTGCCGACGTCCGTCTTGCCTGTGACACCTCCGATGCACCGAGTTTTGCGCTTCCAGCACGGGAGTGCGCGCTGATGGCGATCCGTCAGTTGCCCGATATTCTGATCAACCAGATCGCCGCCGGCGAAGTCGTCGAGCGGCCCGCCTCGGTGGTCAAGGAGCTGGTCGAGAACGCGCTCGATGCCGGCGCCACTCGCGTGGATATCGAATTGGAAGAAGGCGGTGTGCGGCTTATCCGCATCCGCGACAATGGCGGGGGCATCGCCCCGGACGAATTGCCGCTGGCGGTGTCGCGGCATGCCACCAGCAAGATCGCCTCGCTGGACGATCTGGAAACCGTCGCCACGCTCGGTTTTCGCGGTGAAGCCTTGCCATCGATTGCTTCGGTCAGCCGCTTTACCTTGATCTCACGCCGCCACGATGCCGAGCATGGCTCCGCATTGGAGATCGAAGGCGGGCGCCTGGGCGAGGTCGTGCCGCGAGCACATGCGCCGGGCACCACCGTCGAAGTGCGTGAGTTGTTCTTCAATGTGCCGGCGCGACGCAAGTTTTTGCGTGCCGAGCGCACCGAGCTCGGACACATCGAAGAGTGGCTGCGCTCGTTGGCGCTGGCGCGACCGGATGTGGAATTGCGCGTCTCGCATAACGGCAAACCTTCGCGTCGCTACAAGCCCGGCGATCTGTATTCGGATGCGCGGTTGGGCGAAACCCTGGGCGAGGATTTTGCGCGGCAAGCCTTGCGCGTCGATCACAGCGGCGCCGGCTTGCGCCTGCATGGCTGGATCGCGCAGCCGCATTACTCGCGTGCCAGTACCGACCAGCAATATCTTTACGTCAACGGCCGCTCGGTGCGCGATCGCAGCGTGGCGCATGCGGTGAAGATGGCCTATGGCGATGTGCTGTTCCATGGCCGCCAGCCCGCGTACGTGCTGTTTCTTGAATTGGACCCGGCGCGCGTGGACGTCAACGTGCATCCGGCCAAGCACGAGGTGCGTTTTCGTGAGGCGCGGCTGATCCACGACTTCGTCTATCGCACCTTGCAGGATGCGCTGGCGCAAACACGTGCGGGCGCGACGCCGAACAGTATCGGCACTGAAAACATTGGTTACGCAGGTGCTGCGCCGACTGGCATGAGCAACCCGCCAAACTACGGCGGCAGAACCGGCAGCGTCAGCGGCACCGGCTACGGAAACTGGACACCCTCACAGACACCGTTGGGCCTGCGCGTGGATGAAGCGCGTGCCGCCTACAGCGCTTTGTATGCACCGCCGCCCAGCAGCGCGCCGCCGCCGCCCGCAGGCATGCCGAACGTCTCTGGCACCTGCCTTCCGGCAACCTCGGAAGACAGCGGTGTGCCGCCGCTCGGTTATGCAGTTGCGCAGTTGCACGGCATCTACATCCTGGCCGAAAACGCCGAGGGGTTGATCGTGGTGGACATGCACGCCGCGCACGAACGCATCGGCTACGAGCGGCTCAAGAACGCACATGACAGCATCGGTCTGCATGCGCAGCCGCTGCTGGTGCCGATGACACTTGCGGTCGGCGAGCGCGAGGCCGATACCGCCGAGCGCGAAGCCGACACGCTGGCCAGCCTGGGCTTCGAAATCACCCGCGCTGGTCCCCAGTCGCTACATGTGCGCAGCATTCCTGCGTTGTTGGCTAATGCCGAGCCGGAAGCGCTGCTGCGCGATGTACTCGGCGACCTGCGCGAGCATGGCCAGAGCCGACGCATCGCCACGGCACGCGATGAACTGCTCTCGACCATGGCCTGCCACGGCGCGGTGCGCGCGAATCGCCGCCTTACCGTGCCTGAAATGAACGCACTGCTGCGCGATATGGAAGCCACCGAACGCTCGGGCCAATGCAACCATGGTCGACCGACCTGGGCCCGGTTTACGCTGAGCGATATCGATCGTTGGTTTCTCAGGGGGCGTTGATGGCAGTGCACAGGGGGAGGGGCTGGCTGCTGGGCATGCTGGTGGCAACGACGCTGTTCGGATGCGGGCGCGATGCGCCGCCGCCAGCCGCACCGGTTGCGCTCGACAAAACATTTCTGGCCGATAACGCCGCATGGCGCGAAAGTCGTCTGAACGAGCTACTTGCGCCTGACGGCTGGACCAGCCTGGTCGGCTTGCATTGGCTATCGCTGCAAGCGCATTACATCGGCAGCAGTGCCGACAGCGGCATCAAGTTGACGGTGGGGCCACCGAAGATGGGCATGGTATCCACCGAGGGCAAGACGGTCTGGTTTGTGCCCGAACGCGGCGCGTCACTCACGCTCGACGGCAAGCCGCTGACCGGCAAGATCCGCTTCCAATCCGACCGCGACCCGCAGCCGACCTTGATCCACTTCGATGAAGGCAAAGGCGTGTTGAGCCTGATCCATCGCGGCGACCGCTACGCGTTGCGGGTCAAACATGCCGGCGCGCCATCGCGCACGCATTTTGCCGGCCTGGACTATTGGCCGGTGGATCCGTCCTGGCGCATCATCGCGCGCTACGTACCCAATGCTGTCGGCAAGAGCATTCCGATCGTGGACATCGTCGGCATCAGCAGTGAGCAACCGAACGCTGGGGCAATCGAATTCGAGCGCGATGGCAAGTCGTACCGATTGGAGACGATCGGCGAACCCGGTCGGCCGATCTTCGTGGTGTTTGCCGACCGCACCAGTGGGCACGGCAGTTATCCGGCTGGGCGTTTCCTTGACCTTGATGTGCCCGACGCCGCCGGGCATGTGGTGGTCGATTTCAATCGTGCCTACAACCCGCCGTGCGCGTTTACCCCATTCGCGACCTGCCCATTGCCGCCGCCGGAAAACCGGATCGATCTGGCTGTTGCGGCGGGCGAGAAGGCTTACAAGGCGCCGCATTGACGTGTTGCGGGCTGAGGCGGACATCGAGATGGTGACAGCAGGCGTGCGAACACGAATTGCAGCATGGTGCGGCGGCGCACTAATCGGCCTGGGATTGTGGAGTGGGGCGGTCTCACTGGTCTGGGCGCGCGGCGCCAACGACACGCCGGTCGGCCCGCCGGTACCGTTGTTGTGGAAGGTCGATGGCAAGGGCGGCACGCTGTATCTGCTCGGCTCGTTCCATGTGCTCAAGGCCAGCGATTACCCGTTATCGGCGGACGTCATGCAGGCCTTCGCCAAGGCCGACCGCCTGGTCTTCGAGCTGCCGCCCTCCGATGCGCAATCACCGGAACTGGGTATCCGCATGCTGCAGGCGGCGCGGCGTACCGACGGGCGCAAGTTGCAGGACGTGCTGGATGCGAAGACCTGGCAGGCCTTGACCGCCTACGCGCACAAGTACGGGATGGGGATCGATGCGTTGCAGCCGCTGGAGCCGTGGTTCGTGGCCCTGACGATCAGTGTTGGCGAAATGACCAGGCAGGGCATGGATGCCCATGCCGGGCTGGACCATTACCTGATGGATCAGGCGCAGGCCAGGGGCAAGCCAGCCGATGGGCTGGAACGCGCCGACGAACAGATCGCCTTGTTCGATGGCATGTCGCTCACCGAGCAGCATCAGCTGCTGGAAGAATCCCTGGACGAGGCCGGTGCCACCGATCAGGTTCGCACGTTGCATGCGGCCTGGCGCAGCGGCGATGTTCGCACGCTGTCCACGCAGCTGGCCGAAGACATGCGCCGGCACTATCCGGCGCTGTATCAGGACATCAACCTCGAGCGTAATGCGCGCTGGGTGCCGCGTCTTGAGCAACGGCTCGGCAAAGGCGGAGGAACCACATTGGCGGTGGTCGGTGCGTTGCATCTGCTGGGAAACGACGGCGTGGTGGAGCGTCTGCGTGCACGTGGCTTCCACGTGGAGCGGATCTGCTCGGTTTGCGCGGAGCAGGCCGGCCGCTGAATGGATACGCTTTGGAGCGTTTCACGCTCTAAGAAGGCGTAGCGCTTGCCTCACCCGCGGTTGCGGACCTTGCCGGTGGCGCCGCTGGTAGTGTTGCCGGCGGTGCCATGCCTGCCGGTGCCCATCGGGCCACTGGCCATGCCGGTCGAGGCCGGCGGTGTCGGCGGCGTGCCAGGGCTACCCGGACGACCGAAGCCAGCACCGAAATTGCGCTGGAATTCCTGCCACAACTCCAGGTTGCGCTCGGTCAGCTGATTCATCATCGCCCACGGGGTCTGCCCAAGCAGGTTTCCCATTTGTTGGCGGAACTGCTGCTGCTGATCGAGAAACACCTGCATGCTGCGTTCCAGATAGTTGCCCATGAAGCCCTGCAGCGAGTCGCCGTAGAAACGGATGATCTGGCTCAGCAATTGGGTGGAGAGCATCGGCTCGCCGTCCTGTTCGCGGTCGGCAATGATCTGCAGCAGCACCGCGCGGCTGAGGTCTTCGCCGCTTTTGGCGTCGCGCACCTCGAATTCTTCGCCATCGATGATCAGTTGGCGCACATCTTCGATGGTGATGTAGCTGGAGATTTCCGTGTCGTAGAGACGGCGATTGGGATACTTCTTGATGATGCGAAGTCCGGCCATGGAACGTTCACTCACAACGATAGTGCGCGCAGGATGGCGCACCGCAGCAGTGCTTGCAACAGTCGCAACGCCTTATTTTCTTAATCGGACACTAAAAAAATGTTGCGCAGCATGACTTTCAACGGGAAACCATGTTGCACGGCAAAGTCGCAGCAAACGCTACCAGCCCATGTGGTGGCCACCGTTGATGTCGAGATTCGAGCCGGTGATCCAGGCAGCCTCTTCCGCGACAAGAAACGCCACCGCATAGGCGATCTCTTCCGGACGACCCAGCCGGCCGGTGGGAATGTCGGCGACGATCTTGGCGCGCACTTCTTCGGGCACCGCCATCACCATGTCGGTCGCCACATAGCCAGGCGAAACCGTGTTGACGGTGATCCCGAATGCCGCATTCTCGCGCGCCAACGAGATGGTGAAGCCATGCATGCCGGCCTTGGCCGCGGCGTAGTTGGCCTGCCCGTACTGTCCCTTCAGCCCATTGATAGAGCTGATCTGGATCACCCGGCCCCAGCCGCGCTTGCGCATGCCTTCGATCACCGGGCGGGTCACATTGAAGACCGAATTGAGGTTGGTGTTGATGACCTCGTGCCACTGCTCGGCAGTCATGCGGTGGAAGGTAGTGTCGCGGGTGATGCCGGCGTTATTGACCAACACTTCAATCGGCCCCAGCGATGCTTCGACCTCGTCGACCAGCGTGCGCGCATGCTTGGACGAAGCCACATCGCCGCGAAAAGAGGCGAATTCGTAACCCTGCGCCTGCATGCGTTGCTGCCAGGCCTGTGCCTTTTCTTGGTTGCGGAAGTTGCTGGCGACCCGGTGCCCTTGGTCGGCCAGGCGTTTGCAAATGGCAGTACCGATACCGCCGGTGCCGCCGGTGACCAATGCGACGCGAGATGTCATGACGACTCCAATCGACAAGATAAGACTTCAGGGCGATCCGGTACCGGTGCGAGCGCGGCACCCAGATGCCTGTGCTGGGTCGCAATTCTAGTCACGCTTGCGCTGTGATGCGCGTCCGTTGAGCTCCAGATTGAGGCAGCGTGGCAGCAACTGCGGCGAAAAATGCTGCACGGCATGCTGCAGCAGCGTGTGGACCTGCGCATGTCGCGGCAGCGCCGTCGGCAGCTGGCCCAATGCGTTCCAGGCAGCATGCAGGGCCGGTAGTGGATCGCCATCGTCAAGTGCAGGTGCGTGGTGCGATTTGGACAGCTTGCGGCCGTGGTCATCCAGGATCAGCGGAAGATGCAGGTAGCGTGGCTGCGGCAAGTCCAGCGCACGCTGCAGCAGCAATTGACGCGGGGTGGAATCCAGAAGGTCGGCGCCGCGCACGACATCGGTAATGCCTTGCGCAGCATCGTCCACCACCACCGCTAACTGATAGGCCCAATAAGCGTCGGCGCGGCGCAGCACCATATCGCCCACGTCGGCATACACGTCCTGCACCACACGTCCCTGCAGCGCGTCGTCGAAGCAGACCGGCGCTTGTGGCGTCACCCGCAGGCGTACCGCCCGGCGCGCGCTCAGCGGCGCCACACAGGCGTGGTGGATGCCGCCCATACCTGACAGGTCGGCGCGGCTGCAACTGCATTCGAAAGCCAGACCTACGTCCAGTAGCCTGGTGATCGCTGCAGTGTAGTGCGTGTCGCGATCGGACTGTCGGATCACCGGCAGGTCCGAGGTCAGCCCGAAGGCGGCCAAGGTGCGCAGTTGACGTTCGGAGGCGCCAGGCTCGGCGCGCGGTGGGTCGATGTCCTCGATGCGCACGCACCACTGACCGCCGCTGTGGCGAGCAAGTAGCCAACTGCCGAATGCCGCCAGCAAGGAGCCGAAGTGCAGGGGGCCGGTCGGGGAGGGCGCGAAGCGGCCGCGGTAGAGGGGCGATGGCATGGACGGCTGAATCGTCGGTCATGTGGTCGCTTGATTTCAAGCGCTAACGGCCGCAAATCCGCTGCAGTTCAACCCGCATGAGTGGAGCCACGACGCCATGTTCAACCGCATTTTCCTGTTCCTGTTGACTAACTTTGCGGTATTGATGCTTGCCGGCATCGTCATGTCGGTGCTGGGCGTCAATCCTGAGCAAATGAGTGGTTTGTTGGTGATGGCCGCCATCTTCGGTTTCGGCGGCTCGTCCATTTCGTTGCTGCTGTCCAAGTTCATGGCCAAGCGCAGCACCGGCGCGCAGGTGATCACTGAGCCACGCACGCCGACCGAGCGTTGGTTGCTGGAGACCGTGCGCCGTCAATCCCAGGCCGCCGGCATCGGCATGCCGGAAGTGGCGGTCTATGAAGGCCCGGAGATCAACGCGTTCGCCACTGGCGCCAATCGCAACAACGCGTTGGTGGCGGTGTCTACCGGCTTGCTCCAGAACATGGCACAGGACGAAGCCGAGGCGGTGCTGGGCCACGAAATCGCCCATGTTGCCAATGGCGACATGGTGACCATGGCGCTGCTGCAGGGCGTACTCAATACGTTTGTAATCGTGCTGGCGCGGGTGGTCGGCGGCATCGTCGACAGCACGCTGGCGGGCAACCGCGAAGGTGGCCGTGGTTTTGCGTACTACATCAGCGTGTTCGTGCTGGAGATGGTGTTCGGTCTGTTCGCGACCATGATCGCGATGTGGTTCTCGCGCCGCCGCGAATTCCGCGCCGATGCCGGTGGTGCGCAGCTGGCAGGTCGCAGCAAGATGATTGCCGCGCTGGAGCGGCTGTCGCTCAACCACGGCCAGAGCACCTTGCCCTCGCAGGTGCAGGCGTTCGGTATTTCCGGCGGCGTAGGCGCCGGTTTGCGCCGGCTGTTTCTGAGTCATCCGCCGCTGACCGAGCGTATCGCCGCGCTGCGTGCTGCCAATGGCACTGCGATGTAAGTTGCCGGCGACAGTTGCTGGCCGATGGCAAACAAAAAACCCGCGTGATGCGGGTTTTTTGTTGTGACGCGGTTTCGACGATCAACAGAGCCCGGGTCGTGGCCTCAGCCGAACTCGTAGTTCATCAATGGCCCGGTCGGTGCGACGAAGTCGCCCTGCACGTAGTCCAAGCCGGCAATGAATAAGCTGCTCATGGACTGCGCATCGGCCACGAATTCGGCCATGGTCAAAATGCCCGCTGGCTGCGCGCGCGAGGTGATCTCGCCGATCTTCTCCTGGCTTTCGCGAGCCGAGCCAGCCTCGCCAGTGATGCCGCGATCCAGTTTGAGGAAGGCCGGCTGGAAATGCGCGAGGAGCTGGAACGAATCCAAGCCCGAGCCGAACTGCTCCAGTCCAACCTTGCAACCCATTCCCGACACCGCAGCCAGAAACTGCTGGGCATTGCGCAGATGCGTAAACACCTTTGATTCCGGCGTCTGCAGCCATAGCCGCTCGCCGGGCACGCCGTACACCGCCAGTTGCTCGCGGATGGTGTCGATCATCTGCGGGTCTGAGAACGAATTCGGACCGACCCGTACCAGCAGGTGGGTCTTGTGCCCCGCACGTTGCCGCTCGCCGAGTTGGCGGATCGCACGGGCGACCACCCAGCGATCGATCTCGGTGATCAGGTCGTGCTCTTCGGCGATCGCAATAAACGCGTTCGGCGACATCATCTCGCCATTGCGTTCCAGGCGCAGGAAAGCCTGATACAACTCCAGCGGCTCGCCTTGCAGATTGAGTACCGGCTGGTAATGCAGCAGGAAGCCTTGGCCGACCAGCGCTTCGCGCAGTTGCTGTACCCAGCGTTCGATGCGTTCTTCTTCGGCGCGATCGGAGGCGGCTGGGTCGTAGATGCTGACAGCGTTGCCGCCGAGCTCGGCAGTGGTGCGCAGCGCCTCGGTGCCGCGATTGAGCACCTGACCCACGCTGGCGATCTTTTCGCCGATTTGCACACCGCCGATGCTTACCGTGACCGTAGCCGAGCGCACGCCGACACTGAAGACATGCTGCGCAAATGCATCGCGCACCATTTCAGCCAGCGCATGCGTGCGCGCGTAAGTGCCGTTCATAAGCAGCGCGAAACTATGCTCGCCGAAACGTGCAGCCACTACGCTCTCATCCAGCACGCTGGCCACATGTGCGGCGAGCGCCGCGATCAAGGCATCTGCCGAATCCAGGCCGATTTCCGGCAGGATGCGCACGTAGTGGTCCGGCTCGATCAACAGGAAGCCGGACTGGCTCTCGCTACGGCCAGCCTGCGCGACCGCCTGTTCCAGCGCCACCATGAAGGTAGGGCGGTTGAGCAGGCCGGTGACCTGATCGCGCTGACGTAGACCTTCTACTTCGCGCGCCAGTTCCGGATCGAACTCTTCGCGACGCCGGAACACTACCTGGATGCAGGGCTCGCCTTCGTAGGTGGCAGTGGCAAATTCCATCGTCGCCGGAAAGGTGTCGCCTTCCAGCCGGCGTGCATCGAGCTTGTACTGGGCCGGCGGCGGCTCGCCCTTGGACAGCGCTTTGAGCAATTTCTTGAAATCGTCGACGTATTGCGCGGCGATCATGTCCAGCAGCGACACGCCTTCGACATCGTCGAACGACTCGAAGCCGAACATTTCCAGATACGCCTCGTTGGCGCGGATATGCATGCCTTCGTGTACGTAGGCGATCGGGTCGCGCGAGGAGGCGATCAGCGCGTCGCAGCGGCGCTCGATCTCGCGCATCTGTGCTTCGATGCGACGCAATCCGCGTCGTGCCTGCAGGTCGGCCCATTCCGAACGCACTAGCGCCAACAGATGCTCCGGACGATAGCGCAGCGCAATCGCGCGGATACCGTGCGAAGCGGCCTCGACCAGCGCATTTTCTTCGATGCTCTCGGCAAGTAGGATGATCGGAATATCCTTGCCGCTGCCTGCGATCTGCTGCTGCAATGCATTTATCGGAATCTGCAGCGCCTGCCCATGCAGTGCCAGATCGATCTGCCCCGACAACATGCTGGCGAGCTCCTCCGGCGTCTGCGGCCGAGACGGACGCACCGCAATGCCGCCGTTGCGCAACGCCGTCACGATCGCCTCGGCTCCTTCGACACTATCGTCGACGATCATCAGGCGGAGGGTGAGATCTTTACCTCTTTGCATGCGCAGCTCCCTAGCGACGGGCTTTAATACACGAAGGTAATCGGGCGCGTCCATGTGCCTGGAAAAGGCGGCATCCAGTGTGAGACTCAGCCCACGCTTTAGGGACGGGCTCCCCTTAGGCTACGCTCCCGGCCGCGTGACCGGATGCCCATGCCCACTGAAAGTTGTAACCCCCCAGCCACCCGGTGACATCCAGCACTTCGCCGACGAAATACAGACCGGCTACCAGGCGCGACTCCATGGTCGCACTTGAGACCTGATGGGCATCGATCCCGCCCAGCGTTACTTCAGCGGTACGGTAGCCCTCGGTTCCGCTGGCGATCAGC
Organism: Xanthomonas fragariae; assembly: GCF_017603965.1. Taxonomy (NCBI): domain Bacteria; kingdom Pseudomonadati; phylum Pseudomonadota; class Gammaproteobacteria; order Lysobacterales; family Lysobacteraceae; genus Xanthomonas; species Xanthomonas fragariae. The sequence goes on along the minus strand of NZ_CP071955.1, from coordinate 2,338,583 downwards.
GGGAAGCCGCCGAGCAGGTCGGCAGCGCTTTGCAATTGCGGTGGATCCAGCTGACGCACTGGCTTATCCGGCAGCCATACATCGCACAGCCGCTGTGCAAACCGCCGCGGCAACACTTCGGCCAGTACATTGCGCAGCTCGGTAGCGCCACGTTGCTGCTTTTGCTCGCGCAACCAGGCCCCGGCATCGTGCCCCGGCAGCAGGTCCAGGCGCAGGTCATCGCCCGGCTGCCAATAGGACGAGATCTGCAGGATCGCCGGGCCACTGACGCCACGGTGGGTAAGTAGCATGAAGTTTCGGAAGCTGACTCCGTTGCACTGCGCCTCGACGGGCAACGCCAGTCCGGCCAGCTCACGGAAGCGTTCCTGATGCTTGCCGCTCAGGGTGAGCGGCACCAGCCCGGCACGCGTCGGCAGCAGGTCATGGCCCAATTGCTTGGCCAGCGTGTAACCGAAGTCGCTGGCGCCCATGCTGGGAATCGAAAGCCCACCGGTGGCAACGATCAGCGACTGCGTCTGCACGCGACCCTGGCTGGTCTCGACGTTGAAGCCGTCGCTGTCGCGCCGCACCGACTGCACCTCGCATTGGGTGCGAATCTCCACGCCGGCCGTCTCGCACTCATCCAGCAGCATGCGCACGATCTGCTTGGACGAGACATCGCAAAACAGCTGGCCCAGTTCTTTCTCGTGATAGGCAATGCCGTGGCGCTCGACCATCTGCACGAAATCCGCCGGGCTGTAGCGCGCCAGAGCGGATTTGCAGAAGTGGCGATTGGCCGAAATGAAATTGCCCGGCGTGGTGCCGGTATTGGTGAAGTTGCAGCGTCCGCCACCGGACATCAGGATCTTCTTGCCGACCCTGTTGGCGTGGTCGATCGCCAACACCTGACGACCGCGCCGGCCGGCAGTGAAGGCGCTCATCAGGCCCGCAGCGCCGGCACCGATGACCAGCACGTCGCAACGCGTGCTCATTCAGCAGGCGCTTGCCGCACCATCGGGGTCAGGGTGACGCTGCCGTGGTCGGCCAGCATCTGAACTTCGCCATCCTGGATGATCACGTCCAAGCGCATGCCGCGCTGGATTAATGCGCCCAATGCTTCGGTGGCCTGCGATTCGAGCTCGATGACGCGCAGATTACGATGCCTGCCGAATGCATTGGCGTGTTTCTTCCACCAAGTTTCGGTGGCTTGGCCGCCGTAGCCGATGACCACTGCCTCGCGTGAACGGTTACAGGCCTTGCGCACGCGGCTTTCATCTGGCTGGCCGAGGTCGATCCACAGATCCGGATCGCCGGTGTAGTCGCGCCGCCACAGGTCTGGCTCGTCGTCGTTGCTGAGGCCACGGCCGAATTCCAGGCGGTCGTCGGCAAACAGCGCAAACGCCAGCAGCCGCACCATCAGGCGCTCGTCGGTTTCGGAAGGGTGTTGGGCCAGGGTTAGCGAATGGTTGGCGTAGTAGCCGCGGTCCATGTCGCTGATCTGAAGTTCCGCCCTGCGGACGGTGGCGGTAAGAGCCATCAGTATGCCGATTGCAAAGGGCGCTCATGATACGCGCCCGCTCCATGATAGTGGTTGGCGACCAGGGTCACCGCGATGTCGGTGCGCGCAGCTGCGCGGAACAGCAATGTCGCGGAGCACTAAAGGACAAGCATCGGCGTCGCTCCAGACCTGTGATCGTGTTTGCTCTATGGCGTATTCACCGATGAGTTGTGACTGGGAAGGAGCCTGACAAGTCATCGGATTTGGCATGACAGTAAAAATTTGACGCCAAGTGTCGCTTTTTGCTGCAAACACGAGTACAGTACATGCACTGTGTTTGCAAGGGTCACCGTGAATCGTGGCCTGATGCAGCCGGATCGTTACAGATCTCGCTTCATCGTTCCGCTTTACCAACGCCTGCAACTCAGTCTCAGCTCCGGCTTTTCGGACGCTGCGATTTATCAATCAATAGTTCAGGAGTTAGTAAAAATGTCAGATGAAAGTCGTCAGAGCGGTGTCGTGAAGTGGTTCAATGATGCCAAGGGCTTCGGTTTTATTACCCCGAATGATCAAAGCCCGGATCTGTTCGTGCATTTCCGTGCCATCCAGGGCACCGGCTTCAAGTCGCTGCAGGAAGGCCAGAAGGTCACCTTCATCGCCGTGCAGGGCCAGAAGGGCATGCAGGCTGATCAGGTGCAGGTGGTAGCTTAATCCGTCTGCAACCGTCAGGTTGCCTAAAACGCCGGTCGCGCAAGTGACCGGCGTTTTTTATTGGGCGTAGTTCGGGGCGAGAGACATGGGATGAAATGCCAGATTCGATCCGCGTCACACACGTCGCGGCATCCGGGCGAAGTGAGCGCGGTAACGACGCGTGGATGGGTAGGATGTTCGTTTTCTGCGTGCAGCTTTCTCATGATCACTGTCCACCATCTCAACAACTCCCGTTCCCAGCGCGTGCTATGGCTGCTGGAGGAACTAGCGCTGCCATACCAGATCGTACGTCATGTACGCGACCCAAAGACCATGCTAGCGCCGCCGGCGCTGCGCGCGATTCATCCGCTCGGAAAATCGCCGGTGATTGTCGATGGCGATCTGACCGTGGCCGAATCCGGCGCGATCCTGGAATACCTGACCGAACGCTACGACACCGAATGCGCGCTGTCGCCATCGCCGCGTCCGCTGGAGTCGCCTGAGCGTTTGCAGTTTCGCTACTGGATGCACTACGCCGAAGGCTCGGCAATGTTGCCGTTGCTGATGACGTTGATCTTGGGGAGCATTCGCAGTGCGCCGATGCCGTTCTTCGCCAAACCCATCGCGCGTGCGATCGTCGACAAGGCGATGTCGGGCTTTGTTGACCCCCAGCTCAAACTGCATCTGGAGTGGATGGAGCAGTCGCTGCAGGCGCGCGAATGGTTCGCCGGCGAACGCTTTACCGCCGCCGACATTCAGATGAGCTTTCCGGTGCAGGCTGCCGCGGCGCGTGGCGGTCGGCTGGAGAAATATCCGCGTTTGCAGGTGTTTCTTGAGCGAATCCAAGCGCGTCCCGCCTACCGGGCTGCGCTGAAGAAGGGTGGTCCGTTCGAGCTGATGGGAAGCAGGCTTGCTGACTGACGATCAACTGCCGCATCAGCCCGGAGGCCGACCATGTCACTGTCGAGGGCGTCCCGTCAGGCTTGCACAGCTAGTCAGTGCGCGCGACATTGCCGAAGGAACTGCACGGTATCGTGCAAAACCGGCGAATGGGCCATCGGCTTTCGCAGCGAAAGAACAAGTCGTATGTGGCCCACGTGGGGATAAAGTTTGAGTAGCCCTGTGCCGTCCGCGCGCTGTAGGGCTGCTTGCAGCGCAATACTGTTCTGGGGCGCCACGACCTTGTCGTCTGCACCGTGGAGCAGCAGCATCGGAGGCTCGTCGCCGTCTACATGGCTGATGGGATCGGCAGCGGCGGCTGTGTCGCTGAATATCTCCATAAGCTCTGGGTCGGTCAATGGTAGGAATGTATACGGACCAGCCAGGCCCACGACGCCGCAAAGCTCGCGTGGTGTCATCCCTTGTTCGTTTAGCCAATGGCTATCGGTGCCCAGCAACACAGCAAGATGCGCGCCTGCCGAGTGACCCATCACCGCAAGTTGCTTCGGATCTCCGCCATAGTCGTATCCATGGCGGTATGCCCATGCGGTAGCGCCAGCGACATCGGACATGAAGCCTTGTAGGCCGACCTGTGGATATTTGCGGTAGTCGGCAACGATCGCGACGATGCCCTGGCGCGCCAGCGAACGTCCTACCCAGCGATAATTGCTGCGCTTGCCACGTTTCCATGTGCCGCCATAGAAGAAGACCACTATTGGCGCATCGCTGGCCCCCCGCGGTTGGTACACATCCAATGAAAGACCGTGAGAAGAGTCGAAAACCTGGTTTGGGCGTTCGATGACTCCGGCGCGGCTAGACGCGGCGTTGATGCCGTTAAAGAATGCGCTGCTGCAGGCAGTCATGGTAAGCGAGCCCATCAACAACAGTGTGAAGCGGAACCAGTCGGAAGGGCAGAGAGGCATATACGGGATCGTTAGGGTGGCGGCAATATCGAGTTCTCCTCAATTTTCTGACATGAAAATAAGGGCGGACTCTTGAGATAGCGACGATTGCGATAGAGACACGAAGCATTGAATTCACCTGCCGTGAGGCGTAAGCGGGCTGGGCGGATGGCCTTTGCGGCGTGCGTCATGTGCGCTGTGTGATTCGTCGGCCATTATCCGCGGCGTCTGCGCTGTTGATGCATTGGGCGATTGCGTAGGGACCTGGCCGTCGTCTTCGTAATCACCTTGAAATACAGCACACATCCTAGGCTTGTAGCTATGATAAAGATGCAATTCGACAATCGCCTGCGCCAGCAACTACCTGGCGATCCGGAACGAGGCGCACGCCGTCGCGAAGTGAGCGCTGCCTGGTCGGCAGTGTTGCCGACGCCGGTGGCCGCGCCGCGTGTGATCGCATATTCGGCTGAAGTGACCCAGCGACTTGGGCTGGACGAAACCGAGATTGCCAGCGTCCAGTTTGCCGAGGTATTCGGTGGCAATGCGCTGTATCCGGGCATGCAGCCCTGGGCGGTCAACTACGGCGGGCACCAATTCGGGCATTGGGCGGGGCAGCTCGGCGACGGGCGGGCGATCTCGTTGGGCGAAGTGCTAGGCGTCGACGGTGGCCGCTACGAATTGCAGCTCAAGGGCGCCGGCCCTACGCCGTACTCGCGCGGTGCCGATGGTCGTGCCGTGTTGCGCTCATCGATCCGCGAATTCCTGTGCAGCGAGGCCATGCATCATCTAGGCGTGCCGACCACGCGTGCGTTGAGTCTGGTGACGACTGGTGATGCAGTGGTGCGCGATATGTTCTATGACGGCCGGCCGCAGCACGAGCGCGGCGCGATCGTGTGCCGGGTGGCGCCGTCGTTCATCCGCTTCGGCAATTTCGAATTGCCCAGTGCGCGCGGCGATATCGCACTGCTACGGCAATGGGTGGATTTCACCATCGCGCGCGATTTCCCCGAACTGCAAGGCGCCGGCCAGGCGCTCTACGCGGCATGGTTTGCGCAGGTCTGCGAGCGCACTGCGGTGATGGTGGCGCACTGGATGCGGGTGGGGTTCGTACATGGTGTGATGAATACCGACAACATGTCGATCCTGGGATTGACCATCGATTACGGCCCCTACGGCTGGCTCGATGATTACGATCCCGACTGGACTCCGAACACCACCGATGCGCAAGGCCGCCGCTATCGCTTCGGCACCCAGCCACAAGTGGCGTACTGGAACCTTGGCCGGCTGGCGCAGGCGCTGGCGCCGCTGTTTTCCGACCAGGCGCCGCTGCGGCAGGCGCTGGATCGGTTTGGCGATACCTACCTGGCCTGTGACCGACGCAATACCGCCGCTAAGCTGGGTCTGGCCGAATGCCGCGATGAGGATCTGAAGTTGATCGATGCGTTGCGCGCGCTGATGCGCGAGGCCGAGATGGACATGACGCTGACATTCCGTGGCCTGATCGACCTGTCGCCCGAACATCCGGACCCTACGCAACTGCGCGATGCGTTCTATGACGAAAACAAGCGCATTGCAGATGCGCCGCAGTTGCAGCAATGGCTGCATCGCTACGCTGCGCGGCTGCTGCAAGATACTTTGTCGCCAGACCAGCGGCGCTCGCGCATGCGCCTGGCCAACCCGCGCTACGTGCTGCGCAATTATCTGGCGCAGCAGGCGATCGATCGTGCCGAACAGGGCGATCCGTCGGGGGTGCAGGAGTTGCTCGAGGTCATGCAATACCCATACGACGACCAGCCAGGCTGCGAGGCGTTTGCTGCACGTCGGCCTGACTGGGCGCGCGATCGTGCCGGCTGCTCAATGCTGTCTTGCAGTTCCTGACGCGCTCAGATGCACGTATGTCGTAAACGCGGCCTCGCCAGTCCGCGCAGCCTAGAATAGGGCGGTCCCCGCCGGCCCTGATGCCACCGCCACCATGACTGACTGCAGCCGCTGTGCCGGCACCAACTCTTCCGGAACCAACCATTGGTCGGACCGGATCCGCGACATCGCCGATTTTCCCAAGCCGGGCATCGTCTTCAAGGACATCACCCCGCTGCTTTCCGACGGCCCGGACTTCGCCTCGGCGCTGGACGAAATGGCCCAGCCCTGGCGCACCACGCCGCTGGATGCTGTGCTGGGCATCGAAGCACGTGGTTTCATTCTGGGTGCGGCCCTGGCGCGCGAACTGCGCACCGGTTTTGTGCCGGTGCGTAAGCCGGGCAAGCTGCCCGGGCGGACGTTGATCCAGGAGTATGAGTTGGAATACGGCACCGACCGCATCGAAATGCACGAAGACGCGCTACCGCACGGTGCCCGCGTGCTGATCGTCGACGACGTGCTGGCGACCGGCGGTACCTTGCGCGCGGCCTTGGGCCTGGCTGCACAGCTGGAGCTGGAAATCGTTGGCGCCGCGGTACTGGTCGAGTTGCAGGCGCTGCAGGGCCGTGAGAAGTGGGCCAACGACGTGCCGCTGCTGGCGACGCTGTCTTGCTGATCCGGACATCTTGCCGACACTTCGATGCGCCCAGTGAGCGCATCCATCGCGTGATGAGCATCAGCGAATAACCGGCAGCCGGCATTGCACCGGCCGCGTCGCTATCTAGAGTTTGTTGACCCGGAACCGGCGTCCCTTGATCTTGCCTGTATGCAGATGCCCCAGCGCCTTGTCCACATGCACGCGCGCGATAGCGACGTAGGAACGAGTGGGGTAGATCGCGATCTTGCCGATCGCCGCACCCGAGAGTCCGGCTTCGCCGGTCAATGCGCCTAGGATGTCGCCGGCGCGCAGCTTGTCGGTCTTGCCGCCGTCGATGCGCAAGGTGGTCATCGCTGCCTGCGGTAGTTGTGCAGGGCGGGCAGTTGCCAATGGAGCACGCGACCAGTTCAACGGCAGGCCTTGTTCGGCCTCCAGTGCCTGCGCGCGCCCAGTCTCGCGCGAGGCCACCAGACTGAGCGCCAACCCGCGCTTGCCGGCGCGCGCGGTGCGGCCAATGCGATGACGGTAGGTTTCGGTGTCGGTGGGCAATTCGTAATTGACCACCGCCGAGAGGTCTTCCACGTCCAGCCCGCGTGCGGCCACATCGCTGGCCACCAGCACGTTGCAGCTGCGGTTGACGAAGCGCACCAGCACTTCGTCGCGATCGCGCTGTTCCATATCGCCATGCAGGGCGAGCGCGGAGAAGCCGAACTCCTGCAGCGAACCAGCCACTTCGTCCACTTCCTTGCGGGTATTGCAGAACACCACGCTGGATTCGGGATTGAAGCGCAGCAGCAGGCCGGCAACGGCTTTCTGCCGATAGGTTGGGTCGACCTCGAAGAATTGCTGATCGATTTCCGGCGCGTTGTCGGCGCCTTCGACGGTGATTTCGATCGGATCCTTCAATATCTCGCGCGCGAGCGTGCGGATGATGTCCGGGAATGTGGCCGAAAACAGCAGGCTCTGGCGATGTTTGTCGCAGCGGCTGGCGATCTCGCGGATCGGCTCTTCGAAGCCCATGTCGAGCATGCGGTCGGCTTCGTCCAGCACCAGGGTACGCACGCCGCCCAGATGCAGCGCGCGCTTGCGGGCTAGCTCCTGGATGCGCCCGGGCGTGCCGACCACTACTTGCGGGTCGTGCGCTTCCAGCGATGCCAGTTGCGGGCCCAGCGGCATGCCGCCTGTGAGCACCACCAACTTCATGTTGGGAATGCCGGTGGCCAGCTTGCGCAACTGCTTGCCGACCTGATCGGCCAATTCGCGGGTAGGGCACAGCACCAGTGCCTGCGCGCGGGTTAGCGCTGGATCGAGCCTTTGCAGCAGGCCCAGCCCGAAGGCGGCGGTCTTGCCGCTGCCGGTGGGCGCCTGGGCGATGACGTCTAGCCCTTGCAGGATCGGCGGCAGGCTCTGCGCCTGGATAGGAGTAAGGACGGTGTAGCCAAGGGCGTCGATGCCGGGGCCCAGGGCCGGCGACAGCGGCAGCGCGGAGAATTCGTTCATGGCGCATTTTAGCGGAATCGCAAGTAGGGAATCGGGAACCGCGAAAGCTAAAGACCAAGGGGGCGGCCGTTTCCATTCCCGATTCACGATTGCCCAATTCCCGTACAATCGGGCAATGCCTTTAATCACTCTGCAAAGCGTCGACTACAGCGTCGGCGGCCCCTTGTTGCTGGAAAAAACCGATCTCGCGATCGAGCCGGGCGAGCGTATCGCCCTCATCGGCCGCAACGGTGCCGGCAAATCGACCTTGATGAAGCTGATCGCTGGCCAGCTCAAGCCCGACGACGGTGAAGTGCGCGTGCAACAGGGCGTGCGCATCGCACGGCTGGAGCAGGAGGTGCCGCAGGGCACCGCTGGCAGCGTGTTCGACGTGGTAGCCGATGGCCTGGGCGAGCTTGGTCATTGGCTGGCCGAGTTTCATCAACTCAGCCATGCCGAGGTGTTCGATGCCGATGCATTCGGCAAGGTACAGGCCAAGATCGATGCGGCAGAAGGCTGGGCGCTGGATCAACGCGTCAGCGAGACGCTGACCAAGCTGGAACTCGATGGCGATGCGGACTTCGCGCGGCTATCGGGCGGCATGAAGCGTCGCGTGCTGCTGGCGCGCTCGCTGGTGTCCTCTCCGGATGTGCTATTGCTGGACGAGCCGACCAACCATCTGGATATCGAAGCGATCGACTGGTTGGAATCGTTCCTGAAGAGCTGGAACGGCAGCGTCTTGTTCGTTACCCATGACCGGCGCTTCCTGCGCGCGTTGGCCACCCGCATCGTCGAAATCGATCGCGGTCAGGTCACCAGCTGGCCGGGCGACTGGGCCAATTACGAGCGTCGCCGCGAAGAGCGGCTCAACGCGCAGGCACAGGAAAATGCGCGCTTGGACAAGCTGCTGGCGCAGGAAGAAATCTGGATCCGCCAAGGCATCAAGGCGCGGCGTACCCGCGACGAGGGGCGGGTGCGGCGTCTGGAATCGATGCGCAACGAACGTGTGCAGCGCCGCGATCTGACCGGCAACGTGCACATGGAAGTCTCGCAGGGCGAGTCGTCCGGCAAGAAGGTGATCGAGGCCAAGGAAGTCGGCTTCGCGTTCGGAGCGCGCACGATGGTCAAGGATTTCTCGACCATCATCCAGCGCGGCGATCGCATCGGCTTGATTGGCCCAAACGGCAGCGGCAAGACCACCTTGCTCAAGCTGTTGCTGGGCGATCTGCAGGCGCAGCAGGGCGAGATCCGCATCGGCACCAATCTGCAGATCGCGTACTTCGACCAGTATCGTTCCACGTTACGCGAGGATTGGAGTGCGATCGAGAACGTGGCCGAAGGCCGCGATTTCATCGAGATCAACGGCAAGCGCAAGCATGTGCATGCGTATCTGCAGGACTTTCTGTTCACCCCGGAGCGCGCACGCGCGCCGATCACGCGCCTGTCCGGCGGCGAGCGCAATCGCCTGCTGTTGGCGCGTTTGTTCGCACAGCCGTCCAACCTGCTGGTGATGGACGAACCGACCAACGATCTGGACGTTGAGACGCTGGAGCTGCTGGAAGAATTGCTCGGCGAATACACCGGCACTTTGTTGTTGGTCAGCCATGATCGTGACTTCCTCGACAACGTGGTGACCTCCACGCTGGTGATGGAAGGCGAGGGCCTGGTCGGCGACTACATTGGCGGTTATAGCGATTCGCTGCGTCAGCGGCGTACGCCAGCGAGCAATGCGATGGCGGTCGCCAAGGCGTCGGCCACTGCAGTTTCGCCCCCACCTGTTGCGGGCGCAGCAGCTGTGGAGACCGCGCCGAAGCGCAAACTCAGCTACAAGGACGCGCGCGAGCTGGAGCAGTTGCCGGCATTGATCGAAACCCTTGAGCAGCAGGTCGCCGCGTTGACTGAGGCCATGAACGATCCGGCGTTTTATCAGCGCGACAGTACGGCGATGGCCGCCCACGCTGCAGCGTTGGGCGATGCGCAAAAGCAGCTGGATGCGGCATACGCGCGCTGGAGCGCATTGGATAGTTGATGGGTTGGCCGGCGCGCGATTGCGTGCCGGTGCTTCGGTATGTGGGATGGCCCACACGCAACGCGATTGCGATGCGGCTGCCACTGACAGATGTGCGGCTGATGGGAAGAAGCGCCCGATACGCGCTGGTAGGCGCCGACGTTCCGCAGCGCGGCGCCTACCGGTTGATCCGACGATTTCTTTCAGTAGCCGCCATCAATTGCAGGCGCTGGCCGGCGCCACGAACGCAGCGAAGATCAGTCCGCGCGCCGCCCAGGCATTGGCTACCTCATCGAGAATATCCAGCAAGGTGTTGCAGTCGTTCGGCGCATTGCTTGCCAACTCTTGGGCACCGTCGATCAATAGCGCATAGCCGTGCGGTGATGGCAGCCACGCCAGGTCGCGCAGGGCATCGCTCAGTGCATCCCAGTTGCGACCGAAGCTGGCGGGAAAATCCAGTTGCGTCGCCAGACGCATCAGCAACATGCGTTTGTCACTGCAGGTGGCAAGATCCACACGCAAGATGCGCAAGCCGGCATCGCGGGCCAGCGCCGCCATGATGTTCAGATCATGTGTGTCGGCCTGATACAGCCCGGATTGCTGCGGATCGGACAGATCCAACGCGAAGTCGCCCATGTTCATGGTGCTTGATCCGGGGTCGGGCCTTCGAAGGATTTAAAGCTCGCGTAGTGATCGTCGCTGTAGTACCAGGCGGCGGGTGGGGCGCCGCCGGTGACGATACGGCGTGCGCCGCGATCGAGGCTGCCAGGCGTGTCGACGGTGTATTCGCGGTAATAGCCGCGCGGGCGCTCGGGTAGGCGATGCTCGCGATTGCCGAATAAGCTGCCGTCCTGCGGATGCGGAAACGGACCGCCGCGCTGGATCAACACGATCGTGGCCATCGCTTCGATGGGCAAAAACGCCGGCAAACGCGGAACCTGATGTGCCGGCGTTATCGCAGCGATCGGCGCGTCGAGTTGTGGCGCGAACTGTGGCTTGGGCGTTTGCATCGCGCGCATGCCGCCTAAGCCGGCGACGAGCAGCACGATCGCAATGATCAGCAGAGGGGGCTTGCGCATGAAGACGATCCGAAAGAATGTGTGCGGCAGAGCAAGTATGCCGATGCGCGACTGTGTGGACTTTGAACGCGGCAGGACGCAGTCACGGTTCACGCTCAAGTAACTGGGGCATAGCGCAAGGTGTGCAGCGAACACGTCACGGCATGCGATGGAATGAAATTTCCCTGCCAATACCCTTGGTAAGCGCCGCCGCCGTCCTTACCATCTACCCCCGCAACGCCCGGTCTTTGCCGGGCGGCAAAGTCCAGGAGACACGCATGGCCTACACCCTTCCGCAGTTGCCCTACGCCTATGACGCGTTGGAGCCGAACATCGATGCGCAGACGATGGAAATCCATCACACCAAGCATCACCAGACTTACATCACCAACGTCAACGCGGCGCTGGAAGGGACCGAGTACGCGGACCTGCCGATCGAAGAGCTGGTATCCAAGCTGAAGAGCCTGCCGGAAAACCTGCAGGGTCCGGTGCGCAACAACGGCGGCGGTCACGCCAATCACTCGCTGTTCTGGACCGTGCTTGCGCCCAACGGTGGTGGCGAGCCCAAGGGTGAAGTCGCCAAGGCGATCGACAAGGACATCGGTGGTTTCGAGAAGTTCAAGGAGACCTTTACCAAGGCTGCCCTCACGCGTTTCGGCTCGGGCTGGGCCTGGTTGAGCGTGACTCCGGACAAGAAGCTGGTGGTGGAAAGCACCGCCAATCAGGACAGCCCGCTGTTCGAAGGCAACACCCCGATCCTGGGCCTGGACGTGTGGGAACATGCCTACTACCTGCAGTATCAGAACCGTCGTCCGGAGTACATCGGCGCGTTCTACAACGTTGTCAATTGGGACGAGGTCGAGCGCCGCTATCACGCTGCAATCGCTTGAGTTTTGTAGTGACGCTGTAACGCAAGAAGGCCGGGAGCGCGATCTCGGCCTTCTTTATTTGTTTGGTCTGCTGTGCAAGAGCGGCCTCGGTCGCGAGGCAATACCAGCGCTGCTGTGCTGCCCGCCGAATGAGGCCAGGCGGAACGCGTTGCCGATGTCGGCGCGGTGATGGCCTTTTCACCTGACCGACGGCGCGCTCAAATCGAGCACTGCGTTTGACCCACAAAGAGCGCTTGCTTACTGAGAGGGAGACAGTAGCTATGCTCACGCAGGGCGCGATCAGAACTTGGCGTCGAACTCGCGGGCGTAGCCGGTGTTGGCGATGACCTTTTGCAGCGCGTCGGTGATCTTGATGTTGCCGGCCACGATCTGCTGCGTTTCCGGCCCCATGTTGTCCATGCGCGGTGGGGTGGCGCCCTTGTAGTCGCAGACGCGGCCACCGGCCTCGCGCACCAGCAAGACACCGGCAGCGATATCCCAGGCTTTGACGCCGGCTTCGAAATAGGCATCGGCGCGGCCACATGCCACATAGGCCAGGTCCAGCGCAGCCGAACCGGTGCGACGCACGTCTTCAGCCTGCACCAGCAGCGCATCGACACACTTCAACTGCGCGCTGGCACGTGCGCGCTCGCGCGGCGGGAAGCCGGTGTGGACCATTGCGCCTTCCAGATCTTTGCGCTCGGCGATGCGGATGCGGCGGTCGTTGAGCACTGCGCCGGCGCCGCGACTAGCAGTGAACAGCTCGTTGCGCAGCGGGTCGAAGATCACCGCGTCGGTGGGCTCCCCGTTTTCCACCAGCGCGATCGACACGCAGTAATGCGGGAAGCCACGCAGATAATTGCTGGTGCCGTCCAACGGATCGATAACCCAGGTGTAGCGACCACTCTTGCCGCCCTGCACGCCGCCTTCTTCGCCGAACACGGCGTACTCGGGGTAACCGCGCTTGAGTTCCTTGATGATGACCTTCTCGGCATCGGCATCGACATCGCTGGCGTAGTCCATGCGGCCTTTCTCCACCACATTGAGTGCGTCGAGCTTGTTGATACCGCGTAACAGCACATTGCCGGCGAGGCGGGCTGCTTTGACCATGACGGTGACGGCGGGTTTCTGCATGGTTAAAGCTCCCGTGAAGGCAGAGTTGGACAATGGCGAAGGTGAAAGAGCGGCACGGCGCGAAAGCCAGTCACGCAGTTTACCATCTACGACCGCACAGCTTCCCACTCTTCATTCATGTCCGTTAGTCAGCGCATCCGTTTTGTTCTTGTCGGTACCCAGCATCCAGGCAACATCGGCGCTGCCGCGCGCGCGATGAAAACGATGGGTGTTTCGCGATTGGTGTTGGTCGCGCCCGAGCGCGCACTCGACGAAGACGCCTTCCGACGCTCCGCTGGCGCCGAAGACGTACTTGGCGATGCGCCGATCTTCGCCACCTTGGCCGAAGCGGTGGCAGATTGCACGTTGGTGATCGGTTGCACTGCGCGCGCGCGCCGGGTGGCATTGGAAGAGTTGCTGCCGGACGAAGGTGCGCAGCGCGCCTTGGCGAAAGCGGGCGAGCCGGCCGAAGTGGCATTGGTATTCGGTCGCGAGCGCACCGGACTGACCAATGACGAGCTGCAGCTGTGCCATGCGGCAGTGCATATCCCTTCCGACCCAAAGTTCAGTTCGCTTAATCTGGCGGCGGCGGTGCAGGTGTTGGCATACGAAGTGCGGCTGGCGCAATTGGCTGCAGGCGAGGCCGAGTCTGCGCCAGCAGCGACCAGCGCTGGCCTGCGCGACGGTCCTGCCAGTCATGCGCAACTGGAAGGCATGTTCGGCCAGTGGGGCGAGACCCTGGACGATATCGATTTCCACAAAGGCCGTGCGCCGGAGTCTGCGATGCGCAAGTTGCGCCGGCTGTTGCTACGTGCCGAAATGACCGAGCAGGAGGTGCGTCTGATTCGCGGCATCCTGTCCGATGCGCAGCGCATGGCCATGCTCGCCAAGCGAAGCGGAAACTGACGTCTGTCACATCCAAGAATTCGGCCAGGCTGTCTGCGGCTCTAAAACGTTCTTGGGCCTCGTACAGGGGCCACGACTAATGCGAGATTGCACCAAAGCGCGCTCCCTGGACGGCATGCGCGCTTGCCTATATCGAACGCGTGTCCAGATTGGTGGGGCGGCATGCAGGCGCGTGCCGACAGCGCGTGTGACAGGCGGCGTTACAGCGACCGCTTGCCCGTGTCGCCAGGGATTTCGCGTACCAGGCGCGGCACCAGATAACCGGACAGGCGTGTGGACAGTTCGGTGTGCAAGGCACGCGCATGCGCATCGCCCACTTCGAAATGCGCCACCCCAGCGACTCGGTCGAGTTGATGCAGGTAGTAGGGCAGCACCCCGGCAGCGAAGCTGCGTTCGCTCAGTGCTGCCAGCGCATCTACGTTGTCGTTGACGCCGCGCAGCAGCACGGCCTGATTGAGCAACTGCGCGCCGGCCTGGCGCAGGGCGTGCATGGCGGCGTCCACCTCGGCATCGAATTCGTTGGCGTGGTTGGCGTGGACCACGAAGGCTACCGGCCATGGCAGGGCGCGTAACCAGGCCAGCAGCCGCGCATCGACGCGCTCGGGCAGTACGATCGGCACCCGGCTATGGATGCGCAGGCGCTTTAGGTGGGGGATGGCGGCCAGCGCATCGGTGAGTTCGGCCAGCTTGGGCGTAGCCAGCGATAGCGGGTCGCCACCTGACAACAGGACTTCGTCGATGCCAGGGTCGGCGGCGATCATAGCGACCGCCTCGTGCCAGCCGTCGCGCGCGGCGGTTTCCTCGGCATAGGGAAAATGGCGGCGGAAGCAGTAGCGGCAGTGCACCGCGCAGCTGCCGGTGGCGATCAGCAGGGCGCGTCCGCGGTATTTCTGGATGACGCCGGCGGCGGTTTTGGCGGCGCTATCGCCTACCGCATCCAGGCCGAAGCCGGGCACCGGCCGCATTTCATCGTCCAGCGGCAGCACCTGGCGCAGCAGTGGGTCGTTGCGGTCGCCGCGGCGCATGCGCGCTACAAACGCACGCGGCACCCGCAGCGGGAACTGGGCAGCGGCGGCGTCGCTAATGCCGGCCGCCAGTGCGTCCAGGCCGAGCAGCTCCAGCAGCTCGCGCGGGTCGCGCACGGCATCGCGCCACTGCTGCTGCCAGCGTGGCTGCTGCAGGGCGGGGGGCGGGGATGGCTGTAAGGCGAGGGGGGCTGCGGTTATCATGTGCGGTCACAAAACCAATGCCCGCCGGTTGCGGCAGGCGCCCCCATTCTAATCCGACCTGCCAGGTCTGTGGCAGGTCGTGGTCTTATCGAGGAGCTGCACCATGGCCACTGTTGGCATGAACGACGTCAAGAACGGCATGAAGATCCTGGTCAATAACGAGCCGGCGGTCATCACCGAGACCGAATACGTCAAGCCGGGCAAGGGCCAGGCCTTCACCCGCATCAAGTACCGCTTCATCAAGTCCGGTCGGGTGGTCGAAATGACCATGAAGGCGACCGACGACGTGGAAGTGGCCGACGTGGTCGACACCGACATGCGCTACCTGTACAGCGATGGCGAGTACTGGCACTTCATGGACCCGGAAACCTTCGAGCAGGTGCAGACCGACAAGGCCGGTATGGGCGGCGCGGACAAGTGGCTGAAGGGCGAAGAAGACTGCATCGTGACGCTATGGAATGGCGCGCCAATCTGGGTGCAGCCGCCGAATTTCGTCGAACTGAAGATCACCGAGACCGATCCGGGCGTGCGCGGCGATACGTCCGGCGGCGGCGGCAAGCCGGCCACGCTGGAAACCGGCGCGGTGGTGCGTGTGCCGCTGTTCGTCAACCAGGACGAAATTATCAAGGTCGACACCCGCTCGGGCGAATACTCGGCACGCGTCAAGTAAGACGATGCACTCGGGACACCGGCAGCAGAAAGCGTTACGCAGTGCCAGTGTCCTGTTGGTGCTGTGCAGTGCGCTGCCGACGTTTGCACGATCAACCACCGCTGCGTGCGATGCACCAAGCATCGCAGCGGTCGCGGCTGCCGATGTATTCGGTGGCGGCGTGAATGTTGCGCCGGTGGATGGCGTGGCGCGTGGGTCCAGTTGTCCGGAAGACGACAGTAACGATGCGTTGACGCTGTTGGTGCGCGAGGGCCGCAACTTGCGTCCGTTGCTCCAGCGCAACCTCAGCCAGTGGCAGCTGCTGAAAAACGACGTGTGCAGCACTGCAACAGGCAGGGTGGTCAGCGAGCACGCCAAGTGGAGCCTGTCCGCCGCAGATTATGCTGGCGCCGGCGCTGTCCATCGTGCTGAGCGCGAACAGCGTCACGATCGCCCATGGACCCAGGAGCGGATTCTACGGCCGAGCAAACACGCCGCGCGCGGCAGGTGGTGCATGCAACGGTAAACGCTACGCGCCTGTTGCAGGCTCCGACGGCTCGTGGTCGTTCGGCAATTAATCCCCAATGGAATCGCTCATGACCAATGTCCCAACCGAAACGTGCGACCTGTTGATCGAGGCCGGCTACGTGGTGCCGATCGAGCCGCATGCAGTGGTGCTCGAAGACCACGCCGTTGCGGTCAGCAAGGGCGTCATCGTCGCGATCCTGCCAATTGCCCAAGCGCGCGTACGGTTTGCGCCGAAGCAGACGGTCTCGCGTCCGGATGCCGCCTTGATGCCTGGTCTGGTCAATGCGCATACGCACAACCCGATGACGCTGTTGCGCGGCATTGCCGACGATTTGCCGCTGATGGTGTGGTTGCAGCAGCACATCTGGCCGGTGGAAGCGGCGGTGATCGGGCCTGAGTTCGTGGCCGACGGCACTACGCTTGCGATCGCTGAAATGCTGCGCGGCGGTACCACCTGCGTCAACGAAAACTACTTCTTCGCCGATGTGCAGGCGGCCGTTTACAAGCAGCATGGTTTCCGTGCGCTGGTTGGTGCGGTGATCATCGATTTCCCCACCGCGTGGGCATCGTCGGACGACGAATACTTCGCACGTGCCGGCGAGCTGCATGATCAATGGCGCGACGATCCGCTGATCAGCACCGCGTTCGCGCCGCATGCGCCTTACACCGTGAACGATGCCAACTTCGAACGTGTGCGCATCCTGGCCGACCAGCTCGACATCCCGGTGCATTTGCACACGCACGAGACAGCGCAGGAAGTGGCCGATTCGGTCAAGCAATACGGGCAGCGCCCACTGGCGCGACTGGATCGGCTGGGTCTGGTCAACGACCGCCTGATCGCGGTGCACATGACCCAGCTTACCGATGCAGAAATCCATCTGTGCGCCGAGCGCGGCGTCAGCGTGGTGCATTGCCCCGAATCCAACCTCAAGCTGGCGTCCGGTTTTTGCCCGGCTTGCGCGCTTCAACGTGCCGGCGTGAATCTGGCGATCGGCACCGACGGCTGCGCCAGCAACAACGACCTGGACATGTTCAGCGAGAACCGCACTGCTGCGATTCTGGCCAAGGCTGTGGCCAACGATGCGACCGCGCTAGATGCGGCCACCACCTTGCGTGCGGCCACGTTGGGCGGTGCGCGCGCGTTGGGCTTCGGCGACAAGATCGGGTCGATCGAAATCGGCAAGCAGGCCGATCTGGTTTGCGTGGATCTGTCCGCATTGGAGACCCAGCCGCTGCATCATGTGTTGTCGCAACTGATCTATTCGGCCGGTCGCCATCAGGTCACCGATGTCTGGATTGCCGGCAAGCCCAAGCTGGTGCAACGCAAGCTGGTCGACATGGACACCGCTGCCCTGGTCGCCAATGCGCGGCAGTGGCGCGAGCGTATCCGCGCCGTCCGCGCCTGATCGCGCGTCATCGAACTACGGAGCCCTATATGAATCCGCCTACCCAATCGACTTCCAGTAACTTCCGCCAGAGCGAGCTGGACAAATTTGCCGCGCTGGCCAATCGCTGGTGGGATGCCGACGGCCCGCAGAAACCGCTGCATGCGCTCAATCCGGTGCGTCTGGACTACGTGTCCGCGCGGTTGCAATTGGCTGGTGCGCGGGTGCTTGACGTCGGCTGCGGCGGGGGTTTACTCAGCGAGTCGATGGCGCGTGTAGGCGCGCAGGTCACCGCGATCGATCTGGCACCGGAACTGGTCAAGGTCGCACGCCTGCACTGCCTGGAATCGGGTGTGCAGGTGGACTATCGCGTGCAGTCGGTGGAAGACCTGGCCATCGAACAGCCGGGCAGTTTCGATGCGGTGACCTGTATGGAGATGCTCGAGCACGTGCCGGACCCGATTGCGATCATCGGTGCCTGTGCCAGCCTGCTCAAGCCGGGCGGGAAGCTGTTCCTGTCCACGCTCAATCGCACCCCGGCTGCATTCGCGCTGGCCGTGGTCGGCGCCGAATACATCGCGCGCTTGCTGCCCAAGGGCACGCATCACTACAAGGATTTCATCAAACCGGCAGAGCTTGCGGCGTGGTTGCGCAGGGCCGAGCTGCGGCTCGAAGACGTCAGCGGCATGCTGTACGAGCCGTGGCGCAACCGCGCGCGCCTGTCGTCGCGGACTGAGGTGAATTATTTGGCCTGTGCGGTCAAGCCGTGACGAGTAGGGATCGGGCAGTGGGGATGCGAGATTGGCAACAGCGAGCGCGTGCTTGATGTGCACCGAACCCCGACTTCCGCATGGCGGCACGCAAGCGTCGAGTGGCGGGGCGGCTGTGAATTTCCCGCGGGCGGTGCTGTTCGATCTGGACGGCACCTTGCTGGACAGTGCGCCGGATATGCTCGCCACCGTCAACGCGATGCTGGATGTGCGTGGGCGTGCGTTGCTTGCATTGGCGCAGTTGCGCTCGGTGGTATCGAAGGGCGCGCGCGCGATGCTGGCGGTGGCGTTTGCCGAACTCGATGCGGACGCACGTGACGCGTTGGTGCCGGAATTTCTGCGTTGTTATGAAGCCTTGATCGGCACGCAGTCGTCCTTGTTCGATGGTGTCGAGGAACTGCTGCTACGTTTGGAGCGTGCCGGTTGTGTGTGGGGCATTGTCACCAACAAGCCAGAATATCTGGCGCGGCTGATCCTGCGGCAGCTAGGCTGGGAACAGCGTTGCACGGTGTTGATCGGCGGCGACACCTTGCCCGAGTGTAAGCCGCATCCACTGCCGTTACTGGCGGCTGCCCAACGCATCGGTGTTGCGCCCGGGCACTGCGTCTACGTTGGCGATGACGAGCGCGACATTCTTGCAGCACGCGCGGCGGCGATGCCATCGGTGGCGGTGTTGTGGGGTTACCGCCTGTACGACGATGAGCCGTCACGCTGGCACGCCGACGTGCTGGTCGAACAACCGCAGGCACTGTGGGACCCCGCAGCATGGTCGCGCAGCTGATTTATTTCGTATTTTTCTGGACCCGCCATGAGCCAATCCAGCGCCCTCGACAGTTTTCTCGACAAGTGGCGAACCCGCTGGCCGGAATGGTCGATTGCCGAGCCTTTCGTTCCCGAATCGCAGCGACGCCCGGCCGCCGCCTGGTTCGCATTGCTGCAGGAATGGGAGGACATAATGAACATCGCCGGCGACTCGTTGCCGGCCGATGCCAAGCTGGCGTGGTGGCAGCAGGAATTGCGCGATTGGTCGAGTCAGCGCTCGCGCCATCCGTTGGGGCGCGTGCTTGAACCAGTGCGTGCGTCGTGGGCGCAATTAGCCGACACCTTGCCGGCAATGCAGGCCGCACGCATGCAGCCGGAATCGCTGCAGCATGCCTTTGATGCATTGAGCGCGTTTACCGACGCTGTGGTTGCAGTGGAAGCGGTGATGTTTGCGCGCATGCAGCCCGGCGACGCCACGGCGGTTGCGGTGCAGTGGCTGGACGCCCGCCAGCGCGTGGCCGGCGAGAGCGCCGCGCCCGGTAGCGTCACGACGGTCGCATGGCGCATGCAGTTGCTGCGCGCCTGGCCGCGCAAACCTGCGTTGGCGCGGCCGCACCGGATGTGGTCGCGGTTGGCGCGGCTGCGCTTGCAGCGCGAACTCAGCGGTAAAGCAACGTATCCACCGCCGGTGCAACAGCTGTGGCATAGCTGGCGTGCGGCCAGCGGCGCGGACTAGGCGCTATCGTCAAACGAGCGCGTCGCCTCCCGGCGCGTTCGGCCGGTTTTGGGGGCGCGTGTGCCTTGCGAGCAACGACTTCTCTGCGTCATGCGCGCAGCTGAGCGCTCCCACTACCTGTTGTCGATCCTTCAACATGCCGATTGCTGCGACCGCTTGATCACAGCAATCGACGTATCGCCTCATTGCATTGCGCAATCTCAGATCGGCGAATCGGTCAGCACCGAGTGGTAGGAAATGAAGGCGTCATTGCATTGCAACGGCGCGCCCGGCCCGGGTTTGCCCTGCAGTTGCACATCGTTGCCTACCGACTCTGTCAGGTGGTCGTAAAAGCTCACCGGGCCGCCTTTGAAGGTAAAGTGCGTGGCGCCTGGATTGCTGGCCGGCCCGCCAAAATGCGGCTGCGCGAACGAGACCGGGCCACCTTCCAGCACCACGTTGTCCAGCGAGATGGTGATCGGCAATGTGGAGTTCGCACCGCGGTAACCATAGAAGCTCAGCTCGCCTCCGCCAAATGCCTTGGAACCGAGCGAGTGCACATTGGTCAGCGCAATCGCGCTGAACTTCGGAAGTTTGCTGCGCACTGCAGCATTGGCGTAGTTGGCATCGAACACCAGCGGCCTGGCAACGCCACGCATGCAGATGTTTTCGAAGCTGATGTCGTAGACCTCACCGCCGCGTGTGCCATCGGATTTGATGCGCAGGCCGTTGGCCGAATAGGGGTCGGAGTGGGCATCGCTAGCATTGAAGCCGTCGATGCTCAAATCGCGCACCCTGATGTGGCGCATGCCTGAATCGGTTTCGCTGCCAAGCGAAAAGCCATGCGTGTAATAAAACTGGTTGTAGGCGAATAGCATGTTTTCCGAGGCGATGCTGCGCTTGCTGTTTGCATGCGCCTTAACCGCCACGGCGTCATCGCCGGTGCCGATGTACGAGTACGCCAACACCACATTCTTCGACTGGCCCGGATCGAAACCATCGGTGTTTTTTGCCGTCTCAGGAGTAAAGCAGGTCGCGTGTGGATTGACGTCGGGTGTGCTGCCTGCCGGGCAACGATAGCCGGGGCGCGAATATACCAGGCTGGGTGCAAGAATCTTGATGCGCCACGCAGTCAGACCGACGACGTTGTCGCTGATGACATGGAAGTTTGGCGAGTTTTCCAGGGTGATGTCGTACAGGGTGAAGTTGGTGCTGTCGTCGATCTGCAACAGTCGCGGCACGTGCTGGCTGAGGCCTTTGGTGACGTTGAGATAGGCCAGATCCCACCAGCTGGCGGTGCCGGCATTCGGCCCGGTGGTAAGCGTGCTACCGCCGCGGCCATCGATCTTGCCTGCGCCGACAATGGCACTGTTTGCGGTGTCGGCCACATGGATCAGTGGATTGCACGATTTGGCTTTGTCGCTTGTGGCAGTGCCGCAAGTTCCCAGGCCATTGTCGTAATCCTGCGGATTGCGCGAACCGAACAAGGTGACGTCGCGGTCGATCCACAGTGTGACGCCGCTCTTGAGCGTCAGCGGGCCGCTCAGCAAACCGGATTGACCGGCATCGCCGGTGACTAGACGCACTGCATTGCCGGTGGGGCAGTCGTCGATCGCGGCCTGCAGACGCGCAGTGTCGCGCTTGGACTGGCTTGGATCCTGATCGAGCGCATCCAGCGAGCCTCCAACCGGCACCAGCGCGGCCTTGAGCGTGGCGCAGACCTGTGTCGGCAACGCAGGCTGCTGGATAACGCCCCAGCTAGTGGAGATGCTGTGCGCGGTGTCTGGGACATCCTGCCCGTGCGGCCGCGCAGCGCTGGCTTGAAACGTGGTCAGGCTAAGCAACGCCAGGGTCAGCGGTGCAACTGTTGAAATAAACGAATGGGACTGCATAGGGGGGAAGTGCTCAGGTGGAATACGGCGAACGCGCCAGATCAGCAAGCGGCCTCAACACAGCGGGGTCGCAATGCGCGATGCAACCAATACCTGCTGCACGCCCGCCCGCTGTCTCGGCATTGCTGCGTTAATCAGCCAATAGCGAGACACGAGCGTGGCGCGTTGTGCCGATCGCCGACGTCAGAAGGGCGAATTCAGCACCGCAGCGCCGAAGGAAGCGAAAGCGCCGCTGCAGTCCAGCGGGCTGTCGGTGCCCGGATGACCGGAGCTGTGTACCTGATTGGAATCGGATGCGCCGAGCAGCGACGCAAGGCTCACCGGCCCGCCGTTAAAGACAATCTTGGTGTTGGCAGGATTGGTTGGCGGCCCAGCGTTGTGCGGCGCTTTTGCGAAGCTCGGCGCACCGCCGTCGAGCACCACGCGTGCGGTTCCCTCATCCAAGGCACGCCCAAGATGCGTGTCGTTGTCCGGTGAACTGAAGACGCTCGCAACGTTGCTGTTGATCGCGAGAAAGCCGTTGCGAGTCGATGTGCAAAATCTGCCGGGTGGGGCCATGCGTTGCACTGCGCTCGCCTCGCAAGCTGCGCCGCGCCGCGCCGCGCAGGGCAGGGCAGGAAAGCATGCACTGCACTGCACAATCGTAACTACCCACGCTGTGGTTGCGCATCGTCACATCCCGTGGGCGTGCCGCCTTACAGACTGCATTACCCGCGTAGACACGCGCATGTTAGGAACCGAGATGGCAGATTCCAAAGAGCTGCAAGACAAATTCTGGAAAGCGTTGAAGTCCGATCGCACCGTGATGCTGGGCCTGGATGGCGTCGAAGACGGCCATGCGCGTCCGATGACCGCGCAGATCGAAGGCGACAGCGGTGGCCCGATCTGGTTCTTCACTTCCAAAGACAACGCATTGATCGCGATGCTGGGGAAGGGCCGCCGCGTCATCGGCGCCTTCAGCAGCAAGGGCCATGATCTGTTCGCAAGCATTAGCGGTTCGCTGTGCGAGGACACCGACCCGGCGGTAGTCGAACGGTTATGGAACCCGCATGTCGCTGCCTGGTACGAAGGCGGCAAGGACGACCCCAAGCTGGCGCTGCTGCGTCTGGATGCCGACCACGCGCAGATCTGGCGCAATGGATCCAGCCTACTGGCCGGGATCAAGGTGTTGTTCGGCGTGGACCCGAAGAAGGATTATCAAGACAAAGTGGCGAACGTCCCGCTGCGCTGACGCCTTTCGCACGCGTGACCGTCAAGGTCGCGTGTGCGTGCTGCGTCGACCAGCGCCATCCGCAGCAGTGGTCTACGCGTTGCCAATGGTCAATTCTTTGATCGCGAAATGGATGCGGTCGCGCCGTACTGCATGCCTGGATTTCGCTTTTATCAGTGGATGCTGGAGAAAGACCGCGCCGCGCGTTCTAGGTCATCAGCAACAGTTGCGTAAGTTGCGGCAGTAGCATGCTGGAGAGGTCGAGGTGTTCTATTCGCATGATTTGTCAACGAGACCGCGCCCCAGTGAACATGTAGCCGCGACGTTGAATCGCGCTACCACACGCCAGCTATCCGGCGAACCGACTACTTACCGCGCTCAAGCACCAACAACGGATCGATCCGCACATCGAACCAGCTCATTCCCCAATGCAGATGCGGCCCGGTCGCGCGTCCGGTCGCCCCCACAACGGCAATAATCTGGCCTTGCTCGACCCGCTCGCCCACCTTCACGTCGATGCGCGACAGGTGCAGGAAGTTGGAACTGACGCCGAAGCCATGATCCAGCAACACAGTGCCGCCGGTCAGATACAGATCCGGCGCTGCAAAGGTGACGACACCGGCTGCCGGTGCCTTCACCGGCGTGCCGGTCGGCACTGCGATGTCCATGCCCGAATGGCCGGCGCCGGGCTGGCCGTTGTACACGCGCGCATTGCCGAAGCGACCGCTGATACGGCCCTGCACCGGCCAGATGAACGTCTGGGCGAAATCGGTGCGCGCATCGTCGCGGTCGCGCGCGGCAGTGACCTGCGCCTGCTCGCGTTTGATCCGCTCGGCGATCGCAGCAGGCGGGTTGACTGTCTTGGGTGGCACGCCGTTGACGCGTTCCACTGGCCAATCGCGTGGTGTCACCGCAATGCTGGCGGTTTCCTTGCCGCCGTCGGGCCGGGTGATCTGCACCTGCAGCGGGCCGGTGGCGTCGCGGCCGATGCCGAACACCACGCTGCCATAGCCGCTCACACGCAAGGTGTGGCCGGCGTATTGCACACGGCTACCGGCTGGCACCTTGCCGATCACCAGCGCGCCTTGCGACGCGCTTTGCGGAAACGCCACCTCAGCGTCGATGGCAGGCTGCGCAGCGGCGCTTCCAATAGTGAACGAGACCGGTCCCAGCACAAGCCAAGCGCCAAACAGGGCTGCGCGCATCAGCGGTTGAAGGTCAGGCGCTGGCCGGCAGCGCTGCCGACCAACTGCTCGCCGTCCCATACCTGCTGACCATTGACCCAGGTTGCGGCGATGCGCGAGCGGAAGGTCGTGCCTTCGAACGGCGACCAGCCGCACTTGGACAGCACCTGCTCGCGCTTCACGGTGAACGGGGTGTTGTCGATCATTACCAGGTCCGCGAAGTAGCCTTCGCGCAGAAAACCGCGCTCTTCCACATCGAACAGCTGCCCCGGCGCATGCGCGAACTTCTGCACGATGCGTGTGATCGGCAGCTTGCCCTCGTGCACAAGCTCCAGCGCGGCAACCAGTGCGTATTGCACCAACGGCAAGCCGGATGGCGCCTGCGCGTAGGGCTTGTGCTTTTCTTCCCACGTATGCGGGGCGTGGTCGGTGGCGAGCACGTCGATCACGTCTTCGGCCAACGCCTCGATCAGCGCCAGACGGTCGCCGGCGTCCTTGATCGAGGGATTGCACTTGATCAGGTTGCCCAGTTGCGCGTAATCGCTGCGGTCAAAGCGCAGGAAGTGGATGCAGGTTTCGGCGGTGATGCGCTTGCGCACCTTGCCATCGGCATCGACCAGCGGGCCGGATTCGAATAGCGCCAGTTCGTCGGCAGTGGAGATGTGCAGCACGTGCAGGCGGGTGTTGTGCTTGCGCGCCAGCGACACCGCCAGTTGTGAGGACTTCAGGCACGCTTGACGCGAGCGGATGTCCGGATGCATCTGCGGGGTCAGCGCATCCCCGTACTTTTTCTTGTATTCGGCCAACGTCGCGTCGATGGTCGGAGTATCTTCGCAGTGGGTGATGATCGGCGTGGGCGCGTCGCGGAAGATCGCGTCCAGCGTCTCGGGGTTGTCTACCAGCATGTTGCCGGTGGAGGCGCCCATGAACACCTTGATGCCCGGCGCGGTCTTCGGATCCAGTGTCTGGATCGCGGCCAGATTGTCGTTGCTGGCGCCCATGTAGAAGCCGTAGTTGGCCCAGGCGCGCCCGGCCGCTGCGGCGTACTTGGCCTGCAGCGCGGCCGCATCCAGGGTCGGCGGATTGGTGTTGGGCATGTCCATGAAGCTGGTCAGGCCGCCGGCCACGGCAGCGCCGGATTCGGTCGCGATGTCGCCCTTGTGGGTCAGGCCCGGCTCGCGGAAGTGCACCTGGTCGTCGATCATGCCCGGCAGCACCCAGCGCCCGGCCGCGTCTACGACGGTATCGCCTGGAGCCGGGGGGATCCTGCCATCGATCTTGGCGATGCGGCCACCCTCGATCAGGAGATCGGCGTCGAACTCCTTGCCTTCATTGACCAGGCGGGCGTTGACGATGACGGTACGGCTCATGGATGGGGTCCTTTGCAGCGACAGGAATGAAGACGGTGGCGAGGAAGCGGACGGGCGCGCGTCGGGCACTGGATCGAACCCGCCCGGATGGAAGGGGTGGCAACGCCCGAGCCTGCGTGCGGCGAGCCAGCCGCCGCATAGCGGGCCGAAGCGGCCGATCGCGGTCATCGCATACTCCGAGCAGCTGGGCGCAAAACGGCAGCGCGGCCCGAGCAGGGGGCTGATGAACAGCTTGTAGAAGCGCAGCAGCGCGATGAGTAGACGGCCGATCACTTGCCAATGATATTCCACTTGAACTAATAGGTGGTTGCCGGGGGTCTGTGGGGTACGCTATAAAGGCCACGCTTTCCCGGGCCCCGGGAGAACCAAGGATGAGCGTTTCGTGGCTGCTAAAAAACCTGCAAAAAAGGCCTTAGAGGCCGCCAAGAAGTCCGCCAAACCCGTTGCGAAGAAAGCTGCGGAGCGCGCCGCTGCAACACCGGCTGCCAAGCAGGCGACGGCGGCCGCCAAGCAACCGGCTGCAAAGAAGGCACCTGCGACGAAGACCGCCGCCAAGCCGGCGCCGGACTCCAACAGCACCGCGTCTAAGCCCGCACCCCCCAAGCCAGTGAAGAAACCCGTCGCCAAGAGTGCTGCCAAGCCGGCGGCGAACAAGACAGCTCCGGCTGCCGCCCAACCGGTCGAAACGCCGGCGGCGCCCAAGTCCGTACCGAAGCCGGCCGCCAGGCCGACCCCGGCCAAGTCAGTCCCAGTCAAGGCTGAAAAGCCCGCGCCCGCACCGGCCCCGAAGGCCGTCCCTGCGAAGCCGGCAAAGCCTGCGACCCCGTCACTTAAGAATCCCGTGCCCGTTTCGAAATCTTCAGCTAAAACACCAACCAAAACCGAAGCCCCCGCCAAGCCTGCCGCGCCCCGTCCGGTCGGCAAGGTGGCTGTGGCTGTGACCTCTAAACCGTCCGGCCCGACCCCCAAAACCAAGTACAGGGTGGTCGAGTACAAGACCGACGAAGCAACCGGTCGCCCGATCTTGCCGCAGGGCTACAAGCCTGCTGCGGATGAGGAGTACATGAGCAAGTTGCAGCAGGAGTATTTCCGGCAGCGCCTGCAGCGTTGGCGCAACGAAATGGTCGAGGAGTCTAAGCAGACCATCGAGAACCTGCGCGAAGAAGTGCGTGACATTGGCGACGAAGCAGAGCGTGCCACCCGCGAGACCGAGAACTCGCTGGAACTGCGCGCCCGCGACCGTGCACGCAAGCTGATCTCCAAGATCGATAGCACGCTCAAGCGTCTGGAAGACGGCGATTACGGCTATTGCGTGGATACCGGCGAAGAGATCGGTCTGGACCGGCTGGAAGCGCGTCTGACCGCCGAGCGCACTATCGACGCGCAAGAGCGTTGGGAGCACCTGCAGAAGCAGCAGGGCGATTGATCTTTCAGCAGCTGCCTAACCGCAGTTGTCGAATAAAAGCCCCGCTTTGTGCGTAATGCTGTTCACTTAAGCGGAGCAGCCTTTCGATCTACCGGATAGCGGGTCTTCGAGATCTTCACCGTCCTTGGCCGCGTAGGCATTCGAGGAACAGGCTCGCGATGCCTGAGCGAAGTTGGGATAGGCGTCTTCCTGTGGCGGAAGCCGGATTGGCTGCGGCCATCACGATGAGTTGCACTGCGATGTACTGGCAGACCGGTGTGAATCGGATGTCCGCAGGCGTTGTGCCAAACGCCACAGCTGCCTGACCGGCTTCACGTCCAATGATGTTGTAGGCCAGCAGCAACCCCCAGACCTCCTGGTACACCAAGTCGATCTTCTTGCTGCGTAAGGTCGTTGCGTTGTGCTGCATCGAGCTTTTGATGTCGCGCAAACCCAGTTCGATTTCCCATCGCTGCTGGTAAAGCGTTGCGACAGACTTGGCGCTGTAAGTGGTGGCAGGCAGCGAGGTCAGTACCGCCACCAAGTCCTTGCGTGCTGGTGTCAGCCAGTGGCGTGCAGTGCCAGTATTGGCGAGCGACAGCAACAGATCAGCGCTCCAGAACCCTTTGTCGAACCAGGTGACCGAATGGTCGGGAATGAAGTGTAAAAACGGCTCGCTCAAGCGAATTTCGCTGCGGCGGTAGAGACCGAGCTGAGCATTGAGCAAGACATGCGAGCGTACGTTCATCAGTGCAACCAATCGCAGCATGGGAAATGGCGTCTGACGGTCCGTGCTGGGATTGCCGGAACCAAAATGTTCGCGCAGTGCTTCGGTGTCTGGCGTACGCAGCAGCGCGCCATCCACGGTAAAGACCTGCAATCCCTGCCATCCATCGCCTTGGTAGCGTTCGCCGCCCTATTGCGCCCCAGTCGTTGCAAACAGGTGGTGGACCGGATCGGCACCCAGTCGCGCGCGCGCCTGACTGACGCCGCTGCGCGCCAACAGATCTTCTGAGGCCAGCCCTTGTGCACAGATGTTCAAACGACGTGCGAACTCGTGCACCGGTTCGTCACGGAACAACGCCATGCCCAGAACAAGCCACAACACCTGATCACTGGGAAGGCGCCGACGTCGGATACTGGCCTGAGAAGACAGTTCCAGCGCGCTGGCCACCCACTCCACCGGAATATTTTGCGTAAAAGTGCTCAGGTCGGAGAAGTTGAACAGGTCGCCAAGGTCGAACAGCTGCTGTTGAAGGGACACAAAAAAATCCGATACCAGAAGTCTGATATCGGATTTTCGGTGACTATTTGCTTAAGTGAACAGAATTACCGTTTTGTGCGAGGTTTTTTATGGGTCATTCATTGTGTTGGAGTGTGGTCTGTTGGCTACCACTCACTGCAAGTCGCGCAGATCCAGCTTGCGCAAGCGCGGTGCCCTCCATGCAGTGGTTGCCACCACGCCCAGGGTAACGCAGCCGCCGATCACCACCGCTGGTACCAAGCCGACCAAGCGCGCCATCACGCCGTCATAGAAAGCGCCCAGCTCGTTGGAGGAGCCGATGAAAATGCCGTTGATCGATGAGACCCGGCCACGCATCGCGTCCGGCGTAGCGAGCTGCAGGATGGTCTGACGCACCACGACCGACACACCGTCGCACATGCCGTAGATCAGCAAAATTGCCCCCGACAACCAGAAGTGCCGCGACAGCCCGAACGCGATCGTACACAGTCCAAAGCCGGCCACCGACAACATCAGGATGCGCCCGGCATTGCGCTGCAGCGGGTGCCGCGCCAGCCACACGCCCACCACGATCGAGCCCAGCGCCGGTGCGCCGCGCAGGATGCCCAGGCCTTCCGGGCCGTAGTGCAGGATGTCGTGGATGAAGGCGGGGAGCATCGACACCGCGCCGCCCAACAACACTGAAAACATGTCCAGCGCCATGGCGCCCAACATGATCTGGTTGGACAGCACGAACTGTGCACCTTCGGCGATGCTGCTGAAGATCGGCGCGCGCGGGCCTTTGTTGACCGGCTCGCTGACGCGCAACGCCGCCAAGGCCAGAATCGCTACTGACCCCACGCTTGCGGCAACGCCGTAGGCCAGGCCCTTACCTCCCCAGCCGACCAGCACACCGCCCAGCGCCGGGCCGATCACCATGCCGGCCTGGAAGGTGACGCTGCCGATGCTGGCGCCGCGTGCGAATGCCTCGCGCGGCAGCGTACGCGCAAACAATGCGTTGTAAACCGGCGACAGAAACGAGCGTGCTGCACCGGTCAGTGCGATGGCCGCGTAGATCGGCCACACGCCTTGCATGGATAGCCAGCCGAACGTAATCGCCAATAGCAGTAGCGCGGTGGCGACCAATCCCAGCACCGCGATCGTGCCCAGACGTCTGCGTGGCAGGTGATCGACCAGGTAGCCCGCAAACGGCGCGATGCAGAAGAACGGCAGTATCTCCGCCAGCCCGATCAGCCCGAGCGAGAGCGTGTTGCGGGTGATCTCGTAGATATGCCAACCGACCGTCACCGCGACGATCTGATACGACAGCATTGCCGCCACGCGATACAGCAGCACCAGGCCGAAGCCCGGATAGGCGAACAGCGTGCGCAGCGAGGCGGCGGGCTTCATCGGCGGGCTCACTGCTGCGCGCGCGCGGTGTCGCGAATGAAGGCCAGCATCGCGGCCAGGCCATTGCTGCGGGTCGGCGACAGATGCTTGGCCAATCCAATCCCGGCGATGTAGTCCGGCTCGGTGGCCAGGATCTCCTGCGCGCTACGCCCGGAATACACACGCAATGCGAGATAGATCAGCCCGGAGACGATTGTCGAATCGCTGACTGCATGGAAGTCCAGGCGCTCGGCATTGCCTTCCGGCACGATCCACACCATCGACTGGCAACCATACAAACGATGTTCTTCGGTCTTCCACTGTTCGGGGAACTCGGGCAGCTTGCGGCCCAGATCGATCAGATACTGATAGCGCTCGGACCAGTCGCCAAAGAAAGAGAATTCTTCGGCAATGGTGGCCTGCGCTTCGACGGCGGTGGCTTCGAGCGGGAAAGGGGAGTTGGTCATTAAAAAATCCAGAATCATTCGGTGATAGCCCTTCACCCTGCGGGAAAGGGGGGCGCCGCGATCGACCTGAGGCGCTCGCAGTTAAATGAACGCGTCGCCACGCGCACGTGTGATGAAGGGTGGAGGCTACTGGTGGTTTGACTTGGCTGGCGCGTGGCGACGCGTTTGCCATGGCCGACGATCGACTATCTCCGAGGCGCACGCTCATCCGGCGCTACGCGCCACTTTTCTCCCGATGGGAAAACACAGGGTCATGCGCGCTTCCAGCGCACGCCTTGCGCGGTGTCTTCGAGCACGATGCCTTCGTCGGCGAGTTGTTCGCGGATGGCGTCGGCGCGGGCGAAATCTTTGGCTTTTTTCGCGGCTGTTCGTTCGGAAATTTTTTCCGCAACGTAGTCATCCAACGACTGTAGCTTCCCCCCCGTGGGCGCCAAGCCCACTGTGACAGCACCAGAAACACCAGGGCCTCGCTGGAACCATGCTGAAGGTTCCTGCCGCAGTAGCCCAAGCGTCAACCCGGCTCCAAGCAGCTCCGATTTCAATCGCGCCCTATCGAGAATTTCCGTGGCCTTGCGCGCCTCAGTGGCGATGCGCGCCACTTCGGCCAGCGCCTGCGGTGTGTTGAGGTCATCGTCCAGTGCGGCCTCGACTGCCGCCGGAATCGTCGCGGTGGCCGGCACGTCCTGCAGATCGCGCAACGTGCCATACAATCGGTCCAGCGTGTTCTTGGCTTGCTCGATCAATCCATCCGACCAATCTAGCGGCTGCCGGTAATGCGCGCTCAACAAAGCGTAGCGCAGCGCCTCTGGCGGATGCTTGGCGATCAGGTCGTGCACGGTTTCGATGTTGCCCAGCGACTTGCTCATCTTGGCGCCGCTGAAATTGAGCATGCCGTTGTGCAGCCAGAACCGCGCAAAGGTGGCGCCGCCATGCGCACACTCGCTCTGCGCGATCTCGTTCTCGTGGTGCGGGAACTGCAGGTCCACGCCGCCGGCATGGATGTCGATGGTCGGACCCAGATGCGCCGCGGCCATTGCAGAGCATTCGATATGCCAGCCTGGGCGGCCGCGCGCCCATGGCGAGTCCCAGCCGGGCAGGTCGTCGCTGGAGGGCTTCCACAGCACGAAGTCGCCGGGTTCGCGCTTGTATGGCGCTACATCGACGCGCGCGCCGGCAAGCATTTCGTCCGGATCGCGGCGCGACAGCTTGCCGTAACCGTCGAAGCTTGCCACCGCAAACAGCACATGGCCTTCAGCGGCGTAGGCATGCCCATTGGCGATCAATTGCTCGATCATCGCCACGATCTGCGGGATATGCGCAGTGGCTTCCGGTTCGATGTCCGGCGGCACCACGCCGAGCGCGGCCATGTCCTGCCGATAGATCGCGGCGAAGCGATCGGTGATGGTCGAGATCGGCACGCCCTGCGCCTGCGCGGCGGCGTTGATCTTGTCGTCCACGTCGGTGATGTTGCGCGCGTAGCGCAGCGTGCCGTAACGGCGCCGCAGCAGCGCGGCCAGCACGTCGAACACCACCGGGCCGCGTGCGTTGCCGATGTGCGCATAGTTGTAGACGGTGGGGCCGCACACATACAGCGTGGGACCGGACGGATCGAGCGGCGCGAACGGCTCGACCCGCCGCGTCAGGGTGTTGTGCAGGCGCAGGCTCATCGGCATCTGGAAAAAAGGTAACCGTGCGATTCTAGCCCGTTGCGGCAGGATGGCGAACCCGCAGCCAGGCAAGGCAACCGGATGGGTTGCGTTCAGCCCAGGTGATCGCAAGCTCCATACACTCACGTACTGCCTTGCTGCGCCCTCCTGCTACTGATGCGACCTTCTCCGTTCTTCATGCTGCTGTGTGTGTTTGCCTGGCAAGCAGTCTCGGTGCACGCGGCAGAGCCGGACCCCAAGAATCGGGTCGTGGTGATCGAGAACGTGAAGCTGGACTACGCGCAGGTGCTTAACGTGGAGCCGGTCTACCAGACCTTGCGCGCGACGCGTATCGAAGAACAGTGCCAGGCCGAGCAGGTTGCGTCGGTAGCCGCCGCTTCAGCCGAAGACGAAGGCCGCATCAACCGCATGGTGGATTCGGTCAAGGAGGTGTTCTCGCGGCGCCCTGAGCCTGCCGCCGTAGTGGCGGTGCCGCCGACCAGCACCCGCCGCAACTGCCGGGTAGTGGAAGTGCCACGCGAGTTCCGGCGCCCGATCGCTTTTGACGTGGACTACGTTTACAAGGGCACCAAATACCGCTCGCGGTTGCCGGAAGATCCGGGTAACCGGTTGCGCATCCGGGTTTCGGTGACCCCGTACATTCCCGATGCCATCGTCGCGCCGCCGCGATGACATGCGCAGCGGTTGCGCCGTGCCCGCATGCGTGCGAGGATTCGCGCCCTATGCAATCGAACGCTTTTCAGCACGACACCAGCGCCGCTCCGATGGCCTCCGGCACTACCTCGCGTGCCCGCCGGCCGGAATCCCACATCTTCGCTGGGTAACCGGGTCGTTTAGCCGTTCCGTTGTTGAAAACCCAGCCTCAAGGCTGGGTTTTTTCGTTTTGGCGTCACAAAAGTTTCAACCGCAAGAAACGCGCATGTCGCGCATCCCGTCGCTCCTGGCGGACCACGCAGCAGAAGCACGCAGCAAAGGATCGATCGATGTCACTGAAGCACTTCTTGAACACGCAGGACTGGAGCCGCGCCGAACTGGACGCGCTGTTGACCCAGGCCGCATTGTTCAAACGCAACAAGCTGGGAAGCGAGCTGAAGGGCAAGTCGATCGCACTGGTGTTTTTCAATCCGTCCATGCGTACCCGCACCAGCTTCGAGCTGGGCGCGTTCCAGTTGGGCGGGCATGCCGTCGTGCTGCAGCCGGGCAAGGATGCGTGGCCGATCGAGTTCAATCTGGGCACGGTCATGGATGGCGACACCGAGGAGCACATCGCCGAAGTGGCGCGCGTACTGGGCCGTTATGTCGATCTGATCGGCGTGCGCGCGTTTCCCAAGTTCGTCGATTGGTCCAAGGACCGCGAAGACCAGGTGCTCAAGAGTTTCGCCGAGTATTCGCCGGTGCCGGTGATCAACATGGAGACGATCACCCACCCATGCCAGGAGTTGGCGCACGCGCTCGCGCTGCAGCAGCACTTCGGCACTCCGGATCTACGCGGCAAGAAGTATCTGCTGACCTGGACCTATCACCCCAAACCGTTGAACACCGCGGTGGCCAACTCCGCGTTGACGATCGCTACTCGCATGGGCATGGACGTGACCTTGCTGTGCCCGACGCCGGACTACATTCTGGATCGGCGCTATATGGACTGGGCAGCGCAGAACGTGGCCGAAAACGGCGGCTCGCTGCAGGTCAGCCACGACATCGACAGCGCCTATGCCGGCGCCGATGTCGTCTACGCCAAGAGCTGGGGCGCGCTGGCGTTCTTCGGCAACTGGGAACCGGAAAAGCCGATCCGCGACCAGTACCAGCACTTCATCGTCGACGAACGCAAGATGGCGCTGACCAACAATGGCGTGTTCTCGCACTGCCTGCCGCTGCGTCGCAACGTCAAGGCCACCGATGCGGTGATGGATTCGCCCAACTGCATTGCCATCGATGAAGCCGAGAATCGTCTGCATGTGCAGAAAGCGATCATGGCTGCCCTGGTGGGCCAGGACAGCCGGGATTCGTGATTGGGGATTCGCAACGGCGAACCCGGCTCCCGACCCAACTTAGTCAATTTCAGAGAGACCCCCATGTCGCAGCAGACCGCTTCAACCAATCCCGACTCCCTACTCTCCACTGCCGGCAGCAAGGACATCGTCCTGGCTTTCTCCGGTGGCCTGGACACCAGCTTCTGCATTCCGTATCTGCAGGAGCGTGGTTATGCCGTGCATACCGTCTTCGCCGATACCGGCGGCGTGAATGCCGAGGAGCGTGAGTTCATCGAGAAGCGCGCCGCCGAGCTCGGTGCGGTCAGCCATGTCACCGTCGATGGCGGTCCGGCGATCTGGGAAGGCTTCGTCAAGCCGTTCGTGTGGGCGGGCGAGGGGTACCAGGGCCAGTATCCGTTGCTGGTGTCGGACCGTTATCTGATCGTCGATGCCGCGCTCAAGCGCGCCGAAGAACTGGGCACGCGCATCATCGCGCACGGTTGCACCGGCATGGGGAACGACCAGGTGCGTTTCGATCTGGCAGTCAAGGCATTGGGCGATTACCAGATCGTTGCGCCGATCCGCGAGATCCAGAAAGAGCACACCCAAACCCGCGCCTACGAGCAGAAGTATCTGGAAGCGCGCGGCTTCGGTGTGCGTGCCAAGCAGCAGGCCTATACCATCAACGAGAACCTGCTCGGTCTGACCATGTCCGGTGGCGAGATCGATCGTTGGGAAGCACCGGGGGAGGGGGCACGTGGCTGGTGCGCGCCGCGTAGCGCGTGGCCGACCGAGGCGCTGACGGTGACGCTGAAATTCGTCGAAGGCGAGGCGGTCGAACTGGATGGCAAGCCCCTGCCGGGCGCGAAGATCTTGGCCAAACTCAACACCTTGTTCGCGCAGTACGGTGTGGGCCGTGGCGTGTACACCGGCGATACCGTGGTCGGCTTGAAGGGCCGCATCGTGTTCGAAGCGCCGGGCCTGATCTCGCTGTTGACCGCACACCGCGCGCTGGAAGATGCGGTGCTGACCAAACAGCAGAACCGCTTCAAGCCGGACGTGGCGCGAAAGTGGGTGGAGCTGGTGTACGAAGGCTTCTATCACGACCCGCTCAAGACCGATATCGAGGCGTTTTTGAAGTCCTCGCAGTCCAAGGTCAACGGCGAAGTCACGCTGGAAACCCGCGGTGGCCGCGTCGATGCGGTGGCCGTGCGTTCGCCGCACCTGCTCAACGCCAAGGGCGCGACTTACGCGCAGTCGGCCGACTGGGGCGTGGAAGAAGCCGAAGGCTTCATCAAGCTGTTCGGGATGAGTTCCACGCTATATGCGCAGGTAAATCGCTGAGAGCCGGGAGTCTGGATTGGGAAATAGCTGACGTTATTCCCTTGTCCGATCCTGTATCGCAACGATAACGTTTTTCCTGGCTGCTGGTGCAGCCGCTGATGTGATGCCGATGACGACTTCGACCGATTCTCCGCTGCTTGGAGCCACGCTTGCGCATCTGCAGGCGCTGGTGTCCTTCGATACCCGCAATCCGCCGCGTTCGATTGCCGCCCAGGGTGGCATCTTCGATTATCTGCGTGCGCAGTTGCCCGAGTTTCAGGTCGAGGTGATCGACCACGGTGCCGGGGCGGTGAGCTTCTATGCGGTACGTGGAAAGCCGAACTACCTGTTCAACGTGCATCTGGACACTGTTCCGGATTCGCCGCATTGGAGCGCCGATCCGCATGTGATGCGGCGCACCGACGATCGGGTGATCGGTCTGGGTGTCTGCGATATCAAAGGCGCGGCGGCGGCGCTGGTGGCTGCGGCCAATGCCGGCGATGGCGATGCGGCGTTGCTGTTTTCGTCCGACGAAGAAGCCAACGATCCGCGCTGTATTGCGGCGTTTCTGGCGCGTGGATTGCCCTATGAGGCCGTGCTGGTGGCCGAGCCGACGATGAGCGAAGCGGTGCTTGCGCATCGCGGGATCAGTTCGGTGCTGATGCAGTTCGCCGGGTGTGCCGGGCATGCGTCGGGCAAGCAGGACTCTTCTGCCAGTGCCTTGCATCAGGCGATGCGTTGGGGCGGCAAGGCGCTGGATCACGTCGAGTCGCTGGCGTATGCGCGCTTCGGTGGCTTGACCGGATTGCGTTTCAACATCGGTCGGGTCGATGGGGGCATCAAGGCCAACATGATCGCGCCGGCGGCCGAGGTGCGTTTCGGTTTTCGACCGCTGCCATCGATGGACGTGGACGCATTGCTGGCAACTTTAGCCGGGTTTGCCGAGCCGGCTGCAGCGCACTTTGAAGAAACCTTTCGTGGGCCCAGCTTGCCGTCGGGAGACATCGCCCGTGCCGAGCAACGTCGTCTGGCTGCACGCGATGTGGCCGATGCGCTGGATCTGCCGATCGGCAACGCGGTGGACTTCTGGACGGAGGCCTCGCTGTTCTCGGCCAGCGGCTATACCGCATTGGTGTATGGCCCTGGCGATATCGCCCAGGCACACACTGCCGATGAGTTCGTAACGCTTGCGCAATTGCAGCGTTATGCAGAATCGGTGAATCGCATCATCAACGGCTCTCACTAACGTCTCGTTCCGCGCCTGGCGCGGCCATTTCTCTCTTCGATCACGGCAATGTCCCTTTCCGCACAGCCCCACACACAGATCCGCCAGACCATCGTGCGCCTGCTTTCTAGCATGGCCAGCGCCAAGGAAATCAGCCAGTACCTCAAGCGTTTTTCGCAGCTCGATGCCAAGCGCTTTGCGGTGGTCAAGGTTGGCGGCGCGGTGCTGCGCGACGATCTGGAAGCGCTGACTTCGTCGTTGTCGTTTTTGCAGGAAGTGGGGCTGACCCCGATCGTCCTGCATGGCGCCGGCCCGCAGCTGGATGCCGAGTTGTCGGCAGCCGGTATCGAGAAGCACATCGTCAACGGGCTGCGAGTGACCTCGCCTGAAGCCTTGGCGATCGTTCGCAAGGTATTCCAGGCCTCCAACCTCAAACTGGTCGAGGCGCTGCAGCAGAACGGCGCGCGCGCGACTTCGATCACCGGCGGCGTGTTCGAGGCCGAGTATCTGGACCGCGGTATCTATGGCTTGGTCGGTGAGGTCAAGGCGGTGAATCTGGCACCGATCGAAGCCAGCCTGCAGGCCGGCTCGATCCCTGTGATCACCAGCTTGGGCGAGACGCCAAGCGGGCAGATACTCAACGTCAATGCGGATTTTGCCGCCAATGAGTTGGTGCAGGAGCTGCAGCCGTACAAAATCATCTTCCTCACCGGTACCGGTGGGTTGCTGGATGCCGATGGCAAGTTGATCGATTCGATCAATCTATCCACCGAGTTCGAGCATCTGATGAAGCAGCCGTGGATCAATGGCGGCATGCGGGTCAAGATCGAGCAGATCAAGGACTTGCTGGATCGTTTGCCGCTGGAATCGTCGGTGTCGATCACTCGACCGGCAGACCTGGCCAAAGAACTGTTCACGCACAAAGGCTCCGGCACGCTGGTACGGCGTGGTGAACGCGTGTTGCATGCGAGTTCGTGGGACCAATTGGATCTGCCGCGACTGACCTCGCTGATCCAATCCAGCTTCGGCCGCACGCTGGTGCCCGACTACTTCAGCAACACCAAGCTGCTGCGCGCCTACGTCAGCGAAAATTATCGCGCGGCGGTGATTCTCACCGATGAAGGCGCCCTCGACGCTGGCAGGCTCACCTATCTGGACAAGTTCGCGGTGCTCGACGATGCCCAGGGCGAAGGTCTGGGGCGCGCGGTGTGGAACGTGATGCGCGAAGAAACGCCGCAACTGTTCTGGCGCTCGCGCCACAACAACCAGGTCAACATCTTCTACTACGCCGAGTCTGACGGCTGCATCAAGCAGGAGAAGTGGAAGGTGTTCTGGTACGGGCTGGAAAACTTCGAACAGATTCGGCATTGCGTTGCGCACTGCGCGACGCGTCAGCCGACGCTGCTGGGCGGAGCGCAATGACGCCCCTCGCATTGCCACCGATCTGGCGCGAGTTGCCGATATTGCGCGGACAGCACGCCACGTTGGAGCCATTGCAGGCTGAGCATGCCGATGGCCTGCGCGATGCGCTGGGCGACGGTGCATTGTCGCGGCTGTGGTACACCGGTGTGCCAGCACCGGCGCAGGTGGATAGCTACGTCGCTGCGGCATTGGCAGCGCAGGCGGATGGCGAGATGTTGCCGTTCGTGGTGCGCGATGCGGCCGGTGAGATCGTCGGTTGCACACGCTACTACGCGCTGGACGCAACGGTGCCCAGGCTGTCGATCGGCTACACCTGGTACGCGCTGCGCGTGCAGCGCACCGGCGTCAATACCGAAAGCAAGCTGATGCTGCTGCAGCACGCGTTCGAAACGCTGGGTTGCCTGAGCGTGGTGCTCCATACCAGTTGGTTCAATCACACCTCGCGTGCGGCGATTGCGCGCCTCGGGGCAAAGCAGGACGGTGTGCTGCGCAACTACACCCGCCACGCGGACGGTACGCCACGCGATACCGTGGTGTTCTCCATCATCGATACGGAATGGGTTGGGGTCAAACGCCACCTGCAGTTCCGCCTGGAAGCAAACGCATGACTGTTCAAACGAGCATCGGCATCGTCGGTGCCCGCGGGCACACCGGTTCGGAATTGATCAAACTGGTGGCGGCGCATCCGCACCTGCAGTTGATCTTCGTGTCCTCGCGCGAATTGGCCGGACAACGTGTGGCCGACCACAACGACGCCTACCATGGCCAGTTGCGCTACGAAAGCCTGGATGCCGAAGCGATTGCCGCCAAGGCCGCCGATGCGGTGATTCTTGCGTTACCCAACGGAAAGGCAGAACCCTTCGTTGCCACAATCGATGTGGCCAGGCCGCAAACGTTGTTGATCGATCTATCTGCCGATTACCGCTTCGATCCGGCTTGGTATTACGGGCTGCCGGAGCTTACGCGTGGCAAGTATGGCGGGCACAAGCGCATCAGCAACCCGGGCTGCTATGCCACCGCGTTGCAGCTGACGATCGCGCCGCTGCTCGATCAACTGGCCGGCCCGCCGCAGTGCTTTGGCGTGTCTGGTTATTCCGGCGCGGGCACCACGCCGTCTGACAAGAACAACCCCGAGTTGCTTGCCAATAATCTGATGCCGTATGCGCTGACCAATCACATCCACGAGCGCGAAGTATCCGCCCAGCTCGGTTTGCCGGTGGAGTTCATGCCGCATGTGGCGTCGCATTTCCGTGGTATCACCATGACCGTCAACATGTGGCTGCAGCAACCGTTGACGCGCGAACAGATCCAGTCGCGCTACGCACAGCGGTATGCAGACGAGCCGCTGATCGAGATCGTCGACGAGGCGCCATGGGTCAGCCATATTGCCGGCAAGCACGGCGTGCAGATCGGTGGCGTGACGCTGGCGCCGGGCAACAAGCGTGTGGTGGTGGTGGCGACGCTGGACAACCTGCTCAAGGGCGCCGCGACGCAGGCGATGCAGAACCTCAACCTGGCGTTTGGCTGGGACGAATGGACCGCGATTCCGTTGTAATACCTGGGACCGGAGACCCGGGAAAGCGAGTGCGCACGCTCCTGCTTTTCCCGGATCCCCGGTCCCGCAACAGGACCCCTGATGACCAATTTACTGTGGCAAAAACCCGGCGTGGCGGTGGACGTCAAGATCCAGAGCTTCCTGGCTGGCGACGACGTAATCCTGGACCGCGAGTTCTTCCTGCACGACATCGCTGCCAGCAAGGCGCATGCGCAGGGGCTGCAGCACATCGGCATTCTGTCGCTGCAGGAACTGGGCGAGCTGAGCGAACAGCTCGATCTGCTGGCCGATGATTTTCGCAGCGGCGCGTTCGTGCTCGATGAGCAGTACGAAGATTGCCATTCGGCGATCGAAGCGCGCTTGACCGAGCGGCTAGGCGATGCCGGCCGCAAGATTCACACCGGACGCAGCCGTAACGATCAAATCCTGGTTGCCACGCGCTTGTGGTTGAAGGACAAACTGCAACGCGTCGCCGATCTCAGCAGCGAGATCGCCAAAGTAGCGTTGGATCGCGCGCAAGCGGAAGCCGAGTTGCCAGTGCCGGGCTATACGCACATCCAGCGTGCGGTGGTGTCATCGGCTGGGATGTGGTGGGCGGGCTGGGCAGAGGCGTTTGTCGACAACGCCGTGCGTGCCACCGACACCTTGCAGCTGGTGGACAGCAACCCGCTCGGCACTGCAGCCGGCTATGGCGTGAATCTGCCGCTGGATCGCGCGCATACCACCGCCGAGCTGGGCTTTGCACGGCTGCAGGTATCGCCGATCTATGCGCAGCTCTCGCGCGGTAAATACGAACTGGCTGCGCTCGAAGCACTGGGCAGCGCCACGCTGGATTTGCGCCGCATCGCCTGGGATCTGTCGTTGTTCACCAGCGGCGAATTCGCGTTTGTTGCCTTGCCGGCGCAATACACCACCGGCAGTTCGATCATGCCGAACAAGCGCAACCCCGACGTGATCGAGCTGATGCGTGCGACCCACGCCAGCGTGGCAGCAGCGCGTACCGAGATCGAACAACTGCTATCGCTGCCCTCGGGTTATCACCGCGATCTGCAGAGCAGCAAGGGCGCAATCGTGCACGGATTCGGACGTGGCCTGGCAGCTCTTGAATTGCTGCCTGCGCTGCTGGCCAATCTGGAGTGGCGCCCGGACAAATTGCGTGCGGCGATCGATTCGGGCATGTATGCCACCGATGTGGCGGTGGAAGCGGCCGTGGCCGGCGTGCCGTTCCGCGAGGCTTACAAGGCTGCAGCACAAGCCTACGACACCGCAGGGCAGGGGCGCACGCCGGAAGGCAGTTTGGCGGCCCGCGTCTCGCCAGGCGCGGCTGCAGACCTGCAGCTGGACGTCTTGCATGCACGTTGGCAGGCCCTGCGCTGATGGCCGTGATCAGCACCGACACCGCAGAACACTATCTTTGGGGCGAAGCCTGCGAAGGTTGGCACCTGTTACGCGACCCGACGCTGAGCGTACTCGAAGAGCGCATGCCGCCGGGCGCTGCGGAGCTGCGTCATCGGCATAGTCGCGCGCGGCATTTTTTCTACGTGCTGGCCGGTGAAGTGATGCTGCGATTGGACGGCGCAAAACATGTGCTGCGCGTCGGGCAGGGCCTGCACGTACCGCCCGGCACCACCCACCAGATGCACAATCTGTCGGACGTGGAGGCGCGCTTTTTGGTGATCTCCGCACCGCATGGTCGTGGCGAACGCATACCCACTGCTGCGCGCGCAAAGGATGCAAGCTGATGGCAACGCGTTATCTGGTGCTGGCGATGCGCAAGCCGAACTTTCCGGCCGATGTGGTGCAGCCGCATGTCGATTTTCTAGGCCAACTACATGCAGCCGGGCAGCTCGAACTCACCGGCGGTTTCAGCGATCGCAGCGGCGGCGCGTACGTATTGAACAATGTCGCCAGTTTGGAAGAGGCGCAGCAAATCGTTGCGCGTGATCCGCTGGTGCTGCGCGACGCCTCGGCGCTGACGGTCTACGAGTGGAACACGCATTGAGCACGTTGCCGACATGAGCACACCTGCCACCACACTGTCGCCATTCACCGAGCAACCGCTGCCGCCGTGGCGACGCGGGGTGCTCAAGGTCGGCAGCAGTCTGTTAGCCGCAGATGGCGGTGGATTGTCGCCGCGGTTTGCGTTGGGGTTGGCGCAGTTCGTTTCGGCCAATCTGGCGGCGGGGCGTGAGCTGATGATCGTGTCGTCAGGCGCGGTGGCTGCAGGCCGCGCGATCGTGCCGAAAGCCGCCGAGGTCGGCGCGCCGATCGCCGCACGCCAAGCACTGGCCGCGTTGGGTCAGGCGCAGTTGATCGCGTTGTGGCAGCGCTTTTTCGAGCGCCCGGTCGCGCAGGTGTTGCTCACCCACGACGACCTGCGCAACCGTCGGCGCTATCTCAATGCACGCGCCACCTTAGGCGAGTTGTTGCGGCTGGGCGCGCTGCCAGTCATCAACGAGAACGATACCGTTTCAGTGGATGAGCTCAAGCTGGGCGACAACGACAATCTCGCCGCGATCGTGGCCGCGTTGGTTGGTGCCGATGCGTTGTTCATTGCCACCGATATCGACGGGCTGTATAGCGCCGATCCACGTAGCAACCCGCTGGCGCGCCCGCTCGACGAAGTGCCCGAACTCACCGCCGAGGTGCTGGCGATGGCTGGCGGCAGCGGCAGCAACGTGGGCACCGGCGGCATGCGCACCAAGCTGGAAGCTGCCGCAAAAGCAGGTGCGGCCGGCATCGAAACCTATCTGTTCAACGGGCGCAGTGGCGCAGTGGTACGCGCCCTTGCGCAGGACCGTCTGCACGGCACACGCATCCACGCCGCACGCACGCGCATCGCTGCACGCAAGTACTGGCTGCGCCACGCACCGGTGGAACAGGGCGCGATCCTGGTCGATGGCGGCGCGGCCGCGGCGCTGATCGACAAAGGCGCATCGCTGTTGCCCGGCGGTGTTGCTGGTGCGGAAGGCGACTTCCGGCGCGGCGATATGGTGGAGATTCGTCTACGCGATTGCGATGGTGAGCGCTGTCTGGCACGTGGCGTGAGCCAGTACTCGGCCCTGGACATCCGCCGCATCGCACGCCGTCACTCGCGCGAGATCGAAACCGTACTCGGTTACAGTTACGGCGAAAATGTCGTGCATCGCGATGATTTGGTGCTTTTGTAGCGGGGATTCGGGATTCGGGATTCGGGATTCGCAAGAGCATGTGCACTGTGTTTCCCAGGCGCTGCTTCCGTTTCCCAACTCCCTGATTGCTTTGTGGCAGCAAAACGGTACCGTATCCATTTTGCCAATGCCCACCCCCACCTTCCGAATTCCGACCCTAAAATGACCATCAAAACTCTCGCCCTGCAATGCCGCGATGCCGCTCAGGTACTGTCGCAACTGTCGTCCTCTGCCAAGCAGGCGTTACTCGATGCCATGGCGGCTGCGTTGGAACACGATGCCGCGCTGATCCTGGATGCGAACGCCCGCGATCTGGATGCGGCGCGTGAGAAGGGTGTGGGCAGTGCGATGCTCGATCGCTTGGCGCTCGATCCCAAGCGCCTGGCCGGTATCGCCGCTGCACTGCGCGAGGTGGCACTGTTGCCGGATCCGGTGGGGCAGATCACGCACGAGGACATCCGCCCCAACGGCATCCGCGTGCAAAAGATGCGTGTGCCGTTGGGCGTGATCGCGATGATTTACGAGGCGCGCCCCAACGTCACTGCCGATGCGGCAGCGCTGTGCATCAAGGCCGGCAACGGGGTGATCCTGCGTGGGGGATCGGAGGCAATTGGTTCCAATACGGCGATCGCACGCGCATTGCAGCGTGCGCTGCGCGAGGCAGATGTGCCGGAAGCTGCGTTGACGCTGGTCGAAGATCTGCGCCGCGAGACCATGTTGGAGTTGCTGCAGCTCAGCGACATCGTCGATCTGGCGATTCCGCGCGGTGGTGAAGGGCTGATCCGTTTTGTCGCCGAGCACGCACGCGTGCCGGTGATCAAACACTACAAGGGCGTGTGCCATCTGTTTGTGGATGCATCGGCCGATGTGGAGCTGGCAGTACGCTTGCTGGTCGACGGCAAGGCGACGCGGCCGTCGGCGTGCAATTCGCTGGAGACCTTGCTGGTGCATGCGCACATCGCCGAGCGCTTTCTGCCGGTCGCCGCGCAAGCACTACGCGAACGCAACGTCGAGCTGCGTGGCGATGCGGCAACGCGTGCATTGCTTCCCGATGTGGCAGCCGCCAGCGATGACGATTACGCCGCAGAATTCCTCGACCTGATCCTGGCAGTCCGCATCGTGCCGGACCTGGATACCGCGCTGACGCATATCCGCCAATACGGCTCGGACCATACCGAAGTGATCGCCACCGAGGACGCTGCCAACGCCGAGCAATTTGTGAACTCGCTGCGTTCGGCAGTGGTGATGGTCAACGCGTCTTCGCGTTTTTCCGATGGTGGCGAGCTCGGCCTGGGTGCGGAGATCGGCATCTCGACTACACGCCTGCATTCCTACGGCCCGATGGGGCTAGAAGCACTCACCGTGGAGCGTTTTGTAGTGCGTGGCGAGGGCCAGGTGCGGCACTGACATGCCGTCCTGCGTGCCAAGACTGATTCGACGCAGACGAACACGATTGGCCTACAAGGCGATCGCTTCGTCTTTGCTGTTGTCGCGACATATGCCTGCCACCATGCGATCCGTCGATGGAAGAGCCCCTGCACGAGATTCCGACCTTGCGCCGTTTTGTTCAGCTCGGTGGCCTGGACACGGTTCCCGACGCGACCACGATTCTCAACGGCCGCCGCTTGCTGGAGACGCATAGTCTTGCTGTTGCCGGGCGGATCTTGGACGCAGTCGACGCGGATCTGGCGTGCAAGTGGCAGTGCCTGCGGTCCGGCACGATTGGCGATACCCTAGGTCGATGGCGTGCAGGTGTTGCATCGTGGCAAGGCCCTGACGCGACGGCAATGGCGCTGGATCAAACGACGTCAGGCAGTGGAACCGGCGATCGGACATCTGACTGCCGGTTGCGTCGTTGCAGGCGCAAAGGCGCCCAAGGAGGCGCTGCGCTGCACGTGCTCGGCTGCGCTACCGGCTACAACTTGCGTTGGCTGATGCGCTGGATCGCGTTGTTGC
The DNA here is from genome assembly GCF_017603965.1 of Xanthomonas fragariae. NCBI lineage: Bacteria > Pseudomonadati > Pseudomonadota > Gammaproteobacteria > Lysobacterales > Lysobacteraceae > Xanthomonas > Xanthomonas fragariae. The sequence goes on along the minus strand of NZ_CP071955.1, from coordinate 2,294,162 downwards.
GCACCTGGGTCCGGGCGACGGGATGGCTATCGTTGAGCATCGTGCACCGCTGGCGATCGGTGTTTGAAAGGTGTTTCTCAGGGGCATCGCATTAGCGAGATCAGCGCACGCTTGCGCAGTTGATTTCGTCGACCGCGCATTGCATTCGCAACGTGCGCATTCACCGCAGTACGCTCATCTCATCATAAGCCGACACTTTAGCCAAGGATGTCGCCGTGTACATCAACAGACACTCAAATACGCCGCAGTATGCTGCTAGTTTGAATGCAGAAAGCGCTCCAGACACCAGTGCCCAACCCTCGTCTCTCGCACCCGAGGCCTCCATATCCGGGCCGCCGTCCCCAGCACCAGGCTCCCCCGGCAGCCGCCGCCAGCCGGTTGTGCAGTCAGCGTATTCAGACATCCAGAGGATGTTGCAGCTTGTCGGCCAAAGATACCCTGACAGATTCGACGAGTTCGCCGAGCTGGTTCAGCGAACGGGATTCGTCAGGGAACTCAGCCCCGAGCACTACAATGTGCAGCCGAGCCTGACTAGCACGCCCCAAGAGCCTTCTTCCAAATCCAATCAGGAGGGAGCGAGTCAACACTCCGCCCCCAGACAAAAGGCGAAGACCTGTGCGAGACGGATCATCGCGCTGGCTAGCCGCATCGGTAATCTCGCGACGTTCCTCAAAAATTCATCAGCCAAGCGCCAAGCCGGCCGACCCCAGGCCGAAGATCTTGCCAAGCGTTAGTGCACCGCCCAGCATCGGCATGTAGGGCATGACGTCGTCCAAGAAATGGAAGCAAATCGCCAGTGCATCATAAGAGCATCTAACAAAATTCCAGGAAGGAGCCGAAGTTAGATGAAGGTGAACCGCTCCGGGATTCCTGGAGGCGCCGACTCTTACGCGCAACGTAGGGTCCTTGAGTATCTACGCAACCCTGCACCGTATCATACGGTAGGCCGTCAAAACGTTGTCAGTTAGAAATCCACAACGTAAAAAAATCTAACGATTAGAATGAGTTAGAGAAATTCGGCCGAACCGGCCACCTTGGGTCGAGGTTGGGCCATTTAGATGGAGACATTGCTCGTTTGAACCATGAATAAGGATTCGGAGCAATGCGGAGTATCGGGACAGAAAAAAGGCCCTGAAGTCCCGCATTACTGCGGCTTTCAGAGCCTTCTAGCCGTTTTACCAGTGGTCGGGGAGACAGGATTCGAACCTGCGACCTCTACGTCCCGAACGTAGCGCTCTACCAGACTGAGCTACACCCCGAAGGAGCAGAGTATCCTACATGCTGAATGAGGAATCGGCAAGCATCTTGCGAATTTATTTTACTGACACAGTTGGCCACGCTCGGGTTCACGTGCTTCGAACTAAATGCCGTTGAGCACTGCCGCGCAATGTTGTGTCGCCGAACAAGATGAAATCCATAACGCTATCTCCTGGCTTACGGTGCGCTGCCGGCCCGCGCGCCCGTGCTTGAGGGCGCGGAGTGCGACGCGCTGGGGTGCGTCGGTGGGAATAGCGCATCCAGGCCCTTGCGGATCGTCTTCAATGACAACTTGATCGCGATGACCAGCGGCGTGGTGTAGAGCGCGGTGAAGCCAAGCATCGTCCACTATTATGAGGTGCTTGGTACGCCCGTCCAGTTCCAGAATGCCGGAATCAGCTCATCCAGCGAATGCGTAGCGATCAAGCCAGTGGCGATCATGATCCACAGCGCCTAGATGCTGCCCAGTGCACGAGCCAGGTGGTGACCAGATGCGGGGACTTGGTCAGGCGGTTCCAGCTCAGGAAGAACAGGCTCAGGTAAGGTGGCTTCCAGAAAGAACGCCATTACGCCTTAGAGCGGCTAACAAAACCCAGGAAGAAGCCGTAAGCAGATGATGGAGCATGCAAGCGAGAGCAACGCCAAGTGGAGATCGATGCGGCGTTCAAAGCGGATGCGCAGTTTGCCCATGCCTGCGAACCAGGCATGCGTGCGCTCGACGACCCAGCGATGACGGCCCAACCGGTCGTTGCGCTCGATTCCCTTGCGTGCGATCCGCGCAATGATGCCGCGCTGCTTGAGGAAGGCGCGACAGCGGTCGATGTCGTAAGCCTTGTCGGCGTGCAATTTGTCTGGCCAACGTCGCGGGCGCCCTGGTTTGCCACCAATTGGCGGCAAGGCGTCGATCAACTCCTCGAACACGACCGAGTCGTGCCGATTGGCGCCGGTGACGCACACTGCCAAGGGCACGCCGTTGCGGTCCACGATCAGATGCCGTTTGCTGCCGAGTTTGCCGCGATCGGTCGGGTTTGGCCCGGTGTAGGCGCCCCCCGGGGGGAGGCCACACTGGCGGCGTCCAGACTGGCTCGGCTCAGATCCAGCCTCTGGGCGCGACGCAGCTCGGTCAGCAACACCTGATGCAGACGATGCCACACACCGGCGGCTTGCCAATCACGCAACCGGCGCCAGCAGGTCATGCCGCTGCCATAGCCCAGTTCCACAGGCAGGTCTTCCCATGGCATGCCCGTGCGCAAGACATAGACGATGCCGTTGAGGGCTTGCTGATCACTGATGCGCGGCCGTCCACCTTTGGGCGAACGCTTCACTTGGGGAATCAGCGGCTCGATGCGCTTCCACAGCGCAATGGGGATCTCTTTGCGACGTGTCATGTCCGCAATTTTGCCACCGGCGAGACAAGATTCAAGGGGTTTTGTTAGACGCTCTTAGTCGCCGGCGCCAGCGTTGTGCCGACGATATCGCCGACGTAGTCTCTAGTAGTACGACCAGTGCATGCCGAACTCGAAGTCCGTGACGATGCCGGTGCTGAACCGCCCCGGGATTTCGGGAGGCTCCAACTCTTGAGAAGATGGGGCGATGAGCAAGACGAAATATTCACCGGAAGTGCGAGAGCGCGCGGTTCGGCTGGTGCGGGAGCATCAGGGCGAGTACGGCTCGCAGTGGGCGGCGATCGAATCGATTGCCGGGAAGATTGGCTGTTCGTCGCAGACGCTGTGCAACTGGGTGCGTCAGGCCGAGCGTGATGCCGGCAAGCGTCAGGGGCTGACGACGGACGAGCGGACGCGGATGAAAGCGCTGGAATGCGAAGTGCGCGAGCTGAGGCAAGCCAACGAGATCCTGCGCAAGGCCAGCGCGTATTTTGCCCAGGCGGAGCTCGACCGCCGCTTCAAGCCCTGACCACGTTCGTGACCGAACATTGCGATGTTCACGGGGTCGAGCCAATCTGCAAGGTGCTGCAGGTTGCCCCGTCGACGTATTACCGCCACGCGCAGCGGGAAGCGGACGCGAACTTGCGCCCGAACCGCTGGTGGAAGGACCAGGCGCTGCGCCCGCAGATCCGGCGGGTATGGGAGCAGAACCGACAGGTGTACGGCGTGCGCAAGGTCTGGCGGCAGCTCAAGCGCGAGGGCTATGCGGTGGCCCGCTGCACGGTGGAGCGGCTGATGGGCGAACTCGGCCTGCACGGGGTGGTGCGGGGGAAGGTGGTCAAGACCACGATCAGCGACAAGCGACCGTGCCCGCTGGACAAAGTGAACCGACAGTTCCATGCGCCGTCGCCGAACCGACTGTGGGTCAGCGACTTCACGTATGTCTCGACCTGGGCCGGGTTCGTGTACGTGGCCTTCGTGATCGACGTGTACGCACGGCGGATCGTGGGCTGGAAGGTGTCGCAGACGGCGCACACGGACTTCGTGCTGGACGCGCTGGAGCAGGCGCTGCATGCGCGTCGTCCAACCGAAGGCGGCCTGATCCACCACTGCGACCGCGGCGTGCAGTATGTGTCGATCCGCTACACCGAGCGGCTGGCCGACGCCGGGATCGAGCCGTCGGTGGGCAGCGTGGGCGATAGCTATGACAACGCGTTGGCCGAGACGATCAACGGGTTGTACAAGGCCGAGGTGATCCACCGGCGCGCGTGGCGCAACCGCCAGGATGTGGAACTGGCCACGCTGGATTGGGTGGACTGGTACAACCACAAACGCTTGCTGGGGTCGATCGGGAACATTCCGCCAGCGGAAGCCGAAGAGGCTTACTATCGACAACAGGCCGGTTACGCCAAAGCGGCGTGACTCAAACCAAACAGCCTCCCGAAATCCCGGGGCGGTTCAGTGCTGACACCCATGGCAAAGTTGATTCCAAACAGCACGCCCCAGAACATGGTCATGCGCCGCCAGATCTGCTTTCCGGACATTACGTAGACGTTTTTCATGATGCCGAGCAGGAACGACAAGTCCATGGTGAGCGGCGTAAAGATGAAGTGGTACATCGCGACGACTGCGAACTGCAGCCGCGACAGTTAACGACTGTCGAGAGCACCTCTTAAGAGGTGCTAACAAAACGACTGCGCCGCCGCCAGGCGGGCGCGGCCGGTGCTGGGAATTGGCGTGTACCACGCATACACTCCGGTTCCTGCGCGCCGTCCGCACCCACCTGACGACTGCTAGCTAGGTTTCGTTAGCCGCTCTTAAGCATCGCGGCATCACCGACACGCGCGGGACGCCCGCACACAAACAGCAAGCTGCCGGAGATGTCACGCCAGCGACAACCAAACCGATACGACCACGAGTTGCGTGTAGTGCGGCCGCCGCAGCTGCCCGATGCGGAAGAGTCGCCGCTGACTTGTGAGCGAGCCGTGGAACACCGCGCGGCTCGCTATTTTTCCCACGAAGTTTCCCACTGGCAACAAAAAAAGGGCTCGCGAAGTTAGCAAGCCCTTGATGTTTTTGGCGCCCGAAGTTGGACTCGAACCAACGACCCCCTGATTAACAGTCAAGTGCTCTAACCGGCTGAGCTATTCGGGCGAAGGAGCCAAATTATAGGGAGTGGTTCGCTGCTCTGCAACCCCTACCTGACCAATTTTCAAACCGGACACGGCTGGGGCGTTGTCAGCAGCCGGGACCTAGGTCGGCCCGATGCGCTAACGATCACTTGACCCCTGAGGTCACCGCGACTGCAGATATGGAAGGTCAGGTTGCTGCCTAATACTCTGCCAAGTGAGCCATAGCGTACCTGCGCGCGTCCTGCGGTTGTATGGATCTTGAGTTCTGACGAGGTCCTTTGGGAGCTTGTCGAGATGACATCGTTGCTCTTGTCCGGTCTTCTATTGCCGTCTGTGTCTGAATAGACAAGCCAGCCGTCAGTCCAGTTGCTTCCAGTGATGCAGTCCAAAGTTGAAGAGCTTGGACACACCGCGACGGGAGCCCCTCGCGTGATGGATGCTGAGCGCGCGATTGCAAGGGCGGACGTAAGCTCGAACATGATCGCTCGCACGTGATTCGTTTGGCGAAGCTCAGCAAAGGACGGCCAAGCAATGGCAGTGAGTAGCGCAAGCAAAGCTGCGGTCACCAGGATCTCTATCAAGCTGATCCCCGAGTGACGATACGTCCCGTCCATGCTGTTCGGTGCTCCGTTTCTGTGAAGTTGAAGCTTCACGTAAGTCCGCAGGCTCGACGATCAGTTCGTTGCCAGCAATGGGGTAGGGGAACCACGAACATAGCCATCATCCAGCGTCGCTATACTGATAAGTCGCCTTTAGGTAGCGACTCCATGACCGACCGTTTTCAGCTCGTCTCCCCATACGCTCCAGCCGGTGATCAGCCGGCGGCCATCGACAAGCTGGTGGCCAACTTCGAGGCCGGCTTGGCGAAGCAGACCTTGTTGGGCGTGACCGGTTCGGGCAAGACCTACACCATCGCCAATGTGGTTCAGCAGGTGCAGAAGCCGACGCTGGTGATGGCGCCAAACAAGACGCTGGCGGCGCAGCTGTACGGCGAGTTCAAGTCTTTCTTTCCGCACAATGCGGTGGAGTATTTCGTCAGCTATTACGACTACTACCAACCCGAAGCCTATGTGCCTTCGTCGGACACCTTCATCGAGAAGGACAGTTCGATCAACGAGCACATCGAGCAGATGCGGCTGTCGGCGACCAAGACCTTGCTGTCGCGGCGCGATTCGCTGGTCGTGGCCACGGTATCGGCGATCTATGGCTTGGGTGCGCCTGAGGACTATCTGTCGCTGCGTTTGATCCTTTCGGTCGGCGAGCACATCGATCAGCGTCGACTGATCCGCCATTTGACCGATCTGCAGTACACGCGCAACGAATTCGAACTGACGCGTGGCGCGTTCCGCGTGCGTGGCGAAGTGATGGATGTGTTTCCGGCCGAGTCGGATACCGAGGCGTTACGTATCGAGTTGTTCGATGGCGACATTGAGCGGCTAACCCTGTTTGATCCGCTCACTGGCGAGACGTTGCGTAAGCTGCAGCGCTACACCGTGTACCCGAAGACGCACTACGCCACTACGCGCGAGCGCACGCTAAGCGCGGTGGACACGATCAAGGAAGAGCTGAAGGAGCGGCTGGAGCAGTTGTATTCGCAGAACAAGCTGGTCGAGGCGCAGCGCTTGGCGCAGCGCACTCAATTCGATCTGGAAATGATGGCCGAAGTCGGCTTCTGCAACGGCATCGAAAACTACTCGCGTCACCTCACCGGCAAGGCGCCTGGCGAGCCGCCGCCGACGTTGTTCGATTACTTGCCGCCGGATGCATTGCTGGTCATCGACGAGTCGCACGTGACCATTCCGCAGATCGGCGCCATGTACAAGGGCGACCGCTCGCGCAAGGAAACGCTGGTAGAGTTCGGCTTTCGTCTACCTTCGGCATTGGACAATCGCCCGTTGCGTTTTGAGGAGTGGGAGGCGCGTTCGCCGCGCAGCATTTATGTGTCGGCGACGCCTGGGCCCTACGAGTTGCGCGAATCTGCCGGCGAGATTACGGAACTGGTGGTGCGCCCGACCGGATTGATCGATCCGGTAGTAGAGATCCGTCCAGTAGGCACGCAGGTCGACGACTTGATGTCAGAGATCCACGAGCGCATCAAGCTCGGCGATCGTGTGTTGGTGACTACGCTGACTAAACGCATGTCCGAGAATCTCACCGAGTACCTGGGCGAGCACGGTATTCGCGTGCGCTACTTGCACTCCGATATCGACACCGTCGAGCGCGTGGAAATCATCCGCGACCTGCGCCTTGGCAAGTTCGATGTGCTGGTCGGCATCAACCTATTGCGTGAAGGTCTGGATATGCCGGAAGTGTCGCTGGTAGCGATCCTCGATGCGGACAAGGAAGGATTTCTCCGTTCGACCGGCTCGCTGATCCAGACCATCGGTCGTGCCGCGCGCAACCTGCGCGGCAAGGCCATTTTGTATGCCGACAAGATGACGCGTTCGATGCAAGCTGCAATCGATGAAACCGATCGCCGCCGTGAGAAGCAGGTCGAGTACAACCTGGAACATGGCATCACACCGAAATCGGTGGTGCGCTCGATCTCCGACATCATGGAAGGCGCGCGCGAGGATGCGGCGGAGAAGAAGGCCGGCAAGGGACGTTCGAAGTCGCGCCAGGTGGCCGAAGATGCTCCCGACTACCACGCCATGAAACCGGCAGAGATTGCTGGCAAGCTGAAGAGCCTGGAGCAGAAGATGTACCAGCACGCCAAGGATCTGGAGTTCGAGGCGGCGGCGCAGATCCGCGACCATATCCAGAAGTTGAAGGCAGCGAGCTTGGGGTAGGGCACGTCACCCTGCTGGTGCAGGGAAGGCTTGTGGCCAACGAAACCCTGCGCTATAATCCGCGCCCTGCGTAGCGCAACGCTGGCGCAAGAAACGGGCGGTTAGCTCAGCGGTAGAGCACTACCTTGACATGGTAGGGGTCACAGGTTCGAACCCTGTACCGCCCACCACTCCAAGTCCAGATAGCACAGTGACTTGAGTGGTTTTAACAGAATCGTTTTTTCTTGCAGCTGACCCAGCGTGGCATCAAGCTACATGCAAGATCAAGATCTCCGATCGGCGGAAAGTCGTCTCATCACCAATCATGCGCTGCAGATCCTATACGCGCCATGAGAGCAGCAGAACGCCAGCGACTACTCGGAAATGCTGGGTTAGACGACGATCAAAAAGAAGAACATCACCCGGGCCAAGGAGGTCACACTAAAGTGTCTCCGAAGAGCGGCGTGCCCTGATGCTTCCGCAAGATCGCAAGGCGATGGGCAGCGAGAAGAAAGTCTCTTTGTACGAGGGCAGCCTGCATTCGGTGAAATGCAACAAGATCCGCACTTACGAAGGTCGGTATTGCACCGCACGGCTGCTATCCAAGACCGATGTGAATACGCTTTTCATCAATTTGCGATTACCATCACAAAAATGGTGCGGATAGGCGCTGGCAATTCTTGACTGATGTGTCCGTTAAAGGCAAAGTTACCCAGAATTCGCGCAGTGTTGATTTTTCGTTAAGGGAGCGGCGCCGAACGGGGTCGTACAGGAGTAAGGCTATGGATGGTTGTTCAGCGTGTTCATTTTTATCCGTTGCGCGTCGGTGCGGTGCTGACTTGCCTGTTTTGGTTAGTTCGGGCCTGCACGCTCACTCGAATTGTTTGCCAAAAGCATATTCCCTCCGTCACCTGCAAGTGATCGGGGCTGTAGTGCTGTCCGTCTTAAGCCCGAAATTTCATGAGTTGGAGAAGTCCAGAGTGAATCCGATGTATCTGTCCAAGCTGTCGCTGGTCTTGGTAGTCGCTGTGTTGGTTGGCGCCTGCGCGACCAAGCCTGCTCCCGACTTTGGTGGACGTTGGAAGCACGTCAATCACTTTGACGAAGCCCCCACCGAAATTCCGCTCTACACCTCCTACACGTATCAGGCCACGCCGATGGACGGCACGCTGAAGACCATGCTGGAACGTTGGGCCGCGGATTCAAACATGCAGTTGTCCTACAACCTGTCGTCGGATTACACCTTGATCGCCCCGGTCTCCAACATCAGTACTACCAGCGTGCAGCAAGCTGCCACCGAGCTGAGCGCGGTATATGCAGCTCAAGGTATTTCGGTGTCCGTCTCTGCTAACAAGCTGTTGGTACAGCCGGTGCCTGTGTCGTCCGGAGCCAAGCTCTAAGGGCTGACTGCTGATTCGATGCTCTCAAGCATTCGGTCGGCGAATCAGCTCAAGCCTCCCATGTGTCCGCGCTCGTCGCGGCAATAGTTTCAGGCCTGACAAGGCCCCACGGTGACGGATCTAGACATGTTGCGTAAGAAGGTCAGTGAAAAGGACGGTTCTGCCCATGTGGGCGCGGTCGTCCAGAAAGCGGTGAACTACGAGGTCAGCATTGCCGACCTCGCACGCCGCAGCGAAAAGCGCGCATGGAGCGTGGCGACCGTTTCCATGCTCATCACCGTCATGACGGCGGGTGGCTACTACTACATGTTGCCGCTGAAGGAGAAGGTTCCGTATCTGGTGATGGCCGATGCATATTCCGGCACCAGCACCATCGCCAAGCTCGAAGCGAATTATGGCGGACGCACCATCAGTACCAGCGAGGCATTGGCGCGCAGCAATATCGCGCGTTTCATCCTGGCGCGCGAATCATTTGATGCGTCCACGATCCGTGATCGTGATTGGAACACTGTTGCCGCGATGGCGGCCACGAATGTGCTTGCCGAGTATCGCTCGCTGTACGCCGGCAATAATCCAATGAGACCTTTCAACACGTATGGAACGTTGCGTGCGATCCGTATCAATATCCTCAGTATCACCCTTATCGGTGGCGGGGGTAAGGCGTATACCGGTGCGACGGTACGTTTTCAGCGGAATGTCTACGACAAGAGCTCCACTGTAACCACGCTGCTGGACAATAAAATTGCGACGATGGGGTTTACCTACCAGGACAACCTTCAGATGAGCGACAGTCTCAGGGTGGAAAATCCCCTGGGTTTCCGGGTGACCGATTATCGCGTCGATAATGACTATTCGGTCTTGCCTGCAGCGCCTTCCTCCATCAGCACGCCGCCGCAGGCCGCCGCATACCAGCAGCAGATGACTCCAGGCATGGTCGATCCCAATGTAGCTGGCGCTGCAACGCAGGCCGGTGTCCCGGTACAACAAGGCATGCCGGTGGCTCCAGGTAGTGCGCCGGTGCAACAGCAGCAGTCTGGATATTCTGGCCAGGCGCAGCCTGCCGGCCGAACTAAAGCTCAGTCCACGATCCAACCCCAAGGGATGCCGAACAATGTCAATGGAGCAAGCGGTCGATGAAACCCTCTAACCCCTACAGGGCGGCATTGGCTGCAGCATTGCCATTCGTATTGTGTGCATTCTCGGTCTCCGCTCAGGTCGTACAGGAATATGAATACGCGCCTGATCGTATCTATCAGGTGCGTACCGGCCTGGGTATCACAACCCAGATTGAGCTCAGTCCGAATGAAAAAATTCTCGATTACAGTACGGGTTTCACCGGAGGTTGGGAGCTCACGCGTCGTGAGAATGTATTTTATTTGAAGCCGAAGAATGTCGACGTCGATACGAATATGATGATTCGTACGGCTACGCACTCCTATATCCTTGAGCTCAAGGTCGTTGCGACCGACTGGCAACGCCTGGAGCAGGCGAAGCAAGCGGGCGTGCAGTACAAAGTCGTATTTAGTTATCCGAAGGATACGAGTTTCAATAACGTCGAGGATGCGGCTGCTGCCAAGAATGGTCCCCTGTTGAACGCCAAGATTCTCAAGGATCGGCGCTACTACTACGACTATGATTACGCGACGCGTACCGAGAAGTCCTGGTTGATTCCGAGTCGGGTCTATGATGACGGTAAGTTCACTTATATCAATATGGATTTAACGCGATTCCCCACGGGCAACTTCCCGGCGGTTTTTGCTCGGGAGAAAGAGCATAGCGAGGATTTTCTCGTAAATACGACCGTTGAGGGTAATACCTTGATCGTGCATGGAACTTACCCTTTCCTGGTAGTTCGTCATGGCGATAATGTCGTCGGTCTGCGAAGGAACAAGCAAAAGTGAACTCGAACATTCCAAACAGCCCTGATGAGCGCTCCCACGACAACCGAGGAGACGAACGCTCGACTAACGAGTACGACGAGCGCAGTAATCCCTACTTCGCACGTCAGCAGGCGGCTGCGGAGCCGGATCTCGATGCGAACGAGCCTGTACTGCGATCCAGCGATATCAAGCGATTGAACCGGAAGGCGCTGGTTTTTCTCGCGCTGATCGCCGGTGTGTTGCTTTTGGCTATTTTTTGGTTGGCAAATCAGCGCTCTGGCGACTCAGCACCGGTCAAGCCGCGTGCCGAGACGGTCGTCGCACCGGCGCTTCCGCAGAATATGGCTGATCCCGTGGAGCCGGCTCCGGTGCCTCTGGCGCAGCAGCCGAATTTGCCGCCGTTGCCGCCCATGCCTACCGATGACAGCGACAGCACGGCTTCCGCCCCGGAGCGTCCGCGTGGCCCGACCTTGTTGGAACGCCGCATTCTGGCCGAGCAGTCCGCTGAGGCTGGCGGTTCTGGTGTTCCCGGCATGCCGGGCCAGCTTGGTGCACAGCCTGCTGCTCAAGAACAGGAGCAGGTGACGTTGGCCAAGCCAATCAGCAATCCTGACGGTTTGCTCGTGCGTGGCACCTACATCCGTTGTATTCTGGAGACGCGGATCATTTCCGATTTCGGTGGCTACACGTCCTGCATCGTTACCGAACCGGTTTACTCGATCAACGGGCACAACCTTCTATTGCCGAAGGGCTCCAAAATGCTGGGTCAGTATGGTGCCGGTGAGCCAACGACCCGGCGTCTGCAAGTTGTCTGGGATCGAGTGACCACGCCCACAGGGCTCGATGTCACTCTGGTCGGCCCAGGCATTGATACGCTCGGCAGCGCTGGTCATCCGGGCCAATACAATGCCCACTGGGGAAACAAGATCGCTTCGGCGTTGTTCATTAGCCTCTTGAGCGATGCTTTCAAATACGCGGCTGCAGAGTATGGTCCTGAAACGACCACGATTGGCGTAGGCTCCGGGACCATCACGCAGCAACCATTCGAGAGCAACACCGCACAGAGCATGCAGCAGCTCGCCCAGCAGGCTGTGGAAAAATCCGGGCGTCGCCCTGCAACGCTGACGATCAATCAAGGGACGGTCTTGAACGTTTACGTCGCAAAAGATGTCGATTTCTCGGCGGTGCTACCCAAGTGAGCGCGACGGCCGCCATGACAATCGACGATTCCCCGACTGCGCGAATCTCGAATGATTTCCTGGATTATCAGTACTCTGTGCTGGGAATCCTGGACTATCTGAATTCTCCCGAAGTCACAGAAATCTGTATCAATCGTCCTGGCGAGCTCTATCTGGAAACGATCACCGGTTGGCAGCGCATGGAGGTGCCGTCGCTGACCTTTGACCGGGCCAGGCAATTCTGCACCGCGGTCGTCAATGAAAGTAATACCGGGCAGCGCATCACCGATGCCGATCCGGTGGTCTCGCTGACCTTTCCCACCGGCCAACGCGCGCAGTTCGTCATTCCGCCTGCGTGCGACCCCGGTAAGATCTCGATCACGATTCGCCTGCCGTCCAAGCACACCAAGACGCTTGAGCAATACACCCGCGACGGGTTTTTCGACCAAGTGCTTGAGCAGGCTGCCGATGTCAGCGACCACGATCGCGAACTGCTTGAGTTGCGTCGCAATAAGGATTACTCGGAGTTCTTCAAAAAATCGGTGCTTTACAAGAAGAATGTGGTGGTGGCTGGGGCCACCGGTAGTGGCAAGACCACCTTCATGAAGGCCCTTGTCAACCATATTCCGAACGAGGAACGCCTGGTCACCATCGAAGATGCCCGAGAGCTATTCATCAGCCAGCCCAATTCGGTGCACCTGCTTTACTCGAAGGGCGGCCAGAGTGCGAGTAATGTGACTGCCAAGAGTTGTATGGAAGCTTGCCTGCGCATGAAGCCTGATCGGATCATCCTTGCCGAGTTGCGTGGCGATGAATCGTTCTACTTTATTCGCAACTGCGCGTCTGGCCATCCTGGTTCGATCACCAGCTGCCACGCCGGCAGCGTTGATCAAACCTGGGATCAACTGGCGCTGATGGTAAAGGCTTCCAATGAAGGTTCCGGCTTGGAGTTTGAGGTGATCAAGCGGCTATTGCGCATGACCATCGATATCGTGGTGCATATCAAGGCACATGCCGGGCGCCGCTTTATCACCGGGATCGATTTTGATCCGGCAAGAACCCTGCGAGGCGGCTGACCAGCCGCCAATGATTGACCTCGTTCTAGTTTCAAGGAGACCGTTATGCTGCCTGGCATGGAATTGATGGGATGCACTGGACTTGCCGTTCCCGGCGAGGTCATGCAGCACGTCGTTCGCGTGGAATCATCGCGTAATCCGTACGCCATCGGTGTCGTCGGCGGTCGGCTGGTGCGTGAGCCGCGCGGGCTGGAAGAAGCGGTTGCCACGGCCAAGATGTTGGAGCAGAAGGGCTACAACTTCTCGCTGGGACTTGGTCAGGTCAATCGCTACAACCTGCAGAAATACGGTCTGACCAGTTACGAGATGGCATTCGCCAGGTGTCCCAACCTGGTGGCTGCATCCAGAATTCTGGCCGAGTGTCACTCGCGGTCCGGCGCCAACTGGGGCAAGACTTTTAGCTGCTATTACTCGGGTAATTTCGAGACCGGCTTCAAGCACGGTTATGTCCAGAAAATTTATGCCTCCATTCGTCAGTCGGTGGCATCTTCGGGGGCTGAGCCCATCGCCTTGGTTCCGAATCGCCCAATCAAGGTACGTGTCGAAAATCCCATGCGGCAGGCAGCCGCCGAGCTAGCCGATGCGATCGTGGCGCGTCGGATTCGGGACCTGGCGAGCCCGGGGCGCACAGAGGCTTCACAGCAAGGTTCTATGCTTGCGTCCCCTTTGCCAGCACCGTTGCCGCCCCTGGCATCCCCGGCCCCTTCATCCGACGACGAGCTGTATGTCGTCAAGGCAATAGGGCAAGGACGCGGGGTCGCCGTTCCTGCTGCAGGGCAAAAGGCTCCGGATGCCGGTCATCAGGCAGCAGGCGTTGTGCAGACGCCACGGCCAGCGCCTGTCGCTCAGCCAACAGACACCGCTTTTGTTTTTTAGGATGCAAAACCGCCAAGGATATGGCTGCTAGATCCCCTCTGTTCTCAAGGAGTTAGACATGAAATTTGAAATCGACAAGAAAATGGCTGCCGATGCCAAGATGATCGGGACTCAAGCGATGAAGGCATTGCTCTTCACATCGTTGCTGTTGGTTGCAGGTGCTGCGGGTGCGGCTGGCGACGGTGTTACAGAGACCCAAGACAAAATGTGCGGCTTCTTGAAAGGCGTGGAGAAGCTGCTGAATATTGGATCAGCCGTGGTGGTGACAATCGCAGTGATCGTTGCCGGCTACCAGATCGCCTTCGCGCACAAGCGTATTTCCGAGGTTTCCCCAATCCTTATCGGCGGTGTCCTGATCGGTGCAGCTAGTCAGATTGCAAACATGGTGATCGGCAGTAACAGCGAGAAATCTTGCCCCGAGGTTTCCATGACGCTGCTGCAGTTTGCTCAGTATTATGCATAAAGATGTCCTCTTCCGCGGGTGCACCCGTCCGGCGATGTTTCTGGGAGTGCCCTACATCCCATTTTTCATCGGCGCGGGCGGTGGCCTGCTGTTGGGGATGTACATCGATCTTTGGTATCTACTGACGATTCCCGTCACCATCTTCGTCATGCAGCAGATGGCCAAGCGGGACGAGATGATTTTCAGATTACTGGGGTTGCGCTGGTTGTTCCGTATGCGTGTTCGGAATGCCCAGCGTTATTCGGGAATGTGGGTGTTCAGTCCCAACGAATATCGAAAGAATCCCCCGAAAAAGCGTCGGTGAGCAAGTGAAAGTTTACCAACCCCACGCGCGCAAACCGCGTGGGGCTGGTGTTTGGCACGACGATATTGGTGTGATGCTTCCTTCTTAAAATGGTAATACCATGTTCAGCCCAGATAGTCCGATCAGCGAATTCATCTCCGTTTCGACCCATGTCGCGCCGTCCGTTCTCAAAACGACTGATGGCGACTATCTGCTGATCTGGCATCTGGCGGGCCTGCCCTTCGTCGGACGCGATGAGCTCGAACTTGAGCAGCGGCATAACACGTTCAACCGACTGTTGCAGACCCTGCGAGCGCCGGATTTCGCCAACGTGGCGTTTTGGGTGCACGATGTCCGTCGTCGTCGCAGGATCGGCAACTCCAGCCGTTTCAATCAGTCGTTCAACCAGACGTTGTCCGATGCGTATTACGCGTCGTTGTCGTCGCAGAAGATCATGCAGAACGAGCTGTATTTCAGCATGATTTATCGCCCGGTGGTCACCGGACGCCGATTGATGGAAAAGTCCGGCGATCCAGACAAGATTCGGGTCGAAGAAGAGCAGGCGATCGCCAAGGTGATCGAGTTGGCCACCAATGTGGAGGCCGTGCTGAAGGATTATTCCCCCTATCGACTTGGCATGTACGAAGCCAAGAATGGCATTGTGTTTTCGGAGACGCTTGAGTTTCTCGGTTATCTACTCAACCGTATCGACGAGCCGGTGCCGGTGCTGCAGGCGCCGGTTCCGGCGTATTTGCCTGTCAGCAAGCATATGTTTGCCAACAAGACCGGCGACTTCGTGATCCGCACGCCGGATGGGATCAATCATTTCGGCGCGATCCTCAACGTCAAGGAATACGCCGATGGGACGTATCCAGGCATTCTCAATGGCCTGAAATACCTGGACTTCGAGTATGTGGTCACCCATTCCTTCAGCCCGGTCGGTCGCCACGACGCGCTGAAGGTGCTGGAGCGCACCAAAGGCATGATGATTTCCTCGGGCGACAAGTCCTCCAGCCAGATCCGCGACCTGGACCTGGCAATGGACGATGTGGCGTCGGGCAACTTCGTGCTGGGCGAGTATCACTTCACGCTGGCGGTGTATGCCGACAGCCAGGACAAACTGGCCCGGCAGATCGCGACCACGCGTGCGGAGCTGTCCAACGCCGGTTTCGTGTCCTCCAAGGAAGACCTGGCGATCGCCTCCTCGTTCTATGCGCAGCTGCCGGGCAACTGGCGCTTCCGGACGCGCATCGCCAACCTCAGTTCGCTCAACTTTTTGGGGCTGTCGCCGCTGCACAATTTCGCGCAGGGCAAGCAGCACAACAATCCGTGGGGGGAGTGCGTCACCACGCTGCAGACCACCAATGGTCAACCGTATTACTTCAACTTCCACGCCACGCACCCGGCGGAGAATTCGTTGGGCGAGAAGGCGATCGGCAACACGATGGTGATCGGCAAGTCCGGTACCGGCAAGACCGCGCTGATCAACTTTCTGTTGAGCCAGGTGCAGAAGTTCGACCCGGTTCCGACGATCTTCTTTTTCGACAAGGACCGTGGCGCGGAGATCTTCGTACGCGCCTGCGGCGGCAATTATCTGGCGCTGGAAAATGGCGCGCCGACCGGCTTCAACCCGTTCCAGTGCGAGCGCAACGATGCCAATGCGCAGTTCCTGGCCGAGCTGATCAAGGTGCTGGGCGGCAAGGCCGATTACAGCGCTCGCGAAGAAGAAGACATCTACCGCGCGGTGGAAGGCATGCTGGACACGCCGATGCACTTGCGCAGCATGAGCAACTTCCGCAAGAGCCTGCCCAACATGGGCGACGACGGGCTATATGCACGCCTGCGTCGCTGGACCGCCGGCAACTCGCTGGGCTGGGTGTTCGACAACCCGGTGGACACGATCGATCTGCACAACGCCTCGATCATCGGTTTCGACTACACCGATGTGATCGACAACGCCGAAGTGCGGGTGCCGGTGATCAATTATCTGCTGCACCGGCTGGAAGCGCTGATCGACGGGCGTCCGCTGATCTATGTGATGGACGAATTCTGGAAGATCCTGGACGGCAAGGGCGGCTTGAAGGACTTTGCCAAGAACAAGCAGAAGACCATCCGTAAGCAAAACGGTCTGGGCATCTTCGCCACGCAAAGCCCGGAGGATGCGCTTGCCAGCGACATCGCCGCGGCGCTGATCGAGCAGACGGCCACGATGATCCTGCTGCCCAATCCGAGCGCCAGCCGCAGCGACTATATGGAAGGGCTCAAGCTGACCGATGCGGAGTATCGGGTGGTGGCGTCGCTGGACGAGCGCTCGCGCTGCTTTCTGGTCAAGCAGGGCCACGCCTCGGCGGTGTGCCAGCTCAACCTGCGCGGCATGGACGATGCGCTGTCGGTGATTTCGTCGTCGACCGACAACATCGAGATTCTGCATCAGGTGCTGGCGCGCCAGGCTGGTCAGCTGGGGGTGAGCGTGGAGCAGCTGACCCCGGAGCAGTGGCTGGAGGCGTTCTATGCCAACCGCAAGGGCTCGGGCAAGCGCGCCTCGGCCAAGGACAAGGAGGTGGAAGATGCGTAATCCCAACATCCATCAACAGATGCACCCGGCAATCCATCCGCTAGTGTCCCAGGAGGCGAAGAACACCATGACAACCCGGTTCAGACATTTCTCTCGCGTAGTCACGGGACTGGTGCTGCTCTGCATGGCGGGAACGGCCAGTGCGCAGTGGGAGGTAGTTGATAAGGGTTTGATCAAGACGCAATCGGTCGGCAAGGGCGACGGTGAGGAATCCAGCGGCAAGGAAGTCGAAAAGCCCAAGGAAGCTCTCAAGAAAGTCGCCGACGACTTTGGTGTGGCTGGTTGCGCCTCGTCCACATCGGGCACGCCGGTGTCCGATGTGCAAAAGCAGGTATGCGAGCTGACCCAGCGCACCCGTAACGCGCAGTTCAACTACATGGTGGCGATGAACGAGATCACCACCGAGCGGTTGAAGCGCCTGCGCAAGATCGAGAAGAATCGCACCGAGATCAAGGACGAGCAGATCGGTTTGCTTGAGAGCAACACCAACAAGTTGCTGGCACTGAAAGCGATGATGGATATCGACCGGCAGCAGATGGAGTCGGCGATGTTCGCCTACGACAGGCGGCTGGCGTATCTGACCGACAAGCAGACCGGTGCGGCGCTTGCGGCGATGAGCGGGAAAGATCCGCCGAAAGCCGAGGACGACTCCTCGTGGTTCTCGTGGATTCCTGACGATTTGTTGAGTCTTGGCAAGACGCTCGCTGCCGGTGCAGTGATGGGCCGTGCGCTGGAGGCGATCAAGACGGACGCGCCTTCCGACATGCGGAAGTTGAAGATCGATAAAGACTGAACAGCCGCGTGGGCGCTGACTGCACCGCGCATGTCATGCAATCAATTCCGGGGCAGCGACTGCCCACGGCGCAGCCGTCTTTAGTTAGTGGATGTAGTGACTTATGAATCTCAGTGATTTCCTGACGAATATCGGCAATTACCAGTTTTTCCGCCTGATCAACGATTACCTGCGCGACGAGATCGCGATTTTCCAGTGGGAATTGTTGCAGCGCACGACCGCATGGGTGGGGGTGATGGCGCTGACGCTGCTGACGCTGTGGATTCTGATCCAGGGGTATCGGATCGTGACGGGCCAGTCGCGCGAAGCGGCGATGGGGCTGGTGGTGACGGCGCTGCGGGCGTCGCTGATCATTGGTTTGTCGACCAGCATGGCCCAGGGTTCACCGCAGCTGTACTGGACCCTGACCGATGGCATCAGCGAGGCGATCACCAAGACAGTGACCGGCGACTCCGCCAGCCCGTACGAGGCGATCGACAAGAACCTGATGCTGATGCAGGTGGCAATGACCGGCCTGGACCAGATTCAGACGGCAGGCGATAAGAACGGTGAAGACCAAAAGACCCGTGCCCGTTGGTTTACCGGCATCGGCATGGCGGGGCCTGGCGTGGTGGCGGGCTCGATGCTGCTGCTGAACAAGATAGCGATGGCGCTGGTGGTGGGGTTTGGTCCATTATTCATCCTGTGCCTGCTATTCCAGGCCACGCGGTCGCTGTTTAGCAAGTGGTTGTTGTATGGAATCGGCACGATGTTCTCGTTGTCGGTGTTGACCTTCACGGTGGGCCTGGCGACGAAGGTGGTCGGTGCGGTGGGGGCGGCGTTCGTAGCGAAGTGGGCACTGAATGGTTTTACCGGCGAAGGCATCAGCAGCATGGCGCTGCAACAAGGAGGATTGGGTTTGGTACTGACGACGTTGATCATCACCGCACCGCCGATGGCGGCATCTTTCTTCCAGGGCACGCTGGGCCAGTTCACGGCGTACTCGGCACTGGGGCAGCTGGATCGAGCGAGTCAGGATGGTAGTGGTGGAAGGTCGCAGACAGCGTCGGAACCTAGTACTAATGCTGGTGACACGAAAACCCTAACCAGTGGTGTGACATCGAACAATACAATTCGCTCTAACTCTGTCCCTACTCAAGAATCTGGCAGTCGTGGTCTTGCTCAAAAGTGAGCTATTGCCATCTGCATAATGTGGTGAAAATATGAAGCGTATTCCATGGGTTTTAGTTATTCTTCTAGCCAGCGCAGCTCCTCCAGTGTTGGCTCAAACAGCATGCCCGGTGGGAGTTGCTCCTGGAAGTCCACAGTGTGGTCCTGATTCCGGTACCTCCAGAGGGGACTCTGCGCCACCTAGACCTACTGGCGAATGGATTAAAACGTGGGGTGCAATCGCCACTTCTAAATCTATGGGAGAGGCGGGAACCGCCGCTAACAAATTTTCTGAAGATGAAGCAAGACAAACTGCCCTTCATGAATGTTCTTTGGGTGGTGCGGATGACTGTCAAGTGCATCTTGCTTATTACAATCAGTGTGCTGCTTTAGCAAGCTCGCAGGCAGAGACCTTTTTTCAGGCTTCTCCTACTGAACAGCGTGCTGCTAAACTAGTATTGCAATCTTGCAAAGAAAGCCATGGCGGTGCTTGTAAGGTGACATATTCGGAATGTACCAAGCCTATTTTTAGAAATTATTAAAAATTCTTATTTAAACCATTGCAATTTTTATTGATTTTTGTCAAATCAATCTTCCCACACTATAAAAAATTTTAGCTATTAATCCGCGAAGGTTGAGTTAGTTTGCAGGGGCGGCGCAAGATTAATTTTGCTATTATTTTAATTTGAGGTATTTGCATTCTTATTTTAATTTTTTGCCCCTTGCAAATTTAATATCACGCATGACTAAATTAAATTTTTAAAAAATATTAAATTGACAGGGATATTTTTGATGATTAATTTGCGCGCACTAGAGAAAATTGCATTGTTTCTGATGTGTGTTATTTCCATCACAGCATGTGCTCCTGTAAATGCGCCTCCTGTAGGGTCTGAATCAGAAAAAGCTGCCGATAAGACTGAGCCTGTTCCCCAAAAGGATTTGAAAATGCCATCAATCATCAATGTTAAGTTGAATGGTCAAGGTGAAATCAGCGCAAGCATTGGTGGTATTGCTGTAACCATCAAAGCGCAAGCCTGCAACGAGGATAGTCCAGGGATCATGCTTTGTAATCGCTCACCGGTTGTAGAGGTGACTTTCCAGGGTGTTAAGTCGATTGCGGTAGAGCCAGAAGCGCTGTATCTGGATAGTAATGCAACTCTTTATCATGGCCCCTTGGACGAAAGCTACAAGGGGAATCGTCATTCCATTATCTTAACCGACGTCAATGACGACGGGCACGAAGATTTATTGATGTGGTCTGGTAAGGAAGGTAACTATGGCGGTCCTTCGTACAGCGTCTACCTTTTCGATGCCGTTAAGCAGCGCCTTGTTTTCAATCAGTCGCTATCCGATATTACGGTGATGGCCAATGGCTTATTCTCTGTGAAGGGGAATGCGCTGATGTCCACCTCTGGCGATGGGTGTTGCATCCATGTGGTCGATACCTATGAGCTCAAGAAGAATGAGGCAGTGCTGGTTGAGCGCATAACCGAAGATACGAACGATCCCGCTAACCCTAAGACGCGGACCGAGCGGCTTCAAAACGGTGAGATGAAGGAGGTGGCTAACTGAATAGCGGACTGGTCATCCGGTAGCGAGTACATGCAACGCATCTTCGGGGGAGTTCCAGCTGCCGACGATGCAACAAAAAATTCTAATGACATGCACGTACGGAGAATACTATGAGTGATGGACATGGTCGTAGCACCGAAGGCTTCGGTGTGGATCGCGAATCTTCTGTCAGGTTAATCGTTAAAACCGCCCTTGAGAACGGTGTGACGGACCCAAAGCAAATATCGTACATGCTGGCGACGGCCCAGCATGAGACACGTAACTTTCAGGCACCCGAAGAAGATTTCGGGCGCAGCCAAGCACGCAAGCTTGAATATAGCGGCGGCGAAGAGTTCTATGGCCGTGGCTACGTGCATCTCACGCACGATTACAACTATGCGAAGTTCGATAAGTTGCTGGGTCTTAATGGCGAACTGGTCCGTAATCCGGATATGGCGAGAGACCCCGAGATCGCTGCTAAAGTGCTTGTTGTGGGTATGCGCGACGGTTTGTTTACTGGCAAGCCTCTTGATCGATACATTGATGGCGACAGTCACGATGTCTACAACGCAAGGCGTGTAGTTAATGGTGTTACGCCCAGTAAGTCTTGGAGCATTGAAGCGGCCAAAGACTGCCAAAAGCATGCTGAAAGCTGGGAGCGCCGAGTTCCTGATTTAATTGAGAGCGTCAAGCGCGATGGCGTTGATCTCAGAGCCAGCGTGGCACCTGTCTCGACCTCTCATCATGCTGCGAAATCGCACGACGAAAAGCTGGGCAACGGCGAGCGCAGCCAGTCAATCAAGCAACTGCAAAGCCAGCTCGCCCAACTCGGTGCCACAGGCCGCGACGGCAGGCCGTTGCAAGCCGATGGCGACTTCGGTGCCAACACCAAGCACGCCGTGGAGCAATTCCAGCGCGAGCACGGTCTGCATGTGGATGGTGTAGTGGGACGACAGACGCATGCTGCTTTAGGCCAAGCGCTCTGGCAGCACACCGCTAAACACCTCGAGCAGACCGCCGCTCCAACTGTGCCTGCATCGGCCGGCATGCTTTTGCTGTCCGATCCGCGTCATCCAGACACTGCGATGTACAACGACGCGGTCAGCAAGTTGGAAGCACTGGGCGAACGTTGCGGTTTCTCCAACCGGCAAGAACTCCAGCAAACGGCTGGACAGCTGGTGTGTGAAGCCAAGGTGGTTGGTCTAGAGCGCATCGACCACGTGGTGCTCGGCAAGAACGGCGATAGGTTTTTTGCAGTGCAGGGCGAAATGACCGACCTGATGATGCGCCGTGTGTTCGTAGATCGCGATCAAGCGCAGACTCAGTCGTTAGAGCACAGCAGCCGACAAGTGGCCGAGGAAAATCAGCGGCAGGGGCAGCAAGCGCAGACACAGCCGCAGACGCCAGACCCCGGTACGCGCGGCCGAACGTTGTAGAACGTCGTTACGCCAAGTCGTAACGCCCAACCGATGGCCTTGGCATCTGCCAGGGCCATCGTGCTTTTGGCGCTTTGTTCCTGGCAGTAATAGAGTGGATTCGAATTCGCTCCACTTCTGCCGTCCGTTCTCAAAACGACTGATGGCGACTATCTGCTGATCTGGCATCTGGCGGGCCTGCCCTTCGTCGGACGCGATGAGCTCGAACTTGAGCAGCGGCATAACACGTTCAACCGACTGTTGCAGACCCTGCGAGCGCCGGATTTCGCCAACGTGGCGTTTTGGGTGCACGATGTCCGTCGTCGTCGCAGGATCGGCAACTCCAGCCGTTTCAATCAGTCGTTCAACCAGACGTTGTCCGATGCGTATTACGCGTCGTTGTCGTCGCAGAAGATCATGCAGAACGAGCTGTATTTCAGCATGATTTATCGCCCGGTGGTCACCGGACGCCGATTGATGGAAAAGTCCGGCGATCCAGACAAGATTCGGGTCGAAGAAGAGCAGGCGATCGCCAAGGTGATCGAGTTGGCCACCAATGTGGAGGCCGTGCTGAAGGATTATTCCCCCTATCGACTTGGCATGTACGAAGCCAAGAATGGCATTGTGTTTTCGGAGACGCTTGAGTTTCTCGGTTATCTACTCAACCGTATCGACGAGCCGGTGCCGGTGCTGCAGGCGCCGGTTCCGGCGTATTTGCCTGTCAGCAAGCATATGTTTGCCAACAAGACCGGCGACTTCGTGATCCGCACGCCGGATGGGATCAATCATTTCGGCGCGATCCTCAACGTCAAGGAATACGCCGATGGGACGTATCCAGGCATTCTCAATGGCCTGAAATACCTGGACTTCGAGTATGTGGTCACCCATTCCTTCAGCCCGGTCGGTCGCCACGACGCGCTGAAGGTGCTGGAGCGCACCAAAGGCATGATGATTTCCTCGGGCGACAAGTCCTCCAGCCAGATCCGCGACCTGGACCTGGCAATGGACGATGTGGCGTCGGGCAACTTCGTGCTGGGCGAGTATCACTTCACGCTGGCGGTGTATGCCGACAGCCAGGACAAACTGGCCCGGCAGATCGCGACCACGCGTGCGGAGCTGTCCAACGCCGGTTTCGTGTCCTCCAAGGAAGACCTGGCGATCGCCTCCTCGTTCTATGCGCAGCTGCCGGGCAACTGGCGCTTCCGGACGCGCATCGCCAACCTCAGTTCGCTCAACTTTTTGGGGCTGTCGCCGCTGCACAATTTCGCGCAGGGCAAGCAGCACAACAATCCGTGGGGGGAGTGCGTCACCACGCTGCAGACCACCAATGGTCAACCGTATTACTTCAACTTCCACGCCACGCACCCGGCGGAGAATTCGTTGGGCGAGAAGGCGATCGGCAACACGATGGTGATCGGCAAGTCCGGTACCGGCAAGACCGCGCTGATCAACTTTCTGTTGAGCCAGGTGCAGAAGTTCGACCCGGTTCCGACGATCTTCTTTTTCGACAAGGACCGTGGCGCGGAGATCTTCGTACGCGCCTGCGGCGGCAATTATCTGGCGCTGGAAAATGGCGCGCCGACCGGCTTCAACCCGTTCCAGTGCGAGCGCAACGATGCCAATGCGCAGTTCCTGGCCGAGCTGATCAAGGTGCTGGGCGGCAAGGCCGATTACAGCGCTCGCGAAGAAGAAGACATCTACCGCGCGGTGGAAGGCATGCTGGACACGCCGATGCACTTGCGCAGCATGAGCAACTTCCGCAAGAGCCTGCCCAACATGGGCGACGACGGGCTATATGCACGCCTGCGTCGCTGGACCGCCGGCAACTCGCTGGGCTGGGTGTTCGACAACCCGGTGGACACGATCGATCTGCACAACGCCTCGATCATCGGTTTCGACTACACCGATGTGATCGACAACGCCGAAGTGCGGGTGCCGGTGATCAATTATCTGCTGCACCGGCTGGAAGCGCTGATCGACGGGCGTCCGCTGATCTATGTGATGGACGAATTCTGGAAGATCCTGGACGGCAAGGGCGGCTTGAAGGACTTTGCCAAGAACAAGCAGAAGACCATCCGTAAGCAAAACGGTCTGGGCATCTTCGCCACGCAAAGCCCGGAGGATGCGCTTGCCAGCGACATCGCCGCGGCGCTGATCGAGCAGACGGCCACGATGATCCTGCTGCCCAATCCGAGCGCCAGCCGCAGCGACTATATGGAAGGGCTCAAGCTGACCGATGCGGAGTATCGGGTGGTGGCGTCGCTGGACGAGCGCTCGCGCTGCTTTCTGGTCAAGCAGGGCCACGCCTCGGCGGTGTGCCAGCTCAACCTGCGCGGCATGGACGATGCGCTGTCGGTGATTTCGTCGTCGACCGACAACATCGAGATTCTGCATCAGGTGCTGGCGCGCCAGGCTGGTCAGCTGGGGGTGAGCGTGGAGCAGCTGACCCCGGAGCAGTGGCTGGAGGCGTTCTATGCCAACCGCAAGGGCTCGGGCAAGCGCGCCTCGGCCAAGGACAAGGAGGTGGAAGATGCGTAATCCCAACATCCATCAACAGATGCACCCGGCAATCCATCCGCTAGTGTCCCAGGAGGCGAAGAACACCATGACAACCCGGTTCAGACATTTCTCTCGCGTAGTCACGGGACTGGTGCTGCTCTGCATGGCGGGAACGGCCAGTGCGCAGTGGGAGGTAGTTGATAAGGGTTTGATCAAGACGCAATCGGTCGGCAAGGGCGACGGTGAGGAATCCAGCGGCAAGGAAGTCGAAAAGCCCAAGGAAGCTCTCAAGAAAGTCGCCGACGACTTTGGTGTGGCTGGTTGCGCCTCGTCCACATCGGGCACGCCGGTGTCCGATGTGCAAAAGCAGGTATGCGAGCTGACCCAGCGCACCCGTAACGCGCAGTTCAACTACATGGTGGCGATGAACGAGATCACCACCGAGCGGTTGAAGCGCCTGCGCAAGATCGAGAAGAATCGCACCGAGATCAAGGACGAGCAGATCGGTTTGCTTGAGAGCAACACCAACAAGTTGCTGGCACTGAAAGCGATGATGGATATCGACCGGCAGCAGATGGAGTCGGCGATGTTCGCCTACGACAGGCGGCTGGCGTATCTGACCGACAAGCAGACCGGTGCGGCGCTTGCGGCGATGAGCGGGAAAGATCCGCCGAAAGCCGAGGACGACTCCTCGTGGTTCTCGTGGATTCCTGACGATTTGTTGAGTCTTGGCAAGACGCTCGCTGCCGGTGCAGTGATGGGCCGTGCGCTGGAGGCGATCAAGACGGACGCGCCTTCCGACATGCGGAAGTTGAAGATCGATAAAGACTGAACAGCCGCGTGGGCGCTGACTGCACCGCGCATGTCATGCAATCAATTCCGGGGCAGCGACTGCCCACGGCGCAGCCGTCTTTAGTTAGTGGATGTAGTGACTTATGAATCTCAGTGATTTCCTGACGAATATCGGCAATTACCAGTTTTTCCGCCTGATCAACGATTACCTGCGCGACGAGATCGCGATTTTCCAGTGGGAATTGTTGCAGCGCACGACCGCATGGGTGGGGGTGATGGCGCTGACGCTGCTGACGCTGTGGATTCTGATCCAGGGGTATCGGATCGTGACGGGCCAGTCGCGCGAAGCGGCGATGGGGCTGGTGGTGACGGCGCTGCGGGCGTCGCTGATCATTGGTTTGTCGACCAGCATGGCCCAGGGTTCACCGCAGCTGTACTGGACCCTGACCGATGGCATCAGCGAGGCGATCACCAAGACAGTGACCGGCGACTCCGCCAGCCCGTACGAGGCGATCGACAAGAACCTGATGCTGATGCAGGTGGCAATGACCGGCCTGGACCAGATTCAGACGGCAGGCGATAAGAACGGTGAAGACCAAAAGACCCGTGCCCGTTGGTTTACCGGCATCGGCATGGCGGGGCCTGGCGTGGTGGCGGGCTCGATGCTGCTGCTGAACAAGATAGCGATGGCGCTGGTGGTGGGGTTTGGTCCATTATTCATCCTGTGCCTGCTATTCCAGGCCACGCGGTCGCTGTTTAGCAAGTGGTTGTTGTATGGAATCGGCACGATGTTCTCGTTGTCGGTGTTGACCTTCACGGTGGGCCTGGCGACGAAGGTGGTCGGTGCGGTGGGGGCGGCGTTCGTAGCGAAGTGGGCACTGAATGGTTTTACCGGCGAAGGCATCAGCAGCATGGCGCTGCAACAAGGAGGATTGGGTTTGGTACTGACGACGTTGATCATCACCGCACCGCCGATGGCGGCATCTTTCTTCCAGGGCACGCTGGGCCAGTTCACGGCGTACTCGGCACTGGGGCAGTTGGATCGGGCGAGTCAGGATGGTAGTGGTGGAAGGTCGCAGACGCCGGCTGCGCTGGCTAAAGACTCTACCGCTGGCCCTACTCAGATTACTACTGGGAATGCCACTGTGATGCGTAATGACTCTTCCCTCCCTCATGAGCCCAGTAGCGGTAGCCGGGGTCTCGCGCAAAAATAATCAATAAATTTTGAGGAATTTATGGCTAGTGTGCGATCAATTATTTTTTTGAGCTTTGTTTTTATTGATATTTCAATTGCACAAACAGCTTGTCCAAATGGTGTGGCGCCTGGAAGCCCACAATGTGGACCTGATTCCGGTACTTCTCGGGGCGATATTCCAGCCCCTCCTCCTAGACCTACGGGTGAATGGATTAAAACCTGGGGGGCAATTGCTCATTCTAGCTTGACCGGTGAGGCTGGAAGTGCTGTAGGTAAGTTGTCTGAAAGTGATGCAAAAGATAAAGCCACTCGCCAATGTGCTATGGGTGGTGCTAGTGACTGTCAGGTAAAGTTAGTGTATAGAAATCAATGCGCTGCATTGGTTTCTTCACGCACTCAAAGCTTTTTCCAAGCATCGGCCAGCAAAGAAAATTCCATTGAAATAGCGACTAGAGTTTGCGAAAAAAGTGATACGGGCGTGTGTAAAACCGTCTATTC
This sequence comes from Xanthomonas fragariae, assembly GCF_017603965.1. Lineage (NCBI taxonomy): Bacteria > Pseudomonadati > Pseudomonadota > Gammaproteobacteria > Lysobacterales > Lysobacteraceae > Xanthomonas > Xanthomonas fragariae. The sequence continues at coordinate 2,266,997 of NZ_CP071955.1, read as the reverse complement.
CGAATGTTCGGAGCCGATTTTTAGAAATTATTAGTTTTTAATTTGATTTCGGCCTTAATAATCTAAATGTCGAGACGGAGTGTGACGTGATTGAATTTTTACGGAATATATTTCTTGCTTTGGTGGTCGTAGGACTGTTGTCTCTTGCTGCTTGCAAGCAAGAGATTAATTTACAGGAGACAACTTTCGCTAGTCAATCGAAAATTTCGCAGAAAATAATGAGTAATTCTGTTTCTCAGGTCGAAAATTCGAAAAAAAGTGAGATGACGGGTGAGGGAGCTGCTTCTAAGGAAAACGCAACTATAATGCCGAGTCCTGAATCAGTTGACATTCAGAAGCTCGTAGTTGGGTTTAAGGAAGGTATGCCGTACGGTGATCTACGCAAAAGGGTGATTTCCGGCAACTGGAAACCAAAAGCTCATCGGCAATGTAAAAAAAATGTGGTTGGTGACGACTTTGAAAGTATATGCTCAAAGGACCCCCAGCAATGTATTGTCTGTGACGAATTGCCGGAACTGAATGTTTGTAGCGGTGATGGTCACTGCATAACAGAATTTTCCAGCAACGATGGCCGTAAAGTCCTGAAAGTATCCACCTATGGTCAGATCCAAGACGGTTTGGTGGAAGGTGAAAAGTCCCGGCTTTTTGTTTCCTGGTGGAATGTTTCATCCAGTGGCAACTGATTGAATTCAGTTTTTTCAACTTCGCAGGAGGTGCGAGATATGAGCAGTCCCTTAGCAGATTTGATTCAGCGCGGTGAATCTGGGCGTAGCAACTACAATGCTTATAACCGGGGCACTTATGTTGGAGCTGATGGGCGGGAGCATATCAGCGAAAGAACAGGCCCCTTGGATTTTTCATCGATGACCGTTGGCGATGTCATGGATAGTCAGGCTTTACCTAGAGGTGATCAAGAGCGGCTTTTTGCGGTAGGGCGCTATCAGGTCATACCTTCTACCATGAGCGCTGCTGTAGATAAACTGGGTCTTGATCGGTCTCATGCTTTTACGCCAGAGGTGCAAGATCAGATATTTTCTGACTACCTGATAACGTATAAGAAGTCTGACGTTCGCAAGTACATTACCGGTGAGCCGGGTTCATCGCTGCATGATGCACAAAATGCTCTTGCGCAAGAGTGGGCGAGTATTGCCGATCCAGATACTGGAAAAAGCTACTACGACAAGCCCGGTGGCTCGAATCATGCATCGATCACCAGCGCAGAGACAGCGCAAGCTTTGAACACTATGCGCCAGTCATACCGCGAAGCAATTGAAAGCGGTGCGTCACCTGAGCAGGCTTGGAAGCTAATCAATTCCCAGCCTTCCCAGCAGCTTGCTGGACCTCAGCAGCCAAGACGCGATGCGTCGCACTCTGGACAGCTGGACCACAGCGAGCGCAGCCAGTCAATCAAGCAACTGCAAAGCCAGCTAGCCCAACTCGGCGCCGCAGGCCGCGACGGTAGGCCGTTGCAAGCCGATGGCGACTTCGGTGCCAACACCAAGCACGCCGTGGAGCAATTCCAGCGCGAGCACGGGCTGCATGTGGATGGTGTGGTGGGACGACAGACGCATGCTGCTTTAGGCCAAGCGCTGTGGCAGCACACGGCCAAACACGTCGAGCAGACCGCCGCTCCAACTGTGCCTGCACCGGCCGGTATCCCTCTGCTATCCGATCCGCGTCATCCAGACACTGCGATGTACAACGACGCGGTCAGCAAGTTGGAAGCACTGGGCGAACGTTGCGGTTTCTCCAACCGGCAAGAACTCCAGCAAACGGCTGGACAGCTGGTGTGTGAAGCCAAGGTGGTTGGTCTAGAGCGCATCGACCACGTGGTGCTCGGCAAGAACGGCGATAGGTTTTTTGCAGTGCAGGGCGAAATGACCGACCTGATGATGCGCCGTGTGTTCGTAGATCGCGATCAAGCGCAGACTCAGTCGTTAGAGCACAGCAGCCGACAAGTGGCCGAGGAAAATCAGCGGCAGGGGCAGCAAGCGCAGACACAGCCGCAGACGCCAGACCCCGGTACGCGCGGCCGAACGTTGTAGAACGTCGTTACGCCAAGTCGTAACGCTCAACCGATGGCCTTGGCATCTGCCAGGGCCATCGTGCTTTTGGCGCTTTTATCTGGCGCTGGAAAATGGCGCGCCGACCGGCTTCAACCCGTTCCAGTGCGAGCGCAACGATGCCAATGCGCAGTTCCTGGCTGAGCTGATCAAGGTGCTGGGCGGCAAGGCCGAGTACAGCGCTCGCGAAGAAGAAGACATCTACCGCGCGGTGGAAGGCATGCTGGACACGCCGATGCACTTGCGCAGCATGAGCAACTTCCGCAAGAGCCTGCCCAACATGGGCGACGACGGGCTGTATGCGCGGCTGCGTCGCTGGACCGCCGGCAACTCGCTGGGCTGGGTGTTCGACAACCCGGTGGACACGATCGATCTGCACAACGCCTCGATCATCGGTTTCGACTACACCGATGTGATCGACAACGCCGAAGTGCGGGTGCCGGTGATCAATTATCTGCTGCACCGGCTGGAAGCGCTGATCGACGGGCGTCCGCTGATCTATGTGATGGACGAATTCTGGAAGATCCTGGACGGCAAGGGCGGCTTGAAGGACTTTGCCAAGAACAAGCAGAAGACCATCCGTAAGCAAAACGGTCTGGGCATCTTCGCCACGCAAAGCCCGGAGGATGCGCTTGCCAGCGACATCGCCGCGGCGCTGATCGAGCAGACGGCCACGATGATCCTGCTGCCCAATCCGAGCGCCAGCCGCAGCGACTATATGGAAGGGCTCAAGCTGACCGATGCGGAGTATCGGGTGGTGGCGTCGCTGGACGAGCGCTCGCGCTGCTTTCTGGTCAAGCAGGGCCACGCCTCGGCGGTGTGCCAGCTCAACCTGCGCGGCATGGACGATGCGCTGTCGGTGATTTCGTCGTCGACCGACAACATCGAGATTCTGCATCAGGTGCTGGCGCGCCAGGCTGGTCAGCTGGGGGTGAGCGTGGAGCAGCTGACCCCGGAGCAGTGGCTGGAGGCGTTCTATGCCAACCGCAAGGGCTCGGGCAAGCGCGCCTCGGCCAAGGACAAGGAGGTGGAAGATGCGTAATCCCAACATCCATCAACAGATGCACCCGGCAATCCATCCGCTAGTGTCCCAGGAGGCGAAGAACACCATGACAACCCGGTTCAGACATTTCTCTCGCGTAGTCACGGGACTGGTGCTGCTCTGCATGGCGGGAACGGCCAGTGCGCAGTGGGAGGTAGTTGATAAGGGTTTGATCAAGACGCAATCGGTCGGCAAGGGCGACGGTGAGGAATCCAGCGGCAAGGAAGTCGAAAAGCCCAAGGAAGCTCTCAAGAAAGTCGCCGACGACTTTGGTGTGGCTGGTTGCGCCTCGTCCACATCGGGCACGCCGGTGTCCGATGTGCAAAAGCAGGTATGCGAGCTGACCCAGCGCACCCGTAACGCGCAGTTCAACTACATGGTGGCGATGAACGAGATCACCACCGAGCGGTTGAAGCGCCTGCGCAAGATCGAGAAGAATCGCACCGAGATCAAGGACGAGCAGATCGGTTTGCTTGAGAGCAACACCAACAAGTTGCTGGCACTGAAAGCGATGATGGATATCGACCGGCAGCAGATGGAGTCGGCGATGTTCGCCTACGACAGGCGGCTGGCGTATCTGACCGACAAGCAGACCGGTGCGGCGCTTGCGGCGATGAGCGGGAAAGATCCGCCGAAAGCCGAGGACGACTCCTCGTGGTTCTCGTGGATTCCTGACGATTTGTTGAGTCTTGGCAAGACGCTCGCTGCCGGTGCAGTGATGGGCCGTGCGCTGGAGGCGATCAAGACGGACGCGCCTTCCGACATGCGGAAGTTGAAGATCGATAAAGACTGAACAGCCGCGTGGGCGCTGACTGCACCGCGCATGTCATGCAATCAATTCCGGGGCAGCGACTGCCCACGGCGCAGCCGTCTTTAGTTAGTGGATGTAGTGACTTATGAATCTCAGTGATTTCCTGACGAATATCGGCAATTACCAGTTTTTCCGCCTGATCAACGATTACCTGCGCGACGAGATCGCGATTTTCCAGTGGGAATTGTTGCAGCGCACGACCGCATGGGTGGGGGTGATGGCGCTGACGCTGCTGACGCTGTGGATTCTGATCCAGGGGTATCGGATCGTGACGGGCCAGTCGCGCGAAGCGGCGATGGGGCTGGTGGTGACGGCGCTGCGGGCGTCGCTGATCATTGGTTTGTCGACCAGCATGGCCCAGGGTTCACCGCAGCTGTACTGGACCCTGACCGATGGCATCAGCGAGGCGATCACCAAGACAGTGACCGGCGACTCCGCCAGCCCGTACGAGGCGATCGACAAGAACCTGATGCTGATGCAGGTGGCGATGACCGGCCTGGACCAGATTCAGACGGCAGGCGATAAGAACGGTGAAGACCAAAAGACCCGTGCCCGTTGGTTTACCGGCATCGGCATGGCGGGGCCTGGCGTGGTGGCGGGCTCGATGCTGCTGCTGAACAAGATAGCGATGGCGCTGGTGGTGGGGTTTGGTCCATTATTCATCCTGTGCCTGCTATTCCAGGCCACGCGGTCGCTGTTCAGCAAGTGGTTGTTGTATGGAATCGGCACGATGTTCTCGTTGTCGGTGTTGACCTTCACGGTGGGCCTGGCGACGAAGGTGGTCGGTGCGGTGGGGGCGGCGTTCGTAGCGAAGTGGGCACTGAATGGTTTTACCGGCGAAGGCATCAGCAGCATGGCGCTGCAACAAGGAGGATTAGGCTTGGTACTGACGACGTTGATCATCACCGCACCGCCGATGGCGGCATCTTTCTTCCAGGGCACGCTGGGCCAGTTCACGGCGTACTCGGCACTGGGGCAGTTGGATCGGGCGAGTCAGGATGGTAGTGGTGGTAGGTCGCAGATGGTGGCAGAGCCGGCTAGAGATAACCATCAAGTTAGAGATAATTCGGCGACCGGGGCGCATAGTATTAACGCGATAAATGCTAGCACAGAAAGCAATAATTCATCTGTAATTAGTACTGGTGCTCGCGGACTAGCACAAAATAAAGATAGTTGATTCTTTTGTGGAGTTTTAAAATATGAGCGTATATAAATATTTTATTTTTTTGCTATTTTTTTTCGGGCAAGCAAATGCACAGACAGCTTGTCCGGTAGGCGTGGCTCCAGGTAGCCCTCAGTGTGGACCTGATTCCGGTACTTCAAGAGGTGATCTTCATTCTTCGCCACCCAGACCTACCGGCGAATGGCTAAAAACTTGGGGGGCAATTGTGAGCGCTGACGACACAGCTCAAGCATGGGCATCTACGAGGATGATGTCCAAAAAAGCTGCTGAGGAAGATGCACTTGATAAGTGTGTAACGGCGGGTTTTAAAGGTTGTGAGGTGACATTTACATATCGAAACCAATGTGCAGCTGTAGCCACTTCAAAATCAGGTCCTGTTAAAAGTGGAATATCTTCTGGGCCGGATCTGTCTTTTACAGAAAAAGACGCAGTGCAATTATGTTCAGAAAGGGGAGGGGTTGGTTGTCATGTAATTTATACGGACTGTACTGAGCCGGTATTCAATAAATTTTGATTAGCCCTGAGTCTTAGGCAGCTTTCAGGCATTTTGAACCGCCCCGGGATTTCGGGAGGCTCCAACTCTTGAGAAGATGGGGCGATGAGCAAGACGAAATATTCACCGGAAGTGCGAGAGCGCGCGGTTCGGCTGGTGCGGGAGCATCAGGGCGAGTACGGCTCGCAGTGGGCGGCGATCGAATCGATTGCCGGGAAGATTGGCTGTTCGTCGCAGACGCTGTGCAACTGGGTGCGTCAGGCCGAGCGTGATGCCGGCAAGCGTCAGGGGCTGACGACGGACGAGCGGACGCGGATGAAAGCGCTGGAACGCGAAGTGCGCGAGCTGAGGCAAGCCAACGAGATCCTGCGCAAGGCCAGCGCGTATTTTGCCCAGGCGGAGCTCGACCGCCGCTTCAAGCCCTGACCACGTTCGTGACCGAACATTGCGATGTTCACGGGGTCGAGCCAATCTGCAAGGTGCTGCAGGTTGCCCCGTCGACGTATTACCGCCACGCGCAGCGGGAAGCGGACGCGAACTTGCGCCCGAACCGCTGGTGGAAGGACCAGGCGCTGCGCCCGCAGATCCGGCGGGTATGGGAGCAGAACCGACAGGTGTACGGCGTGCGCAAGGTCTGGCGGCAGCTCAAGCGCGAGGGCTATGCGGTGGCCCGCTGCACGGTGGAGCGACTGATGGGCGCACTTGGCCTGCGCGGCGTGGTACGCGGGAAGGTGGTCAAGACCACGATCAGCGACAAGCGGCCGTGCCCGCTGGACAAGGTGAACCGACAGTTCCATGCGCCGTCGCCGAACCGACTGTGGGTCAGCGACTTCACGTATGTCTCGACCTGGGCCGGGTTCGTGTACGTGGCCTTCGTGATCGACGTGTACGCACGGCGGATCGTGGGCTGGAAGGTGTCGCAGACGGCGCACACGGACTTCGTGCTGGACGCGCTGGAGCAGGCGCTGCATGCGCGTCGTCCAACCGAAGGCGGCCTGATCCACCACTCCGACCGCGGCGTGCAGTATGTGTCGATCCGCTACACCGAGCGGCTGGCCGACGCCGGGATCGAGCCGTCGGTGGGCAGCGTGGGCGATAGCTATGACAACGCGTTGGCCGAGACGATCAACGGGTTGTACAAGGCCGAGGTGATCCACCGGCGCGCGTGGCGCAACCGCCAGGATGTGGAACTGGCCACGCTGGATTGGGTGGACTGGTACAACCACAAACGCTTGCTGGGGTCGATCGGGAACATTCCGCCAGCGGAAGCCGAAGAGGCTTACTATCGACAACAGGCCGGTTACGCCAAAGCGGCGTGACTCAAACCAAACAGCCTCCCGAAATCCCGGGGCGGTTCAGTTCTGCGAGAAAATCGCAATTTTTCCGGTTGAAGTTCAGGGCTAATCAGGAAAAGTATTGATTTTAATTGAATGGAAGATTTTTCATGAGTAACTTGAGTGTTTCAGTAAGAATTAGGTTGATTTATCTCTATATTTTATGCGTCATTTCACTTGCAGCATGTACTCCTGCAAGTGCGCCTCCTACAAAAGCTGAATCATTACGAGCAGCTGCCAAGACTGAGTCTTCTCCTAAAAGAGATTTTAAGATTTCATCCACTGTTAACGCTAATTTGAATGGCCAAGGTGAAGTGAGTGCCAACATCAGCGGCATTGCTGTTTTAATCAAGGCGGCTGGTTGCACCGAAAGAAGTCCTGGTATTGCTCTTTGTAATCGGTCTGTAATTGTCGAAGTCACATTTCCAGGTGGTAATCCGATCAAGGTGGAGCCTGAGGCAATATATCTAGACAGCAATGCAACGCTCTATCACGGTCCTTTGGACAATAGCTACAAGAAGAATGGTCACTCAATCATTTTGACTGATATCAATGGCGATGGGCACGAAGATCTCGTGGTGTGGTCTGGTAAGGAAGGCAACTATGGCGGATCTTCTTACAGTGTCTATCTATTTGATGCTGCCCAGCAGCGTCTGGTTTTCAACCAGTCGCTATCCGATATTACGGTGATGGCAAACGGCCTGTTCTCCGTGAAAGGAAAAATTCTGAAGTCCACTTCTGGCGATGGGTGCTGCTTTCATGTGTTTGATACTTACGAGCTCAATAAGGACGAGGCAGTGCTGGTTGAGCGTGTAACCGAGGATGCCAACAATCCAGCTGACACAAAGAAGAAGACCGAGCGGCTTCAAAACGGTGAGATGAAGGAAGTAGTCAATTGAACAGCGGGCTAGTCATCCGGTAGCGAGTACATGCAACAAAAAATTCTAATGACGTGCACGTACGGAGAAGAAAATGAGTAACGGATATGGACGTAGCACGGAGGGCTTCGGCATGGACCGTGAGTCTTCCGTCAGATTGATCGTCAAGACCGCTCTTGAGAACGGTGTTTCGGACCCAGCGAAAATATCATACATACTGGCAACTGCTCAGCATGAGACACGTGACTTTCAGGCGCCCGAAGAGGATTTTGGACGTAGCCAGGCGCGCAAGCTAAAATATCGCGGCGGCGAAGAGTTTTATGGTCGTGGCTATGTGCATCTCACGCACGATGACAATTACGAGCAGTTTGATCGCTTGTTAGGCCTCAACGGTGAGATGGTACGCAATCCAAACTTGGCAAAAGACCCGGAAATCGCCGCCAAGGTTTTAGTTGTTGGTATGCGCGACGGCTTGTTTACTGGCAAGCCTCTTGACCGCTACATCGATAGCGATAGCCACGACGTCTATAACGCTCGACGTGTGGTGAACGGTGTCACGCCTAGCAGTCCTTGGAGCATCAAGGCGGCCAAACAGTGCCAAGAGCTTGCAGAAACTTGGGAGCGTCGCGTTCCTGATTTGATCGAGAGCGTCAAACGGGATGGTGTTAATCTCAAGGCCAGTGTGGCACCCAGCTCGACCTCCCATCAAGCTGCGAAATCGCACGACCACAAGCTGGACCACGGCGAGAGTGGCCAGTCAATCAAGCAACTGCAAAGCCAGCTGGCCCAACTCTGCGCCGCAGGCCGCGACGGTAGGCCGTTGCAAGCCGATGGCGACTTCGGTGCCAACACCAAGCACGCCGTGGAGCAATTCCAGCGCGAGCACGGGCTGCATGTGGATGGTGTGGTGGGACGACAGACGCATGCTGCTTTAGGCCAAGCGCTGTGGCAGCACACGGCCAAACACGTCGAGCAGACCGCCGCTCCAACTGTGCCTGCACCGGCCGGTATCCCTCTGCTATCCGATCCGCGTCATCCAGACACTGCGATGTACAACGACGCGGTCAGCAAGTTGGAAGCACTGGGCGAACGTTGCGGTTTCTCCAACCGGCAAGAGCTCCAGCAAACGGCTGGACAGCTGGTGTGTGAAGCCAAGGTGGTTGGTCTAGAGCGCATCGACCACGTGGTGCTCGGCAAGAACGGCGATAGGTTTTTTGCAGTGCAGGGCGAAATGACCGACCTGATGATGCGCCGTGTGTTCGTAGATCGCGATCAAGCGCAGACTCAGTCGTTAGAGCACAGCAGCCGACAAGTGGCCGAGGAAAATCAGCGGCAGGGGCAGCAAGCGCAGACACAGCCGCAGACGCCAGACCCCGGTACGCGCGGCCGAACGTTGTAGAACGTCGTTACGCCAAGTCGTAACGCTCAACCGATGGCCTTGGCATTTGCCAGGGCCATCGTGTTTTTGGCGCTTTGTTCCTGGCAGTAATAGAGTGGATTCGAATTCGCTCCACTTCTGCATTCCGTTCTCAAAACGACTGATGGCGACTATCTGCTGATCTGGCATCTGGCGGGCCTGCCCTTCGTCGGACGCGATGAGCTCGAACTTGAGCAGCGGCATAACACGTTCAACCGACTGTTGCAGACCCTGCGAGCGCCGGATGAACCGCCCCGGGATTTCGGGAGGCTCCAACTCTTGAGAAGATGGGGCGATGAGCAAGACGAAATATTCACCGGAAGTGCGAGAGCGCGCGGTTCGGCTGGTGCGGGAGCATCAGGGCGAGTACGGCTCGCAGTGGGCGGCGATCGAATCGATTGCCGGGAAGATTGGCTGTTCGTCGCAGACGCTGTGCAACTGGGTGCGTCAGGCCGAGCGTGATGCCGGCAAGCGTCAGGGGCTGACGACGGACGAGCGGACGCGGATGAAAGCGCTGGAACGCGAAGTGCGCGAGCTGAGGCAAGCCAACGAGATCCTGCGCAAGGCCAGCGCGTATTTTGCCCAGGCGGAGCTCGACCGCCGCTTCAAGCCCTGACCACGTTCGTGACCGAACATTGCGATGTTCACGGGGTCGAGCCAATCTGCAAGGTGCTGCAGGTTGCCCCGTCGACGTATTACCGCCACGCGCAGCGGGAAGCGGACGCGAACTTGCGCCCGAACCGCTGGTGGAAGGACCAGGCGCTGCGCCCGCAGATCCGGCGGGTATGGGAGCAGAACCGACAGGTGTACGGCGTGCGCAAGGTCTGGCGGCAGCTCAAGCGCGAGGGCTATGCGGTGGCCCGCTGCACGGTGGAGCGACTGATGGGCGCACTTGGCCTGCGCGGCGTGGTACGCGGGAAGGTGGTCAAGACCACGATCAGCGACAAGCGGCCGTGCCCGCTGGACAAGGTGAACCGACAGTTCCATGCGCCGTCGCCGAACCGACTGTGGGTCAGCGACTTCACGTATGTCTCGACCTGGGCCGGGTTCGTGTACGTGGCCTTCGTGATCGACGTGTACGCACGGCGGATCGTGGGCTGGAAGGTGTCGCAGACGGCGCACACGGACTTCGTGCTGGACGCGCTGGAGCAGGCGCTGCATGCGCGTCGTCCAACCGAAGGCGGCCTGATCCACCACTCCGACCGCGGCGTGCAGTATGTGTCGATCCGCTACACCGAGCGGCTGGCCGACGCCGGGATCGAGCCGTCGGTGGGCAGCGTGGGCGATAGCTATGACAACGCGTTGGCCGAGACGATCAACGGGTTGTACAAGGCCGAGGTGATCCACCGGCGCGCGTGGCGCAACCGCCAGGATGTGGAACTGGCCACGCTGGATTGGGTGGACTGGTACAACCACAAACGCTTGCTGGGGTCGATCGGGAACATTCCGCCAGCGGAAGCCGAAGAGGCTTACTATCGACAACAGGCCGGTTACGCCAAAGCGGCGTGACTCAAACCAAACAGCCTCCCGAAATCCCGGGGCGGTTCAGGATTTCGCCAACGTGGCGTTTTGGGTGCACGATGTCCGTCGTCGTCGCAGGATCGGCAACTCCAGCCGTTTCAATCAGTCGTTCAACCAGACGCTGTCCGATGCGTATTACGCGTCGTTGTCGTCGCAGAAGATCATGCAGAACGAGCTGTATTTCAGCATGATTTATCGCCCGGTGGTCACCGGACGCCGATTGATGGAAAAGTCCGGCGATCCAGACAAGATTCGGGTCGAAGAAGAGCAGGCGATCGCCAAGGTGATCGAGTTGGCCACCAATGTGGAGGCCGTGCTGAAGGATTATTCCCCCTATCGACTTGGCATGTACGAAGCCAAGAATGGCATTGTGTTTTCGGAGACGCTTGAGTTTCTCGGTTATCTACTCAACCGTATCGACGAGCCGGTGCCGGTGCTGCAGGCGCCGGTTCCGGCGTATTTGCCTGTCAGCAAGCATATGTTTGCCAACAAGACCGGCGACTTCGTGATCCGCACGCCGGATGGGATCAATCATTTCGGCGCGATCCTCAACGTCAAGGAATACGCCGATGGGACGTATCCAGGCATTCTCAATGGCCTGAAATACCTGGACTTCGAGTATGTGGTCACCCATTCCTTCAGCCCGGTCGGTCGCCACGACGCGCTGAAGGTGCTGGAGCGCACCAAAGGCATGATGATTTCCTCGGGCGACAAGTCCTCCAGCCAGATCCGCGACCTGGACCTGGCAATGGACGATGTGGCGTCGGGCAACTTCGTGCTGGGCGAGTATCACTTCACGCTGGCGGTGTATGCCGACAGCCAGGACAAACTGGCCCGGCAGATCGCGACCACGCGTGCGGAGCTGTCCAACGCCGGTTTCGTGTCCTCCAAGGAAGACCTGGCGATCGCCTCCTCGTTCTATGCGCAGCTGCCGGGCAACTGGCGCTTCCGGACGCGCATCGCCAACCTCAGTTCGCTCAACTTTTTGGGGCTGTCGCCGCTGCACAATTTCGCGCAGGGCAAGCAGCACAACAATCCGTGGGGGGAGTGCGTCACCACGCTGCAGACCACCAATGGTCAACCGTATTACTTCAACTTCCACGCCACGCACCCGGCGGAGAATTCGTTGGGCGAGAAGGCGATCGGCAACACGATGGTGATCGGCAAGTCCGGTACCGGCAAGACCGCGCTGATCAACTTTCTGTTGAGCCAGGTGCAGAAGTTCGACCCGGTTCCGACGATCTTCTTTTTCGACAAGGACCGTGGCGCGGAGATCTTCGTACGCGCCTGCGGCGGCAATTATCTGGCGCTGGAAAATGGCGCGCCGACCGGCTTCAACCCGTTCCAGTGCGAGCGCAACGATGCCAATGCGCAGTTCCTGGCCGAGCTGATCAAGGTGCTGGGCGGCAAGGCCGATTACAGCGCTCGCGAAGAAGAAGACATCTACCGCGCGGTGGAAGGCATGCTGGACACGCCGATGCACTTGCGCAGCATGAGCAACTTCCGCAAGAGCCTGCCCAACATGGGCGACGACGGGCTATATGCACGCCTGCGTCGCTGGACCGCCGGCAACTCGCTGGGCTGGGTGTTCGACAACCCGGTGGACACGATCGATCTGCACAACGCCTCGATCATCGGTTTCGACTACACCGATGTGATCGACAACGCCGAAGTGCGGGTGCCGGTGATCAATTATCTGCTGCACCGGCTGGAAGCGCTGATCGACGGGCGTCCGCTGATCTATGTGATGGACGAATTCTGGAAGATCCTGGACGGCAAGGGCGGCTTGAAGGACTTTGCCAAGAACAAGCAGAAGACCATCCGTAAGCAAAACGGTCTGGGCATCTTCGCCACGCAAAGCCCGGAGGATGCGCTTGCCAGCGACATCGCCGCGGCGCTGATCGAGCAGACGGCCACGATGATCCTGCTGCCCAATCCGAGCGCCAGCCGCAGCGACTATATGGAAGGGCTCAAGCTGACCGATGCGGAGTATCGGGTGGTGGCGTCGCTGGACGAGCGCTCGCGCTGCTTTCTGGTCAAGCAGGGCCACGCCTCGGCGGTGTGCCAGCTCAACCTGCGCGGCATGGACGATGCGCTGTCGGTGATTTCGTCGTCGACCGACAACATCGAGATTCTGCATCAGGTGCTGGCGCGCCAGGCTGGTCAGCTGGGGGTGAGCGTGGAGCAGCTGACCCCGGAGCAGTGGCTGGAGGCGTTCTATGCCAACCGCAAGGGCTCGGGCAAGCGCGCCTCGGCCAAGGACAAGGAGGTGGAAGATGCGTAATCCCAACATCCATCAACAGATGCACCCGGCAATCCATCCGCTAGTGTCCCAGGAGGCGAAGAACACCATGACAACCCGGTTCAGACATTTCTCTCGCGTAGTCACGGGACTGGTGCTGCTCTGCATGGCGGGAACGGCCAGTGCGCAGTGGGAGGTAGTTGATAAGGGTTTGATCAAGACGCAATCGGTCGGCAAGGGCGACGGTGAGGAATCCAGCGGCAAGGAAGTCGAAAAGCCCAAGGAAGCTCTCAAGAAAGTCGCCGACGACTTTGGTGTGGCTGGTTGCGCCTCGTCCACATCGGGCACGCCGGTGTCCGATGTGCAAAAGCAGGTATGCGAGCTGACCCAGCGCACCCGTAACGCGCAGTTCAACTACATGGTGGCGATGAACGAGATCACCACCGAGCGGTTGAAGCGCCTGCGCAAGATCGAGAAGAATCGCACCGAGATCAAGGACGAGCAGATCGGTTTGCTTGAGAGCAACACCAACAAGTTGCTGGCACTGAAAGCGATGATGGATATCGACCGGCAGCAGATGGAGTCGGCGATGTTCGCCTACGACAGGCGGCTGGCGTATCTGACCGACAAGCAGACCGGTGCGGCGCTTGCGGCGATGAGCGGGAAAGATCCGCCGAAAGCCGAGGACGACTCCTCGTGGTTCTCGTGGATTCCTGACGATTTGTTGAGTCTTGGCAAGACGCTCGCTGCCGGTGCAGTGATGGGCCGTGCGCTGGAGGCGATCAAGACGGACGCGCCTTCCGACATGCGGAAGTTGAAGATCGATAAAGACTGAACAGCCGCGTGGGCGCTGACTGCACCGCGCATGTCATGCAATCAATTCCGGGGCAGCGACTGCCCACGGCGCAGCCGTCTTTAGTTAGTGGATGTAGTGACTTATGAATCTCAGTGATTTCCTGACGAATATCGGCAATTACCAGTTTTTCCGCCTGATCAACGATTACCTGCGCGACGAGATCGCGATTTTCCAGTGGGAATTGTTGCAGCGCACGACCGCATGGGTGGGGGTGATGGCGCTGACGCTGCTGACGCTGTGGATTCTGATCCAGGGGTATCGGATCGTGACGGGCCAGTCGCGCGAAGCGGCGATGGGGCTGGTGGTGACGGCGCTGCGGGCGTCGCTGATCATTGGTTTGTCGACCAGCATGGCCCAGGGTTCACCGCAGCTGTACTGGACCCTGACCGATGGCATCAGCGAGGCGATCACCCAGACGGTGACCGGCGACTCCGACAGCCCGTACGAGGCGATCGACAAGAACCTGATGCTGATGCAGGTGGCGATGTCGGGTCTTGACCAGATCAAGACCGGCGGCGATGCCGAAAGCGATAGCGCCAAGGAGCGTGCGCGCTGGTTTACCGGCATCGGCATGGCGGGGCCTGGCGTGGTGGCGGGCTCGATGCTGCTGCTGAACAAGATAGCGATGGCGCTGGTGGTGGGGTTTGGGCCATTATTCATCCTGTGTCTGCTATTCCAGGCCACGCGGTCGCTGTTCAGCAAGTGGTTGTTGTATGGAATCGGCACGATGTTCTCGTTGTCGGTGCTGACCTTCACGGTGGGCCTGGCGACGAAGGTGGTCGGTGCGGTGGGGGCGGCGTTCGTAGCGAAGTGGGCACTGAATGGTTTTACCGGCGAAGGCATCAGCAGCATGGCGCTGCAACAAGGAGGATTAGGCTTGGTACTGACGACGTTGATCATCACCGCACCGCCGATGGCGGCATCTTTCTTCCAGGGCACGCTGGGCCAGTTCACGGCGTACTCGGCACTGGGGCAGTTGGATCGAGCGAGCCAGGATGGTAGTGGTGGGCGGTCGCAGGCGGTGCCGGTGCCGGCTCAGAATGCGGAAACAAAATCAGTGGAAAAAAATAATAATTTGACCGGACGTTTTAATAGCGGCGCACAAGATTCTGCTGAGAGCTCGGGGCGCATGGGGAAGGCAAGTGTTTAAATTTAAATTAATGGGGAAATTCCCTTTATTTATAATGCTTATTGGAGTCTCGTGGTGTTTTAATATTCAGGCGCAAACCGCTTGTCCTGTAGGGGTGGCTCCTGGCAGCCCTCAATGTGGACCAGATTCTGGCACTTCCAGGGGCGATGCGGCTCCCCCGCGACCTATAGGTAAGTGGATCAAGACATGGGGTGCGCTCGCAGCAAATAGCGCGGGAGATATAGGGCTTGCGTCCGGTAAAATATCCAAGCAAGACGCTGCCGCTGAGTCGGTTTTAAGGTGCGAAGAGTATGATGCTGGGAAATGTGTGGCAAAACATTTTTTTTACAATCAATGCATTTCTGTTGCTAGAGCAAGTTCAGGTAATTCCGCGACTGTGACTGGTCCCAAAGAAAATGCACCAGTTCTCGCTGTTAGAGAATGTGAGGAGGCTTCTGGTTCTAGCTGTAGTGTCTTATTTACCGAATGCTCAAATCCAATATTCGAGAATTTTTGAATTATTTTTGAAATATTTCGTTGTGTGGTTAGGGAGGGACTTGATAGTATGCGATTCTGCATTTTTATTCCGACTATAATGGCTATTCTTGGAAATGTTGGTTGCCAAGCAGAGGTACAGTCGCCGCCGAACGTATCTGTTGAAAAAGGTAGTTATTTTAGTTCTTTGCCAAAATCAGCTTTACAGTCGTCTAAGAACGTCAAAGAGTCACTAGAAAGTGCGGATTCTGTAGAAGATTCTAGAAAAAAGCAGCTTGCGCAGCAATACGACAATGAATTGAATCGTGCTTTAAATGGCCCTGATGATTCTGAGCGAGCAGATTTCGGTAGCCCTACCAAGTTGCGTGAATCTTATGGGTCGTGCATAAAGCGATCTGGGGGCGCTACGCCAAATATCCTTGACTGTAATGAGGAAGAATATGAGTATCAGGATACTCGTTTAAATCACGTGTATCGTGTTCTTTTAACACGTCTTAGTGCTCAAGAAAAAGAAGATCTGCGGAAAAAAGAGCGTGATTGGATTAAGAAACGAACTACTTTTTGTAATTTGAACGGTGAGCTTGGTGGCGGGCAAGCCGAGGACATCGAAGAAAGTAGTTGCAAGCTTAATGCCACAGCCAGACGCGCCGATGAGTTGGAGCGCCAGTCAGATTTCTAAGTGGATATTATTTAAAGGAAGGATTTGATCAATGGCAGAGGTGACAGGTTGGTGTATTGGAATGACTTCATCTCGCTACGAAAGCAGTGGTCGAGGTGCCGGTACTATCTCAACGGGAAAAAATGACCATGGAGGTGTTTCCTATGGGACCTATCAATTGTCCACTTCGCAGGGAACATTGCAGGAATATTTGGATCAGTCTCGCTATGGACCTCAGTTTTTTGGCTTAGTCCCCAAGACTGAAGCATTTGATGAAAAGTGGAAGTCGCTTGCCCATAACGATCCCGCATTCGCGCAAGATCAGCATGAATTTATCCGCGAGACTCATTACGAAAAGCAGGTCACACGTCTTGCTGCAGTTGGGATGGATTTGAGTGATCGAGGGCCTGCGGTACAGGACGCGCTTTGGAGTACTTCTGTCCAGTTTCGGAATTTGACACCAGGGATATTTCAAAAAGGATTGTTGGAAAAATTTGGTGAAAATTACCGGCTGTCTGATCTGTCTGACAAGCAGATAGTCGAGGCTGTTCAAGATTACAAGTATTCGCACACAGAGGCGCTTTTTAAGAAGTCTCCTGGCTCATGGCAGCATCTACGTGATCGTGCTCTAAATGAAAAGCATGACCTGATGGAGCTTGCTGAGGGGCGACTGCCGATTCAGTCCGCAGCATCTCGACACCGGTCCAGTCTCTCGTCGCACGACCACAAGCTGGACCACAGCGAGCGCAGCCAGTCAATCAAGCAACTGCAAAGCCAGCTAGCCCAACTCGGTGCCACAGGCCGCGACGGTAGGCCGTTGCAAGCCGATGGCGACTTCGGTGCCAACACCAAGCACGCCGTGGAGCAATTCCAGCGCGAGCACGGTCTGCATGTGGATGGTGTAGTGGGACGACAGACGCAGGCTGCTTTAGGCCAAGCGCTGTCGCAGCACACGGCCAAACACGTCGAGCAGACCGCCGCTCCAACTGTGCCTGCACCGGCCGGCATGCTTTTGCTGTCCGATCCGCGTCATCCAGACACTGCGATGTACAACGACGCGGTCAGCAAGTTGGAAGCACTGGGCGAACGTTGCGGTTTCTCCAACCGGCAAGAGCTCCAGCAAACGGCTGGACAGCTGGTGTGTGAAGCCAAGGTGGTTGGTCTAGAGCGCATCGACCACGTGGTGCTCGGCAAGAACGGCGATAGGTTTTTTGCAGTGCAGGGCGAAATGACCGACCTGATGATGCGCCGTGTGTTCGTAGATCGCGATCAAGCGCAGACTCAGTCGTTAGAGCACAGCAGCCGACAAGTGGTCGAGGAAAATCAGCGGCAGGGGCAGCAAGCGCAGACACAGCCGCAGACGCCAGACCCCGGTACGCGCGGCCGAACGTTGTAGAACGTCGTTACGCCAAGTCGTAACGCCCAACCGATGGCCTTGGCATCTGCCAGGGCCATCGTGCTTTTGGCGCTTTGTTCCTGGCAGTAATAGAGTGGATTCGAATTCGCTCCACTTCTGCCGTCCGTCCTCAAAACGACTGATGGCGACTATCTGCTGATCTGGCATCTGGCGGGCCTGCCCTTCGTCGGACGCGATGAGCTCGAACTTGAGCAGCGGCATAACACGTTCAACCGACTGTTGCAGACCCTGCGAGCGCCGGATTTCGCCAACGTGGCGTTTGAGGTGATCCAGGCATTCTCAATGGTCTGAAATACCTGGACTTCGAGTATGTGGTCACCCATTCCTTCAGCCCGGTCGGTCGCCACGACGCGCTGAAGGTGCTGGAGCGCACCAAAGGCATGATGATTTCCTCGGGCGACAAGTCCTCCAGCCAGATCCGCGACCTGGACCTGGCAATGGACGATGTGGCGTCGGGCAACTTCGTGCTGGGCGAGTATCACTTCACGCTGGCGGTGTATGCCGACAGCCAGGACAAACTGGCCCGGCAGATCGCGACCACGCGTGCGGAGCTGTCCAACGCCGGTTTCGTGTCCTCCAAGGAAGACCTGGCGATCGCCTCCTCGTTCTATGCGCAGCTGCCGGGCAACTGGCGCTTCCGGACGCGCATCGCCAACCTCAGTTCGCTCAACTTTTTGGGGCTGTCGCCGCTGCACAATTTCGCGCAGGGCAAGCAGCACAACAATCCGTGGGGGGAGTGCGTCACCACGCTGCAGACCACCAATGGTCAACCGTATTACTTCAACTTCCACGCCACGCACCCGGCGGAGAATTCGTTGGGCGAGAAGGCGATCGGCAACACGATGGTGATCGGCAAGTCCGGTACCGGCAAGACCGCGCTGATCAACTTTCTGTTGAGCCAGGTGCAGAAGTTCGACCCGGTTCCGACGATCTTCTTTTTCGACAAGGACCGTGGCGCGGAGATCTTCGTACGCGCCTGCGGCGGCAATTATCTGGCGCTGGAAAATGGCGCGCCGACCGGCTTCAACCCGTTCCAGTGCGAGCGCAACGATGCCAATGCGCAGTTCCTGGCTGAGCTGATCAAGGTGCTGGGCGGCAAGGCCGAGTACAGCGCTCGCGAAGAAGAAGACATCTACCGCGCAGTGGAGGGCATGCTGGACACGCCGATGCACTTGCGCAGCATGAGCAACTTCCGCAAGAGCCTGCCCAACATGGGCGACGACGGGCTGTATGCGCGGCTGCGTCGCTGGACCGCCGGCAACTCGCTGGGCTGGGTGTTCGACAACCCGGTGGACACGATCGATCTGCACAACGCCTCGATCATCGGTTTCGACTACACCGATGTGATCGACAACGCCGAAGTGCGGGTGCCGGTGATCAATTATCTGCTGCACCGGCTGGAAGCGCTGATCGACGGGCGTCCGCTGATCTATGTGATGGACGAATTCTGGAAGATCCTGGACGGCAAGGGCGGCTTGAAGGACTTTGCCAAGAACAAGCAGAAGACCATCCGTAAGCAAAACGGTCTGGGCATCTTCGCCACGCAAAGCCCGGAGGATGCGCTTGCCAGCGACATCGCCGCGGCGCTGATCGAGCAGACGGCCACGATGATCCTGCTGCCCAATCCCAGCGCCAGCCGCAGCGACTATATGGAAGGGCTCAAGCTGACCGATGCCGAGTATCGGGTGGTGGCGTCGCTGGACGAGCGCTCGCGCTGCTTTCTGGTCAAGCAGGGCCACGCCTCGGCGGTGTGCCAGCTCAACCTGCGCGGCATGGACGATGCGCTGTCGGTGATTTCGTCGTCGACCGACAACATCGAGATTCTGCATCAGGTGCTGGCGCGCCAGGCTGGTCAGCTGGGGGTGAGCGTGGAGCAGCTGACCCCGGAGCAGTGGCTGGAGGCGTTCTATGCCAACCGCAAGGGCTCGGGCAAGCGCGCCTCGGCCAAGGACAAGGAGGTGGAAGATGCGTAATGCCCGCATCGATCGACAATCGTCCTTCATGCTGCTTGCCCCCGCCGCATTCGATCGAATGCTTCCGAGAGTGCCACAGCAGTTCGTGCCACGGCCAGACGGGCAGCATCACCAAGGGACAAGTGCACCGGACGGACAAGGTAGCGCGAGCCGATGAGGGCTTGCAGGTCGGTCGGGACGAAGAAGCGCACATACAGCCCAGCAGGGCGGCGCAGAAAATAAGGCTTCGGCACGGGGTTTGATACCTCGTTTGATACCTAACGCAGGCTCAAACTGAACATCAAACCCCGGGCCTAACCTTCGCAGAATCAAGCACTTACTGCTCTTTTCCGCGATCAGATGGTGGAGGTGGGCGGAATCGAACCGCCGTCCGGAAGCACTCCATCCCCAGCACTACATGCTTAGCCCTCCGTTAGATCTCATCTCCAAGCAGCACGGCTGGCAAAGCGCACCCGGAGACCAGCCTGCTTTATCTAACCGGTAGCTGACAGGCAGCCACTACCGATGGTTCCGTGATAATGACCCTACACCTACGAGCACGGGCACAAGTAGGTTCGGGGGTTCGCCTTAGGCGGCTGTAGAACTACAACTAAAGCTGATTAAGCAGCGATAGCGAAGTCCGAACCGTAGTTGTCATCGTTGGCAACTAAAAGTTTGCTGCTGGATTAACGAGGAAAGCTGCCCCCTCGGCATGCGCCAAGCGACTTCGCGACCCCCGTCGAGACCAGTGCACCCCCGGGGAAAGCATCAAAACGCTGACATTGCCAGTGTAGGGAACGGCGCGCCCTGTCACAAGTGGCGAGATACGCAGCGCTTACAGTGGCTTCAGTGCCGTGCCGGGCGGCACAATCTATAAATGAAGGAGCGAAGCGATGGCGATAGGCAAGCCCCCCCGTCCACGGCCTGCGCGCGCTGCGCCGCGCAAGTCAGCAGCAAGCGCTGAAAAACCGGTGCGTCAGCGTGCGAAGCATCTGCCGCAGCCGGGTGCGCAGGCGCCCGCGTTGACCCGCGTGCAGGGCCGGGCGCGCACTGTGATCTACATCCACGGCATCGGCAACAAGCCGCCAGCTGAGGTTCTGCGCTGCCAATGGGACCAAGCGCTGTTCGGGCGGCCGATGGGCGAGCGTACGCGGCTGGCGTATTGGGTCAATCGCGAGCGTTATCCGGTCGCCGAGCCCGGCAACTGCGATGCGCGCGACGTCGGGCCTGCGCTCAACCAAAGCGTGCAACGAACCTTGAGTACGCTTGGGTTAGTGCCGGGCGAGCAGGATCTGCATCTGCTGGCCGATGCGTTGGCGCAGAACGAACAGGAACGTGCGGATCTGCATCGGCTGCTGGATGAATTGGATGGCGCGCTTGCCCTCCGCAGCGTGCAGGCCAAAGGATCCATCGATGCGATCAACCGGGTGCTGCTGCGGCTGATTTCCGCTGCGTTGCTGCAAGACGTGCACGACCTGTTCTTCGTGCCGGAGCGCGCGGCGCTGATGCGCGAAAGCCTGGCACAACGGTTGCGCTCGGGCGGCGGGCCATTCGTGGTGGTCGCACACAGCCAGGGTTCGATGATCGCCTACGACGTGCTGCGCCAACTACAGGCCGCGGACTGCGAGGTCGCCTTGTTCGTTACCCTGGGCTCGCCACTGGGCTTGCCGCAGATGCGCAGCATGTTCAAGCGCTGGACCGGTACGCGCAAACTGCCGTTTCCCGACTGTGTGCAGCGCTGGTTCAATGTGGCCGAAACGCGCGACCCAATCGCGCTGGATTCGGATCTCACAGACGACATTGCCAATGCCAGGGGGCGCTTCGAGAATCTGCCCGGCGCACGTCTGAATCCGGATTGGCCGTACAACGCGCATTCGGGTTCGGGTTATCTAACGATTCCGCAGGTGCGTGCCGCAGTGCGCGAGGCGGTTGGTGTCGGCTTCGATCAGCCAGTCTCCAATGTGGTGTTGATCAAGGATCTCAGCGAGCAGCTCGAAGCGCACGGTCCAGAGTATCGGCATGAGGTGTTGATCGAGCTGGATCGGCAGTTGCCGGGCAACGACCCGGCCGGCGTTCGCGTGCTGCTGTTGTCGGAGTTACGCGATACCGCAGCACGTAGCACCGGCCTGAGTGGCGATGCGTTGGATGAAGCGATCGAACTGGAAGACAGCTTGCAGCGCTTCGTGTCGGTGCGGCTGACGCGCTTCGAGATTGAATCGCTGCAGGATCGCTATCGCGCATTGGGGTTCCGGCGCGTGTGGCGCGATGCTGGCAAACGCGCGCTGATCCACGCCTCCGGCAACGTGTTGCATGCCGATGCCGCACGCACCGCGTATCACGCGCGCGGGCAGCAGATCGGTTGGGCGGTGCTGGATACCGGCATCGCGGCCGACCATCCGCACTTTTTCGTCAAGGGCGAGCGCGACAACGTGGTGGCGCAATGGGATTGCACGCGGCGTGGCGCGGCCAAGCGGCTTACGCGTGCGGATGGCGATGCGTTTGCCAAGCTCGATCGACATGGGCATGGCACGCATATCGCCGGAATCATTGCCGGCCAATGTCGTGCCGTGATTCCTGATGCACAGGGCAATCCCGGCAGCCCGCTGGAGTTTGCCGGCATGGCGCCAGATACCCAGTTGTACGGCTTTAAAGTGCTCAACGATGCAGGAAACGGCCGCGATTCGTGGATGATCAAGGCGGTGCAGCAAGTGGCCGCGATCAACGAGCGCGCCAGCGAGTTGATCATCCATGGCGTGAATCTTAGCCTGGGCGGCTACTTCGACCCGGAGAGTTATGGCTGCGGCTTTACGCCGTTATGCAACGAATTGCGGCGGCTGTGGCGGCAGGGCGTGTTGGTGGTCGTCGCCGCAGGCAACGAAGGCCTTGCCTGGTTGATGCGCAACGATGGCGATGCGTATCCGGTGAATATGGACCTCTCGATCAGCGACCCGGGCAATCTGGAAGATGCCATCGTGGTCGGCTCTGTGCACAAGAGCAGTCCGCACAACTACGGCGTGTCGTATTTTTCGTCGCGCGGGCCGACAGCCGATGGCCGTGGCAAGCCTGATGTGGTCGCGCCAGGCGAGAAGATCCTGTCGGCCTATTACGGCTTCGACCCAAAAGATCCGGCCAGCCTGATGGTGGAGATGAGTGGCACCAGCATGGCCGCGCCGCACGTCTCCGGCGTACTGGCCGGCTTTTTGTCGGCACGCCGCGAGTTCATTGGTTTCCCGGATCGGGTCAAGCAACTGCTTCTGGAAACCAGTATCGACCTGGAGCGCGATCGCTATGTGCAGGGCAGGGGGCTGCCGAATTTGATGCGGATGCTTGAAAAGACGTGAGGAATCGGCAGTAGGGGATCGGGAATCGTAAAAGCACGGTGCCATGCGCGGAGCCAGTTCGTGCTCCGGCACCAACATAAGCTAAGCACGAGGCAACGAGCCCGCTTCTTGCGATTCCCCATTCCCGATTCATGCATCGCGATTATGCCGGCGCATCACGCGCTGCTTGTCGCGCTGCCAGTCGCGGTCTTTGGCGGCGTCGCGCTTGTCGTGATTCTGCTTGCCCTTGGCCAGGGCGATTTCCAGCTTGACCTTATTGTTGCTCCAGTACAGCGCGGTGGGCACTAGGGTGTAGCCGTCGCGTGCGACGCTGCTCAGCACCTTGTCGATTTCCCTACGGTGCAGCAGCAGTTTGCGGGTGCGTCGCTCTTCGGGAATCGTGTGCGAGGAGGCCTGGATCAGCGGGGTGATCTGCGCACCGATCAGGAAAATCTCGCCAGACCGCACGTACGCGTAGCCGTCGACGATATTAGCGCGGCCAGCGCGGATCGCCTTGACTTCCCAGCCCTGCAGGGCCAGGCCGGCTTCATAGCGCTCTTCTAGGTGGTATTCGTGACGCGCACGCTTGTTCAGCGCGATCGTTTTGGTGGCGGTCGCGCCGTTTGCTTTATCCTTGGATGGTTTCTTGCTCATAGCGCTATTGTCGCCGATTCGGTGTCGTCAAACGATCTTCTGTCTTTCACAAGTTAGAGAATGCCTACCATCCGTCGCAGCGCCCTGGTCGAACACAGTACCTCCCGCATGTTCGATCTGGTCAATGATGTCGCCGCCTATCCGCGCCGCTTCGGCTGGTGCGACGCTGCCCATGTGCTCGAACAGGACCAGGCGCATATCGTGGCGCGCCTGGATCTTGGGCTGGGGTCGTTCCGCACTTGGTTCACCACCGAGAACATCTTGGAGCGCCCCGGGCGCATCGTCATGCATCTGCGCGACGGCCCGTTCAAGCGCCTCGAAGGGCTGTGGGAATTTCAGTCGTTGGGCGAGAATGCCTGCAAGGTCAGTCTGACGATGGAGGTGGAGACCAGCTCGCGGCTGTTGGGACCGGCGCTCGCACTGGGTTTCCAAGGTTTGGCGGATCGCATGGTCAACGATTTTGTGCGGGTCGCCGATCGCGGCGACGTCTAGGGCGCGCCTGAGTCATGCGCGTTGAAGTTGTGCTGGCCTGGCCGGATCGTTGTCATTCGATGCTGCTCGATCTGCCCAAAGGCGCCACGGTTGCCGAGGCCGTTGCAGCGTCTGGCTTGGCGATTGAGCAGGCGCCTGCAGCGCACGCCATCTACGGCTTGGTCGCTGGACCAGAGCAGGTGTTACGCGAAGGAGACCGGGTCGAGTTGCTCAGGCCGCTATTGCTGGATCCAAAAGAGGCCCGTCGCCGACGTGCTGGGCCCGGGCCCGGTAAGAAAGCCCGCCGCGACGTTTAGCGATCTTGGGTAGTTGCAGCATTGGTGCACGTCAATGAGCGGACTCTTTCAGCAGCGGCTCTAAAAAACTTCCGTTTTCTAGCGGGCTCAAGCAACAAGCAAGGCGCTGTTCGCGGAGAGCAAGTGCAGTCTTGCGCAGGTCGTGCACGGACGGATCATGCACATCCAAGCTGTCGCGGAGCGGAGACAATCGCACGCGCATTTGCTCAACAATATTATCAACGTGAAAGCCTGACCCACCAGCACACTTGGCGTAAGCAAAAGCACTGGTCTATAGATCAGGCCTCAGCAACAGTCAGGTGATCGCAGGCGACTGACCTCATGCATCAACCCTCATGC
This sequence comes from Xanthomonas fragariae, assembly GCF_017603965.1. Taxonomy (NCBI): domain Bacteria; kingdom Pseudomonadati; phylum Pseudomonadota; class Gammaproteobacteria; order Lysobacterales; family Lysobacteraceae; genus Xanthomonas; species Xanthomonas fragariae. The sequence continues at coordinate 2,242,405 of NZ_CP071955.1, read as the reverse complement.
ATCAACGGCCGCGCTGCTTCTTTTTGTCGCGTGTCAGATTGCGGCCGAACTGCTTGGGCGCCGATTTGGCCAACTGCTCGTCCTGGGAAGGGAAATAATCGCCTTCCCAGCGCGCCACCTGCTCGTTCTCGAAGAACACGGTGAAGTTCTTGACCTCGGTGTGCGCCAGACGGTCCACGCGCTGGGTCGAGGTATAGTCCCAACGCTGCGCATGGAACGGATCGGGGATCGAGGGGGTACCCAGCAACGCGCTGACCTGCTGCTTGCTCTGGCCTACCTGCAGTTGCTCCACGGCGTTCTGTTTGATCAGATTACCCTGGTAGATCGGCTGCTTGTAGATGATGCCGCAGCCAGCGGTGGAGAGAGCAACGGCGGCGACCAGCAGGAGATTGCGCATCGGGGAGTAAGTGCTGAGGAAATCACGTCGATGATACACTCCCGCCGGTCGCCGCGACCCGTTTGAAGGCAGCTGGCGCTAAATCGCCAATGAACGGAGAACGTATGGAAACCCACGACCTGCGCAAAGTCGGGCTCAAGGTCACTCATCCGCGTATGCGGATCCTGGAACTGCTCGAGCAAAAGAGCAATCACCACCACCTCAGCGCAGAAGACATCTATCGCCAGCTACTCGATCACGGCGACGAGATCGGTCTGGCCACGGTCTACCGGGTGCTGACTCAGTTCGAGGCCGCCGGCCTGGTGCTGAAGCACAATTTCGAAGGCGGCCAGGCTGTATACGAGCTGGATCGCGGCGGCCATCACGACCATATGGTCGATGTGGATACTGGTCACGTCATCGAGTTCGAGAGTGAAGAGATCGAGGCGCTGCAGCGTCAGATCGCGGCCAAGCACGGCTATGAGCTGGAAGAGCATTCGCTGGTGCTGTACGTGCGCAAGAAGCGTCCACGCTAAAGGCAACTCGCAGCGACTGCGACGACGACAAGGCGGCTTCGGTTGCCTTGTGCGTTTGAGAAGTCGCTTGTATCTACGCCGGCGGCAGCGCCCGTGCCGTTGTTGCACTGCTGTCATCGGCTTGGCAATTGGCCGTTAGCAGTTAGCGCGTTCCACTAACGAGTTGTCCTAGCGTCGCCCACGATACCGCGCCTTTGGTGCCGCAATTTGCAAGCCGCCTCACGCGCAAATCAGGCCACGGCTCAGTATCTGGTCAGGCCATCCGGCCACCTGAGCCAGCAAGGCCAGCCGGGCGCCGGAACACCGACCCTGGCCGACAAATCTTGCCGATCAAATGCTCTGCAATAGCTTGCGTGCTGCGGCGCGGGCCTCTTTGCTGACTTCCACGCCGCCCAGCATGCGTGCCAGTTCTTCTTGGCGGGCCTGCGGGCCGAGCAGTTCGACCGCGCTCTGCGTCATGCCGTCCACCGGTGCCTTGCTTACCCGGTAGTGGGAATTGCCCTTGGCGGCGACCTGCGGCAAATGGGTCACGCACAACACCTGGCGCTGTTCGCCCAGGGCGCGCAGCTTCTGCCCGACGATGTCGGCCACTGCGCCGCCGATGCCGGAATCGACTTCGTCGAACACCATGGTAGGCACGCTGTCCAAGCCGAGCGCGGCCACCTCGATCGCCAACGAAATCCGCGACAGCTCGCCACCGGAGGCGACTTTTCGCAATGCGCGCGGCGGCTGCCCAGCATTGGTGGCGACGAGGAATTCCACCCGCTCGGCGCCGTTCGGGTCCGGCCGCAGTGTTTCCTGCGGCAGCAACTGGATCAGGAACTGCCCGCCGCCCATGCCCAGCTCGCCGATCAGCGTGGTAGTAGCGGCCGAGAGTGCTTCGGCAGCGGTCTTGCGGCTGTCACTGAGGGCGCCGGCGGCGCTGCGCCACGCGCCGGTGGCGGTATCGATAGACTTGTCGAGTTGCTGCAAGCGTTCGTCGGCGCCGCGCAGGCTCTCGACCTCGGCGCTCAGATGGTCGCGGTGCGAGGCCAGTTCTTGCGGGGCGACGCGGTGCTTGCGCGCCAAGTCGTGCAGGCGGCCGAGTCGGCGTTCCATGGCCTCGAACTGGACCGGGTCGGCCTCCAGGTCGTCGCGCACGCGGTCGAGCAGGGCCAGCGCTTCTTCGATCTGGATCACGGCGCTTTCCAGCAGTGCCTCGACGTCGCCCAGCCGCGGTTCGTGCTCGGCGACGCGGGCCAGGTCGTGGCGGCTGTCTTGCAACAGGCCAAGCGCCGAGGCGCCGTCGTCGCCGTTGAGTTGCTGGGCGACGCTGTCGCAGGCAGCGATCAGTGAGGTGGCATGCGCTTGACGACGATGGTTGACGTCCAGCGCTGCGATGGCGGTCGGGTCGAGGTCTTCGCGCTCCAGTTCGCCGAGCTGATGTTCCAGAAAACCGATGCGATCGGAAACATCGCCTTGCGCCGACAGCGCATCGCGCTCGTCCAGCAACGCCTGCCAGCGTTGGCTGGCTTGCCGCACCTGGTCGCGTTGTGCGCTGTTACGGGCGTAGGCGTCGAGCAGGGCGAGCTGGCTGTGACGGGCCATCAATGCCTGGTGCTCGTGCTGACCGTGGATCTCCACCAGTCGCGATGCCAGCTCTGCCAGTTGCGACGAGGTGACCGGACGGCCGTTGATCCAGGCCCGCGAGCCGCCATCGGCGCGGATGATCCGGCGCAGCTGGCATTGCGCGTCGTCGTCCAGTTCGTTGTCAGTCAGCCAGCTCAGGCCTGGATGCGCGGCCGGCAACTGGAATTCGGCCGACAGCTCGGCGCGGTCGGCGCCATGGCGGACCACGCCGCTATCGGCGCGCAAGCCGGACAGAAAGCCAAGTGCGTCCACCATCAGCGACTTGCCTGCGCCGGTTTCGCCCGACACCACGGTCATGCCTGGCCCGAATTCGAGTTCGGTGGCGCGAACAACGGCGAAATCCTTGATCGAAAGGTGTCTGAGCATGGGGTCGAGTGTGAACGCTATGGGGAAGCTTAGGGTGGGATAGCGCAGGCGGGGAATCGGACGCTTGTCATCCCCGGGGCCAGACATTATCTATGCCCAGTCTCACCGGATGATCCCATGCGCGCGTCCCAGTCCCCAATGCTCGACCCCCGCGCTCGCCAGTTGCTGCGCACCTTGATCGCGCGCTACATCCGCGATGGCGAGCCGGTGGGCTCCAAAACGTTGGCCCAGCATGCGGGGTTGGACGTCAGCCCGGCGACCATCCGCAATATTCTGGCCGATCTGGAAGACGTGGGGCTGCTCAGCTCCCCGCATACCTCGGCCGGGCGAGTGCCCACCGCGCATGGCTACCGAGTGTTCGTCGACAGCTTGATGCAGATGCAGCCGCCGGGCGAAGAAGAAGTGCGCCGCCTGCGCGCAGAGCTGGCCAGCGGCAACGGCACGCAGTCGTTGCTGGGCAGCGCCTCGCAGATGTTGTCGGCGATGAGCCATTTCGTCGGCGTGGTCAGTGCGCCGCGGCGCGAGCAGTTCGCGTTTCGGCATATCGACTTCGTTTCACTAGACGCACGGCGGGTGCTGGCGATCCTGGTGTTTGCCGACAACGAAGTGCAGAACCGGGTGATCGAGCCGCGCCGCGCGTACGAGCCTGCCGAATTGGAGCGGGTGGCCAATTATCTCAATGCGCAATTCGCCGGGCGCGCGCTGTCGGACATCCGCGCCTCGCTGCTGCGCGAGCTGCGCATGGCCAAGAACGAGATGGAACAGTTGCTTGCGCATAGCGTGGATCTGGCCAGCGAGGCGCTGGTGCCCGCCGAGGCCGACGACATGGTGATGGCCGGGCAGACCCGGCTGATGGGTGTGCAGGACCTGTCGGACCTGGACCGGCTGCGCGAGCTGTTCGAGACCTTCGCCAGCAAGCGCGAGATTCTGCAGCTGCTCGAACGCACCATTCAGGCGCCGGGCGTGCGCATCTTCATCGGCGAGGAAACCGGCATGGTGTCGTTGGACGATGTCTCGCTGGTCACCGCGCCGTATACCGCCAATGGCCAAGTGCTGGGCGTGCTGGGGGTAATCGGACCCAAACGCATGGCCTACGACCGGGTGATTCCGCTGGTGGAGACCGCCGCCCAGGTGCTCGGCGCGGCCATGGAGCCGCCCGGCACGCGATAACCGGGATCGATCTGCGTGATCGTTTTGCTTGAAACGCGCGCGAGCGCCCATATACGGGGTGACATTGGGGCGGGCGTTCCGCTTGCCCGGGAACTGTATATGAACCAAGACCACCCGGAATTCGACTCCGAAGACTTGTCAAAGAACCCACCCGAGGCCGATCCGCTCAAGGCCGAGATCGAGTCGCTGCGCAGCGAGATCGCGCTGGTCAAGGCCGAGGCCCTGCGCGAGCGCGCCGATCTGGAAAACCAGCGCAAGCGCATTGCGCGCGATGTCGACAACGCGCGCAAGTTCGCCAACGAGAAGCTGTTAGGCGAGCTGCTGCCGGTGTTCGATAGCCTTGACGCGGGCCTGACTGCTGCCGGTACCCAGCCCAGTCCGCTGCGCGATGGCCTGGACATGACCTACAAGCAGCTGCTCAAGGTCGCTGCCGATAACGGCCTGACCCTGCTCGATCCGGTTGGCCAGCCGTTCAACCCGGAGCATCACCAGGCGATCAGCCAGGGCGAGGCCGAGGGCATTGCACCGGGCCATATCGTGCAGGTGTTCCAGAAAGGCTATCTGCTCAACGATCGTCTGCTGCGCCCGGCCCTGGTGGTCGTGGCCAGACACGACTGAGCGGCAGCGCCTGGCTGAACTGCCAGGCGCTCGCACGGAACCCAGATTCGCACAGGTGGCTTGAACACCTGCGCACCACCCCCACATCTCAGCCAGGCCCGGCGTTGCCGGACACAGCTACAGAATCATCAGGAGCGTATCCATGGGTAAGATCATCGGTATTGACCTCGGCACCACGAACTCGTGCGTGTCGATCATGGAAGGCGGCAAAGCCCGCGTCATCGAAAACTCCGAAGGCGATCGCACCACGCCTTCGATCGTCGCCTACACCAAGGACGGTGAGGTGCTGGTCGGTGCCTCGGCCAAGCGCCAGGCGGTGACCAACCCGAAAAACACCTTCTATGCGGTGAAGCGCCTGATCGGCCGCAAGTTCACCGACGCCGAAGTGCAGAAGGACATCTCGCACGTGCCGTACGGCATTCTGGCGCACGACAACGGCGATGCATGGGTGCAGACCAGCGATGCCAAGCGCATGGCGCCGCAGGAAATTTCTGCGCGCGTGCTGGAAAAGATGAAGAAGACCGCCGAGGATTTTCTGGGCGAGAAGGTCACCGAAGCCGTGATCACGGTGCCGGCGTACTTCAACGATAGCCAGCGTCAGGCCACCAAGGACGCCGGCCGCATCGCTGGTCTGGACGTCAAGCGCATCATCAATGAGCCGACTGCTGCGGCCCTGGCCTATGGCCTGGACAAGAACGGCGGCGACCGCAAGATTGCGGTGTACGACTTGGGCGGCGGCACCTTCGACGTGTCGATCATCGAAATTGCCGAAGTCGACGGCGAGAAGCAGTTCGAAGTGCTGGCCACCAACGGCGACACCTTCCTGGGCGGCGAAGACTTCGACAACCGCGTCATCGAGTATCTGGTCGACGAATTCAACAAGGATCAGGGTATCGATCTGCGTAAGGATCCGTTGGCTCTGCAGCGCCTAAAGGACGCTGCAGAGCGCGCCAAGATCGAGCTGTCGACCAGCCAGCAGACCGAAGTCAATCTGCCGTACGTCACCGCCGATGCGTCGGGCCCGAAGCACCTCAACATCAAGGTGACCCGTGCCAAGCTTGAAGCGCTGGTGGAAGATCTGGTCAAGAAGTCGATCGATCCGTGCCGCACCGCGTTGAACGATGCCGGCCTGCGCGGCAGCGACATCGACGAAGTGATTCTGGTCGGCGGTATGACCCGCATGCCGAAGGTGCAGCGGGCGGTCGCCGATTTCTTCGGTAAGGAACCGCGTAAGGACGTCAACCCGGACGAAGCCGTGGCTGTCGGCGCTGCGATCCAGGGCGGCGTGCTGGCCGGCGACGTCAAGGACGTTCTGCTGCTGGACGTGACCCCGCTGTCGCTGGGTATCGAGACCATGGGCGGCGTGTTCACCAAGATTATCGAAAAGAACACCACCATCCCGACCAAGGCGTCGCAGACCTTCTCCACTGCCGAGGACAACCAGTCGGCCGTAACCGTGCACGTGTTGCAGGGTGAGCGCGAGCAGGCCCGCTTCAACAAGTCGCTGGCCAAGTTCGATCTGTCCGGAATCGAGCCGGCGCCGCGTGGCATGCCGCAGGTAGAGGTGTCCTTCGACATCGACGCCAACGGCATCTTGCATGTGTCGGCCAAGGACAAGAAGACCAACAAGGAACAGAAGGTCGAAATCAAGGCAGGTTCTGGTCTGTCGGATCAAGAAATCCAGCGCATGGTCGCCGACGCGGAGGCCAATCGCGAAGAAGACAAGAAGTTCCAGGAGCTGGTGCAGACCCGCAACCAGGCCGATGGCCTGATCCACGCCACCCGCACCGCAATCACCGAGCATGGCAGCAAGGTCGGCGGCGACGTGATCGGCAAGGTGGAAGCGGCGTTGTCGGATCTGGAAACCGCCATGAAGGGCGATGACAAGGCGCAGATCCAAGCCCGCAGCAAGACTCTGGAAGAGGCCGGTCAGGCGTTGTACGCAGCGGCTGCGGCAGCAGAACAGGGCGGCGCTGCAGATACAGCCAGTGGCAACGCGCAGGCCTCCAAGGCAGCCGATGACGTGGTGGACGCCGAGTTCACCGAGGTCAAGGACGACAAGAAGTAAGCCGTGATTTGGGAGTCGTGAGCGGGGATTCGCACGCTTTTGTGCGTGTGCGTCTCCGCCCGATGTCCTCTACGCGTCGCGTCGCCAAGGCGGATCAGCGCGCGCTGTTCGCTTTCGCGTTTTAAACGAATCACGAAATCCAAAATCCCCGCTTATGAGCAAACGCGATTACTACGAAGTGCTGGGCGTGGCCCGTGGCGCCAGCGACGATGAGCTGAAGAAGGCGTATCGGCGCTGTGCGATGAAGCATCATCCGGACCGCAATCCGGGCGACGCTGCTGCCGAGGCGATGTTCAAGGAGTGCAAACAAGCCTATGAAGTATTGTCGGACGGCCACAAGCGCCGCGCCTACGATACGCATGGTCACGCTGCGTTCGAGCACGGCATGGGTGGCGGTGGTGATGGTGGGCCGGGTGGCCCGGATATGGGAGATATCTTCGGCGATATCTTCGGCAATATTTTCGGCGGTGGCGCCGCCGGTCCGCGCGCCGCGCGCCGTGGCGCCGACGTCGGTTACGTGTTGGAGCTGGATCTGGAAGAAGCCGTCGCCGGCATCGAGCGACGCATCGAAATTCCGACTCTGATCGAGTGCGAACCCTGCCACGGTAGTGGTTCGGAAGACGGTAAGGTCGACGTGTGCGGCACCTGCCATGGACGTGGCCAAGTACGTATTCAACGCGGCATCTTTGCGATGCAGCAGAGCTGCCCGCATTGCGATGGGCGCGGCACGTTGCTCCAGAATCCTTGCAAGACGTGCCACGGTGCCGGTCGCGTGGAAGAACACAAGGTGCTGTCGATCAAGGTGCCCGCCGGTGTGGATACCGGCGACCGCATCCGTCTGGCGGGCGAAGGCGAGGCCGGCCCGGTCGGCACGCCGCCAGGCGATCTGTATGTGGAAGTGCGCGTGCGCGAGCATGCAATCTTCCAGCGCGATGGCGACGATCTGCATTGCGAAGTGCCGATCCGCATTTCGCAGGCGGCACTTGGCGACACCGTGCGCGTGGCGACCTTGGGCGGCGAAGCGGAAATCCGCATTCCGGCCGAGACGCAGACCGGCAAGTTGTTCCGTCTGCGCGGCAAGGGCGTGCGTTCGGTGCGCAGCCGCGGCGAAGGCGATCTGTATTGCCGCGTCGTGGTCGAAACGCCAGTGAATCTGACTGCCGATCAGCGCGAGCTGCTGCAGCAGTTCGAGGCGACGTTCACCGGTGAGGATGCACGCAAGCATTCGCCCAAGTCGGCCACGTTTATCGATGGCGTCAAGGGGTTCTGGGATCGGATGACGTCTTGATCCAGGCGGCCTGATCCAACGATGGCCCGGCATGCAGCAAGCTGCGCGCCGGGCCATTTCATGTTGAGCTGCGTGCTGGCATTGCGCCTGGCAATGCAGCGATGTGCTGCTTTGGCATCGCACTGTTTCGACGTCGTGCTGTTCTAGTGTGTAGAGTTTCTACAGTGCGCTGTGTCTACAGCATGCTCTCGACGTTGCGCGGATAATGGTGCCATCTCTTCCAACACGACCGCCGCCATGAGCGATGCAACCGATAGCCACCTCGTCCACGGTCGCCGTCAGCGTCCGGATGGTCCTTCGCCGATCGATGTGATTTCGGTGCAGTCGCAATTGGTTTATGGCCATGCCGGCAACAGCGCTGCCGTGCCACCGCTACGTGCGTTCGGGCTACGCGTGGCGGAAGTGCCGACCACGCTACTGAGCAATGCGCCGTTCTATGCGACCTTGCGCGGCCGCGTCCTGCCTGCCGACTGGTTGGCTGATCTGTTGCTCGGTGTCACCGAACGCGGCCTGCCGCAGCGTGCGCGCATGCTGGTGTCCGGCTACTTCGGCAGTCTGGCCAATGGCGAAGTCTTCGCCGATTGGCTCGAACAGACCTTGCCGCAGGCGCCGCAGCTACGTTATTGCCTGGATCCGGTGATCGGCGATACGCACACCGGCCCGTATGTCGAACCCGGACTGGAGCGCGTCTTCGCCGAGCGACTGTTGCCGCATGCCTGGCTGGTCACGCCCAATGCTTTTGAGCTCGGGCGATTGACCGGATTGCCGAGTCTGGACCAGGACGATGCCATCGTCGCTGCACGCGCTTTGCTGGCGCGCGCCCCGCAGTGGGTACTCGCGCACAGCGTCGCCGGTGCGCCGGGGGAGTTGGTGACCTTGGCGGTCAGCAATGATGCGGTGTATCGCTGGGCCACGCCGCATTTGCCGGTGGATGTCGCCGGTACCGGCGATGTGTTGATGGCGCTGCTGATCGGTTTCCTGCTGCGCGATATGCCGTTCGATCAGGCGGTGGGTTACGCGCTCAGTGGCGTGCATAGCGCATTGGAAGCAACGTTGGCTGCCGGTTTCGAGGAGTTCGATGTGCTGGCTGCTGCGCCGGCCGCGCTCGCAGGTGCACCACATTTTGCAGTCGAGCGCCTGGCATGATGGCGCAGCCGGTGGTCGGCATTGTCGGCATCGCTGGCGCTTACGGGCGCTGGCTTGCGCAGTTTTTGCGCACGTGCATGCAGCTGGAAGTGATCGGCTTTGATCCGGCCGATGTCGGTGGCATGGACGAGGCCACGCTGGCGCAGCGTGCGGATGTGCTGATTTTTTCTGCGCCGATTCGACATACCGCAACGTTGATCGAGCGCTATGTCGAACTCGCTGGCCCACGTGCGGCATCGCAGTTGTGGATGGATGTCACCTCGATCAAACAGGCACCGGTCGCTGCAATGCTGGCATCCCAGGCAGAGGTCGTCGGTTTGCACCCGATGACCTCACCGCCCAAATCACCGACCTTGAAGGGTCGGGTGATGGTGGTTTGCGAAGCGCGCTTACGGCGCTGGTCAGAATGGGTACAAACGCTGTGCGCCGCGTTGCAAGCCGAATGCGTGTACGCCACGCCCGAGCACCACGACCGCGTCATGGCCTTGGTGCAGGCGATGGTGCATGCCACCCATCTGGTGCAGGCCGGCACCTTGCGCGATTATGCGCCGCTGCTCGGCGAACTGCGGGCGCTGATGCCGTATCGCTCGGCATCGTTCGAGCTGGATACTGCGATGATTGCGCGTATCCTCTCGCTCAATCCGTCGATCTACGAAGACATCCAGTTCGGCAACCCGTATGTCGGCGAGATGCTCGATCGGCTGCTGCTGCAACTGCAGCAGCTGCGCGCACTTGTCGCACAAGGCGACGACGCGGCGCGCGCGCAGTTTCGCAGCCAGTTCCTGGATGACAACGCGCAGGCGCTGCAACGCGAGTCGCTTACCGCGGGCAACTACACCTATGAGCGTGTTGGTTACCTGCTAGCCGATCTCACCGAGCCGCTGGCGCTAAGCGTGTATCTGCCGGAAGATCAGCCCGGTTCGCTACGCGCGCTGCTGCATGTGTTCGAGCAGCACGGGGTCAATCTGTCGTCGATCCATTCCTCGCGTACGCCAGCTGGCGAGCTGCACTTCCGCATCGGCTTCGAGTCCAATAGCAATCGCGCGGCAGTGGCGAAGGCGGCAAGTGAGATCGACCGCAGCGGCATCGGGCGGGTGCTGGAATGTTCTGGCCGGGTTGATTGATGGTGTCAAAGAGTGCATTGCGGAGTGGACCACGCCGGGTTGTCGGCACGCGCGCGTGCGGTGAAGTTGTGCAGTCACGCACCTGCAAGCGGGCGCCGCCAGCTCAGATTGATCGACTATCGTGCCGCACCTTGACCAATTCATCCACACCCGATGTGGATGAAAGTTGCACGAGCATGTGGATAACCGAGCACAGTCCTTGCAGTGCAAGGGCTGTGCTTTGAGTGGTTAAAAAATGATCAATGTCATTTCAGGACGTGGAAAGGCGCAGTTCCCCACCTTCGGTAACAAAGCGCTGGCCTTGCCGTAACAGGTGGCGGCCATCTGGAAGTTCGTAACGTGGCGCGGCCTGCGCGTTCGGATGGGGTTGCTGTTCGTCGCGAAATTCGATGATGACGTAAGGCTCGCCATCTGCATCGATCGCGGGAAATTGCCGGAAAGACATAGGCACCTCCGAATGATCCAAGGTTGCAGTGCAGATCGCTAGCGATCCCACCACCGGCGTCGGGCCGGTGAGGCGAGCATGTGCGCGCAGGTGTTACCCAGGCGTCATTGCGGGATGGACTGCGATTCGGGCGGTTCAAGTCGAACTCGTCAGCATGCAGTGCGTCTTCGGCAGCAGTCGCGCGCGTGTTCGATGCGTCATGCACCGATTGAGAATCGGTGCGTGCTGCATCGGACGAGAGTGGGTCCAGCATGCTGAAACAGAAGAACCAGGTTCACCCAGCCAGTGCAGCCGGTATCGGTATCGCGCTTGGCAATACTGTCCCTAAGCAATTTTGCGCGGTGATACCTGCTTGTCGCGATAACAACAGCTCGCTTGGAGCGAGGGTTGGAGTTAGAGCGGCTAACAAAACGACTGCGCTCACCGCCAGGCGGGCGCGGCCGGTGCTCCGAATCGGCATGTATCAGGCGTACACTCCGGTTCCTGCGCGCCGTCCGCACCCGCCTGACGACTGCTCGGTACGTTTTGTTAGCCGCTCTTAGGCGTCGCTGATAACCAGAGCAACCAACCACGCTCAGCTAACAACACTCAGCTAACCAGCATCTACTGCTCTGCAAGGCAGTCACTGACCACTCAGCGACTCAGCTGCAGCGCATCCCTGTCGGCGGTTGCCGCTGCCGGTTCGGCGTGTGCCGAGGCACTGCGCGCCTGCGCATCGATCAGGCGCACGCGGGCGTCGTTGGCGGTTTCTTGGCGCTGGTTGACCAGGAAAAAGTTGCCAGATCCCAGTTCGAAACGGCGTCGTTCGGCCGCAGCAAGACGGTCTGCCAAGCTGCGTTCTTCGTCGGCGATCTTCGCCAGCCGCTCGGCTGCGTTGAGCCAGATCACGACCGACTCGACCTCTACCGAGATCTGGTCGCGCAGGAAACGGCTGCATTGATCCATTGCTTCGATCTCGGCGCGCGCTTCGGCAACGCGACCCTTGGCGGCACGGTTTTCCAGCGGCACGCTGAAACGGAAGCCGATGATGGCATCGGTTGGCGAGCGGTTCGGGCCGCCGACGCCGGGTGCGCCCAGATCCTTGCTGACTTCGACACTCACATCCAGCCGTGGTTTCAGATCGTTCTGCGCCAGCATCAGCCGCGCGGTGGCCTGGTCGATTCGGGTCAGCACGGCACGGTAATCGGGGCGTTCTACCGGCGCGGTGATTTTGCTGGCGCCGGCTAGGCCCTCCAATGCCGAGGTATCGGCCGGAAGGCGCTCGGCGGAGACGATCAGCGGCATGTCGGCTTCGTCGCGCAGATATAGCGACAAGGCATTGGCTGCATTGGCGAACTCCTGTTCCGAGCGCACCACCAACGCGCGTCGACGCACCAGGTTCTGGTCGTTTTCGGTCAGCAGGATGGTGGGCCGCGCGCCCAACGTCACCTGCCGGGAAATGGCGTTGCTCGGCCAATTGCAGTAGGTCGTTGTATGCGTGCAGCTTCAGGCCCGCTGCAACCCAGCTCTGGTAGGCGTCCACCGCGCGCCGCTGCACGCCGATGGCAACCATCTCCGCTTCGTATTGGGCGACATTGATGTCGGAGCTGGCGACGCTGCGGCGGCTGCGGCGTTCGTCGACCACGCGGTCGCGCAGCAGCGCGTACAGCGCGCCTACTTTTACTTCGCCACCGCGGTCGGTGTAGGACTTGTCTTCATAGACCGGGAATGCGCCACGCGAGGACCGATAACCAAGTAGTAATAGCCACCGTTGTTATCGAACGGTCGCTTGACGCTGCTTTCGATCGCGGCGCCGTCATAGTAGCCAGCCTCGCGCGAGCGGCCGTCGATGTCGAACACAGTGTCGAATGCGCCATCGGCCGACATCTCTTTGCCTTGGGCCTGACGGACCTTCGCCAGCGATTCGACAATCTGCCGCGCGGTACGGGCCGAGGACTGCAGCACCTCGGCCAGGGTCAGCGGAGTGGTATGGGCGGCCGGCACGCCTGGCGCAAGCGCGATCAGCAAGACGACAAGACGGCGATCATTTCTTGCCCCTCGCGTCGTCTTCGGCCTTGGACGCTGCCGCTTTGGCCTTGCCCTCATCCTGCGCGGTCGCGGTGGGGCGCCTGCCGAATTCGAGCGGGAAGTTGTTGAGCTGGCGCCATAGTTCGTAGCCGACCCGTACTGTCTCGCCCTGTACCCAGCCGCGTACCCTGCCGCCTTGGCGGGCGAACTCTTGCGCAGGTCGAGCCGGCTTGCCCGGTGCAGGCTCGACCAGAACGCGGAACAGGCCGTCAGGCGCGGCATTGGGGTCGATCGCGCGCACGCGGCCGTCGAACATGCCGTGCGCCACCGACGGCCAGCCGCTGAACTGGATTGCTGGCTAGCCTGCGAACTCCAGCCGCACTGGGTGGCCAGGGCGGATCAGCGGCACGTCACGGCCGTCGATATACAGCTCTACCGCGCGCTCCACCCGTTCCGGGGCGATGACTGTGAGCATAGTGCCGGGCGAGACCATAGCGCTGCCGCTGGCGGCGTTGAGCTGCTGCACGCGGCCGTCGCGGGGTGCACGCACCAGCTGTGCGGACTGGCGGTTCAATTGGATGTCGATACGGGTCAGCTTGGCGCGCGACTTGGCCAATTTCGCATCGGCTTCGGCGACCTTGAGCTGGGTCAGCTCGTAGTCGCGGTGGCCGGCCAGCCCTTCGGCAAGCAATTGCTTGCTGCGTGCCACGTCGATGCTGGCGATCGCACACGATTGCTGGATGGCGGCGATTTCGGCCTGTACCTGCGCGCGTTCGCTGGCCAGGCGGGTGAGCAGGTCCGGATCCAGATCGCCGACGCGCGCGATCGGGTCGTCGCGCGAGACATGCCGACCATCGTGCACCTACCAGGCCTCGACACGGCCTGGAACGAAGGCGGTGACTTGCTGCTGCCGATCGCCCGGGTCGAGCGACACCACTTGGCCCTTGCCGCTGGCGGTCTGCACCCACGGCGCCAGCGCCAGGATCGCACCGGCGATGCCGATGCCGATCAACAACATCCACGCCACTGCCTTGGCGATGGTGCTGAAGCGCCACGTGCTGATGCTGTCGCAGCTGTACGACCTGATTCCAGCCGAGCGCCCGACCAGGATGCTGCGCCGTTTGAAAGAGACCGGAACCACCGCGCTGCTGTGCACCGGCAGACCGAAAGACATTACCCTGGATGGGGTTGGTTCCGCCTGGAGCCAGAGCGGCAGCAGCGCTATGCCACGCGTGCCGAACTGATCGCGTCGACACAGGAGGCCAACGATGCAGCAGGCCCCTGATCGGATCGCGCACTTCCTCACCCTGGCCGCAATGCGACCGCCCAGCATCGCCAGCAGTCGCTCCGCGCCGCCGTCGGCCAGCATGACCAACCGTTCGCCGGCAGCCAGCGAAAAGTCGAAACGCGCACCGTCGATCACCACGGCATCCAGCCGCACCGCACTGTTGCCCGGCGTCTTTCCTGACGCCACCACAGCGCGTTCCTGCGGGATAGCGAACAGCAGCGACAGCTCTTCGGAACTGGCCACCAGGTCGTAGAATGCGTCCAGATACCCGCCAAGCTGTGAGATGCCGTAGAAGACCGCGCTCAGAATCAGCTCGGCCGCCACCAGCTGGCCGATCGATAGTTCGCCGCGCAGGATCAGGTTGCCACCCAGCGCCAGTAACGCGGCGCTGGCGATCGCATAGACCAGCAGAAATGCCGTCGTCTGGGTGAAGCTATAACGGAAATGGCGCCGATGCCGATCCACATGCGCGGCAGTGACAGCCTCGGAGCGATCCATCGCGAAATTGAGATGACGGCTGGATTTGTAGAAACCATTCGAGCCGCCGACACTTTCCAGCCAACGCACGGCCTCGTGTTTGGCGTGGCTCAGATCGACTGCGGTGCGGATCGAGCCTCGCGACCAGATCATCCAGATGCCAATGATGACCAGCAGCAGCGCGTTGAAGCCAAGAAAGAACGGGGGTAGAAGCGGGTGACGATTAATCCGACCGCCGATTGCAGCACGATGGTAAAGGCACCGATCGCCAGGCTGGGCACGGCTTTCTGCATCACCACCAGATCGAAGTAGCGGTTGAACATGTCGCCGCGGTTCTGGTCGGCGAAGAACGGGTTTTGCGCATGCACCGCGCGCACCGTGATCTCGGCCACCACGCGCGAAAACAGCCGGCGCTCGAACAGCGCCATGATCCACACCCGCATCGCGCTCAGGCCGGCGACCAGCAGCAGGCCCGATAGCGTCCACAGCGGCCTTGGCAGTGCGGTGTTGGCAACGCTGTTGATCAGCAGCTGCACCGAGATCGGTGTCGCCAGTCACAGCAGGCTGATCGCCACGCCATACACCATAGCCAGGCGCACATAGGGCATGTCCGGCCCGACGATTTCCGCCAGCTAGCTTCCCGCTTCCCGCCATCCGATCCGCTTCGCTGCCATTCGACTTCCGTTGATGAGTTCAGTTAAGCATTGACCAGTTGCAGGTATTGAACAAGGCCGGAGCGCTTATTCGACGGATAGGATTTTCCTGTGCGGCGACCGCAGGCAGTAGATTGGCGATCAAACCGAGCTTGGTATCAGGCAGGCACTGAGTGTGGGCGGCGGCGGGTGTCAGCCGGGCGTCATTGATCGATGAACTGCAAGCGCGCCAGTTCTGCATAAAGCCCTCCCTCGGCAATCAGTTGCGCGTGCGTGCCCTGCGCGACGATGCGGCCGGCATCCATCACCACGATGCGGTCGGCCTTGAGCACGGTCGCCAGACGATGCGCGATGACCAGCGTGGTACGCCCCTCCATCAGTCGGTCCAGCGCCTGCTGCACAGCGCGCTCGCTCTGCGCGTCCAGAGCGCTGGTGGCCTCGTCCAGCAACAGGATCGGCGCGTCCTTCAGCAGCGCCCGCGCAATCGCCACACGCTGCTGCTGGCCGCCGGACAAACGGGTGCCGCGCTCGCCGAGTTCGCTGGCGTAGCTTTGGGGCAGGGCGCGGATAAAGATAGCGGCTTCGGCGGCTTCGGCTGCGGCTTCCACCTCGGCGTCGCACGCTTCCAGCCGCCCGTAGCGGATGTTGTCGGCAGCGCTGGCGGCGAACAGCGTGGGTTGCTGCGGCACCAGTGCAATCCGTTCTCGCAGCAACACCGGGTCGGTGTCGCGCAGATCCACATCGTCGATGCGCACCTTGCCACTGATTGGATCGTGGAATCGCAGCAGCATCGACAACACCGTGCTCTTGCCGGCCCCCGACGGGCCAACCAGCGCCACGGTTTCGCCGGGGCTGACATGCAAGTCGAAGCCATCCAGCGCCGGCGCATCGGGACGCTGCGGATAATGGAACACCACCTGATCGAATTGGATTGCACCGCGTAGCGGTTGCGGCAACGGCTGCGGTGTGGCTGGCGCCACGATCGCCGGCTGCTCGTCGAGCAAGTCGCCGACCCGGCCCATGCCGCCGGCAGCACGCTGCAATTCATTCCACACCTCGGCCAACGCACCGATCGAGCCACCGCCGATCAAGGCATACAACACGAACTGGCCTAGCGTGCCGGGCGTCATGCGCCCACCGATCACATCGTGCGCGCCCAGCCACAGCACAGCGACGATTGCGCCGAAGATCAGCATGATCGCCACTGCTGTCACGGTGGCCTGGGTGCGGATACGCAGTTTCGCCGTATCGATCGCTGCGAACAGCGCCTTGTTGAAACGCTGGCTCTCGTAGCGCTCGCGCGCATGCGCCTGCACGGTGCGCACTGCACCCAGTGTTTCGGCTGCCAGCGTATTGGCATCGGCTACGCGATCCTGGCTTGCGCGCGAAATCTTCTGCAGGCGCCGCGCGCCCAGCACGATCGGCAGCACAGCAAGCGGAATGCCGATCAGGGTGAATCCGGCCAGACGTGGACTGGTGACGAACAACATCACCATGCTGCCGATCACGGTCACCGAACTGCGCAACGCAACGGACATGGTGGTACTGATCACCCCGCGCAGCAGTTCGCTATCGGCCGACAGGCGCGAGACCAGCTCACCGCTGCGGCTGCGATCATGAAAGCCGGCATCCAGCCCGATCAGATGCGCATACAGGCGGCCGCGCAGATCGGCGACGACTTTTTCGCCCAGCAATGCGACAAAGTAAAAGCGCGCGGCCGTGGCCAGTGCCAGTACCACTGCGACCGCAAACAAAAGTGCGAATGCCTGGTTGATCTGCGAGCCACCAGAGAAGCCGTGGTCGATCATCTGTTTAACCGCTGCCGGAAGGCTCAGCGTGGCGCTGGATGAAATCGCAAGCGCAATCAGCCAGGCGGTGAACAGACCGCGCTGGCGTTTGACGAACGGCCAAAGTGTGCGCAGGCTGCCAAGCTTCCGCAATGGGTTGGGGCTAGCAGCGCCTGGCTGATTCATGCAGCTTCCGGTGTTGAGAGGTAAACACAATTGCCAGTGGCGTCGCACAGGCGGGTTTTCAAGCCGGCGAGCTGATCTGCAGGCAATTGCACGCGCAATGCGGCACCGTTCGCGTCGAAATGGTCATCTACGGCAGCGTTGGCCAGAAAGTGACTGTGCTTGAGGTGCATGCTGTGGTGCGTCTCAGCGGCGAGGGGATCGAACATCGCCGCCATTCTATGCGAGGCGGTGGTGCCGATTGCTGCGGTCGTCGTGATTGCCGTTGCAAGCTGGCAGATTGACCCGGTGTAGGCGGGCAAATGGCGCATGCTGCAGCGTGCTGAGTGCGCGACAGGCGCGATGTGCAGGTACAGCCTGTGGCACGCACGGTCGCGCTGTCGTCGGCATCGGTGTACGGTTGCTGAGGTAGGCGCTTTACAGGACGCGTGATGCCGCGTGACCCCGCGGTGGGGCAGGTAAGCGTTATTCGCCTGGGATTACACCAAGGTGGAGCGACGCTTCTCGTCGATCCACTTCGAGGCCTGAGCCGGCGTGTAGTGCTGCATCCACTCCAGCATCTGCTCGATATCGGCGCCGTACCACAGGTCAGTGCGCTGGTCTGGATGTAGGAAGTGCTCTTCCACCATGCGATCGATCATGCCGAGCAGCGGGGCGTAAAAGCCTTCGATATCCAGAAACGCGCACGGTTTGTTACCTATGCCGAGCTGACGCCAGGTCAGCATCTCGAAGATCTCTTCCATCGTGCCGAAACCGCCGGGCAGGGCGACGAAGGCATCGGACAGCTCAAACATGCGCATCTTGCGCTCGTGCATGGAGCCGACGATTTCCAGCGTGGTCAGCCCACGATGCGCCACTTCCCAATCGGCCAACTGCTGCGGAATTACTCCGGTGACTTCGCCACCGGCAGCCAGTACCGCATTGGCCACGGTGCCCATCAGCCCGATGTTGCCGCCACCATAGACCAGCCGCAAGCCCTGCTTGGCGATGCGCTGCCCGAGCACAGTGGCACGCTGCGCATAGGCGGGTTTGTTGCCGGCATTGGAGCCGCAGTAGACGCAGATGGATTTCATGGGAGTTGGGAGTGGGGATTCGTAAAACCCAGGGTGGTGCCGCGGTGATTGCACAGCTGATTGCACGCGTTGCTGTCGGCAGAGATGGCGCTTGTGGGCTGAGCATTACAAGGCTTTAAAAACATAACGCCGGGTTTTCACCCGGCGTCGTGCCATCGCCCGAGACCGGGAACCGCCGTTGCTAATTCCCAATCCCGAATCCATCAATCCCGGTCAGTTAGCCTTGTGAATCGCGCGCTTGCTCACCGCCATGGCGGCATCATGGATCGCTTCGGATAAAGTCGGGTGCGCGTGACAGATGCGAGCCAGGTCGTCGGCGGAGCCGTTGAACTCCATCGTCAGTACGCCTTCGTGCACCAGCTCGGAAACACCAACGCCGACCAGATGCATGCCCAACACGCGATCGGTTTCGGCATCGGCGATGACCTTGACCAAGCCGGCTGGCTCGCCCATTGCCACGGCGCGCCCGATCGCTGCGAACGGGAAGCTACCGGCCTTGTAGGCGACGCCTTCGGCCTTCAACTGCTGCTCGGTCTTGCCGACCCAGGCAATCTCAGGCTCGGTGTAGATGACCCACGGAATGGTATCGAAGTTGACATGACCCGGCAGACCGGCGATCAGCTCGGCCACTGCAATACCTTCCTCGAAGCCCTTGTGCGCCAGCATCGGGCCGCGCACGCAGTCGCCAATCGCCCACACGCCGTCGACACCGGTGTGGCAATGCGCGTCCACTTCGATCTGGCCACGCTCGCTGAGCTTGACACCGGTGCCCTCGGCCAGCACATTTTTGGTTGCCGCCTTGCGGCCCACAGCGACCAGCAGCTTGTCCACCGTGAAGGTCTGCTCGCCGGCGGCGTCGGTGTAGCTCACCACCACCTGCTTGGCATCGCCGCTGCCGGTGATCTCAGTCTTGCTAACCTTGGCGCCGAGCTTGATGTCCAGGCCCTGCTTCTTGAATTCCTTCAGCGCAGTCTTGGCCACTTCTGCATCGACGAGCGACAAGAAATCCGGCAACGCTTCGAGGATGGTGACCTCGGCGCCCAGGCGCTTCCACACGCTACCTAGTTCCAGCCCGATCACGCCGGCGCCGATCACCGCCAGACGCTTGGGAACGGCGGTGAAATCCAGGCCGCCGACGTTGTCGACGATGGTGTCGCCATCGAACCTGGCAAACGGCAACTCGATCGACTCCGAGCCCGGTGCCAGGATCACGTTGGTGCCCTTGAGCTCGATCGCGCCGCCTTCGTGCTGGGCGACCTTGACGATGTTGCCCGGCAACAGCTGGCCGAAGCCGTAGTACGGGGTGATCTTGTTCGCCTTGAACAGCATCGCGATGCCGCCGGTGAACTGCTTCACGATCTTGTCCTTGCGGCCGATCATGGTGGGCACGTCCATCTTGGCGTCGTTGAAGCTTATGCCGTGGTCGCCGAACAGGTGGCCCATGTTCCAGAACTGGCGCGAGGAATCCAGCAATGCCTTGGAGGGAATGCAACCCACGCGCAGGCAGGTACCGCCCAGGGCGGGCTTGCCGTCCTTGCCGATTGCCGAGTCGATGCAGGCAACTTTCATGCCCAGCTGGGACGCGCGAATCGCTGCGTGATAACCGGCCGGACCGGCACCGATGACGACGACGTCGAATTGTTCTTGTTCGCTCATTCTTCGCTCACGAGATTAGGAATTGGGGATTCTTGAAAAGCAGGATGCCTCGGGACCGGGTCGCTCTCGCCAATCCGCAATCCCGAATCACCAATCCCGGCTTTCATCACAGACCGAACAACATCCGGCCCGGGTTTTCCAGCTGATTCTTGATGTCGACCAGGAACTGCACTGAATCCTTACCGTCGATGATGCGGTGGTCATAGGACAGCGCCAGATACATCATCGGTGCGATCACTACCTGGCCACTCTCGGCGATCGGGCGCTCCTTGATGGCGTGCATGCCCAGGATGGCGCTTTGCGGCGGGTTGATGATCGGGGTGGAAAGCAGCGAGCCGAAAGTGCCGCCGTTGGTCACGGTAAAGGTGCCGCCCTGCAGTTCTTCCAGGCTCAGCTTGCCGTCGCGCGCCTTCCTGGCGTACTCGGCGATGCCTTGCTCGATCTCGGCGAACGACTGGCGCTCAACGTTACGCAGCACTGGTGTGACCAAGCCCTTCTCGGTCGATACGGCGATGGAGATGTCGCTGTAGCCGTGATAGATGATGTCGTCGCCATCGATCGAAGCGTTGACCAGCGGGAAGCGCTGCAATGCGTTGGCGGCTGCCTTGACGAAGAAGCTCATGAAGCCGAGCTTGATGCCGTGCGCCTTCTGGAACTCCTCCTGCAGTTCCTTGCGCGCAGCTGAAACCTTGGCAAGGTTGACCTCGTTGAAGGTGGTCAGCATTGCAGTCGAGTTCTTCGACTGCATCAGACGCTCGGCGATGCGCTTGCGCACGCGGGTCATCGCCACGCGCTCTTCAGGACGTGCACCGCTAGCCCTGCCGACGCCGCCATTTTTGGCAAAGGCGACGATGTCTTCCTTGGTCACTGCGCCACGACGGCCGGTGCCTTCGACCTGCGATGGATCCACGCCCTGGGTGATCGCGGAGAAGCGCGCACCCGGGGGTAGGGCATCGGCCGACGACTTGGAAGCGGTCGGCGTAGCGGCGCCAGCCGGTGCTGGAGCCGCGGCTGGCGCAGCAGCGGCAGGCGCCGGTGCATCAGCCTTCTTCGCTTCGGCAGGTGCAGCAGCCACAGCGCCTTCTTCGATGATCGCCAGGATCTGGTTGCTGGTGACCGTGCTGCCGGCTTCGAACTTGATTTCCTTCAGTACGCCGTCGACCGGCGAAGGAACTTCCAACACGACCTTGTCGGTTTCCAGGTCGACCAGATTCTCGTCGCGTTTGACCGCTTCCCCCGCCTTCTTGTGCCAGCTGGCGATGGTGGCGTCGGAAACGGATTCGGGCAGTACCGGAACTTTGACTTCGGTGGCCATTCGGGGGGCGTCCTAGGGTGTTCGTTTTTTGGGAAGAGGAGTTATTCAGCGACTTGGTCGTTGAACGGATTAAGTAGCGCATCGGCGACCAGCTTCTGCTGTTCAGTGATGTGGTCAGCCATATGGCCGGCAGCCGGCGAGGGCGAACGGGCACGGCCGGCGTAGTGCAGGCTCTGACCGCTGGACAGGCAGGAGTTCAGATGGTGGCGTATCTGGTACCAAGCGCCCTGATTCTGCGGCTCTTCCTGACACCACACCACATCGGTGGCATTGGCATAAGCCTTGAGTTCGGCGGCCAACTGCGCACGCGGGAACGGATACAGCTGCTCCGCACGCAGGATGGCAACGTCGTCCTGGCCACGCTTGGTCTGATCTTCGAGCAGGTCGTAATAGACCTTGCCCGAGCACAGCACCACCCGCCTGACCTTGCCGGCATCGGCCTTGGCATCTGGGATCAGATGCTGGAACTCACCGTCGGCCAGTTCTTCCAGGCTCGACACCGCCAGCTTGTGGCGCAACAGCGACTTCGGCGTCATCACTACCAGCGGCTTGCGGGTCGTCATGCGCATCTGACGACGGATCATGTGGAAGCACTGCGCCGGGGTCGTCGGCACGCACACCAGCATGTTTTCCAGCGCGCACAGCTGCAGGAAGCGCTCCAGACGTGCGGAGCTGTGCTCTGGGCCCTGGCCTTCGTAGCCGTGCGGCAGGAACAGCGACAGGCCCGCGATGCGGCCCCACTTGGCTTCACCAGCGGCGATGAACTGGTCTATCACCACCTGCGCACCATTGGCGAAGTCGCCGAACTGCGCTTCCCAGATGCACAGCGCATTCGGGTCGGTGGTGGAGTAGCCGTATTCAAAGCCCACCACCGCTTCTTCGCTGAGCAGCGAATCGATCACGGTGGCGTCTTCCGGGTTCTGCACCAGCTGGCGCAGCGGCAGGTAATAGCTGTCGGTCTTCTGGTCGTGCAGGATCGCGTGACGGTGGAAGAACGTGCCACGGCCGGCGTCCTGACCAACCAGACGCAGTTTGTGGCCTTCGGCAAGCAAGGTGGCGTAGGCCAGGTTTTCGGCAAAGCCCCAGTCGCCCAGCTGATTGCCGGCGGCCATCTTGACGCGGTCCTCGTAGATCTTGGCCACGCGTGCATGCAGCTCGACGCCTTCCGGGATTGTGGTGATCAGCCTGGCCAGACGGTCCAGTTGATCGCGCTTGACGCGCGTGTCGACCGGATTGGCAGGGGTGCCGATCAGATACCTGGACCAATCGATGGCGAATTCGTCCGGCTTGCGCGTGGCCAATTCGGTGGTGTATTGGCCCGAATCGAGCTTGTTGCGGTAGCCGTCGACCAGCGCCCTAGCCTCATCAGCACTCAGCACGCCGTCGCTTTCCAGCTTGGCTGCATAGAGCTCGCGGGTGGTCTTGTGCTTGCGGATGGTCTGATACATCACCGGTTGGGTCGCTGCCGGTTCATCGGCCTCGTTATGGCCCCAACGGCGGTAGCAGACCAGGTCGATGACCACATCTTTCTTGAACTTCTGGCGAAATTCGTAGGCCAGCTTGGACACGAACATCACCGCATCCGGGTCGTCGCCGTTCACGTGGAAAACCGGCGCGCCGATCATCTTGGCAACGTCGGTGCAATACAGCGTGGAACGGGCGTCGTCGCGGGCGCTGGTGGTGAAGCCGATCTGATTGTTCACCACGATGTGCACGGTGCCGCCAACCGCGAAACCACGCGCCTGCGACATCTGGAACAGCTCCATCACCACGCCCTGGCCAGCGAATGCGGCATCGCCGTGGATCAGGATCGGCAGCACGGTCTTGCGCTCTGCATCGCCGAAACGTTCCTGACGCGAACGCACGCTGCCGACCACGACCGGGTCGACGATTTCCAGGTGCGACGGGTTGAACGCCAGCGCCAGATGCACCTGCTTGTCGCGACCGACGGCGATGTCGGCCGAGAAGCCCATGTGGTACTTGACGTCGCCGGTGTGCGCGCGGTCGTCGTGGGCGTGCTCGAACTTGCCTTCAAACTCGTCGAACAGCTTGCGCGGGTTCTTGCCCAGGGTATTGACCAGCACGTTGAGGCGGCCGCGGTGAGCCATGCCGATCACGATGTCCTTGACCTGATCGTTGCCGGACTGGCGAATGATCTCGTCCATCATCGGGATCAACGCATCGCCGCCTTCCAGCGAGAAGCGTTTTTGACCGACGTACTTGGTATGCAGGTAGCGCTCCAGGCCTTCGGCGGCGGTGAGCCGCTCCAGCGTGCGCTTGCGGCTGGCCGCGTCGCTGGCGATCTTACCGCCGGCATCTTCCAGGCGCTTGTAGATCCATTGGCGCTGGGCGAATTCCTGAATATGCATGAACTCTGCGCCGATGGTGCTGGCATAGGTCGCTTTTAGGCGAGCCAGCAGATCTTTTAGCTTCATCCGTGGTTGACCACCGACACCGCCGGTACTGAACTCGCTGTCCAGATCCGCTTGCGACAGGCTGTGGAACGGTAGATCCAGATCGGGCGGATTGACCGGCGGAGTCAGACCGAGCGGGTCGAGCTGCGCGCCGAGATGACCGCGTGCGCGATAGGCAGTGATCAGACGGCCGACATTGCGCTCGCGCTCGTCACTGGCGCCAGCGCCGGTCCCGGCATTGGCTGCTTGCCTGGAGGCAGTGAGTATGTGGGCAATAGCCGCCGAATGCGGTACATCACCAGCCTCCCGACCTTTGAAGCCATCGAAATAGCTCTTCCACTTAGGATCGACACTGTCTGGGGCGACGAGGTACTGTTCGTACAGATCCTCGATATAGGCGGCGTTGCCGCCGGCGAGCTGCGATGACTGCGCGAACTGCTTTAGGAGATTATCCACGATGGTAAGTCGGGTCTGCTGTGGGGATCATTGTGCGGAAGCGGCAGGGCGAGATGCCCTATCGGTCGGTATCAAATCTCGAAAAAGTATACCCCCTTGCGCCAGTTAGCGGGCGTCTGCGAGCTGACCGGCTGAGTAGACCAATTGGCGTCACGCCCATGTGCGAAGTGAGCTACGGTGTCAGATACCGAGTGCGCGTGGTTCGCTCCAAAGCGCGCTGCGCTCCCATATCTGCGTGAATGCACGCTCCAGCTGGCGACTGCGCGCCGCGCCGGACAGCCAGGTTTCGCCGTCGTCGAAGCGATGACCTATTGGACGAAAATAGTAGGCGTCATCGCCCACGACATAGGCCGACGCATGGTTGGTATCGACCGGATCGCTGACCGCACGGAAGCGAAACACGCTGGGTAAACGCTGCGCTAGGCGCAGCATCGCGCTGCTATTGGCGCTCGCGCCTGCGGTGTCCTGCACCAGTACACGCACGCGTTTGTCGTGGCGGTCGGTGGCAAAGCGGCGTAACGCATCGAGCACTGCGGCGCTGTCGAACAACGGCGGATCCAATGTGCGGGTATAGATCAGCACCTGGCGGCGTGCGGCGCACAGCAGCCCTGTGGTGGCGGCCACGGCCGCGCTCAGGTCCTCTACCGCCATTGGGCCGTCGAGCCGACGGTGCAGCGGGGGGCCAAGTGGATCGCCCCAATCGCGCTCAGTGTGAAATTCGGAAGCGGTATCGGGCAAGAAACCGAGGCGTGCGAACACGGCCTCGGCGTTTGCGGTGACGCGGGTCTGCAGGCTGGGCCAGCCGCGTTGTCGGGCGTTGTCGATGGCGGCTGCAAGCAGTTGGTCGGCCAAGCCGCAGCGGCGCCAGTTGGGCAGGACGCCGAGTTTGTCGATGCGGCGATCTGGGGTCAGCCGCACCGAGGCGATCAGCTGGCCGTCCTCGCTGCGCGCGGCCAACTGCAAGCTTAGCGGGTCCAGTGCATCCCACTCGGCATCGCCGGTGTTGCCAGCGGTGTCGGTGCTGCAGGCCAGGCGCAGCGCACGCAGGACCGCAGCGTCGGAGGCCGGGTGCAGCGAGACGATCTGCGTCCTGGCATGGGGAGTCATACGCGTTTGGGAGCCTCATCGCTGTCGTCTGATGCCTCGTCGTCGGCGACGTCGCTGTCATCGTCCTGATCTGCGTGATGATCGCCTTGCTCGGCGTCGCCTGCTTCGGCAGGGTTGTCCGCCGCGTCCGGCACCTCCTCGACGTCAGTCTCGGCGTCGATCTCCTCGTCCGTATCCGGTGTGTCGGTCGCGGCGTCGGCCTCGTCGTGGTCGGCCGACAGGCTCTGTGCGTTTGCTTGGTCCTCGATGTGCTCGCTGTCGTCGTCCGCCTCCTCATGGGCGCGCTGGTAGTGGCCTTGCGCCAGCAACTCCAGCACCACCTCGCGGCCCCGCGCCGACAACTGGGCGTATAACGCGCCGTCGACCTCTTCGGCCGCTGCCAGGCGGGACGCGTCCTTGGTCGATAGCGCAAATTCCAGGCCGCTGCAGAACAAAGTGGCACCTCGCTTGGCACGACGCCAAGCCAGTCGCGACCACCGATGGCGATGCAGCAGCACGCCTTCTTCAAGCGCTTGTTCGACCGCTTCGCGCGGAATCGGCTCCGCTGCCGGCACCACGTCGCCGGAGGCGCGGTAGGCGGTTATGAAGCGGCCGAACCAGTCGCCCAGGCGATCCGGGTCGTTCATGCGCAGCGCGTTGAGCGCTTCGACCACGCGGTTCATCGCAGTAACGTCGATCTCGTACGGATCGGCCGGCGCTTTGAGGTCTTCGTCGTGGTAGCGCACGGCCTCGTCTGCGTCGGCGATCAAAGTGTCCAGATAGTCGCCAATCAACTCGGTCGAGGACGGCGCGCGGGTGCCGATCGAGAAGGTCAGGCAGGCGTCTTCGGCCACGCCGTGGTGCGGCACCAGCGGCGGCAAATACAGCATGTCACCCGGGCCCAGTAGCCAATCGTGGGTGGGCTTGAACGCGCGCAGCAGCTTGAGCTCGACATCGTCGCGGAATGCCAGCGGCGCGGCCTTGCGGCCCAATTGCGCACGCGCATCGACCTGCCAGCGGCGGTGGCCCTGGCCCTGCAGCAGGAACACGTCGTAATGATCGACATGCGCGCCGACCGAGCCGCCTGTGGCGGCGAAGCTGATCATGATGTCGTCGATACGCCAGCGCGGCAGGAAGCGGAACTGCTCCAGCAATGCGCGCACATCTGTATCCCATTTATCCACGTCCTGTACCAACAAGGTCCAATCGTGGTCCGGCAGGCCGGGGAAATCGGTTTCCTGGAACGGGCCGGTGCGTACGTTCCAGTTGTCTTTGGCGCGGTCGTGGCTGATCAGTCGCGCCAGCACGCCGTCCTCGCAAGCCAGGCCGGCCAGGTCTTCAGGCTGCAGCGGCGACTGGAAATCCGGGAATGCATTGCGGATCAGCAGCGGGTGCTTGTGCCAGTAATTGCGCAGGAAGCGCTCGACCGGCATGCCCAGCGGCTGGTCGCGCGTGGCATGGATCTCCAAGGGCAGGGGGGCGCCTTTTTTGGCTGCGGTCTTTTGGGCTAAGGTTTTTTTCATTGCGTCACGGGTCCGGCTAGGAAGGCCGGCGCGGTGCGTCCGGCGAAGTGGCCTATTGTCGCCCAACCCGCTGCGCAATGCCTTGCCGACGTGTGTTGCAGTAGTCGTCCCTGAAAAGTCCCTTTCAAGCACCAATGGCCAGCTGTAACTGCTGCACGACGCTCAAGGATGGCCATTCGCGCGCATCCACCGCTTGCATCGCATGCGCGGCATTGATGGTGTGCGCCAGCAACTCTTCCATCCCGGCCTCCCCCAGGCGCTGCCGCCAGCGCGTCAGCGAGCTGGCATCGCACGGCAAGCGTGTCTGGAACACCACCTCGCCGGTGAAGAACTGCCAGTACGGATTTTCCAGCCAACGCTCGCACACCGCTTCAGAGTGTTGCGGAGTCGAAGAGTCGTGTACTCAAGGGGGTGATCGTCAACGCGTATCGTGACGACGTGGGCAGGGAAATTGACGTCGACGGAGTGCCAACCCGTGTTGTCTCTAAAATCACGGAATTTTAGCTGGGCAGAGCTTAGACTCAACTTCCAAGTGCAACACCCTCATAGCAAGTAAGGTGTTCACATGTCAAAAAGCTATCTCCATCTGAGTGCAGAAGAGCGCGCGGTGCTGCAAATCGAAACACGGCGTGGTCAAAGCTTGCGCTCGATCTCCAGACTTCTGTGCAGAAGCCCATCGACATTGAGCAGGGAGCTGGTCAGGCAGGGCGCCACGAGCTACTGTGCGGCAGATGCGGCCAGGCGTTACAAAGCGCGGCGTCAGCGCAGTGTTCGGCGGCGTAGGCTGACCCCGGGGACGGATTTGTTCCAGCTGGTGCGTGATCATCTTGTGCTGTGGCGCTGGTCGCCCCAGCAGATTGCTGCCAAGCTCTTGATCATGCATCCGGATGATTCTGCCCAGCGCGTCAGCCACGAAACCATCTACGCAACGATCTATGCGCACCCGCGCGGTGGCCTGAAAAAGGAGCTGGTGGAGGCTTTACGCCAGGGCAAGCCTACTCGGGGATTGCGGCGTACGACCGCTGCCAAACGCACCTGGGTGCCGGAGGAACTACGCATCGTGCACCGGCCCGAAGACGTGCGACAGCGCCTGATTCCAGGTCATTGGGAAGGCGATCTGATCAAGGGCGCGTTCAATCGTTCCTGCGTTGGCACGTTGGTGGAGCGCAAGACGCGCTTTGTGGTGCTGTGCCGAATGGACGGCTGCACGGCTGCCGATGCGCTGGAAGGGTTTACCCGCCAGATGAAAAGGCTTCCCGCTTCGATGCGAACGAGCTTGACCTATGATCGCGGGACCGAACTGACGTGTTATGCCGAGCTGATGCAGGGACTGAACATCAATGTGTGGTTTGCCGATCCACACGCGCCTTGGCAGCGCGGAAGCAACGAAAACACCAATGGCCTACTTCGCCAGTTCTTGCCCAAGGGTGCGGATCTGTCCACCGTCAGTCAGGAGTACCTCAATCACATCGCATTACTGATGAACACCCGTCCACGCGAGACGTTGGGATGGAAAACGCCGAGCGAGGCGATGGAGCATGAACTGGCAACTTTCAAATCACGTGTTGCACTTGAATCTTGAGACCACCGAGCCTCTAAACAATCGTGACGTCGCTAGCCATTGCATGGTGAAGCGCTGCTCGATCTGGCCACCCTGATGCTGCGGCGGCTGGTGGCCGCAGAGCGGATCACGCCATGGCCCGAACGTCGCTTGCGCTATGTGTCGCTCTTCCCCGCTGAAGTAGCGTGCTAATCAGAACGATTTATCAATTCTGAGCCGTTCATTGGTGCTCAGCAGGCTTCGTTTTTTAACGCAATAATTCTCTAGCCCACTAAATTGCTGAAAAAATTTGCGCTAATATTTAATGCCATTTATATTTTCAAGGAAACTCATAGGGTTATTTATTTAAGCCAATTTTGGTAGTTGATAAACTAAGAGCGGCTAACACAACGTAGCGAGCAGTCGTCACGTGTGTGCGGATGGCGCGGAGGAACCTGAATGTACGCGTGGTACATGCCGTTCCAAGCACCGGTCGCGCGCCGTCTGGCGGCGGCTCAGTTGTTTTGTTTGTTAGCCGCTCTACATTGCATCAATCCATCCAGAGCGTTTGCTCTAGCACAAATATAATAGGTTAAAGACGCATGGCACATTTGCCGCGAACCACGATTCTGCGCGCTTACTGCGCAATCCTTATCATCCCTGCGATTACCGACGTTTCTGCAAGCGCCAAGTCGATCAACCTATCCGCTGGCACCATCGTGCAGCACGTCGTTCCAAGTGCCCAGCGACAAGAGAGTACCGTCTACTGGACGCCCGCACGGATGCAAGCTGCAGTTTCCGCATCGTTCGTGGATGCCAATCCGGTCGACGGCGACCCGCCAGAGTTGCATAATTCGGCATTGGTCCGTGGCGAAAACCGGGGCGCAGAGTTGAAGGTGATGAAAGGAGCGGTGCCTACGCCGAAGACCGATCCATCCGTGCCGGTTCCAGGATTCCCCCCCGCCGCTCACCTCGGCGTGGTCTTCTTTCGGGCGAACGGCATAGACCAGCGATGCACTGGCAACGCGGTCGTCTCCGACTCCGGGAACGTCGTAGCCACTTCCGGGCGATGCGTCTCTGCACTACCAAGTAAGTTCGTGTCGGACTTGGTGTTCGTGCCAGCCTACAACGGTACCGCCCCCTATGGCGTGTGGCCTGCAACGACCATCACGGCCGATAATGACTGGGTCGTAGGGCGAGCCGTCGACTACGATACGGCGTTCTTCCAAGTGCAGGCCCCCATGATAATGAAGTCATCCGGCGCCACTTTATCGAATACTGTCGGAGCATCTGGCGTTCGCTTTGTCGGTCAGGAAGACGACAACGAATATCGGGTAACAGGCTACAATACCGACCCTGGTGCCAATGCGAACACGCCCGTCAGTGTGACCAGCACCGCAGAGCCGAACCCATGGATGAACAAGGACTATGCTATTGAGGGCCTCGAATGGGAGGCACGCTCCGGAGTCAGCGGCTCACCTTGGATTTCGACGGACGAGGATCCCGTGCAGGACGTCGAAGTTGGCATGACCTCATTTGCCTATAAGCAGTTCACTCATGCTTCGTTCGGTCCTCAGTGGACGTCAGCAATCCGTAACCTGTATCAAACGGCAGCGGCCATCAAGTAGGCATGCAAATCGCTGCGACGTATAATTTATCATCTTGATCGATAGCCGTTCGTTATTCCTAGAACACCTGCACGCTGTTCGACTTAATCGAACAGCGTGCAGGCTGCAGCCAAAAAGGTACATATTTGTATTTCCATACTGTCTCGCTGTTTCTTGCAATTTTTATCGCACAGATAGGTATCGCCAAAGCTGGGTCCGGGGGGTTTTCTTCTGCGTCTGTATCTAGCGAAACTGCGACTACAGTGACAACTCTCGCAGAGCTGCAAGCGGCATTCAATGCAAAAAACCACCATATCATCATCAGTGGAACGATCTACGGCGGCCCAAAACTAACCACCCTGAATTTCTCTAGCGATGAATGGAACAACATAACAATCGAGGGTGCTGCAGGCGGTGGCGCGGCCTTGCAAAATATCCAATTGAAATTTAGCGGAGAGAAACTGCCAACCGGGACAAACATTCAAAACGTGGTGATCAGAAACATCTCATTCTTTGGCAATATCAGGGACTTGCAAGCCTTGCCTGACCAAGTCAAAGGGACGTCCAACAATACTGGCATCAACTACGTGGGCGTATCATTGCGGCGTATATCTAATGCTTGGATCGATCACTGTGATTTCTACGACATGAGCGATGACCTGTTATCAGTCAGCTTGTCATCTGATTACATCACGATGTCATACAATCATTTCTACTTTAGCAACGGCTGGGTCAACATGAACCCGGACCCAGTATGGAATTGGGTTAACCAAGATTATCACGACCTCGCAAATGAGCGTTTGGCGATACTTGTTGGTTACAGTAAGCAGGACTCGTACGTATATGGCGACAAAAAGTTACACGTGACGCTGCATCACAACTGGTTTGGTCCGAATCTGGCGGGGCGCCCTCTCCTTCGCGGCTGGGTCCACTTATACAATAACTACTTCGACAATAGCACCTTACCCAATGGTACGCGTACAGCTTCCAATGGTCGCAGCTATGGAAAGCAGCAGTATAACGCTTTGCAGGTGGGTAGCGGCAGTATTGTCGTTTCCGAATCAAACTATTTCTACAAAACCAATTTCAGTAACCAGATTCGACTGGAATCAAGCGGTGATATATACGAATTTTATGAGAAAGGAAACGTGTATGAAGCAACGATGGGACGCTCGGCAAGCGGCTTACCCTTCAATAAAACGCCTGTGAAATACATCTATCGAGCTGATGATACGGCAAGAGTTCCCGGCATCGTGCGGTCCAGCGCGGGGCCGCACTAGTAGTTCAGCCGACATACGTGTACTCACAAAATCCGATTTCTTTTCTTAAGATATGAGGTTGCCAGATAAAAATGGCGCTTCAACCGGCTGATTCTTCGCCCCTGAAAAACCCCAACCACCCAACCACCCAACCACCGCAAGGCCTTGATGTCTGCACCGGCGTGCCAGAACTACCAGTTTTCGCGACGCTGAGGGCTGGTTTTTTTGCAATTTCCGTCCATGCGTACACGGCGTCCTGCTGCCGAAGACAGACCCGCCGACGAATTGTTTCGTTCGCGCCTGGAGAATCAGATCGATTTGCGTCATCCGTTGGTGTAATTGAGCCACCGCATGCCGTGGGCGGCGTTGGAGCAGGCGCTTTTGCCACATTTCCCGGCCACGCCAGCCGGTGGCGGTCGTCCCGCGCTGCCGGTGCGCCTGATCGCCGGTTTGCTCTACCTCAAACACGCTTATGACCTGTCCGATGAAGCGGTGTGCGACCGCTGGCTGGAAAATCCGTACTGGCAGTTCTTCGCATGCCCGGGAAGTGGAATACATCGGCAAGGGCAAGGCGCGTCAAGCGTACGCATTCGGCGTCAAGGTCGGCATTGCGGTCACCGCCTGCAAGGGATTGGTCGTGGGCGCGCGCAGTTTTCCTGGCAATCCGTACGACGGCGACACCTTGGCCGAATAGCTGGAGCAGACACGCGGTTTGCTGCAGGATGTGAGCGTAGAACCGACGGTGGCGATCGTGGACCTGGGCGATCGCGGGCGCGAGGTCGATGGCGTGCAGGCGCTGGCTGCTGCGCTGGATCGCGTTTTTGCGTGCCTGGATACGGGCGATGGGATGGTCGTCATTTAGCGCCGTGCCGCTGTCACCGACGCCACTTGGCGCTTGAAGGGGATTTTTCAGGGACGACTAGTCAATGTGACCTGTGCATCGTTGCCGACCATGCGCACTGCTTCGGCGCGCTCGATCTGCACGATCGCATGCTGGCCGAGCACGGCGATGGTGCCGCAGTCGCCTTTGAACACCAGATTGGCGTTCTGCCCGGTCAGATCGACGTTATGTCCGTCGCAGCTGACCTTACCGCTGGTCGAGGTGGCCATCAGCGTTGGCCGCTCGCCACTGCTGCTGACTGGGGTTGCGCAGTCCATGCTGGGCACCGATGGCACCGATGGCACCGATGCGACCGGCGCGCTCGCGGTGGCCGGCGCTTGCGGGGTCGCATTGCCGGACTTTGGAGCGGCCTTTTTTCCGCAAGCCGTCAGCGCGATGAGTGACATATACAGCAGTGGGCGCAACGCCATGCCAGTCTCCTGACAGCTGGATACAGCACGATGGTGTGGTTTGCAGTGATGCGGGCCGATTAAATGCCGCGCGCCAGTTGCTCGGCCAGACCGGTGTAAGTGCTCGGGGTCAGCGCACGCAGGCGCTGCTTGTCGGCTTCCGGCAACTGCAGGCTTTCCACGAAGGCCTGCATCGACGCTGCACTAATGCCCTGGCCGCGCGTCAACGCTTTCAATTGCTCGTACGGATTGGGCAGGCCATGACGGCGCATCACCGTCTGCACGGCCTCGGCCAGCACTTCCCATGCCGCATCCAGATCGGCGTCCAGACGTTCGGGGTTGACGGTCAGCTTGCCCAGACCCTTGGTCAGTGAATCCAGTGCGACCTGGGTGTGGCCGAACGCGGTGCCCAGCGCGCGCAGCACCGTGGAGTCGGTGAGGTCGCGCTGCCAGCGGCTGATGGGCAACTTGGCGGAAAAATGCTCGAACAGCGCATTGGCGATGCCGAAATTGCCTTCGGCGTTTTCGAAGTCGATCGGGTTGACCTTGTGTGGCATGGTCGAGGAACCGACTTCGCCTTCTTTGAGCTTCTGCCTGAAGTAGCCCAGCGAGATATAGCCCCAGATGTCGCGCGACAGGTCGATCAGGATGGTGTTGGCGCGGCGGGTGGCGTCGCCGATTTCGGCCACGTTGTCATGCGGCTCGATCTGGGTGGTATACGGGTTGAACACCAGGCCCAGGCTTTCGACGAAGCGCTGCGCGAACGCCGCCCAGTCCAGCTCCGGATACGACACCAGGTGCGCGTTGTAGTTACCGACCGCGCCATTGACCTTGCCGGTGAGCTCGACCGCGGCGATCTGCTTGCGCTGGCGTTGCAGCCGCGCGACCACGTTGGCGAGTTCCTTGCCCAGGGTGGTCGGCGAGGCGGTTTGGCCGTGCGTGCGCGACAGCATCGGCTGGGCCGCTTGCGCATGGGCAAGGGTGCGCAGCGAGGCAGTGACCCCGTCCAGCGTCGGCAGCAACACCTCGTGTCGGGCCTGTTCCAGCATCAGGCCGTAGCTGAGGTTGTTGATGTCCTCACTGGTGCAGGCGAAATGCACGAATTCCAGCGCCGGACCCAGTTCCGCATCGTCTTTGAGCTGCTCCTTGATGAAGTACTCCACCGCTTTGACGTCATGGTTGGTGGTGCGCTCGATCTCCTTGACCCGCGCGGCATGGGTCACGCTGAAGTCGTCGCCCAGCCGGCGTAGGGTCTGCGTGGAGGCGGCCGAGAACGGTGCCAACTCGACGATGCCCGGCTCGGCTGCCAGTGCCAGCAGCCATTCGATCTCGACCTTGACCCGTGCCTTGATCAGTCCGTATTCGGAAAAAATCGGGCGCAGCGCATCCACCTTGGAGGCGTAGCGGCCGTCGAGCGGAGACAGGGCGAGCAGGGCGGAATCCGACATGGGCAGGGCACTGGGAAGCTGGCGGGGTGCGTATTCTACGCTGCCCCGGCGCTCGCTTCGCCCACTTGGCGGACTGTGATCGCCTTGATGCGGCGCACGCTCAGTGCGTGGCCATCCAGTTCGAGGGTTTCGCCTTCTTCGGGCAGCCGTTGCAGAATGCGCGTGTGCGGCGTTGCGGTATGTAGCAAAGAAAAACGCAAGCGGTGCGTTTTACAGTTCAGGGTCGTCGCTCATCGCAGCGTGGTGCCTCATATGGATCGAGTGTGAATCTAGCCCACGGCTTGCAACGACATGGTTGCAACGTCGCGAGCGAGTATCGTAGGCGTCCTTGCCAGCGTAGGGTACGCCCGTTGCCAGCCATCCATCGCCACGGACCAACAATGTGCGGAGAGTGCAGATGAGTGAACGTTTCAGGACCGAACACGACAGCATGGGCGAATTGCAGGTGCCTGCCGATGCGTTGTGGGGCGCGCAGACCCAGCGTGCCGTGCAGAATTTCCCGGTGTCCGGCCAACCGATGCCGCGTGGGTTTATCTGCGCACTGGGGTTGATCAAGGCTGCTGCGGCCCGCGTCAATGCCGAGCTTGGGTTGTTGCCGAAATCGATCAGCAAGACGGTGCAGGACGCCGCCTTGCAGGTGGCTGACGGTACGCACGATGCGCAGTTTCCGGTCGATGTCTATCAGACCGGTTCGGGCACCTCGTCCAACATGAATGCCAACGAGGTGATCGCAACGCTGGCCACGCGCGCCGGCAAGGATGCAGTGCATCCCAACGATCACGTCAATCTCGGGCAGAGTTCCAACGATGTGGTGCCGACTGCCATCCGCGTGTCTGCCTTGCTCGCGGTGCACAAACAGTTGCAACCGGCGCTCAAGCATCTGCGCAAGACCATCGACAAGCGTGCCAAGAGCCTAGACAAGGTGGTCAAGACAGGTCGCACCCATCTGATGGATGCGATGCCGCTGACATTTGGGCAGGAGTTCGGTACGTGGTCGGCGCAGCTGAGTTCGGCGCAGGATCGCATCGACGACGCGCTCAAGCGCTTGCGGCGGTTGCCACTGGGCGGTACTGCGATCGGTACCGGCATCAATGCCGATCCACGCTTCGGCGGCAAGGTGGCAAAGGCTTTGTCGAGCTTGAGCGGGGGCAAGTTCGAAAGTGCGGAAAACAAGTTCGAAGGCTTGGCCGCGCAGGACGATGCAGTGGAATTGTCCGGCCAACTCAATGCGCTGGCAGTTGCGCTGATCAAAATCGCAAATGACTTGCGCTGGATGAATGCCGGTCCGTTGGCGGGCTTGGGCGAGATCGAATTGCCGGCGTTGCAGCCGGGCAGTTCGATCATGCCAGGCAAGGTCAACCCGGTGATTCCAGAAGCAACCGTGATGGCGTGCGCGCAGGTGATCGGCCACCACACCGCAATCACCGTGGCCGGGCAGACCGGTAACTTTCAGTTGAACGTGACGCTGCCGCTGATTGCCTACAACCTGCTGGATTCGATCACCCTGCTGAGCAATGTCTCGCGCCTGCTGGCAGATACCGCAATTGCCGGCTTGAGGGTGCGTCAGGAGCGCGTACGCGAGGCATTGGATCGCAATCCGATTCTGGTTACCGCGCTGAACCCGATCATCGGCTACGAAAAGGCTGCTGCAATCGCCAAGCGTGCCTATAAAGAGCAGCGTGCGGTGCTGGACGTGGCCAAGGAGGACAGCGGGCTCAGCGAGGCCGATCTGCGGCGGTTGCTGGATCCGGCCGCGTTGACCCGTGGTGGGATCCAGGCGAGCGGCGGCGGTGGAGGGGGTGGCTGATCACTGCTTTTGTAGGAGCGCACTGGTGCGCTACGGGCCGTTATCAATACCGCTTCATCGCGCACAAGCGTGCTCCTAGCTGGTTTTGCACGAAACTTCGGTTTCCGCGCAGCTTCGCTCGCTGGTCAATGCCGCTCGGCCTGCACGTTGCTGAAGCTCTCGCGATACGGTTGCAACGATGGGATTTCATCCAGCAATTCGCCGCTGAGCTTCTGAATCTCCGGCGTGGCTATCAGCTTGATCGATTTGTATTCCGGGTCCGGGTCAGCCTCGTTGACGGCCTGCTGACGCAGTATCTGCAGATGCCCGAACAGCAACTGCAACTTGGCGCGTGTCGGCTCTTTCTGCGGCAACGCGATATCGTCGATTTTTAGCGTGCCGTCCGGAGTGATTTCCGCATTGGCAGCCGGTGGGCGGCGGATCATCACCGCTTGGGTGGTGATCGCGACGCGTGGCTTGCCACGTTCGGCGCGCCGGGACGACTGGTCGCCACAGGCGGCAAGGGTGCACAGCACTAGCGCCATGCAGAGCATCACGAACTTGTTCATGGGGTCGAAGGGTCGAGGGGAGCGCATTAGTGTAATCCCGCCCCGGTCTAGTGGCTGGGGCGGGCGGTATGTGAAATGGCAGGCAAAATGCCGCACGCCAGTCTCCGGTACGCGATGGGGCGCCGGAACCATCGTGATCATGCGATTCATCCAATAGCGATCAGCGGCTGCGCAATTGCGATAACGGCCGCTCTTATTTACGGCAATCGTCGACGTCGTGCTCCGTGAGGATTGAGTGCGGTGCAAATGCCTGCAACAGTTGCACGGTCGCATCCTGTGCTGTGCGCTGCCTTCCCGCTCGATCGCAGATTTGCCTGGTTTTCTGCTTGAAGGTTTTTGCCTTGGCTCGGATGTTGTCGCCCATCTGAAATGCGAACAGGATGGCCAAACTCAATTGCAGGACCATGGTGTGTCCTCAGGCGTCAAAGCGCCGACGACGCAGATAGATGGACGCGGCAATCAGCGCGATACCGATTGCGGCACCGATCCAGATATCCGGGCTGCCGTAGACCTGCGCGCTGTCGATGTGCAGCAGCGCCCACTGCACCAGATCGCTGGGGTGTCGCATGCTACTGCTGTCCAGATTGCCGCTGACGGCAAGCGGCGACCAGCTGCCGGGCAGGGCGCTGAGCAGGCCCCGATAGCCGACTATGTACCAGATCCAGCCTATCGGCAGCGACACGCCCGGCATCGCCGAGACAATGCTCAGCATCACGCAGGCCAGCAGCGGAAACAGCGCCGCCCACAGGAACGGCTTGCTGTTGGCCCAGGCCGAGCAGAACATCAGCCAGCCGATGGTCGGCAATGCCCACAGCAAACTCATCGGCACGGTTTTCAGCAACAACCACAGCAGCGAGAACGGGTGCGAATGGGTCGCCATCGCCCACGGGGCGGGAACACCGGCGATCAATGCACCACCGATCGCGATCAACCACAGCGCCAGCCCAACCGCCGCACCGATCACGATGGCGATCAACGGCGCCAGCAGCAGCGCCCACACGGCCTTGGACAACACTGTCTGCACGTCGGATACCGGCAGCGATTTCCAAAACAGCACGCTGCGGTCGCGGCGGTCGTCGTACAGGCTGCCGAGTGCGTAGAAGAACACCACAAACGCCAGCACCACCGAGGCGATGCCGATGCCGCCGAGCAGCAAGCTGTCACCGACCTGGCCCAGAGTGTGCGTGTATTCGGTCATGTCCGACATCGCCATGCTGTTGCCGAGCGTGTTGCGGCGGGCGGTGATCGCACCGATGACCGCGCCCAGCAGCGCGAAGAACACCGCGATACCGCCGGTGATGATCTGTGCCCACACGAAGCCGCCACGGTGTTCCCAATATTCGCGTTTGAGCAGCCAGGCGAAAATGCGTGCGCGAGATGCTTGGTTGGTCATTGCATTCATGCGTAGGTCCCCTTCATGACCGCAACGAAAAGGTCGGCTAAGCCGGGATTGCGGGTTTCGCCGAAAGGGGCGAGCTGCTCTTTCGGCACGCCATCGAACAGCATCACGGTCTTGCCGAACGGCAGGCTGCGCTCGTCGGTCGGTTTCAATTCCCGGGCCGCATCGAGATGTTCGGCACTGACCAAGACTTCGGTGTAGCGCTCGGCCACGCCCTCCATGTCGGTGGTCAGCACGATGCGGCCTTCGCGGATGAACATTACATCGGTGAGGACGTGTTCGATCTCTTCGACCTGGTGAGTGGTGACGATGATGGTCTTCTGCTCGTCGAAGTAATCCTCCAGCAGGCGCTGGTAGAACTGCTTGCGATAGAGGATGTCCAGGCCCAGAGTCGGTTCGTCCAGCACCAGGATGCGTGCGTCTATCGCCATCACCAGCGCCAGGTGCAGCTGCACGATCATTCCTTTGGACAATTCGCGCACCCGCAATTTGCGGTTGAGCTGCGTGTTGGCCAGAAAGCGCTCGCACTTGGCGCGATCGAAGCGCGGATGCACGCCAGCAACGAAATCGATCGCCTCGCCAACCCGCAGCCAGCGCGGCAGTATCGCAACATCGGCAATGAAGCAGACCTGGTTCATCAGTACGTTGCGCTCGATACGCGGATCCATGCCCAGCACATGCAGATCGCCGTCGAAATCGGTCAACCCCAGCACCGCCTTCAGCGCAGTGGTCTTGCCAGCGCCGTTGGGGCCGATCAATCCAACGATGCGGCCGGCGGCAATGGTGAAGCTGGTGTTGTCCAGCGCGAGCCGATGCTTGTAAGCCTTGCGCAGGCCACGTGCGTCGACCACATGGTCGGAGGAGACGGCGGTCATGATGTTTTTCCCTGCGGTAACAGATCGTCGATGGACAAGCCAAGACGCTGGATGCGTTCCAGCACCGCGGGCCATTCTTCGTTCAAGAAACGCTCGCGTTCGCTGCTGCGCAATTTCTGTGCCGCTTCCGGGGTCATGAACATGCCCAGGCCGCGCCGTTTCTCCACCAGGTTTTCGTCGGCCAATTCCTGATAAGCGCGCGAGACGGTGATGGGGTTAAGTTGATAGTCGGCCGCCACTTGCCGTACCGAGGGCAGGGCGTCGCCAGGCTTGAAGATTCCGTCGAGCATCATGGCAATGACCCGTTCCTTGAGTTGGCGGTAGATGGGAGCGCCGTCGCTCCATTGAATGTCGTTCATTGTCAGCTCCCTGGGCGCAGAACCTGCGGGCAAGGAGAAGTAGGGCATCGACAGCAAAGCGCGCAGATGCAGGCCAGCCCAGGTGCGTGCGTCGGAGAGAGTTGTCTCGTTTTCCGTAACCGCCTCCAACACGTAACCGCCTCCGACACGCCATAATTGGCGCCGGACTTCGTCACTTGGCTGGAAGCAGCTCCCAGGCAACCAATGGCAAACGGGGTGCTGCCGAACGGCAGCAGCGGAACTGGTCGCGTGAAGCGTGGGCTGTTCATGCTTCTCCTGCGTTGGATTCCTAGTGTTGTATTACACTACAACACCGATGTGCGGGCAGTCAACTGTCTGTCGTACCCCACTGATGGCACCCCGCAACGGCGGGTGGTCTGAACCTATCGAAGGGCATTGCTCATGTTGCTCAAGCGTTTGCTAGTTGTTGTATTCGCTGGATTTTTTTCTGCGTCGGCGGCAGCTGCCGGCAGCCCGTTGCTGGATCTTGACTATCGGCCGCTGGCAGGCAAGGCGCCAATCAACCTGAACCGCACCTACGGCGGCAAGGTCGTGATGGTGGTCAATACCGCCAGCAAGTGCGGCTACACCCCGCAGTACGAGGGGCTGGAGGCGCTCAACCAGCGCTTCGGCAGCCGCGGTTTTGTGGTGCTGGGCTTCCCGTCGAACGATTTCCAAGGACAGGAACCCGGATCTGAAAAGCAGATTCAGGAATTCTGCACGCTGACCTATGGTGTCAAGTTCCCGATGTTTGAGAAGGTGCATGTGCTTGGTACGGAAGCAACGCCGCTGTATCAGCGGTTGACGCAAGCCACGGCTGTGGCACCGGGTTGGAACTTCCACAAATATTTGATTGGTCGCGATGGACGAGTGGTGGCGCAGTTCCCCAGCAAGATCAAACCGGACGATCCGAGCGTGCTGGCGGCAATCGAACGCGAACTCAAAGCCCCGTCGCGCTGAGCGCGGTTCTCGCATTGCCGCGCGCGCATGCGACAATGCGCATTCAGCGCCGTCGGGGGCGCGTCTTTATCACTCTCGGGAAGTGCATCGAATGAAGATGGGAAAGCGCGGCGCGGCGGCGTCGCTACTGATGGTAGCAATGTCGACATCGCTGCCGGCGATGGCGCAGCAACCGGCCGCAGCGGCCACCAAGGAGAAGCCGGTTTTGAACGCATCGTCTGAAAAAAGCACGCGCGACAACGTGAGCTACGCCATCGGTATGGACGTAGCGCGCTCGTTCGAGCCGATTGCACAGGACATCGATCTGAGCGCCATGCAACGCGCCATCGAGAATGCATTCAAGGGCGGTAAGCCGCTGTTGTCGGAAGAGCAGACCCAGGCCACCGATACCGGGCTGCGGATGGCAATGGCGGCGCGTAACGGCCAGCAGGTACCTGGCATGGCGCCGGACAGCGCGCCAGCCGCGCCATCCAAGGAAAATGTTGGCCTGATGCTCGGCGATCGCGCTATCGGCCCGTCGTTGGCCGGCATCAAGGATGAGATCGATCTGTCGATCCTGATGGAAGCGGTGCGTACCGTATTCGCCAAGGGCACCACGCGTCTGACCCAGCAGGAAGCTGCGGCCACCATGCAGGCGTTTGCCTCTGCCAAACAGGGCGCTGCCGGTGCCAAGAATCGCGAAGAAGGCAACGCCTTCCTCGCCAAGAACAAGTCCGAGAAGGGTGTGATCACCACCGCGTCGGGCCTGCAGTACATGGTGCTGCGTCAGGGCAGCGGCGAGCGCCCGATGCGCACCAACAAAGTGCGCGTGAACTACGAAGGCAAGCTGCTCAACGGGCAGGTGTTCGACAGTTCCTATCAGCGCGGTCAGCCGGCCGAGTTCGGTCTGGATCAAGTCATTCCCGGATGGACCGAGGGCGTCGCGTTGATGCCGGTCGGTTCGAAATATCGTTTCTGGATTCCATCCAACTTGGCCTATGGCCCGAACGGCTCGCAGGGGGGGCCGATCGGACCAGATGCAACGTTGACGTTCGATGTCGAACTGATGGCTATCCTTCCCTGATCCCCCACAGGAGTACCACCACCCATGCGAGTTGCGATCTTTGGTACCGGCTATGTTGGTCTTGTCACCGGTACTTGTCTTGCCGAAGTAGGTCATCACGTCATCTGCGTGGATATCGACCAGGCGAAAGTTGATGGTCTCAATCGTGGGGTGATTCCCATCTATGAACCCGGCTTGGAGCCGATGGTGAAAGCCAATCATGCCTCTGGCCGGTTGCGCTTCACCAGCGATGCTGCCGAGGCGATTGCGCACGGCGAAATCACCTTTATCGCCGTGGGCACGCCGCCGGATGAAGACGGTAGTGCCGACCTGCAGTACGTGCTGGCTGTTGCGCGTACCGTGGGTCGCCACATCGAAGGTCCG
The DNA here is from genome assembly GCF_017603965.1 of Xanthomonas fragariae. Classification (NCBI taxonomy): domain Bacteria; kingdom Pseudomonadati; phylum Pseudomonadota; class Gammaproteobacteria; order Lysobacterales; family Lysobacteraceae; genus Xanthomonas; species Xanthomonas fragariae. The sequence goes on along the minus strand of NZ_CP071955.1, from coordinate 2,201,203 downwards.
TCTGTGATCGTCAACAAATCCACCGTGCCGGTCGGTACCGCCGACAAGGTGCGCGTTGCAATCCAGGAAGAGTTGGATGCGCGCGGCGTGGATCACGAGTTCGACGTCGTCTCCAACCCTGAGTTCCTCAAGGAAGGCGACGCGGTGGCAGACTGCATGCGTCCGGATCGCATCGTGATCGGAGCCAAGAAGCCGGCAGCCATTGCACGCATGCGTCGTCTGTACGCGCCGTTCAATCGCAACCGTGATCGTATCGTCGAGATGGATGTGCGTTCGGCCGAGCTGACCAAGTACGCGGCCAACGCGATGCTGGCGACCAAGATCAGCTTCATGAACGAGATCGCAAACATTGCCGAGCGTGTCGGTGCGGACGTCGAGCACGTGCGCAACGGTATCGGCTCGGATCCGCGCATCGGCTGGCACTTCATCTATCCAGGTGCCGGTTACGGCGGCTCGTGCTTCCCGAAAGATGTGCAGGCATTGGCCAAGACCGCCGAGCAATACGGCATGGAGCCGACCCTGCTCAACGCGGTGGAAAGCGTCAACAACGCGCAGAAGGGGCACTTGTTCGAACTGGTCCAGCGTCACTACGGCGCCGAAGGTACCGGCAGCATCGCGGGCAAAATCTTCGCGGTATGGGGCTTGGCGTTCAAGCCCAATACCGACGATATGCGTGCAGCGTCCAGCCGGCGTGTGATGGCGCAGTTGTGGGATGCCGGTGCCACTGTGCGTGCTTACGATCCGGAAGCCACGCATGAAGCCAAGCGCATCTTCGGCGAGCGCGACGATCTGACTTTCTGCGACGACGCATTTGCAGCACTGGAAGGTGCCGATGCACTGGTCGTGGTGACCGAGTGGAAGCAGTTCCGTAGCCCGGATTTCGGCAAGATCAAGCAGGCATTGAAGGACGACGTCGTGTTCGACGGTCGCAACCTGTATGACCCGCAGGAAATCGAAGCCGCAGGTCTGGCTTACTACGCCATCGGACGAGGCCGTTCGTTGCATGCATGAGCGACTCTCGCCGCGCGACCAGGAACTGGACGCGCGGTTGGTGGAACTGGAAACGCGCCTCTCCTTTCAGGAGCAGGCGCTGAATGAACTGAGTGAAGCGCTTGCGGACGCCCGTTTGACGGGCGCCCGCAATGCCGAATTGATCCGCCACCTGCTTGAGGATCTGGGCAAGGTGCGCTCAACGTTGTTTGCCGATGCAGCGGATGAACCGCCGCCTCCGCACTATTGATTGCAGATTGCCGCCGCCATGAGCGATACCTTACGTGACCAGTTGCTTGGTTTGGGCTTCAAGTCCGCATCCAAGCCCGAACGCAAAACCGACGCACGGCCTGCCGCGCGTCCGCATGGCAACAAGCCGGGCCAGCGCAGGGGGCCGCAGCGGCCACATGCCGCTGCGGCGACCGATGGCAGGAGCGAGCGCAAAAACGATGGCCGGCATGATCGTGGCAACGACGGCAAGCCTGCAACGTCGACGCGTCCGCCACATTCCACTGCTGACCGGCGCGGTCCCAAGCCGGCCCGCACGCGCGAAGACATCGATCTGGCCAAGGCCTATGCGATCCGTGCGCAGCGCGAAAAAGACGAGCGCATCGAAGCCGAGCGCGTCAAGCAGGAAGAAGCACGCCTGCGTCGCGAAGCTAAGGCCAAGCTCGAAGAGCTGCTCAAGGACAAGGGCTTGAATCATGCCGATGCAGATATCGCCCGGCATTTCCCTTACGGCGGCAAGATCAAGCGCATCTACGTGACCGCCGATCAGCTCAAGGCGCTCAATGCAGGCGAACTGGGTGTGCTGCAACTCAAAGGTCGCTATCTGTTGGTTACCGCCGAGGTGCTGGCCGAAGCCGAAGCGGTGTTCGCACCATCGGTGGCATTGAAGGTGGACCCGAACGCGCCTGCAGGCGACGACCCGTATGCAGACCCTCAGTATCAGGTGCCCGACGATCTGGTCTGGTAACACAGAATTATGCCATGTCGACTGCCCGCGACATGGTCAGCCAAGTGTTCAAGTACCGATTTTTTCAAGCATCAGCAAGTAATCAGAGTGACGCCACTGCTCGACGCGGTCTGGCTTACGGTCTGTTGCGTTGTCGTTCCCTCCCTGCCGCGATGGTGCCGCGTATGTCCATGTCGTCGAAAGTGTTGAAGTCCTGCGCCGCTACGTCGGTAGCGTTCGCCGCGCAGAACGTTTGGCGTTTACACGCACCTCGCTCCATGGCGTTGGTCCCAGCCATGCTCGCGTTGTGCGTTGTGAGTCAGCAGGCCGCTGCGCAGTCGGAAGAGGTGCCGGCGTTCGATCGCCCCGGCATTCCATTTGCCGCCGACGTCCTGCAGCCTGGCGCGTTTGCCTGGGAGCAGGGCTTGCCGGACGCGAGCACCGATCGCAGCGATGGACAGCAGACCACCCAATACACCGCCGATACGTTGCTGCGTCTGGGCGTGTTCCAGAACGTCGAGCTGCAGGTAGGGAGCGATAGCTACAATTGGCGGCATGGTGCTGCGCGTGTACGCAGCGGTGGCGACAGCCATGTCGGACTGAAGGTGGCATTGCCATCGCGCTCGGACAGTTTCCATTGGGCCGCGCTCGGTAGCTACAGCGTGCCGACCGGCAGCCCGGCTTTCAGCAATGGCTACGCGCGCGAACTAGGAGTGACCGCATCCTGGGACCTTGCCCAGGAGCGCGCGTTGGCGGTGTACGTCAACTATGCACGCAACGATGACGGCCACACCTGGACGTTTTCGCCCAACTACACGTTCTTTTCCGGCGAGCATTTCAGCAGCTATGTGGAAGCGGGCTTGGACACCGGTAGCGAGCATTCGCGCGCCGCTGGCGCTGGCGGCGCCTGGCAGCTTCCGCATGCGATGCAACTGGATGTCTCGGTGTTGCGCGGACTAACGTCGGAAAGTCCCGATTGGCAAGGTGGGATCGGTTTGTCTATCGCGTTTCAGTGACGTGTCTGCGGTTGGAGTCGATGGCGCCTAGTTACAGTATTGCCCTAGGCGTTGATGGCTCATGGCGGGCCTTCGGTATGTTGCACTGCCGCATGCATTGATTGCCCGGAAAAGGCTTAATTGGATCGATGCAATCAACGCCGGATGCATGCGCATGTCTTCTCCCGCAACGCCTACAACGTGACGCATGCCAAACCGACGCTAGATGTTCCGGATGATGCCGATGCGCGTCGCGTGCGTCGCGGTGCGGTGACGTTGCGCGATATCGCCGGAGCGATCGGCGTCTCCCGCGCGACGGTGTCCTTGGTGCTGCGTGGCAGCCCGCTGGTGCATGCGACCACGCGCGCGCGCGTGGAGGCCGAACTGGATCGGCAGAATTACGTTTACAACCGTGCCGCAGCCAATCTGCGCCGCCGTACGTCTTCCAGCATTGCGTTGGTCATCAACGATCTGTCCAACCCGTTCTTCGCCGAATTTGCCGCTGGCGTGGACGAAGCACTGGGCGCGGCCGGTTATGTGACCTTGCTCGGCAGCACCGGCGAATCCACCGAGCGTCAGCAGGCGGTGCTGAGCTCGCTGATGGAACACACGCCGGCGGGGATCATCTTGTCGCCGGCCGAAGGCAGCCAGGCGCATGCGCTGACGCAGGCACTCGGGCGCCAGCGCAACGTGGTGTTGTTCAACCGCGAAGTAGAGGGCGCGTCTTGGGATCTGTTGGCGCTAGACAACGCGCAGGGCGCATTGCTGGCTGGCGAGCATTTGATCGCGCAAGGTCACCGGCGCATCGTTTTTTTCGGCGGACATGCCGAATCCAGTTCCTGCCGCCAGCGTCGGGCCGGCTATGCACGTGCGATGACGGATGCAGGGCTGGCCGTGCATTACGTTGAATCGGCGCCCAATCGTCAGGACGCCGCACTGTGTGCTGCGCGCATGCTCGACAGCGCCGCGCAGGATGCTACTGCCGCGGTTTGCTACAACGACAGCGTTGCGCTGGGGTTGATGGCCGCGCTGGCGATGCACGGGATTGTCCCCGGCCGTGATTTTGCGGTGACCGGCTTCGACGACATCGCCGAGGCTGCCTTGTTCACTCCCGCATTGACCACGCTTGCCGCCGACCCGCGTGCGCGTGGCGGGCAAGCCGCACAATTGGTGCTGCAGCGGATCGGCAGCCCTGAGCTTGATTCTCGGCGTTTGACCGCTGCCGTCGAATTGAAGATGCGTGCGAGCAGCGCCTATGCGCCAACAACACTGCGTCCGCTTCGTCCCCCGATCGATTCTACCGCCCATTCCCCCACCAAGGCCTCAGGCCGCTGACCAGGCAACTCCTAATGGTTTCCCTTTCCACGCAATCCGCTGTGCCCAGCGGCCACAAGGCGCCCGTCAACAACGGTGTCGCGTTGTCGGTCGTCACCACAATCTTTTTCATGTGGGGCTTTCTTACCTCCCTCAACGACATTCTGATTCCACATTTGAAGGCCGTGTTCGAACTCAACTTCGCGCAGGCGATGCTGGTGCAGTTCACTTTTTTCGGCGCGTACTTTCTGATGTCTTTGCCGGCCGGGTGGTTGGTGGCCAGGTTGGGCTACAAGCAAGGCATCGTTGTCGGTTTGGCAGTTGCTGCGGTCGGCGCACTGGGCTTCTGGCCTGCAGCGGAATTGCGTATTTACGGCGCATTCCTCGGTGCGTTGTTCGTACTCGCCACCGGCATCACCATCTTGCAGGTGGCGGCCAACCCGTATGTCGCGCTGCTGGGGTCGGAGCGTAGCGCGTCCAGCCGCTTGACCCTGGCGCAGGCGCTCAATTCACTGGGGACCGCGATCGCGCCGCTGTTCGGTGGCTGGCTGATCCTTTCCAACGCCGTGATGAGCGGCGATCAGCTCAAGGTGCTGCCGGAAGCCAAGCAGCTTGCCTATCGCGTGCAGGAAGCGCAGGCAGTGCAGGGTCCGTATATCGGCCTGGGCATCGTACTGTTCCTGTTGGCGATCGTCGTGTTTCTGTTCCGTCTGCCTGCACTGATCGACGCAAACGCGCACAGAGACGAGAGCAAGCATTCATTACTCGATGCGTTGCGCCACCCGCATGTGCGCTTTGGTGTGCTTGCGATCTTTTTCTATGTCGGTGCGGAAGTGGCGATCGGCAGCCTGATGGTCAATTACTTCTCGTTGCCGCAGATCGGTGGTTTTACCGAACGCGAGGCGACCAATTACGTGTCGGCATACTGGACGCTGGCGATGATCGGTCGCTTCATCGGCTCGGCGTTGCTGGCTAAATTGTCGCCACGCGTGCTGCTGTCGGTGTTCGCTGCGATCAATTCGCTGCTGTTGGGCCTGACCATGGCCAGCGGCGGCATGCTGGCCGTGTACGCACTGGTGGCGATCGGCCTGTTCAATTCGATCATGTTCCCGACCATTTTCGCCCTGGGCATCGAGCGCCTCGGCCCGTTGACCGACCGCGCTTCCAGTCTGTTGATCATGGCCATCGTCGGCGGCGCCATCGTGCCGTACGTGCAGGGTCTGCTTGCCGACAACGTCGGCCTGCATGGATCGTTCGTACTGCCGCTGCTGTGCTATCTGTACATCGTTTTCTACGGTATCTGGGGCTCGCGTCTGCGCGGCGCACTGGCGGAGGCACGCGCATGAATGCAGCCAAGAATCAGGTCGTGTGTTTTGGCGAGGCCTTGATCGACATGCTGGCGTTGTCGTCGGCTGGTCTGGACGAGGCGCGCACCTTCGCGCAATACGCTGGCGGTGCACCGGCCAATGTCGCCGTTGCTGTGGCGCGATTGGGTGGCGCGGCGCATTTTGTCGGCATGCTCGGGCGCGACATGTTTGGCGATTTCCTGCTGCAGAGCCTGCAACAGGCCGGGGTCGTCACTGACGGCATCGTGCGCACAGATCAGGCCAAGACCGCACTGGCCTTCGTTGCGTTGGACGAGGCGGGCGAGCGCAGCTTCAGCTTCTATCGCCCGCCGGCAGCGGATCTATTGTTCCGCCCCGAGCATTTCGCGGCGGATGGTTTTGCGCAGGCAGCCGTGCTGCATGTGTGCTCCAACAGCATGACCGAGCCGAAGATTGCGCAGTGCACGCTCGATGGCATGCGCCGCGCGCGCGCCTCTGGCGCCATCGTCAGCCTGGATTTGAATCTGCGCCCGATGCTGTGGCCGCAGGACGTGAACCCCGCATTGTTGCTCTGGGATGCGTTGGCGTTGGCCGATGTGGTCAAGCTTTCGCGTGAGGAGCTTGATTACCTGGCTGGCACACTCAATGGCGATGCCAGCGCGGTCACGCAAAAGCTGTGGCAGGGCAAGGCCAGCTGGTTGCTGGTCACCGATGGTGGCGGGCCGGTGCATTGGCAGACGCGCACCGATTCCGGCCAGGTGCCGGCATTCCGCGTGCAGGTGCGCGATAGTACCGGAGCTGGCGATGCATTCGTTGGCGGTTTGCTGTATCAGCTGGCTGCGCGCGCATCCACGCTTGAGCAATTGAGTGCCGATCCGGTCGCGATCACCGAGGTGATTCGTTTCGCCGCTGCAGTCGGTGCGTTGGCGGTGACGCGCAAGGGCGCGTTCGCCGCGATGCCGAGCGTTGATGAGGTCCATTCTTTGATCCAGGAACAATCATGAATCGTCTGCCTGCGACCCCCGCACCCGATTTCCGCTCGGCTGATGTAGTGCGCCAGCATATCGCCGACACCATGGCGTTCTACCATCCGCGCGCGATCGACCTGAAAGGCGGATTTTTCCAGTATTTCCGCGATGACGGCTCCATCTACGACGCCGGGCACCGGCATTTGGTCAGCAGCACGCGCTTCGTCTTCAACTACGCGATGGCGTACAGCGAATTCGGCGATGCCGAGTACTTAGAAGCGGTGCGTCACGGCCTGGATTATCTGCGTAACGTGCATCGCAACGCGGCCACCGGCGGCTATGCGTGGACCTTGCGCGATGGCGTGGTCGAAGACGCTATGAATCATTGCTACGGCGTTGCGTTCGTGCTGCTGGCGTATTCGTGCGGATTGAAAGCAGGCGTCGATGAAGCACCCACGTGGATGGACGAAACCTGGCAACTGCTGGAAAAGCACTTCTGGGAGCCGGAATTCGGCCTGTATCGCGACGAAGCCGATGCGCAGTTCAACTTCACCAGCTACCGCGGCCAGAACGCCAACATGCACATGTGCGAGGCGATGATTGCTGCGTACGAAGCGAGCGGTGAGCAGCGTTATCTCGACCGCGCGTTGTTGCTGGCCGACAACATGACCCGGCGTCAGGCGGCCAAGGCCGATGGCCTGGTATGGGAGCACTACGATCTGCAATGGAACATCGACTGGGACTACAATCGCGACAATCCCAAGCATCTGTTCCGCCCGTGGGGTTTCCAGCCGGGCCATCAGACCGAATGGGCCAAGCTGCTGATGCTGCTGGATCGCTACGCACCGGCAGATTGGTTGCTGCCGACAGCGCAGCATCTGTTCGATGTGGCAGTGGAGCGTTCATGGGATGCGCAGCGTGGCGGGCTCTATTACGGTTTCGACCCTGACGGCAATGTCTGCGATGACGATAAGTATTTCTGGGTGCAGGCAGAGTCGCTGGCCGCTGCCGCGTTATTGGCGCAGCGCAGCGGCGAAGCGCGTTATTGGCACTGGTACGACAAGCTTTGGGGTTATGCCTGGAAGCACATGATCGACCACCGCTATGGCGCTTGGTATCGCATCCTGGATGCAGACAACCGCAAGTACAGCGATGAGAAAAGCCCGGCCGGCAAGACCGACTACCACACCATGGGCGCGTGCCACGAAGTCTTGAACGTGTTGCGGCCGGCTGCGTAATGCGATGAGCTCGGCGAGGTGTGATGACTTTGGAGTTGAGATCGCCGAGTTATGCTCGGCGATCTTTCGTCAGCGTACACGGACGCAATTTGCTCGTTATCTTGCAGCTTGCTAGCGACCGTCGCAATGCCTGCAAGGCGTTGATGGATACGCTTGTGTTGGTGTCTTGCCGGTGCCCCCGGTCGTCCCAAAGGCAGTCAGCGCATCGGAAGGGTGGCGCATCAATGGCAGGCTCGCGTACCAGCGAGTCTGCGCACTGCAGCCGATTGATTATTCCGGGTCGTAGTCCAGATTCGATGCCAGCCAACGTTCGGCCAATGCCAGCGTGATGCCCTTGCGTTTTGCGTAGTCGGCAACCTGTTCCTTGCCCAATCGCCCGACCACGAAATACTGGCTCTTGGGATGGCTGAAGTAATAACCGGACACCGCTGCGGTGGGCAGCATCGCGAAACTTTCGGTTAGCGTCATCGTGGTGTGGCGCTCGGCATCGAGCAAATCGAACAATGTGCGCTTCTCGCTGTGCTCGGGGCAGGCGGGATAACCCGGCGCCGGACGGATACCACGATAGCGCTCGGAGATCAGCGCTTCGTTGTCGAGGCTTTCGTCGTCGACATAACCCCAGAAGTCGGTACGCACGCGTTGGTGCAGGCGCTCTGCCAAGGCTTCGGCCAAGCGGTCGGCCAGCGCCTTGAGCAGGATGGAGTTGTAGTCGTCGTGCGCTGCTTCGAAACGGACAACATGCGGGTCGATGCCGATGCCGGCGGTGACCGCAAACGCGCCGATCCAGTCCTGCTTACCACAGCTCTTGGGCGCGATGAAGTCGGCCAGGCAGAAGTCGGGGCGGTCGATGGGTTTGTCGACTTGCTGGCGTAAGAAATGCAGGGAATGGGGAGTGGAGAATCGGGAATGGTCGAGCGCTTGCGTACTGCGTTGCGATTCCCGATTCCCGATTCCCGATTCCGCAGGCTCGGTCAACAGCTCCACATCATCACCGACACTATTCGCCGGCCACAGCCCGAACACTGCTTTGGCGGTGAGCCACTTCTCTTCGACGATGCGCTTGAGCATGCGTCGCGCATCGCGATACAACTCACTCGCCTGCGTGCCGACCACTTCATCGCTGAGGATTGCCGGGAACTTGCCGGCAAGTTCCCAAGCCTGAAAGAACGGGGTCCAGTCGATCAGCTCGATCAACTCCTGCAGCGGGTAATCGTCGAACACGTGCACGCCTGGCTGACGCGGAGTGGGCGGGGTGTAGGTGTCCCAATCGCCATCGAAACGTTGCGCACGTGCTTTCTCCAACGACACCAGTCGCTTTGCATCGCCGCGATTGCGGTGGCGCGCGCGAATCTCCGCGTAGTCGGCATTATTGGCGGCGACGAAGGCCTGGCGCAGGTCGCGCGAAATCAGCGATTGCGCAACGCCCACCGCACGCGAGGCGTCCTTCACCCACACGGTCGGCGCGGTGTAATGCGGGTCGATCTTCAACGCGGTGTGCGCTCGCGAGGTCGTGGCACCACCGATCAACAACGGAATCTCGAAACCTTGCCGCTGCATTTCGCGCGCCACATGCGACATTTCTTCCAGCGACGGCGTGATCAGGCCGGAAAGACCAATCAAATCCGCATTTTCCGCACGCGCACGGTCCAGGATCACCTGCGCCGGTACCATCACGCCCAGATCCACCACGTCGAAGTTGTTGCATGCCAACACCACGCCGACGATGTTCTTGCCGATGTCGTGCACATCGCCCTTGACGGTGGCCATGATGATCTTGCCGTTGGACTTGCCGACATCGCCGGTGCGCAGTTTTTCCGCCTCGATAAAGGGGAGCAGATACGCCACGGCTTTTTTCATCACGCGCGCGGATTTGACCACCTGCGGCAGGAACATCTTGCCGGCGCCGAACAGGTCGCCGACCACGTTCATGCCATCCATCAGCGGGCCTTCGATCACATCCAGCGGGCGTGTGGATTGTTGCCGCGCTTCTTCGGTGTCGGTTTCCACGAACGCATCGATGCCGTGCACCAGCGCATGCGCCAGCCGCGCACGCACCGGCTTCTCGCGCCAGGCCAGGTCTTCGACTTTCGCCGCGCCCTTGCTGCCCTTGTAGCGCTCGGCGATTTCCAGCAGCCGTTCGGTGCCGTCCTTGCGGCGGTTGAGGATCACATCCTCCACACGTTCGCGCAGTTCCGGGTCCAGCTCGTCGTAGATCGGCATGCCGCCGGCGTTGACGATGCCCATGTCCATGCCGGCCTTGATCGCGTGGAACAGGAATACCGAATGGATCGCCTGGCGCACCATCTCGTTGCCGCGGAACGAGAACGACACGTTGGAAACGCCGCCGGAAATATGGCAATGCGGCAGCGTGCGCTTGATCTCGCGCGTGGCTTCGATGAAGTCCACAGCGTAGTTGTCGTGCTCCTCGATGCCAGTGGCAACGGCAAAGATATTCGGGTCGAAGATGATGTCTTCCGGCGGAAAGCCCACTTGCTCGGTCAGCACCTTGTAGGCGCGCGTGCAGATCTCGACCTTGCGCGCGCAGGTATCGGCCTGGCCCACTTCATCGAAGGCCATCACCACCGCGGCGGCACCGTAGCGCAACACCTTGCGCGCCTGTTCGATAAACAGCGCCTTGCCTTCCTTGAGCGAGATCGAATTGACCACGCTCTTGCCTTGCAGACACTTCAAGCCGGCTTCGATCACGCTCCATTTGGACGAATCCACCATTACCGGAATGCGCGCAATGTCCGGCTCGGACATGATCAGATTGAGAAAGCGCGTCATCGCCTTTTCGGAATCGATCAGGCCCTCGTCCATATTGACGTCCAGAATCTGCGCACCACTGGCGACCTGCTGGCGGGCCACGTCCACCGCTTCTTCGTAGCGTTCTTCCTTGATCAGCTTGCGAAACTGCGCGCTGCCGGTGACGTTGGTGCGCTCGCCGACGTTGACGAACAACAGGTCCGGGGTGATGACCAGTGGTTCCAGGCCGGACAGGCGAGTGTAGCGGGGTGTACTCATGTAATGCCCAAACAGGAAGACTGCCGCGCGCGCAGCGGGACAGAGAGTGATCGGCGCTGCCGGCTGGCCCTTATCCGGCGCTGCGCGCCTGCTACAAGCGGCGTCGCGTCGTTTTTTTCTCCGGCGTGCGCGAGAAGATGCCCGCAAGGCCGACGCTGGCGCGCGTGCTGCATCACGCCGCCAGCTCCTCCTGCAAACCAGGCAACTGCCGCGGCGGCAGATCGGCCACCGCTTCGGCGATCGCGCGGATGTGGTCGGGCGATGTGCCGCAGCAACCGCCCACCAAATTGAGCAAGCCGGCTTGGGCGAATTCGCGCAGGGTTTCAGCCATTTCTTCCGGCGTCTCGTCGTACTGGCCGAATGCATTCGGCAGGCCGGCGTTTGGATGCGCGCTGATGTAGGCGTCGGCAATCTGCGACAGCGTCTCCACGTGCGGGCGCAGATCCTTCGCGCCGAGTGCGCAGTTCAGGCCTACCGATAACGGCCGTCCATGTGCCACCGATGCATAGAATGCTTCGGCAGTCTGGCCGGACAAGGTACGACCGGACGCATCGGTGATAGTGCCGGAGATCATCACCGGCAAACGTCCGCCGCGCGCTTGGAACACTTCTTCGATCGCATACAACGCAGCCTTGGCGTTGAGCGTATCGAAGATGGTTTCCACCATTAGCGTATCCGCGCCGCCGTCGATCAAACCGTCGATGGCTTCGCGATAGGTTTCGCGCAAGGCATCGAAACTGGTGTTGCGGTAACCGGGGTCGTTGACGTCGGGGCTGATCGAGGCGGTGCGGCTGGTGGGACCTAGCACACCAATCACAAAGCGCGGCTTGTGCGGTGTCAGCACTTGGACTTCATCGCAACACGCACGCGCGACCTGTGCGCCGGCCTTATTCAATTCGTAGACCAAGTGTTCCAGATGATAGTCGGCCTGGCTCACCGAGGTCGCATTGAAAGTGTTGGTTTCCAGCAGATCGGCACCTGCATCCAGATAGGCGCGATGGATGCCGGCGATGATCTCCGGGCGCGACAGCAATAACAGGTCGTTGTTGCCCTTGAGATCGTGGCCTTCCGGGGCATGCGCGTGATCGCAACCGGGGCCGTGCACATGCGCGCTGTCGTAGCCGTCGGCAAACCGGGTGCCGCGGTAATCGGGCTCCTGCAGATCGTGGCGCTGGATCATGGTTCCCATCGCGCCATCGATGATAAGGATGCGTTCGCGCAGCGCAGCGTTGAGCTCGGCAGCGCGCTCGGGATGTAGCCAAGGTAATGAGAATGAGATCGGAGAGTGGGCATTAGGGAGTTGTGCAGGCGTCATGATCGGGTTCTCTGCGAGGCAATGCGCTTGCTTTCATCCAATCCCGCATCTGGATTTGCGATTGCCGGCTTCATCGCAATCAACGAGATCACTTCGAAATGCGGTGGACGCTTTTCGCGCGTCACCGTCTCCAGGCTGGACACGTCCAGCCCGGCTTTCTCGGCGAACTTGCGCAATTCCTTGGCCGCAAAGCCGAGATTGACGTGGCCATAGGCATGCACGGCCGCGCGATGTTCGTGTTTGGCCAGGCTGCACAACAGCAGCCGGCCGCCGGGGCGCAGCACGCGCGCGGATTCGGCCACCGCCTGCGCTGGTTTGGCCGCGTAGGTGAGCGCGTGCATCAGCACCACCAAGTCGAAGCTGGTATCCGGGAACGGCAACGCATGCATATCGCCTTCGCGCACTTCCACATTGCGCAGCTTGCGCAAGCGCTCGCTGGCGGCGGCAACAACGCGCGCGCTGGTATCGATGCAGATGTAGCGGGTGGCGTGCGGTGCCACCAGTTCCGCCAGCACGCCGTCGCCGGAGGCGATGTCGAGCACGTCGCCGGTTTCCAGCAAGGGTAGGGCAGTGCGCGCCAGCGCTTCCCAGGTGCGGCCCGGGGAGTAATGCCGCTCCATGTCGCCGGCGACCGAATCGGCCCAGTTCTGGTCGGCGGCGCGATTGGCCAGCACCGCGGCCACGCGCTCGGCGTCCTGGCGCAGCAGTGGGTCGTCGCTGCCGGTGCTCAGCGCCAGCCACAAGGCACGCTGGGCCGGGTCCTGCGACACTTCGTCGAACCGGTAATAGGCCGACACGCCTGCGCGACGATCGCGCACCAGTCCGGCTTCCTTGAGCTTGGCCAGATGCGTGGACACGCGTGGCTGGGCCAGACGGGTGATGGCCGACAGCTCGGCCACGGTGAGTTCTTCCTGCTCCAGCAAGGTCAGCAGGCGGACTCGGGTGGCGTCGGCAAACACTTTCAGGCGGGCCGACCAGTCTTCCAGATCCATGAATATCTCTATATCGCGATATGGAGATATTTTCGACCCGGCAGCAGGTGCGGTCAACTGCATACGCATGCGAATGGTTGGCGTTACAATGAGGCTCAGCTCAAGCCTGGAGAGGTGCGCCGTGGATTTCAGCTTTACCGAAGAACAATTGATGATCCAGGATGTGGCGCGCCGCATCGCGCAGGAAAAGATTGCTCCCAGCGCCGAGCAGTTCGACCGCAGTGGCGAATTTCCGCTGGAGAACATTCGCCTACTCGGCGGAAACGGCCTGATGGGCATCGAAGTACCGGCTGAGTACGGTGGCGCCGGTATGGACCCGATCAGCTACGCGCTGGCGATGATCGAGATCGCCGCTGCCGATGGCGCGCACTCCACCATCGTGTCGGTCAACAACTCGCTTTTCTGCACCGGCATTCTCAAAAACGGCAGCGAGGCGCAGAAGCAGTTGTACGTGCGCGCGATTGCCGAAGGCACGCATATCGGCGCATTCGCCCTGACCGAGCCGCAGTCCGGTTCGGATGCGTCGGCCATGCGTTGCCGCGCGGTGAAACAGGCCGACGCCAGCTTCGTGATCAACGGCAAGAAGAGCTGGATCACCTCCGGCCCGGTGGCCAGGTACATCGTGTTGTTTGCGGTGACAGAGCCGGACAAGGGCACGCGCGGCATCACTGCGTTTATGGTCGACACCGACCGCGCCGGTTTTCACCGCGGCAAGACCGAGCCCAAGCTGGGCATCCGTGCCTCGGCCACCTGCGAAATCGAGTTTGCCGATTACATCGCCCAGCCCGATGAGGTACTGGGCGTGGAAGGCGAGGGTTTCAAGACCGCAATGAGCGTGCTGGATGCTGGACGTATCGGCATTGCCTCGCAGGCGGTGGGGATCGCGCGTGCTGCGTACGAGGCCACATTGTCCTACGTGAAGGAGCGCAAGGCCTTCGGTGCGGCGATCGGCACTTTTCAGATGACCCAGGCCAAGATCGCCGACATGAAGTGCAAGCTGGACGCAGCGTTGCTGCTGACGCTGCGCGCGGCTTGGTTGAAGGGTCAGGGGCAGAAGTTCGGTACCGAAGCGGCGGTGGCCAAGCTCACTGCCTCGGAAGCGGCGATGTGGATTACTCATCAGGCGGTGCAAATCCACGGCGGCATGGGCTACTCGAAGGAAATGCCGCTGGAGCGCTATTTCCGCGATGCCAAGATCACCGAGATTTATGAAGGGACGTCGGAAATCCAGCGGTTGGTGATTGCGCGTGGCGAGACCGGTCTGCGTTGAATGCGCATGTTCCAGCGCACCTGCGGAGGTGGTGTTGCTGGAGCGTGCTGCTTGATGGTGTGAGGCACCTGTTGTGGACGATCCAGTGATCGGCTGATCGCCTGCCGAAATCGATCAGCGTCGAAGTGCTCGCTCACAAAGGGGCCAGGGCGGCGCGCGGTATTGACACATGTACGATGCGCTTATCGGCGCACACCGCCGCCGCTTGTGGCCGCGCACAGAGGCAGACCATAATCGGTGGGCTACCGAAAGTCGCGCCGCGATGCGCAGATCAACCAGGGCTTGGCGGTGCGTTACGGCGACAACCCGTGCGTGAGCTATCTGGATGTCGGGTCGGTCTTTTTGGGCGACGGCAAGCTGCGCACCGATTGTTCTACGACACCCGATTCCGCCCACCAGCCGGCGCCTTGCATGCGGACACTCAAGGCCAACGCATGCTGGCCGAAGCGGTCGAGCCGACCTTGGCACGCTTGCTGGGCGAACCGCCGGCCAAGCCGGTCGCCGAACTAGGCCGGGATTTTGCGACCTCGCTGCTGCCGGTCGATTGGCTGGAGCGGGATTCCTACCATTGGTATGCCCGCCACCATGAGGCGCTCGCCATAGCGCTTACGTTGAAGCCGGAATCGAATCTTTGCCTTCTTGGTCGATCAGGCCGCTCCAGCAGACCGGCGACACATGCAGCCCAACTATTTCAGACCCCAGAAATCAAGAAGACCCCCGATCGCTTGGAGGTCTGTTTAAGCTGGTGCCCAGGAGAGGACTCGAACCTCCACGAAGTTACCCCCGCTAGCACCTGAAGCTAGTGCGTCTACCAATTCCGCCACCTGGGCAGGTGAACCGCAAATCTTGCAGGCTCCTGGCGGGCTTGTCAACGGGTTGCGGCCGGCGATTGTCAACGGTTGAGCAGGCCTTGCTGCCCATGTCGCTGCTGCAAGGGTTACCATGGGAGCAATGACAAAGAAAAATATTCCAGATTCCGATCGGCCCAGTCGCCGCACGTCCACCAGCCTGGGCGAGTCCACCACCGCCGAGAAACAGAAGTTGCCGGGCTGGATGCCGGACTTTCTGGTCCGTGCCGCCGCTGGCGCGTCGACCAAGTCCGCGAACAAACGCGCTGCCGAAAAAGCTTTAAAAGCCGCCTCGCCGGAGCTTGCGGCAATACCGCCGCTGCCGCCAGCGCCACGCGCACCGCATCCGCGCAAGAGCGGTCCGCCTGCACCTCCGCCGGAAGGGTTGCAGCCCGCTGCTGCGCAATTCAAAGATCCGCACGCTAACAGCGAGGCATTGCGTTACGCCGAGCCGATCGCAAGCCGTGAAGCCATTCTGCAGTTGCTCGAAGCCTGCGATGGCCCGCAGACCGCCGAGGAAATTGCCGAGCAATTGAATCTGAGCGACCGCATCGATGCGCTGGGCAAGCGCCTGGCTGCGATGGTGCGTGAAGCGCAGCTGGTGCAGAACCGCCGCGGCGGCTATGCGCCGGTGCAGCAGACCAGTTTGATTGCCGGTGTGGTGATCGCCAATCCGGAGGGCTTCGGGTTCCTCAAGCCGGACGAAGGTGGTGACGATCTGTTCCTGCCGCCGTTCGAAATGCGCAAGGTCATGCATGGCGATCGTGCACTTGCCAACGTCACCGGCATCGACCGCCGCGGCCGTCGCGAAGGCGCAATTGCGCGTGTGCTCGAGCGCCGCATGTCGCGCATGATCGGGCGCTTTTTCTATGAGCACGGTGTGGCCTACGTTGACCCGGACGACAAGCGTGTGCAGCGCAACGTGCAGATCGCACCGGACGGCATCGGCGAAGCACGCGAAGGCCAATTGGTGGTTTGCGAGCTGATCGCGCCACCGGACGCGCGTCGCCCGGCTATCGGCAAGATCATCGCGGTACTCGGCGACAAGCTGACCCCGTCGCTGGTGGTGGAAATGGCCATCCACGGCCATGAGCTGCCGCACGAATTTCCGCAGAAAGTGCTGGACGAAGCGGCCGCCGTGCCGTTGGTAGTCGAGCCCGGCATGATCGGCGGGCGCGTGGATCTGCGGCAGATGCCGCTGGTCACCATCGATGGCGAAGACGCCAAGGATTTCGACGACGCGGTGTATTGCGAACCCAACGCCGACGGCTTCCGTCTGGTGGTGGCGATTGCCGACGTGTCCAACTATGTGCGCCCGGGGACGCCGCTGGACGACGAAGCACAAAAGCGTGCCACCTCGGTGTATTTCCCGGGTTTTGTGGTGCCGATGCTGCCGGAGACATTGTCCAACGGTATCTGCTCGCTGATGCCCAAGGTCGATCGCATGTGCTTCGTCTGCGACATGCAGGTGGGACGCGATGGCGAAGTGACCGGCTCGCGCTTTTACGAAGCGGTGATGAATTCGTATGCACGGCTGACCTACACCCAGGTCTGGAAGGCGGTCGGCGAAGACGACGCCGATACCAAGGCATTCATCGGCCCATTGTTGCCGCAGGTACAGCGTCTGCATCAGCTTTACAACGTGCTGTCGAAGGCACGCACGCATCGCGG
This sequence comes from Xanthomonas fragariae, assembly GCF_017603965.1. Taxonomy (NCBI): domain Bacteria; kingdom Pseudomonadati; phylum Pseudomonadota; class Gammaproteobacteria; order Lysobacterales; family Lysobacteraceae; genus Xanthomonas; species Xanthomonas fragariae. Next base: position 2,184,298 of record NZ_CP071955.1, on the reverse strand, counting down.
CGCGATCGAGTTCGAAACCTCCGAAGTGCGCTTCGTGCTCGACAACACCGGTGAGGTCACCCAGGCCGGCATGCTGGTGCGCAACGATGCGCACAAGCTGATCGAAGAATGCATGATCGCCGCCAACGTCGAGGCGGCGCGCTATCTGCTGAGCATGCATGTGCCTGCACCGTACCGCGTGCATGAGCGGCCGCCGGAGAGCAAGTTCGAAGACCTGCTGGAATTCCTCAAGGAATTCCAGCTGAGCCTGCCTGCGTGGAGCAAGGTGCGCCCCGGCGACTACACCAAGCTGCTGAAGAAGGTGCGTGCGCGTCCCGACGCGGCGCTGCTGGAATCGGTGCTGCTGCGCAGCCAGAGCCTAGCGGTGTATTCGCCCGACAATAACGGCCACTTCGGTCTGGCGTTGGAGGCGTATGCGCACTTCACCTCGCCGATCCGGCGTTATCCAGATCTGCTTGTGCATCGTGCCATCAAGCATGCGTTGACTGGGGCCAGCCCGGAGAAGTTCATCTACACCCCGCGCCAGATGGCGGCATTGTCGCTGCAGTGTTCCGAGCGCGGGCGGCGTGCCGACGAAGCCGAGCGCGAAGTCGACGAGCGCTATCGCGCCGCGTGGATGGAAAAGCATGTCGGCGGCCAGTTCGATGGCGTGATCAGCGGCGTAACCGGATTCGGTCTGTTCGTGGAGCTGACTCAGTCCAAGGTCAACGGCCTGGTGCATGTCACTCAGTTGCCGCAGGACTACTATCAGTTCGATCCGATCCGCAAGACACTCAGCGGCGAGCGCCGTGGCCGCGCGTTTCGTCTGGGCGATCCGGTGCGTGTATTGGTGCTCAAGGCCAGCATGGAAGAGCGCAAGATCGACTTCCGTCTTGCAGAAGATCGTGGCGACGCGCCCGAGCCGCCGCCGCTACCGCGCGCGCAGCCGGCCAAGCGCAAGAAGAAGCCATACTGATAGCTCGCATTGCGAGAAGCCGGGTAACGGCTGCTCGTCGCATGCTGGAGTGGTGAGTACGCTTTCATATCGATGCAAGCACCTAGCTCGTATTCGCAAGCCCTGGCCGTGACGTGGCCGGCCGCAAGCCCTACCATTCTCGTTTATCTCTTTGTATGCGCGCGCAATGAGCAAGCAGAATCAGTGGATCGTCGGTGTCAACGCCGTCGCCTCGTCCGTCGAGAACGACGCCGACAACGTGCGTGAGGTGTTGATCGAGGCCGGTAGCAAGAATCCCCGTCTCACCGAGATCGAGGAACAAGCGCGCCGCAAGGGCATCGATGTGCGCCGGGTCAATACCCAGGCGCTGGACGGTGTGGGTGGGCAGGTGCGCCATCAGGGCGTGGCTGCGCGCTACGCCGCCGCGCGTCTGTGGGCGGAGAACGAACTGGAGGGCTTGGTCGAGGCAGCAGAAGGCCGCGCGTTGGTGCTGGTCCTGGACGGCGTGCAGGATCCGCACAACCTCGGCGCGTGCCTGCGCAGCGCGGCGGCGGCCGGTGTCACTGCGGTGGTGATCCCCAAGGACAAGTCGGCGACGGTCAACGCGACAGTGCGCAAGACCTCGGCTGGTGCAGCCGACCGCGTTCCTGTGGTGGCGGTGACCAATCTGGCGCGCTGCCTGCGCGATTTGCAGAAACAGGGCGTTTGGCTGTATGGCCTGGCTGGCGAGGCTGGGGCGTCGTTGTATAGCGTCGATCTGCGCGGCAATGTCGGGCTGGTGCTCGGTGGCGAGGCCGATGGTCTGCGTCGTCTCACGCGCGAGCATTGCGATGGTCTGGTCAAGATTCCGATGCCGGGCGATATCGAAAGCCTCAACGTCTCGGTCGCGGCCGGTGTGACCTTGTTCGAAGCCTTGCGTCAGCGCCTGGGCGCCTGATCGCGCTTGTGCGCGATGGCTGAGGCGCACGCGCGCATCGACCGGCATATCGAAAGCGCACCGTCCGGCCGAGCTCTGGTCTGCAGGCTTCTACAAACCACCCACACTGCGCGGATTGTGTTGCCGAAGCGCGGTGTGGGGTTCGAGGTGTTTCCGCTTTGGTGGCAATGCCAGAATGTGCGTTGTGCGGCGGTGCTTGGCGCGATCCTGGCGCTGCCGTATCTGCTGCTGCGTCGCTACCAGACCCACAACGCGCACTTGGCCGAACTGGTGCGCAAGCGCACTGAAAATCTGCAATTGCAGGCACAGCGATTGCCGCAGGCCAATTAGGACAAGAGCGAGCTGCTGACGTGATTGCGCATCAAGTCCGACATCTTCGAGCGCCAAGCGCACGAAGATGCGTTGACCGGCCTGCCCAATCGTCGTCACTTCGACGAAGCACTGGCGCGCGACATTAATCATGCACCTCGCAGCGGTCGGCCGTTGGCGTTGACGATTCTTGATATCGATCATTTCAAGCGCATCGACGACCATTAGTCGCACGCCAGCGGCGATGCGGTGGCCGTACTGCTTACGGCGACCGCACGCGCCTGGGATCTGCCGGCCCGCTTGGGCGGCGAAGAGTTCGTCTTGCTGTTGGCCAACACCACACTGGACGAGGCAAAGGTGCTGTGCCTGCGTACCCGCACGTTATTCCATACGCGCCATGACTGGAGCGGCGTGGACGGATTGCAGGTGACGTTTAGAGCGGCTCACAAAACGACTACGCTCACCGCCAGGCGGGCGCGGCCGGTGCTCGGAATCGGCATGTACCACGCGTACACTCCGGTTGCTACGCCGCCGTGAGCACCCACCTGACGACTGCTCGCTACGTTGTGTTAGCCGCTCTTAGCGCCAGCGTGGCCGAACTACATGATGACGACACTGAAATGTCGTTGATGCAGCGCGCCGATCATGACTTGTAAGACGCCAAGGGTGCAGGGCGCGACCGGATTTGCGTGGGCTATGCTGGGAAATCGGAAATCGGAAATAGTAAAAGCCAGACGCCTTGCGCCCCCTCCTACGAAACATTGTCTCTTTTATGGGGAGGAGGTGCCCGGAGGTCGGATGAGAGTACGGTCGAACGGGGTGGTGCAGCCCAAGGCCAACTGCTCTTCGGTTGCAGCTTCAGCAGGAGGGTATTTCAACCCGTAAAAACACCGCGCTTTTGTCAATCTCCAATGCCAAATCCCAGTTCAAACAGGCCCCGGCCACGCATTGGCGATCTTGCAGAACAGCCGTGCGGTCTGTTCGGTGTCGTAAACCGCGCTATGCGCATCGGCCGCGTTCCAGTCCAGCCCCGCTGCTTGCGCTGCGCGTGCCAGCACGGTTTGTCCGTACGCCACACCGGCCAAGGTCACCGTATCGAACACGCTGAACGGATGAAACGGATTGCGTTTGTGACCCACGCGCGCAACTGCCGCGTTGAGAAAGTTCAGATCGAAATGCGCGTTATGGCCGACCAAGATCGCGCGCTGGCAGCCGTACTTCTTCACCGCTGCACGCACTGGCGCGAACACATGATCCAATGCGTCTTTTTCGTGCTTGGCAAAGCGGAACGGGTGATCGAGCACGATGCCGGTGATTTCCAGCGACTTCGGGTCGATTTCCAATCCAGGCGCGGGCACCAGATGCGCACTGGCGGTTTCGCCGGGGAAAAAGCGCCCCTGAGCATCCATTTCGATCGGCACGCAGGCAATTTCCAACAGCGCGTGCTTATTCCAGTCGAATCCCCCCGTTTCCACATCCACCACGACGGGCAGATAGCCGCGAAAGCGCCGCGACATGGGTAAAAAGGAAGTGGCAGGCTGTAGATCGACCGGTTCGTTCATCCACATAGCCTAGCAGGTCGCACGCCGGGCTCTGCCATAGCTACATAAACAGCCGCATTAGACATCCGTCGCTGCCGCAATAGTTCAGTGCCAAGCGCTCGCCGCGACGATAAGCAGGGGGCATGGCGGTAGTTACTTGAAGCTGAAATACGTAATGAAATTAAAGCGTGATAGTCGGTTTTGTCGCGTGCCGACAACGTCATCGACACGCTGCTGTCGGTCAGATGACGCCAGTTGTGCTGGTGTCGTCGCGCTTCAGTCGCGGTGGCAGCGGCTGCTCGCCATGCACCAGGAACCAGACGTTCTCGGCGATATTGGTGGCGTGGTCGCCGATGCGTTCCAGATTCTTGGCCATGAACAGCAGATGCGTGCACGGTGTGATATTGCGCGGATCTTCCATCATGTAAGTCAGCAATTCGCGGAACAGCGCAGTGTACTGCGCGTCCAAGCGCGCATCTTCGTCGCGTACACGGATGGCCGCATTGGCATCCTTGTCGCGATAGGCCTGCACAGCGTCGCGCACCGCGGTGGCAGCCATTTGACCGAGCGCGCGAAGGCCGACCGTCTGCGGCAGGGGCGGTGCGGAATTGAGCGCAATCGAGCGCTTGGCCACGTTGGCCGCGTAATCGCCGATGCGTTCGATATCGGCCGGAATGCGCAGGCCGGCAAGAATTTCGCGCAGGTCGCGTGCCATCGGACCACGCAGCGCCAGACGCATCACGTCATGGCTGATCGCATGCTCGAGCGCATCGATCGCTTCGTCGTTGACCACAATGCGATGCGCTGCATGGTCATCGCGACGTTCCACCACATCCAGTGCGGCCTCCAGCTGCGCCACCGCCGTGTCGCCCATACGCAGGATCTCGGCGACAAGACGGTGCTGCTCCTCGTCGTAACTTTTGACGATATGGTCGTTGAGGTGCTGGGTCATCGTGATCTCGATTCGTGGCAGTGGTGGATGTCCCCCGCTATCTTGGCGACATTGCACGCGGTGGGCGTTGTGCAGGCGAGGGTGCGGCGGAGCTGCTTCAATGCAACGCTGCGATGACTCGCCTTACATCAACCGAAGCGGCCGGTGATGTAGTCCTCGGTTTGCTGCTTGGACGGTTGGGAAAAAATCGTTCCAGTGCGGTCGTGTTCGATCAGATCGCCCAGATACATGAAGGCAGTGTAGTCGGACACGCGCGCAGCCTGCTGCATGTTGTGGGTCACGATCACGATGGTGTATTCGCCTTTGAGCTCTTCCATCAACTGCTCGATGCGGCTGGTAGAAATCGGATCCAGCGCCGAGGTCGGTTCGTCCAGCAACAACACGTCCGGACGCAGCGCAACCGCACGTGCAATGCACAAACGCTGCTGTTGACCACCGGACAGCCCCAACGCACTTTGCCCCAGCTTGTCTTTGACCTCGTCCCACAGCGCGCCTTGACGCAGTGCCTGCTCGACACGGTTCTGCATGTCGGCCTTGGACAGTTTTTCGTGGTGACGAATGCCGTAGGCGACGTTTTCGAAGATCGTCATCGGAAACGGCACCGGCTTCTGGAACACCATGCCGACCTTGCTGCGCAAGCGGTTCATCGGGTACTTCGGCGACAGGATGTTTTCGTTATCCAGCAGCACTTCGCCACGCGCTTCCATCTTCGGATACAGCGCGTAGATACGGTTGAAGATGCGCAGCAACGTCGACTTGCCGCAACCAGAGGGACCGATCAACGCGGTGACGCGCTTTTCCGGAATCTCGATGTTGATGCTCTTGAGCGCGTGGTATTTGTCGTAATAAAAATCCAGATTGCGTGCGGCCACCTTCACCGGCGCTTGCGCCGTCGGCGCCCCCTTGGCGGCCCGAACAGCGATGCGATGCATCGGCTTGGCGTTTTGGAGATCGTTCATGTCGGGTGTCCGGAGGGAAAGGTCAGTCATTGGAAATCTTGTTGCGCAAGAGCAGAGCACGTGCACCCAGGCTCACCAACAACACGAACACCGTCAGCACCAGTGCACCGGCCCAGGCCAGGGTTTGCCAGGTCTCGTAGGGGCTACCGGCGAACTGATTCATGATCACCGGCACGCTGGCCATCGGCTGGAAGATATTGCTGTTCCAGTATTGATTGCCGAAGGCGGTGAACAGCAGCGGCGCGGTTTCGCCGCTGATGCGTGCCAGCGCAAGCAGGATCCCGGTGAGGATGCCGGCCGAGGCGCTGCGATACAGCACCTGCACGGTGACCTTCCACTGCGGAATGCCCAGCGACAACGCCGCCTCGCGCATCTGCGCCGGCACCAGCCGCAGCATTTCGTCTGTGGTGCGTACTACTACCGGCAACACGATAAAGGCCAGCGAGAGTGCGCCAGCAAACGCCGAAAAGCGCCCGCCGGTCTGCATCACGTACAGCGTATAGACGAACAGGCCGAGCACGATCGACGGCGCCGACAACAGAATGTCGTTGACAAAGCGCACCACCAAACCGGCCTTGCGTGCATTGCCGTACTCGGCCAACCAGGTGCCTGCCGCAATACCCAGCGGCGTGCCGATCGCCAGCGCCAAGCCGCACATCACCGCACTGCCGAAAAAAGCATTCAGCAAACCGCCTTCCTGCATCGGCGGCGGAGTCATCTTGGTAAACAGATTGAGGTCGATGCCCGGCACGCCTTTGGACAACAAGGTCCACAGAATCCAGGCCAGGAAGAACAACCCGAACAACGCGGTGACGCACGACAGCAGCAGCGCAACGACATTGGTCACGCGGCGGCGGTTATAGAGGGATTGCGAGACAGACGACATCAGTTGCCCTCCCGACGCGACAGCTGCATCAGCATGAAGCGCGCAATCGCCAGCACGATAAAGGTCACGATGAACAGCACAAAGCCCAGCAGCAACAAGGCCGAACGATAGGTCTCGGTGGCCTCGCCGAAATCATTGGCGATCAACGCGGCGATGGTGGTGCCGGGCTCCAGCAGCGACGGCGACAACCGCACCGTGTTGCCGACCACGAAGGCAACCGCCATGGTTTCGCCGAGCGCACGGCCCAGGCCCAGAAATACGCCGCCGATCACCGCAGAGCGGGTGTATGGCAGCACGATGTCCCAGCTGACTTCCCACTTGGTCGATCCCAGCGCGTACGCCGATTCCTTCAAACGCGTCGGCACTGTCAGGAACACTTCGCGCATCACCGAAGAGATGAACGGAATCACCATGATCGCCAGCACGAAGCCTGCGGTGAGCAAACCGATCCCAAGCGGCGGCCCCTGAAACAGCGGGCCAATCAACGGCAATGTGCCGAGGTGATCGTTGAGCCATGGTGTCACGTGCTCTGTCATCACCGGCACCAGCACGAACAGGCCCCACATGCCGTAGATGATCGAGGGGATGCCGGCTAGCAATTCGATCGCGGTGCCGACCGGGCCACGTAACCAGCGCGGCGACACTTCGGTGAGGAAGAATGCGATGCCGAAACTCACCGGTACCGCGATTACCATCGCGATCAACGCGGTGACCAAGGTGCCGTAGATCGGCGCAAGTGCGCCGTATTTGTTTTCCACCGGATTCCAGTCGGCAGAATAGAAAAAGCTCAGGCCCTGCATCTGCAGGACATGGCGTCCGCCCCACAGCATCGATAGCGCAGCGCTGCCGAGCGCCAACAGGACGAAAACGACCGTGGTGGCCAGCGCAAGCTTGAACAGGCGATCTGCGCGTGCATCGCGCAGTTCGCGGCCGCGTGGCGCGGTCATCGCTTCAGGAATGGCGGTGGCATTCATTCGATTGGACTCGTCACCGCGCAACGGCGGGAGCGTGAAATAACAGGCACGGTGAGGCACCTGCAGGTACCTCACCGCAGCGCAACCCGCCGCATCGGCGGGTGCAGGGCATCACTTGAACTCGCTGCCCCAGTAGGCCTCGATCTGCTTCACCAGCTCTGGCGGCAGCGGCACGTAGTGCAGTTCGCTGGCCTGAGCTTGGCCGTTTTCCAGCGCCCACTTGAAGAAGTCCAGCGTCGCCTTGCTGCGCGCGGCATCCTTGGGTTGCTTGTGCATCAGTATGAAGTTGGTCGCAGTGATCGGCCATGCATTCTGGCCCGGTGCGTTGGTGATCACCAGGTTAAAATCCTTGGCGTTGGCCCAGTCGGCGCTGGCAGCCGCGGCTTCAAAGCTCTCGGCATTCGGTTCGACCCACTGGCCGGCTGCGTTTTGAAGCGAGGTGTACGGCATCTTATTCTGCAGCGCGTAAGCCAGTTCGACGTAACCGATTGAGCCCTTGATCTGCTGCACGTATGAGGCCACGCCTTCGTTACCCTTGCCCCCAACGCCACCCGGCCACTGCACGGAGGTGCCTTCGCCGACCTTGCTTTTCCACTCCGGGCTGACCTTGGACAAATAGTTGGAGAAGTTGAACGTGGTGCCCGAACCCTCCGAGCGATGTACCAGATTGATCTTGGTGGCCGGCAGGGTCACGCCTGGGTTGGCTGCGACAATCGCCGCGTCGTTCCACATGGTGACCTTGCCCAGGAAGATGTCGCCCAGCAGCGCGCCGGTCAGCCGCAGCTTGCCCGGTGCGATGCCTTCCAAATTCACCACCGGCACCACGCCGCCGATCGCCGACGGGAACTGGCCCAGGCCGGCCTGCTGCAATTCGGTGCTGTCCAGCGGCTTATCGGTCGAACCGAAATCCACGGTGCCGGCCTTTATCTGCGCAATTCCGCCGCCGGAACCGATCGACTGGTAGTTCACCTTGTTGCTGGTGGCGGCATTGTAGTCGGCCGACCACTTGGACATCAGTGGGTAGATGAAGGAGGCACCGGCGCCGGAGATTTCAGCGCTCTTGCTATCGCCGGCAGTGGCACCTGCGCTTGGAGCAGCCTTTGCGGCGTCGCCGGACTGCGCGTCCTTGCCGGGCGAGCATGCGGCCAGGGCGAGGGCGATGGTGAGAGACAGGGCGGTCAGGCTGGCCGACTGCAGTTTCATAGAAGCTCCGAGGCTGGATTGGCCGGATGTCCGGCAGACCACGCTATGAAATGATGTTTTTGTTACGCGCGCATGACAGTTCCTTCTGGCGAAGACATCACAAAAGAAGACGCGGCCCCGTAAGGCCGCGTCCCGGTGCCAATGCCGGTGGGAGAGACGGTGTTGTTCCTGCACGTATCTCCACGTCCTGAAGTGGCTGACAAACCGTAGCGAGCACTAATCTGCTGGGCGCGAACGACGCGCATGACCGCGGTATTACCAGTCCTAAATAACGATTACGGACACCCCGAGCCGCGTCCATCTGGCGATGGTGCAGTAGTCCTGTTGGCCACTTTCAGTGGGGCAGATTCTTGGCCCAATAGGCTTCGATCTGGGTCACCAGGCTGGCCGGCAGTGGCACGTAATCCAGCTGCCTGGCCTGCGCATCGCCCTTGTCGTAAACCCAGCGGAAGAACTCCAGCGTGTTCTTGAGGCCGGCTGGGTTCTTCGGTTTCTTCTGCACCAGGATGAAGTTGGTCGCAGTGATCGGCCAGGCGTTGCCGCCTGCGGCATTGGTCATCACCAGATAGAAGTCCTTGCTGTTGCCCCAATCCGCGCTATTGGTGGCGGCGGCAAAGGTCTCATCGGACGGCTGCACGAACTTGCCGGCAGCATTCTTCATCGCCGTGTAGGCCATCTTGTTCTGCAGCGCATACGACAGCTCGACGTAGCCTATACCGCCCTTGATCTGCTTGACGTAAGCGGCCACACCCTCGTTGCCCTTGCCGCCGATGCCGGTCGGCCACTGCACGGCAGTGCCTTCGCCGACCTTGCTCTTCCAGTCCGGATTGACCTTGGACAGATAGTTGGTCAAGTTGAAGCTGGTGCCCGAACCATCGGAGCGGTGCACCACGGTGATCTTGCCCTCCGGCAGCTTCACGCCCGGGTTGAGCGCGGCGATCGCCTGATCGTTCCAGGTGCTCACCTTACCCAGGAAAATGTCGCCCAGGGTCTTGCCATCCAGCTTGAGAGCGCCGGGTGCGATCCCAGGAACGTTGACCACCGGCACCACGCCGCCGATTATCGACGGGAACTGCGCCAAGCCGGCGGCGGCCAATTCTTCCGGTTTGAGCGGCGCATCTGACGAGCCGAAATCCACGCTTGCCGCCTTGATCTGGGCAATGCCGCCGCCCGAACCGATCGATTGATAGTTGACTTGCTTCTTGGTGGCGGCGTTGTAGTCGGCCGACCACTTCGACATCACCGGATAAATAAACGACGCACCGGCGCCGGTCACATCGGCGGCTTGGGCGCACAGTGCCAACGAAGCGGCGAGCACGCCGACGGCCAGACGGGTCTTCAAGAAGTGGATCACGGAACAGCTCCTGTAGCGTAGGGATGAGAACGTCCAGCAATCGTGCCATTGCAGAGCAGAGGCATGACCGCGCGGTGTCGGAGAGATGACAAGGCAATGACGGCGTGGCATGAGCGCGCCTCCACGGTCGGGCAGGGCGTTCGGCGCGACGGGTGCTGAATTCGGAATTGTCACCATTGGAGCCGATCGGGCTGTTGAGGGCTTGCATATCGTTGTGGGACTAATTGCCGTCGGCCTGGACCAAACGCTTTGCAACGAGATCTCCGAGCCGCCGATCACGTCGATGGCGATTTGAGCCTGGGCGGCGGGCGCGGCCAACGCCAGCAGCACGGCGGAGCCGAGCAGCGTAGAAGGAAATTTCATGTGTGCCTTGCGGCCTGAAAAAGTGAGCGCAGGCTATGGCGTGAAATTTTCATTAACTACGACAACTTCGCGTCGCTTGGCCCGTCAGGCCCTGTGTGCGCACCACTTGCGCAGGCGCGTTCTAAATTGCTAGTTTCGAGGCTATGCTTCCTCGATTATTCCACTTGCTGTTCGTCTGCCTGCTCGCGCTTACCGCGTGGTCGGCAGCCAATGCCCACACGCGCATTCACGATGCGCTTGTGGGCGACGGCATGGCAGCGATGGTGGATGCTGGCGAAGAACGCGATGCAGCAAACCATCTTCAGGACGACGCAGACGCACAGACCGAGGCCGATCCCTATCCTGCAGACGACATCCCCTTGCTTTCCCAAGCTTGGTCGATGTTCGCGCGGTATTTTCCCTGTTGGTACGCGCACTACGCGCCGGCATATCAGAAACGCGACCTGATCCCGCAATTGCGCCCTCCTAACGCACTGCGCGCCTGATCCTCTGTTTGTCGCGTCAACCGGTGCTGCGCACCGGATCCTTTTGATTTTCTCGTCTTTGCCATTCGCGGTTTGCGACGCGGATGGCACTGTATTGCCTAAAGGTATCTCTCATGGAAAGTTTGCTAGAAGGTTTTCGTCATTTCCGCAAGGAAGTGTATCCGCGCCAGAGTGCGCGTTTTCAGGAACTGGCCGGCGGCCAAAGTCCGCACACCCTGTTCATTACCTGCGCCGATTCGCGCGTCATGCCGGAGCTGATCTTCTCCGCGCAGCCCGGCGAGTTGTTCGTCTATCGCAACATCGGCAATGTGGTGCCGCCTTACTCCCAGCACGTCAGTGGCGTGGTTGCAGCGATTGAATACGCCATTGCGGTACTGGGCGTGCGCCACATCGTGATCTGCGGTCATACCGACTGCGGCGCGATGAAGGCTGTGCTCAAGCCGGAATCGTTGGAAGACGTTCCTTCTGTGGCAGCGTGGCTCAAGCACACCGATGCAGCGCGTCATGTCACTGCTCATCACGGGCACGATCCGCACAGTCAGGAAGCGCTGAGCTGCATGACCGAAGAGAATGTGGTCTCCCAGCTAGACCATCTGCGTACGCAGCCGGTGGTTGCAGCACGTCTGGCCGCAGGCACCTTGCGTATCCACGGCTGGATCTATGACATCGCCCATGGCGAGATCCGCGCCTTCGATGCCGAGAAGGGTGGCTTCCGTCCGTTATTGGCGGACGACACCCCCGAAGCCACCCCACGTCCGCGACTGCAGCAAGTCGCGCGCGCCGAACTCGCCTGACGGAGCCGATCATGAATACATCAGGTATCGGCGGATATTTCCGTCAGGGACTGTTCGGGCGCGATTTGTTGTCGTCTATCGTGGTCTTTCTCGTCGCGCTCCCGTTGTGCATGGGTATTGCGATCGCATCCGGCATGCCGCCTGCCACAGGCCTGATCACCGGCATCATCGGCGGACTGCTCGTTGGCTTTCTGGCGGGCTCTCCTTTTCAGGTGAGCGGGCCGGCCGCCGGCTTGGCCGTGTTGGTGTTCGAACTGGTGCGCGAGCACGGCATCGCCGTGCTCGGGCCGGTGATCCTGGTCGCTGGTGCGATCCAGTTGGTGGCCGGCCTGTGCCGTGCAGGTGTTTGGTTCCGAATGACATCGCCGGCCGTGGTGGCCGGCATGTTGTCGGGTATCGGCATCCTGATCGTGGCCTCGCAGGCGCACGTGTTGATGGATGCCGCCCCCAAGGCGCGCGGTCTGGAAAACTTCGCTGCATTGCCTGCCGTGTTATGGCAGGCAATCGCCGAAGGCACCGGCCGCACCGCATTATTTGTGGGTCTGGCCACCATCGGCATCATCGTGGCGTGGGACACGCTACGTCCGCAGCGTCTGCGGTCCCTGCCGGGTGCATTGATCGCGGTGGTCGTGGTCACAGCAACCGTGCAGCTGCAGGATATGAACGTCAACAAGGTCGATGTTCCGGCCAACCTGTTCTCTGCGATCACCATCCTCAACTTCTCCGACATCTTTGGCGTGTTCAACGCCACATTGTTGGTGTCTGCGGTGACCTTTGCCTTTATCGCCAGCGCCGAAACGCTGCTATCGGCGGCGGCGGTGGATCGTATGCATCAGGGCGCACGGACGCAGTACGACCGTGAGCTGGCGGCGCAGGGCGTGGGCAACATGCTGTGCGGTTTTCTGGGTGTCTTGCCGATGACCGGCGTGATCGTGCGCAGTGCGGCCAATGTGCAGGCCGGTGCAGCCACGCGCATGTCCACCGTCCTTCATGGCAGCTGGTTGCTGGTGTTCGCCTTGCTTGTGCCGTGGTTGTTGCGGATGACGCCGGTGGCGTGTCTGGCCGGCATCCTGGTCTACACGGGCGTGAAGATGATCAAGATCGGGCAGGTCAAGGAGCTGGCGACCTATGGTCGTGGCACCGCGGCGATCTACCTGGCGACCACCTTTGCAATCGTGGCAACCGACCTACTGACCGGTGTGTTGATCGGTTTTGGTCTGTCGCTGTTCCGTCTTGCGCTGCATTCCTCGCGTTTGAAGGTGCACGTGAGTGAGCACGCGGACAAGAAGGATGAGATGCATCTGACCCTGCAGGGTTCTGCAACGTTCCTGAAGGTGCCGGCGATGGCGCGTACGCTGGAAAGCGTGCCGCCGAACACCGCACTGCATCTGGACGTGGCCAAGCTGCACCATGTTGACCATGCCTGCATCGAGTTGTTGCGCGACTGGAGCCGGAATGCGGCCTCGCGCGGGTGCGAGCTGGTGGTTGACTGGAAAGAGTTGGATCGACGCGTCGAAGGTCAGCCGACGCTGGAAAACGCGCTGGTCGAACAGCGCGTCGAGCAAGCGAAGGCTGCCTAACCTGCTGCAAACGCCAGGCGTCCGCGCCGGGTGACCTGTGGCGTGACCGGGTGATGCATGGCGCCGAAAGACGTAGTGCCCGGTCGCGATTTTTTATGGTCGGGATTCGGGATTCGGAAAAGCCCGGCTCGGCGTTAGCCGATGCGATGTGCCTAGAAAGCTCCCGGCTGGGCGCTGCGCAGTCGTTGTGATGGCCTTTCAGATCGTATCAGCCATGTTGAGTTGTCGGCCGTTCGAAGGGCGGCTAAACGGTCTTGTCGCGATAGCGGCATAGATCGTGGATCACGCAGCCTGGGCAATCCGGTTTGCGTGCCTTGCATACGTAGCGGCCATGCAGAATCAGCCAGTGGTGCGCGTCGTGCAAAAATTCGGCGGGAATGACCTTCACCAGTTTGTCTTCGACCGCGCGCACGTCTTTGCCCGGTGCAAGGCCGGTGCGATTGGAGACGCGAAAGATATGCGTGTCCACTGCCATGGTGGGCTCGCCGAACGCAGTATTGAGCACCACGTTTGCGGTCTTGCGGCCCACGCCCGGCAACGCTTCCAGCGCAGCGCGGTCATGCGGCACTTTGCCACCGTATTGGTCCAGCAGAATGCGGCAAGTGGCGATCACGTTCTTGGCCTTGGCGTTGAATAAACCGATGGTGGCGATGTAGCGCTTCAGGCCTTCTTCGCCGAGATCAAGAATGTCGCGCGGCGTATTGGCCACCGGATACAGCTTGCGGGTAGCTTTATTGACGCCGACATCAGTGGCCTGCGCCGAGAGCAGAACGGCGATCAATAATTCGAACGGCGTTGTGTATTCCAGTTCGGTGGTTGGGTGCGGATTGAGTTCGCGCAGGCGCTCGAACATTTCCTGTATTTCCGGTTTGCGCATGCTGCTGCCGCGACGTGCCGGCGTTGTCGCGTTCATGGCTGCGCTCCACCGGCGGCCTTGGCCTTGGCACGCGCCAGGATGGCTGCAGCCAGCGGCGGCAGCGCGGGAGCCGCTGGTTGGCGTGGTGCGGGCGCGGGCGCGGGTGTGCGGCGCGCATCGCCTTCGGCAGCAGGGCGTTGCAGGCGCGCGGTGCGCGCGCGATAACGTTCGCGTGCGGCCCAGGCGTCGCGTAGACGCTGTTGTGCAGCGAGCAACACAGCGCACACATGCATGCAGGTTGCGTCCAGCGCGTCGTGGTGCGGATCGGGCAGGTAATCCATTAGACCTAGTGCCAATGCGCGATCGAGATCGTCTGCTTGCACGCAGTCGAATAATTGCAGCGGCAGAGGGCGCGGTGCCGGTGTGGAGTCGAGCGTCATGGCGATGATCAGCGATTGCGGAACTGGGCGGGGGCGCTTGTCGAGAAACGGGCGGGTACCTTCGCACATGTCGTCGCTGGCGAACAGCAGCGCAAATTGCGCTGTTTCCAATTGCAATCCTTCTTCGATCGCGCACTGGCCGCCGAACGCCACCGCGTCCAGAATGCCGCCCAGGGCCAGTGGTGCGGCGGCAGCCAAGACGCTGTGCTAACCCGCCAGGGTGTCTTCCTGCAATGCCTCTGACTCGAGGACACGATGGACCAAGCCCAGCCGCAGCGCGCGCGCTGCATCAATCGGCATGCCGAGCAGGCACAGCTCCAGCGCTACGGCGCGCCCGGTCAGGCGTAGCAGGCGCTAGGTGCCCCCGAAGCCAGGGATCACGGCTGAATCGATTTCCGGCTGTCCCAGCCGTGCGGTTGCCGCTGCGATGCGCAGATGGCAGGCCATAGCCAGCTCCAATCCTCCGCCGAGCGCAAAGCCGTTGACCATCGCGATCACCGGCTTGGGCATGCGCTCGATCCGGCGCATCGGCCGCTAGTCCAGCAACCAGAATTTGCGGCCCTGTATCGCCGAAAGGTCGCCCATTTCAGCGATGTCTGCGCTGGCGACGGAGGCCTTCGACGGAGGCCTTGGGGCCGGCGCCGGTGAGAATCACTGCGCGCACCTTAGTGTGCGGCTGCCAGAAAGGCTTGGTCCAGCGCCTGCATGGTTTCCCGGTTCAAGCCAAGGCGTTCAGTTTGTCCGGCCGGTTGACCGTCATCGTCCGCACACTGGCTCGGTAGGCGATCGGAATGACGTGAAATGACGCGATTGGACACGGAAATCTTTGGGAACGTAAAAATTTAGTAAATACGGAGCGCCCCAAAGCCTTGCTGGTCATAGCTTTCGCAATAAGTAGCGGTTCCGCATCGCGGCCGCTATCCTAACCCGTCATCTCAGGCGGCAGACCCGTCCTGTGCCCCCACCCTGGAGAATTGTTTGATGAAGTTGCGTTCTATCGCGGTCGCTGTGGCGGCCCTGGCCCTGACGGGCAATGCACTGGCCCAGGACACGACGTCCGAAAAGACTAACTTGAGCTACTACTTCGGCTACGAGTACGGCACCAACATTGCCGAGCTTACCGGCCGCGGCGAGCAGATCGACATCAACTCGGTGGTAAAGGGTCTGCAGGACGCCTATGCCAAGAAGAAGCCGGCAGTCACTGCCGACCAGCTCAAGCCGGTAGTCGAGGCGTTCCAGAAGCGTGAGCAGGGCCGCGCCCAGCAGGCCAAGGCCGAATACGACAAGGCCGCTGCCGCCAACAAGACCAAGAGCGACCAGTTCCTGGCCAAAAACAAGGGCACCGCTGGCGTGCAGACGCTGCCGAGCGGCGTGCAGTACCGCGTGATCGAAGCAGGCAAAGGTGCCAAGCCGACTCAGGCCAGCACCGTGCAGCTGGAAGTGGCAGGCCCGTTCCCCTTCGGAGACCGCGAGAAGGCACGTCCGGCGCAGCAGATCCCGGCCATCAAGGTCAGCGAAGTGGAAATGCAGGCCATGCGCGACACGCTGCTGCAGATGCCGACCGGTTCCAAGTGGGAGGTGACCCTGCCGCCTGAGAAAGCCTATGGTGCCGACCCGCGTACCCCGTTTCCGCCGAACGTGGCTGTGCAGTTCGAGATCAAGCTGGTCAGCGTCAAGTAATTGCGTCTGATGTTGCTGTGACAACGCCGGCCACCAAGCCGGCGTTGTCGTTTTGGTCCACTGATTGCCTGGTTTGTCTGAAGAAATTGATGAGACGACGCGGCGGCTGCAGGAGCGGGCGATGACCGATACCAAGTCAGGTTGCAACAGTGGTGTGCTGCCCAGCCCGTGTATCGGCGTATGTTCTTTGGACGCGCAGTCGCACTGTGTCGGCTGCCTGCGTAGCCTGGATGAAATTGCACGCTGGATGAGCATGAGCGACGCCGAACGCCGGGACTATCTGCACACGGTCCTGCCTGCACGCGCCTTGACCGCGCGGCTGCCGGAATACACGCAGCTGCGGCGCGCGCTGTATCCATTGGAGACCCCGCCGGACGGGCCGGGCTGGAACCATGCCGAACTGATCGACCTCACCGAAGGCGGCGCATCTGCCGAAGCGGCCGTGCTGTGCGGCCTGGTAGCGCGCGAACACGGCACCATGGTGCTGCTGACCCGGCGCACCGACAGCCTGCGTCATCACGCCGGGCAGGTCAGCTTCCCGGGCGGGCGCATGGAGCCGTCCGATGCCGATGCGGCCGCTGCCGCGCTACGCGAGAGCTGCGAGGAAATCGCGCTGAGCGCACAGCATGTGCATGCGATGGGCTACCTGGATCCATTTCTGACCGTCAGTGGATTTCGGGTCACGCCGGTCGTGGCGGTGATCGACCCGGCGTTCGTGGCGGTGCCGCAACCAGACGAGGTGGCCGATGTGTTCGAAGTGCCGCTGGCCTATCTGATGGACCCGGACAATTTGCGCAGCGTGGAGCTGGAATTTCGTGGCCGGCCACGCCGCGTCCTCGAATACGACTGGCCGGGGCATCGCATCTGGGGCGCCACGGCGGCCATTCTTCTCAATCTTCGTCGTCGCCTGGAGCAGGTTGCATGAGCGCCGATCCGACCTGGACCACACTGGTCGATAGCGCCACCTTGGCGTCCATGCTGCAGCATCCGCACATGCGTCTGCTGGACGCGCGGGCTGCGCCACCGACCGCACCGGACCAGGATGCGGCACGCAAGGCTTACGCGCAGGGGCATTTGCCCAGCGCATATTACGCCAATCTCGACCACGATCTGGCCGATCTGTCGCGGCCTGCGCAGGGGCGGCATCCGTTGCCGCACAACGAAACGTTTGCGCAGCGTCTGGGCGAGTGGGGCATCGACCCGGACCACCAGGTGGTGGTCTACGACGCGGGCGATGGCAGCATGGCGGCGGCGCGTGCGTGGTGGATGCTGCGGCTGATGGGACATCGCCGCGTGGCGGTGCTGGATGGTGGATTGGCCGCCTGGCGCGTAGCCGGATTGCCGGAGAGCACCGAGCAGCCTGACGTGAGCGACGGTCCCGCCTATCCCGCTTGCTTCGACACCGATGCCGTGGTGGACGCCGAGCAGATTCTGGCGCGACTGCAGCAGGCGCCTGGCTGGCTGCTGGATGCGCGGGCCGGCGAGCGCTTTCGCGGCGAGATCGAACCGATCGATCCGGTGGCCGGGCATGTGCCGGGTGCGGTGAATCGCCCGCTGGGTCTGAGCATCCGCGATGGCCGCTTCAAGCCGGCAGACGAACTGCGCACCGAGCTGTCTGCGCTGCTTGGCGCGTATCGACCCGAGCAGGCGGTAGTGATGTGCGGATCGGGCGTCACTGCCTGCCATCTGCTGCTGGCCCTGGAAGTGGCGGGGTTGTCCGGCGCGCGCGTTTACGCTGGTTCCTGGAGCGGTTGGTTGCAGGACCCGGCGCGTCCGGTCGCGACCGCTCCCTGATTGCAGGCACAATAGCGTAAGGAGCGGTGACCTGTGGGAACGCAGGGTCGCTGCGCGGAGCGCAGTTTATTGCAGTGCTGGGTGACTCATGCGGTTGCAGTTACAAATCGGCGTTCTTTGCGTCGCGACGTGGTCGATGGCTGCCTGTTCGGCGGGGTCGACCGCGGGCGTCAACGATGCGCGTATCGCCGGTCGTGGACAAAGCGATGAGCACGTGGTGTATCAGGTCCAGCTGGAGCGCGCGCGTGCACAACGACTGACCCGTTTGCGTGCACCCGATGGGTGGTTGAGCTATACCGGCTCCGGTCGCGTGCGTGCGGGCCGGTACCAGGTGGGCAGCGATCCGCACAGCGATATCGTGCTGCCGGCCGGCCCCGCGCAATTGGGGCAGCTGACGCTGGATGCCGACGGTCGCGTGCAGTTCCAGGCCGGGGCCGGTACGTCGGTGACCTTGAACGGGCAGAGCGTCGATCGTGTGCGGCTGGAACCGGAGCGGGCAGGCCAGCGCGGCGATCGCCTGGACGTGGACGGCCGGCAGTTCTATCTGGTGCAGACCGGCAGCGTGTACGGATGGCGTTTCCGCGATCCCGCAGCACCGGCGCTGACGCAATTCGATGGGTTGGAATACTTTCCGAGCGATCCGCGATGGCGCATCCAGGCGCAGTGGCAACCCTATTCGACGCCACGCACAACGACCTTGTTGACCTCGATCGGTACGCCGCTCACGGTCGATGTGCCAGGTGAGGCGGTGTTCTCGCGCAATAGCCATGAATATCGCTTGCAGCCGTTAATGCAGGAGGATGGGAACGGTTTGTTCTTCCTGTTTGCCGATCGCACCAGCGGCAAGGAAAGTTTTGGCGGCGCACGCTATCTCTACACCGCATTGCCGCACGATGGCCGCGTCGTGCTTGATTTCAATCTGGCCGAAAATCCGCCTTGCGCATTGACCCCCCATGTGGTATGCCCAATCGCACCGCCGAAAAACCGGCTGGATGTAGCGGTGACTGCCGGCGAGAAGACCTATCGCGCGGCGGAGCGCTGAGCACTCTGCAAACCAGGAAAAACATGCATTGCGCATAGCGATCTGCCCAAATATCCAGTGCAGCCAACAACGCTAACCTACTTGCTCGGCGGCTACTGCACTGGTTCGAGGGCAGTGCGCTTAGGTGCTCCATCAACGCTGCGCTCCGAGGGCGAACACGGTGTTGAGTGTCGGTGCTGAGCAGAATCGCTTCGATCTTTTGCCTTCCGCTCGCGTCGCGACCAGCAGACATCGCTTGCCTGCTCAGTCGCTGTGCAGTCGTCGAAAAGAAATTCTCAGCGCGGCGTATGCGACCAGCTCACCGCAGCTTCAATCCGCGGCCACGGAAACAGCGGGCCGGGATCGAGTTTGCGTTGAATCTTGCGCGCCGGATCGTCGCTAGCCGCTTCCTGGGTGATATCCAGTGCCTGATGGCCGGCGATGCGGCGTACCGATGGAAGTTGCTGTTGCAGCCATTGCAGCAGCGTGAGCAGTCCGGCGATCTGCGCCTCAGGATACGGCTCGGTCATGACTTGATGGCGCGAGTCCAGCCAATGCGGATAACGACCTCTATTGACCAGCTCGATGCCCAGCGTGTGCGCGTTGTGGCCGCGCACATGATGCGCAACGCGCTCCAGCGCAACGTAGTGCTGGATGCTGCCGTTGCGGTCGATATAGTAATGCCCGCTGTTGCCGGTGCCGCTGTCGTAGAGCACGCGCTCGCCGTATTCGCGCGCCATCGCCATATCCGGCAATTCGGTGCAATGGACGACCACCATGTCGATCTGGGTGAGCGCGCGTCGCGCCAACCGTGATTCGTAGGACAACGGTGCGTAGGCGATCGGTGGCGACGGCAGGACGGCATCGGACATGGAGCGGATGCTAGCATTCGACGATGGCTTTGAATCCCGACAGCCCTTTGGGCAAATTGATGGCGACGCTGCCGCGGACCGGTCAGGTGACCTGGATCGGTGTGCGTCCGGCACGCGACGTGGAGATGCTGGAGGTGGATGCGGCACAGGCCACCACTGGCATTGGATTGGTGGGAGACCGCTACAAAGGCGGCAGCGGCGATCGCGGCGTGACCTTGATCCAGGCCGAACACCTGCCGGTGATCGCGGTGCTGGCGGGGCATGCGGCGATCGCGCCGGCCACGCTGCGACGCAATCTGGTGGTGTCCGGCATTGCGCTGATCGCCCTGAAAGGGCGGCGGTTTCGAGTTGGCGATGTCGAGTTGGAAGGCACCGATCCCTGCGACCCGTGCTCGCGTATGGAAGCTGCGCTGGGCGCGGGCGGCTACAACGCGATGCGCGGCCATGGCGGGCTGTGCGCGCGCATTCTGCGCGGCGGCGTGTTACGCATCGGCGATACGGTGCAGGCGCTATGAGTCGCGGTCATTGCATCCTCTCGCATGGCTTCGAAAGTAGCCCCGACGCACTGAAAGTCACCGTATTGGCCAACGTTGCCGAGCAGTTGGGCTGGACCCACGAGCGCCCCGATTACACCGACCTGGATGCGCGCCGCCAGGTGAGCACGCTTGGGGATGTACGTGGCCGGCTGCAACGCCTGCTCGAGATCGCGCGCGCGGCGGTCGACAAGGGGCCGCTGGTGCTGGTCGGCTCCAGCCTGGGAGCGTATATCGCCGGGTTGGTGTCGCTACAGGTGCCAACGCGCGGGTTGTTCCTGATGGTGCCGCCGCCCACGATGGGCCCATTGCCTGCGCTGGATGCGGCGCCGGTGCCGATTTCGATCGTGCATGCCTGGCGCGATGAGCTGATTCCTGTCGCCGACGTGATCGCTTGGGCGCAGCCGCGCGGAGCACGCTTGCTGCTGGTCGATGACGAGCATCGTCTGGCGTTGCACGTGGATGCTTCGGCGCGCGCGTTCGCCGAACTGTTGCAGAGCCTGTGATGCGCCTGCACCCGACCGACTATTGCGTGCGGGATTGCCGATGGATGTGCTGATTCGCGAAGCGACCGAAGGCGATGCAGCTGCCATCGACATCCTGACGATGGTCGCGTTCATGCGCGCCGAACACAGCCGCCACGACGAGCAGTACGTGATTGCGGGCTTGCGCGACGAAGGCGCCCTGGCGTTGTCGCTGGTGGCAGATCACGACGGCTATGTGGTTGGCCATCTGGCGGTATCGCCGGTGTCGCTGTCGGATGATTCGCCCGGCTGGTATGCGCTGGGGCCGCTGGCGGTCGGGCCTGGACATCAAAGGCAGGGCCTGGGCACCCGATTGGTACAGGCGGCGCTGGCCACCTTGCGCGAGCGCGGCGCAGCCGGCTGTCTGGCGCTTGGAGAGCCGGCGTTTTTCAGGCGCCTGGGCTTTGCGGTCGAACCTGGCTTGGTAGTGCCCAACGTCCCGATATCGGAGCTGCAGGCGCTCGCATTCGGCGACCGACTACTGCCGCTGGCCGATGTGGCATATCACCCGGCATTCGGGTCGGGCTGAGCGTGTGGCAAGCGCGTTCACTGCTTTAGCGCAGTTCCGGCAGCCGCGCTTCCTCTGGCATCGTGCATTCCCACTTGCGTTTTTCTCGCGGAGATTAAGATGAAAATTCAAAACGAACCCGTGGACCAGGCCACTTCTGCTGGCTTTAATCGACTGATTTCTCATGGCACCGGTGCCGAGCAGGACTACGCTGCGTTGCTGGAATCCATCAAGGCACGTCTGCGTGAGGCCGGCGACCTTGCCGATGCGACGGTCGACCAGCAAATTCGCTTACTCGAAGAATTGTCGGCTTTCGAGCTTGGCCGGTTCTTGATCGCCAATCGTGGATTGAACGCGTACTGGACACATCAGTTGGTGACCTACCGCCCTGGAACTTTGCCGCAAGGGTCGGTTCCGGATCTTGAATACACCATCTTCGAGAAACTACCGGCGGTGCTCGCAACCCGCGAGCGTTTCGGGATTTTCCGCCAGCAACTGCAAGCGTTGCTAAGGCCTGGCCTGGCCCTGGCATCGGTTCCTTGCGGGTGGATGGGGGAGTTGTTGCTGCTCGATTATGCGCAGCATCCGGATACCACGTTGATAGGCATCGATCTGGACCCACTGGCGCTGGATGGAGCGGCCCAACTCGCGGCAGAACGCGGACTGGCCGAGCGGTTGTCGCTGCATCGCGCCGACGCATGGGCTCCTGGCCTGAAAGCCAGCGTCGACGTGTTGACCAGCAATGGTCTCAATATCTATGAACCCGACGATGCGCGCGTGACTGAACTGTATCGTGGGTTTTTCGAGATGTTGAAGCCCGGGGGCTCGCTGGTTACCAGTTTCCTGACTCCACCATCAGCGCTGTCGGATCAATCGCCGTGGACGTCAACGCAAATCGATCAGGAAACGTTGTCGCTTCAACATCTCATATTCGTGCGCCTGATCAATGCGAAATGGAGCGCATTTCGAACCCATGCGCAGACGTTGCAGCAACTGGAGGACGCCGGTTTTTCCGACATCCGGTTCATCGATGATCGCACCTGCATGTTTCCTACCGTCATTGCGCAAAAGCCCCTTTGACACGTGTCGGAAAAGCTTGCTGGCTGGGTTGCTGCGTGTCGCTGCAGCAGGTGGAGCGGTGCGGCTACGCTGACGTGCTGGTCCTGATTGTCACGCTGCCGCTCTTGTCGCGGTTTGGCCTACGGCTGCGCACGGATACCACGCAGGCACGCTGCCAGCGGGCGGCGGGGTGAACCATCCTAGGCAATCGGGACGACGGGCTGGTAAAGCCGGTCGCGATGGCCGACCATTTGCGCCCGCCCGTGGCGGCACGGCATTGCCTTCCAAGGCGCCGGGCCGCCGTCCTGCTTTCACGCTCGCCACCGCGGCCAGCGTCTCCACCGACACCTGCCGACGTGAAATTCTTCGCATCCTGTGCCAAGGGCCTGGAATACCTGCTTGCCGACGAGCTGCTGTCGCTCGGTGTCAGCAAGGTCACCGCCACCATCTCCGGCGTTAACGTCGAAGGCGAATTACGCGATGCGCTGCGCGCGGTCATGTGGTCGCGCCTGGCCAGCCGCGTGCTGTGGCCGCTGACCGAGTTCGATTGCCCGGACGAGGATGCGCTGTATGCGGGTGTCGCCGAACTGCCGTGGGACGAGCACCTGTCTGTCGGCCACACGCTGTCGGTGGACGCGCATGTGTCTGGTACCGCAATCACGCACGCCCGTTACGCGGCGCAGCGCATCAAGGACGCCGTGGTCGACACCATGCGCCGGCAGGGGCTGGAACGCCCCTCGGTAGACGTGGACAGCCCGGACCTGCGTCTGAACCTGTCGCTGCGCAAAGGCCGCGCCACCATCTTGGTGGATCTGGGCGGTGGCCCGCTGCATCGGCGCGGCTGGCGCATGGCGCAGAACGAGGCGCCGTTGAAGGAAAATCTCGCCGCAGCCGTACTGCTGCGCGCCGGCTGGCCGCGCGCTTACGCCAATGGCGGTGGCCTGCTGGATCCGATGTGCGGCAGCGGCACCTTGTTGATCGAAGGTGCGTTGATGGCCGCCGATGTCGCGCCCGGTCTGCAGCGCTACGGCAGCGATCTTCCCAGCCGCTGGCGCGGCTTCGACCGGGAGAGTTGGCAGCAATTGGTGAGCCAAGCGCGCGAACGCGACAGCCTCGGTCGCGCCGCGCTCAAGCAGGTCATCCAAGGCAGCGACATGGACCCGCACGCGATCCGCGCGGCCAAGGAAAACGCGCAGGTGGCCGGGGTGGCTGAGGCGATCTGGTTCGGCGTGCGCGAGGTGGGCGATCTGCAGACCCCACCGCAGGCTACGGGCGTTGTGGTGTGCAATCCGCCCTACGACGAGCGCCTGGCGGCCGATGCAGCGTTGTATCGCCGCCTGGGCGATACCTTGCAGCGCGTCGTGCCGCAGTGGCGCGCCAGCCTGTTGTGCGGCAATGCCGAATTGGCCTATGCGACGGGCTTGCGTGCGGGCAAGAAATATCAGCTGTTCAATGGCGCGATCGAGTGTGCGTTGATCGTCTGCGACCCGATCGCGGTGCCGCGCCGCACCCCATTGGCCGCGCCGACCGCGCTCAGCGAAGGCGCGCAGATGGTCGCCAACCGCGTGCGCAAGAATCTGCAGAAATTCAAGAAATGGCGCGCGCGCGAAGGCATCGAATGCTTCCGAGCCTATGACGCCGATCTGCCGGAATATTGCGCCGCCATCGACGTGTATCAGGAAGCCGACGGCGCGCGTCGGGTGTTTTTGCATGTGCAGGAGTACGCCGCGCCAGCGACGATTCCGGAAGCCGATGTGCGTCGCCGTCTTAACGAGTTGTTGGCCGCCGCACGCGAGGTGTTCGAGGTGCCGGCCGAGCAGGTTGCGCTGAAATCGCGCGAGCGTGGCAAGGGCGGCAGCAAGTACGGCCGCTTCGAGCGGCGCAACGAGTTCATCAACGTGCGCGAGCATGGCGCGTTGTTGCGGGTGAACCTGTTCGATTATCTGGACACCGGGCTGTTCCTGGACCACCGCCCATTGCGCGGCACGATCGCCACGCAGTCCAAGGGGCGGCGCTTCCTCAATCTGTTCTGCTACACCGGCGTGGCCAGCGTTGAAGCGGCGGTGGCCGGTGCGACCTCCACCACCAGCGTGGATCTGTCCGGCACCTATTTGCAGTGGTGCGCCGACAACCTGGCCTTGAACGGCCAAGCCGGCGTGCGCCACACGCTGGTGCAGGCCGATGCACTGGCGTGGCTGCAAGCTGAGCGCGCGCACTTTGACGTGATCTTCTGCGACCCGCCGACCTTCTCCAACTCTGCGCGCGCGGAAGACTTCGATATCCAGCGCGAGCACGTGCGCTTGTTGCGCCTGGCAGTTGCGCGTCTGGCACCGGGTGGCGTGTTGTACTTCTCCAACAACTTCCGTCGCTTCAAGCTGGATGAAAAGATGGTGGCCGAGTTCGCGCATTGCGAGGAAATCAGTCCGCGCACCATCGACCCGGATTTCGAGCGGCATGCGCGGATTCATCGCGCGTGGCGGTTGACGGCCTGAGGTAAACCCAGGTCGCGTCTGACCGATTGGTATGCGCAGTTGCGATGTCGTTAACGCCCGCGTTCGCCCGGCTGCCGTGCGTCAGTGCGTCAGTGCGTCAGTCGCGCTTGATCGCGCAGGCCCGATCGCAGCCGTGCATGCTAGGGCAGGGTGCGGCCGCAACAAGGCCACCACGGGGCTGCGGTATGCTGATTCGCACGCTTTGGAGTCAACGATGACCGCACCACCCCGCATCGCCTTTCTCGCAAGTCCCGCCGAGCCGGCGGTAACCGCGCGCGCGCGCTTGGTGCAGCGCTACGGCGATCATCCGCTGGATACCGCCGATATCGTCTGCGCCCTGGGCGGAGACGGTTTCATGTTGCAGACCCTGCATCGGCATGGCGCCGCCGACAAGCCGGTGTTCGGCATGAAGCTGGGCTCGGTCGGGTTTCTGATGAACCAGTACCGCGACGATCAAGACGACTTGCTCGCGCGCCTGCAACGTGCAGGCCCGGCCCACCTGCGCCCGCTGGAAATGCGGGTGCAGACCGAATCCGGCGCCAGTGCCGGCTCGTTGGCCTATAACGAGGTCTCGCTGCTGCGCCAGACCCGTCAGGCCGCGCATCTGAGCGTGGATCTCAACGGCCAGACCCGCATCGCCGAGCTGATCGGCGATGGCGTGATGGTGGCCACGCCGGCCGGCAGCACCGCCTACAACTATTCCGCGCACGGGCCGATTTTGCCGCTGGGCTCGCATACCTTGGCGCTGACGCCGATCGCACCGTATCGCCCGCGTCGCTGGCGTGGCGCCATCCTCAAGGCCGATACAGAAGTGCGCTTCCGCGTGTTGGACCCGTACAAGCGCCCGGTCAGCGTCACCGCCGATTCGCACGAAATCCGCGACGTGGTCGAAGTGACTATTCGTGAGTGCACCGAACGTCAGGTCACGCTGTTGTTCGACCCCGAACACAATCTGGAAGAGCGCATTTTCAGCGAACAGTTTGCGGTGTGATTGGAACGGCATTGGGGAGTGCGGATTGGTAACATCGCGAGCGCGGCACGAGGTCGGCGAGTGCGCGCGCCGACCCGGTACGATGTGGCGCAAGTCATCCCATACCGAATTTCAAATCCCCAATCCCTGCTCCAAACCAATCCCAAATCACGGCCACATAGTGACTGACAACTCCCCAAGGCTCCTGACCGTCGCGGTGACCTCGCGCGCCCTGTTCGATCTCGAAGAAGGCCATGCGCTGTTCGAGGCCGATGGGGTGGAGGCATATTCGGCGTTTCAGCGCGAGCACGAAGACGACATTCTCGAGCCCGGCGTGGCATTCCCGGTAGTGCGCAAGCTGTTGGCACTCAACCACGATGTGCCCGAAGAGAGCCCGCGTGTGGAAGTGATTCTGCTGTCGCGCAATTCCGCCGATACCGGCTTGCGCATTTTCAATTCGATCCAGCACTACAACCTGGGCATCGTGCGTGCCACCTTCACTTCAGGCGAGCCGACCTGGCCGTACGTGAAGCCGTTCGGCACCGATCTGTTGCTGTCGGCCAATCCGGAGTCGGTGCGCCGCGCGCTCACGCATGGCATCGCGGCGGCGACCATCATGCCGCGTGCACCGGGCGAACGCGCCGAGGCTGCAGCGGCGATCGTTGACAGCCACGAAAGCCGCTTGTCCACACAGCTGCGCATTGCCTTCGACGGCGACGCGGTGATCTTCGGTGACGAGAGCGAACGCATCTCGCGCGAGCATGGCGTGGAGGCGTTCGGACGCCACGAGCGCGAGCGTGCACGCGAGCCGTTATCGGTGGGGCCGTTCCGCAATTTCCTCTGGGCGTTGCACACGCTTCAGGCGGCATTCCCGCCCGGCGAGGCCTCGCCGATTCGCACCGCGCTGGTCACCGCGCGTTCGGCACCGGCGCATGAGCGGGTGATCCGCACCTTGCGCGAATGGGGTGTGCGTCTGGATGAGGCCTTGTTCCTCGGCGGCCGGCATAAGGGGCCGTTCCTGGAAGCCTTCGGTGCGGACATCTTCTTCGACGATTCGCAGCACAACATCGACAGTGCGCGCCAACATCAGCATGTAGCGGCCGGTCATGTGCCGCATGGCGTGGCCAACGATCCGCCAAACAGATGACTGACGCACCGCGCACGCCCGGACAGGTACTGGCTCTGTTGCGCGATGCCTTCGCCGCGCCGCTCAATACATTTGGTTGACGCTGGGCACGGCACGGATCGACTATGGTGGCCGCTGTCTGTCGTCTGCGTCACTGGACGACTGCGCGTTAAATTTTGCTGGTTACTTTCCAGGCCGCTTCGATCGACGAGCGATCATGGACGTTTCGGAGTCGCCAGCAAGCGCAGCGTTACGGTGCGGGCGGGTTGCCGGTATCTTCCAGAGGCAACCGGATATCGGTCAGCCGCCAATCTAGGCCTTGCCGAGTCAGCACAAACACCACTGGCGCCCCGGTCGCGGTATGCGTGGTGGCGGTGAACCGGCGCGTGGATTCGAAGCGTTGTTCGGCACCTTGCAGCGGCCGCGCGGGCGCCGGGGCTGCATAGGTATCCTGGCTGACAGTGTCGCCGATGACTCGATTCCACACGCTGTGGCCTTGCAGTAACGCACCGATGCCCAGTGGGGTGACCAGCGTATCCACGCCCGCGCCGCTGATGCCACTGGCAAACTGCAATGCGAATCCGCCGAGCAAACTCGATTGCATGCTGCTGCCGGCCTGGTGAATCAGATAATCGTCCAGCTGCGCTTTGAGGTTGACCCGCAGGCTGGGGAAATCCACGTGGCGTTCCAGCTGTGTAGCGTCGCGATCGGCGAGCGCTTGGCTGATGCCGCGGATGGCCAGATACGGCCCGGCAACAACATAACTACCCAGCAACAGCACGGCGAGCAAAGGTAATAGCAACCAGCGCTTTTTCATGGTTCGCATTGCCTTGCTGTTGGTGGCAGGTCAGTCGGGTTGGCACGCCGTCGAGCGGTGCAATCACACTGCTGCACACCGATTGCCTGCGCAGCACCGATTGCTGTCTGCTCCACGCGCCGCATCAGAAGTCAAGATCCAGCGCGGCGCAGAGATAGTCGACAAACGGCGCCAGCACCACCAGATCCGCCTCGATGGTCTGACGCAGGCGAGGCCCGGTCATGATGGCGTCGTCGAGATGGCGCAGATAGGCCCAGTTGCGATGCTTGAGATCGTCGATGAACTCGAAATCGTTGGGGAAGCCGCGGGGCGCGCGTACCAGCTTTTCGCTGTCGTCCATGGCGAACTTCCGGTGCAGCTTGGGATCGTGCGCGGCGGCCTTCCAGCTGCCGGGGTTGTCGAAGATGAACTGTCGCAGCTTGCGTTGGGTATCCGGCTCCGGATGCCACAGCCCCGCGCCGACAAAGCTCTCGCCCGGCTGCAGATGGATGTAAAACGAAGGTGCCGGGACCTGGCGGCGGCGCGCATGGAACAGGCGCGCGCCCTGCCAGTTCTTGTACGGCGATTTGTCGTTGGAAAAACGCGCATCGCGATAGATGCGAAACAACGATCCCCCCTGGGTCTTGGGATCGGCGCGATAGTGCACGCTGACGTCGGCCAGCGCCGGCTGCAGATCGGTGATGAGCTGCAGAAACGGCTGGCGCACATGCGCCTCGTACCGATGCCGGTGGTCGTTGAACCAGGTCTTGTCGTTGTGGCGGGCCAGGGCGCGCAGGAACTTGAAGCTGGCGTCGGAAAAATAGCTGGTCATAGCGTGCGTTGGAGCTCCCAACCCCAGGCGGCGAGCTGATCGAGCAGAGCTTGTTTGGTAGCATCGGCGGAGTGAGCAAGCCGTAAATCCGCAATCTGCGCCTGGAATTGATCGAGCGTGACTTCGCCCAGGCCGCGCTCTTCGAGCAGACGCAGGCGGCGGTACACGTTCCAGCGTTCCTGCTCCTCGAACGATAGCGTCTGCGGCCAGTTGCGCGCGCGGTAGCGGAACAGCAATTCGATCAAGCGCCGGTCGCGAAAGCGCGATTCCAGCGCGCCCAGTTCGGCCGGCGCGCTGGCGCGGACCTGCGCAAGCAAGCGCTTGTCGCCTTCGGCCAGGAAGCCGTCGTAGAGCGAGGCATCGGCATCGTTGACCGCCGCCGCAGCGGCGCGCTCATTGCCGTACACCTGGCGCACTTTCTCGGCCAGTTCAGGGCCGAGTTCGCGCAGACGCGCGGCTTTTGCCAGCACCACGTTGTGGTCGATGCCCAGGCGCGCAAAATCCGGTGCGCGCAGATGCTGCCAGGACACCAGTGCCGGCGACTTGTTCAAGTGCACTTCTTTGAGCGCAATGCGTTGCTCTCCTTCGGGCAGATCGCTGGCGCGGATATACAGCCGGTCGACGATTTCGTCCGGGCTCAAGCGCAACAGCACCTCCGGATCGCCGTCCAGATCGAACACGATGACGCGGCTGTCGATGCGCGGATGGCGCGTCAACGGCAGCACTGCCGCTGCGCACAGGCGCGATGCGGGGTAGCGCTGCGAGATATGCAGCACCGGCTGCATCGCGATGACGTCCAGCAACGTTGCAGCAAAACGCTTGTCGCGCAGACGCAGCGCGTATTCCCACAATTTCGGCTGACATCGCTGAAATTTGCGCGCCATGCCGATGGTGGCGTACACGTCGGACAGGGCCTCGTGCGCATCGCCTTCGCGCACGCCGTTGGCATCGGCCAGGTGTTCGAGCTTGAACGAAGTGGCGCCGTCTTGGCGCTGCGGCCAGACGATGCCGTCCGGGCGCAAGGCATGCACCAGCCGCAACACGTCCAGCAGATCCCAGCGTGAATTGCCGCCGCGCCACTCGCGCTCGTACGGGTCGTAGAAATTGCGGAACAGGCCGTAGCGCACGAACTCGTCGTCGAAGCGGATCGAGTTGTAGCCCAGCGCGCAGGTCTGCGGGCGGTTCATTTGCTCGGCGATGCGTGCGAACGCTTCGGCCTCGGTGACGCCTTCGCGCAGCGCGTGTTGCGGGGTGATGCCTGTGACCATGGTCGCGTAAGGAGAGGGCAGCAGATCGTCGGCCGGCTGCACGAAGAAACTGATCGGTTCTTCGATCACATGCAGTTGCGCATCGGTGCGCACGGCGGCGAACTGCGCGATGCGCGTGCGACGCGGATCCTGCCCGAAGGTTTCCAGGTCGTAAAAGAGAAAGCTGTCAGCCATGCGCTATCGAAATCCGAATTCGCGGAGCGCTGCGGGCGAGCGCCGCCAGTGTTGTCTAGTATCTCTCATCCGCGCGCCGGCACGCTGACGTGGCAGGTTCAGTGCGCGCCTTCGAGCGGCTCCAGACGCGCATGCACGGCGGCTTCCAGCGCCGCCCAGTCGATGCGCGACAAATCGGTTTGCCCGCGCGTCGCCTCGTCCAGGATTTCGCGCTGGATATGGCTGCGCGTCAACGCAATCGAATAGCGCGTGCGCAGAAAGGTCACCATCGTGTAATGCGGAACAAAGCGCGTGGGCCAGCGTGCCTGCAATTGCTGTTCGAGCGCGCGCTGCAACAGGAATTGCGGATCGTCGACGCGGTCGCGCATTTCCATATAGTTTTCCAACGCCATCTGCTGGATGGCTGCCGCATCGTCGCGACGTGCGGCTTCGAACGCGGCAAACGCGCTGCCGAGGTCTGCGTGCGCATCCAGTCGTTCTGCCAATGCCACGCAATCTTCGAACGCGCAATTCATTCCCTGGCCGTGGAAGGGCACCATCGCGTGCGCAGCATCGCCAATCAGCAGGGCGCGTCCGTGCAGGTGCCAGCGGTCCAGCGTCAGGGTGCCGAGCAGCCCGGGCGGATGTTCTTCCCAATGTTCCTTGAGCTGCGGAATCAGCGGCAATGCATCCGGGAAGTCGCGCGCGAACAACGCCAATGCTTCATCGCCGGTGCGCGTGGTGGCAAAGCTCGGCTCGCCGGCGTTGGGCAGAAACAGTGTGACGGTGAAGGTGCCGCCGTCGTTGGGTAAGGCGATGCACATGTAACGCCGGCGTGGCCAGATGTGCAGCGCATTGCCTTCGATGCGGAAACCGCCGCCGGGCAGCGGCGGAATTTCCAGCTCTTTGTACGCGTGGTCGAGAAATTCGATGCGCTCGCCCAGTGGCGCCTTGCGTTGCATCGCCGCGCGTAATGCCGAGCCGGCGCCATCGCTGCCGATCAGGCTCTGAAAATGGATTTCATGCGGCTGGTCGTCGCGGTCATCGATGAAACGCGCGTAGCCGGCATCGAAATCCACGGTGTGCAGGCGGCGATAGAAATGCACGCGTGCGCCGGCTTGTTCGGCCAGATCGAGCAGGGCGACATTCAACGCAGCGCGGTGGATCGACCAGATCACTTCGCTGTCGTCGCGCCCGTAGCGCTGCAGCTGCGGCTCCCCCACAAGCGGATGCACCATGCGCCCGCGCATCATCACTGCCTTGGCCATCACCGCATCCTCGGCGCCGGCCTGGCGCAGTGCGTGGCGGCCACGTTCGGCCAACGCCAGGTTGATCGAGCGGCCGGACTCGTAGCCCTTGATGCGCGGATCGCCCCGGCGCTCGTAGACGGTGACCTGCCAGCCGCGGCGCGACAGCAGGATGGCCAGCAGGCAACCGGCCAGGCCAGCGCCGATCAATGTCAAGGAACGGGGAGAAACCTGGCTCAATGCAGTATCCGGCAGCGGCCGGACGCGGGCCGGCGAAGATGGAAGGAGTGAAGCGGCTAGCGACGGCATGCGCCGCGGTCAGCCAGGTGCGGGCTTGGAGTGTACGTGGGCGTGTTCCGATTCCGACTCACGCGCATGCCCGTTCGGTGGCACAGTCTGTGCCGCGCGCGCTCAGGCGGCGGCCCAGGTTTCCACGTGCTCCACAAACTGGTGCAAATCGCAGAAGCGGTTGTACAGCGGCACCGGCGCGATGCGAATCACGTCCGGTTCGCGCCAATCGCCGAGTACGCCGACCGAATGCAGGTACTCGAACAGCGAGCGCCCCTGCGCGCCTCCACCGGTCACCCGCAACGACAACTGGCAGCCGCGCTGCGAAGGCTCGGCCGGCGTCACGATCTGTAGCACCTGCGGCACGCGTGCGTGGATCAGCTGTTCCAAGTAGCCGGTAAGTTGTTCGGACTTGGTGCGTAGCGCGGCCATACCGGCCTGATCGAACAGCTCCAACGACGCACGCAACGGCGCCAGCGCCAGCACCGGCGGATTGCTCAGCTGCCAGCCTTCGGCGCCAGGCGAGGGCACGAACTGCGGATCCATGCGGAAGCGGGTCTGCTGTGCGTGTCCCCACCAGCCAGCCATGCGCGGTAGATCGCTGTGGGCGTGGCGTTGGTGAACAAAGCAGCCGCCCACCGCACCTGGACCGGCGTTGAGATATTTGTAGTGGCACCACACCGCGAAATCGACGCCATCGTCGTGCAGCGTCAGTGGAAGATTGCCGACCGCATGCGCCAGGTCCAAGCCCACCGCAGCGCCCTGTGCACGCGCCAGCCGCACGATTTCGCCCAGATCGAAAGCCTGGCCGGTGCGGTACTGGATGCCGGGCCACAGCACCAACGCAAGACGCGGGCCGTGCTGTGCGATGGCATCGGTAATCGCCGCCATCGATAACGTGCCATTCGGTTCATCGGCGTCCACTTCGATCAGGTGCGTGGCCGGATCCAGCCCGTGCAGCCGCAGTTGCGATTCCACCGCATGTCGGTCGGACGCAAACGCGCCTGCTTCGATCAAGATCGCGCCGCGCTGGAGCGTGGGGCGATAAAAGCTGACCATCATCAGGTGCAGATTGACGCTGAGCGCGTTCATTGCCACCACTTCGCCGGGCAGCGCGCCGACCACGCGCGCCAAGCCGTCGCGCACCAGTTGATGATAGGTCAGCCATTGTGTGGGTCCGGTAAAGTGACCTTCCACCCCAAGTGTGCCCCATTGGTCGAGCACCTCGGCTACCATCGCGCGCGCGGCGCGCGGCTGCAGGCCGAGCGAATGGCCGACGAGATAGGTCTGCTCCTGGCCGCCATGCTGCGGGAACACGAAGTCATCGCGCAGGCTGCGCAGCGGGTCGGCGGCATCCAGCGCAGCGGCATGGGAGCGGGACAGAGGATTGATCATCGTGGTGCTCGCAACACAGGTATCAGCGCAGCAGTTTACCTGCCGGCGCCCTGTGCACTGTCATGCACGGCTGGCGGCTCGGTCCAAGCTGGTCGGGCAGAGCGCAGCAGATGGGTTAGTGTGCCGATGCTGTCGGTGATGCGATCCACGGTGTCGGCCACTGCGGCGGTAGTCGGTGAGCCGTCCGGCAATGCGGCCAACGCGTCTGACAGCCGGCGCTCGGCGCTGCGCAAGGTGGCCGCGGCGGGGATGCTGCCGTTGATCAGGCAGTCGATCAGTTCGGACAGCGCTTGGTTGGCCTGTTCTGCGAATGCCGGCAACGCCTCCAGCGTAGGTAATGGGTGGCTGTCGCGCAGCACCGCCTCCAGCGACAACGTGGCGCGGATCAGCCGGTTGCCGTTGGCCAGCAGCGATTCGGCGAATGTGAGTTCCTGCAGATTGCGCTGGCTGCGGGGCTCGCCACGCAAGCGTTCGATCGAGGCCTGCGCATTGGTGCGTGCCACGCGTGCGGCGGCGCGGGTATCGTTCAGATCATCCATCTTGCCGAGCAACAAATTGCGCAGATGATCGCGATAGGCGCTGAGCAACTGCGCCAGCGAGGCACGGATATGCCGGCGTTCGCGCGTCGGCCATAGCGCGTAAGCGATCAACGCCAGTGCGCTACCGGCGACAGTGGCTTGCAGGCGCGCGGTGACGGTATCGCCCGGGGGCACGCCTTCGAACGACAGCAACAGCACCAGCATGCCGGTCACAAACGCCACGCCGATGCCGTAGTTCACCTGCTTCAACAAACGAAAGCCCAGGCAGAGCAACGCCAGCAAGGCCATGCGGATGTTGGCGCCATCCATCGCCAGATGCGCCAGCAACGTGGCCATCAACAAACCGATGAAGGTGCCGGCCACACGCAACGTACCGAAGCTAAAAGTACCGCCGAAATCCGGCTTGAGCACGATGGCAGTGGTCATCGGAATCCAGAACCCGTGCGGGATCTGCTGCCAACGTTGAAAGGCGATCGCCAGTGCCAGACACGCGCCGCAGCGCAACGCATGCCGGAAGGCCACCGACGACAGATCCAGATTCGCCCGCAAGGTTGCCCAGGTCGCGGCCGGACGCAGCGCTGCCGGCAAGCGTGCTTCGGCCAATTGCGCCTGGATTTCGCCACGGCTGCTGGCCCAGTGAGCGTTGCGGATCACTGCGCGCAGCTGGCCGCCCAACCCTTGCGCACGCTCCACCGCCACACGCACCAACCGACGCTCGCGGGTATCGGCGTTGTCGTGCTGAAACTGCGCGAGGGCGCTGACCAGATCATCGAAGCCGGTCATCGAGGCAGTGGCGGCGACCGGGTCTTCGCCAAACGTCATTGCGTGGGCGAGCTGTTGCAGTACGATCGCGCTGCGTTCGAGCACCCGCTCGATCGCCGGGCGCGCCTGCGAGTCGGTCAGGCGGGTGTCGGCATCGGCCAGCGACAGCAATTCCAGCCGCACGCGATCGCACAGCTCGGCGATGATGCGAAAGCTTTGCACGGCAATCGCACGCGAGCGATGTTGGCCGTGCAGCATCACCATCGCATCGAGCACTTCCTGGGTCGCGGGCGGCGCGGCGCTGGCTTCCGGGCGCTGGCGTGCGATGCCTGCCAGTTGGCGCATCAAGTCGGCCAGCGCAAAACGTTCCGGGCGATAGCGTTGCAATGGCCACGCGGCTAACGCCAACACCACTTGCAACAGACCGCCGGCGAAGATTAATGCCGCAACGCCCGGTGCCTGCTCCGTCGGCAATCGCATATCGGCACTGACCACCAGCAGGATCATGCTGGTCAAGCCCACGCGCGCGGCCACCGGGCCGAGCGCCACCAGCAAGCCGCCTCCCAGTCCGAGCAATAATCCGGCGACCACCAGCGCGGGTGTGTCGTGGCCGATCCAGATGCCGAGCAACGCGGCCAGGCCGGCTGCCAACGCGGCCATCAACATGCGTTGCAGGCGTGCGCGATACGGACCGGGCTGGTCGGAGAACATGGTGTTGAGCGCGCCGCTGCACACCGCCAGACCGGCGGCGACATGCCCGGTCGCCACACCCACCGCCAGCGGCAGCACCACCGCAGCGGTATTGCGCAGGGCAACGCGCAACGGCATGTCGCGCGGTTTGAGATCGATCAGTGCGCGCAGCATGTGCGGACTGCAGTGGGTTCGACTGGCGTGTGCACTGCGTGCGCCCGCGCCAGCCGCACTCACGCCTGGACCGTGGCATACCGCTCGGGCGCTGGATGCACGTGCTCGCACTGCGTGCAGGTGCGTAGCGCAAGCGAGCGGTAGAAATGATCGAATACCGGCGGGAAGTCGGTTTCGATGTTCTGCAGCGGAAACATGGCTTCATACAACTTGTGATTGCACTGCGGGCAATACCACTGCAGGCCATCGCGCTCGTGCGGGAGGCGTTCGCGTTCGATGACCAGGCCGATCGAGCCGGCGGCGCGTTGCGGCGAGTGCGGCACCTTTGGTGGAAGCAGAAAAATTTCGCCGGCGCAGATCGGGACGTCACGCGCGACACCTTCGTCCTGCACCTTCAGCACCATTTCGCCTTCGAGCTGGAAGAACCACTCCGGGCCTTCGTCGTAGTGATAGTCGGTGCGCGTATTCGGCCCGCCGACGATCATGATGATAAAGCCGTCCTGCTGGATGCACTTGTTGCCGACCGGCGGCTTGAGCAGGTGGCGGTGTTGCGCGATCCAGGCATGCAGGTTGATCGGCGGGATCAGCATGGACGTTCCTCGGCGAAGAAGACCTCCAGCATAGCCAACCGACGGCGCCGATGGGCGCCGCTTGGTGTGCGTCGTCGGGTACGGCTCAGCGCTCGGCGTGATCGGCCTGGATCTGCGCCAGCGCTGTGTCGTAACGTTCCTGCAGCAATTCGGGGCGGTCGATCGACATGCCCAGATCGTGCACGAGGCCATCGCGCAGACTGTAGACCCAGCCATGCACGCACAGCTCCTGGCCGCGTTCCCAGGCATCGCGCACGATGGTGGTGCGGCAGACATTGACAACCTGCTCGAGCACGTTGAGCTCGCACAGGCGTGCGTGCTGCACCGGCAGGTCGCCTGCGTGGTGCAGGCAGGCCTCGTGCTTGTCGGCCACATCGGTGACGTGACGGATCCAGTTGTCGACCAGGCCCATGCGTTTCTGGGTGAGGCTGGCGAACACGCCGCCGCAGCCGTAATGGCCGACCACCAGCACGTGACGCACCTTGAGCACGTCCACCGCGAACTGAATCACCGACAGGCAGTTCAGATCGGTATGCACCACCACATTGGCGACGTTGCGATGGACGAACACCTCGCCCGGCGCCATGTCGATGATCTGGTTGGCCGGCACACGCGAGTCCGAGCAGCCGATCCACAGATATTCGGGGGTTTGCTGAGTGGACAGCTTGGAGAAGAATTCCGGGTCTTCGCGACAGATGCGCTCGGACCAGGCACGGTTGTTTTCAAGTAAATGGTTGAGCTCGTTCATGCGCGCAGTATTCCAGATGGCGTAGGGGGGGAGGCAAGCGGAAAGAGGAGCCATAAAGCGGTAGTGCAGACATCCAGCGTATGCGGTGCCGTTCAGGTCGTGCCATCGCGTGCACGCAGGGCATCGCGCATCAGCGCGGCGACTTCTTGGGAGTTGGTGGACGCTTGCAATGCCAGCGCATCGCTCACCGCAGCAACATGCTCGGCCGGGTGATTCTGGCTAAGCTCGAAGGTCAGTTCGATGCGGCTGGGAACGAAGCGGAAGCCGACTAATCCGCGCAGTTGTCGGCGATGGCTATCGCGTTGCATCTCGAACAGCCAATCGCTGCCTGCACGCTGTTCGAAGTGCGCGCTGGTGCGGCCGATCAGATCGCCCACTTCCACTTCATCGGTGATCTGGCTGTAACGACCATGCAGATGCGCGAGGGCGTAATTCCAGGTCGGCACGCGCGCGGCGGATTCTTTGTCCGGATACCAGCTGGGCGAAACGTAGGCATGCGGCCCTTGCACCACGATCACCGCATCACCAGACTGGCGTGCCTGCGGGTTGAGGCGCGCCCAGTGGCCTTCGATGATCACTGCCTGCGCATCGCGCCGGTACAACACCAGCAGATGCGAGATCGCCGGCTGGCGCCGTGGTCGCCCCGGCTGATCAGGGTGACGAACGGGTCGCGCACGAACAGCCAGTCCAGCAAGGCCAGATCGGTCTGCGCAAACGCGCGTGGGGTGTACATGTCAGGCGCGGCCGCCCAAGGTCAGCACCATGCGCTCGCGCAAGTGCGCATCGTCCTTGGCACGCGGCGGCGATACCTCGCTCAGGGAGAAACCGCGCATCAACGCGTCTTCTTCGTCCAGTCCATCGAGCGAAATGAATTCGGCATCGAACAACGCCGCGCGTGCGCTGTCTTCGCTGTCGTAAGGCAGCGTCTTGCCATCGCTGTCCAGAACCTCGGCGGTACCGGCCTCTTTGACGCGCAGACGTGCCCAGATCAGCGTGCGGCCGATCGTGGCCAGCCACCACGAATCGTGGTCGTCGTGTGCAATGTCGTGCGGTGTGTTCATGGCATTACCTTGGAAAGCAGCCCGAGCAGGGCCGCCATGCCCAGGCCGAGGAAGATGGTCAGCAGCGACAGCCAGGCGGGTGTGGCCAGGCCGGACAGCGCACTGTCGCGGTAGCTGCGGTAGCGGCGCGTCAGCAACCAATGCAGCGCGGTAGTGCTGATGAAGGCTGGGTCGCCGAAGCTGGCCAGCGCCTCGGGATGGCGGTCGCGCATGTGCACCAGCGTCAGGGGCCAAAAGATCAGCAGGGCGGTGAGCCCGGCGACGGCGACACCGACAAAACACAGTGCGAAGAACAGCGTCATCAGCCCGCCACCAGTAGTGCGAGTTTAGGGATTGCCATGCCGATGAGTAACCCGAGCAAGCCCAGCCCCAGCGGCAAGGCGACGTTGCGCAACGATACGCATCCGGCTTCCGCGTCCCCCCACCGTATCCGCCTCGGCTCGCGCCGCAACACCCGCAGCACCTGCACACCTCGTACGAGCGCAATGACGAGTGCGATGGACGCTTGCGCCAAGATCAGCATCGTGAGCGTGTAGGTGAGCGGCGCAGTCACATCAGAACTCGGCGCTGCCTGGTGCGCGCGGATACGGGATGGCATCGCGGATGTTGCTCAGCCCGCACACGTACACCACCAAACGCTCGAACCCTAAGCCGAAGCCGGCATGCGGCACCGAGCCGTAGCGGCGGAAATCGCGGTACCAGCTGTAATGATGCTTATCCAGGCCGAACTGCGCCATACGTGCGTCGAGCACATCCAGGCGCTCTTCGCGCTGGCTGCCGCCGATGATCTCGCCGATACCCGGCGCCAGCACGTCCATCGCCGCGACGGTCTTGCCGTCGTCGTTCAGGCGCATGTAGAACGCCTTGATGTGCTCGGGATAGTTGGTCACCACCACCGGGCGACCGATGCGTTCTTCGGTCAACCAGCGCTCGTGTTCGGTCTGCAGGTCCAGACCCCATTCGACCGGGAAGTCGAATTTTCTGCCGGAGTTCTGCAGCAGCTCCACTGCCTCGGTGTAATCGATCTGCTCGAACGGCGCATTGATGAAGGCTTCCAGCTTGGTGATCGCGTTCTTGTCTACGCGCTCGGCCAAGAAGGCCAGATCGTCGCCGCGCTCTTCGAGCACAGCGCGAAACAGATACTTGAGAAATTGCTCGGCCAGGCGCGCGTCTTCGGCCAGATCGGCGAAGGCGATTTCCGGTTCGATCATCCAGAACTCGGCCAGATGGCGCGTGGTGTTGCTGTTCTCGGCGCGGAAAGTCGGGCCGAACGTGTAGACCTTGCTCAACGCCAGGCAGTACGCCTCCACATTGAGCTGGCCGGACACGGTCAGGAAGGTTTCCTTGCCGAAGAAGTCGCGGCTGAAATCCACCGCACCGCTGGCATCGCGCGGCAGGTTGACCATGTCCAGCGTTGAGACGCGGAACATCTGCCCTGCGCCTTCGGCATCGGAGGCGGTGATGATCGGGGTGCTGATCCAGTTGAAGCCGTTCTGATGGAAGAAGCGGTGCACCGCCTGCGCCAGACAGTTGCGGATGCGGGTCACTGCGCCGAACAGATTGGTGCGCGGGCGCAGATGCGCCACTTCGCGCAGGAATTCCGGCGACATGGGCTTGGGCTGGATCGGGTAGGTCAGCGGATCTTCGACCCAACCGACCACCTCGACACCGCTGGCCTGGATCTCGAACGACTGCCCCTTGCCCTGCGACTTCACCAGCACACCCTTGGCGATCAGCGAGCAGCCGCTGGTCAGGCGCTTGATTTCATCGAAATTGGGCAGGGTGTCGTTGGCCACCACCTGGATCGGAGCGAAGCACGAGCCGTCGGTCACGTTGATGAAGGCCAGTCCGGCAGATCCGCGCAGCGTGCGCACCCACCCCCGTACCGTGACTTCGCCGCCTTCCGGGAGCTTCCCCGTAAGCGCATGTTCAACGCTGACCACCGTCATGACTTGTCCTCGCCGTAGCGATCTTGAATGGCCTGCGAGTTTACTGGGTGTGGCCGCGCTGGCGCGAGCGTCTGAACAGCTTGCTGCCGTGCCGTTTGCTGCCGTGCCGTGCCGTGCTTGTCTGGCGCGACGCGTGCCCCCATCTGCCGAGAATGCCGATGCTGCCGTTTCGGCCTCGCTATACTTCTCGCCATTGTTTTGGAGTATCTCCATGGCCATCAGCCTTACCCCCGCCGCGCTGGAGCGTGTGCAACGTTTCGTGCAACAGACCCCGGGCGCGCTGGGCCTGCGCTTTGGCGTGACCAAGACCGGTTGCTCCGGCTGGGGCCACATCACCGATCTGGCACGCGATCAGCGCGACGACGACGCGGTGTTCGAGCAGGCCGGGGTGCGCATTTTCGTCGACCCCACCAGCCTGCCGCTGGTGGATGGCACTTGCATCGACTTCGGCAAGCATGGCCTTAGCGAGACCTTCACCTTCAGCAATCCCAATGCCACCGCCGAGTGCGGATGTGGGGAGAGCTTCACCACCGAGGCCGACAAGGCGTAAAGGATGACAGAGGCTGGGACATCCGGCCTTGAATGGAGCTGGCGCTTGCGGCATTGCGGGACTCCTCCCGCTGCCGCCCGGTTGCCGGCGGATTTGGGCGCGTTCGAGCACTGCCTTGCTGCCATGCCATGCTTTGTCTGTTGGCCGCAGTCGGGTTGAAGATGCGTCTGCCTGGAGCCAGTTGCAGCTAACTAGCTGAACTGCCATACTTTCCGGCTTCCTGCCCGGTTCCGGGTGGGGCCCTTGCTCCACCGTTCCGCTTTGCGCGGGGTACCGGGGAGCTGTCCGGCCCACGTGGCCACATCCAAAAGGTAAAAACAACATGAGTCGTCATTACGAAATCGTGTTCCTGGTCCACCCGGATCAGAGCGAGCAGGTCCCGGCCATGATCGAGCGCTACAAGTCGCTGATCGAGGGCGGTAACGGCAGCATCCACCGCCTGGAAGATTGGGGCCGTCGTCAGCTGGCCTACCCGATCCAGAATCTGGTGAAGGCGCACTACGTGCTGCTCAACATCGAAGTCGACCAGGCCGTGCTGGGCGAGCTGGTTGAAAGCTTCCGTTTCAACGATGCGGTGCTGCGCCACCTGGTCGTCAAGCGCGATGGCCCGGACACAGAGCAGTCGCTGATCATGAAGAGCAAGGACGAGAAGGGCGACAAGCCCGAGCGTAGCGAGCGTCGTCGTCGTGACGACGAAGAAGGCGATGCTGCACCTGCCGCCGATACAGATACCGACGGCGACACCGCCGAAGCCGCTTAAGGAGCGCTGTCATGTCCAAGTTCTTCCGTCGTCGCAAGTTCTGCAAGTTCACCGCCGAGGGCGTCAAGGAGATCGATTACAAGGATCTCAACACCCTGCGTCAGTACCTCACCGAGAACGGCAAGATCGTGCCGAGCCGCGTGACCGGTACCAAGTCCAAGTACCAGCGTCAGCTGGCAACGGCCGTCAAGCGCGCGCGTTTCCTGGCGCTGATTCCGTATACGGACAATCACGACGTCTAAGTAATTGCGCGCATGAATCCGCCAGTTGTGCGGGTTCTTCTCGCAAAGCCCGCACATCCATGTGCGGGTTATCAAACTGATAGAAGCTGCTGATTCGGGGATGCGGTGTTGATCGTTGCTTTTTACGATTATCGATTTCCAATCCCGATTTCCGGCTTCACCTATTCGGACAGCAAGCGTTGCGCCAGCGAAGTGCCGGCGCTAACGAATAACGGAGCACCACCATGGATCTGATTCTTCTGCAGAAAG
The DNA here is from genome assembly GCF_017603965.1 of Xanthomonas fragariae. NCBI lineage: Bacteria > Pseudomonadati > Pseudomonadota > Gammaproteobacteria > Lysobacterales > Lysobacteraceae > Xanthomonas > Xanthomonas fragariae. Next base: position 2,142,859 of record NZ_CP071955.1, on the reverse strand, counting down.
TGACCAACCTGGGCAACCTGGGCGACAAGGTCAGCGTCAAGCCGGGCTACGGCCGCAATTTCCTCGTGCCGCAGGGCAAGGCCGTTCCGGCCACCTCTGCCAATGTCGAGGCGTTCGAAACCAAGCGTGCCGAGTACGAAGCCAAGGCCAACACCATCCTGGCCGATGCACAGAGCCGCGCCGGCAAGTTCGAAGGCGCCAGCGTCACAATCGGTGCGCATGCGTCGGCCGAAGGCAAGCTGTACGGCTCGGTTGGTCCGCGCGACATTGCCGAGGCGTTCACCGCCGCCGGCCTGCCGCTGGAAAAGAGCGAAGTGATCCTGGGCGAAGGCGCATTCCGCAATGTCGGCGAGTACGACGTTGTGCTGCACCTGCACGCCGATGTGGAAACCATGGTCAAGGTCATCGTCGAATCCGACGCCTGATCCACGCCGCATGCACTACCCGAAGGGCGCCTTGTTAGGCGCCCTTCGCCTTTGCGTCGGGCGCCGCCAGTGATGGCAGGCCCGTTATACTTGTGTTCCATTACCGGTGCCACGGTCCAGAGATCTTTCCGATCAATGGGTTAGATCCCGGCTTCACAGGAAAACGCGCCTGCCGGCTTTGTCCGCGCGGTGCCCGGAACCCTCCAGTCCCATGCGCTTGTCCACGATCAAATTGTCCGGTTTCAAGTCGTTCGTCGACCCGACTACCTTGCACCTGCCCACCAACATGACCGGCATCGTCGGTCCCAATGGATGCGGCAAGTCCAACATCATCGATGCGGTGCGCTGGGTGATGGGCGAAAGCTCGGCCAGCCGCCTGCGCGGCGACTCGCTGACCGACGTGATCTTCTCCGGCTCCTCGGCGCGCAAGCCGGTGTCGCAGGCCACGGTGGAGCTGGTCTTCGACAATTCCGATCACACCATTACCGGCGAGTTCGCCTCGTTCAACGAGATCTCGGTCAAGCGTTTGGTCAGCCGCGACGGCACTAGCGCGTACTACCTCAACGCTACCAAATGCCGGCGTCGCGACATCACCGACCTGTTCCTGGGCACGGGCTTGGGCCCACGCAGCTACTCGATCATCGAGCAGGGCATGATCAGCCAGATCATCGAAGCGCGTCCGGAAGATTTGCGCGTGTATCTGGAAGAGGCCGCCGGCATTTCCAAGTACAAAGAACGCCGCAAGGAAACCGAAACGCGCATCCGCCATACTCGCGAAAACCTCGATCGTCTGGGCGATCTGCGCGAAGAAATCACCAAGCAGTTGGCGCATCTGCAGCGCCAGGCACGGCAGGCCGAGCAGTATCAGGCCTTGCAGGAAGAACGCCGGATCAAGGACGCCGAGTGGAAGGCGCTGGAATACCGCGGCCTGGATGGCCGACTGCAGGGCCTGCGCGAAAAATTGAATCAGGAAGAGACCCGCCTGCAGCAGTTGATCGCCGAACAGCGCGATGCCGAAGCGCGTATCGAAACCGGCCGCGCGCGCCGTGAGGAAGCGGCCGAAGCGGTGGCCAAGGCGCAGGCCGATGTCTATGAAGTCGGTGGTGCGTTGGCGCGCATTGAACAGCAGATCCAGCATCAGCGCGAGCTCTCGCATCGCCTGCACAAGGCGCGCGATGAAGCGCAGAGCCAGCTGCAGGAACTGACCCAGCACATCAGCGGCGACTCGGCCAGATTGGCGGTGTTACGCGAAGCGGTCGATGCTGCCGAACCGCAACTGGAACACCTGCGCGAAGACCACGAATTCCGCCAGGAAGCGCTGCGCGAAGCCGAAGCGCGTCTGGCCGATTGGCAGCAGCGCTGGGAAACTCATAATCGCGACGCCGGCGAAGCTTCGCGTGCCGGCGAAGTGGAGCGCACGCGTGTCGATTATCTGGACCGCCAATCGTTGGAAGCCGAGCGCCGCCGCGAGGCGCTGGTCAACGAGCGCGCTGGGCTGGATCTAGATGCGCTGGCCGAAGCGTTCGAGCAGATCCAGCTACGCCATGAAACGCAAACGACCTCGCTGGATGGACTGACCGAGCAGGTCCAAGCGCGTAAGCACGCGCTCAGTGGCCTGCAGGAACAACAGCGGGCAAGCCAGGGCGAACTGGCCGAAGTGCGCAAGCAGGCGCAGGCCGCGCGCGGTCGGTTGTCGTCGCTTGAAACGTTGCAGCAGGCCGCGCTTGGCCAGGAGCAGGGCGCGGCAGTGGCATGGCTGAAATCGCGCGGGCTGGATTCGGCAGCGCGCGTCGGCGAGCGCATTACGGTCGAAAGCGGTTGGGAAAACGCCGTCGAAGGTGCGTTGGGGCAGTTGATCGAAGGCGTGCTGGTCGATGCGCCGGAGCAACTGGTCGATGCATTGGGGGAATTGGGCGACGGGCGCATTGCGTTGGTGTCCAATGCCGCCGATAACGCGACCTTCGCGGCGACGTCGCTTGCGGCCAAGGTGCAGGGGCCGATCGCGATCCGCCGCTTGCTCGCGCGTTTGCACGCGGCCGAGAATCTGGACGCCGCGCGCGCACTGCAGCGCAGCCTGTCCGAGGGCGATTCGATCATCACCCGCAGTGGCGAACGGCTGGGCCAGGGCTGGCTACGCGTATCGCGTTCCGGCGCCGCCAAGCAAGGCGCCTTGCTGCGCGAGCGCGAGATTCAGGAGCTGCGCACGCAGATCGAAACCCTGCAGGAGCGCGAAGCCGAGCTCGAGCACCAGCTCGCCGGCTTCCGCGAGCAACTGCTGGCTGCCGAACAGCAGCGCGAAGATGCGCAGCGTCAGCTTTATATGGCGCACCGCAGCGTGTCTGAACTGGCTGGTCAGTTGCACAGCCAGCAAGGCAAGGTCGATGCGGCGCGCACGCGTATCGAGCGCATCGAAAACGAGTTGTCGCAGTTGCTGGAAACGCTGGACACCAGCCGCGAGCAGGCACGTGAAGCGCGCGCCAAACTCGAAGACGCGCTCACCCTGATGGGCGACCTGCAAGGCACCCGCGAAGCGCTGGAAAACGAGCGCCGTCAGCTCACCGATGCGCGTGATCGGGCCCGCGATGCCGCGCGTGGCGTGCGCGATGCGATGCATGCACTGGCGCTCACGTTGGAATCGCAGCGTACCCAGATCACCTCGCTCAGCCAGACGCTGGAGCGCATGGACAGCCAGCGCGGCCAGCTCGACACGCGTCTGGAAGACCTGGTCGCCCAACTCAGCGACGGCGATTCGCCGGTGGAAACGCTGGAGCACGAACACCAGGCCGCATTGAGCGAACGCGTGCGCACCGAGCGTGCGCTTGGCCAAGCGCGCACCATGCTCGACAGCATCGACAGCGAATTGCGCAGCTTCGAACAAACGCGTCAGCAGCGCGACGAACAAGCGCTGGCGCAGCGCGAGCGCATCTCGCAGCGCAAGCTCGATCAGCAGGCCTTGGTGCTCAGCGCCGAGCAGTTGTCGGCAACGGTGGCGAAAGCCGGCTTCGTGCTGGAGGACGTGGTCAACGGCTTGCCCGATGCGGCCGATGCGGCCGAATGGGAAGCGGCGGTCGGCCAGATCGATGGGCGCATGCGCCGATTGGAGCCGGTCAACCTGGCGGCGATCCAAGAGTACGGCGAAGCGGCGCAGCGCTCGGAATATCTCGATGCGCAAAACCTCGATCTCAACACTGCACTGGAGACTCTGGAAGAGGCGATCCGCAAGATCGACCGCGAAACCCGCGGCCGTTTCAAGGACACCTTCGATCGCGTCAATTCCGGCGTGCAGGCGCTTTATCCGCGTCTGTTCGGAGGGGGGCATGCGTATCTGGAACTCACCGGCGAAGACCTGCTCGACACCGGCGTAACCATCATGGCGCGCCCGCCCGGCAAGCGCGTGTCCAGCATTTCGCTGCTGTCCGGTGGAGAGAAGGCGATGACCGCGGTGGCGCTGGTGTTTGCGATCTTCCAGCTCAACCCGGCGCCGTTCTGCCTGCTCGACGAGGTGGACGCACCGCTGGACGAAGCCAATGTCGGCCGCCTGGCCAATATGGTGCGCGAAATGAGCGAGAAGGTGCAGTTCCTCTTCGTCAGCCACAACAAGGCGACGATGGAGGCCGCGCGTCAGCTCTCCGGCGTAACCATGCGCGAGCCGGGCGTCAGTCGCCTGGTCAGTGTGGACCTGGAAGAAGCCGCACGTTTGGCGGGTGCGGCATGACGTGCCATGCTTGTCGGAATATCGACACCTGTCACTCTTATGCGGAGGCACGCTGAATGTCCGACATGGCCATGATCCGGATCGGGATCCTGATCGCCGGGCTGCTGCTGGTCGCGGCCATCTTCCTGTTCGGTCGCCCGAAAAAAACGCCGCAAGGGCGCCGGGTCGACAAGGACGACGGGCAACCGCGCGAACGCCGTGAGCCGGTGATTTCCGGCGACATCAACATGGACGGCGAGCTGTTCGAGCGCACTGAAAGAGCCGAGCAGAACGAGCTCGACCTGGATGATCCCGATGCCGTCGGCGGTAACGATGTCGGCAAGCGTCCGAACCAGGACTTCGACAAGATCGTGTCGTTGTTCGTGGCTGCCAAGGCAGGCCAAGTCTTGCGCGGCGAAGATGTGGTGGTCGCTGCCGAGAAGACCGGGCTCGTCTTCGGCCATATGAATGTGTTTCATCGATTGGTCGAAGGACATCCTGAGCGCGGGCCGATCTTCAGCATGGCCAGCATCCTCAAGCCCGGCAGTTTCGACATGGCCAACATCCGCGAGATGCAGACCCCGGCGATCGCGTTTTTCCTCACGCTGCCGGCGCCAATGACTGCACTGGATGCCTGGGAAAAAATGCTGCCCACCGTGCAACGCATGGCCGAACTGCTCGACGGTGTGGTGCTGGACGACAGCCGCAATGCGTTGGGTCGCCAACGCGTTGCGCATATCCGCGACGAACTACGCGCCTACGATCGCCAACACCAGGCGCCGCCGCTGACCAAGTCTCCGCGTTGGTGAGTTGAAGGATGTTGAGCCTGCAGGGCGTGTTGGCGGTGGCGTTGTTGTTGGTGCTGTGGGCGATCTTGGCGATGCCGTTGTTGTGGATCTTTTCGCTGATCGCCGCGCGCCTGCGCAAACGCCCGCGTCGTTCGCCCTGGCTTGAGGGCGGCTTTGCCGCTGTCATCACGGTGCTGGTCGCGCCGGTGCCAACGCCCTTCATCAGCGTGTTCCTGCCGCATGCCATCGCACTGTTCGACCGCCGCTACTACACGCACATCCTGCAAGGCCCGCCGATGCTGCGCGAGCTGCTGCTATGGAACGCCGGCTCGATGGCACTGACCTTCGTCATCAGCTATCTGTGGATCCGGCGCACGCTGCGCGCTCCCAAGAGCGAGGCGTTGGATCAGTAGGAATCCAACACCACTCTTCTCACGGGGCGAGAAGGCACAGCTTGCGCGCCACTGGCGCGCGTGCCTGCAGAGCCCGCGCTACTAGCCCTGGCCGGGGCGCGGGGGTTGGGTGAGGGTACGGGGCGAAGCCCGCTTGCAGTCGAACAACGCCAAGCTTCGCCCGTACCCTCATCCGCCCCTGCGGGGCACCTTCTCCCGAGGGGGGAGAAGGGGTCAGGCTGCTCCAGCACCGCGCTGGCCGGCGTATTGGCCAGCAGCCACTCGATGTCGGCGCGCGGGGTGATGGCGCCGCTGGCATTGCCGGGATTGCACAGGTAGATCAGGCCGGCGGTCGGGTCGGCCTTGGCTGTCGCCTCGCCGTCGTGCGCGCCATCGGCTCGCAACGCGACCTTGCGCACCGGTACGCTAAGCGCGGTTGCGCTTTCGATGAGCGGATCGAAGCTCGGGTCGGCCACCACCAGGCCGGCGCGTGCCGAGGTGAACAGGCGCCTGCACGATGCAATGCGTCCCTGGAACCAGGAAAGAACGACAGATGGTCACCGGGCAGTTGCAACTCGCCGGTCATCAGATTGCGCAGATCCTGCTCCATCTCGGTTAGATAGCGGCCCGAGCGGGTTCTGGTTGAGGGTGAGATACACCGCACCGGCGGCCGCCGCCACGCTGAGGGTTGCCGCCGCTGCCGAACGCTTGCGGGCCGCCTCGGCCGCGGGTGCCAGCCCCAGTGCGGAAACTGCAGCGCCAGAGCTGGCAAGGCTGAGTAACGAACGGCGCGAGACGGGCAACGACACGGGTGGGCTCCGGATGGGCAGGGTAAAGGAGGGCGCTACGCTAGCCAGTTTGCGTCGGTCTGCCTATCGGGAAATCCCCGTGGGGCTTGCTGTCGACTTCAGATCAGATTTGGGGAAGTGAACCGCCCCGGGATTTCGGGAGGCTCCAACTCTTGAGAAGATGGGGCGATGAGCAAGACGAAATATTCACCGGAAGTGCGAGAGCGCGCGGTTCGGCTGGTGCGGGAGCATCAGGGCGAGTACGGCTCGCAGTGGGCGGCGATCGAATCGATTGCCGGGAAGATTGGCTGTTCGTCGCAGACGCTGTGCAACTGGGTGCGTCAGGCCGAGCGTGATGCCGGCAAGCGTCAGGGGCTGACGACGGACGAGCGGACGCGGATGAAAGCGCTGGAACGCGAAGTGCGCGAGCTGAGGCAAGCCAACGAGATCCTGCGCAAGGCCAGCGCGTATTTTGCCCAGGCGGAGCTCGACCGCCGCTTCAAGCCCTGACCACGTTCGTGACCGAACATTGCGATGTTCACGGGGTCGAGCCAATCTGCAAGGTGCTGCAGGTTGCCCCGTCGACGTATTACCGCCACGCGCAGCGGGAAGCGGACGCGAACTTGCGCCCGAACCGCTGGTGGAAGGACCAGGCGCTGCGCCCGCAGATCCGGCGGGTATGGGAGCAGAACCGACAGGTGTACGGCGTGCGCAAGGTCTGGCGGCAGCTCAAGCGCGAGGGCTATGCGGTGGCCCGCTGCACGGTGGAGCGACTGATGGGCGCACTTGGCCTGCGCGGCGTGGTACGCGGGAAGGTGGTCAAGACCACGATCAGCGACAAGCGGCCGTGCCCGCTGGACAAGGTGAACCGACAGTTCCATGCGCCGTCGCCGAACCGACTGTGGGTCAGCGACTTCACGTATGTCTCGACCTGGGCCGGGTTCGTGTACGTGGCCTTCGTGATCGACGTGTACGCACGGCGGATCGTGGGCTGGAAGGTGTCGCAGACGGCGCACACGGACTTCGTGCTGGACGCGCTGGAGCAGGCGCTGCATGCGCGTCGTCCAACCGAAGGCGGCCTGATCCACCACTCCGACCGCGGCGTGCAGTATGTGTCGATCCGCTACACCGAGCGGCTGGCCGACGCCGGGATCGAGCCGTCGGTGGGCAGCGTGGGCGATAGCTATGACAACGCGTTGGCCGAGACGATCAACGGGTTGTACAAGGCCGAGGTGATCCACCGGCGCGCGTGGCGCAACCGCCAGGATGTGGAACTGGCCACGCTGGATTGGGTGGACTGGTACAACCACAAACGCTTGCTGGGGTCGATCGGGAACATTCCGCCAGCGGAAGCCGAAGAGGCTTACTATCGACAACAGGCCGGTTACGCCAAAGCGGCGTGACTCAAACCAAACAGCCTCCCGAAATCCCGGGGCGGTTCAAAGAGCCACGGAATGCATATCGAGTGTTGATGCCGGCCTTACAATGGGCTGCCCTAAAGCTAGCTCTGCAATCGTATGACTGTCATTCAGGATCCTGCGCAGCGCATTGATGTACTGCGTCGTCGTATCGAGGACGCTAACTACCGCTATCACGTGCTAGACGAGCCGCAGATTCCGGACGCCGACTATGACCGACTCTTACGTGAGTTGGATGAGTTGGAAGCTCAGTACCCAAATCTTTTAACGCCTGATTCACCCACACAACGGGTGGGTGCTCCTGTGTCTTCGCTTCTAGCGGTCAAGCATCATTCCCCAATGTTGTCGTTAGGGAATGCTTTCACTGAAAATGAAGTGGTCGACTTCGATAGGAGGATTAGGGAGAGGCTATCCCAATCAGATGTCGATTCAATTCAGTATTCTGCAGAACTTAAGTTTGATGGGCTAGCAATTAGTTTAACTTACATTGATGGTATTTTGCGTCGCGCAGTTACGCGTGGAGACGGTATGTTTGGAGAGGACGTCACTCACTCAGTCCGAACTGCAGGCGGCATTCCTCCGAGGCTACGTGGAAAAATTCCAGACTCTGGCGTCATAGAGGTGAGGGGGGAGGTGTACATGCCTCGCGCGAGCTTTGATCGCTATAACGAGCAGGCTCTACTAAACAACGCGAAGACCCTTGCAAATCCGCGCAATGCTGCAGCGGGTGCGGTCCGGCAACTCGATCCTAAAGAGTCTAAAAAAAGAGGACTAAAATTCTTCGCCTATGGAGGAGTTGATATCGAAAGACTGACATTGACTGGAACTCAATCCGATGTACTTCAGCTGCTCAGGGACTTTGGGTTTCCTGTTGCGAAGGAGACTTCGGTAGTGTTGGGTGCAGCAGGATGTCTTGATTTTTATAAAAAAATTCAAGATAAGCGTGATTCCCTGCCCTACGATATTGACGGTGTCGTATACAAGGTCGATCGCTCTGACTGGCGAGAAATTTTGGGTTTTGTCGCGCGCGCACCGCGCTGGGCGATCGCGCATAAATTTCCGGCGCAGGAACAATCCACTACGGTCGAAGCGATCGAGATCCAGATCGGCCGCACCGGTGCGGCAACGCCGGTGGCGCGGCTGAAGCCGGTGCATGTGGCCGGGGTGATCGTCACCAACGCTACGCTGCACAATGCCGACCAGATCGCGCGGCTGGATGTGCGCGTGGGCGATACGGTGATCGTGCGGCGTGCCGGCGATGTGATTCCGGAAGTGGCCGGCGTGGTCGCCTATCAGCGGCCGCCCGGCACGCAGTCATGGCAGATGCCCACGCAATGTCCGGTGTGCGGTTCGCAGATCGTGCGCGAGGAAGGGCAGGCGGTATGGCGCTGCTCCGGCGAGCTGACCTGCCCGGCGCAGCGCAAGGAAGCATTCCGGCATTTCGTCTCGCGCCGTGCGATGGATGTGGATGGCCTGGGCGAAAAATTCATCGAAGTGCTGGTCGATAGCGGCGTGGTGCAGGGCGTTGCCGATCTGTATTTGCTCACTGTCGATCAGCTGCTGCAATTGCGCCTGATCAGCAACGCCGAGAGCCCGCATGCGTTTCTGCGCGAAGCGCGCGAGCATCTGGCAACCGGTGCGTATGCGCAGCTGGAAACCACCGTGGTCAGTATCGGGGTGGATCTGGCCGACGAGCGTGAGATGCCGCCTGCCTGGCAGGCCGATCTGCTGCGCGCCGGCCTGCCGAGGTTCGACTGGAACCGCAAGAGGATCGCTACAAAGTGGGCCGAAAACCTGATCCAAGCGATCGAACAGTCGCGCGACACAACGCTCGAACGCTTTCTGTTTGCGCTGGGCATCGAGCATGTGGGCGAGAGCACGGCCAAGGCGCTCTCGGTCTGGTTCGGCGATCTGGAACTGATCCGCCATCTGCCGTGGCCGCTGTTCAAGCGCGTGCCGGATATCGGTGGCGAAGTGGCGCGCTCGCTCGGGCATTTCCTCGATCAGCCCGGCAATCAGCAGGCCATCGATGATCTGTTGCAGCGTGGCGTGCGCATCGGCGATGCGCATCCGCCATCGCCCAGGCTGCGCGACGCGCTAAGTTTTGCCAGCGTGCTGGAAGACATGGAGATCCCCAAGGTGACGCCAGTACGTGCGCAGCAGTTGGCCGCCGCGGTGGCCTCATTCGATGCTCTGCGCGGCGCGGGGTCCGATGCGTTGTTGCAGGCCGGCATTCCAACGCCGGTGGTGGACTCGCTGCTGCACTGGCTGGAGCGCCCGGAAAATGCCGCATTGGCCAGTGCTGCGCAACACGCAATGGAGACGGTGCTGTCGCGTCTGCCAGAAGCCGATGCGGAGCAGACCGGCCCGCTCGATGGACAAACGGTGGTCATCACCGGCACCTTGGCTGCGTTGACGCGTGACGCTGCCAAGCAGCGACTGGAAGCGTTGGGCGCCAAAGTCGCCGGCAGCGTCTCGAAGAAAACCGCGTTTCTAGTGGCTGGCGAAGAGGCCGGCTCCAAGCTCGACAAGGCGCAGTCGCTGGGCGTGGAGCTCTGGGACGAAGCGGGCTTGCTGGCGTTCCTTGGCAAACACGGCCAACAGCCATGAGAGTGGCGCAGATCGATCTGGCCGCATTGCAGTTGCGCGCGCGGCTCAACGCTGCGATCCGTGATTTCTTCACCGAACGCGGCGTGCTGGAAGTGGAAACGCCGGTGCTCTCGGAGGCTGCCAACACCGAACCGAATATCGAAAGTTTCAGCACACGTTTTACCGGCCACGTGGATGCCGGCGCATCGCTGCGCTGGTTGCGGACCTCGCCGGAATACCCGCTCAAACGCCTGCTCGCCGCTGGCGTGGGCGATTGCTATGAGTTGGGGCGGGTGTTCCGCAACGGCGAAGCCGGCGGCCGCCACAATCCCGAGTTCAGCATGCTCGAGTGGTATCGGGTGGGTTGGGACGATCGTGCGTTGGCGCAGGAAACCATCGCGTTGGTGCGTCAGGCGCTTACATTGGTTGGGCGCCAAGCACAGGTGCAGGTACTGACGTATCGCGAACTGTTCGTGCAGCAACTGGGCATCGACCCATTGCGCGACCCGATAGAAACGCTACGCGCAGCGCTACACGATATCGCCATCGATCCGCAGGGGCTGACCCGCGACGATTGGCTGGATCTGCTGATGACCCATCGCATCCAGCCGGGCTTTGCCAGCGACACGTTGACGGTGGTGCACGACTGGCCGGCCAGCCAATGCGCGTTGGCGCGTATCCGCCACGACGATCCGCCGGTGGCCGAACGCTTCGAGCTGTATCTGGGTGCCTATGAGGTGGCCAACGGCTACCACGAATTGAACGATGCGCAGGAGCAGCGGGCACGTTTTGTCCACGACAACGCGATGCGTGAACAGCGCCGATTGCCGCAGCTGCCGCCCGATGAGCGCCTGCTCGCGGTGTTGTCGCAGTTGCCCGACTGCGCCGGTGTGGCGGTGGGCGTGGATCGGCTGTTGATGGCCTTGCGCGGCAGCGCACAGATTGCCGACGTGTTGGCATTCGAGTTCGCTCGCGCCTAGCGCGGGGGCCGCTTATCGAGTATCGCGTTCGATTCGATGCCGTATCGCACACTGCGGGTGCAACCCCGTTGTCATCGGCGCTGTATTGCTTTCTTCACATCGATGGTGCTCTCATCGTCGCGTCAACGGGGGCGCGACGTACATCGGTTCTGGTGAGGATTGTCGGCATGAAGTGGCTGATCAGCTTATGCGGTTTGTGGTGCTTGCCGCTGCTGATGCTCGCCGATGCGCGTGCCTCCGAGCGCGCCGCCGGCGTGGTGCGTTGCCAGTCCAGGGACATGGCGCGCGTGCACTGTGCGATGGACACCGCGCACGGCGTGCAACTGGTGCGTCAGCTGTCCGAAACCAGCTGTATCCGCGGCAGCGAGTGGGATGTGGAACGCGATGGCGTGTGGGTCCAACAGGGCTGCCGCGCAGAATTCGCATCGGCCAGTGTGCCGGCTGCACCGCAAATGCGCCGCGTGGTGCGTTGCGATTCCAATGGCGGCAAGGTGGCGTGCCCGGTGGTGCTGCGTGGCCTGCCGGTGCGTCTGTTGCGTCAGCATTCGTTGTGGCCATGCAAGGAAGGCCGTACATGGGGCACCCGCCGTAACGAGATCTGGGTGTCGCGCGGTTGCGAGGGCGAATTCGAGGTCGGTGCCGAAGACGGCTCCGGCTTTGTGGCGGTGCCGCGTATGGTCACCTGCGAATCCAAGAAGAGCTCACGCCGCACCTGCGGCATATCGGTAGAGCGCGGTGTGCGTGTTGGTCGGCAAATGTCCAGAACGCCATGCGTTGAAGGCCAGACCTGGGGCTGGAGCCGCGACGGGGTGTGGGTCGACGACGGTTGCCGTGCCGAGTTCATCGTCGACTAAGAGCGGCCAACAAGACGACCGCCCTCATCGCCAGGCGGGCGCGGCCGGTGCGCGGAGTCGGCATGCACCCTTCGTGCACTCCGGTTCTGAGCGCGCCGTCCACACTCACCCGACGACTGCTCGCTCGTTTTGTTAGCCGCTCTGAATATCGTCGACGCACTGACGATTAACGCATTGGTACATGGGGAAGGCGGGTTGAGCAGTGCATACCACTGCCTGCCTGCCTGCCTGCGCTGCGCAAGCGCCTTACAATGGCCGGATGAACGACAGCGTCCACATCGATTACGCCCGCTACGACCATATTCGCCCACTGCTGTGGACCGGCGACGCCCTGGAATTGCTCGACCAACGCAAGCTGCCCTTCGTAGTGGAGCATGTGCACTGCCAGAGCAGCGACGCGGTAGCCGAGGCCATCCATTCGTTGGTCGTGCGCGGCGCGCCGGCGATCGGCATTGCGGCCGGGTGGGGTGTGGTGCTGGCGGCGCGCGACATCGACGCCAGCGACGGCAATGCAGCCTTGCAGAAGCTCGAGCCGGCGTTGCTGCGGCTCAATGCCGCGCGTCCGACCGCAGTCAATCTGGCTTGGGCGCTGATGCGCATGCGTCGTGTGCTAGGGGCAGCCGGTGCCGATTGGCGCGAGGTCATCGCACGCCAGGCGCACGCCATCGCGGACGAAGATCTGGCCGCCAATCGCCGTATGGGCGCGCTCGGTGCCGATCTGATCGCGCCGGGCAGCGGCGTGCTGACCCATTGCAATACCGGCTCGCTGGCCACCGCCGGCTTCGGCACCGCGCTAGGCGTCATCCGCGCCGGCATGGCGCAGCAGCGCATCGCCAAGGTATTTGCCGGCGAAACCCGCCCGTGGTTGCAGGGCGCGCGGCTGACTGTGTGGGAGCTGCAGCAGGACGGCATCGACGCCACCCTGATCGCAGATTCGGCCGCTTCGCACCTGATGAAAACCGGTGCGGTGCAGTGGGTGATCGTCGGCGCCGACCGCATCTGCGCCAATGGCGATACCGCCAACAAGATCGGCACCTACCAGCTGGCGATCGCTGCGCGTCACCATGGCGTCAAGTTCATGGTGGTGGCGCCGTCGTCGACGGTGGACATGGCAACAGCCAGCGGCGACCAGATCGAGATCGAACAGCGCGATCCGGGCGAATTGTTCGGCGTCGGCGGGGTCAGAACGGTCGCCGACGGCATCCACGCCTGGAACCCGGTGTTCGACGTCGCCCCCGGCAGTTTGATCGATGCGATCGTTACCGAACGTGGCGTGATCGAGCAGCCGAACCTAACGCGGATGCAGGCTGCCTTCGGCGCCTGAGCCCTGCGTGGCGCAGGCGCGCCGTCAACGCCGCTCAAACGCCCTGCAAGTGCTTGTTTCTGGATGGTAAACCGGAGCCATTGGGTTGCCTTGCCGTGGTACGATACGGCACTTGAATCGATCGGCGGGAGCGTGGGGTCGGCAGCCTGTCACAGGGCGCCCCCGACGCGGCTTTCCGGCTTGTCCGCCACCTCACTTACGGAACCCGAATGGCAGAAACCGCCAAGGAAATCATCCAGGTCAATCTGGAAGACGAGATGCGCAAGAGCTATCTCGATTACGCGATGAGCGTGATCGTTGGCCGCGCACTCCCCGATGCCCGTGATGGCCTCAAGCCGGTGCATCGCCGCGTACTGTTCGCGATGCACGAGTTGGGCGCCCACAGCAACAAGGCCTACTTCAAGTCGGCGCGTATCGTCGGCGACGTCATCGGTAAATACCATCCGCACGGCGACCAGTCGGTGTACGACACGCTGGTGCGCATGGCGCAGCCGTTCTCTCTGCGCTACATGATGGTCGATGGCCAGGGTAACTTCGGTTCGGTCGACGGTGACTCCGCCGCGGCGATGCGTTACACCGAGTCGCGCATGTCGCGGTTGGCGCATGAGCTGATGGCCGACATCGACAAGGAGACCGTCGATTTCCAGCCCAATTACGATGAGAAGGAACTGGAACCGACGGTCATGCCGACCCGGTTCCCGAGCCTGTTGGTCAACGGGTCGGCCGGTATTGCGGTGGGTATGGCCACCAATATTCCGCCGCACAATCTGACCGAAGCGATCAACGCATGCATCGCGTTGATCGACACGCCAGAGTTGGATGTCGAAGGCTTGATGGAGTACATCCCCGGCCCGGATTTCCCCACCGCCGGCATCGTCAATGGTACTGCCGGCATCGCTGCCGGTTACCGCACCGGCCGTGGTCGGGTGCGCATCCGTGCCAAGGCCGATGTGGAAGTGGCCGACAACGGTCGCGAGGCGATCGTTGTTACCGAGATCCCGTATCAGGTCAACAAGGCGCGGCTGATCGAAAAGATCGCCGAGCTGGTGAAGGAAAAGAAGCTCGAAGGCATCAGTGAGCTGCGCGATGAGTCCGACAAGGACGGTATGCGCATCTACATTGAAATCAAGCGGGGCGAGTCTGCCGAGGTTGTGCTCAACAACCTGTATCAGCAGACCCAGATGGAGTCGGTGTTCGGCATCAATATGGTGGCGCTGATCGATGGCCGCCCGCAGTTGATGAACCTCAAGCAGATGCTGGAGGCGTTCATCCGCCATCGGCGCGAGGTGGTCACCCGTCGCACCATTTACGAGTTGCGCAAGGCGCGTGCGCGTGCGCATGTGTTGGAAGGTTTGACCGTCGCGCTGGCCAACATCGACGAGATGATCGAGTTGATCAAGACCTCTTCCAACCCGCAGGAAGCCCGCGAGCGCATGCTGGCCAAGACCTGGGAACCGGGTCTTGTCGGTGCGCTGTTGGGTGCGGCCGGTGCCGAAGCGTCCAAGCCGGAAGATCTGCCGCCGGGTGTGGGCCTGATCAATGGTTTCTATCAGCTCAGTGAAGTGCAGGCCTTGCAGATCCTGGAAATGCGCCTGCATCGCCTCACCGGGTTGGAACAGGAAAAGCTGACCGACGAATACAAGCAATTACTCGGGGTTATCGAAGGACTGATCCGCATCCTGGAAAACCCCGACGTGCTGCTGCGGGTGATCCGCGATGAGTTGATCAATATCCGCGAAGAGTATGGCGATGCGCGTCGCACCGAAATTCGTCACAGCGAAGAAGATCTGGATATTCTCGATCTGATCGCGCCGGAAGACGTTGTGGTGACGCTCTCGCACGCCGGTTATGCCAAGCGTCAGCCGGTGAGTGCGTATCGCGCGCAGCGCCGTGGTGGCCGTGGCCGTTCTGCCGCAGCGACTAAGGAAGAAGATTTCATCGATCAGCTGTGGTTGGTCAACACGCATGACACGCTGTTGACCTTCACCAGCAGTGGCAAGGTGTTCTGGCTGCCGGTGCATCAGTTGCCGGAGGCCGGCTCCAACGCGCGCGGTCGCCCCATCGTCAACTGGATTCCGCTGGAATCGGGCGAGCGTGTGCAGGCCGTGCTGCCGGTGCGCGAATATGCCGACAACCGCTATGTGTTCTTTGCCACGCGCAACGGCACGGTCAAGAAGACCCCGCTGAGCGAATTCGCATTCCGTCTGGCACGTGGCAAGATCGCCATCCACCTCGATCAGGGCGATGCGTTGGTGGGTGTGGCGTTGACCGACGGCGATCGCGACGTGTTGTTGTTCGCCTCCAACGGCAAGACCGTGCGCTTTGGCGAATCTACCGTGCGTTCGATGGGCCGCACCGCCACCGGCGTGCGCGGCATTCGTCTGACCAAGGGCGAGGAGGTGGTCAGCCTGATCGTTTCCGAGCGTGCTGGCGGGGTCGAAGAAGAGATCGAAGCCGACGATGTCGATGACGTGGTCGAAACCACCGATGGCGCTGAAGCTGCGGTGATCGAGGTCGCTGATGACGGCAACGTGGCCTACATCTTGACCGCCACCGAGAACGGCTACGGCAAGCGCACCCCGCTGACCGAGTACCCGCGCAAGGGGCGTGGCACGCAGGGCGTGATCGGCATCCAGACCACCGAGCGCAACGGCAAGTTGGTGCGTGCGGTGCTGCTGGGCGCTACCGACGAAGTGTTGTTGATTTCCGACGGCGGCACGCTGGTGCGTACGCGCGGTTCGGAGATCTCGCGCGTGGGTCGTAATACGCAGGGCGTCACGCTGATCCGCTTGTCCAAGGGCGAAAAGTTGCAGGCAGTGGAACGCTTGGATGCATCGCTGGACGAAGTGGAAGATGTGGCAGCTGTTGCAAGCGACACGCCGCCTACAGACGCCTGACTGCTGGAGTCAGGCGCAGCGATCAAAGCAAACGCCGGCGTACTGGCGGCGTTTTTTATGGTGACTGGCAATTTCCGTTCATACGTATAGGCCGCCCCGCCGCCAAAGACAGACATGTCTCGGTGCGACAAGCGGGGCGGGATCGTCTTTAGCGTACCCGAGACGCAGGCGAGGACGCCGTCATCCGTGCGCTGTCAGCGCAGGCAATCCAGATCTTGAATAGGATTTTTAGGGGCGGTTGCTTATACAATTTGTTATTTGTATCGTGTAATTTTATCGAATTGTGTGAGGTGCCTATCAAATTAGCTGATTGGAGTGAAATAGCATGGCCTCGCTGGTTTTACAACCAGTTGCTTGGCCGCCGGTTAAAATTTTGTTTAGTGGTCAAATTTATAATGGAGGATCAAGATGAAGTCATTCTTGCTCGTTTCTTTATTAACAATAGGGGCTCTTGTAGCGTCGCAGTTGCACGCCGAAGATGCGGGGGATCCAGTCGTGAGTGCCATCGTAAAGCAAGTCGCTGGTAATGAACGTCTTTCTCTGCAAATGGCTCCTCTAAAGACAAGGCGCGCTTTGTCTTTATACATCCAGTCTATGCCCCAGGAGATCTCTGCGTTCAGTGGTATTTCGCCAAATCTAAGAGATGAGTTTGTTAATAGCTTGAAATTCAATGAGAGAGGTTTAACGGAGTTCGATCCATCACCTCTGAGAAGGCTTTCTCCGACACAGGTCTATAGCATTCTGGCTCTATTTGGGCTAGAAGGGGGCGCTTATAAAATTAAAGCGATACCTCATACGGATTTGGACAGGCATCTGAATGCGGTGCCCCTTATGGAAAATGGTGGATTTCTGGAAGGATATCGCTGTGAAGGACGTGGAACATGTGGCGAAAGCCAGCGGTCGGCGTGTACTCCAAACTGCTAGGCTTTAATGAATCTGGAGCGGTGGTTTCCATCGCTCCCTTTCAATTCGGTCAATAATGAAATTCTTCCTCATTCTAAGTGGATTCATCATTTCCTGTATCGCCCCTGAGGGGTACGCCTTGCCTATCATCGATGCTTCTCGCAAAGTGGAGCAGCTGGCAGGCGTTGTGCAAAAACTGCCTCCAAGTATTCAGCATCAGATGCTTGTCGAGTCTTATAGAGAACTCTACCCAGAGAAGGCGGATGTGCATGATTTACAAAGGACGAGGGAGCGCTTCGATGCTGCTGTCACCAGTGCTTTCTATTCGAAGGATCAGGCAATCTCCCTGGAGGTTGCCAGTCTTTATGATTTACTTGACGACCGGCATGTGGCCACTGAGCGTGACCTGCACGATGTCATTGGGGTGTTGGTCAAGTCAAGGCAGTTGAAGATAGCAAACGACTTCGCGAAGTCGCACGGGCTTCAGGCGACAATTCCACCTAGTTTGGATAGGCGAGGTCCTGTAACGGATGCGCCAGCGACCATGAAACATGTCGGCCATTCGCTGATGATCGAGTCCGTCGATCAAGGGTTGCTGGATTCGGGTGTAGTCGTCATTGCTTCTCCTTTATGCCATTTCACGCGTGCTGCCGGCGACGCTATTATTCACGATTCCAATTTGAGTGGCGATTTGAAGGGGAGTCTTTGGATTGTCCCGCCTGAGACGAGTCTTCATCTGGAAGAAATTGATGAGTGGAATTCGAAGCATGCCGAGCAGCAGATGGCAATGGCATATAACTGGCTCGCGTGGCGTCAGATAACGGATTGGTCGACTCCAGGTTTTTACTTTTTCCGCGACAAAAAATTAGTTGCCGAGGTTCACGGATGGCCAACTAATGGAAGTAAAAAGAAAGAGTTGATCGATGCGGTGAAAAAGTGGAAAAGTGCAGGCGGAAAATGGCGCAACCAGGGCGTCTAGGCACAGGTAGAGACTACATGTCACATTCCGGGCGTTGATGGTGTCGCGCGCCAAGGCCGACAAGCTGGGCTGGGCGCTGCGCGATGAAGCGCTTGGACAGCTCACCCAACGTTCGCCGCAACCTCATCGTCCTGCACCGCATCGCGCACATCCTGCGCCAGTGTCGCCTTGACGATGATCGAGCGGATGGCATCGGTTGCCTCGGACAGTGGCACGTCGTTGCTCAGACGTTGGAACGTGTCGCGGCTGTTGTAGCCGGAGCCATCCTTCAAATAGTGGTCGTACATCGACAGCAGATCCTGGCATGCGGTGATCAACGCGGCGATATTGTTGCCGGTCAAGGCATGGCCGATGTGGTCGAAGCTGTGCAGACAATCCGCCAGCCAATGCAGGTCGTAGCGGGCGGTGCTCGGCTCGGGCGCATTGTGGCCGCGGCTGTAAGCACTGTAGCGGCGTAGGCTGCGCGCCACGCGTGCTACGTGTGCGAACAGTGTTCCGATCTCGTTGGCGATGTCCAACCGCTGCACCATCACCACCGGAATCACTGGGTTGGCAGCGGCGGTCTGCTGCTCCGACGCCTTCTGCTCTTGTTGTTCCAGCAACTGCTTGAGATCGGCATAGCGACGCTGTACCGCCTCCAGTTCAAGTGCGCTGGCGGCCGCGCGCGCCTTCAACTGCGACAATGCAGCCTGGTAACGGGCAAGCCTATCCTGTGTGCTTGCGTGCTGGTTGTACTCGGCATGCAGCTGACGGCCAAGCATAAAAGCCATCGCCGATGCGATCGTCGCCCACAACGCAAAGGCCGGCACTAAGTAGATCAGGATGCCCATGTATGCTCCTCCAAGCGTTACATACGTTTTCGACCTGCCAGCGGCGTTCTTGAGGATGATTGTCCAGCAGTCTGGCGCTTGACCTTACGGTGCAGGGCAGGCAATCCGATGTCGGGCATACGCAGGCGCCTCCGCGATATGAGCAGGCGTACCGGTCTCGAGCCTCCTGTGGCCGTGCACCCGTTCAGGGCGGCGGGTTCGCCACCTGCTCCGGCCTTTACCACAGTCGATGCGGGGTGGCGGGAGGCGTCGTTTGTTCGGGCATGGGCCGTTGCCGTAGCAACACACGGGTGCCCAACCGGCGTAGTAGCGTGTTTCCGGGGGCCGCTTCAACTCCGTATCGCACCACCAACGGTTGTGAAGTGGTCTAGGCGACCCGACCTGAGCGACTTCACCGCCAAGTGGAGTCGCTCAGGTCGTCCAGCCGTCTGGACCTGTCAGAACGAGACCGTCTGCATGGCGAATTGGAGTTGAATCCGCCCTGAAAATTTTTAATCGGTGGTTTGGCCGGATCACCATGAAGTGCTGGGATGTCGATTGCGCGATAGGGCCTCTATAACAGGCATCGGCTCGCCAAGAATTCCAGGCAAGTCCAAGCCCTTCTCCTTAGCGCACTCGGTGGCGATCTCATAGCTGGCATCGGCATGCCGCATCACGCCGGTGGCCGGGTCGTTCCAGAGCACGCGTTCGAGGCGCTTGTCGGCGGCGTCGCTGCCGTCGCAGACGATGGCCATGCCGGCATGTTGCGAAAAGCCCATGCCGACGCCACCGCCGTGATGCAGCGACACCCAGGTGGCGCCGCTTGCGGTGTTGAGCAGTGCGTTGAGCAGTGGCCAGTCGGAGACGGCATCGGAGCCGTCGGCCATCGATTCGGTTTCGCGATTGGGCGAGGCCACGCTGCCCGAATCCAGATGATCGCGACCGATCACCACCGGCGCTTTCAACTCGCCGCTGCGTACCATCGCGTTGAATGCCAGGCCGAGCCGGTGCCGGTCGCCCAGACCGACCCAGCAGATACGTGCGGGCAGCCCCTGGAATGCGATCTTTTCGGCCGCCATGTCGAGCCAGCGGTGCAAATGCGCATCGTCTGGGATCAGCTCCTTGACCTTGGCATCGGTCTTGGCGATGTCGGCCGGATCGCCACTGAGCGCGACCCAGCGGAACGGTCCGATGCCGCGACAAAACAACGGACGGATGTAGGCCGGCACAAAGCCGGGAAAGTCGAATGCGTTATCGATGCCGGCTTCCAATGCCATCTGGCGCAGATTATTGCCGTAGTCCACGGTGGGTACGCCGAGCGCGTGGAAGCCGAGCATGCTTTGGATGTGCCTGGTCATCGATGCGCGTGCAGCGTGTTCGACGTCCTTCGGCGCGCTGACACGCTTCTGGTCCCACTGCGCAACGCTCCAACCCTGTGGCAAGTAGCCGTTGATCGGGTCGTGTGCGGAGGTCTGGTCGGTCAGCAAATCCGGTTTGATGCCGCGCTTGAGCAGCTCTTCGAGCACGTCGGC
Organism: Xanthomonas fragariae; assembly: GCF_017603965.1. Classification (NCBI taxonomy): domain Bacteria; kingdom Pseudomonadati; phylum Pseudomonadota; class Gammaproteobacteria; order Lysobacterales; family Lysobacteraceae; genus Xanthomonas; species Xanthomonas fragariae. The sequence continues at coordinate 2,122,487 of NZ_CP071955.1, read as the reverse complement.
GACGTTGCCGAGCAGGCCGATCGAGCGCGGCGTTTTGTTCGCGCAGGATTCTTCGATCAAGCGCAGCGATTCGTCCAGCGAATCGGTCCAGGTGTCCAGGTAACCGGTGCGCAGGCGCATGTCTATGCTGGAACGGCGGCATTCCACCGCCAGGCATGAGGCGCCAGCCATCACTGCGGCCAGCGGTTGCGCCCCGCCCATGCCCCCGAGGCCGCCGGTGAACAACCAACGCCCCGACAGATCGCCGCGGTAATGTTGGCGCCCCATTTCCACGAACGTTTCGTAAGTGCCTTGCACGATGCCTTGGGCGCCGATGTAAATCCAACTGCCGGCGGTCATCTGGCCGTACATCGCCAGACCCTTTCGATCGAGTTCGTTGAAGTGGTCCCAGGTGGCCCAGCGCGGAACCAGATTGGAATTGGCGATCAGCACGCGTGGCGCATCGGTGTGGGTGCGAAACACGCCAACCGGCTTGCCGGACTGCACCAGCAAGGTCTGGTCGTCATCTAGACGCGTGAGCGTGGCGACGATCGCATCGAAGGACTCCCAATCGCGCGCGGCGCGGCCGATGCCGCCGTAGACCACCAGTTCCTGCGGGCGCTCGGCCACGTCCGGGTCGAGGTTGTTCATCAGCATGCGCAGCGGCGCTTCGGTGAGCCAGCTCTTGGCGGTGAGCATGGTGCCGGTGGCGGCGCGGATGACGCGGGTTGCATCGTGACGGGTCATGCCGGGTTCCTTGCAATCAACGGGTCGCCGCGCGCTGCGTGGTGGTGGGTGAGTGATCTGTTGCGTTAGCGAATTGCAGGCAGGCCAGCAGCACGTGACGCAGCACCGCGCGCAACGCTGCGGCATGCGCGGGCTGCCACGGCGTTGGCCAGTTCTCTGGCGTGATGGTGTCCGGCTCCTGCATGTAACCGCGGCAGGCGAGCTCCATCTGCAGGGTGTGCACGCCGTGCTCGGGCTGCGCGTAGTGGCGGGTGATCCAGCCGCCCTTGAAGCGCCCGTTGCGCACCGTGCTGGCCCCGCTGCTGCGGCACAGCTTCTCCACCGCATCGACTAAGGCCGGGTCGCAACTGCGGTCGTCGTTGCTGCCGATGTTGAACTGCGGCAGCTCGCCATCGAACAGATGCGGGATGAACGAGCGGATCGAATGCGCGTCGTAGACCACGACCTGCGCGTGCTGCTTGCGCAAGCGCGCAATTTCCTCGGCAAGCGCAGCGTGATACGGGTCGAACCAGCGCGTGCGGCGCAACTCGATCTGCGCCTGATCCGGTGCGGCGCCATTGGCGTACAACGGCTGATTGTCGAAGGTGGTCAGCGGGCACAGGCCGGTGGTGTTCTGGCCCGGATAAAGCGATGCGCCACTGGGGTCGCGGTTGACGTCGATCACCGAGCGCGAAATTGCGGTGCGCAGCGTGGTGGCGCCCAGCGACTGCGCGAAATCGTAGAGCTGATGCACCCACCAATCGGCATCGCGACGCGCCAGCCATGGCGATACGAATCGATCGGCAACCTCTTCCGGCAGTTCGGTGCCGGTATGCGGGAAATTGATGATCAGCGGCGCATTGCCGCGGTGCAGTTCAAGCCAGTCGGGCAGGGGGCTCATCGCTGTGCTCCTGTCGCCAGTGCAGTAAATGTGCCGCGCTGCTCGCACGCGTGCATGCGCACTCCGTGATTGGCGTGCACTGCGCTGCCATTGCGTACGGCAATGCTGCGCAACGTCGCGTACTTGAACGTCGCGCTGCCAAGCTCAGTACATTGGTCGCAGCCTGCCGACTCATGCCTCCTGCTCCATACCCGGTAATGCAATCGCCACCGCCTGCGCCAGCGCACCCGAACGCACCACTGCACTGGCGGCCAATATGTCCGGATGGAAATAGCGGTCGTCCTGCAGCGTCGGCACCTGCGCACGCAACAGTGTGCGTGCGGCTTCCAGCGCGGTGCTGGAGCGTAGCGGCGCGTGGAAATCACAGCCTTGCACTGCAGCGAGCAGTTCGATGCCGATGACGTGCGCGGCGTTTTCGGCCATTGCCAGTAAGCGTCGCGCGCCGTGCGCAGCCATCGATACGTGATCTTCCTGATTGGCCGAGGTCGGAATCGAATCGACACTGGCCGGGTACGCGCGCTGTTTGTTCTCCGATACCAAGGCCGCGGCGGTGACCTGCGCGATCATGAAGCCGGAGTTCAAGCCCGGACGTGGCGTAAGAAACGCCGGCAGGCCCGACAACGCGGGATCGACCAGCATCGCAGTGCGGCGTTCGCTGATCGAGCCGATTTCGCAGACCGCCATCGCCAACATGTCGGCCGCCATTGCCACCGGTTCGGCGTGGAAGTTGCCGCCAGACAACGCCTCGCCGGTATCGCTGAACACCAAGGGATTATCGGACACGCCATTGGCTTCGATCTCCAGGGTACGTGCTGCCTGACGCATGATATCCAGCGCGGCGCCCATCACCTGCGGCTGGCAGCGCAGACAGTACGGATCCTGCACGCGCACATCGCCGAGCCGATGCGATTCGCGGATCGCCGAATCGGCCATCAAGGCACGCAACGCCGTAGCGGTAGCGATCTGCCCCGGTTGTCCGCGTAGTGCATGGATACGTGCATCGAACGGTGTATCCGAGCCCTTGGCCGCCTCCACCGACAACGCGCCGGTGACCAGTGCCGCCTGCAAGACGGTTTCGATCTCGAACAAGCCGGCCAATGCGCAGGCGGTGGAGAACTGGGTGCCGTTGAGCAGCGCCAAGCCTTCTTTTGCTCGGAGCACGCGCGGCTGCAGCTGCGCCTGTGCGAGCGCGTCGGCAGCCGGCAAACGTTGCCCGCCGACGAGCGCTTCGCCAACACCGATCATTACCGCGGCCAGATGCGACAGTGGCGCCAGATCGCCGGACGCGCCGACCGATCCCTGGCAGGGCACCACCGGCGTGATGCCAAGGCGCAGCATCGCGTCCAATAACGCCAGTGTGTCCGGCTGCACACCCGATGCACCTTGCGCCAGGCTGGTGAGCTTGAGCGCCATCATCAAGCGCACCACCGGCACCGCTATGGGCTCACCAACGCCGGCCGCATGCGAGAGCACGATATTGCGCTGCAGGGTTTGCAGATCTTCGCGCTCGATGCGCACGCCGGCCAACTTGCCGAAGCCGGTATTGACGCCGTAGACCGGCTCGCCACGTGCGACGATCGCTTCCACCGTCTGCGCACTGCGCAGTACGGCGGCCGCGCAAGCGTCGTCGAGTGCGACGGCGCCGCCGCGATAGAGTGCACGCCACTGCGCCAGAGTGACCTGGCCGGGCTGCAATACAACAGAAACAGGCATGACGGCTCCGGATTCAGCACAGATGCCCGCGCCAGACGCGGGCATGAAGAGGGTTCAAGCCCATGCGGTAGACCAGATCGGCCGGCGCATCGATGTCCCAGATCGCCAGGTCGCAATCCATGCCGGCACGCAGCCGGCCCAGGCGCTCGCTGCGTCCGAGCGCACGTGCGGCTTCGCGCGTAAAGCCGGCGATGCACTCGTCCACGGTCATACGGAACAACGTGGCGGCCATGTTCATCGCCAGCAGCGGGCTGGTCAGCGGCGAGGTGCCTGGATTGCAGTCGGTGGCCAAGGCCAGCGGCACCCCGGCAGCGCGCAACGCGGCGATCGGCGGCACCTGGGTGCCGCGGGTGAAATAGAATGCGCCCGGCAGCAGCACTGCCACCGTGCCGGCACGAGCCATCGCAGCGATGCCGGCCTGGTCCAGATATTCGACATGGTCGGCCGACAACGCGCCGTAGCGTGCGGCCAGTGCTGCACCGTGCTGATTGCTCAGTTGTTCGGCGTGGATCTTGATGTTCAACCCGTGCGCTTGTGCAGCAACGAAGACTTGTTCGGCTTGCGCGGGCGAGAATGCCAGATGCTCGCAGAACACATCCACCGCCTCGGCAAGACCTTGTGCGGCGATCGCCGGAATCATCTGCGTGCAGACGGTATCGATATAGGTCTGCGCATCGCTGCCCGGTGGCACCGCATGGGCGCCGAGAAAGGTCGGCACCACTTCGACCTTGCGCAGCGCGGCGAGTTGGCGGGCCACGCGCAATTGCTTGATTTCGTCATCCAGCGTCAGCCCGTAGCCGGATTTGATTTCCAGCGTGGTGACGCCTTCGGCAAGCATGGTGTCCAGGCGGGGCAGGCTAGCTGCGAGTAAAGCCGCCTCGTCGGAGGCGCGGGTCGCGCGCACCGTAGACACGATACCGCCGCCGGCCGCTGCAATCTCGGCGTAACTGGCACCGCGCAGACGCTGCTCGAATTCGTTAGCGCGATTGCCGGCGTATACCAGATGGGTGTGGCAATCGATCAGGCCGGGGCTGATCCAGCGGCGTTGGCAATCGTGCGCGGTGTCTGGCTGTAGCGTTGGCGCCTGTCCGGCCGGTCCGGCGTAAACGATGCGACCGTCCTGGCAGGCGATTACGCCAGCGTCCACGCTGCCCAGGCCACCATCGGCGGCGTCCAGGGTCATCAGTTGCGCGTTGTGCCAAAGAACGTCGCAATGCATGGCGCAGGCTCGTGGTGTCTGATATGTATATACAATAAAGTCGGTGATCGAGGGTGTCCAGTGGCGGACCAGCAAACGCACACGCAGGTGATATGGGCAGCCCGGGCGCTGTTGCCGGAGGGCTGGGCCAGCGATGTACGCATCGCGCTGGCGCAAGGGCGTATCGCCGCAGTGCAGCCCGACACGCCAACTGCTGCCACCGATGTGCGCAGCGAGGTACTGCTGCCGGGCTTGTGCAACCTGCACAGCCATGCGTTTCAGCGCGGCATGGCTGGCCTGGCCGAAGTAGGCGGGCGCAGCGGCGACAGTTTCTGGAGTTGGCGCGAGTTGATGTATCGCTTCGTCGACCGGCTCGACCCGGACAGCCTGCAAGCGATCGCCGAGCAGGCCTATGTGGAAATGCTCGAAAGCGGCTTTACCCGCGTCGGCGAATTCCATTATCTGCACCACAGCGCCAGCGGCGCGGCGTATGCGCACGCTGGCGAAATGTCAGAGCGCATCGTTGCCGCCGCTACCAATACCGGCATCGGGCTGACCTTGCTGCCGGTGTTCTACGCACATTCGGATTTCGGTGGCGTTGCACCCAGCTCAGCGCAGCGTCGTTTGATCCACGACATCGACGGTTTCGCACGTTTGCTCGACGACTGCACGCACAGCCTCAAAGCGCTGCCGGACGCGGTGCTCGGGCTCGCTCCACACAGCCTGCGCGCGGTCACGCCTGAGCAATTGGCCGCACTGGTGCCGCTCACCATCGGCCCGATCCACATCCACATCGCCGAACAGCAGCGCGAGGTCGACGCCTGCATCGCATGGTCTGGTCAGCGTCCGGTGCAGTGGCTGCTGGCGAACGCACCAGTGGATGCGCGCTGGTGTCTGGTGCACGCCACGCATGTGGATGCACGCGAGCTGCAGGCGATTGTCGATAGCGATGCGGTGGTCGGGCTGTGCCCGATCACCGAGGCGAATCTGGGCGACGGGCTGTTTCCGATGCAGGCGTTTGCTGTTGCGGGTGGGCGATTCGGCGTGGGCTCGGATTCGAATGTGCTGATCGATGCGGCCGAAGAACTGCGCTTGCTCGAATACGGCCAGCGTTTGAAGCAGCAGGCCCGTAATCTGCTGGCGCAAGGTGACGTTTCCAGTGGGCGTTGGCTGTTCGACCAGGCGGGTAATGGTGCAGCACAGGCGCTGGGCATTGCGCAATGTGGAATCGGCGCAGGCGCAGCGGCCGATCTGATCGAATTAGACCTCATCCATCCGGCATTGCTGGCACGCAGCGACGACGCACTGCTTGATAGCTGGTTGTTCGCCGCACGCGGCAGCGCCGTGCGCAATGTCTGGCGCGGTGGGAAGCGGGTGGTACGCGATGGGCAACATGTCGATCGCGCGCGTATTGCCGCGCGTTTTGCCGGCGTACTGCAATCGTTGCTGAGCAAATAAGAGCGGCTAACAAAACGTAGCGAGCAGTCGTCAGGTGGGTGCGGACGGCGCGCAGGAACCGGAGTGTAAGCGTGGTACATGCCAATTCCCAGCACCGGCCGCGCCCGCCTGGCGGCGAAGTCGTTTTGTTAGCCGCTCTACGCAGATGCCCGCACAATACGGTGCTTGGAGTGGCTAATAACACCTGGCCAGCAGTCGTCAGACATGGGGCAGTGCGCTCATAACTGCGGTGTGCCAATGGCACACAGCGCATCGAGCACCGGTCGCCACCCCTGGCGGCGACGCACCATTTTTTTGGATAGCCGCTCTTTCCGGAGACCTGAGCTTTGACCACCACCACCGCGCCCGGCACCTTGCATCAACGCATCCGCCAGGATCTGGAACAACGCATCTACAGCGGCGACTGGCCGCCGGGTCACCGCGTGCCGCCCGAGCACGAGTTGATGACCCAGTACGGGTGCTCGCGCATGACCGTGAACAAGGTGCTCGGCTTGCTGGCCGATGCCGGCATGATCGAGCGCCGCCGTCGCACCGGTTCGTTCGTGGCGCGGCCGCATCTGGAACAGGTCGCGCTGTCGATCCCGGATATCGAAGTGGAAACGACCACGCGTGGTCAGGTCTACCAGTTTTCGTTGATGTCGCGGCAACTGCGCAATCTGCGGCAGCGAGTGCCGCAGGAACGTGCGTTGGGCAGTACCGGCAAAGTGCTTGCGCTGGAAAGCGTCCACTTGGCCGGTGGCCGCCCGTTAGCGCTGGAGCAGCGCGTGATCGACATCACCACCGTGCCCGAAGCGTTAGCGCAATCGTTCACCGACATAGCGCCGGGCAGTTGGTTGTTGCGCAACGTGCCCTGGACGCGCGCCGAGCACCGCATCAGCGCGGTCAACGCCAACGCTGCGCAAGCAGAGAGGTTGCAAGTGGATGATGGTGCAGCCTGCCTGGTCATCGATCGCCATACCTGGCGCGGTGGCCAACCGGTCACCTATGTGCGTCAGTTGTTTTTGGGTGGCTCGTACGATCTGATCGCGCGGTTCGCGCCCAGGATGCGTTGAGGTCTGGCGTAACGTATCCAAGTCGCGCGCAATCCGATCGCCCATAAGCATCATCAACCCGATCAAATCGTGGTGCACTGATGTCAACGCACCGGCTCGGCGACACCTGGGCGCGGGTCGAGCTGCACGCGCACCGTGCGTAGTACGGGTAGCGTTCCAGTTTGCGGCAGATCAGCGGCTATGCGTCGCTGTCTTCGTTGCCAGCGCTGTACCGGCAATCACGCTGTGGCGAATCGCGCAGCGGCGCGCCATGCCGACCACGCCGGTCTCGACGTCGTCAGGCAGATAGGGTTTTTGAGCAGCGGCCACAGATGCGCGCCTTCCAGTACTTGGACGGATTGCTTGTCCGCAACGGCGATGCCTTCGCGCTCGATGTGGCCAACGGTAACCATTACGCCACCGTTGGCAACGGCCAGCCGTGCCATCGCCCCCAATTCGTTCACCGCTGCCACGCCGTCCTTCGGCAACTGGGTCGATTGGAATGACGCAGCTGTATCGATCGCCGCCTTATTCGCCGTCAAAAGCGCCGGTGTTGGTTGGCGTCGAACCGGTTCCGGACGTTGTCGACGAGCTCTGGCTGGCCGAATCGCTGCTGCTGGCCGCCTGCGCTGCTTGATGCGCAGTGCGGTTGGCACGCTTGGTGGCGGCAGTATTGGCGCGCATCTGGGCCTTCAAGGATTCAACTTCGCGACGCAGGTTCTCCAACTCTTCCTGTTCCGGGATGTTGAGCGTGCGCAGCACTCCCTTGACGCGGTCGTCAAACGCCTTGCCCAGCTTGTCCCAGCCACGAACCGCCGTGTCGCGTGCCTGCTCGAAGTGGGTTTCCACTTCCTCGCGCAGCTCCTCGACGCTTTCGGCCGCCTTGCGCTGGCCGGTGCGCTCGTAGGCGGCGCCTTCGCGCACCAGCGAGTCGAACAATTTGCCGCCTTCATTCTGGACGCGACCCAGCGCGCCGAGTCCTGCCAGCCACACGGTTTGCGCCGATTCGCCAAGCCGGCGCGAGATCTGTTCCGCTTGCGCCTGAAAGCCCTGGGCCGCGTTGCCGCGGTTGCCGTTCCGATCGTATCCGGTCGTCATTCGATGCTCCTGTAGGTTGCCAAAGTGACGTTGCGTTTACCCTAGTGCCGACCCTGCATCGGGCAGGTGAAACGCTGCCTGATAAGGCGTGCTGCAAGCATCCGCCCATCAAGTCCAAGGTGGGTGACTTGGCGCTGAAGCGTCGCATTCGCAGATCCAGCGACTCAGGTGAGTTTTTCGGACAGCAGACGGCGGATTTCCGATTCCACCATCGGCTGAACCGCCGACAAGAGAAAACCGAGCTCGGCCGTGACGTGAACCTGCTGCGGCAGCAGCGTGATCGCCCCATCCACGCCAGCACGCGAAATACGCAATGTGTCGCCTTCCCAGTGCGAGGCGATGCCGTAGCGATCGGTCAGCTTGCGCGCCGCCTCGTCGATTGCCGCACGGGTCTGGGCCGGCTTCAAGGAATGGTCGTGGCGGATATCGATGCTGGACATGGGTGAGATGAGTCATGCGAAAGGAGCGGCGCATTGTGCGCATGCGCGAGCCAGGCTCCAAGTGCAGCGGCGCGCTGCGGCACCGACAACACAAGGAAAAATGTCTGTGCTGCATCCGGCTCGCAAGCACGCGCGTTGGATCGGTACGGACTCACACTCCAGTTCCGGCGCGCCATGCGCATCCACTGACGGCAGCTGGTCACATCGTTGATGGGCGCTCTCGATAGCAAACCTGCTAGGCTACGACCGGTGCGCGATCTGCAAGTTCATTTCACCCACCGGCAGCAGCCGGATCATTTCCTCAAACCCGGTGTCCACCGGATCGTACGTCATGCCACCGGCAGCGTACTGGTGGTGGACGATGCGCAGGGCGCGCTGCTGTTGGCGCAGTTCTGCCTGGATCGGCGCGGCCTGTGGCTGCAAGTTGCCAACGGCATCCGCGGCATCCACGTCAATGGACGTCCGGTGCGCCGCATGGCGCTGCTGCGTCCGGGCGATGCGATCTACGCCGACGGGGTGGAAATGCTGCTGCGTAGCGCGCCGTCGAGCGCGCCGGTCGACGATATCCAGGACGAGACTGCCAGGTTGAGCGAAGTCTGCTTGTTGCTGCGCGGCCTGGGCGGTCGCCAGCACGGGCGCAGTTTCACCTTGGATCGCTCGCGGCTGGTCGGCAGCGACGCCGCATCGGACATCGTGATCGACGACCCGGCGTTTGCTGCCCAGCACGCGCGCCTGGAACGCCATGGCGACCGTGTGCTGATCCGCGATCTCGGCTCCGAAGAAGGCTGCTGGATCAATGGCGTACAAGTACGCGACGGCTGGCTGCAGGCCGGCGACCAGGTCGTGTTCGATGCCCGCCACCGGTTCGTTGTGGAGGTGCCGCGCACCCATCACGGCACCACTTGGGATCTGCCCGACACCGAGCCGCTGCCGCCACAACGTGCCATCGCCGAGCCGACGCGTGCGCCGATGAAGGTCGCGCGCTGGCCGTGGTTGCTGCTCAGCGCGGCGTTGCTGGCGGCGGCGCTGAGCGCTTTGCTGTGGTTCGGCGCGCGCTGAGTTTTTTCCAGGCCCGCCACCCGAGCAGCACGGCCAGGATGCCGGCATACACCGCCGGCTCGCGGATATCGGATTTCACCAGCCACCAGAAGTGCAGCACCGCCAACAGCCCGATCGGATAGATCAGCATGTGCAGGCGGCCCCAGTTACGCTTGAGCCGGCGCATCCAGCCCTGGGTCGATGTGATTGCCAAGGGGATCAGCAGCAGCCACGCCGCCAAGCCGACCGTGATGTAAGGGCGCTTGAGGATCTCTTCGAAGATCTGCGTCCAGAAGCCGCGCATATCCAGCGTGAGATACGCGGCCAAGTGTGCGGTTGCGTAGAAGAACGCGTACAAGCCCAGCATACGGCGCAAGCGGATCAGTACTGCCTGGCCGGTGAGCTGCCGTAGCGGGGTGATCGCCAGCGTGATCAGCAGGAACCGCAGCGCCCACAGCCCGGTGCGATGCTCGATCTCGGCCACCGGGTCGGCGCCCAGCGCATCGCTGCCGGCCTGCCACACCTGCCACACCTGCCAGCCGAGCAATGCAATCGGCGCTAACCCGGCGGCATGCACCAGCGTCTTGGCGGCGATCAGGGGGGCGGAAGGCTTGGCCATGCGATCTCGAAAGAATAAGGAAAACAGACTGCGCGGGAATGCGCGTCAGCTCACTTGCCGGCGTGCGAGCGCTTGTCCCAGCCGAACCGACGTCTCTGCAGTCAGTCCGCCATCGAGCGTGGCGACACCCGGAGGCAGCAGCACGATCACGGTCGAGCCGTAGTTGAAGCGTGCCATCTCCGCAAACCGCTCCAGCACGATGCCCTTGCCGCGGTAATCCTTGCGCGTAATGCGATCGCCATAACGCGGAATCTCCACGCCGCTCCACACCGTTTCCACGCCTGACACCAACAGCGCGCCCACCATTACCGAGGCCATCGGGCCGAAGTCGGTGTCGAAGTGGCACACCAGGCGCTCGTTGCGCGCGAACAGGCGCGGCACGTTGCGCACCGCATCCGGTCCCACGCTGAACAAGCGGCCGGGCACATGCACGGTCTCGCGCAAGGTGCCGGTCCACGGCATATGCACGCGGTGATAGTCCTTGGGCGAAAGGTAAACGGTGGCGAACAGGCCGTGGTCGAACGGTAGCGCCGCCTCCGCATCGCCAAGCAATTCCGCAGCGGTGAACGACTGCCCCTTGGCCTGGAAAATACAGCCGTTGTCGATCTGGCCGAGCTGACTGATACGGCCGTCGGCCGGCATCAACAGTGCCGCAGGATCGGGGTCGGCAAGGCGCGCGCCCGGCTTCAGGGCGCGGGTGAAGAACGCATTGAAGGTAGGGTACGCACGCGGGTCCGGTTCCAGCGCTTCGCTCAGGTCCACGCCGAATTTGCGCGTCACCGTGTCGATCAACCATTGCTTGGTGGACGGGGTGTCGGAATAGGCAAGCGCGCGCGCCAGCGAGGACAGTAGCCGGTGCGGCAGCACGTAGGTCAGGGAAGTGACGAGACTCACGGAGCAGTTACCTTGGTCAGCTTTTGGAGGTCGGCGGCGATCGCCTTCGGGTCGAGCGGGGGACGCATCAAGCCGGCCAAACGGCCTTGCGGATCGAGCACGGCGATGCCGGCCGAGTGATCCATGCTGTAGTCGTTGGGATTCTGCGCAAACCCTTTGCCCGGCACCTTCTGAAACACGAAGCCCAGCGCGGTGGCAAAGTGCTCCAGCGCGGGCACATCGGCGGTGGCCGCCAACGTGTCTTTATGGAAGGCGTGCGCATATTCGCCCAGGCGCGCAGGCGGGTCGCGCTGCGGGTCCACCGAGACAAACAGCACGCGCGGGCGTAATCCATCGGGAATGCTTTCCCACTGCTGCTGCGCCACGGCAAGATCGGTCAGCGTCGTCGGGCAGACATCCGGGCAGAACGTGAAGCCAAGAAACACCAGCGTCCAATGCCCTTTCAGCTCACCAGGCACTAACTGGGTGCCGTCGGACTGGCGCAAGCTGAACTGCGGCAACGGACGTAGTTGCGGATAAAACCTGATCGTCTGGGTGGGTGGCCAAGGCGAACTGGGCGCACCGCCAAGGAACTTCTGGCACAGCAACAGCCCCAGGCCGGCGGCCAGCGCCACCAGCAGCACGATGCCGGCATTGCGATTGAACATGGCGGTTTCCGGTGCAACGGACGCTCATGATACCGATCCGACCTCTATAATCGGCGGCCGATTCATCTTTAGTTGTTGCCATGACTGCCGCTGCGGCCGACCAACTGCACACCATCATCGACCTGATCCGCTACGGCACCAGCCGTTTCAATGCAGCCGGTCTGACTTTCGGCCACAGCTACGACAATGCGCTGGACGAGGCCACCCAACTGGTCCTGCACAGCCTGCATCTGCCGCATGATCTGGGCCCGGCCTACGGCCAGGCGCGCCTGCTGCGTTCGGAAAAAGAGCAGGTGCTGAGCTTGTTCGAGCGCCGTATCGTCCAGCGTGTGCCGGCTGCGTATCTCACCGGAGAAGCCTGGTTTGCGGGCTTGAGCTTCAAGAGCGATGCACGCGCGTTGGTGCCGCGTTCGCCGATCGCCGAGCTGATCGAGGCCGGCTTCGAACCCTGGCTTGGCGGCCGCGAAGTGACTTGCGCGCTGGACCTGTGCACCGGCTCCGGCTGCATCGCCATTGCGATGGGCCACTACAACCCGCATTGGCACGTGGACGGCGTGGACATCAGCGACGATGCGCTGGCACTAGCCGCCGAAAACAAGGCGCGCCTGCACGCCGACAACGTCACCCTGCTCAAGTCGGACCTGTTCGCAGGTCTGGCCGGCCGCCAGTACGACCTGGTCGTGACCAACCCGCCATACGTCACCAACGACCAAACCGATGCGCTGCCGCAGGAGTATTCCTACGAGCCGGAGCTGGGCTTGCGTGCAGGCGACGATGGTCTGGACCTGGTGCTGAAGATCCTGCGCGATGCGCCGCAGCACCTCAGCGAAGACGGTTTGTTGATCTGCGAAGTGGGCGAGTCCGAGCAGCACCTGATCAAGCTGCTGCCGGAAGTGGATTTGGCCTGGGTGGAGTTCAAGGTCGGGCAGATGGGCATTTTTGCGGTCGAATGCCGCGAGTTGATCGCGCATAGCGTACGCATCACCGAGTTGGCCAGTGCGCGCTGAGCCGCACGCAACGCGGCCGCAGCTGAGCGATATCGTGCTGTTGGTGTCGGTCTTGATGTTCGGTGTGTGCATTGCGCTGGGTTTGATGGATGTGGCGTCGCGTTTGTTCGACCTGGTGTACGCCGGCCCGTCTTCACAGCGCTGGTTGAGCGCAGCGGCGGAGCTTGGGTTCGGCTTGATGGCGTTTTTCGGCCTGGTGTGGGCCTGGATCGTGGTCGCCAGCTCTGAGGCGACCTGGCGTGCGCACCGGCGTCGCACGCTGATCGTGGCACCGATGCTGGTGGCGTCACGTCATCTACCGCGCAGCGTGCGCGCGCTGCCGTCTGCCACGATGTTGAGAGGATGATGTTGAGAGGATATCGATATGGGCAGTAACAGTTTCGGCCGCTTGCTAACGGTCACCACGTTCGGCGAATCGCATGGGCCGGCGATCGGCTGCGTTGTCGACGGCTGCCCTCCGGGGATGGAAATTACGCCGGAAGAATTCACCCACGATTTACAGCGCCGCGCCAGCGGCAAGAGCCGGCACACCTCCGCGCGCCGCGAGGCCGACGCCATCGAGATTCTGTCCGGCGTCTACGAGGGCCGCACCACCGGCACGCCGATCGGGCTGCTGATCCGCAACACCGATCAGCGCAGCAAGGACTACAGTAACATCGCCCAGCAGTTCCGTCCCGGACATGCGGACTACACCTACTGGCAGAAGTACGGCATCCGCGACCCGCGTGGCGGCGGTCGCTCGTCGGCGCGCGAGACCACCATGCGTGTGGCCGCTGGCGTGATTGCCAAGAAGTGGCTCAAGCAGCGGTATGGCGTGCTGGTGCGCGGTTTCCTGTCGCAGCTGGGCGACATCCGCCCGACCGGTTTCGACTGGAATGCGGTCGAGGACAATCCGTTTTTCTGGCCGCATGCCGCGCAGGTGTCCGAGCTGGAAACCTATATGGATGCGCTGCGCAAATCCGGCGATTCGGTCGGTGCGCGCGTGGACGTGGTGGCCGGTGGCGTGCCGGCGGGCTGGGGCGAACCGATCTACGGCAAGCTCGATGCCGAACTCGCCGCCGCGTTGATGAGCATCAATGCAGTCAAGGGCGTGGAGATCGGCGACGGCTTCGCCAGTGCCGCGCAGAAGGGCACCGAACACCGCGACCTGATCACACCGGAAGGCTTTCTCAGCAATCATGCCGGAGGCATTCTGGGCGGCATTTCCACCGGTCAGGCGATCACCGCTTCGATGGTGCTCAAGCCGACCTCGAGCCTGCGCCTGCCCGGCGCGACGGTGGATGCCGACGGCGCCGTGGTGGATGTCATCACCACCGGTCGTCACGACCCCTGCGTGGGCATCCGCGCCACCCCGATCGCCGAGGCGATGATGGCGCTGGTGTTGATGGATCAGGCGCTGCGTCATCGTGCGCAATGCGGCGATGTCGGCGAGGTGTCGCCACGTATTCCCGGTCAGCTCGATGTCTGAGTCGCGGCGCGCCAAGGTGTGGGTCAGCCAGCCGCTGTTCGACGATGTCGTCGCGCAGTTGGGCGAACATTTCGAGCTGACCACCACCGAACGCGCCACCGCGTATTCGCCGGCCGAGCTGGCTGCGCAGCTGGCATCGCTGGATGGTGCGTTGATTACTCTCAACGAGCGTATTGGTGCTGCAGAAATCGCGTCTGCACCGCAGTTGCGCGCCATCGCCAACGTCGGCGTTGGCTACAACAATCTGGATCTCGACGCGCTGGGCGCGGCCGGCATCCTGGCCAGCAATACGCCGGATGTGCTGACCGAAACCACCGCCGATCTCGGCTTTGCATTGCTGATGGCCACTGCGCGCCGCATCACCGAATCCGAGCGCTGGTTGCGCGATGGGCAGTGGGGGCAGTGGTCGTTCAAGACCATGCTCGGTGCCGATATCCACGGCAGCACGCTCGGCATCCTGGGCATGGGCCGGATCGGGCAGGGCATCGCACGCCGCGGCGCGCACGGCTTCGGCATGCGCGTGCTGTATCACAACCGCAGTCAGTTGCCGGCCCACACCGAACAGGCGCTCGGCGCCCAGTACGTGGATGTCGACACACTGCTGGCGCAGTCCGATCATCTGGTGCTGGTATTGCCCTACACCAAGCAGTCGCACCACATCATCGATGCCGCAGCGCTGGGCAAGATGCGCGCCACCGCCACACTGGTGAACATCGCGCGCGGCGGCCTTGTCGATGAACTCGCGCTGGCCGATGCGCTGGCCGACGGGCGCCTGGCCGGTGCCGGCCTGGATGTCTACGAAGGCGAGCCTGCGGTACGTCCCGAACTGCTGGCCTTGCATAACGTGGTGCTGACGCCGCACATCGGCAGTGCCAGCCTGGCCACGCGCCGCGCGATGGTGCAGCTGGCAGTGGATAATCTGATCGCCGCGCTGGGCGCAGGCCCCGATGCCGGCCATCCGCCGAGCGCGCTCAATGCCGATGCGGTTGCCGCTGCCAAACAGCGCGGCGCGAGTTTGGGCCCGAGCGAGAATGACGCGATCAAAGCTAGCGCGATCAAAACCGGCGCCACCAAAACCATTTCGACCAAACGATAGGGAACCTCCGCGGCCAGCTTTGGAGGTTCCCCGAACCCAGTCTGCAGCGCGTTCCCCTTTTCACTACTTTCGATAAAGACATCCTCATGAGCAACGAAAACCGTCGTTTCAACGTCGCGGTCGTGGGCGCCACCGGCGCTGTCGGCCAGACCATGCTGAGCATCCTGGCCGAGCGCAACTTCCCGGTCGCCACCCTCTACGCGCTGGCCTCGTCGCGTTCGGCCGGCGGGCAGGTGGAGTTCAATGGCGGCAAGGTCGATGTGCTGGATCTGGCCGACTTCGATCCCACCGGCGTGGACATCGCACTGTTCTCCGCAGGCGGCAGCGTGTCCAAGGAATACGGCCCCAAGTTCGCCGCTGCCGGTGCGGTGGTGATCGATAATTCCTCGGCATTCCGTTACGACGACGACGTGCCGCTGGTGGTGTCGGAAGTCAATCCCGAAGCGCTCAGGCAGCGCCCGCGCGGCATCGTCGCCAACCCCAATTGCTCGACCATGCAGATGCTGGTCGCACTCGGCCCGATCCATCGCAAGTATGGTATCGAGCGCATCAATGTGGCGACCTACCAGTCGGTGTCTGGCGGTGGGCGTTCGGCGATGGAAGAGTTGGGCAAGCAGACCAGCGAATTGCTGAGCTTCCAGCAGATCGATCCGCAGCGTTTCCCGGTACAGATCGCCTTCAACCTGATCCCGCATATCGACGATTTCCAGGACAACGGCTATACCAAGGAAGAGATGAAGCTGGTCTGGGAGACCCGCAAGATTCTGGGAGATGAGTCGATCCAGGTGAATCCCACGGCAGTGCGCGTGCCGGTGTTCTACGGGCACTCCGAAGCGGTGGCGATCGAGACCCGCGACAAGATCACCGTCGAAGAAGCGCGCGCGTTGCTGGCAGTCTCGCCAGGCGTGGAAGTGGTAGACGAGCGCAAGCCCGGCGGCTACCCGACCCCGGTCACGCACGCCTCCGGCAAGGACGCGGTGTTCGTCGGTCGCATTCGCGAAGACTTGTCGCATCCGCGCGGTCTGAATCTGTGGATCGTCTCGGACAACATCCGCAAGGGCGCGGCGCTCAATGCGGTGCAGCTGGCCGAGCTGGTCGCACAGGAAGGTTGAGCAGCTGGAACCCGGCAGATACCTCTGCCTATCAGCAGGCAAACGCTCCTTGCGGGTCGGCGGTATCCCGGTGCGGAGTAGAGGCGGGTTGGAATGTAGAAGCCGTGGATATAGCGCGCGCTAGCACGCGACGCAGTGTCGGCGTGCCACAGGCCGCTTCCCGAGCGGGGTTGAAAGTCAGCGGCACGGCGTGTGCGCCGCACGTTTGCCTTGGCGCCAGCCACGTCGGCGCCACGCATCACCCGCTCCGCACCGCTGACCACCAATTCGATGCCGCCGGCTTGTTCCTGCGAGGCGGCGGAAATGTGGCCAATGATGTCGGTGACGTGCTGGACGCTGGTGACGACCTCGCCCATGGTGGTGCCGGCCTTGCGTACCAGCGTGGCGCCATCGGCGACGCGTTGCACGGAGTCGTCGATCAGCCGTTTGATTTGTTTTGCCGCGTCAGAGGAGCGGTGCGAGAGGGTACGCACTTCCGATGCGACAACGGCGAACCCGCGGCCTTGTTCGCCGGCGCGTGCAGCTTCGACTGCGGCGTTGAGGGCGAGGATGTTGGTCTGGAACGCGATGCCGTCGATGACCGAGATGATGTCGGCGATGCGCTTGGACGAAGCTGCGATGCCGGACATCTGTTCGATGACCTGGCCGACCACCTCGCGTCCTTCCGAGGCGATCGCGGCGGCGCCGAGCGCGAGCTGATTGGCGCGGCCCTCGTGTTCGGCATTCTGCTTGACCGTTGAGGTCAGCTCTTCCATCGAGGCGGCGGTTTCTTCCGGATTAGCGGCTTGTCGATCGCTGCGGCGCGCCAGCTCCTGATTGGCGCTAGCGATGTCTTCGGCGGCAAAACTAATGCTGTTGGAGGTGGTCTGAATGCGCGTGACGATGTCGGTAAGGCGGTGCACGGTGCTGTCGGCATCGTCGCGCATCGAGGCGAACACGCCATGGAAGTTGCCGGACATGCGCACGGTCAGATCGCCCTCGGCGATGGAGCGTAGCAGGCCGGAGAACTTGGCCAGATTAGTGTCTGAAATGGCCATCATGGTATTGAGGTTTTCGACCATCAGGCGGAAGTCGTGCTCGAACTTTTCCGGTTGGCCACGTAGCGCGAAGTTGCCGGCGCACGCAGCCTGGGTAAGTTGCTGGATCTGTGCGTTGATGGCGTACAGGTTCTGTCTGACTTGCTGCATAGTGGCGGTGATAGCGGTTTTTTCACCGGGATACTGTTCAATCTCAGGTGCGAAGTTGCCGATGGCGTAGTTGCCCATGACCTCGGTCATGCGCAACTGGGTCTGCACGTGCGCGTGCACCAAGGCGTTGGTGTCTTGCACCATGTCACCATATTCACCGGGAAAGCGCTGCGCGTCGGTGCTATAGCTGATCTCACCGGCGTCGTGGCGGGCGGCCATGGCGCGCTGTGCGGAGATCACATCCTGCAGGCGACGCTGCATCTGCTGCATGGCACGCAGCAGTTGACCAGATTCGTCGTCGCAGGTCGGAGTGTCCTGACTACGCAGATCGCCTTCGTTGATACGCTCTGCCAACCGTAGCGACAGGCGCAACGGCAGCACCACGCTGCGTGTCAGCAAAAACGCGATCGCCGCACCCAGCAACAAGGCGATGATGGTGGAGATCACCATCAATATCGCAAAGCCGCGCGCGGTAGCCACGGCTTCTTTGGCGGCCTCGCGGTTCTTGGCTTCCTGTAGATCGATGAAGGCATCGATACTGGCCAGCCAAGCGATGAAGGCTGGGCGCGCGTCGCGCAGCAAGCGTTGTTCTGCCTGCGGTTTATCGGCGGCATTGCGGAACCTGCGCACCTGAACAATCAACGGCATGGTGCGCTGCTCGACGGCCTTGATCTGCTCGAGGATGGCCTTTTCTTTCGCATCCGAAGAGGCAGCGATCATGTCATCGAGCGGCTGCGCAGAGCGCGCATAGTCTGCTGCGAGCTTGTCGATCGATTGCTCGTGCCGGATCGTCCATCAGTACGACGTCACGCAAGGCGATCGCGCGGTCGTGGACACTGCCACGGAAGTTGATCGCATAGCGTTGTTTGACGCTGTTGACCTCGTTGATGGCGGTGAGCTGTTGGTCGATGCTGCGGACGCGTTGGATGCCGACCACGGTGAGGATCACCATCAGCACGATGATCGCGAGGAAGCCCAGAGCCAGGCGCTGACCAATGCGCAGATTCGAAAACAAATGCATAAGGGTTCGATCGGTGATCCGACTAACAGAGGCGTGGATGGTCCCGGCAACAGCAGGAAGACGAAAATGCTCGGGATACCCCTGGAATCAGCCCAACCGCCGCTGCTTCGATGGTGTCTCGATGCAGTCGTTAGCGACCCCAATCATTTGAGCTGAAACCCCAGCGCCTGCCGGATTCAGGTGCGGGTGGGCCTCAACCCGTCTCTGGCGGTCGACCTGGAGCGGCGTGTCGTGCAGTTGCTGGAGTGGCAGCCGCAGTGCGTGCAAACGTCGCTTTGGATGTGTGTGGGTTGCCTCCGGTTACAGCGTGGTTTGCACGATGCCCGGCAAGTCGCGCAATGAAAAGGGCTTGGTCGGCAAGCGCATGCCGGTGTCTAGAAAATCAGCACGCTTGGCGATGGAGCCTGCGTCGCCGGTCATGAACACGCTGGGCAGGGCAGAGTAAAGCCGTCGCGCGTTGTCGGCCAAGGTCGCGGCGATTCAGTCGTGCGCACCGGTCTTTCACATGCGCGTGATAAGTTGGGGGTTATGGGAAATTTGAAGCCGACGAGCGCAAAGCGCATTACCACGGGCAGCGAAGGGCTGGATAGAATTCTCCGCGGGGGTCTCCCGCCCAATCGACTGTATTTGCTTGAAGGCCAGCCTGGTTCGGGCAAGACAACGGTGGCGCTGAAGTTCTTGCTTGACGGTGCGGCCAAGGGGGAGAGCTGCCTGTACGTGACCTTGTCGGAAACCATCGACGAGCTCAACGAGGTTGCTGCCTCGCATAACTGGGCGCTGGACGGCCTGCATATTTTCGAGCTGGCCTCGGCCGAGGCGTTCCTGAGCGACGGACGTCAGCAGTCCATCCTGCATCCGTGGGAAGTGGAGCTCGATGGCACCATCAAGCTCATCCAGTCCGAAGTCGATCGTGTCAAGCCGACGCGCGTGGTATTCGATTCGCTTTCCGAACTGCTTCTGCTGGCGCAGGATCCATTGCGTTACCGCCGCCAGATGTTGGCGCTCAAGCAGTTCTTCGCGCCGCGCAATATCACCGTGTTCTTGGTGGACGATCTGACTGGCGAAAACGGCGAGCGCGATGCGCATCTGCACAGCCTCTGTCACGGCGTGATCTCGCTGGAGCGCATGACGCTGGAATTCGGTGCGGCACGTCGGCGCATGCAGGTGCAGAAACTACGCGGCGTGGATTTTATCGCCGGCTATCACGATCTGACCATCACCACCGGCGGCATGCGGATCTATCCGCGCCTGATCGCGTCCGACCACCACGTGCGGTTTATCGCCGACAAGGTGTCCAGCGGCGTGGAAGGCATCGATGCGCTGTTGTACGGCGGCCCATTGCGCGGCACCAGCACGCTGCTGACCGGGCCGTCCGGTTCGGGCAAGACCAATATCGCGCTGCAGTACGTCACTGCGGCCTGCGAGCGTGGCGAGCACTGCTGCATCCTGGAATTCGACGAGCGAACTGGAACGTTGCTGACGCGCGCCGAAAGCCTGGGCATGGATCTGCGCAAGCACCTGGATTCGGGCTTGCTGGAACTGCATCAGATGGACCCGGCCGAGCTGACCCCAGGCGAGTTCGCCTGGGCAGTGCGTGCCAGCGTGGAAGAGCGCAACTGCCGTATGCTGGTAATCGACAGTCTCAACGGCTACCTGTCGTCGATGCCGCAGGAAAAGCAGCTGATGCTGCAGATGCACGAGTTGCTGTCTTATCTCAATCAGATTGGCGTCACCACGTTCTTGATCAGCCCGCAGCACGGTCTGGTCGGCACCATGTCGACCGGCAACCTCAACATCTCCTATCTGGCCGACACCGTCATCCTGTTCCGCTTCTTCGAAGCGAAGGGACGCATTCGCAAGGCCTTGTCGGTGATCAAGAACCGCAGCGGTGCGCATGAGGATTCGATCCGAGAGTTGCGTATCGGCGACAGTGGTATCCACCTGAGCGAGCCGCTGGAAAAATTCCACGGTGTGCTGACCGGTACTCCACAGTTCATTGGAGACGATGCGCCGTTGCTGGATCGTCGACTTGACCAGCTGTGATCCGGACGGCTCGATCGTCCATATCATCGCGCCATTCGGCCGCGATGCGGAAACCATTGCCGACATTGTCGGCCAGCGTGGACTGACGCGCAGGGTCTATGCCGCGCTTGCTGCATTGGCGGACGATCTGCTCGAAACCTCGGGTGTGGTGGTGTTGACCGAAGAAGTGGTCGGCGGCGATCTGCACCAGCTCTCGCATATCTTGCAGGGCCAGGCCGCGTGGTCGGATATTCCGTTCGTGTTGTTGCGTGCGCCGCTCGGCACGCGTAGCGGGCGGCAAGCCAGCCTGCCGGCCGAGATGACCAACGTCATCGAGCTGGAGCGGCCGCTGAGTTCGGCCTCGTTGCTGAGTGCGATCTCCACCGCATTGCGCTCGCGGCAGAAGCAGTTCGTGATTCGCGACCAGATGGCGCAGCTCGCCGAAAGCCAGGCCGCACTGGCACTGAGCGAGGCCGAGCTGCGTCGCGTTACCGATGCGTTGCCGGTGCTGATCGTCTTCATCGACAAGAATCTGGTGTATCGCTTTGCCAATCGTTCGTACGAGGATTGGATCGGCATCCCGCCTTCGGATGTGATCGGGCGGTCATTATTGGAGGTGGTCGGCCCGGACGTGGTTGCCGAGCGCCGTGCCTGGGTCGACGCCGCACTGGCGGGGCAGGCATTGACCGTGGAAGCGAGCTGGCCGCACGCCGACGGGCGTCGCCGCGATGCGGAGATTCGCTACATGCCGCGCTTCGATGCGGATGGCAAGGTCGATGGCTTTCATGTGTTTGCGACCGATGTGACGGCACGCGCGTTGGCGATGGAATCGATCCAGCAGCAGGCCAACCTGCTCGAGGTCAAGGTTGCCGAGCGTACTGCCGAGTTGCAGCAGCAGATGCTGGCGCGCGAATCCAGCGAGGCTGCACTGCGCCAGGCGCAGAAGATGGAAGCGGTGGGCCAGCTGACTGGCGGTATCGCACACGATTTCAACAATATGTTGACCGGAATTTTGTCGGCGTTGGATCTGGCGCGGCTGCGCATCGATCAGGGCCGCACCGAGGGGCTGGGGCGCTTCCTGGATGTGGCCTCGGCATCGGCCTTGCGCGCAGCTGCATTGACCCAGCGCCTGCTCGCGTTTTCGCGCCGGCAATCGCTGGAAGCGCGGCATCTGCATTTGAACGATCTGGTGGGGTCGCTGCAGGAATTGCTGGCGCGCACCTTAGGCGAGTCGGTGCGTCTGGAAACCGATCTGCAGGCAGATCTGCCGCAGGCCTACGTCGATGAAAATCAGCTGGAAAGCGCATTGCTCAATCTGGCCATCAACGCGCGCGATGCAATGCCCGATGGTGGGCAGTTGCGCATCGCAACGCGGCATCTGCAAGTAGAAGATCAGCCACTCGAACTCGGTCGCGGCGTTACCCTGCCGCCGGGTAATTACGCAGTGGTGTCGGTGACCGACACCGGTACCGGCATGCCGGTTGATGTGCTCGAACGCGTGTTCGAGCCGTTTTACACGACCAAACCCATCGGGCAGGGCACCGGCCTGGGCATGTCGATGATCTACGGCTTCATGCAGCAGTCCAATGGACAGGTGTGGGTAGAGTCGCAGATCGGCGTGGGCACCACGGTCAGCCTGTACCTGCCGGCCGGCGTGAGCCCGCACAGTGCGTTGCCTCAGCCGCAAGCCGGTGCGGTGGTGGCCGGGCAGGGCCAGGGCCAGCAGGTGCTGGTGGTGGAAGACGACGAACAAGTGCGGCTGTTGGTGACCGAGCTGCTCAACGAGCTGGGCTACCAGACTGACGTGGTCGCCGATGCCGTCGCGGCACTGCCGATTCTGGCCTCGCCGCGACGGATCGATTTGCTGGTCACCGATGTCGGGCTGCCTGGGCTCAATGGACGCCAGTTGGCAGAGATCGCGAGGGAATCACGTCGCGATCTACCGGTGATCTTCATGACTGGCTACGCTGAGACTGCGCGCGCCCGCGGTGAATTTCTTGCCGAAGGCATGAGCATGATCATCAAGCCATTCACGCTGGGCGAGTTCAGCGGAAAGCTGCATGAGATGTTGGGGCCTTCGTCGTAGGTCAGACCCGCGTGCAGATGGAATAGCAGCACACTTGCGCGATTGATAAACGCCTCGCGAGGCGTGCGGCATCGCTCTGTCGCGTTCACTCTACGGGGCTTTTTATGTCTAGCGCTGGCTCTGACTAACGACCGCACGTGCTCGGCTATGCTGCCGGCTACACCCTGCGCCGGTTGCTGCGTTGGATCAGGTTTCTGCATGCTGGGATGCAGACGATGGGATGGCAAGCCTCAAGCGCCTCGCAGCTGTCACCGATAGTAGGGAAGGCTTTGAAGAGGATTTTTCACCAGGACTAAGAGCGGTTAACAAAACGACTGCGCTCACCGTCAGGCGGGCGCGGCCGGTGCTCGGAATCGGCATGTACCACGCGTACACTCCGGTTCCTCCGTGCCGTCCGCACCCACCTGACGATTGCTCGCTACGTTTTGTTAGCCGCTCTAAATAAAATCTACATTTCAAAGCACGGCGCCGCGCCGATTTTGGATAAACGTCCCATCGGGGGGGGTAATAGTTTTTCTGTCGGCGCAAATGGCCAGAAACCAGTGCTCAACGTCACGAAAACTGCTAGTTCTGCTACGCACCTGAAACCATCAAAGCGTTGCGGCGATTGGATGTTGGGGGTTTTACAGAAGAGACGAATTAACACTTTTACTCAAACCCATCCCGCCATTGCGCTCAGTGCGAGGCACACTTTGACTGACGCGCACTGGCCATCGATTCCGCCACGGCGATCTTGTCGGCTACGGCTTTCTGCATCGGCGAGCCGGCGTCCAGCAAGCCATGCAGGTGGCGCCAATGTTCGGTGGCGGCGCTGTAATCGTGCTGCTGGAAGTCGCTGATGCCGAGCAGCCACAGACCGCGTTGATTGCCCGGTTCGCGTGCGACCACCTGTTGCAGACGTGTGCGTGAGGCGGCATCGATAGCGAAGTCGCTGCGCGTTGCCATGTCTGCCGCCACCCAGCCGACGATGGCGGCACTGATGTCGGGTGCAATCTTGAGCGCTTGCGCGTAGGCCTGGCGTGCGTCGGCGGGGCGATTTTCCTGCTCGTGCGCTTTGGCCTGCTGCATCCATGATTCCAACGCCTGCTCCTGCGCATCATCGGGAGCGTGGGTGGCCTGCGTTTGCTCACCACCGGCAGTGGAAGAGGGTGTGGCTACGGTTTGCGCAGTGGACTGCGCCGCCGCGTACACACGCCGTGCGATCGCATCCGGCGCACCGACCAGCCGATACAGACCGGCCGTGGCGATCGGCAAGCCGAGCACCAATAGAATCGGCAATGTGTAGCGTGCATCGCCATTGCGCGTGGGTTGGCGCACCAGCGGCATCAGCCACAACAGCAGCGCAATCACCACCATTGTCGCGCTTGCGAAATAGAAAACTGTCATCACCACTGTTCCTCTGCTTGGGGCGCCACTGGCGTGCCGGCGCACGCACGTTTGCGCACTGTATGGATCACCACGCCCGCACCCGCACCCAGCACCAACAACGGCACGAACCACAGCAGCCAGGTGCCGCGCTTGACCGGCAGGTCGTACAACACGAAGTCCGAATAGCGATCGACCATGTACTGCTTGATCTGCGTGTCGCTCTTGCCGGCCTGGAGTTGGGCAAATACCTGATGGCGCAGATCGCGCGCCAGCTCGGCATTGGAGTCGGCCAGGTTCTCGTTCTGACACACCAGGCAACGGGGCTGCGCTGTCAACCGTTGATAGCGTGCTGCATCGCTGCGGTTCTTGAACGGTAACGGGGCCACCGCCTGCGCAGCCAGTGGTGGCGCGAGCATCACGCCTTGCAGCAACAGCACGATCAAGCGCAGTTGACGCCGCCACGGCATCACGGTGCGCCCTTGGGTCGCGCGGCGATGGCGGGCAGCAACTCGTCGTCGATAACATCGGGCGTGAGCACGCCGATGTGCTTGTAGCGGATCGGGCCTTGCGCGTCGATCAGGAAACTTTCCGGCACGCCGAGCCGGCTGGCCTGCGCCATCAGTACAGGATGTTCGTGCACGCATTCGGCGCACCAGCTGCCGAACACATTGATCAAGCAGGGCTTGCCCAGCAGTTGCTCGCGGCTGATGCGTAGCTCGGGCTGATCCAGCCGCGGCAACGAGAACGCCGGTGCCGGTTCGCCGATCAACGGCGAGGGCACATCGCGCAGGGTGTGCTGCATCGTCCAGTAGGTGCCAAAGCCGAACAGTGCCGCCGGCAACAAAAAGCCCCAGCAAGGGCAGCATGCGATTCACGGGTGCGATTCCTGTGCGATGACAAACGCGTCGTGTGCCGACGAGGTGGCTGCCTTGTCCGCAGTAACCGGCGCACGGAAACGGCGTGCGCCGGCGCTGACAACGCCAGCCATCATCGTCAAAAGACCACCGGCCCAGATCCAGCGAATGAAGGGTTTGTAATACAACCGCAGCGTCCACTCGTATTCGATGTGCTGATCGTCCAGCGGTTCGCCGAGTGCCACATACAAATCGCGCGTGACGCTGGGATCGATCGCCGATTCGGTCTGGATCCGCTCAATGCTTTCGGTGACGGCCTGGGTGTGGATCAGGGCGGTGCCGACCAGCCACGGCATGAAGCTGGCGTTTTCCACAGGGTGACAGAACCCCCAGCCGCCCCAGCCCAGTTCAGCATAGGCCCACCAACTGTCGGCGACGATGCCGGCGGTAAGGCAGGCCCAGGCCAGGTTGGTCCATGGCCTTGCCCAGCGCACCCAGGCCTGTTCCAGTTCGCCGCCCAGCAACGCCGCCACCGTAAACGCGAATGCCACCGAGAAACCAACGTAGCCGATATACAGCACCGGGGGGTGGAAGGTCATGCCCGGATCCTGCAGCACCGGATTGAGTTCGTTGCCATCTAAGGGAATCGGCGACAGCCGCCCGAATGGGTTGGAGGTCCGCAGGATTAAAGCCAGAAAGCCTACCGAAACCAGCTCCAACACCGTCAGGACACGAGCGGCAAGGTGCTGGGGCAGATGCCGGCTGAAGGCCGCCAGCAACAGCGTCCAGGTGGCGAGTATGGCGATCCACAGCAGCAACGAGCCTTCGTGCGCGCCCCACACCGCGGCAAACCGGTAATACCAGGGCAGGGCGATGTTGGCGTTGTCGGCAACAGAACGCACCGAAAAATCCAGCCAGAGCAGCAACCACGCGGGCAGGCCGAACGCCATCCACACAAACACCGCTTGACCCACCGCCGCAGGCCGCGCGATACCTATCAACGCGGTGTTGCCGCGCCAGACACCGATCAGCGGCAACACGCCTTGAGCAAGCGACAGCAGTAATGCCAGGATTAGTGCGATATGGCCGAATTCAGGCGTCATGGGCCATTGGCACGGTGCCACGAAAAGAGACCATCGAGGTGATTGAACGCAAACGGCATCGCATCAACGCGGCGCAGTCAGCAGTACAGCGGCGGCAGGAATCAGCTTGTCGACATGGCCTTCGGCCATCGGCTCTTTGAATTCTCTCTGCATGTAGGTTTCGTCGTGCTTGGCCATCATTTCGTGGGCGACAACTCGTCGGCGACAACGCGCCCTCCTTGCATGTGTCCATTGGCGATCACCGATTGGTTGTCGCGAAACAGATCCGCAGATCCGGAAGAATGCCGATGTACTCGCCTGCGTTGCTGCGTGCTTGTCGATGACGGTGAAAAG
Organism: Xanthomonas fragariae; assembly: GCF_017603965.1. NCBI lineage: Bacteria > Pseudomonadati > Pseudomonadota > Gammaproteobacteria > Lysobacterales > Lysobacteraceae > Xanthomonas > Xanthomonas fragariae. The sequence continues at coordinate 2,096,088 of NZ_CP071955.1, read as the reverse complement.
GCGATCTTCCACCGCGTGGTAAAGACCGAGCACGTCCAGAGACAGAAACAACACCAGCAACTCGGAGGTGAGCCGCGCCGATCGACGCCGAGGCCATGGTCACTACTTCGACCGGCTTGATTCGCCATACCAATGCGATAAACGCCGACACGCCCATTGCTACGTAGATGAAAAGACTCATGCAGGCGCTGGGCACGTGGATGAAGATGATGCGGTATGCGCCGTGCTGCTGATAATCCGGCGGCGCCACCACCAGCCCGCCATACGCGGCGACCACGCCAAGCAGCAACGCCAGACCCAACGCCCACGGGCGGATGCCGGCGAAGCGATAAAAGATGGGCGGCGAGCCGAGTTTATGCAGCCACAAGGGGAACTGCTTGGCCATGCCGATGCCGTCAGTTGGAATGTTTGGCGGGAGGCGCCAGCACTTCGACCGCTGCGCCGGCGTTGACCTGCAGCTGGCCGTTGGAGACCTTACTGGTGCGCTGCATCAGCTGGCGCAACGCAGTGGCATCCATCGATGGCGACAGCGACAACAGCAGCGCTGCCATACCGCTAACATGCGCGGTCGCCATCGACGAGCCGGAGGTAAAGTCGTAGCGGCCGTTCGGCTGCGTGGTCAATATGTCCTTGCCGGGCGCGCTCAGCACGCCGGGCATGGCGGCAGTGGCGCTGCTGCTACGCACTATCAGCACGCCGGGCACATCGTTGGGAAACCCATCCAACCGCTCGTTCGGCGGCAGCGCCGCCACCACGATGCGGCCCTGTTGCACCAGCCGCAGCAACATCTTGCTCAGCAGCGGATCGGCCGGGCCGCCCAGGCTCAGATTGATCACGCGCGCGGAGCTGTTGTCGATAGCAGCCAGCGCCTTGGCCAGGGTGAAGGTATTGCAGCGTGCGGTGGCACCCACGGTCGGCGCATACCAGCACGCTTTGTAGATGCTCAGCATGGCCTTGGGCGCCATGCCGACGATACCTTGGTGGTTGTTGCTGCCGGCAGCAATGATGCCGGCCACTTCGGTGCCGTGCGAATCGCTGCTGGTCATGACCGGCGTGTCGTCGACCAGATCGTGCACATCGCGGATGCGCGCCTTCAGATCGGGGTGGTTGGTATCCACGCCGGTATCGACGACTGCGACCACGACGCCGCGGCCCTGAGTGGCGGTTTGCGCGCTGGCGGCATCGATGGCGATGAAGCCGCGCTGCATGTCCACATACGGATCGTTGTAGCTGGACAGCGGGGTGGCGTTTTCCGCCGCATCGGCGGAAAACACCGAGAAATCCTGCACCGGCTGCACCAGCTCCACGCCTTCGTCGTCGGCCAGCGCGCTGACCAGCTCATCGCGCGACACGCCCGCCGGCGGTTGCAGCACGGCGCAATACAGACCCAGCGAGGCGATCGGCCAGCCGGAAACTTCACGCAGTTTGTAGCGTTTTTTGATGGCTTCCATGCGCACGGCGGCCTTCTGGCCGGCGCCGTAATAGCTGGAGGCGTAGCCGATCAGGCTGGATCCGGCACGGGCCGGCGGCGCGGTAAGCGGGTTGGCCACCGCCAGCAGGATGTCGCGGCTGCTATCGGGCGTATGCGCATCGGCCGGCGCTGGCGCGTGTGTGGTGGCGACAATTGGCGCAGCATCGGGCGGCACGCCTTGCGCGTGCACATTGGCGCACACGTCCAGGCCGATGCAGGCGGCGATGATGCCGATAGCGAACAAGCGGCTCATGGCGCGGACACGATCTCGGCTAGGCGGATACGCGGGTTGGCGCGCAATTGCTGCACGGTCTGCTGTGGCTGGGCCGGCGGCTGCGGGGCGACCGGCACCACGGTGTAGGCGCCCATTTCATTGGGGCCGCCGACCACCTGCAACTGCTGCGCATTCAGCAGGCTATCCCAGTCGGCCACGGTCATCTTGGCGTCGGGCACCACGCGGATGGCGCCTTGCGGTACCGGCAAGGCGGTGGCGCTGCTGAGCGTGCGGTAGTCATGCGAAGGCGCAGGCGCAGGCGAGGCCAGCTTGACGCCCATGACGCCCAAACCAATTGCCTGCACCAGGGCGGCGGCGGCCAGTGCGCGCATCGTCCAGCTGCCGGAGCGGCGCGTCGCCGAGACCGGTGCAGGTGCGGCGTGCTGCTCCGGCGCATCTAGGCGCCCGAGCAGGCATTGCAGTCCAGCGTTGGCGTCCAGCTTGACCGTCGATGGCAGCGCCAACGCCTGGCGCAAGCGGTTCTGCTGAGCAAATTCGGCGCTGCACGAGGCGCACTTGGCCACGTGCGCGATCAGCCAGGTGTTTTCTTCCTCGGTGGCGCTGTCCAGCAGCACTGCTGGCATCAGCTCCCAGGCATGCGAGCATTCCTTGCCAGGCGCGATGAAAAACGTCTTCATTGCATGGTCTCCGTGTAAGGGGCGCCGCCGGCCAGGCCGGGCAGCACATTGCGTAATTTGACCCGCGCGTGGAACAGCCGGGCTTTGATCGTGCCGACCGGGCATTGCATGATGTCGGCGACTTCTTCGAGCTTGTGGCCCACCCCGTAGACCAGTTCGATCACCAACCGTTGGTCCGGCGACAGCCGTTGCATGCCTTTATCGAGCCAGTCGCGCAGCTCGCGGTCGTCGTTGTCGTCGGCAACGGGGGCGTGGTCTTCCACCACGGCAGTGTTGTCGATTGCCTCGCCGTCGTGCTGACGCAGGCATTTGAGCCCGCAGCGGTAGGCGATGCCCATGATCCAGGTCGACACCTGCGAATCGCCGCGGAAGTCGCCGGCTTTCTGCCAGGCGATCCAGAAGCAGTCGTTGATGGCTTCTTCGATGATTTCCGGGCGGCGGGTCAGGCGCGACAGGAACCGGCACAGCCGGCCGTGATAGCTGTGGTAAATGCTCGCCAGGGCGTTGCGATCGCCCGCAGCCATGCGGCGCAACAGCATGCGGTCGGTGGCATCACCCAGGGTGTCGGTGTCATTCATCAAAGCAGGCACGGCCTAGGACGCATGTCAGTGCCCGCGAGCAGGCAAAAGGTTGCAGGCGGATCAAAACGTCTTGGCTAGCATACCCAGCCACGGCGTTTCGCCGGGCCCGCCCTGCATGCGTGGCGTATTGTCGCTGGTGAGGATACGTTCCATTTTCAGGGTCCATCCGGCGCGGCTCCACTTCAGGCCCAGTTGTCCGTACCGATAAAGGCCTGCATTGGCGGCGCCGTAGGCCATCGCCGGGAACTGCGAGACGCCCGCGCCAGCCGAAAGGCTGAAATCCGCCGAGATCGGCACGTTGGCAGTGACGTCAATGGCCATGATCCAAGGCGAGCGCTGCGAACGGGGAAAATTGAAGGTGGACAACGAGAACGTGAGCACGTCGCGGTACGACCAGGCCAGGCTGGCCTCCTGGCGGTCGAACGTGCGCGACTGGCGGTCGGCCGGGTAGGCGTAATACAGCGCGCTGGCCTGCATCTGCCAGCGATCGTCCAGCATCCATGCACGGCCTACCTGAACCGTGGCGGCCACCGGCTTGCTCAGCGATGGCGATTGCAGCGCGGCGGAGACCGACACCGACCAGCCAGGCGATGGCAGCCAATCACCTGCAGCCTGCAGGGTGACCTTGTTGGGGGCAATGGAAATGCCGCGATCGATCAGCTCCGAAGCGACTGCAACCGTGCCGCCTACGTTGTCCGCAAGCGCGCTGCCGCAAGGGCTCGTGACCAGAGCGAGCAACAGCAAGTAGCGCAGCCAGGCACATCGTTGCGCCCCCCGCAGGTACCAGCAGTGCGTATGCAGACAGGGCATCACCAGCGAACGCCCGAAGCGAGGACGCCGCAAGGATGATCTTCCCTTGCGGCCCATGGATGCCCGTCGCAAGCGCAGCTGCGTCGCGTTCGGCATGGGAACGACTTGGCGGAAAACATTCGGCAAGGGTGCGAGGCGTCTACAAGAGCGGGGCGCATTGGTGACCCATCACGCTGGGCGAGACCGCCGTAGTTGCGGCAGTTTCCGTATACGCTAAGGAGCCGCGTCAGGCAACGCGGCTCGGTGGACGAGGACTGAGACAGAGAGGTCTTGAGCTTGGCCGGCGTCCATTGCCACTTGCTGGCTTTGAGCGCATGGGAGTCGTTGCTGTAGTCCGGCAGGCCGGCGGCGGGGCGCCCGGCCACGCCGAACAGGGACCGGCATTCAAGTGCTAGCTGCCGAGTGTGTCAGATCCGGATCGGATGCGACCAAGATGGCGTCGGCGGCTGGATACAGCATTGCTGCGCACTCACGCCGACGCCGCACCGGGCTGTCCGCACAGGTGCTACGTGTCTATGTCGGCTTCCAACGCGCGGCCAAGGCAAAGTTCCTGGTCTTCACCCGGTTGGCGGTGTCCAGCGACGGTGGCGACAGTTTTCGGCGTCGGCAGCAAACGCCGTTGCTGGATCGTGCACCCGCGCGCAGCACGATGCCGCAGTGCATTCGGCGCCCTACGAAGACGGCCGTTGGCGGCTCTGGTATGCGGTCGGCGACGACCGGGAATTCATCGTTGGTCAGCCGTATCCGCGCTATCACATCCGCTATGCGCAGACCGACGATCTGCGCCGCATTCCACGCGATGACGCGGTGTGCCTGCGTTCACGCGACGACGAAGACCGCATGGGGCGCCCGAGCGCGTATCAGCTTGGCGATCCCTATCTGATGTATTGCACTGGCTGATGTATTGCACTGGCGGCGACACGCATGGCGGTTACTTCCCCAGCGTTGCCTTGCAGTTATCGGAGCACGGCTGGGAGGCGCAGACACTGTGCTATCCGGCCTTAGGGTGGCTAACAAAACGACTGCTCTCACCGCCGGACAGGCGCGGCCGATGCGCGGAATCGGCATTTACCAAGCGTACACTTGCGGTTCCTCCGCGTCGTCCGCACCTACTTGGAGACTGCTCGCTACGTTTTGTTAGCCTCTCTAACCTGCAATCTCTTCCAACGAACGATTGCGCGTGGGTGGCCCAAACAGTGCAATCACACTGGCCACTATCGACAGACTGATCACGATGAAAGCCAGCACGCCATGGCTGCCGACCTGGGCAAGCAGCCAGCCGATCAGTACGCTGCTTGCTGCCGTCGAAAGGCGACTGAACGAATAGCAGAACCCTACCGCTCGCGCGCGCAATCCGGTCGGGAACAACTCTGCTTGGTAGCCGTGATACGCAAAGCTCATCCAGGCATTGCAGAACGCGATCATCGCCCCGCATAGCACCATGCCAATGGCCTGATGCTGCAACGAAAAAAGCACGCCGAACAACACTGCACCCAGGGCCGAGGCGGTGATCTGCCATTTGTTTTCCCAGCGCTGCGCAAAGCGCAGCAACAGCAACGGCGCCAGCGGATACGCCAGCGAAATCGCAAACGCATAGCTCAGGCTCTTGCTCACGCCGGTGCCTTGCGCCGAGATCAATGCCGGTAGCCAATTGCCGAAGCCGAAGAACCCGATCGCTTGAAAAATATGGAACACCACCAGCATGCCGATACGCCCGCGATATGGCACACGCCACAACATCGAGGCCCGCGTGTCGCTGGGCGGTGAGGATGTGGCCGCCTGCGGCGCAGGCACGGGCAAAGGCGCGCCCACATCGTGTGCGCAACGCGCTTCGAGTTGGTTCAACACGGCATCGGCTTCCGCATGGCGGCCTTGTGTGGCCAGCCAGCGTGCCGATTCCGGCAAACGGTTGCGCAGCCACCAGATCGCCAGCGCAAACACGCCGCTGAGCAACACCACCCAACGCCAGCCGCTCACGCCCAGCGGCGCATGCGGCACCAGCAGCCAGGCAGTCAGCGCGACCGTGGGGACCGCCAAAAACTGCACGAAGAACGCAAACGCAAACGCCGCACTGCGCATGTGCCGCGGAACCAATTCGGACAGATAGGTATCGATGGTCACCAGCTCGATCCCCAGTCCAATACCGACCACAAAGCGCAGCGCGATCACACCGATTGCCGTGCTTTGCAGCCCCATCGCCACGGTTGCGGCGGTGTACCAGATCAAAGCGAAGGTGAAAACCGGCCGTCGACCGAAATTGTCTGCAAACGGGCTCAACAGTGCGGCGCCGACAAACAGGCCCAGAAACGTTGCCGCCGCGAATGCGGCCTGATCGGACATGCCAAACGCACCATCCGCGCCGCTGCCAAAAATGCCATCGCCGATCAGCCCCGGACTGATGTATGCGGTCTGGAACAAGTCGTACAACTCAAAGAACCCGCCTAGCGCAAGCAAGCCAACCAGCCGCCACAGCGTGGCGCTGGCCGGCAGCCGATCAATGCGCGCAGCGATCTGTGCGGAGTGGGAGAGTGCAGGTGTTGCGTTCGAAGACATTCGTCGTGCAGGCGCAGCCAAACCAACGGTTATCATAATCAGCGGCCCGATCTCGCAGCGATGACGCTTCGCGGCACGATCGACGCATTCGCGCACGAACCCGACACAACTCATCAACAAAAACTTAGGGCGGCTATCAAAAACACTGCGCTCGCCGCCAGGCGGGCGCGGCCGGTGGTCGGAATCGGCATGTGTACCACGCGCGTACACTCCGGTTCCTCCGCGCCGTCCTTACCCACTTGACGACTGCTCGCTACGTTTTGTTGGCCGCTCCTAGCCGAATTGATCCGCGGCGTGGACACGCCGTGACCGACGATCCGGGCAGCCCGCCCAACAACCGTGTTGTCGATCTGACGTAAGCGCGATGATCCAGGTGACCGGTCGCCTCGCACTCAGCACTGCGCGACCGGCCACCACCCGCGAATCAGATTTACCAACTGGTCGGAGGTGAAGCCGAACACAGCGACCGATATCAGCGACGCCGACCACCCCAAGAGCATCAGGGCGCCATCGCGCTCAAGCAAGGCGAGCGCGAACAGCAGCAGAATCAGGCCGAAAATGTAGTTGGTGAATGGAATCGGCAGCGTCAGCAAGAAACCGACCAACACCAGCAGCAACCCGGTAAAGACTTGCGCCGGTCTCCGATCCAGCATGCCGTGCAAACGCGGCTTGAGCAGCCGATCCAGGCGTTGCAGCGTCGGCGCTAATTTCGCGACAAAGCGCTGACTGGTCCTGCGACGCGGCCCGCGCTCGCCGATGAAGCGCGGCACCCACGGCTTGCGCAGGCAGCACATTATCTGCACGCCGATCAGCATTGTCAGCGGACCGCTGATACCACCGGCCACGCCGGGAATCGGCATGAAAGACGGCAGGATCGCCAGGAACAAAAACACGCCGAAGGCGCTCTGTTGCAGATCGGCCAGAATCTCGCGCACCCGCAGCACGTGCTCCGGGTCGCCTTCGCTGAAGGCCGCCAGCAAACGGCGGATACCTTCATTGCGATAACGCATCTGTTCGCCGCCGGTGTCGTCGGATGGCGGCGCGCGGTTATCCGACGATGTCATCGCTGTCCTCGTCGCCGATGCGGCTCAACAGCAACTTGTCCACGCGTGCGCCATCCAGATCGACGATCTCGATGCGCCAGCCGGCCCAATCGAAAAATTCGCCGGCTTGCGGAATGCGCCCGAAGTAGTAAATGCACAGGCCGGCAAGCGTGTGGTAATCGCCTTCGTCGGCTTCTGGCAGCTCGGCGCCCAACACTTCGCGCAGTTCTTCCACTGGCAGCGAGCCATCGATCAGCAACGAGCCGTCGGCGCGTGTCACGACCAGCGCGTCTTCGTCGGTGTTTTCCACTGCCTGCAGACGGCCAACCACCGCCCCCATCAGGTCGCTGATGGTCACCAGCCCGCGGATTTCGCCGTATTCGTCGACCACCAATGCCATCGATTGCTGTTCTTCGCGGAAGATCTCCAGCAGCTTCATCGCATGCGTGGATTCGGACACGAACAAGGTGTCGCGCAAAGCCTGGAACAAGTGCGCGCCATGCCCATCCATACGCGTGACCAGCGATTTGACTTCCAACACGCCGGCAATGTCCTGGTCGCTGCCGCGATACACCGGATAGCGCGAGAATTCGTGCTCGCGCATCACCTGCAGATTGCGTTCCGGCTCGGCGTTGGCATCTAGCCAGGCGATGCGATTGCGCGGCGTCATCAGGCTGTCGGCGGTGCGGTCGCCCAGCCGCATCACGCGGTTCATCATGTCGCGCTCGTGCGCATCGATCACGCCGGCTTCGTGGCTTTCGGCCACCAGCATACGGATCTCTTCTTCGGTCACCGATGCCGATTCGTCTTTGCCCATGCCCAGCATGCGCAGCACCAACCGGGTCGAGCGCGCCAGTACCCACACGCCTGGTGCGGCGATCTTGGCCAACCAGGCCATCGGCACTGCGACAACGCCAGCGATGTCTTCGGAATTACGCAGCGCCAGCCGCTTGGGCACAAGTTCGCCGAAAATCAGTGTCAGGAAGGTGATCAACGCGACTGCCAGCGTGCTGCCGATGACCACCGAATACGGTTTGGGCTCGCCGACCAGGGCGAAAGTAGCCGACAGGGTGGGGAACACCCGCTGCAGCCAGACCCCGATGGCCTCGCCAATGGCTTCACCGCCAAACAGGCCGGTCAGGATGCCGATCGAGGTGATGCCGATCTGTACCGTGGACAGAAAATTTTCCGGGCTTTCGGCTAATGCCAGGGCCCGCGCGGCGCGTTTGCTGGAGCCGGCCATCTGCTTCAGGCGGCTTTTGCGCGAAGTCATCAACGACATCTCCGACATGGCGAAGAAGCCGTTCAACAGGATCAAGGCGATGACGATCAGAAACTCAATCACGGGCGTCTTCCCCGGTCGGTGAAGGGAAGGGCGGGTGGGGACGGCGCACGCAAAGGCGCGGCGGTAACGGAGGGGGGGGGATAGGGTCGTCTTCCATAGGGTGCACCCGAGGGCGCGCTGCCATGTTAGCAAACCGAAGGGTGGTTCGAGCCGGGAAATGCCGATGTGAAGGCCCGTCCTGGCACCAGGATACCCAGACAGGCCATGGAACGGCCATAATTATTGCCTGGCGTCCGTCTCTCCCTCACGGCAGGAAGTCGTCTACCTAATGTTCTCGTTGCAGACCATCTTCGGTTCCGGCAAGCAGCTTTATTGGCTTCTGAACGAAACGGCGCAGGCCGCCTACGACAGTACCAAGGCGTTGCAAGTCATGATGCGCGAGTCCGATCGCCAACCCGTGCTGGACGCCTTCAAGCTGGCTCGGCTGCGTGAACGCGCCGCCTCCGACAAGATCGGACAGGCGCTGGTGGACAGTTTCATGACTCCGATCGAGCGCGAAGACATCGAGGCGCTTGGCTCGGCGCTGTACAAGATTCCCAAGCAGGTCGAAAAGTTTGCCGACCGTTATTCGCTGGCCACCCAGCAGCTGGAGCACATCGATTTCGCCCCGCGCGCGGCGATGCTGGAACAGGCAGCCGCGGTAGTGGTGGACATGGTCAACGACCTGCCACGCATGAACGTCGATCGCATGACCGCGCTCAACGACAAGCTGCGCATGCTGGAAAACGAGTCCGACCGGCTGATGCTGGAGCTGTATCGCGACATCTATTCCGGCCGCGTGGACACCCTGCAGATGTTTCTGCTCAAGGAGTTCTTCGAGATTCTGGAAAAGGCCATCGACCGTTGCCGCGAGGCAGGGGTGGTGGTCTACCAGATCGTGCTGAAGAACAGCTGAGGTTGCCGCGTGCTTGTCCTTGTCTGTTGGTGGTTCTGGCTGCGTTGGCGTTCGAGTTCATCAACGGCTTTCACGACACCGCCAACTCCATCGCCACAGTGGTCGCCACCAAGGTGTTGTCGCCGGGTTGGGCAGTGATGCTGGCCGCTGGCATGAACCTGATCGGCGCACTCACCGGCACGGCCGTGGCGCTGACCATCGCCTCCGGGCTGCTCAACACCAACGTGGTCGACGTCACCCCGCAGGTGATTTTGTGCGCGTTGCTGGGCGGCATCATCTGGAACCTGATCACCTGGTGGAAAGGCCTGCCGTCGTCCTCATCGCACGCCTTGATCGGCGGCTTGTGCGGTGCCGGCCTGGCTGCCGCGCACAACGACTGGGACGCGCTGATCTGGTCGGAGAACATCGGCAACTGGGCAGGGAACAAGGGCCTGTTGTGGAAAGTGTTCGTGCCGATGATCACCTCGCCGATTGCCGGCTTCCTGCTCGGCATTGTGGTGCTGCTGCTGCTGTGGGCGATCATCGCCGGCATGGCCGAGCTGGGCGGCGCGATCGGCCGGCTCGCGCGTCCGCGCTGGGTCAACGCGTTCTTCGGCAAGGCGCAGATCGCCTCTGCCGCTTACATGGGGTATGCGCACGGCCATAACGACGCACAGAAGACGATGGGCGTCATCGCCATGACTTTGATCGGCGCGCAGTCGGCCGGTGCGCTGGACGATCTGCCGGGCTGGCTGGCGTTTTTGCATCCAGGCACTGGGATGACTACCGGCGCCGGCATCCCGATGTGGATCGTGCTGACCTGCGCGATGGTGATTGCCGCAGGTACTGCCTCGGGCGGTGGGAAGATCATCAAAACGCTCGGTCACAAAATGGTCAAGCTGCATCCCATCCAAGGCTTTGCCGCAGAAACCAGCGCGGCGACGGTGCTCACAGTCGCCGCGCATTTGGGCATGCCGGTGTCGACCACGCACAGCATTTCCACCGCCATCATGGGCGTGGGCTTTGCCAAGAATCCGCGCTCGCTGCGGCTAGGTGTGATCGAACGTATCGTCTGGGCCTGGCTTCTGACCATTCCGGCGGCCGGTGGTATGGCGTATCTGATACTGCGCTGCTTGGAAGCGTTTGGCTGGACCTGAGCCCTGTCGTCGCGCGGTCACCTTGGCCGGCGGCGATGCGCCTCTGCCGCTGCGGGTCAGCCCGTTCGGCGTGCTTGTGTGATTGGCTAACACGTCCCGCTTGAGGAAAACGCAACGATGATGCTTGCCTCGGTATGCGTACTGTTTCTGCTGTCCTGGCTGATTGGCCGTCGTCGTTGGTTGCGCAGTGCACCGATACTGGCGGCGGCCACGTTTTTGCTGTTGCTGGTCGGCTGCGGCCCGTTGCCGGCCTGGATGCTGCATGGCTTGCAGCAGAACGGGGTCAACGATTTCGATGATTGGCGCGCCCGTAACATGATCGTGTTGCTGGGCGCAGGCACCGTGCGCCCGGATGGCCCTGATGCCACCGCCGAAGCCAATATGTTCGCCTATGGCCGCATCGTCGAGTCGGCGCGGCTGTACCGGCAATGCCGTGCGCACGGCGGCGACTGCAAGATCGAGATCAGTGGCGGCGATGCGCGCGGGCTGGGGTTGTCCGAGGCGGTGGTGTATCGGCAGGTGCTGATCGGGCTGGGTATCGATCAAGCCGATCTGATCATGGAGCCATCCAGCATGAATACCTGGCAGAACGCGCAGTTCAGCCAACCATTGCTGCGCAAGTACCGCCCCGATCGGGTTGTGCTGGTGTCGTCGGCCACCCATCTGCGTCGCGCCGAGTTGTATTTCCGGCACTTCGGCATCGATGCCACGCCGGTGCGTTCGGACTGGTTGACCGTCTCCTGGGCATGGTTGCCGCAGAGCTACAACTTCACCGTGGCCGATGTCGCCTTGCACGAGTATCTCGGCATCGCGCGTTATCGTGTTTACGAGTGGATGGGCTGGAATCTAAAGGCCACCCAGCCCGGTGCGTTGTGAGCCGGGATTGGGGATTGGTGGTAGCCGGCGCGCGTCACGGCATGCGCGGTTAGTTCACAACGGCGCCTGGCGCGGTTTCCAACTCGGCAATGGCGTAAGTAAGGACGCGCGTGGTGGCTGGAAGGTCAGCAGGAGCAGGCCCGGCGGCTCTGCAATCACACGTGCACTCGCTCGCAGTTGGTCCGATGCATCGCCGACCGCTGCTGCGGCTGGCGATGTTTGTGCTCAACGCGTTTCGTACATCGTCTTGACGTCGTTGCGGAACGCGGCCTGGCTGGCGGCGCGGTTATAGAACATGTGGCCGCCCGGATACTCGCGCACCTGCACGCGTTTCGGGTCGCTGCCCATCGCCGGCATCTGATCCACCGTCAACACCGAGCCCATGAATGGGCAGGAGAGATCGTTCCAGCCGTGCGCGATCAACACGCGTAGCTTGGGGTCGATGGCAACCGACTGACGCAGTTGTGTTACCGCTCCCTTGCGCAGCTCGTCGTTCCAGTCCCACAGTTTGTTGACGTCGTAATTGAGCGCCTGATAACGCGCATCGATTTTCCAGCCGACCACACGGGTAACGAAGTCCACCATCGCGGTGGTCGTCGGCGCGATGATGCTGTCCAGCAGCGGGTCGTTGGCGCGTTGCTCAGGGTCGTTAGGGAACGGGTCGAATGCGGTCACGTTGGAGTCGTAACGGCTGCCCAGCTCACCCTTGTCGCGGAACACTTCGCGTAGATACGCCTGGGTTTCCAGCCGTCCACCGGAGCGTCGCACATAGGCTTGATCCAGCCCGGTCATGCGCGTGACCTGTTGCAGCATCGCTTCAGTCGCTTGCGGGTCGGTGCGCCCCTTCATCAGCGCCACCGCGTAATCGCTGCGGGTGTAATCGATCACCTGACGCATGGCTGCGTCGCTGAGCTGGCCCTGGCGCTCCAGGTGCGCGGCGGCAATCGACGGCAGCGTCATCATCCACGCCAGCGGTGATACATCGCTGTTGTCGTCCAGGGTCGGATTGAGATACGGTGAAACCAGCACCACGCCATTCATCGCCACGCCCAACCTTGTCTGCAGGTAATGGGTGATGCGCGGGCCACGGAAGCCGCCATAACTTTCGCCAACCAGATACTTGCGTGCCTGCAGACGACGGTTTTTGAGCAACCAGTCGTAGACCACGCGCGAGAGATATTCCACGTCCGCTTGCGGGTTGTAGAACTGCTTCTTGGCGTCCTCGTCGCCGATCGAGGCGCGGCTGAAGCCCGTGCCGACCGGATCGATGAACACCAGGTCGGTGAAATCCAGCCAGCTGCCCGGATTGTCGCGCAGCGCCGCCGGTGCCGAAGGGCTATCGCCTTCGGCGCCAAAGCCCACCACCTTCGGCCCGATCGCGCCCATGTTCAGATACACCGACGAGGCGCCTGGTCCGCCGTTCAATGCGAAGGTCACCGGGCGGTCCTTGCCATCGACTGTGTAGGCGGTAAACACCACTTCGCCAGTGGTCTTGCCCTGCGCATCGCGCACCGGCAGCGTGCCGACGGTTGCGGTGTATGTCAGCGTTCGACCGGCCACACGCGTGTTCTGGCGCACGCTGGCATCGGCCGGCAACGGTGCGGGTTTGGCAACGGCGCTGGCATCGGGTTTAGCGTCGTTTTTACTCTCGTTTTTATCTGGCGCATCGGCCAGCGCCGTCCCGCTTAGCAGGACACAGGCCAGCAGACTGGCACGGAGAAAGAAGGGCATGAGCATCGACGTCGGCGTAGGGAACGACGATGCTAGGCCGTTGCAGAGCGCGTTGGATGTGCACAAAGGCATGTCTGTCGCGCCGATCGATGTGGACTGCCGAGGGCGCTTCCTTGTCCCGCTCGGGAAAAGGTGTTCCGTAGGGTGATGAAGATACGGGCGAAGCCTTCGCATCATTCCTTACCGAGTGGCTTCGCTCTGTAACTCCCCCCGCTTCGCGACCCGGGCGCTCGAATGCACGCGCGCCTGTAGCGCGCATGCTGCCTCATCGCCACGCAACGACGAGGAACTCTAGAGCTCTTAGCCGCTCTTAGACTTCCAGCGAAGCCAGGTCGCCCTTGGTTTCCAGCCACTGCTTGCGGTCGCCAGCGCGCTTCTTGGCCAGCAGCATGTCCATCAACGATCGGGTCTGTTCGCCGTCGTCGATGGTCAGCTGTACCAGGCGGCGGGTGTCCGGGTGGATGGTCGATTCGCGCAGCTGTTGCGGATTCATTTCGCCCAGACCCTTGAAGCGGGTGACGCTGACTTGTCCCTTGATCTTCTCGCGCACGATCTTGTCCAGCAGCGTGGCCTTTTCTTCTTCGTCCAGCGCGTAGAACACCTGCTTGCCCACGTCCACACGGAACAGCGGCGGCATCGCAACGAATACATGGCCGGCCGCAACCAACGCAGGGAAGTGCTTCAAAAATAACGCGGTCAGCAGCGTGGCGATATGCAGGCCATCGGAGTCCGCATCGGCCAGGATCACCACCTTGCCGTAGCGCAGCCCGGTGATGTCGTCCTTACCCGGGTCGCAGCCGATCGCGACCGCCAGATTATGCACTTCCTCCGAGGCCAGTACGCTGCCCGATGCCACTTCCCAGGTATTGAGGATCTTGCCGCGCAACGGCAGGATCGCCTGAAAATCCTTGTCGCGCGCCTGCTTGGCCGAGCCGCCGGCCGAATCGCCTTCGACCAGGAACAGTTCGGTACGCGATAGATCCTGGCTGATGCAATCGGCCAGCTTGCCGGGCAGGGCAGGGCCCTGGGTGACCTTCTTGCGGACGATCTGCTTTTCGGTCTTCAAGCGCGCACTGGCGCGATCGATGGCGATCTGCGCGATCTTCTCGCCGATCTCCACGTTCTGGTTGAGATACAGGCTGAAGGCATCGTGCGCGGCGCCTTCGATGAAACCGGCGGCCTGGCGCGAGGACAGACGCTCCTTGGTCTGCCCGGAAAACTGCGGGTCGGTCATCTTCAGGCTGAGCACGAAGGTGACCCGGTCCCACACATCTTCCGGCGCCAGCTTGACGCCGCGCGGCAGCAGATTGCGGAAATCGCAGAACTCGCGCAACGCATCGGTCAGACCCGAACGCAGGCCATTGACGTGGGTGCCGTGCTGCGCGGTTGGAATCAGGTTGACGTAGCTTTCCTGCACCAGTTCGCCTTCCGGCACCCAGGCCGTGGCCCAGTCGACGATCTCGGTGTCCTTCTTCAGGCTGCCTGCGAACAGGTCGGCCGGCAGCATCTCGTGCTCGGCCATTTCGCCTTTCAGGTAATCGCGCAGGCCATTTTCGAAGTACCAGCTGTCCTGCTCGCCGGTGGCCTCGTCGTGCAGCTTGACGGTCAGGCCCGGACACAACACCGCCTTGGCACGCAGCAAATGACGCAGCGCACGCACGTTGAATTTGGGGGTGTCGAAATACTTCGGGTCGGCCCAGAAGCGCAGCCGCGTGCCGGTGTTCTTCTTGCCGACGGTGCCGACCACTTCCAGCTTGGAGGCGGCGATGCCATCGCGGAATTCCATGCGGTGCTCGCTGCCTTCGCGCTTGATGAACAGCTCGACCTTGGTCGACAGCGCATTGACCACGCTCACGCCCACGCCGTGCAGACCGCCGGAGAAGGTGTAGTTGCGGTTGTTGAACTTGCCGCCGGCATGCAGGCGGGTCAGGATCAGTTCGACACCGGGGATCTTCTCTTCCGGATGCATGTCCACCGGCATGCCACGGCCATCGTCGGACACCTCGCAGCTACCATCCTTGTACAGAGTCACTTCGACTTGTTTGGCGTGACCGGCTAGCGCCTCGTCGACCGAGTTGTCGATCACTTCCTGCGCCAGATGGTTCGGGCGTGCAGTGTCGGTATACATGCCAGGGCGGCGTTTGACCGGGTCCAGGCCCGACAGCACTTCAATATCGGCGGCGTTATAACGGGTGTTCATGCATCTCGTTGGCACGTGAAACGACGCGCAAGTGTGGGGGCTGTAGCAACTTTTTGCACGCGACAGACGTTCAGTGCAGGGCCGGGTGCCACTGGCTACCCTGATGTTCAATTCGGAACCAAATGTCCTCACCTGAGGATGTAACCGAAATTGGAGGACACCATGAAGTTCAAGCACATCCTGATGCTCACCCTGGGTGCGGCCGCAGTGGCCGCGCTTCCTGCCCTGGCCCAGGCGGCCCCGCAGCAGACCGGGCAGGGCGCCATCGCGCAGAAGGCCGACGACGCAAAAGCCAAGACCGAAGCCGAGCGCAAGGCCGAGCGCCGCGCCGCCGCCGCTGCGCAGAAGCCGAAGGGCGACTTCGCTCCGCGCGAGGAAGAAGAAGAGAAGCCGACGCGCTGATGACGCTGCGCCTCGGGCAATCGTCACGCAGACGCCCCGGCTTTGGCCGGGGCGTCTGCGTTTGCGGCCTGCAACGCTGGCTGGCGTTGTTCACTGTGGGATGACCTCGTCCTCACACAACCCTTGGGCATTCGTCCGGCACCCGCTAAACTATGGCTTTCCGGGAGGCTTCAAGCCCCATGACCCCCCTGATTTTTGTTACCGGCGGCGTAGTGTCCTCGTTAGGCAAGGGCATTGCCGCCGCTTCGCTTGCCTCCATTCTGGAAGCGCGTGGTCTCAAGGTCACGATGATGAAGCTGGACCCGTACATAAACGTGGACCCGGGCACGATGAGCCCGTTCCAGCATGGCGAGGTGTACGTCACCGACGACGGTGCCGAAACCGATCTGGACCTGGGCCACTACGAGCGCTACGTGCGCACGCGGCTGTCGCGTAAAAACTCCGTCACCACCGGCCGAATCTACGAGAACGTAATCCGCAAGGAGCGTCGCGGCGACTATCTGGGCGCCACCGTGCAGGTGATTCCGCATATCACCGATGAGATCCGTCGTTGCATCGACGAGGCTACCGCTGGTTTCGATGTCGCTTTGATCGAGATCGGCGGCACCGTGGGCGATATCGAGTCGCTGCCTTTCCTGGAAGCGATCCGCCAGGTGCGCACCGAGCGCGGCGCCGAAAAAGCCATGTTCATGCACCTTACGCTGGTGCCGTACATCGCTGCGGCCGGCGAGTTGAAGACCAAACCGACCCAGCATTCGGTCAAGGAACTGCGCTCGATCGGTATCCAGCCGGACGTGCTGCTGTGCCGTTCCGAGCAAACGGTACCGGACTCGGAGCGTCGCAAGATCGCTTTGTTTACCAACGTCTCCGAGCGCGCGGTGATCAGTTGCCCGGATATCGACGTGCTTTACGGCATGCCGCTGGAATTGCGTCGCCAGGGTCTGGACGAACTGGTCATCGATCAGTTCAAGCTGCGCGACAAGGTGGCTGCGGCTGACCTATCCGAGTGGGCGGCGGTGGTGGATGCGGTCAAGCATCCGCTGGACGAAGTCACCATTGCGGTGGTCGGCAAGTACGTCGATCACCAGGACGCCTACAAGTCAGTGGCCGAAGCGCTCCGTCACGGCGGCCTGCGTCAGCGCACCAAGGTCAATTTGAAGTGGCTGGAAGCGCAGGACCTGGAGGGCAGCGACATGGAGGCGCTGCAGGACGTCGACGGCATTCTGGTGCCCGGCGGCTTCGGCGATCGCGGCTTCGAAGGCAAGGTGCAGACCTCCAGATACGCACGTGAGCACACGGTTCCTTACTTCGGCATCTGTTACGGCATGCAGGCCGCAGTGGTGGACTATGCCCGCCACGTCGCCGACCTGGACGCGGCCAACAGCACCGAGAACGATCGCCAGTCACCGCATCCGGTGATCGGTCTGATCACCGAGTGGCGCACCGCCACCGGCGAAGTCGAAAAGCGCGACGAGAAGTCCGATCTAGGGGGCACGATGCGCTTGGGTCTGCAGGAGCAGCGTCTGAAGCCGGGCACGCTGGCGCGCGAGTTGTACGGCAAGGACGTGGTGGCAGAGCGTCACCGTCATCGCTACGAGTTCAACAACCGCTACCGCACCCAGCTGGAAGATGCTGGTCTGGTGATCTCCGGCAAGTCGATGGACGACACACTGGTGGAAGTAGTGGAACTGCCGCGCCAAGCGCACCCGTGGTTCCTGGCCTGTCAGGCGCATCCGGAATTCCTGTCTACGCCACGCGACGGGCACCCGCTGTTCATCGGCTTCGTGCGCGCCGCGCGCGAGAAAAAGGCGGGCGGCAAGTTGTTGAAGGAAGCGCGTGCGTGAGCGTTGCCTTTTTCCGCCGTGACCTGGCTTCCCTTCCTGGGGAGAAGGTGTCTCGAAGGTGCGGATAACGGCCGCCGCAGCACGTTGAAGGATGGTAGTCATGCCGAACGCGCTGCCACGCGGCATCCAAAGCAAAACCATCGGGCTCCTCTCAAGCGCTTCGCAACCGTAACCTCACCCGACACCTCTCGCCTTAAAGGGGACAATGTTCCGAGGGCGGAGGGGCATACTTCAAATAGGTGACCTGATGAAACTCTGTGACTTCGAAGTTGGCCTGGATCAGCCGTTGTTCCTGATTGCCGGACCCTGCGTGATCGAGTCGATGCAGTTGCAGCTCGAGGTGGCTGGCAAGCTCAAGGAAATCACCGGCAAGTTGGGGATCAACTTCATCTTCAAGTCGAGCTTCGACAAGGCCAATCGCACCTCCGGCACCAGCTTCCGGGGCCCTGGCCTCGAAGAAGGTTTGAAGGTGCTGGATGCGGTGAAGAAGCAGATCGGCGTGCCGGTTCTCACCGACGTGCACGAGTACACCCCGATGAACGAAGTTGCCGCCGTCGTCGACGTACTGCAGACCCCGGCCTTTCTGGTGCGCCAGACCGACTTCATCAAGAACGTCTGCGCTGCCGGCAAACCGGTGAACATCAAGAAGGGCCAGTTCCTGGCGCCGTGGGACATGAAGCCGGTGGTGGACAAGGCCAAGTCGACCGGCAACGAGCAGATCATGGTCTGCGAGCGTGGCGCTTCGTTTGGCTACAACAATCTGGTCAGCGATATGCGCTCGCTGAGCGTCATGCGCGACACCGGTTGCCCGGTCGTGTTCGATGCCACCCATTCGGTGCAGTTGCCGGGCGGGCAGGGCAGCAGTTCCGGTGGCCAGCGCGAGTTCGTGCCGGTGTTGGCGCGCGCTGCTGTTGCGGTGGGCATTTCCGGTCTATTTGCGGAAACCCATCCGGATCCGTCCAAAGCGCTGTCCGATGGCCCCAATGCCTGGCCGCTGGACAAGATGGAAGCCTTGCTTGAAACGCTGCTTGCACTGGACACCATCACCAAGCGCAGCGGTTTTCTCGAACAAAGCGTCTGATGGCATCCGTAGCAGGCGGTGAAGTCTGCTGTGCGTTATGCGCTCTGCAACTCTCCACGGCTGCAGCCACGAAGGTCGCCGCACAGTCACGCCATTTGGCAAGCCGTAGTCTTGCGGTGATAATCCGGCAGCTTGTTTCCGGTTTACTTCCCCCTTACTGGTAACCGATCCACCTATGACCACTATCGCCAAGATCCTCGCCCGCGAAATCCTCGACTCCCGCGGCAATCCCACGCTGGAGGCCGAAGTCACGCTGGACGACGGCTCGTTTGGCCGCGCTGCCGTGCCATCGGGTGCCTCGACCGGCACCAAGGAAGCAGTGGAGCTGCGCGATGGTGACAAGACCCGCTACCTGGGCAAAGGCGTGCGCCACGCAGTGGACAATGTCAACGGCACCATCGCCGAGACGCTGAAGGGCTTCGATGCGGCCGACCAGCAGGGTCTGGACCGTCGCCTGATCGATCTGGATGGCACCGAGAACAAAGGTCGCCTGGGCGCCAATGCCCTGCTGGGTGTTTCGCTGGCCACCGCGCATGCCGTGGCCGCCTCGCGCAAACAGCCGCTGTGGCAGTACCTGTCTACCATCACCGAATCCGATGTGGCGTTGCCGGTTCCGATGATGAATATCATCAACGGTGGTGCGCATGCCGACAACAACGTCGACTTCCAGGAGTTCATGGTGCTGCCGGTGGGTTGCAGCTCGTTCTCCGAAGCGCTGCGTGCCGGCACCGAGATCTTCCATTCGCTCAAGTCGGTGCTCAAGGGCCACGGCCTGAGCACGGCAGTGGGCGATGAAGGCGGCTTTGCGCCGGATTTCCGCAGCAATGTCGAAGCGTTGGACAGCATTCTCGAAGCGATCGGCAAGGCCGGCTACACCGCGGGCGAAGACGTGCTGCTGGGTCTGGACGTGGCCTCCAGTGAGTTCTATGACAACGGCAAGTACAATCTGGTTGGCGAGAACAAGCGTCTGACCAGCGAGCAGTTTGTCGATTTCCTGGCTGACTGGGTGGCGCAGTATCCGATCATCAGTATCGAAGATGGCTTGGCCGAGGACGACTGGGCGGGCTGGAAGCTGCTGACCGACCGCGTCGGCAAGAAGGTGCAGCTGGTCGGAGACGATCTGTTCGTCACCAACCCGAAGATCTTCAAGCAGGGCATCGAGTCTGGCACCGCCAACGCGATCCTGATCAAGGTCAACCAGATTGGCACGCTGACCGAAACGCTGGAAGCCATCGCGATGGCGCATGCGGCTAATTATGCTTCGATCGTCTCGCACCGTTCCGGCGAAACCGAAGATACCACCATCGCCGACATCGCCGTGGCCACCACCGCCACGCAGATCAAGACCGGTTCGCTGTGCCGTAGCGATCGTGTCGCCAAGTACAACCAGTTGCTGCGCATCGAGCAGGCGCTGGGGTCTAGCGCGCGTTACGCCGGTCGCGACGCGTTCGTTTCGATCAAGCGATAAGCCGTGCGCAACTGGCGCTGGCTACTGCTGGTGCTGGCGGTTCTGCTGGCCTGGCTGCAGTACCGCTTCTGGTTCGGGCCTGGGAATTCCGGTGAAGTCATGATGCTGGAATCCCAGGTCGCGCATCAGACACAGGACAACGAAGGTCTGCGCCAACGCAACCAGGCGTTGGCGGCAGAGGTGAAGGATTTGAAAGACGGCGAGGCGGCAATCGAGGAACGCGCACGTAGCGAGCTGGGCATGATCAAGCCGGGCGAGACGTTTTATCGGGTGGTCGAGGATGCACCGCCGCTGCCGCCCGCAGTGGCCGCACCGTCGGCCGAGCCAACCGCATCTGCTGCTCAGGCGGAAAAGCCATGACCGGTTCGATCTGGGCGATCGTGCCGGCCGCCGGGCGCGGCACGCGCTTTGGTGGGCGGATTCCCAAACAATATCTGCCTGTCGCCGGCCAGCCATTGATCGCCTACACGCTGGCGGCTCTGGCAGCGCATCCGGCGGTGGCCGGCATTGTGGTGGCGATCGCGCCCGACGATGCCGACTGGCCGGGCTGGACGGCGGTACAGTCCAAACCGGTGCTGACTTGTGTGGGAGGAGTGACGCGTGCCGCGTCGGTATTGGCTGGATTGCTGGCCTTGCCTGACAGTGTGCGTGCCGACGACTTTGTGCTGGTGCACGATGCGGCGCGTCCGAATTTGGCATCGGCCGATCTGGACCGACTGCTGGAAATCGGTCGCGGCGACCCGGTCGGCGCCATTTTGGCCGCACCGGTGCGCGATACGCTCAAGCGTGCCGGCGACGATGGCGGAATCGATGCCACCGAGCCGCGCGAACGCCTGTGGCGCGCGTTGACCCCGCAACTGTTTCGTCGCCATCAATTGATTCGTGGCCTCACCGAGGCCTCGGTCGCGAGTGTGGACGTCACTGATGAGGCGATGGCGATGGAGCGGCTGGGATTGCGCCCATTGCTGGTGGAAGGTGCCGAGGACAACTTCAAGGTAACCACACCAGTGGATCTGGCACGCTTCGAATTCGAACTGGCGAATCGGGATCGGGGACCGGGGGCCGGGGATTGGGTGCAAGCCACTCCGCAGAGTTCGGCCTCCGCTTTCTCCGGTCTCCGCTCCCCGGTCCCCGGTCCCGAACAGGTCTGATCCATGTCTTTCGATTTTCGAATTGGCCAAGGCTACGACGTGCATGCGTTCGGTCCCGGCGACCATGTGATGCTGGGCGGTGTGCGCGTAGCCCATAGCCATGGTGTGCTCGCGCATAGCGATGGCGACGTGGTCCTGCATGCGCTGTGCGATGCGCTGCTGGGCGCGTTGGCGCTGGGCGATATCGGTCAGCACTTTCCGCCCTCCGACGAGCGTTGGAAGGATGCCGATAGCACGCAGTTTCTGCAGCACTGCGATTTCTTGCTACGCGAGCGTGGCTGGCGCGTCGGCAATGCCGACATCACCGTGGTCTGCGAGCGGCCCAAGGTCGGCCCGCATGCCTTGGCCATGCGCGAACGGATTGCTGCTCTGCTGGCGATCGAGCTCGACGCGGTCAGCGTCAAGGCCACCACGAGCGAAAAGTTGGGCTTTACCGGTCGCAGCGAAGGCATCGCCGCACAGGCGGCGGTGTTGCTGGGCAAGATCGCTGCGTAAACCGCAGCGATCCACGCCGGAGCACTGCCGGCGTTGCGACACGACATCACCGCGCCGAAAGATTCGGCACACAGCGCGCGACACACAGGCGCGAAGGCGAACAACACCATGACCGATACTTCCTTCCTGCCACGCGCGCATGGCGCTGCGGTACTCAGCGCGGCAATGCGCAGCACGCCGGAAGACTTTCAAGTCGACGAGCTGCCGGCATTCGAGGCGTCGGGCGAAGGCGAGCACTTACTGCTGACCGTGCGCAAGCGTGGCCAGAACACCGCGTATATCGCCAGGAAACTCGCTCAGTGGGCCGGCATTGCAGAGATGGGTGTGAGTTATGCGGGCTTGAAGGATCGCCATGCGATGACCACGCAGCGTTTTAGCGTGCATCTGCCCAAGCGCATTGCACCGGACATCGCTACGCTCGATGATGCCGAGATGCAGGTGGTCGACCGCACCTGGCACAACCGCAAGCTGCAACGCGGTGCGCTGCATGGAAATCGTTTCGTACTTACCTTGCGTCAAGTGCAGGGCGAACACGCTGCGATCGAACAACGGCTGCAAGCGATCGCCGCGCGTGGCATTCCCAACTGGTTCGGCGAACAACGTTTCGGCCGCGACGGCGCCAATGTGGCTTCCGCGCTGGCGATGTTCGGCTATGTGCAGAATGCCGATGGAACGTTTGCTGCGGCGCCGGCATCGAAGCGGCGGTTACGGAACGATCAACGGTCGATGTTGCTGTCGGCAGCGCGCTCGTCGTTATTCAATCGCGTGCTCAGCGCACGTGTGGAGCAGGGCAGTTGGGACGCTGCCCTAGAGGGTGAAGTGTGGATGCTGGATGGCTCACGTAGTGTGTTCGGCCCGGAGCCGTGGAGCGAGGCGCTGGCAGAGCGTCTGGCGCGCTTCGATATTCATCCCAGTGGCCCGTTGTGGGGTGCCGGCGAAATGCGTTCGACCGATCAGGCTGCAGCGGTGGAGCAGGGTGCTTTGGCCAATCCACAATCCGAGGCATTGCGGCAAGGCCTGGAAGCGGCTGGACTGAAGCACGAACGCCGCGCATTGCGCTTGCGTCCGCAATGCATGGACTACTGCTGGCTCGACGCGCAGAGCTTGCAAATCGAATTTTCGCTGCCGCCAGGCTGTTACGCCACCGCAGTTTTGTGGGAATTGGGCGAGGTCAGCGACACAGGTCGCTTCAACGCCAACATGCGCTCTGAAGAGTGAAGTGGTAGGTCCGCTGTTGGCCGCACAGCGTGACGCGAGCGACGATCCTCAAGGTACGCGGGGCAGTAGTAGCGGGCTTGGCCGCGATGAGCGTTACCGATAAAGCGCCGCCACGCGCAGGGGCGCCTTGGCTGCGATAGGCATCCCCGATACGTCTCACCTGGCGCAAACGCGTCCCTGCGACCCCAGATCTTTGTCGCGCAATCGGCTTATCGCCGTGCCAGCAACACCAACAACGCACCGGTCCCACCCTGTGTCGGCGGCGCCGAATGAAACGCCAGCACATCGTTGCGCTGGCGCAGCAGCCGGTCCATCAGATTCTTCAGCACCGGCGCGCCGTTGTCGGACTGCAAGCCCTTGCCATGGATGATGCGCACGCAGCCATGTTCGTGCGCGTGCGCCTCGAGCAGGAACTGCCGCAGTAAGGGCTCGGCCTGCGCTGCAGTGGCGCCATGCAGATCCAACTCGTCCTGGATCGAAAACTGCCCGCGCTTGAGCCGCTGAAACAATCGGGTGGGGAGATTATCGCGCCGATAGCTGGCGGTATCGCCCGCTTCCAGCGGCGCGCTGTCGCGTAGCGAACGGGCGAATTCGGTGTGCGCCTCGGCATCGTCGCGCTCAGCCATACGCGCGCGGGGCTTGGGGCGCGGTTTGACATTGGCCGGTGGTGCGACTTCACGCATCGGCTTGACAGCGCCGATCGCTGCGCGGAACAGCGCGCCGTCGTCTTCGTCTTCGTCTTTAGGATGCGACATGCGCACAGCGTAACGTGACGGACCTCAGGTGCAAGCGAAGATCAAGCGCGAAGGGCGCGAACGCATCCGGTATCATGGGTCGGTTTTCCGAGGAGTCTCATGCGCGTACTGGTTAGCAATGATGACGGTGTCGACGCCCCCGGCATCCAGATATTGGCCGAGGCGCTGCGCCATGCCGGTCATGAAGTGATGGTGGTCGCCCCAGACCGCGACCGCTCCGGCGCCAGCAATTCGCTGACGTTGGATGTGCCGATCCGCACCCGCCGCATCGACGCGCAGACCTGCGCGGTTGCCGGTACACCCACCGACTGCGTGCATCTGGCACTGACCGGCATGCTGGATGACGATCCGGACATCGTGGTCTCCGGCATCAATAACTCGGCTAATCTTGGCGACGACGTGATCTATTCGGGCACCGTATCTGCCGCGATGGAGGGGCGCTTCCTTGGGCTGCCGGCGGTGGCGGTCTCGTTGGTGACGCACAACCACCAAGCGCATCACTACGACACCGCCGCGCGCGCGGCAGTGGAGATCGTGGCGCGCTTGAAGAACGACCCGTTGCCTGCCGACACCATCCTCAACGTCAATGTGCCGGACCTGGCCTGGTCGGATGTGCTCGGTTTCGAAGTCACCCGGCTCGGCAATCGCCACCGTTCCGAGCCATGCGTGCCGCAACGCGATCCGCGCGGCCGCACCGTGTACTGGATCGGCCCGGCCGGACCAGAGCAGGACGCCGGCGCCGGCACCGACTTCCATGCCGTGCGTACCGGGCATATCTCGATCACCCCGATCCACGTCGATCTCACCCGCTACCAAGCGCTAGAGACCGTGGCTGGCTGGGTTGGCGGGTTGACCGCTGCATTGGACGCATCGGCATGACGCCGAGGCTGCGCCTGCAACCGGAATCGGTCGGGATCGGTATGACCTCGCAACGTGTGCGCGACCGTCTGGTCGAGCGCCTGCGTGAGGCCGGCATCCAGAACGAAGCCACGCTCAACGCGATGCGCACCGTGCCGCGTCATTTGTTCATCGAGGAAGCGCTGGCTTCGCGCGCATACGAAGACACTGCGCTGCCGATCGGTCACGGCCAGACCATCTCCCAACCTTGGGTGGTCGCACGCATGACCGAAGCGGTGCTGCGGGTCACACCGACAAAAGTGCTCGAAGTGGGCACCGGCTCCGGCTATCAGGGCGCGATTCTTGCCGCGCTGGGCCTGGAGGTGTACACCGTCGAGCGCATCGGCGATCTGCTGCGGCAGGCGCGCAAGCGCTTCCGGCATCTGGGCATGAATGTGCGCAGCAAGCATGATGATGGCCGCATCGGCTGGCCCGAGTACGGCCCTTACGACGCCATCGTGGTCACGGCTGCTGCGCCTGCGCTGGTCGATGCCTTGGTCGATCAATTGGCTGTCGGCGGGCGTCTAGTTGCTCCGGTCGGTGGTGCCTCCTCGCAGTCGCTGGTGCAACTTACGCGCGGTGCCGATGGTGCGATCGAACAACAGGTTCTGGCGCCGGTCACGTTCGTCCCGCTGTTGTCGGGCATGCTGGATTGAATCCATGAGAGTTCCTCGATGAAGATATTCGGGCCGTTGTACGACGTGGCCATTCGTTGGTCCCGCCATCGCCGCGCACCAGCGCTGCTGACCGGCCTCAGCTTCGTGGAAGGCTTCATCTTTCCGGTGCCGCCGGAAGTGATGCTTGCGCCGATGTCGCTTGCCGAACCCAAGCGTTCGTTGTGGTTTGCCACCTTGAGCCTGATGGGCTCGCTGTGTGGCGCTCTGGTCGGCTACCTGCTGGGCCACTTTGCTTTCGCCGCGTTGCAGCCGCTGATCGAATGGCTGGGCTGGAGCTTGAAGATTCATGCGCAAATAGAGACGTTGCGCGCGCTGGTGGCCGAATCGCCGTGGAAGGCGTTCTGGACTCTGGTACTGGTGGGTTTTACCCCGATCCCGCTGAAAATCTTTACCTGGGCCTCCGGTGTGGTCGGTGTGCCGATCCTGCCGTTTATCGCCGGCATGCTGGTCGGGCGCGGCAAGCGCGTGTATCTGGTGGCAAGCGCGATCCGCCTGGGCGGCGCGCGTGCCGAAGCGGCATTGCATCGATGGATTGAGCCATTGGGCTGGGTTGCGATGGCCGTATTGGCGGCGGGTGCGGGTTGGTTGGTGTGGAAGACGATGAACGGATGAGCAAGATCCAGATAAATTCGGTAGGCAAGACTGCAGTCGTGCTCGCGGTGGTAATTGGGCTGACCGCCTGCAGCAGCGCCACGTTAGTGCGTTCGCCTGGCGCAAGTGGAGGTTCGTCGTCTTCGCGTCCGGCAGTAGCGCCGCGACCGTCGGTGTCGCGCCCAGGTGCGACTGTCACCGTCCAGCGTGGCGACACCCTGTATGCGATATCGCGCCGAACCAATATCACCGCACCGGATCTGGCCGCCTGGAACGGCCTGGCGTCGCCGAACACGATCTATCCGGGCCAGACCCTCAAGCTCTATCCGCCTGGAGCCAGTAAGCCGGGCGCCAGCGTGCCGATCGCCGGCACGGTGGTTTCGTCGCGTCCGGCCGCACCGATCGTCGCACCGGTCGGTAGCGGATTTCCGTGGCGTTGGCCGGCCGAAGGCGTGGTGGTCGGGACCTTCGTGACCGGCGAGACCACCAAGCAGGGCGTAGACATTGCAGGTGCCAGCGGACAGGCGGTGCGTGCCGCCGCCGATGGTGTCGTCGTGTATTCGGGCGCTGGCTTGGTCGGCTATGGCGAGTTGATCATCATCAAGCACAACGACCAGTGGCTGTCTGCCTATGGGCACAACCGCAAACGCTTGCTCAACGAAGGTCAGAGCGTGAAGGCCGGCCAGCAGATTGCCGAAATGGGGCGCAGCGGCGCTGCCCGCGACATGCTCCACTTCGAAATTCGCTACAACGGCAAGCCGGTCGACCCGTTGCTGTATCTGCCGAAGAAATAAAAGTCGCGCAATGCGCGGCTGAGATGTGACTGCTTTGAAGACGCGCCTCAATGCACCTTGCCCAGCGCTACACGGGCATCGGCCATGAAACGCTGGGTTTCCTGCGGGGTGGAGAGGTTGGCGCCAAGCTGATTGAGCACCTGTTCGATATCGCTCGATGCTTCCCACGCTTCGTCGCAGAGCATGCCGGCGATCGGACCGAGATAGTTTAGGGCAACTTTTTCCAATCCCTCGCGCACGCGTTCGTCGGGTGCAGATCCACCGCCAGCGGATGCAAGCGCTGCGCTCGGTGCCTCGACACGCACTGCTGCTGCCAATACTGGCCCGATCGGTGCACGCCGCGCGGCCGAAGCGCCGCCCAGATCCTGTTCGAAACCGCCCATCAGCCACTGACGCGAGTCATCGCTCAGCAGCGAAGGCTTGCCCATGCCGGCGCCGGGATCGACCTGAAAGCGGGCCTTTGCAGCATTGACCATAGTGAGGCGTTGCACCGCCTCATCGTTGCGCAGCATGCGAAACACCACTTCTTCGATCTGCCCGGCGTTAATGCGGACGATGCAGGAATGGTTCTCCTCGGTGACGATGAACAGAAAGCCGGACGCCTTCTTCAATGCCAGCGCGTTGAGCTCGCGCAGGATGTCGATCAGCGGACGGAATTCAGTGGACATAGCATCTTCCTTGCATCATCTAGTGCGGAATGGGGATAGCGACTCAGCGTTTGCTGAGGCGCTCCATGGCTAACCGGACGCTGTTGGACAGGCGAGAGATAGCGCGTGCCAAAGTACCGATTTCATCTTTGAGATCGACCTCGGCGATGGTGTGGTTCCATTTGCCCAGGCTTAGTTCTTCGGCCACGGTGGTCAAGTGCTGGATCGGGCGCAACACGCGGTTCCAGATCAACGCCCACTGCAGGCCGAGCAGCAAGGCGCAGACCAGCAAGCCGATGCCGGCGATCCACAGCGACTGGCGCACGATCACGCCATTGACATCGCTCTTGGGATACGCAGAGACCAGGGTGAAGCCCCAATCGGGCACTTCCTGCTTGATCACGACCCAGTCGTCGGGACTTTCCTTGACGATCCGCTCGATAGTGGCGGCGTCGGTTGTGGCACCGGTGGTCGACTGGAAGCGCAGCTTGTTCTTGTTGTCGAACACGGCGATGAAGCCGGAGTCGAGCACGCGACGGCTGCTGACCACGTTCGCCAGCGGCTGCGTGTCGGCCTTGTAGCTGACGTACCAAGCACCGATGACGCGCTTGTCGTTGCCGGCGAAGATAGGCTCGTAGCCGCTAACGTACGGGTTGCCGAGGATGTCGACCACGCCGTAGAAGCTTTCGCCGTTGCGCAGCTTGGCGGCGGCTTGGCCGTTCGGATCAAGCACGATGCCGATGGCGCGGCTGCCGTCATCCTTCTTGACGTTGGTGGAGATGCCCACGAAATCGTCGCCGGTGAGCGAGAACAGCGTGGCGGTGCCTTCATGTATGGCAGTGATGTCGTCGAGCATGCCGAACACGTTGGCCTGTGCTTTCTGGCCCAGCAAGAGGTCGTTGGCGTAGCGGTCGGCGACGCGCACCTGGTTGCCGACGCTTGCCATGCCCTGTGCGCTAGCTTCCTTGCGCAGCTGGCGCATGGATGAATTGACGCGGTCGAGCATCATCGAGCGGGTGACCGCAAACAAGGTCTGCAAGGACGCCGACTGGCGCTCAATAAGGCCGCTGGCCTCGAACTTGACTCGGTTCGCTTCGGTAATGGCCAGAATGGCCGTCAGTGCCATCACCACGACCAGCACCAAGGCCAGCACCGGCAGCAGCAGGCGCATCCGCAAAGAGTGACGAAGCATCGCAATTTCCCCGAAAGCGTTTAAATGATTGAGTCGAGTGCCGCCGCAGCGCAATGCTGCCATCGGACGCAGCATTTATCGGCGGTCACACAAGATACTGAAGCGGCCCCTGTGCCGCTTGGCGGTGCAGACGATAACAAGCGTAAGCCGTCACCGCATGGGTGCGATCGCGCACGCCTAGCTTGCACAGGATGTTTTTGATACGCGCCTTGACGGTTTCTGCGGAGATCGTCAACGCGCTGCCGATCTGCTTGTTGGAGCAGCCGATGGCGACCAGGCTCAGCACTTCGGTCTCGCGTGTGGAGCGCGCATCGTCGAGCACATGTGCGGCGATATTTTCGGCCACCGATGCCAGGACATGCCGGCGCCGTCCTGCAGCGCGCGAGCTGCACGCACGTCGCCGGTATAGGTGTTCAGTAAGATGACCTTGGCGGCCGGATCGAGGCGGCGGATGCGCTGGATCGCTTCGACGCCATCCACGTGCGGCATCTGCAGATCCATCAGCACCACTTCCGGGCGCAGGCTGGTGAAGCAGGCCAAGGCCGCTCGCCGTCTTCAGCCTCGCCGACGACACGCATATCGTGTTCGTTAGCGAGCATCGCGTTGAGCCCATCGCGCAGCAGCGGATGATCGTGTACCGCCAGCACGTCGGTTGGTCGGACCATCTCAGCCATTGGAGCTCTCCGTGGATGTCGCTTTTTGCAATGGCCGCCACCAACGCGGTGGTGGTTCATAGGCAGTACCTGCAGGTAACGCGATCTGGATTTCGGTACTGCTGCCCGGGCACGACCAAAGTTGCATCTTGGCGCCGATGCGTTGGGAGCGCGTTCCTGCATGTCGGTCAGTCCTCAGTGCCCGGTGCGGGCGTGTCCGTGCAGCATGTCCGGGGCGAGACCGCAGCTATCGTCGCGAATGCGCAGCACGAAGTCACGTGAACCGTAACGCAGTTCCAGCCCGATACTCGCGGGGTTGGCGTGGCGGTCGGCAGTGGACAGCGCTTCTTGGCCGAGCTGCAACAGTTCGTCGATAACCAACCAATGGACGTAAACGCATGGGCGGGCCATCGACGAAGACTTGCAGTTCGGCCGTTGGCGGCGGCATTGCCGCGTTACGTGCGCGCTGCACGGCGGCGTCCATGTCTTCGTGCAGGGATCGACTATCGCGCAGCGCATTGACGCGGTCGCCGCCTTCGATGAGTACGTTTTCTGCCAGATCCACTGCTTGTTCGAGTTACGTCGGCGCGGGTCGTCCCGGGTGAAGCGAGCGGCTGGCGGCGTGCAGACGCAGAATCAGCTCCTGCGTGCCCTGCAGCAAAGTGTCGTGCAGTCCGCGGGCAATGCGTTCGCGTTCGCGATAGCGCTCTTCCAGGCGCGCCCTTAAGCTGCCGGCAACGTGACGCATACGCATGTGCCAGGCGATGCCGAGCGCCAGCAGCAGGGCCAGCGCGCCGCGCGCCTTGAACTGCCAGGTCTGCACGAAAGCCGCATCGATGACGAAATCCGGGGGGTTGCAGCGCGCGTTCCAGACGCCATCGTCCTTAGCAGCGGCAATGTGGAAGCGGTAAGAGCCCGACAGCACGAACGCGTCACTGGCGACAACCGTCAATTGCAGGAGCAGATCCGCGCCCTGCATCAAGGCAAGCGCGTGTCGATAGTGCGGCATTTTGTCGGCGGCGACGGCGCGGTGGCACTGCATGCGCATTCGGATATCTGCTATGGCAGTGGACCGGAAATTCATGGCCGGCCTCGCGCTGGGCGTGGCGATCGATGTCGATCGCCGCGGCGCCGGTATCCCGTCGCTTGCGCCCACCGCATTTGTCGGCGCCTTGCTGGTTCTGGCGATGACCTGCGTATGCGCTGGCCGATTGCTTTCTGGCTCGACGTGCCGTACGCAAGCTGGCGCCTGGCGGGTTTTTGCTGGCCGACTGATGACTGCGTCAACCGGTGACCCAACGGACTGCGCACCGATGGTGAGCGTCGTCATGCTCTGAGCGATACATGCGTGCACCTCAGTTTTGCGCACTGTGCGACCAGCCGCTGATGCACAGCGCCACGCTGCACAGATTGAGACACCAACAGATTGCCGAGCACGGTGGGGGACCTGTATTGATGAGAGCCATTCTTGCAAGCAGCGGCCAACCGCGACGTATCGAAGTGAGGTCGCGCATTGTTCAGCAACAACGACACGCAAAAAAGGCCGATTCTAAAAAGGTCGACTCCCAGGAGCCGGCCTTTTTTCTTATCCATTCAACGTGATCAGGCCTTGGCGAACGCCAGCAGATCCTTGTTGAACTGATCGGCGTGGGTCACGGTCAGGCCATGCGGCGCACCGGCATAAATCTTCAGTTCGGCGTTCTTGATGATCTTGGCCGACAGCTTGCCCGATGCATCGATCGGCACGATCTGGTCGTCATCGCCATGCACCACCAGTGCCGGCACATCGATCTTCTTCAAGTCGGCGGTGTAGTCGACTTCGGAGAATTGCTTGATGCAGTCGTACTGGCCCTTGTGACCGCCGAGCATGCCCTGCAGCCAGAACGCATGGCGCATGCCCTGGGTGACAGTGTTGCCATCCCGATTGGCTCCGAAGAATGCTGTGGTCAGGTCGTGATAGAACTGCGAACGGTCCTTGGCCACGCCATCGCGAATGCCGTCGAACACGCTCAGCGGCAGGCCGCCCGGATTGGTCGGGCTCTTGACCATCTGCGGCGGCACCGCCCCGACCAGCACCACCTTGGCCACCCGCTTGCTGCCATGACGGCCCACGTAATGCGCCACTTCACCTCCACCGGTGGAATGGCCGACCAGGATCGCGTCTTTAAGGTCCAGTTTCTCGATCACCGCAGCCAGATCGTCGGCATAGGTGTCCATATCGTTGCCGTCCCAGGTCTGCGACGAGCGACCGTGGCTGCGACGGTCATGCGCAATCACGCGGAAGCCGTGTTGGCCCATAAACAGCATCTGCACGTCCCAGGTATCGGCGCTGAGCGGCCAACCGTGCGAGAACACGACCGGCTGGCCCTTGCCCCAGTCCTTGTAAAAAATGTTGGCGCCATCGGGGCGGGTGACGAAATTGGACATTGGTTTGACTCCGTTATTGGTCGGGTGGGGCAGTGTGGTGGGCGGTAGGCGCGTGGCTGCGACGGCACTGGCAAAGTTAGGCGGCGACAACGCTGCCACGGCTGCCGTGCCGGAGATGAGAAAGCGGCGGCGTCCGGCGTCGGGCGGATGCGCTTGGCAGATCGCGTATCACTGCAGCGCGGTACCCCACAGCAGCTTCACATTCAAACCGACGATCACTGCCGCGATCACCCAGGCGAGGCGCAACAGCCACGCCGGTGCCACCAACGCGCCCATCAACTGACGATCGGACACGAAACGCAACAGCGGAATTACCGCAAACGGCAACTGCATCGACAGCACCACCTGGCTAAGCACCAACAGCCGTGCAGTGCCGGCCTCGCCATACAGCCAGGTCACGATCACCACCGGCACGATGGCGATGCCGCGTGTCAGCAAGCGGCGCACCCACGGTGGCAACCGCAGTTGCAGAAAGCCTTCCATCACGATCTGCCCGGCCAGCGTGGCTGTCACGGTGGAATTGACACCGGAGGCGAGCAGGGCGACCGCAAACAGGGTCGAGGCCAGGCCAGCGCCCAGCATCGGCGCCAGCAACGCATGCGCCTGCTCGATCTCCTGCACATCGGTACGGCCCTGCGCATGGAATGCCGCCGCCGCCAGGATTAGGATCGATGCGTTGATGAACAACGCAAACATCAACGCCACGGTGCTGTCGGCGACGGCCCAGCGCAGCGCCGACTTGCGGCCGACATCGGTACGCGGATACGCACGCGTCTGCACGATGGACGAATGCAGGTACAGGTTATGCGGCATCACCGTCGCACCGATGATGCCGATCGCCAGATATAGCGCCTGCGGGTCGGTGACCACTTGCGCACGTGGAATGAAGCCCCCCAACACCGCCGCAATTGGCGGTGCGGCCAGCGCGATCTGGATGCCGAAGCACACGAAGATGATCAGCAGCAGGGCCATCACGAAAGCTTCCAGCGCACGGAAGCCGCGATTCAGCAGCAGCAGTACAAGCACCACATCCACTGCGGTGATGATCGCGCCCATGGTCAGCGGGATGCCGAACAACAGCTTCAGCGCAATCGCGGTGCCGATCACTTCGGCCAGGTCGCAGGCGATGATGGCCAGCTCGCACACTCCCCACAGCGCCAGATTCACGCTGCGTGGATAGCGTGCGCGGCAGGCCTGCGCCAGATCCATACCGGTGGCGACGCCCAGCCGCGCCGACAAGCCCTGAAGGACGATCGCCATCCCGTTGGACAGCAAAATCACCGACAGCAGCAGATATCCGAACTGCGAGCCGCCGGCCAGATCGGTGGCCCAGTTGCCCGGATCCATGTAACCGACCGACACCATGTAGCCCGGCCCCAGGAACGCCAGCAATTTGAACCACCAATGGCCGCTCTTGGGCACGGCGACGCTGGCGTGGTGATCGCCCAGGCCACCGTTGGTGGAGGCTGGCGAACGCGCGGAAGCAATGGTTTCGGCGGACATACGGCGCGAGTCAAACATGGATTGAATGCATGATATAGCAATTGCTATTCTATTGAGCATTGGAAATCTCAATCGTATTGATCGGCTGCGTGCCTCAAACTACCTATCCCGGCACCGAGGCCGGACGTGATGACGAGGACGTGGTGTGGGCAAGAGCGAAAAGCTGGAGGCGGCCGCGCCGGTCCTGATCGATGCGCAGGCGCATATGGAGAGCTTCCGTCAGGTGCGCGAAGCGCGCCGCGCCGAGCTGGTTGAGGACTATGTGGAGCTGATCTCCGATCTGCTGGCCGACGGCGGCGAGGCGCGCCAGGTCGATATCGCCGCGCGTCTGGGCGTGGCCCAGCCCACCGTGGCCAAGATGCTCAAGCGGCTGGTACGCGATGGCTGGGTGGTTCAGCGCCCGTACCGCGGCGTGTTCCTGACCCCGGCCGGCGAGTCACTGGCCGCGTCCAGCCGCCAACGCCATCAGATCGTCGAACGCTTTCTGCTCGCCCTGGGCATCGACGAGGCCACCGCGCGCCGCGATGCCGAGGGCATCGAACATCACGTCAGTGAAGCGACCGTCGCCGCGTTTGCCGCCTTCCTTGGTCGCCAGGGCGGCAGCGCCGCGTGAGCAAGCAGCTGGAAGCCCCGGCCGACGTTGCGCGGTCGCTGACCGACCGGCGATGGATGCAGCACGCCCTGCAACTGGCCGAACGTGCCGAGCGCGACTATGACGAGATCCCGGTCGGTGCATTGCTGATCGATGCCGATAGCACCGTGCTGGGCGAGGGCTGGAACTTCAACATCGCCAGCCACGATCCCAGCGCACATGCCGAGATCATGGCCATGCGCGAAGGCGGCCGCCGCCTGGCCAACCATCGGCTGATCGACTGCACGCTGTATGTCACCCTGGAGCCGTGCGCGATGTGCGCCATGGCGATGATCCATGCACGCATCGCGCGGGTGGTATTCGCTGCCAGCGACCCCAAGACCGGCGCCTGCGGCAGTGTCTTCGATCTGTTGGCCGACCCGCGCCACAACCATCGCGTGCAGGTCAGCGGCGGCGTACTGGCCGCCGAGGCCAGCCTGCGGCTGACCAATTACTTCAGGGCCAAACGTGGCAAGCCGCCACTCGCACCCTGAGCGGCGCGGCCGCGGTATGATGCGCGCCCTTCAGCATCTGGCCGGCGACGGCCCTCCACAGGACGGCGATATGGCAGACACCTTTGCAGGCAACGACCGACTGATTTGGATCGATCTGGAAATGACAGGTCTGGATACCGATCGCGATTCCATCATCGAGATCGCCACCATCGTGACCGATGCGCAGTTGAACGTGCTTGCCGAGGGACCGGAACTGGCCATCGCCCACCCGCTGGCAACGCTGGAAGCGATGGACGAATGGAACCGCAATCAGCATCGCCGTTCGGGTCTGTGGCAGCGCGTGCTCGACAGTCGGGTCACCCACGCTCAAGCTGAGGCGCAGACAGTCACGTTCCTGGGCGAGTGGATCCGCGCCGGCGCCTCGCCAATGTGCGGCAACTCGATCTGCCAGGATCGCCGCTTTCTACACCGCCAGATGTCGCGCCTGGAGCGCTACTTCCACTACCGCAACCTGGACGTGTCCACCCTCAAGGAATTGGCGCGACGCTGGGCGCCGACGGTGGCCAACGGTTTTGCCAAGAGTTCGGCACACACTGCGCTGAGCGATGTGCGCGATTCGATCGACGAGCTGCGCCACTACCGGCAGTTCATGGGTGCGCTGGGTGGCGATACGCAGGCTGACGTGCACAGCTGAGCCTTACTCATCGCTTGGCTGAATACCGTTGAAGTCTTGCGGGCGCTGAGTTGCGAAGTGCGCGTGCGTCAGGCGGCTCGATTAAGGACGGCGCGCCAGACACCGTGCGGTTTTAGCAAATTCAACAAAAAGGCCGCATCACTCGATGCGACCTTTTTGCTTTTCGCCATGACGCCATTAGCACATCAACGCGCCAGCGACGGTCCTTTGGTCAAATCCCCATCGTCTGTGATGCCTCTCAACAACAGCTCCGACATCGGCTTGCCGTCGGCATCGTGGTGATACACATGCAGATCGCGCTGCGGATACGGAATATTGAGCCCGTTCTCCAGCAGCTGATTGCGGATCTGTTCCAGCGTAGTGCTCTTGGCCGCGCCGAAATTGCCGTTGGTCGCATACGCAAACAACATCATATCCACCGTGCTTTCGCCCAGGTTGGTGACCTGCACGAACGGTGCCGGCGAATCCAGAACGTTCGGATTCTCTTTGGCGATCTGCAACAACAACTGCTGGGCTTTTTTCAGATCGTCTTCATAGCCCACGCCCACGGCCACTTCCAGACGCCGGTTGGGCAGGGTGCTGTAATTGACGATCGGGGTGGTGGTGATCGTGCTGTTGGGCAGTGTGATCATGCGTTCGTCGAACGAGCGAAGCCGGGTCTGGAAAATCCGTATCTCGTCCACGATGCCTTCCTGGCCGGCAATCACGACATGGTCGCCATCGCGCATCGGCCGCAGCACGATCAGCATCACGCCTGCGGCAATGTTGGATAGCGAATCCTTCAACGCCAGACCAACGGCCAGGCCTGCCGCACCGAGTACGGCGATCAGCGAGGTCGGCGGTACGCCGATCTGGCTCAACGCGCTCACGAACACCAACACCAGCAACAACGCGTACAGCACGTTGCGCAGGAAGTTGGTCAGCGTTATCTCGATGCGGGCGCGGGTCAGGGCACGGTGCAACCACTGGCTCAGTTGCTTGGCAAGCCACATGCCCGCCACCACGATCAGCAGCGCGAGCCCCCAATTGAGCGCATACAGGGCCCACGGGATGTTCGCCCAGTTGAACGCCGGCTCTGCGGCCTTGGCCACCGCCGGCTTCGCAACGACTGCTCTGGCAGTCGTCGCCAACATTGCACCCATCATGCCATCAGCTCTCGCTCTTGAGCTTGGCCAGACGCAACCAGGTGTCGACCACCGTGTCAGGATTCAACGATACCGATTCGATGCCTTCCTGCATGAGCCATTCGGCCAGTTCCGGATGATCCGACGGCCCCTGGCCGCAGATGCCGACGTACTTGCCCTTGGCACGCGCCGACTTGATCGCCATCGACAGCAGTTTTTTAACCGCCGGATTCCGCTCGTCGAACAGATGCGCCACGATCGACGAATCGCGATCCAGGCCCAGCGTCAGCTGGGTCAGATCGTTGGAACCGATCGAAAAACCATCGAAGATTTCCAGGAACTCGTCTGCAAGCAACGCGTTGGACGGCAGCTCGCACATCATGATGATCTTGAGGCCGTTCTCGCCTCGCTTGAGCCCGTTCTGCTCCAGCACCTCGATCACCTTGCGGCCTTCTTCCAGCGTCCGCACGAACGGAATCATGACCCAGAGGTTATCCAGGCCCATTTCGTTGCGCACCTTCAACACCGCCTTGCATTCCAGCGAAAACGCCTTGGTAAAAGAAGGATCGACATAACGGCTGGCGCCACGGAAGCCGATCATCGGGTTCTCTTCATGCGGTTCGTAACGCGAGCCGCCGATCAGGTTGGCGTACTCGTTCGACTTGAAGTCCGACAAGCGCACGATCACCGTGTTCGGCGCCACCGATGCGGTCAGCGTGGCGATGCCTTCGGCCAGACGGTTGACGTAGAAGCTCACCGGATCGCCATAACCGGCAATCTTGGTGTCGATCTTCTTGCGCACGTCGGCGTCCTGCTTGTCGTATTCCAGCAGCGCATTGGGATGGATGCCGATATGCGCGGCAATGATCATTTCCAGGCGCGCCAGACCAATACCAGCGTTGGGCAGCTGACCGAAGTCGAATGCGCGCTCCGGGTTGGCCACATTCATCATGATCTTGAGCGGCGCAGGCGGCATGTTGCCCAGATCGGTGGTGATGCGCTCGAACGGCAGCAGACCGTCGTAGATGAAGCCGGTATCGCCTTCGGCACAGCTCACCGTCACTTCCTGGCCGTCGCTGAGCACATCAGTGGCGTTACCCGAACCGACCACGGCCGGCACGCCGAGTTCACGCGCGATGATCGCCGCATGGCAGGTACGGCCGCCACGGTTGGTGACGATCGCCGATGCGCGTTTCATCACCGGCTCCCAATCGGGGTCGGTCATGTCGGCGATCAGCACGTCGCCGGCCTGCACGCGGTTCATGTCCTCCAGCGAGCGCACCACGCGCGCCACGCCGCTGCCGATCTTGGCACCCACCGCGCGTCCTTCGACCAGGATTTTGGCGCCCTTGGCTTCCAGCGAAAAACGCTCGATCTGGGTAGCGTGGCTGCGCGACTTCACCGTTTCAGGGCGCGCCTGCACGATGAACAGCTTGCCGCTGACACCGTCCTTCGCCCACTCGATGTCCATTGGGCGACCGTAATGCTTTTCGATCACCAGCGCCTGCCTGGAAAGCTCCTGCACGTCTTCGTCGCTGATCGAGAAGGTGCTGCGCAGTTCGACCGGTGTGTCTTCGATGCGCACGCGCTCGCCTGGCACATCCGAGTACACCATGCGGATCGCTTTGCTGCCGAGCGAGCGGCGCAGGATTGCCGGCTTGCCTGCAGTGAGCGTGGGCTTGTAGACATAGAACTCGTCCGGGTTGACCGCGCCCTGCACGACCATTTCGCCCAGACCGAAGCTCGAGGTAACGAACACCACATCACGAAAGCCCGACTCGGTGTCCAGCGTAAACAGCACGCCGGCGGCACCAACCCCCGAGCGCACCATCAACTGCACGCCGGCCGACAGGAACACGTCTTCGTGCTTGAAACCGTGATGCACGCGA
The DNA here is from genome assembly GCF_017603965.1 of Xanthomonas fragariae. NCBI lineage: Bacteria > Pseudomonadati > Pseudomonadota > Gammaproteobacteria > Lysobacterales > Lysobacteraceae > Xanthomonas > Xanthomonas fragariae. The sequence continues at coordinate 2,057,947 of NZ_CP071955.1, read as the reverse complement.
TACGCAATCGCGCGATCGTTATAGAGGCTGGCGAACACCTCCTTGACCTTGTGCACGACATCGTCGGCGCCGGTCACATTGAGGAAGGTTTCCTGCTGACCTGCGAACGAGGCGTCCGGCAGATCTTCAGCGGTTGCCGACGATCGTACTGCTACCGCCACTTCGCCGCCACCGTTTTCCGCACATAGATGTTCGTATGCAGTGCGGATGTCCCGGTCCAATTGGGGTTGCAGCGGTGCATCGATCACCCAGCCGCGGATCTCCTTGCCGGCGACGGTGAGAGCGTTGACGTCTTCGACGTCCAGTGTTGCGAGCTTGTCGAAGATGCGCTTGGACAGATTGTTGTGCGCGATGAAGTCCTTGAAAGCTTCCGCAGTGGTCGCATATCCACCGGGAACCGAAACGCCCAACCCGGCCAAGTTGCCAATCATCTCGCCAAGCGAGGAATTTTTACCGCCTACGCGGGCCAGATCGACCAGGCGTAGCTCATGCAACCACAGGATATTCTCGTTCAAGCGCGATGCTCCGTAAGGCCATCGCCCGAGCGGGCTGTATGGCCGCGTCCATAGGAAGAAGCCGCTATGATGCAGTGCACGGCGGAACCTGCACAAGCATGAGCCCGTAAGTTTTGGGCATCAGTTCAAATGAGGTGGCCTTGATGTCAACGATTCGGCCGGTGTTTTACGTGTCCGATGGAACCGGTATCACCGCTGAAACGATTGGGCATAGCCTGCTCACACAGTTCAGCGGATTCAATTTCGTGACCGACCGCATGTCGTTCATCGACGATGCAGAAAAAGCGCGCGCCGCCGCGATGCGTGTGCGCGCTGCGGGCGAGCGGTACCAAGTGCGCCCGGTGGTGGTCAATTCCTGCGTCGATCCACAACTGAGCATGATCCTGGCCGAGAGCGGCGCGCTGATGCTGGATGTGTTCGCGCCCTTCATAGAGCCGCTGGAACGCGAACTCAACGCACCGCGACATTCGCGTGTGGGGCGTGCGCATGGCCTGGTGGATTTCGAGACTTACCACCGCCGTATCAATGCGATGAACTTCGCGTTGAGCCACGACGATGGCATCGCACTCAACTACGACGAGGCGGATGTCATTCTGGTTGCGGTGTCGCGCGCAGGCAAGACGCCGACCTGCATCTATCTGGCCTTGCATTACGGCATTCGCGCCGCAAATTACCCGTTGACCGAAGAAGACCTGGAAAACGAGAATCTGCCGCTGCGGTTGCGCAACTACCGCAGCAAGTTGTTCGGCCTGACCATCGACCCGGAGCGCCTGCAACAAATTCGACAGGAGCGACGCGCGAACTCGCGTTACAGCGCGGCAGAGACCTGTCGGCGCGAAGTGGCGATCGCCGAGCGAATGTTCCAGATGGAGCGCATTCCGTCGCTTAGCACCACCAATACCTCGATCGAGGAAATCTCCAGTAAGGTGTTGTCCACGTTGGGGCTGCAGCGCGAGATGTTCTGAGCTGGGATTGGGGATTCGAAGTTCGTGATTTGGTAGGTGGGACGCGCGATTGGTGCGTGCATCTACCGGATGCCTGGAACTGCTGCTTATGATTGCTGTGGGCCGCTCGGGGGAAACGAAGCGGGCGGGGCAGTACTCCGTCAAGAGTATGCCTGCTGTTGAGCATTCGTCAACGCTGCCCGTGCGGCAGCGCAGCGTGTAGGATTCGGTTCATGGCGCAAGCACTGAGCAAACTCGAACGCATTCCCAAGCTGAGCCGGTTCGGCTGGCTGATGGGCTTGTATGCAGAAAACTTCCAGCATCTGACCCGGCTGTTCGCACCGGCCGATCTCGCACCTGGTTCCTACGCCTCCTCGATCGGCGATGGCTTGAATCTGCGGCTGGACGTGATCGAGTGCCACCGCTACACGGTGGAACTGCGACTGACCTACGATCTGTGCGACCCGGTGACCGGCGAACCGGATCCGTCGGCCTATGTGCGCTTGTACCGCGACGCACGCCAGGCCGAAACCACGCATTGCTATGTCGGCCGCCGCTGGCAGGACGTTATGGGCATGTTCCCGCCGCCAGCCGAGCTGATCAGCCATCGTATGCGCATGAATACGTTCCTGGGCAAGTGGTTGGAGTACCTGGCCGAGCGTGGCCATGGCGTTGCTACCTTGCGTCTGGATACCGATTACGTCGCGCGGCCGCGTTCCAGCTTGCAGGCCGCCGTCGACTGATGCGTGTGTTGCTGCGTCCGATGCGCGGCATCGAGCATAATGATGCGCTACGTGCGTCAGATCGTATGCCATGCCCTATACCCCCATTGTCGCCACGCTTGGCTACCTGTTATCGCCGGACGGCACGCAGGTGTTGATGATCCATCGCACTGCCCGTCCCGGCGATCAACACCTGGGCAAGTACAACGGGCTCGGCGGCAAGGTGGAACCGGACGAAGACGTGCTGGCCGGCATGCGCCGCGAGATTCGCGAAGAAGCTGGCGTGGAGTGCGGTGAAATGCAATTGCGCGGCACCATCAGCTGGCCGGGCTTCGGCAAGCACGGTGAGGACTGGCTGTGCTTTGTGTTCCTGATCGGAAGCTTCGAAGGCACGCCGCAGACCTCGAACCCGGAGGGCACACTGAAATGGGTGGCAATCGACCAGATGGACCAAGTGCCGATGTGGGAAGGCGACCGGAACTTCCTACCGTTGGTGTTCGACGGCGACCCGCGTCCGTTCCATGGCGTCATGCCGTATCGCGACGGGCGCATGCAGTCGTGGACGTATTCGCGGATCTAAGCGATATCAGAACGGTCGCCTGCGTAGAGCGCGCGTTACCCTTTGCGTCCTGCTCACCCCAGGCTCCGCATGAAACGCCATTTCTCGAGGTTGCGCGATTTCCACCTCGCGGACTTGTTCACGTTGGCCAATGGCTTCTGCGGCATCGGGGTGATCTTCGCGGTGATGCGGTTTTTGCAGGAAGGCCATCGTGGCGATCTCTTGCTGGGCATGGCGCTGATTCCGCTGGCGTTCGTGTTCGATGCGCTGGACGGGCATGTGGCGCGCTGGCGCAAAGCGTTCTCAATCTTGGGCCGCGAGCTGGATTCGCTGGCCGACGTGATTTCGTTCGGGGCGGCGCCGGCCTCGCTGGGCTATGCCTGCGGCATGCGCGGTGGCTGGGATTGGCTGGTGCCGAGCTATTTTGTCTGCTGCGGCGTAAGCCGGTTGGCGCGTTACAACGTCACTGCCGAAGGGATCGCCGGCGAGGCCGACAAGGTGCCGTAATTCGAAGGCACCTCGATTCCCACCAGCCTGCTGTTGGTGATTCTGCTCGCGGTCGCCGCCAGCAGTGGCCGTATGGCGACACCCTGTGGTGGGGCCAGTGGCAGCTCGGGCCGTGGCAGTTCCACCCGCTGGTGCTGCTGTTTGCGTTGTCGGGCTCGCTAATGATCGGCAAGACGCTGCGGATCCTCAAACCCTGACCGGTATGCCGGGACACACGCGGTAGGATGGCTGGGTGGACAGTCACGGGAAGGGATGATGGCAGGTAGCGGTTCGGACAACGGCAACTTCGAGGACAAGGCGCGCCAGTATTGGAGTGCCTGGGAAGATGCCATGCGCCACGGTCAGGCCGCCGGCTCCGCTGCGCGGCCGCCACCGGCTCCCGATAGCGACGTACCGCAAGACTGGCGCAAGGCGGTGGACTGGTGGTCTCAGTTGTTGACCACGCAGGCAGCACCGCAGGCGCAGGAAGCGATCGACCGCTTCCTCAATCAGGCCGGCGCTTGGTTCGGCACCATGCAAGAGGTGGCCGCGCAATTTGCCGGGCGGGACACCTCTGCCAACGAAGTCTCCGATGCGTGGCGGAAGGCCGTGCAAGGGCAGGGCGGGCAATTGATGCAATGGACGCTCGGTTCGTTGCGCGGTGGCAGCCAGGTCGGCTTCGACCCGTGGCTGCAGGAAGCGGCGCAGACTTGGGAAAAATGGCGGCAGGAAAATGCGTCGTGGTTGGACATGCCGGCGTTCGGATTGAACCGTAATCATCAGGCCCGCCTGCAGAAACTGGCACGCGCGCAGCAAGACTATCAGGAGCAGTCGCAGGCCTATGGCGAGCAACTCAAGGCCGCCATCGAGCAGGCGTTCACGCGCTTTGCGTCCAAGCTGAGCGAGCACGAGAGCAGCGGTAGCCAGCTGACCAGCGCGCGCGCCTTGTTCGATCTGTGGATCGAAGCGGCTGAAGAATCCTATGCCGACGTTGCGTTGTCGGACCAGTTTCGTCAAGTGTACGGCGGCTTCGCCAACGCGCACATGCGCATGCGCGCTGCGCTGCAAGAGCAAGTCGAAGAACTCAGCGAACGCTTCGGAATGCCGACCCGTTCGGAAATGGATGCTGCCCATCGCCGTATTGCCGAGCTGGAGCGTTTGGTGCAGCGCATGCTGCGTACGGCGGCAAGCCCCGCAAGCAAACCTGCGGCAGCGTCGACTGCCGATCCGGTCGCGCCGGCCACGGCCAAGCGTGCGGCCGCATCCAAGGCGAGTGCTGCGCCCAAGCCAACAACTGCAACCAGCGCCGTCAAAAAAACCGCAGCGAAAAAGACTGCAGCTAAAGCAGCTAAAAAGTCTCCAGCTAAAAAGACCACCGATTCAAAGACCGTATCCAAGCCATCCACTGGCAAGCCCGCCGGCAAGCCGATTACACGCAAGCCACGTGGAGCGCAGGCATGAAAGGCCCGTTGGGATTCAGCGCCGAAGACCTGATGCAGGAAACCCTGTCGATGCAGCGCAAGCTGCGCGAGGGGCTCAAGCTGCTGCCTGACGTTGAGGATGTGGATTACGGCGCCACCGAGCGCGAAGAAGTCTGGCGCGATGGCAAGGTGTTGCTGTATCGCTTTGTCGGCGAGCAAGCGCCAGTGGCGAAGACGCCGTTGTTGATCGTCTACGCGCTGGTCAATCGCCCGTACATGGTCGACCTGCAGGCCGATCGCTCGCTGGTCAAGGGCCTGCTCAGTCACGGTCAGGACGTTTACGTGCTGGATTGGGGCTATCCAGATCGCTCTGAGCGTTACCTCACCCTCGAAGATTATCTGCTGCGCTATATCGATGGCGCGGTAGATCACTTACGCGCGCAGTCGGGGCTGGATGCGGTCGATCTGCTCGGCATCTGCCAGGGCGGCACGTTCTCGTTGTGCTACGCCGCGTTGCAGCGGTCCAAGGTGCGCAACCTGATCACCATGGTCACGCCGGTGGATTTCCACACTCCCGACAACATGCTGTCCAATTGGGCGCGCATGGTCGATGTGGATCTGTTCGTCGATACGATGGGCAATGTGCCGGCGGATCTGATGAACGTCATTTACCTGATGCTCAAGCCGTTCCGGCTCAATCTGCAAAAGTACGTGAGCCTGCTCGACATCCTCGACGACAAGCAGGCGCTGGAAGATTTCCTGCGTATGGAAAAGTGGATCTTCGATTCGCCCGATCTGGCTGGCGAGGCCTTCCGCGAGTTCGTCACGTTGTTCTATCAGCGCAATGGGCTGGTCACCGGCCAAGTGAGCATCGGCGGGCAGGCGGTGGATCTGAAGGCAATCGACATGCCGGTGTTGAATATCTATGCCGAACACGATCATCTGGTGCCGCCGGATGCCTCGCGCGCGCTGCGTAGTCTGGTCGGCAGCGACGATTACAGCGAGCTGAGTTTTCGCGGCGGGCATATCGGCATCTACGTTTCCGGACGTGCCCAGCGCGAAGTGCCGGTGGCTATCCATCGCTGGTTACAGGAGCGTGGCGGCACCACCTGATGCTGTCGGCATGCGGCACCTCGCCTACAGCTATGCTGAGAAACCCCCCGCAGCCATCACGATGTGCTGTCGTCGGACTCTTTAAACTGTCTCCTACATTTGCAGGAGTCTTGCCGTGTCCACCACCACACTGTCCCGTTCCCTTAACGATCGCATGATCGCTGGCGTCGTCGGTGGTATCGCACGCCGTCTCGGCTGGAGTTCCACGCTGCTGCGCGTGTTGTTCGTCATCGTCTCGATCGCCTCGGCCGCGTTCCCGGGCATTCTGGTCTATCTGGTTCTGTGGCTGCTGCTCCCCAATCAGGCCGACTGAGCGCTGCACAGCGCAGGCTGGCTGCGTTGCAGGCCTTTGGCGTGCTGTGGACGCTGCCCAATACCGTGCTTGGGCTTGTGATCGGTGCGATCGGCAGTTGTTTTGGCGCCAGGCCGCGCTGGTCCAACCGCGAACGCGCACTGGTCTTCCATGCATGGCCATGGGGGCCGGGTGGGGCAATGACGTTGGGCAATGTGATTGTGTTGAAAGGTCGCTCGCTCGACTTGCAGTGCAGCACATACGCGCATGCCGCTGGCCGCTGTCAGCATCCGCCGGTGCGCTTAGGCGATCACGAGCGTGCGCATGTCTACCAATATATGCTGCTAGGCCCGCTGTTTTTACCGGTGTATTTCTTGTGCGGCGGCATCCATGTGCGCAACCCGTTGGAGCGGGCTGCGGATATGTATGCGATGCACGGCTACGGTTGGTGGCCGTGGGGCTTTCAACGCGATCGCGAAAAACCGAACAACTCGGACAGCGGGTGAGGCGGGCCTTCCAGTTGCGCCCGCAATAGCCCGGCGCCAATCGCGCCGTAGGTGATGCCATTGCCGCATTAGGCCATCGCAAACGACATGCGTCGGCCTCGCTCAGGATGCGGGCCGAAGAACGGCAGCCCGTCAGCGGTTTCTGCGAAGGTGCCGCCCCAAGAGGATGCCGGGCGCAGCCTCGCATCCGGCATTTGAAGTCGTAGCGGCCGAGGGTATTGCACAGGACTTGCACGTCGAGGATGGCTTGCGCACACGCACCATATGCCAGCGCGGCGCCCGGCATGCCGCATTGCCTGGCCAGCTCTATCATCGGCGTATCGATTTCTTACTGCAGTAAGGACGTGCTGGCCGAGGTGCTGCCCCAACCGATGTCGCATTGCTCGATCGCCACAACCTTGCGGCGTGGCACGACAATTCATGCGCGATCAGCGCGGTGGTGACTCTCCCACCGACGATGGCGACCTCGTATTGAGTGTCTTGCTCAAGGCACGGGTAGGTGCGCATCAATCCGTTGCGGATCGACCAGAATGGGTAGCCGCTTTTAAGGTCCATGCGTTGTCATGAGAGAGCGGGCGGTGCGCAATTTGCCGGCCAAGCGGGGTGAAGCGGCCATGAAAAGCGAGCCCGGCCTAGCCACGGTCACCAAACCGCAAACAGCCGGCGTTAACCTGTGTGGAGAGCTCCTCACGGCGCGCTCGTTATCCTGGCGCCACCAATGCAGCAACAGGAGGTGTGGCATGTCGATTGTCCTGTACGTCGGTGGCAGCAAAGATGGCGACAAGGGCGTGATGCCTTATGGATTAAGCAAGTCGCGTGCGATGACCGATGCTGGCCCGGAGGTGTATGTCGAGCGCATGGTGCCGGTAAAGAATGTTGGCAAGATCCGCGTAATGGCGCTGGAGTCGCTGCAGGAAAGCATCCTGGTCGAGCGCGCAGCCACCCATTACGCCCGTCGCGTCAGCTGATCGCGGCGGCATAGGTTTACGACGGTCCTGTCAACGGGTTTCCGCAGTGGGCTTGCACTGCGAAAATGGTTTTTTTCAGTGAAGCGGTTCCGGCCGCACCGCCATGCACGATAGCCAGCTTGCCCAGCAGATTGCTCGCACCATCGCCGACGAGATCGGTGCCCAGCCCGCCCAGGCGCGCGCCGCCATCAGCCTTTTGGATGAAGGCGCCAGCGTTCCGTTCATCGCCCGCTACCGTAAGGAAGTCACCGGCGGCCTGGACGATACCCAACTTCGCAACCTCGAAACGCGGCTGACCTATCTGCGCGAGCTGGAAGAGCGCCGCGCGGCGATCCTGTCCAGCATTGGCGAGCAGGGCAAACTCAGCGACCAATTGCGCAACGAGATCGCCGCTGCCGATACCAAGTCGCGGTTGGAAGATCTGTACCTGCCTTACAAGCCCAAGCGCCGCACCCGTGCCCAGATTGCGCGCGAAGCCGGGCTGGAACCGTTGGCCGATGGTCTGCTGTCTGATCCAAGTCAGGCGCCGGAAGTGGCCGCCGCGGTGTTCATCGATGCCGAGAAGGGCGTCACCGACATCAAAGCGGCACTGGAAGGCGCGCGCGCAATCCTGATGGAGCGCTGGGGCGAAGACGCCGCGCTGGTCGGCGAGCTGCGCAGCTGGCTCAATGACAACGGCATCATTCGCGCGCGCGTTGCCGAGGGCAAGGAAGAAGCCGGTGCCAAGTACCGCGATTACTTCGACCATGCCGAGTCCTTGGCCAAGATTCCTTCGCACCGGTTGCTGGCCTTGTTCCGTGCCCGCCGTGAGGAATTTCTGTATCTGGACCTAGACCCGGGCAACGATGTCGACGCCGGCCACCAGTACGCCGAAGGGCGCGTGGCACGCAGCGCCGGCATTTCCAATGCAGGCCGTCCCGCCGACCGCTGGTTACTGGACGCGTGCCGTCTAACCTGGCGTGCCAAGCTGCAGATGCATCTGCAACTGGACCTGTTCAACCAGGCGCGTGAAAAGGCCGAGGCCGAGGCGATCGCGGTGTTTGGCGACAACCTCAAGGACCTGATGCTGGCCGCACCTGCCGGTCCACGCGTGGTGCTCGGGCTGGACCCGGGTATCCGCACCGGCTGCAAGATCGCGGTGGTCGATGCCACCGGCAAGGTGGTGGCGACCGAGACGATTTATCCGCACGAGCCCAGGCGGCAGTGGGAGCAGTCGCTGCAGACGATCAAGAAGTTGTGTCTGCAGCACAACGTGGAGCTGATTGCGATCGGCAACGGCACCGCAAGTCGCGAGACCGACAAGCTCGCCGGTGAGGCAATTGCGCTATGCGGTGCGACCAAGCTGCAGAAGATCGTGGTCAGCGAAGCTGGCGCGTCGGTGTATTCGGCGTCCGAGATCGCGGCCAAGGAATTCCCCGATCTGGACGTGTCGCTGCGTGGCGCCGTGTCGATCGCGCGTCGTCTGCAGGACCCGTTGGCCGAGTTGGTCAAGATCGAGCCCAAGGCGATCGGCGTAGGCCAGTACCAGCACGACGTGGATCAGTACCGCCTGGCCAAGGCGCTGGAAGCGCGCGTAGAAGACTGCGTCAATGCAGTCGGGGTGTACGTCAACACTGCCTCGGCGGCATTGCTGTCGCGCGTATCCGGGCTGTCGAGCACGGTGGCGGAAAACATCGTGCGTCATCGCGACAACAACGGCCCGTTCAAGCGCCGCAAGGACCTGCTTAAAGTGCCGCGGTTAGGCGACAAAACCTTTGAACAATGTGCCGGTTTTCTGCGCATTGCCGATGGCGACGAGCCACTGGACGTGTCGGCGGTGCACCCGGAAGCCTACCCTGTGGTCCAGCGCATCGTTGGCGCGACCGGCAAGCCGATCAAGGCACTGCTGGGCGACGGCAGTTTTTTGCGGGGCCTGAAGCCGGAGTTGTTCACCGACGAACAGTTCGGTGTGCCGACGGTGTGCGACATCCTCAAGGAACTGGAAAAACCCGGTCGCGATCCGCGTCCCGAGTTCAAGGCGGCGCAGTTTGCCGAAGGCATCGAAGATATCAGGCACCTCAAGCCAGGCATGGTGCTCGAAGGTGTGGTCAGCAACGTCGCAGCGTTCGGCGCCTTCGTCGATATCGGCGTGCACCAGGATGGCCTAGTGCACATCTCCGCGCTCTCGGACACCTTCGTCAAAGATCCGCGCGACGTGGTCAAGGCCGGCGATATCGTCAAGGTCAAGGTGCTGGAAGTGGATGTGGCGCGCAAGCGCATCGCACTGACGTGCCGGCTGTCCGACACGCCACCACCGGCCGATGGTGCTTCCCAATTGCGCGAGATACGCGGCAACGGTGGCCCGGGGCAGGGCCGTCGCGAGGGTGGCGGGCGTGGTCCGGCGCAAGGCAGCACCAAGCCGCGGACTACTGTTCCCCCGGCCGACAACGCGCTCGCCGCTGCGTTCGCACGCGCAAAACGCACCTGAGTCATGCTGCCCCGGTGACTGGTTGGGGCAGCTTGCGGCGCGCCGGTTAGGTGGGGAGGATGGGATGGCTGCCGGGTTGGAAAGTGTGCTTGTGCAAGAAATCCTGTGCGTGCGAGCCAATCGCTGCGACTTCCGTCCCGCGCACGCATTTGGGTGATAACTGCTCGCTCAGCACCGAAATAGTCGAGTCAAACGTGAGACCGTCGGGCACCGTCAGTGCTCCTGACAATAAAGGGTCGCTTTGTGAGCCTTGTGAGCCGCGCCAGAGCAGCCTCACGCCTCGTCCCGTCGCGCGCGCGGTGGCAATATCAAACGTTCGATCAGATCGACCAGGCCGGGCGGCTCCACCGGCTTGCCCATATGCGCATCGAAGCCGGCGACCACGGCGCGGTCGCGGTCTTCTTCGCGCACATAGGCGGTGAGCGCGATGGCCGGGATGTGCCGCGGCAGGTCGGCACGGCCCGAACGCACGGCGCGGATCAGGTCATAGCCATCGCGGAGCGGCATGGCGATATCGCTGAGCAGGACATCGAATGGCGCGGCGGCCAGGTACTGTTCGGCCGCGTCCACCGAGCCGGCTGCCTGCACCTGCGCGCCGGCAAGCATCAGGAAATGCATGACCGCTTCGCGCGAATCCTGATCGTCGTCGACCAGCAACAAGCGCACGCCGTCCAGGCGACCGTCGCAGTAGGCCGGCAATGTACCCACTTGCGTGGTGTCTGCCGAAGCAGGGGGCAGATCGCTGACGCCGTGCTGTAACGGCAGCACGACAGTGAACATCGATCCCCGGCCTTCGCCAGCGCTGGACGCACCCAGGCTGCCGCCATGCAGATCGACCAACTGGCGCGAGATCGACAAGCCCAGCCCCAGCCCGCCGACGCGCCGCGTCGTGCCGGCATCGGCCTGCCGAAAACGGTCGAACACATGCGGCAGGAAGTCCGGTGCAATACCAATGCCGGTGTCCTGCACGCAGAAGCGCAAGCGCTCGTCCTCGATGTCCAGTGTCACCCGTACCGTCCCGCCAGCAGCGGTGAATTTGAGCGCGTTGCTGAGCAAATTGGTCAGCACTTGCTGCAAGCGTCCGGCATCGCCGAAGAACCACAATTCGCCTTCGCCAAGTGCATCTAGTTCCAGCGAGATCTCGCTTGCCAGTGCAGTCGGTTGCATCAATTCCACCGTGCTGCGCGCCAGCCCGGCGATGTCGAAATGCTCGGCTTGCAGGCGGATCTTGCCCGATAAAATCGCGCTCATGTCCAGCAAGTCGTCGATGATCTGTGTCTGCGCGCGCGCACTACGCTCGATGATGACCAGACCCCTGGCCAGATTGGCCGGCTCGAAGACCTCGGACTGCATCAGTCGCGACCACCCCAGGATGGCGTTGAGCGGCGTCCGCAATTCGTGACTGAGCGTGGCTAGAAACTCGTCCTTGACCCGGCTGGCATGTTCTGCCTGACCACGCGCAGCGGTTTCGGCATGCAGCGACAACTTGAGCTTGGCATCCACGCGCGTGCGTTCGATGACGATGCCTGCCAGATGCGATGCCGAGCGCGCCATCGCCCGCTCGCGCAGCGAGGGCAGGTGAGGGCGGTCGTAATAGATATTGAGCGTGCCCAGCACTTGGCCATTGCTGGCCAGGATCGGGGTCACGCAACATGCCGCGATGCCCATCGCGGCCAAGATCGCGTGATGCCGGCTGAAATTCGGGTCGGCCTGGATGTCCTGGCAGATGATCTGGCAGCCGATAGAGGCTGAGCGCGCACAGGGTGGCCCGTCTGCGCCGATCGGCACCTCTTGGAAGTGCCCGCTATAATCGATCGGAAAGTGCGGTGCCGAACCGAGGCTCAAGGTGTGGCTTACTTCGTCCAGCACCATCACCGAGCAGTACAACGCAATCTCGCCACGCGCCTCCACGCTCAATGCGATGGCATCCAGCACCACAGGCAACGCTGCGCCAGTGGTGATCAAGCTCAAGATCGCGCGATCGGATGCGGTGGCATCTTCGATGTGCTTGCGTTCGGAAATGTCGGTCAGCGAGCCGATATGGCCGAGAAAACGTCCGTCGCTGGCGAAATGCGGCGAGGCGGTGTCGATGCACCAGCGGTATCGCCCGTCGTGGCGACGCACGCGATATTCGGCCAGGAATTCGCCGCGTTGCTCCAACGCTTGCTCGAAGGCATGTCGTACGCGTGCGGCATCGTCGGAATGCATCACATCCCACCAGCCTTGATCCAGGGCCTGGTCTTCGCCCTGGCCAGTGAAGTTGTACCAGCGCGGATTCCAGTACACGCAATCACCTTGCGCGTCAGCCATCCAGATCATTGCCGGCACGGTCTCGCACAGTGCACGGAAGCGCACTTCGCTCTCGCGCAATTGTTGCTCGAACGCGCGCCGATCATGGATGTCGGTATACGTGCCGATCCATTCGCTGATGCTGCCATCGTCACCGCGCACGGGCAGGGCGCGCGCCAGGTGCCAGCGCGAGTGGCCGTCGTGACGGTGCAGCTCGCATTCGACTTCGTAGGCGCGCTCGCCGCTCAACGCCAGTGTCCACGCCTGCGCGGACAAGCGCAGACCATCGGCGGTGTGCGCCTGCTGCCAAGCGGCAGCGTCGTTGTTGTCAGGAGCCAGCCCGGTGTATTCGTACCACCGCTGATTGAAGTAGTGCGGCTGTCCATCCGGTCCAGCAATGAAGATGATCTGTGGCAGCGTGTCTGCAAGGCCACGCAGGCGCGCTTCGTTGGCGGCCAGTTGCTGCTGCGCCTTGGCCCGTTGCATCGATTCCCAACAGCGCGCCGCTACCAATCGCACCAGCTCGATCTCGGTCGACAACCAACGCCGCGGTGCGCGCTGATGCACGCCGATCGCCGCAACCAGGCTTCCGTGCTTGTGCAATGGAATGACTAGCGATGCCCGCAGGCCGGAGCGGCGATATTGCTCCACTACATAATCCGGCGCACCAGGAGCCATGGCGTCGGTGGTGAACCAGGGGCGGTTGTCCAGCAGCGCATCGCGTAGCCCTTGCGCCACTTCCAGCGGGAAATCGCCTTGCAGGCTCGGCATGTCCTGCACGTGGTCGCTGATCACATGCAGGGTCCGGCCATCGGCACCTGGCAGACCAAACGCACAGCGATTGGCCTGCAGATGTTCGCCAAGCAAGCGCACGCTGGTGTCGATGATCTGCCGCGGATCGGAGACGTGCTGCAGTGCGTCTTCCAGCGTCAACAGGAAGCTGTCGCGACTCTTGCCACGGCGTTGCTCGGTGACGTCGAACCCATGCACCACAATCGCATCGTTGCGGCCATCGCTATCGGGCATCGGCTGGTAAAGGAAGTCCACAAACGTTTCACCGGGTGCGCTGCCTGGTGTGCGTTGCAGGTAGGCCGTCATCGATTTGCCGATGAAAGGTTGGCCGCTGCGTCGTACCTTATCGAGCAATTCAAGATAGCCCTGGTTAACGATCTCCGGCATGGCGTCGAGCAAGGGGCGACCGAGCAGCGGCCGCTCACCGACCAGTTCGTTAAAGCGTTGGCTGACGCTCTGGATGATGTAGTTGGGCCCGCGCAGCACTGCCATGAACGCAGGCGATTGATCGAGCGCAGCGAACATCTGGGGCAACTCCGCATTGCGACCAACATCGCGCGCCGTAGCGGCAACGGTCCCTGCCACGTACAACGCACCCAACCGTTCTCCGGCCTGCAGCACCGGGCTACACGACCATGTCGCCAGATCCAGCGCAGGTGCATCGGTCTGCATGCTGTCAAAGGCAGACGTGTTCGTAAGTTCTGCGAGTGGCTGCGCGAACGCGGCCGGATGTCGCTCCCCCAACAGCGCGATACAGGCATCGTTGTAAATGCAGCGCGTCTCGCTGCCCCAGACCATCAGCATCGGAACCTGCGCATGCAGGCAGACCGACAGCGTGGTGCGCAACGCCTGGGCGCCGCGCAGTAGTGGGTCTGCGGCGCATGCAGACGCCAACACCAACGCTGCAGTTTCGCTCGTCTCCGGCAACAAGCCGGCGAACCGCGACACGGCGATATCCATCTAGCGACCCGCCTGTCATTCTTCGATGCCCAATTTTAGTAGCAACCGAGCCGTTAACGGCGACGTATAGCGACTGGCGATTTAACGAGCGTCGTCAGGTGGGGGCGCAAAGCGCGCGCATCTGGAGCTTAAGCGAGCGGATACATGCCAATCGGATGCCAGGCGCGTCGGCCGATTAGCCGCTCTTAGCTGTTGGCGCCGCTCAGCTGGCGTGCTCTGGACAGCGCGCCGACCAATTCTTCGGACAGGTAGGGCTTTGTCAGCATCACGCCGCGCTCGAAACCGCTTGGGATGCTGGCGCTGGCAACACCTGTGGCAAGAACGAACGGAATTCCGCGCTTTGCCAACAACCGTGCGACCGGCTCGCTGGTTTCGCCATTGCCCAGACGATAGTCCAGGACTGCGATGTCCGGGGCGTTGGCATTGATTAGCTGCAACGCTTCTTGAACTTCACCGACCGGGCCGACCACAGCGGCGCCCGCCCGAACAAGCTGCAGGTCGAGCAGCATGGCATTCATGTCATCGTTTTCTACCACGAGTACCCGAACTCCACGCAATGCCGACATTGCTTACTCCTTCACCAAGCCGGCCAGTATATCGACACTGGTTTGACGCGTGCTGTCGACGTCGCTTGCACCTGAGTTCGTCAGGCACATCCTGGCACTGTTCGTTTCATCAACAAGTCGCTATACTTGGCGGCCACGCCGAAGTGGCGGAATCGGTAGACGCAGCGGACTCAAAATCCGCCGCCCTTAAAAGCGTGTGGGTTCGAGTCCCACCTTCGGCACCAAAAGTAGCGGCAGCCTAGGTTGCCGCTTCTTCATTCAACACATGGTTTTTTTCCGTTGCCGCGCAGCGGTCCACTTCCTGACCGGTTGCTCTCCCACTCGGTGGCAGGCCATCTTGACAGCATCACGCCATAGCTCAGCCGGGAGCCTGTGGGATGCCAGTCATTCTAAATTCTCGGCAGTGCCAGAGCCTTCTGCGCGACACTCTGAGCGAAATGCTCTGCGATGGCTACCGATAAGATCACGCATATCGCACATTTCGTTACAATAAGAGTGGCTAACAAAACGTAGCGAGCAGTCGCCAGGTGGGTGCTCACGGCGCGGAGGAACCGGAGTGTACGCGTGGTACATGCCAATTCCGCGCAATGGCCGCGCCCGCCTTGCGGCTGTGCGGTCGTTTTGTTAGCCGCTCTAAGACTGAACTCAGGCTTGTCCGTCATCAAACGCTTTGCGGCCTTCGTGCGTAAGATCTATATCGCCATCTTCCGCTTGCGTCGCATAGCCAGCACGCACTGCCCAGTTCGCTTCTTCTTCAGAAACGGGCTTAGTGTCGTGGATATCGCGAAGAATTCGCAGTTGTTGTGAAGAGTCAAAGTCCATGAGAGTCACCTGTTTGCAAAGAGACTTCCACGTTACGGACAAGACGTGATAGTTGCGTGCCTGCATGTGCCATCCGGTACATTGACATCATGCCGTGTGCATCCTTGCAGATAATCCGGCCAGCACTGCCAGTGCGTTCGACGGCTGGCCTGCTGTATCTCAAGCATGCCTACGACCTGTCTGGTGCTGCGAACGTTGGCTGAAAAATCCGTACTGGAGGCCGTGGTGGAAGAGCTGCTAGTGCAACATGATCAATGCTGCCCATGCGATGAAGGCGGTGAATGCGCGTGCGACAATCGTTTGCTTGAAGTGGCACGCAAAAAGCTGGTGCTGCTGGCCAAGCGCTATGGCATTACGCTGCCGCAGAGCGACGCGCGGCAAGGTCCGGCGTTGAGCCGTAAGGCTGGGCGTTATGCGCATGCAGGCCAGTTCAAGCGGATGCGACGCATCCTGCGACGTCAACGCACAGTGCAGGGACGAGTCGTGCGCGACATCGAACACAAGCTCGATCAGGTAGGCATCGACGTGCGCGAGCGCATCGCTGTGTGGTTGCAACACGCACAGCAGGTGCGTGCGCAAGCTCCCAAAGACAAGCGAAAACTCGACGCATTGCATGCGCCGGAAGTGGACTGCATCGGCAAGGGCAAAGCGCGTCAGCCGTACGCATTCGGCGCCTACGCATTCGGCGCCAAGGTCGGTATTGCGGTGAGCGCCTCAAAGAGCTCGATCATGGGAGCGCGCAGTTTTTCGGGCAGCCCGTATGACGGGGGGACACCTTTGCCGAGCAACTGGATAGGTTAATGGCATTAACGCACTGCGGAGCGTCTTAATTGGCGTCCCCACGGGGATTCGAACCCCGGTGTCCACCGTGAAAAGGTGGTGTCCTAGGCCTCTAGACGATGGGGACGCGTATCGAACCTGATTGTTAATTTCAGACGGCCTAAGCACAAAACATTGGTGGAGCCAGGCGGGATCGAACCGCCGACCTCCTGCATGCCATGCAGGCGCTCTCCCAGCTGAGCTATGGCCCCACATAGCTGCTACAGCCAAAGATTATAGCAGTATTGGCAGTACTTGAGAAGTAGTCAGTGCGCAACATTTGCACAGTGCGTTCGCTGGTGGACGGTCGCCGGACTGCGTACGCCTACGCGTCCATCCACAGGCTATCTGCCTCCAGCAGTCATCGATGTTAATGTTGTTGTGTTCGAGCGATAGCGAGCGCGGTTTCCGTGGTTGCAACTACGGTCGACCATGGGAACAAGGCGCGACAGAAAACGAGGTGCGGTCACTGGAATCACGATTTTCGTGATGCGCGTTCATCGCATCCTCGGTGCCGCCATGCTGCAGAAAAAAGTCCGATGGCTGCAAATGACATCACCAGAGATCAACGCAAAAGACTACTCGAAAAAAAGCCCCGGCAGTGCCGAGGCTTTTAGATGATTGGCGTCCCCACGGGGATTCGAACCCCGGTGTCCACCGTGAAAGGGTGGTGTCCTAGGCCTCTAGACGATGGGGACGCATATCAAAACCTAAGTTGTCTTCCTGACGGCCTAAGCCAGGATTGGTGGAGCCAGGCGGGATCGAACCGCCGACCTCCTGCATGCCATGCAGGCGCTCTCCCAGCTGAGCTATGGCCCCACGGAGCTGAGAGGGAAACTATAGCGGCCTGTTAATGTTTGCACAAGTGATTTTTCATTCTACATGAGACAGGCGCAGCTTGCGCCGTCGGCTCAGTTGACACCGTGCAGATCGTGCAGCTTCGTCTGCCGTGCGCCGAAATACGCAGCGAGATCGGCAATATCCTGGTCGCTCAGCGTGGCGGCCTGCGCGGTCATCAGCGGGTGCTGGCGATCGCCGCTGCGATAGGCCTGCAAGGCATGCGCAAGATAGTCGCCGTACTGGCCGCCGAGTTTGGGATAGCCGGGATCGATAGGCGCATTGCCGTCAGCGCCGTGGCAATCCACGCAGCTCTGGCCAGTGGCTTTGCCTTTTGCGTTTGCCAGTTTGTCGCCGGCTGCAGCGCGACCGGCGGGCAGGCCGGCCGACGAACCTGAGCCATGTTCGCCGCTAGCGTGGCCGGTATCGCCGGCGGAATGGTCGGTGGATTCCACCTGGGATTGGGAGCAGGCCGCCATCATCAGTGCGGCGACCAGGACGATGGCTAGACGCGGAGCGTGCAGGGCGTTCGGCATGTGGGCGCTTACTTGAGGGTGGACAGGAAGGCGGAGATGTCGGCGATGTCCTGTTCGGAGAAACTCTGCGCCTGCGCCTGCATGGTCGGGTGTTTGCGCTTGCCCTGCCGGTACTCGGTCAACGCCTGGGTCAGATACTGGCTGGACTGGCCGCCGATCTTGGGGACGCGGTAGCTAGGGTAGGCGTTCTTGTAGCCGGTGACGCCGTGGCAGCCCTGGCAGGTATAGGCAAGCAGGCGACCATTGGAAAGATTGCCGGTCGGCGCCGCGGGTGCCGGAGTCGCCGCAGCGGCAGCCGGCGTGGCCGGTGCTGCAGGCGTAGCTGACGGTGTTGCTGATGCGCTCCCAAACGGCAGGAAGACGACCAGAGCGAGACAAGCGGCGAGCGGCTGCGGGCGCATGGTTTCGTATCCGGAAGACTGATTGAGCGTCGGCACGTGGGGGCGTGAGGACGCTGGACCGAGTATGCCTGTGATTTGGCGTCACGCAAACGGGGTGAATACGCGAACTTGATATGCAGACCATGACCTTGGCGCGTTCGCGACATTCGCATGGAGGTGGTTTGCTTACCTACAACACCTGTCAACGCATCCACCAGGACACGACGATGTTGCCACTCTCCGTTTTGCCTGGTCGTAGCCGAACCTGCGCCGCCGCGCTGTTGATCACCACGAGCCTGTTGTTGGGCGGCTGCAAGGCAGGAGATGGCGAGGCCATGGCCGCAGAAGATAAAGAATTCGGTGACTGCAGTGCCGGTGGAAACTACCAACGCGGCTCGTCGCGCGGTCGCTGCCAGCTATACCGGCACCGCGTCACCATGGATGCGCTGAACAACTCTTCCATGCGCATTCGATCAACAATCCAGGCAACCGCCGCTATGCGTAAGCGCTTGATTTTCATCAGTAAGGATCGTCGCGTTCGAGCAAAATTCTAATTTCACTCGCCACGTCGTGAGTTGTTCAGCGGTTGTTTAAGGTGCCAGTAAGTTCGCTTTTTCAGGCCTTCCAATCCATTGCGACGTAGCACTCAATGAATCAGGCAGCGCGTACCTGCCGAACGATCGCAGCAGCCTTGGCCGAGCTTTCCTTGACTTTGTCCCATTGACCCTGAGCCAGCCAGTCCTTGGGCACCATCCACGAGCCGCCGATGCAAAGCACGTTAGGCTGCGACAGGAACTCGGCCGCATTGGCCTCGCTGATGCCGCCGGTAGGGCAGAGCATGAGTTCGGACAACGGACCCGCCAGGCCCTTGAGCATCTGCAGGCCGCCCACGGCGGTGGCCGGGAACAGCTTGCAGACGCGGAAACCCAGGCCCATCAGGGTCAGCAGTTCGGTCGGCGTGGACGCGCCAGGCACTGCGGGGATCGGCGCATCGGCGAGCAGGCGGGCCAGCTGCGCGGGGGTGCCCGGGGTAACCAGGAAATCCACGCCTGCATCCACCGACTGACGCAGCTGTAGCTCGCTCAGCACGGTGCCGGCGCCGATCACGATATTCGGCAGTTCGCGCTTGAGCATTGCCAGCGCTTCGATCGCGATCGGCGTGCGCAGGGTCAGCTCTATTGCGGATAGGCCGCCCTCAAGCAGCGCATCGGCGACGCGGCGGGCCTGGTCCAGCGTATCGACAGTAACCACCGGCAGAATGCCGGCATCGCGCAGCAGCTGTTCGGCGGTGTTCTGGGTCTGGGCAATCGTCATTGCAACTCCGTTAGACGGCGACCGCCCGTGCGGTCGCAGAGAGAGGGAAGGGGTCAGGCGTCTTTGGACTCGTGCGGTGCCGCTGCGGCGTTCGCATTGGCGCCGAGTTCGTATTCGGCGTCGTAGTTCCACAGCGCGCCGTCCGGATGGGCCGGGCCGCAGGAAATCGAAATGGCACCCTGGTCGGCCGGGCCAACCACTTGGCGATTGATGGCGAACAGGTTGCGACCCAGATCGTTGCCGGCCACCGCGGTGTTCGGTGCGACCTCGCGCGATGCCCATTCTTCGGCCGACACCAGTACCTCGAGCGTGCCGGCTTCGCCGTCCAGGCGCACGATGTCGCCTTCGCGCACGCGCCCGATCGGCCCACCGCGTGCCGCTTCGGGCGTCATGTGGATCGCTGCGGGGAACTTGCCCGAGGCGCCCGACAAACGACCGTCGGTGACCAGCGCCACGCGCCGACCCTGGTTCTGTAGCAGGCCCAGCAGCGGCGCCATCGAGTGCAACTCCGGCATGCCGTTTGCGCGTGGGCCCTGGTAGCGCAACACCACCACAAAATCGTGCGGCAGCACGCCAGCTGCGTGCAGCTTGTTGAGCACCTGCGGGGTGTCGATCACCACTGCCGGGGCTTCGATGGTGCGGTGCTGCGGCTTGACCGCCGACAGTTTGATCAGCGAGCGGCCAAGGTTGCCGCGCAGCAGTCGCAGGCCGCCTTGGGATTCGAATGCATCGCTGACCGGGCGCGCGACGCTGTCGTCGGCAGTGGTCGCGATGCCGGGCACATACACGACCTTGCCGTCCTGCAGGCGCGGCTCGTTGGCGTAGTCACGCATGCCGCCCTCGACCACGGTGGGAATGTCGTCGTGCATCATGCCGGCGTCCATCAGTTCGCGGAACACGAATGCGGTGCCGCCAGCGGCCTGGAAGCGGTTCACATCCGCCTCGCCGTTGGGGTAGATGCGGGTCAACAACGGCACGGTCCGCGAGATCAGATCCATGTCGTCCCAGGTCAGCACGATGCCTGCCGCACGCGCCACGGCGATCCAGTGGATGGTGTGGTTGGTCGAGCCGCCGGTTGCCATCAAGGCGACCACCGCATTGACGATGGCGCGCTCGTCGATCAAGCGACCGAATGGGCGGAAATCCTCGCCCAATGCAGAAATCGCCAGCGCCCGAGCGGTACCCTCACGCGTCAATGCATCCCGCAACGGCAGTTCCGGGTTGACGAACGAGGCGCCGGGCAACTGCACGCCCATCGCTTCGAGCAATACCTGGTTGGAATTGGCAGTGCCGTAGAAGGTGCAGGTGCCGGGCGAGTGATAGGACGACGACTCGGCTTCCAGCAGCTCGGCACGGGTGGCTTCGCCAGCGGCGTAGCGCTCGCGTACTTCGGCCTTCTGCTTGTTCGGGATGCCCGGCGTCATCGGCCCGGCCGGCATGAACAGCGCCGGCAAATGGCCGAACGCCAGCGCGCCGATCAGTAGACCCGGCACGATCTTGTCGCACACGCCCAGGTAGACCACGCTGTCGAACATGTCGTGGCTGAGGCCGATCGCTGCGGCCTGGGCGATGTTGTCGCGCGAGAACAGCGACAACTCCATGCCGGCGCGGCCCTGGGTCACGCCATCGCACATCGCCGGCACGCCACCGGCAACCTGCGCAGTGGCGCCGAGCATGCGCGCGGTATCGCGGATCAGCTGCGGGTAATGCTCGAACGGCTGATGCGCCGACAGCATGTCGTTGTAGGCGGTGATGATGCCGAGGTTGGGCGTGGTCGCAGCGCGCAGACGCGATTTGTCGGTCGGCTCGGAGGCCGCGAATCCGTGCGCAAGGTTGCCGCAGCTCAAACGACTGCGGAACGGGCCCTCGCGCAGGGCGGCATCGAGACCGGCCAAATAAGCCGCGCGCGACTGAGCGCTGCGCTTGCGGATACGGTCGGTGACAGCTTGGATGTTCGGATGCAGGATCATTGGCTACCGGCTACGAGAAACGGAGGAATTTAAATCCCCCACAGGGAGGTGCGGTTTGTTGCGAAGGGACTTGCATCTTTGAATACCCGCGCACGGATGTGCAGGTTTTGCGATCACTCGCATTAAATCGGCTCTTGCGAGAGACGCATTCACGAAAGACGCATTTAATTACACCAATGTACCCGCAACTGTGGACCAGGCTGCCGCAATGCCACCCGGATCGGGTACTCGCTGACGTCGTCGCCGGCCAACGCAGCTTGCAACACGTCGAGCTTTTGCTTGCCGCGCAGCAATAGCAGGCGGGTCGGGATTGCAACGAGTCCGGCCGGCGTCAAGGTGATACGCAACGGCCATTGATTTGATCCAGGGCAGCCGGTGGCATCCAGCGACGCGTAGGGCTGCGGGCTGGCAAGCGCCTTGGTCAGCTCCGTCGATCCCGGAAAAAGCGACGCGGTATGTCCGTCGCCACCCATCCCCAGCACCGCCAGACAGGCCGGTTCGGCATGCGTGGCCTGCAGATTCGCGGTGTGCACGCACTCGGGCAATTGCTTGCCCGGGCGCACCAGCGGAATGAAGGTCGCGGCCGGCGCGTGGGTCAGGAAGCTGTGATTCACCAGCCACGCATTGCTGTCCTGATCCTGCGGCGATAGCCAACGCTCATCGACCAGGCCGACTTCCACCCGTGACCAGTCTAGCGAACGGTGGGCGAGGGATTCGTATACCGGCGCCGGCGTGGTGCCGCCGGACAGCAGCATGCGCGCCTGGCCACGACGTGAAATTTCCTGTTCCAGCAGATCGGCCATCTCGCTGGCCACAGCCTCGGTCCATGCGGCAGGGTCGTCGTGGCGCACCAGGGTGATGCGCGGGTTGTCTTGCAGATTCATCGCTGCTCTCCGGGCTGCTGACGTTGCGCATCCACCGCATATGCCGCGGCACCGAGCAGGCCGGCATGCGGATGCATGACCGCCAGCGACGGTACCCGCGACATGATGGCGGAGAAGCGGCCCTTGTGTTCGAAGCGCTGACGGAATCCGGAATGCTGCAGCGAATCCAGCACCTTGGGCACCAGCCCGCCGGTGAGGAACACGCCATCCCACGCGCCTTGCATCAACACCATGTCCCCGGCAATCGCGCCAAAGATGGCGCAGAACAGATCGATCGTGCGCGACGACCGCGGGTCGCCCGCAGCCGCACGCGCAGTGATGTCCTTGGGCTGCAGCGGACCGGGGTCGACCCCGGCAATCTCGCTCAACGCACGGTGGATGTTGACCAGGCCCGGGCCACAGATCAGCCGCTCGTTGGAAACCCGGCCAAACTGCTCGGAGAGGATTTCCAGAATACGGATCTCCTCCGGAGTACCGGGCGGGAAGCTGACATGGCCACCTTCGGTTTCCAACGGAAAACAGCGCCCATTGCGAATAATCAGGCCACCCGCGCCCAGGCCGGTGCCGGGGCCGATCACGCCGTAGTTGCGTGGTTGATCCATCGACGCCGGACGCCAGCTGGCGCCACCGACCTGCACCACGTCCTGCGGACGTAGCAGGCTGATCGCCATCGCCTGAGCGGCAAAGTCGTTGATCAGGTGCAGGGTGCTGAAACCCAGCATGCTGGCGGTGCGCGAGCGCGAGATCACCCACGGATGGTTGGTGATCCGAGCTTCGTCGCCATCTACGCGGCCGGCCACGGCGAATACTCCCTGGGTGGCCTGTACGCCGATCTGGTCGAGGTAGTAGCGTGCGGCTTCGCCGAGCGAACCGAAGTCGACCACCGCGAATTCGCGCGAGGTGTCATCCAGCAGTGGCACCGAGGCGTCGACATCGGCCAGCGCAAAGCGCGCGTTGGTTCCGCCGATATCGGCAACCAGCACCGGCTTGGAAGGAGCGGTCATGCGTTGTTTCCCTGTGCGTCGGTTGCCGGAGGCAGGAAATGGGTGGCCGATTCCGGGCCCCAACTGCCGGCCGGGTAGGGCTGCAGTGGTAGTTGCGCGTCTTTCCACGCATTGCTGACGCTGTCGATCCAGGCCCAGGCGGCCTTGACCTCGTCGTCGCGCACGAACAGCGCCGGATTGCCGTTGAAGGCATCGACAAACAGTCGCTCGTAAGCGATGCGGCGGTGCAGACCGGTCGGCATCGAGAGTTCCAGTTCCAGCGGCTGCAGTTCGATCGCGCCCCATTCCGGGCCGGCCAAACTGCTCATCAGGCCGAGCTCGATGTTTTCTTGCGGCTGCAACTGGAAGGTCAGGCGGTTGGGCACCGCGTTCTGCCGGTCCGGGCGCTCGAACAACCAATGCGTTACCGGCTTGAGCGTCACCACGATCCGGGTGGAGCGTTCGGCCAGACGCTTGCCGGTACACAGATGGAACGGCACGCCGGCCCAGCGCCAATTGTCGATATGCGCGGTCACCGCGACGAAGGTTTCCACATCGATGCCTTCCGGCGGGTGATAGGCCTGCGCCGGCTGACCGTTGATGGTGCCAGCGGTGTAGCGGCCGCGCACGCTGTCGTGGGCGGCATGCTCGGCGCTCATCGGGCGCAGTGAGCGCAGCACTTTGACCTTCTCGTCGCGGATGCGGTCGGCTTCCAATGAGGCCGGCGGCTCCATTGCTACTAGGCACAGCAGCTGAAGGATATGACTCTGCACCATGTCGCGCAGTGCACCGGAACGGCCATAATATGCATCGCGCCCGTCCACGCCTTCACTTTCGGCGACCAGAATCTGCACCGACTCGATGTAGGTGCGGTTCCATACCGCCTCCAGAAGCGTATTGCCAAAGCGCAGTGCGATCAGATTCTGAACCGCCGCCTTGCCCAGGTAATGGTCAAGACGGAATACGCGGTCTTCGTCGATCAATGCGCCGATCAACTGCAAAATCTCGCGAGCGCTGTCCGAATCGTGGCCGATCGGTTTTTCCAGCATCAATCGATGCGGTGTCGCCAATGCACCGCCCAGGGCCAGACCCTGACAAGTGCTGATGTACAGACCCGGCGGGATCGCCAGATAGCTCACACACTGGCGGCTTGCGAGCTCGCGCACTGCGTTGGCAACCGACTCGGCATCGCGCAGATCCACCGAGCGATAGTCGACCCGCTGCAGCAGCGTCTCTATCTGTTCGGGCGCTGCGATCGGCAAGGCATCGGTCAGGCGCGGGCGCAGCACCTCGCGAAACGCCTCGGTGTCGTGCGGCGACAAGGCCAGCGCGCGGATACGGAAATCCTCCGGCAGCAGGCCATCGACGAACAATCGCAGCAGCGAAGGAAAGAGATAGCGCTGGGCGAGATCGCCGGTGGCGCCGAACAGGATCAGCGTGTTGTGCATGGACCGAATTTCAGATTCTGGAGACATCGTTATCAGCAGCTTGTCGGAAAGGCGCCGGACAGCCGGCGGTCATTACGTCTGTTCCTGAGCGACACTTGCGTGCGCGCAGCGGGGGATGGACGTGCACGCCCCATCCCCGATTGTTGCAGCAAGTGGCTACCGAGGGTTAGCGTCGCAGCGGTATAGCTGCGCATGCGCAGTGCAATGCCTGTTCTTGCACGGCAGTCTGCGCCATCTGCAACAGCGGTATGGATACGTGGCGGCATGGTCCCTCCCAAGATCGCTGTTGCCATGTGAAAACGATTACATGTCAGAATAAACCAATGCATTCGTTTGCACGAGATTTCCTTGCAAACGCGTGTGGCGTCACCGCCGTCGGGAGGGCCGAGGGCAGGGCGCACAACTTTACGTTGAGGCCGAACGATGGCGAAAGTGCAGTTGGAAGGTGTCCGCAAGGTCTACGAGAACGGTCATGTCGCGGTGCAGGGTGCAAGCTTCGAAGTCGCCGACGGCGAGCTGATGGTGCTGGTCGGGCCGTCGGGCTGCGGCAAGTCGACCGTGCTGCGCATGATCGCCGGGCTCGAAGACATCAGCGCCGGCACGCTCAAGATCGGCGAGCGCGTGGTTAACGATGTGGCACCGAAGGACCGCGACATCGCGATGGTGTTTCAGAGCTATGCGCTGTACCCGCATATGACCGTGGCCGAGAACCTGGCGTTTGGACTCAAGCTGCGTGGCCATCCAAAGCACATCATTGCCGAGCGCGTCAACAATGCCGCCGAGCTGTTGGGCCTGACGCCGATGCTCGACAAGTTACCCAAGGCGATGTCCGGCGGCCAGCGTCAACGCGTGGCATTGGGGCGGGCGATGGTACGCGAGTCGTCGGTGTTCCTGCTCGACGAACCGCTCTCCAATCTGGATGCCCAGCTGCGCCACAGCGTGCGTACCGAGATTGCGCAACTGCACCGTAAGCTCGGCACCACGATGATCTACGTCACCCACGACCAGGTCGAAGCGATGACGCTCGGCCAACGCATCGTGGTGCTAAAGGATGGCTTGATCCAGCAGATCGATAGCCCGATGGCGCTGTACAACCGCCCGTCTAATCTGTTCGTTGCCGGCTTCCTGGGCAGCCCGGCGATGAACATGCTGCAGGGACATCTGGATGAGCAAGACGGTCTGCATCTGGTCATGGCCGATGGCTGGCGAGTACCGCTGGGCGCTGCTCGGATCGATCGTAAATGGTTTGGCGGAGACGTTATCGTCGGCGCCCGCCCGGAGCATCTGCAGTTGTCTAACGATGCGCTGCCGGGCTTCGATGCGAAGGTCGAAGTGATTGAGCCAGTCGGCAACGAGATCTTCCTCAACCTCGATCATGGCGGTCAGCCGCTGGTAATTCGCGTCGCACCGCAGGTGTTGCCGGCCGTGGGTCAGCCGTTGCGTCTGGCGCTACGCAGCGAAGCGCTGCACTTCTTCGACCCGGCCACCGGCGAGCGTCTGGAACCGACCTAACGCTCCAACCCCGGCACGATCGCGAGCAGGCGTACGACATGCGCGCCAGCTTGCAAAGTGGCGTCGGCATCCAACGTCAATTCCAACGGCAGCACCGCCAGCGCGAGGTTGCCGGCCACGCTCACCACTTTGCCGATTTCGGCTCCATCCAACGCGACGGCATCGCCCGCATCGATGACGCCATCGGTCTGCAGTAACTGCAATGCCCGCTTGGCCTTGCCCAGAAAATGCGTACGCGCAACGATCTCCTGGCCTGGATAACAACCCTTTTTGACACTGAAAGCACGCAGACGGTCGAGCGCCAACTGTTGCGGTGTCCATTGCTCGCGTTGCCCATCGAGCAAGCGGACCAACCCCAGTCGCAGATCCGCACGACGCCATTCGGCATCTACGCTCGGTAATTCGATAGGCGCGGCCAATGCATCGTCGGTGTGCAGCAGCAACGTGCGCGGCAGGACAACGGTGCCCATATCCAGTTCGATACGCTGCGTCCCAATATCCGCTTGCGCACCGCCAGCACGTTGCGGCGTTACAAACCCGGCGTGCGCAAATAGCGCAGCGACGCTGATTGTCAGCTTGCGTCGGAACACGAAACGGTCGAGTTGCGCGGCGATCTCGGCCGCATTCCCATCGGGCAGCAGCATCAGCAAATGCGCATCGTCCTCACGCAGGAGTGCGAAGATGGCCTTCACGCGCCCCTTCGCGGTCAACCACGTATTCCACTGCCAGCGCCCAACCGCCAACGCCTGTACGTCATTGGCAAATTGTGCGTGCGCGAATGCCACTGCATCCGTACCGACTAATCGGACGTATTGCATGTCGCGCAGGGAGCAAAAACCCTGCGGAGTAAGATTCAGGTTGTCAGCCACGGAAGAGGAGGACTAAAATCGCAACGTTGTGAGACCACTATGATACGCCATTCACCCCCCACGCCAGCGCAGGATTCCGAGACGCAGGCTTCTCCTCAGGAGCACATTCCCGAGAAGCAGCCACCGCCCAAGGAGATCGGTGGGCGCGACGGCCCTGAGCCAACGCGCTACGGTGACTGGGAAAAAAATGGACGCTGCATCGATTTTTGAGCAGCTTTTAGCCACAGCGGCACAGTGCCGCCCAGCCGAGATAACGAGCCCAGCGAATGGCGATCCGCGAACGTCCTCTTTCCCCGCATCTCCAGGTGTACCGCTGGCAGATACAGATGGTGACCTCGATTCTCAATCGAGCCACCGGTATCGTACTGTCCATTGGCGCTTTGGTGATTGCCGCCGCCTTGCTGACATTAATGCTTGGCCCAGATCACTGGAATTGTTTCCGCGATCAGGCTGCGACTTGGTACGGGCAGGCTTTTCTGTTCGGCTGGACCTGGTCCTTTGCCTTCCACCTGTTTGGCGGATTGCGCCACATGCTGCAGGACTTTGGGCAGGGCTACGCCGTGCGCTCGTTCGTCAGCCTTGGCTGGCTGTCGGTGATCTTGAGTTTTGCGCTCACTGCCGCCATCTGGGCATATGTGCTGCTGTCCGGAGGTGCCGTATGAATCGCTACCGTACCCCGCTAAAAAATGTGCGCGGCCTGGGTGCTGCTAAGACCGGTACCGAACACTTCGTGATCCAGCGTCTGACCGCCACCGCATTGGTGCCGTTATCGATTTGGTTCCTGATTTTCGTGCTGAGCCTGATCGGTACCGATCACGCCACCGCCAGCGCCGCAGTGGCCAAGCCGTGGAATGCGATTCTGCTAGTCGGATTCCTCATCGCGTCGTTCTGGCATGCTCAATTGGGCATGCAAGTGGTGCTGGAAGATTACGTGCACAACTCGCTGCTTGCGCTTGCAGCGCAGACCTTGGTGCGCTTCGTCGCCGTGCTGGGTGGCATCGTCAGCGTGTTTGCCGTGGCGCGTATCGCGCTGGGCATTAGCTGAGTCGTCAGCGATCAAACAGGAATCCATAAATTCGATGTCCGCCTACAAGATCACAGAACACAAGTACGACATGGTCGTGGTGGGTGCCGGCGGTGCCGGCCTGCGCGCCACGTTCGGTCTGGCCCAGAAGGGCCTGCAGACGGTTTGCCTGACCAAGGTTTTCCCGACCCGTTCGCACACCGTGGCGGCGCAGGGCGGTATTTCTGCAGCCCTCGGCAACATGGGCGAAGACGATTGGCGCTATCACTTTTACGACACTATTAAAGGCTCCGATTGGTTGGGCGACCAGGACGCGATCGAGTACATGTGTCGCGAAGCGATCCCGGCCATCATTGAACTCGAGCACTACGGCGTGCCGTTTTCGCGTACCGAAGAGGGCAAGATCTACCAGCGTCCGTTTGGTGGCATGACCACTAGATACGGCGAGGGCCCATCCGCGCAGCGCACCTGCGCGGCTGCTGACCGTACAGGTCACGCCATGCTGCACACGCTGTATCAGCAGTCGCTGGCGCACAACGCGCGCTTCATGATTGAGTACTTTGCGCTCGATCTGATCTTCGACGAAGAAGGCGTCTGTCGCGGTGTGCTCGCGTTGGATATGGCAGAAGGCTCGTTGCATCTGTTTCGCGCCCATGGTGTGGTATTGGCCACCGGCGGCTACGGCCGTGCCTACTTCAGCGCCACCTCCGCCCACACCTGTACCGGCGACGGCGGTGGCTTGGTGATGCGTGCCGGCCTGCCGGTGCAGGACATGGAGTTCGTGCAGTTCCATCCCACCGGTATCTATGGTGCGGGCTGCCTGATCACCGAAGGCGTACGTGGCGAGGGCGGCATCCTGCGCAACAGCAAAGGCGAACGCTTCATGGAGCGCTACGCACCGCATTACAAGGATCTTGCATCGCGCGACGTGGTGTCGCGTTCGATGACCGTCGAGATCCGCGAAGGTCGCGGCGTGGGCGAGCACAAGGATCACATCCTGCTCGACCTGACCCACCTCGGCCCGGAAGTCATCAACGAGAAGCTGCCCGGTATTGCCGAAAGCGCACATATCTTTGCCGGTGTGGACGTGACCAAGCAGCCGATCCCGGTCCTGCCGACCGTGCACTACAACATGGGCGGCATTCCGACCAACTTCTACGGCGAAGTCGTGCGCAAGCAGGGCGATAACCCGGATGCGGTCGTTCCGGGCTTGTATGCGATCGGCGAAGCCGCCTGCGTGTCGGTGCACGGCGCCAACCGTCTGGGCTCCAATTCGCTTCTGGATTTGGTGGTGTTCGGCCGTGCGGTGGCCAATCGCTGCGCCGAGACGGTCAAGATCAATCAGCCGCACAAGACGTTGCCTTCCGATGCTTGCGACAAGGCGTTGGGCATGCTGGACAAGTTGCGTCACGCGAATGGCTCGACGCCGACCTCGGTGATCCGCGACAACATGCAGCGCACCATGCAGTCGGACGCTGCAGTGTTTCGCACCAGCAAGACCCTCAAAGAGGGTGTCGACAAGATGGCCGAGATCTTCGCCACTTTCGAAGACGTCAAAGTCTCGGACCGCTCGCTGGTGTGGAACTCGGATCTGATCGAGACCTACGAATTGAACAACCTGCTGCTCAACGCAGTAGCGACGATCAACTCTGCCGAACAGCGCAAGGAAAGCCGTGGCGCGCATTCGCACGAAGATTTCCCGGATCGCGATGACGTCAACTGGCAGAAGCACACGCTGGTAACCGTCGACGATAAGGGCAAGTGCGAGTTCGAGTATCGTCCTGTTCATATGTACACGCTGAGCAAGGATGTGGATGTGGTCCCTCCGAAGCCGCGCGTTTACTGACCGATGCGCATGGAGCGATCTGCTGTTGCCATTTCTCTGCTCGCCGGCTCGTCCGGGTGCGGTAGCAGGGAATCGATACAGCGGAATCGCTTCGCGACGCGGGAGCAGCGCCGGTACAGTGCCGACCGCTGCGCCACTGTTTCGGTGGTGGCGTCCGTCATCTTTACCTTCATGCGCACGGTGCGGTTGTCGTTCGCACCGCGCATCGCCTGAGCCAACGAGAGCAGCTATGGCAGAGTTCACCCTCCCCAAGAATTCAAAAATCGGCAAGGGCAAGCATTACCCTGCACAGGGCGCCAAGAACACGCGCACCTTCAAGGTCTACCGCTGGGATCCGGATGTCGACGCCAACCCGCGCACCGACAGCTACGAGATCGATCTCGACAAGTGCGGCCCAATGGTGTTGGACGCGCTGATCAAGATCAAGAACGAGATCGACCCGACATTGGCATTCCGTCGTTCGTGCCGCGAAGGTATCTGCGGTTCGTGCGCGATGAACATCGACGGCACCAATACGCTGGCCTGCACCAAGGCGATCGCTGCTTGCGGAAAGGCCGAAGTGCCGATCTATCCGCTGCCGCACATGAGCGTGATCAAGGATCTAGTACCGGATCTGACTCACTTCTACGCCCAGTACGCGTCGATCAAGCCGTGGATCCGCACCCAGACCCCGCCGCCGCCGGATCGCGAGCGCCTGCAGTCGCCGGAAGATCGTCGCAAGCTCGACGGTTTGTACGAGTGCATCCTGTGCGCCTGCTGCTCGACCAGCTGCCCGAGCTACTGGTGGAACGGCGAGCGCTACCTGGGACCGGCGATCCTGCTGCAGGCGTATCGCTGGATCATCGATTCGCGCGATGAAGATACCGGTGCGCGTCTGGACGATCTGGAAGATCCGTTCAAACTGTATCGCTGCCACACCATCATGAACTGCGCGCGAACCTGCCCGAAAGGCCTGAATCCGGCGCTTGCGATTGCCGAGATCAAAAAGTTGATGATGGCGCGTCGCGCCTGATTGTCAGGCAATGATGCCCCGCCGCGGCGGGACGTGGTTCGCAGCGGCACTGGGCCGAGGTCAGGTGCCGCTGTCGCTTTCGGCTCGCTGCGAGGCGGGGTGGAGAGATGAGATGGACGAAGACACCCTGCTGAAAAAACTGCGTTGGCGCTGCCGGCGTGGTATGCGCGAACTCGACCAGTTGTTCGGGCGCTATCTTGACCAACGTTGGGCGCAGGCTTCCGAGTCCGAGCGCGCGGTTTTCCTACAGCTTCTGGATTGCGAAGACGATAAGTTGTGGCGCTGGTTCATGGGATACGAGGCTTGCCCGGATGCTGCCAACGCCGCGCTCATTACCGATATTCGCGTCTTGCAGGCTTGACTGGCAGCCCTCGCGCTGGCTTTTTTGCGCACTAAGCGTTCTGGTCGCGCTCGCGCTGTGGGCGGTCTGGCGTAGCGGGGTGCCTCTATGGCTGGCGGGGCTGCTGTCTGCTTACGCACTTACCGCAGGTGCGCGATCGCTGCGCCAGCTGTTGCGTTCGCCAGTGCGGCAATTGGTCGTGCCCTGGGCCAACGCGCCCGCCAGCGTTGACGGCGCGCAGGTGCAGAGCTTGCAAGTGACGTGGCGTGGACCGATTGCGGTGGTGGCGTGGATGCGGGTGGATGGACGTCGCGAACGCCTGCATTTTTGGCCGGATACCTTGCCGCCGGTGCAACGACGTGAACTGCGTCTGGCCGCTCAGGCACATGCCATTTCTTCCCGGCGACCGCTAGTGGCACCATAGCGTCCCTTTCCTGGTTGAACCGCATGTTCAAACCTATCCCGATTGCCATCGGCTTGCGCTACTTGCGTGCCAAGCGTCGTAATGGCTTCATCTCGTTTATCTCGATGGCATCGATCCTGGGTATCGCCTTGGGTGTGACCGTGCTGATCACTACGCTGGCGGTGATGAGCGGTTTCCAGAAGGAAATCCGCGATCGGCTGTTGCAGATGGCCGCGCACGCCACGGTCAGCGCAGAAGGCGCGCCGATGCGTGATTGGCAGCATGCGGTCGAGGTCGCCATGTCCGATCCGCGCGTTGCCGGTGCCGCGCCATACATCGAAACCGAATCGCTGTTGCAGGGTCCGCGGAAACAACCGGCGATCGTGCGGGGCGTGATTCCTGGCGAAGAAGGCAAGGTCTCGGTGCTGGCCAAGAAGATGCAGAAGGGCTCGGTCGACAGTTTGACGCCGGGTTCCTACAACATCGTCATCGGCAAGGAACTGGCGCTCTGGCTGGGGGTGGATGTGGGCGACAGTATTGTTGTCTTGCTCAGCGATACCCAGTCCACACCGCTGGGCGCGATGCCGCGGCTCAAGCGTTTTACTGTCAGCGGTATTTTCGAGGCCGGATACAACGAGATCGACCGTGGTCTGGCGGTGGCTAACATGGAAGATCTGGCGCGCTTGTTGCGCATGGATGGTGTCACCGGCGTGCGACTGCGCTTGCACGATATGGATCAGGCCTGGAACGTGGCGCGTGACCTGGCTATCAAGTTGCACGGGCCTTACCGCGTCAGCGACTGGACGCAGGAGAACGCCAATCTCTACCACTCGTTGAAGATGGAAAAGACCGTGATGGGCATCCTGCTGTCGCTGATCGTGGCGATGGGCGCATTCAATCTGGTGTCCTCGCAGGTGATGCTGGTGACCGATAAACAGGCCGACATCGCAATTTTGCGCACGCTTGGCTTGTCGCCGGGCGGGGTAATGCAAGTATTTATGGTGCAGGGTTCGTTGATTGGCTTCATGGGCACGATAATGGGCGTGATCGGCGGCATTGTGCTGACGCTGAACTTGGAGCGCATCCTTGGTGTGATTGAGACGATTTTCAGCGTCAAGCTGCTGCCGGAAGACGTGTACTACATCACAGGGCTGCCGACCGATATGCAGACCCAGGACGTGGCGGTGATCACTGTAGTCGCGTTGGTGATGAGTTTTCTGGCGACCCTGTACCCGGCATGGCGCGCGTCATCTACTCAGCCCGCTGAAGCGCTGCGTTATGAATGAGATCCGCGAATCGGGATTCGAGAATCGGGAATCGGCAGTGCAGAAACCAAACCAAGCAGATGCGGTGATCCGGGCCGAGGCGCTGGCTAAGACGTATGCCGAAGGCAAGATGCGCACGCCGGTATTCAGTGGTTTGGATTTGTCGGTGGCGACCGGTGAAACGGTTGCGATCGTCGGCGCTTCCGGCGCAGGCAAGAGCACGCTTTTGCATCTGCTTGGTGGGTTGGATACTCCTACATCGGGCGAGGTGTATGTCGCCGGTCGTCGCATGTCTGCGTTGTCCGATGGCGAGCGCGGCAAGCTGCGCAATCACGCGCTGGGCTTCGTGTACCAATTTCATCATTTGTTGCCGGAATTCACCGCATTGGAAAACGTGATGATGCCGGTGCTGCTGTCCGGCAAAGCGGTCGCGGTCGCCAGAAAGCAAGCACTGCAATTGCTGGAGTCGGTAGGCCTCGGACATCGCATCGAACACAAGCCCAGTGAATTGTCCGGTGGCGAGCGTCAACGTGCGGCGGTTGCGCGTGCGCTGGTGAACAAGCCGGGCTGCGTATTAGGTGACGAGCCGACCGGTAACCTGGACGACAGGACTGCGGAGACCGTGTTTGAGCTGATGTTGGAACTCAACTGCGCCCAGCGCACCAGCCTGGTATTGGTCACCCACGATCGCAGCCTGGCGCGGCGTCTGGACCGCGTGCTGGAGTTGCATCAAGGCAAGCTGCGTGAGTTAGCGCCGTCTGCGGTGTGATTGCTCATGGCGCCGTCGACATCTCCGCGGCGCCTTGAGTAGCCTGACGATCGAACAACTCAGAAGGATGCGG
This sequence comes from Xanthomonas fragariae, assembly GCF_017603965.1. Classification (NCBI taxonomy): domain Bacteria; kingdom Pseudomonadati; phylum Pseudomonadota; class Gammaproteobacteria; order Lysobacterales; family Lysobacteraceae; genus Xanthomonas; species Xanthomonas fragariae. The sequence continues at coordinate 2,024,241 of NZ_CP071955.1, read as the reverse complement.
GAAGTGTTTCGTGGGGCTTGGCCGCTAACGGCATCATGGTGATGAAGAAATCAGCCTAACGACGAGCTCGCTGCCGTCGATTCAACCCGTTACCTTGAGTTTGCGGGCCTATTGCAGACCCGCATCCATCGACTGCTGTCGATCAGGGAATGATGCGCAGCGCCCGCAGTCTGGTGAATAGCTCGAAGAACGAGGCGCGGCTATCGTAGAAGTCTAGGAAGCCCAGTTCGCGGCTCTTGGTCATGTCATTGACGCATTCGATCTCGCGCCCTAGATCGGCGTCGGTGTGCCACCAGGAAGCCAGGCGATTGACGTCTGCCTCCACCAATCCATGCTGCTTCGCCAGCTCATTCCATAGTGCTGGGGCTGCTTTGCTAAAGCGTGTTTCCAGCGGTGCGGGCGTGTCGGGGCAGGGCACGGCCTCAAGTTCGAAGAACGCAGCAATTTCGCCCCACATCCAGCGCCAGCGAAATACATCGCCATTGACGGTATTGAAAGCCTGATTGCGTGCCGCCGGGCTGAGGCTGGCCCACGCCAGTTGCCGACCGAGCAGGCCGGCGTCGGTCAGATCGGTGAGACTGTTCCACTGTGCTTGCGAGCCGGGGAACACGAACGGCTGACCGGTGTGCTTGCACAGCGATGCATAGATCGCCAACGTCACACCCATGTTCATCGCATTGCTGCCGTTAGCCATTCCGATCATGGTGTGCGAGCGATGCACGCTCCACCCAAAGTCATGTTGCTCGGCGTGTGCGAACAACAGGTCTTCGAGTGTGTAGTAGAAATTCTCGCCCGGCTGCCGTGGCTCGCTTTCGCGGAATGGCGTTTCGGCCTTGCCGCTGCCGTAGTTTTCGAAAGCGCCCAGATAGTGCTTGGTGCCAGTAACCAGCGCAATGTGCTGCAGCGGCGCCTCGCTGAGCGCCTCGCACAGATGTCGCATCATCGCGCCATTGGCCTCGCTATTCTCGCGTTCGGTATCGCGACGCGTCCAGGTGCAGAAGAACACATGGGTGATCGGCAAACCGGACAACGCGTTGGTAGTGCTCTGTGCGTCCAGCAGATCGGCCGCGACAGGAATGACGCCGTCATGCGGCAATGGCTGGCGTGCGAGGCCGTAGACGGTCCAGCCGTCAGCGAGCATCACCTTGGCGAGGTTGTAACCGGAGATGCCGGTCACGCCGACAATCAATGCAGTGCCTTTACGCATGTGGGGAACTCCTTGAAAGCCTGTCAAACATAGCGCCGTTGCCATGAAATCGAGGCGAATGCGTTTCTCTGGGGCCTGCTTGCATCGCTGGTCGGTGATGGGGTCTTGGTGCGCGCGCAGCCTGCGTGCGCTCGGTCACATATCGCATTGAGCCGCGGCCGCGCCCTGCGGTGCGCTACAACAAAAGCAGCTTTCTTCCTACCTGACGATGCGCCAACCACCGCTGTGCCTGGAGTTCGCCATGACCTAACTTGGATACATTGATCGAATAGGGTCAGGATGGATGGCGACCGGCAGCATGGATGTGTCAGCGCAGGCAACGCCATCGCCGCAGATGGGAGCGGCGGTCGCCGGGGCATCGGCATTGCTGCTGGGCGTAGTGGTGTGCGCGTGGTCGCCTACGGTGTTGCCGCGGGCGCTCTACGCGATGTGCATGTGCATTGGTGCGTCGGGTGTGGGCGTGACCCTGTGGCTGCGTCCGCAAGGGTTCACGCTGCCAATTGCAATCGCAACGGCATTATTCGGCTTCGGTCTGATGGGATGGCAGGTCGCCAGTGCCTTGCAACTGCAACTGCTCCCTCAAGACGAAGCGCGCGACGTGGGTGTGCGCGGCCAGATTGTCGGGCTGCCGGTGGCCGAGCAACGCCGCACGCGCTTTCAGCTACGTGTCGATGACGATCAGGCGCAACCAGCAGCACTGCGCGGCAAGCTGATGCAACTGGCTTGGTACGACGATTTCGGTGCCGAACACATGGGCCCGCGTGCCGCATTGCATGCGGGTGCGAGTTGGCGATTACAGCTCAAGCTGCGGGCGCCACGCGGCTTGCGCAATCCCGGCGGTTTCGATGCTGAGCGTCAGGCGTTGGCACAACGGATTGCAGCGACCGGCTATGTGCGCGTGCCGGCCGCCGCACGACAAGTCGCTATGCCGCGTGGTGTTGATGCCTGGCGCGAAAGTATGTCGCAACGCATCGCCGAATCGGTGCCCGGACCCTCTGCGCCCTATCTGCGCGCACTCGCGCTCGGCGATACGCGCGGGCTCGACGCCGCCGCATGGGCAACGTTGCGCGCAACAGGGCTCAGCCATCTGATCGCGATCTCGGGATCCCATGTCGGGCTGGTCGCGGCATTCTTCGCGATGGTGGTCGCCGGTCTATGGCGCTGGTGGCCCGGCTTGGGTAGGGTACTTCCGCGCCTCCACGCCGCTGCAATCGCCGCGCTTCTCGGCGCCGCCGCCTATGCGGTGCTGGTAGGTTTGGCACTGCCCACGGTGCGCACCGTATTGATGATTGCAGTAGTAGCCCTGGCGCGGGTGCTGCGGCGACGTGCAACGACCACTCAGATCCTCGCGCACGCCTTGCTGGCAGTGCTGCTGTGGGATCCGTTGAGCGTCTTGGTCGCGGGCTTCTGGCTCAGCTTTGCAGGCGTTGCCTGGCTGGTGTGGTGCTTGCCGTCGAACGACCGCGCGATCTTGCGCGGCTTCCTGTCGGCGCAAACCGTCGCCACCATTGGTCTGCTGCCCTTGACAGTGAGCTTGTTCGGGCAGGCATCGTTGGTGGGGCCGCTCGCTAATCTCATCGCCATTCCCTGGTGGACTTTCGTCGTGGTGCCGCTGTGCCTGCTGGGCACCGCACTCGAAGCGATTCATCCCGGTGCTGGCGTTTGGGTGTGGCGATCGGCGGGATGGTGTTTCGAGCTGACGTGGTCCGGCTTCGTTTGGCTCGGGCAGACTTCGGTGGCGTTGTGGTGGGTGCCGGAGTCAGATGCCATCGCGTTGATTGCCGCCTTGCTCGGTGCGTTCTGGCTGCTATTGCCGCGTGGCACGCCAGGCAAATCGATAGCCGTATTGCTATGGCTGCCGCTGCTATGGCCGGACCGCGAGCTGCCTGCGGCCGGTGAGGCGGATGTGCAGGTGCTGGACGTGGGGCAGGGCTTGGCAGTGCTGGTGCGCACGCAACGTCACGCGCTGTTGTTCGATACCGGCCCTGCAGTGCGCGACGGCTTCGACGCTGGCGAGCGCGTCGTTCTCCCGGCCTTGCATGCACTCGGTGTGCGCCGACTGGATGCGATCGTGCTCAGTCATGCCGATGCCGATCACGCCGGAGGCTATGCCGCTGTTCGCGCTGGGCTGCCCGTTGCAATGACGTCCGCGCCGCCGCAGGCGCCGCTGGACGTGAGCACGCGCTGCCGTGCCGGCCAGCAGTGGGAGTGGGACGGCGTGCGCTTTCGCTTCCTGCATCCAAGTCCCGGTTTTCCGTATCTGCGCAATCAATCCAGCTGCGTGCTACGGGTCGAAACGCCGCATGCGAGCGCACTGTTGCCGGGCGACATCGACGGGATCGTCGAGCGTCGGTTGCTTGATGGGCAGTCGTCGGAGTTGCGCGCTGATCTAGTGGTCGTCCCGCACCACGGCAGTGCCGATGGCTCGCATGCCGGATTTATCGCAGCGACCGGCGCACGGCTGGCTTTGGTGTCGTCAGGGCACGGCAATCGCTTCGGGCATCCGCGCGTAGAGGTGGTACAACGCTGGCAGGGAAGTGGGGCGGAGGTGATCGACACCGCTGAGGCCGGTGCGATCAGGGTCTGGCTGGGCGCCGAAGGTTTGCAGGTACGCGAGCGACGGCGCTGGCAGCCGCGGCTGTGGGATGCCGCGGAACGGCGGCGGTCGGCTGCTATCCTATCGCCCAGCGAATAGGCGGCCGCGTTGCCGGAGGAATCAAATAGTGTTGGAGCTGGTCAAGGCAGGCGGTTGGCCGATGGTGCCGTTGCTGTTGCTGGGCGTGGTCGCCTTGGCGATCATGCTGGAGCGTCTATGGGGCCTACGCCGCAACGAGGTGACGCCGCCAGGTCTGGGCGAAGAAGTTCGTCACTGGGCCGCGCGCGGCAATCTGGATTGCGCCCATATCGAGTCGCTGCGTCGCAATTCGCCGCTCGGTGCCTTGCTCGCCGCTGCGCTTGACGTGCGTGGTTGCCCACGCGAGTTGATCCGCGAGCGCATCGAAGACACGGGCCGGCATGTGGTGCACCGCATGGAGCGCTATCTGAATGCGCTAGGCACGATCGCCTCAGCCGGGCCGTTGCTGGGCCTGCTGGGCACCGTGGTCGGCATGATTCAGATGTTCATGGGCATCCTCGATTACGGCGTGGGCAACGTGAACCAACTGGCCGGCGGCATCGGCAAGGCGCTGGTGTGCACAGCCACCGGCATGATCATCGCAGTGCCGGCGCTGATGGCGCATCGCTTTTTCAAGGGGCGCATTGCCGGTTACATCATCGAGATGGAGCAGGAAGCCACGTTGCTGCTTGATACCATGGATGGCCGCGTGGCGCCGGTTGCGGCAGGCGCCAAGCCTGTCACGACAAAGGGCTGACGGATGCGCATCGGTAGCGACCGAAGCCAGGACGAGCCGCATATCGACCTGGTGCCGTTGATCGACGTCATTCTCGTCCTCATCATCTTCTTCGTGGTGACCACGACCTTTGATGCACGCTCTACGCTGCAATTGCAGCTGCCGACCGCTAGCGACCAGCACGCCAGCGTGCCACCGCGTTCGCTGAGCGTGCTGGTCAATGCCGAGGGGCGTTATTTCATCAACGATCAGGAAGTGCTGCGCCCGGAGGTGGATTCGCTGAAGCAGACAATTGCGCAGATTGCCGGTGACGACCGCGAGCAGACGGTGTTGATGCGCGCCGATGCGCGTACGCCGTATCAGGCTGTCGTCACCGCGCAAGATGCCTTGGGGCAACTCGGTTTCCGGCGCATCGCGATCGCAACTGCGCCTCAAGCCGACAATCCTGGTATCACCGGCCCTGCCGACAAGACACGCAACAACGGAACCCGCCCGTGACCACCTCCAACGACCGCCCGGCGCCAGTGTCGTCCTGGCGCACGTACCGTCGCCTGCTGGCCTTCGCCAAGCCGTACCGGCTGCTGCTGATCGCCGCGCTGATTGCCGCGTTGGTCGAAGCGGCCGGCACCACCGGTTTTCTGGCGTTGATGAAGCCGATCACCGATGAGACCTTCATCTACAAGAACGCCGAAGTCAGTCGCTGGCTGCCGGTGCAGATCATCGTGCTGTTCGTGGTGCGCGGCGTCGCCGGTTACATCACCGACATGGCGATGGGCAAATCCGCACGCAGCATCGCGCGCGACCTGCGCGTCAAGGTGATGTCCAAGTATTTGCGCCTGCCGGGCTCGCGTTTCGATTCCGAGCCGGTGCCGTCGATGCTGATCCGCCTGGGCTCGGATTCGGACCAGGTCGCGCAGGCGGCAGTGGATGCGGTCAAGGTGATGATCCAGCAGTCGCTGCAGGTGATCGGCGCGTTGGCGCTGATGCTGTGGCATAGCTGGCAGGTGACACTGACCATCCTGGTGCTCGCACCGGTGCTGGCCTGGGTGATGGACAAGGTGGCGCGGCGCTATCGGCGCATCAGCCACAGCATCCAGGAGAGCGGCGCGCATTTGTTGCAGGCTGCCGATCAGACCTTGTCCAGCCACCAGGAGGTCAAGATCTACGGCGCCCAGCAGACCGAAATGGAGCGTTATGGCGCGCTGGCCGATCGTAATTTACGTCTGGCGATGAAGGTCGAATCCACGCGCGGCATTTCCACCGCTACGGTGCAGATGATCGGTGCGATTGGTTTGTCGGCGCTGTTGTTCGTGGCCGGTGCGCAGGCATTGGCCGGGCGCCTGACCGCTGGCGACTTCGTGGTGCTGATGACCTCGATGCTGACGATCATTCCCGGGCTCAAGCAACTCACGAATGTGCAGAACATGGTGCAGCGTGGCTTGGCATCGGCCGAGCGTCTTTTTTCAGTGCTCGATAGCCCGGATGAGCCGGATCAAGGCGCCGCGCCGCTGACGCGCGCCAAGGGCTTGATCGAATTCCGCGACGTCACTGCGCGCTACCCAGGCCAGGTCAATCCGGCGTTGGCCGATGTCAGTTTCGTCGCGCAACCGGGCACGGTGACCGCGATCGTCGGTCGTTCGGGCAGCGGTAAATCAAGCCTGATCAAACTGATTCCGCGTTTCTACGAAGCCGAGGCCGGGCAAATCCTGCTCGACGGGCATCCGGTGCAGGTGTATTCGTTGGCTGATCTACGTCGCCAGATCGCCCTGGTCGGCCAGCATGTAATGCTGTTCGACGGCAGCATCGCCGACAACGTCGCCTATGGCGAAATGCGCACCGCCGACGCAGCTCAACTGGAGCGCGCGATTCTAGGCGCAAATGCGATGGAGTTTGTGGCGCAACTGCCCGAAGGCTTGCAGTCGCCTGTCGGCACCAAAGGCGGGCGCTTGTCGGGCGGCCAGCGGCAGCGTCTGGCGATCGCGCGCGCGATGCTCAAGGATGCGCCGATCCTGATTCTGGACGAAGCCACCGCGGCGCTGGACAATGAATCCGAACGTCTGGTCCAGGACGCCTTGCACAAGTTGATGCCGGACCGCACCACGCTGGTGATCGCGCATCGGTTGTCCACCATCGAGCATGCCGACCAGGTGCTGGTGATGGATCAGGGCCGCATCGTCGAGCGCGGCACGCATAGCGAGCTGCTGGCGCAGGGCGGGTTGTATTCGCACCTGCATGGCATGCAGTTTCGCGAACGCCAGGCATGAGCAAGCGCGGCACCCGCACGCCGGGTTACTGGTACGACAATGCGCCGATTCCACTATCGGCGCGCATCCTCTCGCCGGTCTACGGCGCCGCCATCGCGTTGCGACGCGCCGTGTATCGACGCGGCTGGCGCAAGCGCCACGGTGTGCCGGTGCCGGTGATCGTGGTGGGCAACGTCACCGCCGGCGGCACTGGCAAGACGCCACTGACGATTGCCCTGGTCAGCAAATTGCAAGAAGCCGGCTGGACGCCGGGCGTGGCCAGTCGCGGCTACGGCCGTGACGAATCGGGCACGGCACGGTGGGTTGAAGCGGACACGCCCGTCGAACTCGGCGGCGACGAGCCAGTGCTGATCGCCTGGAAGACCGGCACGCGCGTACGCGTGGACAGCGATCGGCTGGCCGCAGCACGTGCCCTGGTCGAGGCGGGCTGCGACATTGTGGTCTGCGACGACGGCTTGCAGCATTACCGACTCGCGCGCGACGTGGAAATCGAAGTGGTCGACGGTCAGCGTCGCTACGGCAACGGACGCCTGCTGCCTGCCGGGCCGCTGCGCGAACCGGCTGCACGTGCAAGCGATTGCGATTTCCGCGTGGTCAATCTTGGTCAGGCGAGCGCTGCAATAGCGTCTCAAGCACCTGAGGCCGCAGGCCTTGGCGAATGGCAGATGCGGTTGAGCATCGACAGCGTGCAACCGATGGATGGCAAGCGCGCCCAGCCCTTGAGCATGCTCGCCGGGCGGCGCGTGCATGCGGTGGCCGGCATCGCGCACCCGGAGCGCTTCTTCGCAATGCTGCGTGTGCACGGTATTGGCGTGGTGCCGCATGCATTTCCCGATCATCACATGTATCGCGCCGCAGATTTCAGTTTCGGCAGTCGCTTGCCGGTGCTGATGACCGAAAAAGACGCGGTGAAATGCCGTCCATTCGCCGACGAGTGGCTGTATAGCGTGCCGCTCAGAGCCGAGTTGCCGGCGGCGTTCTGGGTAAGTTTGCTGGATCGACTGGACAAATTGGCGAGCCGGCAAGGCGTGTAACTCTGATATGTGGAGTGCGCGATGATTCGTGTCCGCCTGGATCGGTCCTGGGCGTGGCGCGCTTATCGGACAGACTCAGCACCCCTGCTGCCGAACGTCGCACCTGCCTGTCGAGCTCGAGAACGCGCATCGCAATGACTGCACGACGAACGCGTGTCATCGCAAAGACCTGCTCGCATCAGCCGATACACTGCACCGATGTAGCTCGATGACGAGGCTCCTTTGTCGATGCAGTTCCGTATCGGCACACGGGTCAGGCGCTGTAGCCGCGTTCCATCGCGCAAGGACTTTGTGCGATTTCGGCCTCTCGTTTCTTCGACTATTTTTGCACCTTCAGAGCACACTCGCATGACCAACCCAACGCCTGCCGATTTCGTCGTCGCCATTCCCGCGCGTTACGCCTCCACGCGTCTGCCAGGTAAGCCGCTGCAACTGATCGGCGATCGCCCGATGATCCAGCATGTGGCCGAGCGGGCGTTGTTGGCGGGTGCACGCGAGGTCTGGGTGGCGACAGACGATGCGCGGATTGCCGAGGCGATCGAAAGCCTGCCTGGCGTGCATGTCGCGATGACTGGCAGCGAACATATGTCGGGCACCGATCGTCTCGCCGAATGCGCACGGATCGCGGGCTGGAATGCCGACACCTGCGTGGTCAATCTGCAAGGCGACGAACCGTTCGCGCCTGCTGCCGGCATTCGCGCAGTCGCCGATCTGCTAATGCACTCCGGCGCCGAAATGGCTACGCTGGCTGCGCAGGTAGATAGCGCACACGCGCTGTTGGATCCCAACGTGGTGAAGCTGGTGCTTAGCGCAGGCGGCGACGCGTTGTATTTCAGCCGTGCGCCGATTCCTTGGCACCGCGACAGCTTCCCCAGCCACCGCGACAGCTTGCCCAATGACGGCCATTGGCTGCGCCACATCGGCATCTATGCGTACCGCGCAGGGTTCCTGCAGCGCTTTGCCGCGATGCCGCCCGGCATGCTGGAGCGCATCGAGTCGCTGGAACAACTACGCGTGATGGAAGCCGGTTACCGCATCGCAGTGACACTGACGCCCGAGCAGTTTCCGCCGGGTATCGATACGCCGGACGATCTTGCACGGGCGCAGACGCGTGTGGCCTGGACATGAAGGTCTTGATCGTATGCCTGGGCAATATCTGTCGCTCACCGATGGGCGAGGGCGCTTTGCGTGCAAGGCTGGACGAAGCTCGGCTATCGCGGCGCATCGAGGTCGATTCGGCCGGCACCGGCGACTGGCATGTCGGCGATCCACCAGACCTGCGTGCCATACGGTGTGCACGCGGCCATGGCGTGGATATTTCCGGCTTAAGCGCCCGTCAGGTGCGGCCAGCGGACGTCGAGCACTTCGATTGGGTTTTATGCGCCGACAGCAGCAATCTGCGCGATCTGCAGCGGCTCGCCCCAGCGCCAGTGCGCGACAAGGTCGCGTTGTGGCTGCCATGGGCAGGCGTTGAGGAGCGCGATCAAATTCCGGATCCCTACACCGGCGTCATGGACGATTTTGAACGTGTCTGGCAGCTGGTCGACACCGCTGCGCGCCAGACCGTGGCCAGGCTCACCCGCAGCTAATCGGGCTTGGGCATAATTACTGGATGAATGCCCAGCTGATTCAGGAACTGCCGGAATTTCCTACTTGGCTCAACGCCAGGCCATCCACCTTGCAGGAGCATCGCGGCCGCGCGCTTGTGCTGGCGTTCGTCAATGCCAGCTCGGTGTGGTGCGCCGAGCGCCTGGCCGAGCTTGCGCATTGGCAGGCGCGCAGCCCCGGTCGCCTGCAGGTGATCGTGGTGCAGGTGCCGCGTTTCGACAGTGAACGCTTGCCGCAACGCTCGCTCAAGCAGCTGCGCGGGCATGGCGTCAGTGCGCCGATCCTGCTCGACAAGGATTGGGAAACCTGGCGCCGTTTCGGCATCGTGTCCTGGCCTACGCTCGTGCTGCTGGATGCTTACGGTCGCGAGCGCCAGCGTCTGGTGGGCGTGACCGAGGATCTCGACAAGGCGTTGACCGCCTTGTGCGATGGCCAGCAGCCTCCGTCTGATGCCGATCTGCATGGCGTGGCCGAGCGCGGACCCGAACCACATCTGGCGCTGCGGTTTCCAACCAGCTTGGCCGCCACCGAAGATCGCTTGTACGTCGCCGATACCGGGCATCACCGCGTGCTCGAATGCACGCATGGTGGCCGCGTGCTGCGCCAGTTCGGTCACGGTAATGCCGATCTCATCGATGGCGGCGTCGGCGAAGCGGCATTCCGGCGTCCGCAAGGTCTGGCATTGGAGCGCGACCGGCTGTATGTCGCCGATACCGGAAATCATGCCTTGCGGTGCATCAGCTTGCGCAATGGCCACGTCGACACGCTGTGCGGCACCGGGCGCTCCGGCGAGCTGGTCGAAGGCCCGCTGGCCTCGGCCGGCGCATCTGCGTTGAACTATCCGCAAGGCCTCGCCGTTGCCGACAACCAGGTGTTGATCGCCATGGCCGGCGACAACCGCATCTGGAGTTATCACCTTGGCCGCGCCGCATTGAGCGCACGTGCTGGCACCGGCGCGCTCGAGATTCGCGACGGGAGCGGCCATCTTGCGGCGTTCGCGCAACCGGCCGGATTGGCGGCGGTGCAGCAGGTGGCCTATGTCTGCGATGCACTGGGGTCCTCGATTCGCACCATGCAATTGCGCGGCGACCTGGTGCAGACCCTGGTCGGCGGCCAGGGCCTTTGGCAGTTCGGCGACCAGGACGGTCCACGTGACACCGCGCGCCTGCAATTTCCGCAAGCGATTGCCTTGGCCACCGATTCGCCGATGCTGTGGATCGCCGACACCGGCAACGGCCGCTTGCGCTGCCTGCGTCTGGGTGGCGGCCAATTGACCACGGTCGAGCTGCCGCGGCGCCTGCACGGCCCGGCGGGACTCGCAGTGACCGCTGGCGCGGTCTGGATCGCCGAGACCGACGCCCATGCTGTGTTGCGATACGACCTCGCAAGCGGCGCACTTAGTGATGTTCCGATAGAAGAATGAGCGCAAGGCCACAAGTCGATTTCGATGGGAAAGCGTTTGCTGCGCAATTGAGCACCGCGCCCGGCGTCTATCGCATGTATGCGGGCGACGACACCTTACTGTACGTCGGCAAAGCTGGCGCGCTGCGCAAGCGCGTTGGCAGCTATTTCAACGGCACCCCGAAGAATGCGCGGCTGACCTCGATGCTGTCGCAGGTCGCGCGCATGGACGTGACCGTCACCCGCAGCGAAGCCGAGGCGTTGCTGCTGGAAAACCAGCTGATCAAATCATTGTCGCCGCGCTACAACGTGTCGCTGCGCGACGACAAAAGTTATCCCTATGTGCTACTGACGCGCGAAGAATGGCCGCGGATTGCGCTGCACCGTGGCCCGCGTGCCGTGCAAGGGCGTTATTTCGGCCCGTATACCGGCGTCACCGGCGTGCGCGAGACGCTGAGCCTGATGCACAAGCTGTTCAAGCTGCGCAGCTGCGAAGACAGCGTATTTCGCAACCGCTCGCGGCCGTGCCTGCAACACCAAATCGGCCGCTGCAGCGCGCCGTGTGTGAACTTGGTTGTCGCGCCCGACTATGCCGAGTCGGTACGACGCGCCACGATGTTTCTCGAAGGCAAGAGCGACCAACTCGGCGAAGAGATCATGCAATCGATGCAACAAGCCAGCGAAGCCCTCGAATTCGAGCGCGCCGCGCGCCTGCGCGACCTGCTCTCGTCGTTGCGCAGCATGCAGAACCGTCAATACGTGGACGGCCGCGCCGCCGATCTGGATGTGCTGGCGTGCGCCACACAATCCAGTCAGGCCTGCGTGTTGCTGCTGAGCTTCCGCGACGGCCGCAATCTCGGCACACGTTCGTTTTTCCCCAAGACCAATGGAGAAGACAGCGCCGACGAAATCCTGGGCGCCTTCGTGTCGCAGTACTACGCTGAACACTCGCCGCCGCGCGAGATTTTGCTTGATCGCGAGATTCCGGAGTCCGAATTGATCGAGGCCGCGCTCAGCGCCGCGGCCGAACACAAGGTGGCGCTGAAGTGGAACGTGCGTGGCGAGCGTGCTGGCTATCTGCTGCTTGCCACCCGCAACGCGCAGCTGACTTTGCTGTCCGAGCTCACCAGCCAGAGCGCGCAGCACGCTCGCAGCGAGGCGCTGCGCGAGATGCTCGGGCTTGCTGAGCAAGTCAAACGGGTGGAGTGCTTCGACATCAGCCACACCATGGGCGAGGCGACGGTGGCCTCGTGCGTTGTATTCGATGCCAGCGGACCTGTGCGCGGGCAGTATCGGCGTTTCAATATTTCTGGCATCGCCCCGGGCGACGACTACGCCGCGATGCGTCAGGCCATCGAACGCCGGTTTCGACGTGCGGTGGAAGAGAGCGGCGTGCTACCCGATGTGCTGCTGATCGACGGCGGCGCTGGTCAGTTGGCACAAGCGCAAGCCGCGCTCGCCGACCTCGGGATCGAGAACATTTCGCTGGTCGGCGTGGCCAAGGGGGAGGAGCGCAGGGCAGGGCACGAGGCGCTGATCATGGCCGATGGCCGCGAACTGCGCCCGGGCGTGGCATCGCCGGCGCTGCAGTTCATCCAGCAGGTGCGTGACGAAGCGCACCGCTTTGCGATCACCGGGCACCGCGGTCGCCGGCAAAAGGCGCGCATGACCAGCAAGCTCGAGGATATCCCCGGCATCGGCCCACGCCGTCGGGCAAGTCTGCTCAAACATTTCGGCGGCTTGGTCGGGCTCAAGGCCGCTGGCGAGGCCGAGATTGCGCGGGTGGAGGGGGTCAATGCCGCACTTGCCGCGCGAATCTACGCTAACCTGCACGGGCTGGCGCTTCCCGATGCGGCAGGCGAGTCGAGTCCGTAATGAAGTTGACCGTCCCCACGTGGCTGACACTGCTGAGGATCTTGATGATCCCGGTGTTGGTCGTGGTGTTCTACCTGCCGTATACGTGGACGAACGTTGCGTCCGCCGGCGTGTTCGCGCTGGCTGCCGTCACCGACTGGCTGGATGGGTGGGTCGCGCGGCGTTATCACCAATATTCTGCGTTTGGCGCATTCCTGGACCCGGTGGCCGACAAGCTGATGGTCGCAGTGGCGCTATTCCTGATCGTACAAGGCCATCCGACGCCGTGGATGGCGTTCTGGGCCGCAGTCATCGTCGGTCGCGAAATCGCCGTCTCCGCGCTGCGCGAGTGGATGGCCGAGATCGGACAGCGCGCCAAGGTGCGCGTTGCGGCGATCGGCAAGGTCAAAACCACCGCGCAAATGGTCGCGTTGCTTTGTCTGCTGTATTCGGTCACGCCAGGGCAAATGCCTACGCATGAGATCTGGCTCGGCAATCTGGTCTTCCGGGCCGGTTATTGGACGCTGGCGATTGCCGCACTGCTGACGCTGTGGTCTGGATTCCAGTATTTGCAGGCAGCATGGCCTAGTCTGCGCGCCGATGAAAAAGCAGCAATCGGCAACAAGCCGAAAAAAATTGAAAGCAACAGTTGACAGCTATTGACAGCTATCCTGTTCGCTGTAAAATTCTGCCTCCCAAGCGGGAATAGCTCAGTTGGTAGAGCGCAACCTTGCCAAGGTTGAGGTCGCGAGTTCGAGTCTCGTTTCCCGCTCCAGATACAAACAGAGCCCCGTGTCAGTGGTCTCCTTGGTTTCAAGGCAGGAAGCTTTGGGTTTGATATTTCGGCCTGGTGGTAGAGTGGTTATGCAGCGGACTGCAAATCCGCGTACGCCGGTTCAATTCCGGCCCAGGCCTCCACGTTGCATGCATCGTTTCCATCATAGGCAACGATGACAGGGCTAGCGCAACGAAGTAAACAAGCTGTACAATTTAGCTCCACGCGGGAATAGCTCAGTTGGTAGAGCGCAACCTTGCCAAGGTTGAGGTCGCGAGTTCGAGTCTCGTTTCCCGCTCCAACTCAGAACGACGAATTGTAAAATCCAGTCGATCATAAAAAAGGGCCGTAAGGTCCTTTTTTGTTGTTCTTGGCCAAGCCGCGCTAGCCGGACCTTGGCGTAACCGAACTGGCGTTTGATGACTTGTAACGGATGCTCCACCCTCGCACGCACGCTGGCTTTGAGGTGTTCCCAGCGCTCCACCCAAGCACGCATCCGCGTGTTGCTAATGGCTTGAATCGTCGAGCGTTTGGCAGCAATGAAAAATGCGGCCTTGCAGGTCTGGAATGCGTCGCGTTTGTCCGCACCGGTGTCGCCGCTTTCGCCGAACACGCTGTCTTCGTGCAACAAGGCCTGCGTCATCGTGACATCGGCGACTGTGCAATGCACATGGTGAACCAGCCCGGAGCACGCATCCACGCCACTGTGCGCTTTCATACCGAAATATCACTGATTGCCCTTCTTTGGTCTGATGCATTTCAAGGGTCGCGCGCGATCGGCATTCTTGGTCGAGCCGGGCGCGACTACGCCCAACATCCGCGTGGCAAGGTCCAGATCTCGTGCAACGCCTCTTCCATTTCCGGATCGCTCAGCGCCTGCAACAGATGAATCCGTAACATCGTGGCCAATGCGTAGAGCTGCCGCCCAGGCCGTCGCGACATCGTATGGTGCGGCTCAATCAGCCCGAGCAGTTGTTTCCACGGCACCACCTGCTCCATCTCGGCCAGAAAGATCTCTCGGCGGGTTTGCTTGCGCTTGCCTAACCCTTTCGCGTCACTGAACGTCAGTTGCATGGATGCCTCTTCTTCTCCGAGTTGATAGTGTTGCGCATCTTGGGGGGGGGGGGGGGCAGAGGTTCCCTAACGCCTTTCTCGGCAAGAGCCGCCAGGATTGGTGTGCCGGAATCAATTTGATACTGTTTTACCCAAGCAAGGGGGAGCTCTGCCGTCAAATCTTCTCGATGTGGCTCGACATCCCCAAGAGGCAAGAAAATAGCTATGCCTAAGAGTGGATAACAAAACTACTGCGCAGCCGCAAGGCGGGAGCCGCCGATTCTCGGAATCAGCATGCATGTACCACTCGTACACTACGGTTATTCCGCGCCGTCCGCACCCACCTGGCGACTGCTCGCTACGTTTGTTGGCCGCTCTAAAGCATATGTATGAGTTATTTTTCGCAGGGTATATTAATTCTAATTTTTTCTTATTGATTTAAAAATATTGGAAAATAATTTAAGTGATAAGAATCACTCAATCTGTGTGTTGTTCTTTGCAAATTTTTCTTGCCCGAAGAATTTCTTCGCACTTTGATTGATCAGGCAGAGTGGCTATCCCATTTTCCATAAAAAAAATAGTTAGGGATATAGATGATTCTGCAACGAAGATATAGGAGTATCGATGGTGTGAATGAAGCGGAAGAATGAGCGTAGGAGGAGACTTAAAGCGGCTAACAAAACGTAGTGAGCAGTCGCCATATTTCCGCGGCCGGTAATCGGAGATCGGCATATATCACTCGTATACTGCGGTTCCTCTGCGCCGCCGCCACTCACCTGGCAACTGCTCGCTACTTTTTGTTAGCCACTATTAGTTGCACCTTAGGATTCACTATTACCTTTTATAATTACCTAAAATAAATAAAAATATTGTAAATATCAATAAAAAATTGAGGTTGCGTTCCTTATAGTAAAAATAAAAAATAAATTGCGATCGGAATCTCAGTTCGATTGTCTCAATACATGGCCGGTTGGCTGATAACACATTGCTTCAAAGCGAACGGACAGGTGGCGCCTTTTAGCGATTAATTGCGTTATCCATGTACTGAAAAAATCGGTAACCGTCCTAGGCGTTCTCGTGCGCGACTTGCCTTGAGAACATATTATTTTTGTAGGGAACACGTCATGCACACCAATGAGCGCTCCACCTTTCCCCTCAGTAGTCCGCAACGAGAGATCTGGTTGGAGCAGCTGATGATCGGCCATTCCATTTCCTCAATCATCGGGGTCTATCTGGAGATCGAAGATGAGATCGATATTGAGTGTTTCCGACGCGCCGCGCAGTTGACGGTCGATCAGTGCGAGGTACTACGGACCTGCATCTTGCAGGAAGTGGATAGCGATGGAATTCCACTGCAGGCGTTCGCCGGCCAGCTTGATATGCCGGTGACCGTAGTCGATGCGTCCATGCTGCCGAACCGCGAACAATGGCGGGACACGTGGATACAGGAGCAGATGGAAATGCCTTTCAAGTTCGATGGAACGCCGCTGTGGCGAATCGCGCTGTGCCGCTTCGAAACCAGGAGGTGGTATTGTGTGGTGAGTGCTCACCACATCCTGCTAGATGGCTGGTCGATGTATCTGACCATCCAAACTTTGAGCGAGATCTATAACGATCTAAGGGCTGAACGCGTTCCGCGGGTGGAGGTAAGGTCGTATCTGGACTTCATTGACCAGGACTTGAGTTATCAGCGTTCGACGCGCTATAAGAAAGATCGTGAGTATTGGCTGGAGAAATACGCAACGCTGCCCGAACCGATGTTTGCAGAAAATTTTCATCATGCCAATAGCGTCGAAAGCGGCTGCAGCATTAATTTCATGCGTGAGTTTCCGCTAGCGCTGCTGGATCGGATGACGGTGTTCGCGGAGATGCATGGCATCTCGCCGTTTCAGGTCAGTCTGGCAGCGTTGTACATCTATTTTTCCCGAACTTTGCAGCGTGACGACGTCGTAATAGGGGTCCCAATCCTTAATCGATCTGGCCATCAATTCAAGTCGTCCATCGGGATGTTTGCTCAAGTCACTCCAGTACGCATGTGCTTCGATTCAGAGTCGACGTTTCTGGAGATGGTGTTGAGCTTGTCCAAGGATATTCGCCGGGACTACCGCCACCAGAGCTTCCCGCTCAGTGAAATCGGGCGTGGATGTGGAATGATGAAGAGTGGAGCAACCCGGCTTTTCGATGTGGTGTTCTCTTTCGAACAAGGAGAGCATGTCCACCGTTTCGGTAGCACGCATTCGCGTTTGATCAAATGTTCCAACAATCAGGAATACAACGCGCTGTTGATGTATGTAAGAAGCAATGCCAACGATGGTGTAGCTTGGTTTCATGCCATCTACAATAGGGCGTACTTCGACGCGGACCAGATAGAGCTGCTGACAGAGCGCCTGATCCAGCTGATCGAGCAAGGCATAGCGCATCCCGAGCGGCGCTTACGCGCGTTCGAAATGCTGGTTCCAAGTGAGTTGGCGTTGGTGGATGCGTGGAGCCGCGGTAAGAAAACGGAGGTGCCTGACGCCACGTTCCAGGCATTGTTTCAGGCGCAGGCTACACGCACGCCGGATGCGATTGCAGTGATCTGTGGCTACCGGCAGCTGACTTATACGCAACTCAATGCGCGTGCCAATCAACTTGCCCACCATTTGATAGATATGGGTCTACAACCTGACGACCGCGTCGCGCTATGCATGGAGCGCAGTGTGGAACTGGTCGTGGCCTTGCTGGCGATACTGAAAGCCGGCGGCGCGTATGTACCACTGGATCCGCGGTATCCGGCTGACCGCCTTTCGTACATGCTGGCCGACAGTTCGCCCCGTGCGTTGTTACTGCACAGTCCAACCTTTGCGCGCTTGGGCGATGCAGATGTGCCGCGTCTTGATCTGGACGCTCCTGCTTGGCAATCAGCTCCGTGCACCGATCCGACAGTGATAGGCCTGACCTCGTCACATCTTGCCTATGTGATCTACACCTCAGGCTCCAGCGGTCGGCCCAAGGGCGTCATGGTGCCGCACGCGGCACTGGTCAGTTATCTTGACTGGGCCGTGGACTATTACAAGCCACAGCAAGGTGCGGTGGTGTCGTCATCGCTATCCTTCGATGCCACCGTGACCAGCCTGTATCTGCCGCTACTGTGCGGTGGAACGACCGAGCTGCTGCCGGAATACGATGAAATCGATGCCTTGCAGCAACGTCTTAGCTCGGACAAGCCGCTGGGTCTGGTCAAAATTACCCCGGCCCATCTGGAAGTACTGACGCAACAACTTGCTGCCCGTGGTGCAACCCCTGCAGCAGCGCTGTTTGTGATCGGCGGCGAAGCGCTACCAGCCTCTACCGTCAAACATCTACGGGCGCTTGCGCCACAAGTGCGTTTGGTGAACGAGTATGGCCCTACCGAGACGGTGGTGGGTTGCGTCGTGTACGAGATTCCACTGGGATGGGAGTCTGGTGCGGCAGCCAGTGTGCCGATCGGACGGCCGATTGCGAACATGGGTGTTCATATTCTGGACGCACACGGACAGCGGATGCCGATCGGTGTCGCAGGTGAAGTATGCATCGCCGGCGCGCAGGTCACGCGCGGCTACCTCAATCGTGCTGTGCTGACCGATCAATGTTTTGTTGCCGATCCTTTAAGTGCAGTGCCGGGCGCACGGATGTATCGCACCGGCGACCTCGCTCGTTGGCTACCTGATGGCAACCTTGAGTACCTGGGCCGCAACGACGAACAGGTCAAGATTCGCGGTTTCCGGATCGAGCCTGCAGAGATTGCGTCCAGGCTACAGGAGCATGCGCAGGTGCGCGAGGTGACCGTGGTTACCCGTGACGATGCAACCGGGCAGAAATCGCTGGTGGCCTATTACGTGCCAGCCGATGGGTGCGAGGTGGCTCCTGAAAAGTTGCGGACATATCTGCAAGATCAATTGCCAGAGTACATGGTGCCTGCGGTCTACGTACAGATTGGTGCATTACCTCTGACACCCAACGGAAAGCTCGATCACAAGGCCTTGCCGGCACCGCAGGCACAGGCTTACGTGCAACATGGATACGTGGCACCCGATGGGCAGATGGAGGAGGTGTTGGCGGAGTTGTGGAGCGAGGTACTCAAAATCGATCGGGTGGGACGCCACGATCACTTCTTCGAACTCGGCGGGCACTCCTTGCTGGTTGTCGCTTTGTTGCAACGGATGCGTCGGCGCGGTCTGAGTGCTGACGTCAAATCGCTGCTCAGCAAGCCGACATTGATGGCAATGGCGGCAGTGGTCGGTGTCAGCAACGACGTGGCAGTGCCGGAAAACAGGATTCCGGCAGAGTGCGATCGCATCGTGCCCGAACTCTTGTCATTGATTGATCTGAGCCAGGAGTCGATTGATCGCATTGTGGCGACGGTGCCCGGCGGTGCGCGCAATGTGCAGGATATCTATCCATTGGCACCGTTGCAGGAAGGCATCGTCTATCACCATCTGTGGGCAAAGCAAGGCGATCCGTATCTGCAATACGCAAGTTTTACTTTTGCTGATCGTGGACGCCTTGACTCGTTTGCCGACGCGCTGCAGCGGGTTGTGGCGCGACACGATATCCTGCGCACCGCCATTGTTTGGGAGTACCTGGATGCACCTGTGCAGGTCGTCTGGCGGCGCGCGACGGTTCCTCTGATGGAGATGGTACTGGATGCTGCAAATGGCGATGTCCTGCAGCAACTCCAGGCACAGCTGAATCCGGACAGGCAGCATCTCGATCTGCGTATGGCCCCTTTACTGCGCCTAGGTTACGCGCACGACGCCGTTGGTAAGCGCTGGGTTGGCGTATTGCTTTTTCATCATCTGATCGGTGATGCGGCGTCGGTGGAGAGCCTGCTACAAGAGATGGGATGCCATATACGTGGGGATGATGACGCGCTGCCGCCATTGTTCCCTTATCGTGATTACACGATGCAGGCACGATTGAGTCAGCAGTCGCAAGAGCACACCGCATTCTTTACGGAAATGCTAGGCGACGTGAGCGAGCCGACGTTGCCATTTGGGATCGAAGCACCGGATACCGATCACTCCACCATGTGCAAGGTAGTGAAGTCGGTTGATCCATCGGTGGATCGACGACTGCGCATGCAGGCGAGGCAATTGGGGGTGAGAGAGGCCAGCCTTTATCATGTCGCCTGGGCGCAGGTGCTGGGTGCGGTGGCTGGACAGCAGGACGTGGTATTCGGCACGGTGTTGCTTGGCAGGACCCACGGGAGAGACATCGAGCGTGCCATTGGGATGTTTATCAACACGCTGCCGATACGGGTCAGTCTGGGGCCTGTAGCTGTCCGTGCGACCATCGAGCAGACGCATGCACGACTGAGCGCCATGCTGTCGCACGAGCATACTTCGCTGACAGTGGCTCAACGTTGCAGCGGTATCACCGCCTCGCGCCCCTTGTTCAACACGTTGCTGAACTATCGCAGGACAAGCAGAGAAAGGCTTGGCGGCACCGTGCTGGATGCCTGGCCGGGTATCGACATCCTGGGCGGGGAAGAGCGCAGCACGTATCCATTGAGTCTGTCAGTGGATGACCTGGGCGACGGTTCGCAGTTGACATTGCTTGCCGCTGTTGCGTTCGACGCAGATCGCCTGTGCACCTACATGCAGGTGGCTTTGACGCAACTGGTCGATGCCTTGGAGCAAACACCGGATCGCCCGATCGGCCAACTCTGCGTGGTGCCGTGCGACGAACGCCAGCGGCTGCTCGGCTTCAACGCCACACAGATGCCTGCGGAGTCGCACCGCACCATCCCGGCGATGGTCGAGCGACAGGCTGCCAGCACGCCTGATGCGATTGCGGTGGAGTGTGGGCACAAGCAGCTGCGTTATGCCGAGCTCAATGCACGCGCCAATGCGCTTGCAGATCAATTGATCACGCTGGGTGTCGTGCCAGACGATCGGGTGGCGATTTGCGTCCAGCGCAGCCCCGAATTGCTGGTGGGCTTGTTGGCGATTCTCAAGGCGGGCGCTGCCTATGTGCCGCTGGATCCAAGCTATCCATCGGAGCGCTTGCGTTATCTGCTGCAAGACAGTGCGCCGCGTGCGGTGCTGCGACATGCGGCCACGCGCGAGGTGCTCAGCGGTGACGTACTGAGCGCACTGCCATTGCCAGCGATCGATATCGACTTTGTAAATGCATCGGATCTTGGCACGCCCAATCCCGTGGTTGCGGGACTAGACCCTGCACACCTGGCCTACGTGATCTACACCTCCGGCTCCACCGGGCAGCCCAAGGGTGTGATGGTCGAGCATCGGCAGCTGGCGCAGTTGATCGATTGGCATTGCACTAAATTTGGTGTGCAGGCAGGATCGCGCACCTCCAGCGTGGCGGGCCTGAGCTTTGATGCGGCCGCCTGGGAAATCTGGCCGACCCTGTGTGCCGGTGGCTGCCTACTCGTGCCGGCTGGCGATAACGATGTGGATGCCTTGCTGCGTTGGTGGCATGCACAGGAACTGGACGTGAGCTTCCTGCCGACGCCCATTGCCGAGCATGCATTTGCATCCGGCATCATGCCGAAGCGGTTGACGCATCTGCTGGTTGGCGGTGATCGCTTGCGCCAGGTTCCGGCAGGGCTGCCGTTTGCTGTCCATAACAATTACGGGCCGACCGAGACCACCGTGGTGGCGACCAGTAGCGAGGTGGTGCCGGAGACGCTGCATCCTTCGATCGGTAAACCACTGCCACACCTGCGTGCCTATGTGCTGGATGCGCAACGGCAATTGACACCCTTGAGGGTGGTTGGCGAGTTGTATCTCGGCGGTACGGCCGTGGCGCGAGGTTACCTCGGGCGCGAGGCGTTGACTGCCGAGCGCTTTATCGATGACCCGTTGCATCCAGGCGAACGTATGTACCGCACCGGCGACCTGTGTCGGTGGTTGGAAGACGGCAGCCTCGACTACGTCGGCCGCAACGATGCGCAGGTCAAGATCCGAGGCAGGCGCATCGAGTTGGGCGAGATCGAGGTGCACCTGCTTGCGCACGCACAAGTACGTGAGGCAGTGGTACTGGCGCGCGAAGATGTGGCGGGTGACAAGCGCCTGGTGGCCTATGTCATCGCGCAAGATGCACAACAGGTACCGATGGCTGAGGTCTTGAGCGAGGACCTGCGCAGTGTGCTGGCCGACTACATGGTGCCCGAGGCATTTGTGTTCCTGGATGCTTGGCCGCTGACGCCCAACGGCAAACTCGATCGCAAGGCGCTGCCAATGCCCGATGCTGCTGCGCGCAGCCTGCAGTGCTATGAGCCGCCGACCGATGCATTGGAGCAGACCTTGGCCGAGATCTGGCAGTCGGTGTTGGGCGTGGAGCGAGTGGGGCGGCACGATAATTTCTTCCAGCTGGGCGGCCACTCATTGCTTGCGGTGACGCTGGTGGAGCGGATGCGCCAACATGGCCTAAGCGCCGATGTACGGGTGCTGTTCGGGCAATCGACGCTGGTGGCTCTTGCCGCAGCAGTTGGCAATGAACTTGAAGTGGAAGTGCCTGCGAACCTGATCCCACAGGACTGTCAGCGCATCACCCCCGAGCTGTTGACGCTGGTGCAGTTGTCACAGGACGCGATCGACCGCATCGTGGCCACCGTGCCCGGCGGAGCTGCGAACGTGCAGGACATCTATCCGCTCGCGCCGTTGCAGGAGGGTGTGCTGTATCACTATTTAGCTGCAAGACAGGGCGATCCGTATCTGCAGTCTGCCCAACTGTCTTTCGACAGCCGCGATCGTCTGGATCAGTTTGCGCAAGCCTTGCAGCAAGTGATCGACCGCCACGATGTTTTGCGTACCAGCGTGATTTGGGAGGGTTTGCATGCCCCAATACAGGTGGTATGGCGGAAAGCGACGCTGGTCGTTTCGCAGCTAGTAGTGGATTGGAGCTATGAGGATTCAGTACAACAACTGCATTCGACCTTTGATCCGCTATTGTATCGTCTGGATCTATCAACTGCGCCGTTGCTCCAGCTCCACTACGTCTACGACACAATGCGTGCCTGTTGGGTCGCGATGCTGCTGATCCATCATCTGGTAGACGATGCGGCCACGATGCATGTCTTGCATGCAGAGCTACATGCATATTTGTCCGGCAATGGCGATCAGCTTGCTGCATCAATTCCATATCGCAACTACGTGGCACAGGCGCGCCGCCAAGAACATCGAGCAGAGCGGGAGGCATTTTTCCGGCGATCGCTGGGAGATTTCGAAGCGCCCACGCTGCCTTATGGTCTGCAGGACATCCGCGGGGATGGTTGTTCTGCCGAGCAGTCAGTGAGCTTGCTTGAGACTCATCTGCATGGAAGGTTACGTGCATGCGCAGCGCAACTGGGGGTGACACCATCCAGTCTGTATCACCTCGCCTGGGCGCACGTGCTGGGACAGGTTGCGGCAACAAATGATGTGGTGTTCGGAACCGTATTACTGGGACGAATGCAGGCAGGCGCGGGCGCGGATCGCGCGATGGGGATGTTCATCAATACATTGCCCTTACGCGTGCGCTTGACCAAGCAACCAGTGCGCGAAATGGTCCATGCAGTTCATGCACAACTGAGTGCGTTGTTGTTGCACGAACATGCTGCGCTGAGCGAGGCCCAACGTTGCAGTGGTGTGGCGCCACCGTCGCCATTGTTCAGCGCACTGCTCAACTACCGATCATATCGGCAGGCGCCGTTGTCATCTGAGCGATCCATGCCTTGGCCGGGTATTGAAATACTGCAAACGCAGCGTGGAAGCCATTATCCGGTACTGCTTGATGTGGAGGAGATGGAAGATACCGTACAGCTGACGGGGCATCTGCCCGCCGGCTACGATGCGAAGCGGCTGTGCACCTACATGCAGGTGGCTTTGACGCAACTGGTCGATGCCTTGGAGCAAACACCGGATCGCCCGATCGGCCAACTCTGCGTGGTGCCGTGCGACGAACGCCAGCGGCTGCTCGGCTTCAACGCCACACAGATGCCTGCGGAGTCGCACCGCACCATCCCGGCGATGGTCGAGCGACAGGCTGCCAGCACGCCTGATGCGATTGCGGTGGAGTGTGGGGACAAGCAGCTGCGTTATGCCGAGCTCAATGCACGCGCCAATGCGCTTGCAGATCAATTGATCACGCTGGGTGTCGTACCAGACGATCGGGTGGCGATTTGCGTCCAGCGCAGCCCCGAATTGCTGGTGGGCTTGTTGGCGATTCTCAAGGCGGGCGCTGCCTATGTGCCGCTGGATCCAAGCTATCCATCGGAGCGCTTGCGTTATCTGCTGCAAGACAGTGCGCCGCGTGCGGTGCTGCGACATGCGGCCACGCGCGAGGTGCTCAGCGGTGACGTACTGAGCGCACTGCCATTGCCAGCGATCGATATCGACTTTGTAAATGCATCGGATCTTGGCACGCCCAATCCCGTGGTTGCGGGACTAGACCCTGCACACCTGGCCTACGTGATCTACACCTCCGGCTCCACCGGGCAGCCCAAGGGTGTGATGGTCGAGCATCGGCAGCTGGCGCAGTTGATCGATTGGCATTGCACTAAATTTGGTGTGCAGGCAGGATCGCGCACCTCCAGCGTGGCGGGCCTGAGCTTTGATGCGGCCGCCTGGGAAATCTGGCCGACCCTGTGTGCCGGTGGCTGCCTACTCGTGCCGGCTGGCGATAACGATGTGGATGCCTTGCTGCGTTGGTGGCATGCACAGGAACTGGACGTGAGCTTCCTGCCGACGCCCATTGCCGAGCATGCATTTGCATCCGGCATCATGCCGAAGCGGTTGACGCATCTGCTGGTTGGCGGTGATCGCTTGCGCCAGGTTCCGGCAGGGCTGCCGTTTGCTGTCCATAACAATTACGGGCCGACCGAGACCACCGTGGTGGCGACCAGTAGCGAGGTGGTGCCGGAGACGCTGCATCCTTCGATCGGTAAACCACTGCCACACCTGCGTGCCTATGTGCTGGATGCGCAACGGCAATTGACACCCTTGAGGGTGGTTGGCGAGTTGTATCTCGGCGGTACGGCCGTGGCGCGAGGTTACCTCGGGCGCGAGGCGTTGACTGCCGAGCGCTTTATCGATGACCCGTTGCATCCAGGCGAACGTATGTACCGCACCGGCGACCTGTGTCGGTGGTTGGAAGACGGCAGCCTCGACTACGTCGGCCGCAACGATGCGCAGGTCAAGATCCGAGGCAGGCGCATCGAGTTGGGCGAGATCGAGGTGCACCTGCTTGCGCACGCACAAGTACGTGAGGCAGTGGTACTGGCGCGCGAAGATGTGGCGGGTGACAAGCGCCTGGTGGCCTATGTCATCGCGCAAGATGCACAACAGGTACCGATGGCTGAGGTCTTGAGCGAGGACCTGCGCAGTGTGCTGGCCGACTACATGGTGCCCGAGGCATTTGTGTTCCTGGATGCTTGGCCGCTGACGCCCAACGGCAAACTCGATCGCAAGGCGCTGCCAATGCCCGATGCTGCTGCGCGCAGCCTGCAGTGCTATGAGCCGCCGGCCGATGCATTGGAGCAGACCTTGGCCGAGATCTGGCAGTCGGTGTTGGGCGTGGAGCGAGTGGGGCGGCACGATAATTTCTTCCAGCTGGGCGGGCATTCGTTGCTTGCCGTCACGCTGGTGGAGCGGATCAGGCAGGAAGGCATTGAGGCTGATGTCCGCACCTTATTCGATCAACCCAAGCTATCTGATTACGCGGCTGCGATTGAGCGGGTGGAGATTGTGCTGTGATCACATCAGAGTTCATTGAATCGCTGAAGCAGAAAGGTGTCGAGCTCTCGCTCAAGGACGGACAATTAGTCGTCCGTGGCAATAAGGCTTCACTCGGTGACGCGTCGATGATTGCGGCACTACGCGAACATAAGGCGCTGCTGATCGAACTGCTGCAACATGCGCCAGCAGTTGCAGATCCGGATCATTCCGGTCTTGCGCACACAACGGCCAGCATTACCCCCTCCATGCTGCCTTTAGTCGAGTTGACCCAGCAACAGATCGATCGCATCGTGGCAACGGTGCCGGGCGGTGTGTCAAACGTGCAGGATATCTACCCGCTAGCGCCATTGCAGGAAGGCGTGCTTTATCACCATTTATCCGCGGCACAGGGTGACCCCTATCTGTTACAGGCACAGTTTGCATTCTCGGATCAGCAGCGGCTGCATGCCTTCATCACCGCCTTGCAGCAGGTGATCGATCGCCACGATATTCTGCGTTCCAGCATCGTCTGGGAGGAGCTGGATACACCGGTGCAGGTGGTGTGGCGGCAGGCCACGCTACCGATGGAACAGGTCGACTGCGATCCGGAAAACGGTGCGATCATCGAACAGTTGCAGCAGCGATTCGGTGCGCGCAAACATGCATTGAATCTGCAGTGCGCACCCTTACTCAAACTAGTTTATGCCCATGATCCTGCCAACCTGCGCTGGGTGGGAATGTTGTTATTTCACCACTTGGTGCTTGACCATTTTGCATTGCAGACCTTGAGATATGAACTGCAGGTGTGCCTGCTTGGCAATGCCCACACATTGCCTGCGCAGAAGCCATATCGCGCTTATGTGATGCAGGCGCGTTTGGGTTCGAGGGACCAAGAACATCGCGATTTTTTCGAGCAGCGCTTGCGTGACGTGGATGAACCGACTTTACCGTTTGGCTTGCGCGATCAGCAAAGTGATGGGAACACGATCGAAGAGTCGAGTTTGTCAGTCATGCCTGACCTCAGCAGACGGTTACGACGACAGGCGCGACTGTTGGGGATCAGCGCGGCGAGTCTGCATCATCTGGCCTGGGCACACGTGCTTGGATGTACCTGCACGCGCGACGATGTGGTGTTCGGCACCGTATTGCTAGGCCGTATGCAGGGCAATGCCGAGACCACCCTGGGATTGGGAATGTTCATCAATACATTACCGTTGAGAGTTCAGCTGGATCGACCGGTGCTTGCTGCTGCACGCAAGATGCATGAAGAACTGATCGCATTGCTGGCGCATGAGCATGTGTCCTTGGCGCTGGCGCAGCGTTGCAGTGGTGTCGCAGCGCCGGCCCCCTTGTTTAGCGCACTGCTGAACTATCGACATACTTCTCCCACTGACGAATTCGCTGAAGACGCTGTGTGGCAAGGCATCGACGTTCTGCATGCGGAAGAACGCACCAATTATGCGTTGACGCTGAATGTGGATGACCTTGGCGTAGGCTTTCGCCTGACGGCGCAGGTTAGCCCGGCAGTCGGCGCGGCGCGTGTGTGCAGCTATATGCATACAGCATTGGCCAGCGTAGTCGACGCACTGGAACGCACACCGTATCAACGCGTATGCGAACTTCCCATCCTGTCGGATGCCGAATTCAAGCAACTGGTAGTCGAGTGCAATACGCCGTGCATGGAGCCTGCGACGGGACCTCTTTTGCATCAGATCTTCGAATCGCAGGCCGCTGTGCGGCCCGATGCGGTGGCGGTAGAGTTCGAGCAGACTCAGCTGAGTTATGCCCAGCTTAATCAGCGGGCCAATCAACTTGCGCATTGCCTGCTAGAGCTCGGCGTGCGCCCGGACGATCGGGTAGCGTTGTGCATAGAACGCGGATGCGAGTTGCTGATCGGCATGCTTGGTATCCTCAAGGTTGGTGCTGCGTATGTGCCCCTGGATCCTGCTTCGCCACAGGACCGATTGACTTTCACGTTGTCCGACAGTGCGCCAGTTGCACTGGTGACCGATACACGTTCCAACGAGGTGCTGCCGCAGGTCACTTGCCCAAAGCTGTGTATTGACGCATCCGAAAACAATCCGCTGACAGCACAGCCCTTGCACAATCCGCAGATTGCAGGGCTCGCGCCGGAGCATCTGGCGTACGTGATCTACACCTCAGGCTCCAGCGGCAAGTCCAAGGGCGTGTTGGTGGAGCATCGCAATGTGACCCGCCTATTCACCGCGACCCACGCTTGGTTCGATTTCAATGCGCACGATACCTGGGCGCTGTTCCATTCCTTCGCATTCGATTTTTCAGTGTGGGAGATCTGGGGCGCATTGCTGCACGGGGGGCGTTTATTGGTGGTGCCGCAGCAGATCACACGTTCGCCGAAGGAGTGCTATGCATTGCTCTGTCAGGTTGGTGTGACCGTACTCAACCAGACGCCCAGCGCGTTCCGTCAGTTGATCGCCGCGCAGGAAACGCAGACGCAAGCACATTGCCTGCGGGTCGTGATCTTCGGTGGGGAAGCATTGGAGCCGGGCATGCTCAAGCCGTGGTATGGCATGCCGCAAAACGCTGCCACTCAGTTGGTCAATATGTATGGAATCACCGAAACGACAGTGCATGTCACCTATTACTCGCTGTCGCCGACAGATGCGCACAGTAGCGGTGTCAGTCCGATCGGGCGGCGCATTCCAGACCTGCGACTCTATGTGCTGGACGCGCAGCGCCGACCGGTACCCAGCGGTGTGATGGGTGAACTTTATGTAGGTGGTGCTGGCGTTGCGCGTGGCTATTTGAATAGGCCAGAGCTGACGGCCGAGCGGTTCATTGACGATCCGTTTCATCCAGGTGCAAGACTCTACAAGAGTGGCGACCTCGCTCGTTGGCGGCCTGATGGCAACCTGGAGTACCTGGGCCGCAACGACGAACAGGTCAAGATCCGTGGGTTTCGCATCGAGCTTGGCGAAATCCAGGTTCGGCTCACTGAACACCAGGACATCCGTGACGCGATCATCGTGGCGCGTGCAGATGACCACGGGCACAAACAACTGGTGGCCTATGCGATCGCAACCGACCCACTGTCGGTACCGTCAGCTGATGTGCTGCGTCAGCATCTGCTCACTGTGCTGGCGGACTACATGGTGCCAAGCGCTTTCGTCATGCTTGAAAGCTGGCCGCTGACGCTTAACGGCAAGCTCGACCTTAAAGCGCTGCCCGCACCCGATGCGGACGCGCACGCGCGCCAGGACTATGCGGCGCCGCAAGGAGAAGTAGAGCAGTTGCTGGCGAAGTTGTGGTCGGACGTATTGCAGGTGGAGCAGGTCGGCCGACACGATAACTTTTTTGCGTTGGGCGGCCACTCATTGCTTGCGGTGACGCTGGTGGAGCGGATGCGCCAACATGGCCTAAGCGCCGATGTACGGGTGCTGTTCGGGCAATCGACGCTGGTGGCTCTTGCCGCAGCAGTTGGCAATGAACTTGAAGTGGAAGTGCCTGCGAACCTGATCCCACAGGACTGTCAGCGCATCACCCCCGAGCTGTTGACGCTGGTGCAGTTGTCACAGGACGCGATCGACCGCATCGTGGCCACCGTGCCCGGCGGAGCTGCGAACGTGCAGGACATCTATCCGCTCGCGCCGTTGCAGGAGGGTGTGCTGTATCACTATTTAGCTGCAAGACAGGGCGATCCGTATCTGCAGTCTGCCCAACTGTCTTTCGACAGCCGCGATCGTCTGGATCAGTTTGCGCAAGCCTTGCAGCAAGTGATCGACCGCCACGATGTTTTGCGTACCAGCGTGATTTGGGAGGGTTTGCATGCCCCAATACAGGTGGTATGGCGGAAAGCGACGCTGGTCGTTTCGCAGCTAGTAGTGGATTGGAGCTATGAGGATTCAGTACAACAACTGCATTCGACCTTTGATCCGCTATTGTATCGTCTGGATCTATCAACTGCGCCGTTGCTCCAGCTCCACTACGTCTACGACACAATGCGTGCCTGTTGGGTCGCGATGCTGCTGATCCATCATCTGGTAGACGATGCGGCCACGATGCATGTCTTGCATGCAGAGCTACATGCATATTTGTCCGGCAATGGCGATCAGCTTGCTGCATCAATTCCATATCGCAACTACGTGGCACAGGCGCGCCGCCAAGAACATCGAGCAGAGCGGGAGGCATTTTTCCGGCGATCGCTGGGAGATTTCGAAGCGCCCACGCTGCCTTATGGTCTGCAGGACATCCGCGGGGATGGTTGTTCTGCCGAGCAGTCAGTGAGCTTGCTTGAGACTCATCTGCATGGAAGGTTACGTGCATGCGCAGCGCAACTGGGGGTGACACCATCCAGTCTGTATCACCTCGCCTGGGCGCACGTGCTGGGACAGGTTGCGGCAACAAATGATGTGGTGTTCGGAACCGTATTACTGGGACGAATGCAGGCAGGCGCGGGCGCGGATCGCGCGATGGGGATGTTCATCAATACATTGCCCTTACGCGTGCGCTTGACCAAGCAACCAGTGCGCGAAATGGTCCATGCAGTTCATGCACAACTGAGTGCGTTGTTGTTGCACGAACATGCTGCGCTGAGCGAGGCCCAACGTTGCAGTGGTGTGGCGCCACCGTCGCCATTGTTCAGCGCACTGCTCAACTACCGATCATATCGGCAGGCGCCGTTGTCATCTGAGCGATCCATGCCTTGGCCGGGTATTGAAATACTGCAAACGCAGCGTGGAAGCCATTATCCGGTACTGCTTGATGTGGAGGAGATGGAAGATACCGTACAGCTGACGGGGCATCTGCCCGCCGGCTACGATGCGAAGCGGCTGTGCACCTACATGCAGGTGGCTTTGACGCAACTGGTCGATGCCTTGGAGCAAACACCGGATCGCCCGATCGGCCAACTCTGCGTGGTGCCGTGCGACGAACGCCAGCGGCTGCTCGGCTTCAACGCCACACAGATGCCTGCGGAGTCGCACCGCACCATCCCGGCGATGGTCGAGCGACAGGCTGCCAGCACGCCTGATGCGATTGCGGTGGAGTGTGGGGACAAGCAGCTGCGTTATGCCGAGCTCAATGCACGCGCCAATGCGCTTGCAGATCAATTGATCACGCTGGGTGTCGTACCAGACGATCGGGTGGCGATTTGCGTCCAGCGCAGCCCCGAATTGCTGGTGGGCTTGTTGGCGATTCTCAAGGCGGGCGCTGCCTATGTGCCGCTGGATCCAAGCTATCCATCGGAGCGCTTGCGTTATCTGCTGCAAGACAGTGCGCCGCGTGCGGTGCTGCGACATGCGGCCACGCGCGAGGTGCTCAGCGGTGACGTACTGAGCGCACTGCCATTGCCAGCGATCGATATCGACTTTGTAAATGCATCGGATCTTGGCACGCCCAATCCCGTGGTTGCGGGACTAGACCCTGCACACCTGGCCTACGTGATCTACACCTCCGGCTCCACCGGGCAGCCCAAGGGTGTGATGGTCGAGCATCGGCAGCTGGCGCAGTTGATCGATTGGCATTGCACTAAATTTGGTGTGCAGGCAGGATCGCGCACCTCCAGCGTGGCGGGCCTGAGCTTTGATGCGGCCGCCTGGGAAATCTGGCCGACCCTGTGTGCCGGTGGCTGCCTACTCGTGCCGGCTGGCGATAACGATGTGGATGCCTTGCTGCGTTGGTGGCATGCACAGGAACTGGACGTGAGCTTCCTGCCGACGCCCATTGCCGAGCATGCATTTGCATCCGGCATCATGCCGAAGCGGTTGACGCATCTGCTGGTTGGCGGTGATCGCTTGCGCCAGGTTCCGGCAGGGCTGCCGTTTGCTGTCCATAACAATTACGGGCCGACCGAGACCACCGTGGTGGCGACCAGTAGCGAGGTGGTGCCGGAGACGCTGCATCCTTCGATCGGTAAACCACTGCCACACCTGCGTGCCTATGTGCTGGATGCGCAACGGCAATTGACACCCTTGAGGGTGGTTGGCGAGTTGTATCTCGGCGGTACGGCCGTGGCGCGAGGTTACCTCGGGCGCGAGGCGTTGACTGCCGAGCGCTTTATCGATGACCCGTTGCATCCAGGCGAACGTATGTACCGCACCGGCGACCTGTGTCGGTGGTTGGAAGACGGCAGCCTCGACTACGTCGGCCGCAACGATGCGCAGGTCAAGATCCGAGGCAGGCGCATCGAGTTGGGCGAGATCGAGGTGCACCTGCTTGCGCACGCACAAGTACGTGAGGCAGTGGTACTGGCGCGCGAAGATGTGGCGGGTGACAAGCGCCTGGTGGCCTATGTCATCGCGCAAGATGCACAACAGGTACCGATGGCTGAGGTCTTGAGCGAGGACCTGCGCAGTGTGCTGGCCGACTACATGGTGCCCGAGGCATTTGTGTTCCTGGATGCTTGGCCGCTGACGCCCAACGGCAAACTCGATCGCAAGGCGCTGCCAATGCCCGATGCTGCTGCGCGCAGCCTGCAGTGCTATGAGCCGCCGGCCGATGCATTGGAGCAGACCTTGGCCGAGATCTGGCAGTCGGTGTTGGGCGTGGAGCGAGTGGGGCGGCACGATAATTTCTTCCAGCTGGGCGGGCATTCGTTGCTGGTCGTTCGCCTCAGCGGCTTGTTGGAACAGGCGCAGTTGACGATCCCGCTAGGCGAGTTGCTGCAGCATTCCACGCTTGCTGCAATGGCGGCGGCGATCCAGCGCTATCAGCATGATCGGCCTGACCTTCATACTCCGCGTACATCTGCGGTGGTCGCCGTGCGCGCCGCCGGCACGCAGCGCCCACTGTTTCTGGTGC
This sequence comes from Xanthomonas fragariae, assembly GCF_017603965.1. Taxonomy (NCBI): domain Bacteria; kingdom Pseudomonadati; phylum Pseudomonadota; class Gammaproteobacteria; order Lysobacterales; family Lysobacteraceae; genus Xanthomonas; species Xanthomonas fragariae. The sequence goes on along the minus strand of NZ_CP071955.1, from coordinate 1,992,239 downwards.
ATGACTTCACCGGTCTGGATCTGTACTTTTCAGCACTGGGTCAGCACATAGAACCTGATGTACCGGTCTATGGATTATCGGCGATTCCATTAGGCGAGTTTCAGCCGTGCACTGTGGAGGAGCTTGCAACGCGCCTGCTTGCAAACCTGCGCACAGTGCAGGCACACGGGCCGTATCGCATTGCCGGTTGGTCATTCGGTGGCCTGCTTGCGTATGAAATGGTCACGCAACTGGTGTCTTGCGATGAGCAAGTGGAATTTGTCGGCTTGATCGATACTTATTACCCCACGCAGGTCGATCTGGGCCCTGCCTTCCGGGAGCCGGAACTCACCCAGCGCTACCTATTGCTGCAGCACTGCCTGGCCGCAACGTCCGAGCACGACGACCCACAATCGTCGACGCACTGTCTGACTGCGTTGATCGAACAGGTGCAACAATGGACGCTGGAGGCGCTGATTGCCTTCTGTCATCTGCGTAACTGGTTGCCCAAGCAATGGGCAGGCCATAGCGACACCGCACTGCTTAACTATCTAGCGCGCGAAGCCGGACATGGTCATGCGCATCGTCACTACGTGCCGATGCCGGTCACAACGCCAATACATCTGTTTACTGCTAACGATGTGTTGCCAACGCGAGCGTCCAGCGATGCCCCGCTCGGTTGGCAAAGCCTGTTGCCGGCGCCGATGCTGAAGCTTGTGGTGGTGCCAGGCGACCACCACACGATGCTTGAGCAGCCACATGTTGCCGCGTTGGGCGCGGCACTCAGCAGCGCGATGGACACGGCAAGCCGCCTACCGGCACACCGTCAGCACAAGCATCTTCCTTTGACCTGCATCCACAAAGGCCTGCCCACGCAGACCCCGGTGATCTGTGTGCCAGGCGCGGGCGCCAATGTGGCTGGATTTGTCGATTTGTCGTCAGCGCTGGGCGAATCGTGGCCGGTATACGGCCTGCAACCGCGCGGGCTGGAAGGGGAGCAGCTTCCCTATGGCAGTGTCGAGGTTGCGGCGCAAGCGTATGTACGTGCGTTGGCACAGGCCTTACCGGATCGAACGGTACATCTGCTCGGGCATTCGTTTGGCGGCTGGGTTGCCTACGAGATGGCCTGCATGCTGAGTGCGCGAGGGTTCGCAGTGGCATCACTGACACTGATCGATTGCGAAGTGCTTGGCGGCGATGGTATGGCCGGCAAACCGTACACGGCCACTGCCGTACTGGAGTGTTTGATCAAGTTGTTACAGGTGGACAGTGGCGTCGACTTCGGTATTTCACTGGAAACATTTCGATACATGGACAACGCAGCGCAGCTGCAGGCCGTACATGCTGGAATGGTCCGGGCTGGCTTGCTGCCGCGACGCTCGGTACCCGAAGCCATTCGCGGCATGGTGCAGGTGTTCGGGATGGCCTTGCGAACCGCATACACGCCGGCTGCACGGTTCGGCGGACCGTTGCGGTTGGTGCTGGCCGATGATCCGCTGCTGGATGCTGAGCAGAACCGGCTGGAGCATCACGCCAAGAGCGCTGCCTGGAAAGCGCTCGCACCACAGTTGCGCGTCTGGCGCGGGCCCGGCGATCACTTCACGGCGCTGCGTGCTCCGCATGTGCAGCACTTTGTGACATGGTGGAAGAAGACGATGGAGGTTGAGCGTCAGGACCAGAGCCAGACAGAGCTGCTGCGGCCGTGACTAGGACATTCGGCGCCCCCCCCGGTGCGCCGAATCGCAGCGGGCTTCTGCTTTGCGGCGATGGGTCCGAAACGCAAGGTAGTAAGCAAAAATCACTGTGGCGTGACCCAGGAACGCAAACTCCTCGCCAACGCCGTGCGCAGCCATCGGGGTTCGTCTTCACGACCTCTGTTCAATGGTTTAAAGGTTTGACAGCTGTCAGCGCGTTGCGGCTCACCAGACGCGATAAGTTATGACTGTTTGCGGATCGACGAAGCCGATACCGATGTGGCATAGCTGTCCCACTGACAGCTCAGGGGACAGGTGCTCGCAAATCCGCAGGCGAACCCATCCAGCGTGAAGGTTCAGTGCGACCAGATGCGCGCTCGAAAAATCGAAATAGCGTCCGACAGCACAAAAACTCGCCTTGAATAAACTTTCTTTTGCAGAAAAAACGATGGTCAGTAAGGTATCCAATGGGTAATCGGTGGATGTGCAGGTCGACTGAATTAGTGACAGTTCCGAGCAATCGACAACGGTACCCAGCAAGGCCTCGCGTGAGCCAGCATCGATAACATGCTCAAGATCGATCCCGATACCACGCCAGGTGCCAAGTGGCGCTACCGCAGCCGCAGCAAGATGGGGAGTGTGCGAAATGCTGCCGATCGCCGTAGCCGGCCAGATCGGTTCGCGCGAGCCGCCGATGGCGATCTGCAGTGAGCTGTCGGCAGGAATCAGCGACTGCTGGCGCAAGGCCTCTCGCGCAGCCAGCCGGCCAAAGAAAAATTCCGCCTGACGCTTGCGAACGCTGCGGGCAATCGTGTCAGGGCGCGCAATATCGTAGAGGCTAAACGCATCGAGTGAGAAGCGCTCGAGCTCGAATGCGATCACCTGCACGATCAGCGTACTGGCATCCGGGCAGGGCAGGCAGTATTGCCAACGCAAGCGGATGGCAGCCATTGCATCGGTCTTCGGATCGAAGGACGCTAGCGCGCCCCTGGGCAAAAAAGAGGCGCAGGCTTGCTTGTCAACGCCTTCATCGTCTCGCGTATCGGACATCATGGAGGTCTTCAATTCCTCGAACCTTCCTGTCTGAGCTAGCGCTGCCGATACAGCGACACAGGCAAGGAGCGCACCTGGGTGGATGCCGATTGATCGAAAATGTGCCCGGGGCGGGGGTCGAACCCGCATAGCCTTGCAGCTGAGGGATTTTAAGTCCCTTGCGTCTACCAATTTCGCCACCCGGGCATTGCGATAGCGTGCCTGATTGCGCGGCGATTGTGAATCTCTGTTCGACGGTGCTGTGCGCCGCCGGTCACGTGCAGCTGCGCTATGCTGCCGCCGCACAGGCGCGCGGCGACCAAACGCGCACAATCTCAAGGAACTGCATGTCCGGCAATACGCTCTTCGAACCGCTCCAGGCGCACATCGCTGTCATCGGGCTGGGCTATGTCGGCCTGCCGCTGGCAGTTGCATTCGGTCAGCAGCGCGACACCTTGGGCTTCGACATCGATGCGACGCGGGTAGGGCAATTGCGCGATGGCCACGATACGACGCTGGAACTGGACGACGCTGAGTTGGCCGCTGCGACGCACTTGCGCTACACGGCCAACGCTGCGGACCTGGCCGCGTGCAGCATCTTCATCGTCACCGTACCGACGCCGATCGACAGCTTCGAGCAACCGGACCTGGAGCCGCTGCGCAACGCCACTACGTTGATCGCCGCCGCGCTCAAACCAGGCGACCTGGTGATTTACGAGTCCACCGTGTATCCGGGCACCACAGAAGAAGTCTGCGTCCCCTTGCTTGAAGCAGCATCCGGACTACGTTTCAACGCAGATTTCTTCTGCGGCTACAGTCCTGAGCGGGTCAACCCGGGCGACCGTCAGCGGCGTCTGCGCGATATCCGCAAGATCACTTCCGGCTCGACGGCAGAGGCGGCCGACGCCGTCGATGCGCTCTACACCGGTATCATCACTGCCGGCACCTGGCGCGCTTCATCGATGCGTGTGGCCGAAGCGGCGAAGGTCGTGGAAAACATCCAGCGTGACGTCAATATCGCTCTGGTCAACGAGCTTGCGCTGATCTTCGACAAGCTGGGCATCGACACCCTCGATGTACTGGAAGCGGCTGGAACGAAGTGGAATTTCCTGCCATTCCGACCTGGCTTGGTCGGTGGTCATTGCATCGGGGTGGACCCATATTACCTGATGCACAAGTCCGAAAGCGTGGGCTATCACCCGGACCTGATCCACACCGCGCGTCAGGTCAACAATCGTGTCGGCCAGCATGTCGCCGAGCGGGTATGCGGCATGCTGGCCATGCGTGGTGTGGTGCTCGCGCAGGCCAGGGTGCTGGTGCTTGGCGCTACCTTCAAGGAGAACTGCCCGGACCTGCGCAATAGCCGTGCGCTGGAGCTGGTGCAGCTGCTGCAGGCCGTGGGTGTGCAGGTCGACACCTGCGACCCATGGGCCGACCCTGGCGAAGCGCTGCAACATGCCAGCGTGCAGTTGTGCGAGGCGCCAGACGAAGGTGCATATGATGCCGTCGTGCTGGCGGTGGCGCACGCGCAATATCGCGACTACGACGCGGAGCGCATCGCCGCACTCGGCAAGCCTGGCGCAGTGGTTTACGACGTCAAATCGGTGTGGCCGCGTGCAGCGGTCAACGATCGCTTATAACGCGAGCACTCTGGCGCTCCAGCCAGCGTAGCGCGCCGTTCGCTGCACGTAAGCCGCTGGCGAAGCAGGCGGTGAGCAGATACCCACCTGTTGGCGCTTCCCAGTCGAGCATTTCGCCTGTGCAGAACACGCCCGGTTGCGCGAGCGCCATCAGATGCGCGTCCAGCGCCTCCAGCCGCACGCCGCCTGCTGAGCTAATCGCTTCGGCAATCGGGCGCGGCCTCAACAAGTGCAATGGCAAATACTTGAGCGTGCGTGCCACAAGTGCAAGATCGTCGCCGGGCTGCTTGCCTAGGTGTTCGTACAGCAATGCGGCCTTGACGCCACCAATACCGACCTGGCGCCGCAAATGCTCGCTGAAACTGCGTCCCTTGCGTGCTTTGTCCAGCTCGGCGCTCACCCGTTCCAACGAACGTCCAGGCACCAAGTCCAGGCCGAGTTCGGCTACGCCATGGGTATCGATCTGCTCGCGCAAATCGGCGGCCGCAGTATAGATCAGGCTGCCCTCGATGCCGGTGGCCGTGGCGACGCATTCGCCCTGCAATTCGTGTTGCACGCCATCTCGATCATGCCAATATGCGACCACCGGTTTAAGCGGCGCGCCAGCGTGCCGCTGCACGAAGTGCGCACTCCAATCGATATCGAAACCGCAGTTCGCCGGTACCAATGGCGCAACCGCAATGCCGCGTTCTTGCAACAGGCCTTGCCATAGCCCATCGGAGCCGAGCTGCGGCCAGCTGGCGCCGCCGAGCGCCAGCACCACGGCACCTGCAGTGCGCTCGATTGCGCCGCATGGTGTATCGAAGCGCAATGCGCCGTTCTCGTTCCAACCCAGCCAGCGATGCTGCATATGAAACGCTGCGCCCTGGTCCTTGAGTCGTCGCACCCAGCCGCGCAGCAATGGCGCAGCCTTGCGATCCATCGGGAACACACGCCCCGAAGTGCCGACATAGGTTTCGACGCCCAACCCACGCGCCCATGCGCGCAGCGCATCTGCGTCGAAGTCCTGCAACCACGACGCAACCGGCTCTGTGCGCTCGCGGTAGCGCTGCGCAAACAGTGGCATCGGATCGGAATGGGTGAGATTCAAACCGCCTTTGCCTGCGATTAGAAACTTACGTCCCACCGAACCCTTCGCCTCGTACAGATCCACCGCAAGACCTGCCGCGCATGCGACTTCTGCTGCCATCAAACCGGCCGGCCCACCGCCAATGACGGTCAGCCGCCGCATGCTCAGGTCGGTCATCGCTCAGGCACTCAGCGCGGCTGCACGCCGAGCAATTCCACATCGAGCACCAACGAGGCGCCCGGCGGAATCACGCCGCCTGCGCCGTTGTCGCCATAGCCGTAGTCCGGCGGTAGCATCAAGGTGCGCTTGCCGCCCACGCGCATGCCGGTGACGCCATCGTCCCAGCCGCGGATGACCTGATGGCCCCCCAGCACGAACTGGAATGGTTCGGCACGATCCAACGAGCTATCGAACTTCTTGCCGTGCTTGTCGGCTGCTTTTTCGTCGTACAGCCAGCCGCTGTAGTGCACGGCGACCATCGAGCCCGCTGTGGCTTTTGCGCCTGTGCCGACGGTGCGGTCGATCCGCTCGAAGCTGGCCATGGTGCCACCAGACGGCGGCAGGGCAGGAGCGCAACTTGCGAGCAATAGGGCAGCATAGAGCGTCAATAGAAGGCGCATGAGATAGTCCACTAAGAGCCGCTAACAAAACCTAGCGAGCAGTCGTCAGGTGGGTACGGACGGCGCGCAGGAACCGCAGTGTACGCGTGGTACATGCCGATTCCGAGCACCGGCCGCGCCCGCCTGGCGGCGGCGCAGTTGTTTTGTTGGCCTCTCTAAGATGATGCGCCATTATCGCACCTGAGCTCCCTGTATCATCGTGCGCATGGCCAAGCTGCTGCTCAATCTGCGCAATGTTCCCGATGACGAAGCCGACGAGGTGCGGGCGTTGATGCGCGAGCACCTCTTGCAGGTCTACGAAACGCGACCAAGCAACTGGGGCATTTCTGCTGGAGGTATCTGGCTTAGCGACGATGTCGACTACCTGCGCGCCAAGGCCGTAATGGATGCCTATCAGGCCCAGCGCGGCGCCATCGCACGCGCGCAGCGTCAGGGCGCGCTCGCTGCGGGCACTGCGGAAACCTTCAGCGCGCTGCTGCGCAAGCGACCGATGTTTGTGATCGCCACGCTGATCGGCATGTTGGTTGTCGCGTCGTTGGTATTGCTGCCGTTTTTGCTGCTGCGCGGCTGACCTACCCGTGGCCGTATCGGTGTTAAAAGGTGCCGTGCCTTCACTGCGCGGTTGCCAAGAGGATGCGGCCGTTGCTCGAAATCGACATGCATTCACTCGCGCCTGAGGGGCTGCGCGCCGAACCTCATCTGATCATGCTTGCTACGTTCTGCCAGCAGCTAAAATAGCCGGATGATTACCAATACCGCCGCCTACCAATTCGTCACCATCCCGGACCCGCAGCAGCTTGCCGACAGCGTACTGGCTCACGCTGAGCAGCAAGTGCTCAAGGGCTCGGTGCTGGTGGCCGAGGAGGGCATCAATCTGTTTCTGGCTGGTGAGGCCGAGCAGATCGACGCGTTTTACGCCTGGTTGCAGGCCGATCCGCGCTTCGCGCAGATGCGCATCAAGTTCAGCCTCAGCGCGCAGCGGCCGTTCGCGCGGCTCAAGGTCAAGGTCAAGCCGGAGATCATCAGTTTCCGTCGCGACGATGCATCGCCCTTGCAAGGCCGTGCGCTGGCGGTGACGCCCGCCGTGCTGCGCGAGTGGATGCGCAACGGGCAAGACGACCGTGGTCGCCCGCTGGTATTGCTGGACACCCGCAATGCACAGGAAGTGGTCCACGGCACCTTCCATGGCGCATTGACGCTGCCGATCGACAAGTTCACCGACTTGCCAGGCGCGCTCGAGCCGCATCGCGCCACGTTGGCCGATGCCACGGTGGTGAGCTTTTGCACTGGTGGTATCCGTTGCGAGAAGGCTGCAGTGTGGATGCAAGCCGATGGCATGGACAACGTACTGCAACTCGAGGGCGGGATTCTTGGCTACTTCGAAGAAGTCGGTGGCGAAGGCTACGATGGCCGGTGCTTCGTCTTCGACGAACGCGTCGCGCTGGATCCCGAACTGCGCCCTTTGGTGAACGCCGAGCGTGCCGTCGAGGCAGGGAAAATCTGACCGAGTGCGACTGGATTGCCTGATACAGCAGATACTGCGGTGCCTGCATCATCGGAACACGTCGCGATATTGCACCGAGCGCGCGTCATGAAGTGCCGTGTAACAAGGCGTTTTTCGCTCTAACTTAAATGTAATACGTGGCATCGAGCTTGCCCTGAATTATTCACGGAGATAGGCTGCACCAGCCAGCAGCATAGCGAGGACAACAAGGATGACCATCAGAGTTTTTCTGATTGACGATCATGCACTCGTGCGTACAGGCATGAAGATGATCCTGTCCAAGGAAGTAGACATCGATGTGGTGGGCGAAGCAGAGAGCGGCGAAGCGGCATTACCGCAGATTCGTCAGATCAAGCCCGAGATCGTGTTATGCGATCTGCATCTGCCCGGTGTTAGCGGCCTGGAAATAACAGAGCGCATCGTCAAGGGCGATTACGGCACGCGCGTCATCATCGTGTCGGTGCTAGAAGATGGCCCACTGCCGAAGCGTCTGCTAGAAGCTGGCGCATCTGGCTATGTGGGCAAGGGCGGCAATGCGCACGAGATGTTGCGTGCGGTGCGCGAGGTCGCACTGGGTCGCCGTTACCTGGGCAATACGATCGCACAGAACATGGCACTGTCCAGTCTTGAAGGCGGCGGTTCGCCATTCGATGCGTTGTCCCCGCGCGAGCTGGAGGTCGCCTTGCTGCTGACCCAGGGTCTGCGCCAGGAAGACATCGCCAAGCGCTTGAATCTCAGCGCTAAGACAATCAACACGCACAAGGCGCGTCTGTTCGAGAAGGTCGGCATCCAGGACAATATCGCGTTGGCGCGTCTTGCCAATCAGTATGGGCTTACGGATCCTGCTCGAACGCTGTGATGCGCGATTCGGGCTTGTCCGATTTCTGTGTGCAGCACGCTATTGGCGTTTGAGCTGGTCGGCTGACCGTGCCTGGGTTTCCATGCAGGCGAGCCAGAGGGTCGGCAGGGATTCATGTAAAAAACAGCCAAGCGTGAGCTAAATTACTGTCAGTAAAGGATTTTTTGCGAATCCCTGCCGAGCCCATGTTTGGGTCCAGCACCGGTTATTCGGTCTGCTCGCCCAGTTGATATGCGGCAGCTGCAATGCTTTCGGCAGCTGCGCTTGCCGCTTTCTTGCCGAAACCCAGTGCGCAGGCCGATTCGATGGACATCTTATTCAAAACATTGCTGCCGTGCGCCGATGACGACAAGCCGAGCTCTGGAGTGGTAGCCAATGCAGCCAGACCTTGCCGGACCCGTATACGAAACGCATCGCTCACCACAGGTTGCGGTTGCCAGACTTCCTTAGGCGCGCAATGGAACTTCTGGGCTTTCAGTCTCTTGAGGTGTGTCCCAGCCAGGGGGAGACAGTTTTCCTGAAGATACTGCGCGCCTGCGGCCATCTTGGCAGCCATATCATCTGCGTCCTTGGCATTCAAGGCCAAGCGTTCTTGAGTGTGTTGATCATTTGCCGCAAATCTGCTGTCGGGCGCAAACACCGCCGGTCCTTGAGCCCAAGGGTCTACGACGATGGTCTTGTGATGTCCGTCCGGCACGCGCCACTCAGCCCAGTCATGGCCATGATGGTTGTGCTGGACATAGTGGATGCTTTCTTCTGGCTGGAGCTTCTGCACATGCAGCATGGTTGCCACGGCAGAATATCCGGCGCAATGACCGCCCTGGACGAATTCGGACACGACCGCATGCCCCAGCGTCGGATTCGTGAGCATTGACTCCGGCGCCCTGCCGCGCACCAGATCGACAAACACATCATGCGCGGCCTGCGCATGTTGACTGGATGCGTGATCGCTGACGGCAATGTCGGTGGCGACGTTGCCGCGTCCGTATGGGAAGCGAGCCCGCGTCTCCTGCACCGTGCTGTTAGCCTTGTGCAGCCGAGCGATGTCATGGGACTCGACTGGATCCCCGATGACGGCTTTGCTCAGCAAGTAGCCGGCGAGGGAGATATCAGGATCGGAGAGCGACTCGCCCTGAAGCCGACGCTTGGGCAAATCGCTCAACAGCCCGTTTAGAGCACCCACAAAGAATTGCCGCGTCTGCGGCGGAAGGGGCGTTTCCTCCTGGCGCGGCGAGTGCTGGGCGCTGTTTGTCTTTGAGATAGTGCAACCCATTTTAAGATTCCAGCAGCATTGTCGATGGCCTTGCAGTACTGAGAGTGGATGAAGAATTGCAGTCTCCGGCGTACATCCCCCGATCAATGAGCCCGCAGACGCGCCAGCAACGAAGTACTGGCGTAACCGTCCTGGGGCAATTGCTGGCTACGCTGGAACGCACGAATTCCCTGGCGAGTTCGCGCCCCCAGCACACCGTCGATGCCGCCCACGTCGAATCCCTTGTTGGTCAGCCTCTGCTGCAGCTCGGTGATCTGGGCAGCGCTATTGAGCGGCGGATCATCTTTGGGCCAAGGCTGCTCGACCCCGGCACCGCCCGCATAACCATCGGCCAGCAAGCCGACCGCCAGGGCATAGGCGGTGGAATTGTTGTAGCGCAGAATACTGCGGAAATTATCGAACACCAGGAACGCCGGGCCGCGGTATCCGGTGGGCAACAACACCGATGCCGGCTGCTGAGCCAGTGCGGGCGCAATCGGCTTGCGGGGCGCCACGCCCAGGCGCTGCCATTCGGCGACGGTTTTTTTGATCGTCAGGTCGGCTTGCGCGTAGTCGAAGCCGGCTGACAGATGGACTTCCTGGCCCCAGGGAATAGCGCTGGTCCAACTGCTCTGCTTGAGATAATTCGCCGCAGAGCCCAAAGCGTCCGCATTGGAATTCCAGACATCCCGCTTCTGGTCGCCATCCTCGTCGACGGCGTAGTCGCGATAGGTGCTCGGAATGAATTGCGTCTGTCCCATGGCGCCGGCCCACGAGCCCACCAACTGCGAGCGATCAATGCTTTTTTCCGCCTGCAGGATCTGCAAGGCCGCAAGCAGCTGCGTGTTGCCATACGTGGTGCGCCGCCCCTCATGGGCCAGTGTCGCCAGCGAGCGAATTACATAGAAGTCCCCGATCTGTTTGCCGTACCCGCTTTCCATGCTCCAGATGGCGGTCAGGATGCCCGGATCCGCACCGTATTGCTGCCGCAACTTCTGAAAGAGGGCGTGCTGACTGATCAGCAGCTGCTGTCCTTCCTGAATGGCGGAAGGTGTGACACGCGCGTCGAGATAGTCCCACAGATAGCGGGTGAATTCGGGTTGCTGCTGACCCAGTGTCTGCACCGATGGATCGGGTGTGACACCAGCCAATGCGTTATCCAGCGTGGTGGCTTCAATGCCGGCGGCAAGCGCACGCTGGCGGAAGTCGGCCAGCCACTGCTCGAAGCTTGTAGTAGATGCGGAATTCTGCTGCTGCGCACCGGCGCCGGTTGCGGAGGATGTGGTTGTTTCGGGAGCGATTGCTTGCGCTGCTACGCTGGTTGCGGCCACACAGACGCTGACACCGAGCGATAAACGCAAAAGGCGCGAAGGCATGATCATGAGATACCGGAGGTGGGTGGTTGAGCGGCCAATCTAGTCCTCCTGTTCCCTGGATGTAATTATTGCAGCTATGCGTTTGACGACCGCCGATCACCAATGTCTGCAGGCGCGCTGGACCGACGATGTCCAAGCGCTGGAAGGCGTGCGCGCCGAACTGGCTGCGGCGCGGACCGATGTGGTCGAAGAACGCCAGCGCCGGGAGCACGCCGAGGCGGACACCTTGCGGGCCACGGTACGTCTGAGCACCCTGGAACAGCTCCTTGAGCAGCTGCGTCCAGCGCACTGCGTCGGCGAACACGAGCAGGCCATCTCAGCCTGTGCAATGCCGGCAGGCAGATGATCAGCCTGTTTGGGGAAGGCTCGGTCATCCTCCGCGTCAATGCCTTCGTCGTCCAAGCCAGGACTTCGGTGAGCCAACGCGAATCGGAGAACTACTTGCCAAACTTGATTCTACAGTCGCTGCAGGAGATCAACATGGGGCTATGCAGTTCAAAGCCGAGCGTTGCAGGCTCACCTGAGCATTATGCAATCACCACAGAGCAGGCCGCGCCATCTGAGTCGTCGCCGGCATAGCGCAGGGAGTCGACTTCTTCTTCGACCAGTGCACTGCGCAAGGCTTTGCCTTAATCCTGAGATTGTCCCGCTGTCATTCAAGGAATTTTGGCATGTGCCCAGAAAACGATCATTGCGACGTGATCGATGTTTCGGTCGCTCCCACGCAACTGGATTCTTTGTCTTCCACGATTCTGCAGCGGCCGGGGATGGCGCGGGTAGCGCTTCCCGGCAATGTAGTGACCTGGGCTGCAGGCCATCACGGCACGCTCGGACGGCTACTCGCCAACCAGCGCTTCAACCGGGATTGGCGGCAGTGGCGGGCACTGCAGGACGGCGAGATTCCTGAAAATCATCCGCTGATCGGGATGTGCAAGCTGGACAACATGGTCACCGCGCATGGTGCCGACCACCAGCGCTTGCGCGGTCTGCTCGCCAGGAGTTTCGCACCCAGCCGTATCGCCCTGCTGGCGCCGCGTATAGAACACTGCGTCGATAGTCTGCTGGCAGGGATGGCGGGGCATGGCAGCGCCGAGTTGATGCGCGAATTCGCCATTCCGCTTCCCACCAGCGTGATCGCCGACCTGTTCGGTCTACCGGACGACCAGCGCGAGGAGAGCGTCGCACTCACCAATAGCCTGGCCAACACCTCCGCCACCGCGGAGGAGGTTCAACAGACGCGCCAGCGCATTCCGGAGTTCTTCCATCGGCTGATCGCGCGCAAGCGGCGCGAGCCAGGCGACGATCTGGCCTCGGCGCTGATCGCCGGGCGCGACAACGGCGAACTGGTGTCCGATACCGAACTCATCGACATGCTGTTCATGGTGCTCTCTGCGGGTTTCGTGACTACCACCGGGGTCATCGGCAATGGCGTGCTGGCCTTGCTGACCCATCCGCAGCAATTGCACTTGGTACGCAGCGGCCAAGTGCCGTGGCCGCAGGCGATCGAGGAGATATTGCGCTGGTGCAGCAGCGTGGCGAATCTTCCGTTCCGCTATGCCACGCAGGATATGGATATCGAAGGCTGCCCCGTGCGCCGCGGCGATGCCGTGCTGATGGCGTTCCATGCGGCCAATCGCGACGAGGAGGCCTTCGGTCCAGGCGCCGACAGGTTCGATGTCACTCGCCGCCATAACCCCCATCTGTCGTTCGGTCAGGGCCCGCACTTCTGCCTGGGCGCTGCGCTGGCGCGCCTGGAACTGCGCTGCGCCTTTCCTGCGCTGTTTGAACGGTTGGATGACCTGGCGCTGGGCATCGCCGCCGAAGACGTAACCTACATGCCGTCCTACGTCATTCGCTGCCCGCAACGCCTGCCGGTCACCTTTCGCCCTTCCGTCGACTAGAGAATGAGCGCCATGTCAGACCATTCGTTGCCGACGCTGCCGATGTGGCGCGTCAATCACATCGAACCTTCGCCCGACATGCTGGCGTTGCTCGCCAACGGTCCGATCCACCGCGTGCGGTTCCCGTCCGGACACGAAGGCTGGTGGGTGACCGGTTACGACGAGGCCAAGCAGGTGCTGTCCGATGCGGCGTTCCGGCCAGCTGGCATGCCGCCGGCGGAGTTCACGCCGGACTCGGTGATTCTTGGGTCGCCTGGGTGGCTGGTTTCGCACGAGGGGATCGAGCATGCCCGGTTGCGCATGATCGTGGCGCCGGCCTTCAGCAATCGCAGGGTGAAGCTGCTCGCGCAACAGGTCGAGACGATCGCCGCGCAGTTGTTCGAGACGCTGGCGGCCCAGGCGCAGCCTGCCGACCTGCGGAGGCATCTTTCGTTTCCGCTTCCGGCGATGGTCATCAGCGCGCTGATGGGTGTGCCCTACGAAGACCACGCCTTCTTCGCGGGGCTGTCCGACGAGGTGATGACACACCAACACGAGAGCGGTCCACGCAGCGCGTCGCGGGTGGCCTGGGAACAACTGCGCGCCTACATCCGCGGCAAGATGCGCGGCAAGCGCGAGGAACCGGGCGACGACCTGCTGACCGATCTGCTCACGGCGGTCGATCAGGGCAAGGCCAGCGAGGAAGAGGCGATCGGTCTGGCGGCGGGCATGCTGGTGGCGGGGCACGAGAGCACCGTCGCACAGATCGAGTTCGGCCTGCTGGCACTGCTGCGCCATACGCAACAGCGTGAGCGCCTGGTCGCCGATCCGTCGCTGGTGGAGAGTGCCGTCGAGGAAATCCTGCGCATGTATCCGCCGGGCGCGGGCTGGGATGGCATCATGCGTTACCCACGGGTCGAGGTGTGCATCGCTGGCATGCACATCCCTGCCGAAAGCAAGGTGTTGGTGGGACTGCCGGCGACCTCGTTCGACCCGCGCCATTTCGACGACCCCAAGGTCTTCGACATCGGCCGCGATGCCAAGCCGCACCTGGCGTTTTCCTACGGTCCGCATTACTGCATCGGCGTAGCGCTGGCCAGGCTGGAACTGAAGGTGGTGTTCGGTTCGATCTTCCAGCGCTTTCCGGCACTGCGCCTGGCGGTGGCGCCGGAAGAACTGACGCTCCGAAAGGAAATCATCACCGGCGGTTTCGAGGCGTTTCCGGTGCGCTGGTGACATACGCATGCCGCGCCAGAGTGGCGCTCTTCCGCTCAGGCCTGGCGCCTTCGCCATGCCAGGCCCATTCGTCAGCCGACAGGTAAGCAAGATGGAAGTACAAGCATCAAACACCGCAATCTGCCGCGATGCCTTCGCCGAACTGGGGTCGCCGGCATGCATCGATGACCCGTATCCGTTCATGCGTTGGCTGCGCGAGCACGATCCGGTGCATCGCGGAGCCTCGGGCCTGTTCCTGCTGAGCCGCCACGCCGACATCTACTGGGCGCTCAAGGCCACCGGCGACGCGTTCCGCGGCCCGGCGCAGGGCGAGCTGGCGCGCTACTTTCCGCGTGCGGCGACCAGCCTGTCGATGCAACTGCTGGCTTCCACGCTGGCGATGAAGGAGCCGCCGACGCATACGCGCCTGCGCCGGCTGATCTCGCGCGATTTCACCATGCGCCAGATCGACGCGCTGCGACCGTGTATCGCGCGCACCGTCGCCGCGCGCCTGGATGCCATGGCGCCGGCGTTGCAGCGCGGGGAGACGGTGGATCTCCATCGTGAGTTCGCGCTGGCGCTACCAATGTTGGTGTTCGCCGAACTGTTCGGCATGCCGCAGGACGACATATTCGGGCTGGCCACCGGCATCGGGACGATTCTGGAAGGCTTGAGCCCGCACGCCAGCGATCTTCAACTCGCTGCGGCCGATGCTGCCAGCGCCGGGGTCCAGCGCTACTTCGGCGACCTGATCGAACGTAAGCGCGCTACCCCCCAGCAGGACATCGTCTCGATGCTGGTTGGGGCGCACGACGACGATGCCGACGCGCTCTCGGACGCGGAGCTGATCAGCATGCTCTGGGGCATGCTGCTGGGCGGCTTCGCCACCACCGCCGCCACCCTCGACCATGCGGTTCTGGCGATGCTTGCGCATCCCGAACAGTTGCACTGGCTGCAAGGCGACGCCGCGGGGGTAAAGGCCTTCGTCGAGGAAGTGCTGCGCTGCGACGCGCCGGCCATGTTTAGCTCCATCCCGCGCATCGCCCAGCACGATATCGAATTGGGTGGCGTGGTGATTCCGAAGGACTCGGATGTGCGCGTGCTGATCGCGGCGGGCAATCGCGACCCGGACGCCTTCGCCGATCCGGATCGCTTCGATCCGGCGCGTTTCCATGGCACCAGCCCAGGCATGTCGACGGACGGCAAGGTGATGCTGAGTTTCGGCCACGGCATTCACTTCTGCCTGGGCGCGCAACTGGCCCGGGTACAGTTGGCCGAGAGCCTGCCGCAGATTCACGCGCGCTTTCCCACGCTGGCATTGGCCGCGCCGCCGACCCGTGAACCCTCCGGTTTCCTGCGCACGTTCCGCGCCCTGCCGGTACGGCTGGAGGAGGTGCACGGTGGCTGAAATGCGTGTCGTGGTCGATCAGGCGCTGTGTGCGACCACCGGTCAGTGCGCGCTGACTTTGCCGGGCGTGTTCCGCCAGCGCGAGCCTGACGGCGTCGCCGAAGTGTGCGTGTCGGAGGTTCCGCCGGCGCTGCACGCTGCGGCGCGGCTGGCGGCCAGCCAGTGTCCGGTCGCCGCGATCCGGGTCATCGAAGCCGCAGCAGACGCCGACGCCGCAGGTAGCAGTGCCGTGCCTGCGTCTTCGCAGGCCGAACGCCGTATCGCCTCAGCGTCACGAAACCCAGGAGGCCACGATGGGACGGTTTGAAGGCAAGGTGGCCGTGGTGACCGGCGCCGGTGCCGGCATCGGCAAGGCCTGCGCGCTGGCCATCGCACGCGCGGGCGGCTGCGTGGTGGTGGCCGACATCGATGCTCCGGCGGCCATCGTCTGCGCCGCGCAGATCGTGGACGACGCGGGCGACGCGCTGGCCGTGGCGACCGACATCGCCGATGCGCAGGCGGTGGCCGCGCTGTTCGAGACGGCGACGCGGCACTTCGGTGGCGTGGACCTACTGGTCAACAACGCCAGCGCGATGCAGTTGACACCGCACGACCGCGCGATCCTCGATCTCGACCTGGCGATCTGGGACCAGACCATGGCGACCAATCTGCGCGGCACGCTGTTGTGCTGCCGTGAGGGCATTGCAAGGATGATCGCCCGCGGCGGCGGCGCGATCGTCAACATGTCCTCGTGCCAGGGGCTCAGCGGCGACACCGCGCAGACCGCCTATGCCGCGTCGAAGGCGGCGATGAACATGCTGTCGGCGTCGCTGGCCACCCAGTACGGGCATGCGCAGATTCGCTGCAATGCGGTCGCACCCGGACTCATCATGACCGAACGCCTGCTGGCCAAGCTGGATGCGTCCATGCAGGCGCACTTGCGTCGGCACCAATTGCTGCCGCGCGTCGGTCGCCCCGAGGACGTGGCGGCGCTGGTGACCTTCCTGCTTTCCGACGAGGCCGCCTTCATCACCGGCCAGGTGATGTGCATCGATGGCGGCATGCTGGCGCACGTGCCGACTTACGCCGACGGCGGCAACAGTCGCACTGCGTCCCCCGGCGTCGACGCCATCGAAACCGTCGCCGCGGCGGATCGCTGATGGATTTGCTGCGCAACCCGCTTAACCGACGGCTACGGTTACGGCAGGGCATCCCGGTGGTGCCCGGTGCGTTTCCCCTGGTCGGGCATCTTCCTGCCATCGTCTGCGATTTGCCGCGGCTGCTGCTGCAGGCCGAACACACGCTAGGCAGACACTTCTGGCTTGATTTCGGCCCCGCCGGGCAACTCATGACCTGCGTGGATCCGGACGCGTTCGCGCTGCTCCGGCACAAGGACGTATCCTCCGCGCTGATCGAGGAGATCGCCCCGGAGTTGCTGGGAGGGACGCTGGTCGCGCAGGACGGCAGCGCGCATCGGCAGACACGCGATGCGATCAAGGCGGCGTTCCTGCCGAAGGGACTGACCCAGGCCGGCATCGGCGCGCTGTTCGCGCCGGTCATCCAGGCGCGCGTACAGGCGTGGCGCGAGCGCGGCGAGGTGTCCATTCTGCGTGAAACCGGTGGCCTGATGCTTACCCTCATCTTCAGCCTGATGGGCATCCCCGCGCAGGATCTGCCGGGGTGGCAGCGCAAGTACCGGCAACTGCTGCAACTGATCGTTGCGCCGCCGCTGGATCTGCCCGGGCTACCGTTGCGTCGCGGTCGCGCCGCCCGCGACTGGATCGACGCCCAGTTGCGCCAGTTCGTCCGCGACGCGCGCGCGCATGCCGCACGCACCGGCTTGATCAACGACATGGTGAACGTTTTCGATGGCAGCGACGAGGCGCTCGCCGACGATGTGCTGGTTGCCAACATTCGATTGCTGCTGCTGGCTGGCCACGACACCACCGCCTCGACAATGGCCTGGATAGTGATCGAGCTGGCGCGACAGCCGATGCTGTGGGAGGCGCTGGTCGACGAGGCGCAGCGGCTGGGCGCAGTGCCGACCGAGCCTGCGGACCTGGCGGCGTGCCCGGTCGCCGAGGCGCTGTTCCGCGAGACCCTGCGCGTGCACCCGGCGACCACGCTGCTGCCGCGTCGCGCCATGCAGGATCTGCAACTCGGTGACCGGCACATTCCGGTAGGTACCCCTCTGTGCATCCCGCTGCTGCATTTCTCGAACTCGGCCCTGCTGCACGAAGCGCCGGAGCAGTTTCGCCTGGCGCGTTGGCTGCAACGCAGCGAGCCGATCCGGCCGCTGGACATGCTGCAGTTCGGTACCGGTCCGCACGTATGCATCGGCTACCACCTGGTCTGGCTGGAGCTGGTGCAGTTCTGCATCGTCCTGGCATCGACCATGCACAAGGCGGGGTTGCGGCCGCGCTTGTTGAACGACGTCGACAAAGGCCGGCGCTATTACCCGACCGCGCATCCGTCCATGGCCATCCGCATCGGCTTCGCATGAGCGGGCAACGCATGCCGGAACTGGCACCGTTACCACCGAGGCGGTGCGGCCGTCCTCTTGCAGGAACAACCACATGAACAACATGCAGATCGGATCCACGGCACACGACGACCGCGTAGGCGTTTCCGCGCTCGGCGGATCGGTGCACCAGGCGGATGCCACGTCCGGCCATCTGCTGCCGGAAGTCTGGATGCAGGCTGGCGCAAAAAGGGTCGAGCAGGCGCTGGAGCGTCTTCTCCACGCCGAGGAGGACGGCACCACCGAGCTGATGGCGGCGATGCACTACGCCACCCTGCATGGCGGTAAGCGTACCCGCGCCTTGCTTTGCCTGGCGGCCGGCGACCTGGCCGACACGCCGGCGCACGTGCTCGACGACGTCTGCGCCGCCATCGAGATGATGCACGCCTGCACTCTGGTCCATGACGACTTGCCCGCCATGGACGACGACGTGCTGCGTCGCGGCCTGCCGACCGTGCACGTCAAGTTCGGCGAGGCCACCGCGATCCTGGTCGGCGATGCGCTGCAGGCGCACGCGTTCCTGACCCTGGCCAGGGTGGAGGCGCCCGGCGACAACCGCATCGCCTTGGTGCGCGAACTGGCACAGGCGGTATCCGCCGACGGTGCGGCCGGCGGGCAGGCCATGGATCTGGCACTGGTCGGCAAGCACGTATCATTGGATACGATCATGGCGATGCACCGGATGAAGAGCGGCGCGCTGGTCCGCGCGTCGGTCCGCATGGGCGCACTGTGCGCTGTCGCCGAAGATGCCGAGCACGCCGAACTGTACACCGCGCTCGATCGTTACAGCGCCTGCTTCGGCCTGGCGTTACAGGTGGTGGACGACATTCTCGACGCGACGGCGGATGTCGCGACACTGGGCAAGACCCCCGGCAAGGACGCGGCGTCGCACAAGCCGACCTGTGCCTCGATCATGGGCCTGCCGGCCGCACGTCAGTTCGCATTGAACCTGTTGCGCGACGCTGGCGAGGCCATCACCCCGCTGGGGCCGCGCGCGCAGCGGCTGGAGCAGATGTTGCGGCGGGCCGGCGCGTATCTGTCCCAGCACGTGCCGTGCGCGTTGCGGCAGGAGGAGCCATCCACATGAGCGCGCTGTACGAACAGATTCTCTCGGAACTGTGCCATCTGCTTGGTGAGACGCGCGACGGTGGCGCCGTTGGCCCGTCGGTCTACGACACGGCGCGCGCGCTACGGTTCCACGACGGTCTCGCTGACCGGCACGATGCTTACGCATGGCTCATCGCGCAACAGCAGGTCGATGGCGGGTGGGGAAGTGTGGATTTCCCGCTGTTCCGGCATGCCCCCACGTGGGCGGCATGGCTGGCGTTGCAGCGCGCCGGGGCGCTTCCCGGCGCGACCGAGGCGCTCCATGCCGCGACGCGCTTTCTGGAGCGACAGCCCGATCCCTATGCGCACGCCGTACCGGACGATGCACCGATCGGCGCAGAACTGATCCTGCCGCCGCTGTCCAGCGAGGCCGCAGCGTTGTCGAACAACGCGGCATTTCCGCGCCACCCGGCGCTGTGGCCGCTGCGCCATGCACGCCTGGACAGGCTGGCAAAGGTGGCGACCTTGCCCAGCGGGCATCCGCTGTTGCATTCCTGGGAGGCATGGGGCCTAGCCCAGCAGGCCAGCGCATGCCCGGACGAGGACGGCAGCATTGGCATCAGTCCGGCGGCCACCGCCGCCTGGCGTGCGCAGGCACTGCTGCAAGGCGACACACTGCAGGCCGGGCGCGCGGCCGCGTATCTGCAGGCGGCCGCGCGGGCGACCCGCAGCGGTATCGAGGGCATCGTGCCCAACGTCTGGCCGATCAATGTGTTCGAGCCAGCCTGGTCGCTGTATACCCTGCACCTGGCCGGGCTGTTCACGCATCCCGCGCTATCCGAGGCCGTGCGCGCGACTGTCGCACCGCTCGAGACGCGCATGAGCGCGCGCGGGTTGGGGCCAGCCTTGCATTTCGCGGCCGACGCGGACGACACCGCCGTCGCATTGAGCGTCCTGCATCTGGCCGGCCGCGCCCCGGCGGCCGATGCATTGCGCCAGTTCGAAAGTGGCGCGCTGTTCGTCACCTTCCCCGGCGAACGCAATGCCTCGGTGTCGACCAATATCCATGCGCTGCATGCATTGTGCCTGCTGGGCGAGCCGGCCGTCGCCACACGCGCCTACGTCGAAGCAAACCGCAACCCCGATGGCGTCTGGAGCAACGAGAAATGGCATGTGTCGTGGTTATATCCCACCGCGCACGCGGTCGCCGCACTGGCGCACGGCCAGCCACAATGGCGGGACGAACGCGCGCTGGTGGCGTTGCTGCAGGCCCAACGCGAGGACGGTGGCTGGGGCGCCGGCAGGGCGCCCACGTTCGAGGAAACCGCCTATGCCCTGTTCGCGCTGCACGCGATGGACCGGAGCGAGGAACCGGCAGCACGCAGGCGTATCGCGCAGGCGGTGACGCGGGCGCGGGCGTGGATGCTCGCCCGGTATGTGCCGCACGCGCTGCCGCAAACCCCGCTGTGGATCGGCAAGGAACTGTATTGCCCGACCCTGGTTGTGCGTGTGGCCGAACTTGCCGGGCTGTGGTTGGCGTTGCACTGGGAGCAGGGCGCGCCGGTCGGGTCCACGCATGCAGGAGCGGCGCCATGATCGGGAGCGAACACGCACTGCAGAAGGTGCGGGACTGGGGGCGCTCACTGACGGGCTTCGCCGACCAGCATGCCGCCGAAGCGGTCAGGGGCGGGAGTTACATCTTGCAGTGCATCCAGCCGGGATTACGCGAGACCAGCGCCCGCACCGGTCGCGATCCGCAGGACGACGCGCTGACCGTGGCGTTTTACTGCGAACTGGCGCTGTTGTTCTGGCTCGATGACTGCAACGACCTGGGCCTGATCGCACCGGCGCAGCTTGACGCGGTTGAACAGGCGCTGGGGCAAGGCGTGCCGTGCGCGCTGCCCGGCTTCGAGGCCTGTGCCGTGCTGCGTGCTTCGCTGGCCGGGCTCGCCTACGAGCATGGCGACTATGTGCAACTGCTCGACGACACACGGCGCTATTGCGCTGCGCTGCGCGTCGGCCCCGCGCATGCGGCAACGGCGCACGCCTGGTCCTATGCCGAGTACCTTCACACCGGCATCAATTCGATTGCTTACGCCAACGTGTTCTGCTGCCTGTCGCTGCTGTGGGGCCTGGAGATGTCGGCCCTGCGCGAGCGTCCGGCATTCCGCCAGGCCCTGCGGCTGATCTGCGCGATTGGACGCCTGCACAACGACCTGCACGGGCGCGACAGAGACCAGGTAACCGGCGAAACCGCCAACGCAGCGATCATACTGCAGCAGCGCTACCCGACCATGCCTGTGGTCGCCTTCCTCCACGACGAACTGGCCGGCTTGATTCGCATGCTGCAACAGATTCTTACCGAAGAACGCTTTCCCACGCCGTGGCCCGCGTTGTTCGAAGCCATGGCGGCCATCGGCACGCAGTACTACCAGACGTCGATCAACCGCTACCGCAGTGATGCGGCGGAGGGAGGCCAGCATGCGCCGGTCTGAACGCGCACCAGGCGCGGATCCGCACGCGCTGCCCGGTGCCGCCGCGAGCGCCGGAGCAAGCGGGGACGAGGCGCTGAGCCGGCGCAAGGACGACCATCTGGACATCGTGCTGGCTACGCAAGCCACGTCGGCCGCGGTCGTGCCTGGCTGGGAACGCATCCGCTTTGAACACTGCGCGTTGCCCGAACTGAATCTGGCGCAAATCGACCTGCGGGCAACGTTGTTGGGCAAGACCCTGCGTGCGCCGCTGCTGATCAGTTCGATGACCGGCGGTATGCCGCGCGCCGATGCGATCAATCGCCATCTGAGCGAGGCAGCGCAGATCCTGCGCATCGCCATGGGCGTCGGTTCTCAGCGCGTGAGTCTGCAATCGCACAGTGCCCAGGGACTGACCCGCGCGCTGCGCCGCAACGCACCAGACATTCCCCTGCTGGCGAACATCGGCGCTGCGCAACTATGCGAGGCAGATGGCCTGGATCTGGCGCGCCGAGCTGTGGATGCGCTGGAGGCTGACGGACTCATCATTCATCTCAATCCGCTGCAGGAAGCGGTGCAACCGGAGGGCGACCGCGATTGGCGTGGCGTGCTGGCGCAGATCGCCCGCACCGCGCGCAGTATCGGTGTACCGATCGTGGTCAAGGAAGTGGGATCGGGCCTGTCGGCTGCGGTGGCCTGTGCGCTGGTCGAGGCCGGCGTGGCGGTGATCGACGTCGCCGGTGCCGGCGGCACCAGTTGGGCGGCGGTGGAGGGCGAGCGTGCCCTTGATCTTGCCGACCGCGCCGTGGCGATGGCGTTTGCCGACTGGGGCATTCCGACCCCGACCAGCGTGCAGGCCATCCGCCGTACGCTGCCTGCGGTGAAGCTCATCGCGTCCGGGGGAATCCGCGATGGCGTCGATGTGGCCAAGGCAATCCGCCTGGGCGCCGACATCGCCGGGCAGGCCGCCGGCGTGTTGCGCGCGGCAACAGTATCGACCGAGGCGGTCGTCGCGCATTTCGAGATCGTTATCCGCCAGTTAGCGGTGGCCTGCTTCTGTACCGGCTCGGCCGATCTGGCAGCGCTGCGTCAGGCACGCCTGATACCGCCGGATTAGAGGGTCGGCAGGGATTCGTGTAAAAAACAGCCAAAAGTGAGCTAACTGGCCGTCAGAAAAGAATTTTTCACAAATCCCTGCCGACCCTCTGTTTGAGGTACAGCAGGCCGGCGATCAGGTGTTCACCGCACAAGTTAATATTTTAGCTAAGTGACTGATTTTATTTGGACCACCCTTGCCTCGGAGCCTCAACTTCGAGCTCCCCACAAGCGTAAGATTTACAGCAACGTTCGACAGCGCGCCATTTCTTGCTCAACGATGGACGCAACGTAGACATTTCGCAGCACCATTGGCCGTGGAGCGCCCGTCACTCCCCTGACGACTAAGACATGCATGTTGGGGGCCGAGACGAAGATGTTTGCCACCAGACAACACGCATGGGGGCATAGCAGGGAGCGGGCCGGGGCGCATGGCGCCTTCCGTTATCGTTGTCCCTTCTGGCCAAAGGCGGAGACGTCAGCTCTCCCGACCAAGACGGTATACCTGGGAGTGCTAGCGCCGCTTCTTGGGTTTGCGCCACGTGCCAGCTTTGCCTTTACTCAACGCAGGCTCGCCCCTGCGAGCGCAGGGCTCAATGTCCGCATCCCAGGGTTGTCGACGGGACCAGGCGATCATGAGGTCCAGTGAATGCTCAGAGTTCCGTGTAAGTCTGACCCACGGTAGCCGAGGGCCGGCTCTGTGTCGCGCCTGGTCATATAGTGCAGGGACGTACCGGCCCAGCACGTGCCTGAAACCGTCGGCATACGCCCGAGAAAGCGTCCGCAGGGTGGCCGTCAGCAGCAATCGAGGCGAGTTGTTCGGTGCCGGCTCGCGTTCAGGAAAAGCGAGAAGCGCGCTCAAGTTGGCGATTACCCGGTAGGCGGCGTGATGCAGGACGCGTACGTCCAAGTAGATGCCGCTGGCCACGCGTTGGATAGGAGATCCTGCCGTGATGATGTGGATGGAGCACTAACTACCGGTTCAAGCGCCAGGGCTTCGCGTTCCCGGGTCGTAAGACTCGTCGTAGGAAGGGGGGATGCGATCTGGCGAGTAATGCTCAACAACGGCGGGAGAAATAAGGTGTTGCACCCACGCTCGACCGCCGTCCAACCTAGATAGGCTGCCAGGAAATCTCCACGCTCACCTTCATGAGGATCGCCCTTGAGGACGGCCCGCTCATTGACCAGATCGGTCCCACAAGGGCAACACATCAGGTCCAGCCCTTGCCGAAACCCTTCAAGCAGTGGCCGATTGCATTTTCGGCAGTGATGGATCAGCTTCGTGCGGTGCCAGGGACACTGCGCCATCCAAGGCATCTGGAAAAGATTGGAGTGATAGCCTGCGCGCAGGCACGAAGGGCAGGCGCGAAGCGACCACGGCAAGGTGGACCAGAGGCCCTCACCAGCAAAGGGATGCCACGGTTCGACAGACCACAGGCTTTGTAATTCCTGCGAAATGCCCGCGGTGGCGGCCAGTCGAGCCTGATTCCGTTCGGAAAAGGCCAGGACGTGGGAGAGGTCGTCGCGGTATTGGAAGTGCAGGCCGAAGGCCGCCCGGAAGTCCGGGCCGTGGAAGTGGTTCAGACGGGCCACGTGCAGCAGCGTTCCGAATGCAGAGAGTCCCTGCTGGTGCTCTAGGCGCGCACTGACCAAGCCATTTGAAACTACATCGACAGCTGGCATGTTAGTCCTCCACCAGGCCGGTGCCGCGAGAGCGTTCGAGCTCAATGAAGCCCGATGCCTCCAGGGCGGCATCGATGTCCGCATCGGTGAACCCGCTGAAGTCGGCACGTCGCGCGGCAATGGTCGTCAACAGAAAGTTGATGCACACCTCGAAGCTCTTCATCGCCCACGTCCAGATGCCCGGCAATCCGGACTGCAGGCGGAGCTTCTCGGCACGCTGATGCAACTGAGCGGCGTGCTGGCGAAACCGCCAGCCGCTCTCAAAAGCGTCCTGAGCAAAGTGGTGCGAGTAGCTGCGTCCTGAGCCAAGCGGCCACTCGGTATGGTCATCCATGCGGCCCAGCGCGTGGTCGATCTCTTCGATGCCATCCAGTCCACCGAACTCATGTTTGCGGATCAGGAAACGGCCTCGCACATGCGGCGGCGGATTTCCATCGTAGATCTTCTCCATCGCCGTTCCGCTGAAGTCACTTTGCACGACCAGGACGACGAACTGATACGCCCAGTGTTCCGTAGACACTCAAGACCCTCGTTGCGCGTAGCGCCGCTCGAACTCTACAGGCGACAGGTCGCCAGTTGAACCATGACGGCGTTTTGGGTTGTAGAACATTTCGATGTAGTCGAACACCTCGGTGAGTGCGGCCTCTTTGGTGGAATAGATCCGCCGCCTGATCCGCTCGCGTTTGAGCAGGCCGAAGAAGCTCTCCACGGGTGCGTTGTCGTGGCAGTTGCCACGCCGACTCATGCTGCACACCAAGCCATGGGACGCCAGGAAACTCTGCCAGTCATCGCTGGTGTAGACCGACCCTTGGTCCGAATGAACCAGGCAACGAGCGTTGGGTTTGCGCCGCCAGACCGCAGACAACAAGGCCTGCACGACCAACTCGGTATCGGCCCGATCGCGCATTGCCCAGCCGACGACCTGCCTGGAAAACAGATCGATCACCACAGCCAGATACATCCAGCCTTCCTGCGTGCGGATGAAGGTGAAATCGCTCGCCCAGGCCGTGTCCGGCTTCGTCACGTCGAACTGCCGATCAATCAGGTTGGCCGCCGCCTTTCCCTGCGTCCCACCATGGAAGCGCGGTTTGCGACCATAGCCCACCTGGGCACGCAGTCCCTCGGTGCGCATCAGCCGATGCACCCGATGGCGACTGCAACGCTCCCCCAGATCGCGCAGATCCTTGGCGATCTTGCGATGCCCATACACACTGCCGCTCGCCAACCAGTGGTGCTTGATCACTCCCAGCAGGAGTTGGTCTTGCTTTGCGCGCTCACTGTCGGGCGAGCGTAACCACGCGTAATAACCCGCCCGGTTCACCCGCAACACCCGGGCACATCGCGCACAGCCTGAACTCCCTGCGATGGTCTTGCATGAACGCGTACTTTGCCTTCACTCCTTGGCAAAGTACGCGGCGGCCTTTTTTAGGATGTCGCGCTCCTCGGTGACTCGGCGCAATTCGGTCTTCAGGCGCCGAACCTCGGAGTTCTGGTCCAACTCGGCGCGCTGCACGACGCCGGGCTTGCCGAACTTGCGCAGCCGGGCGTAGAGGCTGTGCGTGGTCACACCCAGTCGCTCGGCGACTTCTGCCACCTTGAACCCACGATCGGTCACTTGTCGGACCGCTTCGAACTTGAACTCATCCGTATACCGCTTGCTGCTCATGGACACCTCCGAATCTGCCATTTTCCATGGCCTTGAGATGTCTACGGAACTCTGAGCGTATCACTTTCCTGACAATAAATTAGCTCATTTATGGCTATTTTTTACACGAATCCCTGCCAACCCTCAAGATGGCCGGAACGTAAGGCGTAGCGCGTGTCCCTCGTTTGTTTGACTACCCAATAGCTATGTCCCGCTATTGTTGAGCATATCGCAACCACTTTTGCTCAAGCACACCGTGCGCAAAAACAAAGCGGCCTGAAGGCCGCTTTGTTTGACACTGCCCTAGCCCGGACTATTCGCAGGCTAGGCGTTCACGATCAGTGATCGTGACGCGGCTTATTGACGTCTTCTTCTTGCGTTTGAGTGTCGACCGCAAGAATTGCCGGGTCCGCCGGTTTGACTACTTCGGAGACGACGACTGTGGACGTCGGCTTGTCGGCTGCCTGTTCCTGGACGCTTGCGGGCGTGACAGGTGCCACCGTTGCCGACTGCTCGGGAGCCTTGAAAGGCGACAGCGTCTCGGCAGGTGCCAAGGTTGGGGCTGCCGCGGTTTCCGTAGCCAGCACATCGAGCAACTTCGTTTGCACAGGTGCGTCTGGCTTGCGCACCTGTGCAATCGGTACAGTATCCGCAGCCTGGGTACGCTGCGGCTCGGTTGTTGTAGACATCACTGCGATATCCGCGGCAGGGCTCGCAGCGCTGATGGGCTTTGCATGCGAAGCATTGACGGTCATCACGGTGGCCTGCGCAACCGGGACATTCGACGACGTTGCTGCAGGCCTTTGCACGTCAACGGCAATCGGCGCCGTGTCGGCTTTTACCGGCTCGGCTTGCGCTGCAGACGTCGAAGCAGTGGCATGTACAGCGCGTTCCTGACTAACTGCAGCCGGTTCCGCCGCAGTTGCAGCTGTACCAGTATGCTCGACTGGCTTGGTGGCAGGAAGGGGAGTTGCAGGCACGGCAGCAGGAGCCAACGTCGCTGCCGCATCATGTGCTGCCGCTGGAGTCGAAGGTGCTGGACTCGACACGGCTGCCGGAGCCGGAGTCGTATTCGACACGGGGGAAGTAACAGGCGTCGATGCAGCAGATGCTGCAGCTGGTACTGTCGCATCGCTACGTGCCCTATCAGCTGCTGCGGTACCCTGAATTGCAGCCTGCTGTTCGAAAGACGGCGTGGCGTTGGAGACCGGTGCGGTGGTCGAGTACGTGTCGGCATCGGTTTGCGTCTCCACACGTTCCTTCGGAACCGGACGCGGCTTCACCGCTGACGAAGCGCTGGGCTCGGGCTTGGCACGCGGGGCAGGCGCCTCGTCGTCGAAGTCGAACTCCGGCTGGCCGACGCGCGGTGCTGCAGGCTTCTGTGTCTGCGTGGCGGCATCACCGGCGTTCTCGTTCTCGCCGTCGAGATCGCCTTCGGCATCGCCGTCCAGATCGTCCGTTTCCAGACCATCGACGCCGGTACCGCCTTCACCATGTGTGCCAGCACCGCGACGACGACGACGACCGCCACGACGACCGCGACGACGACGGCTTCCACCTTCGCCATTGGCCGAATCATCGCCCTGGGCATCCGTGGTCTGACCATCCGCAGTCGCGTCGATGCCGCGATCGGCAGGAGATTCGCTCACGATCACATCAGCCGGATGCACCTGGGTCGCTTCGTTCGCTGGAACTTGCGTCGTCACCGTAGCCGCAGTCTCGGCTATTGCACCAACCAAGCTGGATGTTGTTGCCGTTGCAGCAGTCGAGGTCGGCATCTGTGCCGCTGCAGTGCCTTCGTCCTGGCGCGCAGGACGCTGCTGCTTATCGGACGACGCGCCATCGTGCTGTGCAGGTGCACGCAGAGAACGCGGCGCCTGCTTCTGCTTCTGAGTTTGCTGTTGCTGCTGCTTTGGTGCCTGCACCTCATTGCGCGGTGGCTTGGCGACCTGCACCTGCTGCTGTGTCTGGGCGCCATTTTGCGCACTCTGGTTGTTGCTCGGCTGGCGACGCTCGTCACGACGCTCCTTGTTGGCACCGTTGCCATTGCCGCCGTTACCGCTATTGCCGCGCTGCTGATTGCCACTATTGCCGCTATTGCGTACATCGCGACGCTGACCGCCTCGCTCGTTACGGTTGCCACGGCCGGCATCGTTCTGGCGCGGGCGCTGGGTCGGTTCAGGCGCGGGAGCGACCTGCTCGATACCACCGAAGATGCGCTTCAGCCAACTGACCACGCCGGTCACCGGCGCAGGCAATGGCAATGCGACGACCCCAGCCGGCGCAGGTGCTGCAGCGACCGAGGCAGGTGCCTCCTCACGCACCGGAGCCGGCTGGTTCGGCTTGATCGAAGTCACCGCCGGGGCAACCGGAATATTCAACTGCGCGTTGGTCAGCGCGTGCACCGGCAACTTGCGCGGGGTGCCGCGTTGGTAGCTAGGCTTGCCGCTGTCCTCGCCCAGCTCGTTTTCACGCAAGCGCGTGACTTCGTAGTGCGGGGTGTGCAGTTGCTCGTCGGCGACGATGATAATCGGCGAGGCATGCCGATTTTCGATCTCACGCAGCGCGCTGCGCTTTTCGTTGAGTAGATAGTTGGCGATCTCCACCGGTGCCTGGACCAGCACTTGTCCGGTATTTTCCTTCATGGCGTGCTCTTCGGCCACGCGGATGATCGACAGCGACAGCGATTCGACGCTGCGCATGCGGCCATGGCCGTCGCAACGCGGGCACACGATCTGGCTGGATTCACCCAGACTTGGGCGCAGGCGCTGGCGGCTCATTTCCATCAGGCCGAAGCGCGAAATACGGCCCAGCTGCACGCGTGCGCGATCGTACTTGAGCGCGTTCTGCAGTTTGTTTTCGACTTCGCGCTGGTGCTTGGTCGACGCCATGTCGATGAAGTCGATCACCACCAAGCCGCCAAGATCGCGCAGGCGCAGCTGACGTGCGACTTCTTCGGCTGCTTCCAAGTTGGTCTGGAAGGCGGTTTCTTCGATATCGCTGCCCTTGGTGGCGCGCGATGAGTTCACGTCGACGGCGGTCAGCGCCTCGGTCTGGTCGACCACGATCGAGCCACCCGAGGGCAGGCGGACATTGCGTTCGTAGGCGCCTTCGATTTGCGATTCGATTTGGAAGCGATTGAACAGCGGAATGTCATCGGTGTAGTGCTTGAGCTTGCGCAAGCTCTGCGGCATCACTTGCTTTATGAACTCCTGGGCGTCTGCATACAGCTCTGGCGTATCGACCAAGATCTCGCCGACGTCGGCGCGCAGGTAGTCGCGCAGGGCGCGGATGATCAGACGCGATTCCTGGTAAATCAGGAATGCGGCCGGCTTGCTCAGCGCAGCCTCGGCAATCGCCTTCCAGGTCTGCAGCAGATAATCCAGATCCCATTGCAGTTCTTCGGCGTCACGACCGACACCGGCGGTGCGAATGATCACGCCCATGTCGTCCGGAATGTCGAGCTTGTCGAGCGCTTCCTTCAGCGCCGCGCGGTCTTCGCCTTCAATCCGGCGCGAGACGCCACCGGCGCTCGGTGAATTGGGCATCAAGACCATGTAGCGGCCGGCCAGCGAGATGAACGTGGTAAGGGCAGCGCCCTTGCTGCCTCGCTCTTCCTTATCGACCTGCACCACGATTTCCTGACCTTCGCGCAACAGCTCGCGGATGGTCGACTTGGTGTGGTCGACGCCAGCCTGGAAATAATCGCGGGAGATCTCCTTCAACGGCAGGAAGCCATGACGCTCAGCGCCATAGTCCACGAACGCCGCCTCGAGAGAGGGCTCGAGCCGGGTGATACGGCCCTTATAGATGTTGGACTTCTTTTGTTCCTTGGACGGCTGTTCGATGTCGATGTCGTACAGGGTCTGGCCGTCCACAATCGCTACGCGCAGCTCTTCGGCCTGCGTTGCGTTGATCAGCATTCGCTTCATTGTTGGGTTCCTCACGCGCTCTACCGCGCGGAACGCCGTGACGTTTCGCCTCTGGAACAGCTTGTCGGCCCTTCGCGCAGCGCGCGGACAGGCCTGACCAGGGTTTCCAGCGCTGCAACACCACGGCAGGCCGCGGGAGCGCTTGTCTTAAGTTTTCTAGGTGTTTCAGGGCCGGCAGCCGCGTCCGGACAAACCGGGGCAGCGCGCGGGACATGTTCAGCACAACGGCCAAAGACCGCAGGCGATGGCTGGGTAGGCCGGTGAGCCGCTAACATGGCCGCCCCGGGGACGGTGGTCGCGCACTGTGCCGGAATCATCGGAAGGCAGGCTTCTGGCCAATCAACTTCCAACGAAATCAGACCCTTATCTCGCTCGCCGAGTGTAACAGAATTAAACAGCCGGATGACCGACCCACAGTCCCCCAAGCCGCCCGCCGACCGTGTGGGCGTGCGCATTCTCAAAGTTCCGGAAGACCGTACTGGGCAGCGGCTGGACAATTTCCTGCTTGGTCAGCTCAAGGGCACGCCGCGCAGCCTGATCTACAAGCTGGTCCGCAGTGGTCAGGTGCGGGTGAACGGCGGGCGGGCAAAGGCCGAGCGCAAGCTCGAGGGTGGCGAAGAAGTACGTATCCCGCCAGTACATGTCAACCACGAGGGCGACAAGGCAGCGCCACCGTCGTCTTTCCTGGCGCGGCTGGAAGCGGCGATCGTGTTCGAGGACGCGCGCCTGCTCGCGCTCAACAAACCGTCCGGGGTCGCCAGCCATGGCGGTAGCGGGATTAGCTTCGGCGCCATCGAAACCTTGCGAGCGCTGCGGCCGAACCAGAGCCTGGAGCTGGTACACCGGCTCGACCGCGATACCTCCGGTCTATTGATCGTGGCCAAAAAGCGCTCGGCGCTGACCGAGATGCAGGCGCTGATGCGCGAAGACGACCGTGTCGAAGGCCGCGGCATCACCAAGCGCTACCTGACCTTGTTGGTCGGCCGTTTGCCGGACAGGGTGATGACCGTTGATGCGCCGCTGCATATCGGGCTGCGTCAGGGCGGCGAGCGGCATGTACAGGTGAATGCGATCGGCAAGCCGTCGTTGACCCACTTCACGTTGCTGGAAAGGCGCGGCGGGCATTCGTATTGCGAAGTCCGCATCGAAACCGGCCGCACGCACCAGATCCGCGTGCATGCCCAACATCTGGGTCATCCGGTGGCGGGCGACGACAAATACGGCCAGGCAGAAGTGAACAAGCGCCTGCGCGATCAGCTCGGTTTGAAGCGGCTATTTCTGCACGCGGCATCGCTGGAGTTCACGCTGGATGCCGGCAAAACACCGTACGCGTTGAGTGCACCGCTAGCGCCGAAGCTGGCAGAGGCATTTGAGCGCCTGGCGCGCTGAAAATCAGTCCGAATACCGTGCCGAACACGGCTTCGGACAGCAGGCTGGACAAGACAAGATAGCCGACGCCCGCACCGATCGGCTCGGCCAATCCGCTCAACAAAATGGCGCCGAATGCATAGAACTTGTTGCGCGTAGCAAAGTACACCGGCACCGCAATCGCGATGCCCTCGGGAATGTTGTAAATTGCAATCGCGAACGCAACTGCGGATTGGGCTTCTTGGCGAACACCACCATTTAGACGCCGAGCCCGGTCGCAAGTCCGGCGGCTAGGGTGACCGCAAGCGCGGTCCAGACGTTGTGTGATGGACACTTCAAGCATGTGACGCGACGACCTCGTGGGATTGAAAGCTATCCTGCGGAGAGCGTCGCGATTACAGCTGCGCGACATGCGCACGACCATCCGCGGGTGCAGGATGGCCATGCATAGATGACGAACGCGTGGTATTTGCAGCGACGATGAAGGTGGTTGCGCGATCAGCAAGCGAGCGCGGTCGGTGCCAGGATCTGCGTGTAGTGCTTGGGCAGCGTGATCCTGTTCGCCGCCCCCGTTGGCCGAAGATGACCGTGACCTTTTATCAGCCGTGCTTAGAGCGGCTAACAAAACGTAGCGAGCAGTCGTCAGGTGGGTGCTCACGGCGCTGAGGAACCGGAGTGTACGTGTGGTACATGCCGATTCCGAGCACCGGCTGCGCCCGCCTGGCGGCGGAGTAGTTTTGTCAGCCGCTCTTAGCCGCCGCGACGCGCGTGTTCTTCGATGGCGAAGCATTCGTCCGGACGCGGCACCGGCGGCTTGAACGCGACCGGAACCTGGATGGTCTGCGGCACAGCCTGGCCGTTGCGCGTGGCGGCCTTGAACTTCCATTCGCGCACGCGCTTCTGCGCCGCTTCGTCCAACACCGGTTGGCCGCTGCTCTGCGACACCGACACATCGCTGGGCGCGCCCTCGACGCCGATCACGACACGCAGCACCGTTGTCCCGCCAATGCCAGCGCAGGCCAGTTGCGGCGAATACTCCGGCGGTGGCGTTTTCAATGCAGCAAGTTCGGTCGGCGCGAACGCGGGCGCGGGCGCGGATGCCTGCTGCGGCGACTTGCCACACCCGCTGATGCCGGCGGCGATAAACAAGCCGGCGAGGGTGGCGCGATAGATGGTCATGCAGTGGCTCCCTGATCGTAGAGTTGCGCGGTCTTGGCTGCGCAGATGAAGTCGTTTTCGCTCAGTCCGCCGACGTCGTGTGTGGAATAGCGCACCACCACGCGGTCGTAGTGCACGCCCAGGTCTGGATGATGGTCCTCGCAGTGGGCGATCCAGGCCAGTGCATTGACGAAGGCGAGGGTGCGGTAATAGTCGACAAAGCGGAACGTGCGCGTAATCGCCGTACCGGCCTCGGTCAGCTCCCAGCCGGGTACCTGCGGCAGCAGTTCGGCCAGGCGCGCTTCGCCAAGCTTGTGGTCGCTGCCTTTACGCGGAAGGCAATGGGCCTGTTCCAGGGGAATCAGATCGGTCATGACGGTCTCGCAGGGGGGGGGGGGCGGACAGCGCACCTACCAGCATCACGGTGTTCCATGAGCGAGGGCGCATTGAGCGGTAGAATAACCCGCATGATCCAGATATCCGACAAAGCCCAAACCTATTTCCGCAAGCTCATCGAACGCGAGGGCGTGCCCGGTATGGGCGTGCGCCTGAGCGCGGCAGATGCAGGCACGCCGCGCGCTGATGCTCGGCTCGAGTTCGCCGAACCGGCGGAGTTGAGCGGTGACGAATGGGCGATCGACTGCGACGGCTTTACCTTATACGTCGTCGCTGCCAGCGTGCCGTGGATGGATGGTGCCGAAATCGACTACGTCACCCAATCCACCGGCAACCAGCAGCTCACCATCAAGGCGCCTAAGATCAAGGGCGAAGCGCCGACAGATTCGGCATCGATGGTGGAGCGCGTGCGCTGGGTGGTGGAAAACGAGATCAATCCGCAGCTGGCCTCGCATGGCGGACGTGTGGCGGTTCAAGAGGTCTCGGCCGAGGGCGTGGTGCTGCTGCGTTTTGGCGGCGGTTGCCACGGCTGCGGCATGGCCGATGTCACCCTGAAGCAGGGCATAGAAAAAACCTTGATGGGCCGTGTGCCCGGCGTGATCGCGGTACGCGATGCGACCGATCACGCCACAGGCGACGCACCTTATATCCCGCGCGACAGCGCGGCCTGATTCCGCGTCACCGGTGACAACCGCCGCCGATCTGCTGCATGCGCTGCGCGCGCGCATGCCGGGCCAGCTTGTTCTGGATCGGCACACCGGCTTGCCTTATGGTTGGGCGATCTGGCTGCGCAATCGCGATAACTCAGCTGCGCCGTTCAACGACGATCAGGTGGTGGATGTGCTGCTAGCACGACCGGTGCCGCTGCACCGTGTCGGCACTGCTGCGGTGTTGTCGCCATTTCAGGCATTTTGCAGCCTCTGGTGGCAGCACTGGGAACCGCGTCCAAAAGATCAACGTTCGCAGCATTGGCTGGCGTTGCTCGGCAGTTTTCTGATCCATCTTGGTCTCATTGCAATGCTGATCTGGGTGGTGACGGTACGTTGGGCACCGGATGAAACGAAGCCGGACGACGAATCGCGAGTGCGCATGACCTTTATTGGTGAAGGTGCGGCAAAGCAGGGTGGTGGCGAAGGGCAACCTGCTGCTGCAACGTCAGCGCAGGCGGCTTCAAGTGACGCGAGGTCTTCAACGCAGTCCAGTGCATCGCCTGAGACCGGCAAGCCGAAAAGATCGCCGCCGATGTCGCCACAGCCAACTGCTGATCCTGTCGACAGTTCCAGTGCTACGCAGGCGCAGGACATCGCGCCCGAGCAAGTGATCGCGGCCGCCAGCGAACCGATGAAACCGAATGTTCCGCAAGTGACGGTGCAGGTGCCGACAGTGACGATCGAATCGCCGTTGCAGGTGACCGAAACGCCGGTCGCAACCAATGACTTCGTCGTGCCCACACCACCAACGATCACGGTGGCGCTGCGGCCGATCGAGCCGGCAGCGCCACAGATCGAGGTACGTCAACGCGACATCCAGACCATGAGTGAAAGCCCGCAAGTTCGCGAGGTGCAACGTCCCGACGCAACGGTTGCGGTGCGGTCTGCCAATGCGCCAGCGGTTCGTGAGCGCGAAATCGTTGTACCGAATCGGCCTCAAGTCGCTGCGCCGAGCGCACGCGTTCGCGATATCACGCCAATCGTTCGCATGCCCGAGGTAGCGGTCCGCACCGCAGAGCTGCCGAGCGTGCCAGTGCCGGCGAATCCAGCGCCTGCGCCGTCTTCGTCTGTCGCCGCCGCGCAGCCGGCGGCAACTGCTGCTCCATCCATCCAAGCGCAGGCCAACCCATCTAAATCCGAGCAATCCAACAGAACGGCAGCAGCCACGTCTTTATCGTCCAAACCGACCACCAGCAGCAATGTGGGCCCGAAACCTACCGACCGAAGCGGCGGATGGGATGTTGCAGCCAGTGCCGACGACTGGAGCAAATCCAGTCGCAACCGTGACGGTGAATCAGCCAGCGCCAACGGGCAGCGCAACGGCATGTTCGATGCCGATGGCAGTATCCAAGTGGCCGCCGGAACCGGCGATGCAGGTAGCGGCACCAGCGACCGCGGACCACCAGGCAGCCAAACCGACACCTGGACCCGCGATCAGATCGCCCAAGGCGGCACTTGGCTCAAGCGGCCGCCGTACGACTACAAGCCGACATCGCTGGACAAATACTGGATACCCAACCAGTCGCTGCTGCAGGAATGGGTACGCCGCGGCTTGAAGAAGATCGAGATCCCAATCCCGGGAACGACCACCACGATCAGCTGCGTAGTTTCGTTACTGCAGTTCGGCGGTGGTTGCGGCCTGAGCGACCCAAATCTAAACGATCAACCGGCGACTGCAAGACCGCCACCTGATGTGCCGTTCAAGCGGGAGCTGCAGGAAGACAATGGGACTAAAAAATAGTTTATCCTCAGCCAGGATTTGGACATAATATACATTATGCGAAATGGCGTGTGGCGTGCAGCGCAATTGCGGGCCCGCTGGCTGTGGCTGTGGCTTACATCGCTGCTACCCTCGCGGGGTCCTTCTGATACGGAAATCGCTGCATGAAGCTTGACACCTACGATCGCGTAGACCTGACCGGCCCTTGGGCCGGTTTTGGTTTTCAGGGAGACCGGATGTTCACTCCCGAGGGACGAGACCTGCACGCCGCAGACATGCGGTTCTGGTCGCTGACGTGCTGCATCGCGCGGGAGTGGTCATTAATGATGGCCGAGGAACGGCACTGCAGGCGGGACCTGCCCGGAGAGCCTGTGGCAACAAGGACTCCGGGAGCGAGGATCTCCGAGACATGCCAGATCATCTACCTGCGGGACGTGCTCCGGCACAGACGCGAAAAGCGGTCATCAGTGGTGGCTGGCGCGGAGTTCGCCGACAGAGCACAGGTTGTGCATAGAACGCGGGGGCCGAGACGTCCACGGCGCGGGTGAAACGTGAAGCGTTATCCGTAGGGGCGCTGCCCCTACACCCAGAACCCCGCAATCGCTTAGGCTTAAGCGAAAAGCCAGACCCGAGAGTCGGCAACGATTCGTGTAAAAAAACAGCCAATTAGTCGACAACCCATTGAATGCGAAAGCGATAGATAGCGAGAATGACCGTGAACATCCAAGAATCCAAAGCCATCATTACTGTCTCGAATAGCCTTTCGCACCACTGCCCATTTGACTGTGAAGGTGCCCAAACACGCTCGTTTAACGAATTTCAGGATGTGGTCAACCATCTCATATCGGTGCACGGGTGCGCCTTACTTCACGTTGGTAGCGAAACAACGGAAGGCCCTAATAGCAAACCATGGCAGAGCACAATTGCTGTGCTCGGTTCTCCGGAAGAGCTTCCGCAATTGGCACCCTCCGAATTTTTCGAAACCACCCCGCCGCCGAGGGGTGCGTGATCCCTGCCGACCCTCAGAAAAGAAAAAACCCGCCAGCGTCGGCGGGTTTCGTCTTTGTACTATCGTATGTCCTCGGGGGGAGGCTTGCGCCCGCTAGTCCCGTGGCTAGTCGCTCAAATATAAGGCCTTCGGGTGGGTATGTCAAACAGCCAGAAAACGACCATTGATGCAGTAAAGGCCGCGCTGTCAGCGGCTCGCATGGGAACCTTCGAGGTCGCAGCCGGGGTGCAAGCAGATGATGACCCTGCGGCACTGTTGCTCTACGCGTGGAATGCTGCGGTGTCAGGTGCGTTCTTAGCCCCCCTGCATCTATGTGAGGTAGTCATTCGCAACGCTGTGGCCGACGCGCTGGAAGCGCTCTATGGGCCGCGCTGGCCGTGGTCAATAACGTTCGAGCGTAGCTTGCCCGATCCGACGCAGGGCTACAGCCCGCGCCATGATTTGCAAAAAGCTAGACGGGCAGCGCCGACAACGGGCAAGGTGATCCCGGAATTGAAGTTCGTTTTTTGGCAAAAGATGTTCACAAGCCGCTACGACACCCGCATTTGGGATCGACACCTGCGGCGCATTATGCTGAACCTTGACCCGGCCAAACCGGTTGCCGACTTGCGGATGTCGATCTATCGTGACTTAGAGAGGGTGCGTTTGCTGCGCAATCGCATCGCCCACCATGAGCCAATATTTGCCCGAGCGTTGGCAAATGACTACCAGACCATACTGGCACTCGTGACGTACCGCTGCACGGTTACAGCGGCATGGATGGACAACAACCAGACCGCCACAGCCATCATTGCCGCCAAGCCCTAAGCCCTCAACGATATGCGACAGCTCCGCAGCTAGAAAAGCGGTCATCAGTGGTGGCTGGCGCGGAGTTCGCCGACAGAGCACAGGTTGTGCATAGAACGCGGGGGCCGAGACGTCCACGGCGCGGGTGAGGCGTGAAGCGTGAAGCGTTATCCGTAGGGGCCCTGCCCCTACACCCCGGACCCCGCAATCGGTTGGGCGTAAGCGAAAAGCCGACACCCCTGTGACTGCGCCCCTGGCGGGGCTGTCATTGAATTACCTAACGCGTTAGGTATAAGCGCTGTTTGTCATCGGCGCCTGCTGCGTCACGTTTACGGCGACGATGTCTAATCTCACTTTCAATTTCGGCCCAAACAATGCCGATGATGCAAGGAGCCAAAGCAACTAGTGCAACAAGCGTCACAGCGTCTTCGTTGATCATTTCAACTCCTTTTACCTAACGCGTTAGTTAATCTGCCATAGATTCATGCACGCGCATGCGCAGATCCGCAAGCAGATCCAGTGCGTACTTCGCTTCACCACGGCGCATGGCATCGCGCAACGCATCGATCATCGCCGCGTCTGAGACTTCCATGCGATAGGCGGATTGCGCTGCAATCTTGCGATTAATGCGGTATTGGCGCATGTAGTCGGCGGGGGTCTGTGCGCACACGCCGTTCTTGGGCGGACGACCGCGACGCTTGGGAAGCTGCATTTCGATAGTGCCGGGGTCCTTGTCGTCGCGCATGTTCGTGTTCCGCTGTGTCGATGTAGATATATTAATCTAACGCGTTAGATAAGTCTAATGATGATTGATTATCTAACGCGTTAGATAACTACATGTCGCGCGTGGTCTGTGGGGTGTACGTGTTCGACGTATATGGCTTGTTCTCCGGAAACGTACCCAAAACGCGCGTTCGATACTCGATTACTGCGCCACCTGCAATGTGGTCGCGATCAGCGCGGCCGGCGTCACTCCCTGCGGTCGCAACACCAGCAGCGCCATCGCTCTTGCCATCAGGCGACGTATTGTAAAGGCGTGGGTCCTGCTCGCGGACGGGCTCATGCCACGGCCACGCGGTGGCCACCACGATGTGTTTACCAGCCACCAAACGCACGCCATATGCCTGCACCGTGGCATCGAAACCGAGTGCGCGCAGCTGGCCCAAATCCAGTTGCTCCAAGACGATATTAGACGTGTCGATCCACTGCACCCACGCGCGATCCCGGCCATCGAACTGAGCGATGGCCGCAACGCGGATGCGGCCCTTTTCAGCCAGCTGGATGACGTAACGCTGTTCCGAAGTCAGATCGGCGAGCGGATCGACAACGGCGTTTGGCATGCCTTGCTGCCCAGGTGCAGAGACCAGCTGACCAGGCTTGAACACCTGCCCGACCGCTGGCGTCGCTGACGGGCCAGCGGCAGCGGCATGCGGGGGCTGCTTGCCCTTGTTGAAATAGCTGACAAAGAAATAGAGGCCGACCCCACCGATAACCAGAAAAATGACGGCACGCACCGCCATCGCGGCCCACACGTTCTTGCCGCCCTCTTCATAGACCTCAGTGTTCTCTGCGCCCGGCGCATAGCCGTCATAGAGCGGGAAAATCGCGGAATCGTACTTGAGCGTCTGGCCGCCGACCTTCTCGAATTTGCCGGGCGAGGTCGTGTGGAAATACGTCACCCGGTACCGGCTTTTCATGCCGACTGCGGTGAGCTTCTGAAACGTGTTTTTCTTCTCGATACGCGCCTTGACCGCCGAGTGCAGGCGGTTGATCCACTGCGTCATGATGACCGCATCGCCGCCGTTCTGGCCAAGCAACGCCCAGAAATTTTCGACGGCCGGTTCAAGGGGCTTACGCTCGTTGACATAGAACTCGTGCACTTCATCGATCACGACCAAAGCATCTTTGAACTCGTCCGGAATGCACCATTTGCCCGACGCATCCTGCGTGCACGCAAACAGCTTGGCCACGTCCTTGGTGTCCACCAGCACCAGCCAGTGCTGCACGTCTTTTTCCTCCATCCCAAGATGCTTGGCGATGCGGTCATGACGTAGACCATTGAGACGAGCGAACACGCGCCGACCTTTCTTGATGGCAGGCAAAATGTGGTTCTTCACCGCGTCATAGCTCTTGCCGGCGCGCGGCACGCCTTCGTTAAAAACGAGCATGTCACCAAATCCCCAGCGTCAGCACCCGACGCAGCACGTAGAAAATCATCGCCGCGCCAATGGCAACGAGCGATGGACCAATCATAAAAACATCAGCGAACCACAATATTGTGCTACCGGCATTGCCGAGCATCTCACCAATGCTATGACCCTTCATGAAGTCGGGCATTGGTAGCAGGTTCATGACATAAAGCACCGCCGACAGGGCCTTATCGAGAAAAAGAACGAACAGATCGCTAAAGAAGTCGGCAAACGCCTGCCACACCGTTTTGACAGCCTTCCAAATCCATGCCGTCAAATCACTCAACCAACCAGCTTGCATACCCTACCCCTTATGTCACCGCAATGCGGATGGCGGCATAGCAGGCAATCGCGAGAATGACCCACCCACACGCGCGCAAGAACGCAAGAAAGGTGCCGCTACAGTGGAAATCGATTGTCATGGCATCCCAGAACTTCGAGGCACCCAGACTGAACACTGGGCACGAGCCACCAGACGGGACCTGCATAAAGCTAACGATGCCGCCCGCAATAGGCGTCGCACGCACCTGCGTTGCGAACTTCGACACGACCGACTCCACCGTCTTGTCGCTCTTGGTGTAGAGGTCTCCGATGGCTGCACCTTCGCCCGGGTCATCATCATCATCATCATCATCATCATCATCATCATCATCGCCACCGCCGCCAGAACCACCATCACTGCCAGTTCCAGTACCGTCACCCTTGCCGGTGCCGTCCTTGCCATAGGTGCTATCGAAGGTGGTCACGGTGGAATTCGTCGTGACGCCGCCCCTGGTTTCAGACGAGGTGCCCTGCCCGGTCACCTTCCAATCGCCGCCGTTAGCAGGGGCATCACTGGGAGCGTTGATGGCCGCACTCTCCGGTGACTTGGTAGCAGACTGATTGTTGTTGTCGGCTTTCTTCACGCCCGATTCGCCGGGCGACCAACAGAACTGTTTTCCGGTCGATGCGGTCGCGCAATTCTTGCCATCACTGCGAATACACATCGTCAGCGTGCCAGACTGCACGCAGTCCTGATCTTTGACCGCCTGCCCTGAGCCGTCGCCATACGTGCAAGTGGCACCGGTAGGCTTGGCGCCGACCAAACTAAAATATGTCTTGCCGCCAGCCGTAAAGGTGTCTGCCGAGGTGGCAGGCCCCATCGCGCAACCAGCATCACAACTGGCACCACTGCCAAGCGCTGACCAACCGGAAGTAGATACGGGCCGAGAAGCGCACGAGCTAGAAAACGGCCACTCTCCACACGTGGTCGCCTCCCAACCAGACGTAAATTTTTGCTCGATAAAACAGCGATAGAGATTCCTACCGGCAGCCAAGCTACATGAGGAATTTCGAAACTGATTGGGAAAACTGGAAACAAGACGCTTGCCTTCCTGAATACAAGCCTGCTTTGCCTGGCCGTCATCCATCGTCTGTGCATGCAAGACATGAGGACTGATAAAACAGCAAAAAAAAACCAGGGCTGCATATACAAGCCTCACGCGTCAAGCCCCTTGACAGCCGCCCACCCACACAGCGCGCCCATGCATGCACAAAACAATAGAACGATCATCATGACCCCCAGAAAGAGAGAGGGCGACACCAAAGCGCCGCCCTACCCTCACCGACATTAGCCGAAGAAGCCGGCCACCTTCTTTGCACCCCACTTGGTGAAACCGACCAACGCGATCAGCGCGGCAGCACCGATTACAGCAGTCACAGCATCAGCTGCGCTCAAACCCGACAAAATGTCGCCCATGTTTTATCTCCTAGTTAATTGATGATTGGTTTACCGGTTATTGAACATCGCCGCGACGCTACCGGCCATACGCCCCAGAACAAACCACACGATCACTATGCCGCAACACCCGGTGGACCACGCCACCGCATCATGCTGACTCGGCATCGCAAACGCTTCTTGCACCAGCGCATATACGCTGTATTCGCTACCACTAACCAGCACATAGCCACTGCACTGGCCGACCGATTGGCCGGTTGGCACCAACGTGCCATCGCCTTGCAGAACTACGCACATGGCCATAAATCAGGCCGCCGCCCGCGCGGGGGCGGTGGTCTTGAGTGAGGTGTATTTGCTGATGGACACGACGCCCTTGTTGACGGTCAGCATCTTCTCCATATCCAAGGTATACACACCGAGCGGATACGGTTTTTGCCCGTCTTCCAGGCGCACATCGAAGGGGTAGGAAAAACCGCCCACTTCCAGCTTGGCGCGCTGCTTGCGGGTGGTATAGCTGCGGTCCTCGCCCTTGTCGTCCTTGAACGTGCCGCCACGCTCATCGACTTCAGCATTCAAAACGGTGACTTTGATATCGCTCATGGTGTAACCCCTTCTGTGGTTTGGTTGACGCCGGCAATTTCCGGCCAATGGTCTGCTGCTTCCTGTGTTGCCCACGCCGGCAGCTTGTTCGACGTGCAGGTACTGATGTTGGTGGGGCGCACGCCGCAAGCGACACGGTGCACTGGTGTTAGGCGCAGTCGGGAAAGAGTTCATCCAGCTGGTTACCGATGCGGATCTCTAAATCGAGCTGCTGCAAGTTCTTAAAACGATTGGGTACACCGTCGTGCGATAGATACTGATCAAGCACAGATTCGGCGTACTCGATGCCGCGCGTTTTGATGGCATTCCAGAGGACGCGGAGGGCGCTACCCGCCTGCGTGTGGATAAAATCTATCATCGCCTTGACCGATGGATTGACCATGCGCTCCTTCAATTCCAGCCTGGTCAACTCACCAATGACCAGATCAGCGAGGACAGTATAGGCGCTGGCGAAGTACTTGCCCGGATCGACCAGCGCGCCCAGAGGCAGATCGATGCGCTTGGCGTAAAGACGCAATTCGCAGCGCGTCCAATCGCTCTCTGGATCGCCGAGCTGCTTACCCTTCTCGTAGATGCACAGCTCTTTGTGGCCCTTCTGGCCGACATAGAAGCTGCAACCCTTATCGTTGCCCTCATCGCTGATGTGCTTCGCGTGCGGAGGGCGACCGTTATTGGTGAACAAGCCTTCGTGGTAGGCCTCGCGGAACTGCTCCACGTCGAACCACTTGCCAGTGTGGTCATCGATGGCGATATCGACGCGCGTGAGGTGGCCACCAAGATCCTGTGCGATGCGCTCGGCATACGGCCAGCTGGTGACGTGGCTGCACCCCTGCCCTGTCAGGCTGATGCAGACCTCGCCGGTGTCAGCCACACCAATGCGGCCGCACACGCTAGAGGTCTCATCTATCAGCATGGCGCTACGCTGATAGCTGAAATTCCACAAGCGCTCCTGCAGGGGGCCAGCAACGATGCTGCCAGAGGTGCCAAAGACGTACGCGACCATCTGCTGAGCGTTCATGCGCTTGAAGAAATTGACGGCCTTGTCAGAGTCAAAAACCAGGGTGCAGAAATCGATGATCGGCTTCGAGAGACCTTCCAGGGTCTGAGACTTTTGGCCCGTGTTACTGCTCGGGCCAACCGGGTGCGTCGGCATATTGCACAGCTGCGCCGGTGAAAAGGGTACGCAAGGAACCACCAGAAGCCTCACAGAGCGACCGCCGGGGTGTTGCCGATCAGCTGGATGCGCTGCTCGATCATCAGCTCGTAGGCTTCGAGCAAGTCGGCGTTACCGGACTGGCGAGAGAAGTTGACCAGGTCATAAAGGGTGTGCAACTTCATGCCAGGCAGATCAACCACGACGCAGCTCCCGCTTAGCGTTGGCCACAAGGGCGGCGGCGCGATAGTCGGAATCGAGGCGGTTGAAATCCGCCTGGCGGTGATAGGCGATCAACGCGATCACGGCGCGCAGGAAGGCGAACGCGATCAGGATCAGCCAGACGGCCAAGATATTGTGATGCGTCACGAAATGTCCCCTATTGCAGTTGTTTCGCAATCACCTGCTTCTGGCAGTAGTCCCTCTCGGGACGGTGACGGCTACCCTACCCAGCCCGGGCTCCCCCCGGGGGGTGCCGGGGGGCGGGAGATTCAAAGACCCTTTGAATCCAGACGTGATTCAATGCCCCTTGTAGTCAAATGTCAAGGGGCTTTGAAAATCATGTCAACAATCGATGCATTGCTCGACGCGGCAATGAAGGCAGTGCACGCGAAGAACGACACAGAGTTGGCAAAAGCGCTGGGAATCAAGCCGGCAGCTGTAAGCAACTACCGAAGGGGCGTATCCCTTCCAAACGCCGTAGTGTGCGCAACGCTAGCTGGTTTGACAGGAGAACCGCTGGCAAAAGTGATAGGCGTTGTCGGAGAAGCTCGGGCTATAAGCTCAGACGAAAAGGCGGTTTGGCGCCGGTTAGCCGCGACTGCCATGACCATAGCTATAGGGGTGTCGCTCGCTCTACCCGGCCGTGCTGAAGCGTCGACCGACAGAAACGCGGGTCACACTTTCAAGTCTGATAATGCGCACGCTCTATACATTATGCGAAATGATGCTGTCTTGACGCTGCTGTGCATGCTGATGGCCTATTACTGCCCGCCACTCCACAGGAAGCGGACTGGACAATGAAGCTAGACACCTACGGTCGCGTGGACCTGACCGGCCCTTGGGCCGGTTTTGGTTTTCAGGGAAACCGGATGTTCACTCCCGAGGGCCGAGACCTACACCCAGCAGACATGCGGTTCTGGTCGCTGACCTGCTGCATCGCGCGGGAGTGGTCATTGATGATGGCCGAGGAACGGCACTGCAGGCGGGACCTGCCCGGA
This sequence comes from Xanthomonas fragariae, assembly GCF_017603965.1. NCBI lineage: Bacteria > Pseudomonadati > Pseudomonadota > Gammaproteobacteria > Lysobacterales > Lysobacteraceae > Xanthomonas > Xanthomonas fragariae. Next base: position 1,948,312 of record NZ_CP071955.1, on the reverse strand, counting down.
GAGCCTGTGGCAACAAGGACTCCGGGAGCGAGGATCTCCGAGACATGCAAGATCATCTACCTGCGGGACGTGCTCCGGCACAGACGCGAAAAGCGGTCATCAGTGGTGGCTGGCGCGGAGTTCGCCGACAGAGCACAGGTTGTGCATAGAACGCGGGGGCCGAGACGTCCACGGCGCGGGTGAGGCGTGAAGCGTTATCCGTAGGGGCGCTGCCCCTACACCCAGAACCCCGCAATCGCTTAGGCTTAAGCGAAAAGCCAGACCCGAGAGTCGGCAACGATTCGTGTAAAAAAAACAGCCAATTAGTCGACAACCCATTGAATGCGAAAGCGATAGATAGCGAGAATCACCGTGAACATCCAAGAATCCAAAGCCATCATTACTGTCTCGAATAGCCTTTCGCACCACTGCCCATTTGACTGTGAAGGTGCCCAAACACGCTCGTTTAACGAATTTCAGGATGTGGTCAACCATCTCATATCGGTGCACGGGTGCGCCTTACTTCACGTTGGTAACGAAACAACGGAAGGCCCTAATAGCAAACCATGGCAGAGCACAATTGCTGTGCTCGGTTCTCCGGAAGAGCTTCCGCAATTGGCACCCTCCGAATTTTTCGAAACCACCCCGCCGCCGAGGGGTGCGTGATCCCTGCCGACCCTCAGAAAAGAAAAAACCCGCCAGCGTCGGCGGGTTTCGTCTTTGTACTATCGTATGTCCTCGGGGGGAGGCTTGCGCCCGCTAGTCCCGTGGCTAGTCGCTCAAATATAAGGCCTTCGGGTGGGTATGTCAAACAGCCAGAAAACGACCATTGATGCAGTAAAGGCCGCGCTGTCAGCGGCTCGCATGGGAACCTTCGAGGTCGCAGCCGGGGTGCAAGCAGATGATGACCCTGCGGCACTGTTGCTCTACGCGTGGAATGCTGCGGTGTCAGGTGCGTTCTTAGCCCCCCTGCATCTATGTGAGGTAGTCATTCGTAACGCTGTGGCCGACGCGCTGGAAGCGCTCTATGGGCCGCGCTGGCCGTGGTCAATAACGTTCGAGCGTAGCTTGCCCGATCCGACGCAGGGCTACAGCCCGCGCCATGATTTGCAAAAAGCTAGACGGGCAGCGCCGACAACGGGCAAGGTGATCCCGGAATTGAAGTTCGTTTTTTGGCAGAAGATGTTCACAAGCCGCTACGACACCCGCATTTGGGATCGACACCTGCGGCGCATTATGCTGCACCTTGACCCGGCCAAACCGGTTGCCGACTTGCGGATGTCGATCTATCGTGACTTAGAGAGGGTGCGTTTGCTGCGCAATCGCATCGCCCACCATGAGCCAATATTTGCCCGAGCGTTGGCAAATGACTACCAGACCATACTGGCACTCGTGACGTACCGCTGCACGGTTACAGCGGCATGGATGGACAACAACCAGACCGCCACAGCCATCATTGCCGCCAAGCCCTAAGCCCTCAACGATATGCGACTGACTATAGCTCCGCAGCTAGAAAAGCGGTCATCAGTGGTGGCTGGCGCGGAGTTCGCCGACAGAGCACAGGTTGTGCATAGAACGCGGGGGCCGAGACGTCCACGGCGCGGGTGAGGCGTGAAGCGTTATCCGTAGGGGCGCTGCCCCTACACCCCTACAATGCCCGCTCATCGTCGTAGGAAACCATATGAGCTACCGACCGCAAAACAACCACGATGGGCTTTGGTGGGAAATCGCCCTGGGCATCTTCGTAGGACAACTAATGACCGCCGCATTCGCAGGCGTGGTAGCACTATGCCTAGGCTACTTGACCGTGCGCAGCATTGCAGGTTCGGTGCCTCAACCAAATGCGCGAGACCTATACACGCCAAGCGCCCAGCGACACCAATCAGAAGCACCCAAGCTACGCCCCCTAGAATCGGACGAACGATGCATTCAAGGCAAGCGCTTTGGCCGGCTATCCAACGGATGGCAAGAACTGACTAACGACCCATGTTAGATCGGTTGGGCGTAGGCGAAAAGCCGACGCCCCTGTGACTGCGCCCCTGGCGGGGCTGTCGTTGAATTATCTAACGCGTTAGATAACTACATGTCGCGCGTGGTCTGTGGGGTGTACGTGTTCGACGTATATGGCTTGTTCTCCGGAAACGTACCCAAAGCGCGCGTTCGATACTCGATCACTGCGCCACCTGCAATGTGGTCGCGATCAGCGCGGCCGGCGTCACTCCCTGCGGTCGCAACGCCAGCAGCGCCATCGCTCTTGCCATCAGGCGAGGTATTGTAAAGGCGTGGGTCCTGCTCGCGGACGGGCTCATGCCACGGCCACGCGGTGGCCACCACGATGTGTTTACCAGCCACCAAACGCACGCCATATGCCTGCACCGTGGCATCGAAACCGAGTGCGCGCAGCTGGCCCAAATCCAGTTGCTCCAAGACGATATTAGACGTGTCGATCCACTGCACCCACGCGCGATCCCGGCCATCGAACTGAGCGATGGCCGCAACGCGGATGCGGCCCTTTTCGGCCAACTGGATGACGTAGCGCTGCTCCGAAGTCAGATCGGCGAGCGGATCGACAACGGCGTTTGGCATGCCTTGCTGCCCAGGTGCAGAGACCAGCTGACCAGGCTTGAACACCTGCCCGACCGCTGGCGTCGCTGACGGGCCAGCGGCAGCGGCATGCGGGGGCTGCTTGCCCTTATTGAAATAGCTGACAAAGAAATAGAGGCCGACCCCACCAATAACCAGAAAAATGACGGCACGCACCGCCATCGCGGCCCACACGTTCTTGCCGCCCTCTTCATAGACCTCAGTGTTCTCTGCGCCCGGCGCATAGCCGTCATAGAGCGGGAAAATCGCGGAATCGTACTTGAGCGTCTGGCCGCCGACCTTCTCGAATTTACCGGGCGAGGTCGTGTGGAAATACGTGACGCGATAGCGGCTTTTCATGCCGACTGCCGTGAGCTTCTGGAACGTGTTTTTCTTCTCGATGCGCGCCTTGACCGCCGAGTGCAGGCGGTTGATCCACTGCGTCATGATGACCGCATCGCCGCCGTTCTGGCCAAGCAACGCCCAGAAATTTTCGACGGCCGGTTCAAGGGGCTTACGCTCGTTGACATAGAACTCGTGCACTTCATCGATCACGACCAAAGCATCTTTGAACTCGTCCGGAATGCACCATTTGCCCGACGCATCCTGCGTGCACGCAAACAGCTTGGCCACGTCCTTGGTGTCCACCAGCACCAGCCAGTGCTGCACGTCTTTTTCCTCCATCCCAAGATGCTTGGCGATGCGGTCATGACGTAGACCATTGAGACGAGCGAACACGCGCCGACCTTTCTTGATGGCAGGCAAAATATGGTTCTTCACCGCGTCATAGCTCTTGCCGGCGCGCGGCACACCTTCGTTGAAAACGAGCATGTCACCAAATCCCCAGCGTCAGCACCCGACGCAGCACGTAGAAAATCATCGCCGCGCCAATGGCAACGAGCGATGGACCAATCATAAAAACATCAGCGAACCACAATATTGTGCTACCGGCATTGCCGAGCATCTCACCAATGCTATGACCTGAACCGCCCCGGGATTTCGGGAGGCTCCAACTCTTGAGAAGATGGGGCGATGAGCAAGACGAAATATTCACCGGAAGTGCGAGAGCGCGCGGTTCGGCTGGTGCGGGAGCATCAGGGCGAGTACGGCTCGCAGTGGGCGGCGATCGAATCGATTGCCGGGAAGATTGGCTGTTCGTCGCAGACGCTGTGCAACTGGGTGCGTCAGGCCGAGCGTGATGCCGGCAAGCGTCAGGGGCTGACGACGGACGAGCGGACGCGGATGAAAGCGCTGGAACGCGAAGTGCGCGAGCTGAGGCAAGCCAACGAGATCCTGCGCAAGGCCAGCGCGTATTTTGCCCAGGCGGAGCTCGACCGCCGCTTCAAGCCCTGACCACGTTCGTGACCGAACATTGCGATGTTCACGGGGTCGAGCCAATCTGCAAGGTGCTGCAGGTTGCCCCGTCGACGTATTACCGCCACGCGCAGCGGGAAGCGGACGCGAACTTGCGCCCGAACCGCTGGTGGAAGGACCAGGCGCTGCGCCCGCAGATCCGGCGGGTATGGGAGCAGAACCGACAGGTGTACGGCGTGCGCAAGGTCTGGCGGCAGCTCAAGCGCGAGGGCTATGCGGTGGCCCGCTGCACGGTGGAGCGACTGATGGGCGCACTTGGCCTGCGCGGCGTGGTACGCGGGAAGGTGGTCAAGACCACGATCAGCGACAAGCGGCCGTGCCCGCTGGACAAGGTGAACCGACAGTTCCATGCGCCGTCGCCGAACCGACTGTGGGTCAGCGACTTCACGTATGTCTCGACCTGGGCCGGGTTCGTGTACGTGGCCTTCGTGATCGACGTGTACGCACGGCGGATCGTGGGCTGGAAGGTGTCGCAGACGGCGCACACGGACTTCGTGCTGGACGCGCTGGAGCAGGCGCTGCATGCGCGTCGTCCAACCGAAGGCGGCCTGATCCACCACTCCGACCGCGGCGTGCAGTATGTGTCGATCCGCTACACCGAGCGGCTGGCCGACGCCGGGATCGAGCCGTCGGTGGGCAGCGTGGGCGATAGCTATGACAACGCGTTGGCCGAGACGATCAACGGGTTGTACAAGGCCGAGGTGATCCACCGGCGCGCGTGGCGCAACCGCCAGGATGTGGAACTGGCCACGCTGGATTGGGTGGACTGGTACAACCACAAACGCTTGCTGGGGTCGATCGGGAACATTCCGCCAGCGGAAGCCGAAGAGGCTTACTATCGACAACAGGCCGGTTACGCCAAAGCGGCGTGACTCAAACCAAACAGCCTCCCGAAATCCCGGGGCGGTTCAACCCTTCATGAAGTCGGGCATTGGTAGCAGGTTCATGACATAAAGCACCGCCGACAGGGCCTTATCGAGAAAAAGAACGAACAGATCGCTAAAGAAGTCGGCAAACGCCTGCCACACCGTTTTGACAGCCTTCCAAATCCATGCCGTCAAATCACTCAACCAACCAGCTTGCATGCCCTACCCCTTATGTCACCGCAATGCGGATGGCGGCATAGCCGGCAATCGCGAGAATGACCCACCCACACGCACGCAAGAACGCAAGGAAGGTGCCGCTACAGTGGAAATCGATTGTCATGGCATCCCAGAACTTCGAGGCACCCAGACTGAACACTGGGCACGAGCCACCAGACGGGACCTGCATAAAGCTAAGGATGCCGCCCGCAATAGGCGTCGCACGCACCTGCGTTGCGAACTTCGACACGACCGACTCCACCGTCTTGTCGCTCTTGGTGTAGAGGTCTCCGATAGCTGCACCTTCGCCAGGATCATCGCCATCATCGCCATCGCCATCGCCATCGCCATCGCCGCCAGAACCACCGCCAGAGCCGGTTCCAGTACCGTCACCCTTGCCGGTGCCGTCCTTGCCATAAGTGCTATCGAAGGTGGTCACGTTGGAATTGGTCGTGACACCGCCCCTGGTTTCAGACGAGGTGCCCTGCCCGGTCACCTTCCAATCGCCGCCGTTAGCAGGGGCATCACTGGGAGCGTTGATGGACGCACTCTCCGGTGACTTGGTAGCAGACTGATTGTTGTTGTCGGCTTTCTTAACGCCCGATTCCCCGGGCGACCAACAGAACTGTTTTCCGGTCGATGCGGTCGCGCAATTCTTGCCATCGCTGCGAATGCACATCGTCAGCGTGCCGGACTGCACACAATCTTGATCTTTGACCACCTGCCCTGAGCCGTCGCCATACGTGCAGGTGGCACCGGTAGGCTTTGCGCCGGCCAAACTAAAATACGTCTTGCCGCCAGCCGTAAAGGTGTCTGCCGAGGTGGCAGGCCCCATCGCGCAACCAGCATCACAACTGGCACCACTGCCAAGCGCTGACCAACCGGAAGTAGATACGGGCCGAGAAGCGCACGAGCTAGAAAACGGCCACTCTCCACACGTGGTCGCCTCCCAACCAGACGTAAATTTTTGCTCGATAAAACAGCGATAGAGATTCCTACCGGCAGCCAAGCTACATGAGGAATTTCGAAACTGATTGGGAAAACTGGAAACAAGACGCTTGCCTTCCTGAATACAAGCCTGCTTTGCCTGGCCGTCATCCATCGTCTGTGCATGCAAGACATGAGGACTGATAAAACAGCAAAGAAAAACCAGGGCTGCATATACAAGCCTCACGCGTCAAGCCCCTTGACAGCCGCCCACCCACACAGCGCGCCCATGCATGCACAAAACAATAGAACGATCATCATGACCCCCAGAAAGAGAGAGGGCGACACCAAAGCGCCGCCCTACCCTCACCACCGTTAGCCGAAGAAGCCGGCCACCTTCTTTGCACCCCACTTGGTGAAACCGACCAACGCGATCAGCGCGGCTGCACCGATTACAGCAGTCACAGCCTCAGCTGCGCTCAAACCCGACAAAATGTCGCCCATGTTTTATCTCCTAGTTAATTGATGATTGGTTTACCGGTTGTTGAACATGCCCGCGACGCTGCCGGCAAGGCGCCCCAAGACGAACCACACGATCACCAGACCACAACAGCCGGTGGACCACGCCACGGCATCCTCCTTGCTGGGCATGGCGAACGCTTCTTGCACCAGCGCATACACGCTGTATTCGCTACCAGTGACCAGCACATAGCCGCTGCACTCGCTAACCGATTGGCCGGTGGGAACCAACGTGCCATCTGCTTGCAGGGCTACGCACAGGGCCATGTCTTAGGCAGCGACGCGAGCAGGCGCCTTGAGCGGGCGCAGCACATGAAATTTGCTGTAATTGATGGCGCCCTTGTTGACGGTCACCATGGCTTCCAGATCCAGCTCGTACTCACCGGGCTGATAGGCCGACTGACCCTTCTCCAAGCGCACATCAAGGGGATACGCGAAGCCGCCTGCTTCGAGCTTGGCTTTCTGCTTGCGCGTCGTGTATTCCCGATCCTTGCCCTCGTCATCCTTGAACGTGCCGCCACGCTCATCGACTTCCGCGCTCAACACAGTGACTTTGATTCCGCTCATGGTGTAACCCCTTCTAAGGTTTGATTGATGCCCGCGATTTCGGGCCATTGGTTGGCTACGTCTGCTGTTGCCCACGCCGGTAGCCGATGCGACGTGCAGGTACTGATCACGGCATGCAACGCGTCTGGCGTTGGGCAATGCCGCACGATGAAATTGAGGGTTGCGCCGTACTGGCGTTTAATGTGGCGACGCGCACTTTTCCACGTGGCATCGACCGCCGCCTTGGTGATGTCCATGCGCAGCGCTACGCAGTTGAGGAAGTGCAGCACCGGATACGCGCCAAGCAGATAGCCAGCAGGATCGCGGAGAATGTCTAGCGACAGATCCTTGCGGTTGGATGCCTTAAATTGCGCCTCGTAGCGCACCCAGGGCGATTCCTTGTCTCCCTGTTCCCTGCCCTTCTCATACACGCGCAGCTGCTTTTCGGACTTCTTGGTCCCGACATACAGCGTCTTGCCGTCGCCGCTGTCGTAGTCGTCGATCAGCTGCGCCTTGGGGCGCTGACCACGATTATCGAACTCGCCATCCGAGTACCACGTCTGCGCGAGTTTGAGCGGGTATTTCCCCAGCAGATCGTCGGCAGCAGTGTCCACACGGGTCAACCGTCCTGCGCAGCTTTCGAGCTTCGCTCGAAGCTCCAGCCACCGCTTCGCATGGCCGCAGCGCGCTGCGCTCACCATAGCGCAGCCGGCACCGGTCAATTCAATGCGGGCGGTGTAGGTGCCATCCTTGCGGCGGCAATCTTCGCCACCAAACTCGATGATCCCGACGTGCTTGCCTTCGCGATCGAGAACACGCACACGCCAGGTGTAAAAGCTGCCGGGGCCTGCCTGCTTGTCCAGTTCCATGCCCAGGCCGGCGAAGAAGAACGTAAACAGGTTGATCGCGATGACCATGGCGTTTTCGGCGCATGCGTCAGACCACTGGCGGACCTCTTCGGCGTCGTCGCGGTCGAGGTAGCCGACATGGCGCAACACAGCGAATAGATCTACCGAAGCTGAAAACCAATCGATGATCACAGTGAGGGTGCCATCACTGTTCCTGAATTCACTGACTCCCCTGTTAGACGAGGGGAGTCTCACATCCTGCGAACCGTCAGCCATGCGCATAAAACTCCACAGCAGCGGTTTCACAGGCACGAGCAGCACCGCGCGAGGCGTGCACGCTCTGCTCAACCAAGCGGCCAGCAAGGCGCACGGTCAGGCGGAAGCGGCGGATGCGACGGCCACCGATCACAATGTGATAGGTGTCAATGTGCGAGACAACGGAGGCGGTCATGCGACGAAATCCATTTCGATTTGCGCGCTGGAAATGGTCACGCGGCGCTCAATCGACGCAGCGACGAGGCCGACATAGCTTTCAATGATGAAGACCTGTTCGCGGTGCGCGCGCAGCGCAGATTCGGCGCGACGATCCAGAATCCAAGCGGCCAATCGGGCAAGGCCTACGATGACGGTCAACGCGGAGGCGCCGAGCAATGCGAATGTGTTGGTGTCCATGAAGCCCCTATCCCCTACCCTGACCCGTAGCCCCCGGGGGGTACCGGGGGGGCGGGGTGTCACACCGCGTGTGATACACGGACGTATACAATCACATGTGATGCCCGATATCAAACGGTATGTGATATGAACACGCTAAATAAATTGATTGACAGTGCGCGCAAAGTATGCGAGCGCGATAGCGACCGCGCGGTATCTCAAAGGCTCAAGGTGTCAGCGAACTCAGTGTTCGTATGGCGCAAAGGCGGGAAGATCACAGATGCGCATCTGATGGCACTGATCGACCTGGCGCAGGCAGACCCTGCACTCGCGGTAAAGGTTCGCGAAGAGGAAGCGGGATCTGCGGTCGAGAGAAAGGCGTGGAGTGCGTTGTGGGACAGACTGTCCCCGGTCACTACGGTGATCGGGGCGCTGGGCCTGGTCGCAATAGGGGTCCACGCAGGAGCTCATGAAGCGCTGGTGACGGCCCTTTCGCCGCTCGTATTCCAGTCTGATAATGCGCACACTCTATACATTATGCGAAATCAAGGGTCGGGACGCTCAAGCTGCCGAAGACAGACCCGCTGACGAATTGTTTCGTTCGCGCCTGGAGAACCAGATCGATCTGCGTCATCCGTTGGTGCAATTGAGCAACGCATGCCGTGGGCCGCGTTGGATCAGGCGCTTTTTTGCCACATTTTCCGGCCACGCCAGCCGGTGGCGGTCGTCCCGTGCTGCCGGTGCGCCTGATGTTCACCGCATTGCCGCGGAGGAAATGCCCCCGTCCCCGCAGACATACACCCCATTCGCCGCGGAAGCGCGCCCCACATTTCGCGAAACCCCGGACAAGTCGCCCCAGCTCTGATGGAACGACGGAAAAACCGCCCCGGAGTTGAGTTGTGAACCGCCCCGGGATTTCGGGAGGCTCCAACTCTTGAGAAGATGGGGCGATGAGCAAGACGAAATATTCACCGGAAGTGCGAGAGCGCGCGGTTCGGCTGGTGCGGGAGCATCAGGGCGAGTACGGCTCGCAGTGGGCGGCGATCGAATCGATTGCCGGGAAGATTGGCTGTTCGTCGCAGACGCTGTGCAACTGGGTGCGTCAGGCCGAGCGTGATGCCGGCAAGCGTCAGGGGCTGACGACGGACGAGCGGACGCGGATGAAAGCGCTGGAACGCGAAGTGCGCGAGCTGAGGCAAGCCAACGAGATCCTGCGCAAGGCCAGCGCGTATTTTGCCCAGGCGGAGCTCGACCGCCGCTTCAAGCCCTGACCACGTTCGTGACCGAACATTGCGATGTTCACGGGGTCGAGCCAATCTGCAAGGTGCTGCAGGTTGCCCCGTCGACGTATTACCGCCACGCGCAGCGGGAAGCGGACGCGAACTTGCGCCCGAACCGCTGGTGGAAGGACCAGGCGCTGCGCCCGCAGATCCGGCGGGTATGGGAGCAGAACCGACAGGTGTACGGCGTGCGCAAGGTCTGGCGGCAGCTCAAGCGCGAGGGCTATGCGGTGGCCCGCTGCACGGTGGAGCGACTGATGGGCGCACTTGGCCTGCGCGGCGTGGTACGCGGGAAGGTGGTCAAGACCACGATCAGCGACAAGCGGCCGTGCCCGCTGGACAAGGTGAACCGACAGTTCCATGCGCCGTCGCCGAACCGACTGTGGGTCAGCGACTTCACGTATGTCTCGACCTGGGCCGGGTTCGTGTACGTGGCCTTCGTGATCGACGTGTACGCACGGCGGATCGTGGGCTGGAAGGTGTCGCAGACGGCGCACACGGACTTCGTGCTGGACGCGCTGGAGCAGGCGCTGCATGCGCGTCGTCCAACCGAAGGCGGCCTGATCCACCACTCCGACCGCGGCGTGCAGTATGTGTCGATCCGCTACACCGAGCGGCTGGCCGACGCCGGGATCGAGCCGTCGGTGGGCAGCGTGGGCGATAGCTATGACAACGCGTTGGCCGAGACGATCAACGGGTTGTACAAGGCCGAGGTGATCCACCGGCGCGCGTGGCGCAACCGCCAGGATGTGGAACTGGCCACGCTGGATTGGGTGGACTGGTACAACCACAAACGCTTGCTGGGGTCGATCGGGAACATTCCGCCAGCGGAAGCCGAAGAGGCTTACTATCGACAACAGGCCGGTTACGCCAAAGCGGCGTGACTCAAACCAAACAGCCTCCCGAAATCCCGGGGCGGTTCAGCACGTGCCTGCTGGATCGTGAGGTCTTGGCGGAGCTCGCATTGCCCTGTGCGCGCTCTATTGCTTCCTCAAGTCGACGGCTGCTCTCTCTGGCTGGTAGCTAGCCGCTTGCTTGGCTGATGTGCCCGATCGACCTCCGCGTGGCCTGCATAGTTTGTCGGTCTCGCTCCAAGGTTTCTTGGGCGTCCTGGAGGGAGGCATGATCAGCGGCCACTGCCTCATCAGCGTGTTACTGCGGCGAAGCAGTGGTCGTCTCAGGCGTGACACGCCAGATGATGTTGGCCAAGTCATCGGCGACGATCAATGCACCACGTGGGTCGACGGTGACACCGACCGGTCGGCCGCGGGTCTTGCCGTCTTCGCCATGGAAGCCAGAAACGAAGTCGATCGGGTCGCCTGCCGGGTGACCTTCACGGAACGGCACGAACACCACCTTGTAGCCTGCTGGCGGGTCGCGATTCCAACTGCCGTGCTCGCCGACGAACACGCCGTCCGCGAATTTTGAGCCCATCGCTGTAGACGAAAACGCCACACCAAGTGCGGCCACATGCGAGCCCAACGCGTAGTCAGGAACGATAGCCGATGCAATTTTCTGCGGATCCTGCGGCATCACGCGCTTGTCAACGTTTTTGCCCCAATAGCTGTAGGGCCAGCCGTAGAATCCGTCTTTGCGCACCGAGGTCAGATAATCGGGCACCAGATTCGGGCCGATTTCGTCGCGCTCGTTGACCACGGCCCACAATGCGCCGGTCCCCGGCTGGATAGCGAGCGCAGTGGGATTGCGCAGGCCGGTGGCGTACGGCTTGTGCGCGCCGGTCGCCGCATCCACTTGCCACACTCGAGCACGCTCCACTTCGGCAATCATGCCGCGCTCGGTGATATTGCTGTTGGAGCCGATCGCCACATAAAGATAGCGACCGTCGGCGCTGGCGGTCAGCGCTTTGGTCCAGTGGTGATTGATCGCCGATGGCAAGTCGGTGACCTTGCCCGGCGCGCCGGTCGCTTGCGTCTGGCCATCGCGATACGCAAAACGCACTAGCGCATCCTGATTGGCGACGTAGAGCGCGTTGCCGATCAGCGCAAGTCCGTACGGCGCGTTGAGCTTGTCGGCGAACACGGTCTTCAACTCATAGGTGCCATCGCCGTTGGCATCGCGCAACAAGGTCAAGCGATTGCCGCTTTTGACCGGCGACGTACCCTTTGCCTTGATCGCGCCGGCAATGACGTCCTTGGGCTTGAGATTCGGTGCGGAGCCGCCACGGCCTTCGGCCACCAGAATGTCGCCATTCGGCAGCACCAGGGTCTGGCGCGGAATGCCTAGATCGGTGGCAATCGCAGTGATCCGGTAACCTGCGGGCACGGTCGGTTTACGCTCATTCCAAGCGGCCGGCTCGGCGATGGTCATGTCGGGCAATAAACCACGATCGGGCGTAGGCAGTTCTGGCGTTGCACCGTGCTGATTGAGCTCAGGTGCCTTACCGCATGCGGCCAACGCTGCGGCAAGAATGGAAGCCGTGATGAGTGTGGTTGCCTGACGCTTCATCGTGCACCTCCCACGCGCAGAGCGGACAATCCCGCCCAGGTTGCAACCAGTGCAAACAGCGTCGCGATCGCCGACAACACCAACGCTGCCGGCATGATGGCCCACGCATCACGGGCGTGATGCAAGGCGTCGAAGAAGCCAACGATCCAAGCGGCGCCAAGTGCGATCACGTAGATGAAGTTGCGGCTTCCGCGCACGAGCCCGACGATTGCACACACCAGCGCAATGGTGGTCAGCACCATCGCCCCCACCAGCAGCCAGGACGCAAAGTTGCTCCATTGAATCTGATAGCTGCTCCAATACGCGTAATCGCTCATCAGAGCACCGAGAAACAGCGGCCACACACCACCGAGAACGGCTGCGTGGAACGGGTGGATGGCCCATGTGCGGGCCGGGACGGCAATTGAATTCATAGCGGACTCATTCGGACGGCGTTTAAACGTGGCCCCGATGCTGCCAGCATGCATGTGATGAGGAACGTGATGTCGGTGCGATTGCCGATATAAGGTGTTGAGCTTGCGACCGACGACGTAGGCATCGATGAAGGGCGTCGTTTATCTGATCCATCCGGATCAGTTCGCAGTCGGGAAAAATATCTTTCTTGGAGCAGAAACCCAACATCTCCTGGGTTTCGCGGATGCCATCATCGGCGAGCCGGCAATGCGGCGGCGACCGAGCAACAGCGGCACCGTGTTGGCGCCTTCCATCGGCCCGACCTAGCCGACGATCACCAGCATGCCATCCACGTCGAGCATCGGCAGAGACGGTGAGCTGCGGCTGAGTACCGTGACGTCGGCGCCCATGCCGGCGGCGAGTTTGGCCGCCATATGCCCTAGCCCGCCCAGCCCGATCACGCCGACGCGACTGCCGGGGCCGACATTTGCAAGTGCACAACGCCCAATAGCTGGTGATGCCCGCGCACAGCAACGGCGCTGCGCACGCGTCGGGTCAAGTCCCTTGGGGATCTGCAGGCAGAACTCTTCGCGCACGACCAGATGTTTGGAATAGCCACCCTGCCGGCCAGCGTAAATGCCGGTATTGCCCTCGCGGCACAGCTGTTCTTCGCCGCAGTGACATTGATCGCACTGCTGACAGCTGTCGATCATACATCCCACCGCGACATGGTCGCCAACGCGATAGCGCGAGACCTCCGCACCGACCTCGATCACACGGCCGACAATCTCGTGGCCCGGCACGATCGGGTAGTAGATCCGACCCCAATCGTTGCGCGCTGTGTGCAGGTCGCAGTGGCGGACGTTGCAAATACAGGATTTCCATCGCGACGTCGTGAGGATGAATGAGAGCCGGCAGGATTCGTGAAAAAACAGCCAAATCAGGCCTAACAGACTGAAAAAATTTGCGATTTATAACTCCGCTGTCTGTGCCGCCTCGGTATGCCCGCTGCCCTTCAAGCTCGATGAGCATGACCGAACGAAATAAATTGGCTGGATTTCGTATGAATCCCTGCCGCCCCTCAATTTCATCCGGCGCCACGTCGGGAAGCCGATGATCTGTTGTCCGGATAAAATCGGGAGATGTCTACTGCGGATGGGGCATGGATTGCCCAACCCGCAACGAGCGTCGCAAACCGCTGGCAGGCGGACCCACTAAATAAGTTGCAAGCATGAAAACCTCCAAAGTCAATCTAAACGCATCGGGCACAAACTGGCCTTTCCCTCGAGAGGACCAGCCCAGGCCGGCCGGGGAGCAGGCTGCAGCCAGCTCCCGCGACAGTCAGCCGCTGCTCGTGCGGCCACCGTCCAAACGGCGGCGGGTAGAACAGGATGAGCCTGGGACGGCGACGCAACGTAGGGTTCCTTTGTCTGTGAATGCGCAAACTGGAGCCAGTGGCTGCGCATGGGACAGGCACGCTCAGCAACAGCCAGCCACTCACTCGCACCGGCGCGATGATCCTACCGACCGACGCGGTACCCCGCCCGAGCGACGCTCGGACAGAGTGTCCGCTTACGTCGGCGCCTCTTCGTCGCATCGTAGGCCACAACGAGCAACGCATGGTTTGGAGGCGACTGCGGATCTTCGTCTGACTGAGCAAAAGTCCGAACGGGCGGCAGGAAAACGACCGCGGGAAGAGCGAGAGCCGTATCGGCAGCCAAAGCGGCCAAGGTATGGCTTGGAGCTGACGACGGCCGATCTTCATCGGGCCGAACATCGGCTCGACTCGGCGGCAAAAAAACGGCTGCAGGCTGAACGAGAGCGGTATCGGCGACAGTTGGAAGCACACAGCCGGATAGATCAGACGCACAACGCTTACCTGTGCGTCGCCATGGCACGGGACAACGAGCTGGCGCGTCGTATGGATTGCAAGCTGGCCTTGCCCTTCCTGGCTTCGAACTTCCACGCGCAAACCAACGCGAAGTGGCTCGACAAATATCTTCAGATGATTGGCAATGCAAGGCCGGCCGCAGACCTAACGCACAGCGATCTCGATCGTTGCACCGAGCTTGCGGCGCAGTATCTATATAAGACCGAGTGGTTCAACGGTGCATCTCTGAAACAACTAGCCCATGTAGGCAACAAGCTGAGCAAGCATCCGAACCAGCCAGCGTGCATGGATGCAATCGCGTGGATCGCCAGACAGGTGGATCAGGCCAATGGTCCATTGGGGCTGGATGACCACCTGTCAGTCCTACTCCTGAACGCCTTCGCCAAGAACACCAACAGCGGCAGGTGCGAACACGCAGTGGCTCGTCTGGCACGTCACCTGCACCGTGGCCACCAGGCCCGGCAGTGTCTGGAAGCGAAGGGCATCGGCCTGGCACTCAATGCCTTCAGCAAGTGGTTCGATCACCCGGACTGCCGGTCCATGGCGCACTCGCTCGCCGAGTTGCTCGCCAGCAACAGCCGCTTGCGTTATGCGATGGATGCGCAGAGCATCGCCAATACGCTCAACGCCCTGAGCAAATGGCCCGACGCGCTGGTTTGCAAAAATGCCGCCAACGCGCTGGCCTCGCGGCTGGCAGACAACCATGCCGATTTGCGCAACGCCCTCAAACCGCAAGAAGTAGCCAACGCGCTCAACGCTCTGAGCAAATGGCCCGACACGCCTGACTGCAAAGTAGCCGCCAACGCGCTGGCCTTGCGGCTGGCCGACGAGCCCGAGTTGTGCAAAGACCTCGACCCGCAAGGCGTGGCCAACGCGTTGAACGCCCTGAGTAAATGGCCCGACACGCCTGACTGCGAGAAGGCCGCCAACGCGCTGGCCGCGCGGCTGGTCGACGAGCCCGAGTTGTGCAAAGACTTCTACCCCCAAGGCGTGGCCAACGCGTTGAACGCTCTGAGCAAATGGCCCGACACGCCTGACTGCAAAGTAGCCGCCAACGCGCTGGCCTTGCGGCTGGCCGACGAGCCCGAGTTGTGCAAAGACCTCGACCCGCAAGGCGTGGCCAGCGCGTTGAACGCTCTGAGCAAATGGCCCGACACGCCTGACTGCAAAGTAGCCGCCAACGCGCTGGCCTTGCGGCTGGCCGACGAGCCCGAGTTGTACAAGGACCTTGACCCGCAAGGCGTGGCCAGCGCGTTGAACGCTTTGAGCAAATGGCCCGACACGCCGGTCTGCAAAGATGCCGCCAACGCACTGGCCTCGCGACTGGCCGAAGAACCCGAGTTGTGCAACGCCCTCAAACGGCAATACATCGCAAACGCGCTCAACGCTCTGAGCAAATGGCCTGACATACCGCTCTGCGCCGTCGCCGTTAAGGCGCTGGCTTCGCGGCTGGCCGCCGAGCCTGAGTTGCGCAAAGACCTCGACCCGCAAGAAGTGGGCATTGCACTGAATGCCCTGAGCAAATGGCCCGACACGCAGGTCTGCAAAGATGTCGCCGACGCGCTGTCCTTGCGGCTGGCCGCCGAGCCCGAGTTGCGCAAAGACCTCGACCCGCAAGGCGTGGCCAACGTGCTCAACGCCCTGAGCAAATGGCCCAACACGCAGGTCTGCAAAGATGTCGCCAACGCACTGACCTCGCGACTGGCCGCCGAGCCCGAATTGCGCAACGCCCTCAAACGGCAACACATTGCCAACGCACTCAACGCTCTGAGCAAATGGCCCGACATACCGCTCTGCGCTGTTGCCGTTAAGGCGCTGGCCTTGCGGCTGGCCGACGAGCTCCGGCTGGCCGACGAGCCAGGGTCGTGCAACGCCCTCCGCCCTATTGACGTGACCCAAGCGCTCAACGCCCTGAGCAAATGGCCCGACACGCAGGTCTGCAAAGATGTCGCCGACGCGCTGTCCTTGCGGCTGGCCGCCGAGCCCAAATTGCGCAAAGACCTCGACCCGCAAGGCGTGGCCAATGCGCTTAACGCCCTGAGTAAATGGCCCGACACGCCAGATTGCAAAGATGCCGCCAACGCGCTGGCCTCGCGGATGGCCGACGACGATCCCGGTTTGCGCAACGCCCTCAATCCGCTAGACGTGGCCCACGTATTGAACGCCCTGAGCAAATGGCCCGACACGCCGGTCTGCAAGAAGGCCGCCAACGTACTGTCCTTGCGGCTGGCCGACGATCCCGGTTTGCGCAACGCCCTCAATCCGCTAGACGTGGCCCACGTGTTGAACGCCCTGAGTAAATGGCCCGACACGCTGGTCTGCAAGACTGCCGCCAACGTACTGGCCTTGCGGCTGGCCAACGAGCCCAAATTGCGCAACGACCTCGACCAGCAAGGCGTGGCCAACGTGCTCAACGCCCTGGGCAAATGGTCCGACACGCCGGTCTGCAAAGATGTCGCCAACGTGCTGGCCTCGCGGCTGACCGACGACGATCCCGGTTTGCGCAACGCCCTCAAACCGCAAGAAGTAGCGAACGCGCTCAACGCCCTGAGCAAATGGCCCGATACGCCAGTCTGCAAAGATGTCGCCAACGCACTGATCTCGCGACTGGCCAAAGAACCCGAGTTGCGCAACGCCCTCAAACGGCAACACATCGCGAACGCGCTCAACGCTCTGAGCAAATGGCCTGACACACCGCTCTGCGCCGTCGCCGTTAAGGCGCTGGCCTTGCGGCTGGCCGACGAGCTACAGCTAGCCGACGATGAGCCAGGGTCGTGCAACGCCCTACGTCCTATTGACGTGACCCAAGCGCTCAACGCCCTGAGCAAATGGCCCGACATGCCTGACTGCAAGACCGCCGCCAACGCGCTGGCCTCGCGGCTGGCCGCCGAGCCCAAATTGCGCAACGACCTCGACCCGCAAGGCGTGGCCAATGTGCTCAACGCCCTGAGCAAATGGCCCGACATGCCTGACTGCAAGGCCGCCGCCAGCGAGTTGGCCCCGCGGCTGGCCGACGACAATCCCGATTTGCGCAACGCTCTCAATCCGCAAGGCGTGGCCAACGCGTTGAACGCCCTGAGCAAATGGCCTGACACGCCAGACTGCCAAGATGCCGCCAACGCGCTGGCCTTGCGGCTGGCCAACGAGCCCGGTTTGCGCAACACCCTCAAACCGCTAGACGTGGCCCAGGTGTTTAACGCACTGAGTAAATGGCCCGACACGCCGTTCTGCAAGGCCGCCGCCAGCGAGCTGGCCCCGCGGCTGGCCGACGACGATCCCGATTTGCGCAACGCTCTCAATCCGCAAGGCGTGGCCAACGCGTTGAACGCCCTGAGCAAATGGCCTGACACGCCAGATTGCAAAGATGCCGCCAACGCGCTGGCCTCGCGGCTGGCCGACGATGCCGGTTTGCGCAACGCCCTCAATCGGCTAGACGTGGCCCACGTGTTGAACGCCCTGAGTAAATGGCCCGACATGCCTGACTGCAAGACCGCTGCCAACGCGCTGGCCTCGCGGCTGGCCGCCGAGCCCAAATTGCGCAACGACCTCGACCCGCAAGGCGTGGCCAATGTGCTCAACGCCCTGAGCAAATGGCCCGACACGCCGGACTGCGAGGCGGCCGCCAGCGCTCTGGCTCCGCGGCTGGCCGACGACAATCCCGATTTGCGCAACGCTCTCAATCCGCAAGGCGTGGCCAACGCGTTGAACGCCCTGAGTAAATGGCCCGACACACCGCATTGCAAGACCGCCGCCAACGTACTGGCCTTGCGGCTGGCCAACGAGCCCGGTTTGCGCAACGCCCTCAAACCGCTAGACGTGGCCCAGGTGTTGAACGCCCTGAGCAAATGGCCCGACACGCCACACTGCGAAACCGCCGCCAGCGCGCTGGCTTTGCGGTTGGCCGACGAGCCCAAATTGCGCAACGACCTCGACCCGCAACACGTGGCCAATGCGTTGAACGCCCTGAGCAAATGGCCCGACACACCGGACTGCAAGACCGCCGCCAACGTACTGGCCTTGCGGCTGGCCAACGAGCCCGAGTTGTTCAAAGACCTCGACCCGCAAGGCCTGGCCAACGTGCTCAACGCCTTGAGCAAATGGCCCGACACGCCTGCATGCACGAAGGCCATCGACGCCTTGGCCGGGCGGCTGGCTGCAGACCACGATTTGCGCAACGCCCTCAAACCGCTAGACGTGGCCCAAGTGTTGAACGCCCTGAGCAAATGGCCCGATACGCCGGCGTGCAAGAAGGCCGCCAGCACTCTGGCCCTTCGGCTAGCCGAGGATGCCGGTTTGCGCAACGCCCTCAAACCTCAAGAAGTGGCCAACGCGTTGAACGCACTGAGCAAATGGCCCGACACGCCGGACTGCCAAAAGGCCACCAGCGCACTGGCCTCGCGGCTGGCCGACGACGATCCCGATTTGCGCAACGCTCTCAATCCGCAAGGCGTGGCCAACGCGTTGAACGCCCTGAGCAAATGGCCCGACACGCCGGACTGCCGCGAGGCCACCAGCGCACTGGCCTCGCGGCTGGCCGACGATGCCGGTTTGCGCAACGCTCTACGCCCTATTGGCGTGAGCCAAGCGCTCAACGCCCTGAGCAAATGGCCCGGACGCGCGAGCTGCGAGAAGGCCATCGACGCCTTGGCCGGGCGGCTGGCTACGGACCACGATTTGCGACACGCACTGGAAGCGCAGGACGTGGTCTTGTCGCTCAATGCGCTAAGCAAATCGCTTGGAGGGGCTGCTTGTCGCCAGACAGCATTGCTGCTCGCCGAGTGCTTAGGCTCGACAGAGCTGCCATGGCAACAGTTCGAGATGATTGGGCTCGCCATGCTGGCCAACGCGATGTCCCGTCTGCGGCACCTGGACGATGAACAATTCCAAACCTTGGGTAGCGACAAACTGCAGGCGCTGGCCGGGCACCTGGAGCTGCGTCGCGAGCGCTTCGCGTCCGCTTCGGTCTCGGAGATCGGGCTGATCTTCAAGGCCCTTTCATCGGCGCAGCTTCATCGCCAGATGCGCCCCCTGGCACGACCAGCGCTGGAGCGGGTCGCAGCGCTCATGCACGACGATGGATTACGCGAAACGAACCTCGAGGGGCTAGGCAGCCTGTGCATGGGCCTGCTGCCGCTGATCCGCAGTCCGGAGCTGACCCCTCGCCATCGCGGTCACGCCCTGCGCGTATTCAACACCTTGCAGCCGATCGTAGCGCGCAAGATCGACTCGTACCTCACAGTCGGTGGCTCACGTGCATCGGCCCAGACCGAACAGCACGCCACGCGTTGCCCGGCGTTGACGTTCTTCCAGGTGCTCAAGACCTACGCGGTGGTGAGCCGGCAATGGAAGCCGCGCCACCTCGAAGGCGCGCGCCAGCAATTGCGCCAGCGCCGCGAGCAGCTGGCGCAATGGGTCGACCAGACGCTCGAGCGCACGCGCGAGGCCATCGAGGCGGACCTCGGCGAGATGAGCTGGAACCTGATCGCGCAGATCGAGGCGGGCGACCAGGTGTTCGACGCCCTGGACCGGCGCATGGCCAAGGAGGCGCCAAGGATCGCGCAGGCCCATCCACCGAGCCGCTTCGACCTGGGCGCCGGGCGCCTGGGCATGCGTTCGGCACCCGGCCAGCCCGTCGTGCCGGCACCCGGCATTGGCAGCACCACCCACATCGTGGTCGATCTGCGTGGCAAGCAAGTGTCGACCAACGCGGCCGAGACGGACAAGCCTTACTCGCTGTTCACGCGGCTGACGGGCCTGCCGCTGGTGGAGGTTCAGCTGCCGGGATCGATTTCGACGTTCATGCTCGCGCGCACGCTCACCTACCAGGACGAGCCCTGGCGCTTCGACATGTTCGGCGGCAGCCGCGCCACGCGCGGCAACATGAGCCGCCCCGCCGATCTGCTGTCCGGCGCCTCTGCATCGCCGTCGCTGCTGCCGGCGATCCGCTATGCCGACACCGTCCCGGGCAGCAGCCTGATGAAGCTCATCGCCAAGCTGGCCCCGCAGCGCGAGGACTGGTCGCGCATGCAGCGCTCGCTGCTGGAGATGGTGCCGAGCGACCACGTCGTGGAGGGCACGCTGCGCCTGGGCTTTTTCGACGACGTCAGCGGCCCTGCGCACCCGTTCAAGCTCACAGCCCCCGACGGGCGCCCCCTGGCGCTGTGCCCCAACGATGGCTGCGGCTTTCTGAAGCTGGAGGTGGCCCTGCGCATCCCGGCCTTCCGTGAGCGCGTCTGTGCCTGGGAAGCGGTGCAGGCCGGCCGGGCCAGCCAAGCCCAGCGCGACCTTCTGGCCAAGGACAAGGGACCCACGCGGCTGGCACCGCAGGCGCTGCAGCACTTCCCGCGCGACCAGGCGGCGCTGCAAGAGGCGCACGAGGCGATGCGGCGCAGGCTGCAGGCGCTGCCGCCCAAGCTGAGCCAACTGGCGCTGTACGAGCTGGCCACCAGCGGCGGCTACGAGGGCCAGAGAATCCGGGCGGTGCCCTCCGCCGACAATAAGGTGCACCTGCCGCGCGAGCGCAGCGGCGCCTTCGATGCCGCCGGCGGCGCCTTGCTGGTCGGCAAGCCGCCTTACGACAAGGAGAACCTGCTGCCGGTGCCGCAGGCGCATGTCGCTACCGCAGCGCAGGGCGATGCCACGGCCGAGTTCCTTGCGCAGTCCTTCGGCATCCAGTACAGCTACACCGGCTTCGACGACAGCTCGGGCGACGCAGCCGGCAGCGGCCCGGCGATGCTGCACAGCAAGGGCATGCTCATCGTGGTGCCGGCGCGGAACTGGCCGGCGCAGTTCGCCGACGTGGACCTGGCCTGCTCCAAGGAAGATCTCAAGACCCTGTCGCGCTGGACGGCCGGACGCGACCGCAGTGCCGTGCCGCAGGACATGCTCAGCACCGGCAGCCTGCGGCTCAAGGACATCGTAGAACCCGGGCGCATGGGCGCCCTGCCGATCCCGGAGCTGCGCAAGCGCAACATGGACACCGACGGTGACGATGCGTTCGTGTACGCGGGCTACCCCAGGCTGGCGGAGCTGATCGCGCGCGAGATGGCCGATCGTGAGGTGCGGCGCGGCCAGCCACGCTCCTTCAAACCGCCGAAGACCGCCACGCCGGCCATCGACCCAGACACCGGCCACTACCAGCCCGGGCGGCTGTCCGAGATCATGTCGCTGCAGCGTGGCGGCCAGGTCATGGGCACGGCCAGCACCCTGGCGGCGCGCTTCATGGCGCAGCCCGACCAGCTGCGCGAGGCAATGGCGCGCAAGATGATGTTCGGTACTTACGACGGCATCGAGCGCGACCTGCGCGACGGCTTGCGCCAGGTGCTCGACGGCGAGACCACAGATCCCCGGGTGTTGTTGGGGCAACTGCGCGCCCAGGCGCACGAAGCGATCGGACGCGCCCATATGCCAGAGGCGCGTGAAGCGGCCGAACTGCTGCACGCGCAGCTGCTTGAGCTCGAACCGGCGACGGCTCGCTCAGCCGAGGCGCCGCACCTGCCCGACGCGCTGGCTGAAGCGTTCCCAACGCTCGCCCGTGCCTACATGGCCGCGCCCGATGCCGACGCACGTCTGCGCGCCATCCTCGACAACTACCCGGTGTGCCTGTTGTCGCATGCGCAGTTCCCGGAGGGGCAACCAGGGCTCATCCCCGACGAGCCGGAACTGAGCATGCGCAACCTGTTCACTATCGCCATTAAGGTAGGAACCGATGCGCTGAAATCCGACACCGGCACAGCGCTGTTCGCCAAGATCGTGGAGTCTTGCGAACGATCCGAGCGAGCGTTCGCCGAGCGGGTACGCAGCGTGCCGTACGGCAAGACGACTGCCCGGGCCATGCACGAGGGCCGCTTCGACGCCGAGCAGACCAAGGTGCTCCTGCAGAACATGCCGACGATGGCGGCGGGCGTCATGCAAGACGCGCTGCACGCGCTGCAGCAGGCAGGCCTGATCGACTCGCCGCCACCGCCGGCCGAGCGCCTGCGCGCCGTGAAACACGAGGACATCGTGCGTGCGACCGAGGCCCTGCTCACACGCGCCAGAGAGATGGAGCCCGTGGTCACCGACATGCTGACGCGCGCCGCCGAGCTCCATGGTGGGCGACTGGAGGGAATGCGCCATCAATTCAAATCGCCCGGCTCGCTGGTGGAAAAATTCGAGCGGCAAATGGCTTTGAAACACAAGACCCTGGAAGAAGCGGCCGCTGGCATGAACGACGCCCTGCGCTATAGCGTGGTACTGGAGCCGCGGCACTTCACCGCCGGCCTGCGCGGCGTGCTGGCTTCGCTGGACGATCAGGGCCATGTGCGCGTCAAGCTGGTCAACTTGTTCATGCGGTACCGGCAGGCATTCAAGGCAGTCAACGTCACGCTGCGCAGCCCCGAAGGCGCGCTCTGGGAGATCCAGTTCCACACGCCGGACACCTTCAAGCTCAAGGAGCAATTCCACGACCTGTACAAGCGCAGCTTTGCGCTGCAGCTTAAGGACGCCGCCTCACAGGCCAGGCAGCGCGAACTGCAGGCGCCTGCGCAGGCGGCCTTCAGCGGCGTGAATGCGCCGCCGGGCTGCGAGGAGATCGACGATTGGGAATAAGTGGCGCACGCGGCAGTACAAGCGGTGTGAGGCGCAGTGGAACGGCAAACCGGCATAAGCCCAGGACCAATCAGGCGAAGGGTCGGCAGTGACTTCCAAAAAAATCGAGAAGAATGCCTTTAGCAGTCAATCGGTTGCCTACGAATTGTCTGTTTTTCGCACGAATCCCTGCCGACCCTCGGAATGGGATTGCGTGTGCACGTGGGCGGGAACGGTTGGCCGGACAACGCGTTCAGGCGACGGGCACTGGCCAATCAAGCGCGTCGGAACGGATGCGCTTGTGAGCGCGCTTCATCAATCCGTGTGTAGCGCGAACCGGCAATCAGCGCTGCGTGTGCTGCATGCGCAGTTGGCGACGGCCATGACGCACATCTAACGCGAGCTTACGTCGGTAGAGGCGCCTTTTGCATGCGCGCCTGGCTTGCATCGGTATGGTTGGAACACCGCGCTTTCGTGCCCAAGCAGCAGCCAGGGCTTGAAACGATCGGCCCACATTGTCGGGTATTGATTCCACGCCCGCCCGTTCAAATCGGATTGAATAACTCACCGAGTGCTGGCCGGCTGCGACCACCCCTAGTTGCCAGGGGTGCAGCATGCTCTTTTCCAAAGTCCCGAAGGTCGAATTAATTCGCCGATAATTAATTTGCGTCATCGCAATGCCAGAAGCGATGAATGACGCACAATGCGCAGTAGCGCTCAAGCTCGCTTAGCATAACGCTCCTTGTAAATACAAGACACCCGGAATGGGGAGTCGCGAATATACACGACCGTTTTGTATAAGGAAGGGCAAGCAGTCGCTCATGCGGCAGAGTCCGTTAGAACGACTAACTTGCGCTTGAATTCGCTACAAAATGTGAGGGATTTTCCGACATCCGGAACAGGAATCCCTGATCCCCTGGGAATTTTGTCGCATTCAGGATTTCCGATCCGTGAGAAATGTGATGGATTATTGTAGAGTTAGCTATCACATTTTTCTGTTGCCGGACCTGTTGAGGGCTTTCTAATCCGATTTGGCTATGAATTGAATTGCAAATGCCTATGGATTGAGTTTCTTCCTGAAGAGCAACTGTCCATTCATGTTTTAGAGTTTGTAGATAGCGCCGTTATTTGATCTCGCAAGCAATCAATCCATCCATAAAAATACTTTCCGCGCTAACCGTAGGGCATCTCCTAGGAGATTCAGCCACGCCGGTTTAAATGAATAACGCGTGAAATAAAATGCCTCGCTGGCAATCGCCGGCGCTAGGGCCCTCTGCGCCAATTAAACCGGAATTGACTAAATTTATGAATCGCTCGCTACTCGCAACCACCATCGCATCCTGCCTTGTCCTGACCGCTTGTGGCGGCGGTGGCGGCGGCAACGTCCGCAGCGACGCGCCACAGACCACCGTGATCGCGCCGACTCCGATCACACCTGCACCTACGACTCCGACTACGCCTGCACCTACGACTCCGACCACGCCGGTTCCGACGCCTGCGCCGCCTCGCTACCAGGGCGTGGGCAGCAATCTGCTGGTGTCGACCAATGCCGATCTAGCGCAACAGGCCGGTGCCAGGGGCCAGGGGGTGAAGCTTGCAGTGCTGGACGACAACCTGGTCACCAGCTACGCGCCGCTTGCTGGCAAGGTCGATGGATTTACCGATTACACCGCCAGCCCAGGCACGCCCGAGTCGTCGTCCAATCCCTTGCGCGGCCACGGCACGGTGGTCTCGGCACTGGTACTGGGTTCGGCACAGGAAGGCTTCGCCGGTGGCATCGCCCCGGATGCAGACCTGTTCTATGCGCGCATCTGTGCCGAAAATTCCTGCGGCACGCAGCAGACCCGCAGCGCAGCGGTGGATCTGGCGGCAGCCGGCGTGCGGATTGCCAACTTGTCGATCGGTGCCTCGTATGCGGATGCGGCCAGCAGTGCGAACGCTGCGTTGGCGTGGAAATACGCGCTGACCCCGCTGGTGCAGGCCGATGCATTGATCGTGGCTTCCACCGGCAATGAGGGCGCGGCCGAAGCCTCTTACCCGGCGGCGGCGCCGGTGCAGGAAACCAGCCTGCGTAACAACTGGCTGGCCGTGGGTGCGATCAATATCGACAGCGTCGGCAATGCGGCCGGTCTGACCAGCTATTCCAACCATTGCGGCGCCGCTGCGCAGTGGTGCCTGGTGGCACCGGGCAGTTACACCGTGCCGGCCTTGGCGAGTACCGAGTTTCAGGGCCAGATCGCCGGTACCTCGTTCTCCACTGCCGCAGTGAGCGGCGTCGCGGCGCAGGTGCTGGGCGTGTATCCCTGGATGAGCGCCTCCAACCTGCAGCAGACCTTGCTGACCACTGCGACCGATCTGGGCGACCCAGGCGTGGATGCGCTGTACGGCTGGGGCCTGGTCAATGCGGCCAAGGCGATCAAGGGCCCGGGGCAGTTTGCCAGCGCTTGGGCGGCCAACGTCGGCGCTGGCTATGACAGCACCTTCAGCAACGATATCTCCGGCACGGGCGATCTGACCAAGAGCGGCGCCGGCAAGCTCACGCTGAGCGGCAACAATACTTACACCGGCGGAACCAGTGTCATCGACGGCGTGCTTGCACTGTCCGGCAGCCTGCGCTCTGACGTCACCGTACTCAACTCTGCCACGTTCGAATCGCGCGGCGGCGTCATCAACGGTAATTACAGCCTGGTCAACACCACCGGTACCACCGCTCTCGAATTGGGCAAGGGCTTGACCGTCACCGGCCAAGCCAGCTTGAAGGGCAACCTGCTGTTACTGCCGGAAGCGGCTGGCTACAGCGTCGGCAGCAGCGAGAAAATCGTCAAGGCCGGCAACCTGCAGGGCACCTTCGACAGCGTGCAGTACGCCAACAACTTCTTCTGGACCGCTGCACTGGCCTACGATCCAACCACCGTCACCGCAACGCTGACCCGCAATGCCTCCGCTGCCAAAGCGCAAGCAGCCGGTGCCCCGCAGTCGGTGGTCAACGGTGCGACGCAGGCCGATATGCTAGTCAAGGTGTTGGATATGCGTGTGGCCTCGGGCGATACCGACAATCTGGGCGGCTTGATCAGTGCCACCGGTTCGCTGCTGGCGGCTTCCGACGCTCAGGTTGCCGCATCGCTGCCCACCCTGGCTGGCCAGGTGCATGGTGTCGAGCGCACGCTGGGCTTTCAGTCCGCACTCAACGATGCGCGTGTTGCTGCCGATCGCCTGCCCTACCTGGCCGACACAACCACGCTGACCACCTGGATGCAGGGCAGCTACCTGGATGGTGACCTCAGCCGTATTGGCTTTGACTCGGCCGATTACACCCAGCAAGCGACAACCGTCGGTGTGGATCTGCCGATGGGCAGCGCCGGCACGATTGTCGGTGCGTCACTGACCTCCGGTCAGGACCGCGCAAACATTGCTGCATCGGCCAGCCGCCTGCGCTCGGACCGCTATGCAATGACTGCGTATCTGTATCAGCCGGTCGGTCGGGCGTATGTGTCGGGGATCGGTTCGTACGGCATGAGCAACGTGGAAACCGAACGCACTGTGCAGGCCGGCAGCGTCGGCGAGCGCTTGCAGGATCGTCGCCACGACACCAACTGGTCGCTGCGCGCTGAAGTCGGTCTGATGCCGCACGCGGGTCTTTCGCCATTCGTTGCCGCAGGTGTGGTCAGCCAGACCCAGGACGCCTTCAGTGAAGCATCGGTCACTGGTCTGGGCTTGAGCGCCAACAGCGATACGCTGCGCGCCGGTTACGGTGAGGTGGGTGTGCGCGGTCATCTGGCACGCGGCAAGTGGGGCTTGGATGGCTTGATCGCCTACCGCTCGTTGCTTGGCAACCCGAACTCCGACTTCACCGCGTGGTTCACCGGTCTGCCGGAAGCGCGCTTCGACGTTGCCGGCGAGCCGGTGTCCAAGCAGTCGGTGCGTGCTTCGGTCGGCGTGCGTTACCAGCTCAACGATGCGTTCTCCATCTACGGCAATGTGGGCGCCGAGCGCGGTCGTTCGGATGCCAACAGCATCAACGCCAATGTCGGTTTGCGCTGGCAGTTCTAAGCGCCGTCTGCATACCGGCAATGTGGCCGCAAGGCTGCATGGCCGGTACGCGGAGTCGGCATACACCACGCCCGCGCTGCGGTTGCCGACGCTGGCGACAAGCGAGTGCGGGTGCGCTGCAAGTGCAAGCATCACGCTGTACGTGCGTGCCTTTGTATCGGTCCCAAAAAAGCCCCGGCACTGCCGGTAATGCTGTTCACTCAAGCGGAGCAGCCTTTCGATCTACCGGATAGCGGGTCTTCGAGATCTTCACCGTCCTTGGCCGCGTAGGCCTTGGACGGTGATCGAGGAACAGGCTCGCGATGCCTGAGCGAAGCTGGGATAGGCGTCTTCCTGTGGCGGAAGCCGGATTGGCTGCGGCCATCACGATGAGTTGCACTGCGATGTACTGGCAGACCGGTGTGAATCGGATGTCCGCAGGCGTTGTGCCAAACGCCACAGCTGCCTGGCTGGCTTCACGTCCAATGATGTTGTAGGCCAGCAGCAACCCCCAGACTTCCTGGTACACCAAGTCGATCTTCTTGCTGCGTAAGGTCGTTGCGTTGTGCTGCATCGAGCTTTTGATGTCGCGCAAACCCAGTTCGATTTCCCATCGCTGCTGGTAAAGCGTTGCGACAGACTTGGCGCTGTAAGTGGTGGCAGGCAGCGAGGTCAGTACCGACTTTCTCTTCCCCTGATGCAGATAGCTCACTTCACGCACGTCCCAGTGCGTGGGAAGCGCTGGATTGCGTTTTCTGGCCTGTGGCGAGAGATGGTGGACCGGATCGGCACCCAGTCGCGCGCGCCTGACTGACGCCACTGCGCGCCAACAGATCTTCTGAGGCCAGCCCTTGTGCGCAGATGTTCAAACGACGTGCGAGCCCGTGCACCGGTTCGTCACGGAACAACGCCATGCCCAGGACAAGCCACAACACCTGATCACTGGGAAGGCGCCGACGTCGGATGCTGGCCTGAGAAGACAGTTCCAGCGCGCTGGCCACCCCCTCCACCGGAATATTCTGCGTAAAAGTGCTCAGGTCGGAGAAGTTGAACAGGTCGCCAAGGTCGAACAGCTGCTGTTGAAGGGACACAAAAAAATCCGATACCAGAGGTCTGGTATCGGATTTTCGGTGACTCATTTGCTTAAGTGAACAGCATTACGGCAGTGTCTGGGCTTTTTCATATCCTGCACTGGATCAGAAGTTCCAACCCCAGGTGACCTGGCCGCCGTACGCGGTCTGGCCATCGCCGTTGAGTCCTTGCAACGACAAAGACATGCGACTGGCAGGCGAGGTGATCAAACTGACGCCCAATTCTCCGACCACCGCATTCTTCGCCAGGGTGACGCTCTGCACGGAGAACTGCGAGCCGGTGCCGATGAAGCCAGCCGAACGCTCCACAGCGCGGTCGCCGAACGCATGCCGCCAACCCACCGATGCAGACAACCCTGCCGCCGGGCCCAGCTGCCAACGCCCACGCGCACCCACCGTGCTGGTGGTGTATTTGTCCTTGGCACTGTCCATCGACAGCCCGGCAATGCCGCCGCGCTCATTGAAACCATCGGTCTTCAGATGCGTGTAGTCGGCCGCGATGAAGGGGCTGTACACCGCATTGCCGGTGAGCAGATTCCAGGCCGCTTCCAGCGACACGGTGATCGCCTTCGCATCGTAGTTGCTGCTCAGCCGCTCTTCGAGCACGCCGGGCAACATCACCCGACGCGTGCTGTCCACGCTGTAGTGCGCATAGTCGACCGACGCTTGCAGCGCGAACGCAGACCAATCGGCCTGGCCGTAGATTCCGGCATGGGTGCCATCGATATCGGAGCGATCGAAGGACTCGCGCGAGCGGGTTTCGATATCCTGATTACCGACCGCTATACCGACCACACTGCGCTCGCCGATGCGGCGTTCTGCACCGGCCATGATGCCGTTGTCTTCGCGTCGCACCGATGCGGTGTTGGCGTCTCCATCGACACGATTGGGCAGGCTACGGCCGGTGATCCATACCGTGGCGTCGCCCACGCGCGTGTCCTGACTGTCGCCACGCAGATGGTTGCCGACACCGCTCAGCAGGAAGCGGCTATCCAGCAACGCAGTGGCGGTGCTGGCATGGCTTTCGCCAGACAGCGAAGCGAACGCGGTGCTGATCGCTTGCGGATCGTTGGGCAGGCGCACCACTGCCTGGTAGACCGGGTTAGTGGTCGGCAAGCCATCTACGGCAGCTGCGGCAGCTTGCTGGTTTGGCACGGTGACCGCATCGACCATACCCACAGCGTTGCGCCCAAACGAGACCGACAACGCAGTGGCGCTGGTGCTCACATTCGGCTCGACGAACGCATAGTCGGAGACGACGTTGCTGAACTGCCCGGTGAGCCCACCAGCCGCATTGATCACCGGAATTTCGGTGAACAACGGCAGATCGGTCGCACGCACCAACTGCAGGGTGCTGCCCGGTGCCAGCGTAGCCGCACCGCCCACGCTGATGGGTGTGACCGCACCGCCTGCGCCAGGCGTGACCTGCAAGGTGGAACCATTCCCGAGCGTGGCATTGCCGCCGACACTGATCGTGCCGCTGGTGCTGCCGATCACCACGGTGCCGCCGGAGGTCAGGCCACCGATACTGCCGCTGCCGGTGAGCGTGCCGCCCGGACCCACCGTCACCGGTCCACCCAACGCGGCGCCCGGGTTAGCCGGATTGCCCACGCTCAATGTACCTGCAGCGACCGTAGTTGGCCCGGTGAAGCCACCGCTGTTTGCAGTGACCAACAAGGTGCCCACGCCATCCTTGAGCAGGCTGCCGGTGCCAGACAACGTCCCTGCGTAGGTGCCATTGGTGGTCTGCTGGAACACCAGCGCGCTGTTGTTGGCGATATCGCCCTGCAGGCTGTCGGTATCGCCGATCAGCGTGCCCGCGTTGATGATGGTGCCGTCCAGATAGACATTGGCGCCATCCAGGGTCAACGCACCCGCACCGTTCTTGACCAACGTACCGCTACCGGTAACGTTGCCGGCAAACGTGCCATCGTCCGCCTGATCGAACACTATTGTCGCGTTGTCGACGATGCTGCCTTGCAGGCTGGTGGTATTGCCGATCAGGCTGCCGCTGGCAATCGTGGTGCCACCGCTGTAGGTGTTGGGGGCGACCAGGGTCAACGCACCCGCACCCTGCTTGATCACACTGCCCGTGCCACTCACCGCTCCGGCAAACACGCCGTCGGTGGCCTGATCGAATACCAGAGTGGCGTTATCCACCACGTTGCCTTGCAGGCTGGTGGTGTTGCCGATCAAGCTGCCGGCGCTGACCACGGTGCCGCCGGTGTAGGTATTGGCACCCACCAACTGCAAGACGCCGGTGCCGGCTTTTTCCAGCGAACCGGTGCCGCTGACCGTGCCGGCATAAACGCCGCCGGTGGCCTGGTTGAACACCAATGCTGCGTTGTTGGCGATGTCGCCCTGCAGGCTGGTGATGTCGCCGATCAACGTACCGGCAGCGATGCTGGTGCCGCCGGTGTAACCGTTGGCGCCGTTGAGCTGTAGCACGCCTGCGCCGTCCTTGATCACGCTACCGGTGCCGGTGATCGAGCCGGTGAACACGCCATTGGCCGCCTGATTGAACACCAAGGTGGCGTTGTCGACGATCGTACCTTGCAAGCTAGCGCTGTCGCCCACCAGCGTGCCGGCGTTGAGCGTGGTGCCACCGGTGTAGCTGTTGCTGCCGTCCAGCGTCAGCGTGCCGGTATTGGTCTTGATCAATGCACCGCTGCCACTGATGTCGCCGGCAAGGGTCAGGTTTGCCAGGTTGTCGACGGTGAGCGCAGCGCCCAGCGTGACTGCATTGCCCAGAGCGGTGGCAATGGCGTTGCTCAGCACCGAATCACCGGTCACCGCCAACGTGCCGGTGCCCAGTGCGTTATCGCTGCCGACCGCCAGCGTGCCATCCCTGAGGACCGTGCCGCCGATATAGCTGTTGGTGCCGCTGAGCGTGAGCGTGGACGCACCGTTCTTGATCAGGCTGCCGGCGCCGCCGATTGCGCCGGTCAGGCTCAGATCGTTGCTGCCGGCCAGACTCAGCGCACCATCGAGCACCACCGCATTGCCCACTGCCAGTGCCTGATCGGTATCCAGCGTGGTGCCGGTTGCTGCGGTCAAGGTGCCGGTGCCCAATGCCTGCGCATCGCCAAGGATCAAGCTGCCGCCGCCCAGTGCAGTGCCACCGGTGTAGGTGTTGGCTGCACTCAGTACCAAGGTGCCGGTGTCGAGTTTCTGCAGCGTGCCGGTCCCGCCGATGGTCACATCGATGGTGCCGGTGACGCCGGGATCGACCCGGACGATGGTAGTTGCCGCATCGGCGCTCAGCGCACCGGCGCCGGCATCGCTCAGCACATAGCCGTTGCTGGCGAACTGGATACCGGTAATGCCTTGGGTGCCCTGCACGCCCACGTTGCCTGCGGTGCCGGCGAACACGGCGAAGCTGTTCTGCCAATCGCTATTGCTCAGCCCATCGATCGAGGTCCAGTTGGTGGAGCCTGCGCTCCACACTCCTGCGCCGCCATCGATGCTGCCATTGGCCAGCGTCTGCGCACCATCCCAGAACTGCACATTGCTGCCGGGCAAAGCCACCACCACGTTGACTTGCTGGGCCAGGGCGGTTTGCAGCGTCAGCTGAGTCGGATCGATGCTGCCGGAGAGCGTGCCGATGTCCAAGCCGTTATTGGTCAGCGCGCCTGTGTAGTCGATCAGGCGATACACGCCGGTGCCGAAGCCACCGATGTCGGTGATGTTGAGGGTGCCGTCCAGGGTGAGATCGCCATTGACCGCCAGCACGCCGGTCTGGCTGGGCACTCCCAGGAACGCATCGAGCGTGGCATTGGGGGCAAGGCTCATGTTGCCGGTGGTCAACAATGCCCCACTGGTCACTACCAGACGCCCGCCGTCGTTCACCGTGACCGGCGCATCGACCACGCCGCTGCCGCTCAAGCTGCCACCGGTGCCCACGGTCAAGCCGCCTGCACTGGTCAACGTGCCATCGACGTCCAGGGTACCCGCAGTCACCTGCGTGGTGCCGCCCAGCGTGCTGGTGCCGATGAGCTGTAGCGTGCCGGTGCCCACCTTGTCCAGATTGCCCGCATCGCTCAGGCTGCCGGCAAAGGTGCTGCCGACGTTATCGATGCCGAGCTGCAGCGTGTTGCCGCTCAGGACTGCCACATTGCCCAGCCCGGTCACTGCGCCCAACGCCGTATTGCTGCCGAGCGAGAGCCCGGCGCCTGCCGCGACATCCACTGCGCTGGTGGTCCCCAATGCACCGGGCGCTGCGATGGCCAGTACGCCGGTCTGCACCGACACCGGGCCGGTGAAGGTGTTGCTGTTGGACAGCGTCAAGATGCCGAGCCCGGTCTTGATCAAGGCGCCCGCGCCGCTGAGCGTGCCGGTCAGTGCCAGGTCGTCCGCACTGGCGATGGTCAGATCGGCGCCAAGGTTGACGTTGTTGCCCAGTGCCAACGCAATTGCATTGCTCAAGGTGGA
Source organism: Xanthomonas fragariae (assembly GCF_017603965.1). Taxonomy (NCBI): domain Bacteria; kingdom Pseudomonadati; phylum Pseudomonadota; class Gammaproteobacteria; order Lysobacterales; family Lysobacteraceae; genus Xanthomonas; species Xanthomonas fragariae. The sequence goes on along the minus strand of NZ_CP071955.1, from coordinate 1,915,654 downwards.
ATTGCCCAGCACAGACAGGCTGCCGACACCTAACGCGGTGTTGCTGCCAACCGCCAAGGTGCCTGCGTTCAACACGCTGCCGCCGACATAGCTGTTGGTGCCGCTGAGCGTGAGCGTGGACGCACCGTTCTTGATCAGGCTGCCGGCGCCGCCGATTGCGCCGGTCAGGCTCAGATCGTTGCTGCCGGCCAGACTCAGCGCACCATCGAGCACCACCGCATTGCCCACTGCCAGTGCCTGATCGGTATCCAGCGTGGTGCCGGTTGCTGCGGTCAAGGTGCCGGTGCCCAATGCCTGCGCATCGCCCAGGATCAAGCTGCCGCCGCCCAGTGCAGTGCCGCCGGTGTAGGTGTTGGCTGCACTCAGCACCAAGGTGCCGGTGTCGAGTTTCTGCACGCCGCCGATGCCCGAGATGGCGACATCGACGGTGGCGGTTGCACCCGGGTCCACACGGATCGCGGTCAATGGGTCGGTCACGGCCAATGCACCGGCGCCGGCATCGGTCAACTGATAGCCATCGGTGACGAACTGCAGGCCACCGATGCTCTGCGTGCCCTGCACGCTCACCGTGCCGGCGGTACCGGCAAACACCGCAAAATCGCCTTGCCAGGTGCTGTTGGCGCTGCCGTCCTGGCCGGTCCAGTTGGTGGCCGCACCCCAGGTGCCGGCGGCGCCATCGACGGTGCCGTTGGCGGTGGTCTGCACGCCATCCCAGAACTGCACGATGCTGCCCGGCGCAGTGACTACCAGATTGAGTTGCTGGCCGATTGCGGTTTGCAGGGCGAGCTGGCTGATATCCACGCTGCCGGGAAACAGGCCGATGCCCAAGCCGTTATTGGTCAGCGCGCCTGTGTAGTCGATCAGGCGATACACGCCGGTGCCGAAGCCACCGATGTCGGTGATGTTGAGGGTGCCGTCCAGGGTGAGATCGCCATTGACCGCCAGCAGACGCGTGTTGCTCGGCGCTGCCAGCGCCACATCGATAAAGGCGCCCTGCGCCAGCGTCAAACCAGCCACGCTGAGTGAAGAGCCACTGGTCAATGCGAGCCGGCCGCCATCGCCGATGGTCACGCCACTGGCCACACTGCCGTTGGTGCCGGTGCCGGTCAATGTGCCGCCGAGCCCGACATTCAACGCGCTGGTGCCGAGGCTGCCGATCACATCCAAGGTGCCGCCACTGACTTGCGTGGCGCCGCCGATCGCACTGTTGCCGAGCAAGCGCACCGTGCCCGCACCGACCTTATCCAGGTTGCCGCCACCGCCCAGGCTGCCGGCAAAATCGCCGCCGCCCAGCTGCAAGGTGGCGCCGGCATCGGTGTCGATATTGCCTGCGCCGCTGAGCGCGTTGATTAGCCCACCGTTGGTCAGATTCAACACCGCGCCTGCAGCGACATCGACGTTGCTGGCGTTGCCCAGCGACGCAGCGGTGCTGGCCACCACGGTGCCAGCCTGAATCGCCAGCGGCCCGGTGTAGTTATTGTTGCCGCTCAAGGTCAAGGTGCCCGCACCGATCTTGATCAGATCGCCCGTACCGCTGATGGCGCCGCTGGCCAGCATGTCGGCCGCGTTGTCGACGGTGAGCGCCGCGCCAAGCGCGATGTCGTTGCCCAAGGCCACCGCAACCGCATTGCTCAGTACCGAATTACCGACCACCGACAGGTTGCCGGTGCCTAGCGCATCGTTCGCGCCCACCGCAATGGTGCCTGCCGTCAGCGTGGTGCCGCCGCTATAACTGTTGCTTGCAGTGAGCGACAACGTGGTGGTGCCGTTCTTGATCAAGTTACCAACGCCGCTGATGGCGCCGTTCACGACCAGATCGTTGCTGCCGACCAGCGTCAGTTGATCGTTCAACTGCACTGTGTTGCCGATCGTCAGCGCTGCATTGGCATCCAGTTCGGCAGCACCGCCGACCAGCAAACCGCCCACGCCCAGCGCAGCGTCGTTGCCGAGCACCAGGCGGCCTGCATCCACTGCCACGCCGCCGCTGAAGCTATTGGCGCTGCCCAAGGTCAGCGTCGCGGTGCCCTGTTTATCGAGGCTGCCGATCCCGCTGATCACGCCATTGAGCGCGATGTCCTGCGTGCCTGGCAGCGTCAACGCACCGTCCAATGCAAGCGCATTGCCCAATGCCACTGCGGTGGTCGCATCCAACGTGGTGCCGCCGGCCGCAGTCAGCGTGCCAACGCCCAACGCGGTGTCGCTGCCCGCCAGCAATGCCCCGCTCTGCAATTGCAGGCCGCCCCCCCACGTGTTGTTGCCGTTGAGCGTGAGGGTCTGCGTACCGTTCTTGACCAGACTGCCGGCACCGTCGATCACGCCATCGAGCGTGAGGTTCTGTCCATCGATGCTGAGCTGACCATCCACTGTGACCGCGTTCTGCAACGTCGCTGCAGTGCTGGCAGTGAGCAGCGTGTCATCGGCGGCGGTAAGCGCACCGCTACCGAGCGCTGTGTTGCTGCCCACTGCCAACGCACCGTCGTTCAATAGCGTGCCGCCGGTATAGACATTATTGCCGCTGAGCGAAAGCGCGCCTGTGCCCTGTTTGACCAGACTGCCCGCGCCGCTCACGGTGCCGGTCACGCTCAGGTCGTTGTTGCCGGTGAGCGACAGCGCGCCATTCAGGATGACATCGTTGCCTGTGGTGGTCGCCGTGGTGGCTTGCAGTTGCGTGCCGTCGGCAGCCGTCAACGCGCCGCTCCCCAATGCAGCGCCGTTGCCGATCAGCAAACTGCCTGCATTCAGATCCACACCACCGGCGAACGTATTGGGTCCACCCAGCGTCAGCGCCGCGGTGCCGCCCTTGATCAAGCCACCTACGCCACTGATACCGCCATTGAGGGTGAGATCCTGGCTACCACCGAGTTGCAGGTCCGCATCCAGTACGAGGGCATTGGCGAGAACGCGTGCCGCGTTGCTGTCGAGCAAGCCGCCGCTCACACTCAAGGTCCCGGCACCCAATGCGGTGTCGCTGCCCAGGATCACGCTACCTGCGGTCAAACGCGTGCCACCGGCATACGTGTTGTTGCCGGCCAGGGTCAGACTGGCGGGGCCGAGTTTGTCCAGGCTGCCGGCGCCGGTGATATCGCCAGTGAGCGTGAGCGCATTGCTGCCGCCCACGTTGACCAGCCCCGCCAGTGCGATCGCATTGGCGAGCGTGCTGACCGTTGCGTTGTCCAGCGTGGTGCCTGCTGCTGCGGTCAATGCACCGACGCCGAGCGCGGTATTGCTGCCCACCGTCAGCGTGCCCGCGCTGAGCGTAGTACCGCCGCTATACAGATTGTTACCGCTCAACGTGACATCGCCGCTGCCGGATTTGACCAGGCTACCGGTACCGCTGATAGCGCCGCTCAACGTCAGTGCTTGCGCCCCGTTGAGCGTCAGTGCACCTGGAGTCAGCGCAATCGCATTGGTCAGCGAGGTAGCTGCAGTGTTTTGCAGCACCGCATTGCCGGTGACGTTCAACGCACCCGTGCCCAGTGCAGTGCCGTTGGTCACCTGCAAGGTGCCGGCGTTGAGGCTGGTACCACCGGTGTAGGTGTTCAAGCCGCTCAACGTCAGTGTGCCGGTACCGAGTTTGTTCAATCCACCGGTGCCGCCGATCGTGCCGGCTACATTCAAGGCGTTACCGCTGCTGCCGACGCCCAAGGTGCCGGTGAGTGCAATCGTGTTGCCCAGGGTTGCTGCAGTGGTCGCATCGAGCTCACCGCCGCTGGCAGTCAGCGTGCCGGTGCCCAATGCTGCGTTCGAGCCCACCACCAGACGCCCGGTGCTCAGCGTGGTGCCGCCTGTGTAGGCATTGGTGTTGGTCAGGGTGAGATCGCCTGCACCGCTCTTGATCAGGCTGCCGCCGCCATTGATGGCACCGCTGAGCGTAAGTGCCTGCGCACCGGTCCAGTTCAACGGACCGGCAAGGCTGACGCCGTTGGTTACCGTCAACGGCGCACTGGTGCTGAGGTTGGAGGCGCCGGTGACATTCAATGCGGCGGTGCCCAGTGCCGAAGCCGTGCCCAATTGCAGCGTGCCTGATGCAAGCGTGGTTCCGCCAGTAAAGGTGTTGGTGCCGTTGAGGGCCAACGTGCCGGTGCCGGTCTTGTTGATGCCACCAACGCCCGCGAGATTTCCGGTCAAGGTGAGCGCGTTGCCGCTTGCACCCAGGCCAAGGGTGTTGGTCAGCGCGAAAGCATTGCCTAGCGTCAGCGGCGCGGTGGTATCCAGCAATCCGCCTGCTGCAGTCACCGTGCCGGTGCCGAGCGCACCGGAGGTTTCCAGCACGACGCTACCCGCACCCAGCGTTGTGCCACCGCTATACGTGTTTGCGCCCCCAAGTGTGAGCGTGCCGGTACCGATCTTGTTCAGTACACCGGTTCCTGTCACTGCACCGCCGATCCGCAGATTATTTGCGCCGCCGATGCCGATGGTGTTGCTCAGCGCAAATGCATTGGGCAGGTTGACGGCAGCACCTGCCAGCACGCTGCCGCCAGATGCGGTGACAGTGCCACTTCCCAACGCGCTGTCGGTGCCGACCGTCAGCGCGCCATTGATCAGATTGACGCCACCTGTGAAGGTGTTGGCGCCGGTCAGCTCTAATCCACCGGTACCTGTTTTGGTTAGCGCACCGGTGCCGGTGATCGCACTGCCGATGGTTAACCCATTGGCGCCCTGCAAGGTCATGCCACCTGGGCCCAGCGCGATGCCGCTGGCAGGTACCAAGTTCAGGCCCGCAGCAGTGGCTTCGAGCGCACCGCCGTTGGCCGTGATGGCGGTGCCGAGCTGCGCAGGGTTGGCGAATTGCAATACGCCACCATTGAGCGCGCTGTTGCCGAAGTTGCTTGCGCCGCCCATCGACCAGGTGCCGCTATTGACGCGCAAACTGCCGAAATTGATGTACTGCGCGGTGCTCAGCGATCCGACACCGGTGCTGCCGCTGCCGGTACCCGTGGCCGAGTTCTGCAGGATCAACGTATTGGTGCCCCCTGCCCCCCCGTCGACCACACCGGTCTGGGCGAAGCGCAGCAAACCGCCAGGACCAAGCAACTCCAGTGCAAGTCCACCAGCACTGTTGACGCTGCCACCGGTCACTGCAGTAAAGCTGTTGGTGCTGCCTACACCCATCGACACGCTGCCGTTGATGGTGCCCGCGTTGACGAAGGTGTTGCCGGTGGCCGAACTCTGGAAGCCCACTCGCCCATTGATGGTGCCGGTATTGACGGCATTGACGGTGCCGCCACCGCTCACTGCGATTACCGGTGTGTCCGAGCCCAGTACCGACAAGCCCAACAACGCACGGCTATCGATCGTGCCAGCGTTGTTGATTTGCACAGTGCCATTGCTGGCCGAGGTGATGCCAAGCGCCATGCCATCGAGATTGAGCAGGTTGGCACCAAGCAAACCGCCGGTGCCGTAAATCGTGCCGGAGGCAAGATTGTTAACGGTGACCGCGGTGGAACTGGCATTACCCATGGTGACGCCGGTGCTCAGCACCGAGAGCAGCCCGAGCACGGAGGGATCGACCGTGCCGGCGTTGTTGAGCGTGGAGTTGGTGCCGCTCAGCGCGATGGCGGTGCCGCCCAGCAATCCGGCGGTCATCTGCGTGCCGGCTGCAACATTCACGGTTAAATTATTCGCGCTGCTTGAGAAACTATTGCTGGTGATCGGCACTCCCGTGCAGTTAACGGTTGCGCCGGCTGCCGGCAACGCAGGCGTGCATGCTCCCCAGGCCAGCGCGGGCGCGGCGGCCCCCACCGCCAAGATAACCAGGCTCGGCAAACTACGACGGGTCGCTCCGGATTTGCGCCGCCGACGCACCAGCTCGTGCGTTACGACCCAATTACCGATCGCTGCGTTCCAGACCAGCGCAAATGCACGATTCATTTTGATTACCCCTGATTGCCGCACAGAGACAGACGCGCACCCATGCACGTGCCTTCAAAGACGGGATTGGAAATGACGATCGATTTTTTTTAGACCAGCGGGGTAACGTCAGCCTGACCGTTTCAGGCTGAAAGCGTTTAATCCCATTACCTGATTAATCCCCTGGACGATTAATAGGCGAAGCGACAAAAGTGAAACCGTGCTGAATATCACCAACCTGAGAATTACTAGTGACACAGACAGAATATGCGAACCATATTACTTGTGCTCGCCATATTATCCCATCCCGCCTCATCCGTAGCAGAGAACACCGTAGATATGGCTTTATTCACCGAAAAAACGGGTTTTTCAAGATTTTATGCGGAATACGATTGGATGAGTCCGAATTGTTCAAAGCGGACTGATGCCATGCTTTTTGACAGCTGGCGAGCCCAACAATGAAAGAGAATAATCACCGGATTTTGGTGAATTTAATGAAATCGAAACGCGAAATTTTCGGCTTTTCCATCGCTTTAATGAGCTCGCTTTCGCGATTAAGACCACCGCTTACTGTCGACATCGGTCGATGGACCGCGGCATTTTTCTGTCGCGGTCTCATCAGGGGAATTATTGTCGGGTTCGTTGCTGCGACACGGTATTTAGAGCGGCTAACAAAACGTAGCGAGCAGTCGTCAGGTGGGTGCGAACGGCGCGCAGGAACCGGAGTGTATGCGTGGCACATGCCGATTCCGAGCACCGACCGCGCTCGCCTGGCAGTGAGCGCAGTCGTTTTGTTAGCAGCTCTTAGCGTGGCAGGCGGTTCTCGGTAAGGCCATATCTCTGATGCTCGTCATCCATCGATAAGCTCGGTTTGTTTCTGGTAGCGGTGCAGTGTGATCTTCCACACGGCACCTTACGGCATGCGGCTTGCTCCGGACGACAAAACGCAGGAACGCCACTTCGACTGGTCGGGCGTGGTGCCCACCGATCTTGGTGGGATGGAGCTGCTCGAACACAGTGCGCGCTCGCTGTGCCACGCGTTGGTTGCACCCGTCGCGGCGCTGACCATGATCCAGTGCGGCCGCTTGCGCGTACCGGCCACACGTGGCATCCAGAGCCGGACGGAATTGGTATTCGTCGCTGTCGTTGATTTCGTGCGGATCGATATGCACCAGCATCTGGCCCGCGGTTGCGGCGACCAGTTGCATCAGTGCGGCCTATCTCTGCGGCTGCGACCAACAGATTGAGTCTGCCGGCATTGTCTGCAGCGCGTTGCTGCAAGAACTTCAGCGCGCCTTGCACGCCACCGGTTTCTTAACCATGTACGCCGCCTGTGACCAATGCACACCGCAGCGTGGTATCCCGGCTGCTGGCAAACCTACCGTGCCGGTTTGGAGCGGCGCTTCCTGCAGGAGTAACCGAGCGTGCGTGCGCAAGCGATCACGCTGCTGTAATCGTGCGGCGCGGGTGATCGGCTGAGTGGCTCTGCTCCATGTGTTGATAGCGCTATCCAAAAGCCGGAGCGATGCCATCACATGAGGTAAGGCAGGAGTGCAAGATTTGCGCAGCGAGCGCAGCTGTTTTTTCCTGCATCTGCTTGTTCTGCACCGTATGGCCTCGCTTTGCGGGTTGGCACGATTGTTGCGTTGAGCCCATTACCAACGTCGTAACCGAAGCATCGAGAGGAGGCACAGTGGAAGACCTACAAAACAGTACTCGTAGCCGGCGCGGCTTTGCCGCATTGGATCCCGAAAAGCGCCGTGTGCTGGCTAGCAGCGGAGGAAAGGCAGCGCATGCCAGCGGCAATGCGCACGAATTTACCAGCGACGAAGCACGTGAAGCTGGCCGCAAGGGTGGCCAGGCAGTGAGCCGCGATCGCGATCATATGTCGCGTATCGGCAGCAAGGGTGGGCGCTCCAAGCAGACCAAGCCGCAGGAAGAATCCGCGTAATCTGGTATTGGCACGCCGATGACGTGCCGGTCTTGATGAGCTGGGATGCAGGCTCTGCGCCAATGCGGCGCAGGGCCTGCGTCGTTTTGCTAGGAATTGGGTGTTGCAGTTGTACGCCGGGCGGAGCGATCGGTTGCACACGCATGTGGTTGATGCATCGGCGCAGACCGACTGGCACGCCTGAAGTTTCGATAAAATCTTGATCCGCAACGATCATGGACGAACAGGAAATTTTTGCAGCTCTGGCGACGTGCGTCGTCGATTGCAGAGAACATTTACACCCTTGCCGCGATGCAACATCGGTCGGCGGCTGGATGTGCAGGCACCACCCGATCCTTCGCCCGATCGCCATGTTGTCGCGTATATGTCTGGGGCCGCTGTGGCTGAGCCTTAGAGCGACTGACAAAACGACTGCGCTCACCGCCAGGCGGGCGCGGCCGGTGCTCGGAATCGGCATGTACCACCCGTACACTCCGGTTCCTGCGCGCCGTCCACACCTACCTGACGACTGCTCGCTACGTTTTGTTAGTCGCTCTTAGCGATCTGCTTCGTCCAGTCAGCGCCAATGAAACAGTGTTTGTAGATGTTACGCGCTTGTAGCACGGCCTGCCGATGACCGATGAGTCACCCACGCGTCCGCTACGTGCGCCAATCGATCCAGGTGCAGCGGGCCTGCCTCCGGTGTCGCTGTGTCAATACCATGTGGATACCGCACACCCCGCTCACCTGAAACAGCCGTGGCTTTCATGCGCGGCACGGCAGCCTGGACGCATCGCACACAACAGGAGAATCCGCATGGCCGAACCCCAAGAAAATTTGATGGACTGGTTGCGCGATGCGCACGCGATGGAGCAGCAGGCCGAGCAGATGCTCAAGGCCCAGGCGGCCCGCATCGAGCACTATCCGCAGCTCAAGGCACGCATCGAACAGCATCTGGAAGAGACGTTGAGCCAACAGCGCCTGGTCGATTCGTGTATCGAACGTCTGGGCGGTTCACCGTCGGTGCTCAAGGACACCATAGGCAAGGTGGCTGCGTTTGGTCAGGCCATGGGCGGCATGACCACCTCCGACGAAATCGTCAAGGGTGCGATGGCCAGCTATGTATTCGAAAACCTGGAGATCGCCACTTATACCGCGTTGCTGGGTGCTGCCAAGACCGTTGGCGACATCCAAACGCAGCGCGTGTGCGAGCAGATACTGCCGCAGGAGCAGGCGATGGCCGATTGGCTGCTTGCCCATCTGCCGGCGCTGACCGAGGAATTCCTGGTGCGCGATGCAACCCCAGGCGTCACCGCAAAGAAGTAACCGGCTGCTGCCAGTATCTAGCAGGCATGTTGAAGGGCCCTGCGGTGCGGGGCCAACCGCATCGGCATGGTCGCTGCTGCTGCAGCGTGGCATGACCGGCTAAGCACATCGCGCACATGTCGATGCGTTGACCCACGTTAGGTGTTCAGTCCAGTCATTAAGAGCGGCTAACAAAACCCAGGAAGAAGCCGTAAGCAGATGATGGAGCATGCAAGCGAGAGCAACGCCAAGTGGAGATCGATGCGGCGTTCAAAGCGGATGCGCAGTTTGCCCAGGCCTGCGAACCAGGCATGCGTGCGCTCGACGACCCAGCGATGACGGCCCAACCGGTCGTTGCGCTCGATTCCCTTGCGTGCGATCCGCGCAATGATGCCGCGCTGCTTGAGGAAGGCGCGACAGCGGTCGATGTCGTAAGCCTTGTCGGCGTGCAATTTGTCTGGCCAACGTCGCGGGCGCCCTGGTTTGCCACCAATTGGCGGCAAGGCGTCGATCAACTCCTCGAACACGACCGAGTCGTGCCGATTGGCGCCGGTGACGCACACTGCCAAGGGCACGCCGTTGCGGTCCACGATCAGATGCCGTTTGCTGCCGAGTTTGCCGCGATCGGTCGGGTTTGGCCCGGTGTAGGCGCCCCCCGGGGGAGGCCACACTGGCGGCGTCCAGACTGGCTCGGCTCAGATCCAGCCTCTGGGCGCGACGCAGCTCGGTCAGCAACACCTGATGCAGACGATGCCACACACCGGCGGCTTGCCAATCACGCAACCGGCGCCAGCAGGTCATGCCGCTGCCATAGCCCAGTTCCACAGGCAGGTCTTCCCATGGCATGCCCGTGCGCAAGACATAGACGATGCCGTTGAGGGCTTGCTGATCACTGATGCGCGGCCGTCCACCTTTGGGCGAACGCTTCACTTGGGGAATCAGCGGCTCGATGCGCTTCCACAGCGCAATGGGGATCTCTTTGCGACGTGTCATGTCCGCAATTTTGCCACCGGCGAGACAAGATTCAAGGGGTTTTGTTAGACGCTCTAAGGCATTAAGAGCGGCTAACAAAACGACTGCGCTCACCGCCAGGCGGGCGCGGCCGGTGCTCGGAATCGGCATGTACCACCCGTACACTCCGGTTCCTGCGCGCCGGCCGCGCCCGCCTGACGACTGCTGCTACGTTTTGTTAGCCGCTCTTAGCTAAAAGACAACCCTGTTAAAGCAGCCAGTGCCAATCCGAACGCGCGCATCTGGCGGGGCTTTGTGCCCAATTTCATAGCAACTTCCAAATTGATGAATGACCAAGGTCCAGGCGGAGCTCATCGCTTCCACGAACTCGCGCTCATGCACAGACAAGGCACGATAATGCATGCCCAGTGAGCGAAACACGCAGTGGCGCAGCGAGGCGTAGACGTGGCCTGATGGTGCCATGCAGTATGCCGCCGGTGCATGCCATCTTTTGGAGTACGTCTGATGCCGTTGTTTCCGTTGTTCGCGAATCTGCAGGGACGCGCCGTGCTGGTTATCGGCGGCGGCGAAGTCGCCACGCGCAAGGTGCTCGCCCTGCTCAAGGCCGGCGCGCATATCCGTCTGTACGCACATGCGCTGTCGCCGGAGCTGGCGGTACTGATGCAAGCCGGCCGCTTCGAGCAACTCGGCGATGAATTCGACCCGGCCTGGATCGATACGGTGTGGCTGGTGGTCGCCGCCACCGACGATGCCGACTTGAATCAACGCGTCGCCGCTGCAGCCGGCGCGCGTCAGCGCTTGGTCAATGTGGTGGACGATGCGGAGCTGTCGACGTACCAAGTGCCGGCCATCGTGGACCGCGACCCATTGGTCATCGCCATTTCGTCTGCGGGTGCCGCCCCGATGCTGGCACGGCGCCTGCGCGAGCGGCTGGAGCGCGAACTGGATGCATCGGTGGGCCGATTCGCCGCACTATTCGCGCGTCACCGCGAGCGGATCCGCAGCCAGTTCCCGGATATGAATCGGCGTCGGCGCTGGTTCGACCGCGTCATCGATGGCGCGGTACCGCTGTTGCTGCAAGCCGGCAACGATGACGCTGCCGAAGCCGCATTCACTGCCGCGTTGGACAATACAGACACGGTACCGGCGCGTGGCAGCGTGCAGTTGGTCGGCATCGGCCCCGGCGATCCGGGCCTGCTTACCTTGAAGGCGTTGCGTGCGATGAATCTGGCCGATGTCTTGTTGATCGGCGAAGACATCCCGGATGCAGTGCTCGAACTGGCACGGCGCGATGCTTCGCGCCGCGCTCTGCCGCAAGCGCCCGATACACAACAGGCTTTATTGCTGGAGCTGGCCAGCGACGGCCTGCATGTGGTGGCGTTACGCAGTGGCGCAGGCTACGACGACACTGCCGCCGAAGCGATCGAAGCAATCCTGCGGGCGCACGGCCTTGCCTGCGACCGCGTGCAAGGCATTCCAGCGAACACCCAGACGACTGCCTGAGTGGTGCCAACACTCGCTGCCGCAAGCTCACGCTTTCGCAAATCGCTTGCGTGCACTGTCGCGTACATCGATATCCAAAGTCACGCGCAGCGTCATGTGCTCGGCATGGCCGGCGCCCGCATCGAAGCTGAAGCTCAATCCGTCGCGGCTGGGCAGCTGCCGCGCATGTTCTTCGAGCGCATCGCGCGACACCGATAGCTGCCAATGATCGGTAGCGCAATTGCACGCTGGATGACCGCTGGTAAGACGCACGCTATGCCGCACTAACCGCGCGCCCTGCCCGCTCGGCAAACGACTCAAATTGTCGACGCTGCGCCCGTCGAGCAGTTCGGCCAGTTCGGCCTCGTCGATGCGGAACCGCAGGTACTGACCTTCAATCTGTATTTTCATGAATGAGCCGACTCCATTGCTCGGGCGTATTGCAATTGACGAACGCGGCACCTTCGCTGGCGGTGACAGCAACGCGATGGCACTGCAGTGAACGCTGCAAGGCGCGCAGCGAGCGTGACGATGCATCGCCAACCATCAGCACCGACAATACCTCACGCAAGGTGGTATCGATGCGCAGGCGCATCGGCAGCATGTGGTCCTCGAAGCTCACACAGCAGTACGGCGATGGAGCCAGCAGCTTTTGCAGCAATGCTGTGGACAGCAACGGCATATCCACCGGCACCACCACCAGGATGCTCGCATCGGCCACATGGTTGATTACGCTCGCAAGACCACCGAGCGGACCCAGATCGGGTTGGATATCGGCAATGCCGGGGTGACCGGCACGATCACCGCTGATCAGCACCTCCTGCGCGCCGGCGTCGCGCAGCAGCAGCTGCATATGCGCGATCAACGGACGCCCGCGCCACAGCAGCAGCGCCTTGTCGTACCCCATGCGCGAGGAACGCCCGCCGGCCAGCACCACACCTGTCCACGGGTGTGCGGCACTCATGCAGCGCACTCACACGTAATGCAGTGCGGGTACATGGTCATATCATTGCGTTGTTGCCGGCGCAGCCGGTTGCAGATGGCCCAACCCGAACACCTCCGCCATCGTGCTCGGCGCTGCGCCAACGTCTTGCGGTTCCAGCACCGCCCAGACATTGGCCTGCAGCAATGGCGCCACGCGAAAGGACTCTTGCTGCGGCAGGATGTGCACCGACAGCACGCCAGCGTCGCTGCAGCGCAGACGGGCACGCAGATGTTGTCGCCAGATCGGCCGAGCCTGCAGCGGCGCCTCCAATGCAACACGCAAGCCGCGCTCCGCTGGCATGCCCAGCAAACCGCGCAACGCTGGTTCAACGAAGAAACGTAACCCCGCAGCGCTCGCCATCGGATTGCCTGGCAAACCGACGTACAAGACGCCATCGGCAAAGCGTGCCAGCAGCATCGGTTTGCCCGGCCGCACGGCGACCTTATGAAAAATAAACGCGGCAGCGTGCCGCGTCAGCGCATCCGGCACGATGTCGTAGCGACCACGCGACACCGCACCCGTGCTTAAGATCACATCGGCACCGGCTTGGCGCGCCCGCGCGAGCGCTCCATCGAATGCCGCATCGTCGTCGCCAACCTGCCCCCGCCATACCAGTTCTGCGCCGGCTGCCTGCAACTGACTGAGCAGATAACTGCTGGTGCCATCGCGAATCTGGCCCGGCTGCAATGATTGCAAGGGATCACTGACCAACTCGCGCCCGGTGACGATCAAGGCCACGCGCGGGCGACGTACTACCTGCACCCGCCCACATCCCAAACCAGCAAGCAGCATCAGATGCGCACCACGCAACACGGTACCGGCATTGATCGCCCGATCATTCAAGGTCACGTCTTCACCGCGACGACGAATATGCTGCCCGGCACGCACCTCGGCGCGCAGACGAATGCGGCTGAGTCGCGTGTGCTCATACGCGAGGATCTCGACTTGCTCGATCGGCACCACCGCATCGGCACCTGGTGGTATGCCGGCACCGGTCGTGATTTCCCATGCCGTGCCCGTCGCTGCAGCGCCAGCATCTTGGCCAGCTGCAACGCTACCGATCACGACGTGTTCGCTGCCTGCCGATGCGCCACGCCCGGCGGTGGCCAGCGCAACGCCATCCATCGCACTGTTATCGAAGGCTGGCAACTCGGCCGGGCTCGACAATGCCTCGGCGAGCACGCGGCCTTCCGCAGCGGCGCTATCCACCCACTCGCTGGTTAGCGTGGCGACCTGCCGATGGACAAGCGCGAGTGCTTGGGCGTAGCTGATCATGAAAGGCACTGCCAACCGTTGGATGACCTGGCTGGCCAGGATACTGGCCCCCAGCGCAACAGGTACAGGCGCGGCGATGCGGCGCTACATCGCACTTCCGTAGGGCGTGTTATGCACTTTGGGATGAGATGCGTTGGTGGTCAGCGGTGCGGAGCGAGTGCAGCGTGACACTGGCTTGGCTGGCGCCACGGCATGACACCTGGCCAGATCAACGCCTCGGTGCTGTTCATCCTCTACAGCGCTGTGATCGGCAACGCGGTGTTTATCGCCAGCAACTTGCTGATGCTGGCAACCGCCATCACGTGCGATGGGCTGCAACCGATCAAGCGCTGGCGGCTGGATAGAGCCGATGCTCAAGCGAGGTGAAGCTGCGCTGCGTGCGCCTGCACATACTCACGTTTCGCAGACCGCTGGCGTTCTTAGCTTGTAGCACCCTGATGTTTGGAACTGGCATGCGATATTCCGCATTATTGATTGGCATTGCGTTGTGCGTCAGCTGCTCGCGCAGCCCGCCATCGGTCACCCCGCCCGGCGCACCGGAAAGCGCCAAAACCAATGTACTGGAAGCCGGCGCCAAGGTGCTGCAACCCAGCGGCCCGGTCGGCAAGCTAGACATCTATCTGGTCGGCTTCCATCCGATGAAAGACGCGCCGGACGAACAGATGGAAGCGCATCACTATTGCCAACAGGTCAACGAAGACCTCGCGCAATGCGCGCTTTACGACGCCAATACCGATAGCGCCAACCTCACCGGCATCGAGTACATCATCTCGGAGAAGTTGTTCGCGCAACTGCCAGAACACGAGCGCGACTTCTGGCATCCGCACAACGGCGAGATTCTATCCGGCCAGCTGTCGGCTCCCAATCTGCCATTGGTGGCCGAAAAGGAATTGATGCGCAGCAAGATCAACACTTACGGCAAGACTTGGCACACCTGGCATTCGCGCAAAGGCGCTACGCCAGGCGATGCGCTGCCGCTAGGCGAGCCGATGCTGGCATGGTCGTTCAACCGCGATGGCGAACTGCAGCAGCCGCTGATCGCGCAGCGCGATCAGGCTATGTCCATCTCCACCGCCGAACGTCGCACCAACCGCCAGGACCTTACACCGCTGGCAAAGCCGCAACACGGTGTGGACGCGTTGCACGCGCATTTTGCCGATGCCAAACCCATCCCCGGTGTGGTCGACGCAAACGCCACCCAACCCTGACTCGCCAGGACGAAAAAAGCACTGCCGCAACGGTGCAGCAGGGCGACAGTTTGCTCAAAGCGCGGCAATGCGCCCGAGCTACGGAACAGCTCCTGCGCGCACGCAGCCGGCGTGCTTGTGCTTGAACATGTCGTTGCCACGCACCGCATTTTCTAATGGCATCTTGTGGCAACCACGGTCGGCCGGCGTGCGAACACCACCGGCCGCAGCACCAAACGTGCCAAAAATCCATCGCTACCGCAGCGCCAGTGAGCCTGATGCCAGCGCTGCGCGCAGGCCGCGTTGCCCACATCACAGACGGAAGCGAAAGCCCAGCGTATAGGTACGCTCGGGCGATGCGATCTCACGTGGGAAATCGCCATTACGTTGACCGAAGTAGTTGTTGGTCGTCGTCCCCAGCAGATTGGTTGCCTCTGCAAACAGCGTCAGTTTCTTGCTGAGCTCGTAGTTGAACGCCACATCCAGCCACTTCTCGCGTCCCTGGTTGATCTGTTCGGGTTGATCGCCGGAACTATTGAAACTCACCGCATAATCACCGCGCCAGTTATAAGCCACCCTCGCAGAAAAGCGTGCGTACTCGTACATCAGGATCGCGTTGCAGGAGTTCTTCGAAACATTGGTCAATGGCTGGCTGATCCCTTCCGGCGAATCGGCTTCGGCTGAAATATAGGTGTAATTGAGCTGGCTACCGAAGCCGGACCACCAGCCCGGCAGGAAATCGTAGAACTGCGCATAGCCCACTTCCACACCCTTCAGTGTGCCCTCGTCTGCATTGCGTGGCCGGCTGATCGAATAGACGATGCCGCCGATGGCCTCGTCGGCCGCGTAGTTCTGGATGTATCCGTCGATCTTGCGATGGAAAGCGGCGACCGACAGCAACGAGCCGGGACGGAAATACCATTCCAACGACACATCGGCATTGCGCGATTCCACTGCGCGCAGCTGCGGGTTGCCGCCATTGCCACGCGCCGGCAACGACTCGGTGGATTGATACAAGGCCAACTGCGGGTTCAGATCGGCAAATTCCGGCCGCGTGATCGTGGTGCTGCCGGCCAGCCGCAGCATCAGGTTCTCTTGCAAGGCCAGGTTGGCGCTGTAATTGGGCAACACTTTGTCGATGCGGCGATCGATGCCGACCGGGCTCAGTATGCCATCCAGTGACTGGCTGCCCTGCAGACTGGAATCCAACCGCGTCGCACGCGCGCCCAAGCGTCCATCGACAGGAATCGACCCAAGCGAGAATCCGTAGTTGAGCTGCGCATAGACGGCATAGTTGTCTTCGCGATCATCGAAGAAAAGCGCAGGATTCTCATCTGGCAAGTCCGGTGTCTGGCCCATCAAGGTGCGCACCTGCGTGCTTTGCTGCAGCAAAAAATCCTGATTGGCCGACGCCCAGCGGTCGCTGGTGAACGCACGCGCGCCATCGATCATGTTGCCCGGCGTCACCGATGCCAGACCCTGCACATCGCTCAAATAAATTGGCGTACCAGTGATGTTGTCACGTGCGCCGGTATCGCCGGAATGGTTCGTCGCGGTGCGCCGGCTCGCACGTGCACCGACATCCAACGAGCGCAGCGGCCCGACATCCAGATCGATATTCGCATCGCCTCGCCAGGCCCACTCCTGGCCTTTTTGTTTGTTCCAGCTGTCATAGTACTGGCTCAACTCCCAATTGCCGGGAGCCGTGATGTCGTACGCACTGCCGTCTGCCTGGGTGATCCAGATATCGGCCGCACCGCCGCCCGAACGCATGTTGAGCAACGGCGCCTGCGTATTCATATCGAGCGTAAACGAACGATTCCTGGCGCTGCTATAGGTATAGGCCAACTCGCTCCTCAAACGCATGTGCTCACCGGTCCAACGCCCGCCCAGCGCGGCCTGATAGGTGTCCGATGCGTTCTTGTGCGCCTGCGTGCTCGATAGCGTACGCATGTCGCGCGCCACTAGGCCATCCAGCACATTGGTGCCCGGACGCATACTCACCGACTCGGTGTTTTCAGCCGTTGCCAGGCCCGGGAACGGCAACCAGTAATTCACCTGCGGCCGGTTGTCGTAACCGATATACAACGTGTCGAAATAGACTTCGCTGTTCTCGCTCGGTGCCCACTGAAACGAAAAATTCGCCGACTTACGCTTGCGGTCGCCGCGCGCCATCAGCCCTCCTGCGCTGTACGGCACATAGAGTTGCTGACCCGTATCGACCGGATTCGGTTTGAGATCGTAGGTGCCGTACAGCGTGTTGGATTCCTGATACGGACGACGCTGATAAGACACGCTGCCCATCCAGCCCATGCGGCCAACATCGGTATCCCTGCGCTGGCTCATGGTGAGGCTGCCGTTGGGAACGGTCTTCTCGGACTGATCGCCACGCAACGCACTCACGCTGCCGGCGATCGTGCTGTCTTCCACGAAGTCGAACGGTCGCCGCAGATGCACGTCCACCACACCGGCAATGCCGCCTTCCTGGAATTGTGCGCCGGTGGTTTTGTACACATCCACGCTGCGCAGCAACTCGGCCGGTACATCGGCCAGTTCCACGTCGCGGCCCACAGTGGTAAACACGTTGCGCCCATCCAGAGTGGTGATGACATTCGGCAAACCGCGCACCAGCACTTGCCCCACCTCGCCGCCCGCACGCGCCACCTGCACACCGGTCACGCGCTGCAATGCGGCCGCCACGCTGTTGTCGGGCAATTTGCCGATGTCTTCAGCCACGATTGAATCGCTGATTTCAGAATTCGACTGCTTGGTCGCAATCGCGCTTTGCACGCTGCTGCGCATGCCTTTGACCTGCACCGCATCCAACGTGGAGGTAGGCTGCACGGCGGCGGGCCGGGCCGCGTCGTCGGCATTGGGCGCGGCTTGATTGGGCGCGGCTTGATTGGGCGCGGCTTGCAGCGCCTGCGCGCTGCAGCTCAAAGCCAGACCGATCCACAAGGTCAGCGGTCGATGCGCGACGGCACGGCGCACGAAGGGCGCATGCTTGGATGAGACGAACATGTGTTTCTCCTGAGTCGGTCGCTGCGATAACGCGCGGCTGGGCGCGCTGCGCAAGACGGCAAACCGGGCCGAACCAGCCGCGGTGCCGTGTGTGACGACGCCGAATTACAGCGGTGCCGCTCGCAATACGGCGTGATCGCAAACGCGACATTGCCGCGACCGTGACGCGTCTTTCATCGGCCGACCGTTTCGCCCGGCTGCCACAAGGACACTGCACATCGAAGCGCTCTAGCGTTTGCGCGACAATAGCTGCATGAGCAGCCAACACATCTCCCCCACCGACGCCCGCGCCCTTGCTCTGCAGGGCGCCTTGCTGATCGATATCCGGCAACTGCACGAGCGTGCCGGCGGCCAGGCCGAAGGCGCGTTAGCGATTACGCAAAACGCGTTGGAAACTGCGCCCGCACAGCATCTGCCCGAGCAAACGCGCGAGATCGTGTTGATCTGCCAGAGCGGCAAGCGCTCCGCGCACACGGCCGAGGTTTTGCGTGCCCAGGGATATGCGCACGTCTCGTCGGTGGTTGGTGGCACCAGCGCGTGGTCGACTAACGGCCTACCGTTGGTGCGCCCGGCGCTGCTACCGGACGAACAGGATTTTCTCGAGCGCTACTCGCGCCATCTGCACTTGCCGCAGGTCGGTCTCGAAGGACAGCAGCGCCTGGCGCGTTCGCGCGTGCTACTGATCGGCGCTGGTGGACTGGGCTCGCCAGCGGCGTTCTATCTCGCTGCGGCAGGCGTCGGTCACTTGCGTCTCGCCGACGACGATGTGGTGGATCGCAGCAACCTGCAGCGCCAGATTCTGCACACCGAAGACAGTGTCGGTAGCGCCAAGGTCAAATCGGCTGAGCAGCGCATCGCCGCGCTCAATCCACGTGTGCAGATCGATGCAGTGCAGGCGCGCGTCAATGCCAGCAATATCGAAGCACTGCTACAGGACGTGGATGTGGTGGTCGATGGCGCTGACAACTTTCCTGCGCGCTATCTGCTCAACGATGCCTGCGTCAAACTCGGTAAGCCGCTGGTGTACGGCGCGGTACAACAGTTCGAAGGCCAGTTGAGCGTGTTCGATGCCGGCCGCAACCGCGGCCGTGCGCCCTGCTATCGCTGCCTGTTCCCCGAGCCGCCACCGCCGGAGTTCGCACCCAGCTGTGCCGAGGCCGGCGTACTCGGCGTGTTGCCCGGCGTGATCGGGCTGTTGCAGGCCACGGAGGCGTTGAAATTGCTGCTTGGCATCGGCGACAGCCTGGCCGGACGCTTGCTCAGCTTCGATGCGCTGGCCATGCGCTTTCGCGAA
Organism: Xanthomonas fragariae; assembly: GCF_017603965.1. NCBI lineage: Bacteria > Pseudomonadati > Pseudomonadota > Gammaproteobacteria > Lysobacterales > Lysobacteraceae > Xanthomonas > Xanthomonas fragariae. The sequence continues at coordinate 1,896,353 of NZ_CP071955.1, read as the reverse complement.
ATCCGCCTGCCGCCCGATCCGCAGTGCCCGGTGTGCGCGCCCGGCGTCGCATTCCCCGGGTATGCCGACTACGCCGCGTTGTGCGGCAGCGCAACCGGCTGAGGGCGGTGCTCAAATCGACTGCGCAGCGTCAACCAGCCCGGCCTGACCGGGCCCCCGTTGTGTGGCACACCGTTCGACCGCTGTACTCCGACTTGCTGCCACACACACTTGCTGCAAACACACCTGAGGTCTATTCGCTACGCGTCGGTGGCCACGTGATTCGTTGAGCGATCAAAGCGCGTAAGGAATCACCCGTACGATCTCGCCCGCCTCAAACCGTCGCGCCTGCTCCGGCAACACGATCAAGGCATTGCTATCTGCCGCGCCACGGAGCAGATGCGAGGCATCGCCACGATGCGGCAGCGCCGTCAGACGTCCGTCTTCGCCGCACTCCAATCGCCCACGCAGAAACTCCAGGCGCTCGTGGCGCTTTTCCCACGGGCTTGCCAAGGCTGCATGCCATACCGGACGCGGCTCGCTACGTCCCTGCAAGCTATCCAGCAACGGCACGCCGTAAGCGATCAAGGTCGCCAGTACCGACACCGGGTTGCCCGGAAGACTCAACACCAGACAGCGGCCGATCTGACCTAGCAACGCCGGCATCCCCGGGCGCATGCGCACGCGCCAGAAATGGATACGGCCCAGTTCGCCGATCAACTGCGGCAGATAATCCTTTTCGCCCGCCGACACACCGCCGCAGGTGATCACCACATCGAACGCCGCTGCCGCATCTTCCAGCATAGTGCGGATGCGCTGCGGATCGTCGGGCAAGGTCGGCCACGCCGTCGGCGCGTAGCCCAATGCCCGCAGCTGCGCCATCAACATGTTGCGGTTGCTGTTGTAAATTTGCCCGGGACCGAGCGGCATGCCCGGCTCGACCAACTCATCGCCGGTAGCCAGGACCGCAATGGTCGGCCGCGGTGCTACCGCCAGCCGCGATACACCAAGCGCAGCGGCCAGGCCGATGCGGGCGGGGGTCAGCACCTGCCCGCTCTGGATCACCAGATCGCCAGCACGCACATCGCTACCGGCAAGCCGCACTGCGGCCCCCGACGCAGGCATGGTGCGACAGCGCACCGCACCATCGCGCTCGTCGGCGTCTTCTTTGGGGATCACGGTGTCGGCGCCATCCGGCAGCGGCGCACCGGTGGTAATGCGCAGGCACTGCCCAGCACTCAGCGCGCCGGTCCAGCGATCACCAGCAAATTGTTCGCCGACCAATTGCAACGACGCATCGCCGCCAGCAACATCGGCATGTCGCAAAGCAAAGCCATCCATCGCGCTATTGGCGAACGGCGGCAGCGCGAGTGGAGCAATCAGATCGGCGGCGCAAATCCGCCCATCGGCAAGCGAGGCAGCGATGTTTTCATCGGGCGGACGGCGATTGGCCGCGACGGCCTGCAGAATCTGCAGCGCCTGTGCATAGGGAATGCGTGAGGGATAGTCAGTCATGGCGCGCAGGATACCAGCGCGCCACGACAGCCAAGAGTGATCGCCAAAACGCAACAACCGCGCGGCCCTTGCGGGCAGCGACCTGCCCGACGCGCACATCCGATCCCTACGCGCCTCCCCCACCAACACCTGACAACTGATTGCCAGGGCTCCCGGGGGCACGCTTACTTGCCCTTGACGTGCCGCATCAAGCGCCGCTTGCGCGCGACCTGCCGGTCGGAGAGCGTGTTCCTCTTGCCTTCGTAGGGATTGGCACCTTCGCGGAAGATAAAACGCACGGGCGTACCAACCAGCTTGAAGCGCTTGCGGAAGAAGTTTTCCAGGTAGCGCTTGTACGACTCCGGCAACACCTTCAACCGCGTGCCATGCACGATGAAAGTCGGCGGATTGGCGCCGCCCGGATGAACGTAGCGCAGCTTGGAAACATGTCCACGGATGCTCGGCGGCGGATTGGTCTCGTAGGCGATTTCCAGTGCCTGATTGACTTCACTGGTGCTGAATTCATGCGTGGCCGATGCGTGTGCACGATGGATCGCCTGGAACAACTCGCGCATGCCCGAGCCATGCAGCGCAGAAATCCGCACCGCCTCGGCCCAGCTGACAAAACCCAGCTTGCGCGACAGCAGATCTTCGGCCTGCGCACGCTGGTAGTCGGTCTGCCCGTCCCACTTGTTGATCGCCACGACCAAGGCACGACCAGCGTCCAGAATCGCGCCAAGAATGGTTGCATCCTGGTCGGTCACGCCTTCGCCCGCATCGAGCATCAACACCGCAACCTGGCATTGCTCGATTGCCTGCAGGGTCTTGAACGCGCTGAACTTCTCCACCGCCTCTTCGACCTTGCCCCGACGGCGCAGACCCGCCGTGTCGATCAGTCGGTATTGGCGACCATCGCGATCCATGTCCACGGCGATCGAGTCGCGCGTGGTGCCCGGCACTTCGGAGGCGATCATGCGTTCTTCGCCGAGCAGACGGTTGACCAGGGTCGACTTGCCCACATTTGGACGGCCAACAAAGGCGATGCGCACACGCGCCGGATCGGTATCGAGCAACTCGCCAGCACCTTCCTCAGGCAGACGTGCACCGACTTCTTCGAGCAATTCGTCAATACCCTGCCGATGCGCGGCAGACAACGCCACCACATCGGAGAAGCCGTAACGTGCGAATTCCGAGCGCACGGTTTCTTCGTCGGTGCCGTCGATTTTGTTGACGACCAGCACGGTCGGCCGTGCCAGCTTACGCAGCCAGGCCAGGATCTCGTCATCGAGTGAGGACGCGCCTTCGCGGCCATCGACCACGAACAGCACCAGATCGGCTTCGCCAGCGGCAGCACGTGCCTGACGTGCGGTGGCGCCGGCAAGGCCTTCCTCGTCGCCGGCGATACCGCCGGTGTCGACGACAATGAAGGGGCGCTCCCCGTCGAGACGGCAGACCCCGTAATTGCGGTCGCGGGTAACCCCAGGCTGGTCGTGGACCAGCGCGTCACGGGTACGCGTCAGCGCGTTAAAAATGGTGGACTTGCCGACATTGGGCCGTCCAACCAGGGCGACCAGGGGCAGCATTACGAAGTCCTTATTGTGCCAACCGGAAGGCGGTCAGATCGCCATCGGTGTTTTGTACCAGCAGAATGCCATCCACGACCACCGGCTGCGCCAGCAGCGTGTCGCGTCCGGCGCGCGCGCGCGCGGCCAATGCACCGTCGCTGAGTTTCAGCCAGTGCAGATAGCCCTTGTAATCGCCAACCACGGCGTAATCGCCCTGAATGGCGACACCAGTGAGCGAGCGGCGAGCCAAGGCAGCCTGCGACCACATCGCCGCACCGCTGCTCTTGTCCAAGCCCCAAACCGAACCGGCGTTGTCCGAGACCACCACCACGCTGGACGACACGCCAACACCACCAGCGCCGCCGTGATCGCGCGTCCACAGCGGCCGGCCGCTCGGGCCTTCCAGTGCCAGGGTTTCGTTCTTGAAGCTGGTCGCATACAGCGTGGTGCCGTCCAGTACCGATGCACCGTCCACGTCGGACATCCGCTCCAGCTCGGTGCGGCCTTCCGGCACCCCGATGGCCTGCTCCCACAAGGGGCGACCATCCTGCAGTGCCAGCGCGCTCAAGGTGCCGCTGTCGTTGCCGACAAACACCACGCCCGGGCCAGTCACGATCGGTGCGTTGCCGCGCACCGACAAGGTCGGACCTTCTTCGGCATGGAACCAGCGGCGCTCGCCGGTTGCCGAATCGAATGCAGTCACGCGGCCATCGTTGCTACGCACCAGCACCAGATTCTGCGCGATGGCTGGCGCGGCGATCACTTCGTTGGGCACCTTGGCGCGCCATTTTTCGGTACCGTCGGCCTGGTTCAACGCAATCACATCGCCAGACAGCGTACCGATCACTACCAGACTTTCGCCAACGCCGGGTCCACCGGACAAGCGCTGCTTGAACTTGTGATCGTTGCGCTCTTCCTTCTTGGGTTTGTATTCCCACACGCGCTTGCCGGTCTGCAGGTCCAGCGCCTGCACGCCACCAGTAATCGCCGAGGCGTATACCTTGCCGTCAGCCACCGCCGGACGCTGACGCACACCGATGTGTCCTTCGCCCTTACCGATGCCGGTGGACCAGATTTTGTCCACTTTGACGGACGGCTCGAACTCGACCAGTTCGGCAGGTTCCTGCGCCTTCTTGGCAGCAGCATCTTTACCAGCAAACCAGCCCTTGACAGTGCTGCAGCCAGCCAACGACATGCCCATCAGGGCAATCAATGCAACGCGCTTATACATGTCAACCCGCTTCATCAAATCTGCTCCGCCGGATCGGGCACTTTGCCGCCCACATCCATCAACTTGGTTTCCAGCAAACGGCGCTGCGGCGAAGCCACATCCACCGTGGTCAGGGCCTTGGTGTAAAGCGCACGCGCTTCATCCGGCTTGCCCTGCACGACCAGCGCATCGGCCCGGATCTCCAGGCTGGTGTGGTCCTGCGCATCGGCCAGCAGCTTGATCGCCTCATCCGGCTTGCCGCTCTCGGTCAGCACGCGCGCAAGGCGCTGCCGCACGATCTGCTTGAGCTCCCCTTCTGCATGTACCTCACGCAGGGTCTTGATTGCTTCGGCATTCTTGCCGGCGTCCAACTGGGCCTTGGCCAAACGCAGCGCGGCCAGCTCGGCGTAAATACCGCCCTTGCCGTTATCGAGCACCACGATGTCCTCGGCTGCCTTGTCCAGGTCCTTGCCCTGGATGGATTTCACCACCGCCTCGTAACGGGCGTTGGCTTCGACCAATTCGGTGTTGGTGAGCTTCTGCCACCACTGCCAGCCTAGAATCAGGGCCAGGCCAATCACGACGCCGCCTACCAGGCCCGCGCCATTTTTTCTCAACCAGGAACGAACGCGTTCGCCTTGTTCGTGTTCGTCCAGCAGATCGTCGATCGCCATGCTTACTCTCGCTCCGTCATCCAGGAGGCGCGGAACATCTATAGGGAAAAATGAAAAACCGCAGTCCGCTTCACTCAGAAGCAGGTACTACGGAGCCGTCGGAGGATACCGCAAAACGCGCCACGTTAGCGCGCTGGAACGGTTTCACATCGACGATACTGCCGCCTTGCTGAACCTGTACCGCCGACGCATTGCCCAGCACGACGCGGCCTACCTGACCCGGCGAATAGCTGCGACGTTCCCCGGCACGCACGAGTGCTTTTTCGACTGCGCTGCCATCCGGTGCCAGAATCTGCACCCAACTGTCGCCGCTGAAACTCAACGACAAACTGCCGCCACTTGTAGTACTAACCGCAGTAGCCTCGGCCTCAGCAGTGGCGCGCGGCACTGGCGTCATCGACGCGATATATGGCGCCGGCTGCTCGCGCGGCGCGCTGGCCGGTTGAGCTGCAGCATTGCCCGGCCTGCCAGCCCTTGCGGACTCCGGCATGCTGTCCAGCGACACCATAGTCGGCGCCGCTTTGCCATCCAGATGCGAGCGGGTCGCGTACCAGACCGGCACCGCGAACACGCCGGTTATGACGACGTACATCGCCTTGCGCGTGGTGCTTTCGAGAATGCGACGCGCACGCGGGGTGTGAGTGTGGCTGACCAGCTTGACCGGTTCGATCGGTGCGATGTTTGCCTGCTGCAGCAGCGACTCCAGGTCGACCTGCAGCAAGCGCGCATAACTGCTTAACTGACCTCGCACGAAGACCGGCGCACCGAGGCGCTGCCATTCTTCCTGCTCCAATGAGCGCACCACATGCGCCGGCATACGCAGCTTGCCGGCGACATCGTCCACGCTCAGACCTGCTGCTTGGCGCGCTTCGCGCAAATGCTGTCCGCAGCCCTTTTCCTGCTCGAAAAGGTTCGAATTGGAATCACTGATCACAATGCATTGGCCCCGGGAGTAGCGGTCGCTGCGTCAGGGAATTCCTTGACCAACCGCTGTTGGTAACGGCCGGCGGCTACCTTGTCGCCTAGCCCTCGCTCAATCTGAATGGCGAGTTGTAACACGGAAGCTGTTGCCGGTGCAGCCGCCAAACGTCTTTCGATAAAAGCGCGGGCTTCGAAATAATTGCGACGCCCTGCTTCCAACCGTGCCATCGACTCAAGCGCGTACGGGTTATTCGGATCCAGATCGAGCGCTTTGCGCAGATCGCTGACTGCACGCTCGGGCTGACCAGCCTCAAGTGCGCAACCGCCCGCGTTGCCTAGTGCAGAAGCAGGAGATGCGTAGGTTCTGTCGGTCAACGCGCGATCGAACCAGATCAACGATTCGGCAGGCGACCCATTCGCACACAGCCATGCACCGTAGTTGTTCAATACATCGCCGCGCTGCGGCGCGAGTTCGGCAGCCCGGCGGTAGGAGGCGCCAGAACCAGTCACATCGCCCTTGGCTCCTTGGATCAACGCCAGCATACCGATGGCATCCACCGACTGCGCGTCCTTCTTCAATGCTGCACGGACCTGCTCTTCGGCACCGGCATAATCGCCGGTCTGCAGTCGATTGCCGGCCAACCCAAGCTTTTCCTGCACAGCCAGGCGGCTCTTGGTCGCCTTGTTGTCGCGGAACGAATACACCGGAGCGACTTCTTCCACGGTCTTGGCCAACCCGGCCTTGGCATTGCGGCCACCGCAACCGACCGCGCCCAGCGCAATTGCCATGGCCACCATTAACGCGATATCACGCTGCCGCATCTCGATCGGCCTGCCCTTCCAATATGCGGCGGAACTCCGCCTGGCGACGGGTACGGTCCATGACCTGCCCTTTAAGCTGCCCGCACGCTGCATCGATGTCGTCGCCACGGGTGCGGCGAACCATCGTCAGCACCTGCGCGTCGAGCAGGATCTTCTGGAATGCGCGAATCTGCGCCTCGCCCGAGCGCTCGTAGCGCGTACCCGGGAACGGATTGAATGGGATCAGATTCACCTTGCCAGCGTCCTTGGACTGCACCGCATTGTCAAACTGCCGCATCAATCTGGCCAGCTGGCGCGCATGCTCCGGCTGGTCGTTGATTCCTTTCATCAAGGTGTATTCAAAGGTGACCGAATCGCGCTTCTTGCTGCTGCGCAAATAGCGCGCGCACGATTCCATCAACTCCGCAATCGGATATTTCTTGTTTAACGGCACCAGGCTCTGGCGTAGCGTGTCGTTGGCAGCATGCAGCGAGACCGCCAGCGAGACATCGCTTTCGCTCGACAACCTGTCAATCATCGGCACCAGACCCGAGGTCGACAGCGTGACCCGCTTGCTGGCCAACCCGTATCCCAGATCGTCGCGCATTACGTTCATCGAGCGCACGACGTTGTCGAAATTCATCAACGGCTCGCCCATGCCCATCATCACCACGTTGGTGAGACGGCGCTGCTGGTGCGGCACGTTGCCCAGATGGCGCGCCGCCACCCACACCTGCCCGACGATCTCGGCGGTGGTGAGGTTACGGTTGAAGCCCTGGGTAGCGGTCGAACAAAAGGTGCAGTTCAAGCCGCAGCCGACCTGGGAGGACACGCACAACGTACCGCGCCCCTTGTCGGGGATGTAGACCGTCTCGATCGCGTTCTTGCCGTCGGTGCCCATGGCCAGCAGCCACTTGTGGGTGCCATCGGTGGAAGGCTTGTCGAACACGACAGTCGGGACGAGGACCTCGGCGTGCCGGTGCAACTTCGCACGCAGCGCCTTGCCGAGATCGGTCATCTGGTCGAAGTCGGTGACGTAGCGATGGTGAATCCACTTCATCACCTGATGGGCACGGTAACGTGCTTCGCCGAGCGTGTCGGCGAAGAAGCGCTCCAGTCCCTCGCGGTCGAGGTCGAGCAGGTTCTGCTTGCGTAGTTCCGGGATACGGACAGGAACGTTCTGCAGCACGGAGGGGATCACGACCTCATTCACGATTCGACTCTCTCGGCCTCAGCGCGAGACCACTTCAGTAGCGGCAAAGAAATACGCGACTTCGTTGGCAGCGTTTTCGACCGAGTCCGAGCCGTGGGCGGCATTGGCATCGATGGAGTCGGCGAAGTCGGCGCGGATGGTGCCCGGCGCAGCGTCCTTGGGATTGGTCGCACCGAGCAGGTCACGATGTGCGGCAACGGCATTCTCGCCTTCAAGCGCCTGGATCATCACCGGGCCGGAGATCATGAACTCGACCAACGCGTTGAAGAACGGACGCTCGCGGTGCACCGCATAGAAACCTTCAGCTTCGCGACGCGACAGCTGCTTGTATTTGGCCGCCACAACCTTCATGCCAGCCTTCTCGAAGCGACTGTAAATTTCGCCGATGACGTTCTTGGCGACGGCGTCAGGCTTGATGATGGATAAGGTGCGCTCCAGCGCCATGGGAAAATCTCCGTTGGGCGGGCCACTGAAGGCCCGAGGTTATCATGAAAAAAACCCACGACAAAACGCGGGCTTAGGCTTCTTTTCGATGCTCAAGTCTATCTCTTCGCCGTTTCATTTGCATACCGCCCTCTTGAATCGTGCTGCGTTGCCGCATGACCCGCGCGACGCCGAGCCCATAAGCTCAAACAATCGTTTGATTGAGCTCCATCTCCGCGCATGCCCAAGCCCGCTCACTTCTCCACCAAGGACCGCATCCTCGGCGCGGCCGAGGAGCTGTTCGCCCAGCACGGGTTCGCTGGGACTTCGCTGCGTCAATTAACCACCCAGGCCGATGTCAACATCGCTGCGGTCAACTATCACTTCGGCTCCAAGGAAAATCTGGTCAACGAAGTGTTCCGCCGCCGCATGGACGAAATGACCGCCGCACGTCTGCAGCAGCTGGAGGTGGCAAAGAAGTCGCAGCCGGGTGAGCTCACTGCCGTGCTCGCCGCATTCGTCGAGCCGGCCCTAGCGATGGCGCAAGACCGACAGAGCGGCGGTGCCTTTGTGCGGGTGATCGCACGTGCCTACGCCGAAAAGAACGACAACCTGCGCAAGTTTCTGTCCGACCACTACGGACACGTGCTGCGCGAATTCGGCAAGGCTATCGCCGCCTGCGTGCCGGGTCTGAGCAAGGAAGAGCTTTACTGGCGCCTGGACTTTCTGGCCGGCGCGCTGACCTATGCCATGGCCGATTTCGGCCTCAAAAAGCGCCCTGTGGGCGTCAGCGAGGCCGACCACAGTGCGCATGCCGCGCGCGAACTGATTCGTTTTGCAGAACCCGGTTTCCGTACCCGTTCCACACTGTAAGTCGCTCACACCAAAGGCTCATCGCTATGTCCAATCCGTTGCTAGTCCGTCGTGCCGCCGTGCTCGGTGCCGGCGTCATGGGTGCGCAGATCGCCGCGCACCTCACCAATGCCGGTGTCGACACCGTGCTTTTCGACTTGCCTGCCAAGGAAGGTCCTACCGACGGTGTCGTGCTCAATGCCATCGCCAACCTCGGCAAGCTCCGCCCTGCCCCGCTCGCCAGCAAGGCGTTGGCCCAGGCGATCACGCCGGCCAATTACCAGGGCGGTCTGGAACAACTGCGCGACTGCGATCTGATCATCGAAGCGATCGCCGAGCGCATGGACTGGAAGCAGGACCTGTACAAGAAGATCGCTCCGTTCGTGGCCGATCATGCCGTGCTGGCATCAAACACCTCGGGCCTGGGCATCAACAAGCTCTCCGACGTGCTACCCGAGCAATTGCGCCATCGTTTCTGCGGCGTGCATTTCTTCAATCCGCCGCGCTATATGCACCTGGCCGAGCTGATCCCGGCCAAGGGCACCGACAAGGCGGTGCTGGGGGGCCTGGAGAGCTTCCTGGTCACCACGCTCGGCAAGGGCGTCGTCTATGCGAAGGACACGCCGAACTTCATCGGCAACCGTATCGGCGTATTCTCGATCCTGTCCACCATCCATCACACCGCCGAGTTCGGTTTGGGCTTCGATGAAGTCGATGCGCTGACCGGCCCGCTGGTCGGGCGCCCGAAGTCGGCAACCTACCGTACTTCGGACGTGGTCGGTCTGGACACCATGGCGCATGTGATCAAGACCATGGGCGACACCCTGCCCAACGATCCGTGGCACCAGTATTTCAAATCCCCGAAGTGGCTGGACGCGCTGATCGCCAAAGGCGCGCTAGGCCAGAAGGTCGGCGCCGGCATCTTCCGCAAGGACGGCAAGGACATCTTGGTGCTGGATCTGGAAAAGCAGGATTACAGAACCGCCGATCGCAGCGCTGCACCGGACGTGGTCGAAATCCTCAAGATCAAGAACCCGGCAGAAAAGTTCGCCAAACTGCGCGAAAGCCAGTATCCGCAGGCACAGTTCCTATGGGCCACATTTCGCGACCTGTTCCACTATAGCGCCTTCCATCTGGCCGATATCGCAGAAACTGCGCGCGATGTGGACCTGGCGATTCGCTGGGGCTACGGCTGGTCGCTGGGCCCGTTCGAAACCTGGCAGGCCGCAGGCTGGAAGCAGGTTGCGCAGTGGATTGCCGAGGATATTTCCAGCGGCAAGAGCATGAGCAGCACGCCGTTGCCTAACTGGGTGTTCGACGGCCGTGATGGCGTGCACGCCGCCGAAGGCTCCTACAGCCCCGCGCGTGATGCCCAGCTGCCGCGCTCGGCGCTGCCGGTGTACAAGCGTCAGCGCTTCCCCGATCCGCTGTTGGGCGAACAGTTCTCACCGGGCGAGACCGTATTCGAAAACGATGGCGTGCGCATGTGGCATGACGGCGACGACATCGCGGTGGTCAACTTCAAGACCAAGATGAACACCGTCTCCGATCACGTGCTCAACGGCTTGCAGGAAGTCGTCGGACGCGCCGAGAAAGACTTCGCCGGCGTGGTGATCTGGCAGCAGAAAGAGCCCTTCTCCGCCGGCGCCGATCTGGCCGGCGCGTTGGGTCTGCTGCAGGCCGGCAAGGTCGATGCATTCGATGCCATGGTCGCCAATTTCCAGGCTACCAGTCAGCGAATCAAGTACGCGCAGGTGCCGGTGATTTCGGCAGTGCGCGGCCTGGCACTGGGTGGCGGCTGCGAGTTCCAGATGCACAGTGCCAAGACCGTGGCATCGCTGGAAAGCTATATCGGCTTGGTGGAAACCGGGGTCGGCCTGCTGCCTGCCGGTGGCGGCCTGAAGGAAATCGCGGTGCGTGCCTCGCAGACCGCAGGTCCAGATGGCGATGTGTTCGCGGAACTGAAGAAGACCTTCGAAACCATTGCGATGGCCAAGGTGTCCAACTCGGCGGTCAACGCTCAGGAACTGGGCCTGCTGCGCGCCACGGACAAGATCGTGTTCAACAGCTTCGAAGCGCTGCACATCGCTAAGGCCGAAGCGCGCGCGTTGGCCGAAGGCGGCTACCGCGCACCGCTGCCGGCACGCCGCATCCAGGTCGCCGGCGACGTCGGTATTGCCACCTTCAAGATGCTGCTGGTCAACATGCTGGAAGGCCGCTTCATCAGCGAATACGACTATGAAATCGCCACCCGCATTGCCACCGTGGTGTGCGGCGGCGAAGTCGATCGCGGCGCGCTGGTCGACGAAGAATGGTTGCTCAAGCTGGAGCGCAAGCACTTCGTCGAACTGGCCCAGCAGGAAAAGACCCAGGCACGGATTGGGCACATGCTCAAGACGGGCAAGCCGTTGAGGAACTGAGATGTGTGATTGGGGATTGGGGATTGGCAACAACGATTTCCCGTCTCTCCAACGATTTGTTTCGCCGGATAGTCAGCGCCGGCATTCGCGATCGGGGATTGGGCACGCGCAACGGCGTTTCCTCTGCCTCCAAACATTCCATCCCGCCGGGCGGGAACATTCGGACACCGGGACTGGCTCTGCCAATTCCCACTCCCGAATCCCCACTCCCGGCTATCGGAGATAGCCATGAGCAAGCAGATTCAAGAAGCCTACATCGTCGCCGCCACCCGCACCCCGGTCGGCAAGGCGCCGAAGGGCGTGTTCCGCAATACCCGTCCCGATGACATGCTGGCGCACGTGCTGCGTGCAGTGGTTGCGCAGGCGCCGGGCATCGATCTATCGCGGATCGACGACGCCATTATCGGTTGCGCGATGCCAGAGGCCGAGCAAGGCATGAACGTGGCGCGCATCGGCGTGCTGTTGGCTGGCCTGCCGAATACCGTAACCGGTCAGACCATCAACCGTTTCTGTTCGTCCGGCATCCAGGCCGTGGCGATGGCCGCCGACCAGATCCGTCTTGGCAACGCCGACCTGATGCTGGCCGGCGGTACCGAGTCGATGTCGATGGTGCCGATGATGGGCAACAAGGTCGCCATCTCGCCTAGCGTGTTTGCCGAAGACCATGTCGCCATTGCATACGGCATGGGCATCACCGCCGAGAAGGTCGCCGAGGAATGGAAGGTCTCGCGCGAGGATCAAGACGCGTTCGCCCTCGCCTCGCATGAGAAAGCGATTGCCGCCATTGCTGCCGGCGAGTTCCGCGAGGAGATCACCCCGTACGAGATTCTGTCGCACCAGCCCGATTTGGCCGGCAATGTGATTGCGTTGCGCAAGCGTCTAGTCGATACCGACGAGGGGCCGCGGCCGGATAGCTCGATCGAAGGCTTGGCCAAGCTGCGCCCAGTGTTCCGCAACGGACAGTTCGGCGGCAGCGTCACCGCCGGCAATTCCTCGCAGATGAGCGATGGCGCCGGTGCAGTGCTATTGGCCTCCGAGCAGGCGATCAAGGACTACGGCCTGACCCCGCTTGCGCGTTTGGTCAGCTTCTCGGTAGCAGGCGTGCGCCCGGCAGTGATGGGCATCGGCCCGGTCGCGGCGATTCCCAAAGCGCTCAAGCAGGCCGGCCTGAGCAAAGACCAGCTCGACTGGATCGAGCTCAACGAAGCATTCGCCGCGCAGGCATTGGCAGTGATCCGCGACAGCGAATTGGATCCGTCCAAGGTCAACCCACTCGGCGGCGCAATCGCACTCGGTCACCCGCTGGGTGCGACCGGCGCGATCCGTGCTGCAACGCTGGTGCACGGCCTGCGTCGTCGTCAGCATAAGTACGGCATGGTCACCATGTGCATCGGCACCGGCATGGGCGCGGCGGGCATTATCGAAGCGCTGTAAATGCCACATGGTTGCCAGCCCTGCCGGCAGCCAGGGCAAAACCTATGAAGGTCAGAGAGCAAAGGCTCGCCGGCCTTTTTGCAGGCTTGATGTATCGGGCGGGATGGGCCGACGGTCTGGACAGGGGGGCGGAGCGGGATTAATCTAGAAGCTCGGAGATGGCGTTCCTCCGCGTTGTTCCATCAACCGTAGCGATCGCTACTGATGACGCCTACAAAAACTCTGGCCCAGCCCAGGAATTGTAGGCTTGTACTGCTCACATCTCCCTGCCGTGCCAGCCATCATGTCACTAAGCGACAGGCTGCCATGTCACGATTTTGCCGCTCCGAACATCTCGACCTTTTCGCCCATCTTGCCAAGTGGCTGGTGACTGCCAGCCTTGCCGCCGTATTGGCCGGCACTGCTTCTGCATTTCTCTTGTGGGCTCTGGATTGGGCCACCAGCTGGCGCCTGGCGCATCCGCGCGCGATCTGGCTGCTGCCGCTAGCCGGCTTTGCAGTCGGCCTGGTGTATCACCTGCTGGGCAAACAGGTGGACGCCGGCAACAACTTGATCATCGAAGAAATCCACGACCCCAAGAACCTGGTCCCGCTGCGCATGGCGCCGCTGGTGCTGGGGGGCACGGTGATCTCTCATATGTTCGGCGCCTCGGTCGGCCGCGAGGGCACCGCCGTGCAGATGGGCGCCGCGCTTGCCGACCAACTCACGCGTCTGCTGCGCTTGTGCAACGAAGACCGGCGCATTCTGCTGATGGCAGGCATCAGTGCCGGCTTTGCCTCAGTGTTCGGCACTCCGTTAGCCGGCGCGATCTTCGGGCTGGAGGTATTGGCCATCGGTCGATTGCGCTACGACGCGCTGCTGCCCTGCGCGGTGGCCGCCATCGTGGCCGATCAGGTCTGTTTGGCCTGGGGCATTCACCACACCCAGTATGCAATCGGCCCCATCGTTCCGGTCGGGATCAGCAGCGTGCTGGCCGTGCTGGCGGCCGGCATGCTGTTTGGTCTGGTCGGCATGCTGTTTGCCACCGTCACGCATCGCCTTGGCAGCTTGAGCAAAAGCGCCATCGGCTACGCTCCATTGCGTCCGTTGCTCGGGGGATGCGTCATCGCGCTGGCGGTGTGGGTGCTCGGCACGCAGCGCTATATCGGTTTGGGGATTCCGGAGATCGTCCGCGCCTTCCACGCGCCGACGGCGCCATGGGATTTTCTGGGCAAGCTGTGCTTTACGACAGTCTCACTGGGGGCCGGTTTCAAGGGTGGCGAGGTTACGCCGCTGTTCTACATCGGTGCCACGCTTGGTAACGCGCTTGCACCGATGCTGCACTTGCCCTTTCCGATGCTAGCCGGGATCGGCTTGGTGGCGGTATTCGCCGGTGCATCCAACACCCCGATCGCGTCCACGCTCATGGCGATCGAACTGTTCGGTGCCGATATCGCACCGCTCGCCGCACTCGGTTGCATCACCGCCTATCTATTTTCAGGCTATACCGGGATCTACCACGCGCAGCGCATCGGTCACGGCAAGCACCGATCGACATAGCGCCGGGCCGTCCGAAACCATACGCCTTGCCGACCTACCCGCGCGGCGGCGATAACCCAGTGCCGATACACGCAGCAGCGCTCCCAGCCAGGAGCGATCATGATCCTGCCGCATCGCACCGGTGTGCTGCTCGGTGCGGCGCCCCCACTTTACGGCGCGTGCCGCGACCACAGCGTCTGACGACCGCACTGCGTTTGCTGGCCGCTTTAAGCCTGACTCTTGGATCCGTGCTTTTCCGCGCGCGCTTGTTCCCTGGCCTGGCGTAGCCGGTCGAGCTTTTCCTTGAGCTTGATCTCAAGTCCGCGCGGGACCGGGTCGTAATACACCCGCTCGCCCATCGCATCCGGAAAACCGGTCTGGTCCAGCGCTATCCCGTCTTCGGCATCATGGTCGTACTGATAGTCCTGTCCATAATTGAGCGTCTTCATCAGCTTGGTCGGCGCATTGCGCAGATGCAACGGTACCTCTTGGGTGCCGGTGGCGCGCACCTCGGCCTTGGCCTGATTGAAGGCGACATAGCCTGCGTTGGACTTGGCCGTGCTGGCCAGATACAGCACCAGTTGCGCGAACGCCAGCTCGCCTTCCGGGCTACCGAGACGCTCGTAAATATCCCAGGCTTCCAGCGCCATGCTTTGCGCGCGTGGATCGGCCAAGCCGATGTCCTCGATCGCCATACGGGTGAGTCGCCGCGCCAGATAGGCTGGGTCGCAACCGCCGTCGAGCATGCGCGTCAGCCAGTACAGCGCCGCATCTGGATTGGAACTGCGCACGGATTTATGCAGCGCCGAAATCTGGTCGTAGAACTGCTCGCCATTCTTGTCGAAACGGCGCGTACGGTCGGCCAGCACCTGCAATAGCGTCTGCGGAGTGATCTCGCCGCCCTCGCCCGTCGCCAGTTCCGCAGCGATCTCCAGCAGCGTCAATGCGCGGCGCACGTCGCCATCGGCGGCGCTGGCGATTTCCAGCAGCGATGCATCAGTGACCTGAATCGTCTCCTGCCCCAGCCCGCGCTCCGAATCATGCAAGGCCCGCTGCAATGCTTGGACGATATCCTGCGGCGAGACGCCTTCCAGCACGTGCACACGACAACGCGAGAGCAACGCAGAGTTCAATTCGAAGGACGGATTTTCGGTAGTCGCGCCGACGAACAGAATCGTGCCGCGCTCGATATGCGGCAGAAACGCATCCTGCTGCGCCTTGTTGAAGCGATGCACCTCATCGACGAACAACACCGTACGGCGCCCGCTGGCGAAGCGCTGCGCGGCCTCGGCCAGCACCTGACGCACCTCCGGCAAGCCCGACAACACCGCCGAAATCGCTTTGAACTCGGCATCGGCGTAATGCGCCAGCAAGAGCGCAAGCGTGGTCTTGCCGCAGCCTGGCGGCCCCCAGAGGATCATCGAGTGCACGCGGCCGGATTCCACCGCGCGTCGCAATGCGCTGTCGGGCGCGAGCAGACGTTTTTGCCCGACCATTTCGTCGAGGGTACGCGGGCGCATGCGCTCGGCCAACGGGCGCAGATGCTCGCCGTCTACGCTGAGCAGATCGGCTTCGGGAGCAACGGGGAGCTTGGTTCGTGCCACGCATCATTGTATCGCGTCAGCAAACGGCCTTCTGCCAAAAAGGCCATCATCAGTGCGGATGCCGGCGAGCGACTGTTTATTGCGCCTCGCCGACCACGTCCACGCCTTTGCTCGGGGTGTAGCGAAAGGTGTCTGCAGCAAACGCCGGATTACGCTTCCAGCCGCTGAAGCTGATCGCAGTGCGCTGGCCCACCGCATCCACCACTTCCATCCTGGCCAGGCCGTCCTTGCCGAAACCAAGCAAGGCTATCTGGAAGCTGGCTTCGGTGTCGACTTTCGGCGTCAACGACAACCACTGCAGCCCGTCACGCGGCGCGGCTTCTTCGCTGACGTCGTACTGCTTGTCCAGACGTGCCGGGTCGATCAATGCAACCAGTGGGCTGTTTTGTTCTTCGCTGCCTTGCGCGCGCACGGTCACCTGTTGCAGGTCGGGATCGAATACCCACACCTTCTTGCCATCGGCGACGATGAGCTGCTTGTAGGGTTTGGCGTATTCCCAACGGAATTGGCGCGGTGCCGACAATGCCACCCGCCCGTTTGAGCGCTCCTTGACCCGGCCGTTGGCGTCGGATACCTGCTGACTGAATTCACCATCCAGGGCTTTCAAGCCACGCGTGAATGTGTCCAGCTCCTGGCGCGCACCTGCAAACGCGGTGCTGGCGAACAGAGCAGTGGCAAGGACGGCATAACGGAGCTGGCAATGCATCGCGGTCTTCCAGAAAGGGCTGCATCGATTCTGATGCTTCATTGATGAATGGGCGAGCGCTATCGCACGACGCGTTCAGATGGCGACTTTCACGCAACGAGTAAGCTTACCGCGCAGTTTGTACCTTGCTCAGATCGCCATAGACGATCTGACCGCGAAAACCGCGCCGCACCCGCTGGTAGAGCTCGCGGAATGCGCGGTAGTCCTGCGGCTGACACAGCGCCTGCGGCCCGCGGACCGCAGTGCGTTGCAGACGATGCACGGCGGTCACGGTCTGCCCCTGGCGCGTCCAACCCACTGCGTATTCGCCAGCCGTATTGCGAAACCTGGTGCTGCGCGGAATTGCGATGATCGGCACCGTGTCCGGAAAGGTCACCACGTAGGTTTCCTCGTGCACGCTGTCGTTGCAGTAGAACGGGGTCAGATTGTTTTCGGCCGATGTCGTCGTATAGATCGCGCGCGTCGACTCGGCACCCGGCATATCCGGCAAGGTCATCCCCCCAACCACCGAAAAATCTACCGCGTCCTTGGCCTCAAACGTGTAGCGATAGTTGAACGGCGCATCCAGATCCAGCGGATCGCCCTGGATTAACAGATCGCCGGTGCCGTCGAAACCAGATTGCGCAACGATCGACTCCTCGATGCGATGACGATTCTGCGCATTGAGCTGCACGAACATCGCACGCAAGCCGACTTCACCGGTCTGTCCGCTGTCCAGCGAGGTCAACCCTTGCAGCCCGCCCTGCGGCGTGAAGCGATATTCGGTGCGCGCCACATAGCGATTGAGCTTGCGATCGTTCGGCGGCGTCTGCGTGAGCTTGCCGTCGCGCGTGTGCACCACCGGCGCGCCGAGGTCGCCCGCCGGCAGCTGGCCGAAGCGTGCGTAAGGGTTGGTCGAATCGACGTACAAATCGAACGCCGGAATATAGGTGATGGCGTGATTGAAGCGACCGAGCACCGGAATCTCCGGCAGCGTCGGGCCGCCCTCGGCGCCGATCAACACCGGCGTGCTGTCGATGCCCTTGGCCGCCAGCAGGGCTTCCAGAATCACAGTGTGATCTTTGCAGTCGCCGTAATGGTTGGCCAGAATGCTGTCGGCGCTATTGGGCTCCAGCCCGCCGTTGCCCAGGTACACCGCCACGTAGCGGATATTGCGCGCTACCCAGGCGTACAAAGCTGCCGCCTGCGCGCGAGGGTCGTCGGTGCCCTTGGTGACTTCATCGGCCAGCGACTGTATCGCGGCAGTCACCGCAGCGGCGCGTCCGCCTTTGAGGTGATATGCCAAGCCCATCTGCGACCAGCTGTCGAAGGTGCTGGCCATCAAGGTGGGGCTAAATTCCCAGGTCGCCGCGCTCCAGTTCTGGTTCTTCATCGGCGTGGTGCGCTGGTAGCGCCATTCCCAGCGCGCTTGATCGCCACGCACCACCGGCTTGACGCTGCCTTGCAGCCCGCGTGCGTACAGATGCATCGGCAGCGACTTTGGCGCCACCAGCGTGACCACAGCGTCGTCGTATTGCGCGAATACGCTGAAGGTTTCCCACAGACTGAAATAGCCAGGGAAATACGGCGTGTTCTGCGCCCGACGCACGCGGTAGACGATGCGCGCGCCCGGCGCCAGATTCGGCAACACCACGACTTTGACCTTGCGGTCGGCATACATCGCCGCCGACGCGCTGGAGTAGCTTTCCTGGGTATAGATCTTGTCGGTCGCCACGTCCTGGCGCAGTCCCTCAGCGGTCACCGCGTAGGCCTCCAGCACGTCGAGGGTTTCCATCTTCTCGCTATAGCTCAGCCGTACCTGGCTGAACCGCTCCACCGCCGACTTGGTTTTGAGCAGTATCTCGTATTCGTCGGTCTCCACGCTGCTGGCATCGGCTCCCACTTCGTAGTCGGCGCGATAGCGCACGAAGCTGTAGTTGGTGTCGGCCTGCGTGCGCGCCGCGGCTGCAGCGGGCGCGGCCTGCTGCCGGGCCTGGACCAGCAGCGGCAGGGAGGTCAGCAGCACGAGCAACAACAGGAGACGACGCAACATGGGTCTCGATCGCAGCGAGCCGGGGCGGCTCTTGCTCAACAGGGTAGCCGTTGCGACCGGCAATGCCAGGCACCTGATTCCAACAAACGCCGCGCCATGCGTGAAAGCGGCTGACAACCACCGCGCAAACGCCGGGTAGGCGTTCGCTCTGTCTGTCGCTCGCTCCCGGGCAGCGTTTGCCACTGGCGCTTGGAGCTGGCCTTACTTGGGTGGCGGCGGTGCCAACACGGTGCGGTCGCCATTGTGCTCTGGCTGGCTGACCACGCCGGCCGCTTCCATCGCTTCGATCAAGCGTGCGGCCCGGTTGTAGCCGATCTTCAAGCGCCGCTGCACGCCCGAGATCGACGCACGCCGGGTCTCGGTGACGATGCGCAGGGCCTCGTCGTAGAGCGGGTCGGATTCGTCGCCGCCACCGCCGCTGCTTTCCGGTAAGCCGGTCGCGCCGACCACGGTGCCATCGCCCATGGTTTGCACTTCGTCCAGCACGCCTTCGACGTAGGACACAGGCCCGCTGGCCTTGAGATGTTCGACCACACGGTGCACTTCTTCGTCGCTGACGAAGGCGCCATGCACGCGATCCGGTAGCGCCGTGCCCGGCGGCAGATACAGCATGTCGCCGTTGCCGAGCAGCGCTTCGGCGCCGGACTGATCCAGGATGGTGCGCGAATCGATCTTGGAGCTGACCTGGAACGCCACGCGGGTCGGAATATTGGCCTTGATCAGGCCGGTGATGACGTCCACCGACGGGCGCTGCGTAGCTAGAATCAAGTGGATGCCGGCCGCACGCGCCTTCTGCGCCAGACGTGCGATGAGTTCTTCGACCTTCTTGCCGACGATCATCATCATGTCGGCGAATTCATCGATGAAGATCACGATGAACGGCAGCGTTTCCAGCGGCCGCGGCGCCTCGCCCAGCTCCGGATTCGGCTTGAACAGCGGGTCCATCATCGGCTGGCCGGCGTCTTCGGCGTCCCTGATCTTCTTGTTGAAGCCGGCCAAGTTACGCACGCCCACCGCACTCATCAGCTTGTAACGGCGCTCCATCTCGGCCACGCACCAACGCAGGCCGTTGGCGGCTTCCTTCATATCGGTGACTACTGGCGCCAGCAGATGCGGGATGCCCTGGTAGACACTTAGCTCGAGCATCTTCGGGTCGATCATCAGCATCCGCAGTTCCTTGTGCGAGGCCTTGAACAACAGGCTCAACACCATCGCGTTGACTGCCACCGACTTGCCCGAGCCGGTGGTCCCGGCCACCAGCAAGTGCGGCATGCGCGCCAGATCGGCCACCGTCGGGCGCCCGGCGATGTCCTTGCCCAGCGCGAGCGTCAGCGGGCTGGGCGACTTGTCGTATTCTTTTGAACGCAGCAGCTCGGACAAGAAAATCATCTCGCGGGTGACGTTGGGGATCTCCAGACCCACCACCGACTTGCCCGGAATCACGTCCACCACACGCACCGATTTGACCGACAGCCCGCGCGCAATGTCCTTGTCCAGCGAGCTGATCTGGCTAACCTTGATGCCCGGCGCCGGCTCGATCTCGAAGCGCGTGATCACCGGACCGGGATAGGCCCCGACCACTTGCGCATCGATGCGGAAATCCTTGAGCTTGAACTCGATCTGCCGCGACAACGTTTCCAGCGTCTCTTCCGAATAGCCCTTGGCCTGCGGCTTTGGGTCGTCCAGCAGCGCGAGCGGCGGCAAGTCTGATCCGTCGGTACTCACTCCCTGGAACATCGGGATCTGGGTATCGCGCTTGGCGCGCTCGCTTTTTTCCACCACCGGTGCCGGCGGTGGCTCGATCTTGACCGGCTCGCGTTTGGCCTGCTTGACCGCATCGACCTTGCGCACTTCCTGGCGTTCTTCGCGCATCACCCAAGTCTGCTGCCACTCGGTAGCCTGATGGGTCTTGCGCTGCATCAGCGGGCCTAACGCCAGCACCAACTTGCCGATACGTTCCATCACCGCGAACCAAGACAGGCCGGTGGCTAGCGTGATCGATACCAGCAAAAGCACCACAACGAACAAATTCGCGCCCAACGCACCAAAGCCAGAGCTGAGCGGTTCGCTAACCGACTTGCCGAGAATGCCGCCGGCCTCCGCAACCTCGGCATGAAACAAGCGCAGGTGCAAGAAGCCGGTCGAGGAAATCAAGAAGCCGACCATGCCGACCAAGCGCAACGCTGGCCCGAGGTCACTCTGGCTTTGCTCTTCGCGTTCGCCGATCAGCGCAATCCAGGCTACCGCCCCCAAAATCACAGGTAACAGAAAGGCCACATAACCGAACAATTGGAGCAGAACGTCTGCTGCCATAGCACCAAACTTGCCGCCCATATTGTGGATCGGCGCAACCAAGTTGCCGGTCCGCGACCAGCCAGGGTCGGCCGCCGAATAGGTGAACAGGCTGGCCAGCAGATACAGCAGCAACGGCGCCACCGCGATCAATGCCAGATCGCGCCAGAGCTTTTGCCGACGCGGATTGTCAGCCACCGCCGTCTTGCGCGACGACGATTTGCCCTCTGCGGGCTTGCTGCGTTCGGGAACCTGCTTTGCCACCTGTAGCCAGACCTTAAGAAAATGCTGTTAGTGATTGATAATAAACGACTGAGGCCACGGTTTCAGCTGTTGGATGAGCACCGGTCGCCAGGGCACGCGGCGGTCAACGAGAAACGCCGCACAAGGCGGCGTCGCGGACGTCTACTAGATTGACCATCTCATCTGCGGTTCAAGCAGTTCCATCGCGCCGCCTTGATTCGCCGGGTGGGGACCGCCACTCTATGCCGCCACAGGGGTAGCCAATGCATTCGGCATCCCTACCAATTCCTTGATCACGAGTATACATGAGCGCCTCTTCTGCCAGTCCCGCCAAGCATTCCCGCCTGCTGATCCTCGGCTCCGGCCCGGCCGGCTGGACCGCCGCGGTTTACGCCGCACGAGCCAACCTCAAGCCGGTGGTGATCACCGGCCTGCAGCAAGGCGGTCAGCTAATGACCACCACCGAGGTGGATAACTGGCCAGGCGACCCCCACGGCCTGATGGGGCCGGACCTGATGAGCCGCATGCAGGCGCATGCCGAGCGCTTCGAGACCGAGGTCATCTTCGATCACATCCACACTGCCGACCTGTCGCAGCGCCCATTGCGCCTGTTCGGCGATGGTGCCGAGTACACCTGCGATGCGCTGATCATCGCGACCGGCGCTACTGCCAAGTACCTGGGCCTCCCTAGCGAAGAAGCCTTCAAGGGTCGCGGTGTCTCCGCCTGCGCCACCTGCGACGGGTTCTTCTACAAAGACCAGGACGTGGTGGTGGTCGGCGGCGGCAACACCGCGGTCGAAGAAGCGCTGTATCTGTCCAACATCGCCCGCAAGGTCTACCTGGTGCACCGCCGCGACACCCTGCGCGCCGAAAAGATCATGCAAGACAAGCTGTTCGCCAAGGTCGCATCCGGCAAGATCGAACCTGTCTGGCATCACGGCATCGACGATGTGCTGGGCAACGATGCCGGTGTCACTGGCGTGCGGGTCAAGTCGACCCTGGACGGCAGCACCCGCGAGATCCCTGCGCACGGCTTCTTCGTCGCCATCGGCCATCACCCCAACACGCAGTTGTTCGAGGGCCAGCTGGCGATGAACAACGGCTACCTGGAAATCCGTTCCGGCCTGAACGGGGCGGCGACCGAAACCTCGATCAACGGCGTCTTCGCCGCAGGCGATGTCGCCGATCAGCACTACCGGCAGGCGATCACCTCGGCCGGCTTCGGCTGCATGGCTGCGCTGGATGCCGAGCGTTACCTCGACAAGAGCGCCTGAGGTGGTCGCTGACCGCTGGCAGCGCCGCGCGGGCAGCATCGCCAGCGGGTCGCGCGCATGAGCGTCACTACGCGCTGGTGTCGCCGACTTGACCAGATTCCGGCT
This sequence comes from Xanthomonas fragariae, assembly GCF_017603965.1. Lineage (NCBI taxonomy): Bacteria > Pseudomonadati > Pseudomonadota > Gammaproteobacteria > Lysobacterales > Lysobacteraceae > Xanthomonas > Xanthomonas fragariae. Next base: position 1,873,593 of record NZ_CP071955.1, on the reverse strand, counting down.
GACGCCTGGGATGGGTTGCACGACGGCACGCATCCCTTTGTTTCCTACGCATTTCTGCAAGGTCTCGAACGTGAGGGTTGCTTGCGCCCGGACTGGGGCTGGGACCCGCTGCACCTGACCCTGTGGGACGGCGACACGCTGGTGGCCGCTGCGCCGGGGTATCTGAAGAACAATTCGCACGGCGAGTTCGTATTCGACCACGCCTGGGCGCACGCCTATGCGCGTTACGGGCAGAAGTACTTCCCGAAGTGGCTATGCGGTGTGCCCTACTCGCCGGTGACCGGCCCACGTCTACTGGGTGCGCCACAGTGGCGCCCTCAATTGCTTGCGGCAATGCGTGAGCTGGTGGAGCGCAGCGGGCTGTCTTCGGCTCACGTGAACTTCCACCCTGCCGACGAAGACGCCGCCTTCGATGACGACTGGTTGGAGCGCAACGATCTGCAATACCACTGGCATAACACCAGCGGCTGGAGCGATTTCGATACATTCCTGGCAGCGATGGACCACAAGCGACGCAAGAACATCCGTCAGGAGCGCGCAAAGGTGCAACGCGCTGGCGTGCAGCTACGCGTGGTGCATGGCGACGAAGCCAGCGATGCGGACCTGGACGCGATGTACGGCTTCTACCTCAAGACGTTCAACGAATACGGCAACTCGCCCGCGCTGACCTCCGAATTTCTGCATCATCTCGCACAGCATCTACCGCGTCAGCTGGTGATGTTCCTGGCCGAACTCAATGGGCAACCGATCGCTGGCGCGCTCTGCCTGCGTGGACATGGCACGTTGTACGGGCGCTACTGGGGCGGCGAAGCCCTGCCAGGTCTGCATTTCGAGACCTGTTACTACCAAGGCATCGACTATTGCCTGCGCGAGGGCTTGACCCGCTTTGAGCCGGGCGCACAAGGGGAACACAAGATCGCGCGCGGCTTTCTGCCCACTCTTGTGCGCAGCCGCCATTGGATTGCCGACCCCGGCTTCCGCGAGCCGCTGGCGCTGTGGTGCGCAGACGAGCGCAAGGCGGTGACCCAACACGCACGCGACCTGTCCGAGCACAGCCCGTTTCGCGATTGACGCAGCGTGGCCGACGCAAGCGGCGTGCACTGGCTGATCACAGATCGAGCGAGCCGCAGACTTGGCAACGAAGCGGTTCACAAAGCTCAGCTGGCAACCGCTTGGTGGGTGCAAACAGCGCGTAGAAGCCGCAGTGCAAGCGGGCAAATGAAATCCAGGTACCGATCGCGTCCAGCGTCCGGCGGCACAGTGATCCTTTTCATCTGCTCTAGAAGCGACCTGCACGACACGCTCTACACTTCACGCATGTCGCACCACTCTCCCTACCTGCTCGCTGCCGATCCTAACGCGCCCTTCCCGCCGGTCGAGCACGCGTTACGCGAGCCGGACGGCCTGCTCGCCATCGGCGGCGATCTCTCGCCGCAGCGACTGCTCAATGCCTATGCGCACGGCGTCTTCCCATGGTTTTCCGATGACCAACCGATCCTGTGGTGGAGCCCGGACCCACGTATGGTGTTTCGCACCGACGACGTACGCCTGTCTTCGCGCTTCAAGCGCCAACTGCGCAGCAGCAGCTGGACGTTGCGTGCCGACACCGACTTCGCACAGGTGATCGCTGCCTGCGCGTCGATTCCACGTGCCGGTCAGGACGGCACCTGGATCAGCACGCCGATGCGACAGGCATATATCGAGCTGCACCGTCTGGGCCATGCGCATTCGCTCGAAGTGTTCGATGGCACGCGTCTGGTCGGCGGTATCTACGGTGTGGCGATCGGCCAGATGTTTTTCGGCGAAAGCATGTTCAGTGCCGAAAGCGGCGGCTCCAAGGTGGCCCTGGCGGCGCTGGCAACATATCTGCATGCATGCAAATGGCCACTGCTCGACGCGCAAGTTGAAAACCCGCATCTGCTGCGCCTGGGTGCGCAACGCTGGCCGCGCGCGCAGTTTCTGCAGCAAGTTCAGCTGCAAGTCGCCCAACCGGCGCCCCCCGGGAATTGGGCCAAACGCTACGGCGAGCGGCCTGCAAGTGCGCTCGGTGAAGTCCGCTTAACATAAATTTGCGCCGCGGGGAGATGCCGCGTAAAATACCGCTCCTTAACGGCCCTGCCGGCCCAGCCCTCCCAGCCCTGATTGCACAGGATTACATGTCGAAAGACGACTCCATTGAATTCGAAGGCAGCGTCAGCGAGACGCTCCCCAACACCACGTTCCGGGTCAAACTGGAAAACGGGCACGAGATCATCGCCCACATCTCCGGCCGTATGCGCAAGAACTACATCCGCATCCTCACCGGCGACCGGGTCAAAGTTGAGATGACTCCCTACGACCTGACCAAGGGCCGTATTACCTACCGCATGAAGTAAGCGGTTCGTTGCTGAGAAGCAAGGCGGCCACGGCCGCTTTTTATCGTTTCTGCGATTTGCGTCGGTGATAGCGAGTGACCGTATCCCTTCCTTACCGTTTCTACTCATCGACATCAAGGCTGCCAGCAGATACGCAGGTCTCGGTACTGTCGAAAAGTACCGATGTGAATTGGTCACGTAGGCAGCTTTCGCGAAAGCCAGACCACCTCTCACGCCATCAAAAAACCGCTCTTGCGAGCGGTTTTTTCGTTTCAGGAACTCGGGGCGATCAGTCGACGGTTGCAGGTAGCAGACGTTCCGGTTCTGGATGCGCCTCCACCACCAGCTCGCCATCCTTGACGTCGATATTGACCCGACCGCCCTCCACCAACTTGCCGAACAGTAGCTCGTCGGCCAGCGGACGCTTGATCTTCTCCTGGATCACACGCGACATCGGGCGGGCACCCATCAGCGGATCGAAACCATGCTGGGCCAGCCAATCGCGCGCAGTCGGAGTGGCCGACAGAGAGACGTGCTTTTCCTGCAACAGCATTTCCAGTTCGATGATGAACTTGTCCACCACCCGCAGGATGTGGTCGAAGGCCAGCGGCTGGAACTGCACGATCGCATCCAGGCGATTGCGGAACTCCGGGGTAAAGCCGCGACGGATCGACTCCATCGCATCGGTGGAATGATCCTGCTTGGTGAAGCCGATTGAACGCCGCGAGGCCTGGGTGGCACCGGCATTGGTCGTCATCACAAGGATCACGTTCTTGAAGTTCGCTTCGCGGCCGTTGGTGTCGGTGAGGATGCCGCGGTCCATGACCTGCAACAGGATGTTGAAGATATCCGGATGCGCCTTCTCCACCTCGTCCAGCAGCAACACGCAGTGCGGCGTCTTGACGATCTTCTCGGTCAACAAGCCCCCCTGATCGAAGCCGACATAGCCCGGAGGCGCACCGATCAAGCGGCTGATCGAATGCGCTTCCATGTACTCGGACATGTCGAACCGCACCAGTTCAATACCCAACTGCAGTGCGAGCTGCTTGGTGACTTCGGTCTTGCCCACCCCGGTCGGGCCTGCAAACAGGAAGTTGCCGATCGGCTTTTCCGGATTGGCCAGACCCGAACGCGCCAGCTTGATCGACCCGGCCAGCGTCTCGATCGCCGGGTTCTGCCCGAAGATAACCATCTTCAGATTGCGCTCCAGATGCTGCAGCACGTCCTTATCGGTCGCGCTGACCTGCTTGGCCGGAATCCGCGCCATCTTGGCGACAATGGTTTCGATTTCCTCGATGTCGATCAGCTCCTTGCGCTTGTCTTCCGGCAACAGACGCTGACGCGCACCGGCTTCGTCGATCACGTCGATCGCCTTGTCCGGCAGCAACCGATCGCCGATGTGCTTGACCGACAGATCCACCGCCGCTTGCAGCGCGTCGTCGGCGTAAGTCACGCCGTGGTGCGCTTCGTACTTGGGCTTGAGGCCCTGCAGAATCTCGAACGTCTCACCGACAGTTGGCTCGACGATGTCGATCTTCTGGAAGCGGCGTGCGAGCGCACGGTCCTTCTCGAAGATGCCGCGGTATTCCTGGAACGTCGTCGAGCCAATGCAGCGCAGTTCGCCCGACGACAGTGCCGGCTTGATCAGGTTGGAGGCGTCCATGGTCCCACCTGAAGCGGAACCGGCACCGATGATGGTGTGGATCTCATCGATGAACAGCACCGCGTTGGGCACCCTCTTCAGCGCACTCAGCACGCCCTTCAGGCGCTTTTCGAAATCGCCGCGGTACTTGGTGCCAGCGACCAGCGCGCCCAGGTCCAGCGAAAAGATCACTGAATCGGCCAGCACTTCCGGAACGGCGTTGTCGACGATGCGCTTGGCCAGACCTTCGGCGATGGCGGTCTTGCCCACGCCAGCCTCGCCCACGTACAACGGGTTGTTCTTGCGACGACGGCACAGGACCTGGATGGTGCGTTCGATCTCATCGGCGCGACCGACCAGCGGATCGATCCTGCCGTTACGGGCCTGCTCGTTCAGGTTGGTGGCGAACTCGGCCAGCGCATCGCCCTTAGTCTCGCTCTCCCCAGCTTCGCTCTTGGACTCGCCGTCCGGCGCAGACGACTGCTCACTGTCGTCGCCCAGCTTGGCGATGCCGTGTGACAGGTAGTTGACGATATCCAGACGGGTGATGTCCTGCTGATTCAGGAAGTACACCGCATGCGAGTCCTTTTCGCCGAAGATCGCAACCAGCACATTGGCGCCGGTAACTTCCTTCTTGCCCGAAGACTGCACGTGATAGACAGCACGCTGCAACACGCGCTGGAAGCCCAGCGTGGGCTGCGTGTCGCGACCATCGTCTTCAGCCAGACGCGAGACCGACGCCTCGATTGCCTGTTCCAGATCGTTGTGCAGACGTACCTGATCTGCGCCGCAAGCTTTGAGCACCGCCTGTGCGGAGGGGTTGTCCAGCAGCGAGAGCAGCAGGTGCTCAACGGTCATGAACTCATGACGCGCCTCGCGTGCTCGCTTGTAGCACTGGCCGATTGTTTGCTCTAGGTCTTTGCTGAACATTGATAACTCCGAACGGCTGTTGCCGACAATATGCGGCTTTTGTTGGAATTTTCCACACCCCTATCGGATAGGAATGTTCAGACGACGTTAGCACGTGATCGCAGCTACACTGTTGCGCTGCTAGAATGATCAGGTAGGTGCCTCTAGGCCTGTTCCATCGTGCAGAGCAGCGGATGCTGGTTCATGCGCGAAAACTCGTTGACCTGCGCCACTTTGGACTCTGCGACTTCGCGGCTGTACACCCCGCAAACGCCACGCCCACGTGTATGGACATGCAGCATGACCTGGGTCGCCTGTTCCAGGCTCAGATTGAAAAACTGTTCCAGAACAGTTACCACGAAGTCCATCGGGGTGTAGTCATCGTTCAGCAAGAGCACCTGATAACGCGGCGGCGGCGCCACTTCAGGCTTGCTGGCTTCGACCGTCAGGCCGTGGTCGTGGTCGTGTGAGGTATTACGGGGCATCTGGGCATTATACGGTTCATCGTTGCGCGCATTGGACGATTTGCGTTGCGCCCCGCACAATTTGTCTTCAACTTCCTGGCTCGCCTTTGATGACCGATTTCATGACCGCGCTGCTGCTGGCGCCGTTGTCCACCGCCTTCGTGCCTGTATTCGTATCGACGATTGGTGTGCGCGGCCACGCTTACCGCGGTGACGCCGAAGCAACCACTGGCGCAGCGATCTGGCTTTCGAGTGTGCTGGGCCGATGCCGATGAGCAGATCCGCACAACGCTGGCACCCCGATGTGACGGTCGCCACCGTGGTAGTGCGCAACGGGCGCTTTCTGCAGGTCGAAGAAGCCATCGGCAGCCGACTGCTACTGAATCAACCGGCCGGGCATTTGGAGCCTGACGAAAGTCTGCTGGACGCGGCAGTACGCGAAACACTGGAAGAAACCGGCTGGGACGTGCGTCTGACCCAGTTCATCGGCACTTACCAGTGGGTGGCGCCGAGCGGGCAGTGTTTTGTGCGCTTTGCGTTTGTCGCCGATGCCCTCACCTACCATCCCGAACGCAGCCTGGACACCGGCGTGGTGCGTGCGTTGTGGATGACGCCGGAAGAACTACGCACCTCGACCGAGCGTTTGCGTAGCCCGCTGGTGTGGGAGGTAGTGGCCGATTATCTGGCTGGCCAGCGCTATCCGCTGTCGTTGGTGCGCCACGTCGAATGAGTACGCCGCGCATCGTGGTTGGTGTATCTGGCGGCGTGGATTCGTCGGTGGCGGCGTGGCGGCTGGCGCAGCAAGGCGCGTCGATCGCCGGGCTGTTCATGCAGAACTGGGCCGACGACGGCAGCGGCGATTGCCGCGCCGAAGACGATCGCCGCGATGCGGTGGCGGTCTGTGGCGTATTGGGCATCCCGTTTCACTTCCGCGATTTCTCCTGTGAGTACTGGAGCGGCGTGTTCGAGCACTTCCTGGCCGAGTACGCAGCAGGCCGCACGCCCAATCCGGATGTGCTGTGCAATCGCGAAGTGAAGTTCAAACATTTCCTGGATGCAGCTCAGGCACTGGGCGCTGAGCGCATCGCTACCGGTCACTACGCGCGGGTCGCGCACAGCGGCGGTCGTTGGCGGTTGCTGCGCGGTGCAGACCACGGCAAGGACCAGAGTTATTTCCTGCACCAGTTGGGGCAGATCCAGCTGGCTGCGACGCTGTTTCCGATCGGCGATCTGGAAAAAAGCGTGCTGCGGCGTATCGCTCAGGACGCTGGCTTGCCGACCCATGCCAAGAAGGATTCCACTGGCATCTGCTTCATCGGCGAGCGTGATTTCCGCGAGTTTCTGGGCCGCTACCTGCCCGCGCGTACCGGCGAAATCCACGACCCGCAGGGGCAGCGCATTGCCGAGCACCCAGGGGTGTTCTATTTCACGCTGGGTCAGCGCGAAGGCCTGAACATCGGTGGCGTGCGCGGGCGTGCTGCCGCGCCGTGGTACGTGGTCGGCAAGGATGTGGCGAGCAACGTGTTGTATGTGGATCAGGACCGCGACAGCCCGCTGCTGCAATCGTACTGGCTGCAGTCCGAGCAGGCCCATTGGGTCACCGGGGCGCCGCCGGCACGCAGCTTCAGCTGCACCGCACAGACGCGTTACAGGCAGCCGGACGAGCCATGCAGAGTGGATGTGCAGGACGATGGCAGTGTGCAGGTGCGTTTCGCACGGCCGCAGCGGGCGGTGACGCCGGGGCAGTCGCTGGTGCTGTACGACGGCGAAGAGTGCCTGGGCGGCGCCGTCATTGCCGCCACCGATGCACCGTTGGAATGTCGGTTGGCGGGATCTTCTTTTTCCTCGGAGGTAGTAGCTTGATGAGTTCTTCCATGGATCACCGTGTGCTGGCGCTGGCCGGCGTCGCCCAGGCCCTGCAACAGGTGCGGCGGATTGCCGAGACCGGGCATTCGGAGGCCGCGACGGTGCGCACCGCCATGGACAGCGTGTTCCGGGTGGACGCCTCTTCGCCGGAGGCCGTGTACGGCTCTGCGGTGGCGCTGGCGCCTGGCCTGCGGCTGCTGCATAACTATTTTCGCAATCAGGGCCAGGACGAGGTGCTGCCGCGGCTGGCGCTGGCAGTACTGCAGCTGGAGCGCCGCTTCGTGCGCGATACTTCCACCGTCGCCATCGTGTCCAACGGCATCGAGGCGGCGGCACGCCAGGCGCAGATCCTTGGCGACAGCAGTCACCCCGACGTGCTGAGTGCGCTGGGCGGGCTGTACGCGCAGACCATCAGCCATTTGCGGCCCAAGGTCATGGTGCAAGGCAACCCGCATTATCTGGGCCAGGCTGGTGTGGTGGCGGAAATCCGCGCGCTCTTGCTGGCGGCGGTGCGCTCGGCGGTGTTGTGGCGGCAGATGGGAGGAAGCCTGTGGGATTTTCTGTTCGCCAAGCGGGGGATGATCGAAGCGGTGGATCGCGCACTGCGCTGATCGGCGCAACCAACCTGATGTCAGAAGCACGCTAGCGGTTGCTGGCGCGCGTCAATGGCGGTGAATGGGCAAGACGATGTGGCGATCTTCGCTAAAGACAAAGGGGGTATGGCCGATACAGCAACCGTGACTCTGCCGAGAACGCCCATGTATTCACGTCCACTCATCCGTCTAGCCGCTCCCTTGGCTCTGACCTTGCTGTTTCCCTTCGCTGTCGGATTCGACTGGCCTGCCTCGGTGCGCTGGGCAATCCTGGCGACCATGACCCTTAGTTGGTTGGGTTTCGCTGCCTGGGTGACTTATTCCCAGTTCCGACGCAATCCGGACCAGACCCGCATCCTGCGCGAGCAGGACCAACTGCTTAACGAATTGCGTACGTTCGTCAGCAACGAAGTCGACGGTTCGCGTTCGGAAGTCGAGCGTGCCCGCGAACTGATCCGCCAGGCCGTGTCAGGTCTTGGCGGCAGCTTCGAAGCGATGAATCGCAAGTCGCGTCAGCAAAGCCAGGCACTGGCCCGCATCGTCGACCGTGCCGGTGACGATGGCAGCGCCGGCGTCGATGTCGCCCGCTTCGCCCAGCACGCCAGCTCACGCATGGAGCAGTTGGTGGAGGCGCTGGAACAGGTGAGCGGCCAAAGCACCAACACTGTGCATCACATCGACGAGATGGCGCAGCATCTGGATGGCATCTTTGCGCTGCTGGAAGACGTCAAATCGATCGCTGACCAGACCAACCTGCTGGCCTTGAACGCCGCCATCGAAGCAGCACGTGCCGGTGAAGCCGGTCGCGGCTTCGCAGTGGTCGCCGACGAGGTGCGCAATCTGTCCGAGCGTTCCACCACCTTCAACGAACAGATCCGCAAGCTGGCTCACAGCTCCAAGGAATCGATCGCCAAGGTGCGTGAAACGGTCTCGCAGCTGGCCTCACGTCACATGGACCGCTCCCGCGAAGCGCGCCATGAATCTGCCGCGATGCTGGAGAACGTCGCTCAAATCAACGCCTCATTGGGCGATGGCATGCGCGAAATCTCCGAGTGCGCTCGCTCGATCGACGGTAGCGTGGCCGAAGCCGTCCGCGCTCTGCAGTTCGAAGACATTGCGACGCAGACTTTGAGCGGTATCCACACTCACCTCGATCGCCTCACCGCGATCAACCGTGAAGCGGTGGACCTACAGGAACTGCTGCATCGCAATGGCGGCGTATACGACAGCGATCTGGTCGCCGCCTTGCAGAAGGTGTCCAATCGTCTGCGCGACATGCGTGTGGAGTGGGAACGCCCACCGCATAAGCCGGTGGCCCAGCAAGGCATGGGTGCCGGCACGGTCGAGCTGTTCTAAGACCGATGTCACGCAGGCTCTGACTTCCGACATTCCCCGGCCTTCCGGGGATTTGTCGTTCCGCAACGACTTGAGTGTTGCGCTCATGACGCTTCTCGCCCCGACCCTCGATGTACCCACCGCTGTGCGGGAATCCGCCGTCGTGGCTGCCGCACAGGCCGAGCGGATCGCGCAGAGCGCTGCCGCCCGACCCGCGACTCGCCGCATGCGCATGCCGACCGCGCTGGAACGGCTGAAGAAAGCCGCACGTGCGCAAGTCCATGCATTGATTAACCCGCGACGCGGCTGCAGCGAAGAGGAACTGTTGTTCGCCACGGTGGCCTGGGACCTCGGCCTGGATGGTGCCGCAGTCGGCGCTTCGGGACGCTGAGGCTGCACAACGACGGCGAGACGTACCTCGGCAGGCGCCTCTCCAGCGTTGTGAGGGTTGCCTGATATTGTGACTTTCGCTGGCCAGCGTCGGCAAGCTGACGTGCGATGCGTCATGCAGAACGCTCAGATTCGATCCTGTCCCTGCCCGCTTGGCCACCACGCTGTCAGATCGCTGCTGCCCTGTTGGTGCCGATCTAACCCAATGCCGCGGGAACGCTACGCGGCCAGACGCTGCGCCGTGCGTACCGACATGCGCCTTGATGCAGGTTTCGCACGATCCGCTGCTCGACGCTGTCAGTGTGTCGGCGCGACCGAGCCCGCGCAGCGATTCGGATGCAGGCGAGGCATTGGCCTGCCAGACAGCACGCACTCCACCCCGCATCTGCCACACGCTGGCGCATGCCTGCGCGCCGGGCAAAAGATCGGTGACCACGACGTTTATCGCGGTAGCGCGGCGTCGCTTCTGCAGGCCGTCGAGACGTTGGAAGCGACCTTGCAGTGGCCAGAGGCGATAAGCTTAAGATCGGCTAACAAAACGTAGCAAGCAGTCTTCAAGGTGGGTGCGGACGACGCGGAGGAACCGGAGTGTACGCGTGGTACATGCCGATTCCGAGCAACGGCATGCGTTCGTGCTTGATTTTGCGCCAGGCGCTGCGCAGCCGAGGGCCGACCCAGCAGACGCAGGATGTCGCGAATGCCGTGCAGATGCAGTTGGGTGATGCCGAGCTGCTGCAGGAAATCGGACGGCACCCACATCGCGTCTTTGAGCGTGTCCCAACTCCAACTGCCCATACTTGCGATGCGCTGGGCTTCTTCGAGCTGGGCCTGCTGCTCGCGCAATTGCTGCTCGAGCGATTTGCGGTGATGCACATCGGTATGTGTGCCGACCATGCGCAGCGGGCGGTCGTCGGCAGTGCGTGCTACCACGCGACCGCGATCGAGGATCCAGCGCCACTGACCATCGTGCTGACGCAGCCGGAATTCGGCCACATTAGGTATCCGTGCGCCCGTCCAGATGCGCCTGCACCGCCGCGCTGACCTGCGCGTGATCGTCGGGATGGATCAACCCGGACAACGCGGCGAGATTATTGGGTAGAGGCTGCTCGCAGCTCGCAATACCCAAGCATGCGGGTCCAGCGCTCCGAGCGATACATCACGTCGGCCGAAATATCCCAGTCCCACAATCCTTGGTCGGCACTGTCCAGACCCATTTCCCAGCGACTGGTGCCATCGGCGCCCATAGGCTCGGAAATGCTAAAAGGTGAAGGCCATGACCTTGCCATGCTCGTCGCAGACCGCGCGCAGCCATCCAGCCCGCCGCCTGTCCTTGGCAACACGCACGCGGCCATGCCGCCGCTATTGGCCACCTGGGCGCGACTGCTTTCCAGGACTTCGGCATACGCACCAAGGGTTGCCGGTAATCCAAGCGATTGCGCAACGCTGTTGGCCGCCAGACGCTGGCTATGCGCGTCCAGCGACACCATCGCTGAGGTAAGAGCGGGTGCTGCAGCATGCTTGCAATGAAGCCTGAGTCCACTCTGGAGCACTCCCCAAGAATCGACCCCGGCGTTCGGAGTCGCAACGTATGACGGCCGTTTTGCGGATTAGTTGAGGCGCCTGTTTCGAGCTCGGCCGAAGCCGGCCGAGTTACGGCTAAGATGGCTGCATCGCCAGCACACAAGGTCGTCCGCGGACCCATGCATCATCCTGTCGCAGCGCCCGCGTTTTCGTCCGCTCAGGTTTCCCGCCTGCGCCTCGCCGAGCGCCTTCGGCAAGGCCTGTGGACGTTGACCGGCCTGTATCTGCTGATCGGCATGGTCTGGCTGTTACTCGGCAACCGGCTGCTGAACCCGTCCGGTGCCGCCATGCCCGAACGCTGGTCGGATGCGAGCTTCCTGGTGGTTTCGAGCATCGTCATCCATCTGGTGCTGCGGCGCTTTGCGACCTCGATCGTGGACGAACACGCACAGCTGGCGCAGTCCGAGGCCCTGTTGCAGGCCAAGTTTCTGGCGCTGCCCAGCCCGGCCTTGATCTATGACCTAGCCACGCTGCGCATCCTCGATGCCAATCCGGCGGCGCTGGAATTTTTCGGTTGGGAGCGCGATGCGTTTCTGCAGCAGACCCTGCACGCGATCTGGCCCAATGCCGATGGCACCCGGCTGGAGGAAATCATCGCGCACATCCGTGCCAAGAGCGACGACACCTGCGCCCTGCATGAAGATCTGCTCACCCGCAGCGGGCCGCGCCATGTCGAAATCCGCAGCAATCAGCTGCATCTTGCCAGCGGCCCTGCTCGCCTGGTGGTCACGGTGGACCGCAGCGAAGAACGCCAAGCGCAGCATTTGCGCGATGAAGCACTTGAGCGTCTGGAAGAGGCGCAAGGCATCGCACGGCTGGGGTCGTGGCAATTGGATCGCGCCACCGGTCTGGGCCGCTATTCGCCGGCGGTATATCGGTTGCTGGGGCGTAGTGTGCCAATGCATCGTCGCGAACATCGCCTGGAAGAACTGCTGACCGCCTCCGACACTGCTACCCAGGCGCGCATCGAACGCATGATCGAGGACATGTGCAACGGCGAGGTGCAGATCGATGTGCTGTTGCCACTGACCGGTGGCGATTCGCAGCCGCGTACCGTGCACCTGCGTGCCGAAAGCGTGACCACGCCCAGCGGCTCGCGCCATGTCCACGGCACCTTGCAGGACGTGAGCGAGCGCGAGCAATCGCGGTGCCTGCTGCGCGAACGCGAAGAACAATTTCGTGAGCTGGTGCGGGTACTGCCCGATGGTGTGTTGATCCTGATCGACGAACACGTGATGTATGCCAATGCGGCGGGCTCGGCGCAGTTCGGCTTTCAGGGCGAGACCATCCTGGGCGAACCGTTGCAGATACTGGTCGACGACAACGACCTGCCGGTGGTACGCGAGTATCTGCGTGCTGGCAGCGAACGCACTGAGCCGGTGTCCAGCGCACGGGCGATGCGCCGTCGCGACGGCAGCACCTTCTATGCCGGTCTGTCGGCCGGCGATATCCGCTATGGCGGGCGCAGCTGCAAGTTGCTGGTGGTACGCGACCTGAGCGAGCCCGAGCGCATGCGCGATGCGTTGGCCGAGAGCAATGCCGAATTGCAGGCGATGGCCAAGCGGCTGTTCTCGTTGCAGGAAGACGAGCGCCGCGCCATCTCGCGCGATCTGCACGACGACATCGGCCAGGCGATCACCGCGATGAAGTTATCCGCGCATGCCGCATTGGATGAGCTGGACCCGGACGCGCGTCGCGAGGACCTGCTGGAAGTGGTGTCGCTGGCCGATAGCACGGTGACCAAACTGCGTAACTTGTCGATGCTGTTGCGTCCGCCGCAGCTCGATGCGTTGGGCCTGGAAGCGGCGCTGCGCTGGCAGGCGTCGATGCTGTTCCGCGCCTCGCAGGTGCGGCTGGAATTGGATATTCAAGCGCTCGATGTACGGCCAGGCAACGAGATCGAGCAAGCCTGCTTCCGTATTGCACAGGAAAGCCTGACCAATGCATTGCGGCACGCCTGCGCGGGTGAAGTGCGCATGCGTCTGCAATCGATCGACAGCAAGAGTTTCCACCTGGAAGTGAGCGATGACGGCGATGGCTTCGAACCGGAAGGCCCGCGCGGGCTTGGACTGATCGTGATGCGTGAGCGTGCGCAAACCGTCGGCGGGACGCTCGCGATAGAATCGGCCCCCGGAGCAGGCACGCGCGTGACGTTGTGCCTGCCCTATCACGCGGTCGGCGAGTCCGTCCATGACGATGGTGGACGTTGAGTCATGTGGAGCCCTGTCATCCTGCCTGGACTGGAAATCGTCAAGCCGACACGCCTCGGTGCAGGTCATCCCGAATTACTGCACCTTGTAGACGCGGCCGCTTCCGGTGGCCCGCCGCTGATGATCTTTCATGTCGATATCGATCACTTCGCCTCGATCAACGAGAACATGAGTGGCGAGGTCGGCGATCAGGCACTCACCTTGGCGGCGCGCCGGTTGCAGGAATTTCTCGGCACGCGCGGCAAGCTGTGGCGCCATGGCAGCGATGAAATGGTGGTAGTGGCGGTGCGTCGCGAGGACACGCCGCTACCGGAAGATTTTGCAGAACAGATCCGCCAGCAGTTGGAACTGCCGCTGTCGGTGCTGCCTTACACCTTGTTCATGACCGGCAAGGTCGGCATCAGTCTGTGTCCGGAACACTCGACCTCGCTGTCCATCCTTCTCGATTACGCCGAAGAAGCCAGTTACCAGGCCGCGCGCGAAGGCGGCAATACGGTGCGGCTATACACGCGTAACTCGGCTACCAACACGCATAGCGAAAGCATCATTGCGCGGCAGATCGTCGATGCTATCCCACATGGCGAACTGCGTCTGCGTTATCAGCCATTGGTGAGCGCGCGCGACGGCCGCATCGTCGGCATGGAAGCGTTGCTGCGTTGGCAGTCGCCTACCCTGGGCATGTTGGTGCCGGAACGCTTCATGCGCACCGCCGAGCGCCTTGGCGTGATCGTGCAGATCGGCGAATGGGTACTGCAGAACGCGGTCCGCCAGGCGCGGCTGTGGCGTGACCAGGGCTTCGACGATTTCAGCATTGCGATGAATGTCTCAACGCTGCAATTGCTGCGCCCCGGCTTCTTCAACGAAGTGATGGAAATATTGCAAACCGCTGGCGTGCCGGCGCAATTCGTCACGCTGGAGATCAACGAAAGCGCGCTGACCAACAATGTCAACTTCGTCCACGAGACGATGGCCAACCTGCGCAACGAAGGCATCAGCCTGAGCCTGGACAACTTCGGCACCGGCGATTCCAGCCTCAGCGCGCTGGTGCGTTATCCGGTCGATCGGTTGAAGATCGATCGCAGCTTCATCAAGAGCGCGCCGGCGGGCAGTCGCGAAGCGGCTATTGCCCGCGCGATCATCGCGATGGGTCACCAGCTTGGCATGACCGTGATCGCCAACGGGGTGGAATCGCAGGCGCAGTTGGGCTTTTTGCGCCGCAACGATTGCGACATTTTCCAGGGTTATCTGTTCGGCGAACCGATGTCGGCCGAGTCGGCCGGCATGGCGCTGCGGCGCCGCTATCTGCGCCCGGAATCGTTCGCCGAAAGCCGCCCCGATCGCACCTTGCTGCTGCTGGACGACGAAGAAAACGTACTGCGCTCGCTCGTGCGGCTGTTCCGTCGCGACGGCTACCGCATTCTGGCGGCAGGCAACGTGCGCGATGCCTTCGACCTGCTCGCCACCAACGACGTGCAGGTGATTCTGTCCGACCAGCGCATGTCCGACATGAGCGGCACCGAGTTCCTCGGCCGGGTCAAGATGCTCTACCCCGACACCGTACGTCTGGTGCTCTCCGGCTACACGGACCTTGCCACCGTGACCGAAGCGATCAACCGCGGCGCGATCTACCGATTCCTCACAAAACCCTGGAACGACGACGAACTGCGCGAACACATTCGCCAGGCCTTCCGCACGCATGATGAGCTGCGCAACGGCAGGGAGTAGAGATTCGGGATTGGGAATTGTTTAAGAGCGGCTAACAAAACGTAGCCAGCAGTCGTCAGTTGGGTGCGGACGACGCGGAGGAACCGGAGTGTACGCGTGGTACATGCCGATTCCGAGCACCGGCCGCGCCCGCCTGGCGGTGAGCGCAGTCGTTTTGTTAGCCGCTCTAAAAGCAGAGCGCCGCACCGTCGTGTCAGCTAGCGCATCAAAGATAATCACCCGCCAAGCCCGCTCTTCCGAATACCTGATCTTGAATAACCAATCCCGGCGATTCAGCGCGGCTGCCGCACCGGCAACACAATCCTGAAGCTGGCACCCTGCCCCGGTGTGCTTTCGACGTCGATTCGGCCGTGATGTTTGTTGATGATGCCGTAGGAAATCGACAGTCCTAAGCCGGTGCCGCTGCCGACAGGCTTGGTGGTGAAGAACGGGTCGAAAATGCGTTGCAGCAGGTCCGGGGCGATGCCGGCGCCGGTGTCCTGGAACTGGATCCAAACGTTTTCGGCGTCATCGCGACCAGTAGTCACGGTGATCGTGCCGCGCTCGACCATCGCCTGGCCGGCGTTGAGCAGCATGTTCATGTAGACCTGGTTGAGCTCGGAGGGAAGGCATTCCACCAATGGCAGCTCGGCGTAATTGCGCTCCAGCGTCACCTTGTACTTGAGCTCGTTCCAGATGATATTGATCGTGGATTCGAGACCGGCGTGCAGGTCCGCCATCTTCCACGACTCGGAACGGTCCGAATACGAGAAATCCTTGAGGTCGCGAACGATACGGGTCACCCGCTCGATGCCTTCGCGCGATTCGGCCATGAGCTGCGGCAGATCGCGGCTGATGAAATCAATGTCGGCGCGGTTACGGATCTCGTCGATCTCTGGAATCAATGCCTTCGGATCGGGCGCCTGCAGCGCGCGCTCGTAGGCTTCGATCAGCGTGAACAGGCTGCGCAGATATTCCTGCAAGCTGCCAAGATTGGAGTGCACGTAGCCGATCGGATTATTGATTTCATGCGCCACTCCGGCAGCCAACTGGCCGATGGAAGCCATTTTTTCCGACTGCAGCAGTTTGTCTTGCGCACCGTTCAAACGTAGATAAGCCTGGCGCAATTCGGCGTGGCGTTGTTGCAGCTCGCGCTCGTAATCCTGCTGGCCTTCGATGTTGTGGAACAGCGCGAGAAAATGCCCGACGCCCCGCTCTTCATTGTAGTACAAATGCGCGATGACCACGCGATCGGCGACCGGCAGGCTGCCGGTCCAGCTGCCCTTGATGCGCGCTTGATTGAGTGCGTCCGAAGGCAAGACCTGCGAAATCCGCTCACCGAGATTGCAATCGTCAGCAGGGTCTTCATTGCACAGGCTCTGGCGTGCGACGGCATTGGCCAGGATCAGCTTTCCGTCTGCGCGGAACAGCAGAACGCCTTCAAGCATCTGGTCGCCGAAGGCGCGCAGCATGTCCGAGGACGGCAATAAGGTTTGATTGAGAAAAAACTTGGCGGTCACGGGACAAGGCGGCGTAGATGAAACCTCAATATACGCCGAACCGTTGACGCACCGTATTGCCGTTTGGTACTAACGGCCACGGCAATTTGCGTACCCAGCAACTTTGCTGGCTCATGCCTGCATGCCATGTTGGCTGCGCAGGCATCGAGCACCAAGAGGCTCGCTCAGGCTACTGCCAACGAACGTCCGCCGCGCAACATGCTCGATTGGCCCCTGGCGTCGTAGGACGGGGCACTTTCGGTGCGGCCCAGGTGACGCAGTGCCCAATTCACTTCGCGACGCCGGCGCGCCAGCAGCGCGCCGTTGGCGCGATTGGCTTCGGCCAGTTCGCGCAGACGCTCTTCTTGGCCTTCGGGCATTGCCGCTTCGAGCGCACGCAGCACCGACAGCTTGTCCTGCGTGTGCTGCATCAAGCCATCGATGTCGTTCTCAAGCAATGCCTGGCGTTCGCCGGCCAGCGCATCGCTGAGACGTTGCAGCAACTCGTTCACGTTCATCCTTTGTCGGGGTTCAACCCGCCAGTTGTTGATTCAGATCCATCATACGGCTGGCGATGGCATCCGGGTTGATGGAATAGCTGCCGTTCTGCAACGCACTCTTCACTGCCTGGACGCGACCGGTGTCGATCGCCGAGGACTGCGAAAGCTCGCGCTGCAGGTTCTGCAAGTTAGTCGCCTCACCGGTCAGCTTGATGCTGTCGGTCGACGGTAATGCGGCGATCGGGGACGCCCGGTCTTCGCCGGCCGAAGCGATCCTGCTGCTCGGGGCCGCGGTGCGAACGGTTGCAGCCGTCGGTAGATTGGCTTCAATTTTCTGGCTCATGTCGGGAACTCCTCTACAGGTCGTAAGGAGTAACGGCAGGACAAAAAAAAACTTTATGACGATTTTCTATCTGGACACCACAACGGTCCCGCTCGCTTCCACAATCCCCTGCACTACCCGGCGAGAGGATGAATTCTCAACCGAAACGCGCTCGTTCTCGCCGGCATCGGACAGCGCGCGACCGCTCATGCGCACCTCCAGACTGCCGTTACGCGACACCAGTGGTACCGTGTCGCCGCGCCGCACCAGCCGCGCGGTCACCAGATCGTTGGACGACAGCAGCGACCCGGCCGGCAAGACGCGCCTGGCGGTCTTACCCACAGCGGCTATCGGATCGGCGAGCACCGCGCCGACGATGCGCGCGGCATCGCGCTTCTCGATGCTGATATCGGCCAGTGAAATGATTTCTCCAGCGCTGATACCGCGGCGCAATACCAGCACATCCTGGTTGCGACGCACCTTCAGCGGTACGAACAAGCGCCAGCCGGCCGGCTGCGGGCATGCCACTTCCACCGTATTGGTGGCGGTGGGCTGCGCCTGCAGCGCGATCGGACAGGCTGGCATGCGCAGACCCGGATCGAGCGTGGCTTCGGCCTCGGCGTCCGGGCTAACGGTGGCCAGCGCCGCAGCACGGATGGAATCGACAGACTGGTACCCCTCGGCCCAGGCCGGAGCGGCCACCAAAAAAATGACAAGCAGGAGCAGGCGCATGGGACCAGATTCGGAAGAAGACCGAGAAGACCTTGCAAGAGGTGTGCCTGTTTTTGCCTGGATTGCGAACTTCAGAATTCGGGGATCGGCAAAGCGGCTTTGCTGATGATTCATCCATCCGCGGCAATGGGCCAATCATTCGCGGCAATGGGCCAATGACACCCCTCTTATTGCGTTCTCCAGATGCAAAAAGCAGCTGGGATCTCTAGCGAATCCCAGATCCCTACTCCTCAATCCCGACAGCGCCCAAGCCAGCCGCAAAACCCCTCAAGTTTTCTAATGGCGCTGTCGATATCTGCCACATGACTCACGATCTGCTCAACCGCATCGACCAGCGTACGCGCCTGGCTGGCCACAATCGACTGGCCCTGCTGCTATTCCGGCTGGGTGGGCGCCAACTTTTTGGCGTTAACGTCTTCAAGGTGCAGGAAGTGCTGCGCCGCCCGGAATTGTTTCAGGTGCCAGGCCTGCCGACCGAGTTCGCCGGAGTGGCCGACGTGCGCGGGCGCTCGGTGCCAGTGCTGGACCTGGGCCTGGCGATCGGCCACCCGGAGCGCGATTCGCTCTCCGGAACCGGCCCCGGCTATCTGGTCGTGGCCGAGTTCAATCGCTCGGTCCAGGGCTTTTTGGTCAGCGGGGTGGAGCGCATCGTCAATATTGCGGTGGAAGATATCCATCCGCCGCCGGAACTGGGTGCAGAAGCCACTTATTTGACGGCGGTGACGCGGTTCCAGGGCGAGTTGATACAGGTAATCGACGTGGAAAGTGTGCTCGCCGATATCGCCAAGGTCAGCAAGGACGTGCAACTGGATCCGTCGCTGCAGCTGGTCGCTTACGACCGGCAGTTTCAGGTGCTGGTGGTGGACGATTCGCGGGTGGCGCGCCAGCAAATTCGTAGCGTGCTCGACCAGCTCGGCGTTTCGGCGACCCTGCTGTCGGATGGACGCCAGGCACTGGACCATCTCTTGCAGGTGGCTGCATCTGGCGAAAACCCGGCCGATCGCTATGCCATGGTGATCTCCGATATCGAAATGCCGGCGATGGACGGCTACACGCTGACGACGGAAATCCGGCGAACGCCTGGGTTGCAGGGCTTGTACGTGCTGCTGCACACCTCGTTATCTGGCGTGTTCAACAATGCCATGGTCGAGCAGGTCGGCGCCAATGCGTTCGTGGCCAAGTACAGTGCCCACGAATTAGCCGATTACGTACTCGCCCGCCTTAAAGTGGTCGCCGAAGCGGCCTGATCTGACTGCTCGGCCGTTCTGACCCGGCGGGCAGTAGCCGGCAGCATGCAGGGCCCGTACTTCAGCGCATGCGTTTAGAGCGGCTAACAAAACCCAGGAAGAAGCCGTAAGCAGATGATGGAGCATGCAAGCGAGAGCAACGCCAAGTGGAGATCGATGCGGCGTTCAAAGCGGATGCGCAGTTTGCCCATGCCTGCGAACCAGGCATGCGTGCGCTCGACGACCCAGCGATGACGGCCCAACCGGTCGTTGCGCTCGATTCCCTTGCGTGCGATCCGCGCAATGATGCCGCGCTGCTTGAGGAAGGCGCGACAGCGGTCGATGTCGTAAGCCTTGTCGGCGTGCAATTTGTCTGGCCAACGTCGCGGGCGCCCTGGTTTGCCACCAATTGGCGGCAAGGCGTCGATCAACTCCTCGAACACGACCGAGTCGTGCCGATTGGCGCCGGTGACGCACACTGCCAAGGGCACGCCGTTGCGGTCCACGATCAGATGCCGTTTGCTGCCGAGTTTGCCGCGATCGGTCGGGTTTGGCCCGGTGTAGGCGCCCCCCGGGGGGAGGCCACACTGGCGGCGTCCAGACTGGCTCGGCTCAGATCCAGCCTCTGGGCGCGACGCAGCTCGGTCAGCAACACCTGATGCAGACGATGCCACACACCGGCGGCTTGCCAATCACGCAACCGGCGCCAGCAGGTCATGCCGCTGCCATAGCCCAGTTCCACAGGCAGGTCTTCCCATGGCATGCCCGTGCGCAAGACATAGACGATGCCGTTGAGGGCTTGCTGATCACTGATACGCGGCCGTCCACCTTTGGGCGAACGCTTCACTTGGGGAATCAGCGGCTCGATGCGCTTCCACAGCGCAATGGGGATCTCTTTGCGACGTGTCATGTCCGCAATTTTGCCACCGGCGAGACAAGATTCAAGGGGTTTTGTTAGACGCTCTTAATACACGCGCGTTTAATAAAAGAATCGGGGTGGGTTATGAGTACACATATCCCACCCTAGCCAGATAATGCCGGATTACCCGGCAAGCTGCCTACCTTCACGCTAGCGGCAGCCGCCTATGGCGATTCTCTGACGGCCCAGCTACCACTTATTATCATCGGCTCAAAGCGTCCTACCCGCTCAGTGGGACCACAACACCCCGGATCTGGCACAAACATTGCTTTCTCCCTTGCAACACTTCGCGGGAGAGCACCGTGTCCAATCCCATCTCGTCCTTCCTTGGCATCCACGGCGATGCATTGCCGCTGCGCGAGCAGCGCATGAAGTTTATTGCCAGCAATCTGAGCAATGTGGACACCCCTGGTTACAAGGCCAAGGACCTGAATTTCGAAGCGGCGCTTAAGTCGGCCGAAGGCGTGCGTGACGGCACACTGCTGCAGACTACCGACGCTAAGCATTACGAAATCGGCGGCAGTGCCGGGCTCAACCCTTTCCAGATCAGCCGCGAATCCGACCAGCCCAGTCTGGACGGCAATACCGTCGATCCGGACGCCGAACGCGCTGCCTACGGCCGCGCAGCGCTGGAATACCGCGCGTCGCTGAGCTTCCTCGAATCCAAGGTGCGTTCAATGCTCACCGCGATCACGGGCCAATAAATCATGAGCAACCTTCCCATCTTCGATGTGGCTGGCTCGGCGCTGCATGCGCAGTCGGTGCGCCTGAGCACGATCGCCTCCAATCTGGCCAATGCGGATTCTGTCGCGGGTTCGGCAGAGGCGACATATAAGCCGATCGAGCCGATCTTCCAGGCTCAGCAGAACCGTCAAGACCCCAGCCTGACCTCGGTGAACGTCAAGGAGATCACCACCACCAACGCGCCACCGATCCGTCGCTACGAGCCCGGCCATCCGCTGGCCGATGCCGATGGCTACGTGTTCTCGCCCGACGTGGACCCGGTGGCGCAGATGGTCAACATGATTTCCGCCTCGCGCAATTACCAGGCAGGCGTGGAAATGCTCAATACCGCCAAGGAACTGGCGCTCGCGACCCTGACCATGGGTCGCTGACCTGTTTTAGCTGATTAGCTGACCCTTAAACTTTACGGACCATTCCAGATGAGCACAATCGGCAGTGACCTTTACACCAGCCTTGGGCTGACCACCAGCAGCACCGTTGCAAAGAAAGAAGATGCGCTCGGCCAGGCCGACTTTCTCAAGTTGATGACCGAGCAGCTGCAGCACCAGGACCCGCTCAAACCGATGGAAAACAGCGCATTTCTAGGGCAGTTGGCGCAGTTCTCCACCGTCCAGGGCATTGGCGACCTCAATACCAAGTTCGGCAGTTTCTCCGCATCGCAGAACAGCGATCAGGTGCTGAAGGGCGCTTCGCTGGTCGGGCACAACGTGTTGGTGCCGTCGGCGCAGGTCGCCATCGATGCCGCTGGCTCGGCCAATGGCGTGGTCGCCGCGACCTCGGCCGGCACAGTCAACTTCGAAATCACCGACGCCAATGGCACATTCGTCAAACAGCTCAGCGTGCCCGCCAGCGCCGCCGGTGAAGTGGCGTTTGCCTGGGATGGCACCGATGCCAATGGCAACCGCATGGTGGCCGGCAAATACGGCGTCACCGCCACCCAAACCGACACCGCCGGTGCCAAGAGCAAGTTGTCCACCTACGTCGATGCACCGGTGGACAGCGTCACGATCGGCTCGGACGGCCTGTATCTCAATCTGACCGGGCTCGGCACCTCCCCGCTCGCCAACGTGCTCCGCGTCAGCTGAGCCGACAACCGACAATTAAAGGAACTCATCCATGGCTTTCAATACCTCGTTGTCCGGCATCAACGCAGCCAATGCCGATCTGAACGTAACCTCCAACAACATCGCCAACGTCAACACCACCGGCTTCAAGGAATCGCGCGCCGAGTTTGCCGACATGTTCCAGAGCACCAGCTACGGACTGTCGCGCAATGCGGTGGGTTCGGGCGTGCGCGTCAGCAACGTGGCGCAGCAGTTCTCGCAGGGCAATATCGACCCGACCGGACGCAGCTTGGATCTAGCGGTTTCCGGCGAAGGCTTCTTCACCGTAACGTCCAACGGCGCCAAAATGTACACCCGCGCCGGCAACTTCCAGACCGACGCCAACGGCTATGTGATCAACCCGGAGGGCGCCCGCCTGCAGGTGTTCGCGCCCAACACGAGCGGTAACGGTTTCGACGTCGGCCGCCTGTCGGACCTGCAGTTGCTGACCACCGACAGCCCGCCCAAGTCGACCTCCACGGTCAACCTGGCCTTTACCTTGCCCGGTAATGCCACCGCTCCGACAGTGAGCCCATTCGACCCGGCCGACGACAAGAGCTACAGCCATTCCACCGGCGGCATCAACGTCTACGATTCGCTGGGGGTCAGCCACGTGCAGACCTCCTACTTCGTCAAAACCGCCAACCCGAACGAGTGGCAGGTGCACAACTACGTTGACGGTACTGCGGTCGGTGCGCCGACCACGCTGCAGTTCTCCGATACCGGTTCGCTGACCACCCCGGCCAACGGCATCATCGCGATGGACCCGTTCACCCCCAGCACCGGTGCCGGCGTGCTGAACATGCAGCTCAATGTCAGCGGCTCGACCCAGTACGGCGAAGCCTTCGCACTGCGCGACACCCGCCAGGACGGCTACGCCAGCGGCAAGCTCAACGAGATCAGCATCGACACCAGCGGCGTGGTGTTCGCGCGCTACTCCAACGGCGCCGACAAGCCGCTGGGCCAGGTCGCACTGAGCAGCTTCGTCAACCCGCAGGGTCTGCAGTCGCAGGGCAACAATATGTGGGCCGAAAGCTACACTTCCGGCGCCGCCCGCACCGGCGCACCGGACACCTCGGACCTGGGCCAGATCGAATCCGGCTCGCTGGAAGCGTCCACGGTAGATCTGACCGAGCAGTTGGTGAACATGATCGTGGCCCAGCGCAACTTCCAGGCCAACTCGCAGATGATCTCGACCCAGGACCAGGTCACCCAGACGATCATCAATATTCGTTAAGAACCGGGATTGGTGATTCGGAATTAGGGATTGGCAAGAGCCGGTACTCCGTCAATCGGATAACGGCCCTGCCGCTGCTCTCTCCGCTCACGGCAATCACGCTTTTAAGACTCCCCAATCCCGACTTCCCAATTCTGGTGCCTAATGGACAAAGCTCTCTACGTCGCGATGACCGGCGCCCGCGCCTCCCTGCAGGCGCAGGGTACCGTGTCGCACAATCTCGCCAACGTCGATACGGTGGGGTTCAAGGCTGCGCTGGCCAACACCGAAGCGTTCAAGATCCAGGGCAAGGGGTATCCGTCGCGGATCGATGCGCTGCATGTGGACCAGGGTTTCGATCGCAGCCAAGGCCATCAGAAGGTGACCGGCAACCCGCTGGACGTGTCGCTGCAGCAGGACCGTTGGTTATCTGTACAGTCGCCCGATGGCAGCGAGGCCTACACCCGCAACGGCGAGCTGGCGCTGACCGCCAATGGCCAGCTGGTCACCGCCAATGGCCACGCGGTGCTGGATGAAGGCGGCAACCCGATGACGATCCCGCCGCACCAGGCGATGGAGATCGGCAGCGACGGTAGTATCTCGATCATCCCGCAGGGCGAAGGCCCGCAGACCATGGCCATCGTCGGCAAGATGAAGGTGGTGGATGCCCCCGCCGACCGTTTGACGCGGCGCCCGGACGGGTTGATGCGCAATAGCAGCACCGACCCGGCGCAGGCGTTTCAGATCGCCACCGGCAAGACCATCAACAGCGGCATGCTGGAGGGCAGCAACGTGGATGCCGCTGGCGCTCTGGTGGAGATGATCCAGCTGCAGCGGCAATTCGAAATGCAGGTCAAGATCATCAAGAACGGCGACGACAACGCGCAGTCGGCCAATTCGCTGTTGCGTGTCAGTGGCTAACAACGACCAAGCTGGCTCCTGCGCGGTTAGCGGTTCCGGCATAGCAAATAGGGGATAGCGCTGCAGACGATGCCGCGCGCCTGTCGCGTATTTGCAATTCGGTTTTTGGATTTCCCCGCCGATTGCATCGTTGCGATGCCGCCGCGCGGCCCGAAACACGTTACACACGCCCGCCACTGAAGCAAGCAAGCGTGCCTTTTCGCTTGCGCGAAGCCGGCGGTCGAGTCTGCAGGGACAATCGCGGTACTTACCCTTACCGGTCGTGGCCAATGCCTGCATCGACCAGAATCGCATGCTTCCACATGCACGCGAAGCTGTCCGCATGGCGCTCGCCACGCTGTCTGCATGGCCAACACACACCGTTGCGCTTGATCCAAAGCACGGGCGGCAAAAATCCGTCGCAGCTTTGGCACAGCACGTGCATATACCCAGCCGTGCCCGGAACATATTCCCGGGTCTAACGAGGAATCGGGTCATGAATCAGGCTTTGTGGGTCGCCAAAACCGGACTGGATGCGCAGCAGACGCGCATGTCGGTCATTTCCAACAACCTGGCCAATACCAATACCACCGGCTTCAAGCGCGATCGTGCTGCGTTCGAAGACCTGTTGTATCAACAAGTGCGTGCGCCCGGCGGTTCGACCTCGGCGCAGACGCAACTGCCGACCGGCTTGCAACTGGGTACCGGCGTGCGCGTGGTGTCCACCTTCAAGGGCTTCGACCAAGGCAGCCAGCAGCAGACCGGCCGCGCGCTCGACGTGATGGTCAACGGTCGCGGTTTCTTCGAAGTGCAGATGCCCGACGGCACCTCCGCCTACACCCGCGACGGCACGTTCCAGATCAATGCGCAGGGCGAGCTGGTCACCAACAGCGGCTACCCGCTGCAGCCAGGCATCCAGGTGCCGGAAGGTGCGCAGTCGCTGACCATCGGCAACGACGGCACCATTAGCGTAACGCTGGCCGGCCAGGCCGCCGCGCAGGAAATCGGTGCGTTGACGCTGACCGACTTCATCAATCCCTCGGGCCTGCAATCCAAGGGCGAAAACCTGTTCGTCGAAACCACCGCTTCCGGCCCCGCGCAGAACGGCACCCCTGGCCTCAATGGTCTGGGCAGTACCGTGCAGGGCGCGCTGGAAGGCAGCAACGTCAATACGGTGGAAGAGCTGGTGAGCATGATCGAGACGCAGCGCGCCTACGAAATGAATGCCAAGGCGATCTCCACCACCGACTCGATGCTCGGTTACTTGAACAACAACGTCTGATCGGCTCGCCGGTCGCTGCCCTCTCAGGAATCCACGCCATGTCACGCCTGCCTTCTCTCTCCTCACTGGGTTTTGCCATCGCCTGCAGCGCACTGCTGGGTGGTTGCGTGGCAGCTGGCGATGTGCGGCCGTTCGCCTCGCTGCCGCCGATCGTGCCGGTGGTTGCGCCGGTGGCGCAGCCCACTTCTGGCGCGATCTATGCAGCCGGCCCGGGCCTGAACCTGTACGGCGACCGCCGCGCACGCGATGTCGGCGATCTGCTGACGGTGACCCTGGTGGAAAGCACCACCGCCTCGTCCACCGCCAACACCACCATCAGTAAGGCCGACACGGTGGACATGAGCACACCCACACTGCTCGGCATGCCGCTCACCGTCAACGGCGTCGATGTGCTGCGTAATTCCACCAGCGGCGATCGCAGCTTCGACGGCAAGGGCAACACCGCGCAGAGCAACCGCATGCAGGGCAGCGTGACCGTCACCGTAATGCAGCGCCTGCCCAACGGCAATCTGGTGATCCAGGGGCAGAAGAATCTGCGCCTGAACCAGGGCGACGAGCTGGTGCAGGTGCAAGGCATCGTGCGCGCCGCCGACATCGCCCCGGACAACACCGTGCCGTCGAGCAAGGTGGCCGATGCACGCATCGCCTACGGCGGCCGCGGCGCAGTTGCGCAGTCCAATGCGATGGGCTGGCTGAGCCGCTTCTTCAATTCCCGTTTGTCGCCCTACTGAGCCTGCGACCATGAATCTGTCTGCCCTGCCCTTCCGTCTCCTTGCTGCCGCTGTCGCCGTCTGCGCGATCGCCGCGCCGGCGTCGGCCGAGCGCATCAAGGATCTTGCCCAGGTCGGCGGCGTACGCGGCAACGCGCTGGTCGGTTACGGCCTGGTGGTTGGTCTGGATGGCAGCGGCGACCGCACCAGCCAGGCGCCCTTCACCGTGCAGAGCTTGAAGAACCTGCTCGGCGAGCTGGGCGTCAATGTTCCGGCGAACGTCAACCCGCAGCTGAAAAACGTCGCGGCCGTGGCGATCCACGCCGAATTGCCGCCGTTCGCCAAGCCCGGCCAGCCGATCGACATCACCGTCTCTTCGATCGCCAATGCAGTGTCGCTGCGCGGCGGCTCGCTGCTCATGGCACCACTGAAAGGCGCCGACGGCCAGGTCTATGCGATGGCCCAGGGCAACTTGGTGGTCGGTGGCTTCGGCGCGCAAGGCAAGGACGGCTCGCGGGTGTCGGTCAACATTCCCAGCGTCGGTCGCATCCCCAACGGGGCCACGGTTGAACGCGCACTGCCGGACGTGTTTGCCGGCAACGGCGAGATCACCCTCAACCTGCATGAGAACGATTTCACCACTGTCTCGCGCATGGTCGCGGCGATCGACAGCAGCTTCGGCTCCGGTACTGCGCGTGCGGTCGATGGCGTGACCGTGGCGGTGCGCTCGCCGACCGATCCTGGCGCCCGTATCGGCTTGCTGTCGCGGTTGGAAAACGTCGAACTCTCTCCGGGCGACGCGCCGGCCAAGATCGTAGTCAACGCACGCACCGGCACGGTAGTGATCGGCCAGTTGGTGCGGGTGATGCCGGCGGCAATCGCGCATGGCTCGCTCACCGTGACCATCAGCGAGAACACCAACGTCAGCCAGCCAGGTGCCTTCAGTGGCGGTCGCACGGCGGTGACACCGCAATCGACGATCACGGCCACCTCCGAAGGCAGCCGCATGTTCAAGTTCCAAGGCGGCACCACGCTCGATCAGATCGTACGTGCAGTCAACGAAGTGGGCGCCGCTCCCGGCGACCTGGTGGCTATTCTGGAAGCGCTGAAGCAAGCCGGTGCGCTCACGGCGGAGCTGGAGGTGATCTGACATGCGTATCGCAGCCTCGCCCATTGATCTCAATCCGAGCACCAAGGCCGATCCCGCAAAGATCGACAAGGTGTCACGTCAGCTCGAAGGACAGTTCGCTCAGATGCTGGTCAAGAGCATGCGCGATGCGAGCTCCGGGGACCCGATGTTTCCTGGCGAAAACCAGATGTTCCGCGAGATGTACGACCAGCAGATGGCCAAGGCATTGACCGAAGGCAAGGGTCTGGGCCTGTCGGCGATGATCTCCAAGCAGCTGAGCGGCGATACCGGCGGCCCGGCGTTGAACACATCGCTGAGCACCGCCGATGCCGCCAAGGCCTATTCGCTGGTGGCCGGCAGGCGCGATGCCTCCTTGCCGCTGCCCGCCCGCGATGGCGCGGCAACCGGCATCGTTGCCAGCACCGGCACGGGTAGCGGAACCAGTGCAGGTAGCCTGAGCGGCATCGGCATCGGCGTGAGCCAGGTGCTGGATCTGATCGCCGGGCGTACCGGCGGCAGCGACTCCGGCAGCGACGATACGGCCGCGCTGAGCTGGCCGGCGGCCAACGACCGCTGGAGCGATGTGGCTGTCAGCGATGTCGCCGATGCCAATGCCGCGGTCAATGCGAGCGCCGCCAGCAGTGCTGCCGCCAGTCTGGGCGAGCGCACTCCGGAAGGCTTCGTCGCCAAGATCTGGACGCATGCGCAGAAAGCTGCGCGCGAACTGGGCGTGGATCCGCGAGCGCTGGTGGCACAGGCCGCGCTGGAAACCGGCTGGGGCCGGCGTGGCATCGGTAATGGCGGCGATTCCAACAACCTGTTCGGCATCAAGGCCACTGGCTGGAGTGGCGACAAGGTCACCACCGGCACCCACGAATACGTCAATGGCGTCAAAGTCACCGAAACCGCAGATTTCCGCGCTTACGGCTCGGCCGAAGAGAGCTTTGCCGACTACGTGCGGCTGCTGAAGAACAACAGTCGCTACCAGCCCGCACTGCAGGCCGGAACCGATATCAAGGGTTTTGCACGCGGCTTGCAACAGGCCGGGTACGCCACCGATCCGGGCTACGCAGCCAAGATCGCGGCGATCGCCAACGGTCCGACCATCGACCGTGCGGTCGCCGCAATTGGCAACGCAGCGGCGGACCTGTCCAACCGCTATGCCAGCAACGCCGAGCCTGCCGGGCTTGGCACCACCCGTCGTTGAGGTAAACGCCCATGTCCATCATGTCCACCGGGACCAGTGCGCTGATCGCCTTCCAACGGGCGTTGTCGACCGTCAGTCATAACGTCGCCAACATCAATACCGAAGGCTACAGCCGCCAGCGTGTGGAATTCGCAACGC
This sequence comes from Xanthomonas fragariae, assembly GCF_017603965.1. Lineage (NCBI taxonomy): Bacteria > Pseudomonadati > Pseudomonadota > Gammaproteobacteria > Lysobacterales > Lysobacteraceae > Xanthomonas > Xanthomonas fragariae. Next base: position 1,844,918 of record NZ_CP071955.1, on the reverse strand, counting down.
GCACGCCGACCGACATGGGCTACGCGTACGTGGGCAATGGCGCCAAGATCACCGACGTGAGCCGCGTGGCCGACCAGCTGGCCATCTCGCGTCTGCTCGACAGCGGCGGCGAACTGTCGCGGCTGCAGCAGTTGTCGTCGTTGTCCGATCGCGTGGACAGCCTGTACTCCAATACCGCCACCAGCGTGGCAGGGCTGTGGTCGAACTTCTTCGACTCCACAAGTGCGGTCTCGTCCAATGCTTCTTCCACCGCCGAGCGGCAGAGCATGCTCGACAGCGGCAATAGCCTGGCCACGCGTTTCAAGCAGCTCAACGGGCAAATGGACAGCCTGAGCAATGAGGTCAACAGCGGCTTGACCGGGTCGGTGGACGAGGTCAATCGCCTGACGCAGCAGATCGCCAAGATCAACGGCACCATCGGCAACAATATCGACAACGCCGCGCCAGACCTGCTCGATCAACGCGATGCGCTGGTCTCCAAACTGGTCGGCTACACCGGTGGGACCGCTGTGATCCAGGACGGCGGCTTCATGAATGTTTTCACCGCTGGTGGCCAAGCGCTGGTGGTAGGTACCACTTCATCCAAGCTGACCACCGTCGCCGATCCGTATCAGCCGACCAAGCTGCAGGTGGCGATGCAGACCCAAGGCCAGAATGTCAGCCTCAGTGCCAACTCGCTGGGCGGGCAGATCGGCGGCCTGCTGGAATTCCGCACCAGCGTGCTCGAACCGACCCAGGCCGAACTCGGCCGTCTTGCCGTGGGCATGGCCAGCACCTTCAACGCAGGTCACAGCCAGGGTATGGACCTGTATGGCGCGATGGGCGGCAACTTCTTCAATATCGACTCGCCCACCACCGCCGCCAACCCGAACAACACCGGCAGCGCGTCGCTGAGCGCAAGTTTCAGCAACATGTCTGCAGTGAACGGCCAGAACGTCACGCTCAGCTTCGACGGCGCCGCCTGGAAAGCCACCAACGCCAGCACCGGTTCGGCCGTGCCCATGACCGGCACCGGCACTGCGGCCAATCCGCTGGTGCTCAACGGCGTCAGCATGGTGGTTGGCGGTACCCCGGCCAGCGGCGACAAGTTCCTGTTGCAGCCCACCGCCGGGCTGGCTGGTACCTTGTCGGTGGCCATCACCGACCCCTCGCGCATCGCCGCCGCCACCCCGGTCAAGGCCACCGCCACGGTCGCCAACCTGGGCACCGGCAAGATCAGCGACGTCAAAGTGACCAATGCGCAAAATCCCGCGCTGCTGACGCCCTCGTCGGTGGAGTTCATCGACGCCAACCAATACACCATCGATGGCACCGGCCCGTTTGCTTACACCGCCGGCCAGACCATCAGCGCCAACGGCTGGAGCTTTGCGCTGGATGGCGCGCCCAAGGCCGGCGACACCTTTGGCGTCGGCCCGATGGGTGCCGGCTCCAGCGACAACGGCAACGCCAAGTTACTGGCCAAGGTCGAAGACGCCAAGGCGCTCAACGGCGGCACCGTCACGCTTAACGGCGCGTTGTCGGGCCTGACCACCTCGGTCGGCTCGGCCGCGCGTGCGGCCAATTATTCGGCCGATGCGCAAAAGGTCATCAACGACCAGGCGCAGGCCAGCCGCGATTCGATTTCCGGCGTCAACCTCGATGAGGAAGCCGCCAACATGCTGAAACTGCAGCAGGCCTATCAAGCCGCCGCACAGATGATTTCCACCGCCGACACCATCTTCCAAGCCATCCTGGGCGCCGTACGCTGATGAACGACCGTATCTCCACCAGCATGATGTACAGCCAGTCGGTGTCGTCGATGACGGCCAAGCAGTCGCGGCTGAACCAACTCGAAGCCCAGCTCGCCAGCGGGCAGCGCCTGGTAACCGCCAAGGACGACCCGGTCGCCGCCGGCACCGCTCTCGGTCTGGATCGCGCCCTGGCTGCGATCACCCAGTTTGGCGAAAATGCCAACAACGTAAAGAACCGGCTCGGCCTGCAGGAAACCGTGTTGGCGCAGGCCGGCGACGCCATGACGCGCGTCAACGAATTGACGATCCAGGCCAACAGCTCGGCGCTCGCGCCCAGCGACCGCAAGGCGATCGCCTCGGAACTGACCGCACTACGCGACAGCATGGTGAGCCTGGCCAACAGTACAGACGGCACCGGGCGCTACCTGTTTGGCGGCGCCGCCGACGGCAGCGCGCCCTTCGTCAAGAGCAATGGCGGGGTCACCTACAACGGCGACCAGACCCAGAAGCAGGTTGAAGTGGCGCCGGATACGTTTGTCAGCGACACCCTGCCCGGCAGCGAAATCTTCATGCGCATCCGTACCGGCGACGGCAACGTGGACGCGCTCGCAAATGGCGCCAATACCGGCACCGGGCTGCTGCTGGATTTCAGCCGCGATGCCAGTACCGGCAGCTGGAATGGCAGCAGCTACAGTGTGCAGTTCACCGCCGCCAACACCTACGAGGTGCGCGACAGTGCCAATGCGGTAGTCAGCACCGGCACTTACAAAGATGGCGAAGACATCAACGCGGCCGGCTTGCGTATGCGCATCAGCGGCGCACCTGCGGCGGGCGACAGTTTCCAGATCGGTGCTTCCGCCACCAAGGACGTGTTCTCCACCATCGACGATCTGGTCGGCGCGCTCAACGCCGACACGGTGACCCTGCCGCAGAAGGCGGCGATGATCAACACGCTGCAGACCTCGATGCGCGACATTGCGCAGGCCTCGTCGAAGGTGATCGATGCGCGCGCCTCGGGCGGTGCGCAATTATCGGCCATCGACAACGTCAATGCGCTGCTCGAATCCAACGAAGTCACGCTCAAGACCACCTTGTCGTCTATCCGCGATCTGGACTATGCCTCGGCGATTGGGCAGTACCAACTCGAAAAGGCCTCGTTGCAGGCCGCTCAAACGATTTTTCAGCAGATGCAGTCGTTGTCGTTGTTCGACCTGATCCGCTGATTTGCAGCAGAAAACCAGCGTTTTCTCCGCTCCTGCGCGTGCGCACCTGCGCAGACAGACGGAATTTATTTTTAAAAAATTATACGAATTCTAAAGATCTACGGGGGTGCTGCCGAATAAACCGAACCCCTTGATACACAACGTTTCATTATTTCGTCCCGATGCAGAAAAACAGTAAAAAATACTGGATTTCGCTAAAGGTTCCCGACGCAACGCCGTTATCCATCTCAGCAGCGGCAACGGCCAACTTGATGGCCCCCCTGCGGAGGCTCCAGGCAAGTCCCCCTTGCCGGAAAAATCGCTTAGGAGAGATCAAAAATGGCACAGGTAATCAACACCAACGTAATGTCGCTGAATGCTCAGCGTAACCTCAACACCAACAGCACGAGCCTGGCGCTGAGCATTCAGCAGCTGTCCTCGGGCAAGCGCATCACCAGTTTCTCGGTCGATGCGGCCGGCGGTGCAATTGCCGAGCGCTTCACCACGCAGATCCGCGGCCTGGACGTCGCTTCGCGCAACGCCAACGACGGTATCTCGCTGGCCCAGACCGCCGAAGGCGCGATGGTCGAAATCGGTAACAACCTGCAGCGCATCCGCGAGCTGTCGGTGCAGTCCGCCAATGCCACCAACTCGAACACCGACCGTGAGGCGCTTAACTCGGAAGTCAAGCAGCTCACCTCGGAAATCGATCGTGTTGCCAACCAGACCAGCTTCAATGGCACCAAACTGTTGAACGGCGACTTCGCCGGCGCGCTGTTCCAGGTCGGCGCCGACGCTGGCCAGACCATCGGCATCAACACCATCGTCGATGCCAATGTCGATTCGCTGGGCAAGGCCAACTTCGCCGCCGCAGTCTCCGGTGCCGGCGTGAGCGGCACCGCCACCGCTTCTGGCTCGGTGTCCGGCATCAGTCTGTCGTTCAACGACGCCAGCGGTTCAGCCAAGAGCGTCACCATCGCCGACATCAAGGTCGGGGCCGGCGACACTGCGGCTGACGTGAACAAGAAGGTCGCTTCGGCGATCAACGACAAGCTGGACCAGACCGGCATGTATGCCTCGATCAAAGCCGACGGTACGGTGCAGATCGAATCGCTGAAAGCCGGCCAGGACTTCACCTCGCTGTCGGCCGGCACCTCCAGCGCCACCGGCATCACCGTGGGCGCCGGCATTACCACCGCCTCGGCCGCTTCCGGCGCCACCGCCTCGACTCTGGGCAACCTGGATATCTCCACGTTCTCGGGCGCACAGAAAGCACTGGAAATCGTCGACAAGGCGCTGACCACGGTCAACTCCTCGCGCGCCGACATGGGTGCGGTGCAGAACCGCTTCACCTCCACCATCGCCAACCTGGCCGCCACCTCGGAGAACCTGTCGGCCTCGCGCAGCCGGATCGCCGATACCGACTACGCCAAAACCACCGCCGAGCTGACCCGCACGCAGATCCTGCAGCAGGCCGGCACCGCGATGCTGGCCCAGGCCAAGTCGGTTCCGCAGAACGTGCTGAGCCTGCTGCAGTAATCGTTAAGCGCTTTGCAGTAAGTCCAAAGCCCCTCCTCGGAGGGGCTTTTTTTTTTACTGCAGATCTGACGCGACTGCTGCTGCGGTTTTTTGACGCAGTTTTCCTGACGCATCCTGGGCATGGAAATTGCACCGACCAAGCGTCGCGACCGAGAACGGGCGTTGCCGCTAAAGTCCCGCTGGATGCGGCCGATACCCAACTCGTAATCCAATGCATCCGCTTTCGCCGGACGCCTAGATGAGGAATGCACCATGGCATCGTTGATCAGCACTTCCGGCTCCGGACTGGATGTCCCTACCGTGGTCTCCACGCTTGTTGCCCAGCGCAAGGATCCTGAGCAGGCCCGCATCAACAAGGCCGGCACTGCGGCAACGACCCAACTGTCGGCGATCAGCCAGATCAAGAGCAGCATGACCACGCTCAAATCTGCGCTGGACAAGGTCGTCAGCAGCGCCGACACCAACGCCTACAAGGCCACGGTGCCGACCGATGCCGGCTTTACCGCCACCACTACCAGCACCGCTGCTCCCGGCAACTATTCGGTGGAAGTGGTCTCGCTGTCCGCTGCTCAGAAACTGGCCTCTGGTGCGTTTACCACCGATGCCACGGTCGGCAGCGGGACGCTGACGATCGGCTACGGCGACAACAGCGTCACCGTGGACATCAGCGGCACCGACAAGCTCACCGACATCGCCGCTGCTATCAACAAGGCAGCAGGTGGCAAGGGCGTCACCGCCAGCGTGGTGACCGCCAACGATGGTCAACATCTGGTGTTCAATGCAGTCGATACCGGCGTCAAGGGCGCATTGACCGTCAGTGCCAGCGACCCGAGCTTGAGCAGCCTCACCTTCGGCGCCGGCGTGACTGGCGGCTTGACACAATCCGTGGCCGCCGCCGACGCGCGGGTACGCGTGGATGGCTTCGAGCGAACCTCCAGTTCCAACACGATCACCGACATCGTGCCCGGCGTAGTACTCAACCTCACCAAGGCTGCCGAAGGCACCAAATTCAATCTGGGTATCGCCGCCGACACCAGTGGCATCAAGGGCAATCTCACCGCGTTCGCCGCCGCCTACAACACCGCCAATACGCTGTTGAAGAACAGCAGCAGCTATAACGCCACCACCAAGACGGCCTCGGCATTGACCGGCGACTCGCTGGTGCGCGGCCTGCAGCAGCAGTTGCGTGGCCAGGTCAGCGGCAACGTCAATGAACTCAAGGCGTTGGGCCTGAGCATCGACAAGGATGGCGTAATGAGCTTTGACAACGCCAAGTTCGATACCGCCATTGCCGCCGACGGCGGTGCCGCCACCGACGCGTTGGGCAAGGACAGCAAGTTCAGCTCCGGGATGACCAAGTTGCTGGAAAGCAACGTCAACGCCACCACCGGCACCCTGAGCTTGCGCTCGGAAAGCCTTAACAAGCAGATCAAGGGCTACGAGACCGATCTGGACGACCTCGATGCACGCATGACGAAGTTCAGCGACCGTTTGACCGCGCAGTTCACCGCGATGGAAGCCTTGGTCAGCAAGCTGCAGAGCAGTACCGGCTCGCTCAGCAGCCTGCTGACAAGCTAATTTCCGTGCTGCGGGTCCTCAAGTCCTGCAAGGATCTTGCCGATACATAAAGAGCCTATCGTGATTAGGCCTTGCATTCTGGCAAGAGCGTCGTCGCAGGAGCACAGCGCTCCGGAACCAGCGAAGGTCAGCCCATTGAGGAGTCATCCATGTACGGTTCCAATCTCCAGTATGCCGAGCAATACCGCAAGGTCGGTGTATCCACCAGCGTGACCGAAGCCGGCCCGCACAAGCTGGTGTCGCTGCTGTTTGCCGGCGCCTGCCAACGCATTCGTCTGGCCCAGGCCTGCCTGGCGCAGGGCGATCAGGCGCGCAAGGGCAAGGCCATCGGCGAAGCCTGTGCGATCGTCGGTCATTTGAACGGTTCGCTCGATCACGAAGTCGGTGGGGAGATCGCAAGCAACCTCTCGGCCCTGTACGACTATGTGATGCAGCGGCTGACCGCAGCCAACCTGCACAACGACGAGTCCGAATTGGTCGAAGCGCTGGATCTGCTGAGCGAAATCGACTCGGCTTGGAATTCCATTCCCCTGGATCAACGCGGCATTGCTGCCGTCTCGTGAGTTCACTCATGCATAACGTGCAAAGTCTCCAAGCCGAAATCGCCGACCTTCGCATCGCCATGGCGCACGAGGAATTCGAAGCGATGCCGCAGATGCTGGATAACCACGACCTGCACTTGCGCGAATATGCGCAACATGTAGACCTGAACCAGGACCGCGACGCGTTGCAGACCTTGCTGACGATGCACCACGATCTGATGCGCCTGATGCGCGAGCGTCAACGCAAGTTGGCTGACATGATCCGCGCGCAACGCACTTGCTCATCGGCCAGCCGCGCTTACGCACGGGTCGGACGGATTTGATGACCGCGCTCGGCGCACTGGCGCCATCGGCCGATGCCGAGCTGTTTGCCGATACGCTGAGTTGCCAACTGCGTCTACCGGCCGGCTTCTGCGCAGGTAGCGATGCCGGCTCGCATAGCGCTGCAGAAACCTTGCTGCGCAGTCTCGGCCAAGTCGAAGACCTGCGCAGCGACGAAACCAGCGAAGACCGTGGCGAACTGCCGCTGCTGGTGCAGCGCATGGACGCCAAGCTCGATCTGATGCTCGCGTTGATCGGCCGCCTGGTACGTCAGGGCGAGAACGGCCTGATCCACGGTACGGTGCGCTGGTCGGTGCGCGGCATCTGCCTGAGTGGCGCAACTGGTCACGTGCCGGGCACGAAGGGCAGCGTCTGTTTGCAGCCATCCGACTGGCTGCCTGAATTGGTAAAACTTCCTGCCGAAGTGCTGACAAGCGCCAGCGACGACCACGATGACTGGCTGTGGCTGAGGTTTGCCCCGCTTTCCACAGGCTTGCATGACGCGCTGGAACGGCACTTGTTCCGTCTGCATCGCCGTCAAATTGCCGACGCCCGCCGCCAGCGCTGACGCCGATGGTTGGCGCCAGGCTCCGGGTCGGCTAATGTGCTGTTTACTGAAAAAGGTTTCTTCTGCGCCGTGCGAGTCATCATCGTCGACGATCACACCCTTGTCCGCGCCGGCCTGTCCAGGCTGCTGCAAACCTTCGCCGGCATTGATGTCGTGGGCGAGGCAAGCAACGCGCAGCAAGCCTTGGATATGACATCCCTGCACCGCCCCGATTTGGTGCTGATGGATCTGTCCTTGCCCGGCCGCAGCGGCCTGGATGCCATGACCGACGTGCTGCGCGCCGCGCCGCGCACGCATGTGGTGATAATGTCGATGCACGACGACGCGGTGCATGTGCGCGACGCACTGGATCGCGGCGCGGTCGGCTTCGTGGTCAAAGACGCCGCACCGCTGGAACTGGAATTGGCATTGCGTGCCGCCGCCGCCGGCCAGGTGTTCCTGAGCCCGCAGATTTCTTCCAAGATGATCGCGCCGATGCTGGGCCGCGAAAAACCGGTCGGTATTGCCGCACTGTCGCCACGCCAACGCGAAATCCTGCGCGAAATCGGTCGCGGCCAGAGCAACAAGGAAATCGCCGCCGACCTTGGCATCAGCGTCAAAACCGTCGAAACCCATCGCGCGCGCATGATGGAATCGCTCGGCTGCCGCCGCGCCAACGATTTGGTGCTGCTAGCAGCCAAACACCACAACGAGCTGGTCTGAGGCGCCGATGTCGGCGGATTGCTTTCACACTACCGACGATCAAAACTAGTGACGAAATTGCGGCGGGCACGCTTGAGTTCGCATGTGATGTCAGGGGGTCCCTGACATGTTGTCAGGAAAATCATGAGTCGCCTCACACCAATCCCCGATTAAAAATCAGTCGCATTACATTGCAAGATGCGTTCCATGGCCGCTACATGCGGCGCCCTCCGGAAGCGCCTCCATGAAGACGATTATCGCCGCCCAGCTTGGCCAGCAACTGCACCTCACCCCGCAGTTGCTTCAGTCGATCCGTCTGTTGCAATTGGACGGCATGCAGCTGGAACTGGAGATTCGCCGCGCTTTGGAAACCAACCCGCTGCTGGAACTGGAAGAGCTTGCTGACAGCAGCGACGACGCCGCTGCCAGCGATGATGGCGCCGCCGATATCGCCGCATTCGACGAGTTGCCGGAAAGCACGATGTGGGACGTGCAGAGCAGCAGCTGGAACGATGGCGACGACGACCGCATGCAACGCGTGGCGGCTGGCGAATCCACCGACCCGCACGTGCGCATCCTGCGCGAGCTGGCGCTGGACCTGGACGAGGCCACATTGGGGGCCGCCGCGTTCTGGCTGGAGCAAACCGACGATGCCGGCTATCTGCGCGAGGCGCTGTCGACGCTGCAGCAGCTAGGCGCCACGCGCCTGGGCATGACCGTGGAGGGAGTGGAAGCGATCCGTCAGCGCCTGCTGCACGGTGACCCTGCCGGCCTAGCCGCCTGTGATCTGCGCGAGTGTCTGCAGGCCCAGCTGAGCGCGCTGCCCGGTCGCGTGCCGGCCCGTCATCTGGCCGAGCGCATCCTTGGCGGCGATCTGGAATTGCTGGCCAGCCACGACTACGCGGTGCTGGCACGTGCGCACGACACCGAGGTCGGAGACGCCCGCGAGGCGGTGCGGCTGATCCTGTCGCTGCAGCCACGTCCGGGCGACGACCTGCTGCAGGAAAGCAACGCCAGCGTGATTCCGGATGTGCTCGCCTGGCACGCCGATGGCAGCTGGCGGGTGGCATTGAATCCGGCCACCACCCATCGGGTCAGCATCAACCCGATGCACGAGCGCGCACTGGCCGAGGCTGGCGACGCTGCGCAGCCGCTACGCGACATGCTGCAGGAAGCGCGCTGGCTGACCCGTGGGTTGTCGATGCGCTACGAAACCTTGCTGCGCGCAACGCGCGCCATCGTCGAACGTCAGGCCGCCTTCCTGGCGCGCGGCGAAGAAGCGATGGCACCGCTGATCTTGAAGGAAATCGCCGACGAGATCGGCATGCACGAATCGACGATTTCGCGCATTACCACCGGAAAATACATACAAACCCCGCGCGGCACGTTCGAACTCAAGCATTTCTTCGCGGTGCGCCTGGAGGGCGCCAGCGTTTCCGGCCAGGCGGTCAAGGCGATGGTGCGCCGGCTGATCGAGAGCGAGCCGGCAGGTCGGCCACTGGCCGACGAAGCCATTGCCGGACTACTGTCGCGTCAAGGCGTTAATATTGCGCGCCGGACCGTGGCCAAGTACCGCGAGCAACTGGACATCGCCCCGGCCCGCGAGCGCCGCCGCATCAACAAACCGCTGCTTGCACGAGCGGGATAAGGATTACTATGAGCAAACTCACCGTGCTGCTGGTCGACGACCACGAGGGCTTCATCAACGCTGCGATGCGCCATTTTCGTAAAGTCGAATGGCTCAATATGGTGGGCAGTGCCACCAATGGACTGGAAGCGATCGAGCGTTCGGAGTCGCTGCGCCCCAATGTCGTGCTGATGGACCTGGCCATGCCCGAGATGGGCGGCTTGCAGGCGACGCGTCTGATCAAGACGCAGGACGATCCGCCGTATATTGTCATCGCGAGCCACTTCGACGATGCCGAGCATCGAGAACACGCTCTTCGCGCGGGTGCCGACAATTTTGTCAGCAAGCTGTCCTACATCCAGGAAGTCATGCCAATCCTGGAGGGCCTGACGGAAGGAGCGAGGAATGAGTGAGTCCCGGATTCTGCTGATCGACAGCGATGCCGTGCGCGCCGAGCGCACCGTGTCGTTGCTCGAGTTCATGGACTTCAATCCCCGCTGGGTCACCGACGGCGCCGACATCAATCCTGGCCGTCATCGCCACGATGAGTGGATGGCGGTCATGGTGGGCTCGGCGCAGGACGCTGCACAGGCCAACACATTCTTCGACTGGCTGGCCGATGCCAAGCTGCCGCCGCCGGTGTTGCTGATGGAAGGCAGCCCGAGCGCGTTTGCGCAGACCCATGGCCTGCACGAAGCCAGTGTCTGGACACTGGATACGCCGCTGCGCCATGCGCAACTGGAAGCCTTGCTGCGTCGCGCAAGCCTCAAGCGGCTGGATGCCGAGCATCAGGCCGGCGTGCAGCAAGACACCGGCCCTACAGGCAACAGTGAAGCGGTGACCCGTCTGCGCCGCCTGATCGATCAGGTCGCAGCATTCGACACCACGGTGCTGGTGCTGGGCGAATCCGGCACCGGCAAAGAGGTCGTCGCACGTGCCATTCACCAGCACTCGCCGCGTCGCGATGGGCCGTTTGTGGCCATCAACTGCGGCGCGATCCCACCGGATCTGTTGGAAAGCGAATTGTTCGGCCACGAAAAAGGCGCCTTCACCGGTGCGCTGAGCACCCGCAAGGGCCGCTTTGAAATGGCCGAAGGCGGCACGCTGTTGCTGGACGAGATCGGCGACATGAGCCTACCGATGCAGGTGAAATTGCTGCGCGTGCTGCAGGAGCGCAGCTTCGAGCGCGTTGGCGGTGGTCAGACCATCCGCTGCAACGTGCGCGTGATCGCTGCCACTCACCGCAATCTGGAAACCCGCATCAGCGATGGCCAGTTCCGCGAGGATCTGTTCTATCGCCTGAACGTGTTTCCGATCGAGATGCCGGCACTACGCGAGCGCGTCGACGACTTGGCCGTGCTGGTGCAAACCATCGCCGGGCAACTGGCGCGCACCGGGCGCGGCGAAGTGCGCTTTGCCGATGAAGCCTTGCAGGCGCTGCGCAGTTACGACTGGCCCGGCAATGTGCGCGAGCTGACCAACCTGGTGGAGCGCCTGGCAGTGTTGCATCCAGGCGGGATGGTGCACGTGCAGGATCTGCCGGCGCGCTACCGCGGCGATTTCGCCTCGGCCGTTCTGGTCGAGTTGCCGCCGGAACCGGCACTGGTGGTGGCCGCGCCGGCGGTGGACACCAGCGTGCCGAGCAGTGTGGTGCCGCTGCAGCCCAACACTGCCGATACCGAATCGGCCGCCACCTCTAGCCTGCCCGACGACGGAATAGATCTGCGCGGTCACATGGCCAACATCGAACTGGCGCTGATCAACGAAGCACTGGAACGCACCCAGGGAGTGGTTGCGCACGCCGCCCAGTTACTGGGCCTGCGGCGCACTACGCTGGTGGAAAAGCTGCGCAAGTACGGCATCGATCGCGAGCAAACCGAGCTTGCGCACTGAGCGGACCAGCGCACCGTCTCCGCTCCCTGGCATAGGCTTGCTTCATCAAGATCACTCTGTTCGCGGCTATCGGCTACGGTAGAACCCCGGCATCCACCAGCGTCGGCGCGGCCATCCCCCAGAGCGCCTTGGTCATACCGGTGCATTGTTCCGGCACCGCCTGCGACACCAGCACGATCACGCGTATCGCCGATATCTACACCCTCAAGGTGAACTGCGACGCGGCGCATGCCTCACGCCAACGGCACGCTTGTTGCATCTGCGGCCAGGCCGAGCACCGCCCAGGTGCACCGACTTCCGGTGCATGATGGAGTGCATCGCCCTCCCCCGATGCCTCGCCGTGGATGCATCTTGACTGTTCAAGACGATCGATCGCCGATGACTGCCAACGCCCTCGTGAGCATAGTCATGCCGACCTACAAGCCGCGCTACTTCGCGCAGGCGCTCGACAGCGTGTTGGCGCAGACCTACACCGCATTGGAGTTGGTGATCTGCGACGACAACGCCAATGGCGCCATCGAGGCGGTGTTAGCGTCCAGGCTGGCGGACGCGCCGTTCCCGATCCGCTACCACCACAATACATCCCGGCTCGGCGAACTCGGTAGCACCATCAAAGGCATCGGGTTGGCACAGGGCGAGTACGTCAAATTCCTGCACGACGACGACGTGCTGCAGCCGGACTGCGTTGCGCAGTTGGTTGCGGCGATGGAGCGCAGCCCTGACGCCACGCTGGCGTCCTCGCGGCGGCGGCGCATCGACGATGACAGTGCGCCGTTGCCGGACATCCTGGCCACCTGCTTCCCGTTTGCCGAGGATGTAGTGATCGACGGGCCTGAGTTGGTGTCGTTTCTGGCCGACCACACCATCAACCTCATCGGCGAGCCGAGCTGTGTGCTGTGTCGGCGTGCCGACTTGGTCGCGCTGGGCAGCGAGCTGATGTCGATGAACGGCAAGCCGATCTATCGGGGCGGCGGCTTGGCGATCTACGTCAAGCTGCTGCGCCACGGCAATCTGGTCTTGCTGTCCAGTCCGCTCACGCACTTCCGCGCGTCCGGCGCGCAGTGCAGTCAGGCCGATCGCGATCAGCCAGGCAGCGGCGATCGGGGCCATGAAGATTTACGCCAGGGCATCTGCCAGCTCGGGTGGCGACGCGAGAGTGGCGACAACCGCCAAGTGAGCGTCGCACCGCTTGGCTCGCACAAGGCGCGGGTGTTCAAGTCGGTGGATCTGGTCAATGCGTTGATGCAAAGCGCCGGGACGGCCGAGCGTGTGTCGCTGCCCACCTGGTTGGGCGTACGCCATCCGACAGCGATCCAGCGCAGGTTGATCGAAGCACGCTTGCAGGCGCATTCCGGCGGCCCGCGCATTGCGCTGATGCTGATCGACAGCAACTGCGATGCGGCAGCGGTGGCTGCCACACAAGCTAGCTCGACGGCGGTGGCGTGTTATCAGAACCAGCAGACCTGGTTGGTTAGCGCCTGTCCGCAGCAGGTTTCCGACCATGGCGAGCGCGGCGTACTGATCGGCGCAGACGGCTTGGCGGCAACGCTCAACCAGTTCCTCGCCACACAGGAGTCGATCGACTGGGTGCTGCTGGTCGACGCTGGCACCCTTTTCACCGCCAGCGGCTTGCTGATGCTGGCACTGGAGATACTCGTGCTGCCGGACGATTGCCAGGCGGTCTATGCGGACGAAGTGGTGGTGTTGGACAACGCACAGCTGGGGCTGGCGATGCGGCCGACGCTGTATCTGGACATGTTGGTGAGCGCGCCATCCACGATGTCGCGGCACTGGTTGTTCCGGCACCGCACGTTGTTGGCCGATGGCGGTTTTCCAGCCGGCCAGGGCGAGGCCTTCGAGCTCGGCTACCAGCTTGGTCTGGTCGAACGTTACGGCCTGGCATGCGTTCGACATATCGCCGAACCATTACTGGTCGCATCCGCCAACACGCGGCACGGCGACGAGGACGAACAGCAGGCCATCTCGCGCCATCTCGCTGCGCGTGGCTACGTGAACGCGGTGGTGCACAGTGCCGGACCGGGCCGGTATGCGGTGGACTATCGCCATACGCATCAACCCATGGTCAGCATTCTGGTGCTGGTCGATGGCCGCCTGCCGCAGGTGCAGCGCTGCCTGGAAAGCGTGCTGGCCAACACGGCCTATCCGCATTACGAATTGCTGCTACTGGACCGCGCAGACAGCACCCAGCGGGAACTGCGCGACTGGCTGGCGGGCATCGACAACTTGGGCATGCAGCAGATCCGCGTGCTGCGCTTGCACGATGAGCCTTCGCGCGAGGCGGCCTGCAATGCGGCGGCTGAGCAAGCACGTGGGGACATGCTGCTGTGGCTGGCGGCGGGTGCGGCAGTCATAAAGCCCGATTGGCTGGCGCAACTGCTCAACCACGCGCTGCGCCCGGAGGTCGGTGCGGTGGCCGGCAAGCTGCTGCGGGGCGATGGGACCGTGCATCACGCCGGCTTGCTGCTGGGCCTGGGGGCACCGGCAGCGCGCGCGTTCGAAGGCGCTGCGTTCGACGAATCCGGCTATCTGCAGCGCCTGCAACTCGATCAGAACTACAGCGCGCTCAGTGGCCAATGCCTGATGCTGCCACGTCAGTTGTTTCTGGATGCCGGTGGCTTTGAGCAGGAACCAGCGCTGGCGCAGTGGAGCGATGTCGACCTGTGCCTACGTCTGCAACAGGCCGGCTATCTCAATGTGTTTGCAGCGCGCGCGCAGCTGGTGATCGACCCGCCGGAACCCGCACCGGCCAGCGCGCTCGACGAAGAAGCGATGTATGCGCGTTGGCTGCCGGTGATGGCCAACGACCCGGCCTATAACCCGGGCTTTTCGCTGGACCCCGGTGCGGGCTTCGCCCTAGCCGACCCGCGTGCCAGTTGGCGGCCGCTGCAATCGTGGCGGCCGCTGCCGATGATCATCGCCTTGCCCGCCGACATCGAAGGCTGCGGGCACTATCGGGTGATCCAGCCGCTGCGGGCATTGCGCGAGGCCGGGATAGTCGAGGGCGTGCTGTTCAACGGCTATCTGGAGATCAGCGAGCTGGCGCGCCAGGATCCCGACGTGGTCATCCTCCAGCGCCAGGTCGGCGAGCCGCGGCTGGAAGCGATGCGGCGGATGAAGACATTGTCGCGCGCGTTCAAGGTCTACGAGCTGGACGACTACCTGCCCAACCTGCCGCTGAAAAATGTCCACCGCGAGCATATGCCCAAGGACATTCTCAAGACGGTGCGCCGCGGGCTGAGTTTTGTGGATCGCTTCGTGGTGTCCACATCCGCGCTGGCCGAAGCGTTTGCCGGGTTGCACAGCGATATCCGCGTGGCCGAAAACCGCCTGCCCGCGCATTGGTGGGAGGCCCTGCCGGAACGTTCGGCGCACCGTGGTCGGCGTCCGCGCATCGGCTGGGCAGGGGGTGCCAGCCACACTGGCGATCTGGAAGTGATTGCCGATGTCGTGCGCGAACTGGCTAACGAGGTCGAATGGGTATTCATGGGCATGTACCCGTTCGCACTGCGCCAGCATATCCACCAGTTCCAGCCCGGAGTGCGGATCGATCGCTACCCGGCAGCATTATCTGCGTTGGATCTGGATCTGGCCCTGGCGCCGGTGGAGCAAAACCTATTCAACGCGTGCAAGAGCAATCTGCGCCTTCTGGAATACGGCGCCTGCGGCTACCCGGTAATCGCCAGCGACGTGCGCTGCTACCAAGGCAACCTGCCGGTGACCCTGGTAAAGAACCGTTACCGCGATTGGATCGGCGCGATCCGTGATCACTTGGCCGACCCGGACGCGGCGGCGGCGAAAGGTGCGGCGCTGCGGGAGGTGGTTCGCCGCGATTGGATGCTGACCGGCCATAATCTGGAGCGCTGGCATGGGGCTTGGATGCCGGGGTAGTTAGAGTGGCTAACGAAACGTAGCGAGCAGTCGCCAGGTGGGTGCGAACGGCGCGGAGGAACCTTAGTGCACGAATGAGACATGCCGATTCCGGGCACCGGCCGCGTCCGCCTGATGGTGAGCGCAGTCGTTTTGTTAGCCACTCTTAATCGAAGGTGCGGCGCACTTGTCCGCTTTCGGGACATGCTGTCGGTCCATCCAAGCCGACCCGAACTCGATTCTTGACGTCGGTGGGCTGTCACCGAGCTAGTTCAGTCGATGGCATAGTGCCTGCCGTCGCCAGCCGCCTATCGCAGCTGATCCCGCGCGCCGACACCGGTGCCCGACCCGCTCGCAGCCGCGCTGTAGCAACCCCTCGCCCTGGCGCCGGAATCCCGGCGCGATTTCGGCACGCCGCTTGCAATGGTGTGCATGCCTCCCTGGCTGACCGTACCCATGAGCGACTCCGTTACCTCCATCCTCTCGCAGATCCGCAGCTACCAGACGCAGATGGGCCAAGGCCCGATGCGCACGGTGGGCGATGCGGCGCGCGGCAATCAGATCCAGGGACTGGCCGGCACGCAGGGAACGCCGGCCACGCAGGCGCCCAGCTTCAGCGAGACCTTGCGCGGTGCCATCGGCGGCGTCAACGAGGCCCAGCAAAAGTCCGGCGCACTGGCCAAAGCATTCGAAATGGGCGACCCCAGCGCCGATCTGGCACGGGTGATGGTCGCCTCCCAGCAATCCCAGGTGGCCTTCCGCGCCACCGTGGAAGTGCGCAACCGTCTCGTCCAGGCTTATCAGGACGTCATGAACATGCCGCTGTAAAGAAGGTTGACGACACATGGCTCTCGCGATCACCAAAGAAAACATGAACCAGAGCGCCGAAAAGGCGGGGCAATGGTTCGACCGTGTCCGAAGCCTGCAAATCACCCGCAAGCTGACCATGATGGCGATGATCGCCCTGGCGGTGGCGGCCGGTCTGGCGGTGTTCTTTTGGTCGCAGCAGCCTGGCTACCAGGCCCTGTACACCGGCCTGGACGAAAAGGGCAATGCCGAAGCGGCCGACCTGCTACGCACCGCGCAAATCCCGTTCAAGATCGACCAGAGCACCGGTGCCATTACCGTGCCGCAGGACCGGCTGTACGACGCCCGCCTGAAGCTGGCCGGCTCCGGCCTGACCGGCAAGGAGACCGGCGGCGGCTTCGAACTGATGGAAAAAGACCCGGGTTTCGGCGTCAGCCAGTTCGTGGAAAACGCCCGCTACCAGCACGCACTGGAAACCGAGCTGGCTCGCACCATCAGCACCTTGCGTCCGGTGCGAGAGGCCCGTGTGCATCTGGCCATTCCCAAGCCCAGCGCTTTCACCCGCCAGCGCGATGTTGCCAGCGCCTCGGTGGTGCTGGAGCTGCGTGGCGGCCAGGGCCTGGAGCGCAACCAGGTCGATGCGATCGTCAATCTGGTCGCCTCCAGCATCCCGGACATGACCCCCGAGCGCGTCACCGTGGTGGACCAGAGCGGTCGCATGCTCTCGATCGCCGACCCCAACAGCGATGCCGCCCAGCACGCCGCCCAGTTCGAACAGGTGCGCCGCCAGGAAAGCTCCTACAACCAACGTATCCGCGAGCTGCTCGAGCCGATGACCGGGTCCGGTCGGGTCAATCCGGAAGTCAGCGTGGACATGGATTTCTCCGTAATCGAGGAAGCCCGCGAGCTGTACAACGGCGAGCCGGCCAAGCTGCGCAGCGAGCAGGTCAACGATAGCAGCACCAGTGCCGGCGGCGGCCCGCAGGGGCCCCCCGGCGCCACCAGCAATAGCCCCGGCCAGCCCCCGGCTCCGGCTGCCAATGCCACCGCTGGCACACCGGGCACGCCGGCCGCCAACGGCCAGGCCACCGCACCCGCCACGCCGACCGAGAGCTCCAAGAGCGCCACGCGCAATTACGAATTGGACCGCACCTTGCAACATACCCGTCAGCCGGCCGGCCGGATCAAGCGGGTATCGGTGGCGGTGCTGCTGGACAACGTGCCGCGCCCCGGTGCCAAGGGCAAGATGGTCGAACAACCGCTCACCGCCGCCGAGCTCACTCGCATCGAGGGACTTGTCAAGCAGGCAGTGGGGTTCGACGCGGCACGTGGCGACACGGTGTCGGTGATGAATGCCCCCTTCGTACGTGAAGCGGTGGCCGGCGAAGAAGGCCCGAAGTGGTGGGAAGACCCGCGTGTGCAGAGCGGTCTGCGTCTGCTGATCGGTGCGGTGGTGGTGCTGGCGCTGCTGTTCGGTGTGGTGCGCCCCACTCTGCGTCAGCTCACCAGTGTGACCGCGGTCAAAGACAAGCAAGGCAAGGTTGGCAAGGATGGCGCTCCCCAGAGCGCCGGCGTGCGGATGCTCGATAAAGACGATGACCTGATTCCCCGCCTGGAAGAGGATACCGCCCAGCTCGGTCAGGATCGCAAGGTTCCGATCGCCCTGCCGGACGCTTACGAAGAGCGCATGCGCGTGGCGCGCGAGGCAGTGAAAGCCGATTCAAAACGGGTCGCACAAGTCGTGAAGGGATGGGTCGCCAGTGAAGCCTGAAACACAACCAATGAGTGGCGTGCAGCGTGCTGCGGTGTTGTTGCTGTCGCTTGGGGAAACCGACGCTGCCGAAGTGCTCAAACACATGGAGCCGAAAGAGGTGCAGAAGATCGGCATCGCCATGGCCACCATGACCGGCATCTCGCGCGATCAGGTCGAGCAAGTGATGGACGACTTCAACGGCGAATTGGCCGGCAAGACCTCACTGGGCGTGGGCGCCGACGACTACATCCGCAACGTGCTGATCCAGGCGCTGGGCGCCGACAAGGCCGGTGGCCTGATCGACCGCATCCTGCTCGGCCGCAACACCACCGGTCTGGACACCTTGAAGTGGATGGACCCGCGCGCGGTCGCCGATCTGGTGCGCAACGAGCACCCGCAGATCATCGCGATTGTCATGGCGCATCTAGACAGCGACCAAGCCGCTGAGGCGCTGAAGCTGCTGCCCGAGCGCACCCGCGCCGACGTGCTGCTGCGCATCGCCACCCTGGACGGCATCCCGCCGAACGCCCTGAGCGAGCTCAACGACATCATGGAACGCCAGTTTTCTGGCAACCAGAACCTCAAGTCTTCAAACGTGGGTGGCATCAAGGTCGCCGCCAATATCCTCAACTTCCTCGACACCGGCCCCGATCAGGGCGTGCTGGGCGAGATCGGCAAGATCGACGCCGACCTGGCCAGCAAGATCCAGGACCTGATGTTCGTGTTCGACAACCTGGTGGATCTGGACGACCGCGGCCTGCAGACGCTGCTGCGCGAAGTCTCCGGCGAGCGCCTTGGCTTGGCCCTGCGTGGCGCCGATGTCAAGGTGCGCGAAAAGATCACCCGCAACATGTCCCAGCGCGCCGCCGAGATCCTGATCGAGGACATGGAAGCGCGCGGCCCAGTGCGCCTGGCCGACGTGGAAGCGGCGCAGAAGGAAATCCTCACCATCGTCCGCCGTCTGGCTGACGAAGGCGCCATTACCCTCGGCGGCGCCGGTGCGGAGGCGATGGTATGAACGACATCGTCACCCGCTGGCTGGCCCCCGACCTGCATATGACGTCGGCGTTGCCGGAAACCGAATTCGACGAACCGGCCGTGTACGAGCCGGTGCTGCGTCCGCCGACCCTGGAAGAGATCCAGGCCATCGAAGACGCCGCCCATCAGGAAGGCTTTGCACGCGGGCATGCAGAAGGCTTTGCGCAGGGTCAGGCGGAAGTGCGCCGGTTGACCGCGCAGATCGACGGCATCCTGGACAACTTCACCCGCCCGCTGGCGCGGCTGGAGAACGAAGTGGTCGGCGCGCTCGGCGAACTGGCCGTGCGCATTGCCGGCTCGCTGGTCGGGCGTGCCTATCAGGCCGACCCCCAGCTGCTGGCCGATTTGGTGCACGAAGCGATCGATACGGTGGGCAGTGCCGGTCGCGAAGTCGAAGTGCGTCTGCACCCGGACGACATCACCGCGCTGCTGCAGCATCTGGCGCCCAGCAGCACCACCCGCGTAACCCCGGACGTGAGCCTGAGCCGTGGCGACCTGCGCGTGCATGCCGAAAGCGTGCGCGTGGACGGCACCCTGGAGGCGCGCCTGCGGGCCGCGCTGGAGACAGTCATGCGCAAATCCGGAACGAACCTGTGAGCGCCTTGTTCGGCGCCACGCCGGCCGATTGGCTGGACGCACGCAATCTGCGCCTGGCCACGCGCTTGGGCGCGCTCGGCCTGGAGCCGAGTGCAGGCCGCAGCCTGATCCGCGAAGGCATCCTGCGCCGCGCGGTCGGCCTGACCCTGGAAGCCATCGGCTGCGAAGCGCCGATGGGCGCCACCTGCAAGGTCGAAGTCGACGGCGGCTGGGTCGATGCCGAAGTGGTCGGTTTTGCCGGAGAACGCACATACCTGATGCCCAGCGCCGAGTTGCATGGCCTGTTGCCGAACGCCCGCGTGGTGCCCTCGCGGCGCCGCGGCGGCGTGGAAGTGGGCGAAGGCCTGCTCGGCCGCGTTATCGACAGCGACGGCACTCCGCTGGACGGCAAGGGCCCGATCCGCGGCGAAAGCAGCGTCAGCATGGCCGGCATGTCGATCAACCCGCTGTCACGCGAACCCATCACCACCTCGTTGGATGTCGGCGTGCGCGCCATCAACGCACTGCTGCCGATCGGCCGCGGCCAACGTGTCGGCTTGTTCGCCGGCTCCGGCGTCGGTAAATCGACACTGCTGGGCATGATGACCCGCTTCACCTCGGCCGACGTGATCGTGGTGGGGCTGATCGGCGAACGTGGCCGCGAAGTGCGCGACTTTGTCCAGACCACCCTGGGCGAAGAAGGCCTACGCCGCGCGGTGGTGGTCGCCGCCCCGGCCGACCGACCGCCGTTGGCGCGTCTGCACGGCGCCTATCGCGCCACCGCCATTGCCGAGTGGTTCCGCGACCAGGGCCTGAACGTGCTGCTACTGATGGATTCGCTGACCCGTTTCGCCCAGGCGCAGCGCGAGATCGGCCTGTCTGTGGGCGAGCCGCCGACCACCCGCGGCTACCCGCCGTCGGTGTTCGCCAAATTGCCGGCGTTGGTCGAACGCGCCGGCAACGGTGCAAAGGGCGGCGGCTCGATCACGGCCTTCTACACAGTGCTGACTGAAGGCGACGACCCGCAGGACCCGATCGCCGACGCCGCACGCGCCATCCTCGACGGCCACATTCTGCTCTCGCGCCGGGTTGCCGACAGCGGCCTGTACCCGGCCATCGACGTCGAATCCTCGGTCAGCCGCGTGGTGCAGGACATCGCCGATGAACCCTGGCGCCTGCGCATCCGCAAGCTCAAGCAGCTGCTTTCGGCCTACACCGCCAACCGCGACCTGATCGCCATCGGCGCCTACCAGCGCGGCAGCGACCCGGCCACCGACGAAGCATTGATGCGCTGGCCGGACATCGTCGAATTCCTTGGACAGGACGTCCACAAAGCCGCCCACTTGACCGATAGCCTGTCCGCATTACAGCGGCTGGTCGAACCCGAGAACTAATCCATGATGCAGTCCAAACGGATCGACCCATTGCTGCGCCGCGCGCAGGAGCAGCAAGACAAGGTCGCCCGCGATCTGGCCGAGCGCCAGCGCGCCCTGGAAACCCACCAGTCGCGCCTGGAAGAACTGCGCCGCTATGCCGAGGAATACGCCGACAGCCGCATGGCCGGCACCAGCGCTGCCGCGCTGACCAACCGCCGCGCGTTTCTGGACCGCCTCGACAGTGCCGTGCTGCAGCAAGCGCAGACCGTGAAAAGCAACCACACCAAAGTGGAAGCCGAGCGCACCCGCCTGTTGCTGGCCAGCCGCGAAACACAAGTGCTGGAGCAGTTGGCGGCCAGCTACCGCGCCCAGGAAAACAAAGTGATCGAACGCCGCGACCAGCGCGAGATGGACGACCTCGGTGCACGCCGCTCGCGCCTGGCCCACAGCGCAGACACCCACGGAGACTCCGCATGAACCCCTTGTCCGCCTTCTCAGCAGGTCTCGGCGCGCTCGCCAGCACCGGCAAAAAATCCAGTTACAGCGACCCCTCGTCCGAGCAGGACCAGGGCCAGGACCAGTTCGCACGCATGCTCAATCCGGCCAACACGCCGAACCAGGCGCCGCCGCAGGCGCCCGAACGCGTGCCCGCCAAGCAGGCTGCGCCCAAGCCCAACCAATCCGACAAAAACCGTGCCGATGACGACAACCGGGACGATGCGACCGGCGATGCCACTAGCGATGCCACCGCACGTGCGCGTGCGCAGGACGGCGACACCAAGCCGGCCAAGTCCGCCTCCACCAAGGACAAGGAGCCGGCTGCAGCCGACAGCAGCACTGCCGCAAAGACCGGCAAGAACACCAAGACCAAGACCGCGACTGCGACCGGGAGCGCAGACACCCCTGCCGAAGCGGCCATAACGACCGACGCCGCCTGGCCGCCGCCGGGGCTGGGCGGTTTCGGCATGGGTCTGCTGGCCCAGGCATTGCCGGGCGGCGATGTACTGGCTGCTGCAGCCGCGGCGTTGACCGCCAGCATGGCCGGCGCAGCAGGCGCCACGCCGACTGCAACCGCCCTGCCGACCGATGCGACCGCTCCCACCGCAACGGCAACTGCCAACACCTCGCTGGGCGCGCTGGCACCGGCCGTTGCAGCGGGCGCCAAGCCCATATCGACCACTGCGGTGAGCGGCGATGTCCAGACTGCCGCGCTGATGAGCATGGCCGCCAAGGCGCTGGAGCCGGCCACCGACGACAGTGCCGCGCCAGCACCCCTGGATACCCCGGCGTTCGCACTACCGACCACGACGGCCGCAGCACTCAGCCGCCTGCAGGATCCCGCGCCGGTGTTCAGCGCCTCGCCTACCCCGACTCCGGAAATGGGCAGCGACAATTTCGACGATGCCATCGGCGCGCGCATGAGCTGGCTGGCCGACCAGAAGATCGGCCACGCGCATATCAAGGTGACCCCGAACGAAATGGGCCCGGTCGAAGTCCGTCTGCATCTGGACGGCGACAAGGTCAACGCCAGTTTCACCTCCGCCAACGCCGACGTGCGTCAGGCATTGGAACAGAGCCTGCCGCGCCTGCGCGAAATGCTCGGCCAGAACGGCTTCCAGCTCGGTCAGGCCGATGTCGGCCAGCAGCAACAGAGCCAGTCGGGCAATCGCAACGGCGGCGGCACCGACGGCAATGGCCTCAGTCTGGACGACAGCCCGCCCGTCGGAATTCCGTCGGTGGTGTTACGCCAGCGTGGATTGCTGGACGCCTACGCATGAAATTCTGCGCAGGGACGACCCGGCGCGACTGAAAATCGCACATTGGCGTGATGCCGATGCAGCTCGCCTACCCCCGCCGCGTAGAGCTTGCGGGGGTTTTGCCGCTTGCGCGCAACCCGCGCCAGAAAACCGTCGCGGTTTTGGCACGCCAATTGCACCGTCAGGTTGAGCATTCCCCTGGAGCACATTGTGGCAGCGGCCGAAAAATCCAAGAATACCGAAGACAAAGACGACAAAGGCGAGAAGAAGAAGGGCGGCAAGAAGCTCCTACTGATCGCTATTGCGGTAGTGGTGCTAGCGGCCGCTGGCGGCGGCGCCTGGTTCTTCTTCGGCCACAAGGACGATGAAAAAGGCGGCAAACACGCTGCACCCACGGTCGCCGATGTGCCAAAACCCGCCCAGTACTTCCCGATGGACCCGGCGATCGTGGTCAACCTGGCCGACCCCGGCGACGGCCCGCAGTACCTGCAGGTCGAAGTGCAACTGGTCACCCGCGACCCGGAAGAACTCAAGCTCATCACCGAAAACGCCCCGGCCATCCGCGCACATCTGCTGATGTTGCTGTCGCAGACCAAGGCCACCGACGTGGCCGACCTGGCCGGCAAGCAGAAGCTGCAAAAGGCCGCGCTGGTCGAAACGCAGAAGGTCATGACCAGCGAGACCGGCAAGAAGTGCGTCGAAGAATTGTTGTTCACCAGTTTCGTTACACAGTAAGGCCTGCCCCATGAGCGTCAGTGATCTGCTTTCCCAGGACGAGATCGATGCGCTGCTGCACGGCGTCGATTCGGGCGTGGTCAACACCGAGCCGGAG
Organism: Xanthomonas fragariae; assembly: GCF_017603965.1. Classification (NCBI taxonomy): domain Bacteria; kingdom Pseudomonadati; phylum Pseudomonadota; class Gammaproteobacteria; order Lysobacterales; family Lysobacteraceae; genus Xanthomonas; species Xanthomonas fragariae. The sequence goes on along the minus strand of NZ_CP071955.1, from coordinate 1,821,210 downwards.
GCCCTGCCCGGCGAGGCTCGCCAATACGACCTGTCCAGCCAGGACCGCATCATCCGTGGCCGCATGCCGACCCTGGAGATGGTCAACGAGCGCTTCGCGCGGCTGTGGCGCATCGGCCTGTTCAATCTGATTCGGCGCTCGGCCGACCTGTCGGTGCGCGGCATCGACCTGGTCAAGTTCAACGAGTACATGCACTCGCTGTACGTGCCGACCAACCTCAACCTGATCCGCTTCAAACCACTACGCGGCACCGGCCTGATCGTATTCGAACCCACGCTGGTGTTCACCGTGGTCGACAACTTCTTCGGCGGCGACGGCCGTTATCACACCCGTATCGAAGGTCGCGAATTCACCGCCACCGAGATGCGCGTGGTCCAGCTGATGCTCAAGCAGACCTTCGCCGACTTGAAGGAAGCCTGGGCGCCGGTGATGGAAGTGGACTTTGAGTACATCAACTCGGAGATCAACCCGCACTTCGCCAACATCGTCACCCCGCGCGAGTACGTGGTGGTGTGCCGTTTCCATGTGGAACTTGAAGGCGGCGGCGGCGAGATCCACATCACCCTGCCGTATTCGATGCTGGAGCCGATCCGCGAATTGCTCGATGCCGGCATCCAGAGCGACCGCAACGACCGCGACGATACCTGGAACGTGATGCTGCGCGAGCAACTGGAGACCGCCGAGGTGACCCTGTCCAGCGTGCTGGCCAGCAAGCGCATGAGTCTGCGTCAGCTCACAGGTTTGAAGGTCGGCGACATCCTGCCGATCGACCTGCCCGCCCAGGTGCCGCTGTGCGTGGAAGAAATCCCGTTATTCACCGGCGAATTCGGCGTTTCCAATGGCAACAACGCCGTCAAGATCACCGCGGTACGCCCGCCTGGCGTGCAAGCCCCGCGCGCCGTTCCATCCCAGGACCCCAGCAAATGATGAATTCCGACATCCTCAACGCCGCGCCCGCCACCTTCGAAAGCCTGCAGGCCGAGCGCGACCTGAATGCCATCGACCTCAATCTGGACGTGATTCTGGACGTACCGGTGACCTTGTCGCTGGAAGTGGGCCGTGCGCGCATCCCGATCCGCAACCTGTTGCAGCTCAACCAGGGCTCGGTGGTGGAACTGGAACGCGGCGCAGGCGAACCGCTGGACGTGTACGTCAATGGCACCCTGATCGCGCATGGCGAAGTGGTGGTCATCAACGACCGCTTCGGCATCCGCCTGACCGACGTGGTCAGCCCCAGCGAACGGATCCGGAGGCTGCGGTGATCGGCCTGCTGGCCACCGCCGCGCCGGTCGCGGCCAAGGCAACCCAGGTCGGCGCGCAGGCACCGGCCTCGCCCGGCCTGTTTGGCGCAGTCTCTGCATTATTGTTCGTGCTCGCGCTGATCGTTGGCCTGGGTTGGTTGCTCAAACGCATGCCCGGCAGCGGTTTGCGCAGCAGCGAGGGCCTGCGTGTGGTGACCAGCCTGGCGGTCGGTGCCAAGGAGCGCGTGGTGGTGGTGGAAGTGAACGGCCAGCAGTTGTTGCTCGGCGTTACCGCCGGCGGCATCAGCACCTTGCATACCTTGCCCGAACCGCTACCGCCCACGCCGGCTCCCAGCCTGCCCAATTTCAAGCAACTCCCCAATTTCGCCCAGCTGCTCGCACAGAAGCTCCGCAAGGACCCGTGACATGTTCAGTTTCTGGAATCGCTGGGGGCGCAGCATGCGCCTGGTATCGATACTGCTGGTGATGAGCTGCCCGCTGTTGGCGGTCGCCACACCCGCCGCCTTGCCGGCGATGGCCCAGGCCGCTGCACCCGCTGCCACTGCGGTCGGTTCCAACCAGTTGCCGTCATTGCCAACTGTGAGCGTTGGCCGCATCGGCGACCAACCGGTAAGCCTGCCGCTGCAGACCTTGCTGCTGATGACGGCCATTACCCTGCTGCCCTCGATGCTGCTGGTGCTGACCGCCTTCACCCGTATCACCATCGTGCTGGGCCTGCTGCGCCAGGCGCTGGGCACCGGGCAGACCCCGTCCAATCAGGTGCTGCTGGGCTTGTCGATGTTCTTGACAGGGCTGGTGATGATGCCTGTGTGGCAAAAGATGTGGGGCGCCGGCCTGTCGCCGTACCTCAACAACCAGATCGACTTCCAGACCGCCTGGACGCTGACCACGCAGCCGTTGCGCGCCTTCATGCTGGCGCAGATCCGCGAGAGCGATCTGATGACCTTCGCGGGCATGGCCGGCGATGGCAAATACGCGGGCCCGGACGCGGTGCCGTTCCCGGTGTTGGTAGCGTCGTTTGTGACCAGCGAGTTGAAGACGGCTTTCGAGATAGGTTTCTTGATCTTCATTCCGTTCGTGATCATCGATCTGGTGGTGGCCAGCGTATTGATGTCGATGGGCATGATGATGCTGTCGCCGATGTTGATCTCGGCGCCGTTCAAGATTCTGCTATTCATCCTGGTGGATGGATGGGTATTGGTGGTGGGGACGTTGGCAGCAAGTTTTAACGCCTCGTAGTCGCAAAGCGAGGCTTTCGCTCTTGCTGATGATCGGCCGTGGCCGTTGTTCTCGCTGTGGCTTTAGAGCGGCTAACAAAACGTAGCGAGCAGTCGCCAGGTGTGAGTGCGGACGGCCCGGAGGAACCGCAGTGTACGAGTGGTACATGCCGGTTCCGAGCACCGGCCGCGCCCGCCTGGCGGTGAGCGTGGTAGTTTTGTTAGCCTCTCTTAGTTTTAGAGCGGCTAACACAACGTAGCGAGCAGTCGTCAGGTGGGTGCGGACGACGCGCAGGAACCGCAGTGTACGCGTGGTACATGCCGATTCCGAGCACCGACCGCGCCCGCCTGGCGGTTGAGAGCAGCCGTTTTGTTAGCCGCTCTTAAGCTTTCGCTTGTGCTCTGACCTTTGCTACCGGGGCCCCATACCGCAACGGCAAGGCCGGCAGATGCACAACCCGTAGGGCGCACGGACGGGGCGTTATTTCTTTAATGGTTGGCCGACTCAAGTTCCAAGTGCAACAGCATGGATATACCCAATGAACTCCCGATTCCAGCTCCCCCCCCACATCGTCCTTTGGCATTCCACTTGCATCATCATCTCCCATGAGCCCTGAAATCGCATTGACCGAATTGCGCGGTGGTCTGGTCACCGTGTTATGGATTGCCGGACCGATGTTGCTGGCCGTGCTGATCGTCGGTGTTGTCATCGGTGTGGTGCAGGCCGCCACCCAGTTGAACGAACCGACCATCGCCTTCGTGGCCAAGGCGGTCGCGTTGACGGCCACCTTGTTTGCTACCGGCAGCATGCTGCTGGGGCATCTGGTGGAGTTCACCATCGCGCTGTTTCAGCGCATTCCGCATCTGATCGGTTAGCGGGATAGCGCGGATGGATGCTGCAACCCAAATGGTGATCGATGGCCAGCGCGCGTTTGCGATGGTGGGGGCGATCATGTGGACGATGCTGCGGACCGGTGCGTTGCTGACCGCGATGCCGTTGATCGGCACGCGCGCGGTGCCGGGGCGAGTGCGGGTGATGCTGGCCGGGACCTTGGCAATGGTGCTGGCGCCGATTCTGCCGCCGGTCCCGCAGTGGGATGGATTCACCGCACAGGCGGTGCTGAGCGTCGCGCGCGAGCTGGCAGTCGGGGCCAGCATGGGCTTCATGCTGAAGTTGATATTCGAGGCAGGAGCACTGGCGGGCGAGCTGGTGTCGCAGTCCACCGGTCTGTCGTTTGCGCAGATGTCCGACCCCATGCGTGGGGTAACGTCGGGCGTGATTGCGCAGTGGTTCTATATCGGGTTCGGGATGCTGTTCTTCGCGGCCAATGGGCATCTGGCAGTCATCGCATTGCTGGTGGACAGCTATAAGGCCTTGCCGATCGGCACTGCGGTGCCGGATGCGGCCGCATTCGCCGAAGTGGCGCCCACGCTGTTTCTGCAGATCCTGCGCGGCGGTCTGACTCTGGCGTTGCCGATGATGGTGGCGATGTTGGCGGTTAACTTGGCCCTTGGCGCCTTGGCCAAGGCGGCGCCGGCTTTGAACCCGGTGCAGTTGGGCTTACCGCTGACGGTATTGCTGGGGCTGTTTCTGCTGTTCAGTTTCGCCAGCGAATTCGCGCCGCCCGTGCAGCGCATGTTCGATACCGCGTTCGATGCCGCCAGAAAATTGACTGCCTGACAACTTCTGAGGTAGACCGAATCAGCAACCGAAGTATCGCGTGTGCCTTGCCCTTCCAACGTAGCAGCAGCCCGAGCACCGGCGCATGCGCATGCGCATGCGCAAATTGCTGCGCGCAAGCGCGAGCTGGAGCAACTGCACGCAGATTGCCAGCCGGCTCAGTGCATCGGAATCGCACATGCTCGACCATCACACCGCCGGTTTTGAAACGCGCTTCAAGCAATCCACGTGACCAATGCGTCAGCAGCGACACGACGCAATCGAGCAATGGCTGCATCGATCGCTAAGCAACTACGCCATCCAATTGACATAAGCATTAAAGAAACCCGCGTGAACAGCCGCTAGTCGACTCAACGCGGCCTGCTAGGGGGCCGCCCATGGCAAACGTGAGACACCGCGCGAGGGGCGCGGACTGCACGTGCCGATGCATGGGAGATCGCAACGCCTGTGGGGTTTCAGTACCGCCAGTGGAGCTCGTCGAGCCGGCGCACACCGTTTGCTGCGGTGTTACTGCTGGCATTGCTATCGTTGGCCGATCTGGCTGGCGCGCAGAGCGCTAGCATTCGCCGCTACGCCCACGACCAGGGGCTGCTTGGGCTAGCCGGTACCTGCCTGCTGCAGACCCGCGCCACTTTGCTGTGGGTCTGCACCGAAAGCGGGCTGTATCGCTACAACGGGCGTATTTTTCAGCAGATGGCGTTGGATGGCCTGCGCAACGAGCCGATCAATGCGATGACCGAAACTGTCAATGGGCGGCTATGGGTTGCCGGGTTCCAGGCACTGTTCGTCGGCAACGAAAACGGCTTTCGCAAACTGGCGCCCGATGAGGCCGAGCATCTGCAGGAAGGCCTGCTGCTCGCCAGCCTTTCGTGGGGCACAGTGCTGGCCAACGGCGGCACCCTGGAAAAGCTGCGCGCACGCGGCAATGGCCGCTGGCATAGCGAACCCTTGCTGGACACCGCCACCCGGGTGCGCGTGCCCGAGCTATCGCGGGTACTGAGCTTGTCGGTGGAAGGCGACACGCTGTGGGTGGGCTGTGCGCGCAAGCTTTGCGCCATCGATGCGCAGCGCAAGGTGCAGGTCTACGGGCCTGAGCAAGGTGTGCCGGAAGACCGCTGGCACAGCGTCTTGCGCGACCACGACGGCGCGCTGTGGGTGCGCGGCACCGGCACCCTGCTCTATCGCGCGGCGGGCGCAACCAGGTTCAGTGTGCGGCCATTGCCGCTGCTGGATGGCAGCACGGTCGGGCGACCGGCGCCATTGGTGCTCGATCACGAAGGGCATGTGCTGGTGCGCCGCAACGACGGCCTGGCGCGCTGGGAAGATGGTCGATGGCGCAGTTTCGGTACAGACAACGGTTTGCCGCCCGGCAGTAGCGTCGCGATCGTGGTGGACCGCGATGGCGATCTTTGGATGACCGTCGATGGCGAAGGTCTGGTGCGTTGGGCCGGCTACGAATGGATCGAAAATTGGGACGCCTCGCAAGGCATGCCGGCCGCGCCGACCTGGTCGATCGCCCGCGACGCGCGCGGAGCGCTGCTGGTCGGCAACGAACACGGCATAGGTCGCCAAGCCAACACCGGCGGGCGCTTTACCCCTGCCCTGCCGAAATCCGGCATTCAGATCGTGGGCATGGTGCGCAGCGCCGACGGTAGCCTGTGGACGCTTAATTCGGCCGGATTCCTGCGCCGCACCTGGCCGGATGGGCGCAGCGCCCAAATCGCCAAACTGCCGCACACAGGGCTGCGTTTGCTTAGCGATCGTCAGGGGCGGTTGTGGATGCTCAGTGCCGGCGGCTTGTTTGTGATCGAACGTCCGCTGGAAGGCGGCACACTGCAAGCGGCAGTCGACATGCCGGCAATCACCTACACCGATATTCAACAGACCGCCGACGGCACGCTATGGGTGTCCAGCGCCAACGGCCTGTTTCGTTTGCAGGGTGCGCGCTGGTCGAAGGTCCAAGTCAAGGTCAACGGTGGTGCGTCCGAGCCGTGGATCAGCAAATTCCACATCAACGACAGCGGCAAGGTGTGGCTGGCGTTTTATCGCCCCGGGCTGTGGCACGGCATGTTGCTGAACGATGGCCTGGATCTGCATGAAATCAGCGACGAGGCACTGCGCGATGTCTTGGTGTATCTGCTACGCGGCGACAGCCTCGGCCGTGTCTGGGTTGGCCATGCGCGTGGCGTGGAGGTCTACGACGGCGAACGCTGGGCGCATCTGTCGCAGTCGCAAGGGCTGATCTGGGATGACGTGTCCGACGCCGCGTTTGCCGAAGACCCGGATGGTTCGGTGTGGATCGGGACCGCACGCGGGGTGAGTCATCTGCGCGATCCGGCGCGCTTGTTCGACGAGCGCAAGCCCAGCGTGCGCATCGACAGTGTCAGCCGCGGGGGCGTGCCGGTGCAGCGCGGGCAACTGCTCGGCTGGAGCGATAAACCGCTGCATATAGAGCTGTCGACGATGGAGGTCTACGACGACCCTAGCCGGCTGACGGTGCGCTATCGCCTGCTCGGTCTGCACGACGAATGGATCCAGAGCGACGATCTGTCGATCGACCAATCGCCACTGCCGCCCGGGCATTTTCGCCTACAGGTGCAAGTGCTGGATCGGTACCGAAGCACCGCCTCGCCGATCGCCGATCTGCCGTTTGCGGTGGCGCCGTTGTGGTGGCGCAGCCCGCCGGCATTCGCGCTGTATCTTCTGATCGGTAGCGGCCTGCTGGCTGGATTATGGCGCTGGCGGCACCGCCATCTGGTCGCGCGCGAACGCATGCTTGCCAAGCTGGTGGCCGAGCGCACCTATCAGCTGGAACGCGAAAAACACGAGCTGGAAAGCGCGCGTGCAGCGTTGGTGCTGAAGGCTAGCCACGATGCGCTGACCGGCCTGCTCAATCGCGCCGGCATCCTTGAAGCCATGACCGAAGCACTGCAAGCATGCGCGCACGGCGAGCATCCGCTGGCGGTGGTGTTGATCGATCTGGATCACTTCAAACTGATCAACGACGAACACGGACATCTTGCTGGCGACGCGGTGCTGGCCAAAGTGGGCGTACGGCTGACTGCGTGCCTGCGAGATTCGGACAGAGTGGGCCGTTACGGCGGCGAGGAATTGCTGGTGTTGCTACCCGGCATGACGCGCCAGAGCCAGCACCGGCTGCGCGCTATCCACGAGGCGATCGGCGTGGCTCCGTACGAGGTGGGCGCCGCGCATCCGCTGCGGGTGACCTGTTCGATCGGCGTGTCCTGGTTTCGCAACGGCGACACCGCTGCCACGCTGTTGGCGCGTGCGGACGAAGCGCTGTATCGGGCCAAGCGCTACGGACGCAATCGCATCGAACCGGAGGAACCCGAATCGTCGGTGGCTTAAGACGCGCAAGCGACAGCAGGCACGCGCGCCGGCGTTGCAGTGGCGCAGCAGGATATCGGCGACATCGACGCTGCATCACGCCCAGCCATCCTTCAGCCGTCTTCGAGCGCAAGGCTATCTGTGGGCCGGCCGCTGGAAGCCGGGCGCTTCATGCAACGGTGGTCGCCCAGCGCGACGGCTAGCGCCGCTTGGCGGGTTGAATCCGGCGAGTGGGCAACACTCTATGAGCCCGTTGAGCCGGCAAGTCGATCAGCCCACGCCCAACCGCGTGGAGATCCACGCCAATAAGGTCATGTCGGCGGACTGGAACGCGGCTTGCATCACACAGGGCTGACAAGTCACCGGCACCGTAATGTCCGAGTCCGAAGACGACGGCGAACGTACAGAACTTCCCACCGAAAAACGTCTGCGTGAAGCCCGCGAGCAGGGCAACATCCCGCAGTCGCGCGAGCTGTCCAACGCCGCGGTGTTCGGTGCCGGCGTGTTCGCACTGATGGCCCTGGCACGCGGCATTGGCGACAGCGCCACGGTCTGGATGAGAACCGCACTCAGCCCGGACCCGAAGATGCGCGAAAACCCGATGGCGCTGTTCGGCCACTTCGGCGACCTCTTGCTGCAACTGCTGTGGGTGATGCTGCCGCTGATCGGTATCTGCCTGGCCGCTGGCGTGGTCGGCCCGCTGCTGATGAGCGGCCTGCATTTTTCCAGCAAGGCGATCATGCCCGACCTCACCAAACTCAACCCGATGAACGGGATAAAGCGCATGTGGGGCAGCCACGCCCTGGCCGAGCTGGTCAAGTCGGTGCTGCGGCTGCTGTTCGTCGGCCTGGCTGCCAGCCTATGCATCTCCAAGGGCCTGCATGGCCTGCGCTCGCTGGCGAACCAGCCGCTGGAACAAGCTGTCGGCAACGGCCTGGACTTCACCAAGAGCCTGCTGTTCTACACCGCTGGCGCACTTGTGCTGCTGGCCGCCATCGACGCGCCGTACCAGAAGTGGAACTGGATGCGGAAGCTGAAGATGACCCGCGAAGAGATCAAGCGCGAGATGAAGGAAAGCGAGGGCAACCCGGAGGTGAAGGGCCGCGTCCGCCAGATGCAGATGCAGATGTCGCAGCGCCAGATGATGGAAGCGGTGCCCAAGGCCGACGTGGTGCTGGTGAACCCGACCCACTACGCGGTGGCGCTCAAATACGAAGGCGGCAAGATGCGCGCCCCGATCGTGGTGGCCAAAGGCGTGGACGAAATGGCCTTCCGCATCCGCGAAGCCTGCCAACAACACCGGGTGGCGATCGTCACCGCACCGCCTTTGGCACGCGCCTTGTATAGGGAAGCTCAAATCGGCAAGGAAATTCCCGTGAGACTCTATTCGGTCGTGGCCCAGGTACTTTCCTACGTCTACCAGTTGCGCGGATGGAACGGTGGCCCGATGCCGGAATTGCCCTCGCTGGACGTGGATGAGTCAGGCAAGGCAGGCAGCGCATGAGCGCCCAACCGGCCCCGTTGAATGCCCGTCGCATCATGGAGTTGCTGCGCAACGGCCTGGGTGCCCCGCTGGCGCTGATAGCCATGCTGTCCATGCTGATGGTGCCGCTGGCCGCACCGGTGCTGGATGCATTGTTCACCTTCAACATCGCCATCTCGCTGATGGTGCTGCTGGCGGTGATCTACGTGCAGCGCCCGCTGGAATTCACCATCTTCCCGATCGTGTTGCTGATGACCACGATGCTGCGCCTGGCGCTGAACGTCGCCTCCAGCCGCGTGATCCTGATCAACGGCCAGGACGGCCACGCTGCGGCCGGCAAGGTCATCGAGGCGTTCGGCCAGTTCGTCATCGGCGGCAATTACGCGGTCGGCATCGTGGTGTTCGCGATCCTGACCATCATCAACTTCGTGGTCATCACCAAAGGCGCTGGGCGTGTGTCGGAAGTGACCGCGCGCTTCATCCTGGACGCGATGCCCGGCAAGCAGATGGCCATCGACGCCGATCTCAACGCCGGTTTGCTGACGCGTGAGGAAGCCAAGGCCCGCCGCGAAGAAGTCCGCGAGGAAGCCGATTTCTACGGCGCAATGGACGGTGCCAACAAGTTCATCCGCGGCGACGCCATCGCCGCCATCATGATCCTGTTCATCAACCTCATCGGCGGCATGGCGGTAGGCATGTTCCAGCACGACATGAGCTTTATGGATGCCGCCTCCACCTACACACTGCTGTCGATCGGCGACGGTCTGGTGGCGCAGCTGCCGGCTTTGCTGGTGTCGTCTTCGGTCGCATTGCTAGTGACCCGCGCCTCGCGTGCGCAGGATATGCGCGGCGCCATGATCAGCCAGGTGTTCGGCCAGCACCGCGCCCTCGCAGTGGCGGCGGCCATCCTGGGCCTGGTCGGGCTGGTGCCGGGCATGCCGAACGTCGCGTTTTTGACGCTTGGCCTGATCCTGGGCGTGGTCGCCTGGAAAATGTACAAGCGCAGCCTGGTCATCCCGCCAACCGGCGACCCCGCTACCGACCCCAAGGCCGCCGCGGCCGCCACCGCCGCCCAGGCAAGTTCCGAATTGAGCTGGGACGAATTACGCCCGATCGACCCACTGGGCCTGGAAGTGGGCTACCGGCTGATCCCGCTGGTGGACAAGACCCAAGGAGGCGAACTCATGGCGCGCATCAAGGGCGTGCGCCGTAAGCTCACCCAGGACATCGGCTTCCTGGTGCCGCCGGTGCATATCCGCGACAATCTGGAGCTGTCGGCCAATGCCTACCGTCTGCTAGTACATGGCGTGCCGGTGGCCACGGCGGAAATTTATTCCGACCGCGAACTGGCATTGGACCCGGGCGGTGCGATCGGCCAGCTGGACGGAATCCCCGGCAAGGACCCCGCCTTCGGCCTGGATGCCACCTGGATCCAGCCGCATCAGCGCGCCTATGCCGAATCGATGGGCTACACCGTGGTCGACCCGGCCACCGTGGTCGCCACGCATTTATCGCACCTGATCCGCGAACACGCCCCGGAACTGCTCGGCCACGAAGAAGTGCAGCAACTACTGGCGACCCTGGCCAAGACCGCACCGAAGATGGTCGAAGACCTCACCCCGAAGGCACTCCCGCTATCGGTGGTGGTGCGCGTGCTGCAAAACCTGCTGATCGAGCGCATCCCGGTGCGCCAGCTGCGCAAGATCGTCGAAGCCTTGGTCGAACACGCCCCGCACAGCCAGGACCCGACTACCCTCACCGCCGCGGTGCGCACCTCGTTGGGTCGCTTCATCGTGCAGGAAATCGCCGGCATGTCGGCCGAGCTGCCGGTCTACACGCTGGCCCCGCAGCTGGAACGCGTGCTGCAAGAATCCACCCACGGCAACGGCGTGGCGCTGGAACCCGGCTTGGCCGAGCGCCTGCATCAAAGCCTGGCCGATTGCGTCGGCAAGCAGGAAGCGCGCAACGAACCGGCGGTGGTGCTGGTGCCCGGCCAGGTCCGCGCCGCCCTCGCCCGCCTGGTGCGCCACAGCGTGCCGACCCTATCGGTGCTGGCTTACAGCGAAGTGCCCGAAGACAAGCGTTTAAAATTGTTGGGCACGATCAGCTGAGGGCTTGAAAAAGCGGAATTGGAGACGCGGGATGCGCCCTCCCGGGCACGGATGCACGAGCACACCCTGCGCCCGGGCGACCGCGGCACCGAGGTGCTGGCGCTACAGGCCAGCCTGATCCAGCTGGGCATCAACGCGAGCGTCAAGACGCCAGTGGAAACCACCGGCATCTACGACCAGCCCACCGAACGCGGCGTGCAGGCGTTTCAGCTGCTGCACGGCATGCACGCAGTCGACGGCATTGCCAACCCCGGCACGCGCGCGGCAGTGCATAAGACGCAGCGCACAGATGGAAGAATGCGCTTCGCTGCATTCGATCAGGCCCATTGCGAAGGAGGGCGATAAGCAGATGAGCGATAAACCGGAGTCACGTTACGCTGCATTGGCGCGCCGCGTTGTGGAGGCGCATGCAGCGCAGCTGCTGCGCGACCTGCAAATCATCAACGAGCGCACGGTGCGCGAGCTTGGTCCACTCTCACACGGCGGGCTGCCGGTGCAGGTCAAGCGCAAGCCGAAGCGGGCGCCGTGGGAGCAGCCAGTGCTGGAGACGCCTACACTCGATACCGATGCGCCTGCTCCGCCGCAAGCTCCCCTCTCTGATATCGGCGACTCCGACATGTTCAAGCTCAATCATCCATTCAAGGAAAAACAGATTCCACCGCCGCCCGTGCCGCAGAAATTGCGGGAAATACTCAAGGACTACCCCGAGCTGATCCAACGTCTTCAGGACGTCCTAGATGCTTATGTCCAAAAGCCGTATAAATTGATGCCATTTGAGGGTGCTATTTGGGCCCTTGAAGGGAGGTTAGGGTCCTTCATCTCTGAAGCCCGGGAGGAACTCAAAGCCGCCAAGGCCAGCGGTGATCCTGAGGCGATTGAGAAGGCCAAGAAGAAAGACTTTGCTGTTGGATACAGTCGTTTGAATATGGGTGCAATGTCTGACTTGCTCTCTTATTTTGGAGGCATGTAAAGACCATGAAAAATTATCAGCTTTCCCATGGCGAGCACAAAGAAATTTTTGATGAGCAAATTCTTCCGAAAGCGGGCTTTTTGCAAAAATCATCATTGGATCGTCCTATGGCCATCATCTTGGCCGGCCAGCCGGGCGCGGGTAAGGGGAGGCTTGCCAACGCAGCAGCACTTGAACTCAACGAAGATGCAATAAAGATCGATCCCGACGAATTGCGAGAGTTCCATCCTCAAGTAGAAGCCCTCCGCAACGCCCACCCCTACACATGGTCAGGCTACACCCACCCCGATGCCAGCCGCTGGGCCGACGAGCTATTGCAGGCCACCATCGACGGCAAGAAGAACCTGATATTCGACACTACGCTCAGCAATGGCCAGTGGAGTTCGGATCTGATCAAGAATCTGCAAGCACGCGGTTACGATGTCGAAGTGCGTGCAATGGCCGCGCACAAGCTGGAAAGCGAACATGGTGTTGACGCCAGATTTGCTCAGCAACTGGATCGAGAAGGCTACGGCCGCTACGTTCCCGCAGGCGCACGCGAAGCCATCTACACCAAACTGCCGATCAGCCTGGACACCGTACACGCGCAAACCAGCGCGCCAATCCGTATTTTCAATCGCCAGGGCGCAGAGCTCTACGACAGCCGTACCGACGCGCGTTCCCCCGGGCAGGCATTGGAGCAAGCGCGCAATGCGTGGTTCAAAGATCCTGCCGTCACACAGCAGCTGCGCGAGAAATGGCAGCAACAAGCCGATTGGCATCGCGATCTGCCAGCACATGCGCAAGACATTCCCAATTCCGATCCTGCCATCAGCGCGAAATTGCTCGCCGAGCACGCGGAGCTCAACGTCAGCGACGGGGTTGCCAGTCGGCTGGAAGGCATCGCCACCATCGACGAACTCGTGCGCCCGGGCGCTCCGCCCGCGCGCGTGTCTGTCCCGGAGCCGGAGATTCCAGATCATCCCACCCAAAGTCCTTGGGCAAAGGCGATTACTCTGGGAGGACAGCCTGGCTGGGGAAAAGGCAGCCTTGCTAGCGCTGCACGAGACGAATTGAAAAAAGATGTTGTAATTATTGACCCGGCGGATGCACCACGCGAATTTCACCCTCAGGCGGGAAATCTTCGAAGCGCTCACTCCTGCACATTTTGACTGGAATTGGATTAAAAATGGCTTTTATTAATGAATTCATCACATCAGAAGACATAGAAAAATACGAACTAGAATCGATAGATAAAAAGTTTATTTTTGGTGGATCCAGTTCGAGAGACTGGGTTATCGATCGCGAAAGAGAGATGTATTTACGCAATGTCGCACATGGAGGTGCAGCAGAACCAGAAGTTCGCAATCAAACAAAATGGTCATTTTACTGGCGAGGAGAATTAGTAATATTACGGCTAGATTTAATGGAGAGTGGCGGGGAAAGTAAAGGTGCCGGCTGGTCGCACTGGAAGCTGGTATGGATTAACGAAGGAAAGGGCCTGCCGCCCCATCTAAAAATAAATTGCGCTTCATTTATCGAGGACCTAAAAAGTGCGCTAACAGCACATAATGGATTTGGGGGAGCTTACTCGAAGTATACAGATTACTCTGCTGAAATTGACGTGTCGGAGGGTTGTTTAATATGAAAACGTCAATTAGCTTTGAGCAGGCTACTGCTGAGTTGCGCACGCGGCCAGGTAATTATGTGACCGCCGAGCAACTTCGTGAACTTGCGGCACGGGTGAATGCAGATGCTTCGGGGCGTATCACTGTTCTTTATAGCGGACCCGCTGCAAGGGGAATCTGGTCTACAGACGTTATTAACGCGATGATGGATATGGGCGAAGACATCAGAGTGATCAATGGAAGCCAAGCGGCAAAGTTTTTGGAGTCTCGAGACTTCTACAACGCACTTGCTGATGCCTATGGTGTTGATGATCTTGATCGACTGATTGATGGTAGCTATCGAGGCCCCGCTACGGAATGGCTTTATCACCCCACCCAAGGTCCTTGGGCAGATGCTTCGGGTAGGTTTGCGGATGCAACTGTCGGTGAAGTCCGTGCGATAGTAGGCGATGCTCAACCAAGCCGCGTCTTTGGCGAAATTGAAGTGCCTCGCATTCTTGCAAATCCCAATGTCACCTCGATTGAGGGCCTTCCGCGTGAAGCCCTGGCAGGTGTCAAAGAGCGGCTCGGTCAGCAGGCAGCATTCGAGTTGATCGTAGCGCGTGCGCGTGAACACGAAGGCATGCTGCGCATTCCGGTCAGTGATGATGCGCTACGAAATGAGAATGAAATCCTACGCCTTGATAACAGAGAGTATTTTCGCGGGACTTCTATTGCGGGAAGTTCGACTGCACTAGGCGAGAGCACCCTTCCGCTCAGTCAGCAAATGAATCCGCCGTCCGAACATGCCCAGGCTGGGCAGCAGCTCTGGGATGAATGGCAGGGACGCAATATTCAGACGGTGCCAGAGCCTGAAATCCCGGGCCTCCACCGCGCAGGAATGACTGCAGGCCTGGCAGGTTTGGGAGTCGCGGCAAGCGCCTACGATGCGGTGCAAACCGGCGAGCGCGTGAGCACGCTGCTGTCGCAGGACAACCTCACCGCTGCACGCTCGGAAGCATTGCACTTCGGCGCCCGCGGCGTGGGCGGTTGGGCAGGCGGAACCGCCGCCTCTGCCGTGGTGGGCACAACAGGTGCCGGCCCAGTCGCGCTGGTGCTGGCCGATGGGTATCTGTTCAGTGCAGTTGCCGACAAGGCCGCGACACGTTGGGATAACCGTCGGATCTATACGCAGACCGACAACGAGGGCGTGAGCTGGGAGTTCAACGGTCATCAGTGGCTGCGGCAACAAAAAGCCGATCTGCAAAATGATGGCGTGGATACATCGCAAAAGCAGGCCATGTTCGCGCTGCCAGAAAAAGCACGCGAGCTGAATTATCACGCCAGTCGCACAGCGACGGAACAGGCGCTGGGCAAGGTGCAGCCCAGCAATCCGTATGTGCAGCGATCCAGCCAGACGGACGCCTCGCATCTTTATCAAAGGGATTGGCGACATGATCCTGCGAATGGCCAGTGGTCGCGGATGATGGCCGACGCAGTAGACCAGAACGATCGGCCGATATGGACGGTTGATCCTGCAAGCCCCGAACGCAATGCCGCATTGGACCAACAAGCGGCGCAAGTGGTGGAAGCGAACATCGCCCGTGGACCAGCGGTGATTGCAGCGACCTATCAAGCGGCACACCAGCGCAACGGCTGGGACGACATCGGGCCCATGCCTGCCGCTGTACAAACCGCATTGAACCCGAACACGCTGCAAGCATCGAACGGCGGACATTATCAGCGTGATGCGCAAGGCCGGTGGCAATTGCAGCAACAAAAACAAAAACGGGAGCAGCAGCGACGCGCCGAAGCCGAAAAGACCCGCGATGCGCAGCGCGACAAGGAACAGTCGGCCATCGCTGCTGCGGCCAATCACAACAACGCCCGGTTGCGTACTCGTCCGATCACACTTAAGCTCGACCGTATTCATAAGACGCAGCGCAGATGGAAGAATGCGCGTCGCTGCATTCGATCAGGGCCATTGCGAAAGAGGGCGATAAGCAGATGAGCGATAAACCGGAGTCACGTTACGCTGCATTGGCGCGCCGCGTTGTGGAGGCGCATGCAGCGCAGCTGCTGCGCGACCTGCAAATCATCAATGAGCGCACGGTGCGCGAGCTTGGTCCACTCCCACACGGCGGGCTGCCGGTGCAGGTCAAGCGCAAGCCGAAGCGCGCGCCGTGGGAGCAGCCGGTGCTGGAGACGTCTACACTCGATACCGATGCGCCTGCTCAGCCGCAAGCTCCCCTCTCCGATATCGGCGACTCCGACATGCTCAAGTTCAATCATCCATTCAAGGAAAAACCGATTCCACCGCCGCCCGTGCCGCAGAAATTGCGGGAAATACTCAAGGACTACCCCGAGCTGATCCAACGTCTTCAGGACGTCCTCGATGCTTATGTCCAAAGGCCGTTTAAATTGATGCCATTTGATGGTGCTATTTGGGCCCTTGAAGGGAGATTAGGGTCCTTCATCTCCGAAGCACGGGAGGAACTCGAAAGCGCAAAGTCAAGCGGCGACGCAGCGGCAATCGGGAAGGCGCAAGAAAAAGAGCTTCTAATGTTTCGCGCCAGTTCCAAGTACAGATGGATTACCGATGATAAATTCGAAATGTACTTCAATCAATTAAATGGTGATATTGAATGAGTGGCTATCCTGATAAAATTGATGATGAAGCGCATGCCCGAATTTTCTCTGAAAATATTATCCCCAATAGCGGCTTAAATGATGCCAATGCTCATTTTAAACCTAGAGCAATTATTTTGGCAGGGCAGCCCGGGGCAGGAAAAGGTAGGCTAGCCAAGGCAGCAGCACTTGAACTCCAGGGCGATGTAGTTCCAGTAGATCCAGACGAATTAAGAAAATTCCACCCTCAAGTAGAAGCCCTCCGCAACGCCCACCCCTACACATGGTCAGGCTACACCCACCCCGATGCCAGCCGCTGGGCCGACGAGCTGCTGCAGACCACCATCGAAGGCAAGAAGAACCTGATCTTCGACACCACGCTCAGCAATGGCGAATGGAGCGCAAATCTGATCAAGGATTTGCAAGCACGCGGTTACGATGTCGAGGTACGCGCAATGGCCGCGCACAAGCTGGAAAGCGAGCTTGGGGTCGATGAACGCTTTTCAACATCGCTGGATCAAGAAGGCTACGGTCGCTACGTCCCCGCAGGCGCACGCGAAGCCATCTACACCAAACTGCCGATCAGCCTGGACACCGTACACGCGCAGACCAACGCGCCAATCCGCATCTTCAATCGCCAGGGCGCAGAGCTCTACGACAGCCGTACCGACGCGCGTGCCCCCGCACAGGCATTGGAGCAAGCGCGCAATGCGTGGTTCAAGGATCCTGCCGTCACACAGCAGCTGCGCGAGAAATGGCAGCAACAAGCCGATTGGCATCGCGATCTGCCAGCACATGCGCAAGCAATTCCCAATTCCGATCCTGCCATCAGCGCGAAATTGCTCGCCGAGCACGCGGAGCTCAACGTCAGCGACGGGGTTGCCAGTCGGCTGGAAGGCATGGCCACCATCGACGAACTCGTGCGCCCGGGCGCTCCGCCCGCGCGCATTCCCGTGCCCGAGCCTGCAATCCCCGGCCTGCACCGCGCAGGAATGACCGCAGGCCTGGCAGGTTTGGGAGTCGCGGCAAGCGCCTACGATGCGGTGCAAACCGGCGAGCGCGTGAGCACGCTGCTGTCGCAGGACAACCTCACCGCTGCACGCTCGGAAGCATTGCACTTCTTAGACTCAACTTCCAAGTGCAACACCCTCATAGCAAGTAAGGTGTTCACATGTCAAAAAGCTATCTCCATCTGAGTGCAGAAGAGCGCGCGGTGCTGCAAATCGAAACACGGCGTGGTCAAAGCTTGCGCTCGATCTCCAGACTTCTGTGCAGAAGCCCATCGACATTGAGCAGGGAGCTGGTCAGGCAGGGCGCCACGAGCTACTGTGCGGCAGATGCGGCCAGGCGTTACAAAGCGCGGCGTCAGCGCAGTGTTCGGCGGCGTAGGCTGACCCCGGGGACGGATTTGTTCCAGCTGGTGCGTGATCATCTTGTGCTGTGGCGCTGGTCGCCCCAGCAGATTGCTGCCAAGCTCTTGATCATGCATCCGGATGATTCTGCCCAGCGCGTCAGCCACGAAACCATCTACGCAACGATCTATGCGCACCCGCGCGGTGGCCTGAAAAAGGAGCTGGTGGAGGCTTTACGCCAGGGCAAGCCTACTCGGGGATTGCGGCGTACGACCGCTGCCAAACGCACCTGGGTGCCGGAGGAACTACGCATCGTGCACCGGCCCGAAGACGTGCGACAGCGCCTGATTCCAGGTCATTGGGAAGGCGATCTGATCAAGGGCGCGTTCAATCGTTCCTGCGTTGGCACGTTGGTGGAGCGCAAGACGCGCTTTGTGGTGCTGTGCCGAATGGACGGCTGCACGGCTGCCGATGCGCTGGAAGGGTTTACCCGCCAGATGAAAAGGCTTCCCGCTTCGATGCGAACGAGCTTGACCTATGATCGCGGGACCGAACTGACGTGTTATGCCGAGCTGATGCAGGGACTGAACATCAATGTGTGGTTTGCCGATCCACACGCGCCTTGGCAGCGCGGAAGCAACGAAAACACCAATGGCCTACTTCGCCAGTTCTTGCCCAAGGGTGCGGATCTGTCCACCGTCAGTCAGGAGTACCTCAATCACATCGCATTACTGATGAACACCCGTCCACGCGAGACGTTGGGATGGAAAACGCCGAGCGAGGCGATGGAGCATGAACTGGCAACTTTCAAATCACGTGTTGCACTTGAATCTTGAGACCACCCTTCGGCGCTCGCGGCGTGGGCGGTTGGGCAGGCGGAACCGCCGCCGCTGCCGTGGTGGGCACAACAGGTGCCGGCCCAGTCGCGCTGGTGCTGGCCGATGGGTATCTGTTCAGTGCAGCTGCCGACCAGGCCGCGACACGTTGGGATAACCGTCGCATCTATACGCAGACCGACAACGAGGGCGTGAGCTGGGAGTTCAACGGTCATCAGTGGCTGCGGCAACAAAAAGCCGATCTGCAAAATGATGGCGTGGATACATCGCAAAAGCAGGCCATGTTCGCGCTGCCAGAAAAAGCACGCGAGCTGAATTATCACGCCAGTCGCGAAGCGACCGAGCAGGCGCTCGGCAAGGTGCAGCCCAGTAATCCGTATGTGCAGCGATCCAGCGAGACGGATACCTCCCATCTTTATCAAAGGGATTGGCGACATGATCCTGCGAGCGGCCAGTGGTCACGGATGGTGGCCGACGCATTAGACCAGAACGATCGGCCGATATGGACGGTTGATCCTGCAAGCCCCGAACGCAATGCCGCATTGGACCAACAAGCGGCGCAAGTGGTGGAAGCCAACATCGCCCGTGGGCCAGCGGTGATTGCAGCGACCTATCAAGCGGCACACCAGCGCAACGGCTGGGACGACATTGGGCCCATGCCTGCCGCTGTACAAACCGCATTGAACCCGGACACGCTGCAAGCATCGAACGGCGGACATTATCAGCGTGATGCGCAAGGCCAGTGGCGGCACCAAGGGGAGGTTGCACAAGGCAATGTGGCATTGGAACTGGAAGCCACGCGCACGCGGCTGCAACCTGCGTTGGAGCAGCATGCACAGGCGATGGCGCAGATGCCCGCGCGGCAGAGACAAACGCTGCAACAGCAGGACCAAGCCAACACCCAGGCAACTTATATCGCTTATGGCGTTGCGCCCAACCCCGCGACCGCAGATGCGATCCAGCTTGCCGTGCAACGCACCCGCGATGCGCACGGGATCGATGCAGCAACCACCTCGCTGGCCTTGCAACGCGATGCATTGGGGCATTATTCGCTAGATAGCCCGATCCAGCATCTGCGTCGCGATGCCGATGCCGTGGTACGCGTCGCAGCAACCACCAGCAGCGAAGACATCCGCCAGGCAATGAGCGAGGTGCAGGCACGCCATCAGGCGCAGGCTGCAACAACGCTGCCTACGATGACCGTGCAACCGCAGCAACCTCCACAACCTCACCAGACCGCAGCGATGCAAGCAGCGCCGAGCCCGCGCGCCAGCGCACAGTCCGGGCAGCAGCAGAACATGCACGCGCAAGCGCTAGAACAGCAACGCCAGTGGCAATTGCAACAGGACCAGCAGCTGCAATTGCAGCAGCACCAACAGCAACAGGAGCAGCAACAGCAGCAAAAACAGGAGCAGCAGCGCGAGCACGAGCGACGCGCCGAAGACGAAAAAACCCGCGATGCGCAACGCGACACGGAACAGCCGGCCACCGCTGCTGCGGCCCAGGGCGAACGCACGCAGGCGTTGCCTGGGTTGCTGCCCTACAGCGACCCCGCCCATCCCCGGCATGCACTGTATGCGGACGTACAGGAGCGGATGCAGGCGCAAGGCCATCGGTTT
Source organism: Xanthomonas fragariae (assembly GCF_017603965.1). NCBI lineage: Bacteria > Pseudomonadati > Pseudomonadota > Gammaproteobacteria > Lysobacterales > Lysobacteraceae > Xanthomonas > Xanthomonas fragariae. The sequence goes on along the minus strand of NZ_CP071955.1, from coordinate 1,801,117 downwards.
TCAGAAGAGCGCCTGACCCAGATCACCGCGGCGCTGAACGAGTCCTACTTCAAGCCCGGCTGGAAGGGCGAATTCTATGTGGCGCGCAATACGGTGTACGCGTCCAATAACGACCACCCGCTCGGTTGCGCGTGCGTGCCGATGCACGCGCCGGCACCGTCGATCCAAGACTCGATGCAGGTGGCGCAGGAGGGCGATCTGCAGCATGCGCAGATCGCCCAGCGCATCGCCCAAGACCGCCTGCAATCACAATCACAGCCCGGCATGACCCTCTGACGCGACGGGTGGTGGGAGCTGCCGAGTCCGGCGTGCGCCGTGCACATGCCGAACGCAACGATACATGGAGATGGATGCATGAGTAATAAGGGAAAAGTGGGCGTTGCAGCGATCGTGTCGATCCTTGCATTGGTTGCCGGGATGTACCTGTCCGGTTTCATCGCCTTGGCGCTGCTGAAGGTGCAGGTGCCGCTGAAAGCCACAACGTATCTGGACTATTGGAAGGCGCTCGACCTGCCGCAGGTAAAGCCTTATGTCCTGCGCATCAAGATCAGCGGCATCTCGAATAATCAAGTCATGGCCGCAGTGACACACGCTTGATGCGTATCATGCTTTCAAAAGATCAGCGATCTGACGTATTGGTCCACGTTCGTAGCTTGCTTATGCAACGGATGTAGCACTTTGCCCGCTTGCGGTCTTCATACCGGTCGCATTCCAGCCTGCTGCAATCGCGCCAGACGCAGCAGGTGATGACCGGCTACCTTCAAGCCGATCACCACCTTTGCACGTGCCAGGCCGAGTGTGCGTAGACACTTGCCACCTTGCTGGGTCAAGCGTGCGAACGCGTGCTCGACAAATACCCGATTCTTGGCGATGCGATGATTGCGCCGCTGCTGCGCTGGACTCAAAGGCTTGCTACGCGTGCCCTTATGCTGGATCTCCATCGGCGCGAAGCGTGCGCGATGGATTGCCCGCATCCAGCAAACTCTCGAAATATCGACTGTCGTGCACGTCCGCGGACGCGGCGTCATGCCAATTGCGTACTACTGAGTCGTCGGGATGGCAGAGTGCCGAGGTTTTAGAGTGGCTAACAAAATGTAGCGAGCAGTCGCCAGGTGAGTGCGGTACGCGTGGTATATGCCGATTCCGAGCACCGGCCGCGCCCGCCTGGCGGCGGCGCAGTCGTTTTGTTGGCCGCTCTTAAAGTGGCCGGCAGTAGCCCTCCCAACTCGCACAGGTCTTCCAAGCTGCGTTGACCTGCGAAGCCTCAACCACCTCTCCCCCGAGGTCGATCAGGGATGTCTTCTGGCGCGCAGCGCAACCAGGACCGATGGCCATCGGGGATCTTCCAATCCCCCGCCTACCCCACACCCGTTACCGTCGCCGGCCCTAAAGACAGCACAACTGCTCAGCGCGTGCGGGTGGTTGGTTAGCACGCGACAGAAAATTGGCGCAACTCGACCCAGCGACCCGCATACCCAGCAAACGGGAGCGCGTAAACCCCCGTTCTGCCCGTCAAAAACCCAGCACCGCGTTTTTGGCACGTCGCGTGCATTGGCTCTAGCGGGACCGCAGACAGCATCACCGCTGCGGGGCGAGAGCAGAAATTGGAACAAACGAACGGGACAGGCAACTCATGACGCTGGCAACACACCCACATTCATCGCGCACCCGTCCGGCGTCCGGCGGGTCCCGTTCCTTGAGGCACTTCGCATGAAAATCAAACGCTTCGTTGCCCCGGACATGCGCACCGCATTCCGCATGGTGCGTGAAGAACATGGCCCGGATGCAGTGATCCTGTCCAACCGTCGTACAGCCGAAGGCATCGAGATCGTCGCGGCCAGCAATTACGACGAAGAACTCGTGCAGCGCGCCCTGGAAACGGCGCGCTCCGAGCCGCCGACCGCTGAGTCGGCCCAGATCCAGCAGGCGCCTGTGCAACAAGCTCCCGCCCTAGTTCATGCACCGCTCAAGCCGACGGCCGAGACCGGCATGCGCCAACGCGTTGCCAGCGCCGCCAACGACATGATCGCCGCCATGGCGCTGCGCCAGCCGATCAACCTGCTGCGCCAGAAGCCGGTCGCCGCATCGCTACATAGCGACGCCCCGTCGTCCACCGCCCAGGCACTAGCCCATGCGGTTGCAGTGGCGGCCGCGCCGTGCCGGGAACACGCGCTGTCGGCAATGCCGGAACAACTGTTCGCCGACTTTCTGACCACCGCCCCGGTGCAGCGCGCAGCCGTGCAGGCTGTCACCGCACCGACGCCGGTCATGGCTGCCGCCCTTGCGGTCGCCGCCCACGCCGGCTACGGCCAAGACGAGGACGACCGCGACGACGAGGCCGACTTCGACATGGATGACGCCCTGCCGCAGATCCTGCCGCCGGCCGCGTTGCCGCAGCTGGTGGTGGCTCCGGTTGCGCTGGTCGCCGCCGCCCCAACGCCGCAGAACGATGAAGAACTCAAGCAGTTGCGCGGTGAGCTGTCGCTGATGCGTCAGATGATCGAGCGCGAAATGAACCGCCTCACCGACGAGCGCCTGCGTGGCTCACCGGTGCGTGCGCAGGCTCTGGAGCTGATGGACGACTACGGCTTCGATGCCGGTCTGATCCGTGACGTGGTCCAGCAGATTCCGGCCGATACCGAATTACACCGTGGCCGCGGGCTGATGCTGGGTCTGCTTTCCAAGCGCCTGCCGGTTGCCCCGATCGACCCGCTGGAACGCGGCGGCGTGATCGCTCTGGTCGGCCCAACCGGCGCCGGCAAGACCACCACCATCGCCAAGCTTGCGCAACGCTTCGCCGCCCAGCACGCCCCGCGCGACGTGGCCCTTGTTACCACCGACACCCAGCGTGTCGGCGGCCGCGAGCAGCTGCACAGTTACGGCCGTCAGCTTGGCATCGCGGTGCACGAGGCCGACAGCGCCGAGAGCCTGCTGGAACTGCTCGAGCGCCTGCGCGACTACAAGCTGGTGTTGATCGACACCGCCGGCATGGGCCAGCGCGACCGCGCCCTGGCCGCGCAGTTGAACTGGCTGCGCGCCGCGCACCAGGTCACCTCGCTGCTGGTGCTGCCCGCCAACGCCCATTTTTCCGACCTCGACGAGGTCGTGCGCCGCTTCGCCCATGCCAAACCCCAAGGTGTGGTGCTGACCAAACTCGACGAGACCGGCCGCTTCGGCAGTGCCTTGTCGGTGGTGGTCGACCACCAAATGCCCATCACCTGGGTGACTGACGGACAGCGGGTCCCTGACGACCTGCACCGCGCCAATGCCGCCAGTCTCGTTCTTCGCCTTGAAGATTTACGGCGCGCTGCCGATAAGCCCTGTACTCCGGAGCACCAACATGCAGTCGCGTGAATACGCAAAACTGACCGACGCCTTCCCCTTGTCGACGACCCGTCCCGAGCCCTTGGGCCCAGTGCGCACCATCGCCATCACCGGTGGCAAGGGCGGCGTGGGTAAAACCAACATCTCCGCCAACCTGGCGGTGGCGTTGGCCGACATGGGCAAGCGCACCTTGCTGCTCGACGCCGACCTTGGCCTGGCTAATCTGGACGTGGTCCTGGGCCTGTCGCCCAAGTACACCCTGGCCGACCTGATCGCCGGCCGTTGCACGTTGGACGAGGTGATCATCGAAGGCCCCGGCGGCGTGTTGGTGGTTCCGGCCGCTTCCGGTCGCCGCCACATGGCGGAGCTGGCCCCGGCGCAGCACATCGGCCTGGTCAACGTGTTCTCCGAACTGGAACGCGACCTGGACATGATGGTCATCGACACCGCCGCCGGCATCACCGACAGCGTGCTGACCTTTTGCCAGGCCGCCCAGGACACCGTGGTGGTGGTCTGCGACGAACCGGCCTCGATCACCGATGCCTACGCGCTGATCAAGGTGCTTTCGCGCGAACGCGGTCTGGACCGTTTACAGGTCATCGCCAACATGGTGCGCAACCCCAACGAGGGCCGCCTGCTGTACGACAAGCTGTCGCGGGTCTGCGAAAAGTTTCTCGGCGACGTGTCGCTGAACTACCTCGGCCACGTGCCTCAGGACGACTGGCTGCGCCTATCGGTGCAGCGCCAGCAACCGGTCATCAAGGCTTATCCCGCCAGCCCATCGGCGCAGGCCATCTTGGAAATCGCTCGACGTACCTCGCGCTGGCAGGCCCCTACGGTGCCGGGCGGCAACGTCGAGTTCTTTGTCGAACGCATCATCCAACGGGGAGTGGCCGCATGAATACCGCAGCTGTGAATACCGCAACCGCGCAGTACCGTGCCGTGCAGCGCCACACCGCCAACGACATCGTTACCCAGCATGCCGATCTTGTCCGTCGCATCGCCCACCACCTGGCCGCGCGACTGCCGGCGAGCGTGGAAGTGGACGACTTGATTCAGGCCGGCATGATCGGCCTGATCGAAGCCTCGCGCAGTTACGACTCCGAACAGGGCGCCTCGTTCGAAACTTACGCTTCCATACGCATCCGCGGCTCGATGATCGATGAGATCCGCCGTGGCGACTGGGTGCCGCGTTCGGTGCACCGTCGCGCTCGCGACGCTGCTGCCGCCGTGCGAAAGATCGAGCAGAACACCGGCCGCGCCGCCGCCGCCACCGAAGTGGCAGCCGCGATGGAAATGCCGCTGCCCGATTACCTGCGTCTGATGGAAGATGCCTCCCGCGGCCAGGTGCTGAGTCTGGAGTCGCGGATCGAAGATCACGGGGAGCTGGACACCACCGCCAAGGGTGGCCCCAACCCGCAGCAAATGATGGAGCGTGGCGAATTCGGCCGCGAGCTGGGCAAGGCCATCGGCCTGTTGCCCGAGCGCGAACAGTTGGTGCTGTCGCTTTACTACGAACAGGAATTGAACCTGAAGGAAATTGGCGCCGTGCTCGGTGTCAGCGAATCGCGCGTCTGCCAGATCCATGGACAGGCGGTGGTGCGTCTGCGCGGCCGCCTCAAAGTCTTCGAGCTGGCCGATGCCGGTGTCGAAATTGACGAATAATTTTTTCGTGTTAGGAGCTTGATTGTGAATAAGAACATGCGGATCCTGATCGTGGACGATTTTTCGACGATGCGGCGTATCGTCAAGAATCTATTGGGCGATCTCGGCTTTACCAACACCGCAGAGGCCGAAGACGGAAACAGCGCATTGGCGGCATTGCGCGCTGGCCCGTTCGATTTCGTGGTCACCGACTGGAACATGCCCGGCATGACCGGCATCGACCTGCTGCGTAACATCCGCGCCGACGCCAAGCTCAAACATTTGCCAGTGATGATGGTGACCGCAGAAGCCAAGCGCGAGCAGATTATCGAAGCCGCACAGTGCGGCGTGAATGGCTACATCATCAAGCCATTCACCGCGCAGACGCTTGAAGAAAAGCTCGGCAAGGTGTTCGAACGTCTGGCGGCGACCGCATGATGGACGCCACAGTGGAAACCAATGCCGAACGCGCCGCATTGATCGACCGCCTGCAGGGCGCGCTCGATGCACTGGAAAGCGGCGACGAAGCTGCGTGGCGTCTTGAGGTGGATCACCTCGCCGCCTTGCGCACCCGTCCGATGATGCAGGGCCTGAGCCGGCTCGCACGCGAACTCGGTCAGGCGCTGGGCGAACTGCCCACCGTGCCCGAAGAAGCCGGCGAACTGGACGATGCGTGTTCGCGCCTGGACCACGTGGTGGAAATGACCGAAAAGGCCAGCCATCGCACGCTGGATCTGGTCGAGGAATGCCGCGAGCTGGCCGAGCAATTGCGCTCGGGCGGCTTGAGTGCCGACCAGGGCGTGTTGCTGGACAGGATGCGCAGCAGCCTGACCGAACTATCGTTGGCACAGAGCTACCAGGATCTGAGCGGCCAGATCATCCGGCGCGTGGCCAGCATCGTACGGCGCGTGCATGAAGGCTTCGGCGCACTCGGTCTGCCGCCGAAGAGCACCGAACCGAAAAAAGACGACGGCGGTCTTGCCGGTCCCGCAGTCAAGGGCCTGGACCGTCACGCGGTGTCGCAGGACGACGCCGATGACCTGCTGTCCGGATTGGGGTTGTAGCCATGAGTGCTGTTGCTGACGATATTGCAGCCGATTTCATCGTCGAGGCCCAGGAAATCCTGGATCGCCTTGGCGAACAACTGGTGTCGCTGGAACAGGCACCGGACGAAGCCGACCAGCTCAACGCGGTGTTCCGCGGTTTCCACACGCTCAAGGGCGGCGCCGGCTTTCTGGCGATCAAGCCCATGGTCGAGCTATGTCACGCTGCTGAGGAAACCCTCGGCATGGCGCGCTCCGGCCAGGCAGTGCTGCAGCCGCATCACTTCGATGCCGCGCAGCAGTCGCTGGACTATTTGCAGGCCATGCTGGATGCGATGGGCTCCGGTGCGCCCGTGCCGCATGCACCGGCCGCACTGATCGCACAATTCGATGCCAAAAGCGGCCCGCCGGCCATCAAGGCAGTGCCCAAGGCCGCTGCCGCAGCCGCACCGGCGCACGATAATGGCCACGCCGCTGCTGCGCCCGGTACCAAGGCCGCACCCAAGGCGGCGGCAAAGGGTGCCGACGCCGAACAGACTGTGCGCGTGGACACCAAGCGCCTGGACGCCATTGTCAATTTGATCGGTGAACTGGTGCTCTCGCGCAATCGTTTGAAGACCCTTCGCACCCGTTTGCGCGATGAAGAACTCGATCGCGCCGTCAGCGTGCTGGACATCGCCACCGCCCGCCTGCAGACCGCGGTCATGCGCACCCGCATGCAGCCGGTCAGCAAGGTGTTTTCGCGCTTTCCCAAAGTGGCTCGCGATGTCGCGCGCACCTTGTCCAAGGAAGTGGAACTGGAATTGATCGGCGCCGAGACCGAACTGGACCGCAACCTGGTCGAAGCCCTGGCCGATCCGCTGGTACACCTGGTGCGCAACGCCATCGACCACGGCATCGAATTGCCTGCATTGCGCGAAGCCACCGGCAAACCGCGTAGCGGCCATGTGCGTCTGTCCGCCCAGCAGGAAGGCGACTACGTCAGTATCGAAATTCAGGACGATGGCGCCGGCATCGACCCGGAACGGCTGCGCGAAATCGCCCGCAACAAGGGCCTGATCGACGCCGAAGCTGCCGCCCGTCTGAGCACCGACGAATGCCTGCATCTGATCTTCATGCCGGGTTTTTCGACCAAGGCCGAAGTCACCGACATCTCCGGCCGCGGTGTCGGCATGGATGTGGTGCAATCGCGCATCCGCGAACTCAGCGGGCAGATCCAGATCCAGTCCGAACTGGGCCGCGGCAGCCGCTTCATGATCCGTGTACCGCTGACGTTGGCGATCTTGCCGACCCTGCTGGTGCAGGCCGGCGAAGCGGTGTACGCATTACCGCTGGCCCGCGTGGTCGAAGTACTGCATGCACCGCAGACCTCGTTGGGTTGGTTCGACGGCCGCGCCGTGCTAGACCGCCGCTCGCACACTTTGCCGCTGATCGACCTGCGCCGCTGGCTGGGCGTGCCCGCCGAGCAACCGCCGCTATTGACGGTGGTGCTGCTGCAGGCCGGCGAAACCCGCTTCGGGCTGGTGGTAGATCAGGTGCGCGGCCGCGAGGAAGTGGTGATCAAACCCCTGCCCCGCGCCCTGCGTGGCCTGCCCGGCTACTCCGGCGCCACCTTGATCGGCGATGGCCGCATGGCGCTGATCCTGGATGTGGATGGGTTGCGGTCCAGCGATCATTGACCGGCGCGGCGACGGATCAATCTGCGGTATGAAGGCTCTATATCCGATGCAGCAGGGGACGTTGTGAGCCTGGATTGACCGACGTTGACGATCACATCGTCATCTCCGGCCCGGATTGTGGTCGTGTCTGCGTTTGGGCAAGGGTCTGTTGCTGCAGTTGCTCTTGCGCCACACGCTCATTGATCGCTTCGAGTTGCTGGTGAGACTGTTCGACAGGCGTGTGTGCAGCCTGCACCGTCAGCATGGAGGTCCGTATCATGCCGTGATCCGTCGGCGAACCCTGAACCAAGAAAACGGTCCGCGCGGCCTCGAAATCATCGGTTTGCCTGCTCAGCACCACATGATCGACGCGTGTCAGCTCTTTTTCCTTGGCCAGCACCAGCAAGCTCGCCGTCATGCGCTCACTGGTGGCATCGAAGCTGCGGCCGACCTGTTGATCGAGCTCGGCCACCTTGCCCTTGATCTGCTGGTACAACGCATGATCCGGGTGCGCGGCATCGGCGGGCGAGCGCGCGGGCGGGCGGCACCTCCTGATCGCGCAAGGATCGCTCATGGCGCCGTTCCGCAGGGCTCATCCACTTTTCGATCTCTGGCATGCCGGTGATCGTGCCAGTGGTAGGGTCGCGATCGATATTGACCCGCACCCAGTTTGCTTCGATATCGAGTTTGCCGGTGGTTCGATCCCGAGTTTCTTCAATAATTCTTGCGGCGGTTGCCTGTGCCTGCTCTTCCCACATATTTTTGGGCGCCCATAGACCTTGTTCCAGGCCTCTTTCACTGGCCGCTCGATTGAGACGAACAGTTAGGAAATCTTCCGGATCGCCACCCTGCCTGCGTGCAATCCCCTGCACGGACGCCTTGATCTCAAAGATCTCCCAGCGATTCGTCTCGGGATTGATACCAACCAAGTCGATACCGTGTCCCGAGTTATTCTGGATCGGCACCAGATCCCTATAGCCCTTCGCCGCCAGTTCGTACGACACCAACGCCTCGCCGATGGCGCCGACCTCGTGGTTCTTGAGAGACGCCAACTCACGTTTGCCGATAGCCGCATCGAGCGCAGCGTGAAACGACACCGGTCCATCGAACAGGCTGACATCGGAGCGTGCAAGGTGCGCCAATTCCTTGGGAAACAACGCGCCACTTTGCAACAGCCCGTCCAGGTTGCCCGAGCCACGCAACTCATCGACCAGGGCGCCAAGTTCGCCCTGGCTGCGCTTTACCCCCGCCAGGCCATGAAACATCAGATTGGCGCCATCGGCCTCCAATCCACCCTTGCCTTGCACCCGCCGCGCATCCTGCACCAGCTCGGCGAGCGTTTCGCTCAGCGCACCGGCTTGGCGATGTTCGAGGCTGCCTAATGCCCTTCCTGCGGCAGGCGCAAGTTCTTCGCCAGCATCGGCAACCGCCGCCACGCGTGCCAGCTTGGTCAGCTTGGTGGTGGGCACAAAGGTCGCGATGATTTCGACCGCTGCCGCGCCTTTGGCATCCCCCAGATACTCGTGCTCCTTGCCCTCGCGGGTGGCCTGCTCCAGGCCTGCTTTCCAGGTGTTCCAGGCGCCAACGGCGGCATGGCGCAAATCGCGCGGCAGCTTGGCGGGGTCTTCGATGGCCTCGGATGCATAGACCGACGCCGCCCCGATGACCAGATTGCGAAAATCCCGATCCGTACTGAACTGATGCGCAAACTTGGCCAGATCCACCGTCTCGCCCAGCATGCCAAGGCCATGCCGGGTGGCACCTTTGAGGGCGCCATAGCTTTCCTGCGCACCACCAGCCACTTCACCGGCAGCATGGTCGAGATAGCGGTTGTGCGGCGTTTCGCGCGCGGTTTCCGCCCACCGCCGCGTCGCGGCCAGGTTGTCGCTGATCTGCCGATCGGTCCACGCTAGCGCTTGGCCTGCACGTGCCGATGCATCCCGCGCAGCAGCGCCCATCGGCTCTTCCACATAACGCTCGTAGTCTCGCTCGACCCATGATTCACCGACATTTGCCGCATCCAGCGCCGCATCGAACCGCTTCGCATCGGAGGCGGGCAACCGACTGGAAATGGCCTCGATCAACAAACCCACCTGCGCTCTGCCGCGCGCATCGGCATAGACAGGCGAACTCACGATCGCAGCGACCACACCCCGCGCATCCAAGCCGTCCAAGGTCTGATGCGCGTTGATCAACCGGTAGGCCTGATACGCGGTGAGATCCACCTGTCCGGTCGCGTCGGTGGCTTGCGCCAGCGCAGCCAGATCGGATGTGCGGGTCGAGCGGGTCGTGTCGTGCATGCCCAGGTCCTTATTTAATGGGTGGTCTAACGGAACTGCGGGTAATCCTCGATCAGGCGTACTTCCACGGCAGCCGCCAGCGGATGCGGTTCCACAGGGGGGAGATCACGCACCAACGCCCACGGCGTATCGATCAACAGATGGTCGATAACGAACTCCGGCAGTCCTTTTCGACGGCGCATTGCCTGGACGGCAAGAAGTTCTGCGGGAAAGACTCGATCCAGGGTTTCTTCAAACTCGTACTTGGTCCGATCCGTACCGTCCTTGCTGCGCGTGATATGGAAGTCGGCCGCTTTCTGCATTACCGATCTAAACACGTCCTCCTCTTCGCTATGCCAATGATCCAGCACCGCTTGATACTCCGGGATGAGCTCTACCGGCGCAACGAAATCGGTTTCCATCTTGAACGCCTGGGAAAACAACCCGACCAGAAAGGCGTCGCTGGTGCCATGCTTGATTCTGCGCATTTCGTGCAGTGTATTGAGCCGCTGGTCCTTTTCGGCCATCTCGATAAACAGTTGCGCACAGGTCTCGGCGTTATCCCACCACGACAGCATGGCCGCGCCAGCCGCGGCCATTCCATCGGAGAATTCTGCAGGCCAGTTGCCCAGGTCCTGACGCATGTCGCTGTACATACCATCCCAACGAAACACCAGCGCACGCAATGAGACAACGTGTTGGAGCGAACGCCTGAGTGTTTCCACATCGGAGCGAAGAAATGCGTCACAGCTGGTCACATCATAGTAGAGAGCAAGACGACTTAGATAAAGCCCGGCCTTCGCATCCAATGGCCCAGTAGTGTCAAGAAAACCTTGGACAGCGATGGAGAACCTCTCATAGTCGCCCCTCTTTTGAACGCGTTCCAACCACTCGCGGCATCCCTGGGTCAACTTCTTCAAAGAGGGGTAAGGCGTGATTTGCATACGAAGCGGTAGTCCTATTTGTAGCAATTCAAACACGCCGTGAGTTGTTCCGGCGTCGACATCGCTCATGCGATATAGGCGTCTTATGTACCGCTTTCGACTTGCCCAGGTCAATTATTTAACGGAATTGCGGGTAATCCTTGATCAGGCGTGCTTCCACGGCAGCGGCAAGCGGATGCGGTTCCACAGGGGGGAGATCACGCACCAACGTCCACGGCGTATCGATCAATAGATGGTCGATTGCAAACTCCGGCAGACCTTTTCGACGGCGCATTGCCTGGACGGCGCGAAGCTCTGCTGGAAAGACCCGATTGAAGAGCTAACGACCATGGGGAAAAAACGGGCCTTTTTGTCGCACAGAGAAAAAGGGTCTTTGGGACTGCCCACGACAACTTTCTGGCGCAGCACGCGTGTGTTTCTATCAAGTCTGCCGTGCTTGGGCCGATACCGCTTGCATGGACAGACTTAGCGTAATCGGACTAGTGCTCGCGATCGTGGCGATCGTGGGCGGCAGCGTTTTGAAAGGTGCCGGCATTTCGTCGCTGTGGTCGCCGGCTGCCTTCTTGATCGTGATTGTCGGTACTGTGGCGGCGATCCTGCTGCACACCTCGCCGGCAGTTTTCCGGCGCGCGTTCAGGATCCTGCGCTGGGTGATCCAGCCGCCGGCCAGCGATCGGCCGCAGCTGCTGGCCCGCATCGTGGAGTGGAGCAACATTGCCCGTCGCCAGGGCCTGCTGGGCCTGGAAGACCAGCTGCCGCGGCAGAACGACGCCTTCCTGCGCAAAGGCCTGCAGATGCTGGTCGATGGCGTGGAGCCGGAATCCATGCGGCATATGCTCGAGATCGAAGTGGACAATCAGGAGCGCAAGGATCTTGCCGCCGCCAAGGTGTTCGAAGGCATGGGCATCTACGCGCCCACGCTGGGCATCATCGGTGCGGTGCTGGGATTGATGGCGGTGATGAAGAATCTGGCCGACCCGGCCATGCTCGGGCACGGCATCGCTGCAGCGTTCACCGCCACCATCTACGGAATCGCCTCGGCCAACCTGTTGTTTCTCCCAGTCGCTGCCAAGCTGAAGAGCGTCATCCAGTGCAGCACCAACGAGCGCGAAATGGCGATCGAAGGCTTGATCGCGATCGCCCAGGGCGAGAACCCGCGCAACATCGAATCGAAACTGGCCGGATACTTGCATTAGCCCGCCATGGCACGTCGTCGCAAACATCACGAAGAACATGGCAACCACGAAGCGTGGGCGATTCCGTATGCCGATCTGATGACCTTACTGCTGGCGTTCTTCGTGGTGATGTACGCCATCTCCTCGCTCAACGAAGGCAAGTACAAAGTCGTGGCACAGGCGTTCACCACTGCGTTCGGTGGCTCATCCAATGCGGCCAGCCCGGTGCAGATCGGCAAGGCCCAGACGCAGGGCGCAGACTACGACCGCCCGTCGGTGATCAAGGCCGGCGCGCCGATGGCCTATCCCAACGGGCCGACCGACACCACCCTGTTACCTTCCATAGCCGCGCAGATGCGCATGCCGGTGTCGTTGCGCAACCAAGCGCAGCTGGCGCGCGCGCAGCGACAGATGGATGCGGTGGCGCAACAGCTGAGCAAAACGTTGTCGCCGCTGATCGACAAAAAACTCATCACCATCCGCCGCAACGATCTGTGGATCGAGGTGGAGATCAACAGCGACATCCTGTTCGGCACCGGTTCGGCTGCGCTGGCCAGCACGGCGCGCGCCACCCTGTCCACGCTGGCTTCGGTGCTGCGCGATGCGCCCAACGGCGTGCGCGTGGAGGGTTATACCGATAACCAGCCGATCGCAACCGCGCAGTTCCCTTCCAATTGGGAGCTATCGGCCGCGCGCGCAGCCAGCGTTGTGCACTTGTTTGCCGACGACGGCATCGCCCCGCAGCGATTGGCGATGGTGGGCTATGGAGAATTCCGCGCACGTGCCGATAACAGTACTGAGGCGGGACGGAATGCGAACCGGCGCGTGGTGTTGATCATCCTCGCTGACTCGGCTGGCTCACTCGCTCCCGATCCGCCATCGCAGATGCATGCGACCGCCGCCGGGGCGCCCAAGCTTCCCAAGTCTGGCGGCGGCCAAACAGCCGTTACCACCGTAAGCGGCACAAATTCCGTCCCCGCCGTAATTCAAGGAGTGCAGTGAGATGCGTATCTGGGCAATCGCCAACCAAAAGGGCGGTGTAGGCAAGACCACTACGACGCTGGCATTGGGTCGCGGTCTGGCCGCGCTCGGCCATCGGGTGTTGCTGATCGACCTCGACCCGCACTCCTCGCTCACCCGTGCGTTCGGCGTGGCGGTGGACCCGCCGCCGCGCGGGGTGCTGGACCTGTTCGGCACTCCGCCGAGCGATCTGGCCAGCCTGCTGCACGAAAGCGCCATTCCTGGCTTGTCCTATGTCTGCGCGCAAGCCGCACTGGCCACGCTGGAACGTCGCAGCGCTACGCAGCCAGGTCTGGGCTTGGCCCTTCAGAACGCCATGAGCCGCCATGCCGGCCAGCACGACTACATCTTGCTCGACTGCCCGCCCACGCTCGGACTGTTGATGATCAATGCATTGGCCGCCTGCGACCGCGTGGTAGTACCGACCCAGGCCGAGCCGCTCGCGCTGCATGGCCTGGCCAGCATGGTGCGCACCGCAGACATGGTGCAGCGTTCGCGTCGACGCGAACTCCCGGTGTCGATCCTGCCGACCTTGTTCGACCGCCGTACGCGCGCCGGCACCGACACGCTCAAGGAAATGCAGGCCACCTACGGCGCCTTGGTCTGGGAAGACGCAGTGCCGGTGGATACCCGAATTTGCAATGCCGCTGCACTGACCCTGCCCGCCACCGGTGGTGACTATCAGGGCCGCGGCCTGTCCGCCTATCGACGTGCGCTGGAATGGGTGATGGCAGAAGACGCGATGCGCATGGAGCAAGCCGCATGAGCAACCATAGCGCCAACGGTGAGATGGACGATTATCTGGAAGGGCTGCTACACGATGCTGGTGTCGAGATCCCTTCCCACGCCGCGACTGCAGACATCGCCGCTGCAACGGTGCTTGCCGATGCAGACGTCGCACTAGCCGAATCACCTGTGCGGATCGCCGCCGCACCGCAGGTCGCTGCCACCGTCCTCAATGCCGTAGACATCGCCGCCGATTTCCTGGCCGAAATGGACGCCGACCCGGCCTTCGGTGCGCCAGTGGTTGCCGCACCGAGTGCCGTAGACATCGCCGCCGATTTCCTGGCCGAAATGGATGCCGACCCGGCCTTCGGTGCGCCAGTGGTTGCCGCACCGAGTGCCGTAGACATCGCCGCCGATTTCCTGGCCGAAATGGATGCCGACCCGGCCTTCGGTGCGCCAGTGGTTGCCGCACCGAAGGCCGTAGACATCGCTGCCGATTTCCTGGCCGAAATGGATGTCGACCCGGCCTTCGCAACGGCCGCACCCAGCCCGTTTATGAGCACGGTCGATCTGATGGCCGAAATGGACGCGGACCCGGCCTTCGGTCTTGCCGAACCGGCAGCAACAGCACCTGCACCTGCACCTGCACGCGCTGCGCCGGCACCGATGCCAGCGCCGCACCGCGCGCCACCGGCACCGGCCTATCCGCAAGGCCTGCAAGCACTGTTGGCACCTGGCCAGGCCGAACGCATCCATGCCGAACGCCGTATAAGCGAACGCAGCACACGTTGGTTGCGCCTGCGCTGCGGCGAGCAGACCTATGCGCTGGAATTGCTCAAGGTGCAGGAAGTGGTGTTGCCTGTGCCGCTACTGCCATTGCGCGGCACCGCCAGCGCGATGCTTGGCATCATGAACCTGCGTGGCCAGGTGGTGCCGGTGATCGATCTGGGCGTGCATCTGGGTTCGTCGCCGGTGGACATGGATCTGCAGACGCGTGTGGTGGTGCTGGAAGAAAATGGCGAAACCATGGGCTTGCGTGTGTCGGCGGTGGAAGACGTCACAAGCCTCACCGATCAGCAGATCGAGCCACCGGACAACGCACGCCTGTGCCGCATTTCCAACAACCTGTTCCGTGGTGTGGCACGTCTGGGCCACCAGCCGATGATCCTGCTAGACGCCAGCCATCTGCTGCATTGATGGGCAGCCGACGCGCACCTGCACGCACAACGATTCAGCGTTAAAGCTTTTTCGCACCCCGCCGTTAGTACGCATAGAACAATCCGTTCGGAGCAACCATGAGCACAGTGACATTGGGCGAGGATCTCGGCATCGAGACCAGCGCCGACCTCAAGCAAAAACTTGCCGGATTCCTCGTGCAGGACGGCGAGCTGTTGCTTGATGCCGGCGACGTCCGGCGTATCCACACCGCTAGCGTGCAGGTGCTCTGCGCCTTTGTGCAGGCGCGCCGCCAAGCCGGCCTGCACATCGAATTCGATGTCTGCAACGACACCTTTAGAGATGCGGCTCGTCTGCTCGGCGTCACCGACGCGCTCGGACTTTCCGCATCCAATGACAACCTGAAATCTGTGGAGAACGCCGCATGAGCGCACGTATCTTGGTGGTGGACGATTCGGCGTCGATGCGCCAGATGGTCTCTTTCGCCCTCACCTCGGCCGGCTTTGCCGTCGAAGAAGCCGAAGACGGCGCCGTTGCGCTGGGCCGCGCGAAGGGCCAGCGCTTCAATGCGGTGGTGACCGACGTGAACATGCCCAATATGGATGGCATTTCTCTGATCCGCGAACTGCGCCAGCTGCCGGACTACAAGTTCACCCCGATGCTCATGCTGACCACCGAGTCGGCAGCCGATAAAAAGTCCGAAGGCAAGGCGGCGGGTGCGACCGGTTGGCTGGTGAAGCCGTTCAATCCAGAACAGCTGATCGCCACCGTCCAGAAAGTTCTGGGTTAATTCTTTTTCGCTTCACCATCGGATCTCACGCCCATGAGCATGGACCTGCAACGTTTCCACGCGACCTTTTTCGAGGAAAGCCGTGAAGGGCTCGACGCGATGGAGGCCGGGTTGCTGTCCCTTGAAGAGGGCAACCGCGACCCGGAAATCATCAACTCGGTGTTCCGCGCCGCGCACTCGATCAAAGGTGGCGCTGCCACTTTCGGTTTCGAGGCCGTCGCCGGCCTGACTCACGTGCTGGAGACGCTGCTGGACGAACTGCGCTCCAACAAGCGCCAGCTCGAACCCAATGCAGTCGATGCCATGCTCGGCTCGGTCGATGTGCTGCGCGCCTTGCTGCGCGAAGCCGAACACGGCACTCCGGCGGACCCGGCTGCGGTCAAGGCCGTGCACGTTCGTTTAAACGCAGTGTTAGCTGGCCAAGCGCCGGTGGCCGCCGTGGTCGCCATGCCCAAGGAAGAAGAACCCGACGCCTGGCGCATCGGCTTTACGCCCACCCCGTCGCTGTTCATGAGCGGCAACGACCCGCTGCGCATCATTCGCGAGCTCGAACATCTGGGCCCATTGCAGATTGCCGCACGTCTGGAGCGCATGCCGGGCTTTGAAAACATCGACCCACTGGAAGCCTATTTGGCGTGGGATCTGGGCCTGATCGGCAAGATTCCGCGCAGCAAGATCGAAGACACCTTTGCCTGGGTGGTAGACGATTGCGAACTGGACATCCGCCCGATGGCGATCCCCGGCCCGCCGGCCAGCCTGGCGGTCGACGCCGGCGCAGCCGCACCTGTTGCGGCGACTGCTACCGCCGCCGCTGCCAAGCCTGCCAAGGCCGCTACTGCCGAAGCCGAGAGCTCGATCCGCGTCAGCGTCGACAAGGTCGATGCGTTGATCAATCTGGTCGGCGAATTGGTGATCACGCAGGCCATGCTCAAGCAGGTTTCCGCCGATCTGGACCCGTCACATGCCGAGCGTCTGTTTGCCGGCCTGGATCTGCTTGAGCGCAACACCCGCGATCTGCAGGAAGCGGTCATCGGCGTGCGCATGTTGCCCGTCGATGCGGTGTTCCGCCGCTTCCCGCGCCTGGTCCGCGATCTCTCCAGCCGTCTCGGCAAGCAGGTGCGTCTGCGCACCATCGGCGAAAGCACCGAGTTGGACAAGGGCTTGATCGAAAAGATTGCCGATCCGTTGGTGCACTTGGTGCGCAACTCGATCGACCATGGTCTGGAAATGCCCGACGCGCGCCGCGCATCAGGCAAGGACGAGACCGGTACCATCACCCTGGCGGCATCGCATCAGGGCGGTCACATCGTGATCGAAGTCAGCGACGACGGCCGTGGTCTCAATCGCGCCAAGATCCTGGAAAAGGCGGCCGAACGCGGCATTGCAGTGCCGGACAACCCGACCGATGCGCAGGTGTGGGACCTGATCTTCGCACCGGGCTTCTCCACCGCCGATGCGGTGACCGATCTCTCCGGTCGTGGCGTGGGCATGGACGTGGTCCGCCGCAATATCCAGGGGCTGGGCGGCGAAGTGCAGCTGGAAAGCAACGCCGGTAGCGGAACCCGCGTGCTGATCCGTCTGCCACTGACGCTGGCGATTCTCGACGGCATGACCGTGTCGGTGGCTGGCGAAACCTTGATTCTGCCGCTGGCCTACGTGCTCGAAGCGCTGCAGCCTGCGCCGGAAGACATCCGCTCGATGACTGGCGACGGCCGTGTGTTGCGGGTGCGTGGCGAGTATCTGCCGATTCTCTCGCTCACCAACTACTACGGCTTCGGCGGGCAGCAGTCCTCGCAGGAACCGCTGGTGGTGGTGGTCGAAGGCGACGGCCAAAAGATCGCGCTGGAAGTGGACGAATTGCTCGGCCAGCAACAGGTCGTGGTCAAGAACATCGAAAATAACTATCGCCGTATCCCGGGCGTTTCCGGCGCCACCATTCTCGGCGATGGTCGGGTGTCGCTGATCGTGGACATCGGTGGGCTGGTGCGTTCGTTGAAGGTGCCGCAGGCGGCGTAAAATTGAAGGAGGCGACTACAAAGCTGCCCTGCTATAATTTTGTCGAAACCTCGATAGGGGACGATCATCGCTGGACCTGTATCACGCGCAAGGTCGTGGGCTAGGCGATGGCGCCGGGCATGCCCGCCGAGTTGGTGTGTGCAGCGCGTTGCAGATGGCCATCGCCCTGCGCCAGTCCAGGCCGAGTTCTCCCGGAGAAGACCAACTGCGAAGTCGCAGAACACTCAGCAAGTGGCGACGGCTCTCGCACAATGTCAGGAAGGTAAGCGTTTCGGCTTGACCAGAAGTGCCTACCGCCAATCGCCGTCGGACTTAGGAAGGACAACGGAAACAGGCCGCTTGCCATCCGAGGCCTGGAATGCGCCAGGCCAAAAGGCAATAGCGCCAGTAGCACAGCTGCCTCTCTCGCATCGGACTTCGATTTTCCCCGAGTTCCCTGGGTGGATGGCTGCCGCTGCTATTGCTACCGCCAGGCTTCCAGCCAGATACCAGTAAAGGTTTACCGATCGCTTTCTGGCGAGCAGCACGGACAAGGAGAAGAGCGCGGCAAACAAGCCAGCTCCCAGAAGAGCTTTAAGCCAAGTGTCTACGAAAATCGGGGTTCGCCCGAGACCGGAAAAGGCGTAGGTGGCAAGGATTGAAAATGTCAGCCAGGCAGCCGCAGCAATCGTGAAGGCTGCCCTTGCTGTCCTGTGTCCACGCCAAGCCAAGTCGGCCTGCAGCACAAAAAATCCTAACAGCAGAATGGGGGCTACTGCGTAGCCAAGCAGCCCTACTTGGTTTTGAGTCACCAAAAACAGCCCTGAGCACGCCGGCGTACCACCGAGCAGAGCTACTTCACGGGAGCGCAGGCTTAGCCTGCGCTCCCTGATACGGACTGTGCTCATTACTTGACTTGGACCACATCGCCGACGAGGACGGTTCCGCTGCCTACGCTCACTGTGCCTCCAGAAATGGTCGCTGCGCCGCTTGACGTAAGCCAGTCTATCCCGCGCTGGTAGTCAGGTCGAGACGCTGCGTCCGGGCTTTCGTAAGAGCTATAATCGACGTTGATAGGCTCGTTGCTAGAAGTCCCAATGAGATCGTAGGCTTCAACGTAAACAATGGCGCGCTTGGCGGAATCATAGGCGAAAATCGCCCTGCTTTTATCGTTGAACGTGGTGTCGCTGCGGATGCTGTAATCCTCCGAGCTCCTCCACTTGTAGGCGTTGGACAGAACCTGTTGGATGAAAAAGATGAAATTCTCACCGGTGTTAGGCACTTGCCAATCGTGTGCCTCCAGCCACTGTATGACCTGTTGACGCGTTGCATGCACCTTCCCGGCGCACGTCAAATGCATTTGCGAAAGCTGCTGATTCGTCCGCCGCAGGCGTGGCCATTTTCCTGACTGAACTGGGTGCGACAGTTCCATTGGCCAGATCGATTTTCACGTTGAGCGTGCCGATGTTTCCGTAGCTCCGATAAACGGACGAGTAGATGGCGAATTGATCGACATCTGCTTGAGCAACAGGGTGCTCCTGAATCTCAGGTGGGGCCACCGAGACAGGTCCGTTTACCGTGTTGACCGTGTAGAGGTAGGGAACGCCAGTCGTGCGGTCGCCTATGTAGGCTTGACCGAGACCAGATGTCAGCTGATTTGCAAGAGCTGCTCGCTGTGCCTGCGTACAAGAATCACAGAAGTGCGGGGCGCGGAGCGGGGGTTGGGGCGAGGATACGGCAGCTGAGCGACTCGACAGCTCCCTCAACCAGGCCACCTGCGCGCACGTTGCCATCGCTCTTCAAAACGCCCCGATCCTGTCGGAGCGTTTTGCTGTCTGGCAGTCACCCGCAGATACAACCCACCCTGCCCCGCGATTTCCACCCAATAGCGCCGTTGGTCGAAAGGTGATCAAGCGCAAGCTTCTGCGGCCGATACACACAGCAACGAGGGCAACCTTGCCCGCGCCATGTCCAAGGAAGCCCGCATGCCTACCGCCAACTCCACACGCTTTGCCCGCCATACGCTGGGCGCTGTGTTCGTCGTCGCGCTGCTGGCCGCCGGCGTGTCGTTGCCGCCCTCCTTCGCCGCACCGACCGCGCCCTTCTCCGTTCTTCTGGACAGCGTGCCGGTCACCGCGTTGCAGTCGCTTGCCATCGATCTGGTGCAGTTGCGCGACGAACAGCGTGCGCAGCTGGCGGTGTCACATGACCCCGCACGCGTCGCTGCCTACGACGAGCGTCTGGGCAATCTGCGTCAACGCATCGCCCGCCATGCGGGTTACTTCCAGGCCACCGCGCCGCAGGGTCAACCGGCCCAGCAGTTTGCTCGGGTGCAGCAGCAGTTGGGCCAGTACTTGGCACAGCACCGCGAAGCCAATCGTGCCCTGCACGCCGGCGATCTGCAGTACGCACAAGACTTGTCGCTAGGCCACTCCGGCGACACGCGGCACGTGCTGTGGACCGAACTGCAGAACCTGCAGCAGTCGGTCGCCAACGTTAGCGGCCCGCAACGTCGCTGAGCGAACGCTGGCGCTGCGGCGCTACAGTTGCATCGGCTAGCCACAGCCGTTCGATCAGTTCCCAGTACCCCGATCGCGCGGCCTGCCACCCAGGCAGTCGTGCGTCGTGCACTACAGTTTGACTGTGCACACGGTGCATGACTTCCAACCTCGTGCCCCCACGCGCCGTCCATCGGGCGCGCATCAAGATTCATGCGCCGTTGCCGTTAGCCAGGATGAGATCGGCCGACTGCGCTCCCCGCGGCGGTCGCCGATTCAACACCGCATGGGCACCGTCGCCAGACAACCGCGTGCGTTCGGATGTTCGGTCGTTCCAGGGGTCGCTATGAAATCACGTGTTCTCGCCAGTTGTCTTGTTCTGTTCGGAGTCGCCGGCCATGCCTGCGCCCAAGATACGATCGCGACCGATCGTCCTGATTTTGTCGAGTCCAGCCTCACTGTAGGCAACCATCGGTTGCAGGTGGAAACTAGCGTCGCGTGGGAACGCGATGGGTCTGTGGCTACTTATTCCACGCCCACGCTGTTTCGCTACGGCCTTGGCCAGACATGGGAGTTGCGTCTGGAAACCGATGGCTGGCAGCGCATCGATGCACCCGGCCAAGCCAAAGTCGGCGGCATGGCCGATGTGTCGCTCGGCCTCAAACACCACCTAGCCAGCTCCGACGACGGCAAGACCTCGCTGGCTTGGCTGCTGCACTTGGATCTGCCTAGCGGCGCGCATGCCGTGCGCGGTCATGGCGCAAGGCCATCGTTCCGGCTGGTGGCCGAGTGGGATCTCAGCGACAGTGTCTCGGCCGGCATGATGCCCGGCGTAATCCGGGACGACGATGGGCAAGGCCATCGCTACACCGCCGGCATTTTCGGTGCGGTACTCGGCAAGGCGTGGAACGACCGGGTGCGCTCCTTCGTGGAAGTGGCGCTGCCGCAGATCGCCAAACGCGACGACGGCGGCACGGTCGCGCTGCTCGATGTCGGCTCGGCCTGGCTGCTGAGCAACGATGTGCAACTGGATGCGGCGTACAGCCGCGGACTCAACGACCGCTCACTGGATCACGCGCTCGGCGTCGGTCTGTCCTTCCGCTTCTGATACAGGCCGCACCATGAAGATCATGCACATGCTGGCAATTCTAGTGGTGGTGGCGGCGCTGGCCTTGCTCACCCTGGGCGGCGTCGGCTACAACGGCCAACGCGGTTTGCTCGACGCGATTGCCGCACAGGTCACCTCCTCCGATGCACTGCGCAACCACATGCAGGCCGACATGATGCACGATGCCCTGCGCGGCGATGTCACTGCCGCGCTGCTCGCCGCCTCCAGGCACGACGATGCCGGCATTGCCACAGCGCGCACCGCACTGGGCGAACATGCCAGCGAGTTCCGCAAATCCCTGCAGGCCAACCGCAAATTGCCACTGGACCCGGCATTGCGCAGCGAGCTGGACGCGGTAACTCCCACACTGCAGGCCTATATCGCATCCGCCGAGCAGGTGATCACGCTGGCCGAATCGCACGCCGACAGCGGCGCGGGCTACGCCGATTTCACCGACAAATTCGACCAGCTAGAAACCCGCATGGGCGCGATCAGCGAGCACATCCTGGCCTTGAGCGCAGCCGCGCGCAGCCAAGCCGAGCAATACAGCAAACGCGTGATGTGGCAGCAGGGCAGCACCATGGTACTGGCCTTGGTATGCCTTGCGCTAGCCGCCGGCTGGATCCTGCGCTCGGTGTTCGGCCTGCTTGGCGGCGAGCCGAAGCTGGCCATGGCCGCCGCACAACACATTGCCGAAGGCCGCCTGGACCAACCGATTCCGGTTGCGGCAAATCACGCACGCAGCCTGATGGCGGCGTTGGCGCACATGCAGCGCGACCTGCGCGAACGCCTGGAGCGCGAGCGCGGCATCGCCGCCGAAAACCTGCGCATCCGCACCGCGCTCGACAACGCCTCCACTGGGATGTACATCGCCGACCCGGACCTGACCATCATCTACACCAACAACGCATTTCAGACGCTGTTGCAGACCTACGCCGACGACATCCACGCCTGCGCACCGGCATTCGACAGCTCGAAGCGGCTGATCGGCCAATCGGTGTCGCTACTGGAAGTGGGCAACGCGCAGGACGCGGAAATCTATCAACGCCTCGACCGCCAAGGCTCTGCCCAGCGTGAGGTGCAGTATCGCGCCGCTTGCATTACCCAAGACGTCTCGGCCATTCGCGATGGCGCCGGTGCACATCTGGGTTTTGTCTGCGAATGGCGCGACCGCACCGCCGAAGCGCGGGTCGAAGTCGACGTGGCCGATGTGGTCCGCAGCGCAGCTGCCGGCGACCTTTCCAAGCGCATCGACAGCAACGGCAAGCAGGGCTTTTTCCTGCAACTTGCGCAACAGCTCAATGCATTGCTCGATGCGAACGCAGGCAGCATCGCAGAGGTCTCGCGCCTGCTCAGTGCGCTGGCCGAAGGCGATCTGAGCGCGCGCATGCACGGCGACTTCCATGGTGTGTTCGCCAACATGCGCGACGATGCCAACACCACCGCCGAGCAGCTGGCGCTGGTGATCGGGCACATCCAGCAGGCGGCCGGCAGTATCCACACCGCGTCCAGCGAGATCGCCGCCGGCAACAACGATCTGTCGCAGCGCACCGAGCAACAAGCCGCCAATCTGGAAGAAACCGCCGCCTCGATGGAAGAACTGACTTCCACGGTCAAACAGAATGCGCAGGGCGCACGCCAGGCCAATCAACTGGCCATCGGCGCAGCCGGTGTCGCTTCGCAAGGTGGTGCGGTTGTGGCGCACGTAGTCATCACCATGTCCGGCATCGAAGTGTCTTCGAAAAAGATCGCCGAGATCATCAGCGTCATCGACGGCATTGCGTTTCAGACCAATATTTTGGCTTTGAACGCAGCGGTGGAAGCCGCGCGTGCCGGCGAGCAAGGCCTTGGCTTTGCCGTGGTCGCCACCGAGGTCCGCGCATTGGCGCAACGCTCGGCCGCTGCGGCGAAAGAAATCAAGCACCTGATCGACGACTCGGTCAGCAAGGTTGCCGAAGGCTCGCAGCTGGTGCATCAGGCCGGCACCACCATGGCCGAGATCGTGGCCAGCGTGCAGCGCGTTACCGACATCATGGGCGAGATCGCCGCCGCTTCGCAGGAGCAGTCGTCAGGTATCGAACAGGTCAATCTCACCATCACCCAGATGGATGAAGCCACCCAGCAGAATGCCGCACTGGTGGAAGAAGCCACCGCCGCTGCCCGCACGATGGAAGACCAAGCCAGTCGGTTGGCGCAGGCGGTGTCGCGCTTCAGGCTTGCCGATGCGCCGCATTCCAGCGACATGACGCCTGCCGGCAGGAAACCGGCTGTCGCTACGGTCCGCCGTGTCGCCAAGATCAGCATGCCCGTACCGGCTACGCGCCGTCCCTTGGCCAGCGCGCCTGCGCTCGCCGCTGGCAACGACAGACAGTGGCAAGACGGTTGAACTAGGCGCGCAATGCATGCGGCCCACGCTGCGTACCCTGGTGGATATCGTTCAGCGGCCTTGGTCGCCCTGGCAGGCACGACTGTCTGTCGAGCTGGTTGATCGCTCCATGCCAGGACCACTCGCCGCAGCGTTCATCGTCCAAGGATAAAGAATCACGGCCTTCAGCCGTTAGCTTGCATGACAGCGTCAAGACACAACATTCGGAGTAAGTGATGAACAAGTTCAACGACTGGCCGATCCGCCGAAAACTGATGTGTGCTTTCTGCCTGAGTGCAGTGCTAACCGCCTTGCTGGGCGGATTGGGTTTTTCGCGCATGAAGCAGATGCAGCAGGAAACCACCCTGATCAACCAGGACGTGGTGCCGGTGCTGAGTCGTCTGTCCGAGCTGCGTGGTTTCGCTGGCGAATTCCGCGTCTACGAAGTGGGCCAGTTCGTCAATCTAGACGACCCGGAACGCTTTGCGTACTTCTTCAAACGCATGGACGAGATCCAGACCAAGTATGTCCAAACGCAGAAAACCCTGGATACCAAGATCGGCGCCGCATCACCGTTGAAAGCCGAATACGCCAAACTGACCGATGCCAGTGCGCGTTACTTCGCCGCCAACCAGCAGCTGCGCAAGCTCTATGCAAAACCCGACCGCACCGCGGCGATGGAATTTTCGCGCAAGCAGTCCGGCGAGATCCGCAAGGAACTGTTCGCCTCGGTCGATAAGTTGTACGCACAGCAGTCCAAAGCGCTGGGCGACCTGGTGGACGCAAGCAGCTCCTCGTTCAAAGTGACCAGCGCCGTGCTACTGCTCGGCACGCTGTTGATGGCTGCCTTGTCGATGACCTTTGGCTGGATGATCGCACGCAGCATTACGACGCCGCTGTCCAAGGCATTGGGCGCCATCCAGGCGGTCTCACGTGGCGATCTGAGCCTGCAGATCGGGAAGACCAGCAAGGATGAGATCGGCCAGATGCTGGAGGCTACCGGCGGCATGACCCAGATGCTGCGCCGCTTCTCCGACGAGACTGTGCGCATGTCTCACCTGCACGCCGCCGAAGACATCACCCATCGCATGCCGGAAGATTTCCCCGGCGTGTATGGCACGCTTGCCGGCGGCATCAATACGATGATTTTCGAGCATCTGGATGCCATTACCGATTCGGTGCGCATCCTCAACCAGTATGCCCAGGGCGACCTGAGCCAGGACGCACGTCGTCTGCCGGCCAGCCGCGCGATCCTGCACGAGGCGATGGATGCGGCCAAGGCCGGCCTGTCGTCGATCAACACCGAGATCAAGCAGCTGGCACAAGCCGCAGCGGCGGGCGACTTCAGTGCGCGCGGCGACGCGACGCGCTTCAAGTACGACTTCGCAATAATGGTGTCGGATCTGAACTCGATGATGGAAGTCAGCGATCGCAACCTGGGCAAGTTGTCGCAATTGCTCGGCGCAGTCGCCGACGGCGACCTGACCGCCCGCATGGATGGCGAATTCCACGGCGTATTCGCGCGTCTAAGTGACGATGCCAATGCGACGACGCAGCGGCTGACCGATATTGTCGGCCGCATCAAGCACTCCACCTTGGCGATCCACACTGCCGCGAGCGAAATTGCGGCCGGCAACAATGATCTGTCGCAGCGTACCGAACAGCAGGCCGCCAATCTGGAAGAAACCGCCGCCTCGATGGAAGAGCTCACCTCCACCGTCAAGCAAAATGCCGAAAGCGCACGCCAGGCCAACCAGCTGGCCATCGGCGCGGCAGGTGTGGCATCGCACGGCGGCAACGTGGTAGGCAAGGTGGTCACCACCATGTCCGGCATCGAGACCTCGTCCAAGAAGATTGCCGAAATCATCAGTGTCATCGACGGAATTGCATTCCAGACCAATATCCTGGCCTTGAACGCCGCGGTGGAAGCCGCACGTGCCGGTGAGCAGGGGCGCGGCTTTGCCGTGGTCGCCTCGGAAGTGCGTACGCTGGCACAGCGTTCGGCCGGCGCAGCGAAAGAGATCAAGAGCCTGATCGACGACTCGGTGAGCAAGGTCGCCGAAGGCTCGGCGCTGGTGAATCAGGCCGGCAGCACCATGAGCGAGATCGTCTCCTCGGTGCAGCGCGTCACCGACATCATGAGCGAGATTTCCGCCGCCTCGCAGGAGCAGTCGTCCGGCATCGAGCAGGTCAACCAGACCGTCACGCAGATGGACGAGGCCACCCAGCAAAACGCCGCGTTGGTCGAAGAAGCCACTGCCGCTGCCCGTTCGATGGAAGAGCAGGCGCAGCAGCTCACCGAAGCGGTGGCGTTGTTCCGCCTGTCCGCCGAGCTGGAAACAGCGACGCGTGCCAAGCCGTTGGTGCGTCGTATCGCTGCCAAACCGACGGCTCCGGCCAGTACTAACGTTGCCAAGCTGCCGGCTCGACCCGCAGCACGCACTGCCGTTACAGCAGCAACGTCCAATGAATCGGATTGGGCAGAGTTCTAAGAGTGGCCAACAAACCGTAGCGAGCAGTCGTCAGGTGGGTGCGGACGGCGCGGAGGAACCGGAATGTACGCGTGGTACATGCCGATTCCGAGCACCGGCCGCGCCCGCCTGACGACTGTGCAGTAGTTTTGTTAGCCGATCCAAAAGTAAGAATACGTCCGCACCGAGTGCGTATCCAGTTCACAAAAATGATTTGATTTACAGATTTTTTGTATCGATGAGTCAAGTGATCGCGATACGCCGCCGTTACTCCTTATCAGCGACATGTCACGCAGTGCGGAGCGGCGCACAGGTCGCACCATTTTTATTACAACGCCTTTAAGGACTCTGTCATGACTGCACTTCTCCAGCGTTACAACATCGGCCCACGACTGGCAGCTGCCTTTGCTGTGCTGATCGTGTTGGCCGGCGT
Organism: Xanthomonas fragariae; assembly: GCF_017603965.1. Classification (NCBI taxonomy): domain Bacteria; kingdom Pseudomonadati; phylum Pseudomonadota; class Gammaproteobacteria; order Lysobacterales; family Lysobacteraceae; genus Xanthomonas; species Xanthomonas fragariae. Next base: position 1,774,468 of record NZ_CP071955.1, on the reverse strand, counting down.
CATCGCCTTTATCGGCTACCGCGGCCTGAGTTCGGCGCGTTCGCTTCTGGAACAGCTGGTACATGAGAATATGGCAAAAATCCGTCTGTCCAACGACATGATGAATGCCAACTTCATCATCGGCCAGCAGTTGCGCAATGTGGTGCTGCCAACTTCCGATGAAGACAATCGCAAGTTCATCGCGCAGATCCAGTCTGCACGCGCCGATTACGTCAAGGCACGCGATGATTTGTACGCCATGCCGCCGTCCGAGCAGGAGAAACAGTTGCGCGCAGACTTGGATGCACGCCGCGTCAAGGTCAAGGCGTTGAACGACAAAGTGATCGATCTGGTGATGACCGGGCACAGCGATCAAGCGTTGCCCTATTTGCTGACCAAAGCCGCACCGGCGATGCAAGGCTGGCAAGACAAGATTGCCGAGAACATCGCGTTGCAAGATAAGACGGCAAGCGCTGCATCGGACGCCGCGCTGGAATCGATGGACGACTCGCGCAAGCTGCTGATCGGCGGCTCGTTGCTGGTGGTTTTGCTCAGTGGCACCCTGGGCCTGCTGATCACCCGCAGCCTTACCCAGCCGCTGAGCCGTGCCACCCGCGCTGCCGAATCCATCGCTGGCGGCAATCTCGACAACGACGTCGAAACCCACGCCAACGACGAGGCGGGCCGCCTGCTCAAGGCGATGAGCAAGATGCAGATGCAGCTGCGTAACCTGATTGCCGCGCAGCTGGATATGGCCAAGCGTCACGACGCAGGCCAGATCAGCTTCCGCATGGACGCCAGCGCCTTCCCCGGCGACTTCGGCCGCATGGCTACGGACACCAACGAGCTGGTTGCCGCACACATCAAAGTCAAGATGCAGACCATCCGCTTGGTGGAGCGTTATGCCATCGGCGACCTGAGCGAGGACATGCCGCGTCTGCCAGGCGAAAAAGCCGCCATCACCGCGGCGATGGACCAGGTCAAAGCGAATCTGTCCACGATGAACTCGGAGATCAAGCAGCTGGCGCAATCGGCCGCCAATGGCGACTTCAGCGCACGCGGCGATGCCGAGCGTTTCCAGTACGACTTCCGCGTGATGGTAGAAAGCCTCAACCACCTGATGTCCACCGCCGATGGCAACCTGCAGTCGCTGTCGGGGCTGTTGCAGTCGATCGCTGCCGGCGATCTCACCGTACGCATGAGCGGCGAGTTTCGCGGCGTATTCGCGCAGATGCGCGACGATGCCAACGCCACTGCCACGCAGTTGGCCGAGATCGTTAGCGGCATAAAGGAGTCGGCGATTTCGATCAAGGGCGCTGCCAGCGAGATCGCTGCCGGCAATCAGGATCTGTCGCAGCGCACCGAGCAACAGGCGGCCAACCTCGAAGAAACCGCTGCCTCGATGGAAGAGCTCACCTCTACCGTCAAGCAGAATGCCGAAAGCGCACGCCAGGCCAATCAGCTCGCCATTGGCGCGGCCGGTGTGGCCGCGCAAGGTGGCGAGATCGTCAACAAGGTGGTCGAGACCATGAGCGGGATCGAAGCCTCCTCCAAGAAGATCGCCGATATCATCAGCGTCATCGACGGCATCTCGTTCCAGACCAATATCCTTGCCTTGAACGCTGCGGTGGAAGCGGCACGTGCCGGCGAGCAAGGCCGTGGATTTGCGGTGGTCGCCAGTGAGGTGCGCACCCTCGCCCAGCGTTCATCGGCTGCGGCAAAAGAGATCAAGAGCTTGATCGACGACTCAGTGCAGCGCGTCTCGGACGGCTCGTTGCTGGTGCACAGCGCCGGCAAGACCATGGGCGAGATCGTCTCCAGCGTGCAGCGGGTGACCGATATCATGGGCGAGATCTCCGCCGCCTCGCAGGAGCAGTCTTCCGGCATCGAGCAGGTCAACCAGACCGTCACCCAGATGGACGAAACCACCCAGCAGAACGCCGCACTGGTGGAAGAAGCCACCGCCGCAGCGCGTGCGATGGAAGAGCAGGCCATCCAGCTCACCGATGCGGTAGCGGTGTTCAAGACCGACGCGGCGGATACGCAGCCGGCACTGCGGGTGGCAGCGCCACGGCCGGTGGTGAGCTCTGCGCTCAAGGCAAAAGTCGCCGCCGCCGGACGTGCATCGGCTTCCAAGCCGCGCGCTGTGGTGACCGCACCGAGCAACGATAGCAGCTGGCAGGAGTTCTGACTGAGCCGCGCCAGCTAACAGCGGTGCCGGCCGGCTCAAGACTAAAGCGTACATGGCCGGCAGCCGCGTACGCCTTCGAGAAGCACCTATGACCACCTCGCCCGCGCGGTTGCCGCAACAGTGGCAAGGCATCGAGCAAGTCGGCCAGACCATCACGCAGATGGATCAGTCCACCCTACAGAACGCCGCGCTGGTGGAAGAAACCACCGCCGCACGCAGGATGGAAGAACAGGCGCATCAGCTGCGCGCTGCGGTGTCGGTGATCCGGTTGCAAGCCAGCTCGACGCCGGCCCGACTGGGGCGTGCTGCCTGATGCCCCCGCATACGTGCCTGCAGCGCGGCAAGGTCGTGGCGTGCCCGGCCGGCGCCACGCAGCACCCGCTCTGCACCGCTGACGACCGACGCACCTGCTCCCGAAGTCCATAACACGCTCCAGAACACCGACACATCCATGCATCCCGAACATCGGCTGGCTTTGGTTGAAACCATGCGTTGCAGCCGGTGCCCGGCTTCTGGCTGCACACCCTGTCACCCGTCTGAGTCCGGCTCCGGGCGCGTGGGCAAGCCGTGACCTGCGCCTCCTGCCAGGCGGTCTGGTAGCGCTTTACACGGGTCTTCGTGCTACCTGTACACACCGCCGTCACCTCGGTAACGGTCATCCGTCCGAAGTCGGCACGGCGGCTTCAGTCGTAGCGACAGCGGCCGTTATAGGTTCCAAGTACACATACCCGCCTTGTAATCGCTTGCACGGTGAGCAGACCTCACGCGCGGCGATGGATCGGCTTGCTGCATGCCTGCCTCCGGTTCGCCAACACACCGCCACCGCGCGCGAACCACTGCGCATTGCCCTTCCTGCCCTTCGCACGAGACCCAACATGATCGCTCTTCTACAACGGTATAACGTCGGCAAGCGCCTGACCTTTGCCTTCGGCACGCTGATTCTGCTGTCGTGCGGACTGGTCGCCACCGGCCTTCACACGCTGGCGCAGGCACGCGAGCGCATGGACGCGGTGGTCAATCGCCAGATCAAGATCATCCAGCTGTCGCAGGACATGACCAACGCCAGCGCCAGCATCGCCGTGCAGCTGCGTAACCTGGTCCTGGCCGATACCAGAGAAGACGATCAGGGCTTTATCGCACTGATCAAACAGCAACGCGCCCGCTACGAAGAGACGCGCAACGCGCTGTATCAGTTCTCGTCATCGCCGACCGCCACCGCCATCCGCAACGACATCGATGCCGCCAATGCGGTTGCGCGTGCGACCAATGAAAAAGTGATCGCACTCGACATCGCCGGCGAGCTCGACCAGGCTCAGGCACTGCTGCTGACACAGGCGGGACCGGCAACCCAGAAGTGGCAGGACGCGCTCGCCAGCTACTCCGAACTGCAGCGCAAGCGCAGCCAGGAGGCCTATGCAGAGTCCAACGCGGCTATGGTACGCGGCCGTAGCCTGTTAATCGCAGGCGGTGTGGCCGTAGTGCTGATCAGTGGCCTGCTGGGCTTGTTGATCACCCGCAGCCTGGTGCGCCCCTTGACGCAGGCCACGCGCGCTGCCGAGGCAATTGCCAAAGGCAATCTCGACAACGATGTACGCACGCAGTCCAACGATGAAACCGGCCGTTTATTGCAAGCTATGGACCGTATGCAGGACCAAATGCGCAATCTCATCACCGCGCAGCTGGACATGGCCAAGCGCCACGACGAAGGCCAGATCAGCTTCCGCATGGATGCCGGTGCCTTCCCCGGCGACTTCGGCCGCATGGCTACGGACACCAACGAGCTGGTTGCCGCACACATCAAAGTCAAGATGCAGACCATCCGCTTGGTGGAGCGTTATGCCATCGGCGACCTGAGCGAGGACATGCCGCGTCTGCCAGGCGAAAAAGCCGCCATCACCGCGGCGATGGACCAGGTCAAAGCGAATCTGTCCACGATGAACTCGGAGATCAAGCAGCTGGCGCAATCGGCCGCCAATGGCGACTTCAGCGCACGCGGCGATGCCGAGCGTTTCCAGTACGACTTCCGCGTGATGGTGGAAAGCCTCAACCACCTGATGTCCACCGCCGATGGCAACCTGCAGTCGCTGTCGGGGCTGTTGCAGTCGGTCGCTGCCGGCGATCTCACCGCACGCATGAGCGGCCAGTACCAAGGCGTGTTTGCGCAGATGCGCGACGACGCCAACGCCACCGCCGAACAGCTGGCCGACATCGTGGGCCGCATCCAGACCGCCGCCGATGCGATCGGGTTGGCATCGGGCGAAATCGCCTCCGGCAATCAGGATTTATCGCAGCGCACCGAGCAACAGGCTGCAAATCTGGAAGAAACCGCAGCCTCGATGGAAGAGCTCACCTCCACCGTCAAGCAGAATGCCGAACACGCCAGCCAGGCCAACCAGCTCGCCATCGGCGCGGCTGCGGTGGCCTCGCAGGGCGGCGATGTGGTGGCCAAAGTGGTTACCACCATGTCGGACATCCAGAGCTCGTCGAAGAAGATTTCCGAGATCAGCAGCGTCATCGACGGTATTGCGTTCCAGACCAATATCCTTGCCTTGAACGCTGCGGTGGAAGCGGCGCGTGCCGGCGAACAAGGCCGAGGTTTTGCGGTCGTCGCCTCCGAGGTGCGCACATTGGCACAACGTTCGGCCAGCGCCGCCAAAGAGATCAAGCGCCTGATCGACGACTCGGTCGACAAGGTCACCCAAGGCACAACGCTGGTCGATCAGGCTGGCACCACCATGGCCGAGATCGTCGCCAGCGTGCAGCGAGTCACCAATATCATGGGCGAGATTTCGTCGGCGTCGCAGGAACAATATTCAGGCATCGAACAGGTCAATCAGACCGTGACCCAGATGGACGAAACCACCCAGCAAAATGCCGCGTTGGTGGAAGAAGCCACCGCTGCCGCACGTGCGATGGAAGAGCAGGCGCAGCAGCTCACCGAAGCGGTGGCGGTGTTCAAGGTCTCCGCAAATGCACCGGTGGCACGTCAGTTGCCGGCCATGGCCGGTGCACCGGCCAACGCGCGCTTGGTGCCGCGTACGGCAGCACGCACCACGACGGTCGCGCCGCAACGGCGCAGTGCCGTCGGCAAATCGGCATCGACCGCCGACCTGAGGGAGTTCAAGCAATTCTGAGGGCGGCTGAACGTGCCGCGCGTGCGCCAGCGCCCTTCTACAACGCGCCGTATGAAAGCAAGGCTGGCCCGGCGTCATCGGACCAGCCTTGAGTTCCTCTGGCAGGCAAGACCTACTGCAGATGGATCAGGTGCAGGGCATTTTTGAGCACGCATTCGTCGTTGCGCCTGGCAGCCGATATGCGCTGCCGCGTGCAGCGTACGCATTGCGCTATGCCTGCATGCGCACCCGCTCGATCAGCGCACAGCACGTGAAACCCTGGGCAAGCTCGCGACTGCTGCAAATTCGAAGATTTCGGAAAAAAGGCGTATTCCAGCGTCTCGATCGAACAAAGCCGCACAGTCACGGACCGACTGCCGATGCCATCGGCACCTGTTCGTCACCTGTGTGAAACCGCGCTTTACCAATAGATCGGTGCCAACTCAATTGGCTACATGCTGTGCCGTTACCGATTGACGTACGACAAGCAGACGCGAGCGCAAAAAGCGTGGCTATCAGTCGGCCTTCCCTGCCCATCCTCATCGAGTCTAGCGATCCAATGAACTCTCTTTTGCTACGTTTCAAGGTCGGGCCACGGTTGGCTGCGGCATTCACCGTGCTGATTCTGTTGTCAGGTTTTATCACCTTCATCGGTTACCGCGGGCTGATCTCGGCACGCGCACTCGTCGACGATCTGGTGCACCAGAATATGGTGAAGATCCGACTCTCCAACGACATGATGAATGCCAATTACACCATCGCCGCGCAAGTGCGCAACATCGTGCTGCCCACAAGTAACGAAGAAAACCTGAAATTTATCGAGGCGATCAAGTCTGGGCGTGCCGACTACGGCAAAGCACGCGAAGCCTTGTATGCGATGCCGACGTCGGCGCAGGGCCAAGCCATCCGCGACGACATCGATCGGCGCACTGCCGCGGTGAGAGAGTTGAACAATAAAGTCATCGAACTGGTGAAGGCGGGCCATCGCGACCAGGCGCTCCCGTTGCTGCTGACCAAGGCCGCACCGGCGCTGGAGCAATGGCAGAACAAGATCGGCGAGAACATTGCGCTGCAAGACAAGCTGGCCCTCGAAGTAGCCACCGTGGCACTGGAGTCGATGGACGACTCGCGCAAGCTGCTGATCGGTGGGTCGCTGCTGGTGGTGGTGCTGAGCGGCACACTGGGCTTGCTGATCACCCGCAGTCTGACCCAACCGCTGAGCCGTGCCACCCGCGCGGCTGAAGCAATCGCCGAGGGCCGGCTCGATAACGCAGTGCATACCGACGCCAACGACGAAACCGGCCGCTTGTTGCAGGCTATGGACAAGATGCAGTTGCAGGTGCGCAACCTGATTACCGCACAGTTGGACATGGCCAGGCGCCACGATGAAGGCCAAGTCAGTTTCCGCATGGATGCCAGCGCATTCCCCGGCGATTATGGCCGCATGGCCGACGACACCAATTCCTTGGTCGACAGCCACATCCAGGTCACGCTGCGCCTGGCGCAGATCATGGGCCGCTATGCAATCGGCGACCTCAGCGAGGACATGGACACCCTGCCCGGCGAAAAAGCAAAGCTCACCGACACAATGGCGCAGGTCAAGGCCAATCTGGCGTCGATGAATCAGCAGATCAAGCACCTGGCGCAAGCCGCCGCCAATGGCGACTTCAGCGCTCGCGGCGACGCGGCTCAGTTCCAGTACGACTTCCGGGTGATGGTGGACAGCCTGAACCAATTGATGGCCACCGCCGACGGCAGCCTGCAGTCGCTGTCGGGCATGTTGCAGGCGATTGCCGCAGGCGACCTGACCGCACGCATGGAGGGCGAGTTCAAGGGCGTTTTTGCACAGATGCGCGACGATGCCAATGCCACCGTTACGCAATTGGCCGGCATCGTCGGGCATATCCAGCACTCGGCGGTCTCGATCAATGCTGCGGCCACCGAGATTGCAGCGGGCAATCAGGACCTATCGCAGCGCACCGAACAACAAGCCGCCAATCTCGAAGAAACCGCTGCATCGATGGAAGAGCTTACCTCCACAGTCAAGCAGAACGCCGAGGGCGCGCGTCAGGCCAATCAACTGGCGATCGGCGCAGCCAGCGTGGCCTCGCAGGGCGGCGCAGTCGTTGGCAAGGTGGTCGAGACCATGGCCGGGATCGAAACCTCGTCCAAGAAAATCGCCGATATCATCAGCGTCATCGATGGCATCGCCTTCCAGACCAATATCCTGGCCTTGAACGCAGCGGTGGAAGCTGCACGTGCCGGCGAACAAGGCCGCGGATTTGCGGTGGTGGCGTCCGAAGTCCGCACGCTGGCGCAGCGCTCCTCCGCCGCAGCGAAGGAGATAAAGGACCTGATCGGCGACTCGGTGCAACGCGTGGCCGACGGCTCGCAGCTGGTGGACCAAGCCGGCAAGACCATGGCCGAGATCGTGTCGTCGGTGCAACGCGTCACCGACATCATGGGCGAAATCTCCGCCGCCTCGCAGGAGCAATCGGCCAGCATCGAACAGGTCAACCAGACCGTCACCCAGATGGACGAAACGACGCAGCAAAACGCCGCGCTGGTGGAAGAAGCCACCGCCGCCGCACGCGCGATGGAGGAACAGGCCCAGCAACTTACCGAAACGGTTGCGGTGTTCAAGGTCGCCGCGCAGGCACCAGTGGCGCGGCAGTTATCGGCGATTGCCAATGCACCGACCAATGCACGCTCGGTGGCGCGTCCGGCGGCACGTGCAACTGCCGCCTTGGCAGTGCCACGTCGCAGCACGACCGGTCCATTGACATCGGCTGCAGGACCAGGCGACTGGCGTGAGTTTTAAGCGCGGCTGCAGCACGTAACGGGCAGTTGCCGAGCAGGTAGGAACGGCGCGCAGGAATCGCAGTGGGCGCGGCCGATGCGCCATTTTGGATCGGCCGCACCCCCGCCTTCTGCCTGCGCAAGCGCCCAGATCACCTTTTCAAGCAATACCGCAGTTGGCAACCCTCATCATTCGAAAGTGGTTCGATTCGTTGTGCGCGGGTCTTCCGGGTCGCTTCCCTTGCGAGGGGAAAGCGGCCCTTTTTTTTGCACGCCCACTGGAGCACCGTGACCATATGGTCGGCCGTGTGGTCACCACCATGGCCGACATCGACACCTCTTCCAAGAAGATCGCCCAGATCATCCGCGTCCATCGACGGCATCGCCTTAACGTAGCGAGCAGTCGTCAGGTGAGTGGGGACGGCGCGGAGGAACCGGAATGTACGCGTGGTACATGCCGATTCCGAGCACCGGCCACGCCCGCTTGGCGGAGCGCGCAGTCGTTTTGTTAGCCGCTCTTAAAGATTCGGCCTGACCGCCGATATCAAAGCAACACCGAGACATCCGTCCTGGCGCACTCCCGCTTTCACTGTGCTTATACCCATGTCCCAAGGCGATACCCCGGAGCTGGACCACGACGCCGACCACCTGGCCGAAGGTGACGAGCGCTATGTGCTGCGCAACAAGCGGCAGATCCGTGGATTGCTGCGCCAGCTGCTCGACCAACGCGCCGTGGTGACCATGCATGTGGCCGGCCGCGACATGGTCGTGGCCACCGCCGTGCTGGAAGTGGACGAAGACGACAACTGCGTGATTCTTGACGGCAGCCACAGCGACGCCTCCAATCGCGCTATCGAAGGCGCCGACTACCTGCTGTGCTACGCGCAGCTGAAACGGGTCGACATCCGTTTCAGGCTGAAAAAAGCCGAGCGGAGGGAGCACGACATCCATGTCGCTTTCCGCGTCGACCTGCCCGACGCGATGCACCACATGCAGCGGCGCGAATCGTACAGGCTGGAAACGCCGATCACCGAATCGCCCATCTGCATCATCCACCAGGCCCAGGGCGGCGCATTCGATCTGCAGCTACGCGTGATCGACATCAGCAGCGGCGGCGTTGCGGTGTCGCTCACCGACGGCATGCCGTTGCTCGAACCGCAGCATACCTACCGCAACTGCACCCTGCAGCTGCCCGACGCCGCGCCGATCACGCTGCCGCTCACAGTATGCAGCCAGTACAAGCAGACACTGCCCAACGGCAGCGAGAGCGTCCGCGCCAGTATGCAGTTCAGCGACTTGCCGCGCGGCGCCGACGAAACCATCCAGCGCTACATCCTCCGGGTGGACCGCCAGCGCAATGCCCACAAGAGCAGCACGTTCTGAACCTGCCCGCACGGCGCGGAGCACGCACCTAAAGTTGCTGCCCGCTGCGCCGATGTTGCTAGGGCAACCCTATTGCTGCCGCAATCTTCTGACGCAACCTGACACTCAGCCGCAACGCCCGGAGTTTCCATGAACGACAAAAGCACTGCCACCGGCACCGGTGGTGAATTCCTCAGCTTCGCTTTGGGCGAAGAACACTACGGCGTAGACATCCTGAAAGTGCAGGAAATCCGCGGCTATGATTCGGTCACTCGCCTGCCCGACGCTCCCGACTACATCAAGGGTGTGATCAACCTGCGCGGCACCATCGTGCCGGTGATCGATCTGCGCCTGAAGCTGCGGCTGAAAGAAGCGCGCTACGACGCCTTTACTGTGATGATCGTGCTCAACGTCGAAGACCGTGTGGTTGGCATCGTGGTGGATAGCGTCTCGGACGTGATTCCGCTCAACGACGATCAGATCCGCCCGACGCCCGAGTTCGGCGCTGCGGTCGACACCCGTTTCATCTCCGGTATCGGCACCCAGGACGATCGCATGTTGATCCTGTTGGATATCGAAACCTTGCTGGACAGCACCGAGCTTGGTCAGCAGCTGGTTGAAGAAGCAGCCTGATTCGAACGGCTGACTTCAACATCGCCAGCGGTCGCGACGGAGGTGTTGAGGGCGTGCAGAAGCTGCTATGTACAACATGCATATCGCGACCGCCGACGCCGACCACACGCATCTGGCGGCGGCATCACTTTTAAGAGCGGCTAACAGAACGTAGCGAGCAGTCGTCAGGTGGGTGCGGACGGCGCGCAGGAACCGCAGTGTACGCGTGGTACATGCCGATTCCGAGCACCGGCCGCGCGCCCCTGGCGGTGAGCGCAGTCGTTTTGTTAGCCGCTCTTAGCGGTTGCTCCACGATCATCGCGTGTCAGGAAGCTCCCGACACGCCAGGCACAACCAGATTGAAGTGCTGCATGAATCACCTTTTTCGGATTCAAGACGTCTGCATACTCTGCAAGATACAGCGCGACAGCCCGCGTGCCGAAATCGAAGTCGGTTCCCCGGCCAACCTGAAGTTCGTCACCATCAAGTAATCGCCTCGCACATCGCCATGCCCAGGCGCGTGGCGATGCGCCGATGCGCCGATGCGGGCCGACTTATACCAGCGTTGCCGCGTCTCACGGCAGAACTGGACCCAACCGAGTCGGTCGATGCATTGGCCCTTCAGTTGCGCGACCACATGGCCGATACCGGGTGATAGCTAACGACGCGTACGGATATGACGACTACGACTTCCGCTTCAGACACACGCGAATTTGATTTCGACGACCGCGACTTCAAGCGCGTCTGCGACCTGATTTATCAGCGTGTCGGCATCGCGCTGGCTCCGGCCAAGCGCGACATGGTGTATGGCCGTCTGTCGCGTCGTTTGCGCGTGCTTGGCCTGCGCTCCTTCCGCGATTACCTCGACCAACTGGAAGTAGGCCACGACGAAGAAGAATGGCAGGCGTTCACCAACGCGCTGACCACCAACCTGACCTCGTTCTTCCGTGAGCCGCACCACTTCGACAAGCTGCGCGAAGAACTGCAAAAGCGCGCTTCGCAAGCACCGCTCAATATCTGGTCGTGCGCGGCATCCACCGGTGAGGAGCCCTATTCGATTGCCATCACCGCGTGCGAAGCTTTCGGTTCGCTGACCCCGCCGGTGAGCATCGTGGCCACCGACGTCGATACCCAGGTGCTGGAAACCGCCTCGCGCGGCGTCTACGCCATCGATCGCCTCGCCTCGCTGGATGCTTCGATCAAGCGCAAGTACTTCCAACGCGGCAGCGGCCCCAACGACGGCAAGTGCCGGGTCATTCCGGCGCTGCGCCAGCTCATCCAATTCCGGCAATTGAACCTGCTCTCGCCGCGGTACGACGTCGGCGGCCCGTACGCGGCGCTGTTCTGCCGCAACGTGATGATCTATTTCGACAAGCCCACACAGCGCGGCATCTTGTCGCGTCTGGTCAGCCACATGGGCGACGACGGCCTGCTGTATACCGGGCACTCGGAGAACTACCTGCACGCGGCCGATCTGATCCAGCCGTGCGGACGCACGCTGTATCGGCGCGCCCCGCGCGGGGGAGCGTCTGCATGAGTACTGCCGTGCAGGTCGACGATGTCATGCGCTACCGCGATTCGCGCTTCAAGACCATTACCGCCAAGCTGCTGCCCACCCAATATCTGGTGGTCGACGACGACACCGCATTGACGACCACCTTGGGATCGTGTGTTGCCGCTTGCCTTCGCGACCCGGTGCTGAAGATCGGCGGTATGAACCACTTCCTGCTGCCGGAAGGCCAGGTTGGCGATGGCGCACCTGCGCGCTATGGCAGTTATGCGATGGAGTTGCTGATCAACGACATGCTCAAGCGCGGCGCGCATCGCAATCGGATCGAAGCAAAAGTTTTCGGTGGCGCCAACGTGCTCAAGGGTTTCACCAGCAACCCGGTGGGCACGCGCAACGCTGAATTCGTGCGCCAGTATCTGCAGGCCGAACACATTCCCATCATTGCCGAAGATCTGTGTGGCATCCATCCGCGTAAGGTGTGGTTCTTCCCGACGACCGGCCGCGTCGTCGTGCAGCGTTTGCCGCACGCACACGAAGTCGCCGTCGCCGAATCGGCCGTGCGTGCCCGTCTGTCCAAAGCACCGATCACCGGTGGAGTGGAGTTGTTCGAATGACGCTGGAAACCCCTGTGCGCGTATTGATCGTCGACGACTCGGCGGTCGTGCGCCAGATGCTCACCGAAATTCTTTCGCGCGACCCCGGCATCGAAGTCATCGGCTCGGCCGCCGACCCGATCCTGGCACGCGAAAAAATCAAACGCCTCAATCCGGACGTGATCACGCTGGATGTGGAAATGCCGCGCATGGACGGTCTGGTGTTTCTGGAAAATCTCATGCGCCTGCGCCCAACCCCGGTAGTGATGATTTCATCGCTGACCGAACGCGGCGCCGACACCACCTTGCAAGCCTTGTCGCTGGGCGCAGTGGACTTCGTTTCCAAGCCCAAGATCGACCTCGCGCGCGGGCTGGAAGACTATGCCGAAGAGATCGTCAGCAAGGTCAAGATGGCCGCCAAGGCCAAGGTCAGCGCGCTGAATCGCCCAAGTGCGCCCAAGGTCATCTTGGACATGCACTCCGCACCGGTGCCCGGCAGCGCGCTGCGCTTCCGCACCACCGATCGCCTGATTGCGATTGGCGCCTCTGCCGGTGGCACCGAAGCGTTGCGCGTGGTGCTCGAACACATGCCTGCCGATGCCCCGGCGGTGGTGATGACCCAGCATCTGCCGGCCAGCTTCAGTACCGCCTTTGCCGAACGCCTGAATCGTCATTCGGCGATGTCGGTGCGCGAAGCCAGCGACGGCGAAGCGATCCTGCCAGGCCACGCCTATCTGCCACCAGGCGGCCAGCATCTGCGCATTATCCGCGACGGTGCCCGCTGGCGCTGCCGCATCGACGACGGCCCGCCGGTCAATCGCCACAAGCCGGCGGTGGACGTGCTGTTCCGTTCCGTGGCCGCCAACGCCGGCCCCAACGCGGTCGGTGCCATCCTGACCGGCATGGGCGACGACGGCGCACGCGGCCTGCTGGAAATGCTGCAGGCCGGTGCACCTACGCTGGTGCAGGACGAAGCCAGCAGCGTGGTCTGGGGCATGCCCGGCGCTGCCTACAAACTTGGTGCCGCACAGGAAGTTGTGCCGTTGGATCGCGTTGCAGAACGCCTGATCGCGCTGTCGGCGCAGGCGCGCTGATCCCGCATGACCGCCCGGCCCCCGCACCCGACCGACCCGGCGGAGGTTCCCGGCATACGGGGGACCGTCTCGGTTATCGCTGCGGACGTGCTGGCCGATCACGCAGCAGCAACCACCGGCCCGATCAAGACCGACCCGATCACTGCTGGCGCAATCAAGCCGGGCACCTTCACTGCCGGCGTGGCCAAGGCCGGCGAGCAGCCCCAAGAATGCCGTTCGCGCCTGCTGGCCGAAGCGTTGGATGGCAGCAGTAGCGCCATCGTCGTCTGCGATCTGCAATCGCGTCTGCTCTACGCCAACGACGGTTTCCAGCGCATGTTCGGCTACACCGAAGCCGAACTGGTCGGTCAGATTCCATCGCATGTGTTGACCCGTGCGCAGAGCGACCAGAGCGAAGTGGCGCGCATCCGCGAACGCGCCGATGCGTTGCAGCAGACTCAGGCCGACTTGCTGGTCTATCGCAAGGACGGCACACCGCTATGGATTTCGCTCAACTTCAATCCGATCTACGACGCCGACCATAATCCATCGCATTACGTTACGGTGCTGACCGACATCACCTATACCAAGGTGCATGAGGTGTTGCAGCACCGCGTGCTGGAAGCGCTGGTACAGGAGCGGCCGCTGATCGAAGTGATGACGCTGATCTGCACCGAGGTCGAACGCATCGCACCGGACGTGCTTGCCATGGTGATGAGTGCGGATAATCAGGGCTGCCTGCAATCGCTGGCTGCCCCCAGCCTGCCGCCCGAATATGCCGATGCGGTCAACCGGTTGAAGATCGGCCCTGGCGCCAGCGCCTGCGGGACTGCCGCCTGGCGCGGCCGTGCGGTGATGGTGGAAGACATCGCCACCGACCCGTTGTTCGCGCCGTATCGCGACACCCTGTTACAGATGGGATTGCGCGCCTGCTGGAGCACCCCGATCCGCTCCAACAGCTCGCGCGTGCTCGGTACCTTCGCGCTGTACTACCGCAAGCCGCAGCGCGCCGACGCCTGGCATGTGCGACTCACCGATTTATGCCAGCAGCTGTGCACACTGGCACTGGAACGCGAGCAGATCCGCCAACGCGTGCATCAATTGGCGTTCTACGACACGCTCACAGGCCTGCCCAACCGCCTCATGTTCAGTGCGCGCGCCGAACAGGCACTGACACAGGCCGAATACGCAGGCGAACCGGCCGCGTTGATGTTCATCAATATCGATCGCTTCAAGCTGGTCAACGATAGTCAGGGCCACTCCGTAGGCGATGGTTTGTTACGCGACATCGCGCTGCGTATCGGCGACCAACTTACTGCCACCGCAATGCTGGCGCGCCTGGTCGGCGACGAATTCGCACTTGCACTGCCGCAGTGCAGTGCAGAGCAGGCCGTTGCCGTAGCCGAGCGCCTGCTTGGCACCATCGCAGGCCCGCTGCCGGTCGGCCATATGACCGTGCATCCGTCGGCCAGCATCGGCGTGGCGATGTTTCCCGAAGACGGGCGCGACATCAACATCCTGCTGCGGCATGCCGATCTGGCAATGAATCGCGCCAAGAAGGAAGGCGGCGGACGTTTCCGTTTTTTCAGCTCCGACATGAACCGTATGGCGCAGGAGCGCGTCGCGCTGGAAGCGGAACTGCGCCAGGCGATCGGTCGCAATCAGCTGCAACTGCATTACCAACCGCAATTGCTTAGCGCCGCGCCACACGCGCTGTATGGCGTTGAAGCGTTGCTGCGCTGGAATCATCCGCAGCTTGGCACCATTTCGCCGGCCCGGTTTCTGCCCGTGGCCGAAGAACAAGGCATGATGCCGCAGCTAAACGATTGGGTGCTGCGCAGTGCGTGTCGGCAGATCGCCGATTGGCGCCGGCGCGGCGTTCCGGTAGCGCGCATCTCGGTGAACTTGTCGGCCAGCAGTTTCGAAAGCCCGCGCATGCTCGCCGATCTGCTCCGGTTGATCTCCGACATGGGCATGCTGCCGTCCGACCTGACTCTGGAAATGACCGAGAGCGTGATGCTTTCCGGGCAACCCGACGTACTGGAAAATCTGCACGCCATTCGCGAAGCCGGCATCTCGTTATCGTTGGACGACTTCGGCACCGGCTACTCCAGCCTGAGCCATCTGCATCGCCTGCCGATCGACGAACTCAAACTGGACATGAGCTTCGTACGCGATATCGAACACAGCGAAGACGCACGCGCGCTCACCACCTCGGTTCTACGCATCGGCGCGCATCTGCGCAAGCATGTGGTTGCCGAAGGTGTGGAAAACGAAGCGCAGCGGTTGTTTCTCGCCGATCTCGGCTGCGAAGTCCTGCAAGGCTATCTGTTCTCACGCCCGTTGCCGGCTGCGGAACTGGAAGCGTGGCTGGGTGCGCAGCCGTAGCCTACCGGCGTGTTCCGCCTTGAAATGTATTTGCCCGCGCGTAGCGCCTGAATTGTTGGCGGCACTCGGAGTTGGAAGCAAAGCCCCTCTGCCTGCAATACAGCAGAGGGGCTGGGATGAGGATACGGGCCCTCACCCTTGCAATCGTCAACTCGCGGGCGCTCTACCCAAAGCTCGCGCCAAAGATCACCCGATCGTACGCTTCAACCAACCCAACAACTGCGCAGTAACAAACGCAGGATTCTCCAGCGATGCGATATGCCCGGCGTCCGGCACCGACTCGTAATCGCAACCGATCACTTCGGCCATCAGCCACAACTCTTCCGGCGGCCGCGGAATATCGTATTCGCCACCCAGCAAGAAGGTGTTTGCCGGATCCAGCGCAGATAACGCCTCCAACCGATCCGCACGCCCGAAGATCAACCGGCCCAGCGGCACAACCGATGCGCGCAACTGTTCGGCCGACATTGCCGCCAGGCGCTGCGCAAACGCAGCCGGCAACGCAGAGCTCAGATCGATACCAGGACGGAAGAAGATCGGCACGATCGCCTCGATCAACGCAGGCGTCACCTGCCCTGCCGCTTCGATCGCATCGAGCAGACCGAAGTAATGCGTCCGCGTCGCCTGCGGCTCGGCCCCCAGAAACGTGTTCATCAACACCAAGCTGCGCACGCGCTCCGGTGCAAGCAACGCAAGCTCCGCACCCCACATGCCACCGACCGACAGACCGACCACGGCGCACTGCGGCAATTCCAGCGCATCCAGCAGCATCAGCATCTGCCGTGCAAGATCACCGACTTGTCGTGTGTCTGCGGGCAACGCCGACGATTGCCCATGTCCCCACAACTCGGGAACGATGACCTGGTAATGCGGCCAAAGGGCCTGAATCTGCGGCTCCCACATGGCCGCATCCCAAAGATAACTGTGGCCAAGCAGAACCGGAAAACCTTCACCGTGTCGCATGTAGTGCAGCGTTTGACCAGCGATCGTGCAAGTGGGCATCGGACATCGAACTTGAGTGAAGGAAGCGGGGTCACTCTAGTCCTGCGCACTCCAGATTTTCGTTGCAATGCAGCAGCTGAGTTAACTGCGATTCGTCCTGGTGTGCACGCGCAGGGACAGAATGCGAAATAATTGCTCAAAAAGCGAAATGCCCGGCAGTGCCGGGCATTTCGAAACACAGTCAACCAACCGCTAAATCAGGCCGCGACGGTATCCGCGACATCCTGATATTCCTGGATCTGATCGAAGTTCATGTAGCGATAAATCTGATCGCCACTGGTCTTGATCACGCCTACATCGGCCATGTATTCGTCCTTGGTCGGGATGCGGCCCAGACGCGAACAGATCGCCGCCAACTCCGCCGACCCCAGATACACGTTGGTGTTGCGGCCCAGACGATTCGGGAAGTTACGCGTGGAGGTGGAGAACACCGTGGCGCCCTCGCGTGCCTGCGCCTGGTTGCCCATGCACAACGAGCAGCCCGGCATTTCCATGCGCGCACCGGCTGCGCCGAAGGTGCCGTAATGGCCTTCCTTGGTCAGTTCGGAAGCATCCATCTTGGTCGGCGGCGCAACCCACAAACGTGTGGGGATATCGCGCTTGCCTTCCAGCAACTTGGCGGCGGCACGGAAGTGACCGATGTTGGTCATGCACGAACCGATAAACACTTCGTCGATCTTGGCGCCGGCCACGTCGGACAGCGTCTTGACGTCGTCCGGGTCGTTCGGGCACGCCACGATCGGCTCATGGATGTCTGCCAGATCGATCTCGATGACGGCGGCGTATTCGGCGTCGGCATCGGGCTGCAGCAGCTGCGGATCGGCCAGCCACTCTTCCATCTTCTTGATGCGGCGGCCCAGCGTGCGCGCATCGGCGTAGCCTTCGGCAATCATCCAGCGCAGCAGGGTGATGTTGCTGGTCAGATATTCGATGATCGGTGCTTTATCCAAGTGCACGGTGCAACCGGCTGCGGAACGCTCGGCCGAGGCATCGGACAGCTCGAATGCCTGCTCCACTTTCAGATTCGGCAGACCTTCGATTTCCAGAATGCGGCCGGAGAAGATGTTCTTCTTGCCCTGCTTGGCCACGGTCAGCAGACCGTCCTTGATCGCGTACAGTGGGATCGCATTGACTAGGTCACGCAAGGTCACGCCCGGCTGCATCTGCCCCTTGAAGCGCACCAGCACGCTCTCGGGCATGTCCAACGGCATCACCCCGGTGGCGGCGGCAAACGCCACCAGACCCGAGCCGGCCGGGAACGAAATGCCGATCGGGAAACGGGTGTGCGAGTCGCCACCGGTGCCCACGGTGTCGGGCAGCAGCATGCGGTTGAGCCAGCTGTGGATCACGCCATCGCCCGGACGCAGCGACACGCCGCCGCGGGTGGAGATGAACTCCGGCAGGGTGTGGTGGGTCTTGACGTCGACCGGCTTCGGATAGGCCGCGGTGTGGCAGAACGACTGCATCACCAGATCAGCGGAGAAGCCCAGGCAGGCAAGGTCCTTCAGCTCGTCGCGGGTCATCGGGCCGGTGGTGTCCTGCGAGCCCACCGAGGTCATCTTCGGCTCGCAATAGGTGCCCGGTCGCATGCCCTGGCCTTCCGGCAGACCGCAGGCGCGGCCGACCATCTTCTGCGCCAGCGAGAAGCCCTTGCCGGTATCCGGCGGGTCCATCGGCAGACGGAACAGGTCCGACGCCGGCAGGCCCAGGAACTCGCGCGCCTTGGCGGTCAGGCCACGGCCGACGATCAACGGAATGCGGCCACCGGCGCGCACTTCATCGAACAGCACGTCCGACTTCATCGCGAACTCGGCGATCACCTGCCCGTTCTTCAACGCCTTGCCGTCATACGGACGCAGCTCGACCACATCGCCGTGCTCCATCTGCGACACGTCCAGTTCGATCGGCAACGCACCGGCGTCTTCCATCGTGTTGTAGAAGATCGGCGCGATCTTCGAGCCCAGGCACACGCCACCGAAGCGCTTGTTGGGGATGTACGGAATGTCCTCGCCGGTCCACCACAGCACCGAGTTGGTGGCCGACTTGCGCGAAGAACCGGTACCGACCACATCGCCTACATAGGCGACCAGGTGGCCCTTGTCCTTGAGATCGGCAATGGCCTGGATCGGGCCGCGCTTGCCGTCTTCTTCCGGCACGAACGCCGCGCCGTCGCGGGCGTTCTTGAGCATCGCCAGCGCATGCAGCGGGATGTCCGGGCGCGTGGTCGCATCCGGTGCCGGCGACAGGTCGTCGGTGTTGGTTTCGCCCGGCACCTTGAACACGGTGACGGTCATGCTCCGCGGCACTTCCGGCTTGCTGGTGAACCACTCGGCATCGGCCCAGCTCTGTAGCACGGCCTTGGCATGCGCATTACCGGCTTGCGCCTTTTCCTGCACATCGTGGAAGGCATCGAACACCAGCAAGGTGTGCTTGAGCGCTTCGGCGGCAGTGGCGCCCAGCTCGGCGTTATCCAGCAGATCGATCAGCGGCTGGATGTTGTAGCCGCCCAGCATGGTGCCGAGCAGCTCGGTCGCGCGCTTGGGGCTGATCAGTGCGGTTTTTTCGGCGTCAAAGGCCACTGCGGCCAGGTACGAGGCCTTGACCTTGGCGGCGTCATCCACGCCGGCCGGCACGCGCTGGCTGAGCAGTTCGACCAGATATGTTTCTTCGCCCGCGGGCGGGTTCTTCAGCAGCTCGATGACCTCGGCGGTCTGCTGCGCAGTCAGCGGCAGCGGCGGGATACCGAGCGCGGCGCGCTCTGCAACGTGGTGGCGATAGGCTTCCAACATGCGGATTCTCCATAAGGACAGCAGTGAATGTGTAAACGCGTAACCTGAATTAGGGTGCGGGTGTAGGAACGACGATCTTCAAACCCTTGAAGTAATCGCGGAAGAAGCCCTCGTCGCGGGTGATCAACCCGTCGCACTGGAGCATCGCGTGGGCACCGATCAGAAAGTCGGCGACCACCCGCTCGCGCTTGCCGCCGCGTGCGCGGAAACGCTTGTTCATATGGCCGGCGCGCGCTGCCGCCGCTTCCTGGGTGGCTTCGTAGCGCACCCCGATCGAAGCCAGCGTTTCCATCAGATCGACCTGGGTGTCCAGCATGGCCAGCACTTCGGCCACAACGGCGTCGCAGACCACGACTTCGTCACGCGCCAAGGCGTCGCCGATGCAGATCTCCGACACTTCACCGTACATCGGGTCGCCGATCAGGATGTCGAGCAGCACCGAGGAATCCAGTGCGATCATGGGTCGAACGGATCGCCGGGGGCACGGCCGCGGATGGCGCGCATGGCCTCGTCGGTACTGGTCAGGCCATCGACCAGCTTGAACTTGCCGCGCACTTTGCGCAGCGCCTCGCTGACATCTTTGCGCAGGATAATGCGCCCGCCGTCGAGCTCGATCTTGAGCGTGGTGCCCTTGGTCAGGCCCAGGGCATCGCGCACAGGCTTGGGCAGCGTGATCTGCCCGCGTTCGGCAACTGTGGCTTCCATGAAGGTGGCCCCATGCATAAAGTATGCAGCGATTCTACATACTTGACTTGTCGTACTCAAGGCCACATACCCTGTCCTGCAACCGAACGTACACACTGAATTGGTCACACTGTTCGCAAGAGACCTAAAGCCTGCAGCCATAGGAGTGATGCATGAGCGATTCTTTTTCCACCCGCACCTCGCTTGAGGTCCACGGCAAGCGCTACGCGTACTACAGCCTGCCGAAGCTGGGCGAGCGCTTCGATATCGGCCATCTGCCCTATTCGATGAAGATCCTGCTGGAGAACCTGCTCCGGCACGAGGACGGCGGTGTCACCGTCGGCAAGGACCATATCGGAGCAGTCGCCAAGTGGGACCCAAAGGCCGAGCCCGATATCGAAATCGCCTTCATGCCGGCACGCGTGGTGCTGCAGGATTTCACCGGCGTGCCCTGCGTGGTCGATCTGGCTGCGATGCGCGATGCAGTGGTCAAGTTGGGTGGCAACGCCGACCAGATCAACCCGCAGATTCCGTCCGAACTGGTCATCGACCACTCGGTGCAGGTGGATGTGTTCGGCAAGCCCGATGCGCTCGACCTCAACGGCAAGATCGAATTCCAGCGCAACCAGGAACGCTACGGCTTCCTGCGCTGGGGTCAGAAGGCGTTCGAAAACTTCAAGGTGGTGCCGCCCAATACCGGCATCGTCCATCAGGTGAACCTGGAAAACCTGGCGCGCGTGGTCATGAGCGCGGACCAGGACGGTACCCGGATCGCCTACCCGGACACCGTGTTCGGCACTGACAGCCACACCACCATGATCAACGGCATTGGCGTGCTGGGCTGGGGCGTGGGGGGAATTGAGGCCGAGGCCGCGATGCTGGGCCAGCCTTCGTCCATGCTGATTCCGCAGGTGGTCGGCTTCAAGTTGAGCGGCAAGATGCCCGAAGGCGCCACCGCCACCGATCTGGTGCTCACCGTCACCCAGATGCTGCGCCAGGCCGGCGTGGTCGGCAAGTTCGTCGAGTTCTATGGCGAAGGCTTGCAGCATCTGCCGCTGGCCGACCGCGCCACCATCGGCAACATGGCACCGGAATACGGCGCCACCTGCGGCATCTTCCCGGTCGACGAAGAATCGCTGACCTATCTGCGCCTGTCCGGCCGCAGCGAAGAGCAGATCGCGCTGGTCGAGGCTTATGCAAAGGCACAGGGTCTGTGGCACGACGCCAACACCCCGCCAGCGCACTACAGCGCCACGCTGGAGCTGGACATGGGCGAGGTCAAGCCCTCGCTGGCCGGCCCCAAGCGTCCGCAGGATCGCGTGTTGCTGGAAGACATGCAGGCCAACGTCCGCGAAAGTCTCAAGCCGTTCGTCGAGGCGCGCAGCAAGCGCATCACCGATCTCAAGCAGGAAGACCGCCTGAAGAACGAAGGCGGCGGCGGCACTGCAGTGGGCGCCAAGGCTTCGCAGGCGAAAAGCGCCGACGACAGCGGTGCCGGCTGGCGGCTGCGCGATGGCTCGGTGGTGATCGCCGCGATCACCTCGTGCACCAATACCTCCAATCCGGCCGTGATGCTGGGCGCCGGCCTGCTCGCACGCAATGCGGCGGCCAGGGGCCTGAAGGCGCAGCCGTGGGTGAAGACCTCGCTCGGTCCGGGCTCGCGCGTGGTCACCGATTATCTGACCAAGGCCGGCGTGATGGCCGATCTAGAAGAGCTCGGTTTCTACGTGGTCGGCTACGGCTGCACCACCTGCATCGGCAATTCCGGCCCACTGCCGGAAGACGTGTCTGCCGCAATCGCCAAGGACGATCTGGTGGTCGCCTCGGTGTTGTCGGGCAACCGCAACTTCGAGGGCCGCGTGCACCCCGAAGTAAAGATGAACTATCTCGCCTCGCCGCCGCTGGTAGTGGCCTATGCAATCGCCGGCACCACCGACATCGACCTCACCACTGAGCCGCTCGGCACCGGCAGTGATGGACAGCCGGTCTACCTGCGCGAGATCTGGCCGAGCAACAAGGAAATCGGCGACAAAATCGCGGCCACCGTTGGCCCGGAGATGTTCAAGCAGAACTATGCCGACGTGTTCAAGGGCGATTCGCGCTGGAACACCATCGCCTCGCCGGATGGCGCGCTGTACGAATGGGATGCGGCCTCTACCTACATCAAGAACCCGCCCTACTTCGACGGCATGACCATGCAGGTCGGCCATGTGGATGACGTGCATGGCGCGCGCATCATGGGCTTGTTCGGCGACTCGATCACCACCGACCACATTTCGCCGGCCGGCAATATCAAGAAGGATTCGCCAGCAGGCCGTTTCCTGCAGGAACGCGGCGTGCAGCCGGCCGACTTCAACAGCTACGGCAGCCGCCGCGGCAACGACGATGTGATGGTGCGCGGCACCTTCGCCAACATCCGCATCAAGAACCTGATGTTCGGCGGCGAAGAAGGCGGCAACACGCTGTATTACGGTAAGCAAGGCGCTGCGCCGGAAAAGTTGGCGATCTACGATGCCGCAGTGAAGTACAAGGCCGATGGCGTGCCGTTGGTGGTGCTGGCCGGTAAGGAATACGGCACCGGCTCCTCGCGTGACTGGGCGGCAAAGGGCACCAACCTGCTCGGCGTCAAAGCCGTGATCGCCGAAAGCTTCGAGCGTATCCACCGCTCCAATCTGGTCGGCATGGGCGTGCTGCCGTTGCAGTTCTTCGAAAACGAAAACGCGCAGACCCTGGGCCTGGATGGCTCGGAAGTGCTGGACATCACCGGCCTGCAGGACGGTGCCAGCCGCCGCGCCACGGTCGATGCAAAGAAATCCGACGGCAGCGTCACGCAATTCCAGGTCAAGGTGCTGCTGCTGACGCCCAAGGAAGTGGAATACTTCAAGCACGGCGGTCTGCTGCAATACGTGCTGCGCCAACTGGCCGCGCGCAAGGCGGCCTGATCGCGCGCATCGCGTTTTACCTGTGTAACCACCCTGCCGCCGCTTGGCGGGAGAGTGGTTTTGGGCGCTCGCCAGGAGAGGCTGACAACACGTAACGAAAGTCGTTCGGCGCTTGCGGCTCGCTTAGCATCGCAGTGCACGAGCGGTAAATGCTGCACCGTGCATCGGTCGCGCTCCTCCGCCGATAGGCCCAGGGCGCAGCACCTTTGATGGCCTCTCTATCGCCCAGCTGGCGCCCATTGCGCGTGGTACAGCTGCCAGTTGCCGCCCTGCGCCGGCCGCATCCAGGCCGTTTTCGCCGACGAAATCTTCCGCCACCGCCACTGGCGTCATCACATCGCCGATGTCGCGTGCTTCGATCGCGCGAGGCATCTGCGCCAACCTCGCGCACAGACGTTGTGCCGGCGCAGCAGGCGTGCAACCGACCAAGACTTACAACACAAACTGCAAACGACCAGACACGTCTGCGCGCTTGAATGCTGCTCTGCAGCGCGCTTCGCCTTTTCCATGCATGACGGTATGCTGCCAGCTGATGTAGTGCCGTCGAACATACTGCGTCACGTACCGAATATCCCGGAGGGGGGCAGATGAATCAGCAGGCACGTCCTTGGTTGCAAAGCTATCCGTCCGGCGTCGCCGCCGAGATCGATCTGGAGCAGTTCCGCACCGTGACAGAGGTGTTCGCCACCTCGGTCGCGCGTTTTGCCGACCGCCCCGCGTACCACAGCTTCGGCAAGACCATTACCTATCGCCAAGCGGATCAGGTGGCCGAGCAATTCGCCGCGTATCTGCTCGGCGAACTGCATTTGAAGAAAGGCGACCGCGTCGCTTTGATGATGCCCAACTGCCTGCAATATCCGATCGCCACGTTCGGCATTTTGCGTGCCGGCTTGACCGTGGTGAACGTCAATCCGCTCTACACCCCGCGCGAGCTAAAGCATCAGCTGGTCGACTCCGGCGCCACTGTGCTGGTGGTCATCGACAACTTCGGCACTACCGTGCAGCAAGTCATTGCCGACACGCCGGTCAAGCAGGTGATCACCACCGGCCTGGGCGACATGCTCGGGTTCCCCAAAGCGGCCGTGGTCAACTTCGTCGTCAAGTACGTCAAGAAGCTGGTGCCGGAATACCGCCTCAAGGGCGCAGTCCGTTTTCGTGAAGCGCTCGCACTGGGCCGCAAGCACACGGTGCCGACGCTGCAGATCGAGCCCGACGACATCGCTTTTCTGCAATACACCGGGGGCACCACCGGTGTGGCCAAAGGCGCGATGCTGACGCACCGCAATCTGGTGGCCAACATGCAACAGGCGCACCAGTGGCTCGCGGGCACTGGCAAGTTGGAAGAAGGCAACGAGGTGGTGATCACCGCGCTGCCGCTGTATCACATCTTCGCGTTGACGGCGAATGGCCTGGTCTTCATGAAGATCGGCGGCTGCAATCATCTGATCAGCAACCCGCGCGACATGCCGGGCTTCGTCAAGGAACTGAAGAAGACACGCTTCACTGCCTTCACCGGCGTCAACACCTTGTTCAATGGCTTGCTCAATACGCCGGGGTTCGACCAGGTCGATTTCTCCACGCTCAAGATGACCCTCGGCGGCGGCATGGCGGTGCAACGTTCGGTCGCCGAACGCTGGAAGAAGGTCACCGGCCTGACCCTGGTCGAGGCCTACGGCCTGACCGAGACTTCGCCGGCCGCCTGCATCAACCCGATGGATCTGAAGGACTACAACGGCTCGATCGGCCTGCCGATTCCGTCCACCGATGCCTGCATCAAGGACGACGCCGGCGCCGTGCTGCCGCAGGGCGAAATCGGCGAGCTGTGCATCAAGGGTCCGCAGGTGATGAAGGGCTATTGGAAGAAGCCCGAAGAAACCGCCAAGGTCATGGACGCCGAGGGCTGGCTGCACACCGGCGATATCGCACGCATGGACGAACAAGGCTTCGTTTACATCGTCGATCGCAAGAAGGATATGATCCTGGTGTCCGGCTTCAACGTGTATCCCAACGAGATCGAAGACGTGATCGCCGAGTTGCCCGGCGTGCTGGAAGTCGCTGCCGTGGGCGTACCGGACGAAAGATCCGGCGAGATCGTCAAGGCCGTGGTCGTAAAGAAGGACCCGGCCCTGACCGCCGAGGATGTGAAGGCGTACTGCCGCGCCAACCTGACCGGTTACAAGCAGCCGCGAGTGATCGAATTCCGCAAGGAACTACCGAAAACCAACGTCGGCAAGATCCTGCGCCGCGAATTGCGGGATGCGCCCAAGGAGTAAGAGCGGCTAACAAAACGTAGCGAGCAGTCGTCAGGTGGGTGCGTACGACGCGTAAGAACCGGAGTGTACGCGTGGTACATGCCGATTCAGAGTACCGGCCGCGCCCGCCTGGCGGTGAGCGCAGTCGTTTTGTTGGCCGCTCTAAGTCCTCCGGCGCCCCTGCAAAGTAAGTGCCATCCGGCCGTCATCCAGCACCGGCAATGCCGCAAGGCCTTGTGGGTGTTCGCTTTGGTGCGCATAGAATCGGAAGTCGGCGCAACGCTACTCGTTCACTCATCTCCGTCCGTAAGGCGGCCGGCCGGACGGTCTTCACGGAGAATTACCATGTCTGCAGTTCAACCTTTCATTCGCACCAACGTCGGCTCAACCCTGCGCATCATCGAAGAACCGCAGCGTGAGGTGTACTGGATCCACATGCATGCCGACCTGGCCGTCAATCCGGGACGTGCCTGCTTCTCATCGCGCCTGGTCGACGACATCACCGGCTATCAGGTCAACCTGGGGCGGCGCTTGAACTGCGCCGGCGTACTGTCTCCGCACGTGGTGCTGGCCTCGGACAGCGATGTGTTCAATCTGGGTGGCGATCTGGCATTGTTTTGCCAGCTGATCCGCAAAGGCGACCGTGCGAGCCTGCTGGATTATGCGCAGCGCTGCGTGCGTGGCGTGCATGCCTTCCATGTCGGCCTCGGGGCCGGCGCGCACAGCATCGCGTTGGTCCAGGGAAATGCGCTCGGCGGCGGTTTCGAGGCGGCACTGAGCTGCAACACCATCGTCGCAGAGGAAGGCGTGATGATGGGCTTGCCCGAGGTGTTGTTCGATCTGTTCCCTGGCATGGGTGCCTACTCCTTCATGTGCCAGCGCGTCAGCCCACAACTGGCCCAAAAGATCATGCTCGAAGGCAATCTGTATTCGGCCGAAGATCTGCTGGGGATGGGCCTGGTCGATCTCGTCGTACCGCGTGGTCAGGGTGTGGCTGCGGTGGAACAGGTGATCCGCGAGAGCAAGCGCACCCCGCACGCGTGGGCGGCGATGCAGAAAATGCGTGAAATGACCACCGCCGTGCCGCTTCAGGAAATGATGCGCATCACCGAAATCTGGGTTGACACTGCGATGCAGCTCGGCGAAAAATCGCTGCGCACCATGGGCCGCCTGCTACGCGCGCAGTCACGCCGTTCTGGACGCGACGCAATCTGATGTGCATGGGGGCTTATTCGCTACTCTGCGGGGAGCGCTCGCCGTGCCCGACACGCTGCATACGTGCGTCAAGTGCGTCCTTTCCGGACGTCAATTGCTCGCGCAACGCAGACAGCCGCTGTCGCCATTCCGACTGCAATTGCCGGTCGGCCATGCGCATCAGCTCAGCGCCATTGGCAGCGACCTGGGCCAGGCCCAGGTTGCTGGCGACCCCACGCAGCGCATGCGAGCTTTCGCGCAACTGCTCCCACTCCGAACGAGTGCCGGCGCGCTCGATTGCGTCGATGCAGTTCTGCGCATCTTCCAGGCATTGCCGCACGAATTGACGTTCGAACTCGTCGCCCATCCCAAGTGACGCAAGTTCATCGAGCACGCTGAAATCGAGCACACCCTCGAAGCCGGCAGGAATCTGTACGCTGGCCGCCGGCGTGGCCAGCGGCCGTGTGCTGAGGGCCAGATCCGCCAGGGTATCCAGCAGTTTGGCAGCCACTACCGGTTTAGCCAGAAACGCGCGTGCGCCCGCCTGTTCGCAACTGCGAATCGCTTCCGGCGTGACATCGGCGCTAAGCACGACCACCGGGGTGTACCGCATGCCGCTGGCGTGCATCACGCGCAAGTGCTTGAGCATGTCCAGTCCGTTCATGCCCGGCATATGCAGATCCACGATCACCGCATCGAAATCCTCCTCGGCCATCGCATCCAGCACCTGTTCGCCGCCATTGACGCAAAGAACCTTGTGTCCGGCCTTTTCCAGCAGGCGCTGCAACACCATGCGGTTGGCTTCGTGGTCGTCGGCCACCAGCATGCGCATGCTGCGCACGCGCGCGCGGTGACGCAGGAACGGGTTGGAGAAAGCGATGACGTTGGAGGCCTCCAACTCGTCGGACGTGTCCAGCAGCGCACCGGTCGGCACACGCGCCAGCGCCGTCTTTGCCGTCTGCACCGGTTCACCGATTGCAAACGGTAGCTCGAACCAGAACACACTGCCGCCAGACTGACTTTCCTTGAAGCCGATGCTGCCGCCCATCGCCTCGACCAGACCCTTGGCGATCGTGGTGCCCAGCCCGGTTCCTTCGTAACGACGCGACAAGCCGACATCAGCCTGCTCGAAGGCTTCGAACAACCGCGACCGCATGTCCATCGGCACGCCGATACCGGTATCTTCCACCACGAAGCGCAGCCGTACCGTCTTGCCCTTACCGCCGGACATCCTGGTGATCCGCAGCAGCACATGCCCGTATTCGGTGAATTTGACCGCATTGCCGAGGATATTCAGCAGCACCTGACGCACATGGCTGGTATCGCCCTTCAGCACATCCGGTACGTCGGTGCCGACCTGGGTGACGTACTCCAGCCCCCGCGCCCTGGACTGGGGCTGCAAGATCATGTTGACCGAGTCGATCAGCTCGCACAGCGAGAAGTCGCGATGCTCGATGCGGATCTTGCCGGCCTCGATCGCTGAGATGTCCAGCACCTCTTCGACCAGCGACAGCAGCGTGCGCGAAGAAGCCTGGATGGTGTTGAGGCACTCCCTCTGCTCCGCGTCCAGGCGCGTGGTCGCCAATACTTCGGTCATGCCCGACAGACCGTTGAGCGGCGTGCGGAACTCATGACTCATATTGGCCAGGAAGCGACTCTTGGCCTGGTTGGCATGCCGCGCCTCGCGCACTGCCCGCGTCATTGCGCGCAGCAACGAATCGAAGTAAAGCGGCACTGCGATCAGGCCCAGCCACAAGCCCCAGCTCAAGTAGGGATTGGCCTTCCAATAGGGCGAAATCAGGATGGCGCCGAGAAAACACAGGCTGCCCATGGCAGTGGCGGCACGCAGGTAGTTGCTGCCGTAACGCAGCCCGTTACCGATAGTCACCCACATGCAGACCGCGTACAGCGGCGACGCCGGTTCGCCCTGGATCGCCATGATCGCGCCGGTGCAGGTGTAATCCAGCAGCATGCCGATCAGTCGCCGCACATGCGACACCTGCGGCCGCACCAGGATTGCCATCATCAGGCCCAGCGACACCAACAGCTCACCGACCAGAATGAACCAGGTGGCCATCAGCGTGTCGCCATGGGTGTGCTGATAGCGCCAGCCCAGGTAGGAAATAAACAATGTAGTGATGATGATACGGATCAGATTTTGCTTGTGTTCCGTATCCGCCCGCTCCGAGAGGCGCCGCTTCAACCATGGCAATGGAGACTTCATAGGCGCCTCAGACGTGCGGTCGCGTCGATGGATGAGGGATTTCGGCAGTGCGCTGACGCAGCGTCGTCGTCGCCAACGGGATGCGGCGCGGCAGGATCGTTGGCCTGTTCGCTCAGCAGGCACAACAATGACATGGGAATGACGATCAGCGCACTGAAAAGTGCGATCGCCAGCCCGAGCTGCTGTTGCCAATAGGCACTTGCGGCCATGGCGATGGCCGTGTGCAGGGTCTGGCGACCAACGTGCAAGCCATCGCCGAGCCTCACCCACGGCAGGACGACAGACAGACAGGCTATGGGCGCACCCAGCCAGGTCATCGCCAGCGCAACCAGACCGTCGTCCGACAGCATCCCCAGCGTGCGACTCAGGTATAATATATTTTGCATAGCAACACTCCACACAGCGATCAGCAGCGCCACCCTCTGCCCGATCGCGATCAGCCAGCACAGCTGATGCAATTGGTGCCGGAAGACGACCTGCCACTGGCTGGCAGCAGACCGCACGCTGTACGCGACGATTACCAAGATCATCGCGATGCGCACCGACACCTGGCCGTGCTCGCTGTCGGTACGCTTGGCGAGTTGATCAGGCAGTCGACCAAGCGCCACCCTCACCTCACACCCCGGGCCGCGCCGATGCGGTCGAGAACTCCCCGCAGATCTGATCCAGCTGCGCGCGGCCACGCAACAGCGCGTCCACACAGCGAGGGTCGAACAGGCGGCCGCGTTGTGCATACAGATAGGCCAGCGCGGCATCCATCGTCCAAGCCTCCTTGTACGGGCGCTGCGACAGCAGGGCGTCGAACACGTCGGCCACCGCCACGATGCGCGCTTCCAGCGGAATCGCTTCGCCGAATAGGCCGTCCGGATAGCCAGTGCCGTCGTAGCGCTCATGGTGACGCAGTGCGATCAACGCACCGACCTGGATAAAACGGTTCTGGCTACCGCTGAGCAGCTCATAGCCGATGCGCGGATGGCGCTTCATGATGCTCATCTCGTCTTCGGTGAGCTTGCCCGGCTTGAGCAGCACCGAATCGGGAATGGCGATCTTGCCCATGTCGTGCAGCGGTGCAGCCATCTCGATGATGCGCACTTCTTCTTCCGGCAGCCCCAGTTGCTCGGCGATCAGGCCAGCGACATGCGACATGCGCTCCAAAAACGCGTTGGTACCGGAGTCCCGATATTCGATCGCGCGCGCCAGCCGTGACAGCGTTTCGCGTTCGCGTTCTTCGACCTCGTTCATGCTGGCTAGCAGTCGCTGTTCCAACGACAGCGCGCGTTGCTTGACGCTCTCGCTCTGCTGACGCAGCTGCAGCAGATTGGAGCAACGTGCGCGCAGTTCGCGCGGGCGGATCGGCTTGACCAGGAAATCGATAACACCGGCTTCCAATGCGGCCTGGCGAACCGGCTCGTCGCCGACGATGGTGATCAGGATGATCGGAATATCGCGGTGGCTGGGCAGACGGCGCAGACGGCGTGCGAACTCCAGGCCATCCATGCCGGGCATGCGGTAGTCGAGCAGCAACAGATCCACGCGCCCGGCTTCGCACCACGCCAGCGCGTCGAGCGGATCACCGAAGTCGTAAACCTTCAATTCCGGCGCAATGTCCTCGATGACATGGCGCAGCATCGTCCGCGCAGACATCTGGTCATCGACAATGACGATGTTCAATCCCAGATCCGCCTTTTCCGACCAGCTTTCCCATCTAACCGTCGACGAGACGCCGCCCGGAGTCCCTAAAACATCCTGCATAGCCGTTGCTCCTCTATCTCGAGAACGGAAAAGCGGTGACGCCGCCCCCTGTGCCGACTCCCCGAACGGTACGCTGTTCGCGGCTCTGCCCTAGCATATGCAGTAACTGTGCCGTCGGCACGCCGACAGCACAAAAAAGTCAGGCTTCCGGACGCATGTACGGGAACAGCAGGACGTCGCGTATCGAGGTGCTGCCGGTCAGCAGCATCACCAGACGGTCGATGCCAATACCCAAGCCGCCGGTCGGCGCCATGCCGTACTCCAACGCACGGATGTAGTCGGCGTCGTAATGCATCGCTTCGTCGTCGCCACCGTCCTTGGCCTGCACCTGCGCCTGGAAGCGCGCAGCCTGATCTTCGGGGTCATTGAGCTCGGAGAAGCCGTTGGCCAGCTCTTTGCCGTTGATGAAAAGCTCGAAGCGATCGGTGTAACCCGGCTCGGTATCGCTGGAACGCGCTAATGGCGACACTTCGATCGGATGGTCGGTAATGAAGGTCGGTTGCACCAAGGTGTGTTCCACCGTGGCTTCGAAGATTTCCAGCAACAGCTTGCCCCAGCCGTACGACGGCTTGACCCGGATCCTCAGCCGATCGCAATGCCGCAGCAGTGCCTCGCGATCGGTGCAATCGGCCGCACTGATCTCCGGATTGTGATGCCGAACGGCCTCATCCATACGCCAGCGCCGGAAAGCCGGCGCCAAATCGATGTCGGCACCTTCCCAGCTCACCTGAGTGGCGCCGAGCACCGACTGTGCGGTGTCGCGGATCACCTGCTCGGTCAGCTCCATGATCTCGTAATAGGTGGCATACGCCTCGTAGAGCTCAAGCATGGTGAACTCGGGGTTGTGCCGGGTCGACACGCCTTCATTGCGGAAATTGCGGTTGATCTCGTAGACACGCTCCAGCCCACCGACGACCAGGCGCTTGAGATACAACTCCGGGGCCACGCGCAGGTACAGATCCAGATTCAGCGCGTTGTGGTGAGTGGTGAACGGCTTGGCGGTGGCGCCGCCGGGGATGTAATGCATCATCGGCGTTTCCACTTCCAGGAAACGGCGTGCATCCAGCCAGGCGCGTATCGCACGGATAATCTTGGAGCGCTTGATGAAGACCTCGCGCGCTTCCGGGGTCACGATCAGATCGACATAGCGCTGGCGATAACGCTGCTCCACGTCCGACAACCCGTGCCACTTGTCCGGCAGCGGGCGCAGCGACTTGGTCAGCAGCCGCAGCGCCGTGGCCTTTATCGACAGTTCGCCGGTCTTGGTGCGGGTCAAGCCACCCTCCACGGCCACGATGTCGCCCACATCCCAACCCTTGAACGCAGCGTAGGCATCGCCGAGCACACTGCCCTGCAAGAACAGTTGCACGCGTCCGGATTCGTCCTGGATTTGCGCAAAGCTGGCCTTGCCCATCACCCGCTTGGCCATCAAACGGCCGGCCATCTTGACTGTGCGTTCGCTGGCTTCCAGCGCCTCGGGGGTCCAGGTCTGGGCATCGGCGAATTCGGCCTGCAAATCGCCGGCGAACTGTTCGCGCACGAAATCGTTGGGATAGGCGATGCCCTGGCTGCGCAACGCGCCCAGTTTCGCGCGACGCTCGGCGATGAGGCTGTTCTCGTCGGCGGGGATCTGCGGCGCGGGGGTCTGCTCGGTCATGGCGGGAATCGATCTGCTGTGGGTCGGGCGCGTGCCCGGTGGGGGATGAGGAACCTGCGTTGCCGGCCCCTGCTCTTACGATGGAACTGGGATCGGGAGGCGGTCAGCGGTATGCCTGATTGCCGCGCTGTCTGCAGCCTGTGCGAAGCCAGCATCGCCGCAGTGCGCTGCGCGACGTCGATGCAGACACCTACACGTCGTGCCGCGATTTAGAGCGGCTAACACAACGTAGCGAGCAGCCGTCAGGTGAGTGCGGACGGCGGGGAGGAACCGCAGTGTACGCGTGGTACATGCCGATTCCGAGCACCGGCCGCGCCCGCCTGGCGGCGGCGGCGTCGTTTTGTTAGCCGCTCTTAGGCATCCAGGCGTTTGGAGCCTGCCGCCAGACCTGCTTTCAGGCTGGCCTCGACGAATTCGTCCAGATCGCCATCGAGCACTTTCTGCGTATCGCTGCGTTCGACACCGGTGCGCAGATCCTTGATGCGGCTCTGATCGAGCACGTAGTTACGGATCTGGCTACCCCAACCGATGTCGGACTTGGTGGCTTCAAGCGCGTCGCGCTCGACGTTGCGCTTTTGCACTTCCAGTTCGTATAGCTTGGCGGCCAGCATTTTCATCGCGTTCTCGCGGTTCTGGTGCTGACTACGCCCGGTCTGACAGGCGACCACGGTATTGGTCGGAATGTGCGTGATACGCACCGCCGACTCGGTCTTGTTGACGTGCTGGCCACCGGCGCCGGAGGAGCGATACACGTCGGTACGCAGATCGGCCGGATTGATGTCGATCTTGATGTTGTCGTCCACTTCCGGCGACACGAACACCGAGGTGAAACTGGTATGCCGGCGATTGTCCGAGTCGAATGGCGACTTGCGCACCAGCCGGTGCACGCCGATTTCGGTCTTCAACCAACCATAGGCGAACTCGCCTTCGACCCGGATCGTGGCCGACTTGATGCCCGCCACGTCGCCGCCGGACACTTCCATCAACTCGGTTTTCCAGCCGCGCGACTCGGCCCAGCGCAGATACATGCGCAGCAAAATCTCAGCCCAGTCTTGCGCTTCGGTGCCGCCCGCGCCAGCCTGGATGTCGACGAACGCGTTTGCGCCGTCCATCTGGCCGGAGAACATGCGCTGGAATTCCAGCTTTTCGACATGCGCCTGATATGCATCCAGATCGGCGATCACCGCCACTGCGGTGTCTTCGTCCTGTTCGCTCTCGGCCAGTTCGAGCAGATCGCCCGCGTCCGCCAGACCAGACAGCGCATCGGCAATGCCGATGACGGTCTTCTCCAACATGGAGCGCTCGCGGCCCAACGCCTGCGCGCGCTCGGCATCGTTCCACACCTCGGGACTTTCAAGCTCCCGGCCAACTTCCTCTAGACGCTCTTTCTTGACGTCGTAGTCAAAGATACCCCCTGAGCGAGAGCACGCGATCGCTGAGATCGGTGATGCGCTGGCGGATCGGATTGGTTTCGATCATGAAGGACTTCCGGCGAACGAGCGCATTAGTTTAGCAAGCGCACGGCGGAACGCGGTGGCGGCACTGTTAAGAGCGGCTAACAAAACGTAGCGTGCAGTCGTCAGGTGGGTGCGGACGGCGCGCAGGAACCGCAGTGTACGCGTGCTACATGCCGATTCCGAGCACCGGCCGCGCCCGTCTGGCGGCGGCGCAGTCGTTTTGTTAGCCGCTCTAAGCCCGCCACTCTCAGCATCGCCGACGCCTCGGCGTGGCCGCGGCAGCCGGGCGGAGCGGCGACAAATAGCGACGACTGCATGACGCCTGGCCCGTGCCGGACAGCGGCAAGATGTTGCGTGGAAATTGCCGACGCTGGTGATCTAAGGCCCTCACCTCACGCGGCCGATTGACCGCCAACTGCAAGTAACCCAACCCACCGACGCGTCGATCAAGCAGTCGCCATCGCCGGTTCGCAGTGCTCGACGATCAATTGCACCGCATTGCCGCCGCGATAATCGTCGCTGACCAGACGATAGGCCAGCCGCACCACGCGTCCCGGTTCGCTGCCGCGCCAACCATTGAAGTGAATGGCGTTGAGCGGTTCGGCGCGACCGGGGCAACGCAGCGTCAACTTGAGGTGGCGTTCCTTGAGCACACGACACTGCAGCACCTCGAAGTGGCCATCGAACAGCGGCTCGGGAAAGCCCTGCCCCCACGGCCCGGCCACCCGCAGCGCCTCGGCATGCACATGATCGAGTTCGTGCGCAGCCAGTTCGCCATCGCTATGCAATTGGGCATGCAGCAGCGAGGCATCCACCATGGTTTGCACTTGCGAACGGAACGCCTGTTCAAACGTGGCCAGCGCGGCGTGATCCAGACTCAGGCCGGCCGCCATCGCGTGGCCGCCGAACTTCTGGATCACGCCGGGATGACGCGCATCCACTGCGGCCAGCACATCGCGAATATGCAGACCGGGAATTGACCGCGCCGAGCCGCGCAATTGGCTGCTGCCCGGCTCCGCTGGCGCCAGCGCAATCACTGGACGATGCAGCCGGTCCTTGAGTTTGGACGCCACCAGGCCGATCACGCCCGGATGCCATTCGGCATCGAACAGGCACGCGGCGATCGGCAGTTCGCCGTCGGCATCCAACATCACCTTGGTGACTGCTTGCTCGGCATCGTCGGTCATCAACTGCTGTAACGCTCGGCGCTCGGCATTGATCTCTTCCAGGGTGCCGGCAATCGCGCGCGCCTGGCTCCAGTCGTCGCTGAGCAACAACTCGACTCCCAAAGCCATGTCTTCGAGCCGACCGGCCGCGTTGAGACGCGGACCAAGTGCGAACCCGATATCGCTGGCGCATAAACGCGCCACATCGCGACCGCTGGCATCGATCAAGGCACGCAGACCGATACACCCTTTGCCTTCGCGCAAGCGACGCAGACCAGCCGACACCAGCGCACGGTTATTGGTGTCCAGCGGCACCAGATCGGCGACGGTGCCGACGGCAACCAGATCCAGCAACACCGACAGATCCGGTTCGGCATGCCCGACAAATGCGCCGCGCGCGCGCAACACGCCGCGCAATGCCAGCAGCACGTAAAAGATCACGCCGACGCCGGCCAAGGTCTTGCTCGGGAAGGGATCGTCGGCCAGATTCGGATCGACGATCGCATCGGCCGGCGGCAATACTTTGCCCGGCAGATGGTGGTCGGTGACCAGCACCGTCCAGCCATGCGCCTTGGCTGCGGCGACACCCGCATGACAGGCGATGCCGTGATCGACGGTGACCAGCACATCCGGCTGCAGCGCAGCCAGTTCGTCGACCAGCGCCGGCGACAGACCATACCCGTGCACCATACGATTGGGCACCGCGTGATGCACGTCCAGCGCACCGAGCATGCGCAAACCGCGCACGCCGACCGCGCAGGCAGTGGCGCCATCGCAATCGAAATCGCCTACCACCAGGATGCGTCGCTGCTGTACGATCGCATCGGCCAGCAAGTTGGCGGCAACGCCACTGTTGTGCAGCAGATCCGGCGACAGCAACTGACCCAGCCGCGGTTGCGCGCCCTGCGCATCGGTGACACCGCGCGCAGCGTAAATGCGGCGCAGCAGCGGCAACATGGTATCGGGCCAACTTCCGGCCTGCCCAGACGGGCGCCGGACGATCCGCAGGCTCGACGTCATTGCGCCAGCTGCAACCGCGGCTTACGCCAGAACCGCCAGCGCTGCGCGTGCGTGAGCGACACGGTTTCGCCGTCCTGAAAATCCAGCACCAACCGATCCAGTTCGCCGCGTGCCATTGCCGCAAGCAGCGGCGCCACCGCGTCGTCGCTGAACTGCTGCAGCGAACGCAAATGACGCAGATCGACCAGCGCATCGACGCGTTGTTCGCCCTGCGCATCGGCACCGGCCGCCAAGGCCAGCGCACGCAATAGCGACTCGCGGCTACGCACCTGGCGATGTGGCGAAGTCACCGCATGCGGCAACACACCACCACCCCAGAACCACAGCGAATTGATCGCCGGTTTGCCGCTGGCAACGCGGCCCGCATTCCACGGATGCTGATGCAGCAGCACCTGCGCTTCGGTCAACAACGCACGCCAGCGCCGACCGAGATCGCCAGCGGGCAGATGCTCGAACAAGTCATCGCCGATCGCAACATCCGGAGGGGCAAAGTCCGGCAGCTTGGCATCCGGCGACAGGCGCAGATACCAGCGCGACGGCGTCGGCGCATCCAGCAAAAACCCCGCATCGCCGAACATCGGCTTGAGGATCGGCAACAGCATCGCCAGGTCTTCCGCTGTGGAGCCTAGCGCCTCGCCGTAGCCCATCAAGCGTGCGCCCTGCATATCCGGCACCACATAGGCCGGATCGGCACGCACCCAGGTTGCGCCGGCCGCATCGCCGGCATCCAGCTGACGGGTCAGTGCGGCGACCGGCCAATGCGCAGGCGTCAAGGTGAAATGGCGCTGCAATTGCGCCACTTCACCAGCCTGCGCGCTGTGCTGCGCCGCGCGCGCAAGTGCACGCGCCACCACAGTGTCGCCCAATGTTCCGGGCAGACGGCGTTTTTCCGGCAGCAGCAGCGTTGCAGTGGTCATCGGTCGATCGCGCCGATCAATCTAAATACGCGACGCTGACGACTTCGTACTCGCGCTGGCCGGCCGGTGCATCGATGGTGACCGAATCGCCTTCCAGCTTGCCGATCAACGCACGTGCCAGTGGCGAGGAAATCGCGATCAGGCCCATTTTGATGTCGGCTTCCAGATCGCCAACGATCTGGTAGCATTTTTCCTCATCGGTCTCGGTATCGGCCAGCGTCACCGTCGCACCGAACACGATTTTGCTGCCGGCCGACAGCTTGGTGATGTCGATGATCTCGGCATGCGAGAGCTCGCCTTCCAGCTGCTTGATGCGGCCTTCGATAAAGCTCTGCTGCTCGCGCGCGGCGTGATATTCGGCGTTCTCCTTCAGATCGCCATGCGCACGCGCTTCGGCGATCGCCGCGATCACTTCCGGACGCTTGACCGACTTCAACTGATCAAGTTCCTCGCGCAGACGTTGCGCGCCCTTCGAGGTCATGGGTGCTCTCATGCTTCCAGCTCCTTGTGCAGTTCCTGCAGCGACCAGACGGGGCCGGTGCCGCGGAATTCCAGCGAATGCACCAGCGCCTTGGCGCCGGCGACAGTGGTCGAATAGGTCACGCGATGCTGCAGCGCTTCGCGCCGGATCGAGAACGAATCCGAGATGGCGGCGCGACCTTCAGTGGTGTTGACGATATACACAATCTCGCCATTCTTGATCGAATCGACGATATGCGGGCGACCTTCGGCCACCTTGTTGACAATTTCGCAGCTCAGCCCGTTCTGCTGCAG
Organism: Xanthomonas fragariae; assembly: GCF_017603965.1. Classification (NCBI taxonomy): domain Bacteria; kingdom Pseudomonadati; phylum Pseudomonadota; class Gammaproteobacteria; order Lysobacterales; family Lysobacteraceae; genus Xanthomonas; species Xanthomonas fragariae. The sequence goes on along the minus strand of NZ_CP071955.1, from coordinate 1,737,018 downwards.
CCAGGCGCCGGTGCCGCGGGTGGCAACCAGAGTGAAGCCACGCTCCACCAACGCCTGCGCCACCGGCAGCACGCGATGCTTGTCCGGGTCGCGTACCGACACGAATGCCTTGCCCACCGGCGGCGCCTTGATGCCACCGGCTTCCTGCGCGCGTGCGAACGCGGCGCTGAAGCTGCGGCCCACGCCCATCACTTCACCGGTGGAACGCATCTCCGGCCCGAGAATCGGGTCCACGCCCTGGAACTTGGCGAACGGGAAGATCGCCTCCTTCACCGAGTAGTAGTCGGGCACGATTTCCTTGGTGGCGCCCTGCTCGGCCAACGTCTTGCCGGCCATGCAGCGCGCGGCGATCTTGGCCAACGGAATGCCGATTGCCTTGGAGACGAACGGCACGGTGCGCGAGGCGCGCGGGTTCACTTCCAGCAGAAACACCACATCGTCGCCGGCCTCGTCGACCTGCACTGCGAACTGGGTGTTCATCAGGCCGACCACGTTCAATCCTTCGGCCAGCATCACCACCTGGCGGCGCAGCTCGGCCTGGGTCTTTGGCGAAAGCGAGTACGGCGGCAGCGAGCAGGACGAATCGCCCGAATGCACGCCGGCTTCTTCGATGTGTTCCATCAGCCCGCCGATCAGCACCTTGCCGTCCTTGTCGGCAATGATGTCCACGTCCACTTCCACCGCGTTGTCGAGGAAGCGGTCCAGCAGCACCGGCGAATCGTTGGAGACCTTGACCGCATCGCGCACATAGCGCGCGAGGTCGGATTCGCCATACACGATTTCCATCGCGCGACCGCCCAGCACATAGCTCGGGCGCACCACCAGCGGGTAGCCGATCTCGCGCGCCAGCACCAACGCCTCTTCGGCATTGCGGGCGATGCGGTTCGGCGGCTGCTTCAGGCCCAATTTGTCGACCAGCTGCTGGAAACGCTCGCGGTCTTCGGCCAGATCGATCGAATCGGGAGAGGTGCCGATCACCGGCACGCCGTTGGCTTCCAGCGCACGCGCCAGTTTCAGCGGGGTTTGGCCGCCATACTGCACGATCACGCCCTTGGGCTGCTCCAACTCGACGATTTCCAGCACGTCTTCCAGCGTCAGCGGCTCGAAATACAGACGGTCGGAGGTGTCGTAATCGGTGGAGACGGTCTCCGGATTGCAGTTGACCATGATGGTTTCGTAACCGTCATCGCGCAGCGCCAGCGCCGCGTGCACGCAGCAGTAATCGAACTCGATGCCCTGGCCGATACGGTTGGGGCCACCGCCGAGGATCATGATCTTGTCGCGATCGCTTGGCAGCGCTTCGCACTCGTCCTCGTAGGTCGAATACAGATAGGCGGTGCTGGTGGCGAACTCGGCAGCGCACGAGTCCACGCGCTTGTAGACCGGGCGCACTTTCAGCGCGCGACGCAGCGTGCGTAACGACTCTTCGTTGGTGCCGGTCAACTCGGCCAGACGCGCATCGGAGAAACCGGCGCGCTTGAGCGTGCGCAGCCGCGCCGCATCCAGCGACGCCATGCCGTCGTCGGCCAGCTGCTGCTCGTGGCTAATCAGTTCTTCGATCTGATCCAGGAACCACGGATCGATGAACGACAGCGCGTAGACGTCGGCCACCGTCATCCCGGCGCGGAACGCATCGGCCACGTAGAACAGGCGTTCCGGGCCCGGTGCCTTGAGCTCGCGCTTGAGAGCGGCGATATCGTCTTCGCTACTCAGATCCAGGCCGGTCGGGTCTAGGCCGATCTTGCCGATTTCCAGGCCACGCAGCGCTTTCTGCAGCGATTCCTGGAAGGTGCGACCCATTGCCATCACCTCGCCCACCGACTTCATCTGCGTAGTCAAACGCGCATCGGCCTGCGGGAATTTCTCGAACGCAAAACGCGGAATCTTGGTGACCACGTAGTCGATCGACGGCTCGAACGAGGCCGGGGTCAGACCGCCGGTGATCTCGTTCTTCAATTCGTCCAGCGTGTAACCCACCGCCAGCTTGGCGGCGACCTTGGCGATCGGAAAGCCGGTGGCCTTGGACGCCAGCGCCGACGAGCGCGACACGCGCGGATTCATTTCGATCACCACCACCCGGCCGGTGGTCGGACTGATGCCGAACTGCACGTTGGAGCCGCCGGTATCCACACCAATCTTGCGCAGTACCGCGATCGAGGCATCGCGCAGGCGCTGATATTCCTTGTCGGTAAGCGTCTGTGCCGGCGCCACGGTGATCGAGTCGCCGGTGTGCACGCCCATCGGGTCGAGGTTTTCGATCGCGCAGACGATGATGCAGTTGTCGGCGGTGTCGCGGACCACTTCCATCTCGAATTCCTTCCAGCCCAGCACCGACTCTTCCACCAGCACTTCCGTGGTCGGCGACAGCTCCAGGCCACGCCCGACGATCTCGATCAGCTCTTCGCGGTTGTAGGCGATGCCGCCGCCGCTGCCGCCCAGGGTAAAGCTGGGGCGGATGATGGTCGGGTAGCCGACGCGGGTCTGGATATCCAGCGCTTCTTCCAGCGTGTGCGCCACTTCGGCCCTGGGGCAATCCAGGCCGATCTCGCCCATTGCCACGCGGAACAACTCGCGGTCTTCGGCCATGCGGATCGCTTCGCGCTTGGCACCGATCAGCTCGACGTTGTACTTCTCCAGCACGCCGTGGTCGGCAAGATCCAGCGCGCAATTGAGCGCGGTCTGCCCGCCCATGGTCGGCAGCAGCGCATCGGGCTTTTCCTTGGCGATGATCTTCTCGACCGTCTGCCAGTTAATCGGCTCGATGTACACCGCATCGGCCATGTCCGGGTCGGTCATGATCGTGGCCGGATTGCTGTTGACCAGCACCACGCGATAGCCCTCGTCGCGCAGCGCCTTGCACGCCTGCGCGCCGGAGTAATCGAACTCGCAGGCCTGGCCGATGACGATCGGGCCGGCGCCGATGATGAGGATGGTCTTGAGATCGCTGCGCTTGGGCATTTTCTTCTTCAGGCCTTCATAAGTTTTTGAATCGTCTCGATATCCTCATCCTTGCTGAGCATCTCGAGTTCATTGATTTCCGCGCAGAGGCAATGGAATACGTCGAACTTGCGCTTATCCAGCTTTACATTGGTCTGGCGAGCTTTCCGGAATACTTCAGCAGCACGTATGGCCTCTTGGCCCCGTACCTCGAACTCCTTCATATCGTTGAGGATGGCGTTCACCGCCTCGACATCCGCCTCGTGCATACCGCACGGCACTTCGTATCGAATCAGCGGGGAGATCGCTCTCTTGACGTCCGGATCGGCGACCCGCGCCTCAAACGTCGACAGCGAAGCTTCGTGAGCCGTGTTGCCCTCCTCCCCGTCCAGTGCGCCGATCAGCAGGTTGGCACCCAGTAGTACTAGACGGGTCATGCTTGCTCCCCACCCTGGCGATCGCGGCGCTGCCTGATCAGATCCAGCAATGCACGTTTGGTGGCGGAGTGGTCTTCGCTAACGAGCGCATCGCGATTGAGTGCATTGAGATCGACCCCAAAGGTCTCTTCAAGCACATCCGCAAATGCCTTCATGTTGGGCGAGTCGACAATACACGATCTGACGACTCCGTCTGCCGCGTCGCGTTCTAGCAGATAGGCCTCTCCCTGCTCCAGTTGGGTCAACACGAGCGGCGAGTGGGTGCTGATGAAGAACTGGGTATTCGGGAAAAGCGCTTTCAAATGTCTGACGATACTTACCTGCCAACCAACGTGGAGATGACTTTCGATTTCATCGATTAGAACCACGCCTGGCTGGTTTTGGAGATCCTTGGAATTGCTGAAACCGGCATACCCGGAGATGATCGCCTGGAAAAGCTTCACCACCGAGGCAAAACCCGAACTGAGCTCTCCCAGCTCGACCATCCGGCCTTCAACACTCAGATAAACGCGCTGCGAGCCGTCAATCTGCAAGCGCTCCGCATGCACGCGCTGATCGATGCGATGCAACAGCTTCAACACCGACTCGATCTCGTTACGCAGGTTGTCCTTTTCAACCTGAAAAGGATTGACCGACTGCGCACGCTGTATGAACCACACGCGGATGTCAGCATCCATGCCGGCAGAGCGCAACGAGCCGCTCTCGCACTCCTGTAACAACACTTCAAAATGCTGAGACTTACGTTCCTCAAAGTTTCCCAGTGCTGCAATAGATGTGGGTTGACGTCCCACCGACGACCGCCCACCCGCTCCGATGTAAACCAAGGGACGCCAGTGATGCACTGACTGTGAAGCAACACTTCTTACTTGTACGATCTGCTGCGAAGGCCTATCAAGAAGGTACTGCGCATCGTCGATAAGGACGTTGGATGCGGGCACGCATTTCTCTGGATGGACTCCCCGATCACCCTTGACCCGCAAGAACTCCTCATTGGTGAATAGCAATACACCATAGATGGCCTCTAACGATTTAGTCTTGCCAACGCCGTTGACACCAAAAAGCACGCGCGCCCGGCTGGAGGCGTCGAACCGCAGCTCTACCTTGCCAACTCCCTTCAAACCTTCGATGTCGATGCGATCAAGCATTGGGATCTCAGCTGGGGCGACGGTATGCGATGCAGTCATCGGAGCGAGCATGTGGCCCGGGACGGGGTTCAAGCTTTCGCTTCAGCCATTAGCGCCACGAAGCGATCAAACAACGGCCCCACATCGCGCGGCCCCGGCGAGGCTTCCGGGTGGCCCTGGAACGAGAACGCCGGTGCATCGGTCAGCGCGATGCCCTGATTGGTGCCATCGAACAACGAACGATGGGTCACCCGCACATTGGCCGGTAGCGTGCTTTCGTCGACCGCAAAGCCGTGGTTCTGCGAGGTAATCATCACCCGCCCACCGTCCAGATCCTGCACCGGATGATTGGCGCCGTGGTGGCCGGTGCTCATCTTGACCGTCCTGGCGCCAGCGGCCAGCGCCAGCAGCTGATGGCCCAGGCAGATGCCGAAGGTCGGCACCTTCTTGGCAATCAATTCCTGGATCGCGCTGATGGCGTAATCGCACGGCTCCGGATCGCCCGGGCCATTGGACAAGAACACGCCGTCAGGCTGCATTGCCAGCACCTCGGCCACCGGCGTCTGCGCCGGCACCACGGTGACGTCGCAACCACGCTCGGCCAGCATGCGCAGGATGTTGAGCTTGACACCGTAATCGTAAGCAACAACTTTGAATGCGAGTCCCTCGCCAGAGCCCGCACTTCCATGTGCGGACTTTCCAACATTCAACGCACCCAGGCCAAGAAAGGTGTCGGAGTTGAGATCCAGCTGACCTTCCTGCCAACCGTAAGTCGCCTTGGTGGAGACCACCTTGGCCAGATCCATGCCCTTCAAGCCGGGGAAATTGCGTGCGGATTGCAGCGCCTTTTCGAGGTCGATCTCGCCGGCCATCAACGCGCCGTTCTGGGCGCCCTTCTGACGCAGCAGGCGAGTCAGCTTGCGGGTGTCGATGCCGGAAATGGCGACCACACCGCGGGCCTGCAGCCACTCTGGCAAGGCCACCTGGCTGCGCCAGCTGCTGGGGCGACGCGGCACATCGCGCACGATCAAGCCGGCGGCCCAGATCTTGCCGGCTTCGTCATCCTGATCGGTAAAACCGGTATTGCCGATATGCGGATAGGTCAGCGTGACCATCTGGCGGGCGTAGGAGGGATCGGTCAGTACTTCCTGATAGCCGGTCATGGCGGTGTTGAACACCACTTCACCGACGGAAAGCCCGTTGGCGCCTACGGATTCGCCCTCGAACACGGTGCCGTCTTCGAGGACAAGGATTGCGGGTTGGGTCACGTGGGGTCTCGCTCTGGCTGCCTGGGACTCCGATGCGCTTCCGGCCAAATTCCGGTTGCAGCAAAGCGCGGACGCGGTGTTGAGGACCGGTCCGACGCTGGTTCGGGCAAGCGAGAATTGTAAAGGCAAGTGCGCCTGCATGCCAGCCTGAAGAATGGCAGATGCCGCGCCGGCATCGCAGCGGCGGCATGAATCGGCCGCTACTGCTAGCTGCCGTTCATGCGCGGTGGCGCGCCGGGTTACAGCACCAGGTCGCGCACTCGGTAGCTACCGGGCGGCTTGCCGATCAGTCGCTTGGCCGCATGCAAGGCACCGCGCGCGAAGATGTCGCGATTGGTGGCGCGGTGGACCAACTCGAGCCGCTCGCCCAGCCCGGTGAGCTGCACCGTGTGTTCGCCGACGATGTCGCCGGCACGCAAGCTGGCGTAGCGCGGCTGCGCGCCGCTGCCGGTGGCCGCTTCGCCCAGCGTCAGTGCGGTACCGGAGGGCGCGTCCTGCTTGTGCACGTGATGCGCTTCGAGGATGTCGCAATCCCAGCCCGGCAAGCTGCCGGCGGCACGTTCCACCAACTCGGTCAACACCGCAACGCCAAGACTGAAATTGGACGCCCACAGCAATGGGATATGCCGCGCTGCATCGCGCAACGCCGCGCGTTGCGCTTCATCCAATCCGGTGGTGCCGGACACAAACGGTTTGCCGCGCTGCGCGCATAACGCCAGGATCGGTGCGAAGCCCTGCGGCAAGCTGAAGTCGATCGCCACATCGAAGGCCGGCGCACCGCCCAGTTCGCTCGCGGCGAAGTAAGGCACACCTTCCACGACGCGTTGCGACGGCGAGCGCCCTACCACCGCCCCGACGACGTGCAAGGCCTCGTCTTCGGCAGCCAATCGCAGCAATGCCTTGCCCATCCGCCCGGAGGCACCGTAGATCAGAACTTTCACAGGAGAGGTTGTCATGGCTGCAGGCTCGCTAGGCTGTGTCGGTTGTACAAGATAGCCGGGAATGGGGAATCGGGATTGAGGAATCGCAAAAGCGACGTGCGGCTGGGCATTTTCCAGATGTGCTGCGTCTTGCAGCGTCTGCGTGGTGGCTGCGCAGCGATTGATCGCTGCTCAGCGGCGGACACAACATCGCGAGCAGCCGTAAGGTCGGTCTGGGCAATGATGGATCGCCTTGTTTGTCCGGCGCGCTATGCACACGGTGGCACCCTGCTCGTCGCCGTCCAGGCCTTTGATGCCGACGCGCACCGGGCCTTGCACCGCACGTTTGTCAATCGCACTGCGGCTGCCGGGGGCGAGTGACGTCGAGTGCGATACCGATCGCGACGCTGTCAATCCGTATTGCGATCGACGCATCCTGCGCTGAGGTCGACGTGGTTAGGCGCACTGCCCTGGCAACTGGCCCAGCACCTCGCGCAACACCTCGCCGAGCACCTGGTACCGGCATCGATCTTCTCGCCCGGCACGATGACTAACGATAGCCGCAGCGTATTGGCCTGCGGCAAGCTGGCGAAGAACGGCGCGCCCGGCACGAACGGCCGACACGCATTGCACTGCAGCGTGCCTGGCGGCTGCGTTGCGTGACAGATGTTCGGCGTGCGCCGAGCCTGTCTGCACACGCGGTCATCCCTACGTTCTGGATCTTGGTGATCGAATGCTTGTCCTCGATCAAGGCTTCCGGAGTGGCCACATGGCGCATCTGACGCACGACCTGCGCCCATTCGCCCGTGAATTTGCAGTATATCGGGCGCATGTTGGTCTACCGCTTCTGGTGCGACTCCATGCGGTACACCACCACGATCTCCAATTCCGGCGCGGTCATCGTGCACAGCGCCTCGCCATTGTGGCTCAGCATCGCCTTGTCGTGTGCGACATAGAAAACGCATTACCTGTCTATTGAACCGCCGCATCCTGCGCCCGCGCAGGTGTAGCCGACGCCGCTGGGGTCAGTGACTAGGCGGAGGTGTCGGGCCGCAGCTCTGGCAACCGCCGCAAGCCGAGGCATTTTGCGCCGCTGGCGGTGCCACGCGGCGCCCCAACGACTGCATCCAGGCAGGCCACCCATCGCGCACCAGACCAAGCGCAAGCGCACCGCGCAGGCGCCGCAAGGTGCCGGGAAATTGCGTCTTCATCACTACCCATAAGCTAAGCGACACCGCAAGCGCGATGACCACGTATTGCAGCGTGAGCGAGAGATCCACCTCAGCCGGCTCCCAGCAGCACGGCCAGCTGACAGGTCACCAGCGAGGCCAGGTAAGCCAGCGCGAACAGATACACCGCGCTCATGGTCATCTGCTTCCACGAGTTGGTTTCGCGCTTGATGGTGGCCAGCGTGGAGATGCACATCGGTGCATAGATGTACCAGACCAGCAACGACAGTGCGGTAGCCAGCGACCAGCCATCGCTGATCAATGGCGACAACGCCTGCGCGGCGGCATCGTCATCGGCGGCCGACAGTGCGTATACGGTGGCCAGCGACGCCACCGCCACTTCGCGCGCGGCCAGGCCGGGGATCAGCGCGATACAGATCTGCCAATTGAAGCCCAGCGGCGCGAAGAAAATCGCCAGGGCATGCCCGATGCGGCCAGCGAAGCTGTAGTCGATCGCCGGCAAGGTTGCATCGGCGGGCGCAGCCGGAAACGAAAGCAGGAACCACAGCAAAATGGTCAGCGCGAGAATGATGCCCCCCACGCGCTTGAGGAAGATCAGCGCACGCTCCCACAGACCCAAGGCCAGGTCGCGCAGATGCGGAACGCGATAGGACGGCAGCTCCAACATCAGCGGATGCTCGCTTTTGTCGCGACGCCACTTTTTCATCGTCCACGATACCAGCAGCGCGCTGACGATGGCTGCGGCATACAACGCGAACAACACCAGCCCTTGCTGATTGAAGATTCCCCACACGGTCTTCTGCGGAATGAAAGCACCGATCAGCAAGGCGTACACCGGCAACCGCGCCGAACACGTCATCAGCGGCGCGACCATGATGGTGGCGAGCCGGTCGCGCGGGTCCTGAATGCTGCGCGTGGACATGATGCCCGGCACCGCACACGCAAAGCTCGACAACAACGGGATGAACGAACGACCAGACAAGCCGGCTGCGGCCATCATGCGATCAAGCAGAAACGCCGCACGCGGCAGATAGCCGGATTCTTCCAATACCAGAATGAAGGCGAACAGGATCAGGATCTGCGGCAGGAAGATCACCACCCCGCCCAGGCCGGCGATGATGCCGTCCTTGAGAAGGCTGTTGAGCGGGCCTTCCGGCAAGGTGGCGCCGACCCACTCGCCCAGCGCCGAGGTACCCCCATCGATCAGGTCCATTACCGGCTTGGCCCAGGCGTACACCGCCTGGAAGATCAGGAACATCACCACCGCCAGCGTGACCAGGCCCCAGATCGGATGCAGCAGCCAGCGGTCCAGCGTGTCGTCCACGCGTGAGGTGCGAGTCGGCATGGTGACCGCCACGCTCAGGATCTGCCGCACCTGAGCGTGATGGTTGCCGTCGACCGGCGGCGTGGCATTGGCCGCAACAAGATTGGCGGCCTGTGCATCGAGCCTCTCGACCAGGGCCTTGGCACCACCGCGCCGCACCGCCACTGTTTCGACCACCGGCACCCCGAGCGCCTGCTCCAGTGCCGTCAGGTCGATGACGATGCCGCGGCGCTGCGCTGCATCGGCCATGTTTAGCGCCACGATCATCGGCCGGCCCAGCTCGCGCAGCTCCAGCGCAAAGCGCAGGTGCAGGCGCAAATTGGTCGCGTCGATCACGCAGACAAGCACGTCCGGTGGGGGTTCGCCAGGATAGAAGCCGCGGCACAGGTCGCGGGTGATCGCCTCGTCCAGACTGGCCGGCTGCAGGCTGTAGGCGCCGGGCAAATCCAGCACCGCGAAATCGCGCCCGGACGGTGCGCGGAAATGTCCCTCTTTACGCTCGACGGTGACGCCGGTGTAATTGGCCACCTTCTGGCGGCTGCCGGTCAGCTGGTTGAACAGTGCGGTCTTGCCGCTGTTGGGATTGCCGACCAGCGCAAGGCGCAGCGGAACGCTTACAGCGTTCATGTCTGCGCTCCGTCTTCGCGCACCTGCACGCGCGCAGCCTCGCTGCGACGCAGAGCGAACCGCGTATAGCCCACTTGCACCAGCAACGGCTCGCGCCCGACCGGCCCGGTCGCCAACACGGTGACTTCCTCGCCCGCGACAAAGCCCAGTTCCCGCAGGCGCCGGGCGATCGTGTCGTTGGGGAGGCGATCCTCCACCGAGTCCACGATGGCGGCGCGATGCAAAGGCATGTCGGACAGCGTCACAAAGACGGCCTGATTGTTAGGAATGGTTCTCAATTCTAGCATCGACGCACCGCGTCATGCCTCTGGCAACCCGGCCCGCTATCATGATTCGTATCCCATTCATGGACGTATGCGCAATGCACGACACCGGCTTGATCGTCGAGAACCAGGGACCGGTCCGCACCTTGCGACTGGACCGCCCGGCGGTGCACAACGCTTTCGACGCACCCCTGATTGCCGCGCTCACCGAAGCCTTGCAGCAGGCCGGCCAGGCAACGCATGTTCGTGTAGTCGTGCTGACCGGCGCTGGTAGCGCCTTTTCGGCCGGCGCCGACCTGCACTGGATGCGCGGTATGGCCACTGCCAGGCAGGCCGAGAACGCTGCCGATGCGCTGGCGCTGGCGCGACTGATGCGTACCCTCGACGAATTGCCCAAGCCCACCATCGCGCGCGTCAACGGCGCGGCGTTCGGCGGCGGTGTGGGCTTGGTGGCGTGCTGCGATATCGCCATCGGCTGCACCCAAGCGCGCTTCGGGCTGACCGAGAGCAAGCTTGGCCTGCTGCCAGCGGTCATTTCGCCCTACGTGGTCGCGGCGATCGGCGCGCGCCAGGCGCGGCGCTGGTTCGCCACCGCCGAGATCTTCGACGCCGGCACCGCGCAGCTGCTGGGGCTGTTGCATCAACTGGTCGCTACCGATCAGCTGAACATCGCAGTGGACCGGCAGATTCGGTTGCTGCTGGCTGCCGCCCCGCTGGCAGCCAGCAACGCCAAGTCCCTGGTGCGTTCGGTGCTGCCGGCAGCCGACCGTGACGCCATCGATGCGGCTAACGCAGCGTGGATCGCACGCTTGCGCGTCTCGCCCGAGGGCCAAGAGGGCTTGAGCGCGTTCCTGGACAAACGCACGCCGGCCTGGGTGCCGGAGAGTGTGGCGTGAGCGACTTCGTCCGTATTATCGAAGTCGGCCCGCGCGACGGCTTGCAGAACGAGGCCCAGCAGATCGCTACTGCCGACAAGATCGCGCTGATCGATCAGCTGTCGGCCACCGGCTTGCGCACCATCGAGGCAACCAGTTTCGTCAGCCCACGCTGGGTGCCACAACTGGCCGATGCGGCCGAGGTGTTCGCCGGCATCGCGCAAGTGCCGGGCATCGCCTATCCGGTGCTGGTGCCGAATTTGCGGGGGTATACGCGTGCACGCGCGGCCGGTGCGCAGGAAGTGGCGGTGTTCACTGCGGCGTCGGAGGCGTTCAATCGCACCAATACCAATGCGGGCATCGAGGAATCGATCGAGCGGTTTCGCCCGATCCTGGAACAAGCCGCCCTCGATGGCGTGCGCGTGCGCGGCTATGTCTCCACCGTGTTGGGTTGCCCGTATCAAGGCGAGGTGCCGGTGGCCGACGTGGTCGATGTCGCGCAGCGGCTGTACGCGCTGGGCTGCTACGAAATTTCGCTGGGCGACACTATTGGTGTCGGCACGCCGATCAAGGCGCGCCAGATGCTGGCCGCTGTGGCGCAGGCGGTGCCGATGTCGGCGTTGGCCGTGCATTTTCACGACACCTATGGCCAGGCGCTGGCCAACATCGCCGCCTGCCTGGAACAAGGCGTGCGCGTGGTCGATTCGGCGGTGTCCGGCGCTGGCGGTTGCCCGTACGCCAAGAGTGCCAGCGGCAACGTCGCCAGCGAAGACGTGGTCTATCTGCTGCATGGATCGGGCATGCAAACCGGCATCGACCTATCTGCCCTTGCCCGCACCGGCCGCTGGTTGGCGCAGTTGCTCGGTCGCGAGACCGGCAGCAAGGTCGGTAAGGCGTTGGCGGCTGCAGGCTGACACGTCACTGCATTCCCCACGCCCGCATCATCCGCCACCGCGATCACGTAGAGGCTTCGGCTAGAATTGCCGATTGTTTGGCCGCTCGCTCGCTCGCCGGTGTCCATCGGCCTCCAACGCTAGTCAGGGAACCACCGCATGCAGCCATCTTCTGTCCTCACCATCGTCACCGGCGGCGTTTCCGGCCTGGGCCTGGCCGTGGCGCAACGCATCGTGGCCGACGGCGGCAAGGTCGCGTTGTTCGACGTCAACCCCGACAAGGCTGAGGCCGCGCTCGCGCTGCTGGGTGCCGGCAACGCGCATTATTTCGCCACCGATGTCACCGATGAGGCACAAGTCGCCGCCAATGTGGCGCAGGCCGCGCAGGCACTGGGCGGGCTCAACCTTGCGGTGAATTGCGCCGGCATCCTGGGTTCGGGCCGGATGCTGGGTAAGGAAGCGACGATGCCGCTGGCGAGCTTTCGTCACACCGTGCTGGTCAACCTGGTCGGCAGCTTCAATGTCGCAAAGGCAGCGGCTGAGGTGATGCAGCACAACGCGGTCGGTGACGACGGCGAGCGCGGCGTGATCATCAATACCGCTTCGGTCGCCGCCTTCGAGGGCCAGATCGGCCAGGCCGCGTATGCCGCAAGCAAGGGCGGCGTGGTCGGCATGACCCTACCGATGGCCCGCGAACTGGCACGCTTCGGCATCCGCGTGATGACGATTGCGCCTGGCGTGTTCTGGACCCCGATGGTCGACGGCATGTCCGACACCGTGCAGCAATCGCTAGCCGCCTCGATCCCGTTCCCCTCACGCCTCGGCAAGCCGGACGAATACGCCGATACCGTCGCATTCATCCTGCGAAATCGCTACCTCAATGGCGAAGTGATTCGTCTGGACGGCGGCGTGCGATTGGCACCGAAGTAGCCGGGATTGGTACGTCGGGATTGGGGATTGGTAGCAGCGAATGCTGCCGTGCCCCACCCGCTTTTGCCAATCCCCTAATCCCCAATCTCTAACTTAATCCATCTCTGACTTAATCCATGAAAGCTAACGACATCAAGAAAGGCAACGTCGTCGAATACAACGGCGGCATTTACCAGATCCGCGACATCGAGCGCAGCTCGCCGCAGGGCCGCGGTGGCAATGTGCGCTTCCGCTTCATCATGTACAGCGTGCCGGGCGGCGTGAAAACCGACGCTAGCTTCGATGCCGACGACAACCTGCCGGAAGTGGAACTGCTGCGTCGTCTGTCTACGTTTTCGTACAAGGATGGCGAGGCGTTCGTATTCATGGACGACGAAGACTTCACGCCCTACACGCTGGACGCGGATGTGATCGGCACCGATGCAGGCTACATTACCGACGGCCTGACCGGCATCTACGTGCAAGTCATCGACGACCAGCCGGTGGCCGTGCAACTACCACAAACGGTGACGCTGGAAGTGGTCGAAACTCCGCCGGAATTGAAGGGCGGCACCGCCACCAAGCGCCCCAAGCCGGCCAAGCTCACTACAGGCATGGAAATCATGGTGCCCGAGTACATCACCAACGGTGAGCGCGTGCTGGTCAACACCACCACGGGCGAATTTGCCGGTCGCGCCGACTGAGGCGTCAGCTGACCCCTCCGCACCGCTCACCTATCCGCGTGGGTTCGGTCCGCTATTGCGCCCGCAAGGGTATGCGCAGGTCCAACTGCATTTTGTCGGCGGCCGCGGCACGACGCGCGAGCATGCGCAGCCGGGCCTGCAACTGCGCGATGTTAGCTTCGACCTGCTCCAACCCGTTACGCACTTCGGCCGGTAATTGCTGCCGACCCAGCGCTTGTAGTTGTTTCCAACCGTCCACCAACACTGCGCTTTCCTGCGCCACGCGCGCGGTCAATTGTCGCTGCTCCTCTGCCTGCGGTAGTCCGTAACTAGAGATACCTAGCAACCTCGCCGGGTGACTGAGCTGCGCCTGCCGTGCGAACAGCGATTGCAGCTGGTCCTGTACCGTCTCACGCTCGGCCACGCCGGGGCGCAACAACCGCTTGAGCGCATCGCGTGTCAGCAATTCCTGGCGTCGTAATGCCGCCCGCTCCAGCAACAACGCCGCCGCTGTTTCGCGCAAGTCGCCTTGCTCGAACCACTGTGCGCGGGCTGCGGGCTGCGCGTCCAGCCATTGCGCCACGCGCGTTTGCGGCACCGGGATGCTGCGCCGAATCACCGCGAACATGGCCTGGTAATGCGCGGCCGCCGATTCGAAGTAATAACCTTGCCGGATCGCCTGCGTCGGGTCGTCCAACACCTGCATGTCGGCAATGCCGGCGCGTTGCAAGCGATGGCGCACCCCGCGCGGGGTGATCGACGACAATCCGGCCCCAGCCAGCCGTGGCACACCGTCGTGCAGCAGCTTGAAGGTTTCCACCGCACAGTTATTGCCGATGAAGTAGTAACGCCCGTCGTAACTCCAATGCACTTGCGCGGCGCGTGCGAGCAATGCGGCGATCTCGTCGGGCGTCAGCTTCAGCGGCACCGACGACAGCGCGCGCAATTCCACCTTGGTGTATTCGTCGACGACTTGATTCAACGGCAGCACGAACAATCGCGATGGATAAGAGCCGGTGAGCCCGCGCCAGCTGGAAATCTGCACATCGCCGACGAAGGCGCGGAACGACAGCACGCGGTGATATTGCAGATCCAGGCGACATTCCGGCCCAGGCGTGCGACCGGGCGCGCAGATCACCAGACGCAACATGCTGTGGCCCCAGCGACTCATTGGCTGTTCGTTGCCCTCGGCGAGCAGATAGTCCACCGCGTACACGCGCGACGGGTCCAACGTCAGCAGCGACATCGCACCGGCATCGTTGTCGGCCTGCAGATACGGCAGTGTCGTCCCACACGGCAACACCTCACGTGGTGCGCCGATGTGCTCGGCAAACCACGCACCCAGCGCGGGGCGTCGGCAGGGATAGTCGGCATCCAATACGTAATGTTCGAGATTGACCGCAACGAACTCGGCAGGACTGCGACGCTCGTAATCGTCGGGAATGCGGTCGCTGAACTGGTTTGCGCTGCGTCCGATCCGCCAGGGCCGCACCTGCCAACCGGCAAGATCGCGCAAGCGCCCATCGCGTGAGAATGCACTGTGCGCGCCGCGATCGAGAACATGCGCCAGCTCGTGCACCAGCGCTGCCATCGCTGCACGCGTGGCTGGCGTATTGATATCGGTGCGCGCGCGTTCGGGCTGCGCGCTCCATGCCTGCAGCAATCTACGATCGAGCAGAATGCGCTGACCGATCGCACGACCATGCACCTGCGCCGGCAGATCGGTGCGCCATTGCAGCTGGATCGGCGTCGTAAGCCGCTGCGTCCAGCCCTGCGGCAGACGCTGTGCGACCTGTCGCACTAGCGCGTGAGTAGAATCGATCTCCGCCGGAGTCAGGTCCAGCGGCGCAACTTCAATCAGCAATTGGGCATGCGCTTGCGGTGCGATCATTGCGGCCAGCAACACCCAACCGCATCGCCAGCGCAGGTTCACTGGGCCAGGATGGACTGCGCCAGTTCCAGGTCACTGGACAGCCGCGCTGCATCGCTACGGCTGCGCAACTGCAACAGCGCCGCTTCCAGACGCGCGCCGCGGATCACGCCATCGCTGGCGACAAAACCGGCCGCGTCTTCGCGTGCGTCGGCAACCACTTTATCGTCACCGGAACTGCTGCTATCGGACGAACCGGCCGACGATGCCCCCGCCGAGGTACCGGCCAGACTGGATGCGAATACTGCCAGCGGCAGCAGCGTCAGAGCGCAAAACACGAGAGAGCGCATCATTGGCGTAATCATTGGCGTATCGATTCCGTGTGAAGGTATTGAGAGACTAACCGGCAGGCATGGTAACGGGCGCGTCGTACATCTCGAACAGCTTGCCGGGATTCAGCAAAAGATGAGGATCAAGCACATGTTTGATCCCACGCATCAACGCAATTTCGGCTGCAGAGCGCGTACTCCACAGGTATGCCTTCTTGACCAGGCCAATGCCATGTTCGGCGGAGATGCTGCCATCGAAACGCTGCAAGGCTTGCGCCAGCAACTTGGTCACCTGATCGCAGGCAGCCACAAAATCGGCTTGCGTCGTGTCGTCGGGCTTGAGCACGTTGATATGCAAGTTGCCATCGCCGATATGGCCGAACCACACCACATCGAAGTGCGGATACGCATCGTGCAATAACGCATGCGTTTCGGCCAAAAATGCCGGCATCGCAGAGATGCGCACAGACACATCGTTCTTGTATGGCGTGTAGCGCGCCAGCGCCTCGGTGATGCCTTCGCGCAGCCGCCATAGTTGCGCTGCCTGCGCATCGCTCTGGCTGATCACTCCATCGCTGACCCAGCCTTGATCCATGCAGGTCTCGAACGCGGCCATCGCAGCGGCTTCCTGCGCCTCATCGCCTGCAGCGAATTCGGTGACCACGTAATACGGATGCAGCTCGGCAAAAGGCGCTTGCGCCCCGTGCGCCAGCACGTGCTCCAGCGCGCGGTCGGTGAAGAATTCGAACGCCTCCAGACGCAGCTGCGCGCGGAACGCGGCAAACACCTGCATCAACATCTCGAACGAGGGCAGCGCCAGCAGCATCACGTTGCTTGGCGGCGGCGGGTCGGTCAGCCGCAACGTCGCTTCGACCACGATACCGAGCGTGCCCTCGGAGCCGATTATCAGATGGCGGAAATCGTAGCCGCTGGAGTTTTTCAACAACGCATTGTTGAGTTCTAGCAGCTCGCCGGCACCGGTGACCACTTTCAACCCGGCCACCCATTCGCGCGTATTGCCATAGCGGATCACGCGGATGCCGCCTGCATTGGTGGCGATATTGCCGCCGATCGAACACGAACCTCGCGCTGCGAAGTCCACCGGATAGACCAGACCATGCTCGCGTGCGGCATTGTGTACCGCTTCCAGCGGCATGCCAGCCTGCACGGTGAGGGTGCGATCCACGGCATTGAAATCCAGCGGCTTGTTCAAGCGCTCCAGGCTCAGCACCAGCTCGCCGTTGGCGGCCACTGCACCGCCGGACAGGCCGGTGCGTCCGCCCGATGGCACCACCGCCACGCCTTGCGCATTTGCCCAGCGCATCACCGCTTGGACTTCGTCCACCGAACCAGGCAGCGCGATGGCGAGCGGGTTCGGCGTCCAGCGCCGCGTCCAGTCGCGGCCGTAATGCTCCAGGTCGGCCGGCTCGGTCTTCAAACGCAACGCGGGCACGGCCTGTTGCAAGGAAAGAATGCGGGGATCGATCATGGCACGCGGCGCTGCAGGAGGAACCGCACAGCGTGCCAGTGTGCGCCAGCCTCGTCCAGTTGCGGTGCGTGGTACCGAAGCGGGGTTGGATTCAGCTGAAACCGTTGCACCGCAAGGACTCTGCCTGCGCAGACACGGCAGTGTGGCCGCCCAATCGGGCACCCCATCTGGCATAGTTGCCGACCCGATTGCTGCAATGCGCGTTCCTCATGTCGCCGAAAAGAACCTCGTTTCCCAAGCAGGACATCCGCGTTCTGTTGCTGGAAGGCATCAGCCAGACCGCCGTGGACGTGTTCCGCGCCGCCGGTTATTCGCAGATCGAACTGCACGCCAAGTCGTTGCCGGAAGACGAACTCAAGGCGCGCATCGCCGACGCGCACATCGTCGGCATCCGCTCGCGTACGCAGTTGAGCGCCGAGGTGCTGGCGCATGCCAAGCGGTTGATTGCGGTGGGTTGCTTCTGCATCGGCACCAATCAGGTCGATCTGGATGCGGTCGAACTGGCCGGCATTCCGGTGTTCAATGCGCCCTACTCAAACACCCGCAGCGTGGCCGAACTGGTCATCGCCGAGGCGATTCTGTTGCTGCGTGGCATCCCGCAGAAGAATGCGCAGTGCCATCGCGGCGGATGGTCGAAGTCGGCCGCCGGCAGCCATGAAACGCGCGGCAAAGTGCTCGGCATCGTCGGTTACGGACACATCGGCACCCAGGTCGGCGTGCTGGCCGAATCGTTGGGAATGCAGGTGATCTTCCACGACATCGAAACCAAGCTGTCGCTGGGCAACGCACGCGCGGCGATCGACCTGGACGATCTGCTGGCACGCTCGGACGTGGTGACCCTGCACGTGCCCGAAACGCCGTCGACCAAGGACATGATCGGCGCGGCGGAAATCGCGCGCATGAAGCACGGTGCGCATCTGATCAACGCCTCGCGCGGCACCGTCATCGACATCGACGCGCTGGATGCGGCGCTGACCTCGGGCCAGATCGGCGGCGCGGCGGTGGACGTGTTCCCAATCGAACCCAAGGGCAACGGAGATGCATTCGAATCGCCGTTGACCGCGCACGACAACGTGATCCTGACCCCGCACGTGGGCGGCAGCACGTTGGAGGCGCAGGACAATATCGGTGTCGAAGTGGCCGCCAAGTTGGTGCGTTACAGCGACAATGGCAGCACCTTGTCGGCGGTGAATTTCCCCGAGGTCACCCTGCCCGAGCACCCCGACAGCCTGCGCTTGCTGCATATCCATCGCAACGTGCCGGGCGTGCTGTCGCAGATCAACGAATTGTTCTCGCGCCATAATGTCAACATCGACGGCCAGTTCCTGCGCACCGACCCCAAGGTTGGCTACGTGGTGATCGACATCAGCGCCAGCGAGGCGCAAGCCATTGCATTGAAACAAGCGCTGGCGTTGATCAAGGGAACGTTGCGGACGCGGATTTTGTTTTGAATTCGAATCCCTTTTCCTGCGGGGACATTGTCCCCCTCATGGGGGAGAAGAAGGTAGAGGCGCATCGAGAATTCCAGTCGCCCATACCCTCACCCCAGCCCCCTCCCCGCACAAGAGGGGTTGGGGCATTCAGCACGTTTTGCTCAATCCAGCTGCTTGACACCCACGCCCAACCCACTTCTCCGCCATGCGCCGGATTGATGGATCCAGCGCTGGCTCTGCGAGTAAATCGGCGATCGGGCGCCAGGCCAACGCCAGCGATTCCTCGCTGACTTCGAACGCCTCGTTATCACCGGCCACCACAACATAGCGCGCGTCGTAATGCCAGTGCCCGGCCACCTCGCCACGCACTGGAATCCAGTGGCGGTCCAAATCGAAGAGGTCCGCATCGAGCAGGCGCAAGCCGTTCAAGCCTGATTCTTCTTCCGCTTCGCGCAACGCGACCTGCGCCAGATCGCGGTCGCCGTCGGCGTGTCCGCCCGGTTGCAGCCAGCGTTGCAGCTTACGGTGATGGGTCAGCAGCGTGCGTGTACCGTCGGCGCTGACCAGCCATGCCGATCCGGTGAAATGCCCTTCGACACGCTCGCGCACGAACGGATCGGTGGCATCGTCCAGCAGCTGCGCGAACTGCTCGGCGAGCGGGGCCTCGTCTGGCCAGCGCACGCGGTAGGCCGCCAATTGCTGCTGCAGAGTTGCATCCGCCATCTGTCGTTCCCGGTCGCTCGTCGTAGGACGGCGGCCATTATCGCCATTCATGCTGCGTACGTGCTTGTCGTGAGCGTGTAGCTTTGGCAAGGTAGGCCGCTTGCCTGTCCTACCGGGATGCGGCGCACTACCTTGGTCCGGGCGCCAGCGCCTTGGCGTTGTCATTTAGGGATATATAGAATGTTGAAGTCTCTGTTGAGGGTCAAACCGATCGAACCCGCTGGACATGTCGATGCGGGCGAACCGGTCGAAGGCAGCCTGCAAGGCGAGGCCACGCTGCAACGGACCCTTACCGCCAAACACCTGATCATGCTCGGCATCGGCGCGGTAATCGGCGCCGGTATCTTCGTCCTGACCGGCCAGGCCGCTGCCAACCATGCAGGCCCGGCAGTGATGCTCTCATTCGTGTTTGCCGGCGTGGCCTGCGCCTTCGCCGGCCTGTGCTATGCAGAATTCGCGGCGATGATGCCGGTCTCCGGCAGTGCCTATTCGTATTCATACGCCACGCTCGGCGAAGGCATCGCCTGGTTCATCGGCTGGTGCTTGGTGCTGGAATACCTATTCGCCGGCTCCAGCGTCGCAGTCGGTTGGTCCGCATATCTGATCAGCTTCCTGACCGGCACGCTCGGATTTGCGTTCCCGGCGGAGCTGGCGGGTGCGCCGTTGGACTGGGACGGCCATGGCTTTGTCAGCTCCGGCAATATCGTCAACCTGCCGGCCGTACTGATCGTCGCTGCGGTGAGCATGCTGTGCTACATCGGCCTCACCCAGTCGGCGTTCGCCAATGCAATTGTGGTGGCGATCAAGGTGGTGGTGATTTGCCTGTTCGTCGGCTTCGGCATTGCCTACATCGACCCGGCGAATTGGCACCCCTTCATCCCGGAGAACACCGGGCCGGGCCAGTTCGGCTGGAGCGGGGTGTTTCGCGCGGCCTCCATCGTGTTCTTCTCGTATATCGGCTTCGACGCGGTGTCTACCTCCGCCGGTGAGACCAAGGATCCGCAGAAGAACATGCCGATCGGCATCCTGGTGTCTCTGGCGGTGTGCACCGTCATCTATATCATCGTCTGCGCGGTGTTGACCGGATTGCTGCCTTACACCCAGCTCGGCACCGCCAAACCGGTGGCCACTGCGCTGGAAGCCCACCCACAACTGATCTGGTTGAAGACCGCGGTGGAAATCGGCGCGATCGCCGGGCTGTCCTCGGTGGTGCTGGTGATGCTGATGGCGCAGCCACGCATCTTCTACACCATGGCCAAGGATGGGTTGATGCCCGCACTGTTCGGCAAGGTGCACCCCAAGTTCCACACGCCCTACGTCGGCACGATCTTTGTGGGCGCGGTCGCGGCGCTGCTGGCCGGGGTGATTCCGTTGAACGTGCTGGGCGAACTGGTGTCGATGGGCACTCTGCTCGCCTTCGCCACCGTCTGTGCCGGCGTGATGGTGCTGCGCTTCACCAAGCCGGATCTGCCACGTCCGTTCCGGGTGCCGCTGGCGATGCTGATCTGCCCGCTTGGTGCATTGGCCTGTGTGTTCCTGTTCTTCCAGGCGTTCCAGGAGCACTGGAAGGTGTTCGTGGGCTGGACCGTGATCGGTCTGTTTATCTATTTCGGCTACGGCATCCGCCACAGCCGTCTGGCAAAGGCCTGAGTCTTCCAAGACCGGCGTTCGCGCCGGTCTTCTCGTTCAATGATCGCGCGCAGCGCCAGGCCGGAACCGCTCCATGTTCAAACAACTGTGGACCACCAAGCACCCGCACGCCAGTCATGAGGCGGCCGATGAGCTGGGCCTGCAACGGGCGCTAGGGCCATGGGGACTGACCGCCCTCGGCATCGGCGCAGTGATCGGCGGCGGCATCTTCGTCATCACCGGTCAGGCCGCAGCCGACCATGCCGGGCCGGCGATCATGCTCTCGTTCGTGCTCGCCGCGGTGTGCTGCGCGTTCTGCGCGATGGCCTACGCCGAATTCGCCGCGATGGTGCCGGTGTCTGGCAGCGCCTACACCTATACATATGCCACCTTCGGCGAACTGGCGGCGTGGTTCATCGGCTGGATGCTGGTGCTCGAATACGGCGTCTCGGCGTCCGCAGTGGCGGTCAGCTGGACCGGCTATTTCCTCAGCCTGCTCGAACACCTCGGCATCCACTTGCCGGCCGCATTGGTCAGCGCTCCGTTGGACGGTAAGCTGCAGCGCACCGGCGCGATAGCCAACCTGCCCGCTGCCGGCATCGTATTGCTGCTGACCTGGCTGTGTTATTTGGGCATCCGCAAGTCGTCGGCGATGAACATGGCCATGGTGATCCTCAAGACCGGACTGATTTTGCTGGTGATCGGGGTGGGCTGGAAGTATGTGGACACCGCCAATTGGCACCCCTTCATCCCGGCCAACAAAGGCCCAGGCAAGTACGGCATGGAAGGCGTGCTGCGCGGCGCGGCGATGGTGTTCTTCGCCTACATCGGTTTCGAGGCGGTGTCGGTGGCGGCGCAGGAATCGCATCGCCCGCAGCGCGATCTGCCGATCGGCATGGCTCTGTCGCTGCTCATCTGCACTGTGCTCTACATCGCGATGGCCGCAGTGATGACCGGCCTGGTGCCCTACACCTTGCTTGGCACCGACGAGCCGGTGGTGACCGCCGTGGCGGCGCATCCGCAACTGGCCTGGTTGCGCGTGATCGTGGAAGTGGGTGCATTGATCGGGTTGTCGTCGGTGGTGCTGGTGATGATCATCGGGCAGCCGCGCATCTTCATGATCATCGCGCGCGATGGCTTGCTGCCGTCGATCTTCACTCGCGTCCACCCCAAGTACCGCACCCCGCATATCAATACCGTCGTCACCGGCATCGGCATCGCCTTGCTGGCGGCGGTGTTCCCGTTGGATGTGCTGGGCGAGCTGACCTCGATGGGCACGCTGATCGCCTTCGCGGCAGTGTGCGCTGGCGTGCTGATCCTGCGCCGCACCCACCCGGAACTGCCGCGTCCGTTCCGCATGCCGGTGGCCTGGCTGATCTGCAGCGCCGGCGTGTCGAGCTGCCTGGCATTGCTGTCGGCGATGACCCTGCACAACTGGATGCTGATGGGCCTGTGGACGCTGGTCGGGCTGGTGATCTATTTCGGTTACGGCTATCGCCACAGCCGCCTGCGCGACGGTTGCTGAGCACGCGCGTGGCAGAGAACACAACCCACTGCGCCGCGCCTGACCGTCATCGAGTGGGGCAGTAGAATAGGCCCATGAACGCGACCACTGCCCCCCTGCCCTATAGCACCACGCGTCTGCACGAGTTGGCGCAGTTGCTGATCGGCAACATCCGCGAGCTTGCCCAGGCCGGCTGGACGCCTGCCACCAGTAGCAATTTTTCCCATCGTCTGGACGAACAGCACGCCGCGATCACCGTGTCCGGTCGCGACAAGGGTCGTCTGGTCGAAGAAGACATCATGGTGGTGGACTTCGATGGCCTGGCCGTCGGTCGCCTGTTGCGGCCGTCCGCAGAAACGCTGCTGCATACCCAGTTGTATCGCCGGTTCCCGGAGATCGGCTGCGTGCTGCACACGCACTCGCCAGTGCAGACCATCGCTTCGCGCCTGTATGCCGGCAACGGCGTGATCCGGCTGGAAGGCTATGAACTGTTGAAAGCCTTTGAAGGCAACACCACCCATGAGACTGCGGTGGAGGTGCCGGTGTTCGCCAACACCCAGGACATGCAGGTGCTGGCCGCGCAGGTCGAGACCTTGCTGGACAAACAGAGCATGTGGGGGTATCTCATCGAAGGACATGGTCTGTATGCCTGGGGCCGCAACATGGCCGAGGCACGCCGTCACCTTGAGGCCTTCGAATTCGTGCTGCATTGCGAACTCGAGCTGCTGAAACTGCGCAGCACGCGCTGAGTACCGCCCGACCCCATTCGTGAGCCAGACCGCCATGAGCCGACTGCGTATCTTTGCCGACACCAATCCCACCACGCCGGAATTCGATAGCCGCGATGGCGATCAGATCGCCGCCGAGCTGGTCAAGATCGGCGTGACCTTCGAACGCTGGCAGGCCAATCAGCCGATCGAACCGGGTGCCACGCCCGAGCAGGTGATGGCTGCCTACCGGAACGACATCGAGCGCTTGAGCGCCGAGCGCGGTCTGAAGACCGTGGATGTGGTCAGCATTGCTCCGGATAACCCCAAGCGCGAAGAGATGCGTGCCAAGTTCCTTGACGAGCACTTCCACAAGGAAGACGAAGTGCGCTTCTTCGTCGCCGGCTCGGGCCAGTTTACGCTGCACGTGGACGACAAGGTCTATGAGATCGAATGCGTCAAGGACGATCTGATTGCCGTGCCCGACAGCACCCTGCACTGGTTCGACATGGGGCCGGAACCGCACTTCGTGGCGATCCGTTTCTTCACAGAGCCGGACGGCTGGGTCGGCCACTTCACCGGCACCGAAATCGCCCGACAATTCCCCCGCTACGCCCCCGAGAAACCTCACAAGGCCAGCTGACGATGACACGACCGCAAGCGATCCTCACCGATATCGAAGGTACGACCAGCAGCATCTCGTTCGTCAAGGACGTGTTGTTCCCGTATGCGCGTCGCGCCATGCCGGCATACGTGCGCGAGCACGGCAGCCACCCGCAGGTGCGGCACTGGCTCAACCAGGTAGCCGACGAGATCGGCGAGGACGTGCCGGACGAAATCTTGATCAGCACGCTGCAGACCTGGATCGACGAAGATCGCAAGCACACTGCGCTCAAGGCGCTGCAGGGGCTGATCTGGGCAGACGGCTACAAAACTGCCGACTTCACCGCGCATATCTACGCCGATGCCGCGATCCAGTTGCAGGCCTGGCACGCCCAAGGCATTCCGCTGTACGTGTACTCATCCGGCTCGGTGCCAGCGCAGAAGCTGTTCTTCGCGCATAGCGATGCAGGCGATCTGAGCGGGCTGATCACCGACTGGTTCGATACCGAGGTCGGCCCCAAGCGCGAGAGCGCCAGCTACCGCCGCATCGCCGAGCGCATTGGTGTGCCGGGGCCCGAGATTCTGTTTCTGTCGGATGTGATCGAAGAACTCGACGCGGCCAAGCGCGCCGGCATGCGCACCGCACTGCTGGACCGGCTGGAGGACTACCCCACTCCCCGTTCGGCGGACGATGTCGGCAGTCATCAGCGCGTGGAGAGCTTTGCCCAGTTGGCGCTGTAAGGCAAGAAAGCGTCGCCGATATGACAGCGGCGCCTGCTCCAGGTTGTTGCTTTCTGCAAGCCCTGCCGCGTATGGGCATACACGCCAAGATCGAAGATGCGTTCCACCTGGCAGACGCCAACATGTGCCGTGATGGCAGACCAACGCAGCGACATGGCATGCGGCTCATCCGGTCAATGATATTTATGGAAGACACAATGCAACTCGGGCTGGTTGCAATGATCGAGCTGCTGCGCTCCCCCTGCATTTTTCAGCCTTCGGCGTTCTTCATGTCGCTTCATTCCAGATTCGGACCAAATGCTTTGCTGCGGCGACTCTTGCTGCTGATCGTCATCGCTGCGCTGATAGCCGGCTGTCATCCGGATGCCGGCGCCGCGCTGCCGATCAAAGCAGCTGCGAGCCAGGATGAAGTCGATCCGGCCGATCAGGTCGCGCTCGCGCAAGCAATCGAAGCGCTGCAGCCGCAACGTCCAGGCGTCACCGATCTGTACGTGGTTGGCTTTGCCGGTGATGCCAGCGACGATGTATTCCGTAACGAGACGCTCTACCTCAAGCAGCTGTTCGAACAACGCTTCGATGCACGTGGCCGCGTGATCACACTGGTCAACAACCCGGACAATCTCGGCGAGCAACCGTACGCGCCGCTGGCGACTTACGACAATCTCTACGACACGCTCACCGCGATCGGCAAGCGCATGGACCGCAAAGAAGACGCGTTGCTGCTGTTCGTCACCACGCACGGCACCGAAGACCACACGCTGTACGTGCAGGTGGACCAGAACGAAGAAGATTTCATCAGCCCGCAAGATCTGCGCAAGGCGCTGCAAGATGCCGGCATCGGCAATCGCATCATCGTGTTGTCTGCCTGCTATTCGGGTGGCTTCATCCCCGCGCTGCGCTCGCCGGATACGCTGATCCTCACCGCTGCGCGCGCCGATCGGCCATCGTTCGGCTGCGGCAACACCTCTAACGCAACCTACTTTGGCAAGGCGTGGTTGGTCGATGCCATGAATGAGAGCGATGACCCGTTAGCCGCGTTCGACATCGCCAAGGCAGCGATCACCGCGCGCGAAAAACACGACGGCGAACTGCCCTCGTTGCCGCAGCAATCTCTCGGCAAGCGCATTACGCATTTGTTGGCACGCTGGCGCGCCGGGCTACATATGGGTCCTGCGGTTGCCTATCCGTATCCGGCGGTGGACGCGGATCCTGATGCGGATTCAGAAGTTGAGCTGAAAGCCAACGCGGGTGATGGGCCAGCGGACGATTCGACACGCGCAAGAGTGCCGACGCCAGCGAATTCGGCATCTATGCCCTCCTCTTTGCCTGGGTCCTTCAGACCCTGACAGCGGAAACTAGCTGAGACTAATTCTTATTTCTTCAGCGCTGGCGCGGCATCGCTATACTCGCGCAGCCAGCAAACATCACCTCAGCCAGCACCGATCCCCGCCAGCGCGCCACCGCCAGCCAGTCCGGATCCCAAAATGCCTCCCCTGTGGAGGCGTTTGTGTGTCTGGTAATAAGGTTTATGCAGCGTACCCGAGACGCGGACAATCCAACCCGGCGATGCCGCACCCACGCCGATGCCAGCCGCTTGGCCGACGAGCTGCAGGCCACTATCGAAGGCAGGAAGAACCTTATTAGATGCTCATAAGCGGCGCCTGCTGAGCATCTTGCTGTTGGTTTCGCGTCAATTCCTGCTGTCGTGTCTGCGTTTGTTCCTGGGCGATGGCTTGGTTGGCCGCTTGTAGCTTTGCATCCGATACTTCCAAAGGCATATGAATTGCCTGGTCGGTAGAGATGACTGCGCGCTTGTGCATTGGGTCGTCGATGTGCCCTTCGATCGCGACGAGGTTGCCTTTCTTACCCATCAATACGTGATCCACGCGTTGCAGCGCGTTCGCAGCCAGTGAGATATTGCCAGCGTCTGGGTAGCGCTCGCGATTGTCCTTGCATGCCGCCAGCAGGCAGCGGCTGACGCGCTCGCTCATGGCGTCATACGGTTTGCCCACGCTCTCATCGATCTTGGCTACGCCTTCGCAGATCTGCTTCAACATGGCGTGATCGGAATGATCCGGATTCTGCGGGCCCGAAGCTTGCGGTCTTGCCGGCGCGCTATGGCCGCGTGTCTCTGTGTCTTCCTGAGCTTTTTTCGTAGAGGCGCCTGCGTTGTCATGATCTTGCATACGCGGCGCAGTGACATGGATTGTGTCCAGCGTTGTGATCGGTACGGCGGCAGCCTGGAATGTCGGTTGTGCGGTCGCACGCTGACCAGCAGCGGTCTGTGCAGCATAGGTTCGGTCAAGCTCCTGCTTTAGATTTCCTTTGGCCTGGCTGTCCCAGAGCATTCCGTCGTGCGTCCATTGACCGTCCTCGTTGCGCTCGTAGAGATCACCGTCCGAGGCAACGATGCGCCCCGGGTGTTTCAGTGCGTCTTGGACTGCGGCAGGCAGCTCGGCGTGACGCGTCCAGCCGTTCTGCTCGTACGCATCCTTGTAATGCGCGGCCATCGCCGCTGGCGTCTGCATTGCGTTCTGCTTGATGATTTGCTGCGAGGCTTCATCGAGTTGCAAGGCGCGCTGGGGGTTCGCCGTTTCGGTGTGCGTGCTCATTGTGCGATCGATCAGCCCATCAGCCACCTGGCGCGTCCACTTCTGCGTACCCGGGTTGTGTACCCACGGCGCCTCGCGCAGGCTTCGGGTGTCGTGCGCGTTGGCGGGTTGGGTATAGGATCTTTGTTTTGTGGTGGCGAGCCCAGTGCCAGCTCGATGGACGTACGGGATGCTTTGAACGTCAGTAAATCGGCGACTTCCGGCGTGGCAACTTCGGTAAGTGTCTTGTAGAGCGGCATGCCGGCTTCGCCGAAGGCCACAGCGGCTGGATCGACTTCGCCAGTGCTGACGTCTCGCGCCCACCGCGCTCCGGTTTGATGAGTTTCAAGGCGCCACGTGTTGCCTTGGGCGTCTTGTTGGTGGGAAATCCGGTGATCGTTGATGGCATCGGCAAGTTTGTCGCCACCCACTGCGCCAACGATGCCGCCAATCGCACCTGTGACCAGCAAGCCTGGGCCAGACTCCACGCCTAGCGCTGCGCCCATGGTGCCGCCAAGCGCGGCTCCACCGGCCGCGCCCAGATTGCGTGTGGCGTAGCGAGTGACCTGTGCATCGGCCGCGGTGCTATTGCCCTGCGCGTCGAGTCGTTGGGTGTTTTTTGTGGTGAGGCCCAGGTCGTACACCGCCGCCGCTGCACCCACCACACCTAGCCCACGGACTGTGCCGGGAGCGAGCCTGCGTGATGCCGCTGCTTCCGCGGTAAGCGCTGTTTCCGCAATGCTCGCGGCTGGCGCATCGAGCCCGGTCGGCGCACGGACCATGTCCGATGCACTGAGTTCTGCTGAGGGCCGGAAGTGTGTTTCCTGTAATTCAAAGCTTCCAGCGAACTCACGTGAGAACGTGACATTCTTGATTTTCGTCGCGATGCTCTCGGGCGTTACAAAGATGCCTTTTGGCGCAGTCTGGATAAAGTGCGTTTGTACTTCCGGCAGCACAGCGCCTGCGCCACCTTGCGCGTACAGCGCCTGCAACTTGGGAATCGGTTGCCCACCCAGCGAAGTGACGTTGGGGTTGTTCAGCACAGCCGGCACTTCAACCTGGCCGAAGACACGTTCGAGGTTGGCAACGGAAGCAACGACTTTGATATCGCCGCGCAGTGAGCTTGCGAACTCGTGGGAGGCTTCGCCCCAGAGGCATTTTGATAAGGAGGTGGGGTTCTGCGATGGGACCGCCGGGTCGCCGAACAAGAACGAAGCAGCAGACTCCCTGGCCATCTTCGGAGGCAATCCCTGCGACCTGAAAATCTCGGAAGCCTTATCCTCGATGGCGGTCCGGGCTTCCATGAGAAAATTGGCGCGCGGCGTATCGTTGATGATGGGAAGTCCAGTCCTGTCAGAAAGCTCAACCGCCATGACTTCAGACGAGACATTCCAGACCCAACGACTGTAAAGAATTCCACCCTGATCAACCGACTTTGCCGAAAACGACCTCGCTATTTGAGATATTTCATCCAGAGATTCTGCTTTCTCTATCAGAGAGATCGAGGCGGCGTGGTCGCTCATTGTTGAACTCCGGGTTGATCGTTGCGCTTGGTCAGCGCCCAGTTCTCATTAAAAATTACCTTTCCCGTGAAGATCGCCCCTCCACTTTCACTGATGATCAGCGGCTTTTTCGTAAAGGTAGTTCCAGCCTGTATTAGTTGGATGACGATAGTCTTTATGGACTCAAGCTCGTCATCGGTGAAGGGACGGACTGACCAGGCGGTAATTGGCATCCCAACCTGAAGCTCTACCGAAAATCCAAAGGAGACAACCGCTACGTCATAATGGGTTTGGTCTGGAAGCCAATCATTCTTTAGCTCTCCAAAATACTCCCTGCCATCGATTTCAATGGCGAAGGTTTCGTGACCAAGCTCGTCAGCACCCCGGATACCCCCCGAAAAACGCGCCCGACCTGCTGGCAAATTTATCCATTCAAATGTCGATGACATCTTAATCTCTTTCTTGTTGGATTCAGGTTGTATGGCCTGCCGCTCCAATCTCCGGAAGACCAGGGCGCCCGCGACGCTGGCCAGACACACTGCATGCCGACAAGGCCTACGACATCCAACGGTGTCGCACCGTTCTCAAGCAGCGCGGCATCCTTGCACGGATCGCACGCAAGGGCACCGAACGTAACGACAGGTTGGGACGTCATCGCTGGGTCGTGGAGCGCACACATGCCTGGTTCGCTGGCATGGGCAAACTGCGCATTCGCTTCGAACGCCGCATCGATACCCACATGGCGTTGCTATCGCTTGCTTGCTCGATCATCTGCTTACGGCTTCTTCCTGAGTTTTGTTAGCGGCTCTAAGCCAGTAATTGCTCGTACGACTGCACACGTATACGTAGGCGAATGAGAGATGCCAGGACATCGCAAAGGCAAACAAGAGCGTGAGGGCCAGCCTATGCGCGCCGGGCTTCACCGGAAGGACACATACCCCACGCGCATGCAAGCCCACCATCAAGGATCGGCACGCTGCAAGCGATACACCGTGCGTGCGTTGTACTGCCCGTTGGGCAACCAAGCGCGCACCTCGACAGTGTGCTTGCCGACACTGAGCGTTGTCGGCAAAGCGCCACGCCACAGATGCGTGGACGGCGTGGCCTCCGGCGAGCGGTCATAGCCGCGCAATTGCTCGGCCGCATCATCGCGCACATTCTCGGCAAGCAGACGCGGGTCGGCGCGCTCCACCCGCGTCATCGGCTGCCAGGAGCCATTGTCGATACGCATCTCAACCACAGTGCCGTCCTGGCCCATGAACACATTGGCGTAGATGCCCCACGCAGCATACGCACCCTGACGCAGCACCTTGGGCGCGTGCAGCAACAGTTGCGCATCATCTGCCGCACGCGCAGCGTGATACGCCAACGTATAATCGCCGCTCGGCGCGACCTGCAACACCGCGTAGCCATTGGGCGTGCCGTCGCTCATCGTCGCATCGGGAATGCCCGCCGCATCCTTGGCGCCCGACCAGAACGCGCCGCAGACCGCGCCCACGCTGTATTCGTGCAACGGGCGCGCGCCCTGCCAGCCTTCGTCCGCGCCGTGATCCACCTGCCTCTGCGTATGGCTGTGCCCACTGAGCACTAGCGCATGCGGGAACTCTTTCAGCAATGCAAACAGGCGGCTGCGATCGGCATGCCGGAAGGTTTCCTGCCCCGGCGCTGCATCGAACAGCGGAATATGCATCCCCAATACCAGCAGCCGATCGCGCGGCAGCTGCGCCAGATACGCCTGCAAGAACACGAATTGATCCTCGCGCAGGCCACCGACATAGGCTGGTTTGCCGCCTGGCGTGTAGATCACATCGTCCAGGAACACGAAGCTGGCATTGGCCTCTTCCACCGCATAGGTGTCCGGGCCATAGATCGCGCGCCAGCTGTCTAACGAATGCGCATCGTCGCCCGCATCGAAATTGAGATCGTGATTGCCCGGCACATGGAACCACGGCACTCCCAACTGCGTGGTGACCTTGTTCAACGCCGGATACAGGCTCAGATCGTCGCTGACGACATCGCCCAGCGTGGTGCCCAGCTTCGCCGAGATCTTACCGACGATCGGCGCCACGATGTCGCGCTGGTAGTAGCCCACATCAGTGAGGCTGGCGGTCTGGCTGTCGGCGAACACCAGCATCTGGAAGCCGTCAGCCGCGGCGCCGGCACGCACGGTCAGCGCGAAATCCCAGTGATGCGTGTTACGACCGGTCGCAGCGATTCCTCTGTAGTTGCGTTTGGCCGAACCGCTTGGCGCGTAGTGGCGCCAAAACCCGGGCAAGCCATCGGCGGCAGGCACAAAACTGCGGTCGCCCGGCTTGATCACGAATACCGTCTGCCCGTCGCGCACCGGCAAGCGGTAGCGGCCTTGCGCATCGGTGCGCACCAATTGCTCGCCGTTGGAAACCGTCACATCGGCAATGCCGGGCTCATCGGCGCTGCGTCCGGCACGCCCGTCGCGCTCTTCGTAGACGATGCCATTGACCACGGCGTCGCTTGCGCGTGCGCTTCCCGCGAGCAAGCCCAGTACCAGAAGAGCGAAGCGAAGCTGCATACGTTTTTTCCCCTGCGCAAGATCAGCGGAAATTGTAACCGTACTGGCAAGCCGCACGGCGCAGGCCTGGAAACGGAAAGACGTAGACACATAACAACGACACATCGTTGCAGGAGCGGCCTTGGGCGCGATGAGGCGTTATCGGTCATTCCCGTCGCGCCCTAGGCCGCTCCTGCCAACCATGCTATTTGTGCCGCGACTCCAACAAAGCCACCGCATCGCCTAAGCCAAGGCCACGCGCGCGCAACAGCACGATCAGGTGATACAGCAAATCGGCCGACTCGCCGAGCAACTCGGCATCGCCTTGCGCCACACCGGCCAGTGCTGTTTCCACGCCCTCCTCGCCCACTTTCTGCGCGATGCGGCGGATACCTTGCTCGAATAGTTTAGTAGTGTAACTGCCGTATGGGCGATCGTGTTCGCGTGCGGCGATCAAGGCATCCAGCGTGCCGAGAAACTGACCAGGTGCGGTCGGGAAACAGCTGGTACGGCCAAGGTGACAGGTCGGGCCATGCGGGCGTGCCTGTATCAGGAGCGTGTCGGCATCGCAATCGGTCTCGATCGACACCACGCGCAAGACATTGCCCGAGCTTTCGCCTTTGGTCCACAAACGCTGCTTGCTGCGACTGAAAAAGGTGACCTCACCGCGTTGCTGCGTGACCGCCAACGCTTGGGCATTCATATAGCCCAGCATCAGCACGCGCAGATTTTCGGCGTCCTGCACGATCACCGGCAACAACCCCTCGCCCTTGCTCCAGTCCAGCGCTGCGAGTGCGTCGCTCGCTGCTGCTTCATTACTGCCCATCACGTACCTCGATCTGTTGCGCGCGCAAAAATTGCTTGAGTTCCGGGATCGGAATCGCGCCGCTATGAAACACGCTCGCCGCCAATGCGCCATCGACATCGGTCTGCTCGAACACGTCGGCGAAATGCTGCATCTCGCCGGCGCCGCCCGAGGCGATCAATGGCACGCTGCACAGCGCACGCACCTGACACAATTGCGCGATGTCGTAACCACGCCGCACGCCATCGTTGTCCATGCAGTTGAGTACGATCTCACCGGCACCCAGGCGCTGCGCTTCGGTCACCCAATCCAGCGTGCGCATCGGCAAGGCCTGGGTCTTGCTCGGGTCGCCGGTATAGCGCCGCACGCGCCACTGTCCATCGTCCTCACGAATCGAGTCGACACCGACCACCACGCATTGCACGCCGAAGGCATCGGCCAGCTCGGAGATCAACTGCGGCCTGCCAAGCGCCGGCGAGTTGATCGAAATCTTGTCGGCGCCAGCATGCAGCACTGCGCGCGCGGTTTCCACATCGCGGATACCACCAGCGACGCAGAACGGAATATCGATCAGGCGCGCGACTCGCTCGACCCAGGTGTAATCGACCGAGCGCCCTTCCGGGCTGGCACCGATGTCGTAGAACACCAGCTCGTCGGCACCTTGTGCGCGATAACGCAGCGCCAGTTCGACGATGTCGCCCATGTCGACGTGGTCGCGGAATTTGACGCCCTTGACCACGCGGCCATCGCGCACGTCCAGGCACGGAATGATGCGGCGGCTCAGCATGCCAGTGCATCCTTCAACTGCAGATGCCCTTCCAGCAAGGCCTTGCCGAGCACGATGCCGGCGCAGCCTGCGGCCTTGGCGGCAGCGACATCGGCCAGATTGCGCGCGCCGCCGGAAACCTGCACCTGCACCTGCGGTGCCAGCGTGCACAGGTGCGCGTACAGGTCCATGTTCGGGCCGGACAGCATGCCGTCGCGGGCGATGTCGGTGCACAACAGATGCTGCAGACCGGCTTGCGCGTAACGCACTGCCAACTGGTCCAACGTGGCCTCGGCAGATTCGGTCCATCCATGCACCGGCAATTGCCACACACCATTCGCGTCCTGACGCGTGTCCAGCGCGATGGTCAGCCGATCGGCACCGAATTCCTGCAGCCAACCGATCACGGCCTGGCTGTCGCGCACCGCCAACGAGCCGATCACCACGCGGGCGGCACCGGCATCGAGAATGCGCGCCACATCGTCGCGCGAACGCACGCCGCCGCCGGTCTGCACATGCAAGCCGGTTGTACGCGCGATCTCGCCCAGTGTGGTCGTCAGCGTGTAGCCGCCTGCTTTTGCAGCATCCAGATCCACCAGATGCATCCACTGCGCGCCGGCATCGGCAAACGCCTGCGCGCGCGGCAGCACGTCGTCGCCGTACTGGGTTTCGCGCGCGTAATCGCCCTGCAGCAAACGCACCACGCGGCCGTTGCGGATATCCAGCGCCGGGTAAACGGTGAAACTCATGGGAAGCTCATCTCAAGAAAATTGCGCAGGATGCGTGCACCGGTCTCGGCCGAACGCTCGGGATGGAACTGCGCGCCGCAGCGCAGGCCTTGCTGCACCACTGCGGTAAATAAACCGCCGTGATCGCAGGCGGCCACGGTATCGGCCGTGACAGGCGCGGCATAGCCATGCACGAAATAGGCGCTGGCACGCTCTGGAAGACCGGCCAGCAGCGCTGAGTCACGCATCGGCACCAGTTGATTCCAGCCCATATGCGGCACACGAATGCCCAGCGCAGGCGTCATGCGGCGCACGATGCCAGGCAACAAGCCAAGACAATCGACATCGCCTTCTTCGGAATGTTCGAACAACAGCTGCATGCCCAGACAGATACCGATCAGCGGTACTTGCAGCTGTCGCAGCGGTTCCACCAAGCCCTGCGCGCGCAAGCGCGACATCGCTTCGGGCGCGGCGCCGACGCCGGGAAGAATCACGCGCTGCGCGCCTTGCAATTCTTCCGCATCGCGCACCACACGTGCTTCCACGCCCAGCCGTTCCAATGCATAACGCACCGACCCGAGGTTGGCGCCACCGGCATCGATCAGCGCAACGTCGGTCATAACGCACCTTTGGTGGACGGCAACGCGGTGCCTTCGCGGCGAATCGCCTGACGCAGCGCACGTGCCAAGGCCTTGAAGCAGGCTTCGACTTTGTGGTGATCGTTGTCGCCGCGCACGCTCAGGTGCAGATTCAAGCCGGACGCATCGCAGATAGAGCGGAAGAAATGCGGCACTAGTTCGGTAGGCATGTCGCCCACGCGTTCGCGCTTGAAATCGCCTTCAAACACAAAGTACGGCCGGCCACTGAAATCCAGTGCGGCGCTGGCGATGGCTTCGTCCATCGGCAACGTAAAGCCATGCTGAGCGGTGTCGCCGGCGACACGCCACGGGCTTTCGATCGGATCCAAGCCATAACGGCCGATGCCGCGTTTGTCGCCCAAGGCTTCGCGCAATGCCTGGCCCAGGGCCAGACCGGTGTCCTCGATGGTGTGGTGCTCGTCGATATGCAGATCGCCTTCAGCTCTGATATCCAGCGCAAATCCGCCGTGCTTGCCGATCTGTTCCAGCATATGGTCGAAGAACGGCAGACCGGTGGCGGTCTTCGGTTCGGCCACGCGGTCCAGATCCAGTTCGACGCGGATTCTGGTTTCCTTGGTGTTGCGTTGGACCACCGCACGTCGCGGCGCATCGGCCAGCTCGTGTGCGATACCGGGCCAATCCCACTGGCCTCCGAACTCTTCGGTGCGCAGCTGGAAGCCGCGGATATTGAGGTTCTGCGCGAACTGGATGTCGGTGATGCGGTCGCCCACCATCGCCGAGCGTGTCCAGTCGATGGTGCGGTCTTGCAGATACGGCACCACCAGACCGACGCCCGGTTTGCGCGTGGGCGCGTTATCGTCCGGCCAGCTGCAATCGATCAACACTTCGCGGAACTCGATGCCCTGGCTGGCGAAGATCTGCAGCATCAGATTGTTGGGGCCATCGAAAGACGCGTGCGGATAGCTTTCGCTGCCCAGCCCATCCTGATTGCTGACGATGACGAACTGATAGCCGGCATCGCGCAACTTGAGCATCGCCGGAATCACGTTGTCGACGAAACGCAACTTTTCATACGCATCGATCTGGTAATCGACCGGCTCGGTGATCAACGTGCCATCGCGATCGACGAAAAGAATCGGGGTCATGCCGCGGCCTCCTGATTGCGTTGCAGCACGCTCAGCACGCATTGGTTCTGCTCGTGCGTGCCCAAAGTGATGCGCAACGCATCGGATAGACGGGGTACCGCGCGTTGATCGCGTACCACCACACCGGCCTGCAGCAGCGACTGGAACGCAGCTTCGGCATCATCGAAACGCACCAGCAAAAAGTTGCCCTGCGAGGAATACACCCGACGCACACCGGCAAGTTGTGCGAGCGCCTTGTGTAAACGCTCGCGCTCGCTGCGAACCTCTGCAATGCGTCGACGGGTGACTTCCAGCGCTGGCGCAGACAAGGCCTGTTCGGCCATCGCCGCGCACGGCGTCGGCACCGGGTATGGCGCCTGGCAGCGGCGCAGCAGAGCGATCAAATCGGCATTGGCGATCAGGCTGCCGATGCGTACTGCGGCCAGTGCATGCGCCTTGGACAACGTGCGCAGCACAGCGAGATTGTCGTAATGCGCAAGCAAACCGACCGCCGATGGCACGTCGGAGAACTCGCCGTAGGCTTCGTCGACGACCACCAACGCCTTGCCCTGCAATGCCTGCAAAGTCTCCTCGACGGCTTGCAACGGGATTGCCGAGCCGGCTGGATTCGACGGTGAGCACAGGAATACCAGCTTGGCATGCGAGGCCAGCGCAGCGTCCACAATCGCCGGAATGTCCGCGTGGAAACCCTCAAGCCCGTCCACCAGCGGCACTTCAACCAGCGGTGCGTTCTGCAGCCGCGCGCACACCGCATACATGCCGAACACCGGCGGCGTCACCACCACCGCATCGCGTTCGGGCACGCACAGGCCGCGCACCAGCAGATCGATCGCCTCGTCGCTGCCGCGGCCGATCAGCAGCTGCTCGGGCGCGCAACCGTACAACTGCGCAAACGCGCTGCGCAGACCCTTGGGTTGCGGATCCGGGTAACGCCGCGTGCTCGCGCCCGGGTCGGCCGGATTTGCCCATGCCGACTCGTTGGCGTTGAGCCACACGTCGCCTTGCAACCCACTTGACCGTGCCGACGAATAGCCGGCGAAGGTGCGCAGATCTTCGCGCACGAGATCCAGAATCGATGTCCCACTCATACTGCCGCTCCCATGCGCAATGCCACTGCATTTGCGTGCGCGTCCAGGCCTTCGGCGCGGGCCAGAATCAATGCGCATTCGCCGATGCCCTCGATGCCGGCCTTGCTCGCCGCCTGTACGCTGAGCATGTTCTGAAAGCTGGCCACGCTGACGCCGCTGTAGGCGCGCGCCGCGCCGCTGGTCGGCAACACGTGGTTGGTGCCGCTGCAGTAATCGCCGAGCGCTTCGGGCGTGTAATCGCCGAGAAACACCGAGCCTGCCGCCTCGACCTGGTTCAACCACGCGCGCGGTTCGCGCAACGCGAGGATCAGATGTTCCGGTGCATAGCGGTTGCTGATCGCAAACGCCTCCTCCAGCGTCTGCACCTTGATCAGGCGCGACTGTGCCCACGCCTGACGCGCGATGTCGGCACGCGAAAGTTGCGCCAGCTGCGCATCCAACTGCACATGCACCGCCGCGATCAACGCATCGCTGTCGGACAGCAGCAACACCTGCGAATCCGGGCCATGTTCGGCCTGCGACAACAGATCGGCGGCAACGAAGGCCGGCTGCGCGCCGGCATCGGCGATCACCAGCACTTCCGACGGGCCAGCCGGCATGTCGATCGCTGCAGCACCCGACTGCGCCACCTGCTGCTTGGCTTCGGTGACATAGCTATTGCCCGGACCGAACACCTTGTCGCAACTCGGAACCGATTCAGTGCCGTAAGCCATTGCCGCGATCGCCTGTGCGCCACCGAGCTTGAACACGCGGCGCACGCCGGTCAGCTGCGCTGCGACCAGCACCGCAGGATCCACGCTGCCATCCTTGCGCGGCGGCGTACACAGCACGACTTGACGACACCCGGCCAAGCGCGCCGGCACACCGAGCATCAAGGCGGTCGACGGCAACGGCGCGCTACCGGCCGGCACGTACAAACCCACCCGGCCAATCGGCCTTACGATCTTTTCGCACACCACGCCCGGCGCGGTTTCCACCGTATAGCCTTCGCTCATGCCGGCACGGTGGAAGGTATCGATCCGCGCTAAAGCGTCTTGCATGGCCTGGCGCAGTTCCGGTGCCACCGCGGCTTCGGCGGCAGCGAATTCGGCCTCGCTCACTGCAAAGCTGTCCAGAGACACGCCGTCGAAACGCGCGGTGATCTCGCGCAACGCCGCATCGCCGCGTGCGCGCACATCGGTCATCAATGCAGCCACCGCGTCGCGGGTCTGCGTGGCCACGGTCTGCACCGGGCGGGTCAATGCCTGGCTGCGCGCAGCGGCATCGAGTTGAGACCAATCGAGAATGTTCATGCCAGCGAGCGCTCCACTGTCAACACCATCAAACCTTGCGCACCTGCGCGTTCGAGTTCTTCCAGGCGTTGCCAGGTCACCGCGCCATGACACATGGTCTGCAGCCGCAATGCGCCGTTGCCGTCGTCGGGCAGCTGCACCAGCGGGTCGGCGTCGAGCAGCAGACGGCGCAGCGCATCCACGTTGTCCTGCTCGGCACAGAACATCAGCAACTTGCTGTCGCGCAACTTGAGCACGCCGTCCATGCGCCGCAGCAGCATCGCCAACAACGCCGCGCGTGCATCGGCCGGCTCGCGCAGTGCACCGGCCAGCACCGCTTCGCTTTCCATCACCAGTTCGACCGGCTTGAGCTGATTGGCGGCAAGGGTGGCGCCGCTGGAGACCAGATCGCAGATCAGATCGGCAGTGCCCAGGCGCGGGGCGATTTCCACCGAGCCGGACAGCTCCACCACTGACGCATCGATTCCCTGGCGCTCCAGCCAATCGGCCAGGATTGCCGGATAGCTGGTGGCGATGCGCTTGCCGGCCAGCTGCGCCATACCCTGCCACTCCCATTCTTCCGGCACTGCGAGCATCAACCGGCATTGGCCGAAACCGACCCCACGCACCGCGTGATACGCGGCCGGCAAGCCGTTGCGGCGGCGCTCTGCGGCCTGTTCTTCCAGCTCGTTCTGGCCAACGATGCCAAGGTCGCAGACACCATCGGCGATCAGGCCGGGGATGTCATCGTCGCGCACCAGTAGCAGATCCACCGGCAACGATTCGCCGTAGCAGAACAGCTTGTCGCGGCTCTGCCGCCAGCTCAGCCCGCAGGCGGCCAGCAGGCTGCGCGCCGGTTCGGCCAGACGGCCGCTTTTCTGAATGGCGATACGCAACCGGTCACGTGCCGGCGCTGCCGTGGAAGCACTCATCTTGATCTCTCAGTGGGATTCGACAGGGCGTGAGGACTGCTCGCGCAGGGCTGCGGCATAGCCGCCAGCACCGTGGTCCAGGGTGCGCGCAACGCGCCCGATAGTGGTCACGCTGACCTGGGTCAGCTCGTGAATTTCGCGATACGGCACGCCTTTGACCAGCAGCGGCACCACCCGCCAGCGATCGGCCATCGCTTCCAGCTCGGCCGGGGTGCACAGATCGCGCAGGAACGCCTCGACTGATCCCGGCTCGTCCAGGCATGCCAACGCGTCGGCCAGCCTCTTGAGGGCGGCGACGACTTCTGTAATTTCGCGCGGAGCTGGTAGGTGTTTCATTGGGTTAACGTAATAGCGTGTTAGTACATTAACGCAAACAGAGTCGGCGAATCAAGCGTGCCGGCCCAATGGGTTCAGAGAAGCGCACGGTTATGTTCCACCGACACAAGCGGAAGACCACAGACATCGATGCGTCTGTGGATCAGGTTTAAAGCGGATGCAGGCGTCCGGCCAGCGCATTGCGACCGACACGGCGAGCGATCACCTGCCGGCCGGCAGACCTCAGCCGCCCTTGACGCCGCCAGCCACCAGCATTGCCTTGGCCTGCTCAAGCTCCACCAGCAAGGTGCTGGCCAGCTCGTCGCGGGCCACCTCGAACTGCTGCTCGCGCACCAAGTCCTTGACCGCCACAACCCCGCGCGCCAGTTCGTCGTCACCGGCCAGCACTACAAAGCGGATTCCGGCGCGTGCGGCGTACTGAAATTGCTTACCGACCTTCTTTGGCTCCATCTGCACTTCAGTGTTGATGCCGCCGATGCGCAGCCGGCGTGCGATATCCAGCGCATCGTCCAGGCGCGACTCGTCCATCAGCGCCACCATCGCATGCACGCTGCTTTCGGCGATGCCCTGGATCAACCCGGCCTCGCGCAGCTGCCAGAACAGGCGGGTCAGGCCGATTGAAATACCCACGCCCGGCAACCTGGACTTGGTGTAGTGGCTGGCCAGGCTTTCGTAACGGCCGCCCGAACAGATCGAGCCGATCTGCGGGTGGTCGGTCAGCGTAGTCTCGTAAACGGTGCCGGTGTAGTAGTCCAGCCCGCGCGCGATCGAGAAGTTCAGGCAATACGCGCTCTCGGGCACGCCCAGCGCCTTGACCAGCTCCAGCACCTCGCGCAGTTCGGCGATGCCCTCGCCCAGGGTCGCACTTGCACCGACCGAGGCGTCCAGCGCCTGCAGCTGCGCCAGCGCATCGGCATGCCCGTTCGAGCGCACCGCCACGAAGGCCAGGATCTTGTCGACCTGCTCGGCGGCGATGCCGAAGCCTTCGCCAACCAGCGTATCGCGCACATGATCGGCGCCGCGCTTGTCGATCTTGTCGATCTCACGCAGCACCGCCAGCTGCAACTCGCCTTCAGCAACGCCCAGGCTTTCGAAGAAGCCGCGCAGCAGCTTGCGATTGTTCAACTGCACCTTGAACTCGCCGATGCCCAGCTCGGCGAACACCGCGTGGATCACCGCCAGCACTTCGGCGTCGTAGCGGATGCTCAACGCATCCTTGCCGATCACGTCGATATCGCACTGATAGAACTCGCGGAAGCGGCCGCGCTGGGCGCGCTCGCCGCGATACACGCGCTGCATCTGATAGCGGCGGAACGGGAAGCTCAACGCGTGCTCGTGCTCGGCCACATAGCGTGCCAGCGGCACGGTCAGGTCGAAGCGCAGCGCCAGCTCCGGCAAGCCCCCCTCGTCAGCGGCCGCAGCAGCATTGGCCAACGTGCCGGTGGATTGCACGAAGTACACTTGGCGCTCGGTCTCGCCGCCGGATTTAGTCAGCAACACATCGGACAGCTCGAACACCGGGGTTTCGACCGGCAGAAACCCGAACCGCTCGTAGTTGCGGCGGATGACGTCCAGCATGCGCTGGAACGCGATCTGCTCGCGCGGCAGCAATTCCATGATGCCGGGCGGCGTACGGGGCTTGATCACGAGCGAAACTCCTGCGAGGCAATGTGGCGAACGCACAATTCTACCGGCTGCCGGCCGCGCTGACCGCATGGTGTGTCATCCAACGCGTCTCAGCAGTGCGTGGCTCATGCACGGACAGCTTTCAGACCCCAGCGTGACCTGCCCGGCGCCAATCGCGGCATCCGGCAGTGGCAAACCCAGCCGGGTCTGCCGCATGCCGATGGCACAGATGCGCCAACTGCGCGAGCGCTACCCGCAACTAGAATGCATGCTGCTGCAGCGCACCAGCATCGAGCTGGCCGCCGCGCAGGATACTGGGCTTTGCTGGCGCGCCTGCAGCCCAGCGAACGACTCGCACATTTGCTGCTGCGCTTGACGGCGCGCTGCGCCCAATCCTATGCCAGCAGCGATACCGTGGCACTGCCGATGAGCCGCAGCGATATTGCAGACCATCTCGGGCCGACCATGAAAACGGTGAACCGCACCTTCACCAAGCTCACGCAACAGCAACTGATCGCGCTGCCGCAACTGCATCTGGTGCAGCTCCTGGATTACGCCGCGCTACACAGCTTGGCGGGCGACACGGTTTGAGGTGTCGTGGTTGATTGACTGGAACTGACTGACGCGCCACTGCAAGATTGCCCACAGGCGGAGTCGGTGCGGAAGTCCGTATGGGGATGTCATGGGCTGCTGCCAGCCCGCCCCACTCAATTCAAAGTGACCAATAAACGTAGCAAGCAGTCGCCATGTGGGCGCGGCAGGCGCACTTAGAGCCGCAGTGTAGAGTGGTCCATGCCGAGTCCGAGTACCGGGCACGCCCACCTGGCGGCTGCCAAGTGTTTTTGTTAGCCGCTCTCAGGATGCGCTGGCTGCACGGGATCGGTGACCGCGTGCAGCACAATCCCCTGCAGGCCCTCATGTCCGCTTACTTCAATGGCTTCGAATTTTCTGCGCAACTCGGCTGCCCCTAAGCGCGCTTTGTGCAGATCTTCCTTAACGTGGACGCAAGCTTTGATCTACATCGTGTAATGGACTAAATTGCGATGTGTCTGGATCGTAGAGCATCGATCCTTGGCCGGTATAGGAAGTAATTTCGATCTGCCCATCCATGCGTAAGTGATGTTGATAAAGATTTGTGGGAAATCTGCTTTCAATCAAGGCCTGTTGTTCAGGAGTAAGCGTTGGCTGCAGATCGCTGATGACTTCTGCTTCTGGCGTCACCGATAGCCGCTGCAAATAACTTGCGGCTTCCATGTATTGCGCTTGCGTAATAGCGCTGGCATTTGCTCGATTTTCGTAAATGCCTAGTAATGTCGAAGCGCGGCGATGCGTTAAATTCGTGTGGCGTGGTGGGTTGCTTCCTCGCCGGGTGGGAAGATCGTCAAAGATGCTATCGGCCTGCGCGTTCAACCGAGCGGTGCTCTCCTGTGTTCTCTGAGATGACTCAGACTCATCGGATGAACTGTAGTCGTCGTCCGAGGGAGGGGCAGAATGAGAAGAGCTGATTGAATTGGGGCGCATTGGCATTGCAAGCTTCTCTGAATGGAATGTACCCAGATTAGCCGTCAGCGGTGTGTGCAACCTCGCATGAGCGAACCATGGTGAACGAAAACGAATACCGCTGTGTTCGAGACTCCGCAGCGCGCTTGTGCATCAACAGGAATATGCCAGGTCACGGGTGAAGTTGAGGACAGGTAGGAAATCGTGCGAAAACCGCCATTTCTCCGGCACCCCATTAAATGCGAACGTGATAGCAAGTTCTGCAAGGGAATTGACATCACTGTCTCGGCTCGCAGTCAGGTTCAAAGTCGCGGTACCTGATGCGCTGGCGACGTGGGATTGGTGGCCGTGTTTAGCACGATTTCCTGCCGCCCCTCGTTCACGGGTTTTGCTGACCGCTTGGCTCAACACCGCTCGCGACGTGTCGCAAGCCGCCCGAACTGCGGGTATCGCTCAGCGGCTCGCTTATCGATTCGACAGAAGCACCGAGGCTTCAAGCTGATCGCAAGACACCTGCGTGTGACACCTTGCACGCAACCACTCAACGCCCACCTACAGTCGCACCCGCCACCGACGCGGCACATCCGCCACCCAGCAACCGCGATTGCCGCAGCCAGGAACGGTCCGGGTAGTACGCGAAGACGAAGGCGCCTTCGCGCAAGGTATCGATCAACTGCTTGGCCACAGCCGGCCGCACTGCCGGGCAACCCTGGCTGCGACCAAGCCGCCCCTTGGTGCGAATCACCGCCTCGCTGACGTATGGCGCACCGTGAATCACGATTGCGCGGTCGCGCGCATGGTCGTTGAAGCCGGGTTCCAGTCCGTTGAGTCGCAACGAATAGCCGTTGTGGCCGGTATAGGACTCCTGCGCACTGAACGCGCCGAGGCTCGATTGAAAACTGCCATCGTCGTTGGAGAACTTCGCCGCAAGGTTGTTG
This sequence comes from Xanthomonas fragariae, assembly GCF_017603965.1. Taxonomy (NCBI): domain Bacteria; kingdom Pseudomonadati; phylum Pseudomonadota; class Gammaproteobacteria; order Lysobacterales; family Lysobacteraceae; genus Xanthomonas; species Xanthomonas fragariae. The sequence goes on along the minus strand of NZ_CP071955.1, from coordinate 1,694,186 downwards.
CCGGTGTTGCGCCCGTGCGCCACCCATTCCTGGAACAACAATCGCTGCCGCGCCAGATCGAACACCCACAAGCGACGCTCGGTCGACGGCCGACTGTAGTCGATCACGCTGAGCACGCGCTCCTCGCCCACCTGTTGGTACTGACGGGCGCATTGCAGCGCCCCGGCGGCCAGCGCCAGCACCTGGCGGTCCAGCGAGGGCGCCTGGCGCGCCAGCGCATCGACCAATCCCACGCGCGGCGCGCTTTGCGGCGACACGGTGGAGGCGGAAATAGCATCAGCCGCACCGGCCGGCGCTGCCGCTGCCGCTGCCAGCCCGCAGAACGCGGCGGCAACGGCGATCACTCGATAAGACATGCAACAACCCACATCGAACGCGGCGCCACAGCGGGGCCGCACCGCCTAGAAATAACCGCATGCGCCGCACTTTCCAACCCCTGACGACTGAACACGTTCGGTCAGGCAGCATCCGCAAGCAGACGCTGCCGGAAAACGGCGTAGTCCGGCGCAAGCGTTTCGGCGTGTGCGGGACGCTGCAGCAGTGCGGCCAGCGCGGGCGGCACTTGCACCTCACGCCCGATCAACGGCTCCACTACGCCCTCGAACTTGGCTGGATGGGCGGTAGCTGCCACCGCCCAGTCGCCCGTCCCACCCTCGCCCCCTTCTGCGCGCAGTTGTTCGAGCACATGCACGGCGGTGGCGGTGTGTGGGCAATGCACCTCGCCATAGCGCGCAAAGCGTTGATGCACGGTGTGGCGGATCGCCGCATCGTCCACCGACAACGCACGGAATGCTTCGCGCAGCGCGGCATCGTCGCCTTCGTATAGCCAGCGCAGCCGTTCGAAGTTGCTGGGTGCGCCCACGTCCATCGCATTGGCCAGCGTGGCTACGCTGGGCTGCGGCGTGTATTGGTTGCCGGCGAAGTAATCCGGCAACACATGATTGGCGTTGGAGGCCAGCGCGATACGGCCCAGCGGCACGCCGAGCGCGCGCGCCAGGATCGCCGCCAGCCCGTTGCCCAGGTTGCCAGTGGGCACCACCAGATTCAGCACGCCACCCGACGCGGCATGATGCTGCAGGGCGGCATGCGCGTAGTAGCTCATCTGCGGCAGCAAGCGCCCCAGGCTGATGCTGTTGGCCGAACTCAGCGGCACTTGCGTCTGCAACGCGGCATCGTTCAAGGCCTGCTTGACCATTGCCTGGCAATCGTCGAACGAGCCGGCTACGCGCAAGGCCTGGATGTTGTCGCCGAAGCAGCCCAACTGATGCGCCTGCCGCGGCGACACACGGCCATCGGGATAGAGCACAACCACACGCAAGCCCGGTTGACGGTGAAACGCAGCTGCCACGGCAGCGCCGGTATCACCTGAGGTGGCAACCAGAATGGTGAGCGGCCGGTCCTCGGCACGGCGCAAGCGGGTCAGGCAGGCCACCAAAAAGCGGGCACCGAAATCCTTAAACGCAGCCGTCGGCCCATGAAATAGCTCCAACGCATAGTCTCCGGGTGTGGACAGAGACACCAATGGCGCGGGAAAGTCGAAGGCCTCGGCGCAGATCGCCGGCAACGCCGCCGACAGCGCGTCGCCGTCGAAGAACGGCTGCAGTAACGTGGCGGCGGTCTTGGCCAGACAGGCGCCAGCTTCCAGCGTGCGTGCACGCGGCAGCATCTGCGGCACATACAGGCCGCCGTCCGGCGCCAAGCCGCTGGCGATGGCTTGGCTCAGGCTGGCGGCGGGCGCACCGCCACGGGTGGAGATAAAAATCATGCAAACTCCAGACAGATCAAAAACAGGCAAATGCCAAACGAGTATGAGAACACGGCGTTCAGCGGCCCGCCATGCCCCCCCCCCGCTGAGCACTCGATCACCGGTCGCGGCGCCACGCGCACTTTCCAGTGGAGTCGGCCATTGCTCAAGGTCGGCGTAATGCAGCTGAGCCTAGATAGCGCCCAATTCGATCAAACCCAGTATCGCGACACGCACGTGCCGCTTCTCACGATGTGCCGTATTTTCTGAGATTCGCAGGAAGCATTCAATATCCCTGCCTACTGCGTGTGGCGTAACTCCAGGCCGGCATTGCCAATTGCACTGCTCTGACGCCGGTGGTGCAGATCACCTGAGTTGCGGTGGGCTGAGCGCCGAATGCCGCGCGGCACGGCACGGCACGGCATGCGCGCAACCAGACAACAGATGGTACGACACCGCAGGCACACGCTCGCGCATGAGAGCAAGCTGGTGCCCGCGCGAGCAATCAGGGCCAGCCGGTGCGGCTGATCCAAATCGCAATGAAGAAAGAAGGCCGGTCGCGTGCGATCGGCCACACGGTCAATGGCGCCTAGACCACTGCCAAGCCGGCAACACAACACAACGCAAACATCAGCAAACGGGATGGCAAGGCGATCGCGACCAAGATCGCAGATGGCGAAGATCGCTGCGCCACGCTGCGGCGTGGGGGCATGTATCGGAAACACGCTCGCATCGCCCGCCCGTACGCGCCGGATCCAGAGCACTCCAGGCGAACGTTCGCCTGGAGTGCTAGGTAGAAAGCCAGCGGACGCACGCCCAATCAAACGCACGACCGCTGACATCAATAGATCTGCACGTGCATGCTCAGCTCAACCGTGCAGGCTCCACACCGCCGCAATAGGCACTACGCGGACCATCGATACACCCGAAGTTCTGTGCATTGTCCGAATTGCCCTGGCCCGTCCATTTCGCCGATTGCGGATACGAACAGAGCGGTCGCTTGCGGACGACACCCTGAGCCGGGTCGTCTTTGACATATTTTGCTGCGACGATGCGGTCTGGCGCGATGCTTTGCTCAACCCATGCCTCCATGGCGGACAGCACATCGTGCTGGCGATCGTTAGCCAAGCCGGGCGCGCCGTAGAGCCCGCCAAAGGCCGAGGTGCCGGGCCCGCCGGTAAAATGGCTCATACCGGGAATCACAAACAGCCCGCTCCCTTAAAATCGGAGAAACCAGAGCAGCACTCTCCGGAATTCATTGCAGCAGTCTGGCACCTGGGCAGTTCAATGCCGACACCCAACTCTGGCTGTCGAAACCGGCATCGGCGAATGCCGCCTGCAGCGCAGGAGCGGCTGACTCCGCCGCTGCACGCGTGGCGAACCACGCGAACACGCTGGGGCCGGCGCCGGAAATACTTGCTCCCATGGCGCCTGCTGCCAGTGCCGCAGCTTTGACTGCAGCGAAGCCGACGATCAGCGGCGCACGCCGCGGCTCGATCAGCACATCGCGCAAGCCCGATCGCACCAGCGCCTCGTCCCCGGCGTGGCATCCTGCCAGAACTAGGCCAAGGTTGGCGCTCTGCGCGACGAAGTCGGCAAGCCTGTAGTCGCCAGCCAGCGCGGCGCGCGCGCGGCGCGTCTCCAACACCGCATCCGGATGCACCAGCAAGCTGTGCCAGGTCTCCGGCACCGGCACCGGCACCATCCGCTCCAGCGTTGACAGCACCAACCCGCCCAGCAACATCGGACCGAGGTTGTCGCCGTGACGGCTGCCGCTGGCGACTGCCTCGCCTTCTAACGCATACAGGTATAGCTGATCGCGCGACAACGGGGTGTCCAGCAACGCATTGGCTGCCACCAACGCCGCGACGCATGAGGCCGCCGAACCGCCCATGCCGGAACTGAGCGGGATGCCTTTGTCGATCTCCAACTCGAAGCCGAACGGCAACGCCAATGCTGTGCGCAATGCGATCAGCGCCGTGCCAGCGGTGTTGCGCTCGGCCTCCAGAGGCAACTCCACGGTCGTACCGCGGATCGCAGCGATACGCACCTGCGGCGCATCGAGACGGCGCACGGTCACGGTGTCGCCAACGCCTTCCAGCGCGTAACCGAGCAAATCGAAACCCACCGCAACATTGGCCACCGACGCCGGTGCGAACGCGCGCGCTTGGCGCACTGCACCACTTGGCGCCAGCACTACCTGCGCCTCGCTCACAGCCGAGCTCCCTCGCCCGCCGCCACCCGCAGCAGATCGGCAAACACACCCGCCGCAGTGACCTCGGGCCCTGCACCTGGGCCTTGCACCACCAGTGGGTTCTCGCAGTAACGGCGCGTAGTGAACTGCACTACGTTGTCGGTCAAGCGCAAATTAGCGAACGCATGATCGGCAGGCAGTTCGACAAGACCGACACTGGGCGCGCAATCAGGCGGCAACTGCGCGACATAACGCAACACGTTGCCGCGCGCATGTGCATCGGCCAGACGCTGCGCCAATGCCGCATCCACTTCATGCAGGCGCGCCATGAAATCGTCCACGCTGGCCTGACGCAGCGTGTCGGGCACCAAGCTTTCCACCCGCACATCTTCCAGACTGATTTCTCGCCCGGCTTCGCGTGCCAGGATCACCAGCTTGCGCGCAACGTCCACACCGGACAGATCATCGCGCGGATCTGGCTCGGTATAGCCCATGCCACGTGCCTGCGTGACCAGTTGGGCGAACGGCACGCTGCCGTCGTACTTATTGAACAGCCAGGCTAGGGTGCCGGAGAAAATGCCTTCGATCGAAGTCACCGTGTCACCAGTGTCGACCAGATCGCGCAGCGTAGTGATCACCGGCAGCCCCGCACCTACCGTGGCCTCATAGCGAAAGCGTGCGCCGCTGGCATCGGCTGCAGCACGGATCGCCTGGTAGCGTTCCAACGAGCCTGAGCCGGCCTGTTTGTTCGGCGTTACCACATGAATGCCAGCCGCCAACCAACCCGCATAACGGTCGGCCACCTCGGCGCTGCCGCTGCAATCGATGATCACCGTATGCGGCAGATGCGCAGACAGAAGATGCGCGGTGAAGCGCTCCAGATCGGTAGCAGTGGCCGAGGAGGCGAACGCATCGCGCCAGTTGCCGACCAGGCCACGCTCATCGAGCAACATGCGGCTGCGCGACACCATCGCACGCAAGCGCAGATCCAGGTTGGCTTTGCTCAACAATTGCGGTTGCGCAATGCGCAGCTGATCCAATAACGCAGCGCCCACGTTGCCCGGCCCGATCACGCCCACCGAAAACGTCTGCGGCGACAACCAGAAGCCCGCATGCGCCGCACGCAACGCCTTGGTCGCATGTGCCGCATCGATCGCCACCGAGATATTGCGCTCCGACGAACCCTGCGCGATCGCCAGAATATTGACCTGCGCGCGCCCCAACGATTCGAACAAACGCGCCGCCACGCCGGGCTGCCCGGCCATGCCATCGCCGACCGCGGCCAGCACGCTGACGCCGCTGGTCAGCTGCACTCGCTGCACCTGACCGACCGCGAGTTCATGCGCAAACGTCTGCAACAACGCATTGCGCGCACACTCGGATTCGCGCTGTTTGACCACGCAGCAGATCGAATGCTCGGACGATCCCTGCGAGATCATCACCACCGATACCTGCGCCGTGCGCAAGGCGGCAAACACGCGCTCGGCCGTGCCCGGCACACCGATCAGACCGGTACCTTCCAGATTCAGTACCGCCAGATCCGGGCTCAAGGTCAGCCCCTTGATCGGCCCGCTCACCGCGCTGCGCGCGGTGATGCGCGTGCCCGGATGTTCCGGCTGAAACGTATTGCGGATGATGATCGGCAACCCGCGTTCAATCGCCGGCGACATGGTCTGCGGATGCACCACCTTCGCGCCGAAATACGCCAGCTCGCAGGCCTCGTCGTAGCTCAATGTTTCCAGCTGCACCGCTTCTGGCACCACGCGCGGATCGGCCGACAGCACACCATCCACATCGGTCCAGATATGCAGTTCATCGGCATCGAACAGCGCCGCGAAGATCGCACCGGAATAATCGCTGCCGTTGCGCCCCAACGTGGTCATGCGGTCGGCGCGATCGCGCGCCACAAAGCCGGTGACCACCACGCGCGTCTGCGGATGCGTCTGGCGCCAGGTTGCCAGGCGCTGCGCACTCACTTCCCAATCCACATCCACGCCCAACTCGCCGCGATTGACCACCAGCACATCGCGCGCGTCCAGCACCGCGCAATCCTCGCCAATCGCGCGAAAGTGATCGCCGAGCAATTGCGCCGAATACACCTCGCCCAGGCCTTGCACGCGATCAAGCACCTCGCGCGGCAGCTCGCCGATCACTGCCAGCGCGCCGAGGATCTGCGATAGATGCTCGAAGTGCTCATCCAACCATTCCACCGTCGGCCCGGACTGCTCGCCCAGCAAGGCCACCGCTGCACCCCGATGGCGTGCACGCGTTTCATGCCAGCGCTCGCGCCACTCGGGGCGGTTCTGCGCCGCCAGTTCGGCCAGTTCGATCAATGCATCGGTCACGCCCTTCATCGCCGACACCACGGTGACCTGTACCGTCTCGTCGCGGGCCAGCAACAACTGCGCAACGTGCCGATAACGCTCGGCATCGGCCACAGAGGTGCCGCCAAACTTGTGTACGACAGCGCGCGTAGAGGACGCCAAAACAGCAGCAGGTTCGAACGAAACAGCAAGCGATGACATCGACAGACCTCATTTGGGGAGGCCCCGTCCGCTTCAGGTGAGAGAGGGAGACCTCCGCATCCTGATCCGGGTGCGGGGCCGTTGTTTTCGGAAGTTACGCGAAGACGACGGGCCGCACCGGGCGAATGGTGGCGGTGGTAATGTTGATGCTAATGTCGGCAACGCGCGCGCACTGCCGCAGGTGCGGCTGGCAGAGAAGCGAAGCGGTGGCGGAGGCGTTACGCATGTGTGCAAAAGACATCACCGGGGCGAAGGCTGTCAAGCACTGCGTGAATGAGCGGACACGCGCGCTCAACACACGGAACAGAAAACCTTGCCGCTCAGGGATTTAAGCGGTATGCCCGCAAGCAATTGATTGCCATGGAAACTTTTGCAGCGACCTTGGGGGGGTGCCATGCGCAAGTTTCGACAGTGCTCAGTGCGTCATGCTGCATCGACAGATGCCACTCAGTTGATGGGATCGCTCTGCGCGAGGCGTCATACACTGCTGGCGTCACTTCGCATCAGGCAACAGATCGTCGCCATCGCCGAGGTGGTCGATGCGAGTCACAAGGTCAGCAGGAATGATGAGGCGAGCGACGCCAAGGCGGTCGCGGGCGATGCATGCGGAGGCCATCAAGTCCGGCCACCGAAATCGACGGTAGCCCAGCGAGCACTACGACCTGCCCCAGCCGCTCGATCCACGGCGGCCTGCCATTCGTGGTGTCCCTTCCGAATCTCAGCCAGATCCGCGCGGGTGAGCATGCGCTCGCCGAAACGGAAGCTCTGCCCCTGCAGCACGGCAATCTCTGCCTGCTGGTAAGTGGTGAGCATTTCCTGAGCCGTTTTCATGACGAGTCAGGCTAGTCTGATACGCTCAGGGTTCCGTAGACACTCATGACCCTCGTTGCGCGTAGCGCCGCTCGAACTCTACAGGCGACAGGTCGCCAGTTGAACCATGACGGCGTTTTGGGTTGTAGAACATTTCGATGTAGTCGAACACCTCGGTGCGTGCGGCCTCTTTGGTGGAATAGATCCGCCGCCTGATCCGCTCGCGTTTGAGCAGGCCGAAGAAGCTCTCCACGGGTGCATTGTCGTGGCAGTTGCCACGCCGACTCATGCTGCACACCAAGCCATGGGAAGCCAGGAAACTCTGCCAGTCATCGGGTGAAATCGCTCGCCCAGGCCGTGTCCGGCTTCGTCACGTCGAACTGTCGGTCCAGCAGGTTGGCCGCCGCCTTGCACTGCATTCCTCCATGGAAGCGCGGTTTGCGACCATAGCCCACCTGGGCACGCAGTCCCTCGGTGCGCATCAGCCGATGCACCCGATGGCGACTGCAACGTTCCCCCAGATCGCGCAGATCCTGGGCGATCTTGCGATGCCCATAGACGCTGCCGCTGGCCAGCCAGTGGTGCTTGATCAATCCCAGCAAGCGCTCATCTTCCTTGGCGCGCTCACTGTCGGGCGAGCGTAACCAGGCGTAGTAACCCGCCCGGTTGACGCGCAACACCCGACACATCGCGCACAGCCTGAATTCGCTGCGATGGGCCTGCATGAACGCGTACTTTGCCTTTACCCCTTGGCAAAGTACGCGGCGGCCTTTTAGGATGTCGCGCTCATCGGTCACTCGACGCAACTCTGCCTTCAGACGCCGAACCTCGGCGCTCTGGTCCGCCTCGGCGCGCTGCACCACGCCAGGCTTGCCGAACTTGCGTAGCCAGGCGTAGAGGCTGTGCGTGGTCACACCCAGTCGCTCGGCGACTTCTGCCACCTTGAACCCACGATCGGTCACTTGTCGGACCGCTTCGATCTTGAACTCATCCTTATACCGCTTGCTGCTCATGGACACCTCCGAATCTGCCATTTTCCATGGCCTTGAGATGTCTACGGAACCCTGGGCGTATCAAAACCGCTCACTAGGCAGGCGAAGATGACATCCGGCTGCAGCCGCTCGATGTCCAGCGTCTCTACGTCACCTGGAGGGCGCTGCACTACATTAAGAGCGCAGTCTCCTGCTGCGTGCCAGATTCTTTACCGGCGACGCCACGATCAGCGAATCCTCGCCGCGATCGACGACGTCACCAGTCCAGGTAATGCCGGTCTCAGTGACGCGGATCTATGTGGACTTCATACAGGCCCATCAGGCGGCAAATGATCGCTCAGGCAATCGATGACCTCGCTCAGCAATGCACCGAGAGCAAGCGTCCATCCAATCGATCCTGGTGACCCCGGCCCGATTCGAACGGGCGACCTTCCCCTTAGGAGGGACAACGTCGCTAGACTAAGACCCAAGCGGGACAAGGCTTTGCGTGGAAGTCCAGCCTGACTGTGGCAAGTCTGTGGTAACGACCGGCCTAATCATGCCGATTGTCAAAAAAGTGGTGACCCCGGCTGGGTTCGAACCAGCAACCTCGTCCTTAGGAGGGACGCGCGCTATCCAATTGTGCCACGGGGCCATCTGTCTAAGGATACAGGGAGACGCTAAGTGAGCAAAGCCAAAACAGCCGTCAAGCCTGGGCGCACCAAGGCCTTCAATGGCACGCTTCCGCGCGGCATCAAGGTCTCCCAGGCCGTTAGCTCGGTGGCGGGTGTCACGCTCAGGACGGATGGGCAACTCAGGTGGGAGGCGCGCATCCGAAGGTCCCTCAACGGGCAAGCCTTGAAGTTCCCGCTGGTGCGCTACCCCATCGACCCGAAGGCGTCCCCGAATACCGAGCATCACATTGATGCTGCTCGGCTCATGGCCGAGGCCTATGTCCGCCGAGAACACGCCTCCTTGGAGCTTCGGCAAACGCCCTACGCGCACACTGCCGAGGCTTGGACCTTCGGGGATCTGCTGCGCCGGTTTGTCCAAGAAATCGATGATGGGCTCATCAAGCATGCGTCGGTCAGGACCGACCATTCCAATGCCTATCTCTTCTTGGGAGGCGGCAAAGGTCTTGGGTTGAGCCAGACCGGCATGCCTCGCCTCACCCGCAAGCTGGCCAAGGATTTGACTCAGGATGACTTCCTGGGGCGCCATGCAGGCTCGTTCGTGAACGCCTACATCAAGGTCAAGCGAGACGGCACCACGCTCCCAATGGCCCAGGGGAGCAAAAAGCGAGCCCTGACCACGATCCGGAACCTTTTCCGGATTGCGCACGAGACCTGGCAGATTGACCTTCGCTCGCCGATCAAGAGCTTGAAATCCCTCAACTCTGACGACTCGCGCGACCGGACGCTCACCGAGGAGGAATGGAACGCCATCGTTGCGCAGCTTGATGCTGGGCGGACCGACCCGGCAACGGCCGATGTCATTCGCTTTGCGCGCATGACCGCAGCCCGCCGCTCCGAATGCGTCAAGCTTGATTGGGCGGACATCAACTTCAAGAAGAAGACCGCGCGACTTCGCGAGACCAAGGCCAAGAATGGCAAATACAACGAGCGCGTGATTCCGCTGATCTCAGAGCCCATGGCCTTGATCGCCGCGCGCTTCGAGGCCAGCGAAACAAAGAAGGGAGCGGTCTTTGTGAGTTCGCGCGGCAAGCGTATTCGGGCAGACACAGTCACTCAGGCCTGGGATCGAGTGCGTGAGCAGGTAGCCGAGAAGCTTGGTGATCCAGAGATCCTGACGGCGCGCATGCACGATCTTCGCCATACGCGCATCACCGAAATGGGACACCGCCTCAATCCGGCCGAAGCAGCCAGGATCTCAGGGCATAAGGATCTTAAAACCTTCATGCGCTACTTCAACCCGGATCCCGTGGCACTGGGCAAAAAGCTGGAACAGCTTGAACGCCAGGGCGGCGCTGGCACTGATGTCGACGATGTCGTGAAGCAACTCCTGGGACTGAGCACTGAGGATATGGCATCGGCAGTGGCACTAGCTTTCCGGGAGCGGGCAAAAGCACAATGATCAAACCTGATCGATCATCTCAACACAGGCTTCTCATTGAATCGCATCGCTCAGTTGGCCTATGGATAGGGTATGGCATGCCATTCATAGATCAGCCTTTGCGTAATCCCTCACTTTCGCTAACAATTTCGATGACTTTTTAGACCAAGGCAGGAAAAACATCGATAGCCTTGGAAAGATACGCCCCCTACTTTCTTCCAGGTCGATCTCGCCAGATTAATGAGGTAAAGACCTCACCAACAGTGCTCGTTTCTAATCTTTAAGCCAGCTCAGCAGCAGACCTTGGAGCAGAAGCAAAGCCAGAGCGCACCTCGAATTTGTATGACATGAGCGACCACTCCACTACTCCCAGGTCTCACCGACTCTGATGACCCAATTCGTCTTCTCACGTCGTGATTTGCAGATGAGCATCAAACGCCTGCATGGCGCTCTTTCTCACGAGCAACTCTCAGGGCTAGTCAAGAAGCTCAATACGCCCAACGAACAGCGCCTTCCTACTATGTGGGAACTCGTTGTCTTAGACGCGTTCACACAGGTAGCCTCGGTTCGTCATGAAGTTCCTCTTCCCTCGGGGAAGCGCCCCGATTTACTCGTCGATTACCAATCAGCAGCGGGGATAAAGCTTGTGGTTGTTGGCGACATCCTTACCGTTTCTGACAAGGGCTTGGATGAGAACAACCCGGTCGACGTGCTGTTTGAGCTAACGCCTGTCATTGCGAAAAAGCATGGTGTTGATCCTGTAAAGCTCGCTTATAAGATTAATGGCGGGCGAACCGGAAAGCGAGGTCAGGTCAAAGTTCAGCTCGCCCTTCCGAACAGAGGCCAGATGATTGCGCTCTTGCATAGCGAGGTCGTCCCTTGGCTCAAAGCGATCAACACGAAGCCGCACCAAAAAGACACATTTCGGCCTTCTGACGAGAAGTTTGACTTCTCAATTACTTACGATCCTGCTCAAACGAGCACGATGGGAAGCTACACCAGCTACGATGTCGCGCCTTCAAAGGAGGTCAACCCACTTTACAAAGCCCTCAAAGCGAAAACAGGACAATTAGAAGGTGCCCCGGAGTGCGCGTTCAAACTCTTGGTAGCCTGTGATGGTGACTGCGGGTTGTTTCGCAGCAATGCGTCAATGGCATCAATGGGCGGCACCTTTACTGACCAACAGATCGTCGACCATTTCTTGACCAAGCATTCAAGCATTGATGGCGTCCTCCTTATTGGCGTTGAGGAAAAGCGCGACTTATTCTCCGCCCAGACGAATAGAAAGCTGCGCTTTGACCTCAGAGCTCGTGGTTCCTTCGACCCCAAGCGCCTCACATCGCCCTACGCGGAACTCGATGAACTAATCAGAAGTGCATTGATTCGCTTCCCCGGGCCGTATTTAGCTCCTTACAACGCAGCCCGTCGCTGCCTAGAACAAGAGACCAGGCACATCGCCCAAGGCCGATATCGCTTGACTAGCGGAGGAGTAGGAAACATGAGCGTTAGCATTTCTTCTCGGGATCTGCTGCAACTGCTGTCTGGACAATTGTCGCAAGAAGACTTCTGCAAGGCGTATCGGTTTGATGCCCAACACATCAATCCCTTTGCGCTTGCCCTCTCCCAGGGTCGCTTGATCCAGGGTGCCTCATTGAGCAAGCTGGATGGCGACGATGACCTAATAAACTTCGAATTTGGCGAGATGGATCCGGCCATAGCGCCTTTCTTTATGCCTATGGATTAGCAGCTCTACGCAATGACGTGGGCCATCGTTCCGCCACTTTGAGTGTTGTTAACAGCGACATCGCCACATGGATAAGGCAAGAAGATGGCCTTTGCCGCCCGAGGGCGGCGCTAAGATATCGATCGAGCGAGGCCCAACCGCCCTTCCCTAGGCGTCATCCTTGCCTGCAGGTGCCGCCTTCACCTCAATCAAGGCGAAATCTAGCGTCTGATAAACCACTCGCACGGCAGTGGCATAGCCCACTGCGGCAGTGAAAAGAACGGAGAAGAGCACAGAAGCTGCAATGAGGGGAAAAATGCTCGACTCAACCACCTCAGGCGGCACTGTCGGAGAAAAGACGCGAGCACCGGCAAACCAAAACAGTGCACCCCACACAATACCCGTGAACACATTGAAGCGTGCCAAGCGCTCCGTGGTTTGAACTTTGACCAGCTGCACGCCGGAGGACAGTCTTTCCAGCTCATTGAACCGCCCCGGGATTTCGGGAGGCTGTTTGGTTTGAGTCACGCCGCTTTGGCGTAACCGGCCTGTTGTCGATAGTAAGCCTCTTCGGCTTCCGCTGGCGGAATGTTCCCGATCGACCCCAGCAAGCGTTTGTGGTTGTACCAGTCCACCCAATCCAGCGTGGCCAGTTCCACATCCTGGCGGTTGCGCCACGCGCGCCGGTGGATCACCTCGGCCTTGTACAACCCGTTGATCGTCTCGGCCAACGCGTTGTCATAGCTATCGCCCACGCTGCCCACCGACGGCTCGATCCCGGCGTCGGCCAGCCGCTCGGTGTAGCGGATCGACACATACTGCACGCCGCGGTCGGAGTGGTGGATCAGGCCGCCTTCGGTTGGACGACGCGCATGCAGCGCCTGCTCCAGCGCGTCCAGCACGAAGTCCGTGTGCGCCGTCTGCGACACCTTCCAGCCCACGATCCGCCGTGCGTACACGTCGATCACGAAGGCCACGTACACGAACCCGGCCCAGGTCGAGACATACGTGAAGTCGCTGACCCACAGTCGGTTCGGCGACGGCGCATGGAACTGTCGGTTCACCTTGTCCAGCGGGCACGGCCGCTTGTCGCTGATCGTGGTCTTGACCACCTTCCCGCGTACCACGCCGCGCAGGCCAAGTGCGCCCATCAGTCGCTCCACCGTGCAGCGGGCCACCGCATAGCCCTCGCGCTTGAGCTGCCGCCAGACCTTGCGCACGCCGTACACCTGTCGGTTCTGCTCCCATACCCGCCGGATCTGCGGGCGCAGCGCCTGGTCCTTCCACCAGCGGTTCGGGCGCAAGTTCGCGTCCGCTTCCCGCTGCGCGTGGCGGTAATACGTCGACGGGGCAACCTGCAGCACCTTGCAGATTGGCTCGACCCCGTGAACATCGCAATGTTCGGTCACGAACGTGGTCAGGGCTTGAAGCGGCGGTCGAGCTCCGCCTGGGCAAAATACGCGCTGGCCTTGCGCAGGATCTCGTTGGCTTGCCTCAGCTCGCGCACTTCGCGTTCCAGCGCTTTCATCCGCGTCCGCTCGTCCGTCGTCAGCCCCTGACGCTTGCCGGCATCACGCTCGGCCTGACGCACCCAGTTGCACAGCGTCTGCGACGAACAGCCAATCTTCCCGGCAATCGATTCGATCGCCGCCCACTGCGAGCCGTACTCGCCCTGATGCTCCCGCACCAGCCGAACCGCGCGCTCTCGCACTTCCGGTGAATATTTCGTCTTGCTCATCGCCCCATCTTCTCAAGAGTTGGAGCCTCCCGAAATCCCGGGGCGGTTCACATCCTTGCTGCGAACCTGCTCACCGATAGCTACTGCAAGCGCACCGATGGCCCTACCGTTGACCCCTGCCAGAACCGTCCGACTTGGGAGTCCAAAATAGACACATAGAGTCGCAAGCATCAGCGCTCCGAACGCTGCCGAAGCACTGAAAGCATGGTCGAACAAGCGGATATAAACCGCGATGATGATCGTCAAGCCCAGGACCCACACAAAACGCTTCCAGAGAATTCCAAGCCCGCTGAGGATCAGCCAAGGACCAACCAGAAGCTCATCAGAAAGCGCCCGGAGTAGATCGTCCCGTTTTGCAAAGGGCGTGTTCTGGACGACTGCATGTTCGGCCAGCCGAATAACTGACCTGATCTTGTCAAACTCCATCTCGCCAGCCGACATCAACCACCCCGTTCGCGAAACAGCTCATAAAACGCCCCGCCCTCATTTCGCATCATCCAAGGTCGTTGCATCTCAACAACTCTGACCACCGCCAACCCGAGCAACAATTATGACGGGCCCATCGACGGGAGGCACGCGTTAACTGGCAGATGCAGTTCTACCAGAGCAAAGACCATGGCCTAGATCTGTATAGCACCGCTCCTGACCCCATCCAGACGCGCGAAGTAGATCTGGGTCACGAAAAAAGAGCCCCGTATGCGGGGCTCCTGTGTCGCTGGCGTTGAAGCCTCAGTCTCGGCGCCGGGTGCCAATGGCGGGCGGCGTTGTTCCGATCACTTGGCGGGAACCTTCTGCGACGACCCTAGCTTCCAGCCAAATGCCTAGGCGCACCATCAGTCTGCTGCGCGGTCAACGGTCAGAAACATTTGAGCCGTCATAGACCTGGCTTCGGTGGCCGAAACTTCAACTCCCAATGCCCTGCCTCACCCTCGGCCTGCGGTGGATGTGCATCCTCTCCAGATGCCTCAGGCGTCAGCACCTCAATCGGCTGCGGAGAGAAGTTCTTCTCCAAGGCCTCAGCCGCCTCCACCATCGCTTTTCGAGCCCGCTTGATCCGCCCCTGCTGGATCGCTTGGATGCGCGGGGAGACATGCCTCTTCGTTCGCGCCAAGCGCCGCTGTGCTCTGGCCACCACTTTCGTATCGGGATCGTATTCTTGCTCATAGAGCTTGGCTTGCGCATCTAGCACGGCCATGCGCGCCTTGTAGGGTCGCACCAGCGTATGGGCATACTTGCTGATTGAGCGAGCAAGCATCTCGGTGTCTTCAAAGAGAAATGGCTTGGTGGCGTAGCTGTCGACTTGCCGACAAACCAATGTCGAGTGAGCGCGCTGAAACTCGGGTTCAATCTGGATACCCGGGATCTGCCGCAATACTTCGAGAGACTGCTGAGCCACCTCTCGCTGGGCTTCGAGCCAATCTTCGATCAGCTGCGCCTGCGCATTGAGCAACTCAGCGTCTTGTCGGCCCGAGGAACGAGCCAAACGCGTCACGCGACCAAGATGTCGGGTCTGACCGCTGTAAGGCGTGTAGAGACCCGGGCGAGGCGCTGGCGCACGCGCCAAGCGCTCTTTGATCTGCCGCACCCGCTCTACGCCTGACAATCGTGTCTGCCCAACCGCTGTGCGTCCGTCCAATCCAGAAGCCTGTGCGTTGGCCCGATCCCGAAGTGCTGTCGCATGGCTATGAGACGGTGGCACCTCGTGCACGAGACCACCGCTTTTTTTCATGTGCTCAGCGACAAGCTTTGAAAGCGCCAGTGCTGCTTCTCGCCCACCTGCCCCTCTCACTTCTGCTGTGAACTTCGTTTTGCGCATCACCGCCACTTTGGCTTTGCCCAAGTGCTTGCCAGGCCGGCGCGTGAGTTCGCGGGCGCGTTCAAACTCTCCATTACGCGCGGCTTCGTGTGCTTGTGCTCGGAGACTGCGATGATCCACCCGAGCCGGGTAGCCCGCATTTTTCAAGTGCGTATTGATGACCATCGCGATGTCTTTGCGGATTTGCCGCAGCGCTCGTGTGCCGCCGCCTTGTCGCGCATCAAACTCAGCGCAGGCGCGCTCACCCAATCCTCCCGGCCCGACCTGTCTGGCTGACATCAGCATATGCACATGATGATTGCGCTGATCACCATATTTGCTTGGTGTGTGCACAGCGACCAATACGGCGACCTTGAACCGATTGACGAGCAATTGGCCAAGCGCCAAAGCGAGCACTCTCCGTTGTTGTGGATCGAGTTGGTGCGGAAGCGATACTTCGACTTCTCGGCAAACGCGCGCGTTCTTGCGGGTTTCGGCCGCTTCGTTCGCGTTCCAAAAATACTGCGCATCGAAACACCACACGGGCGCACCATTTGGCGCAAGCATCTGATGGAAATCGACACCGCCTCGGTGGGAATAATTGTGGCCAAGCCCTGTGCTCATATCGAGCAGATCAAACCCTGCGCGGTAAGCAGCTGCTGCGACCGATGAGTCGCCGTTGCCTCGGCTGAAAGACTTCATTGTTGCGTGATAAATCGCCATTTGTGAAACTCCTGTTTGTTTGTGGAGCACACAAAGAAGCGACAGAACATTCCCTGTCGAGAGTTAAGCGAACTCGACAGCAAAGAGACCTTGATCACAAGCTTTTGAAGAGGCCGTGTTGCCTAGCGAAGCATAGGCAACGAGGTGGCGAAAGCCACCGCACCAACGCGCAGCGTTGGCGCACGGTTTCTGCAAAGCAGAAACCATAAGTGCGCTCTTGCTCTTTAATTTTCTTTGAATTTGTTTTCGCCAAAGTTGGATCAACCATGTCTCTTTTTTACGTATAAATAATAATTATACGTAATAATGAATAAGACCTGTACGAATCTAATTATGGCAATGCCGTGTGTCCCTTTTTACGCTGACTGTCTATGCAGAGTGATGTCCCGTGGTTTTCAGAAAATCCAAGCAGCAGGACGAATTGCCGTCAGATTGGTAGCATCACCTCTGCCGATCGAACGCGAAGTCGCAGCAGCTGCGGAAACAAGGAAGCGAAATGCCCAATGACTACTGGGACATGGATGACAAGAACGACCCCAACCTGTTGAACCTTGCCAGCGTGAGCACCTCGATGCTCGTGCCCTTTCCAGTGGGAAGACTGCCGGATGCTTCTTTGCTCTGGCTCAATGAGCGCTGGTTTCACGACTTAGGCGTGGCCATCCACGACGCGCCAACTCGGGCCCGCATCTCAGCGTCCTTGCTTGAGCGCTTTGCCGTGACATCTATCGAAGCTCACTGCGTCGCCGGCAGCTTCGGCGGACAGACACTAGGCGCTGATCGCTATGGTGGGAGCGGTGGGGCAATCCACGGAGGGAGTGGCCGCTGTGGCTCCGATGGCATGCTCATCGCCAAAGGAACCGGCCCCACGCCATTGGTCTCCGAGGCCCATGATTGGTCACACTCCCATGGCTGTCTCTATCTTTACGACGCCATTCGCGAGGCAGTCGCCAGCGAGATCCTCAACGCAGAACTCCCCCACGGGACAGTCCCCATCGTTGCCATCATCGATGCCGGCTTCTCCCTGGCGCGCACCGATGCCGACGAGCCGGAGCGGTGCGCCATTCTGATCAGGCCTGCTTTCCTGCGCTTGGCGCATTTCGAGCGCAGCCTGTATTTCGGGACATCAGGCAGTGCAAACAGCGATCAATTTCAAGATAGCCTGCGGGTCAAAGATGCCATCCACTTTGCCGACGAACACACGCAGCGCGATGCCGGCAAACCCAATGACCTAGGCGTTGACTTGTCTGCGCTCTACCCCCGCCTTGCCGAGCAGATTGCCGCAAGCCGCGCGCATCGCCTCTGGACCGGACGCCCGACAAGCGACAACATCACATCGAACGCGCAGTTTCTGGATTTCGGCGGCTTCCGCGCAGTTCCCACCTGGAAGCGTGGCACCGATGGGCATCGTCACTTTTTCGGCGATGAGATGCGTGATGTTCGCCACTCGCTTCCCTCGCTTGCCTATTTCTTCAAGAAGTATTCCCGCTTTGACAAGGCAATCGCCAACATCGATCAGCTGCTTATCCAGATCGAGCATCACATGGAAGCTGCGTTTCTCCATCACTGTGCAAAAGCGTGTGCCTTGCCTCAGTCAAGCCCAGAGGCGTTGCATTTCAAAGCGCTCATTGCGCGCTACTATCGCGAGCAACAGCGCATTGACTATGCGTTCGATCAGCCCACAAAGCACGGCGAGCGCCACGATTGGCTCTCTGACCACATCAAAGGCAAAGCAACCCAGGGCTCTCAGACAGGCGAGGAGATCAACTCGCTCCTGCGCGCACTTCCGAACGCAGCTCTCCATCTTTGTGCCGCCAACCGCTGGCTGAGACCACGGCCACGCCTTTCCTATCGCGTCTCCAAACGCCGGGCGATCAAGCTGGTGCGGTCGATCCTGGCCGATCGGTCGTCGGGACCCAAGCGGGTCTCGGCTTTTATCGCAACCGAGGTCGCGGTCTCACGCCGCGTTTGGAAAGGCTTACCGCCACACTGGCTTGTCCTGGGCTACGCAAGCGATCACGTGTCCACCGCCTTGTATTTCTTTGATACGCATCGTATGGCCTATACAGTCCAGCCGGAGGGGCCACGCGTGCATGGCGGAACACTGCTTTTCGGTGCCGAAGTCGCAGATGAGACACTCGGCATCACCAATTCTGGCCATCGAACCGTCGTGCTGGTCGACTGCGAACCCACCAGCTACCTGGTAGGTCTAAGCTTGAACGGGCGTGCATCAATCCCTGCCGCACTGCTCACCTTCCCGGACGCTGCAGTTGCAGCGCAGACATTGAGCTCAACCACCGCCCATGCAACCTAATGCCGTTGATGCGCAGGCGCTTGGCCTGGCAATGCAACTTCTGTTCAAGACTGACCGCAAGAGGTTCATTATCGCAGCTGCCTATGTATGGCTATGGCCTGCGATTCGCCTAGGCCAGCTCGTCACGATCGAAGACGAAGATGGAGTCTGGACCGGCTACGCCTTATGGGCTTATCTGACGCCTGAAACCGCCAGTCATTTGGTTCTGCAAGATCCCCCGTTCTTGCCGATTAGTGACTGGAACGAAGGTGATCAACTCTGGATCCTGGATTTCGTGGCTATGCCAGGGCATCACCGACGCCTGGCCAAAGCACTACGGCACCGCTTGCGCCCTCACTTCAAGCAAGCGCATCGCTTGGTGCGAGATAAGACGGGCGCTATGCTGGGAACCAAGACTCACACACTTCGCAAAGATGGCTGAGGAAGACACGTTGCTTCCTTGATACGAATGGACGAACCGAAGCGACAAGGCAGTTGCAGCCCATGCAGGAAGTGACATCAAGGCCGACCAAGGCCTGGACTGGATTTTTGTTCCTGGGCTTCGGTTCTGGTTTGCCTTATCCGCTGATCGGCAGCACCTTAGGCTATTGGCTCAGCGAAAAGTCGCTTTCGATCGCAGTCATCGGTGCCTTGGCTTGGACCGCACTTCCCTACTCCCTCAAATTCCTATGGGCCCGCAATCTCGACCAACGTCATGCGCCGGTCGTTGGAAGCACCATGTCGCACCGTCAAGGCTGGATTGTCTTGTCTTCGATCATGGTCGCCCTCTCTCTCCTGGGCCTTGTCCTGAGCGTCGTCTCCGGGAGCCTTCCGCTGATTGCACTGAGCTGCATCGCAGCCGCGTTTGGCGGTGCGACCCTGGATGCCTCAGTCGATGCGTTTCGGATCGAACAAGAGGCAGTGCACCAGCAGCCAGCCAAGCTCCTCACCGCCTATCAATTTGGCTACCGCGTTGCTCTGCTGCTGAGCGACGGACTGGTGTTCTTGCTCGCAGCGCGGCTGTCCTGGCAAGTTGCTTATGCACTTCTGCTGCCCCTGATGTTGGTGCCCATCTGCGGAACGCTCTTTCTGCGATCTCATCCCGATAGGGTTCTCACCCCAGATCGCGCGAGTGCGAAGAAGCAGGGGTCTCCGCTGATATCCCTTCGACCCTCCACGCTCCAAGGATGGATCGCGGTCATCGTCTTCATCGGCTGCTATCGCCTACCGGATATTCTTCTGGGTCCCATGATCAATCCTTTCTTCTATGCCCTTGGCATTGGAAAGAGCGTGGTCGGATCCCTGCATATCTGGCTTGGTATCCCAGCAGCCTTCCTCGGAATTTTGGCTGCAGGCACTAGCTTGAAGCGCATGTCCTTGAGCACGACCATCCTTGTTGGCGCAGCTCTCCAAGTCCTTGCCCTCCTCGTTCTTGCATTGCTTTCGTCGAACGAGCAGTCTGCTGAACTGCTTTGGGCTAGCGTTATTCTTCAAAACCTTGCCAGTAGCTACACCGGCATCGCATTGGTTGCTTACATGTCAAAGCTGGTCACGCTTGGACGAGCAGGTGAGCACTACGCTTGGCTAACCAGCTTTTACTCCATCTTCGGCAGGGTGCTTGCCGGCTTTTCAGGCCTTGCAGTGGCTTATCTCACCACGCGCTATGGACAAAGCGAGGGCTATGGCACGTTTTTCATTGGCATCTGCCTGACGTGCGTGCCCGCCCTCCTCGTCTACTCGCTCATCATTCGGAACAACTTAAAGGAGCAACCCGAGCCGTAAGTGCCATCACGTTACTGCCTTGCAATGACTGTCTCCGCTACTTACGGACATGCAGTGCCTGAGCTCATTTATTTCACACCGATCCCAATGTCTATCCACCTTAGCGCTAGCCAATTAGATGCCTAATTGGCTAGCGCCGGCAAGCCTCATCAGTTTCGACGTCGTGTGAGGCCAAGCAAACACTCGCCCTTCAAACTCGCCTTTATATACACTGATGAACCGCCCCGGGATTTCGGGAGGCTCCAACTCTTGAGAAGATGGGGCGATGAGCAAGACGAAATATTCACCGGAAGTGCGAGAGCGCGCGGTTCGGCTGGTGCGGGAGCATCAGGGCGAGTACGGCTCGCAGTGGGCGGCGATCGAATCGATTGCCGGGAAGATTGGCTGTTCGTCGCAGACGCTGTGCAACTGGGTGCGTCAGGCCGAGCGTGATGCCGGCAAGCGTCAGGGGCTGACGACGGACGAGCGGACGCGGATGAAAGCGCTGGAACGCGAAGTGCGCGAGCTGAGGCAAGCCAACGAGATCCTGCGCAAGGCCAGCGCGTATTTTGCCCAGGCGGAGCTCGACCGCCGCTTCAAGCCCTGACCACGTTCGTGACCGAACATTGCGATGTTCACGGGGTCGAGCCAATCTGCAAGGTGCTGCAGGTTGCCCCGTCGACGTATTACCGCCACGCGCAGCGGGAAGCGGACGCGAACTTGCGCCCGAACCGCTGGTGGAAGGACCAGGCGCTGCGCCCGCAGATCCGGCGGGTATGGGAGCAGAACCGACAGGTGTACGGCGTGCGCAAGGTCTGGCGGCAGCTCAAGCGCGAGGGCTATGCGGTGGCCCGCTGCACGGTGGAGCGACTGATGGGCGCACTTGGCCTGCGCGGCGTGGTACGCGGGAAGGTGGTCAAGACCACGATCAGCGACAAGCGGCCGTGCCCGCTGGACAAGGTGAACCGACAGTTCCATGCGCCGTCGCCGAACCGACTGTGGGTCAGCGACTTCACGTATGTCTCGACCTGGGCCGGGTTCGTGTACGTGGCCTTCGTGATCGACGTGTACGCACGGCGGATCGTGGGCTGGAAGGTGTCGCAGACGGCGCACACGGACTTCGTGCTGGACGCGCTGGAGCAGGCGCTGCATGCGCGTCGTCCAACCGAAGGCGGCCTGATCCACCACTCCGACCGCGGCGTGCAGTATGTGTCGATCCGCTACACCGAGCGGCTGGCCGACGCCGGGATCGAGCCGTCGGTGGGCAGCGTGGGCGATAGCTATGACAACGCGTTGGCCGAGACGATCAACGGGTTGTACAAGGCCGAGGTGATCCACCGGCGCGCGTGGCGCAACCGCCAGGATGTGGAACTGGCCACGCTGGATTGGGTGGACTGGTACAACCACAAACGCTTGCTGGGGTCGATCGGGAACATTCCGCCAGCGGAAGCCGAAGAGGCTTACTATCGACAACAGGCCGGTTACGCCAAAGCGGCGTGACTCAAACCAAACAGCCTCCCGAAATCCCGGGGCGGTTCACTTGTGCAGAAGACAGCCAACAGCAATGTAACCGCAAGACCTTTGTGCACGCCCAACATTACTGGCCTCTCAAATAAGCACAGAATTCAATTGCAACCTGATCTACAAGCGATAAATATCTAAAGCAACCGACAACAAGGAAGAGTCCCCTTTGACCAAAGCATAAAGAGTCCCTTGGTCAACCCTGTGCAACGCACCGATTTTGGCCAGTGAAACTACTTGACCATCGATCTCCGCAATTGCTTCTCCTTTTTTCAGAAGTCCTGTTTTATTTTTTGAATATGTCATGAGGCGCGTTTTACCATTAGTGACCCAGGCTCCCACGTATTTGTCGTCTAAGTGATCGTGTGATGGCGATACGAGAATTGAATCGACCAACACGCCCTTTGACAGCGCACCATCTTTAGCTGCAAGAGAATTACCCTTATCAATCTTCTCGGGACGAGGATCTATATCACCAATAATCCCTGGCTTCGCCTGAATTTTTAGGTTGGTGGACAGGTAGTAGGTATCACCAGAATAATAGTCAACAAATTGAGCGCACGTGCCTTTGATCGCATGAACTCGGACATTGTCAACCTTACTTACCTTGGCTAGGGGGACTACCAAATTCGCACTCCCACCCTCCACATAGAAATTGCCTTTAAGCTGAGACTTTTCTGAACATAGAGCCCTAGCAGCACTCTCTCGCTGGTCATTTGAGCGGGCCTGCCCGACCGCTAGGCCGGCAAGCATAAGCACGCAAATCGAATTTAAGGCAACCCTAACTATGGACATCGAAAGCACCTTTTTAACGCGAATGTAAAATCAAGGATTTGGAACAACGATAGTCGGAGTTACCTCACTATACCCACCAACAACCTTTGTATCACTGGGACCAAGCACGCCTATGCTGAGATAATTTGCAACGCCCCTCACAATATCATTGGCAAATTTCTCACTTTGATTAAACTCAGCATTGGTAAAACCATCTTGATAGAGGTTCTGGTAAAGGGTTCGAGCAGCTGCTGCGTTATGTGCCAGCTCATGCATCACCAAGAAATTCGCGCCTCCCATTAGATCAGAATACCCCTTGATGGTGTCAATGTTTATTGATATCTGTGGGTCGCCGTTGTTATAGTCGGACTGCCCAGTCGCAAACCCATTGCTATAGCTAGTGCCCGCTTCGTTTACCTTATAGTCTGCATTGAGCATCAGACTCTTGATTTCAGACATCTGCACGGTTGAACCATCGCTCATTTGCATATAAGCGTAATCAGGAAGCGAGCTGATAGAGTCTTTAACAAAGTAAATTGCATCGTCAAATTTAACCAGAGCGGCAGACTCTTCCGCTGTGAACCGCCCCGGGATTTCGGGAGGCTCCAACTCTTGAGAAGATGGGGCGATGAGCAAGACGAAATATTCACCGGAAGTGCGAGAGCGCGCGGTTCGGCTGGTGCGGGAGCATCAGGGCGAGTACGGCTCGCAGTGGGCGGCGATCGAATCGATTGCCGGGAAGATTGGCTGTTCGTCGCAGACGCTGTGCAACTGGGTGCGTCAGGCCGAGCGTGATGCCGGCAAGCGTCAGGGGCTGACGACGGACGAGCGGACGCGGATGAAAGCGCTGGAACGCGAAGTGCGCGAGCTGAGGCAAGCCAACGAGATCCTGCGCAAGGCCAGCGCGTATTTTGCCCAGGCGGAGCTCGACCGCCGCTTCAAGCCCTGACCACGTTCGTGACCGAACATTGCGATGTTCACGGGGTCGAGCCAATCTGCAAGGTGCTGCAGGTTGCCCCGTCGACGTATTACCGCCACGCGCAGCGGGAAGCGGACGCGAACTTGCGCCCGAACCGCTGGTGGAAGGACCAGGCGCTGCGCCCGCAGATCCGGCGGGTATGGGAGCAGAACCGACAGGTGTACGGCGTGCGCAAGGTCTGGCGGCAGCTCAAGCGCGAGGGCTATGCGGTGGCCCGCTGCACGGTGGAGCGACTGATGGGCGCACTTGGCCTGCGCGGCGTGGTACGCGGGAAGGTGGTCAAGACCACGATCAGCGACAAGCGGCCGTGCCCGCTGGACAAGGTGAACCGACAGTTCCATGCGCCGTCGCCGAACCGACTGTGGGTCAGCGACTTCACGTATGTCTCGACCTGGGCCGGGTTCGTGTACGTGGCCTTCGTGATCGACGTGTACGCACGGCGGATCGTGGGCTGGAAGGTGTCGCAGACGGCGCACACGGACTTCGTGCTGGACGCGCTGGAGCAGGCGCTGCATGCGCGTCGTCCAACCGAAGGCGGCCTGATCCACCACTCCGACCGCGGCGTGCAGTATGTGTCGATCCGCTACACCGAGCGGCTGGCCGACGCCGGGATCGAGCCGTCGGTGGGCAGCGTGGGCGATAGCTATGACAACGCGTTGGCCGAGACGATCAACGGGTTGTACAAGGCCGAGGTGATCCACCGGCGCGCGTGGCGCAACCGCCAGGATGTGGAACTGGCCACGCTGGATTGGGTGGACTGGTACAACCACAAACGCTTGCTGGGGTCGATCGGGAACATTCCGCCAGCGGAAGCCGAAGAGGCTTACTATCGACAACAGGCCGGTTACGCCAAAGCGGCGTGACTCAAACCAAACAGCCTCCCGAAATCCCGGGGCGGTTCAGCTGTCAACGCACGCGTGAAGTTGAGATCGTATTCCGGCGCTGTTGGAGGAGGAGTGCCGCCCCCACCTGGAGGACTGATCGGCCCTGGCTGCTCAACTGGCGGTGAAGGAGGAATAGTCGGAGGCGGACTCGGGGGTGGGTTCACCACAATTGGAGGAATTTCAGTGGGCGGCTCACTTGGATCGACGTCCGCAGCGGCTGCCGCACCTGCGACTAGGAACAGCTCTTCGTTTGTCAGCTCTCTCATCACAGCGCTCCATGCAATACTTGGATTAGAAAATCACTATTTCGCTTTCTTTTCTTTCTAAACAGCACTCTCAATTAACCCCCAGTAAAATATCCCCGTGTGAAGCGGCCTCACACGGAGATAGGGATAGCGAATTCAAATCATGTCAAGACAATGATGGCTCTGTCCGCCCTTATTTTTGGCATATTTCCGTCATTTCTCTAACGTGACTGTTTCAAAAGTAGCATCTGGTGCGTATTCATGCGCCCACCTCAGGACTGATATCTCTGCATCTAGGTTCTTATTACTCCTCGGCACGAACAATGTGAAGGTAGGATCTTTTGAGCAAGAGGTGCCCGACTTTTTAGTGTCGGCCCTGCAACTAAAGTGTATGAGCCCAGCGGCTTCGACCGTGTTATCGCTCTTAATCGCAACCGCACCTTTCTCGATGCAGCTCTTGTATCGGCAGCCTGATATCAATGTCAAGCCATTCCCGGCATCAACATCTTTATTCGGCGGACCACTCAGAGCTTCTCCAAACTGCTGAACCAGAGGCTTTCCGGGAACAATATAGTCACCCGCTGACTGACCAAAGTAAGTCGACAAAACACCAGCATTAATTTTTGCCGGCGAAGCTGTGGCCGCAATGCCTACCAATAACGCCAAGATCATTAGCGTGATTAATACAATTCTCTTATTATTCTTCATCTAGCACCTCACATTATATAAGTCAAGATTTAACCGCCACCCGGCACGCTGCCATTCGTAATATCCTGCTGAATGAGTGCGGCCTCCCTATCTCGCCTTGTATCATACGCATCGCCAAAGTCGTTCAGATTCGTAACAGCATCCTGCCAATGCCCCGTTGTTACTTGAGTCCAAAAATTGGGGGTTGCTGTGGCAAGGCCGGGCCCATACTGGTAAGCAACGCTTGCGATAGCGGTCTGGACGCCACCAGGCAGCTGATAAAAGTCAGCATAATCGGATGAGTTATTATAACTATTGACGACGGTGTTTAAGATATTCGACCTAACTGCATTATCCAACACATCTGCCTGTGCCTCGGTGATATGGAGCGGGCTACTTTGGAGAGCATTTAGAGCATCTTGGCCAGTTAGATGAAGGTAGGGCGTTAACGTAGTAACAAGTGCTTGGTCTACACCGAGAGCTGTGAGACTTTCGACAGTCTGGCCACCCAAATCGACGCCAGTTGCCACGGTCACTCCGCTTTGATCTATGACTACACCGTTATTGTTGGGGACATACGCATCTAGCTGTTGTCCACCCTCCACGCTGTCAATGAACGCATTATCGACTCTGTTCTCGGCAGCCAATGGAACAAATACATCTTCGCCACCGCCATTTCCACCGCCGCCAGGGGGCGTGATCGGAGTTGGCTGCTCGACTGGCGGAGATGGCGGGATAGTCGGCGGCGGGTCTGATGGAGGGTGCACTACAATTGGCGGAACCTCAGTGGGAGGTTCGCTTGGATCGACGTCCGCAGCGGCCGCTGCACCTGCGACTAAGAACAGCTCTTCGTTTGTCAATTCTCTCATTACAGCGCTCCATCCTGTGAGTAGATTTTTTTCCTGATCGTTTTTTCTATTGAATGTTCCATATCTCTTTTTCCTTTGAACTTATTTTGATAAGCGTTGTAACTCCTTGAACCGCCCCGGGATTTCGGGAGGCTGTTTGGTTTGAGTCACGCCGCTTTGGCGTAACCGGCCTGTTGTCGATAGTAAGCCTCTTCGGCTTCCGCTGGCGGAATGTTCCCGATCGACCCCAGCAAGCGTTTGTGGTTGTACCAGTCCACCCAATCCAGCGTGGCCAGTTCCACATCCTGGCGGTTGCGCCACGCGCGCCGGTGGATCACCTCGGCCTTGTACAACCCGTTGATCGTCTCGGCCAACGCGTTGTCATAGCTATCGCCCACGCTGCCCACCGACGGCTCGATCCCGGCGTCGGCCAGCCGCTCGGTGTAGCGGATCGACACATACTGCACGCCGCGGTCGGAGTGGTGGATCAGGCCGCCTTCGGTTGGACGACGCGCATGCAGCGCCTGCTCCAGCGCGTCCAGCACGAAGTCCGTGTGCGCCGTCTGCGACACCTTCCAGCCCACGATCCGCCGTGCGTACACGTCGATCACGAAGGCCACGTACACGAACCCGGCCCAGGTCGAGACATACGTGAAGTCGCTGACCCACAGTCGGTTCGGCGACGGCGCATGGAACTGTCGGTTCACCTTGTCCAGCGGGCACGGCCGCTTGTCGCTGATCGTGGTCTTGACCACCTTCCCGCGTACCACGCCGCGCAGGCCAAGTGCGCCCATCAGTCGCTCCACCGTGCAGCGGGCCACCGCATAGCCCTCGCGCTTGAGCTGCCGCCAGACCTTGCGCACGCCGTACACCTGTCGGTTCTGCTCCCATACCCGCCGGATCTGCGGGCGCAGCGCCTGGTCCTTCCACCAGCGGTTCGGGCGCAAGTTCGCGTCCGCTTCCCGCTGCGCGTGGCGGTAATACGTCGACGGGGCAACCTGCAGCACCTTGCAGATTGGCTCGACCCCGTGAACATCGCAATGTTCGGTCACGAACGTGGTCAGGGCTTGAAGCGGCGGTCGAGCTCCGCCTGGGCAAAATACGCGCTGGCCTTGCGCAGGATCTCGTTGGCTTGCCTCAGCTCGCGCACTTCGCGTTCCAGCGCTTTCATCCGCGTCCGCTCGTCCGTCGTCAGCCCCTGACGCTTGCCGGCATCACGCTCGGCCTGACGCACCCAGTTGCACAGCGTCTGCGACGAACAGCCAATCTTCCCGGCAATCGATTCGATCGCCGCCCACTGCGAGCCGTACTCGCCCTGATGCTCCCGCACCAGCCGAACCGCGCGCTCTCGCACTTCCGGTGAATATTTCGTCTTGCTCATCGCCCCATCTTCTCAAGAGTTGGAGCCTCCCGAAATCCCGGGGCGGTTCACAAACGTCTACCTCCTCATAATTGGATCGTAGATGCACTTTAAACACTCTCAACTTCATCAATATTTGCAGCACCCCAAAGGTCAGTTATTCATCCGAAGCATTCGCATCGGCAAAGTCGAATTTACAGATATGGTCGTTCAAGACCGCGCTGGCGCACTTCACCTTCAAGACTTGGTCCAAGCGACCTACGACCATCATGAAAAGCTGCGACGACTTCGCCGATCCGGAACTCGCTATCCTGAGCCCCTGCCCTTGGCCACCCCGGCGCGACTCCTCTCTGAAGAGGTCGACGACTTCCTCAAAGACAAGGAGCGGCAGAACCTGCGCACCACCACGATCGAGGCCTATCGTCGAACGCTTGCCATTTTGCAGCGTGTGAGTGGCAACACGTCCGTTGCCCGGATTGATCACACGCATATCTACCAGATGTGGGATCTGCTGCGATGGGCACCCGAAGACTTCATGACCAACCCCAAGAATCAGTGGTTGAGCGTCGAAGCCTTGATCGCCAAAGGTCAACGTCTGGGCCGGGCGCAGCCTGCCAATGCCACATTAGAACTGCACCGGCGCTTCCTCGCGTCCTTCTTCAACACCTTAGTCAAAGCACGTGCCATCCCGCATTCGCCGATGGATGCGTTCAAGCCTGCCAGGGAAGAGCTACTGGCTGATCAGGACGAACCCGAGCGGCTGCTTTCCCAAGAAGAAATTCAGAAGATCTTCAACCCCGAGACCTTCCTGCCTTGGGCCAAGAAATATCCGCACCGTTGGTGGTGCCCGCTCATTGCCCTTTTTACGGGCGCCCGGATCAATGAGATCGCCCAACTCAAAGTGGCCGACATCGTCCAAGATCAAGGTGTATGGTGCTTCTCGATCCAGAAGACCGTGGATGAGGACTTGGCGCAAAGCGCAGGCAAACGCAGCCGGCAAAGCCTCAAAGGCAAGAGTGCGATCCGTAAGGTGCCGATCCACCCAAGCCTCATCCAGGTAGGCTTCCTCGACTTCCTGGCCGATATCAAGGCGTCCGGCCACCCGCGCCTCTTCCCCAACTTGTCTGCAGGAACCTGCCGCAAGACCGGTGAGCCAAACGGGCGCTACAGCCAAGGCTTCGTCAACCAGTTTGCGGCCTATTTGAAGGGCCTAGGCTTTGGCAAGGGGATCGGCTCTCACGCCTTTCGCCATACGCTTGCGACAGAGTTAGATGCCAAGGGCGTGCGGGTAGAGCACATTGCCTTGATCACAGGCCACGCGCTGAACAAGAAGGCGCCTGTGCTCCAAGACAACTATGTCCACAAGTCGGCCGGGAACATCCGGAAGATCCAAGTTGAAGCGCTTAGCCACTATCAGCCATCCGTAACGCTGCCTGGCTATGTGCGCGGTCAATTCAAAGAGCGACTGAGAAAAGGGGCAAAGGTTTATCCATAAAGTGTTGCACCTAGGCGTGGCCGGGGCGTCGTTGAATAACACGTAACTTTAGGAAGAAACAGCGCCCCAGGTCACGCCGCCCCCTTTAAAAATCACAATCGTATTACTCTGGCAAGGCTAGTGAGATTGGTCCCGTGAAACTCAACCGATAGTGCGCCATGGCTATTTCCTCACCTTCGCTGCGGATGATAAGGAGTTCGAACAAAAGTTATGTGAGTCCGCTTAGTGGGGAAACTGAGCGCATGTCAATTTAGTGCTGGGCAGCGAGCGCTCCGGCCAATATTAAAAAATATTCTGAATGAGGAGAATCCCTTCCTTTTTGCTACACTCCTGCGACCATCTAGTTGCGCGCATACGGCGCAATGAAATCAGCGTGCAACTGACACTTGGCAAAGAATAGAGAGTAATCATCACCCAACTTCATCGCCTCCTTCGTTCTTTCCACCAGCACATTAAACGTTATTTCGTGCATCTTATTCTTGTTATACCGAATCATGACGAATGAAGCGCCGCGTGGTGCGCCTTCAGGCGCGCCGACCAGCCCAAGCATCCCGTGGGCAACGTGATTGCGGACTTCATTAAGAGGCTCGGTACGCTCGATGAGCCGCTTCAACTCATCCATTGCGGGAGAACCTGGCACTTGCTTTATCTTCTCTGCGATAGAAACGAGGCGTTCAGAGAAAGTCTTGCTGAGCCAAATAGATGACAGCTCGGCCTTGAACACTTCCACACGGATTCGACTTAGAATCCAGTCAATTTCATTCATGGAAAAAATAATTCGACCAAGGTAATTAGCCCATACCTGCCGATCGCTGCCCATAGCAATTTGCACCATTTCCATCCTCGATATTTTGCGTCCCTAGCCTTTGGCCGGTCAAGCTGTTGCATTTAACAGCTGAACGAGATCTTTGGACTTCCATCTTTGACTACCGTGGCTTGCGCATGCCATCTATTAACCCGCAGCTATACTCCACTGCCGAATATTTGATCCAACGTAGCGTAATTGATAAATTCATCGGCGGCAGGGATCGAGTAGTTTGGTTTGCAAGAAACATATCCCAAAAATGTACCAAACGTAGAATCTCTCCCTAATTTTCCCGGCGATATGACATTAGGCTTATAGAGGACCTCCGCACTTGCATCGATGAATCCGGTGATGACAAAGCAACTCACCACAAGTTCGGAACAGAAATATCTTCCTTTTTCGATAGGTGAAGGAACGTAAGTTCCGTTAAAAAACGCGTGAAGCTGCTCACTAATTGAAAGCTGATGAAATTTTCTACGATTTTTGAAAGTGACTACATCGCGCAAGTTGTATTTTGCCTCGGATGCAACGATGTAATCTATAAATTCATTCATGACTTGAATGCGCGATGCAGGTTTCCACGCATCAGGTTGACGAAATACGGCAACGTGATCGTAACGTTCGATAAGGCTTTCAAGCTGAACCTTAGATACGCCAGCCGAGACCGTTGCCTCTGCGGCAACGCTAGAGCTGATGCAAATGGCAGCATGTGTGTATTCGCTGTCAGTAACGTGAGTGATGCCTTTACCAACCGGGTCAATTTTCGCATCCTTATAACAAAGCAAAACGTCACCTGCACGCATTTCGCTGGCGAGCATCATCTTCATCTGTTCCCCACCTTAAATTAAATTCTTAAAAAGAATAATATATAATAAAATAATAGCTTGTACGCCTTCGCTTCGCGGATCTCGCTGTTCTAGCCTCTCTATTTGCCCATTCCCCGCAAAGCTGGCATTCGCAACACCTCCCAAATATTACTATGAGCTACTTGGCAGCGGCATCCCATATTTATTTCTATCAAGGGAGGCCAGCTAGCCTTGTCGCCAATACAGGCACGATCCGATCCGCAGCAGCGGTTGTCACCTAGCGTTATAGAGCAAGTGCCCCAGCGTTAACATACCCGATGAATTCTTCCTGTGGATGTCGTGCGATATCCCAGCGTGATGTAGCGCCAGCAGGCTTGCTCCTTCGGTCCACATAAGTCACGATAAGGTTCTGTTTGGCTCGACTCACACCGACGAAGTAGGCATTTCGGTTCTCGTCTCGATCGCCCCACCAAGTCTCCTGCTCTGTGCACGGTAAAACGACGCACTCAAACTCCATGCCCTTGCATTTGTGGATCGTCATCACCCGGACTGACCCTTCGTCCAGAAATCTTGCCAGAGCTTGGTCCAGATCGTGGTGCTGATGAATAAAATTCCCGAGAACCTCGTAGACCTGACCCAAAATTTCGGCAACGCGCCCGGGATCGTATTCGGAAGAGAGCAACAGCAGTGTTGGAATCGGAATCAACGCCATGACTTCCTGCAACTGCTCGAAGGCAAGCTCCGCGTGATCAGCGAAAAGCCCCTTACCCACACGATCACGAGCGGCACTCAGCAGCCTGATCCAGTCGCCTTGCTCGTCATCGTCCTGTGCGGTCAAAGCATACAGAACTGAACCGCCCCGGGATTTCGGGAGGCTCCAACTCTTGAGAAGATGGGGCGATGAGCAAGACGAAATATTCACCGGAAGTGCGAGAGCGCGCGGTTCGGCTGGTGCGGGAGCATCAGGGCGAGTACGGCTCGCAGTGGGCGGCGATCGAATCGATTGCCGGGAAGATTGGCTGTTCGTCGCAGACGCTGTGCAACTGGGTGCGTCAGGCCGAGCGTGATGCCGGCAAGCGTCAGGGGCTGACGACGGACGAGCGGACGCGGATGAAAGCGCTGGAACGCGAAGTGCGCGAGCTGAGGCAAGCCAACGAGATCCTGCGCAAGGCCAGCGCGTATTTTGCCCAGGCGGAGCTCGACCGCCGCTTCAAGCCCTGACCACGTTCGTGACCGAACATTGCGATGTTCACGGGGTCGAGCCAATCTGCAAGGTGCTGCAGGTTGCCCCGTCGACGTATTACCGCCACGCGCAGCGGGAAGCGGACGCGAACTTGCGCCCGAACCGCTGGTGGAAGGACCAGGCGCTGCGCCCGCAGATCCGGCGGGTATGGGAGCAGAACCGACAGGTGTACGGCGTGCGCAAGGTCTGGCGGCAGCTCAAGCGCGAGGGCTATGCGGTGGCCCGCTGCACGGTGGAGCGACTGATGGGCGCACTTGGCCTGCGCGGCGTGGTACGCGGGAAGGTGGTCAAGACCACGATCAGCGACAAGCGGCCGTGCCCGCTGGACAAGGTGAACCGACAGTTCCATGCGCCGTCGCCGAACCGACTGTGGGTCAGCGACTTCACGTATGTCTCGACCTGGGCCGGGTTCGTGTACGTGGCCTTCGTGATCGACGTGTACGCACGGCGGATCGTGGGCTGGAAGGTGTCGCAGACGGCGCACACGGACTTCGTGCTGGACGCGCTGGAGCAGGCGCTGCATGCGCGTCGTCCAACCGAAGGCGGCCTGATCCACCACTCCGACCGCGGCGTGCAGTATGTGTCGATCCGCTACACCGAGCGGCTGGCCGACGCCGGGATCGAGCCGTCGGTGGGCAGCGTGGGCGATAGCTATGACAACGCGTTGGCCGAGACGATCAACGGGTTGTACAAGGCCGAGGTGATCCACCGGCGCGCGTGGCGCAACCGCCAGGATGTGGAACTGGCCACGCTGGATTGGGTGGACTGGTACAACCACAAACGCTTGCTGGGGTCGATCGGGAACATTCCGCCAGCGGAAGCCGAAGAGGCTTACTATCGACAACAGGCCGGTTACGCCAAAGCGGCGTGACTCAAACCAAACAGCCTCCCGAAATCCCGGGGCGGTTCACCGCAGTTATTAAATCATCGTCATCGCCCAATGGCTGCCCCATCGCACCATAGGCGTCTGGAAACTTGCGCATCATGATGAAATCAAGATCAATGGGGAGCGAGAAGAACACACCCGCACGTTTCAAAAAGCGCAGCTCTTCAAAGAAGTCCTCTCCGCCACAAGATGTTTTCCATCCGGGAAGCGCATTCACCTCAGCAGCGGTGCGCACTGGATGGCCGTTTGGAAACTGGCGCAAATAGCCATGTGCGACTTTGATGCGCCCCCATCCTCCGCCATGGCGCCCGTAGTCAAGGTCAAGCAGTGTGATATAAGGCACGCGCAAACTGGATAGTAAGCGCCAGAAATGATTGACATGGCGACCGCCCAGAGGCGCCACGCAGACACTGGATGCGTCCGCTTCGACGCCCATTGCGCCGAGCATGCGATGCAGCACGATGTCCTCGCTGTCGCCCTCACCCAACACGACGAGCTTGGCGAAGTAGACCTCCGGATAGGCCATTACTGCCTGACGAACGAACTTACCTGCCTCTCCGGCCTCATCCGGAAGAACGATTTGGCTGACTTGTGTGGTTCGATCAGCATCAAGCCGCAGATGGCGGATTAAATCAGGCGTTGCTCTGCGCAAGATGGCAGGCGAGTGCGTGGCCACAATCGCTTGCCCTCCTGACTCTTCTTTGAGATCCCGAAGCGATTGGATGACGCGACCTAGATACTGAGGCGAAAGGCTGTTCTCAGGCTCTTCCACCGCCAGCAAAGTGAAAGCAGCCGGCCTTAGCCGAGCTAAGTCAAAAGGTGACTCTGCGTCGGTCAGCGCCGCGACATCAACCGCATGTGCTGCCAACACGAGCGAGATGTAAAGCAATGACTGCTGACCGTCACTGAGGCGCTCGAAATCCACTGAGGGCGTTTCATGACCGGGCGAGAAGCGAACACTGACTTGCTTCAACACCTCAGCGAGTCCGCCTGTGCCAAA
The DNA here is from genome assembly GCF_017603965.1 of Xanthomonas fragariae. Lineage (NCBI taxonomy): Bacteria > Pseudomonadati > Pseudomonadota > Gammaproteobacteria > Lysobacterales > Lysobacteraceae > Xanthomonas > Xanthomonas fragariae. The sequence goes on along the minus strand of NZ_CP071955.1, from coordinate 1,660,306 downwards.
AGCAATGCTAGGGGAGGCGAAGAACTTCCCCTTGTGAAGCTTTCCCCACCCTGTCGTAAGTGCCTTACCGAAGGCTGCGACGCCCGCGTTTTCGGTGACTGCTGCACCGAGCTGCTCAGATAGATCGTTTGCCTTGGTGCGCTCAGCGGTCCAGTCTGCCGCTCGGAGGGCCCTTCCGAGCAGTGAGGCTGCGCTGTATGCGATGTGATCAGCCGGGTTACGCCGGGCCGGAAGATAGTGAACCTGGATGGCTTGCCGATCCAGCTTTGGCATACCTCGAAGCTGCGTAGGCGCGCCGTCCTCGTCGGCTGCCAATACGTATTCCAGGCGTTGCTCGATCTCTCCGCTTTCATCCATTTCAGCCGTGAGGCGAATGCGCACCCCGGGAACTTCGCCCGCACTTTGGAGCTGCATGTGAGAGAAGAAGATCGGAACAGCTGCGGTGCCCTCGCCCTCCTCGACCTCGGGAAACGTGAAGTCTGTCTCGATCCATAGACTCGCGGCCTTCCCCTCCGCTGGAACTTCGCCCATTGCCACATGGAAATCGGAAGGGAGCACAGCGCGCATGCCCCCTGTGGTGCCGAACATACGCGCCAAGGCCGTTAGAACGGCGGTCTTACCCGCCCCATTTGGGCCTAGAAGGTAAGTCATCGAATCCAGCTTAACTTCAACTGGTTCTGGACCGAAGGACCAGAAATTACTAATCCTGACGACTGCCAACTGCATGAACATCCCCTGTTCCGCCCCCTATGGGCCTCCCTATCGTAACGCTACTGCCTGCCGCCTGAAACGTAACGCTTCGACTTCAAGATTCTGACCTTGCGGCCGATAAGGCCTCTGTGAGGTCGTGCTAGGGAAGCGCACGGCATGGTCTCGCGCTCCTCAAGCATCGTTAGGCAGATTGAAAGGAATCAATATGGCAGCAAATATCCAGCAGTTTGTCACCGAGCGCGGCATTAAGAGCGGCTAACAAAACCCAGGAAGAAGCCGTAAGCAGATGATGGAGCATGCAAGCGAGAGCAACGCCAAGTGGAGATCGATGCGGCGTTCAAAGCGGATGCGCAGTTTGCCCATGCCTGCGAACCAGGCATGCGTGCGCTCGACGACCCAGCGATGACGGCCCAACCGGTCGTTGCGCTCGATTCCCTTGCGTGCGATCCGCGCAATGATGCCGCGCTGCTTGAGGAAGGCGCGACAGCGGTCGATGTCGTAAGCCTTGTCGGCGTGCAATTTGTCTGGCCAACGTCGCGGGCGCCCTGGTTTGCCACCAATTGGCGGCAAGGCGTCGATCAACTCCTCGAACACGACCGAGTCGTGCCGATTGGCGCCGGTGACGCACACTGCCAAGGGCACGCCGTTGCGGTCCACGATCAGATGCCGTTTGCTGCCGAGTTTGCCGCGATCGGTCGGGTTTGGCCCGGTGTAGGCGCCCCCCGGGGGGAGGCCACACTGGCGGCGTCCAGACTGGCTCGGCTCAGATCCAGCCTCTGGGCGCGACGCAGCTCGGTCAGCAACACCTGATGCAGACGATGCCACACACCGGCGGCTTGCCAATCACGCAACCGGCGCCAGCAGGTCATGCCGCTGCCATAGCCCAGTTCCACAGGCAGGTCTTCCCATGGCATGCCCGTGCGCAAGACATAGACGATGCCGTTGAGGGCTTGCTGATCACTGATGCGCGGCCGTCCACCTTTGGGCGAACGCTTCACTTGGGGAATCAGCGGCTCGATGCGCTTCCACAGCGCAATGGGGATCTCTTTGCGACGTGTCATGTCCGCAATTTTGCCACCGGCGAGACAAGATTCAAGGGGTTTTGTTAGACGCTCTAAGGCCCTCTTCCACTTCACGCGCGAAGAGAATTTGGCTTCCATCCTTAGTCGAGGGTTGTTGCGGCGTGATCAGCTGTCTAGCTCAGAAGGCGCGGTCTTCAATGACGACTTTCGTCTTGATCGCACCTCCGCCATCTGCCTCTCAGTTGGCTTTCCCAACTATAAGATGTTCTACCCACTCAGGATAAAGAACCCTGACACGAAGTGGGTGGTCATAGCGGTTATGCCTTCGGTGCTTTGGATGCTACCATGTGCTTTCTGCACAACCAATGCCGCATCAAATGCGGTAACAGCAAGCACTTTGGCTCAACGGATGGGCCTGGCGCCGTTCCAGAACATGTATGGTGATTGTAGTGGGAAGACAAGAAGCTCGCTCGGCATTCCCAACTATTATCCCACTGATCCGCAGGCAGAAGTTTTAGTGCTGAACGATATTCCACCGACATACTTGATGGGCTTAGCCACCCACACTAGCGAAGACAAGAACCGCATCCTTTCGAGGCATGCGGGCACGTATGTAGTCCACGCACCTGCTCTTTTCAGTGGTCGCCAGGATTTTGCACATTGGAAACAGGCGACCTAAGCGTGGCGACTCGCCCCATCTTCATGCCGAGCTTCGATGGACCCATGCTGGTCTCCACCCGTCATGTGGAGTTCCAGTGGCACCCAGGCATGGCCATAAGCCAGTCGCAGAAATCTATTGCATCACTTCACGACCAAGCAAAACGGCAGCTTGGCGTTGATCGAGTTTTAGAGATATCCAGCAAGTCCCCCGATTCACTTGGGGTTGATCTGAGCGCTTTCAACTTGATGATCAAGACAGTCAAGCACGAGCGAGAATTTAGCTTGGAGTGTGCCTTTCAAGCAAGTAAAGTCTTCGAGAATGGCGGGCCCTACAAAGATTTGTTGAACGCGCGATCCCTCGACGCCAAGCGCGATCCGCGCTTGAAAGAAAGCGGCCGATTGATCAAGTTCCATTTCTTCAATGTTGATTGGGAACTAGAACCAAGAACCGCATTCTATGACTGGCTTTACATGAACGCCCTGCACAAGCAGCCGGACCTTTCCGAACAAGTGCTCACATACCGAGCATTTTCGGACATCGCGTTTAACCCGGACAAGTCAGTCAATTGCCAAGCCTACGCCGCAGCGCTTTATGTCTCGCTTCAAGAGCGAGGCTTGTTGAGCGAAACGATGCTCAAAGACAAGGAGTTATATCTGTCGACCGTCAAGACAGGCGTCATCAGCAACGCGCGCGAAGACAATACTATCCAAAGCCCACTGATTTGAGTTTTCTCACCCCGTCGTCCATTGGCATCGCCTTTCTCCAATTCTTTGAAGCCCACCAACTGATCTCCTTCATCAAAGTTACGGCCACTTGACTGCCGGCGTAACCCCTGAAAGCATGCAAGGCAAGACAGGGGGTCTAATGGACAAAGCAAGGGATCGTCGGAGTGACCAGGACTACACGGCCCAACAGGTAGCTGATTTGGATCCGTCTGCTCGCCGGGCATTGAAGCCCCATCTGCGCTGCCCCTATTGCGAGGCAACCGCTCATTTCAGGTCAGCGTCGAGGCCCAGCCCAGGGCGACGAAGCAAGGTCGCGCATTTCTATGCCCTACCCCACGGTGACGAGTGCGACATCACCCGAAGCTATGGTGATCCATGGGAAGACGATGATACCGATCGGACTGTGGCTCATTGGGAGCAGCGAAACACTACGCTGATTGTTCGGATTTTGACCGATCAAGATGAAGGCTCGGCCGATAACGCCTCAACGGGTGAACCAACGGAGAGCGAAAGCCGATCTCGTGCCGGCGGCGACCAGACCCGATCGACGAAGTCGGTATCGCGCGGTCCTCAAAAGCTTCTTGAACAGCTTGTGCATTGGCCGAGCTTTAAGACAAGCGCCATGATGATTCGCATGCCAGGCAATGACCGACCTGAGTTGGCGGTCCATGACGCTTTTGTGCGTTTTGAATCGGCCAGCATGGCGCAGCACACCGGTCGCTGGCTAGGGTTCTGGGGCCTTGTCAGATCTTGGAGCATCTGGCAGGGCCATAACACTTACTTTTCCAACTTCGGCCCCACGCACCAGAGCTTCCGTATCGCCATTCACCGGGACAAGATCCCCCCGATCCTCGCACGTTATGGCCTATCGAGCATCGATGAGATGGTTGGCCACTATCTTCTCCTTTTCGATTACGCCCGAGAGTCAGGCTCAGGGCGTTTTATGGCTGATGTCAATTCGGTGCATCACATCGGATTCTTGCGGAACGATCAAAGTAGCTGAGTAGCTCATCGAATACGACAACCATGCGCCATATCAAAATTGTCCGATCGAAGCGTTCCACCTCTTCACCAGAAGACCCGAATAGTGCGTCCTCCAGACGGTCGTGGTCCATCACACGCTTCGTCGGTAGCCTAGCTGCCATGACGACGCTGGCTGGAATCGTGCTTCACGGATGCGGACATGTTGCCTACACGAGCTATCTCAGAGCCTGGGGCGTTCAAGCCGATCTATTTCCCCAATCGGCCGACTGGAAGGTTGTTCGCGGCTACTATGCCGTTGTGCTTCAAGGGTTCGGAATGTTCAGCGCTTTTCCTTGGGGTTCAATAGCGATCGCTTTTTTTACGTTATGGCTAGCTATCTGGGTTTACCGCCTCCCCGCACAATCGGTTCGCAATGGTCGCCTTCAAGATTTCTATCGGCGTCATACACGAGTAAAGCTTGGCCTCACCTCAGGAGGTATAGCCTTTTCGGGAATTTATCTAGCATTGACGCTGTATTCCGTTGGCTTGCTCGTTTCAACAATCCCAGGCGTGATTGGGGAGCGTTACGGAAAGAAGGAAGCAGTTACTGAGAAGCGTCGCCTCCTTGGTCCGGTATCGCGAGGCGATACAGAACTCTGGGAAAAGGGTGAGCGAAAGATCCGAGGCCACATCATTGCCAGCAGCTCTGACCTGATCGCCATCTACGACACTGACCTCCATCAGGTCCGAACCCTATCGCGTGGCGATTGGGAGATACGAAGAGTGGGTCTTTAGGAGCAGCGGCGTGAGGAAGCTGGTGACATCCAGGCGCATTTCGACAGCCCCCGCTACAAGCGTGCGCCGCGAGCAGGGCTCTTCTCTATTGAACTTGACGTATTGCTCTGCGCAAATCTCTGGCGCTCGTTGGATTGAAGCTCTCTGTGCTGCTTCGTAGCCTCGACTTTGGCGATCAAATTGTCTAGCTTTTCTTCGATCTCTTCGTCCGAGATCAATTCACGCACGTGATCTAAGTTCACTCGGCGAACCAGAACATCCGCCACTTCATCATGGTCATTTTGGAGTGCAGCAAACAAGCCGGCCTCTGGATAGGCGGTCTTGTGGGCGAACTCCAAGATCGACTTGACCATTCCTGCATCGCCCTTCGTTGCTGCAGCGAACAGTGCTTCCTCGCCAAAGTCGCGCGGCGCATGGCCTGTTCTGACGATCGCCCAAAGTATCGTCCGCACCAACTGTTCATGGCCTTTGGCAACAGCAACATTGAGACCCAACGAAAACGTGTCTTCCGGATCTGGAAGACCAGCTTCGATCAGGAACTCAACGACCTCGGCATGATTGTTCTCCGCAGCCGCCGCAAAGCCATGCAGCGCACATTGGATCTTCGATGAAAAAGGCAGCAAATGCTTGACCGCTTCCAAGTGGCCTTCCCGACAAGCGGCGACCAGCGCTCGACTGTCCTGGGCTTTAGCATCTGAAAAAACGACTAGCTGAAAGACCACATCAGCATGACCATGGCGCGCCGCCTCATACAGCGCCAGTGAGTCGTGTTGCAGAGGGCTGCACTCTTTGAGCAGTCGTTTGACGCACTCCTTGTGCCCGTGCCTGGCAGCAAGCACCAATGCCTCGTCATCCTCTGCGTCGCAAAACGCCATGAGCTGCTCAACTGCCCGCACCGAACCCGCCTTGGCGGCGACATCAAGCGGATAGACCGCAAACGACTTCGACAACAGTGGCACCAGTTGATCAACCAAGCCTTCTTTGCCGCTCTTGATCGCTACCTCAACGGCGTAGCGTGCCGCAGCATCAGCATCATCCTGAGCCCGACAAAGCGACTGCAGATATGCGTCGCTTCCCCGCTTCACTGCCTGTCTAATACTATTTCTAATTGCCTGTTCCATTTCGTCTCCTTCTATTTAATCTAAGGCCATCACGCCTTTCGTCAAGATCAAAGCGTGATGGCACCCTTTGATTAGATAGGCCGAAACTGAAATCACAAATCGTCGATGTCAGGAACATGGTCCTCGTAGTCACACGCAATGAGCGTGCCGGTTTCATCTTCGATACGTTCGATCACAAGGTCACTGATCCATTGTTCGAACTCGAAGTCACTCTCGGCCACTGCATCGATATCGCACTTGGAAAGTGCTTCTTGGGGCGAATTTGCTTCAATCGTTGCCCAGTGGACGACTTGGACGGTGCCGTTGATCTCGATGGTGTATTTCATCTTGCTCTCCGTGCTTGGCGACGTGCCAAGCTTCGGAACGCAATCTATGCATCGCAGCCGCATCGCTAAAGGACGAAATCGCCACGATCCCTGAACATCCATTCATCCGCCGCCGATAACGCCAGCGCCTGGATGTATGCACCAGGCAGCCAATACGTAGGCGCTAAACGGGCTTCGTGTCTTCGTCTAACTCTTGGCGATCCAGCCACGCCATCTTGGATGCATGGACCGTCATCAGATGAGAGCGGTAGGCATTTCGCCAATGCTTTTTCTCGGCATTTGATCGCCAAGGCAGCGCCAAGGCTTGATCGATGGTCAGGGCCAAAATCGTTGCGCCTTGCTGGAAAGCTTCTTCGATCACACTCATGTCGAGCCCCGTGATGCCTGCATGTGAGATCACGCTCTTGATCTTGCCGGCTGACGCGCGGATCACAATGAAGGGAATGCCCTTCCCCGTTCGACCGAAGTTGCCCGAAATGGGCTCTTGAATCTGCTCTCGGGCTTTGGTGACTTGGGCATACCATGTCAAAAGCTCCACCTTGGTAATGGATCTTGGAGTGCTTTTGCTAATCAGAAACGGATTTCCGTGCTCACGCTTGAACTGGTCGAATTGGCGTCTCGGGATGCCGAGGTAGAACTCCGCCATGGCTTGGGTGAAGCGCGTTGTGCCCGGGGATCGATCGAGTCGTTGCCTCAGGCCATCAAAATCACGGCTGGCGATGATGGCCTTGCGCTCATCACTCGTCGCGATGACTTCAAGTGCTGCACGGAAAAATCCGTCTTCGAAGCTTTCCGCCTTGCTGATATTGGTCATCCAAACCGTCCTTCGTTCAAGTCTCACTGCAAGCAACTTGCACCGCAAGCTTGCCACTCATCAGCCTGACAGCCTGTGGGCGATGGCGCTTGCCTGAAAATCCTAACGTATTCGTGGAGGAAGCACAGCGGGAAATCCATCCGCCGTCGTAGCGACCCAGTGCACGGCGTCTTTGCTACCTATGGTGATCGCGAGTTGCATGTGAGCCATCACGACCAGCGCGTTGCTTTGTTTGACCACAACTTCAACGAGTTCGAGCGGGAAGCCCGTTCGCAACCGATGAAGCGCGTGTGCGCCTGCGTGGACAAAAGAATTGAGCGCCGCCCAAGAGTATTTCTTGAACTCCAAAAACGCCCGCAGTGGCTCGGCTGCCTGCTTCACCGCTTCAAGAGCGATCAGCATCTTGGATAGCATGGGCAAACGAGCCGCCACGGACTCACTGATCGGCGTCAGCTCTTCTTGCAAGCAAGCCACGTCGGTGTCGCTTGCGCAGTAAAGGACCCACACGGCGCGCACCAGCGCTTCGAACTGCGCCCGATGAACGACCAAGGTGGACGGCTCAGAACCGACTACGAGTAAGCAGCGACTCACAACAGCATGCTCAATCGAAAGCAGGCATAGCGCGCGACAAACTTGCAGTCGATCACTTTGATCAAATGGCGGAGCCGCGGTAATGGGCGCCAACGCCTCCAATAGCTCATCAGAACCTTCAAAGAGCTTCTGAACCCGCTCAGACATCATGCCTCCCCAAGTATTGAAACAGTTGGATCGCATCATGGCTCATCAACAACCCCCTCCTTCAATTTTTTCGATGCCGTAAAAATTTTCAGCTGCCTCTCTTTCTCTTGGATCTTGCCGTAATGGCGTAAGCGGCGAAAGAAACTTGAAGACCGGACTCAAGCGTAGTGCCATATTTTTTGCAAGATCAGGCGCACTGGTGACCCTCTGCCAACAATCGATGAGAGAGAGGGAGGGCTACGCCCACCCTCTTGCTGCAAGGCTGGTGTGCTGACGCCCGCCGATCACCAGGTGGTCCAGCACCCGGATGTCGAGAAGTGCCAACGCCTGCGTCAAGCGGCCGGTGATCCGCTGGTCTGCATTGCTTGGCTCCGGATTGCCCGAAGGGTGGTTGTGGAAAAGGATGACAGCAGCAGCGTTCAAATCCAAGGCGCGCTTGGCGACCACCCGAGGGTGCACCTCGCAGCCGTCGATTGTGCCGAAGAAGAGATGCTCGGTTGCCAGGATGTGATGCTTGATGTCCAGGAAGACGACACCGAAGACTTCGTGCGGCAGGTGAGCGCAGCGGGCAATGAGGTAGTCGCCAGCTTGCTCAGGGCTGTGGATGCGGCCTTGGCGTTGAAGACGTTGTTCCAGGATGGTCGCGGCGGCGAGCAAGATGCCCTCCTCGTCCATCTGGAGTTGGTATTGAGCCTTGATGTCTTGGGTGCGCTTCATCGGTTTTTCTCCACCAGCGCGTTGTGCGCCTCGTGGGAACCGACAGGCGAAGCGTCCGGCCCTACCGCACCCGAGAGCGAGCACCGCGCGAGCGGCGCACAGCGGAGGGCCGCAACACAGCGTCAGCGTCGAGGAGGAGGCTCGCCTTTGCGGTCGGGACAGCGAAGCTAAGGTCCCTTTGAGAGAAGCTCAGCGGTGGTGGAAAATGGTGATGTGCGACTCCCATGCCTGTGGTTGAAGCGCCAAGAGGGCTGCATGCTGCCCGCCTGCTATTGCTATTGCTATTGCTATTGCTGCAATCGCCTTATCACCGACTGCCGGCATCCCATTGTTCGCAATCTACTGACAGTTGATGGGCGCCTTTAGCATCGCCCTCCCCGAAAAAAAAGCACTCGTGTTCAACATATTTCGAGTGCAGGAGCTGGGGCGCTCATCTCAACGAAATGCCGCCTAACTGTGGGACACTCGGCAGCATCTCCGGACTGGCACCGAGACATGGGAAATAAAAGACTAGAGGCTGCCCTGGACCCATGGATGCGCGTGGAAACGTGGCACACTTTTCATCCGCTCGACCGAGCAACGGTTCCATAGAACCCTGGCCGTCGCCTTCGAGGTGGTTAGCCTGCCCGCTGACGCCTTAGAGTTTGAAACACGATGCCGGCACCTGTGCAAGAATAGCATGCAGAAATTAAACATGACTTTGTAAGCGATAGCTGTTGAAACCTAACAAAGCTCAAAAACGATTGAAAAATATGCAATAAGAGACCCCCAACTTCCGTTAAAAATCACATCTCGCAATCTGATCTCAAACCCACCGCACGAGCAATCAGACACCAAGCGCACTGGAATAAAGGTAATGGGTGGTTCATCAAACAACATGGCATTGAAGCAGGCTCGAGCAGTCCTGCCATTCCCATCAACAAAAGGATGTATTGCCAGCACTCCCACAAGCACTAGCAATGCACGAAAAGCAGGGCGTTCTTCCCAGTCGTTTATTGCTTGGCTTAGCAAGCCAAACTGACGGTGCAAATCTCCAGGATTTGAAAACGCGGTCTGTCTTCCACTTTTATCGATACTGGTGAACACGTTAACCTTTCGAATTTTTCCGCTTCCGGCAATCTTCGTCAGGCCATTTACTTCACTCAACCAGTCAATTAGCTCGTCAGAAGTAAGAGCTTTTCTGCCCCTAAGTATTTTTTTTGCATATGCTGCCAGATCTTGTTCGTCAGCGGGATCCCTAAAAGCCCGACCGTTCTCGTTGGCATGACCTTGAAGCCACTTTTCAGAGAGAGGGTGAAGCAGGTCGCGGTTTAATGCTAGCCAGTAGGCTGCTTCTTTTCGAAGCGCCTCGTTCGCCTGCGATACATACCGCCGGTCAACCAGATCAGACCGCGCCAACTCCAAACCCGCAAGCCGTTTGCCAAGTCGCAAATTAACATCGACCTTGTTAGGAGGAACAAACTGACTTACGAGCATCGATACTAACTCCTAGCGTTCTACTTTGCGCATGAAGATGAAAGCCAATTTAACGCCTCTCCGGGGATCTCGCTACTTGAAACTACGTCATCTGAAATGCGCGTATCTGGAAACACTCGTTCCCCCACTTCCCGGCCAGATCGATCTACATCGATGGCTGTTGTCAGGTAAATTGCGCTTCCGTCTGCCAGCTGAAATCTACTATTCGCACTTACTCTCCCATCGGACGGCGCACCAAAACTTCGCGTGTTTTTTCTCCCCATCAGCGCGACAGCCAGAGCCTCGCCTGAACTGCTTGTCCCCTGTCCCAAAAGAACAGCAATCTTTACTTCCTGCGCCTCTGAGGTCCCCGGAACTACTGTTACCGAAGGAGAATGGATGGACCACCAGTCGATACTGCCATTCGACCTCTTAAATCCTCCCAATCGCTCGTTCCCGAAAAAAATACTGAGCGCTGAAACCATGGGCCACATGTTTCCACCACTGTTCTTTCTAATATCCACGATCCAACCGCAACGCGCCTCTTCTTTTAAGTCATTCAACTTTTTACTAACCTGAACAGCGAAGTCTGCCGCCAGAGCCGGGTTTGACCCATACACCGATGGGACGAGAAGATAGCCCATCGTCCCGTTGATTAGTCTCACCTCTGCTGAATTAGCATTCCCGCCAGATTTAGAGTAATTATTCGCCTCTTCGGCATCCACATAAACGCTATGAGAGTCTTGAAGTCCGCGCAACAGCGCACGTATCGCGGCTTCGGCTTGATAGCCCGATCCAGCATCACCTGACAGTTCTAGTCCAAAGTTCCGCTGATTTTCTTTGAGATTCCTTGACCAATAGGCGTTCTCTAAGACAATTTTTAACGCCTCCTCGTAGACCTGTTTTGCGCTTGCTCCGCTGCTTAGAGGTAAGCGATCAATCTCCATAAGCTTAAGGCCTTCCGCAGTCACTTTACCCGAGCCGCGCATTACGACACCGAACGCAATACTTGCCGCGTCACTCGGAACTCGCAACTCAACGGTGTGGCGACCATCAGCAAAGATACCTGCGCTTGCTGACGAAGCGAACTTAAGAGGTTTTCCAGAACCCTCACTCGCCCTCACCCATATCGTCGCCTTTACCCCCGGCGTCGCGGCATCAATTAAAGCAGATAATCGTATCACTTTGCCTATCCAGCGCTTGGAACTGGCGTGATAGATAATTCCACCGCTAGTCACAGCTTCAGCGCGCTCGGCCGAGATTGTGACCTTGGCACCATTATCACTCAGTGGGTCACCTAGGGACAAACTCTGATATCCCATCTTACTATTGACGGTCGCGTGTTTGATTTCTTCTTCTGCTAGTGCACCAAACGTTATACCGAGACCAATCGCAAAAACCGCTAGAGCCAAATATTTATTCTTAATCAATTTCCACCGCCATTTTATTCTTGCAAAGCAAATACGATCTCTTTAGTAGCTCCCAGCAAGCTGCTTCTTGAACCCGCGCCATCCTTGCGAAAACTCTATTCAGGCGCATGTGGATCAAGCTCCATCTGTATTTGTAAGCATCGCGCTGGCCCAAGGCCTTAAACTCTTCACTTTCGAAAATCAAACGCCTTATTTCTTCAACTCCGGCCAACTCGTTCAGGCAAGCAATATCGGGATTGCATTCTCCTGACTCTAAGAATATCGGCTTGCTTTTTTTAAACACTTCACCAATGAGCTTACGCTGCGCCAGATCAAAGCTTATCTCCCTCTGAAAGTCAGCCGCTGCGACCTTTGCAAATTCAAGGCGCGCTTGTAATGATTCAACCCCTAAGGCTCTCAGCAGCGAGTCTACCGCAGCAGCTGCGCTACGCCAGTTCTCATATAGGCCACCCGGAATTTTCCCGAATGTCCGCATAACCGCATGAGAGTCAAGGATAAAAATACTTTCTGCAAGCTTCATAAGTCTCGGCCCTAAATACCGCTCGACCTCTTGAATGTACTGCTTAAAGATAAACTTGCAAATAACATCAGCAACTTCCAGCTTCTTGCATTCGCCCTCTAAAACGCTCATGACCGCAGTGCGCTCATGTGGGGACTTAACCCTTACCCTAATCCTGACATGATCACCTTCCGGGTCTTTGTATCTTATAAAGAAAAACGGAACCATATCCCCCATTGTGATTTTCATGGCGCGGTGCAATGCAAGAATTACGTCGTTCTGATTTGCCGCCTTGCAGTATACGCATACATATACCCATTCCAGCCCATGCAGGCCGTCGAACGGGTGACGAGCAGTCACGCTCACATTCGGAGCCTGAACATTTCGCAGTGCTAACTGGATCTCGTGCATATGAGCGCCAGATGCGCTGCGCAAGACAGGCTCCATTGATAAAGGGAATGCACAGGTTAATGTAAGCGTGCCATTCTTTCTAAGCTCTTTCAGAAAATCCTTTGCCGTCCATTCACTGCAAAGCGAAAGTATCGTTGAATCAAGTTTCCCATAAACTTCGAGCATTTCAGGAAGCAGGATTGATTTCGCCCACTCTCGAAGTGTTTCGATAGCTGCGGAATCAGACAGCTTGGACAGGCCCAACTCATCAAAAGCCACTCGCCAAGAAGGACGCTCTATAATAATTCCGTTGTATGTGAGCCCAGGGAGGAATGGAGCATCTGGAAGCTTATCCCTCATAGAGGGCATACGACAAATATAGTCTTGGTTTGCGACGTGATTCAAAAATACATAAACCGCAAAACCTTTACAATTTTCAAACGCATGCGCCGAGTTCATTCGCGGCACAACTTCTGCTTGCCGAGATCTAGACCAGAGCACAACTTTTTTGTTTGAGACAAAAACTTCTAGGTCTGAAATTAATATATCGTTAGCGCCACCACCGGCTCGCACCCGAATTTCCGGACCTGCGGTCGCAGGACGCGAAATAATGTTTCCAGCTCGGGTCATCGGCACGCCAACTATCTGTGCAAAAATCTTACCTTCACTTGGTGACTCGACCTCGTTCAAATATTCGAGAATTTTCGGTATCACTCCGGAGAACCTTCCCATCAATCGACCAGGCTCTTGAGCGCCACAACTTTTCAACTCAATTTTAACTTCATCCCCGCCGCCAGCCCAAAGAGCTAACCACGCAACGAGACAAGATGGCCGATCCGTGGACGGAACCGAGCTACCTTCTCTTGGTCGAAATTTTGAAATGTCTATGAATTCATTAGAACCGGACAGCGCAAGCATCGCAACGGCATATGACTCAGGCGCATTGAGCGGCTTGGGAACGGCGCGAGACTTGCCAACTTTTTTTGACGCAAGACAGTCTGCTAGGGGCGCGACGGGACGAACTCCGTCCGGATAACCCATTGTTTCAAAAAAAGGAAGTAAGTCTGACAAGGCGACTGATGCTTCACCAAATCGCTCGACGAAGCAATCTCTAAAAGTTGAAAGTTGATCGTTCTTTGGAATAAATTCGGCAAGAGCATCGATAGCAGCCTCGACTTTCTGTACATGGATTTCTGAAAACGATCCAGACTGGTCAGAAGAAAACGCCACAACGTGCGTAGATTTCCCAGTATTGGATCCTGCCTCTATAATCAATTCACGTATACGCTTAAGATCATCCAGTCCGGTTCCCAGTGGAGAATCAGCCAGGTTGCGCAGAATCATAACCACTTCATTCATTCCTCCAATCTCAGGGGGAACGGCCGCTAAGCGGCCAAGCAATCCAGCGAGCTGATCACTAGAAGTTGCGTCAATTAGCGAGTCTGCGACCAAGACATCCTGGACCTTCAACTCTTGGATAAATTGATGTATTTCTTCCTGCGTGTATTCTCCGAGATATTTGCGCGCTAAAAAATACGCAATTTCATCGACAGTCATGCCATCGTAAGTGCTAGTTGCGTCAAGCACTGAATCAAGCACTTCATTTCTTTCAAGCTGCTCGATATGCTGAACTATTGTAGAGCCTTGGACATGCGATTTAAGGTAGCTGATGTAATCTGCGTGTGGCGTGATGGTATCGTTTGGCCTATATCTAACCACATGTCCGAGATCATTGCTCACGATGACCTTAACGAGATCTACAAGGACACCATAATCTATAGCAGCAGACTTCTTAATTTCCTCTGCTGGTGTAGCCTGAAGCTTGTTTTCGCCAGGACCCACTGTTACCGCTGCCACTGAGGAGAATGTGCCAAACGGCACTGAGCGATGCGCCATACGCAAAGCATATCGGGCGATAGCAAGGTCAATATCTGGAAGTGTGAGATCTCCACTCAGCCAATTTAGAGCCTTTTCGTAGAGGGACGGCGAGGCGATGTAGATCGCCTCTAGAAAAATCGGATCAGTTAGAAGCTGACAGATTAACTCGGCCAGTTGCTTCCGATCACTTCTGATCAGCGACGCCGAAAGCGCAACAGTGTAGATCGGAACTCTTATGATCCCCATTCGATCATGGGCGTAGATTGTCAAGTCAGCTTTCCGTCTTTTGCTGCACACCGCTAATGTGGATACTCCATTTGATAACGCATCAACATCACTAGCTGGATTAGTTATTTTTTTCACTTTCAAAATCCCTAGCCTCTGCCTGTGAGTCTTCCGGAACAATCTGTCCTTGCTTCAGTAAAATGGCACGATCGGCCGAAGCAATTGTCTGAGGGCGATGAGCAATGATCAGAGTGGTGACCCCCGCTGCGCGCACCGCGTTGCAGACCTGGCTTTCGTTATTCAAGTCAAGATTACTTGTAGCTTCGTCCAAAACTAAGATTTTTGGCTCACGGTAAAAAGCACGCGCGAGCAGAATTCGTTGCTTTTGCCCACCAGACAGAGTGGCGCCCATGTCTCCAATCATTGACTGGTATCCCATGGTCATCGCTTCTATCTCAGTGTCAATACTGGCTTTCCTTGCTGCTAGCTGACACTTTTCAAGCGTAGCGACAGGATCAAAGAAGCTGATGTTATCCATCACCGAACCGCTGAAAAGCTCATCATCCTGGAGAACGCTTGCCGCGATGTTACGAACCTCCCGTTTACCGAGAACATGCGTATCAACGCCGCCGATCAATATGCTACCTGACGACTGATCCAAAACTCCCAGTAAGATTTTGGCAAGCGTGCTTTTTCCACAACCGGAAGGCCCCACAATTGCTACAACCTCCCCATCCTGAATATTGAAACTACATTTTTTTAGAACGTGGGCAGTATTGTGCGAATAGCGGAATGAGACCTCTCTAAACTCGATAGAGTTGCTGGATCTAGTTCCCAGGCGAGTTCCTTCCAAGAACTTTTCCGGAGCGGTTAGCACAATATCTGCAAGCCGCTCCCCGTGTAACCGCAACATCCGAAAGTTAACGATATAATCGACCATTGCAGCAAAGCGTACCGTGAATTGCTCAGAATACGCGACGAATGCCATGAGCATGCCTGCCGTCAACTCACCTTTCAGTGCGAGCGCAGCACCGATCCAAAGAATTGCAATCTTCTGCCCGCCTGAGACTAGGCCGCTTGCGCTCGTGAACGCGATAGTTAGTCTTTGAATTTTTGTATTGGTGTTCACCACTTCTGCCGTAGCGTTTGCAAACTTAGCCGATCGTTCCGCACTACGATTGTTAAGCCGGATGGTTTGCATGCCTCTGAGCGTCTCAATGAGCATCCCATGCTGCAGGGCGGAAACATTGATGTTCGTTGAAGTTAGTTCTACAAGCGAGCGAAAATACATCACCCTAGCCAATGAATAGCTAATAGCGCTTATAAAAGAGACCAGCGCTAACTTTTCATTATATATCAGCAGCATGACCGCTATCATAAGCGTCATAATTCCATCTATGATCACGACGACAAACTGGGTCGTAAGCGTCTGCTGAATTGTATTCATGGCTCCAAAGCGCGAAACCACATCACCTAAGTTTCGCTTTTGGAAATAGTCCAACGGCAGGCGCAACAAGTGACTAAAAACCGTCCCGGTCCAACCCATATTTAATGTTGCGCCGATCCACATCACAAGCCAAGATCTCATGTAATCCGCAACCGTCCGCACCAAAATCAATGTAGAAAACCCAACGCCTAATAGTGTGAGAAGCTCCTCATCATTTGTGGACAAGACCTGATCCACTACGAGCTGTAGAAATTGTGGAACTAGCAGGCCAAGCAGCTCTAAAAATGCCGCAATGGCAAAAACCTGAAGAAGTCCCTTTCCTAAGCCTGTAATCGAGCCAGTTACGGAAGCAAGCGATATACCAGTGACTTTCTCAGGCTTGACCAGATTTGGCCCTGCATCAAGTTCAAGAGCAACTCCGGTAAAAGAAGAATCGACATCATTGACCTTGACCCTACGTCGCCCATATGCAGGATCAACGATAAGAAGATCTTTCCCCTTGAATCCCTCTAAGACCACGAAATGATTCATGTTCCAGTGCAAAATGCAGGGGACAGTAAGTTGCCTAATGTCTTCAAGCTCGAGCTTGACAGGCCTTGATGCCAATCCAAGCGAGTTCGCAATCTCAACTAACTGATCGAGCCGAATACTGAACCGCCCCGGGATTTCGGGAGGCTCCAACTCTTGAGAAGATGGGGCGATGAGCAAGACGAAATATTCACCGGAAGTGCGAGAGCGCGCGGTTCGGCTGGTGCGGGAGCATCAGGGCGAGTACGGCTCGCAGTGGGCGGCGATCGAATCGATTGCCGGGAAGATTGGCTGTTCGTCGCAGACGCTGTGCAACTGGGTGCGTCAGGCCGAGCGTGATGCCGGCAAGCGTCAGGGGCTGACGACGGACGAGCGGACGCGGATGAAAGCGCTGGAACGCGAAGTGCGCGAGCTGAGGCAAGCCAACGAGATCCTGCGCAAGGCCAGCGCGTATTTTGCCCAGGCGGAGCTCGACCGCCGCTTCAAGCCCTGACCACGTTCGTGACCGAACATTGCGATGTTCACGGGGTCGAGCCAATCTGCAAGGTGCTGCAGGTTGCCCCGTCGACGTATTACCGCCACGCGCAGCGGGAAGCGGACGCGAACTTGCGCCCGAACCGCTGGTGGAAGGACCAGGCGCTGCGCCCGCAGATCCGGCGGGTATGGGAGCAGAACCGACAGGTGTACGGCGTGCGCAAGGTCTGGCGGCAGCTCAAGCGCGAGGGCTATGCGGTGGCCCGCTGCACGGTGGAGCGACTGATGGGCGCACTTGGCCTGCGCGGCGTGGTACGCGGGAAGGTGGTCAAGACCACGATCAGCGACAAGCGGCCGTGCCCGCTGGACAAGGTGAACCGACAGTTCCATGCGCCGTCGCCGAACCGACTGTGGGTCAGCGACTTCACGTATGTCTCGACCTGGGCCGGGTTCGTGTACGTGGCCTTCGTGATCGACGTGTACGCACGGCGGATCGTGGGCTGGAAGGTGTCGCAGACGGCGCACACGGACTTCGTGCTGGACGCGCTGGAGCAGGCGCTGCATGCGCGTCGTCCAACCGAAGGCGGCCTGATCCACCACTCCGACCGCGGCGTGCAGTATGTGTCGATCCGCTACACCGAGCGGCTGGCCGACGCCGGGATCGAGCCGTCGGTGGGCAGCGTGGGCGATAGCTATGACAACGCGTTGGCCGAGACGATCAACGGGTTGTACAAGGCCGAGGTGATCCACCGGCGCGCGTGGCGCAACCGCCAGGATGTGGAACTGGCCACGCTGGATTGGGTGGACTGGTACAACCACAAACGCTTGCTGGGGTCGATCGGGAACATTCCGCCAGCGGAAGCCGAAGAGGCTTACTATCGACAACAGGCCGGTTACGCCAAAGCGGCGTGACTCAAACCAAACAGCCTCCCGAAATCCCGGGGCGGTTCAATACCCCTCAGCGAACCAGGAAATTTCGTCCGCAGCGATTGCATTTCATGCTTGGCATCATGATAGCCAGCGACCATCGCTATGCAAGCAAGTCCGCATTCGGCTGCCTCGGCCTGAATAATGACCGGCACTGAACGGCGACTGCCAAAACGAAGCAATGACTGCCATTGACTCGAAGTCCAAATTCCTCCTTTATCTGGACCAGTGGAGAGATCATCTTCTACATCACTCATTGGTCTTCATCCGGAGGGTGTATGCAGGCTGAAACAGCCATTCATAGAGCCTCCTGCGATCCAACATAACATCAGCATCGACATACATCCCCGGGGTCAACCTAACGGAATTGCCGTAAACGTCGAGGGATTGACGTTCAAGCTCCACTCTTACCAAGAACATGGACTCCGTGACTGAAGCAATGCCAAAACGGTCGGCAGCCTCACTGGGGGAGAGAGTTGTCAATGATTTAGCCTTCACTGTGCCCATTAGCACACCGAATTTCTGGAAGGGATATGCACGTAAGCGAAGGGCCACCTTGGTTCCGATTTCAATAAATCCGATTGATTGAGAATCGACCAGTAGTTGCGCCTCAGTCTTAGAGCGTCTAACAAAACCCCTTGAATCTTGTCTCGCCGGTGGCAAAATTGCGGACATGACACGTCGCAAAGAGATCCCCATTGCGCTGTGGAAGCGCATCGAGCCGCTGATTCCCCAAGTGAAGCGTTCGCCCAAAGGTGGACGGCCGCGCATCAGTGATCAGCAAGCCCTCAACGGCATCGTCTATGTCTTGCGCACGGGCATGCCATGGGAAGACCTGCCTGTGGAACTGGGCTATGGCAGCGGCATGACCTGCTGGCGCCGGTTGCGTGATTGGCAAGCCGCCGGTGTGTGGCATCGTCTGCATCAGGTGTTGCTGACCGAGCTGCGTCGCGCCCAGAGGCTGGATCTGAGCCGAGCCAGTCTGGACGCCGCCAGTGTGGCCTCCCCCCGGGGGGCGCCTACACCGGGCCAAACCCGACCGATCGCGGCAAACTCGGCAGCAAACGGCATCTGATCGTGGACCGCAACGGCGTGCCCTTGGCAGTGTGCGTCACCGGCGCCAATCGGCACGACTCGGTCGTGTTCGAGGAGTTGATCGACGCCTTGCCGCCAATTGGTGGCAAACCAGGGCGCCCGCGACGTTGGCCAGACAAATTGCACGCCGACAAGGCTTACGACATCGACCGCTGTCGCGCCTTCCTCAAGCAGCGCGGCATCATTGCGCGGATCGCACGCAAGGGAATCGAGCGCAACGACCGGTTGGGCCGTCATCGCTGGGTCGTCGAGCGCACGCATGCCTGGTTCGCAGGCATGGGCAAACTGCGCATCCGCTTTGAACGCCGCATCGATCTCCACTTGGCGTTGCTCTCGCTTGCATGCTCCATCATCTGCTTACGGCTTCTTCCTGGGTTTTGTTAGCCGCTCTTAGAAGTGTCCTTGATGATCGTCATCAGTATTTGACCTGGCTTGACGGCTTGCCCCTCACTCACCAAGACCGAAGACACGATACCGTTGACAGGGGACAAGAGTGCTGAACTCAAATCGCCTGCGTTAGACTGAGCCTCAACATCAGCACTAGCTAACAATCGCTCTGAGGTATTGATCTGAGACGCGAGGTCTAGTGGTGCGCGCGCAAGGTCGGCACGCCGTCCTTCCAAGTCTAGTCTTATGCTAGATATTTTGGACCGCTGTGATCTTACGTTAGCTTTGACCGAAGCGAGTGATGAACGCTGCTGTTGAACTTGGGTCGCAGCGATGTAACCTGATTTTAGCAAAGGCTCGATTTTATCCAACAGTAGTTGTTGATCGACCTGTTCTTGTTGATAAATATTAAGCTCATCAACGGCATCTGCCAGTTGCGATTCCAAAAGTGGAATTTGGATCTTTATGCTTTCTATATTACGCGTATAAGCATCTCGCGATACCAACATTTCCGCGTGGAGAGCGCGCCGCTGTGCCTCGAGTGCCAGCGACACCCCTCCTTTCACACCTGTGCCGCCAGCGGAATAGGCCTCACCATCGATCTCGACTACAGGCTCTCCCGAACGCGCTGAATTTGTTTCATTTAAGAGCACGCGAGTGACATAGCCAGTTGTCGCGCTTGAAATTTTCACAACACCGTCGTGCGAGACCAGTTGCCCGACAACTCTCTCTCTCCTGGTATATTCCCCAAAGTAAAGCCCAGCCAACACGATCAACCCAAGAGATGTAAAGCTTATAGCCCATATAATATGACTGGGCGGAGACGCAATCGTTACTCCGCCCAGCCACTTTGACTGCCTACGAGATGTGGCTTGTTCTCTAAATAATTTTCTTCTTGCGTCCATTCTTTAATCGCCACATCTAGCATCTTCAATTACTATTAGCCGGCATTACAACCGTCAGTATCGGGAAGGCAAGTGCAAGAGTCTTGTTCCGTAGAATACCCCGGACCGCCGCATTGCGTGGTCAGATCCGTATCGAAACCGCCGCTCACCACAGTGAGTTCGTCATTGCTCAGGATAGTGATATTTCGCTTTTTAAGGGAGATCATGTTCATTCCTTCGGTTGGTTAATTAATTTGATTTACTTCCACATCTTATCTGCCTGCTTCCTCCTTTTCCACTCCGCACATAAATCCGACTTATTCGTTATCAATTTGGTGCAAACCCAATAGTTCTGCCCAAGGGTAACAATTAGATTGACTAGCGACCGCATTCTGCGCAAGCACGACTCCGGTGGTTCCTTCAAGCAAGGAAGCTGTCTTGATATTCTTCCCTTTGTGACTCCAAAGATACGATGGCTTTTCAACGGTTCCATCATTGAAATGCAAAAGCTTTTCGCCTGCGACAACCGAAGCTTTCTTGCACTCATTTCGAAGCTGAGCGCTTAAAAATTCACATCGCCCAAAGATTTCAAAGTAAAGGTGCACCCCTGCTGCACCATGGCATAGGGAAGCGTCCGTGATTTGATGCTTTCCTGATTTAAACTGATTGAGGGATCCTTCAATCAGACTAGAAAATCTCACGCCGTAGGAGCTGTCTAAGAGACTGGCGCGCCTGTATGCATCAGCAAGACCAAGTCCGCCATAACACCATGCCAATCTAGTCACTCGCTGTGATCCAGCGGTAGAAGGGAAAAGCACGCCGTCATCATCTCCCTTGATCGCGTGCATCCATAGGTGGTCGAACCCGTCAAGCGCAAGCTCAGTGGCTGCTCTTGATATGTGGCCTTTTCTAGAAGCGTTAGCCATCATCAGTAGCAGGCCTGGAATGCCGTGCGCGAGACCAAGGTTTTTTTGAAAATCTGTTCCCCGACTCTCGAGATCTGAGGCATCGCTGAAGTTTAGCCATTCTCTTACTGCTCGAGAACAAACTAATTCAATTGCACTCCAAAGATCCGAACTTGAGCTGGCAGACAATCCTCTTCGCATCGCGTAAACCATAATTCCAGCGATGCCATTAACCATATCAAGATTTGGATGATGAGTCTCCAAAATTCCGTCAAGCAAAATCTCATCTAGCTCAACAAGAAACTGTTGGGAAGATGTTTTATCAAGCAAAAGCGGGCAGAGTTGGACAGCCCACCCAATCCCAGGCAAACCTCTAAATAAGGAGCTACTGAGAGGCAACTTGTCTTGAAGAGTGAGTGCCTCTTCCAGCGCTTGCTCCATGCCTTGCCAATAGGATTGATGATTGGTTTGTCGAGCTTGAACCAACTCAATTACAGCTCTTAAAGACAAGCCGTCCCCCAAAAAGGGAGATGAATCAAATGCTGGCAGGGATTTTACGAAATCAAGAGAGGCAAATAATGGCGAACTCTCTCGAAAAACTCTATCTTCCATGATTAAATCTCATCCTGCAACGCATAGGCAGCGGGAGGTTTTAACCACCCGATCATTCATGACTTTAAGAATAATTTCCGTTACACCATTACTGGCTTCCTTACTTTTTCAACAATCCAGCAACACTTTATGTTAAAGTCTCTAAGCTCAATGGTTTCATTTTTTTGTTACAAAATCAAGTCATCATATCGTGACGGGCGTCACATTTTACGGACCCTGCTCGTTTGCCGCTTTGCTCAATTCTCAGGTCTCGATACATCAACCCGTAGGGGTGAGTGAGCTTTTGCTTAAATGAGCTTCCCGGTGCCAAGCGGCCCAACAAAGATCTGGAGCCGGAGAAAATTCGCTCGAACAAGCTACTGGCCGAGCAGGTCTTTGACAACGATTTAATTGGGAATGCACCCTGGGAAATATGGCAAGCGCTCCCGCAAAAAACGCTATGGCATCGGAATGATCCACCTGAAACTGCGAGCAATAGACATTGCTACGACCAGCACATATCAACCAGGCATGGCCGATCGGCTCGTGTTTGATCACGCTCCCCCGATCGGCGATCAGGACATGAAAAATAAAAATTCCAGCCAATGATATCAGCCCTGGCTTGGGCTATCTGGCGATCTGTCGTGGCCTGACGCCCGTAATCTCTTGCTACCGCTGCGGCCTCGGCAATCCAATTAATAATTAATCGATTCCTATTCTTAAAAACGACTTCAAACCCAGTGGGCTTTGAGAAAATCGTGATCCAGTGAAGGCTGCCTTTCACCACGTTGTAGACGCTTTGTAAGCGTGTCGATTAACGCCACGCGTCCTGTTGCCTTTTTAACACGCAGATCGCTGCAACTCTTTTTTCTGGCTTTCGGCGATCGCCTGCGCGCCCTCCTTGCGAATTTTATTCAATTCGCTAACCCACTGTAAGCGCAAAAGATTGGCCTGATCAACTTCGCCAATTGCTCTAAACACTTCCTCCCAAAATCCACCTTGTCGGACAAAAGCAATGCGCGGTCCGATCATTGAGCGGCGTCGCGAGGTCGAAGGCGAGATGATGGGGGCGACCGGCTGCGGTGCTGGCGCTGGATCCAATATTTCAGCTAGCGCTTCCAGCGGCATCTGGATCAATCCATCGATCTTCCGAGCACCCGCATAACGCCCCGACTGCATCCCTTCGCGAACGCGCTGCACAACGCCTCTGCTGCTTTGACCACGAAGCACATGAGCCACTTCTTCGGGCCGAAGGGCGTAGCGCTGCGGATACAGCTCACGGAGCGTTTGGAGCGCGCTTTCAGACATGTGCGATAGGCCGTCCTTAGACCAACTACAAGTGTCTTATAGCGCAGTCGAGGAGGCCTTGGAAGCTGTGGCAATGCTGTGGCAATGCTGTGGCGAACAAGCGCTGCTTAGAGGTGCTTTGAAGTGTCGAGCCCTGCATCGCGCTCTATGGCGGTCAAATGCAGAGCTTTACGAAACAACAGGTTAGATCAGATGGAAGCAAGTGCTCCATTTCCCCTCTTCCTTAGGAGGGGGACGCTCTATCCAGCGGAGCTACGTGGCCAAGGGCGGCATTGTCGCACGATCGTTGCGGTTGCCAAGCCGGTGGGTGGTCGGCGGACCCTGCTAAAATCGTCGGCTATCTGTTGTCGTGGGGTGGCCTTGGCTGCCACGCGGCAGTCCCGACTTTTTTGGAGATCCCATGTCCGCTGACTTGCTCAAGGCGCTCGACCTCGCCGCGTCTAATTCCGGCACCTATCTTGGCGAGGCGAGCTGGTCGCAAGACACCGACGCGGGGGTGCTGCAGCCGCTCAATCCGACCACCAACGAGGTGATCGCCGATGTGCAGGCGACCACACCGGACGACTACGAGCGGATCTTGCAGCGCGCGCAGGCGGCCTTCAAGGTGTGGCGGACCACGCCTGCACCGCGGCGTGGCGAGGCGGTGCGCCTGTGTGGCGAGGCGCTACGTGCGCACAAGGATGCGCTCGGGTCGCTGGTGGCGCTGGAAATGGGCAAAAGCAAGCCCGAGGGCGATGGCGAGGTGCAGGAGATGATCGACATCGCCGACTTTGCGGTCGGCCAGAGCCGCATGCTCTACGGCTACACCATGCACTCCGAACGGCCGGGCCACCGCATGTATGAGCAGTACCAGCCGCTGGGCCTGGTTGGCATCATCAGCGCGTTCAACTTCCCGGTGGCGGTGTGGGCGTGGAATGCTTTTCTGGCGGCGATTTGCGGCGATATCTGCATCTGGAAGCCGTCCAACAAGACGCCGCTGACGGCGATCGCGACGATGAAGATCTGCAATGCGGCATTGAAAGAGGCCGGTTTCCCGGACATCTTCTTCCTGATCAACGATGCCGGTACGTCGCTGTCGGAAAAGCTGGTCGAAGACGGCCGCGTGCCGCTGATCAGTTTCACCGGCTCGACCCAGATCGGCCGTGTGGTCGCCGAAAAGGTTGCGCACCGTTTGGGCCGTTGCCTGCTGGAACTGGGCGGCAACAACGCCATCATCCTGGACGAAACCGCCGACCTGAAGCTGGCAATCCCGGGCATCGTGTTCGGTGCGGTGGGCACTGCCGGGCAGCGCTGCACCACCACGCGCCGCCTGATCGTGCATGAGTCCATCTACGACAATGTGTTGGCCACGCTGGTCAAGGCGTACAAACAGCTCGACAGCAAGATCGGCGACCCCACCGACCCTGCAAACCTGATGGGCCCGCTCAACAGCCGCGGCGCGGTGGAGCAGTTCCTGGCCTCGATTGCCAAGGCCAAGACGGCCGGCGGCACGGTCGAAGTGGGCGGCACTGCGATCGATCGCCCCGGCAATTTCGTGCTGCCGGCCATCGTTACCGGGCTGCAGAACAGCGCCACGGTTGTGCAGCACGAGACCTTCGCGCCGATCCTGTATGTGATGAAGTACAGCACGCTAGACGAGGCGATCGAGTTGCAAAACGGCGTGCCGCAGGGCCTGTCGTCGTCGATCTTCACCCAGAACTTGAAGGCGGCCGAGAAGTTCCTGTCGGCGGCCGGCAGCGACTGCGGTATCGCCAACGTCAACATCGGCACCTCGGGTGCGGAGATCGGCGGTGCGTTCGGCGGCGAAAAGGAAACCGGCGGCGGTCGCGAATCTGGTTCGGATGCGTGGAAAGTCTACATGCGTCGTCAGACCAACACGATCAACTACTCCGACTCGCTACCGCTGGCGCAGGGCATCAAGTTCGATCTTTGATCGATGGCCATAGGGCGCGCCGGGCAGCAGCCGCTTGTATGGCACGTGTCGCACTCAACCCAGCGATCGTTATAGGCATGGCATCGCAAGCCCAGCGACGACGCCCGGCAACACGAACTGCCGCGTCGCTGCGCTGATTGAAGCTCGCACGATCGGTTATTTCAGCCGCTTCGATCCAACCAAACCCGACCACGCAACTGCGCTTGGCCGCAAACGGCACGCCTTTTGGCCGCCCGCTCTGGGATAATCGTACGACGCCAGCCGTCGGCTGCCGGCTCAATCTCCGGAGTTCATAATGAACGTTGTCGTTCGACAGACCAGCGCCATGGCGATCGTCAGCCTGGTCGCAGGCATTCTCGGCTGGACCCTGATCCCCTTCCTAGGCAGCATCTGCGCCATCATCACCGGCCATCTGGCGCGCGCCGAAATCCGCCGCAATCCACAGGGACTCGAAGGCGATGGCCTGGCGATCGGCGGGCTGGTGCTGGGCTGGCTGGCAGTGGCGGCCTGGGTGGCGGGAGTGGCGATCTTCATCCTGTTCTTCGGCGGCTTGGCCTGGCTCGCGGCGGCAAACAGTTGAGCATGGCCGCGCCCTCCTCTGCCCAGCGTTTCAACGACCGCGTGGCCGCTTATGTGCGCTACCGGCCGAGTTATCCGCCGCAGTTGTTGCGCTGGTTGCATGAAGAACTGGGCATCACGCCGGCAACGACGGTGGCCGATATCGGCGCCGGCACCGGCATCTCCAGCCGCTTGTTTCTGGAGGCCGGCTACCCGGTCACGGCGGTGGAACCCAACCCTGCCATGCGCCAAGCCGCGCAGCAGTGGCTGGCAGGGTTTCCGAAATTTCAGGCGATCGACGGCACTGCCGAAGCCACCGGGCTGACCGATGCCAGCGTCGGCCTGGTGTCTGCCGCGCAAGCCTTCCACTGGTTCGACATGCAGGCGGTACGCGCCGAATGGGCGCGTATCCTGCAGCCAGACGGGTTGGCGATGGTCTACTGGAACTCGCGCGAACTGGACAGCACCGCATTCCTGCGCGGTTACGAGCAGTTGTTGCTGGACTACGGCACCGACTACTCGGCAGTGGCAGAGCGCTATCAGGACGATGCAACCATGCAGGCGTGGTTTGGCAAAGGCTTCCGCGCGATGGCGCGTTTCCCGAATGTGCAGCGGCTGGATTTGGATGCCTTGCGCGGTCGATTGCTGTCGTCTTCGTATGCCCCGCTCGCCCATGACCGGCGCCATGCTCCGATGCTCGCCGCGCTACGCGCCTTATTCGATGCGCACGCGCACGACGGGCTGATCGACTTCCAATACCAGACCCGTGTTTTCGCAGGAAGATTGAACTGACCCGCATGTATTCGCTTGCCCGCCCTTTTCTGTTTTCTCTCGATGCCGAGCGCGCCCACGCGCTGGCGTTGCGCTGCATCGACACCGCCTACCGCACCGGCACCATGCCGCTGCTGGCCAGGCGCCCGGTGCCGCTGCCGACCCCGGCCTTCGGTTTGATGTTCCCCAATCCGGTCGGGCTTGGTGCCGGGCTGGACAAGAACGGCGAGCACATCGAAGCGCTGCTTGCGCTGGGTTTTGGTTTCGTCGAGATCGGCACGGTGACGCCGCGCGCGCAGGACGGCAATCCGAAGCCGCGCATGTTCCGCCTGCCCGAATACCAGGCAGTGATCAACCGCATGGGCTTCAACAATCTTGGTGTGGATGCGCTGGTGGCCAACGTGCAGCGTGCGCGCCGCCGTGGTGGCTTGCTCGGCATCAATATCGGCAAGAACAAGCACACGCCCAACGAAGAAGCAACCCGCGACTATCGCTATTGCATGGAGCGCGTGTATCCGCTGGCCGACTACATAACGGTCAACATTTCCTCGCCCAATACCGCAGGTTTGCGTGAGTTGCAGGAAGAACAGGCAATGCGCCGGCTGATCGCCGATCTGCGCGATACCCAGGAAGCGCTGGCTGCGCAACACGGCAAACGCGTGCCGATGCTGGTGAAGGTGGCGCCGGATCTCAACGACCGCGACATCGATGCGGCCGCACGCGTGCTGGCCGACCTGGCGGTGGATGGCGTGATTGCCACCAACACCACGGTGATGCGCACCTTGATCACCCACCATCCGCTAGCTGTGGAGGCTGGCGGCTTGTCGGGCGCCCCGCTGCTGGGGCAATCCACCTTGGTGCTGCGACGCTTGCGTGCGCGCCTGCCCGAGTCGATCCCATTGATCGGCGTGGGCGGCATCAACTCCGGTGCGGATGCGGTAGCCAAGATGGCCGCTGGCGCGACCTTGGTGCAGTGCTATAGCGGGCTGGTGTATCGCGGGCCAGCGCTGATCGGCGAATGCGTGGATGCGATCCGTCGCCGCCGCGAAGCGCCCAGCGGCGGTGCGGTGTCGCCGCTATGAGCGATGCAGTGCAGGCCGGCTGGAGCCTGAGGGAGCATGTGCCACTGCGTGGGCTTAACACCTTCCATGTGGATGCCACGGCGCGCTGGTTGCTCAGCATCCACACGCCCGAGGCATTGCCGCAGGCACTGGCCGCTCCCGAGATCGCCGGGCAACCGCTGCTGGTGCTAGGCAGCGGCAGCAACGTCTTGTTGGCTGGCGACCCGCCGGGCTGCGTGCTGTGTTTCGACAATCGCCAAATCGCCATCATCGCCTACCATGCCGACCACGCCGTCGTGCGTGCAGACGCAGGCGTGAACTGGCATGCGTTGGTGTTGTATTCGCTGCAGCAGGGTCTGTCGGGGCTGGAAAATCTGGCATTGATTCCTGGCACCGTGGGCGCTTGCCCAATCCAGAACATCGGCGCGTACGGCGCGCAGGTCGGCGACTTCATCCGCGTGGTGGAAACCTTCGATCGGCAGACCCAGCAGTTCGTAAGGCTGACTGCAGACGAGTGCGCATTCGGCTACCGCGACAGCGTGTTCAAGCGGCAGCCCGACCGCTATTTGATCGTCGCGGTGGAATTCAATCTGCCACTGCTGCACGAGCTACGGCTGGACTACGCCGGCATCCGCGAAGAACTGGCGAGCATGGGCGTCGAGCTAGCCGGTGCTGTCGATGTGGCGCAGGCGGTGATCAATCTCCGCCGGCGCAAGCTGCCAGACCCGGATGTGCTCGGCAATGCGGGCAGCTTTTTCAAGAATCCGTTGTTGCCAAGCGAGCAGATCACCGCGTTGCAGGCCGCGTTTTCCGACCTACCGGTGCATCCCGGCGAGCACCCACGCCAGGGCAAATTGTCGGCCGCCTGGTTGATCGAGCAATGCGGCTGGAAAGGCGTGCGCGAGGGCGATACGGGTGTTTCGCCGGAGCATGCGCTGGTACTGGTCAATTACGGCACCGCCAGCGGTGCGCAATTGTTGGACTTTGCGCGGCGCATCGCTGAATCGGTGCGCGAGCGTTACTCGGTCGTCCTGGCACCAGAACCGCGCGTCATAGGGGTGCATTGGTGACTGCAACGCAGGCATCGCGACGTGCAGCGCTGTGGATGCTGATCAGTACCTTCGCATTCGGCCTGATGGCGATCACCATTCGGCTGGCATCGAGCAACCTCGCGACCACAGAAATCGCATTTTTTCGTAATGCGTTCGGATTGTTGACGTTGTTGTTATTGATCGTGCGGCCGGGCAAACCGCTGCCGCGTACGCGACAATTGCCGCAATATCTGGCACGCACCTCGATCGGCCTGGCCTCGATGCTGTGCGGGTTCTGGGCGATCGGCCACCTGCCGTTGTCGCAGGCGATCTCGCTGTCGTATTCCACGCCGTTGTTCGTCACCGTGCTGGCGGTGGTCTGGCTGCACGAGCAGGTGCGCATGCGCCGCTGGCTGGCGGTGGCAGCGGGTTTTATCGGTGTGTTGGTGATCCTGCGGCCAGGTTCGTCCACATTCGCGCCGGGCTTGCTGATCGCGCTGCTAGGGGCGGTGATCAGCGCCGTGGTTGCGATCCAGATCAAGCAGCTCTCGCGCAGCGACGACTCGAACACCGTGGTGTTCTACACCTATGCGTTCTGGGTGCCGATGTCGCTGATTCCGGCGCTGTTCCAGTGGACCTGGCCGCACGGCATCGACTGGCTATGGCTGGTGGCGACCGGCGTCTTCGGCACCGCCGGGCAGTTGTTCTGGACGCGCGCACTCAAGCTGGGCGAAGTCTCGGCATTGCAGCCGATCAGCTTCATACAGCTGCTGCTGGTGGCGCTACTGGGCTGGTGGCTGTTCGGCGAGGAGATCGCATGCCACACGATGATCGGTGCCGCCATCATCATCGGTGCCAACGTCTATATCGCGCATCGCGAAAGCGTGCTGGCGCGCCGCGCCGCCACGCACGCGCCGGTAGGAGGCGCCAAGCCGGGCGAGTGAGCGAAGACCTGTGCGATGGAGGAATGCATCTCGTCGGTACTGCCGACGTACACTTCGATAGTGTGCACTGCCCGCTCTACGCGGCGAGCAGCGCGGTATTCCATTGGCTGCACTGACACCGAGCGCGCATGCCGATTGCCACTAAGAGCGGCTAACAAAACGACTGCGCTCACCGCCAGGCGGGCGCGGCCGGTGCTCGAAATCGGCATGTACCACGCGTGCGATGCGGTTCCTCCGCGCCGTCCGCACCCACCTGGCGCCTGGCTTACGCTGTGTTCGGTGGTCTGACCCCGTTGGTGGTGGTGATGTTGCTCAAGCACCACCCGATGGAACCGAGTTACTGCGTGGTTTTGTTGGCGTTGATCGGCACATTGATCGGTGCGGGACGATGGCGTCGCGAACGGGTAAAAGTGAGGTGATCCAAAGCGCCCCCAGTGACTGCGCCGCGCTCAGTCGCCCAACGGTGCGCGCTTCGGCTGCTGCACAACTGCCACACCGGGCTTGCGCCAATGCGGGCGCCGTGTGCCGCGGAACATCACCAGGTAGAGTCCGACCACCCACACCAGCGCGGCCGACCACCCTCCCAGAATGTCGCTGGGGTAATGCACACCCAGATAAATGCGCGAGACACCGACCAGCAGCGCAAATAGGCTGGCCACAATCGTCACCGGCCAGCGCCAGCGCGTGTTCCAGGCCAGCGCGACGACAACCGCGGCAAGCGTCATCGAGCCCATCGCGTGGCCACTGGGGAAACTGAACGTGCTTTCCGGGGCGATGGATTCCCACAAACTGGGGCGGTCGCGTTGAAAGAACTGTTTGGCGCCCATGTTCAAAAACGCCGAACCACCGAAGCCCAACGCGGCGAAGCTGCCCTCGCGCCAGCGTCGCAACACCAATAACACCAGCACGATGCCGATATCCGCAGGAATCACGCCGTATTGGTAGCCGGCCTTGGAGATCACGTCGAAAAACGCGTTCAGCCCCGGCGTGGCGATGCTGCGCATGCTCCACAGCAAGGGCTCGTCGAAGTAGAAATTCTCAAGCGCGTGCACTTCATCGGCCAGATCCACAAACAGACCCAGCGGCAACAACACGCCGGCGAACAACAGCGCCATGCGCCACGCATTGTTGCGCAACCACATCCTAAAACCAGCCGGCGACTCAGCCGGCGCGGCGGACATAGGTACGTTCGACGTATTGATCGATCAAATCGATGAATTCGTAGGCAATGTTTTCGCCACGCAAGGTGACGCTTTTTTCGCCATCGATGAACACCGGGGCAGACGGCGCCTCGCCCGTGCCCGGCAACGAGATGCCGATATTGGCGTGGCGCGATTCGCCGGGGCCGTTGACCACGCAGCCCATCACCGCCAGGGTCATATTCTCGGCGCCAGGGTTGCTGATCTTCCACTCCGGCATTTTGGCGCGCACATGGTTTTGCACCACGCCGGCCAGCTCCTGGAAAAACTCGGAAGTGGTGCGGCCGCAGCCGGGGCATGCGGTCACCATGGGCGTAAACGCACGCTGGCCGGTGGTCTGCAGCAGTTCCTGCGCAACGATGACTTCCTGCGTGCGTGACTGGCCCGGTTCCGGTGTCAGCGAGATGCGGATGGTGTCGCCGATACCTTCCTGCAGCAGCACGCTCAACGCAGCGGCCGACGCTACGATGCCCTTGCTGCCGATACCGGCTTCGGTCAGGCCCAGATGCAGCGCGAAGTCGCACCGGCTCGCCATGTCGCGATAGACCGCGATCAGCTCCTGCACCCCGGACACCTTGGCCGACAAGATGATGCGCTCACGCGCCAGGCCCAACTCCACCGCACGTTCGGCCGAATCCACTGCCGAGCGGATCAGCGCCTCGCGCAGCACGCGACCTGCGTCCCACGGGGTGTCGCGCCTGGAGTTTTCGTCCATCAACTGCGCCGCCAGCGACTGGTCCAGCGAGCCCCAATTGGCACCGATGCGCACCGGCTTGTCGTACTTGATTGCGAACTCGATCAGTTGCGCGAACTGCAGATCCTTCTTCTTGCCGAAACCGACGTTGCCGGGATTGATGCGGTATTTGGCCAGCGCTTCGGCGCAGGCCGGCTCGGCCGCAAGCAGTTGGTGACCGTTGTAATGGAAGTCGCCGATCAATGGGACCTCGATCCCCATCATGCCCAGCTTGTCGACGATGCGCGGGATGGCGGCAGCGGACTCGGCATTGTTGACGGTCAGGCGCACCATTTCCGAGCCGGCACGCCACAGCTCGGCCACCTGCTTGACGCTGCCAGCGATATCGGCGGTGTCGGTGTTGGTCATCGACTGGACAACCACCGGGTGCCCGCCGCCCACGATCACGCTGCCGATCTTGACGGCTTGGGTGATGCGGCGCGGCCAAGCGGTGGCGTCGGCGGGAGGGGTTGGGCGAGTCACGGCGTCATGCATCGCGGTATTTTAGCCTGTCCGCTGTCCGCGCACAGCTGAAGCGCCGTGCGGGCCGCCCTCCATAGCGACGCGACGGTTTGTCGCAGGCCACCACTTCCATGAACGCATAGCATTGCCGTGATGAACAGCTCCGACGCTTCCTTCCTGCGGACCCTATGCAGCCTGCGTTGGCTGGCCACCGCCGGCCAGGCTGCCACCATCCTGATCGCCACCGGGCTGATGGGTCTGAACCTGCCGCAGCGACCGTTATGGGCCGGCGTCGCTGCCCTGGCGGTGTTCAATCTATACGCGCAGCTGCGCGTAGCCCACCACCGCGGCGCGGTCATCCCGGCCACCGAGTTCGGCCACATTTTGGTCGATGTGACCGTACTGACCTGGATGGTGGGCTGGAGCGGCGGCATCGCCAACCCGTTCGGCTCGCTGTTCCTGGTGTTGATCGCGCTGGCCGCGCTTGCCCTGCCGTTGAGCTGGGCGATGGCGGTGGCGGCATCGTGCGTGGCCGGTTACGTGGTCAGCGCGGCGTTCGGATTGCCACTGCCATATGGCAGCTTCGACCCGCTGAGCCTGCACATGTGGGGCATGGCCGCCAACTTCCTGCTTTCCACCGTGGTTGTGCTGGCGTTCGCCACGCGGCTGGCCTTGTCGATCCGCGAGCGCGAGCGCGAAATTTCCACGCTGCGCGAGCGCTTTGCACGCAACGAAGGCATCGTCGCGCTGGCCACGCATGCGGCGTCTGTTGCACACGAGCTCAACACCCCGCTGGCGACGATGACGCTGCTGGTGGACGACATCGCCGACCAATGCGACCAGACCGAATTGCGTGAAGATCTGGACACCTTGCGCGAGCTGCTGGTGCAGTGCCACGAGCGGGTGCTGGCATTGGCCGCACCCGCCGACAACGGCCATCTCAGTCGCCAAGTGGCGGTCGAGGAGGTGCTGGAACAATGGCGGCTGGTACGCCCGACCATCGAGCTGCGCCGCAACGAGGATGCACCGATGCGCCTGATGCTGCAGCCCGGCGTCAGTCACTTGCTGATGGTGCTGCTCAACAACGCGGCAGACGCCGGCGAACGTGCCGGGCGCCCGCAGATCGATCTGACCTTGCGAGTGGAACACGATCATCTCAGCGGCGAAGTGCGCGACTACGGCCCCGGCTTCGACACATCGCAAGCCATGCTGCCGGGCACCTTGTTCAACAGCGGCAAGCACGACGGCATGGGTGTCGGACTGGCGCTATCGCATGCCACCGTCGAGCGGCTGCAGGGCGAGTTGTGGATGCTGCCCGCCGAGGGCAGCGGCGCCCGCGTCGGTTTCCGCCTGCCGCTCTCCGAACACGAGGCACTTGCATGACAAGCCCCCCTATCTGCACCGGCCTGCTGGTCGACGATGACAGCTTATATCTGCGCACGCTGCAACGCAGCCTTGCCCGCCGCGGCGTCGAGACGCTGACCGCCACCGATGCGGCCAGTGCGCTGTCGATCGCGCGTAGCGCGTTGCCGGATTTTGCGTTGATCGATCTCAAGCTCGGCCACGATTCCGGGCTCAGCCTGATCCAGCCGCTGCGTGAGATCCGCGCCGACATGCGCATCCTGCTGGTCACCGGTTACGCGAGCATCGCCACGGCTGTGGAGGCGATCAAACTTGGCGCCGATGACTATCTGCCCAAGCCGGCCAATATCCCCACCATCATGCGCGCACTGGGCGGAGAAGACGACGAGCTGCCCGAGCCGGACGAAGAACAAACTGCGCAGGAAATGATGACACCGCTCAGCCGTCTACAGTGGGAGCATATCCAGCAAGCGCTACACGAAACCGGCGGCAATGTGTCCGCCGCCGCGCGTTTGCTCGGCATGCATCGGCGCTCGCTGCAGCGCAAGCTGACCAAGCGGCCCAGCCCGGGGCCGTTGCGTGAGCCTGGGCGCTGAGGAGCGCTAAGAGTGGCTAACAAAACTACTGCGCTCGCCGCCAGGCGGGCGCGGCCGGTGCTCGGAATCGGCATGTAGCATGCGTACACTCCGGTTCCTCCGCACCGACCTGGCGACTGCTCGCTACGTTTTGTAAGCCACTCTAAGCCGTCTTGACGACTGAGCATCGGATTGTCGCTGTGCCAACAGCGAGGCAACCTCCGGTCCCTCAAGGCTGCTCATCAACCACTTTAAGGCTACCAAAGAAGCGCGCCGTGCGCGTTATGCGCTCCGTAGGGATCAGACATTCCCGTAGAGACCGATCGAGCACTGCGGCGATATGCGCTTGCACTAAGTCACTCGCGTCGACCCCGAAGCGCGCGTGGCACCTGGCTTGGCTGCGTCACAGCTCCCCATCAACTGAACACAGAGCAGGTGCCTCACATCAAGGGATGAGGCTCTAGGCCGATACTGGGACATGTTACCCCTGCCCGCGTCTGTCCAATCCCCCGTTCCGCCTGTGGTCGATGAGTCCACCCGGCTAGCCGTCCTGCGTGGCTTGTGCTTGCTGGATTCGCCAGTGGACCCGGTGTTCGAGACTATCGCCGCACTGGCGGCGCGCAGCCTGGGCGCGGAGATCGCGCTGGTTTCACTGGTGGACGAACACCGCCAATGGTTCAAGGCGCGCACCGGCCTGGAAACGCAAGAAACCCCACGCGACCAGGCGTTCTGCGCGCATGCGATCCGCTCGGACGAGGTGATGGTAGTGCTGGATGCGCAGCTTGACCGGCGCTTCTCCGATAACCCTCTGGTGCTGGGGCCGCCATTTATCCGCTTCTACGCCGGCGCGCCGCTGAAGCTGCGCGATGGCCACAGCATCGGTACCTTATGCGTGATTGGCACCAGCCCGCGCGCGGAATTGGATCCCGAAGCGATCACACAGTTGGAAGGCCTGCGCGATCTGGCCGTGTTGCGAGTGGAAAACCTGCGTAGCATCACCTATCGCGATGGCGCGACCGGCCTGCCCAACCGCTCGCGTTTCGGCGAAGATCTGGAGGCTTGGCTGTCGCAATCCGATAATGCACCAGCGAGCACGGCAGTAGCGGTCGACATCTGCGGCAGCGATTACTTCCGCGACATGGTCAAGGCACTGGGCTGGGATTACGCCGACGGCTATGTGGCGCTTGCCCAGCATCGTCTGGCCGCGTATCTGCCTGGCGGCACTGCGCTGTATCGGCTGGATCCGACCACCTTCGGCTTTCTGGCGCAGGCCGAAACGCAGCGCCTGGCCACGCTGTGCACCAAAATTTCGAAGGCCTTCGCCGAGCCGCTGGAGCATCAAGGCATCCCGCATACTGCGGTGGCCTCGATCGGTGCGGTCTCGCTGCAGACCAGCTACGGCGCCGCCGACACCATCCGCTCGCTCACTACTGCGGTGGATGTCTCGCGCGAGCGTTGCCTGCCGTGGAGCATGTACGAGCGCAAGCACGACGTCGCGCAGCGCAACACCTTCCGCCTGCTCGCGGCTTTGCCCGCTGCGTTGGACAGCGCCAATCAGCTGAGCCTGCAATACCAGCCGCGTGTGGATCTGCACGACCACCGCTGCGTGGGAGTAGAAGCGCTGCTGCGTTGGCAGCATCCAATGATCGGCCCGGTGATGCCGTCGGACTTCATACCGATGGCCGAGAAGACCGCACTGATCAATCGCATCACTGCCTGGGTGATCGACAAGGGGATCGCCCAGGCAGCGCGCTGGCAGCAACAAGGCCTGGACTTCAATCTGGCCTTGAACGTGTCGGCCGCCGATCTGGATCGCCCCGGTTTTGCAGGTCTGCTGCGGCGTGGTCTGGAGCGCTACAAACTGGATCCGCGCCGGCTGGAAATTGAATTCACCGAAAGCGCGATGATCCGCCACCCCGAACATCTGGCCGAGCAACTGGCCGCGATCGCTGCATTGGGCGTGCATATCGCCATCGACGATTTCGGCACCGGCTACAGCAATTTCAGTTACCTCAAGCAGCTGCCGGCCAACGCGTTGAAGATCGATCAATCCTTCATTCGCTCACTGCCGGACAGCCGTACCGACCGCACCTTGGTGCCGGCAATGATCCATCTTGGCCACGGCCTGGGCCAACGCGTGGTTGCTGAAGGCATCGAATCGCCAGAAGCGTATGCGCAGCTGCGCGCCTGGGGCTGCGACGAAGGCCAGGGCTACTGGATCGCCAAACCGATGCCGGCGGCCGCATTGGAAATCTGGCTACAGACGCCGTGGCACGCGCAATCTGCGGCGCCGGTCGCCCTGCTCGACACAAGCCTGGCGGCAGCGCGGATCTGAGCGCACGCGGCAACGGCACGCAACTGCTCGCAAGCAAGCATCAAATGGTGGGGATGATCGTGCTGCGCGATATTCGGCGGAACTGCCGATACAAGGATTCGGCTTACTGCCGGGTTCGCGTCCGTTTCCCGGATGGCGCATCCACCAGGATGTACTCGCCACCATTGCTCTTCCAAGTCGGCGTCTGGTTGTCGAGCCTGATGCACGGCCGGCCACCGCACGAGGTGATCTCGACATGCCGGGACGCCTGCTGCACTTCCGCGCTTACCTCCGCCGCATCGGCGCGGGCGTATGCGGCCTGCAACCGGTCGTTGGCGTGTTTGAGCAACAGCAAAAATCCCCCAAGCAGCAGCGCAAAGAACACCACCAGCGTGACGATAATCTTCCAGGCCCAGGCGATCCTGGGCTGTAGCGCATCTTCCATTCGCTGCTGCTGTTCCCGGAACAGCGCCACCATCGCCTGTCTAAACTTCGCCTCCTCCTGCTCCCTGGCGGTCTGCATCGCCGCCTGCACCGTCCTGGCCTGTTGCTCCATAGTGGAAATCAAGCCGTCCACACGCCCGACGGCCAGTGCCATCTGCGCCAGGATCTGGCCTGCTTGCTCATTCATCTCATGCCCCGGCGACTGCATCAAAGTGAAAACCCTTGCTGCTGCGGCTGTAGCTGCTGCTGGGTCTGGAACAACGCCTGGTCCTGCTGTCGCTGCGTTTCGGCAGTCAGCTGCTGCAGGCTCTGCTCCAGCGGCTGGGCGGTGGCCTGCGCCGTATCGATGACCGCGCGGTCGATGAGCGAGGGCATGTGCGGGTTGGTCGCGGTTGCCAGCAGCACCCGACCGTCCTGGCTCGGTGTCAGCGCATCGATGCGGGGCAGCTGATTCAAGCTGGCCTGATAAGCGACGGCCCCGGCAACCTGCTCCATCTGCACCCGATCAAGATAGCCGCCGGCCTGCGGTCCCAGCCGCTCCAGCTGGGCGAGCGCCTGATCGAAGAGCGGATTGTCTCTGCCAGGCAATTGCTGGTGTTTCGCCAGCACCCGTTCCTCTGCGACGGCAAGTGTCTGCTGCCAGCGCTCAGGGGTTGCATAGGCCATCGACGCCGCCCGCGCGCCTTGGTCGTCGCCGGCTTGCAAGGCAGCGTAGAAGCGTTCGACCAGCGGGTCCTGGTGGCGCAAAACCGCCTGCTCCGGGAGCGGCGAAACCGAGTGCGAGGCTGGCGGCGGGAATGCCGGAGCGACCGGCACATACTGATGGTCGTGCCCCCGGCTGCCGTCCTGGGTGTGGTGAAAGTGGCCGAGCGCCGCCGGTGTCTGGCTGGTATCCAGATAGGGGCGCGGCGCCTTATTCGCGCCAAGGTCCAGGCCTTCCATTTCGATCAGGTCCTCCTTCAGGCCCAGAGCCGCCATATTGATGGCGATCTGCGGCTTGGCGCCCTGATAGCGCACAGTGGCCTGGTCCTCGGCTGCGACAATCTGCTCCAGTGCCCAGGTGCCGTAGAAATTGGCGTAGTCGGCGGTGGGGTTGGGTTTGTGCTCGCCCAGATGCACCGGGCGTTGATTGGGCTGGGCATGTAACGCAGAGGGGCGGTCGAAGTAATGCTGCCCCATGGCGGCAATATTGGCCGGAGTCTGCGGGAGGCTGGCGTCTTGGTTGAAGGTGAGGCCGGGAAGTGGTGAGGACGGAGATGATGGTGTATTAGGTGTAATAAAGTCGTATATCCGGCTATTTTGAATCTTCCCCATATCAACAAGCGTGGTGCTAGGGTTGCTCTGATGCTCGCGGCTCAGCAATGCATTCCAGCCCGCAATCTCTGCTTTGGCCTCATCTTCGCGGCCCGCCTGGATGTAAGCCCGCAATTCGTCCGTGTAGTCGTGCACGGGCCCCTGCACCCGGGCCTGCACTCCGATGCTCTGCATGAAGGCCTGCGTTGCCCGGTCCTTGGCGGCATCGTTGAAGCCATGCTGGATCTCATGGCCCAGCACGAAAGTCATGTCCTGCGCGTCGTATCTGCCCTGGGGATTGGCAGCCGTTTTGCTCTGCAATCCCAGCGGCGGCAGATTGATGCCCTTGGGCGTACCGTCCTGCTGCACGGTGCTGCCGTCATAGGTGGCGCCGGCCGCCATGCTGTTGCCCAGCAGGCTGAAATGCTGCACATACCCCTGGGTTACCGCGTCCTTGATCTGCGCGGCCAGGACCGGCGAACCGTTGAGAGTGGCCTGCAGATTGGTCACCATGTCCTGGTCGACGGTGTGCGTCTGCCCGACCGGGTCCTGCCAGGTCTTGTGGGCAAAGTCGACGCTCATGCACTGCAACCCGACCACCGCCTTCAGATCGCCGCTCGCTGCGCTGCCGCCGGGCTGAAAACTCGCGGCCGGAATCGTCACAACACCTGTTGCCTTGTCGTAACTGCCGGTCAGGTTGGGCGAGCCGCCCGGCATCTCCAACGCAAAGCCCTTGAATTGGCCAGAGGTGGCCTGCTGGTTGAGCCGGTCGGCATCGGCAACGACTGCGGCACGCAGCTGTGCTTCCTGCGCTGGCGTGGCGCCAGGCTGCGCGGCGAACTGCGCCAAGGCAGCTTCGAGTTGCGGATTCGGATTCGCCATGCCATTGCTCTCCTGGGCCAATTAACGACCGTTCAATGTTCCGATGGACTTGACACACAAGCGGCCTGCTCCCCCGGCAACTACGTTTTGCGGAATGATCGAAATCTCGAAATCAACACTACCATCACTGGCCTTGAATTTAGCGTAGCGCCAATCCTCCAATTGACCGATCTCACCGTAGGTCGGGTTATCCACGAATCCCATAGCTTTGAGCGCGCGGTGATAGTCATCGAAGTCCAACTTGCAGACTGGCCCCATATCACCAAATCGCTCGTTTTGCTGCACGAAATGCAGTTGGACACCGGCTCTGTTGGAACGAGACTCTGCATAGAAATTTAGGACGTATTTCCATCCATCACCGACGTCACCCTCCGCACCGTAGAATCCGCCATGCACTGCCGGTGCAAGCCTAATTCCAACAGTATCTTGCACCTGCACTAGGCTCAAATCTTCCCGAGAGCTCAACCCCTCGATCAGCTTCAGGAACCGCTTGCCGATCTCTTCGGCGCTGAGTTTCGGATTCTGGGTGGTAGCAACCGGATGCATCGTGGTGGTCTCCTTGGCGGGTGGATGCCGTTCGGCAGCGGTCGCGCAGGCGGACAAGAGCAAGACGCACAATAGCGCAAGCCATCGCGCAGTTGATGTTCTCACGGTCCACACCGGCTTGTCATAGCGACCGGTCAGGTTGGACGAGCCGCCCGGCGCCTCCAACGCAAAGCCCTTGAGTTGGCCGGACGTGGCCTGCCGGTTGAACCGGTCGGCATCGGCAATAACCGCAGCACGCAGTTGCGCTTCCTGCGCTGGCGTGGCGCCAGGCTGCGCGGCGAACTTGGCAAAGGCAGCTTCGAGTTGGGGATTTGGATTAGCCATGTCATTGCTCTCCTGGGCCAATTAATGCCCGTTCAACATGCGAATTGACCTGACGCAGAGGCGACCTGACTCGCCGGCAACCACGTTCTGCGGGATGATCAAGAACGTCATATCCACCGTGCCATCGCTCTTCTTGAACTTTGTGTATCGCCAATCCTCCAGCTGGCCGATCTCGCCATAGGTAGGATTATCAACAAACCCCATTTCTTTAAAAGCGTTATGGTAATAATCAAAATTTAAGCCACATATCTGCGTCATATCTGCGAAACGTGCCGCAGAGTTGATGAAATCCAAGTACACCGATTTTTCGTTTGATTGGGTTTCTTCAAGAAAGCCAACAATATAGCTCCAATTATGACCAACAGGCGCTTCTGATACATAATGATTTTTATCATCAGGAACAGTCGAGAACTCCAGTCTCATTATTGCTCGAACTAAGAGCGGCTAACAAAACGTAGCGAGCAGTCGCCAGGTGTGAGTGCGGACGGCCCGGAGGAACCGCAGTGTACGAGTGGTACATGCCGGTTCCGAGCACCGGCCGCGCCCGCCTGGCGGTGAGCGTGGTAGTTTTGTTAGCCTCTCTAAGTGTAGGTTGAGGTCGCTGCGCGAGCTCAACCCCTCGATCAGCGTCAGGAACCGCTTGCCGATCTCTTCGGCGCTGAGTTTCGGATTCTGGGTGGGGGCAACCGGATGCATCGTGGTGGTCTCCTTGGCGGGTGGGTGCCGTTCGGCAGCGGTCGCGCAGGCTGTCATAGCCAGAACGCACGATAGCGCAAGCCATCGCGCAGCTGAGGTTTTCACCGGCCACATCGGCTTGACATGGCGATCGATCAGGTCGAGCGAGCCGCCCAACGCTTCCGACACGGAGCCCTTGAGATGGCCGAACGTGGCCTGCTGGTTGAGCATGGCCAGCGGACTGGCATCGGCAATCACCGCAGCACGCAGCTGCGCTTCCTGCGCTGGGGTGGTGCCAGGCTGCGCGGCGAACTGCGCCAAGGCAGCTTCGCGTTGTGGATTTGGATTCGCCATGCAACTGCCTCCTTTATACGATCATTTTTAATTCAAGGTGCCGATGGATTTCATGCAAACCCTGCCAGCTTCCCGAGCCACCACATTCTGTGGAACGATTGAGATCGTAATGTCGTTCTTGTAATAGCGCCAACGTCGCAACTCACCGATCCGGCTATTGCGCGACGCGCGTATCGGCGCGACCGCGCAGTCGTGTTGCGTGTGCTTACCAAAACACCGCGTACAGCGCGATCAGAATCGCCACCACACCGATTGCACCGATCTTGAAGCCCAACGTAGTGCCGTAGGCCACATCGTCGGTGCGAATCAGATCGCGCGCCTGCGTCGGCGCTGTCACCAACGACACCATCACCGCCAGCACCAGCGCTGCCACGAACACTACGCCGATGCGGTCCATGAACGGCAGTTCCGGCCAGGCGAACTTGAGCGCGAACGACAGCACCACCGAGCCGATCGCCGCGGTCAGTGCGCCGGCTTCGTTGGCGCGCTTCCAGAACAGCCCTAGCATGAAGATCACCACCACGCCTGGGGTAAAGAAGCCGGTGAATTCCTGGATGAACTGGAAGCCCTGATCGAAGTTGCCCAGCAGCGGCCGCGCGGTGAGGATGCCGATGACCACCGCCACGATGGCCACGATGCGGCCCACGCGCACCAGTTGCTTCTGCTCGGTCTGCGGGCGGAACTTGGCGTAGAAATCCAGGGTGAAAATCGTCGCCACCGAATTGATCTTCGATGCCAGCGACGCCACGATCGCCGCCACCAGTGCTGCAAACACCAGCCCCAGAATGCCGGTCGGCAGCAACTGCATCATGGTCGGATAGGCCTGATCGGGCTTGGCCAGATCCGGCGCAAGCATTACCGCGGCAATGCCCGGCACCACGATCACCAGCGGCATCAGCAATTTCAGGAATGCGGCGAACACCATGCCCTTCTGCGCCTGGCCGATGTTCTTGGCTGCCAGCGCGCGCTGGATGATGTATTGGTTGAAACCCCAGTAACTGATGTTCATCACCCACAGACCGCCGAGCAGCACGCTCAGGCCCGGCAGGTCTTTATAAAACGGGTTGTTCTTGCTCAGGATCATGTGGAAGTGCTCGGGGTGCGCGCTCCATAGGTGCTTGAAGCCGGCCAACACGCCGGCACCGTCGCCGATGCGCGCCAGGGTCAACCCCGCAACCAGCAGGCCGCCCAAGACCAGCAGCGTGACCTGCACGATGTCGGTCAGCGCCACTGCCTTGAGGCCGCCGTACAGCTGATAGACCAGGGCAAACACGCCGATCAACGCCAGCGCCAGCGTCTGGTCCATACCGGTGACCTGGCTGACCGCGATCGACCCCAGCCACAGGATCGAGGTGAGATTCACGAACACGTACAGCAGCAGCCAGAACACCGCCATCAGCGTGCGGATCCACTTGCCGTAACGCTGTTCCAGGAACTGCGGCATGGTGTAGATGCCGTTGCGCAGGAAGATCGGCAGGAAGAACTTGCCGACGATCAACAAGGTCAGCGCCGCCATCCACTCGTAGGACGCAATCGCCAGACCGATCGCATAGCCGGAGCCAGCCATGCCGATGATCTGCTCGGCCGAAATGTTGGCGGCAATCAGCGAGGCGCCGATCGCCCACCACGGCAACGACTTGCTCGCCAGGAAGTAATCCTCGGCGCTCTTGCTGTGGCCAGCCTTCTCGCGCGAGACCCACTGCGCAAGGACGAAGATGCCGGTCAGATAGACCAGCACGATCACGATATCCAACGTTGCCAAACCCACTGCACTCTCCTGTCCGGCTCTGGGGTGTGCGCCGTGCACCAGGCGAGCCTGCAGACGACCGCCGTCCCCGCACAGCGTGCGTGGCGGCAGAGCGGCGAACCGCAGCTGCAGGCCATCCGGGCCGATCGACGCGCGCTCCCTCGGCGGCTGATGACACCACCGCTGAGGGTGGCCGCTATGAACGCCGCCATGATCTGCGACGCGCTTGTTTCGGTTGATCTACCGCAAGCGCGGAAGCACACTTCCGCGCTTGCTACCTACTTGACCGGGCAGTCCAGCGTAACTTCGGCTTCGTTAAGCGCGCCCAGCGCGATCTTCGACAC
Organism: Xanthomonas fragariae; assembly: GCF_017603965.1. Lineage (NCBI taxonomy): Bacteria > Pseudomonadati > Pseudomonadota > Gammaproteobacteria > Lysobacterales > Lysobacteraceae > Xanthomonas > Xanthomonas fragariae. Next base: position 1,617,738 of record NZ_CP071955.1, on the reverse strand, counting down.
CGACAGATCCAGCGCCGCACCACTTTCGATGCCGGCCAACTGGGTCAGCTTGGTCACGTCGGCGCCGGCCACTGCGAAGCACTTCAACGGCACGCCGACCACCTTCCACCGACCTTGCGGCAGCGCGGCCAGGGCCTTCTGTGCATCGACACGCCCGCTGCACCCCTCGCCACAACCCACGCCCAACCACACCGGCGCAGTCACCGCGCTGTCGCGGCGCACGGTCAGCTGCAACTGCACATCGCCGTTGCTCTCACGCGATACATCCACCGGCTTGCCGGACACCAGCAACACGCTGGAGGCCTTGGCACCGGACCACACCAGGCGACGCGCATCTTCCTGCGCCTTGTGATCGACCGCAGTCATCTTCAGGCTGCCATCGGACAAGCCCACCGGCAGCGTGGTCGCCGGCATATTGGCCTGGCTGGCATTGGACAGCTGCATCGCAATGCCCAGCGCCGGCTTGCCGCGCACGAAGTACACCCCGCCCACCGACTGCTCGCCGGACACGCCGGAGTCTTCCGGCAGCGCGGCCAGATCGCCCTTGTCGGCGTAGGTCAGGCCGAAGCCGAACTTGAACTGCGGGTCGTAATCCTTCTGCCCGACGTTATTGGCGAACTGCGCTGCGGTCTTCGGCCAGGAGAAGCTCAGCTTGCCCTTGAAGTCGTTTTGCACCGTGCCATCGGCCTTACGCAGCAGCACATCGGCAATGCCTTCGCCTTCCGAACCCGGCAACCAGGCAGCGACGAATGCATCGGACGCATTGATGTACTGATTCATCCACAGCGCACGCCCGCTCAGGAACACCGCCACCACTGGAATGCCGTCGGCCTTGAGCTTGCGGATCAGTGCCAGCTCGCTTTCATCGCCTGGCTTGTACAGCAAGGTGGCGATGTCGCCCTGGAACTCGGCGTACGGGTTTTCGCCAAACACCACCACTGCCACATCCGGCTTGATCTTGTAGCTGCCGTCCACTGCCAGCTCGGCCTTGCCGCCGGCGGCCTTGATCTGCTTGTCCAAACCTTCCCAGATGGTGTTGCCATTCGGGTAGTCGCTGCGCTTGGTGCCGGTGCCCTGCCAGTTCAAGGTCCAACCACCGGACTGCTTGCCCATGTCGTCGGCGCCATCGCCCAGCACCAGCACGCGCTTTTTCGGATCCAGCGGCAGGATGCCGGCCTGGTTCTTCAGCAGTACCAGGGACTCACGCACCGCCTGACGGGCGATCGCACGGTGTTCCGGCGCACCCAGCAATGCGTACTTGCCGCCGAGCGGACGCTTGGACGGCTTGCCGGCTTCGAACAGGCCAAGGCGCAGCTTGACGCGCAGGATGCGGCGCACCGCATCGTCAAGACGCTGCGCCGAAATCTGCCCGGACTTCACTGCCGCCAGTTCGGTTTCGTAGATGCCCTTCCAGCTGTCGGAGGCCATCGCCATGTCGACACCGGCAATGAACGAAGCCGGGCAGTTTTCGTTGGTGCAGCCCTTGACCTGGCCGTGGCCATTCCAGTCGCCGACCACGAAACCGCCGAAGTTCATGCGTCCCTTAAGCACATCGGTCAGCATGACCTTGTTGCCATGCATCTTTTCGCCGTTGAAGCTATTGAACGAGGCCATCACCGTCTGCGCACCAGCCGCGATCGCCGCCGGATAACCCGCAGCGTGGACGTCGCGCATGGTGGCTTGGGATACCTTGGTGTCGCCCTGGTCCTTGCCGTCGGTGGTGCCGCCGTCGCCGACGAAATGCTTCACCGACGAAATCACGTGGCTGCCGTCGAGGAACTGCGGGGTGCCTGGCACGCCCTGCACGCCTTCGACCATCTTGCCGACGAAGCTGGCCACCACATCCGGCGACTCGGAATAGCCTTCGTAGCTGCGACCCCAACGGTCGTCCTGCGGTACCGCGACGGTAGGCGCGAAGGTCCACTCCATGCCGGTGACGCGGGTTTCGGAGGCGGTGACTTCGCCGATCTTCTCGATCAGCTCCGGGTTGCGCGTGGCGCCCAGGCCGATGTTGTGCGGGAACAAGGTGGCACCGACGATGTTGCTCTGGCCGTGCACCGCATCGATGCCGAAGATGATCGGAATCGCGCTGCCGCCTTTGGAAGTGTCCATCGACGCTTCATAGAACGCGTCGGCCAGCTTCAGCCATTCGGCCGGGCTGGCGTTGTATTTGCCGCCGGGATCGGAATTGCCGCCGGCCAGCACCGAGCCGATGCGGTACTTGCGCACGTCGTCAGGGGTCATGCTGGCGATATCGCCCTGGATGGTCTGGGCGACCTTTTCCTCGACGCTCATTTTGGCCATCACATCGGTGATGCGCTGCTCCAGGGCCTGGTCCTGGGCGAACGGCCACTTTGGCGACGGCCATTGGTCCGGATGGATGGTGGTCGACGATTCGGCGGGCGTGGCAGCCGGCGCGGTCTTGCTCGCCTCGGTGGTGGTGTCCTTAACTTGGCAGGCGGCCAGCATCAGCACCGCGGCAGCGGTAGCCAGCGAGAGAGCGCGACGCGCGACAGGCGCGGCGGTACGACGAAGCAGCTTGTGCAAGATCCAGATCTCCAGGTCATTCTCCCACGGCGATGCGTTGCGCCGCAGGCCATTAAGCGGCGTACGCTTGCGTGATTCCCCCACCCTGTCAACAACGGCTGTCCGTATGCCAGATGACAGCCAACTTATTGGCCGCGGCTATAGCCTTGGAATACCGGCAGTACCTATCAAGCCATGTAAAAACCGTTGAATCCGGCGTGACGCACGGCAACTGGCAATCGCGCACTTTGCTGCATCGCACCACCCACCGACGCAGCCCGCACGCACCGCCCACCCTCCTTTTGTAGCGCTCACTTGCGAGGGCGTCCCCAAACGTACGCCAACGGTCGAGATCGCCGTCAACCAACTGTCATAAGGCCGGCCTAAGGTAATCGGCTTGCCGATGCGCAATCGGCCATCGTTGATCGTTGCTTTTGCCTGGAGTTTCGATGTCTGCCTCCCCCGATCCCTCCCGCCGCCGCCTCATGCAGTTGCTGGCGTCCGTCCCTCTGTTGCCGCTTGGCAGCGCCAGCGCCGCAGCATTGCAGCAACGCGGTGGCGCAGCCTTGGCCGCGCGGCCATCGCGGCCATCGGAAAACCCTGTCCGCCTAGTGTCGGCCACCTTCCACGGCATGCCGGCACCCAGCCTGGCCAACCCGGCTGCAATGGCCACCACCACGGTCGGCTCGTCGCTGACGGTGGCGCGCAGCGACGGCAGCACGCAGCGCTATGCCCTGGCCTATCACCCGTTCTTCGTCACCGGCGACCAGGTGCCCGACGGCAATGGCGGTACCGTGCTGGCAGGCGGCTATTACGACATTCGGCATCGCCCGATCATCGACCGTTCCAAACCCGGTGCCGAGCGCCAGTTCTTTTCCGACTGCCCGGACGGCTCCTCGCTGCTGACCCTGCCCGACGCCAAGGTGCCCGGGGTCAAGGGCAATCACGTGTTTGCGGTGGTGCAGTTCGAATACACCACCCGCGACCTGGCCGGCAACGACACCAACCGCCACCTGCCCGCGCCGATCGCGGTGCTGACGCTGGATCAGGACCCGGCCACCGGCAAGTTGTCGCTGGTGAAGTACCACAACGTCGATACCGCGCCGGTGCATGGGCTGTGGACCACTTGCGGCGCCAGCCTGTCGCCGTGGAATACCCACCTGTCCAGCGAAGAGTATGAGCCCGACGCCACCGCGCTGGCCGGCAACACCCAGTTCCGCAGCTACAGCACGCATCTGTACGGCGATCCGGAACGGGCCAATCCGTACCACTACGGCCACCTGCCCGAGATCACCGTGCACCCGGACGGCACGGGGAGCGTGCGCAAGCATTATTGCCTGGGCCGCATTTCGCACGAGCTGGTGCAGGTGATGCCGGACCAACGCACCGTGCTGATGGGCGACGACGCCACTAACGGTGGGCTATTCATGTTCATCGCCGACCGCAAAGCGGACCTGTCGGCCGGCACCTTGTATGTCGGCAAGTGGCACCAGACCTCCGGCGTGGGACCTGGCGCGGCCACGTTGAGCTGGATCAAGCTGGGCCACGCCACCAGTGCCGAAATTAAAGCCATGGCCGACCGCCTCACCGCCGCCGACATCCTCGACGTGCATTTGAGCGATCCGGGCGATGCCTCCTTCACCAAGATCCCGTTCAACGGCACCTTCAACTGGATTCGCATCAAGCCCGGCATGGAAAAGGCCGCCACGTATCTGGAAACCCACCGCTACGCAGCATTGGCCGGCGGCAGCCTGGGCTTCACCAAGCTCGAAGGCACGACCGTCAATGCCCGCGACAAGATCGCCTACATGGCGATGTCCTACATCGTCACCAGCATGCTCAACGGCTCGGGCGACGTGAAAGTGCAAGGCCCGGCATCGGGCGCGGTGTACGCCTTGAATCTGCGCGGCGGCCGCCACGACAGCAGCGGCGCACCGATCCACAGCGACTGGGTTCCGATCGACATGGCCGCCCCGGCCGCGCTTACCGGCCACGACCTGGCCAAAGCCGATGCCCTGGGCAACTTGGCCGACCCGCAGCGCTTGGCCAACCCGGACAACCTCAAGTTCTCCGAATCGCTGCGCACCTTGTTCATCGGCGAAGACAGCAGCCTGCACGTCAACAACTTCCTGTGGGCCTACAACGTGGACAGCGGCGCGCTGACGCGTGTGTTGTCGGTGCCGGCCGGAGCCGAATCGACCGGCTTGCACGCAGTCGACGAGATCCACGGCTGGACTTACGTGATGAGCAACTGCCAGCATCCGGGCGATTGGGAAAGCCCGCTGCACGACACCGTCAAGGCGACGCTGGATCCGCTGATCCGCGCCAATTACAAGAACCGCTTCGGCGGCGCAGTGGGCTATCTCACCGGCGATCCGGTGGCGGTGAAGTTAGGCAAGGCGTAAGCGCTGGTCGTGGCCCACCATCAGGGCCGCCTAGCGCGCGTCTGACCGGCAGGCTTCAAGCCACTCAAAACAGGCCACGCGTTTCGGACCCCGTCATGGCGATGGCTTGGCTCCATGGCCTCGCTGCGTCTGCACGTGCGATGCGTCCAGAATGATCGAACGTTCAAAAGTACACAGGGCCCGAAGGCCCTGGCGTGACAGCTCATGGCTTGAAAAGTTAAACGCCGCCCCGCTACCATGAACCGAGGCGAGATAATTGCCTGGGTGGATGGAGTGCGCCACACGCCAACACGTAGGGTGCGACCGCTAAAAAGGATTTACAAAGGATCGTCACCATGGGAATGAAAGCCCGCCTAGGAACCGCACTGGCTTTGCTTCTACTTGCCGCATTCGCTGGCCTGTACCTGTCCGGTTACATCACCTTGCAACTGCTCAAGCTCGACATTCCGCTTGAGTGGAGCACCTACACCCAATACGTGCGCGCCCTGGACCTGCCGCAGGTCCGCCCGTACGCGATGAAGATCAGGATCGGCGGCATGCTGGGCTTCGGCCTGATGTTCATGCTTTGGCTGCCGTTGGCCCTGATGCTCTTGCGACTGAGTCAACGCGATGCGTCTGTGCATGGCGATGCCGGTTTTGCCAGCCTGCACGACATGAAGCGGGCCGACTTGTTGGAGAAAAAACCCGAGAGCATCGTCGTCGGCAAGTACCGGGGGCGTTACCTCTACATCAACGGTGCGCGCCACGTGATGGTGGTGGCGCCCACCCGCAGCGGCAAGACCACCTGCATCGCCATTCCGGTGCTGCTGACCTACGAGCACTCGATGTGCGTGCTCGACATCAAGGGCGAGTTGTTCAAGGAAACCAGCGGCTGGCGGGCCTCGCAAGGACAGCGTATCTACAAGTTCGCCCCTTATGCCACCGATGGCAAAACCCATAGATTCAATCCGCTGTCCTTTGTCAGGCCGGGCCAGTACATCGCCGACCTGCAAACGATCGCCGCCATCCTCTACCCGGACGACTCCGCAAAGGACCCGTTCTGGGCGACCCAGGCCCGTGCCATCTTTGTCGCCTTCGCTTCGTTCATGTTCGAAAACTGGAACGACATGGAACGTACCGGTTTCCCAGGAACCAACGCACAAGGAAAGCCCGACTCCCCAACCCCTCTCGATCCCAACGTGCACCCTGCGTTTCCGAGCTTCGAACGCATCCTGCGGCTCTCGTCCGGTGCAGGGAGCAAGGGCGTCAAGCGCATGGTCGAACGCTGGCTGTCGGCCTCGGGCCAACAGCAGTTTCCCTTCGTCAGCGAGCAGACCCGCACCACCCTGCGCAACCTGGCAGGGATGGCCGAGCAGACCTTCTCCAGCGTCATCGCCACCCTGCAGGCGCCGTTGCAGCAGTTCCTGAATCCGGTCCTGGCAGCGGCCACCAATGCCACCGACTTCGACGTGACCGCCATCCGCAAGCGCAAGACCACCATCTACACGGTCGTTCCCGCCCAGAAACTCGACGAAAGCGGCAAGTTGCTGAACATTTTCTTCAGCACCGTGATCGGCAACAATCTGGACAGGCAACTGGGCGATGACCCATCGCTCAAGTACCAGATGTTGATGCTGATGGACGAATTCACCGCCATGGGGCGGATGGACGTGTGGGCCAAGCGGATTTCGATCTCGGCCAGCTACGGAGTGCGCGACCTGTGCATCATCCAGAGCAACGCCCAACTGCGCTCGGTCTACGGCGAGCACGACGCCCAGAACTTCACCACCAACCACGCCGGCAGCGCGGTCTACACCCCGCGCGAACAGACCGACGCCAACGCCTATAGCGAGCAGCTGGGGTTCAAGACCATCCGCCGCAAGCACCGCTCTCACGGTCGCAGCGCGCAAGGGAGCAGTTACAACATCAACTACACCGAAGAAAAACGGGCGTTGATGCTGCCCCAGGAACTCAAGGAACTGCCCAACGACGACGCGTTGCTGTTCCTCGAAGGATGCAAGCCGATCCGCTGCAAGAAGAACTGGTTTTTCAAGGATACCTTCTTCAGCAAGCGCATCCTGCCGCCGGTGGAGATTGCGCCGATGGTCGTGATACGTGATCAGCGGACTGGGGCAGGCAAGGACGTCCCTTTCGTGGACTGAGGCAATTCATTTGATTCAATTTACACTTGGAACTTGAGTCGGCCATTTAATCGCGAGGACAGCACACATGAAAAAACGCATTAATCGCCATTTTATCCGCAGAAAAATCGGCTTCGCCATCGTTGGATCGGTACTGGGGTTTGCACTTGCAAACGCCAGTGCCGTCCAACCAACAGCCGGGCATGCCGTGCCTAAGCCAGCATGGCCTGATAACGGAATTGCACAACGTATTCTTCCAAACGCCATGACGATGTTTGTTGAAAACGACCATGGCAAGCTCCGCGCATGGGTCGTGTCGGAGCCTGCTGGGGAGGAGAATGTCGAGGCATTGGATTTTTTCAGTGGCCAGAAAATGAAAGTCAAGGTAGACAGGGAAGACGATGGCCATCAGGAACAGTCCTTTACCGACCCCGAGGGGAAATTTCATTCCAGCATAGGGCAGGATTATGCATTTTCCGGAACTTCTCCTCCAATTGATTTGCCAGGCATAAGCTTTGATGGAAATAATATTTTTCTAGAACCATCTAAAAATTATTGTTCTTCAAACTTAATTGCGACCAGTTCAGAGCGCAACTATGTCACAGGGGAAAAACCTGCATCTACCTGGAACAAATTTGCCATTTATCATGAGATGGGAAACCCTAAAGCATGCTCTGGCGGCAGTTTTAATTCAAAGATCACCTCTGCACTTGATTTGAATGATGGAACATTTTTAGCTATTGAGGGATGTTTTGTATTCCGTCTACGCAAATCGGATCTATCGCCTGTGGGTTCAGCGCCTGCATTGAGGTTAATAGATGAAAGCGCAATGCGGCTGGCTATCAACCAAGCGAAGAAAAACAATATCCAGGATGTCACAGCTTATATAATTAAGACACTAGTTCCGCCAACCGCTATTGAACTATCTTGCAAGGAGTATTAAATCATGGCGAGCTTGACCGACAACGAACTTCGTGCCGTCGCCTACTACAGCATCGGCGTCAGCTCAGAGGGTGGCGATGTAGCCTACAAACTCAGTTATGCGGGCCGTATTATCCATGAAAATGATGGCTCTGTAATGTTGGATCCTGCTGGCGGCTCGAATAGTGGTTACTCGATAGGCACGCTCCAAACAGACTTTGGTGCGCATCCGAAGGATGCGAGGGCCCTTGTGGATTCTTTTCAGGATTGGGCTAAGACTCACCATCCAGATTGGATTTTAAGCGCCCAGCAACAGGCTAAGTTTGCCTTAGATCTTGGCAGAGATGGAAATCATATTCGCGATCCAAATTTCGATGCAGATAAAAAAACATACCACGGTAAAAAAAATATTCCATCCGATCACATGCCAAAGTCTGGCCAAGATATTGATCAAACCTTCAAAGCAAAACTTAACGATTATCTGACAACGAATGCAGGAATATCATTTATCCATCAAAGAGATACTTCCCAAGTCGATAAATTAATGAAATCCGTTGTACCCATCTTAAAAAGCACTGACCTCTATAAAAACTCCGACCCACAAGATCAAGCCAAAATATTCGCCATCGTCGGAAAAGCATACAATCAAAGTGATGATCTTGGTCAGGACATCCTAAAAGACGTAAGTCATCAAAAAATAAATAGTCTTGAAGGAATAAATCATAAGATCGACAGCTTTGTAAAACGAGACCCAAAGCACCCGGACCAGTCCACCTACATGGAGTCTGGCCGCGATGCCGCACTGAGAGGCGCCGAGACCTTCAACGCCTTGCGCAACGCAAGCGAAGCCAACCCCCTACACGCCCCCTGGCAGGCCGTCATGGCCAATCCCCTGGTCGACCCCACTCAACTACACGCCGACCCCAAACATCCCCACCTTGCCGAGCAATACGCCACGGTCAAAGCCGTCTTTGTCGATCCGGTTCAAGGGCGCGCCTTTGTGCAAGCGCTCGAACACGGCAATTCGCACAATTACGGCGATCCCGCCAAATCCAACTCCCGTGGTTTCTACGCCGAAGGCAAAGACTTCGTGCAATGGGATCGGGATGGACACGGGCGCGCCTTCGTCGGTGGCCAGTGGTCGGAGGTCTCCCGCAGCGAACTTGCCCTTGCTCAAAATCAAGACGGCACCCTCGACGTCAATCTCAACCGCAACGGCCAAACCCACAGCCTGCTGCACGTCACGCATCCGTCGCTTCACCACCACAGCCCTGCATCAGCGCACGCGCACCACGGCCATGACGCTGGCACCTTGCACCAGAGCGTGCATGCGCATGCGACCACCCTCGATCAGCACATGCCCGGCATGCCATCAGCGGCGCACTCGCAGAGCGCCACACGGCATGACAATCCCATTGTGGGCGGGCCAACGACGGGCCATGTGCCGCTCACCCCGCCGACGGCGAAACCACCACACCTCCCGCTGACGACGACACAGCCCCTGGAGCCCGGCGACCGCGGCGCCGCCGTGCACGCCTTGCAACAACACTTGCAAACCATCGGCGCCACCGACCGCGATGGCAACGCCATCAAGGACGACAGGCACTACGGCCCACGCACTCAGCAGGCGGTGGAGAACTTCCAACTCTGGACCGGCCGCAACACCACCGGCATCGCTGATCCAGGCACACTCGAAGCACTGCAAACGCATGCCCAGTTCGCCACCCGCCAGAAGGCGCAGGACCTCGCCCCAGGTCGCCATCTTGCCGATCACGCCCAGCCTGCCTCTTCCCATTTGGCCGATGCCCTCGCCCAGCACCCGGCCCCGCCGCGCCCCGACCTGACCCCGGCTCAAGAGCAAGCCGCGCCCAAGGCGCTGGAACCCTACAGCAACCCCAATTCCCCACTGCACGCGCTCTACGCCCAGACCAAGACCACCCTGGAAGGCAAGGACGTGCCGATGTCCGAGGAACGCCTGCATCAGGTCGTCGGCCAGATGGCGCTCTATGACATGAGCCCAGGGGGGAATAATCAGTTCGCGGTCAAGGGCGATACGCTCTATGTCATCGATCTCGATGCCTGCTACAACCGCTTCAGCCTAGACCTGCGCGAACCGGCGCCGTCGATGCAGGCCACCCTCCAGCACGTGCAGACCCAGCAGCAGACACTGGAAGCAGAGTTGACCAGCACGCGCGAGCCGCCGTCCTATAGCCGGTAGTGAGAGGCATCGCATGATCGCAACGCAACCCCACACACGGACACTGCGCCTTGTTGAATAAACAACCGACTGACCAATTGCACGTGCATGCCGCAGCCCTGACGGCGCTGCGCCAGCGTCAACTCCCGGTGATGCACACTTGCCAAGCCGAACTTGCACCACGAAGACTGCGCCTTGAAAGGATTTACAAAGGATCGTCACCATGGGAATGAAAGCCCGCTTAGGAACCGCACTGGCCTTGCTTCTACTTGCCGCATTCGCTGGCCTGTACCTGTCCGGTTACATCACCTTGCAACTGCTCAAGCTCGACATTCCGCTTGAGTGGAGCACCTACACCCAATACGTGCGCGCCCTGGACCTGCCGCAGGTCCGCCCGTACGCGATGAAGATCAGGATCGGCGGCATGCTGGGCTTCGGCCTGATGTTCATGCTTTGGCTGCCGTTGGCCCTGATGCTCTTGCGACTGAGTCAACGCGATGCGTCTGTGCATGGCGATGCCGGTTTTGCCAGCCTGCACGACATGAAGCGGGCCGACTTGTTGGAGAAAAAACCCGAGAGCATCGTCGTCGGCAAGTACCGGGGGCGTTACCTCTACATCAACGGTGCGCGCCACGTGATGGTGGTGGCGCCCACCCGCAGCGGCAAGACCACCTGCATCGCCATTCCGGTGCTGCTGACCTACGAGCACTCGATGTGCGTGCTCGACATCAAGGGCGAGTTGTTCAAGGAAACCAGCGGCTGGCGGGCCTCGCAAGGACAGCGTATCTACAAGTTCGCCCCTTATGCCACCGATGGCAAAACCCATAGATTCAATCCGCTGTCCTTTGTCAGGCCGGGCCAGTACATCGCCGACCTGCAAACGATCGCCGCCATCCTCTACCCGGACGACTCCGCAAAGGACCCGTTCTGGGCGACCCAGGCCCGTGCCATCTTTGTCGCCTTCGCTTCGTTCATGTTCGAAAACTGGAACGACATGGAACGTACCGGTTTCCCAGGAACCAACGCACAAGGAAAGCCCGACTCCCCAACCCCTCTCGATCCCAACGTGCACCCTGCGTTTCCGAGCTTCGAACGCATCCTGCGGCTCTCGTCCGGTGCAGGGAGCAAGGGCGTCAAGCGCATGGTCGAACGCTGGCTGTCGGCCTCGGGCCAACAGCAGTTTCCCTTCGTCAGCGAGCAGACCCGCACCACCCTGCGCAACCTGGCAGGGATGGCCGAGCAGACCTTCTCCAGCGTCATCGCCACCCTGCAGGCGCCGTTGCAGCAGTTCCTGAATCCGGTCCTGGCAGCGGCCACCAATGCCACCGACTTCGACGTGACCGCCATCCGCAAGCGCAAGACCACCATCTACACGGTCGTTCCCGCCCAGAAACTCGACGAAAGCGGCAAGTTGCTGAACATTTTCTTCAGCACCGTGATCGGCAACAATCTGGACAGGCAACTGGGCGATGACCCATCGCTCAAGTACCAGATGTTGATGCTGATGGACGAATTCACCGCCATGGGGCGGATGGACGTGTGGGCCAAGCGGATTTCGATCTCGGCCAGCTACGGAGTGCGCGACCTGTGCATCATCCAGAGCAACGCCCAACTGCGCTCGGTCTACGGCGAGCACGACGCCCAGAACTTCACCACCAACCACGCCGGCAGCGCGGTCTACACCCCGCGCGAACAGACCGACGCCAACGCCTATAGCGAGCAGCTGGGGTTCAAGACCATCCGCCGCAAGCACCGCTCTCACGGTCGCAGCGCGCAAGGGAGCAGTTACAACATCAACTACACCGAAGAAAAACGGGCGTTGATGCTGCCCCAGGAACTCAAGGAACTGCCCAACGACGACGCGTTGCTGTTCCTCGAAGGATGCAAGCCGATCCGCTGCAAGAAGAACTGGTTTTTCAAGGATACCTTCTTCAGCAAGCGCATCCTGCCGCCGGTGGAGATTGCGCCGATGGTCGTGATACGTGATCAGCGGACTGGGGCAGGCAAGGACGTCCCTTTCGTGGACTGAGGCAATTCATTTGATTCAATTTACACTTGGAACTTGAGTCGGCCATTTAATCGCGAGGACAGCACACATGAAAAAACGCATTAATCGCCATTTTATCCGCAGAAAAATCGGCTTCGCCATCGTTGGATCGGTACTGGGGTTTGCACTTGCAAACGCCAGTGCCGTCCAACCAACAGCCGGGCATGCCGTGCCTAAGCCAGCATGGCCTGATAACGGGATTGCACAACGTATTCTTCCAAACGCCATGACGATGTTTGTTGAAAACGACCATGGCAAGCTCCGCGCATGGGTCGTGTCGGAGCCTGCTGGGGAGGAGAATGTCGAGGCATTGGATTTTTTCAGTGGCCAGAAAATGAAAGTCAAGGTAGACAGGGAAGACGATGGCCATCAGGAACAGTCCTTTACCGACCCCGAGGGGAAATTTCATTCCAGCATAGGGCAGGATTATGCATTTTCTGGTATTTCCATGCCAATAGAACTACCCGGAATTAACTTCGGCGGAGATAATATTTTCATAAAATCTTCTGCGACATATTGCTCTTCAAGCTTATCCGCAACCCATCCAGAATATAAAAATAATACCAAGGAAAGCTCCAAATTTTATTGGAACAAATTCGCCATCCATCATGTAATGGGAGTTCCGAAATGTCCAAATGGAATGTTCGAATCAGAAATTACATCTGCACTTGATTTAAACGACGGCACATTTCTTGCCGTTGAGAACTGTTTCGTGTTCCGCTTACGCAAATCTGACCTATCAGCTGTAGGTTCAGCGCCAGCTCTACGCGTGATTGACGTAGATGAAGTGCGGGCAGCACTCGACCAAGCAAAAGTCAGCAGGATCGAAGATACTACCAGCTACCTTGTGAAAACGCTGAATTTACCCATCACCGCTGAACTATCCTGCAAATAGGATTAATCCATGTCAATTTTAAAAAATGATGAATTGCGTGCAGTCGCCTACTTCGGGATTGGGGTTAGTTCTGAGGGTGGCGACTTATCCTACAATCTCAGCTATGCTGGAAAGACAATTCACGAAAAGGATGGATCCATGAGTTTGGAGCCTTACCAAGGCTCTAATAGCGGCTACTCTATTGGAACTCTTCAAACAGATTTTGGCTCACATAAAGAAGATGCCGCATCCCTGATAAATAGCTTTAATGAATGGGCCAAAACAAAGCACACCACCTGGCAATTAACTCCTGAACAACAAAGCCAGTTTTCTTTCGATCTCGGAAGAGATGGAAATAATATACGCGATCCAAATTTTGACTCGGACAAGGAAAAATATGGCGCAAAAAAACTTATCCCCAGTAATCTAATGCCACCCTCTGGTCGAGATATTAACCAAACATTCAAATCACATCTCAACGAATTTCTTGCAACAGATTCTGGAAAGTCATTTATTCACCAGAGAGATGTCGCGCAAGTTGATGAACTAGTAGCCAGAATTTCCCCCACCTTGAATGCTGCGGATTTCTACATGAATTCCACCCCACAAGAACAGGCAAAAATATTTGCAATTACTGGAAAATCCTATAATCAGAGCCAAATTCTTGGAAATCACATATTGCGCGACATAAGATTAAATAACATAAAAAATTTTGACGATATAAATAGAGAGATTAACGGTTTTGTAAAACGAGACCCAAAGCACCCGGATAAGCCCACCTACATGGAGTCTGGCCGCGATGCCGCACTGAGAGGCGCCGAGACCTTCAACGCCTTGCGCAACGCAAGCGAAGCCAACCCTCTGCACGCCCCATGGCAGGCCGTCATGGCCAATCCCCTGGTCGACCCCACTCAACTACACGCCGACCCCAAACATCCCCACCTTGCCGAGCACTACGCCACGGTCAAAGCCGTCTTTGTCGATCCGGTTCAAGGGCGCGCCTTTGTGCAAGCGCTCGAACACGGCAATTCGCACAATTACGGCGATCCCGCCAAATCCAACTCCCGTGGTTTCTACGCCGAAGGCAAAGACTTCGTGCAATGGGATCGGGATGGACACGGGCGCGCCTTCGTCGGTGGCCAGTGGTCGGAGGTCTCCCGCAGCGAACTTGCCCTTGCTCAAAATCAAGACGGCACCCTCGACGTCAATCTCAACCGCAACGGCCAAACCCACAGCCTGCTGCACGTCACGCATCCGTCGCTTCACCACCACAGCCCTGCATCAGCGCACGCGCACCACGGCCATGACGCTGGCACCTTGCACCAGAGCGTGCATGCGCATGCGACCACCCTCGATCAGCACATGCCCGGCATGCCATCAGCGGCGCACTCGCAGAGCGCCACACGGCATGACAATCCCATTGTGGGCGGGCCAACGACGGGCCATGTGCCGCTCACCCCGCCGACGGCGAAACCACCACACCTCCCGCTGACGACGACACAGCCCCTGGAGCCCGGCGACCGCGGCGCCGCCGTGCACGCCTTGCAACAACACTTGCAAACCATCGGCGCCACCGACCGCGATGGCAACGCCATCAAGGACGACAGGCACTACGGCCCACGCACTCAGCAGGCGGTGGAGAACTTCCAACTCTGGACCGGCCGCAACACCACCGGCATCGCTGATCCAGGCACACTCGAAGCACTGCAAACGCATGCCCAGTTCGCCACCCGCCAGAAGGCGCAGGACCTCGCCCCAGGTCGCCATCTTGCCGATCACGCCCAGCCTGCCTCTTCCCATTTGGCCGATGCCCTCGCCCAGCACCCGGCCCCGCCGCGCCCCGACCTGACCCCGGCTCAAGAGCAAGCCGCGCCCAAGGCGCTGGAACCCTACAGCAACCCCAATTCCCCACTGCACGCGCTCTACGCCCAGACCAAGACCACCCTGGAAGGCAAGGACGTGCCGATGTCCGAGGAACGCCTGCATCAGGTCGTCGGCCAGATGGCGCTCTATGACATGAGCCCAGGGGGGAATAATCAGTTCGCGGTCAAGGGCGATACGCTCTATGTCATCGATCTCGATGCCTGCTACAACCGCTTCAGCCTAGACCTGCGCGAACCGGCGCCGTCGATGCAGGCCACCCTCCAGCACGTGCAGACCCAGCAGCAGACACTGGAAGCAGAGTTGACCAGCACGCGCGAGCCGCCGTCCTATAGCCGGTAGTGAGAGGCATCGCATGATCGCAACGCAACCCCACACACGGACACTGCGCCTTGTTGAATAAACAACCGACTGACCAATTGCACGTGCATGCCGCAGCCCTGACGGCGCTGCGCCAGCGTCAACTCCCGGTGATGCACACTTGCCAAGCCGAACTCGCACACGGCGTAGGGCAGTTACAGACCAAAGGGAAGATGACGGCCACCCTGATCTATGCCTGGTATGGCCTCGAAACATTGGCCGATGCCCATGCGGCAACGCTGCGTGCGTTGACTGACGAACACGATTCGGGTGCCCAGATGCTGGCACAGGGCACCATTGAGATGGCGGTCGACGTTCTCTATCTGCTTGGCGACCTGGAGGGAGATCGCATCGCGGCCGCATTACGGCACCATATCGACGCCCAGATCGCCCGCTTCAAGGCATGGCAGGTGGCGCAACCGGAAGAGACCGTCGCCAGCCAATGGGCAGATAAATTGGCATCTGACAGCCGCAAGACCTCCTGGTACGCCGATGCCGCCCACTGGCCGGGCCTGGGCGCCCGGGCCGATGCCGCAGGGGTCGGGCGCTGGGTTCATCCGGTCATGGCGTCGGCGGCAAATGCCACGCAGCTACTGGCTGCCGGCACACAGAATTACCTGCTCTGCGAACAGGGATCGCCGGCCCTGCGCAGTGCCACGCACGCCTATCGCTCGGCGAGAATCGGCTCAGATACGGCCTACATGGAAGCCGTCGCGTTGTCTTTGTTCGCCCGGGCGTTGCATGCCATCGCCACGATCCTTGGCGATAAGGTGGCGCTCACTATCGCGCAATCGGCTGTCGAGCAGATGGACACCCTATTGGCCGAACACCAGACATCTGTCGCGGCACAGCAGAACGACGACAACCTGTATATCAAGCTCTTCTAACGTCGGTTGAAACCACAACCGAGATGGCCAGGCATCGCCCGCTCTCGACGTCGGCCGCAGGTGCGGGAGCATGCGGCCCAACCCCGGGCCGATGCCCACGCCACAAAAACCAGCGGCTCAGCCGCGCAGCTTGGTCAGCAATTCGCGCGTTACCGGGTCGGCCACATCGACCGACTCGCCCTTCAGCGCCGGCAGCAACTGGCTAGCCAACTGCTTGCCCAACTCCACACCGAACTGATCGAACGCATTGATGCCCCACATCACCGACTGCACGTACACGCTGTGCTCGTACATCGAGATCAGTGCACCCAGCGCCTGCGGGGTGAGCGCATCGAGCAGGATCACCGTACTCGGGCGGCCACCCGGATAGCTGCGGTGTGGGTCGCTGCTGTCCTGGCCGTTGGCCAGCGCTTCGGTCTGCGCCAGCACGTTGGCCATCAGCGCAACGTGGTTTTGCGCATACGGGTCGTCGTTGTGCACGGTGCCGATGAAATCGGCCGGCACCACGCTGGTGCCCTGATGAAGCGCCTGGAAAAAGCTGTGCTGCACATCGGTGCCTGCACCGCCCCACCACACCGACACGGTATCGCTGTCCACTGCCGAACCATCGAGCTTGACACGCTTGCCCAGGCTCTCCATCACCAACTGCTGCAGATAGGCCGGCAGCAATGCCAGACGTTGGTCGTAGGTCATCACTGCGTACGTCGCGCTGCCGAGCAGATTGCGGTTCCATACCGCAGTCAGTCCGTGCAGCACGGCGACGTTTTCTTCCAGCGGCGTATTGAGCGCATGCGCATCGAACTGCGCCGCGCCTTCGAGCAAGTGTTCGAAGCGCTCCAAGCCGATCGCCAATGCGATCGGGAAACCGACCGCCGACCACAACGAATAACGCCCCCCCACCCAATCCCACATCGGCAGCAAACGGCGCGGCGCGATATCGAAGGCCTTGCCTGCGCGCTCGGGGTTGGCGCTCACGGCATACAGGCGCTCGCTGCCGCCCAACCAAGCGTGCAGGATGTTGCCATTAAGTAGCGTTTCCTGGGTGCCGAAGGTCTTGGAAATCAGGATGCCGGCGGTGCGTGCCGAGTCCAACGTGGCCAACGTGCGCTGCATTGCCGCGCCATCGACATTGGAAACGAAATGCACACGAAAACGCGCGCCGGACGGCGCACGCAGTGCGTCGGCGACCAGGCGCGGCCCCAGATCAG
Source organism: Xanthomonas fragariae (assembly GCF_017603965.1). Classification (NCBI taxonomy): domain Bacteria; kingdom Pseudomonadati; phylum Pseudomonadota; class Gammaproteobacteria; order Lysobacterales; family Lysobacteraceae; genus Xanthomonas; species Xanthomonas fragariae. The sequence continues at coordinate 1,600,312 of NZ_CP071955.1, read as the reverse complement.
AACCGCCAATGCCCACACTGACGATGTCGGTGACATCGGTGGCTTCCAGCTGCTGGATCAAAGCGCCCATGCGTTGGCGCACTTCCGCAGCAGTGGCATACGCTTCCGAGGCTACTGGCGCATCGGTCAGATCGCCACGCAATGCGGTATGCAGTGCAGCGCGCTGTTCGGTGACGTTGACCTGCTCGCCGCGGAACAAGCGCTGGAACGCGCCGACCAGATCACGCTCGCGCGCGATGGCGAACAAGGCATCCAGCGCTGCGCGGTCGTACTTCTGGCGTGCGAAGTTAAAATACAACGGACCGACTTGCCTGGCGTATTGCGACGGCCGTTCCGGCTCGGCGGCAAGCAATGCGGGGATGGCAGCGCCGCGCAAGCGCTGAGCGTGGGCGTGAAGCGCGTCGAATCCGTTGGTGTGTGTCATGCGGCCTGCGTGGGGATGCTGTGGTTGGTGTGGGAGATCGCATTGTGCGCGTCCACATATACCAGATTGGGTTGAAAGGTCTTGGCTTCGTCTTCGCTCATGCTCGCGAATGCGGCAACGATGATCAGATCGCCAACCTGCACGTGACGCGCAGCGCCACCGTTGAGCGACATGATGCCGCTGCCTTCCTCGGCACGGATGGCGTAGGTGTTGAAACGCGCGCCATTGGTGACGTCCCAGATATGGACCTGTTCGAATTCGCGGATGCCGGTCGCTTCCAGCAGCAGTCCGTCGATAGCGATCGAGCCCTCGTAATTAAGCTCGGAGTGGGTGACGGTGGCGCGGTGGATCTTGGCTTTCAGCAGGGACAGGTGCATTGACAGGCAACGACAAAAGAGAGCCGCCATTTTAGCGGAAAGCGCCCACGCCCATCGGCCCTCAGTGCAGCCGGTAGTGCGGGCTTCAGCCCGGCCGCAGCAGTGACCTTCAGAATTCCAGGTTGTCGATCAACCGCGTATTGCCCAGTCTGGCCGCGATCAAGGCCACGCGCGCGCCAGCGTGGCTGTCGCCCGGCTCGCTCAGATCGGGCAGGCGCACGACCGCATAATCGACACGGAAACCGGCCTGTTCCAGCGCCTGGGTGGCTATCTCTTCGACCTGCGTACGCGGTGCGCCGGCGGCGTAACTGTCGCGCATCTGCAGCAGCACCTTGCAGATCTGCGTCGACTGCCGGCGCTGTTCGGCCAACAGATACTGGTTGCGCGAGCTCATCGCCAGGCCGTCGGCCTCGCGCACGATGCTGCCGCCCAGGATCTCAATTGGAAACGCCAGGTCCGCCGCCATCTGCCGGATCACCGCCAACTGTTGGTAATCCTTCTTGCCGAAAGCGGCCACGTCCGGCTGTACCTGATTGAACAGACGCGCCACCACGGTGCACACGCCATCAAAATGCCCAGGACGGCACACGCCTTCTAGCACGTCGCTGACGCCGGGCGCATGGAGCGGCGTGGCCAGTGCGGTGCCGAGCGGATACATGGTGTCCACGTCAGGCAACCACAGCGCATCGCAACCGGCGTCTTCCAGACCGCGTACATCGGCCTCGGGCGTCCGCGGATAACGCGCGAAATCTTCATTCGGGCCAAACTGGGTCGGGTTGACGAATATGCTCGATACCACGCGGTCGGCATACTGCCGCGCCAGCATCGCCAGCGAATAGTGGCCGGCATGCAGGTTGCCCATGGTCGGCACCAACGCCACACGCAACCCTTCGCGCTTCCACCCGGTGACCAGTGAGCGTAGTGCGGAAAGATCGGTAATGGTCTGGATCATGCGGCGTACGCGTGCTCCGCATCTGGAAAGCTGCCATCGCGCACGGCCTGCGCGTAGGCGCGCACCGCGCCCGCCACCGAGCCGCCTTCTGCCAGGAAATCCTTGACGAACTTGGGGCGGCGATGGCCACTGTCCAGGCCCAGCATGTCGTGCATCACCAGCACCTGGCCGTCGCAACCAGGGCCGGCACCAATACCGATGGTGGGAACGCTGAGCTCGGCGCTGATCTGTGCGGAGATCGGCGTGGGCACGCACTCCAGCACGATCAAGTTGGCACCGGCGTCGACTACCGCCTGCGCGTCGCGGCGCAACTGCTCGCCGGCTTCTCCACGCCCCTGCACCATGTAACCGCCGAAACGCAGCACCGATTGCGGAGTCAACCCAAGGTGCGAGCAGACCGGGATCTCGCGCTCGACCAGATAGCGAATGACCTCGAGCTTGTGGCCGGCGCCTTCGATCTTAACCATTTCCGCACCGGCCTGCAGCAGCTGCGTGGCGGCGTCGAGTGCGCGCTCCGGCGTGGCATCGGCCTGGAACGACAGATCGGCCACCAGCAACGCGCGCTCCAGCGCACGCGACACCGAAGCGGTGTGGTAGACCATGTCGGCGGTGGTCACCGGCAAGGTGGAATCGTGCCCCTGCACCACCATGCCCAACGAGTCGCCGACCAGGATCAGGTCCACGCCGTTGGCATCGAAGGTCCGCGCAAAGCCGGCGTCGTACGCGGTCAACATGACCAGTTTTCGACCCTCGCGCTTGGCCCGCGCCAAGGCGGGCACGGTCCAGGGCTTGCTGTCGGTATGGCTGCTCATAAACTCATTACGTGGGTGATAAGCGGCCATTATCTACCCAATCGGCTCCAGCCCGCAGACATCGATGGTTTGCAGGGCGTGCCGCACTGTTCCATGGCCCGGAATGATTGCCTCGGGCGCGAGTTCTGACAGCGGCAACAGCGCAAACCCACGCGCCTGCAGATGTGGGTGCGGCACCTGCAGGCGCGGCAGATCAATCACCTGATCGGCATACAGCAGCAGATCCAGATCCAACGTGCGGGGGCCCCAGCGCTCGCCGACCAGACGCTCGCGACCGAAGTCCTGCTCGATACCGAGCAAGGCATCCAGCAGTTGCAGCGGCGCCAGCACGGTGTGCAGCTGCGCCACGGCGTTGATGAAATCGGGCTGGTCTTCGCGGCCCCAGGCCGGCGTGTGGTACAGGCGCGACGCCGAAATCAACTTGGATTGCGGCAACACCCCAAGGGCGGCGATGGCCGCACGCACGCTGGCGTCGGCCTGGCCCAGGTTGGCACCCAGGCCGACAAAGGCAGTGTGCATGCCCTACTCGCCTGCAGGCGCGCCGTTGCGGCGGTGGCGGCGACGCTTGCGCGGCGCGCCCTCTTCGCCCTCGTGATCGGTCTGCGCGGTTTCGATCACATCAGCCAGTTCCGGGCCGGAAGACTTCTGTGCCTCGCGCCAGAATTCGACATCGGTCGCGTGATCAGCTGACGCAAATTGACGCAGCACCAGGAAATCGAACGCCGCACGGAAGCGCGGATGCGACAAGCTGCGCAACACGCGCTTGCGCTGACGCGAGGAGAACCGCGTCTGCAACAGCCAGATTTCCTGCATCGGCAGCGAAAAACGGCGCGGCAACGCTACACGTTCCAGCTGATGCAAGGTGACCCGGTCGGCTGCGCGACGCTGCGCGTCTTCCGGCAGCACGCCCTGCGCCTGCAAGCCCATCAAGGTGCGGCAGAACGCTGGCCACAGCAACAACGCGAACAGGAACGCGGGCGACACCGTTTCATCGTTGGCCACACGCGCATCGGTATTGCGCAGACCTTCCAGCACCATGGCGCGCAGCGCGCCGCTGCGGTTGGAACGCAGCGCAGCCGCACTTTCCGGGAACAGCACGCCGAGCAGGCCATAACGCTCCAGGCCTTCGAAACTGGCCACGCCGTGCCCGGACAGGAACAGCTTGAGAATTTCTTCGAACAACCGCGCTGGCGCGGCTTCAGACAACAACCCGGCCAGACGCGGAATCGGCTCGGCAGTGCTTGCTTCAATATCGAAATTCAATTTGGCCGCCAGACGCACCGCACGCAGCATGCGCACCGGATCTTCCCGATAACGCAGCTCCGGGTCGCCGATCATTTTCATCAGGCGCGCCTGCACGTCTTCGAAGCCGCCGCAGTAATCGCGCACCGAAAAATCTTCGATGGCGTAGTACAAGGCGTTGCAGGTGAAGTCGCGACGGATCGCGTCGTCTTCGATGGTGCCGTAGACGTTGTCGCGTACCAGCCGCCCATTATCCAGCTCACGGTCGCCACTGCCGTCGTCGATGTTGGCGCGGAATGTCGCCACTTCGATGATCTCGCGACCGAACACTACGTGCGCCAGACGGAAACGGCGGCCGATCAGACGACAGTTGCGAAACAGCGCTTTGACTTCTTCCGGGGTGGCGCTGGTGGCGACATCGAAATCCTTGGGATGGCCGCCCACCAACAAATCGCGGACTGCGCCGCCGACCAGGTAGGCACCGAAGCCGGATTCGCGCAGACGATACAGTACGCGTAGCGCGTTAGGGCTGATGTCCTTGCGCGAGATGGTGTGCTGATCGCGGGGGATGACACGCAGCGTGAACGGAGATGGAACTGAGGATTCGATGATGGCGCTTCCGTCTTGTGTTTCAGGATTGCCCAACGGCTTTTAGCCCACTATACTAGCGTGCTACACAAGACGCACCAAACGCTCCCTTCGTCTAATGGTCAGGACGTGGCCCTCTCAAGGCTAAAACAGGGGTTCGAGTCCCCTAGGGAGCACCACCGTCGTCCTGCCGCAGAACACGCCAAAGCCCCCGCATTGCGGTAATGCTGTTCACTTAAGCAAATGAGTCACCGAAAATCCGATACCAGACCTCCTGGTATCGGATTTTTTTGTGTCCCTTCAACAGCAGCTGTTCGACCTTGGCGACCTGTTCAACTTCTCCGACCTGAGCACTTTTACGCAGAATATTCCGGTGGAGTGGGTGGCCAGCGCGCTGGAACTGTCTTCTCAGGCCAGTATCCGACGTCGGCGCCTTCCCAGTGATCAGGTGTTGTGGCTTGTTCTGGGCATGGCGTTGTTCCGTGACGAACCGGTGCACGAGTTCGCACGTCGTTTGAACATCTGCGCACAAGGGCTGGCCTCAGAAGATCTGTTGGCGCGCAGCGGCGTCAGTCAGGCGCGCGCGCGACTGGGTGCCGATCCGGTCCACCACCTGTTTGCAACGATTGGGGCGCAATAGGGCGGCGAACGCTACCAAGGCGATGGATGGCAGGGATTGCAGGTCTTTACCCTGGATGGCGCGCTGCTGCGTACGCCAGACACCGAAGCACTGCGCGAACATTTTGGTTCCGGCAATCCCAGCACGGACCGTCAGACGCCATTTCCCATGCTGCGATTGGTTGCACTGATGAACGTACGCTCGCATGTCTTGCTCAATGCTCAGCTCGGTCTCTACCGCCGCAGCCAAATTCGCTTGAGCGAGCCGTTTTTACACTTCATTCCCGACCATTCGGTCACCTGGTTCGACAAAGGGTTCTGGAGCGCTGATCTGTTGCTGTCGCTCGCCAATACTGGCACTGCACGCCACTGGCTGACACCAGCACGCAAGGACTTGGTGGCGGTACTGACCTCGCTGCCTGCCACCACTTACAGCGCCAAGTCTGTCGCAACGCTTTACCAGCAGCGATGGGAAATCGAACTGGGTTTGCGCGACATCAAAAGCTCGATGCAGCACAACGCAACGACCTTACGCAGCAAGAAGATCGACTTGGTGTACCAGGAAGTCTGGGGGTTGCTGCTGGCTTACAACATCATTGGACGTGAAGCCGGTCAGGCAGCTGTGGCGTTTGGCACAACGCCTGCGGACATCCGATTCACACCGGTCTGCCAGTACATCGCAGTGCAACTCATCGTGATGGCCGCAGCCAATCCGGCTTCCGCCACAGGAAGACGCCTATCCCAGCTTCGCTCAGGCATCGCGAGCCTGTTCCTCGATCACCGTCCAAGGCCTACGCGGCCAAGGACGGTGAAGATCTCGAAGACCCGCTATCCGGTAGATCGAAAGGCTGCTCCGCTTAAGTGAACAGCATTACGCGCAATGCGCGGCCTTTTTTGCTTTTCATGCAGATAGCAGGAATAACAGACAAATCAGCCTTCCATTTGCTCAAGCTCCTTGCCCTTGGTCTCGTGGACGTACTTAAGCACAAAGAATACCGAGATAAGCGCGGCAACCGTATAGATGCCATAGGCGCCGGCCAGGCCGATGCTGCCGAGCAGGATCGGGAAGCTGACGGTGATGGCGAAGTTGGCCGTCCACTGCGCAGCTCCGGCAATCGCCAGGCCCGAGCCGCGGATCTGGTTGGGGAACATCTCGCCCAGCATCACCCACATCACCGGGCCCCACGAGGCGTTGAAGAACACCACATAGACGTTGGCGGCCACCAGCGCGAGCATGCCCATGGCGTCGGACATGGCGAGCTTGCCGTTGGGATCCAGCGAAGCCGTGGCGAAGGCGTAGGTCACCAGGGCCAGCGACACCGCCATGCCCGCCGAGCCGATCCACAGCAACGGCTTGCGGCCGATCTTGTCGACCAGCATCACCGTGACCAGGCAGGCGCCGATGCTGAGGCCGCCAGAGAGCACGTTGATCAGCAGTGCGTCCTGCTCGGAGAAGCCTACCGCCTGCCACAGCACCGCACCGTAGTAGAACACCACGTTGATGCCGACCAATTGCTGGAACACCGCCAGGCCCACAGCGATCCAGACGATCGGGCGGACCTTGCCGGTGGCCTTGTTGATCAGGTCGGAGAACTTGGGCTTGTGCTGGTCTGCCGACATCGAGCCCGAGATCTCGGTCAACTTGGTCTGCGCGGCGGCGTTGCCGTACAGACGCTTCAACACCACCAGCGCCTGCTCGCGGCGGCCCTTGACCACCAGAAAGCGCGGGCTCTCCGGGATGACCAGCAACAGCACCAGGAACAGCAACGACGGGACCGCCTGCATCCAGAACATCCAGCGCCATGCGGCCTGCCCGCCCCACAGCGGCTCGGTGGAGGCACCGGCGGCATTGGCAAGCAGATAGTTGCTCAGAAACGCGCAGAACAGCCCGCTGATGATGGCGATCTGCTGCAGCGTGGCGAGCCGGCCGCGATAGCGCGCAGAGGCGACCTCAGCGATATAGGCCGGCGAGATGACGCTGGCCGCGCCCACCGCAAAGCCGCCCATCACACGGGCGAGGATGAAAAAGCCGGAATTGTGCGAAGCACCGGCGCCAATGGCCGAGAGCAGGAACAGCGCCGCAGAAATGATCAGGACGGCGCGGCGACCCCAGCGGTCGGCCAGCCGGCCGGCGAAGAAGGCGCCGATGGCGCAACCCAGCAGCATCGAGGCGACTTCGAACCCGGTCTCGGCGGCGCTGGACTGGAAGGTCTGCTTCAGGCCATCGACCGTGCCATTGATCACGCCACTGTCGAAACCGAACAAAAAGCCGCCGATCGTGGCCACGCAACTGATCAGGATGATGAAACGGGTGTTCTCGCCGGCATCGGGGGCACCGTCTATGAAGACACTGGACATGGGTTCACCTGGAAGCATGCAAAGGAGCGGCCACGAGTTGGCCGACATCGGCCGGCGAGGCAGTGCGCCGCCGGCCACGGGACATCAACGGGTCAGATACTGATTGATCAGATTTTCATACGCTTCCTGGTGGCCGCTGATCTGCTTCGGCTCACCGCTGCTCGCAGCATAGTTGGCCAGGTCCACCAATGTGCTGGTGCCATCGGCAAACGCCGCACCGGCAGCGCTGTCGAAGCTGGCGTAACGCTCGGCACGCCAGCGTTCCAACGGCGACGAAGTGAGCAGCGCATGGGCCACTTCCAGCCCGCGTGCGAATGCATCCATGCCGCCGATGTGGGCTAGGAACAGATCCTGCGGGTCGGAGGATTCACGCCGCACCTTGGCATCGAAATTCAGGCCGCCCGGTGCCAGCCCGCCCTGACGCAGCACCACGAGCATCGCGCCGACGGTGTCGTACAGATCGGTCGGGAACTGGTCGGTGTCCCAGCCGTTCTGGGGATTGCCGCGGTTGGCATCGATGCTGCCGAGCAAACCGGCATCAGAGGCGACCTGCAGGTCATGCTCGAAGCTGTGACCAGAAAGCGTGGCGTGGTTGGCTTCGATATTGAGCTTGAAATCCTGATCCAGTCCGTGCTGACGCAGGAAGCCGATCACCGTGGCGCTGTCGAAGTCGTACTGGTGCTTCATCGGCTCCATCGGCTTGGGCTCGATCAGGAAATTGCCCTTGAACCCAATGGCGCGGCCGTAGTCGCGCGCCAGTGTGAGGAAGCGCGCCATGTTGTCCTGCTCGCGCTTCATCTGCGTGTTATGCAGGCAGGCATAGCCTTCGCGGCCGCCCCAGAACACGTAGTTTTCGCCGCCCAATTCCACGGTTGCCTCGATGGCGGCCTTGACCTGCACCGCAGCGCGCGCCACCGCATTGAAGTCCGGATTGGTCGCGGCACCATTCATGTAGCGCGGGTGCGAGAACAGGTTTGCGGTGCCCCACAACAGCTTGACGCCGGTATCGGCCTGGCGCTGCTTGGCGATGGCCACCATGTGCTTGAGATTGCTTTCGTACTCAACGATGTCGTCGGCATCGGGCGACAGATCGATGTCGTGGAAGCAGTAGTACGGCACGCCGAGCTTGGTGAAGAACTCGAACGCAGCATCGACCTTGGCTTCGGCACGGTTCAATGCGGTATTGCCAACGTCCCACGGATAGGCGCGCGTGCCCGGGCCGAACGGATCGGCGCCGTTGCCGCAGAAACTGTGCCAGTAGGCCACTGCAAAGCGCAGATGCTCGGCCATGGTTTTGTCGCCAATCTTTTTGTCGGCGTCGTAGAACTTGAACGCAAGCGGGTTGTCCGAGTCGCGGCCTTCGAAGCCGATCTTGCCGATGCCGGGAAAATATTCTTTCGCGCCGATGTAAACGGTGTTGCTCATGGGGTGAGATGTCCTTCGGTTCTGGGGAGTAAAAGTCAGCCGGCGTAGAGCGGGGTGACGACATGCAGGTGCTTGAGAAAGTTCTGATAATGCTGCTGATACTGGGCCACGCGCTGCGAATCCGGACGCGCCGATAGCGCGTGGTCGATCTGCAAATGCTCCAGCACCACATCCGACAATGCGTCCGCACCGCCGTCATCGCGATCGCAGGCCCACAGGGCCTGCAACGCGGCACCGAATGCGGCGCCTTCGGGCTGGGTCGGCACCACGACCTGCAAATTGAAGACATCGGCCACCATCTGCCGCCACTGCGCGCTCTTGCCGCCGCCGCCGGTGAGCAGGATGGTGTCGAACTGCAGGCCTGCGGCAACGAAGGCATCGAAGCCATTGCGCAAGCTGTAGGTCGCGCCTTCCATCGCGGCGCGATAGAAGTGCGCCGGGCTGGTGTTGTGAAGATCCATACCGAACAGGCAGCCGCGTGCGGCCGGCAAATCCGGGGTGCGCTCGCCGTTGAAGAACGGCAGCAACACCAAGCCATCGGCACCCGGTGTGGTGCTGGCAATCAGCGCTTCGGTCTGTTCGCGGGTGATGGAGAACATGCGCATCACCGCCTCGGTGGCGACGGTGCAGTTCATGGTGCAGATCAGCGGCAACCAGCCGCCGCTGGAGGAGCAGAACGCGGCCCAGCGTGCGTCGTCGTCCACCACCGGGTGGTCGGCGTAAGCGAACAATGTGCCGGAGGTGCCCAGGCTCATGGTCAGGCGACCAGGCACCACGTTGCCGGTGCCGATCGCGGCCATCATGTTGTCCCCACCGCCGGTGGTAACCCGCACGCCGGCAGGAAGACTCAGCGCTTCGGCAGCTGCGTCGGACAACGCATACACTGCACCCGTTTCGACCAGCGGCGGCAGTGCATCGCGCAGGTCGCGCTGTGCATCGACGGCGCCGAGCATGCGCTCGGACCACTGCCGCGTGCGCACGTCCAGCCAACCGGTGCCGGAGGCATCGCCGACTTCGGCGAAACGCTCGCCGGTGAGCCAGAAGTTGACGTAATCGTGCGGCAGCATCACCGTGGTCATTGCCGCATACGCCTCGGGGCGATGCTTGCGCGTCCACGGCAATTTGGAGGCGGTGTAGCCGGCCATGATCGGGTTGCCTGCGGTGGCCACACTGCCAGCCACCCCGCCCACCGCGTCCATGATCTGGTCGCATTCCAGCGCAGTGCTGGTGTCGCACCACAGCTTCACCGGTGCGGTGACGCTGCCATCGGCGGCCACCGGCACAAAGCCGTGCTGCTGGCCGGAGACGGAGATGCCACGCACCTGTGCACGCTGCTCGCCATCGAGCTGCGCGAAGCAATGCACGATACCGTGGATCCACCACTGGGCCTGTTGCTCGCGAGTGCCGTCGGCGCGGCTGATCAGTTCCATGGGTGCGGCGATCGTGGCGACCACCTCGCGCTCTTGCGGATCGTAGGCCACCAGCTTGACGCTCTGCGTGCCCACATCCAATCCTACGTACAAGCTCATTGCGTCACCAATCGGTCGTTGTCGAAGCCAACCTGCTGGGTGCGGCCTGCACTCAGTTCCAGGTCCAGGGTCTGCCCTGCGTAAGATAGTTGATAGCGCCCGCCACGGTCGCTGTGCACGCGTGCCTGCTGCAAGCGACCTGCATCCCATTCCAGGTCCACGCTGGCAGCGCCGCGCACGCGCAAACCGCGCACGCTGCCGCGCGGCCATACTTTGGGCAACGCGGGCAATAGAAACACACTGCCGCCCCAGCTCTGCAGCAACATCTCGGTGATGCCGGCAGTGCCGCCAAAGTTGCCATCGATCTGGAACGGCGGATGCGCGTCGAACAGATTCGGGTAGGTGCGCTCTGGGGAAATCAGCAGTTGCAGGATGCGATACGCATGCTCGCCATCGGCCAGACGTGCCCACAGATTCAAGCGCCAGCCGATGCCCCAGCCGGTGGTGTTATCGCCACGGATTTCCAGCGTGCGCTTTGCCGCGGCGGCAAGCTCTGGCGTATCGCGCAGATTGATCTGGCTGGAGGGATGCAGCGCGTACAGATGCGAGAGATGACGGTGATGGATCTGCGGCGCGTCCATGTCCCAGTCCTGTTGCCATTCCTGCAACTGCCCCGCCTTGCCGATGCGGTTGGGCGGCAATTGTTCGCGCAGCGTGCTCAGGTGTTGTGCAAAGGCATCGTCCACCTTGAGCAACTTGCTCATCGCGATGCATTGCGCGAATAGATCGCGCAGCAGTTGCGCATCCATGGTGGGGCCAGCGCACAGCGCGGCATTGAACGGATGCTGATTTTCCGGCGACATCGAGGGATTGGTCACCATCGCACCGGTCTGCGGATCCTTTACCAACGTGGCGACGAAGAACTCCGCAGCGCCCTTGAACAGGGGATAGATCTTGCCCAGATAAGCACGGTCGCGGCCGTAATCCCAGCGGTCCCACAGCTGCTGCAGCAGCCACACGCCGCCCATCGGCCACAGGCTCCACTTCGCGCCATCGATCGGGCCGGCCTGGCGCCACAGATCGGTGTTGTTGTGCACCACCCAGCCGGGTGCGTCGTACATCGCGCGTGCGGTGCGCGCGCCGGTTTTGGCCAGATCGAACAACATGGATTCAAGCGGTTCGACGCACTCGTGCAGCGCGTTGGCTTCGCTAGGCCAGTAGTTCATCTCGGTGTTGATGTTGATGGTGTACTTGCTTTCCCACGGCGGCTGCATCAGGTCGTTCCAGATGCCCTGCAGATTGGCCGGCTGAGTACCAGGCCGCGAGCTGCAGATCAGCAAATACCGACCGAACTGGTGATACAGCGCAGCCAGCGCCGGATCGTTTGCCTGAGCAAAACGCTGCACGCGTTCGTCGGTGGGCAGCTGCGCTGCTTCGCTGGTGCCCAGGTCGATCGCCACGCGCCGGAACAACCGCTGGTGATCGGCCAGGTGCGCGCGCAGCACTGCGGCGTAGTCAAGCTTGCCGGCCTTCTGCATGCTTGCTGCGGTCAGCGCAAGCGGATCGCCATCGACCGCGTCGTAGCGTCGGTAGCTGGTAGCGGCCGTAAGCAGCAGCACCACTTCATCGGCGCCTTCGATACGCAGACGGTCGCGTAAATAGCCGACCGTGCCGCCCTTGATCTGCGGCAACACGCGCAATGCGAAGCGCAGCTTGCCGTCGATGCCCGCAAAGCTGCCGTTGCGACCGCTGAACAACAGGCCGTCCCGCTCCACCGTGACCTCGCCGCTCTGTGAACTATCGATGCCCACGCGCAACGAGATGGCGCGCGCACGATCGCACGACAGGCGCACCACGATGCATTGCGATTGTGCCGACACGAACACTTCGCGCCGATGCAATGCACCGCAGGAACGGAACGTGGTAGTCGCCATCGCGGTATCGAGATCGAGCTGGCGACGATAGTCGCTGATGCCGTCGGCGCGATCGAAATCCAGCAACAGATCACCCAACGGTTGATACGGCATCTGCTTGAGCGGACGCGAAAGCAGCTTGGCGTCGGCCAGCGTTTCGGCCTCTGCATAGCGGCCGGAAAAAATCAGAGCGCGCACCTGCGGCAACGTCGCCAATGCCTCGGGGCTGGTGGCGTCGTACGGGCCGCCTGCATACAGCGTGTCTTCGTTGAGTTGCAGGCGCTCGTGGGCAATGCCGCCCCACACCATCGCGCCCAGCCGGCCGTTGCCGACCGGCAACGCCTGCACCCATTGGTTGGCCGGTTCGCGATACCACAACTGCACGGCATCGGCGGCGGCAACCTCAGGCAGCGATGGTTTATCCGCTGCCTGCGCAGTGACCGACGTAGCAACCGCGCAAGCAGCCGGTGCAGCACCCAGCACCGCGAGTGCGGCGCCGCTTGCCTTGCAGACTTCCCTGCGGGTCAGCACGTGGACCAGCGCGCTGCATGACCGGACCTGCACGCCCGAGCCTTGCGGCGATCCGGCATCTGCGCACTCACTGACTGACAACGGCCCGGGATCATCGACGACGCGCTTTGCCGGAGGCAATCTTGCGCTGCAACACGCTGACCGGCTTGCCATCGTACTGGATGCTGACGTCGGTCTTGGGCGCGAGCGCACCGGCGTCCTCACGCGGACCGTCGACGAAGCGTACGTTGACGGTGCGCTTGGTCTGCATGCCGATCCAGCTGCCCTGGCGCTGGCCGATGCTCAGCTCGCCCTTGGCCTGGTTCCAGACCAGCGGAATGCGGCTGAACTCGCCCTTCTCGTAGCCGTAGCCCTTGCCGTCGTCCTCATACAGCGAGAACTGTCCGTCGGCACCGGTGTAGACCACCACGGTGAGCGGTGCATCCGGCTTTTGGTCCACGTATTCCTGCACCGGGCCGGTGGGTACGATGGAACCGGCACGCACGAACAACGGCATACGCTCGATCGGCGCGGCCGCTTCGATGGTCTGGCCACCTGCGTAACGCTTGCCGGTGGCGAACTCCAGCCAGCTGCTGCCGGCCGGCAGATACACCTGACGCGAGGTCGCGCCGAAGCTGGTCACCGGTGCGACCAGGAACGCCGGCCCGAACAGATACTGGTCGTCGATGTCGCGAACCTTGGGGTCGTTCGGGAAGTCCATCATCATGCCGCGCATGATCACGCCGTCGCGTTGATAGATATCGCCAGCCAGGCTGTAGATGTACGGCAGCAGCGCATAACGCAGACGGTTGTAATAGACCATGCTGTCGTAGAACGGCGTCCCTTCCGGGGCGATGTTCCAGATCTCGCGGTACGGGAACTGGCCATGCGATCGGAAGATGGGCACGAAGGCGCCGAACTGGAACCAACGCGTGTTGAGCTCACGCCATTCCGGCAGATGCGCCGGGTCCTGGTTCTCGTAGCGCTTCTCCACCGCAAAACCGCCGATGTCGAACGTCCAGTTGGGCAGGCCGGACAATGCCATGTTCACGCCACCGGAGATCTGGTCGCGCATGTCGTCCCAGCGCGAGACGATATCGCCGCTCCACACCGCCACCGCATTGCGCTGGGTACCGGCATAGCCCTTGCGCGAGAGGATGAACACGCGTTTGTCGTCGGCCGCACGGTCGCCCACGTACACGCCATGCGTGTGCGGCAACGGGTAGGAGTTGAAGTATTCGGTGGACGAACCCAGCGCGTTGGGCGTGGTACGTGCCTTGCGCTCGCCGATGTCCAGGTTGGAATGCACATCCGGCTCGTCGGCATCCATCCACCACGCATCGAAGCCCTTGCTGTTGAGCTTTTCGTTGATCTGGCGCCAGTAGATCGCCTGCGCTTTTTCCGAATACGGATCGTAGAACGCGTTCTTGTAGCCCTTGCCGATCCAGTCCAGCTCACCCACTGCCACGTTGCGCTTGAAGATAAAACCGGCAGCGTCCAGTTCCTTGTAGTTGGCAGTGGTGGGATAGAACTTTGGCCAGATCGAAATCATGATCTGCGCGTGCATGTCGTGCACGGCCTTGACCATGCTGTCCGGATCCGGGAAGTGCTGCGGATCGAAATCATGCGAACCCCAGGCGTTTTCCGGCCAGTACGACCAATCCAGCACGATATTGTCCAGCGACAGCTTGCGCTTGCGGTATTCGGCCACGGCGCCGACCAGCTCGTCCTGGCTTTTGTAACGCTCGCGGCTCTGCCAGAAGCCATACGCCCATTTGGGCAGCATTACCGACTTGCCGGTGAGTTCGCGATAGCCGGCAACCGCCCGGTCGTACGAATCGGCCAAGACGAAATAGTAGTCGATCATCTGCCCGGCTTCGGACCACAGCGACAGATCGCGGGCTTCGGCGGCCGGCAGCGGGTCGCGATGCAGCAGCGCGATGTAGCTGGGGTCGATCAGGTCCCACTCGACCTTGACGGTGTGGCGCTTGCCTGGCTCCAGATCGAGCTTGAACTCATGATTCCACGGATTCCAGTTCTGGCGCCAGCGATCGATGACCAGCTTGCCATCGACGTACACCTTGGCGTACTCGCTCGAATACAGCGAGAAGGTGTGCTCGCCACTGGTGAGCGCTTCGATCTGGCCCTCCCAGGTGACCTGCATGCGGCTGTTCTTGTCCTTGGTGATCGCCTTGTTGGGGAACGTGGTCAGGTCGCTGAGGTACTGATAGTTCACCTCGCTCTCGCGACGTTCGAGAACCTGCTTGCCGTTGATCGCATAGCGCGCGGTCAACGCACCGGCCTTGCCTTTGGCGTCGTAGAGCTTGAGCGTCTTGGGCAGCGGCTGCAGGCCGCGCGGGTCGCCCAGGCGGCTGATCGAATTGTTGTCCCACAGCAGACCGTACTTGCGGCTGGACACCAGATACGGCACTGCCATGTCGAGATTGTTCTGCTGCAACTCGATGTTGCGGCCCTTCTGATTCATCCAGCCCTGCTGATGCTGGCCGAAGCCGTACAACGCTTCGTCATCGGGCGACTGAAAGCGCTGACGCACGCTCAGATACTGCTTGCCCTCGACCTTTAGCGGGGCAAAGCTGCGCCCGCCAGCCACCTCCGACAACACCGGCTTGCCAGTGGCATCGGCGAAGCTGACATGGCCATCGACGGTGGAGACGGTGGCGGTGATCTTGCCGGTCTTCAGCTGCACGCTGTCGCTCTGCTCGGCCAGCTGGAAGGCCGCATCGCCCTGCACCGGCACACGCATCAGGCTGGGGCTGCGCGCGAAGTCGCCGTCCGGGTCGGCACTGACCCGGATGATGCCGGCATCGACCACTTGCAGGCGCACCGGTGCGGCGCCCTTGGCGCTCGGCACCACGGTGACGCCATCAGCGGCCTTGCGTAGCTCCTGCGCATGCGCAGCATTGGCCAATAAGGCCAGCGACAAAGCCAGACAATGGGCCAGCGGTGTGCGCCGATGTGCAGGCGCGGGGCCGGCCGAACGGATGGTGGTTTGCATGTTCACTCCCTTGGATTTGCGAAACGCTGCCGCGGGGGCGGGGCGCATGAGTTCGATGTATGCAACGTGGCGGAAAGCGCGCTGCGCAGATGTCAGGCTGCGCAGCAGCGCTGGTCGACACGCTTATTTGTAGGTCGCCAGCTTGATCTTGAGTAATTGCGGCGCGCTGGAAAAATTGACGCCATAGTCGGTCTGGTCGCCGTTCCAGTTGCGCTCGAATTTCCAGTCGGTGCCTTCGTAGACGCCTTCTTCGACGCGGTCGTAGAGCATGTTGGCGGTCGCTTCGCTGGCCGGGTGCAAGTTCACGCGCACGTGGTAACCGGTGACCAGAAATTCGTCCGCGCCCAGCTCGGCGATCAAGGCTGCGCCGATCGGCTCGGGGTTGCCCGGCGGCTTGCCATGGAACCAGAACTGCGGCACGCCATAGGTGATCGTGGCGCTCCAACGCTCGTTGAGTTGCAGCTCCTGCACTGCCTGGCCGGGTTCTTCGGCAGTGCCGTGCAGCTTGCCCTCCCAAGCCGCCTTGGCGAACGGACGCATGCCGTGCTTGACCAACTCAAAGCCCAGCGCGAACGGCGCCAGGGTTTGTTCGTTGACGTGCTTGGCGCCCAATGGATAGTTGGAATAGCGGGTGTAATCCATGCCGAACGCCGACCAGCCGATGCCGTCATGGCCCAGCGTGGGGAACAGATAACGCGCGTATTCCGGCCGATTGCCGGTTTCGGCAACGAACAAGGCATTGTCCGCACGCGCATAACGCTCCAGCACCGTGGTGTACATGCGGTACTCGGGCATGTAGATGTCCGGTGCCAGCAGATCGATATGCGGGCCGGCGGCCTTCCACACATCGAGCACGTTGTCGGTGGGGCCACCGCTGGCGTACTGACCGGGTTGGCCGGGATTGAACGGGCCGCGCAATGCAGCGTTGACGTACATCGGCAACGGATACTCGGCCTTGCCGGCTGCGGCGACCTGGTCGATGTAACGGCCGATCGACCATGCATGGAAGATCTCGTCCGCGTCGGCACCGAACACCTGCGCCCAGCTGCCCGGTCGCTTGTTCAAACGCGTGAGCAGTTCATCCGGCACCGGGCCGTCGAACAGTTTCTGCGCCATCGGCGAGAAGTCGCGCACGCTGCCGTAGGTGCCCGCCTCGTTCTCCGGCTGGATCATGATCACGGTGTGCTGCGGATCGACTTTCTTCAGATGCTGCATGAAGGCCACGAACGCCTTGCGATCGGCATCCAGCGTGGCCTGCGCATGCGGCGACAGCGACCCGATCGCCTTGCCTTCGCGCGTCACCACCCGCGGGAAGCGCTGGTTGTCGGTCTTGACCCAATGCGGCGCATACGCCGGGCCGTTGTTCTTCCAGGTCGCAAACCACAGCAGCACCAGCCGCACCTTGTGCTCGCGCGCCTGCGCGAGCAGCGTATCGACGAAGGAGAAATCGAACTTGCCTTCTTCCGGCTCGACCTGTTCCCAGGCGATCGGCACCTGCACGGTGTTGGGGCCGAGCACCTGGATCGCCGGCCACACTTTATCCATGACGCCAGGGTAATTGCTGGAGTTATTGACCTGAGCGCCCAGAATCAGGAACGGCGCGCCATCGACCATCAACGCGTGTTTGCCGTCGGTGCTGACGAACTGCGGCATCGGCGTCTGCGCGGCCGGCGCGTGTACGGTCGCCGGGCGCGTTGCTGCAGTGTTGGCAGCCGGTGCGACGGCGGCCGATTGGGATGTGTCGTGCTGCTCGCCGGACTGACACGCGGCCAAGGCAAGCGTCAACGCAGTCGGCAGCAGCGGACGCAGACACCTACGCGCGCCGGAGTGGCAAGTCACACGCACAACGGGGGTATGCATGGACATAAGGCTCCGTGTCACCAGGTATCGGTGCGGAAGGGGGAAACAGGAAGGTTCTGGCGATTGACCAGATTGGCATCGTCCGGGTTTTCGCTCCAGCCGTAACGCACTGCCACCGGTGCACGCACCGCATCGCTACGCACGATCACCCGGTCGCCGTCGATCTGCGCGGTGGCCGGATAAAAGTGCTGGTCGGCGCCAGCAATGCGCAAGCCCTGCGCCGCACCGCCGCCACGCACCTGCAACGCGCTGGCTTGCAGATCCAAGCTCAGCACTGCCTGACCATCGGCGAAGCTTGCGCGCTTGAACACCGGCGCGCTGTACACCAGAGTTTCGCCATAGGCGACATGCCGCGCTGCCAGCGCCAAGCGATGGCCGACATCGCGCTTGTTGGTGGGATGGATATCGGTGGGGTTGCCGATATCGATGATCACCGCCTGCCCGGTTGCCGGCAGCGCCAGCGTCTTGGACTGCGACTCACGCAACAGCGCCCACGGGCTGAAGTCGCCCTTGTCGCCGCCGGCTTTGAAGTTGGCCAGCTGCACCCACAGAAACGGCAGCGTCTTTGCGCCGCGTTCGCCGCGCCATTGCTGGATCATCGCAGCGAACTGTTCGCGGTATTTCACCGCACCGGTATCGCTGGCATTGGTTTCGCCCTGGTACCAGATCACGCCCTTGACCGGGAACGGCTGCAGCGGGCGAATCATCTGGTTGTACAGCAGCGTGGGCAGCTGATTCTTGTTGTCGGCAAATGATACGCGCACCGCGGCCGGGCGGAATTTCCAGCCGCCCAATGCACGCTTGGCGCCAGCCTTGGACCGTACGAAGCGCTGCTCGTCCGGGCCATGCATGCCGCCGCCGCCACTGAGGTCTTCCACGCGCACTGCGATGTGATTCACACCGGCATGCAATGCCGAGGCAGGCACGGTGTAGACGCGCGGCAGGTTCCACTGCTTGACGGTCTCGCCGACCTGGGTGCCGTTGACGTAAGTGATGTCCGATTCGTCGATCTGGCCAACGCCCAGCGCAATGCCGGCCCTGGCCTCGGCTTCACTCAAGCTGACTGTGGTGCGGTACCAGGCAATGCCGTCCATGCCTTTATAACCGCTGGATTCCCATTGCTGGGTGACCGGGATGCTGTCCCAGTCGCTGTCGTCGAAATCCGCTGCGCGCCATTGCGGGGTATCGCCTTCCACCTTGGACCAGCGCGCGATGCGCTTGTCGGTGGCAGCCTGCGCGGCGGCATCGCGCTGCTTACTCGCCTCGATCGCGCCCTGGTTCTGATCGGCAGTCAAGCCCTGCGAGGCCGCATCCATCCACGCCTCGATGGAACTACCGCCCCAGGTGCTGTTGACGATGCCGATCGGCACGCCGGTGCTGGCGCGCAGCTCCTTGGCGAAGAAGTAACCGACTGCGGTGAATTCACCAGCGTTCTCTGGCGTCGCAGCCTTCCAGTCGCCACCGGTCAGACGTGCCTGCGGCTGCACCGACCACGACTTGGGCACCTTGAAATGCCGCAATTGCGTGTCGTTGGCGGCCGCCACCGCTTGCGGGCCGCCGCTAGCCTGCGCAAGTGCGAATTCCATATTCGATTGCCCGCTGGCCAGCCAGACATCGCCGACCAGCACATCGCGCACCTGCAACTGGCCGCCATCGCCCTGCACGCTCAGCTCGTACGGTCCGCCTGCGTTGTGGGCGGGCAAACCGACTTTCCACTGTCCTGTTGCATCGGCCTTGGCGGTAGCACGCTTGCCGTCGAAGCCGACCGTGATTGCAGCATTGGGCGCCGCCCAGCCCCATACCGGCATCGGCTGGTCGCGCTGCACCACCGCGCCATCGGCAAACAGCAGCGGCAGCGTCGGCAGCGCCCAGGCGCCGGGGCTGGCCAGCATCAGGCCCAACAGGCAACTGCGGCGAACGAAAGAAGCGGTCATGCAGTGATCTCGAAGGTCGGTGCGGCCACTCGGCGCGCAGTGATGCAACGGCGCATATCGCCGGACCGGACACGCACTTGCTACGGCGCGTTCTACAGGCTGGCCCGCAACGTCAGGCCATACCGACGATCGTTGATAACGAAGTCGCGGTAACGCGACTCGCTGCCCAGGTAGCTCTCGCGCCGGGTATCGAGCAGATTCACGCCATCGAGCGAGATCGACCAGACAGCATTGATGTTGAAACGCAACGAGGCATCCAGCTGGCCGAAGCCCTTGTTGTAGACCGGCAGATTGCCGGTGCCGTTGCCTGCGGTGGTCACCAGCCAGTCGCTGCGCCAGTTATAGGCCACGCGGCCCTGGAAGCGCGAAGTTTCGTAGCTGAGGATCGCGTTGTAGCTGTTCTTGGACAGCCCTTCCAGCGGTACTGTCAACGCTTGCCCATTGGTATCGGTGGCGGTGGGGCTCGGCGCCTCGCTATCGACATAGGTGTAGTTGGTCTGCAGGCCGAAGCCGCTCAGCCACCCAGGCAGAAAGTCGAAGAACTGCGTGTAGCCCAGTTCCGCACCGCGGATCCTGCCGGTATCGCCGTTGACCGGGCGGGTGATCTGCCAAGGAACGGGCTGACCATTTTCGTCAAGGTATAGCTCATTGAAGACTGCATTGGCGATGAAGCCTTCGACTTTTTTGTAGAACACAGTGCCGTACATCATCGAGCCCTGGCCGAAGTACCACTCCAACGCGGTGTCGAACTGATCAGCCTTGACCGGCTCAAGCTCTGGATTACCGGCCGTACCAGTGCGGGTCGAAGCACCAGAACTGCTTGTGCCAGTACTCAAACTCAGATTGGGGTTCAATCGATCAAACGTCGGACGCGAAATGCCGCGCGAGGCCGCAAAACGCCACTGCAACTGGTCGCTCAGCATCCAACGCAGGTTCAAGCTCGGCAGCACATCGGTATAGGTCTGCTGTGCAGCCACCGGAATGAGCCCGCCGCCCTCGCCCGCTGTACCCGTGCGAACACCCTGCGACCCGACCTCGGTGCGCACCACGCGCACGCCGATATTGCCGTCGAACGGAATCGCGTCGCTGTCCACGCCAAAGCGCAGCACGCCATAAGCTGCATAGGTCTGCTCGGTTTGCGTATTGATGTTGTTGGGCGCAAATTCCAGCGGGCTGGCACCGAAAGTGGCCAGGGTCTGCGCATAGTTGGCCACTGCGGAATTGGCTGCGGTCAGGGTCGGACCGAACGTGTGGCTCTGACCACGGAAGAAGTCGGTGATCGGATTGGTCACCACGCCTACCGTCGGGTATTGCGGGAACGGCGCGCCGTCGCAATTGTTGATGCACATAAAGCGGTAAATATTGCCCTTGGTCTCGGCATCACGGTCGGTATAACGCACACCTGCCTTGAAGCTGCGTGCAAAATCGCTATCGAACGCCAGCTCCATATCGGCGCGCCAAGCGAACTCGGTGCCCTTGTTGTCGTCCTTGTTGTCCAGGTGGTAACGCCAGCCGTCGTAGTTATTGACGTCGGCCAGATAGCCTTCCGCGCCACTGGCATCGGTCACCGACAAACGCGGCAGGTCGCCACGGAAATCGACGTTGAACTGCGGGCTGGTGTCTTGCCCGGTGGCCAGGATGTAGCGCGTACCGGTAGTGGTGGCATCGACGTACTGGAAGTCGATGCTGACATTCAATGTGTCGTTGACCCGCCATTTAGCGCCCAGCGAGTAATCGGTGGTCACCGAATGCCGCTCGGTCAGGCTGGTGTTGGATTCGGTCGGCACGTTCTGGAACGCGCCGTTGACGAACTCGTTGCGGTCATTGACCTGGATACCGGGCAACCCTTCTATGGGATTTTGCTGCGTCAGTGCGAAGAACGAATAATCCTGCCAGCTGAAGTCGTATTCCGAACGCAGCACCTGCGTGTAGACCTCGACCGCATCGTTCGGGCGCCATTGCATCGCAAATGCACCGGTCTTGCGCTCGCGCTCACCGACGGTGGTGTTGATACCGGCACCATGCGGCACCGAAACTTCCTGGCCTTCATAGCCCGGCAGATCGGTCTGGGTGTACCACGGCTCGATCGAGATGGTGTCCTGACGGAACGGGCTGGTCTGCTGCGAATAATTCACCAGCACGCCAATCTCGCCGATGCCGGTCTGCCAGCGGTCGCTGTACATGCCCGAGAACGCCGGCTTGCCGTCGTCGGCCAGATCGTAATAGTTGTACTGGACGCTGCCGGCGATCTTGCGGCCGTCATAGTCGAACGGCAGACGCGTACGCAGATCCACAGTGCCGCCCAGGCCACCTTCGATCATGTCGGCCGAGGGATTCTTGTAGACGTTGACGCCGCCAAGCAATTCGGCAGAGACGTCTTCGAAGCTCAGGCCACGGCCGTCGTTGGCGGTGAAGATGTCGCGGCCATTGAGTTCGGTACGCACCTGGGTCAGGCCGCGGATCGCGATCGAGCTGCCTTCGCCGTAGTTGCGCGTGATCTGGATACCGGAGATGCGCTGCAGCGCCTCGGCCACGTTGTTGTCGGGCAGCTTGCCGATGTCTTCGGCAACGATCGAATCGACGATCTGCTCGGCGTTCTGCTTGACCAGCTGCGCTTTGGTGACGCTGCTGCGCGTGCCGGTGACCTGCACGGTGTCGAGCTGTTGGGTAGTCGGGTCCTGAGCCGGAGCGGCAGTGATGGTCGCGTCCTGCGCATACGCCTGCGCGCTCAACAGCGTGGCCACACTGATGGCCATCACGGAGCGGCGGAAATCACGGATCGAACGTTGACCCACAATCCGGCCTGCCGGCATGTGGCGATGGTGCACTGACATGGTGTTCCCTCCCAGGACGCATGTACCGCTAGTTTTCGCAGGCCGGTGCGCGAACGCCCTGCCCGTCGTTGTGCTGGCCCGACATCCGGCCGCGACAAGGGCCGGGGCTGGTGGATGCGTGGTAATCGTGATCGGGTTTACCGTACGGCTGCGGAGGCAGCATAGGGTGCGCTTGTCAGGCCATACCAATGAAATATTCCTGGAAAGGTATTCAATATAAAAATAGCAACACCAAGAAACCCGGCCTGTCTGACATCGCGGAGCCAGACCGCCGGATTCGCCATGGCGGGCTCAACTCTGCAAGCCCGCCCACACTTGCTGCGTGATTGCCCCCACTTACCAGTTCATGCGCAGCACTAGCCAGTCGCCCCTGAAAAACCCCCACTACCCAATCACCACAACGTTTTATAGGCCGCACAGGCGTGCCAGAACGACCAGTTTTCGCTACGCTGAGGTCTGGTTTCTGGCAATTTCTGCCCATGCGTACACGCCGTCCTGCTACTGAGCACGTACCTGCCGACGCGTTGTTTCGTTCACGGCTGGAGAACCAGATCGATCTGCAGCATCCGTTGGCGCAATTGAGCCAACGGATGCCGTGGGCCGCATTGGAACAGGCGCTTTCACGACATTTTCCGGCCACTGCGGCCACTGCGGCCGCTGGCGGTCGTCCCGCACTGCCGGTGCGTTTGATCGCCGGTTTGTTGTATCTCAAACACGCTTACGACCTTTCCGATGAAGCGGTCTGCGAACGGTGGCTGGAAAATTCGTACTGGCAGTTCTTCACCGGTAAGATCGTTTTCCAGACGCGTTTGACGTGCGATCCGAGCTCGCTGACACGCTGGCGGCAGCGCTTGGGTGAGGCCGGCATGGAAGAGCTACTCGCGCACACGATCAATGAAAGCGGTAGATGCGCGTGAGGTGTCGCACGTGATCGTGGATACCAAGGTGCAGGAAAAGGCGATCGCGTATTCGACCGACAGCCGTTTGCTTGAAGTGGCTCGCAAGAAGCTGGTGCTGCTGGCCAAGCGTTACGGCATTGCACTACGACAGAGCGACGCACGCCAAGGGCCGGCGTTGAGCCGTTTTGCCCGGCTCGGCGGTTTGGACAACGTTCCCGACGAGACCACGATTCTCAACTTTCGCCGCTTGCTGGAAACCCATGGCCTTGCTGCGCGGATGCTGGAGGCCGTCAACGCGCATCTGGTGCGCAAGGGTCAGAGCCTGCGTTCCGGCATAATCGTCGATGCGACTCTCATCGCTGCGCCCACCAATCTGTGGATTGTACGCCGGCAGTTGCTACCGGCCAGGGGATAATGCTGTCTGGCGGCAGCCAAAGTCGCCAGATAACCGTAGAAATCGCATCGTATGCGTCAAATTTGTGCGCTATTGGCACGCAGCAGGCTGGAATTTTAGAGGTCCGGTGCGTTGTTCAGAGCTTCCATAATCCTACTGTGTCATTAAATCCGCAGATGCGGAGGCATCCCGTCAAGTAGTGCCGCTGCGATGTCCATGGCGATTGTCCAGCGCAGCGTCGCGATCGAGTCGCTCGCGTGGCGCTGGGCGCGCGATTGCCTTGCCGAGCGGTCGGTAATTCTCGGGTAAGGGAGATTCCGCGCATTCCGAGGGTTTTTTTGATGCGCCCCGCGCAAGCGTTCAGCAACCAGGTACCCATAGGCAGCGATGCATAACCTCGCGTGATGATGGAAGCCCCGCCAGCCACGGCCTTGGTAGTGATCCAGGCCAAATTCCTGTTTCAGATCCTGATAATCGCGTTCAATCCGCCAGCGCGCCTTGACCGTCCTTACCAGATCCTTGCGCGGCGTGTTTACCGGCAGGTTGGACAGAAAGTATCGGGTCGGCCTGTCTTGGCCTTTGGGCCATTCGATCAACAGCCATTCCTCCTGACGCAAGCGATCACCTTGTGCTGCACGTACGCGTACGGCGGCGAAACGTCCCGACAACGGTGCGTTGCCGCCTTCCCGCCACGCGACTGTCCTGAAGGCGCGGGAGGGTAACGACAGCGCCAGCGCTTGCACCGACTGTGGCTGATGGTCGGCTGTACGACGATGGCGAACCGGAGGTCGGCCTTGGCCTTTCCACGCCGCCGGCGATTCGGGCCTTTGTCCGGGCGGCCAGACTTTCACGCTCGACACGATTCCCACCGCATAGTTCAGTTCCAGGCAAGCCAGCGCGTCACGCCAGGCCGTATTGCTGCCATAGGCTGCATCGGCCAACACCGTGCCGCGCGCCACTCCCGTGGCATGGGCTGCTTTCATCTGCGCCAGTGCGATCTGCGGTTTGGTCGCGAACTCAATCTCGTGGGGAATTCCCGCTTTTCCCCGGCGTGCTGCATCGCTGGCCCAGTCTTCAGGCAGATACAGCCTGAAAGCGATCGGAATGCTCGCTGCCGGCGTCGCCAACGATACGCTCACGGCCACCTGGCAATTGTCCTGCTTGCCGATCTCGCCGCAGTCCTGTCGGGCCACACCGACCGAATGCCTGCCCTTCTTGCGAAAACCCGTGTCGTCCACGATCCAGTACACCTCGTCTTTCAAATCCAGCAGCGACGAAACGTACTGACGAACCCGCTCCAACATGGCCGCATCGGACCACTCTGATTTGGCCACGAAGTGGTGCAAGGCTTGATGGCGAGCCCTGGTTCGAAGCGGATCCAGATGAGCAGCCAGGGGCTCAACACTCTTGCGCTCCAAAGGCAGCATCAACGCACTGCAATCGCCTCGCAGGCCCGCAGTGCGGTCAGCATGACCGAGCGCAGCGGAGAGTTCTCGAGATAAGCGGAGAAACGCGCTTTGTTGCTGACTGCGGCCATCACGATCCCGCCGTGGGAGAGACTGCCTGCAGGATAACCTATTTATGACACAGTAGGACTAACCGTAGCCTCGATGGTGCAGTAAGCTACAGCTATGGGCCACGAATGGAAGAGAGGTAGAAAAACTCCCACATCACACCGGGCAGGTCACAGGACGACGCGGGCAATGCCGTGAGCACATTGCAGGTAGTGGACTATAGTAGGCTTTCCTCCCCTTTCCAAAGGTGGCCCCATGGCTGTGCGACCTCATTGCATCCCGCAGCACCGTGCAACGCTCCCCTTGCTGCTGTGCGCCGTCTTCGCCTACCCTCTGACTGGATGTTCACGCATGAACGCACCTGCCAACGATCCATCCGCCACCCATCTGATTGAGAATATCCCGGTCGATGCGCATAACATCGTGCATATCGATACCCGAAAGCCGATTCCGTTTAGCAACCATGCGTTCGGGGCGGGCTGCTATGACACCTACGGCTGCAAGGTGCTTTACAACGGCAGGTACGAGGCCAATTATCCTGCCGATGTCAAACAGATTTCCTCAGCGTCCCTCGGAGATATCTACCCCGGCAATATGCACGCGGGCACGATTGGAATCCGCAATTTCCCGAACTTCCCGCCCCCAGCGGAAGTGACGTGGCGCTCCAAGGACGGCCAGTCGCACCATGCTCTGGTGGATCTGAATGCCATCTTCAAGGACAAGGTGGTGCTGCATCATGTGCCGCAGGAGCAACTTCCGCCGATCCTGAAGGCCGATATCTCTCCAGATATCATCCTGGAAGTGAACGACCGCACCATCAATGTATATATGAAGGCGATGGTGCAGACGACTGTGCTGCAGAAGCCCGACAACCCAAACAGCGACTTCCGCAACGACCTGATTCTCGCCTACACCAAAACCTATTGATGGCGTCATCGCCAGGGAGCATACAGTGGGTAGTGATCGTGATACTGCAAAGACCTGGGCCGATGGCGTGGCAACCTATCCGGCAACTGCGCGGGATTTGGCAGACTACGAACGTAGCCGTCAAACGTTGGCGCAGTTCCAGGCACCGCTGCTGGTCAGCCAGCAGAATCCGCACACCCGTTTATTCGTGGCCTGCTTCGATGGCACCGGCAATGACAAGTATAAGGACCCAGAGCACATTACCAATATCGGCGTCATGTACGATCAAGTACAGGCAGCCAACTTCGCCGGTTTCCAGAATGTCAATGGTCACTATCTCCCCGGCGTAGGCACCCAGAATGACGGCTTCACCCGCAACCTAGACGGTGCCGTGGGCTATAGCTATGGACCACGGATGGAAGAGATGTACTTCAAGTTCATCAATCAAGCCAAGCAATGGCGCGACCAAGATCCACAAGCCCAGATCAGCATTGTCTCCACCGGCTTCAGCCGTGGTGCGGTCACTGCGGCCATGTTTACCCGCATGGTCCACGAGCGCGGCATCCAGAATCCCAAGGACATGAACATCGAAAGAGGGCCTCACGGCGAAATCCTAAAACTCACCCCAACCCACCCGCCGCTGGTGCCGCCCGGCCGCACCGCGCAGGTGGTGGGCCTGCTCGACCCGGTGGCCACCGGCGACATGAACCTGCGCGACACGCGCCTGCCGCCGTCGGTGGTGTCGGGCCTGCAACTCACCGCCCGCGACGAGCGCCGCGATCTCTTCCCGGCCAAGGACATCATCGATCCAGGCCGCACCCAGGATGGGCGCCTGCTCAATCTGGTCAATCCGGGCGCGCATTCGGACATCGGCGGTTCCTACCGGCTCGATGGCCTGTCCGTGCGCAACGGCAACCTGCTCACCGATTACGTCAACACCCTCAGTGACACCCCGTTCCTGAAACCGCGCGCGGTGTCCACCGCGCCGGAAATGAACGTCATCCACCGTTCCGAGCAGCACCAGACTTTCTACACCACCGCCATCGCGGCCACCCTGGGCAGCCGCGTGCACGTGAAGGACCTGGCGGGTACCGCGACCAGCCTCAACCGCACCGGTGCCCAGGATCTGGATACCGGCTTGCGTGCGCAGTTCCCCTTGCGCCCGGTGGCCGTGCCGCAGGAACGTACCGATTCCTCGGTGCCGGCGTTCGCGCTGCACAATGGTGCTGCCGACGCGCCAAGCTGGCAGCAGCAGATGCAGCAACTCCAGCACGCGCGCGAGCGCAGCCATGCGCCGCAGCAGTGGCAGGTGCCGATGAAGGCCGATGCGCAGCAGGAGGCGCGGGCAGCGGCCGGCAAGCTGCCCTCCTTGCATGAGGACCCGGACGCATTCCTGGACCGCATGCTGGCCGCCGCACAGAGCGGCGAGCGCGATCAATTCCGTCAGATGACGCAGATCCTGGCCGATGAACCACCCGGCCGTGCGTTGCGCGCCGAGGCCATCGACACGGTGAACCAGCAGGAACAGCAGGCAGCGCAGCAGGCGATGCAGGCGCAGCAACAACAGCAACAACAGCAACAACAGCAAGAAACGATGCGCATCGGTGGGCGCAGCATGTAAAGGTCGTCAGCAGCAAAGGAAGATGCACAATGAATGCAAAAGACCCGCTGACGTTGGTCAGCAAGACCGCCGCGCTCATGGAGCAGTTCGAGCGCCGCTGCAATGAAATGGAGCAGCGGCAACGCCAGCTTGCGCAGCAGCTGGAGCAGGTGGCGCAGTCGTTGCCCGGGGTGATGACCCGTTCGGCCGAGCAGACCTTGCAGCGTGTGCCCGACACGTTGGTGAGAGATGTCCAGCAGGGGATGGACCAGTCGGTCGCCGGTTTCGAGAAGCGGCTGCAGCACGCCGGTAGCTTGATCGGGGGCGGTGCGCAGTCCCTGTCCGATCAACTCAAACGCATCGAGCGGGCGCAGCGCCTGCTGCTGTGGAAAGGCGCGGCGGTCGTGGTCGGAAGTCTGCTGGTGTTGCTGGGCGGCGGCGGATGGTTGCTGGCCCACTATCGCCAGCAAATCGAAGACAACCAGTTGCGTGCGGAGTTGTTGCGCGCCTACAACGCTGCCGACGTGACCCTGTGCAACGGCCGGCTATACGCCAACGTCGAGACCAAGGGCCAGGCCTACGGCGATCGCCGGCAATATCGACAGGTCAAACCGCGCTGATTCCGGCGGCAAGTACACGATGGCACCCCCTGCCGTCTTAACGGCCAGGACGATGTGTTGCGCGCCATAATGTGACTGTCGGCGACACCCTGCGCTGGATCGCATTCCTGTTAGTCTGGCTCCGACCGATCATGGTGCGGCCCACGGTGCAAACAGCAGCACCGGTTGCCGTCGTCCCCCGACGAAGCTGATTTTCAGGACCGGCTAGACCGACGACTCCGGCGCCCGCAAACCGGGATACAAGCGCCGCGCGGTAGTGCGCAGCGCCTGCAAAATGCGCTCGGCCCCAGGCGGCAAAATGTAATTGCGCCGACGAATGATACCGAACGACTCCATCCGCACACCCAATTCGATCGGCAACACGGTCAGCAGCTTGGCCTGGATCAGCGGCGTCACCGATTCCACCGGCAAAGCGGTGAGCATGTCGGTGCCGCGTAACAGCGTCGAGGTGACTGGCAAGGACGAGGTCTCGATCGCATTGGTCGGCGTCTGCACGCCGTGCTCCAAGAACATCGAATCCAGCCGCGCGCGCAGCATGCTGTCGGCCGGCGGCAGGATCCAGCCATGTCGCACCAGATCCGCATGCTGCAGACCGGCCCGGCTAGCCAGCGGGTGACCGGCGCGCGCAATCACCGAATGCGGCTCGTCGGCCAACGGCTCGAATTCCAACTCGCCCACGCCTTCCGGCCCCAGGATGCGGCCGATCACGATATCCAGCTGGCCATCCAGTAACTTGGCAACCAGCGTACGGCTGTAGTCCATCTCCACCCGCACCAGGATGTCCGGAAACTCGCGTTTGACCTCGGCGATCGACTGCGGCACCAGGTTAGTGCCCGGATTGAGCACGGTCCCGATCGAGGCCTGGCCCATGCGGCCCGCGCGCAGCGCTGCGATTTCTTCCTGCGCCCGGCCGATCTCCGACATCGCTGCACGGGCACGACGGATCAGCACTTGACCATACCAAGTTGGCTCGACGCCACGGGCGTGTCGCTCGAATAACTTCACCCCCAGCATGTCTTCCATTTCCGCCAGCAGCTTGGAGGCTGCCGGCTGGGTCATGCTGGCGGCCTCGGCCGCACGCAATACCGAGCGCTGCTCGTGCAAATGCAGCAGTAGCAACAGCTGGCGCGTCTTGAGCCGGGCTGCGTTGAACCAGGGGGTACCGGAATGTGCCATGGAGCGCCCTCGAAGCCGTGTATTCGTCGGAGGAATAGAATATTCCGAAAATTTCATTTGCCGCGCATATCTCCCTCGCGCGAGGCTATCGGACGCCGCAGCATGAGCCCCACAGCTCTCCCGATGTTGCCGACCAGTCGGTCGCCAGCGGCCGCTTTCCCGCTCCATCGCCAATGACACCATGACCTCAGAGACCACCGCCAGCCCGTTCGCCCTGCCGCTGATCGCCATCCTGCGTGGCATCACGCCGGAAGAAACGCTCGACCATGTCGGTGCGCTGATCGACGCCGGCTTCGACGCGATCGAGATTCCGCTCAACTCGCTGCGCTGGGCCCAGAGCATTGCCCTTGCCCAGCAGACCTATGGCGAGCGCGCCTGGATCGGCGCCGGCACCGTGCTGCGTAACGAAGACGTCGACACCCTGGCAGAGATCGGCGCGCGCTTCATCGTCACCCCGAATACGCGCCCCTCGCTGATCCGCCATGCAGTCGCGCGCGGGCTCACCGTGGTGGCCGGCTTTGCGACCGCCAGCGAGGCGTTCGACGCCATCGATGCCGGCGCGACGATCTTGAAGTTGTTCCCCGCAGCCACGTACGGCGCAGCGCATGTGCGCGCGCTGCGTTCGGTGCTGCCCAAGCACATTCCAGTCTATGTGGTCGGCGGCGTCAGCCTGCAGAGCCTGGCCGGCTTCAGCGCGCAGGGCGCTGATGGCGCCGGCATCGGTGGCGAACTGTATAAACCCGCGCAATCACTCGAAACGACACGAACGCATGCACGCGCCTTCGTGCAGGCCTACCAGGAACTGCAAGGATGAAGATCACCCGCCTCAGCACTTTCCACGCTGCACCGCGCTGGCTGTTCCTCAAGGTCGAGACCGACGAGGGCATCACCGGCTGGGGAGAGCCGGTCATCGAAGGCCGCGCACGTTCCGTGGAGGCCGCCGTACACGAACTGGCCAGTTACCTCGTCGGCAAGGATCCGGCGCGCATCAACGACCTGTGGCAGACCATGTACCGCGCCGGTTTCTACCGCGGTGGCGCTATTTTGATGAGCGCTATTGCCGGTATCGACCAGGCCTTGTGGGACATCAAGGGCAAGGCGCTGGGGGTGCCGGTGTACGCGTTGCTGGGCGGCCTGGTGCGCGACCGGATGAAGACGTATCGCTGGGTCGGCGGCGACCGCCCCGGCGCGATCATCCAGCAAATCGCCGATTACCGCGCGCTGGGCTTTGATACGTTTAAGTTCAACGGCACCGAGGAAATGAAGCTGATCGACAGTGCGCGGGCCGTCGATGCCGCAGTGGTCAAGGTCGCCGAAATCCGCGAGACCTTCGGCAGCACCATCGACTTCGGCATCGACTTCCACGGCCGCGTCGGCGCGCCGATGGCCAAGGCGCTGCTGCGCGAACTGGAGCCGTTCAAACCGCTGTTCGTCGAAGAACCGGTGCTGGCCGAACAGGCCGAGTATTACCCGCGTCTGGCCGCGAGCACCTCGATTCCGCTGGCCGCCGGCGAGCGCATGTTTTCGCGCTTCGAATTCAAGAACGTGCTGTGCGCCGGCGGTCTCGGGATGGTGCAGCCGGATCTGTCGCATGCCGGCGGCATCACCGAGTGCGTCAAGATCGCCGCGATGGCCGAAGCATACGATGTCGGCTTCGCACCGCACTGCCCGCTCGGCCCGATCGCGCTCGCCGCGTGCCTGCACGTGGACTTCGTTTCGCACAACGCGGTGCTGCAGGAACAGAGCATCGGCATTCACTACAACGAAGGCGCCGACCTGCTCGATTACGTCATCAACAAAGAAGATTTTCACTGCGTCGATGGCAGCATTGCCGCCCTGCCCAAACCCGGGCTCGGTGTGGAGATCGACGAAAAGATGCTCAAGCGCGCAAACGAAAATCCGCCGGATTGGCGCAACCCGGTGTGGCGTCATGCCGACGGCAGCATCGCCGAATGGTGAGCACGCCCGAACACACCGCCGTGCTGGCGGTCGACAGCCGCTGCACGCATGGCGAAGGCGTGCTGTGGTGCGCGCAGCGCGAAGCGCTTTACTGGGTCGACATCAGCGAAAAACGCATGTGGCAGCACCATCCGGCTAGCGCGCATACGCGCTACTGGACGCTGCCCGATCGCCCCGGCTGCATCGGCTTGATGGACGACGGCCGCGTGCTGATCGCGCTGGCCAAGTCGCTGTGCATCGCCGACCCGGACAATGCCGATGGCGATGAGTTGCCGCTCGAAAAACGCGTCGACGTCGAAATCGACAACCCGCTCACGCGCAGCAACGATGGCCGCGCCGATCGCAATGGCAACTTCGTGTTCGGCACCATGGACGAGCACGACGACAAGGCCGCCCGCGGGGCGATGTATCAGTTCTCGCTGCGCCATGGTTTGCGTGCGTTGCCGCTGCCCGGCGTGTCGATCCCCAACTCGATCTGCTTCAGCCCCGACGGCCGCACCTTGTATTACTGCGATTCGGTGCGCCCGCACATCTTGTGCTGCGATTACGATGCCGATAGCGCGCAGACCAGCAACACCCGCGTGTTCGCCACGCTGGACCGCGACGATGCCGAGCCGGACGGCTCCATCGTGGACAGCGAAGGTCATCTCTGGAACGCGCAATGGCGTGCCTGGCGCGTGGTGCGCTATCGCCCCGATGGCAGCGTGGAGCGCATCGTGCAACTGCCAGTCAAGCACCCCACCTGCAGCGCCTTCGGTGGCGCCGCGCTGGATCGCCTGCACGTGATCAGCTCGCGCCTGGACCACAGCGCCGAAGAGCTGGCCCGCACCCCCGAAGCCGGCGGCCTGTACATCTGCGACCTGCCGATCAACGGCCTGCCCGAGAGCCGGGTGGCAAGCGCATGATCGCCATCGACTGGGGCACCAGCAGCCTGCGTGGCTATCTGCTCGACGCCCACGGCAAGGTGCGTGAGCAACGCCGCGGCAGCGACGGCATCCTGGCCTGCCAGAACCGCTTTGCCGAGGTGCTGAGCAAGCTGATCGACGGCTGGCAAGGCCCTGTGCTGCTCTCGGGCATGATCGGCAGCCGCAACGGCTGGGTCGAACAGCCGTATCTGCCCTGCCCGGTCGATACCGCCGCGCTTGCCCAGGCACTGCGCAGCAACGACGACCTGCTGGCCGAACGCACGCTGTGGTTCGTTCCCGGCGTAAGTACTGGCGAACGCGGCGGCGTGCCCGATGTCATGCGTGGCGAAGAAACCCAACTGGTCGGCCTGATCGCCGCACTCGGCGACGGCAAGCACGTTGCCTGCCTGCCCGGCACGCACAGCAAATGGGCGCGCATCGCCAACGGCCAGCTGACCGGTTTCGCCACCGTCATGACCGGCGAGCTGTACGCCGTGCTACGCCAGCACAGCATCCTGGGCAAGCTGATGCAGGACGATCATGCCGACCTGGACAGCGGCGCGTTCTTGCAGGGTGTGGACCGCAGCGCCGAACCTGGCGGCCTTAGCCACCACCTGTTCGGCACCCGCACGCTCGGCCTGTTCGACCGGCTGTCCACACAAGCACTGCCGTCCTACCTCTCGGGCCTGCTGATCGGCCACGAACTGCGTGACCACCGCGGCGACCACGCCACCGTCTACCTGGTCGGCAGCCCCGCCCTGACTAAACGCTATGCGCTGGCGCTGGCGCATCTAGGTGTCAAGACCCAGCTGTATTCGGAACAACTGGCGGCCGCCGGATTGTTCGCACTGGCCAAGCAGCGCAAGTTGGTCTGACCGGAAACTCCGCAGGGAAAAGCAAACAAAGCCCCTCTCCCCGGGGAAAAGGATTGGCCTGAGATAAAACTGAAGGCAGCCACCGAACGGACTAGACTTGAAGTCCAGCAACCCCACACCCACTACCGGACTGCTTTAGAATTGACGGGCTAAACGCCGGATTCCGCCATGCCTTTTGTTGTCACCGAGAACTGCATCAAGTGCAAATACACCGACTGCGTCGAGGTCTGTCCAGTGGATTGCTTCCACGTCGGCCCGAACTTCCTGGTCATCGACCCGGACGAGTGCATCGACTGCACTTTGTGCGAACCGGAATGCCCGGCCAACGCAATCTACCCGGAAGACGACGTCCCAGCCGGCCAGGAAGCCTTCGTCGCGCTCAATGCCGAACTTGCCAAGGCCTGGCCGGTTCTCACCGTGCGTCAGGAACCGCTACCCGATGCCGCCCAATGGGATGGCAAGCCGAACAAGTTGCCGCTGCTGCAGCGCTGAAGCAGCGCGGTGCGCGATACCCGGCGAGGCACTTGTCGACGACGCAGCACTGAGACACCGCACCGAAACGCAAAACGGGCGCCCAAAGCGCCCGTTTTACTGTCAAACATGCCGCTACGACCTCAGCTGCCCAGCTTGCCCTTGAGCGCAGTGATCACCGCCAACGGCGCTGCGGCCGTTGCCGGCATACCACGCGGATCCACGGCCGACACATAGCTGCCGGCATCGGTCTTGACCACGCGCACCAGGAAGCTGGAGCCCTCGTAAGTCACGTCGTAGGAACCGAGCATCTGCGCCTTGCTGGCGATGGTCAGGCCCGGAATGTCGGCCAATGCCGCGCCGACCTTGGCAAACACTTCATCGCGCTCGCCCGGCACGGTGAACCCGCTGTTGGCGCT
Source organism: Xanthomonas fragariae (assembly GCF_017603965.1). Classification (NCBI taxonomy): domain Bacteria; kingdom Pseudomonadati; phylum Pseudomonadota; class Gammaproteobacteria; order Lysobacterales; family Lysobacteraceae; genus Xanthomonas; species Xanthomonas fragariae. The sequence continues at coordinate 1,566,242 of NZ_CP071955.1, read as the reverse complement.
CGCCGACGGTGCCGAGGTGTTCTGCTGGGTGGTCGACGCCAGCGTCGGCACCTTCATCGCACCGGAGGTGTCGGGCAGGTTCAGATCCGGCGGCACTTCCAGCGGGCGGGCTTCCGGGGCCAGCGCGTAGTCACCGCGTGCGCCCTTGTGAAACCAGCTGCAGCCACTCGTGGCGGCGACGGTGGCGGTCGCCAGCAACGCGAGCGAAAGCACGCGGACGGGGGAAACGGAATGACGCATCGATAGATCTCCTGGGTCAGGCCGCGAGCATTTCGCGGCTGGAAAGCGCTTCCAACGCAATCGCGTCGGCGGCAAGGCGGTCGGCGGCAGGCTGGTGCGCCGCAGAAAGTGGCAGTAACGGCAAACGTACGCCGTACCCGATCCCGACGCGCTGCAGCAGCGCCTTGACCGGGATGGGATTGGATTCGATACCGCAGAAACTGTGGTACTCGCTCAGGCGCGCGTCCCAGGCAATGGCGGCCTCGCGCTGGCCATCGCAGGCCAGATCGCACAAGCGCCGGTACGCTGCCGGCAAGACATTGGACGCCACCGAAATCAGCCCCGTGGCGCCGGACAGCATCGACTGCGCAGCGCTGCCGTCGTCGCCACTGAGCAACGCGAAGGTGTCGCTACGCAACGCAACCAGCGCGGCAACGCGCTCAGGTTCGCTACGCGCCTCCTTGATGGCGACGATATTCGGATGGTCGACCAGCTCGGCAACCGTCGCCGGCAGCAGATCGCAGCCGGTACGTCCGGGCACGTTGTACAGCACCACCGGCAACCCGCCGCTGTCGGCGACCGCCAGGAAGTGCGCTTTCAAACCGGCCTGGGTGGGACGTACGTACGGCGGCGTGACTACCAGCGCGTACTGCGCACCCAGTGCGGCGGCGCGGCGCGTCTGTGCGATGGTCTTGGCAGTGCCCGACAGCCCGGTACCGGCCAGCACCGGCACACGACCGACCACCTGCGTAACGGCGGCGCGCAACAGCATGTCGTACTCATCGTCGCTCAGCGCAGCGGCTTCGCCGGTGGAGCCGGCAACCACAATTCCCTGCACGCCGCCGTGCAGCTGCTGCTCCAGCAGCCGCCGCCAGGCATCCAGGTCGAGTGCGCCGTCCGGACCGAAAGGTGTCGCCAGCGCGGTGATGATGCCGGAAAGGGACAAGATTCTGTTGCTCTTAACGTGACAGGAAAAGGCCCGCGCACGCGCGGGTTGCGACGACCTGCATGTTACTTGCGGCGCGAAACCACGGGCAAGTATGCTGATAACCGCCAGGGCGCCTGCCCGGGCGGCCGCCTGCCCGGGCGGCCATTCAGCCTTATGCAATGCCGGAAGCCCCTTTGACCGACTCTACACCCCGGCCTTCGCCGACCGAAAATCACCTCCTGATCAATGCCTACACGACGCATCCGGAGTCTCCTCTGTTGCCCGTCACCCGCCGCATCGCCGACAGCGGCTGCAATCTCGTGGACGCCCGCCTGGCCACGGTGGGGCGCGACGTCTCGGTCACCGCCCTGGCAACTGGCTCCTGGGATTCGGTCGCCAAGCTCGAAGCCATGCTGACCCGGCTGGAACGCGAGGAAGGCCTCAAGCTGGTGTGGTATCGCACCGGCCCCAAGCAGACCCAGTCCAACCTGCTGCCCTACATCGTCGAGGTCATCGCCGCCGACAAACCGGGCATCCTGTTCCAACTGGCCGACTTCTTCGACCGCCAGGGCATCACTATCGAGAACCTGCAGAGCACGCGCTACCGCGCCATGCAGACCGGCGCGGAGATGTTCTCTGCGCAGGTGACGATCGGCGTGCCGGCCAATATGCACATCGCCGCATTGCGCGATGATTTCCTGGAATTCTGTGATCACCTCAATCTCGACGCGATCATGGACCCGATGAAGTTCTAAGGCAGCAATACCGATGGCCATCGCGATCTGCGCGCTGAAACAGATGTTCGACCACATCCGCTCCGAGACCGACTGGAATCTCGACGGGCCGTTGCGCTGGGAATATTTCTTCGCCGACCCGGCGCAACAACCGCTGCAACAACTTGCCGAGCAACTGACCCAGAACGGCTATCGCGTCATCGACATCTTCCTCGGCGAACGCGACGAAGACGATGGCGACGACGAAGAGTCGTACTTCCTGCACGTGGACAAGCTGGAACAGCACACCATCGAGTCGCTGAATCAGCGCAATGCGCAGTTCGATGCGCTTGCCAAACGTTTCCATGTGGCTGCTTATGATGGGATAGAGGTCGGCCCGGCATGACCGCGCCGTACGCCCCTCCACTTAGGGCTGAGCAACGATGACCGACGCTGTACTGGAATTACCCGCTGCAACCTTCGACCTGACGCTGTCGCTGTCCGGCGGCACCCGGACCACATTGGGCGGTTATGCCGGCAAATGGGTGGTGCTGTATTTCTATCCGAAGGACAGCACGCCCGGCTGCACCACCGAAGGCCTGGATTTCAACGCGCTGCTGCCGCAGTTCAAGCAGACCGGCGCGGTCGTGCTGGGCGTCTCGCGCGACTCGGTGAAGTCGCACGACAATTTCTGCGCCAAGCAGGGATTCGCCTTCCCGCTGATCAGCGATAGCGAGCAGGCCCTGTGCCGCGCCTTCGACGTGATCAAGGAAAAGAACATGTACGGCAAGCAGGTGCTCGGTATCGAGCGCAGCACCTTCCTGCTCTCGCCCGAGGGTGTGGTGGTACAGGCCTGGCGCAAGGTTAAGGTCGCCGGCCACGCCGACGCCGTGCTGGCCGCGTTGAAGGCGCACGCCAAACAGTGACGCCCCTCGTTTCCCGCATCCTCCATCACCCTGCCCCGCAGGCGTGATGGCTAGCCCCTGCTCCATCACTTGGAAAACCCAATGACCCGAGGCAAGCGCATCTACGTGCTGGACACCAACGTGCTGATGCACGATCCCACCGCGCTGTTCAAATTCGAGGAACACGACGTGTTCCTGCCGATGCAGGTGATCGAGGAGCTCGACAACGCCAAGAAGGGCACCTCCGAAGTCAGCCGCAACGCGCGCCAGGTCAGCCGCTTTCTGGACGAGTTGCTGGAGAACGCCAATACCGAGCAGATCCAGGCCGGCATTCTGCTCAGCCATCCACAAGGCATCCAGCTCAAGGGGCAGGCCGCAATCGGCCGGCTGTATTTCCAGATTCATCCAACCGACGCGGGCCGCACCTTCGGCGCGCTGATTCCGGACAACAAGATCCTGGCCGCCGTGCTGGCGCTGCGCGAAGAAAATCAGGATGTGCCGGTCATCCTGGTGTCCAAGGACATCAACCTGCGCATCAAGGCCTACATCAGCGGCTTGAATGCGGAGGACTACCAGAACGATCGCGCGCTGGACGATTTCAGCCTGCTGTTCACCGGTGCCGTCGAGCTGCCGGAAGACTTCTGGCAGAAGCACAACGAAGACCTGCGCAGCTGGAACGAGCGCGGCCGCACGCATTACGAGATCGTGCTGACCGACGATGAAGACTGGTATCCGAACCAGTACCTGTATTTGCCGGGCGAGGACGAGGTCGAACTGCGCGTTGCCAAGATCGGAGGCGGCAAGGCCACCCTGTGCCTGGTCGACGATTTCCGCAGCGGCCAGCACGCGGTGTGGGGCATCGTGGCGCGCAACCGCGAGCAGAATTTCGCGCTCAATGCCTTGATGGACTCGGAGATCGACTTCGTCACCCTGCTCGGCACCGCCGGCACCGGCAAAACCCTGCTCGCGCTCGCCGCCGGCCTAGCGCAGACGATGGACCAGCAGCGCTATCGCGAAATCATCATGACCCGCGCCACCGTCAGCGTGGGCGAAGACATCGGCTTTTTGCCCGGCACCGAAGAAGAAAAGATGACCCCCTGGATGGGCGCACTGACCGACAACCTGGAAGTGCTAACGCACAACCAGGAAGGCGGCGCCTGGGGGCGTGCGGCGACCAACGATCTGCTCGCCAGCCGCATCAAGATCCGTTCGATGAACTTCATGCGCGGGCGCACTTTCCTGTCGCGTTATCTGATTTTGGACGAGGCGCAGAACCTCACCCCGAAACAGATGAAGACGCTGATCACCCGTGCCGGCCCCGGCACCAAGATCGTGTGCCTGGGCAACGTCGAACAGATCGATACGCCCTACCTCACCGAAACCACCTCCGGCCTGACCTACGCGGTGGATCGCTTCAAGGCCTGGCCGCACAGCACGCACATCACACTGCGGCGTGGCGAACGTTCGCGCCTGGCCGACTTCGCCTCAGAGGTGCTGTGATGCAGGCGCTAGGCGGCGCTGCGGCGCTCGCTGTGGTCATGCTGGCCGGCTGCGCCACCACGCAGCCGCCATCCAGCGTGCCGACCAACATCAAGAACGGGCAGTCGTGGATCGTCACTCGCCGGAGCGTTGCCGAGCAGGTGCTGAACACCTGCTCGCGCGAAAGCCCGGCGCGCCATCCCGACCAGACCACCAGCTATTGGACACCCAGCCGACAACAGATCGAACAGCTCGAATCCCGACAGGACGCACTGACGCCCGCCATCCCCGAGCCACGCGATTTCGACCGGCAATACGTGGGCGTGGTGATCCAGGGCCAACAGCTAATTTACATCAACGCGTTCAAGCTACCGAACGATCCACCAGTGAAACCGGCCAGGAAGGCGATTCAGGTCTGCGGCGGTGGCAGCACATTCTGGGGCGCGCTGTACGACCCGCAGACCGGTGCGTTTTCCCACATTGCGGTGAACGGAACGCCGTGACGACGTAGGTGCCGGCATCGCGCACGCAAACACTCTGCACAGCCGCAACCGCAGCAGTGCAGAATCGGCGCATGACCACGCCCAGCACACTGTCCGCCATGACCATCGCCGGCTCCGATTCCGGCGGTGGTGCCGGCATTCAAGCCGATCTCAAGACCTTCGCCGCACATCGCGTGCACGGCCTATCGGCGATCGCCGCCTTGACCGCGCAAAACACCCGCGCAGTCACTGCCGTGCATATCCCACCGATCGCGTTTTTGCAGGCGCAGATCGATGCTTGCTTTGCCGATTTCCGGATCCAGGCCGTCAAGCTCGGCATGCTCGCCAACCCCGAGGTCATCCATTGCGTGGCCGACCTGCTCGAAAAACATCGCCCGCCGTTCGTGGTGCTCGACCCGGTGATGGTATCCACCAGCGGCGCGCGCTTGCTCGAAGACGCCGCACTGGATGCGCTGCGCACGCGCCTGCTGCCGCTGGCCACCCTGATCACGCCCAACACGCCTGAAGCCGAGCTGTTGACCGGTCGCCATATCGACGATGCCGACGCCGCCGAGCACGCCACCGCCGCCTTGCTCGAACTTGGCGCCAATGCCGTGCTGCTCAAGGGCGGCCATCTGCACGAAGGCGCGCGTGTGATCGACCGCTTCGACGACGGCGGCACCCAGAACGTGTTCATGCATCCTCGTCTGCAGGTCGATGCACACGGCACCGGCTGCAGCCTGTCGGCGGCAATCGCTGCGCAGCTTTGCCAGGGCTTGTCGTTGCTCAATGCCTGCGAAGCGGCGATCGACTATGTTGCGCGCGCCATCCGCCTCGGCCAGTCGCCCGGTCATAGCGACGTGCTGGTGCTCGACCATTTCGGTGCCGCACCCAGCACATGAGCGGAAACAGCACGCTCGCCGTGAGCGCCGCCGACGGACACAGGTGGCAAGTGATCCGCTGCGCGCTGGCGCGGCTGATCGCCACGCTGCTGCGTCTGCCGGCGTTCGGGGAGCGGCGCGGTCTTGCCGATGAGGTCGACGGCGATCGAATTTCATAAAGGGATTGACGAGTACGAAAGGCATCCGCATAATTCCGCTGCTGACGAAGCGCCCGTAGCTCAGTTGGATAGAGTACCTGGCTACGAACCAGGCGGTCGGGAGTTCGAATCTCTCCGGGCGCACCATCTTCAGAATATGAAAAAGACAGCTGTAAATCGCTGTCTTTTTAGTGAGAAAGGTTCGATCCTTTCGCGTCAAATCTGCAAGCCAAAACAAGATATGCGCCCGTAGCTCAGTTGGATAGAGTACCTGGCTACGAACCAGGCGGTCGGGAGTTCGAATCTCTCCGGGCGCACCAATCTTGAAGAAAACGACCAGCTTACTGGTCTTTTTTTTTTGCCTGTCACTTGATGGTGCGATCAAGCTGTCGCGCCGAGAGCATCCGCCTCGCCGACCACGCCGCGGATACTTCGTACGAACACGCGCAATAGATCACCACGCTGCGATCGCGCGGCACGCCGGCCAGGATCTGGGCCAACTGATGCTCGTCTCCCGATAGCCCGGCGCACAGTGAGCCACAGGCTTTTGTCGCCATCGCGCAACGAAACCAACTCGGCCACTACGATGCGCGCGTGCTCCAGCGATTGCAGCAGGCTGTGACACCGCCGCCAACGCTAATCGACGTAGCCGGCCAACATCGCCGCCAGCACCACAGTGCGCCGGCCATCGGCACCATCGACAACCTGGGTAGAACTTGGCCACCGCCAACACCCGCAAGCCACAGCGCGAAAGGAAACGCTCGGTCTTTTTCACGCAGGTATCGCGCGACATCGACAACCAGCACAACGACTGCACCTTGGCGAGCAACAGCGCCAATCCGTACAGTAGTTAGATCAAGCCTTGCATGCGACGCCCCTGCGCGACGGCGAGCGACCCTTATCCGCCATTCGTCACACGTGCAACTGCCTGTGGGCGACGGAACGATACGTTTCGGCAAGCGACTGCAACCAGCCGTGGAACAGGCCTTCGCTGCGCAATGCGCGACGCCACCATCCCAACGCTTCGCCTTCCTCGCCCGGTCGCCACGCCAGATAAAAGGTTTCGTCGGGTTTGTGGGTTTCCACCTGCACTTCACGCAGCCGGCCATCCTGCAACGCGCCGCGCGCATATGGCTCGGGCAGGAAGCCGTAGCCGGCACCGGCAAGTTGCAGCAGCAGCTTGGTCTGCATGTCCGGAACGGTGAGCACATCGCGGCCGGGCAACAAGCCGACGGTGCGTGGCAGCAGACGCCGCCCAGAATCCGCCACTGCGATCGCGCGGTGCTCGGCCAGCTCGGCTGCACCCAACGTGCCGGCGCCCGCCAGCGGATGCGTGGACGCCACTGCGAACACGAAGCGCAGCATACCGATCAGCTCAGCGACATACCCGCCGCCACTTGGCCCCTCCCCCGCCGCAACGATCAGGTCCACGCGACGGTCCAGCAACGCCTCCCAATTGCCCGATAGCGACTCGCTCAACACACGCAAGCGTGTGCTGTCGGCCACCGTGTAGAAGTCCAGGATCTGCGCCTGCAGCAAGGCGACCGGCAGGATCGCATCCAGCCCAATCGCAAAGTCCGATTCCCAGCCCGACGCCACCCGTCGTACCCGCACTTCCAGCTCCTGCGCGGCACGCAACAGATGACGCCCTTCGCGCAACAGCTCGCACCCGGCCTGAGTCGGCGTTGCCTTTGGCCCCACTCGCTCGAACAGCTGCACCCCCAGATCGTCCTCCAGCTTGGACACCATGTAGGAAATCGTTGACGGCACCTTAAACAACACCTTGGCCGCGGCTGTAAACGACCCGCGACGGTCGATCGCATCCAGGATTTGCAAGGCTTCCAAGCTGATTTTCATTGTTCGATTTTTTCGATGATACCGACCAAATCTACTCGCTTTTTCTCCCCGGCGCGGAGGCCGAAACTACGTATCAATCCGCTGGGACACCAATTCACGCCTCCGGCGTCATTCGAATCTTTCAAGGAGAAGCGCCATGTTGAAAGTCCGCAAGAGTGAAACACGTGGCCGCGCCGAGCATGGCTGGCTGTCCTCGCACCATACCTTTTCCTTCGCCAGCTATCGCGATCCGCACCATATGGGCATCGGCCCGCTGCGGGTGATCAACGAAGACAAGGTGCAGCCGGGCGAAGGCTTCGGCACCCACGCACACCGCGACATGGAGATCATTTCCTACGTCTTGGGCGGCGCGCTGGAGCACAAGGACAGCATGGGCACCGGTTCGGTGCTGCATTACGGCGATGTGCAGCGGATGAGCGCCGGCAGCGGCGTCAACCACAGCGAGTTCAATCACTCGTCCAGCGAGCCGGTGCATTTTCTACAGATCTGGGTGGTGCCCAAGCGCAACGGTATCGAACCGAGCTACGAAGAGAAACACTTCGACGCAGACAGCAAGCGCAACCAGTTGCGCCTGATCGCCTCGCCCCATGGCGAGGACGGCTCGCTACGCCTGCACCAGGACGCGCGCCTGTATGCCTCGATCCTCGACGGCGGCGTGCGCCTGCAGCAGCCACTGGCTGAAGGCCGCATCGGCTACGTGCAGGTGGCACGCGGCAGCCTGAGCGTCAACGGCCAAGTGCTGTCGGCCGGTGATGCGCTGCAGGTCACCGGCGAGCCGGAGATCGTGCTGGCCGATGCACGCGATGCGGAAGTGCTGGTGTTCGATCTGCCCAAGTAAGCAGCGGACGTGGGTCTTGTAACGGGTTGCGACATGTTCGCGTGCTGCAGCACGCCAGCCACTCGTTGAAACAGACAAGCCCGCTTCGGTGGGCTTTGTTTTACGCGGACCTGTGGGTGAGTGGCGCCGCTATCGCTGCAAGCTTTTGCGTAGCTGCCTCAATAAGGCTCGGCCTCCAAGATGCGTGCAAAACGCTCCAGATCATCGACCATCTGTGCCTGATCGCTTGCTTGCACACCGATACCTACAGTGGCGTTGATAACCTCGGCAATGCCATCTGCACCGCACCGCGCCACCGTGGCCGAGTCTTCGACCATGCGCCGCGCCGATCCCGCGTTCTTGGAATTGATACGCACGGTCGCGGCTAGTTGATCGATAGTGGTCGAAGTCTGCACCACCGCCGTGGACTGCATGGACACGCAACTGATCAGTTCCTGATTACTGGCCGAAATATGGTGCGCTTCGTGCTGCACGTTCTACGCAATGCGCACGGTCTGCCGCATCATATCGCGCATGCGTTCGGCCGAGCGCACCTGATCGGTCTCATTCGTGGTGCTTGCCACGGATCCCATCGAGCCCATAGCCCCTCACCTGCAAAAGTTTCTGGTTGGCATCGAGCTACCGACATCACCTCGCAGGTGCGCCAGACCGCCGATTTTGAGAGGCAGATCGACGCGATCGACAGGGTGATGGCGGTCTTCGAGTTTCGCTCGATGACACGGTGCTCGCTTCGCCACGCGATACGTCCTGCCGGATCGATCCAGCAGCGGGTTGTACGATGCGTTGATCCACACCTCGCGCCCGTGCTTGTCCAAGCAGCAGAAACGTCTGGCATTGAAGTCCCCACGATGCAGCGCCTCCCAAAACTGGCGATAGCTGTCGCTGCCGCGGTCAGTGAGCGTCATGAACATGCGGTGATGTTGGCTGAGCACGTCGTCCAGCCGATAATCCATCAGGCACAGGAAGTTCTGGTTCGCATCCACAATGTGGCCATCCAGATCGAACTGGATCACCGCCATCATCCGGTCCACTGCATCGGCCCTGCGCTATAGCCCACGATCATAGAATAGAAAATAGGCGTTCAAGCAGATGCGATAGGCGCATCACGTCAAAATCCGGCATACCATGGATAAGACATGGGAGTCTGCAGAAGTAGCCACTCACCGACATGACGATCCGTCACTGCATCGATCGAGCCGTCACGCATCAGGCGCACGCGACCACTCGTGTGATACCAGCAGCAGCCCATCCCTCATCTGCGGTGGCAACAATTGACGCGCGAGAAGACGGCATCGATCAAGAAGTTACCTGCACATCGCGTCGCATGCATCCACGGCCAACTTGATAGCAGTCGAAGCGCAGCCTCACCGCGAGGCTGAGCATGACTGCAGTGCGTGCGGCACTTACCGGGCCACCCGACAAGCACGAGACAACCGGAGCGAGGTCTCTCAAAGATTTTGACAATGACTTTCGCAGGCGCCGCGATGTACACAGGCGCGGCGCCACATGGCCATCGCATGCATGCGACAACATCAGGCAAATAGACGACCCGCCTTAGAAAGGAGAGGCCTGCCAGCCATGACTTGGAAGCGGGGATCGATGAAGCATTGATCGATGCGTTTTGACTCAATGCCGGCACGCACTTCAATTAGCTATTGCAAAACAACGGATTCTGGTCGCTGTAGAGGCGCTGGTACCGCGCTCAAATATCTTAACAAAGGACCCAAGCAAAATGAAAACACCCGCAAATCATTGATTTGCGGGCGTTTGAAACACTGGCGGAGCGAGAGGGATTCGAACCCTCGATAGAGCTTTTGACCCTATACTCCCTTAGCAGGGGAGCCCCTTCAGCCGCTCGGGCATCGCTCCAATTTTTGCTGCCTGCCGCGATTTCCGTGGCAGGCCGCGAAGAATACCGGGTAAGAGGGGCTAACGTAAACCCTTTGCAAGGATCAATTCGAAGAATCGTCGCTACGATGCGCGCCCGAGGCGACCGGCTCATCCCCACGCTGGATGCGCTGATAGATTTCTTCGCGGTGTACAGCTACATCCTTGGGTGCGGTGATACCAATGCGCACCTGATTACCCTTGACGCCGAGCACGGTAACAGTAACCGAGTCGCCGATCATCAAGGTTTCGCATACCCGGCGAGTGAGGATCAACATTTTGCAAATCTCCTTGAACCGGTGGATTTCCCACCAGCATCGACGGCCTCCTAGAATGAGACGCGCCCTGGGTAAAGGGAATAGACAGAAAATAGTAGCGTGAGATCCCGCTAGCCAGCAAGGCATAGCAGGCTAAGTGTTCAGCCCAAGTGTTGCTTGACCCAGGATGGCACACCGTCGAGTGCGGTCGCAAGGGCGGGCCCGTCCTCGCCACCACCCTGGGCGAGATCCGGACGGCCACCGCCCTTGCCCCCGATCTGAGTGGCGATATGGCCGAGGAGTTCCCCTGCCTTCACCTTGCCAGTTGGGCTGCCATTCACACCAGCGACGAGGGCGATTTTGCCGTCAGCGGCACCCGCCAGCACGATCACCGAATCGCCCAATTGCTGCTTCAAACGATCCATCGCATCGCGCAGCGCCTTGGCATCGAAGCCTTCCAGACGCACTGCGACGACCTTGACGCCTGCCACATCGACTGCACGGGAACCCAGATCTGCTGTCGCACCGTAAGCCAGCTTGGCCTTGAGCGATTCCAGCTCACGCTCCAGTCGCTTCTGACGCTCGGTGAGTGCACGTACCTTGTCGACCACTTCGGAGGTATTGCCGCCAACCAGACTGGCTACCTCGAGCAAGCGGCGCTTTTCGTTGGCCACATAATCCAGTGCACCCTGTCCAGTAACCGCTTCGATGCGGCGCACACCCGAGGACACTCCACCTTCGGAGGTGATCTTGAACAAGCCGATGTCGCCGGTGCGAGTGACATGCGTGCCACCGCAGAGCTCGGTTGAGTAGCCGCCCATTTTGAGCACGCGAACGTTCTCGCCATATTTTTCACCGAACAAAGCCATTGCACCGAAGTCCAGCGCTTCTTGCATGGCCATGTTGTGCACTTCAACGCAGTGGTTGGTTCGCACCTCGGCATTGACTTTGCGCTCGATGACAGCGAGCTCTTCAGCGGTGATTGGCTGGAAGTGGGAGAAGTCGAAACGCAGGCGATCAGGCGCAACCAGCGAGCCTTTCTGCTGCACATGGGTTCCCAACACTTCGCGCAATGCGGCGTGCAAGAGATGCGTTGCCGAGTGGTTGAGGATGGTCTTGCCGCGACGCTGCACGTCGATGCCACCTGCAAGCACATCGCCCAGCGCAAGCGCGCCTTCGGTGATGCGTCCGATATGGCCGTGGAACTGCCCGGCGAACTTCTGTGTGTCGACGATGTCGATGGAGACGTCGGTACCGCTCAGCTGCCCACTATCACCGATCTGGCCACCGGACTCGGCGTAGAACGGCGTGCGGTCGGTAAACACGATGACCTCATCGCCCGCTTCTGCACGTCCGACCGGACGGCCATGCTTGAGCAACGCGACGACTTTGAGCGCATCGGCATCGTGCGATTCATAGCCGAGGAACACCGTCGGCGACATGGTTGCGACCAGATCGGCCGGCAATGCGACGCCACCGCCAAACTTGCCTGCCGCACGCGCGGTCTCGCGCTGACGCTCCATGGCGAACTCGAAGCCCTCCATGTCCACGCGCATGCCGCGCTCGCGCGCGATATCGGCAGTCAGATCGACCGGGAAGCCGTAAGTGTCGTAGAGACGGAAGGCATCGGCACCGGGAATGACGTCCTGCGAGCGCGAAGCGACGTCGTCGAAGATCTTCATGCCGGCGTCCAGCGTCTCGGCAAAGCGCTCCTCTTCGGCCAGCAAGGCACGCGCAACCGTCTCCTGCGCCGCCGCCAGCTCCGGATAGGCTTCGCCCATGAGCTCGACCAGGGTCGGCACCATCTTGCTGAAGAACGGCTGGCGTACGCCCAGCATCCAGCCATGCCGCAGCGCACGCCGGATGATCCGGCGAAGCACGTAGCCGCGACCTTCATTGGACGGCAGCACTCCGTCTACGATGAGGAACGAACACGCGCGGATATGATCGGCGATCACCCGCAGCGACTTGGTCTCCAGGTCGGTGATGCCTGTCAGTGCGCCGGCATTACCGATCAGCGCCTGGAACAGGTCGATTTCGTAATTGGTGTGGACGTGCTGCAGGATCGCGGCTAGACGTTCCAGCCCCATGCCGGTGTCCACGCAGGGGGCCGGCAGCGGTACCAAGGTGCCATCGGGCCGGCGGTCGAACTGCATGAAGACCAGATTCCAGATCTCGATAAAGCGATCGCCATCTTCGTCCAGCGAACCGGGCGGACCACCGGCGATGTGATCGCCATGATCGAAGAAGATCTCAGTGCACGGGCCGCACGGGCCGGTGTCGGCCATTTGCCAGAAATTGTCCGATGCGTACGGCGCACCCTTGTTGTCGCCGATGCGTACGATGCGACTTTCCGGAATTCCGATCATGTCGCGCCACAGTTCGAAGGCTTCTTCGTCAGTGTGATAGACCGTGACCAGCAAGCGGTCGGCCGGCAGCTTCCAGACCTGGGTCAGCAGCTCCCATGCCCATGCGATGGCGTCTTCCTTGAAATAGTCGCCAAACGACCAATTGCCCAGCATTTCAAAGAAGGTGTGGTGACGTGCGGTATAGCCCACCGAATCCAGATCGTTGTGCTTGCCGCCCGCACGCAGGCAGCGTTGCACGTCCGCGGCGCGCACGTAGCTGCGCTTTTCCGCGCCAAGAAAGATATCTTTGAACTGGACCATGCCGGAATTGGTGAACAGCAAGGTCGGGTCGTTGCCCGGCACCAGGGGCGCGGATGGCACGATGGTATGGCCCTTCCCCTCGAAGAACGCAAGGAAGTCACGACGGATCTGAGAAGTGCTGAATTTGGCAGGTGCGTTCATGGGCTGGCATTAGGCGGGCGGCAGTCCCGGTCACCCAATGAGATGTGGGCGCAGATGAGCGGAACAACCTTAAACCGCGAAGAGTAGCAGCCCTGACGTCCTCAGTCGTCAAAGTCGAAGCGCGTGGCACTGCGAATGCTATTGCAATCAAAACCACGCCGGGCCAGCAAATCGGCGGCCTTACGCCGCTGCGGCAGATCAACAGGCCCCTCCTCACCGAACCGACTAAGGATCAGATCGCGTGCATTCTCTGTCCAATCGCCTTCAAAGGTGGACATAGCAGCACTGATGGCATTGCTATCCAGGCCATGGGTTCCGAGTTCAGCACGAATATGCAGGGGGCCGTAGCCCAAGCCCGCACGATTACGCACTACAGCGGCCGCAAACCGGGTGTCATCCTGCCAACCTTCGCCTGTAAGGCGATCGACGGCGGCTTGCGCAGCTTCCGGCTCGATCCCCCGTGCTATCAGCTTCCGATTCAATTCCTTGCGCGAATGCTCGCGACGCACCAGCAGACCAAGTGCGCGCTGGACCGGTGTCTGTTCCTTTAAACCACGTCCCCGCTTTAGCGCGGGCTCTTGCTCGTCCATCGTGAGGTGTCCTGAATCGACAAAATCAATTGCTAAATCAATGCGCCGTCCGTGGCACCTGCCCTCCTGGCCTTCGATAGATCTACCGCGAAGAGCAACGGCACTGACTCCACCGTCCCCGCGATAGAAAAACTTGCAGCATGATCACAATTGCCGCATACCACTGTTACGTAGCCAGCAGCCGGGTGCAGGCGATGCTTTGAACCGCCAAGTACCATGTGTACATGACGGTTTCCGTGCATGACCGACACTGGCCCCTGGTTACCAGCGGTGCCGTTTCCGAGCACCGGCCGCTTCGGCGACACTTAGAGCGGCCAACAAAACAACTGCGCCGCCAGGCGGGCGCGGCCGGTGCTCGGAATCGGCATGCACCACGCGTACACTCTGGTTCCTCCGCGCCGTCCGCACCCACCTGACGACTGCTCGCTAGGTTTTGTTAGCTGCTCTTATTCTTTCTCGGCGTCGTCTGCTTCGCGCGGCGCTTCGGCAGGCTGGAACTTCTCGCGCAGCTCGGCTTCCAGCCGGACGGCAACCTGCGGGTTATCGCGCAGGTAAGTGCGGGCATTGTCCTTACCTTGCCCGATGCGCTCCTCGCCGTAGCTGTACCAGGCGCCGGCCTTATCGACCAATTTGGCTTCCACGCCCATGTCGATCAACTCGCCTTCGCGGCTGATGCCCTCGCCGTAGAGGATTTCGGTCACGACCTGCTTGAACGGGGGCGCCAGCTTGTTCTTGACTACCTTGATCTTCGTCTGGTTGCCGATGATCTCGTCGCCCTTCTTGATCGCGCCGATACGACGGATATCAAGACGCACCGAGGCGTAGAACTTCAGCGCATTGCCGCCAGTGGTCACTTCCGGGCTCTGGCCCGGCATCATGACACCGATCTTCATGCGCAATTGGTTGATGAAGACCACCAGCGTGTTGGAACGCTTGATGTTGCCGGTCAGCTTACGCAGCGCCTGGCTCATCAGACGAGCCTGCAGACCTGGCAGCTGGTCGCCCATTTCGCCTTCGATTTCTGCCTTCGGGGTCAGTGCGGCAACCGAGTCGATCACCACAATGTCCACCGAGCTGGAACGCACCAGCATGTCGGCGATTTCCAGCGCCTGCTCACCGGTATCCGGTTGCGACAGCAGCAGGTCGTCAACGTTGACGCCCAGCTTGGCTGCATAGATCGGGTCCAGTGCGTGCTCGGCGTCGATGAAGGCCGCAGTGCCGCCCTTTTTCTGGCACTCGGCAATCGCCTGCAGGGTCAGGGTGGTTTTGCCCGAGGATTCCGGGCCGTAAATTTCAACCACGCGGCCCTTCGGCAGACCACCGATCCCCAGTGCGATGTCCAGCATCAGCGAGCCGGTCGGAATAACTTCGACCGCCTCGATCACGCGGTCGCCCATGCGCATCACCGAGCCCTTGCCGAATTGCTTTTCGATCTGGCTCAGTGCAGCAGAAAGGGCGCGCTTCTTGTTCTCATCCATCTGGGTGATCCTTGTCAGTGATTTCGCTATGGGGCTTCGGTATGGGGCTAATGTAGCGGCTGTGTATCGCACAAGCTGAGACTGGAGGCGACACACTTAGATTAGGGATGCGATAACTACGGTGGCAGCCGGGAATCCTGCAGTACCGGATCGGGAAAAAGCCAGCACAGCCATCGGCACAGTGCTCAGCGATTTGGCCTCAACAGTCCGCAATACAGGCCCTCGATCGCGAAATCCTGGTCCGGCAGCACTTCGATCGGTGCATAATCTGGATTGCGCGGCAGCAGCCGGATGCGATCCTTGCCGATCTTCAGCAATTTGACCGTGATCTCTTCATCGATCCGCGCCACCACGATCTGCCCCGAGCGCGCATCGCGGGTGCGATGCACACCGATCAGGTCGCCATCGAAGATGCCTTCGTCGCGCATCGAATCGCCCTGCACCTTGAGCAGATAGTCCGGCGACGGCGAGAAGAACACTCGATCCAGCACCACAAAGTCATCCGAACCGATATCGGCGCCGATCGGCAAACCTGCCGCCACGCGGCCCAGCACCGGCAGACGCAAAACGTTGTCGCGGAAGGGCTCGCCCACTGGCGGCGTGCGCGACTGCGCGCCCTGCCCGGCTAGACGGATGCTACGGGCTTGGCCAGGCACACGACGAATTGCGCCGGCCTGCTCCAGTGCCTCCAAATGGTACTGTGCCGCGCGCACGCCCTTGAAGCCAAATGCACGCGCGATCTCAGTCTGGGAAGGCGGAACGCCGTCTGCATCGATGTGCTTGGCGATCAAGGCCAGGATAGCTTGCTGGGTTTCGGTCAGGTCCATAGTTAGTAGTATTACTACTAATTGCCGCCCGCACAATACCCCCGTGGCTGCGTGCCCGCAGCGGCGGCGGAGGGTGTCAGGAGCCTGGCAGCGCTCTAACGCCGACTGCGCCAGATCGAGAACAAAATCCAGATACCGCAGAGCGCCGCGCTGATGAAGCCGCTCACACCTAATGCGAGTAACCAGCGGCTGGCGCTGCCGCCGACACTGTTCATGACGATAGACGAGCCGATCACCAGTGCGGCGGTGACGATGCCCATCGTGAGCCGATTGGCAGCACGGTCGACCTGCTCGCCGAACTCACGCAACGCGCGTGTTTCGACGTGCAGTTGCAGCTTGCCGCGACGGGCGGCCTGCAGCAGCCGCTTTAGGTCACGGGGCAGATCGCCAATCAGATCGATCGCGCCGGTCACGGTGCGACGGCTACGTCGCAACATCGCACGTGGTGCATAGCGCTGCATCACCACGCGTTCGAGATACGGGCGCGCCTCGGTAGCCATGTCGAAATCCGGATCGAGCTGACGCCCCATGCCTTCGAGCGTGAGAAAGGCCTTGATCATCAGCGCCAGATCCGACGGCAGCGTCAGCCCATGATCGCGCAGGATGGAGGTTACATCGCCAAGCATTGCGCCGATGCGCAATTCCTTCAGCGGAACGCCACGATATTCATCGACGAACGCGCCGATGTCCTGCTGCAAGCGCGATTCGTCGATATCCAGGCTGGTTCCGGCCCATTCCAGCAATACGTCGATCACCGCTTCGGCGTCGTAGCTCACCATGCCGTGCAGCAGTTGCGCGACCTGGAACCGGCGCTGCTCGGAGACGCGCCCGACCATGCCGAAATCGATGAGAGCGATGCGGCCGTCGCGCAGATAGAAAATGTTGCCCGGATGCGGATCGGCATGGAAGCAACCGTCCTGCAGCACCATCTTCAGCACGATGCCGGCACCGCTGCGCGCGAGCGCCTTGCGGTCCAGGCCGGCCGCATCGACAGCGATCAGATCCCGCCCCGGAATGCCGTCGATGAACTCCTGCACGTTGAGCGATTCGCACGTCCACTCCCAATACACGTCCGGCACCACGACCTGCGGATCATGCGCAAAGTTGGCTGCGATACGTTCGGCATTGCGGCATTCGGCAGCGAAGTCCAGTTCGCGCCGCAGCGAGATGGTGAATTGCTGCACTACTTCGGCAGGGCGATACCGCTTCAAATCGGGCGCGCGGTTTTCGACGATTTCGGCGAGCCGCGCGAGCAGGCGCAGGTCCGCATCGATGATATCGCCGATGCCGGGGCGACGGATCTTCAACACCACCGGTGTGCCATCGGCCAGCCAGGCGCGGTGCGTCTGTGCCAGCGATGCGGCAGCCAGCGGTTGCTCGTCCAGGCGTGCGAACACGCTTTCCGGCTCCATGCCCAGCGCTGCGACAAGTTGCGGACGGATTTGCTCGAAAGGCAGCGCCGGCGCCGCGTTCTGCAGCTCGCTCAACTCTTGGATCCATTCCGGTGCCAACAGATCCACGCGTGTGGCCAGCACCTGCCCGAATTTGACGAAGGTCGGTCCGAGTTCTTCCAAGGCACGTCGCACGCGCATCGCGGCGGACATGCGCAGGCGGCCCTCGGCGTTATGCCAATGCAACAGCCTGCCGGCGCGTTCGAGCACATCGGCAAGCCCGATGCGGCGCACTACGTCGCCAAAGCCGTAACGCATCAGGACCGAGGCGATTTCCTGCAAACGCCCGAGATCACGAACGGTGCTAAGTGCTTCCCACATCAGCGTAGCGCCTGCACTTGCGGAACCGTCAGGCGCTGCGTAAAACCACGCCGCGCGATGTTATGCAGTGTCGAGAAAAAAGAGGCAGGAGCAGAAAGCGAACGCATCGGCACGCGGGTCAGCAATGGGACCTTAGTTTGTAACCGATCTGCCCGCCGCTGTCGCGCCCTCGTCGGCTGCGCGCTTAGATTAACTAACAAAACGTAGCGAACAGTCGACAGGTGGGTGCGGACGGCGCGGAGGAACCGCAGTATACGAGGGGTATATGCCGATTCCGAGCGCGGCCCGCGCCCGCCTGGCGGCTGCGCAGCCGTTTTGTTAGCCAATCTTAGCGCAGGTTGCGTTGGGCCCGCACAGCCGCCTGTCGAACATGCAGCACCGCAGTCCAGTGCAAACACCTCAATAGCGCAGTTGCCAAGCGCATGTTCGTAAGTCAGCGACAGATTGGCCGACCAGCGCGGCGCAAAGCTCAAACCGCTGCCAGGAAGCGGCGCCAGATCCGCATCCGGTAATAGGCCATCGCCATACGCGGTGTCGGTATAGCTGAGCCCGTCCTTCAACATCAGGCCCGGCACTGCGCGTTGCCACAGAATTTCCGTATCGATTCCGCGCAACACCACGGTGGGAATGGCGCGCACCACAAAACTCGTGCCAAGGAAATTGTTGAGCTGAAAATCGCTGAAATCCTGATAGAACAGTGTCGCGTTTAACAGCAGATTGCCGCCGAGCCAGGTGGTCTTGGCGCCAAACTCGTCACTGTCGACGAACTCGCCAGCAAATGCAGTGTCGTCCACCGGCAAGATGCCTTGTACGCCGCTGGACAAGCCGTAGGATGACTGCACGCGATCAGATTGAAACCACCTGACTTGTAGCCGCTCTTAAAGGTCACGCTCTGCGCAGCACACCAAGTGCCGACACGCTGTTCTTCCGCGTGACTTACAGCAGTGCGCTCAGCCCACGCAATGCCGCGACAACGGCCTGACGACGCACCGCATCACGATTGCCATTGAACTGGAATACTTGCGCAGTGGCGTAACCGCCGCGACGCTTCCAGCCGATCCACACCGTGCCGACCGGCTTGTCTTCGCTGCCGCCACCGGGTCCGGCGATACCAGTCACCGCTACGGCGATGCTGGCGCCGGAATTGACCAGCGCACCGGACACCATTTCAATCACGGTTTCGCGGCTGACCGCACCGTGCACTTCCAGCGTCTGTGGCCGCACCCCGAGCAATGCCTGCTTGGCCTCGTAACTGTAGGCAGCCATGCCGCAGTCGAACCAGTGCGAGGAGCCGGCGACATCGGTCATCGCCTTGGCGATCCAGCCACCGGTACAGCTCTCGGCAGTGACCAAACGCTCGCGCGCGTCAAGCAATTGCTGACCAAGGGTTTCGGCTAACTGCTGCAGTTCGGAATCGGCGGACATGGACCTGGGCACGGCAACAAAAGGGGCAGCCGACGTTTTAGCCCAATTTACCCCGTCTGTCTGCGGTCAACGCACATTCCAGTTGGCCGCAACGTGGGGCAGGTTTGGAGGCGATGCGCAACCAACCAATGTCGTGTCCTGGTCCAAATCCGCGAATAGGTCGCCAGTGGCTTGCTTGCAATGCGCGATTGGAATTGCATCGCTGCTGCACCTGGATAAGCCACGCACAGCGTCTGCGGCGATAAGTTCATGGGCAATACGCAAAACGCGACATGTGCAATGTCGCACATCGCCACGGCGACACTGCACGTGCGGCCTTCCCGATCAGACAAACCGGCTGCACAGTTGGGCCAACCCAACTGTGCAGCATCGATCACGACTCCCAGTCTTCGCGACGATCCGGCAGCATCGCGCGCAATGGCGCACCGTCTTCGCCTGCGGCAAGCCTTTCGGCCTCGACCATCGGTAGGTCGACATCCAGCAACCAACCGTCCTCGTCGGACTGCTCGTTGCGCACCACTGCCAGCTGATGCAGCTTGGAACGCAGGCGACCGGCCGACGACGGCAGTCGCAGCTTTCCGGTCAGATGACGCAGATCCAGCCGCTGACCGAGCGCATTTTGCAGTTCTTCCAATCCACGCCCGTCGCGCGCGGAGACCCACACGCGTTCGCGTCGTGCCTGGTCAGGGATGCCGTCCTGCGCATCGTGGCGCACTTCGGCACCCTCGATCTTGTCAATCTTGTTGAACACCAGCAGCTGCGGCAGATCGCCGGCACCGACGGCTTGCAACACCTCGTCGACCTGCAAGATGCGTTCTTCGCGCAGCAGGTCGGCCGCATCGACGATGTGCAACAACAGATCGGCGTCACGCGCTTCGGACAAGGTCGAACGGAACGCGGCGACCAGTTGGTGCGGCAGGTCGCGCACGAAGCCGACCGTATCGGCAAGAATCGCGCTGCCGCCCGGCAACGCGATGCGGCGCACGGTGGGGTCCAGGGTGGCGAACAATTGATCGGCCACATATGCCTGCGCACCGGTC
The DNA here is from genome assembly GCF_017603965.1 of Xanthomonas fragariae. Classification (NCBI taxonomy): domain Bacteria; kingdom Pseudomonadati; phylum Pseudomonadota; class Gammaproteobacteria; order Lysobacterales; family Lysobacteraceae; genus Xanthomonas; species Xanthomonas fragariae. Next base: position 1,545,696 of record NZ_CP071955.1, on the reverse strand, counting down.
AACGCATTGAACAGCGTCGACTTGCCGGCGTTGGTATAGCCAACCAGCGCGATCCGCGGCAGCTCGCTGCGCAGACGCGCGCGACGCATCTGGCTACGCTGCACCTCGACTTTTTCCAGCCGCTGCTGCAACTGCTCCACACGCTTTTGCAGCAGGCGGCGGTCGGTTTCCAGCTGGGTTTCGCCGGGGCCGCGCAGACCGATCGCACCGCCGCGCTGACGCTCCAGGTGGGTCCAGCCGCGCACCAGCCGCGTGGCCATATGCCGCAACTGCGCCAGTTCGACCTGCAGCTTGCCTTCGTGGCTGCGCGCACGTTGCGCGAAGATGTCCAGGATCAACCCGGTGCGGTCGATCACGCGCCGCTCCAGATAGCGCTCCAGATTGCGCTCCTGGCCCGGTGACAAGGTGTGGTTGACCAACACCAGATCCGCGCCGGTAGCCTCGGCAGCCGCCTTGATCTCTTCCAGCTTGCCGCTGCCGATCAAGGTCGACGGGCTCGGTTTGTCGATGCGCGCAGTGAGCGTAGCCGCAACCGTGGCGCCCGCCGACTTTGCAAGGTCGGCGAACTCGTCCATCACATCTTCTTCGGCAGGCCCACCGGAGTGGGTCTGAATCAACAACGCGTGCTCACCCTTGCGGGAACGATCAAACACGCACTGCTCCGTTACTGCTCGACGTCGTCATCTTCCGCCTGAGTGCCTTCATTGGATTGCACATACCCGCCACCTTGCCCCACCCGCACATTGCGCGCCGGCACCACCGTGGAGATGGCGTGCTTGTAAACCATCTGACTGACGGTATTGCGCAACAAGACCACGAATTGGTCGAACGACTCGATCGTGCCCTGCAGCTTGATGCCGTTGACCAGATACACAGAAACCGGGACCCGCTCGCGCCGCAGCGCATTGAGGAATGGGTCCTGTAGAGATTGCCCCTTAGCCATCGAAAAATCCTCTTCCATTATTGTTCTTATTGTCCCGGTCGACACCTGCCATCCCCAGCCGGCCCCGGAAGCGGGATGTTACACGCCTGAAGCCTACCGCACACCGGGGCGATGACCGAGGAAGCCGACAAGTGCGCTTTCCAATCGATGCCGGTCACTCTCCGGATCGAACCAGCGTGCGTCAAGCTCGCCACGCAGCCAGGTCAGTTGACGCTTGGCCAATTGCCGAGTCGCCTGCACCGCCTTGTCGCGGCAGTCGGCCAAGCTGCCGGCCCCGTCCAGATACTCCCAGGCCTGGCGATACCCGACTGCGCGCACCGCAGGCAGATCCAGCGGCGCGGGCACCGCCCGCATCTGCGGCAGCTCTCGCAAACGTTGCACTTCGGCAAGAAAATCCTGCGCCAGCATCGCGTCCAGCCGGTGTGCGATGCGGGCATGCAACACCGCACGCTCGCGTGGGGCCAACACCAACTTCAACACCCGCACCGGCAGGCGCGGCCCGGGCGGTAGCGCCTGCCAGTAGCTGATCGGGCACCCGCTGATGCGATACACCTCCAACGCTCGCTGGATGCGCTGCGGGTCGGTGGCATGGATGCGTGCAGCCGCGATCGAGTCGAATTGCGCTAACTGGGTATGCAATGCAGCCCAACCCACCTGTTCGGCTTCGGCAGCGATCGCCGCGCGCACAGCCGGATCGGCTTCCGGCAGTTGCGACAGCCCGTCCAGCAAGGCGCGGAAGTAGAACCCGGTTCCGCCAACCAGAATCGGCAGCTTGCCGCGCGCAACGATCTGCTCGATCGCCTGCCGCGCCTCGGTGGCGAATTCCGCAGCCGAATAGATCTGCCAGGGATCGCGCAGATCGATCAAGTGATGCCGCACCGCCGCGCGCATCGCAGCGTCCGGTTTGGCCGCACCGATCTCCAGGCCGCGATAGACCAGCGCCGAGTCGACGCTGACGATCTCTCCGTTCCAGCGTTCTGCCATGTTCAATGCCAACGCGGTCTTGCCGCTGGCAGTTGGGCCCATCAGCGCGATCGCGAGCGGGCGTCGGTCGGCCGGCATCAGTCCTCGGCCGGCCAGCGAGTGATCGGTGCGGCCGGCGCACCGACACGTGGCGCGGGAATCGCCGCCACCGCGCTCCAGACCTTCAACGCATCCACTGTTGCAGCCACATCGTGCACACGCAGCAACAAGGCGCCTTGCTGCGCAGCGATCAGATGCGCTGCCACCGAGCCGTGCACGCGTTCGCTCGCGATCTGGCGCCCGGTCAGTTCGCCGATGCTGCGCTTGCGCGACAAGCCTGCCAATACCGGCAAGCCGAATTCCTGCAGGCGCTGCAGCTGCGCAAGTACAGTGAAGTTGTGGGTAGTGGTCTTGTCGAAGCCAAAACCTGGGTCCAAAATCAGCCGGCGCTTGTCGATACCAGCCATTTCAGCAGCGAAAATGCGTTCGGCCAGAAAGCGATGCACCTCGCCTACCACGTCGTCGTAGTAAAGCGCGTCCTGCATGGCATGCGGCGCGCTGCGTGCATGCATCAGCACCACCGGCACACGCAACTCGCACGCAGCCTCCATTGCACCTGGCTCACGCAGTGCGTAAACGTCGTTGATCATGCCGGCGCCTGCAGCGACCGCGGCGCGCATGACTTCAGGTTTGAACGTGTCCACGCTGATCGGAACGCTAGTCCGTTGCGCTAGCGCTTCAACCACCGGAATCACACGCAGTAGTTCTTCTTCCAGCGACACCGGCGTTGCGCCGGGGCGGGTGGATTCGCCGCCGATATCCAGGACGGCAGCGCCCTCCTCCACTAGCTTCAAACCATGAGCGATCGCCGCATTGCGCGTCGCGTGCTGGCCACCATCGGAAAACGAGTCTGGCGTGACGTTGACGATGCCCATCACCTGTGGCGCATCCAGTCGCACGCTGCGACCGGCGCAATCCAGCTTGAGAGCAGTGTCGAACATCGGTGGTGTCTCCTGGACTTAGGTGTATTGAAGTTGATAGGGAGGCGCGGCAGAGGCTTGCGCATCGATGTGTGTCGACATGGGCTGCCAACGCATCACGCAGCGCGGGCATCGGATTTGCCTAATAGATTGTTGGAGGAGATGTTGCGGCTGCCATTGTCGCGCAGCCCGCAACGCCTCGCATCCTTGCCCGCAACGATGTAGTAAGGTCTGGCTCTCAAGATGCTAGGTCGCTAGCGCTGGATCAGCGCGGAGGACGTCGACTACCGCTACCCTTTTGCTGCGCGCCACGGAGCTGCACCGCACGGTTCCGCCCATCATCGACTTTAGCCCTGCAATTGAATCGGCCCTACAACGCATCGGGGCCAGGAATCGCTCCCTAGCCCCGACGGATACCTCTGCAGATGACGGAGAGCTCGGCTTAGATCTGCTCGGCGGGTCCTGCAATCGGCGGCAACGGACGCGGGCTACCCTTGTCGTTGTTGTTACCGCCGTCCTTGTCCGACTTGGTCCAACCCGCCGGCGGCGGCGGCTCACGGCCTTCCATGATGGCGTCGATCTGCGGCACGTCAATGGTCTCGTACTGCAACAGCAGCTGCGACATCGCGTGCAGCTTGTCCAGGTTCTCGGTGAGGATGGTTTTGGTCTTGCTGTACGCCTTGTCGAGGATCGACCGAACCACTTCGTCGATCATGCGCGCGGTTTCGTCGGAGACATTCTTGTGCTGAGTCACCGAACGACCCAGGAATACTTCATCCTCTTCCTCGCCATACGCCACCGGGCCGAGCTCGTCGGACAAGCCCCACTTGGTGACCATGTTGCGCGCCATCTTGGTTGCACGCTCTATGTCGTTGGAAGCACCGGTAGTGACCTTGTCGCCGCCGAAGATCAGCTCTTCCGCAACACGACCGCCGTACAGCGAGCACAGCTGCGATTCGATCGCCACGCGGTTCATCGAATAACGATCGCCTTCCGGCAGATACATCGTTACGCCGAGCGCGCGGCCGCGCGGAATGATGGTCACCTTGTAGACCGGGTCATGCTCCGGCACTAGGCGACCGACGATTGCGTGACCTGCCTCGTGATACGCAGTCAAGGTCTTCTCGTCCTCGCTCATGGCCATCGAGCGACGCTCGGCACCCATTAGGATCTTGTCGCGGGCACGGTCGAAGTGGTCCATGCGGACTTCCTTCTCACTACCACGCGCCGCGAACAATGCCGCCTCATTACACAGGTTGGCCAGATCGGCTCCCGAAAAACCCGGCGTACCACGTGCAATCACCATCGGTACCACATCGTCGGCCAGCGGCAGCTTGCGCATGTGCACGCGCAGGATCTGCTCGCGACCCTTGACGTCCGGCAGCCCAACCACAACCTGACGATCAAACCGACCCGGGCGCAGCAGCGCCGGGTCCAGCACGTCGGGGCGGTTGGTCGCCGCGATCACGATTACGCCTTCGCCGCCTTCAAAGCCGTCCATTTCAACCAGCAACTGGTTCAAGGTCTGTTCGCGTTCATCGTGGCCACCGCCGAGACCGGCACCACGATGACGGCCCACCGCATCGATTTCGTCGATGAAAATGATGCACGGCGCGTGCTTCTTGGCCTGCTCGAACATGTCGCGCACACGACTGGCGCCGACGCCGACAAACATTTCGACAAAATCCGAGCCTGAGATACTGAAGAACGGCACCTTGGCCTCGCCAGCAATTGCCTTGGCGAGCAGCGTCTTGCCGGTACCCGGCGGGCCAACCATCAAAACACCGCGCGGAATCTTTCCGCCCAGCTTGGTGAACTTGGTCGGATCGCGCAGGAAGTCGACCAGCTCGCTCACCTCTTCCTTGGCCTCGTCGCAACCGGCAACGTCGGCAAATGTGATCTTGATCTGGTCTTCGCCCTGCAGCTTGGCACGCGACTTGCCGAAGCTCATGGCGCCCTTGGCACCGCCGCCACCGCCCTGCATCTGGCGCATGATGAACAGCCAGAAGCCAATGATCAGGATGACCGGCAGAAAATTCAGTAACAACGACCAGAAACCGGGGCCGGTCGAGGGCTTCTGCCGAGTCATTTCGATGTTCTTGCTGTACAGCACGTCGACCAGCTTGTCGTCGCGCGGACCGTAAACGGCCCCTTCGCTGCCGTCGGTGCGCTTGAAGCGGATCGCGTTGACGGCCAGGTTGGTTTCGTCGGTGTAATCCACCGATTTAACGCGCCCGGAGTCCACTTCCTTCAGGAACTGGGTGTAAGTGATCGAGTCAGGGCCGACGCCGCCTGCAATCCGCGGCGAAAAGCTCTGGAAGACAACCATCAGCACAACTGCGACGACCACCCACAGCAGCAAATTCTTGGTCAAGTCGTTCATCCTCATTGGCTCCGGTGCCCTCTACTCTTCTATTTTTGAAAGTACGGCGGTCTTGCGCAGCTTACTTGATCTGGACACGCTTACCCTGACCGAGTGCATAAACTTCCGGGGAGCGCTTGCGCGAGGCCGCCGGCTTACGAATCGTCACCTTGCTATAGCGGCAGCGAAGCTCGCGAATGTAGTCGTCGGACCCAACACCCTGGAACAGCTTGATCAGGAACGCCCCACCCGGTTTGAGGTGGCTGTCGGCAAATTCCATCGCCAGTTCCGCCAAGTGCATCATCCTCGGTTGGTCGACCGCATCCATGCCACTCTTATTGGGGGCCATATCGGACAGAACAAGGTCCACCGACACATCGCCCAACATCGCGTCGAATTGCGATAGAACGGCTTGCTCCCTGAAGTCGCCATGAAGGAACTCCACCCCTGCCAGGGCCGGCATATCCAGGATATCCAGCGCCACCACCCGGCCACTGGCGCCCATGGACTTGCGCACCTGCTGGGACCAGCCGCCCGGCGCCGCGCCCAGATCGACTACCACCATGCCTGGTTTGAGTAGGCGGTCGCGCTGTAGCAATTCCTCCAGCTTGTAGGCCGCACGCGAGCGCATACCTTCTGCCTGGGCCTTTTTTACGTAAGGGTCGGCGAAGTGTTCCTTAAGCCAGCGCTGGCTGCTTTTACTGCGGGAAGGCATTAGCGAAGAGGTCCGAACGGGTCGCCATGATACCCTGAAGACCCTTTAGCTTCTGTTCGATCCTGCATGTCCATTGTTCTCACCTCCGCCCAGAACCGTTTCCTGCGCGGCCAGGCCCACGATCTCAAAGCACTGCTGCAGACCGGCGGCAAAGGGGTCACGCCAGCATTTCTGGCCGAACTCGAGGAAGTGCTTGAGCGCCATGAACTGGTCAAGGTGAAGGTGGCTGCCGAGGATCGCGAAACCCGCGATACTCTAATTGCCGAGCTGATCGAGCAGACCGGGGGCGCGCTGGTGCAGCGGATTGGTCACCTCGCCATCCTCTACCGTCCCAGCAAGGAAAAGCGCCAGATCGTGCTACCGCGCGGCTGACCCGACGAGATTTGTTATGCCGCTAAGCCAGCAACACCCCGACTATACCTATGCGCTTCGCGCGGCCGATGGCCGCCATGCCAAGGTGAACAATCAGATTCTGCAGCAAAGCTTCATCCTGATGCCGAACGAGCTGGTGGAGCGCTGGCCGGTGCAACGCCTGCAACAGATCCAGGTCGGCTATATGGAAGCGGTACTGGCGCTGACTCCGGCGGTGATCCTGCTCGGCACCGGCGAGCGACAGCAGTTCCCGGCGGCGGATGTGTTGGCTGCCTGCCTCACCCGTGGCATCGGCCTGGAAGCGATGACCAACGCGGCCGCAGCGCGCACCTACAATGTGCTGGCCAGCGAAGGTCGCAGGGTGGCGCTGGCGATGATTTTGCCGGGCTGATGGGAATCGAGAAAGTGTTAAGAGTCGTCCCTGAAAATCCCGCTTCAAGCACCAATCGTCAGCGGTGATCAGTGCACGGCACTCAAGAATGGCTATAGCATCGCCCGGATACAGGCAGGCAAAAACGCGTTCCAGCGCATCAGTCAACGCAGGTTGTAGCCGGCGGCCCAGCCGAGCACGTGCAGCGCATAGACTTGGGCGCCTTGGAGCCTGCAACGACGCAACCGGCAGTCTTCTTTCAGATGTCCGATCGCCGGTTTCACTGCCTGAGGTCGTTTGATCCAGCGCCATTGCCGTCGCGTCAGGGTCTTTGGCCTCGCCACGATGAACACCTGCACGCCATCGGCCTCACGGCAACCAGACGGCGATACGCTCGCGCACGCCGGTATCTACCTGATCGAGCTTGCGTTCGATGTCGCGCACGACCCGCCCCAGCACTGTGCGTTGACGTCGCAGGATGCGCCGCATCCGGCTTGAACTGGCGTACATGGGCATAGCGCCCGGCCTTGCGGCTCAACGCCGGCCCTTGGCGTGCATAGCTCTGTCGTAGAGCTAATGCCATGGCGCTTGGCCAGCAGCACCAGCTTTTTGGATGCCACTTCAAGCAAACGATTGTCGTTGGATACGCGATCGCCTTTTCTTGCACCGTGGTGCCTACGATCACGCGCGAGACCTAAGGAAGGTCTGAACAACTCTCAACACCTAAAAATATCAGCATAGAGAGCGCCAGTAACGCGTAAATTGGGTATGTAAGACGAGATTTTGCGCTTATCTGGCGGCTTCAGCTGCCGCCGGACAGCATTATGCCTTGGCCGGCAATAACTGCCGGCGCACCATCCATAGATTGGATAGCGCAAACAGCGTCAGCACCTGCGCGGTATTCTTCGCTAGGCCGCGATAGCGGATCTTGACGTAACCAAACTGGCGTTTGATCACCCGAAATGGATGTTCCACCTTCGCCCGCAGGCTGGCCTTGGTGTGCTCCCAGCGCTGGGCCCACTGCAACTCGCGCGCGTTCTTGATCTGCTTGAGCTTGGACGGCTTCTCTGCAATCAGGTAGCGCAACTTGCGCTTGCGCGCCATCTCCGCGCGCTTGTCCAGCCCCGTGTAACCGCTATCCCCGCTGAGCGTGTCTTCCTTGCCATGCAGCAGCTTGTGCGCCTGCGTGATATCGGCAACGTTGGCCGCCGTGCATTCCACGTGGTGCACCAACCCGGACACATCGTCTACTCCAATGTGCGCTTTCATCCCGAAGTAATATTGCTTGCCTTTCTTGGTCTGGTGCATCTCAGGATCGCGCGCGTGGTCAGCGTTCTTGGTCGAACTGGGCGCAGCGATCAGGGTTGCATCGACGATCGTGCCCGAGCGCAGACTTTGACCCTTGCGCGCCAGATGCGCGTTGACCGCTTCCAGCATCCGCGCGGCCAGGCCATGGGTCTCCAGCAAACGACGAAAATTGAGAATCGTGGTCTCGTCAGGAACGTTGTCCAACCCACCGAGCTGGGCAAAACGCCGCAAGCTCGGGATCTCATGCAACGCTTCTTCCATCGCCGGATCGCTCAGCGCGTACCACTGTTGCAGTAGATGAATCCGCAACATCGTGGCCAGTGCGTACGGCTGCCGACCTGGCCGTCCCGACGCCGGATAGTGCGGTGCGATCAGCGCAAGCAACCGCTGCCACGGAACGACCTGCTCCATCTCGGCCAGGAAGATTTCCCGGCGGGTCTGCTTGCGCTTACCCAGGCCCTCGGCGTCACCAAACGTCAGTTGCATGGATCACTCCTCAACGTAGGTGTGTAGTGTCGCGCATCTGGGGGCGTTGTTCAGAGCTTCCCTAACGCGCATCCACCGCCTTCATCGCATGGGCGGCATTGATCGTGTGCGCCAGCAGCTCTTCATCCCGACCTCACACAAGCGATGCCGCCAACGCGTCAGCGAACTCGGATCGCACGACAAACGCGTCTGGAAAACGACCTCGCCAGTACGGATTTTCCAGCCACCGTTCGCAGACCGCTTCATCGAACAAGTCGTAGGCATGCTTAAGATACAGCAGGCCAGCCATCAGCTGACTGGCCGCAGTGGCCGGAAAATGTATGGCGGATTCAATTCCAATTCGCAACGCTGTTGAGGATCTCCTCGGAGAAAACGTCGAGGAGCGTTTTGAATCCGAGTATAGAGTCGCTGTTCGATCCATCGCAGGTGCGCGTGGGTGATGGTGCTGAAATCGGTCTGTCGTGGCAAGTACTGGCGGGTCAATCCTGGGGCATTTTCGTTGCTGCCACGCTGCCATGCGCAGAACGGATCTGCAAAATAGAAATCGCTCTGCAAGCAAGCAGCAATGAGCCGATGATCGGCGAACTGCTTAACGTTGTCGGCATCAATGTGCCGATAGATTCATTCGTGACTGGCCGATCCGGTGCGACCGGAAATTCTGTTACGGACTGAAGTCCTTACCAAGCAAGACCTCGATCCGGGCGATGCGCTCAGTGTCGATGCGTGGACGCTGGCTGGCCTGGGTGCGCCGTCGCTCACTAGATGCGCTACAGATGCGCTACGGGTGATCTGGCCGAGACTGCCGAGCGTGCTGGTTGCGGCGCAGTTCGCGGCTGATCGTGCTGGGCGCGCGCTCCAATGCACTGGCGATGGCACGCATCGACATGCCGGTTTTATACAACGCATGCAGACGGTATCGTCCTGACAGGTCCAGACGGCTGATGACCTGAGCGACTCCACTTGGCGGTGAAGTCGCTCAGGCCAGGTCGCCTGGACCACTTCACAACCGTTGATGGTGCGATACGAAGTTGAAGCTGCCGCCGCTAAAACGTGCTGCTTCATGGTCATTACCTCGCGATGAATGGCTGCATCCTTGAACAAGCGCGCTTGTTCAAGGGGTCATCGCACAGCTGCGCCACGGAGCTACCGGTAATTGACCTGGGCGACACCGAAGCCCGGCCTTTTTGATCAGATCACGGTGTCAAGTAGTGAGTTAATTTACTGATTATTCCAAGGATTGATAACAGTAAGCCCGGCCGCTTCGAAAGGGCTGGTGTCGCGTGTTGCTACGATAAATCCCTTGGAGGCCGCAATAGCCCCAATATATCCGTCAGGTGTTGGAAAACCCTTCCCGGCTGTGCGGGCCTTCACCGCCAGCTCGGCATAATTGCGAGCTGCTTCGGTGTCGAACATCAGCACCCGCTCGCTGAACAGTTCGAGCAATCCGTCCAGGGCTTCGCCCAGGCCTTTTTTACGTTTCCCGTTCGGCAGCGCGCCGATGCCGAACAGCAGTTCGGCAAGCGTCACGCTGGACAGGTAGAGGGTTTCCGCTACCTGCTCATTCAACCAAGCTCGCACGGCCGGGTTGGGTTCGGGTTTCATCGCCTCGGAGACGACATTCGTATCCAAGACAATCATTCAAACCTCATCGGTTCTGCCGGCACCTTGTCGCGCACCTGGTCCAACACTGCGAAATCATCGTTTGTCAGCCCTACTTGGCGGCCAAGCTCCGCCAACGCGTCGCCCATGCGGACGCGCTTTTCTGACTTAACTGCACTCTCCAGAATCTCGCGGACCTCCGCCTCTGTACTGCGGCCATGCTCGGCGGCCCGTAAGCGCAGAGCGCGATGCACCTCGTCGGGCACATTCCGCACTGTCAAGATTGCCATAGTCAGAACCTCATATGTGACTTCATTGACTTCAATATTGCACAAATGCCATCATCAAGGCAAGGGCGGCTGCGGCCTTTCTCTCTTGCGTTCCAAGTCTTCGGCGGTAGCCGGCCCGGCCTCGCAGAACAGGATTTCCGTTGAGCACAGCAGGTGCGAATAAGGGACAGTAAAGTAGGAACACCCGCGTGCCGGTGGGCCTACTTCACCTATCCTGCCCGACTTACGGAGTTGTTTTTGCCTCGTATGACTCATCGAATTTCGCGCTGTAAGCGCACCGTTGTTTCGCAACAGCGCACCAGCAGCGCGAGGATCGACAAAAACGCCCCATTTCCGCCCGTTTGCAGCGATCCAACAACCGATAGCAGTGTTTCAGCCACGCACTTGCAGCGATTGAACACGGGGCTTTCCTTACTTCGCGCTGCCGTGACTCATGGACCCAGGCGGCGCATTGGTGATGTGCTGGCGAACGTATTTCAGGAACGTCTCATATCGAAAAGGGATGCGCCCGATATCGCGCATGTGCTCCCAGATGATCTTGAGCGTGTAGCCGGCCTCCATCGCTTTCTTAACGTCTGAGCGCGCCGCCATGAAAGCGGCCAGGTAGTCCCGGCGCTTGATCTGCGAGGTCTGCTGCTCAAGAGCGAGCCGTGCGGCCAACTCGGCAGGGTAGCTGCTGTCTGTCGTCGCCATGTCCGTAAACCTCCGTTATCAACTGAACTACTGCGAAGCTTACGAAGTGCCGGCCTGCGCAACATTCCAATAATTGGCCGAAATGGTTGACATGAAGCTGGTGCCACTAGCGTGCCCCAAGACAGCGACGGCAGCCATTCAGCATCACCGACAAGTTGAACGCCAAGAAGGGAGTTGGTCCATAGATAATCGGCGGCGAGGTAGCCCCTAAAGTGTCAATGAACCGTTCGGCTGCCATCGTCGAAAGCGGCGTTAGACGCAAGCCTTGCCTGGGATGACTATCCTGAAGCACCGCCAAAGACGGGTCCAACGTTCGCGACCAGGCCGCGAATGGCGCTTGTTGTATGTTTTAGCGCGCTACAACATAAAACACTGATCCATTGACACTTGGGGGGCGCTTCGTTTTTAAGGCATGGTTGGCTGCCACTCATGTAGGGAGAAGTGTGGAATTGCATAAGCGGCATGCGCTTCCACGCGCGTGCGTACGCCGCAGACGCCACTTGCCGCGGGCCTTCGACTACGATACAACACAATACAAGTAGACGCTCAACTAACGACAAGGATGCAGTATGGAAGTCAATCCACCGTGGACATGTGACCAGTGCGGCAAGCCGATTCTCAGCGTTGATGACGGCTGGGTAGAGTGGCTAAATGGACGAAACGGACCCGATAACATTCAGCGGAGTGCGCACCATCTTCGCCTTGTTCATCATCGGCACGCATCCCCAAACGCAGACAGGAAGAACGCGTGCTATCACGATGAGGACCAGTGGTTTGCCGCCAAGCGATATACCGTTGCCGACCTTCCGCTGTCCAGTTTTGTAGGTTCCAATGGCCTGATTACGTTTCTGTCGTTTCTAGATGATAAGCGCTTCTCAGAAGAGAGCGAGGTTCTGGAGCTAATCAAACGTTTGCATGTGCCGAACTACGAAGCCGCCCGCCATCACTTTGAGGCCGCGATTGCTAACGGGGTATTTGAGCCGCGCTCCGCGCCGTCCTATTACGATCAAGAAGAAATGCATGCGGTCCTAAACTGGGTGCAGGAGCAACAAGAACAAGCCTAGTCCTCTGACGCGTCAGACATTATATGTGGTTAACGCCCCTAATCCTACTGTGTCATTAAATCTGCAGATGCGGAGGCATCCCGTCAAATAGTGCCGCTGCGATGTCCATGGCGATTGTCCAGCGCAGCGTCGCGATCGAGTCGCTCGCGTGGCGCTGGGCGCGCGATTGCCTTGCCGCGCGGTCGGTAATTCTCGGGTAAGGGAGATTCCGCGCATTCCGAGGGTTTTTTTTGATGCGCCCCGCGCAAGCGTTCAGCAACCAGGTACCCATAGGCAGCGATGCATAACCTCGCGTGATGATGGAAGCCCCGCCAGCCACGGCCTTGGTAGTGATCCAGGCCAAATTCCTGTTTCAGATCCTGATAATCGCGTTCAATCCGCCAGCGCGCCTTGACCGTCCTTACCAGATCCTTGCGCGGCGTGTTTGCCGGCAGGTTGGACAGAAAGTATCGGGTCGGCCTGTCTTGGCCTTTGGGCCATTCGATCAACAGCCATTCCTCCTGACGCAAGCGATCACCTTGTGCTGCACGTACGCGTACGGCGGCGAAACGTCCCGACAACGGTGCGTTGCTGCCTTCCCGCCACGCGACTGTCCTGAAGGCGCGGGAGGGTAATGATACGCCCAGGGTTCCGTAGACATCTCAAGGCCATGGAAAATGGCAGATTCGGAGGTGTCCATGAGCAGCAAGCGGTATACGGATGAGTTCAAGATCGAAGCGGTCCGACAAGTGACCGATCGTGGGTTCAAGGTGGCAGAAGTCGCAGAGCGGCTGGGTGTCACCACACATAGCCTGTACGCCTGGCTGCGTGCGTTCGGCAAGCCTGGCGTGATGCAGCGCGCCGAGGTGGACCAGAGCGCCGAGGTTCGGCGTCTGAAGGCAGAGTTGCGTCGAGTGACCGAGGAGCGCGACATCCTAAAAAAGGCCGCCGCGTACTTTGCCAAGGGGTGAAGGCAAAGTACGCGTTCATGCAGGCCCATCGCAGCGAATTCAGGCTGTGCGCGATGTGTCGGGTGTTGCGCGTCAACCGGGCGGGTTATGACGCCTGGTTACGCTCGCCCGACAGTGAGCGCGCCAAGGAAGATGAGCGCTTGCTGGGACTGATCAAGCACCACTGGCTGGCCAGCGGCAGCGTCTATGGGCATCGCAAGATCGCCCAGGATCTGCGCGATCTGGGGGAACGTTGCAGTCGCCATCGGGTGTATCGGCTGATGCGCACCGAGGGACTGCGTGCCCAGGTGGGCTATGGTCGCAAACCGCGCTTCCATGGAGGAATGCAGTGCAAGGCAGCGGCCAACCTGCTGGACCGACAGTTCGACGTGACGAAGCCGGACACGGCCTGGGCGAGCGATTTCACCTTCATCCGCACGCAGGAAGGCTGGATGTATCTGGCTGTTGTGATCGATCTGTTTTCCAGGCAGGTCGTCGGCTGGGCAATGCGCGATCGGGCCGATACCGAGTTGGTCGTGCAGGCCTTGTTGTCTGCGGTCTGGCGGCGCAAACCCAACGCTGGTTGCCTGGTTCATTCGGACCAAGGGTCGGTCTACACCAGCGATGACTGGCAGAGTTTCCTGGCGTCCCATGGCTTGGTGTGCAGCATGAGTCGGCGTGGCAACTGCCACGACAATGCACCCGTGGAGAGCTTCTTCGGCCTGCTCAAACGCGAGCGGATCAGGCGGCGGATCTATTCCACCAAAGAGGCCGCACGCACCGAGGTGTTCGACTACATCGAAATGTTCTACAACCCAAAACGCCGTCATGGTTCAACTGGCGACCTGTCGCCTGTAGAGTTCGAGCGGCGCCGACGTCCCCCCGATTTTGAGTAGCCCCCCAGTTTGGAGTCCAATTCCCTACCCCCAAGGAGATTGGACGTGAAGAAGCGTTTTACCGACGAGCAGGTCATCGGCTTTCTGCGCGAAGCCGAAGCGGGCGTGGCGATCAAGGACCTGTGCCGGCGCCATGGCTTCAGCGAGGCCTCCTACTACCTGTGGCGCAGCAAGTTCGGCGGGATGAGCGTGCCCGATGCCAAACGGCTCAAGGATCTGGAAGCCGAGAACAGCCGGCTGAAGAAGTTGCTGGCCGAGCAGCTATTCGAGAACGACCTGATCAAGGATGCGCTGCGAAAAAGTGGTGAGCGCACCGGCGCGTCGTGCGCTGGTGCGCTGCGCGAGTGGATTGGGTGTGGCGCCAGCGAGCGCCGCGCCTTGGCGGCGATCGGCATGAGCGCCAGTGCGCTGCGCTATTGCCCGCGCGAAGACCGCAATGTCGAATTACGCGAGCGCATCCTGGCGTTGGCGCATCGCCATCGCCGTTATGGCGTGGGCATGATCTATCTCAAACTGCGACAGGAAGGGCGCATCGTGAACTACAAGCGGGTGGAGCGGTTGTACCGCGAGCAGCAGCTGCAGGTCCGGCGCCGCAAGCGCAAAAAAGTAGCGGTGGGCGAGCGTCAACCGCTGCTGCGGCCAGCGCAGGCCAGGCCAACCAGGTGTGGTCGATGGACTTCGTGTTCGACCGCACCGCCGAAGGCCGGGTGATCAAGTGTCTGGTGATCGTGGACGACGCCACGCACGAAGCGGTCGCCATCGAGGTGGAGCGCGCAATCTCGGGCCATGGCGCGACGCGCGTGCTGGATCGGCTCGCGCACAGTCGCGGTTTGCCGCAGGTGATCCGCACCGATAACGGCAAGGAGTTTTGCGGCAAGGCAATGGTCGCCTGGGCACATGCCCGTGGTGTGCAACTACGGCTAATCCAACCCGGCAAGCCAAATCAAAACGCCTATGTCGAATCGTTCAACGGCCGACTACGCGACGAATGCCTCAACGAGCACTGGTTCCCAACACTGCTGCACGCGCGCACCGAGATCGAATGCTGGCGACGCGAATACAACGAGGACCGACCCAAGAAGGCGATCGGCGGCATGACACCAGCTGCTTATGCCCAACATCTGGCCAACACCGATATCATCAACCCCGGACTCTAAACCCGACCGCTACTCAGGGTGAACCGCCCCGGGAAGTTGAGAGGCCGTTTGGTTTGAGTCACGCCGCTTTGACGTAACCGGCCTGTTGTCGATAGTCAGCCTCTTCGGCTTCTGCTGGCGGAATGTTCCCGATCGACCCCAGCAATCGCTTGTGGTTGTACCAGTCCACCCAATCCAGGGTGGCCAGTTCGACGTCCTGGCGATTGCGCCATGAGCGCCGGTGGATCACCTCAGCCTTGTACAACCCGTTGATCGTCTCGGCCAGCGCGTTGTCGTAGCTATCGCCCACGCTGCCCACCGACGGCTCGATCCCGGCGTCGGCCAGCCGCTCGGTGTAGCGGATCGACACATACTGCACGCCGCGGTCGCAGTGGTGGATCAGGCCGCCTTCGGTGGGCCGCCGCGCATGCAACGCTTGCTCCAGTGCGTCCAGCACGAAGTCCGTGTGCGCCGTCTGCGACACCTTCCAGCCCACGATCCGCCGTGCGTACACGTCGATCACGAAAGCCACGTACACGAACCCGGCCCAGGTCGAGACGTAGGTGAAGTCGCTGACCCACAGTCGGTTTGGCGACGGCGCATGGAACTGCCGGTTCACCTTGTCCAGCGGGCACGGCCGCTTGTCGCTGATCGTGGTCTTGACCACCTTTCCGCGCACCACCCCGTGCAGGCCCAGCTCGCCCATCAGCCGCTCCACCGTGCAGCGGGCCACTTGATAGCCCTCGCGCTTGAGCTGCCGCCAGACCTTGCGCACGCCGTACACCTGTCGGTTCTGCTCCCATACCCGCCGGATCTGCGGGCGCAGCGCCTGGTCCTTCCACCAGCGGTTCGGGCGCAAGTTCGCGTCCGCTTCCCGCCCCGCGTGGCGGTAATACCTCGACGGGGCAACCTGCAGCACCTGGCAGATCGGCTCGACCCCGTGGACATCGCGATGTTCGGTCACGAACGTGGTCAGGGCTTGAAGCGGCGGTCGAGCTCCGCCTGGGCGAAATATGCGCTGGCCTTGCGCAGGATCTCGTTGGCCTGCCGCAGCTCGCGGTTCTCCCGCAGCAGTGTCTTCAACTGCGCACGCTCGTCCGTGCTCAAACCCGAACGCTCGCCAGCATCACGTTCGGCCTGCCGCACCCAATTGCACAGCGTCTGCGCCGAACAGCCGATCTTCCCGGCAATCGACTCGATCGCCGCCCACTGCGAGCCGTACTCCCCTTGGTGCTCCCGCACCAGCCGAACCGCACGCTCTCGTACTTCTGGTGAATACTTCGTCTTGCTCATCGCCCCATCTTCTCAAGAGTTGGAGCCTCCCAACTTCCCGGGGCGGTTCACCCTCGGCCTGGCCAGGGCCTTGTCGTCGCCACGCTTGCCATATCACTCCCTGCTGACCTGATTTTGGGGGTGAGGGAGACGCCGGCACTGCGCCTGGGGCCTTGATCAGGCCGCGCCATGGTTGGCGCAGTGCCGGTGGGAGAGGGGCGCTTGCGTCCTTCTCCAGGGGGGCGAAGCCTCGACGTTCGGGCAGGTGAGCGAACTCTCATCCTCTGGCTTACGCCTTCGACCGCTTCAGTGTCCATTCGTCAATCATGTCCGCCCAGTCCTGCAACATCGCCGTCCGCTGCTCGCGGTACTCGGCCTTGTTGTAGACGGCCCTGACGCCTCGCTGTTCGTGCGCCAGGCATTTCTCAATCCAGTCCGTGTTTAGCCGGCCTCATGTAGCAGCGTGCTTGCAGTGCGCCGCAAGTCATGTGGCCCGAACTTGGCGAGTAACTTCTCTTCCTTCTGCGCCAGCCGATACGTCAGCGTCAGCACTTGGTTAAGCGTGGCACTGCTCATGGGCAAGTCGGAGTCGTATCGCGACGGCAACACGTAGTCCGATCAGCCGGCAAAAGTCTTGAGGGCAATGAAGATGTCCAGCGCCTGCCGTGACAGGAAAACAAGGTGCGGATTGCGTCGCTTCATGCGCTCCTTCGGGATGGTCCAAAACGCCTCACTGAAGCTGATCTCGCTCCATGTCGCGTTGGTCAGCTCGCTCTTGCGCACTATCGTCAGCAGCAGCAATTTGGCGGCTGCTCGGATGGATGGCGTTGTGCCGATGCGCTCCATGTACTGGTACATCAGTCCGATCTCGTCGGGCGTCAGCGCACGGTCGCGCGGCTCGAACTTGGCGATAGTGGTCGGCCGCACCAGTTCTGCCGGATTCTCCACCTTCTGGCCGCACTCAATGGCCCAGCGAAAGACCTGCAACACCACCTCGCGAGCATGCGCAGCGGTCGCCGGTGCTCCGCGCTCCACGATGGCATCGGTCAGTGCGCGCAAGTCTTCGTGGGTGATCTCCACAAGTTTCTGATTGCTGAATTTCGGCTTTAGCTCGCGTTCGTAGACTGAGCGGCGCATGTCGCGGGTGGAATCGGCCATCTGGTAGCCACGTAGCTACTTTTCCGCCCAGGCCCCGAACGTCTCCGCGTCCTTGACGCGGACCTTGTCCCGCGCCTTTTCCTTGGCCGGTGACTTCCCGGACGCGATCATCTTTTTTGCCTCGCACAACCAGTCGCGGGCTTCCGCCAGGGTGATGCCGCCGACACCGTAGCGACCGAAGGTGATGGTCTCCTGCCTACCGTGGATCGAGTAGTTGTAGCGGAACGAAATCGCTCCGGCGGCCGTGACGGCTACATAGAGGCCGTCGCGATCATTCGCCTTGTAGAGCTTGTCCTTCGGCTTGAGGTTGCGCAGCTTGGTATCGGTCAACATGGTTCTCGCCCTGATTCAACTCAATACCATGATCCAGAAACCGGCCAATCCTTGCATAAAAAACAACTAAATCATCATGTTACGCAATTTCGATACCATGAAAATCCGCAAGGTGGTTACATGGTATCGGTGACTTCTCATCGCATATGAAGTACTCAATACCATCCATCATGCCATGAAAAAACGGTGCTTGGCGATGCCAAAAATTGCCAGCCGGTACCGGACAAAATCATAAAAAAGCTCGCATTGACAAGGGCTTAGCTGTGATCTAGTGCTACTCAATACCAGCCGGTGCCAGACGCCGGATCATTCCCACTCAATCGTCGCAGGCGGCTTGCCGGAGATGTCGTAGACCACGCGCGAGACGCCGCGCAATTCGTTGATGATGCGATTGGAGACGGTACCGAGGAAGTCGTACGGCAAATGCGCCCAGTGCGCGGTCATGAAGTCGATGGTTTCCACCGCACGCAGCGCAATCACCCATTCGTAGGCGCGTGCATCGCCGACCACGCCCACCGACTTGACCGGCAGGAAGACCGCAAACGCCTGGCTGGTCTTGTCGTACAGATCGGCCTTGCGCAGTTCGTCGATGAAGATCGCATCGGCCTTGGCTAGCAGTTCGGCGTATTCGCGCTTCACTTCGCCCAGGATGCGCACGCCCAGGCCGGGGCCCGGGAACGGATGGCGATACACCATTGTGCGTGGCAGGCCGAGTTCGACGCCGAGGCGACGCACTTCGTCCTTGAACAATTCGCGCAACGGCTCGACCAGCCCCAGCTTCATGTGCTCGGGCAGGCCGCCGACATTGTGGTGACTCTTGATCACGTGCGCCTTGCCGGTCTTACTGCCGGCCGACTCGATCACGTCCGGGTAGATCGTGCCCTGCGCCAACCATTTGGCATTGGCCAATTTGTTGGATTCTTCGTCGAAGATATCCACGAACAAATTGCCGATGATCTTGCGTTTGGCTTCCGGGTCGCTGACGCCTTCGAGCTTGACGAAATAGCGGTCGGCCGCATTGACGCGGATCACCTTGACGCCCATGTGCTCGGCAAACATCGCCATCACCTGATCGCCTTCCTGCCAGCGCAGCAGGCCGGTATCGACGAACACGCAGGTCAGCTTGTCGCCGATCGCCTTGTGCAGCAGTGCGGCGACCACCGACGAATCGACGCCACCGGACAGGCCCAGAATCAGTTCGTCATCGCCCACCTGCGCGCGTACGCGCGCGATCTGGTCGTCGATGATGTTGGCCGCGGTCCACAGCGTCTGGCAGCCGCAGACATCGACCACGAAGCGACGCAACAAGGTCTGGCCCTGCAGCGTGTGCGTCACTTCCGGGTGGAACTGCACGCCGTACCAGCGCTTGTCCTCGTTGGACATCGCCGCCACCGGAATCCGGTCGGTCACCGCAGTGACGGTGAAGCCAGGTGGCACCTGCGAGACGTGGTCGCCGTGGCTCATCCACACGTTCAAACGCGACGATCCAGCGTGATCGGTCAGCCCGGAAAACAAGGCGTCAGCGGCAACCACATCGACTTCGGCATGACCGAATTCGCGCTGATTCGCCGCCTCGGTTGCACCACCCAACTGCGCGGCAAGCGTCTGCATGCCGTAGCAGATGCCGAACACCGGCAAGCCACTGTCGAAGATTTCCTGCGGCGCGAACGGCGCACCCGGCAACGTGGTCGACTCAGGACCACCAGACAGGATGATGCCCTTGGCACCGAAGCCGAAGATCTCCGACGGTTCATGATCCCACGCCCAGATCTCGCAATAGACCCCGATCTCACGGATACGCCGCGCAATCAGCTGGGTGTACTGGGCGCCGAAATCGAGGATAAGGATCTTGTCGTTATGGATATTGGTCATTGGGCCGGGAATCGTGAGTTGGGATTGGGGATTCGCAAAAGCGGAGGCGGCGACCGCTGCCGGATGAGGAAGCGGTAGGCTCTTACGAAGCCCGAATGCCATATCCCCCGATCCCGCTCGCTGTTTCACCCAGCGCGGTAGTTCGGCGGTTCCTTGGTGATCTGCACGTCGTGGACGTGGCTCTCCCGCTGGCCGGCGCCGGTGATCTTGACGAGCTTCGGCTTGGTGCGCATGTCTTCGATGGTGGCGCAGCCCACATAACCCATGGTCGCGCGCAGACCACCGATCAGCTGATGGACGATGCCGCCGACCGGGCCGCGATACGGCACGCGCCCTTCAATGCCTTCCGGCACCAGTTTGTCGGCGTCGCTGGCGTCCTGAAAATAGCGATCCTTGGACCCCTTTTCCATCGCACCCAGGCTGCCCATGCCGCGGTAGCTCTTGTAGCTGCGACCTTGGAACAGTTCGACCTCGCCCGGCGCTTCTTCGGTACCAGCCAACAGGCCGCCGACCATCACTGTGGACGCACCGGCAACAAGCGCCTTGCCGATATCGCCGGAATAGCGGATGCCACCATCGGCAATCAGTGGAATGCGGTCCTGCAGGGCTTCGGCCACCATATCGACCGCAGTGATCTGCGGCACGCCGACACCGGCAACGATACGCGTGGTACAGATCGAGCCCGGACCGACGCCGACCTTGACCGCATCGGCGCCGGCATCCATCAAGGCCAGCGCAGCATCGCCGGTGACGATGTTGCCGCCGATCACCTGCAGCTGTGCATAGGCCTTCTTGACCCAGGCCACGCGGTCGATCACACCTTGCGAATGGCCATGCGCGGTATCTACGATCACTACGTCAACGCCAGCTGCGGCGAGCAGCTCAATGCGCTGCTCGGTATCGCCGCCCACTCCCACCGCCGCACCTACCAGCAATCGCTTGGCGTTGTCTTTGGCCGCGTTCGGGTTGTCGGTCTTTTTCTGGATGTCCTTGACCGTGATCAGGCCGCGCAGCTCGAAGCTGTCGTTGACCACCAGGATCTTTTCGATGCGGTTGCGATGCAGCAGCTCAAGCACTTCCTCATCGCTAGCACCTTCGTGCACTGTGATCAGGCGATCCTTCTTGGTCATGATGTGCCGGACAGGATCGTCGAGCTTCTTTTCGAAGCGCATGTCGCGGCTGGTGACGATGCCGACCAGTTCGGTACCATCCACCACCGGCACACCGGAGATATTGCGCGCCCGGGTCAGCGCAAGCACCTCGCCAATCGTCGTGTCCGGCCTGACGGTAAACGGCTCAGTGATCACGCCTGACTCGAACTTCTTGACCTTG
This sequence comes from Xanthomonas fragariae, assembly GCF_017603965.1. Classification (NCBI taxonomy): domain Bacteria; kingdom Pseudomonadati; phylum Pseudomonadota; class Gammaproteobacteria; order Lysobacterales; family Lysobacteraceae; genus Xanthomonas; species Xanthomonas fragariae. Next base: position 1,524,623 of record NZ_CP071955.1, on the reverse strand, counting down.
GCCACTTCGGCAGCCTGCTGGGCCGGCGTGAGGTTCTTGTGGATGATGCCAATTCCGCCCAGCTGGGCCATGGCCACCGCCAGACGGTGCTCTGTCACTGTGTCCATGGCAGCCGAGAGAATTGGCAGTTTCAGGCGCAGATCGCGCGTCAGCCGAGTTTCCAGACTGACGTCCTTGGGCAGGACGAGCGAATGAGCAGGGACGAGCGAAACGTCGTCGTAGGTAAGAGCTTCAGCCTGGATGCGCAGCATCGGCGGACCAGAGTTTGGGGAAGCGCGATATTTTACCCTGAAAGACGTCACGAAGACACTGCGGTGCGTGGCTACCGCCGCAATGCTTGCGTTACGACTGCGCCTCAATCAGACGCATCGGCGGCTTCAAACGTGTTCTGCATCAGCGTAGCCACCGTCATCGGCCCTACCCCACCCGGCACCGGCGTGATCCAGGACGCGCGCTGCGCTGCGGCGTCGAAACCGACATCGCCCACCAAACGCCCGTCTTCCAACCGATTGATGCCTACATCGATCACCACTGCGCCCGGCTTGACCCATTCGCCAGGAATCAGGCCAGGACGGCCCACCGCCACCACTAAAATATCGGCATTGCGCACGCTAGCTTCCAGCACCTCGGGCGGGGTGAATTTGTGGCAGCTGGTGACCGTGCAACCGGCGATCAGCAACTCTAGACCCATCGGCCTACCGACGTGGTTGCTCACGCCAACAATGGTCGCGTTGCGGCCACGCACCGGCTGATCGGTGTGACCGAGCAAAGTCACGATGCCGCGCGGCGTGCATGGACGCAGGCCGAATTCGCGCAACGCAAGATGCCCGACATTCTGCGGATGGAAACCATCCACGTCCTTGCGCGGGTCGATGCACTGGATCAAACGATTGGCATCGCATATCCCCGGCAACGGCAGTTGAATCAGGATGCCGTGGATCTTGGTGTCTGCATTGAGTTGGTCGACTAGCTTCGCCAATTCGATTTCGCTGGTGCCTTGCGGCAAGTCGTAATCGAAGGCTTCGATGCCGACTTTTTCGGCCGCACGCCGCTTGTTGCGCACATACACCGACGAGGCTGGATCACCGCCGACCAGCACCACCGCCAATCCGGGGCGTACCCTGCCGGCCGCCAGACGCGCGTCCACCCGCAGCTTCAATCCGTCGAGCAGGTCCTCGGCAATGCGGCGACCATCGAGAAGGCGGGCCGGAGCAGATGCAGCTGGCGCGGAAGCGGTCATTTGGCGTCAGGTGTAGAGTCGGAAGCCTTCCATTGTCCCCGATTCTGTCATGACCGACACCACCTCAACGCCCAATTCAATCACGACATCCATCGAAGCGGCCGCATTTCGCCGTCTGTTGCAGCATCTAAACCAGGATCGCACCGATGTGCAGAACATAGATCTGATGATCCTCGCTGGCTTCTGCCGCAATTGCCTGGGCGACTGGTACCGCGAAGCGGCAGAAGCGCAAGGTCAAACGATGAGCAAGGACCAGGCACGCGAAGCGGTCTATGGCATGCCGTTCGCCGACTGGAAGCAGCAACATCAGAAAGACGCCACGCCCGAGCAGCTGGAAGCCTTTGCCGCGGCTCAACGCAAACACGGCTGACTGGATAGGCGCCAGCGCGCTTATCGGCGCCGGCTTTTTTATTATTCGTTACATCGTTGCCAACCTGCGCACGGCCGGCACCAAGCAATGTTGCTGCGTGGCCGCAGTCCACCGGCGCAAGCGTCTGTGCCAGCGCTCTTACGCACGAATACGAAACGAGGCTGCGGCAGATGCGGTGCGCACCACAGCGAAAGCTTCAGCGCTCGTATCTCGTGGATTGCGGCAGGCAACACCCCGGCGCAGCGCGTATGCGAAAAAGTTGGCGCGACCAGCCGGCACAGCAGCCGTACTGAGCATGCTCCGGCACCCACACTACATAGGTGACTCAGTCGCGGGGCGCTTTCTCTGCCTGGTTGGCCTGCTGCACCGCATTGGGATTGAGGGTGCGGCTCTCGCGCCGGGGCGGCGTAACGGTGTGGGCTTGGGCGCGGCGGACGCGATGTTGCCGCACATCAGCCCTACCCCGGCACCAGCACGCGTGTCGCAGGCAGCGATCTCCAGTTCGAAACGCTCGGCATCGCGACGCCGGATCTCGCGCGAGATCGTACTGGCTTCGCCCTCGTTCACTCCAGCTCGACCAAGGCAATCTGGCCGAACGCCACCGTAGACTCGAAGCTCCCGCGGATCTGGTATCCACACCGCCACTGGCTGGCCACTTGGCCGAAGCGCCCAAACACGATGACCAACACGCTACCGGTCTGGCCGCCGACCGATCCCACGCCATCCAACAGCACTTTGACCGCCGATGTCAGCCGGTGCTGCAGCAGGTCGAACAAAGGCGCCGTCGACAGCACCACGATCGCGGTCAGGCTGGCATTGACCTGCACATCGATGGGCACTTCAGGCCAGTGCCGCAGCGAACAGCACGCAAGCAAACTGACCGCCCTGCGCTATCAGTACGCCCCGATCCCATGCCTGGCGATGCTCACTAAAAAGAGCCGCTCTAAGACCGCCCCGCTACCAGTAATCCGACGATGCAGGCCAGACCGATGCTGATGTGCTGCCACCTCTGCGACGCCGCTTGCGGGTCGCCTCTGGCGCCCATCCAGACCACGATCGCAAGCAGCAGCACGATCAACAGATCCCCGAACAACAAGATCGCGACGAGCTACTGACCGGCCGGCAAGGCCACGTCGCCGCGCTCGGCCAGAAATTGCATCACCAGCACGGTCGAACTCGACACGAAGCCGGACGTGGCAACGATCGCTACCGGCGGCGCAAAGCAGAGCAGGATGCCGATGCCCGTCAGTACCAGTGCCCAGACCGAAGATCTCTCTGCAAAAACTCCACAGATGCGACGGCTGCATTTGCAGCCCGAACAGGAACAGGAACATCAACACGTCCAATTCGGCAGCATGCAAGATCGCCTGCGGCTCATCGAACAGACCCAGCCCGAATGAGCCAATAGCCAATCCGGCGACCAGGTGACCGAGCACCGAGTCCAGGCCGAGGCGACGAAATAGCAGAATCGCAACCACGGCAGCGCCCAGCAGGGCCACCAGGTTGATCAATTCACTAGTATTCGGCAGGCTTGCTCATGCTAGGGATCCCAGTCGCACACGCTCTGCACTGGCCTGCACCTGGATGCGCGTCTGTCGATCAGTCGTCCCTGCTGGATCGATCCCAAACAGCAGATCGGCCTTGATCAGTGACGCCCCAAACGACGAACGACGCCAGGTGGCGTCGTTCGTGGATGCAAACGGTGCGAGGCAATCAGCTGCGAGCATCCGCCTCGGCCAGCGCAGCGCGCAGGATTTCCTTAGCAGGTCCCCCATGCTTCTTGTGCTCAAGCGCGAAGTGCACGGTAGCCTCGATCAGACCAATATGCGCGCCGCAATCGAAGCGACGGCCCTCGAAACGATACGCATCGACGGTTTCCTGCTGCAGCAGCCCAGCAATCGCATCAGTCAATTGAATTTCTCCACCCGCTCCTGCGCCGGTCTGTTCGAGCAGTTCGAAGATCTTCGGGCTGAGCACATAGCGCCCGACCACGGCCAGAGTGCTAGGCGCCACTTCCGGCTTGGGCTTTTCAACAATGGCGGTGATGCGACCTTTGTGGCCATCGAACACGTCGGTAGCCACGATGCCATAGCTGGCGGTCATGTCGTGCGGCACATCTTCGACCGCAATAACACTGCCGCCGGAGGCTTCTGCCACATCAGCCATCTGCGTCAGCGCACCAGCGCCGCGATTCCAGATAAGATCGTCTGGCAGCAACACGGCGAACGGCTCATCACCCACCACCGCCTTGGCGCAAAGAACTGCGTGGCCCAGACCCAGTGCTTCAGCCTGCGTCACAAAAATGGCGCTAACGCCTTCCGGCAACGCATGACGCACCAGTTCCAGTTGCTCCAGCTTGCCTGCACGCTCGAGTTTATGCTCTAGCTCGTAGGCCTTGTCGAAGTAGTCCGCGATCGAGTGCTTGTAGCGGTTGGTGACGAAGATCAGGGTATCGCAACCAGCCTGGATGGCTTCGTCGACAGCGTACTGGATCAGCGGTTTGTCGATGATTGGCAGCATTTCTTTCGGAACCGTTTTGGTTGCCGGAAGAAAGCGGGTCCCAAGACCTGCAACGGGGAAAACGGCCTTGCGAATACGCTTACTCATTAAAGTCTTCTGACCTCACGTGCGGGGAATGGCACGACCGTATCAGATCGCGCGTCGACTTTCCGTCGAGCAGCCGCGAAATCCGGCATCAGACTGCCCAGCACAGTCTCCATCACCTTGATGTCATAGCGGTTAACTGCCTCACGCAGGCGCGTCACCAACTGCAATACCTGCTCGTGCGAGAAATCGCGCACACCGGCTTCCAGGATCTTGGGATGCGCGGTGGGGCGATAGTCTTCGTCGGAATAGAACAGCGTCTCATGCAGCTTTTCGCCGGGACGCAGGCCAGTATAGAGAATTGCCACGTCCTTGCCTGGCTGTTTGCCGGCAAGGCGAATCATCTGTTCGGCCAACAAGCGAATCGGCACCGGCTCGCCCATGTCCAACGTGTAGATCGCGCCATGCGAGGCGGATGCAGCAGCCTGCACCACCAGCTGGCAGGCTTCCGGAATCGTCATAAAGTAACGCGTCACATCCGGATGCGTCACCGTGACCGGGCCGCCCTGACGAATCTGTTCGCGGAACAACGGCACCACGCTACCGGCCGAATCGAGCACATTGCCGAAGCGCACGGTGATAAAGCGGGTCGGCGCATCGCGTGCGTCAAGACTCTGGCAGATCATCTCGGCGTAGCGCTTGCTCGCGCCCAAGACGTTGACCGGCTCGACCGCTTTGTCGGTGGAGATGAAGACGAAGGTCTCGATCCGCGCAAGCTGGCAGGCACGCGCCACATTCTCGGTCGCCAACACGTTGTTGCGCACCGCCTCACGCAACTGTTCTTCCAGCAACGGCACCTGCTTATAGGCGGCCGCATGGAACACCGCATCCGGCGTTGCGGTGTTGAGCGCATAAGCAACGACGGCCGGGTCGCCGCAATCGCCCAGTACGCGCACCACTTCGATATCGGGGAACAACCGGCGCAGATCCGAGTCGATGGTCAGCAACGCCAGCTCGTCGATTTCCAGCAGCACGATCCGACGCGCACCGTGACGCGCACACTGGCGGCAAACCTCCGAGCCGATCGAACCACCAGCGCCAGTCACCATCACCGTCTTGTTGGTCAGCCAGTCGCGAATCAAGCGCCAGTCGGGCGTGACCGGCTTGCGATTGAGCAGGTCCTCGATCGCGACCTCTTTCAACTCGCCCGGCAACGAGCGCCCTTCCAGCACGTTGATCAGCTTGGGCACCATCCGAAACGGCAAGCCGGTACTTTCGCAGATCGCCACCACGCGCTGCATGCCGGAGGCATCCAAAGACGGAATCGCGATCACCAGCAACTTGGCCGCTGTCTCTTTAGCGATGGCTGCGGCCTGATCCAGACTGCCAAGCACGTTGAGACCCTGGATCTTGGCGCCATGCAGATTGCTGGCGTCATCCAGATAACCAACCGGCACAAACGCACCGTTACGACGAAGATCGCGCACCAATCCTTCGGCGGCGCGACCGGCGCCCAGGATCAGCACGCGCTGCGCAGCAACGCCGGAGTGTGCGATCTGATAATCCTTCCAGGCGCGATACAGCAGGCGCGGCGTACCCAGCAATGCCGACAGCGCGAACGGGTAAACGACCAGCACCGAGAGCGGCACACCGTCCAGGCGGTCGTAAGACAGCGCCAACACGATCGCGACCAAGCCGAGAAAACTCGACTTGAAGATGTTCCACAGATCCGGTACCGAGGCGAACCGCCACAGCCCGCGATACAGGCCCATCTTCCAGAATACCAATCCCTGCGCCACCAGTACTACTAAGGTGCGCCAGTCCGATAGCGGCAGATCGGGCGCCTCACGCAGCATGGAATAGCGGCCGGCATGCAGTAGCTGCCAACACACCCACACCATCAGCAGGTCGTGCACTACTACTGCCATCTGCGGCAATGCTTTAGTCAAACGATCACGCAAGGAAATCATAAAAGTCCATTACTCAGGAATTGCGCAGTCCATCGCGCAGAAAATGCCAAATCGCGATAGCGCCTACACCCCATGCCAGAGCCTCCGACACCTGCAGCCAAAACAGATCATGACGACTCAACACATACAAGCAGACCGCAGCAAGGCTGAAAGCGAAGTAAACACCCGTTACCGGAACGTGTGTCTCAAGCCGGCGTGCCAGACGCTGATAGACGTGCTGGGCATGCGGCTCCCACCAGCGTTGCCCGGCAAGCATGCGAGCCAGTAGCGTAAAACCGGCATCTACCAGAAATGCCGTGAGCGGCAACCAGCTGATCCACCAGCTCACCTGCCCGCTCGCCACGTTGACCGCCAGCAACGCGGCCAGCACATATCCAAGCGCACCGCTGCCGCCATCCCCCAAGAAAATGCGCGCCCGCGGAAAATTGAATGGAAGAAATCCCAGACAGGAGGCGGCAATCGCCAGACCCGCCCAAGACCATGCAACTGGCGCCACGGCCGCAAATGCCAATGCAGCCAGCGCAGCCTGGCTGCTTGCCAAACCGTTGATGCCATCCATGAAATTCCAGACGTTGATCAGCACCACGGACGCCGCTGCGGTAAGAACGCCATCCCACACATTGCCCGTGTAGTGGCTGACCAACCAGCCTAGCGACGCCGAGGCAGCCAGATGGATCGCAAAACGCAGCTTGGCTGAGAGCGGACGATGATCGTCCCACCAACCCACAGCAGCTACCAACACCAACCCTGCAGCGAACCAACCGACGACCAAGTTTGCCGCCGGCCATAACGCGCTTGCGGCAAAGCAACCGAGCAAGATGGCCGACACGATGGCCATACCGCCGCCCCGCGGCGTTGCGACCACATGGCTGCGTCGTTCACCGGGTTGGTCGAGCAAGCGGCGGTGCAACGCATAACGCCGCAACAACCACGTCCCCAGCGCCGCTGCTACCAGATGCAGCACGCACCACAACCAAACCATCACACCACCGCATAGTTCAACAACGGCTTGACCGAACCCCATTCCTTGCAGCTCGGGCATTGCCAATGGTGCGTTTTGGCACCGAAGCCGCAACGGGTGCAACGGTAGCTCGGGTTGCGCACCAGCAACTGATCGGTAATGTGTTTGAGATCCTGCAACGTGCCAACCGGATCGCTGCCTTCGGCCAGGGCGAGATCGATCAATGCCGACTCGCCGCGTACCGACGGCCGATCCTTGAGCTGACGCCCCAGGTAGGCCAGCGCAGGCGCCACACCGTCTTGCGTTTCCATCAACTGGGTCAGCGCCAACACCGGCGCAATGCCGCGATAGTGCTCGGTCATCTCCGACAGGAAATTGCACGCACCTGCGATATCGCCGACCCGGCGATACGCCGCCATCAATGCCGGAATAATCTCCGGCAAGTATTCGGGGTCATGCCGGGCCGCACGTTCGAACGCGCGTACCGCCGCTTCGTCGTGTCCGCGCTCGGCTTCGATACGCCCTTCCAGGATGCCTGCACGCACTGAAGTGCCATCGGCCTGATAAGCGCGTGAGATCGCCTGCAGCGCTTCATCGCTCTTGTTCAGACTGCGATAGCGATCGGCCAATTCGCATTCGAATTGCGAGATCAGCTTGCCCATCGGCTCGCCGGTCACCTCTTCGTAGCGAGTCGCGTTGTCGATCGCCTTTTCCCAATCGCGCTCGGCCTGATAAATACCGATCAGATGACGCAGCGCCTGCGGTGCGCGTTGATCGAGTTGCGCCAGTTCGGTGAACACGGTTTCGGCACGATCCAGCAGACCGGACTTCATGTAATCCTCGCCTAGTGCCAGCAAGGCCTGGACGCGCTGCTGATCGGTCAGGTCGGCGCGTTGCACCAGCCCCTGGTGCAAACGGATCGCACGATCGACTTCACCGCGACGACGGAACAGATGGCCCAACGCGACCTGCGTCTCGAAGGTTTCTTTATCCAATTCGGCGATATGCAGAAATAGCTCGATCGCCTTGTCCGGCTGCTCGTTGAGCAGATAGTTCAGGCCGCGAAAGTAGGTACTGGACAAGCGACTGACCTGAGTATCGCCGTGGCGCTGACCACCGCGGCGACCGACGATCCAGCCGCCCAGTGCTGCCAGCGGCACAAACAGGAAGAACCAGATCCATTCGGTCAGAAAATCCATACGTACTTACATCCCATCAAAGGGGCGGGGCTCGGCTGAGCCAGGCGGAATGGACCTGGCGTCAACGCGACTGACAGCAACAGCCTTGTTGGCCTGGCGCAGTTTGGAGTAAATGGGAATGACCACGCTGACCAGCACCATGCCGGCACCAATCAACACGCCAACCAGCAACGCGACGATGATCGCAATCCCGGAGGTGGTATGCACATTAGAGAATAGGAAATCGAGAGTGACGTCCTGGGAATTGACCGCACCGATGATCAGACCGACCAGCAGGAAGGCCAACATCACCAGCAAACGAAACACCTTCATGGCGAGGACTCCGTCGGGGAGGTGCTTAGCTTAACCGAGACAACATAAACGCAGCGCCAGAACGGCCTTCAATCCGCTGCATCGGCCAGATCGACAGGGACCACGGAACTCACGCGCTCACGCAATTCCTTGCCCGGCTTGAAGTGCGGAACATGCTTGCCCGGCAAGGCGACCGACTCGCCGGTCTTTGGATTACGGCCCAGGCGTGGTGGACGGTAATGCAGCGAGAAACTGCCGAACCCGCGGATTTCGATCCGATCACCATCTGAGAGCGCCTGCCCCATCATTTCCAGCAGCGACTTCACTGCCAGATCCACGTCGTCCGACTTCAGATGCGCTTGGCGTCGCGCCAGGATTTCAATTAATTCGGACTTTGTCATGGGAAGACTTGCTTTTTTCGACTGACACATCGGAATCGGCCCGGGCAAGCCCGGGCCGATCCATCACGCTCTTGCGAGCGCTACGCGCTTACTCGGACTTGTTGCTGTTCAACTGTGCACGCAGCAGCGCGCCCAACTGAGTCATGCCACCGGATGCGGCGGAGGACTGGTATTCCTCCAGCGTTTCGCGCATTTCGGCGTCGTCCTTGGCCTTGATCGACAGCTGCAGGGTGCGGCCCTTACGGTCCATGCCCACGAACTTGGCTTCGATCTTGTCGCCGACCTTCAGGTGCTGGGTCGCATCGTCCACACGCTCGTTGGCGATGTCGCGTGCAGCGACGTAGCCTTCTATGCCATCGGCCAAGTCGATCATGGCGCCCTTGGCATCGACTTCACGGACCACGCCTTCGACCTTCGAACCCTTCGGGTTGGAAGCCATGTACTGGCCGAACGGATCCTGCTCCAGCTGCTTGACGCCCAGACTGATACGCTCACGTTCCGGATCGACTGCCAGCACCACAGCTTCCAGCGTGTCGCCCTTCTTATAGTTGCGCACAACATCTTCGCCGGTGGTGTTCCAGCTGATGTCTGACAGGTGAACCAGACCGTCGATGCCGCCGTCCAGACCGATGAAGATGCCGAAGTCGGTGATCGACTTGATCTGACCGGACACCTTGTCGTTCTTCTTGTGGGTAGCGGCGAAGGTTTCCCACGGATTGGCGGCAACCTGCTTCATGCCCAGCGAGATGCGGCGACGCTCCTCGTCGACATCCAGCACCATCACTTCGACTTCGTCACCCACCTGCACAACCTTGGACGGGTTGACGTTCTTGTTGGTCCAATCCATCTCGGAGACGTGCACCAGACCTTCGACGCCCGGCTCGATCTCGACGAATGCGCCGTAATCGGTAACGTTGGAGACCTTGCCGAACACGCGGCTATTGGCCGGGTAACGACGAGCGATGTTGTCCCACGGATCTTCGCCCAGCTGCTTCAGGCCGAGGCTGACGCGGTTACGCTCGCGATCGAACTTCAGCACGCGAACGTCCAGCTCATCGCCAACGTTGACGACTTCGGACGGATGGCGCACGCGCTTCCAGGCCATGTCGGTGATGTGCAGCAGGCCGTCGATACCGCCCAGGTCCACGAATGCGCCGTAGTCGGTCAGGTTCTTGACGACACCCTTCAGGATCGCGCCTTCCTGCAGCTTGTCCATCAGCTGCTCGCGCTCTTCCGAATGCTCGCTCTCGACCACTGCGCGACGCGAAACCACCACGTTGTTGCGCTTGCGGTCCAGCTTGATCAGCTTGAACTCAAGTTCCTTGCCTTCCAGGTAGGCCGGGTCGCGCACCGGGCGCACATCCACCAGCGAACCAGGCAGGAACGCGCGGACATCCTTGATATCCACGGTGAAACCACCCTTGACCTTGCCACTGATGCGGCCGGTGATGGTTTCGTTCTTTTCCAACGCCTCTTCCAGCTCGTCCCACACCATTGCGCGCTTGGCTTTCTCGCGCGACAGCACGGTCTCGCCAAAGCCATTCTCGATGGAATCGAGGGCAACCTTGACCTGGTCGCCTACGCCAACATCGATCTCGCCAGCGTCATTACGGAACTGCTCGATCGGCACGATGCCTTCGGACTTCAAGCCAGCGTTGATCACCACCACGTCGCCGCGTACTTCCACCACGGTGCCAGTGACGATCGAGCCCGGCTTCAACTTCGCCAGATTGGTTTGACTGGCTTCGAACAGTTCAGCAAAAGATTCTGTCATTTGAATTTTACTCAGTTGAACACACGGGCGTTGATCGTCGGATTGCGACAGATGGCAACCGCCCAGCCTGTTGATCGACTCCGGAAAGCGAGTCGGTTAAATAGTCATAGAACCGCCACACGGGATGTGCAACGGAGCTTTGGAACGCATTGCGGTCGGCGGGACAGGCCCGCTTGCGGAACGCTTACGACGGCGTGCGGTCTGTCAACAACCCAACCACACGCTTGACGACATCCTCGATTCCCATTCCACTAGTATCGATCAGCACGGCTTCTTGGGCCGCCCGTAATGGCGCCACCACCCGCTGCGCATCACGTGCATCGCGGGCCATAGTCTCGCGTAGCACATCGCCAAAGGTAACCGAAACACCCTTTTCCATCAACTGTTTATGGCGACGGCCCGCACGTTCTTCGGCACTGGCGGTTAAAAACACCTTGAGGGCAGCGTCGGGGAAGATCACCGTACCCATGTCGCGGCCATCCGCGACCAATCCGGGCGCCCGTCTGAATGCACGTTGACGCTCTTTCAGGGCGCTGCGCACCTCTGGAATGGCGGCAATCGCCGAAGCCAGCGCACCGGTGGTTTCCAGGCGCAATTCCCTGGTTGCATCCACTCCGTTGACCAATACCCGCAGCCCGGCATCGCCCGCATCGTCGAACTCCACTTTGGTATCGAAGGTGCAGCGCACCAGCGCCGCCGGGTCGGACACGTCCAGATTGGCCCAGCTCGCCGACACGCCGACCGCGCGATACAGTGCGCCCGAATCGAGGTAGTGCCAGCCCAACCGTGCAGCCACGATCCGGCTCACGGTCCCCTTGCCGGCACCGGATGGACCATCGATGGTGAGGACGGGCGAAAGGTCGGTCATTCAGGTTTCCGGTAAGGTCATCAAGCCGTAGTGTAGCGCCGCCCGCTGCGATTCAGATGCAACCACTTGAAAGCATGACGAAAAGCCGGTTAAAATTTCCTGCTTACAAGCTTACTGGTGCGCCCTCGACCGTGGGCACTCTATACTCATCTAATCCAAGCTGTTTACGCCGAGGTATGCCATGAAAGTTCTGTCTTCACTAAAATCTGCAAAGACCCGTCACCCTGACTGCAAGGTGGTCACCCGCCACGGTAAGATCTTCGTTATCTGCAAGTCGAACCCTCGCTTCAAGGCACGTCAGCGCTAAGCCGGCGCCGTGGCAAGACCCGAGAAAGCCGCCTCCGGGCGGTTTTTTCTTGGTCGATGCTTCACGCCGGCTATTGCTGCATGCAGGCTGTGGTGCGCTTGGGCTACTAGCCATGGCTTGGCCCGCTCTGAGTAGGCCGACCTGGCGGAAGCCCAACACCGCTTCGATAAACGGACTTGGCGGCCACGTCTGTCTTGGTTTTTTGCTGTAATCACCTTCCAAATCTTGTCCGCTGGAGAGTAGATGACATGCGCAACCGATTGTTTGTCCTATCGCTGATCGCGCTGATGGGGATCAGTGCCGTTGCTTCGGCCGAGACGCTGTTGGTCGATCGTGCACAGCAGAAGCCCGCCGCTGCCCTGCCCTTCCGCGGCGACAGCATGAGTCAGGTCGAAGGCCGTTACGGCGCGCCACAGGAAAAACTCGATCCGCGCGGTGGTCAAAAGCGCCAGTGGCCAACGATCCATCGCTGGGTGTATCCGGCATTCACCGTGTACTTCGAAAAAAGCCGGGTGATCGACGTGGTGGCCAATCAGGCCGATGCCAACGAGATCGGGCCGAAGCCGCCGATCAGGTGAGTTGGGTATTTGAGCGGTTTATTTAATTAGGTTCTTGCAACAGGGGTTTGACGCACTGGATTCGTGAGAGCCGGTTCACTACTAGTCCCTCGCTGAATCCAATTCAATGCGGGACCTTCTGTAAAGCCTGCACACCCATGTGCGGGGATTTGGTTAACAGCCTGGCGTTATCTTGGCATTGATAGGTAGTTGCTCGTTATGACCGACAGTGTTCGCTTTCCCGCCGAGTGGGAACCTCAAGCCGCCGTGTTGATTGCGTGGCCACATGCGGGCACCGATTGGGCCGAGCGTCTGGCCGAGGTGGAAGAGACCTACATCGCGCTGATGATGGCAATCTCCCGTTTCGAGCCGGTGATCATCTGCGTGGCCGATGACGATCTGCAAATCTATGCCGAGGCGCGGCTGCGTTCAGCGCGGGTGAACATGGAGCGCGTGCACTTCGTTGTCGCGGCCTACAACGACACTTGGCTGCGCGACTCCGGCCCGATCACGCTGCGTCAGGATGGTGGCTTCCGGCTGATGGATTTCCGTTTCACCGGTTGGGGCGGCAAGTTCGAAGCGAGCCTGGACGACCAATTGGTGGCCTCGCTGGAGGCGGCGCAGGTGTTCGTGCCGGCGTCGGTGCAGACCATCGACTTTGCGCTTGAAGGCGGTGCGATCGAGACAGATGGTGCAGGCACGCTGCTGACCACCTGGAAGTGCCTGCACGAGAGGCATCCGCAGCGCACGCGCGAATCGCTTAGCGCAGATCTTGCGGCGTGGTTGTCGCAGGAACGGGTGTTGTGGCTGGATCATGGCTATCTGGAAGGCGACGACACCGACGCGCATATCGATACGCTGGCGCGCTTTGCCGGCCCGGAGGCGATCGTCTATCAGGGCTGCGATGTGCCTACCGATTCGCATTACAGCGAATTGCAGGCGATGGGTGCCGAGCTGGCTGCGCTGCGCAAGGCCGATGGGCAGCCGTACCGCCTGTTCGTGCTGCCGTGGGCCGAGCCGATTCTCGACCACGGCCGTCGTCTGGCGGCGTCGTATGCCAACTTCCTGATCGTCAACGGTGCGGTGCTGATGCCGGCCTACGGCGATCCCGCCGATGCGGCCGCCCAGGCCGTGCTGGCCGAGGCGTTTCCGCAGCACGAAATCGTGCCGGTGCCGTGCCGTCCACTGATCTGGCAGAACGGCAGCCTGCACTGCCTGACCATGCAATTGCCCGCCGGCCTGCTGGCCGCATGAGCCGCTTCTGTTCCGGCCGGCAGGCCGGTGTTATGCCATGGCACGCTAACCTGCGTGCCACCTAGTCGGATGCTGCCATGACCCGTCCTCTCCTTCCCGTCGCGCTGATCCAGGAGCGCAACCACGGCGACGCTACGGCCAATCTGGCCGTCATCGCCTCGCGCGTGGCCGAAGCCGCCGCGCAGGGCGCCAAGTTGGTATTGCTGCAGGAACTGCACAACGGCGCGTATTTCTGTCAGCACGAGTCGGTGGACGAATTCGACCTGGCCGAACCGATTCCTGGCCCAAGCACCGAGCGTCTGGGCGCACTGGCCAAACAGCACGGCGTGGTGCTGGTGGCGTCGTTATTCGAGCGACGCGCCGCCGGCCTGTATCACAACACGGCGGTGGTATTGGAGAAGGACGGCCGCCTGCTCGGCAAATACCGCAAGATGCATATCCCCGACGATCCGGGCTTCTACGAGAAGTTCTATTTTACGCCGGGCGATCTGGGCTTCACGCCGATCGATACATCGGTCGGTCGTCTCGGCGTGCTGGTGTGCTGGGATCAGTGGTACCCCGAAGCTGCGCGCCTGATGGCGCTGGCCGGTGCGGAACTGTTGATTTACCCCACCGCAATCGGCTGGGATCCCGACGACGAGCAGCCCGAGCAGGAACGGCAGCGCGATGCGTGGGTGCTTAGCCACCGCGGCCATGCCATTGCCAACGGTGTGCCGGTGCTGTCGTGCAACCGCGTGGGCCACGAACCGTCACCGATGGGTGCATCGGGCATCCAGTTCTGGGGCAACAGCCATGTGGTGGGGCCGCAGGGCGAGTTCATTGCCGAAGCCGGGCAGGACCCGACCGTGCTGGTCTGCGATGTCGATCTGCAGCGCAGCGAGCATGTGCGCCGCATCTGGCCGTTCCTGCGCGATCGCCGCATCGATGCGTACGGCGATCTGCTCAAGCGCTACATCGACTAACCGCATGCCTGTCGACGTGCGCGAAGTCCGCGATGCGGACATCCCGGCGATCACCGCGATCTATGCGGAGCAGATCGCCGGGGTGAACACCTACGAATACAGTGCGCCGTCGAGCGATAAGATGCGCGCCCGCGTGCGTACGATCGTAGAGGCTGGTTACCCGTATCTGGTCGCCGAATACGATGTTGCGGTGGTTGGCTACGCCTATGCCAGTGCGTTTCGAGCGCGCACGGGTTATCGCTTCACCGTCGAGAACTCGATCTATCTTGCAGCCGACATGCAAGGCCGTGGCATCGGCAAGGCCTTGCTGGGCGAGCTGATTGCGCAGTGTGAGCAGCGCGGCTATCGGCAGATGATTGCGGTGATCGGCGATGCCGGTAATCAGGCATCGCGACGGCTGCATGAACGTTTTGGTTTTCGCACGGTCGGAGTGTTCACCGGAATCGACCGCAAGCATGGCCGCTGGTTGGACAGCGTGCAAATGCAACGCCCGCTAGGCCCAGGTGACACCGCCCCTTCTTCTGATGAATGACCCCATGACTGAGCAGACCACCTACGTTCTGGACGATGCGCTGTCCGGCCAGCCGCACCGCATCGTCGAACGCGATGGCGTGCGCTATACCTTGCTCGGCACTGCGCACGTGTCGCTGGCCAGTGTGGCCGCAGTGCAACGGGCAATCGGCAGCGGACGCTACGACGCGGTGGCGGTCGAGCTGGATGCGCAACGTCTACAAGCGCTAAGCGACCCGGACGCCCTCGCCCGCCTGGATCTGGTGCAGGTGATCCGCAAGGGCCGCGTGGCCTTGTTTGCCGCGAACCTGGCACTGGCTGCCTATCAGCGCCGCCTGGCCAAGCAGCTCGGTATCGAGCCGGGCGCGGAGTTGAAGGAAGCGGTGAATATGGCACGCGCGCAAGGCTTGCCGGTGCACCTGATCGATCGCGAGGTCGGCCTGACCTTCAAGCGTGCGTCCGGGCGGCTTGGGTTCTTCGGCAAGATGAAGTTGGCCGGCGGCTTGCTCGGCGGCCTGTTTGCGGCCGATGAGGTGGGCGAGGAAGAAATCGAAAAGCTCAAGCAAGGCGACATGCTGGAAGCGAGCTTCGGCGACTTCGCCAGCGAAAGCCCGGAGTTGTACGAGACCGTGATTACCGAGCGCGATCAATACATGGCCACGCGTCTGCGCGAAGAAGCCACTGCCGGCCAGCACGAAGTATTAGCGGTCGTTGGTGCCGGGCATCTGGCCGGCCTGGCGCAGCATCTGGAACAGGACACCGATGCACCCGGCCCGCTGCGCGAGTCGTTGGAATACGTGCAGCAGCGCAAACGCGTTCCGTGGATCACGCTGGGCATTCTGACCGTCGTCATCGCCGGCATCGCGATTGGCTTCTGGCGCGGCGGCATGAGCATGGGCACTGACCTGCTGTTGCAGTGGGCGATGTATACCGGCGGCCTGGCCGCGCTGGGCTGTTTATTGGCCGGCAGCCACCCGCTGAGCATTCTTACCGCCGCCGCGGTGGCGCCATTCAAACCATTCCGCTTGAGCGTGCCGACCGGCGCGTTCGCCGCGCTGGTCGAGGTGCATATGCGCAAGCCGGCCTATGGCGACTTCCTGTCGCTACGCGACGATGCGCAGACGCTGCGCGGTTGGTACCGCAATCGCGTGTCGCGTGTGGTGCTGACGTTCCTGTTGACCAACTTCGGCAGCATGGCCGGTGTGGGGTTGGCAGGCGTGCAGATTTTTCAGCGCTTGCATGGGTGAGTGCGCACGTTCAAGGCGCTGACCTTGCTGTCGCTGTTGCGATGCACGCTCGTAACTTTCGCCCTGGCCAACGCAGCTTGTAGCCGGCGGCGCAACCAAGCACGTGCAGCACATCGCCTTGAGCGCCTTTGAGCCTGCAACGACGCAGCCGGCAGTCTTCTTTCAGATGTCCGATCACCGGTTCCACTACCTGACATCGTTTGATCCAGCGCCATGGCCGTCGCGTCAGGGTCTTGGCCTTGCCATGATCGAGCACCTGCACGCCACCGACCTAGCGCCCGCGATCGCCCAGATCCACGATCGCCACGGTTGGTTGGATGCCCAGATCCCGCAGCAAACCGCGCGTCTGCTCCAGTTGCTCGGGTTGCCCGGAAAACTGCGCGCTCACACGATCGAGCCCTTGCAGGCGCTGACCGCAATCCCGACCTTGACGCCGAATGCGTACGGCTGAGGTGCTTTGCCCTTGCCGATGCAGCCCACTTCCAGCGCATGCGAAGAACTGCCGATACGGATTTTCCAGGCACCGTTCGCAGACCGCTTCATCGGACAGGTCGTAGGCATGCTTGAGATACAGCAAACCTGCCATCAAACACACTGGCAGTGCGGGACGACCGCCAGCGGCCGCAGTGGCCGGCAAGCGCGGCAAAAGCGCCTGTTCCTACGCAGCCCATGGCAGCCGTTGGCTCAATTGCGCCAGCGGATAACGCAGGTCGATCTGCTTCTCCAGTCGCGAACCAAACAACTCGTCGGCACAGACGCACTCAGCAGCAGGACGGCGTGTACGCATGGGCGCAACACGTCGTGCGGACGGCTCGGCCACACGCCACATCACTCATTGCGTGGCGCGCTCGGCGCGCCGCACCGCGCTGGGCACATCGATCTGCACATTGGCCGGCAGTTGCTGGATGCGTAACTCACCGTTATGCCACTCAGCCGACTCACCGTTGATGCTGGCCTTGCCCGGCGCGCCTTGGTATGGCCAAGGAAACACCACGCCGCCCGGCGGCAAGATCAAGCCTGGCTGCAGTTGCAGCAGCAGTTGCTTGTCGGTGCGTTGCAGGGTGTAATTGAGGCGCCCGTACGGGGTGCGCAGTTCGGCAATGCCGATGCCCTTGCCTTCGAACCAGCGTGTCGGCGTGCCGGCAGCGATGACCAGGCTGGCGTCGGGTTCGCGTCCGTAGGCAAACATGTCCAGTACCGAGCGCACGAAGTCCGAAGCGACCCAGGCGTGCGGCAGATCGCCGACGAAGAACGGCGTGCGCGGCGTGCGCGAGACCACTTCGGCCCATTGGTTCCAGGGTTGCGGCGCGCGGTCCTTGAAGAAAAACGCTGTGGCGTCCCAGGCGCGGTCGCGCCAGCCCAGGCGCACGAATGCGGCCACGTTGCGCCATTCATAGGGCGTGTAGTCCTTCCATTCGCGCTTGCTGTCGCGGCGGTCGGAAAACTCTTTCCAATAGCGCTCGAAGGTGTTGGTCAGCAGGTCTTGCGGCAGACGTTGCTGCTCGCCACCTGGGGCCAATGCAATGGTCGTGGAGGTCGCGTCGAAATCGCCGAACTCGGCCGAACCGGGCAGAAAAGCGAGGTTGTGCTGACGCACGGCCGCACCTAGCGAAGCGATCAGATCGCCGCTGAACTCATCGCGTGCGGCAGTGAAACGGGTAACGTCGTCGGGCTTGTCGAGCGCGCCGGCCAGAATCACCGCGTCCTTGTAGCCGCGCAACGCCCAAAAGTTGTCCCAATACGAATGCACCGGCTTGGCCGAATAGCCTTCGTGACTGATCGATACCGGCATCATTCCGTAGAAGGCCGGGTTGCGCATGAAGTTGTCTTCGGTGCGTTCGCTGGCGCGCAGCTTTTCCATGTATTCGTAGGCGCCGGTGACGTGCGGCCACATCTTTTCCAGGAACGCCTTGTCGCCGGTGTAGCGGTAGTACTCGGCGATGTTGAAGATCAGCTCGCCATGGCTATCGTTTTCCGGCACCGGGTCGCTGCCGCGATCGTCCACGCAGCACGGCACCATGCCATCGGCAAACTGATACGGCGCGAACCAGTCCATGTACTCGCGCACCACATCCTCATGGCCGAGCCGCAACAGACCTTCGGAAATCATCGCGCCATCGCGGATCCAGCTGCGCGAGTACGAGCGCGTGCCGGGCTGCAAGCGCGGGCCGATGCGCGAGATCAACATATGCGCCAGGGCAGTACGCAGCGTATCGACCATCGGCTTGCCTTCGGCCGGCACGCTGATGCGCACGCGATCGAGCTTGCTGCGCCACTGCTGGGCAACCTGTTGCTGTGCCGTATCGGCATCGAAACCTGCTGGCAACTGCGCCGTGCCGGTCTGCGGAATCACCAGCGCCACTTCGCGACGCTGCCCGGGCTGCAACTTCCAGCGATACAACAGCACGCCCGATGCCAGGCCGGTTTCGTCATTGACCTGGGTGATCGTGGGCGGTGTGGCGGCGGTGAGATGACTGACATCCATACCGCTGTCGAAAGCGCTGGCGAAACCGCCATCCGGACGCTGCGCGGCAAACACGCGCGGCTTGCCGTTGACGCTGACCTGCGCGCCATCCACGGCCAGTTGCTCGATACGACTGACGCCGCCCAAGGTGTTCAGGAACTGCGCTGGCGGGTTGACCTGGAACGGGCGCACCGCCAGTGCCAGGGTGAAGTCGCGCGCTTGCTTGCCGGTGTTATGCAGTTGATAACGTGCGACCAGTTGTGCCTGATCGGGTGTGCCCTGCACGAACGCGGTGACACGCAGATTCAGCAGGTCGTGATGCCAATCGACGCTGGGAATCGGCAAGTAATCTTCCTGCAGGCTTTGCTCGCTGCTGACGTCGGACCAATGCAGCAGCTTGCCGCCGGTCACCACGAACGGCTCAATGCTGAAACCGCCCTTGCCCACTTCCACCGCGCCGTCTTCACTGATCAGGCCATGTTCGGTGCCGCCGTCCAGACCCAGAATAGTCCAGTACGGCTGCTCGCCGGCGAAGCCACGCGGATAACTGCCACGCGGCATCTGCGCGGCCAGCGACTTGATGAAATCGTTGGGCGTTGCCGCAAACGCCAGCGGCTGCAGCTGCACTTCCTTGATGCCGTAACGCCAGTTGGGGCCGTCCTTGAGATCGAAACGCAGATAGCGCGCTTCGGTATCCGGCAGCGCCAGCCAATCGGTGCCGCCGGCACCTGCACCGGCGGTAATGGTGCGCAGATCGCGCCAGCCGCGTCCGTCGCTGGACGCACGCACCGTGTACTGGGAGGCCTGCAGGCCCGGCACCCACTGCACCACCGCGCCGCCGAATTCGCGCACCTTGCCCAGATCCAGCGTCACCGTCTGTTGCTTGACCGCGCCGCTGAGCCAGAAGGTGTCCGTTTTGCCATCGGCCAGCCGTTGTTCCAATGCGGGTGCGGTATCGGTGATGGCCTCGGCCTTGAGCGGCGAGGTGTCTTCCGGCGCTAGCGGGGTCAGGGTCAGGCGGTCGAAGCAAACCGTGCCCTTGCCACCGACCTTGTTGTAAATGGTGAATTCCACATCCGCGCTGCTGCGCAGTTGCTTGTCCTGGCCCGGGCCCCAGGCCTTTCCGATGCTGCGCTTGCGGTAACTGACGGTGGTCCAGTTCTTCGGAAAGTTGAAGCCCGGCCGGTTGACCCACCACACGTTGTCGCCGCTGGCATCGATCAGCTTGAGCTGCAGATCGTTGGACGGAGACTCGCCGCGCAGCGCGAAGCCGATGCGGTAGTTTTCGGGGTACTCGATCGGCAAATTGCGGCGGATGCCGACATAGCCGGACACGCCGTTGAAGTTGTAGTCCAGGCACAGCGCATGTCCGCCAGAAGTGGTGGCCACCGGACGCAGCGAGCCGCTGACCTGATTGGAGACCACCAAGCGCCAGGCGCCGATGTCGTCGAGGCCGTCGAGCATGCGCTCCTGCGCCTGCGCCACACCCGCAACGCTAGCGATCGCGGCCATGGCAAGCACTGCCCGGATCATCGGCGTCACCCCTTCACACTCCCCAGCAGAAGACCTTGAATGTAGTAACGCTGCAGCGCCAGGAACAACAGCAGCACCGGAATCACCGTCACCACTGCGCCGGCCATCATCAATTCCACGTCCATGATGTGCTCGCGCGACAGCGCCGCCAGCGCCACCGGCAAAGTGTATTGCTCCTGGTCGGTCAGCACGATCAGCGGCCACATGAAGTCGTTCCACGAACCCATGAAGGTGAATATGGTCAAGGTGACCAGCACCGGCTTGAGCATCGGCAGCACGATCTGAAAGAAGATCCGCATCTCGCTTGCGCCGTCGATGCGCGCAGCTTCGATCAGCTCATCGGGAATGCTTCGGGCGTACTGACGTACCAGAAAGATGCCGAACACCGTCGCCAGCGCCGGCACCACCACCCCGCCGATGTTGTTGACCAGATGCAACTGCTTCATCAGCAGGAACAGCGGCAACATCGCCACCTGTGCCGGGATCACCAACGCGGCCATCAGGATCTTGAAGATGCGCTCGCGGCCGACGAACTGCAGCTTGGCGAACGCATAACCGGCCATGGTGTTGATCAGTAGCGAGCCGAGCGTGATCAGCCCGGATACCATCAGGCTGTTGGCGAAGTTGCGCGCCATGCCGGTACGCGCGAACAGTTCGTGGTAATTGGCCAGCGTGAACGCCGAGGGCAGCATCGGCGGCGGGAAACGGCTGGCTTCGCCGGTCTGCATGAACGATACCGACAGCATCCACAGCAGCGGCACCAGGCTGATCAGTGCCAGCACCAGCAAGCCGCCGTTGATCAGCAAGGCATGCCAGCGCGATTGGCCAACATCACGACTCATATCAGGTCCTTCTTGCGGCCAAAGCGCAGCATCACGGTGGTTACCGCCAGAATGATCAGGAACAACAGGAACGCTACCGCCGAGGCGCGGCCCAGGTTCCACCACTTGAAGCCCTCCTCGAACATGAAATACAGCACGCTCACGGTGCTTTGCAGCGGGTCGCCGCGGGTCATCACGTACGGCTCGGCAAACAGCTGGAAATAGCCGGAGATGGTGATCACACCGACCACCATCAGCACCGGCCCGAGCATCGGCAAAGTGATGTGCAGGAATTGCTTCCAGCGCGACGCACCATCGATGCGCGCAGCCTCATACAGGTCTTGTGGAATCGCCTGCAGGCCAGCCAGAAAGATCACCATGTTGTAGCCTAAGTTCTTCCACACCGCGAACAGCATGATGGACGGCATCGCCCAACGCGGATCGCCCAGCCAGTCGATCGGCTGAATCCCCAGATGGCTCAGGCCGAAGTTCACCAGGCCGTACTTGATATGCAACAAGTAGCGCCAGATCACCGCCACCGCCACCAACGTAGTGACCACCGGCGCGAACAAGGCGGTGCGGAACAACGCTTTGAAGCGCGAGGCCTTGGCATTGAGCAGCAATGCGGCACTCAACGACACGCCGATCGACATAGGCACGCCCAGCAGCACGAAGTAGGTGGTATTCCACAGCGACTTCCAGAACAACGGCGTCTGCAACAATTCGATGTAGTTGCCCAGGCCGACGAAGCGCAGATAGCTGCTGTCTGCCAGCGCGTACAGGTCGAAGTCGGTGACGCTGAGCACTAGCGCGGCCAACACCGGCACGCCGAAGAACATGCCCAGCACCATGATCGACGGCGCGACGAACACCCAGCCGGCGACGGAGTTACGCTTCATCATTGTGCAGCTCCCTCGCCCGCTACTGCGGCTGGCGCAGCGGACGGCGCGGCAGCAGGCCTGGCCAATTCAACAGCCGGACCGACATGCCCGCCCTCCTGCTCAAAAATCCAGCGGCGCTTGGCCAGAATCTCGTCCACGCGTTTGTCCAGTTCCTGCACGGCGGCTTCGTGCGATTGGCCGCCACGCACTACGCGCTCGGTCACCAGGCGCATTTCCTGCACGATGCGCTCCCACTCCAGCACCTTGGGCGTTGCCTTGACCCGCTCCAGCTGATCGCCGAAGGCATGCGCCAATTCGTCGTTGGCCAGCGACGGCAACTTCCAGGTACTGCGACGCGGGGGCAAGTCGCCGATGATGGCGTGGAAGCGCGCCTGCACCCGCGGCTGCGACAGATATTCGATCAGCTTCCAGCTGGCGTCCTGGTGCTGGGACGATTTGAAGATCACCAGGCTCGAACCGCCGGCAATACCGGCGCCCAACCCATCGGGACCCGGCAAAGGTGCCGTGCCCCACTTGCCTTCCATGCCCGGCGGCTGGCGCAGCTTGAATTCGCGCACGTTCCACGGCCCGGACAGATAGAACGCGTAATAGCCGTTGAAGAATTCGTACCAGACGTTGGACAACTCGGTATCGGAAACCTTCGGCGCCCAATCTTTTTGATACATGTTGTCGTAGAAGCCCAGCGCCTTGCGGAAACCTTCGCTGCGGAAGTTGCCATAGTTGTCGTGGTTGCGCAGCAAACGATCGTCCTGTTGCAGCGCAAATGACAACTGCTGCTCGAACTCGTTGACCAGCATCAAGATGGCGTAACGGCCCGGCCCGACCTTGCGCTTGATCGCCGCCATCACCTGCTCCATCTCGGCCCAGGTCTTGGGCATCTGGCTATAGCCGGCCTCGCGCAGCAGATCCTTGCGATAGAACAGCAGCCGCGTATCCACATACCACGGCACTCCGTACAGCGTGCCGTCGACCAGATTGGTGTCCCACACGCCGGGGAAATAATCCTGTGGGTCGACGACCCTGGAGCGCGCCACGTACGGCTGCATCGGCTCCAGCGTGCCCAGCAATGCAAACTCCGGCAGCCAGGTATTGCCCAGCTGGCACACGTCTGGCAGGCCATCGGCGGCGAATGCGGTCAGCAGTTTCTCGTGTGCGGCGGTCATCGGGATGTTCTGCACATCGACCTGGATGCCGGGGTTCTGCTTTTCGAAGTCCTGCACCAGCTCGGCGACCACTTCGGCTTCCTTGCCCATCGCCCAGAAGCGCACGGTGGTCTCGGCGGGGTCGGAACGTCCACATCCTGCCGCACCTGCACACAGAGCGGCGGCCATCACCAACAGTTTTAAAAGGCGCACGGATTACTCGGGTTTTAGGTGTTGCGAGGGGTCGTGCTGAGCCTGGGCAGCGGCCGCACGCGACTCGGCAATGCCCAGCGAGCGCGCAGTGGCGGCCTGCTCGTCTTTCTTGGGCAACGGCTGCGGCTCGCCTTCGGGCGTCAGCCAGCCGCCGGTAAAACCGGCGCGTTCCAGACCGGAACGGATGTAAGGGTTTTTCTTCATTACGTTCCAGACGAATTCGTTCTGATAGTTGGAAATCATCGCCAGAATCGGACCCTGATCGATGGCGATATAGTCGCTGGCTACCCAACCGCGATCGGGCACCATCCGCCCGGTCTTGAGCGGGATATCGTAGTTGAAGCTGGGGTTGAACGAATCCAGAAAGCCGTAACTCGAATACAGGAAGTCGCCGTAGCGCTTGTGCATTTCCTCGGTGGCAGGGATCACCACTTCAGGCGCGAACACGATCGAGGAAATCGCCGCAGACGGCACGATGGTGCCGTCGTCGAAGTTCTCGCGCAGGCCGGCGCCGCGCGAAGAGTAATGCCGGAACTGACGCTGTTCGCCGCGGTAGTCCTGACTAGTGTTCTGCGGGCCGTCGCCGGCGGTAAGGCCCCAGACGTTCTCGCCGTAGTCCTTCCACTTCATCGGGTTGTCGATTGCGTAGTCGCGATGTGCCAGCGTCGCGCGGCGGCTGTTGAGGAAGTAGTCGATGCCGCGTTCGCGCATGTACTGGTCCTGGATATCGCGGAAGTCGATCCAGACATGGCTGTATTGGTGACCGAACAGCGGGCCGAACGACAGGTATTCCTGTCCCTGGTACACGCCCCAGTCGTTGTTGTAGGTGCGGGTCCAGCTGGTCCACGCGTCCGGATCGACGCCGTGGGTGGGCGAGCCGAGCGCAAGGATGTACAGCATCATCGCCTCGTTGTAGCCCATCCAGTCGTGATCGATGAAACCGCTCTCGGGAAACCAGCCCATCGAGATCAACGGCGCACGCTGCTGCAGCCAGCGCCAGTCCACGCGCTTGTACAGCGTGTCGGCGATCTGGCGGATTTGTTTTTCGCGCAGGTCGTCGCCGTCGTAATACGACTGTGTGAACAACACACCCATCATCAGCATTGCGGTGTCCACGCTCGACAGCTCGACCCAGCTGTCGTACCGGTTGCCCTGCTGCATGTCCAGAAAGTGGTAGTAGAAGCCCTTGTAACCGGCCCTACCGGTCCGCTGCGGCCCCATCGGCGCATCGCGAAAGAACCTCAATGTGGCCAAGGTGCGGTCGATCCCCTGATTGCGGCTGATCCAGCCGTTTTCGATACCGATCGGATACGCGGTGAGCGCAAATCCGACCGAGGCGATGCTGGCGAACGGGCGCGACGGAAACCGATCCGGCGACAGTCCGTTGAGTTCGTTGGCGGTATCCCAGAAAAACTGGAAGGTGCGGCGTTCGATATCCGAAAACAGCGGTGACAGCGGCGGCTTGACCGGCTTGGGCGGCAGTTGCGCCTCCACCAGGATGACTTTTACCGGCGCCTTCTTTGCGGCCAACTTGGGTTCCTCGGCCTGTTTACACGACGCTAGCATCAGCGCGCCCAGCAATAATGGAATCGTCAACCAACCTGACGTGTTGCCCCTGTCCATCCGCCCCCCAACTGTGTAATCGATTACATCTCGCACGCCAACGTACCTTATCCAAGCGCCGAGTTCGACCGCCCTGACATCGCTGCCAGGGCGGTCGAGCACCTCACCAGTTCAGACCGAAGGCCAGACGGAAGGTACGCATCGGCGACGCCAGCACACCGGTCGGTGTGCCGTAAGCCGTGTTCAAGTCTCCGAGTGTCCCGGTCTCACCGTCGAAGTCGGCGTAATTCACCCAATTGAAGACATTGAGGATATCCGCACGTACGTTGAATTTGACACCTCCGCCGGTGTCCCATTCTTTGTTGGCTGCGATGCTAAATTCCTTGTAGCCCAGCGTGCCTTGCGGCTTGAACTGGATGATGTCGCACTGATCGTTGCCGGCCAGACAGTTCTGGCCGTAACGCGCGGTCTGGCTGGCCAGCGACAGCTTGCCGGACAGTTTGATCTCGTAAGGCAACTCGTAAATCCCGGTGACCACTAGGCGGTTCTTCGGAATGCCGCCGGCCTCGCGCCAACCGTAGTCTTCGATACGTTCGCGATCCAGGGCGTAGTGCTCGCCGAACTGACGGTTTTCCTTGGCGTCGGAGTACGTGTAGGCCACGGTCAGCCCCCAACCGGACTCTTCGTCATAGGGCTTTTCGACCTGCAAGGCAAGCTGATTGTTGCGGGTTTCCACGCCATTGATGCCCAGCACGATGGCGCTGTAACCATCCGGACTGTCGGTCGGCACGCCCGAGGTGGTGCCCGGCTGGAAGAAAGAGCCGTCCGGCAGGCGGTTGCCGCGCACGAACGCAAAACCGTCATGGCTTTCGATGCGGCTCAGGGTCACGTCGGTAAACCAGTCCTGGCCCCACAGTGGCATCATGTTGCGCATGCCGATGCTGAATTGGTCCGAGTACGGGGTCTTGATCTTGTTGTCGATCAGGTAGATCTCGCGACCGCCGCCGCCAGCGCTGGTCGCCGCCAGTGCATCAAGGCCTTCCTGGGTGGTGTAGGCCGGACTCCATGCGATGCACGGATCTCCCAGGCAGCTTGGGTTGTTGGCGCTGGTGAAATAGTAGCTATAGGAATTGAACGAACTATTGAGCTGCTCCAGCGCCAGGTAGTCGAAGATGTTGCGGTCGTAGGCACGGCCGGCGCCGCCGTAGATCACATGAGCCTGATTCCCGAACAGGTCATAGGAGGCGCCCAGGCGCGGCTGCCAGGCATTCTTGAACGCCTTGCGGTTATTGCCGGTGCTGATGAAGTTGTCGATGTCGTAGTTGGCGTTGCGCAGATTGGTCCAGTTCTGCAGCGCACCGGCGATGTCGGACGGAGTCACGAAGTCCAGGAACGAGGGGGTTTCTTCGTAGTCGTAGCGCGCGCCCAGGTTCAAGGTCCAGTGCTCGTTGACCTCCCAGTCGTCCTGCAGGTAGATACCGTACTGCTTGTTCTTGGACACCGCCGAACCGCCGCCTTCGACCAGCGGCGCACCGAAGCGCACCCGGTACGGCGTTTCTACGTCGGTGAGGATGTTGTAGTAATACTGCGGATTGGCCGGGTTGAACTGGGTGGAATCCAGATCGATGCTCTTGAACTTCACACCCATCTTGACGGTGTGCGCACCGTGCCACTGCAGGCTGTTCAAGGTCAGGTCGTCCTGGAAAGTCCAGCCTTTCTGGCCCTTGCGCTGGAAGCTGCTGCCGGCACCTGCAGACAGCACTTCATCTTCGATCCCGGGCACTGGTGCGTAACTCAGAACGTAACCGCTGCCGTTATTGAGCGGCGCCTGATTCCAGAACGCGCTTTCGTAGCTCAGGTTGGCTTGGTTGAGGAAGTTGGCGCCGCTGTACTGCCAATGCAGATTTGCGCGTTTTTCTTCCTGGCCGTTGATGCTGCCGTGTTCGTAGGTCGAGGTGCCGCCGACGTCGTTGAGCTCGTCTTCCTTGCGGTACTTGCCGGTCAGCTCGAACAGGCTGTTCTCGCCGATGGTCCAGTCGATCTTGCCGAAATACAGGTCTTCCTTGAACGGCGTGCTGGAAGTGACCAGCAGCGGCTGCAACTGTGCGGGCAGCGGTCGACGCGGTCGGAATAGATCGAGCCGGGGATCACCACGTTGGGGGTGGTGTATTCCTTGGCCTCGTAGGCGATGAAGAAGTGCGCCTTGTCCTTGAGGATCGGGCCGCTGAAGGTGGCGCCGTACTGGGTTTCCTCGAAGTCGTCGCGCACGCCGGCCTTCTTCTCCAGAGGGCTCTCTTCGCGCCAGCCGTCGTTGCTGGTGTCCCAGAAGAAGCTGCCGTGGAAATCGTTGGTGCCGGACTTGGACGAGGCCACGATAGCCGCACCGCTGACTTGGTCGAACTCGGCCTTGTAGTTGGAGGTGATGACCTTGTACTCGCCAATCGCCGACTGCGGGAACGGGTTGCCGCGGCTGGAATCTTGGCCGCTGACGCCGCCGGTCAGCACGTAATTCTTCTGGCTTACGCCGTCGATGTAGACGTTGGTGCCTTCGGCCGGGGTGGCGCCCGAGCGCACCTTGGTGGTGCCGTTGGCTTCGCGGGTGAATTGCACGTTCGGCACGGTGTCGGCCAGTTCCAGGAAGTTGCGCGTGGCACGCGGCAGGTTCTGGATCTGTACGTTGGAAATATAGGTGGCATTTTCGGAGGTACGCGTTTCGACCAGCACCGGCGGCGCCTTTACCTGCACCGCGTCCAACGTGGTGGCTTTACCACCGTCGGCCGTGTCCGGGGTGCCGCCGACGCCGAGGTTCAAGGTTGCCGTCTGGCCGACCTGCACAGTGACGTTTTGCGAGCTGGTCTGGCCGTCGGCCGTGACATCGATGCGGTACGCGCCCGGCGGCAGGCCACCGACCGAATAGCCGCCGTTGCTGACCTGCACGGTGCGGGTCAGGCCGGTGGCCAGATTGGTCGCGGTGACCTGGGCCTGGGCCGCAGGTGCCGAGTCGACGGTGACTTGACCACGGATGGTCGCGACCGTGCTCTGCGCGAACACGGGTGCGGCGCCAAGGACAAGGCAACTGGCCAAGGCGCAGCTGAGCAGCTTGCGCGCCGGACTGGCGGCATGGGGGTGGTGGTGGCGCATTGGTCCCTCCAGGGATCGGTACAGTGTGTTGTGTTGTAGCGTTGCGGTCTTGTAGAAACGACCGCTTCGGGGGCGACGGGAGCGGACAGACCGCCCGCGAAAAGGGTCAGGGTCAGGGGCCTGGCTCGCCGGTACCGCAGGAGGCACGAATCACCAGCTCGGGTGCGAGCAATTGGCGGATGCCGTCGTCGCAGCCGGGCTGGTCCACCAGCCGCATCAGCCGGGTCATCGCCTGCTCGCCCAGGCGCGCAATGCTGACCCGCATCGTGGTCAGTGCCGGATGGACGAAACGGGCCAATGGAATATCGTCGAAACCGGCCAGAGCCACGTCGCCGGGCACCGACACGTTGGCCTGAGCAAACGCGTACAGACAACCCAGCGCGGTCATGTCGTTGGCAGCGAACACCGCATCGGGCAGCGCGCCACCGGCTAGGATCGCCAGCCCGGCGCGGTGACCGGAGGCTTCATCGAAGTCGCCCGGATATTCGATGCCTTGCGCCTGGTTGCCGTGCGCAGCGAGCGCATCGCGAAAACCGCGCAGGCGTTCGCGCGCATCGAAATTGAGCGCGGGGCCACCGATGAAGGCGATACGCTGGTGGCCGGCACGCAGCAGGTGCTCGGTCATGGTCATTGCGCCAGAATGGTCGTCGATGCTCAACACCGGGTAATCCGCGCCTGGCAGATGCGCATTGATCAGCACCGTCGGCAACGCCTGCGGCAGGTTGTCGGTGAGAAACCCCGGCTGCTCGGCGTACGGCGACAACACCAGCAGTCCATCTACGCGTCCGCGCATCGCGCGTAGCGCCCTGCCCTGCGCTTCCGGGTCGCCGTGATAACTGGACACCAACAAATACTGACCGGCGGCACGCGCGGCGCCATCGATGCCGCGGATCAATTCGGAAAAGAACTCGCCGTACAGGTCGGGCAGTACCACGCCCAGGGTCTGCGTGCGCCGGCTGCTCAAACTGCGTGCGGCCGCATGCGGGCTGTAACGCAGCCGCTGAGCCACTTCGAGCACCTGCTGGCGCACAGGCACGGCAACGTTGTCGTGCCCATTGAGCGCACGCGACACCGTTGCAACAGAGACCTGTGCTTCCCGAGCAACATCTTTGATGGTCACCGCACCCTTGGCCATTCGTGTCGCCCTCCGCGACCGAGTTCTCACAACTGGCGCGGACTGTAAGCGTTTTCACACAGAAGCGTAAACCCCTGTCGCGGCCGCCATGGAAACACTTACAGATCAAGCACCTGCAAGTGATGGATACGTGAATGAGTGTGCTGCGTCGCAACAATCACTTGCCAACTCATCGACGAGTGAAGAAGAATCGGCGTCACACTCGTTGAGTTGGATGGCTCACACGCTGACGGCTGGACAAGAATGGATAGCTTTCTGCGGTAGTTCGGGACTCTCTGACACTGGCTTGGCCGATGAGCTGCTGAAAGCGAGCGACCGCCGGCGTGTCTGCGGTCAAAGTAGACGGCGTCGGTGCATGAGCGGATTGCCTGGGCAGCGCACGTCGCTGGTCTCCAAGCTGAGCGGCTGGCGCGGACGCTTAATGTTCACGCAAACGATAACGATATAGAGGGCCACCCGTTTCCGGCGATCGCAACGAACAATCGAGGTCCAACTTAGAGCAACTAACAAAACCTAGCGAGCACTCGTCAGGTGGGTGCGGACGGCGCGCAGGAACCGGAGCGTAGGCGTGGTACATGCCGATTCCGAGCACCGGCCGCGCCCGCCTGGCGGTGAGCGCAGTCGTTTTGTTAGCCGCTCTTAAGCGAACCTACTCTTGGTTCACTCGCTACGTCGTGAGTTGTTCAGGTGTTCCCTAAGTGCTGCGGCACGGAGGGAGCGACCAGCGAACCACCCAAGCACGAGCGCATATCCAACAAGATCCACGCCGATAAAAGCCCGCATCGCGCGCCTTCCCTCCACCAGACATGCCATTCCGGCCTTTCTGCCCTCCGGCCTATCCAGCCTCGCCCGGCGCGAGTGCTTCGATCGACAAAGCATGGATATCGGTCTGCATCATCTCGCCGACCGCGGCATAGATCGCACGATGGCGCGCGAGCTGCGGCTTGTCGGCGAAGACGGCGCTGACCATGCGCACGTTGAAATGTCCGCGACCATCACGCGCACCGGCGTGGCCGGCATGTCGATGGCTGTCGTCAACCACTTCCAGCTCGCTCGGCGCCAACGCGGTCTGCAATGCGATACGGATCCGCTCGACCCGGCTCATGGCAACGCCCGGCGGAACGGGCGGACGTCGGTGCGCACATACACGCCCGCATGGACATATGGATCGGCATCGGCCCAGGCGCGCGCGTCTTCCAGCGCGTCGAACTCGGCAATTACCACGCTGCCGCTGAAACCAGACGGGCCCGGATCTTCCGAATCGATGGCCGGACATGGCCCCGCCACCAGCAAACGGCCGGCCGCCACAAGCGCCTGCAAACGCGCCAGATGCGCCGGTCGCGCCTGCTGCCGCGCAGCCAACGCCTCGGCCCGGTCATACCCTTCGATTACGTACCACACACGCCACCTCGCCAAGAGTTGAAGATCACCACAGGGATTCTAGCCGCGCCAGCGCTGGACACCGCCCCCGCACACGCATTAATCTTAAGACCATTGAACGCGCAACCGGACGCAGCGGCACGTCGGCTCTGGTCCCACGCCTCACTCGACGACTGATTCGCTGCCTACCGCCGGCTCGCGTAGACGACCTCCTCGCTGTTCCGTCGCCGCATGCCACGCGGCGCACGTTGGTATGTGGATTTATGGGATCGTGCCGGCACAGGCACGACATTGATCGCAATAACTCAAAGCAAAGCCCTGCAGGCGCGGCGTCAGACCGCGGCCAGCGACCGTAAGACCTGATGTCGACCTGATGAATTCCGAACTCGCGCACGACGCGAATCCGCCAGCCACGAGCGCGCCGCCACAGCAGCAGGAAATGCCGCTGGCGGTTGTGCATGGGCAACCGGTGCTGCAGATCCCGCGGGATCTGTACATTCCACCGGACGCGCTGGAAGTCATACTGGATGCCTTCGAAGGTCCACTGGATCTGCTGCTGTATCTGATCCGCCGCCAGAATCTGGACATTCTGGACATCCCTGTCGCCGAGATCACCCGGCAGTACGTGGACTACATCAATGTGATGCAGGAGCTGCGCTTCGAACTGGCAGCCGAATATCTGGTCATGGCCGCGATTTTGGCCGAGATCAAGTCGCGCATGCTGTTGCCGCGCCCCCCCAGCCAGGAAGGCGAAGAGGACGACCCGCGCGCCGAGTTGGTGCGCCGCCTGCAGGAATACGAACGCTTCAAGCAAGCGGCCGAGCATCTGGACGCCCTGCCCCGCATGGGCCGCGACAGCGCGCCGGTGCAGGTGCATCTGCCCGAGCGGGCCGCGGTCAAGCTGCCGCCGCCGGTGGAATTGAAAGAAATGCTGATAGCGCTGTACGACGTGCTCAAGCGCGCCGAGCTTTTCACCGGCCATGCGATCAAGCGCGAGGCGCTGAGTGTGCGCCAGCGCATGGGCGATGTGCTGAGCCGTCTGGACGATGGCAAGTTCTGTCGATTCGAATCGCTGTTTACTGCCGAAGAAGGCAAGCTCGGCGTGCTGGTCACTTTCCTGGCGCTGCTCGAATTAGCCAAAGAGCAGTTGCTGGACATCGTGCAGGAAGCGCCGCTGGCGCCGATCTACGTGAAGTCGCTTGCGTTGGGCAATACCAACGCGCCGTTGCAATTCTCCAGCGAATTCGACGACAGCGATGCAGCCAACGAACCTATCTGAAGCCGATCACCGAATGGATCAAGCGCTGATCACCCGCATTCTCGAAGCCGCTCTGTTGGCGAGCAGCCAGCCGCTGACGCTGGCGCAGCTGCAGGGTTTG
The DNA here is from genome assembly GCF_017603965.1 of Xanthomonas fragariae. NCBI lineage: Bacteria > Pseudomonadati > Pseudomonadota > Gammaproteobacteria > Lysobacterales > Lysobacteraceae > Xanthomonas > Xanthomonas fragariae. The sequence goes on along the minus strand of NZ_CP071955.1, from coordinate 1,492,495 downwards.
TTTTCCGAAGAAGAGCCGGCACCGCCAGGCGGCGTCGAGCGCGCGCTGGAACTACTGCGCGATGGCTGCACCGAGCGCGGCGTGGAATTGGTCGAGGTGGCGTCGGGCTTCCGCTTCCAGGTCAAGGCCGATGTGCATGGCTGGGTCGCACGCCTGTGGACCGAGCGCCGCACCAAGTACACCCGCGCCACGCTGGAAACCCTGGCGCTGATCGCCTATCGCCAGCCGATCACCCGCGGCGAGATCGAACAGGTGCGCGGCGTGGCGGTCAGCAGCAACATCATCCAGGCACTGGAAGAGCGCGAGTGGATCCGCGTGGTGGGCCATCGCGACGTACCCGGCAAGCCAGCTTTGTTCGGCACCACCAAAGGCTTTCTGGATTACTTCGGACTCAAGCGATTGGACGAGTTGCCACCACTGTCTGAGCTGAAGGACATTGCCGAGCTGGAACCGCAATTGCCGCTGGACCGCGACGGCCAACTGGACGGCGCAGTGCAGGCGTCGGCGGCGATGGATGCAGCGCAGGGTCAGGCCGATGCAGTTGCTGGCGACGCGACGGATGCGGGCGCTGATGCAGCTGTCGGCACCAACACTGACGAAAACGACAACGGTCCGGAAGACCGCGAGGCCGACACCTTGCCAGAGCCGAACAGCAGCGCCGACGCAGCGAACGACACCGATCATGAGACCAACGTTGATCTTGATGCACAGGCGGCGGTCGATGCCGAGGCTGAGCAGAGCGACCGGGCATCCAGCACCGATGCCGATGAAGACCACCACGACTCCGGCGATGCAGACAATGCCACTGACGCCGAAGGGTTGATCGACGAAACACCGCAGCGCTCCGAGGATGTCTCGGCGCAAGACCCCAACACGCAGGACCCAGATGACGCCTGTGAGGGCGAGCCCGACACCGCGCCGGGAACGTGCGCGGATGCAGTGAACGAAGACGAAGACAACGCAGTCGCAACGACGACCTTGACTGTTGACGAAGCCGATTCCGACCCAAAGGCCGACGCAGAACGCGTCGGCCGGAGCCAGACACATGAGTGACACCCCCCGCAAGCTGTCGTTGAACAAGCTTTCCCTCAAGCGCGACAGCGCGTCCGAAGTGCCGAAGCTGGAAGAGCGCCTGCACAAGGTGCTGGCCCAGGCCGGCTTGGGTTCGCGTCGCGCGCTGGAACAGCGCATTGCCGATGGCCTGATCAAGGTCAATGGCGCTGTTGCGCAGACCGGCATGTCGGTGCGCAGCGGCGACAAGATCGAGCTGGACGGCCGCAGTTTCGTAGCCAGCGCGCTGACCGAACCTTCGCGCGTGCTGATCTACAACAAGCCCGAGGGCGAAGTGACCACGCGCGAAGACCCCGAAGGCCGCCCGACCGTGTTCGAGTCGCTGCCGGCATTGAAAGGCTCGCGCTGGATCGCGATCGGTCGCCTGGACATCAACACCACCGGCCTGCTGCTGCTGACCACCGACGGCGAGTTGGCCAACGCGATGATGCATCCCTCCTACGAGATCGAGCGCGAGTACGTGGTACGCGTGCGCGCCCCGGAAGGCGAAGAAAAAGTCTCCGACGCCATCATCGAGCGCCTGTCGCGCGGCGTACTGCTGGAAGACGGCGGCGCCAAGTTCGACCAGATCGAACGCATCGGCGGTACCGACTCGCACGACTGGTTCCGTGTGGTGGTCAAGGAAGGCCGCAACCGCGAAGTGCGCCGCTTGTGGGAGTCACAAGGCTGCCAGGTTAGTCGCCTCAAGCGCAGCCGCTACGGCAAGATCTCGCTGCCGCGCGAACTGCTGCGTGGCAAATCGGTCGAAGTGCCGCAGGAAAAGGTCGACGCGCTACGCGCCGAACTCAAACTGGAAGAAGGCGCACCGTCGGCACTGACGTTGCAGCCGGTGATCGGCCAGCGTCGCGCGGCCAAGTCCACCGTGCATGTCTCGCGCGAGGGCCGCAGCAACGCTTATGTCAACGGCCAGACCTCCGGCGCCGACGAAGGCCGCGAGCTGCGCCGTTTCGACAACCTGCGCGAAGAGCGCGGCGGCCGTGGTCGCGGTAAGCCCGGCGGTTACAACGGTGGCCTCACCGTCAGCGGCGAAGCCGCCGCCCGACAGTCGCAGCAGCGGCCGTTCAAGCCCCGCGCGCCCGGCAAGGGCGACCGCGCGCTGCCGGATGGCAACCCGGCCGCGTTCCGTAGCTGGTATGTGCCTGATGGCGTGAGTACCGGCCCAAGTGGCCACCGCAATGCCGGCCCCAGCGGCCCGGGCACAGGCCAGGCACGCCCGTATGCGAAGAAGGGTCCAGGCGCCAGCGGTCAGGGCAACCCACGTTCCGGTGCGGGCGGCCCAGGTCGTGGCGGCGCCGGTGGCGGCCAGGGTCAGTCGCAGGGTCAAGGCCAGGGTCAGCGCAAGCACCCCTACGGTCACCCGGGCAATGCACCGAGCTTCCCGTCCGATCACGCCAATCCGGGATTCAGCCCGTACGGTACGGCACGCCCGGCAGACGGTCGTCCGACCGGTGCGCGTCCTGGCGGCCCTGGTGGCAAACGTGGCCTTGGCGATAATCGCGGTCCAGGTGGTCCGGGTGGTGCACCCAGCAGTCCAGGTGGCCCGGGTGGCCGTCCGCCAGGCGGCAACCGTCGACCGCCCGGTGGCGGTGGCAATCGCGGGCGCTAAGCTGCGACACGCGCACTAAAAACGGCCCTGCATAGGGCCGTTTTTAGTGGTGCTGAGCTCGTGTTGCGAAGCGCATATATGCAAGCGCATCGACAGCTACCCGGACCGAGCAGACCAGGGTGGGATGAGGCTGTATCGCAAGCGTCTCGCACCCAGGCTGCAACCTCTGCGACATGGGGCGAGGACATGCGGCAAGCCGTGCCTTACTTGCGACGCTCGATCACGAAGTTGCCGACGTTGATGCCCAGATCGACGCCCTCACCCGTACCGGCCAGGGCCAGCGAGATATCACCCTTGGTGACCACTTGTGCGGTGCTGGATTTGACGATGCCGGCATGCGCTTCGGCAGCCGCGTAGGTGCCGAGCAGATCATTGAGGCTGTAGGCGCCGCTGAAGGTACCGCGGCCGCCGACGATCTTCGACTTACCCACCGTCAGGCCACCGCCCTTGCTGGAAATCTTGACCGGAATCACCGCACCGTTGTCGCAGGTGATGGTGCCGGTGCCGCTGGCGGTCTTGTAGAACACCGACCAGCCTTCCAGATTGAACGACAGTTTGCAGTCGATGTTGCCTGCGGCCTGAGCCTGCGGTGCGAGTGCGGCAGCGCCCAGCAGCGCGAAGAGAGAAAGCGACTTGATCATGTGGGCATTCCGGTTGGTGAACGTGGCGCCGAGACTAGCAGCGCCGGTGTGGCAGTCGCGACAACGTGTCGGCACTGCGCAGGCGACCGTTCAGCGAATGATTGCCACGTGCGCCGCGCATGCTCGTTGCTGCAGTAACCGCCTTACGCATGGGATGATCGCGGCATGTCGCGTACCGCTCAAATCGCTCTGCTGAGCGCCCTGCTGTTGCCGTCTCTCGCCATTGCCGGCCAGGCAATTCCGACCCAGGGCTACACCGTGGTGAAGACCTATCCACACGACAGCACCGCTTTCACCGAGGGCCTGTTCTATCTGGACGGCCACCTCTACGAGAGCACCGGTGAACTGGGCCGCTCCAGCGTGCGCAAGGTCGACCTAGAGAGTGGCCGCGTGCTGCAACAGGCCACGACACCGCCGCCCTATTACGGCGAAGGTATCGTAGCCTGGCACGACCGGCTGATCCAGCTGACCTGGCGCAATCAGCGTGGCTTTCTCTACGACCTGGCCACGCTAAAGCCGCGATCGCAGTTCGCCTATTCCGGCGAAGGCTGGGCGCTGACACGCGACACCAACAGCCTGTACATGAGCGATGGAACCGCCAGCATCCGCCGGCTGGATCCGCAGACGTTGCAGCAGGTCGGCAGCCTCAAGGTCACAGCGTGCGGCAAACCGCTGGATAATCTCAACGAGTTGGAATGGGTCAAAGGCGAGTTATTGGCAAACGTTTGGCTGACCACGCGCATCGCACGCATCGACCCGGCCAGCGGCAAAGTGGTTGCATGGATCGATCTGAAGGCGCTGGTACCGGATGCCGACACGCTGACGAACCCAACTAACGATGTGCTCAACGGCATCGCCTACGACACCGAGCACGATCGACTATTCGTGACCGGCAAGCGCTGGCCGAAGGTTTACGAAATCCAGCTGGAGCCTTTGTTGCCGGCTGCGGGCAACTCGGGCTCTGAGTAGCCGTGATTAGGGATCAGTGCAAGTGTTATTGGCACAGGCGGCAGTGTGCTCGCTTATTGCGAATCCTCAATCCCGACTCCCGAGTTAGAATGACTAACAAAACGACTGCGCCGCCGCCAGGCGGGCGCGGCCGGCGCTCGGAATCGGCATGTGCCACGCGTACACTGCGGTTCCTCCACGCCGTCCACACCCACCTGGCGACTGCTCGCTACGTTTTGTTAGCCACTCTTATTCCGTCAGTGCAAAAGCATCGGCATCCAGCATTGCCGGGAAACGCGCGCGATGTTCTACCAATGCCGCTGCACTGATGGTGGTGGTAACCACTTGCGGCTGCTGGCGGATCTCCACCTGCGTCTGGCCGAGGAAATCGATCACTGCGCTATCTCCGGCGTAGTGCAGCTGGTTGCTATCGACGCCGACGCGATTGACCGCCGCGACAAAGCACAGGTTTTCGATCGCCCGTGCGCGTAGCAGCGTCTTCCACGCATACGCACGGGCAGACGGCCAGTTGGCCACGAACAACTGCAGATCGAAATCCAGCTCACCCGGTCGCTCGACATCGAAGCGGTTGCGGCAGAACACTGGAAAACGCAGGTCGTAGCAGACCTGCGGATTGATCCGCCAGCCCTTCCACTGCACCGTCAGACGACCTCGCCCGGCCGCATAGCGCAGATGCTCATTGCCAAAGCGGAACAGATGGCGCTTGTCGTAATACTCTAGCGCACCATCGGGTGTGGCCCACAGCAGCCGATTGAATACGCCCTGCTCGGTGCTCAGCTGCACGCTGCCGGTCACCGCCGCGCCCAGATGGGCGGCTTGCGCACGCACCCAGGCTACGGTCGGCCCGTCCATCCGCTCGGCTTTGTCAATGGCATCGTTGGAGAACCCGCTGGTAAAGGTCTCCGGCAGGATCACCAGATCGGTCTGCCCCGCCAATGGCTCCAGCAGGGCGCCGTAATAGTCGCGATTGCCAACCGGGTCATGCCAGCGGGTGTCGCCTTGGATGAGCGAGATGCGGAGCTCGTGCATGGGATGCTCAAGAAATAGAGAATAGAGAATGGAGATTCGGACAGCAGGTTTTGGTGCGGCTTCAAGTCATCGTGCTTTCTGCGGATTCAAATCAAAAAATGACCAACCGCCGTTTCGAATCCCATATCCCGACTCCCTAATCCCAGCGCGTCAGAGCTTGTGCAACCGCGCGATCGCCGCATCCAATGTCGCATCGTTTTTGGCGAAGCACAGCCTGGCCAAATGCTGGCTGGCGGGGGCCGTCTTGTAAAACGGCGACAACGGAATCGCAGCCACGCCCTTCTCCACCGTCAGCCACTTCACGAACTCGGTATCGGGCAGATCGCTAATCGCCGAATAGTCCACCAACTGGAAATAACCGCCGGGCACTGGCAATGGCGTCAAGCGCGTGGTCAGCAACTGCTCGCGGAAACGGTCGCGCTTGGCTTGATAAAAAGCGCCGAGGTGTTGGTCGTGTTCGGGTTCGTCGCGGATCATCGCAGCAAAGGCATGCTGGGCCGGGCCGAAGCTGGTGAAGGTGTTGTACTGATGCACCTTGCGGAATTCGGCGCTCAGTGCCGGCGGTGCGATGGCGTAACCGATCTTCCAGCCAGTGCAGTGATAGGTCTTGCCGAAGCTGGAAATCACGAATGCGCGTTCGCGCAGTTCCGGCCAGCGCAATACCGATTCGTGACGGCGACCGTCGAACACGATGTGCTCGTACACCTCGTCCGAGAGCAGGAAAATGTCGGTGCCGCGCAACAGCTCAGTCAGCGTGTGCATGTCGTCGGCCGACAGCATCGCGCCGGACGGGTTATGCGGGGAATTGATCATCAGCAAGCGCGTGTTCGGTGTGATTGCTGCGCGCAATGCATCCCAGTCGACAGCGAAAGTCTGCGGCTCCAGCGCCACGTGCACTGCACGCGCGCCGGCCAGATCGATCGCCGGCTCGTAGCAGTCGTATGCCGGGTCCAGCACGATGACCTCTTCGCCCGCCCGCACCACCGCGTGGATGGCGTTGAAGATCGCTTCGGTGGCGCCGCTGGTGACGGTGATCTCGGCATCGGCATCGACCTGCGCGCCATAGCAACGCTGCGCCTTGCCGGCGATGGCCTGACGCAACGCCGCCACCCCGGTCATCGGCGGGTATTGATTGTGGCCGGCGCGCATGGCGCGTTCGAGCTCTTCGACCAGCCGCGACGGCACAGCGAAATCGGGAAAGCCCTGGCCCAGGTTGACCGCGCCGTGCTCGACCGCCAGCTGCGACATGACGGTGAAGATGGTGGTGCCCACCTTGGGCAGCTTGGTCGTGAGGAGCATCGAGCCTGTCCGGACAAAAAACGCAAGACCGCCAGTGTACGCAAAGCCGCCATGCCGATGCGCCCGGTCGGTGCAAAACGGCGTTCCCGCACACATCACCCCGCGCGACGCGCTCCCGGCACGCGGCCATCGTCGCTACAATGCGCGCCCTGTGTGGAGCGCGTCATGCGCCAGCCTTTCCCCCTACTACCGTCCGGCGACGGGAGCCCGCTGCACCGATGATCGAACCGCTGCTCACTGCGCCACCGCTGCTGGCGGCACGCGCCCTGGCTTTCAGCCGCAACGAGGAGCCGGTGTTCGGCCCGCTGGATTTCCATGTCGATGCGGGCGAGGCGTTGCTGGTACAAGGCGACAACGGCGCCGGCAAGACCACGCTATTGCGCGTGCTGGCCGGCTTGCTGCATGTGGACCGTGGCGAGATCCAGATCGACGGCAAGACCGCACGGCGCGGCGACCGCAGCCGCTTCATTGTCTATCTAGGTCACCTACCCGGTTTGAAGGCCGACCTCAGCACGCTGGAGAACCTGCATTTCCTGTGTGGCCTGCATGGCCGCCGGGCCAAGCAGATGCCTGGCAACGCGCTGGCGATCGTCGGTCTGGCCGGTTATGAAGATGCACTGGTGCGGCAGTTGTCGGCCGGCCAACGCAAGCGCCTGGCGCTTGCCCGGCTCTGGTTGTCGCCGGCGCCACTGTGGCTGCTGGACGAGCCCTACGCCAACCTGGATCTGGACGGCATCACCCTGGTCAACCGGATGATCTCCGCGCATCTGCGCAGCGGCGGTGCGGCGCTGGTGACCACTCACGGCGCCTACGCAGCGCCGCCGGTGCGCACCCGCATGCTCACGTTGGAGGCTGCGGCATGAGCACCTATTCGCCACAGCCCTCGCTCTGGCAGGCGACGCGCGCATTACTGAGTCGCGACCTGCAACTGCTGTGGCGCCGTCGCAGCAGTGCCTTGCAGCCGGCCCTGTTCGCGCTGCTGATCGTAGTCTTGTTCGCGCTGGGCCTGGGCGGGCGCCCGGACCTGCTCGCGCAGGCTGCGCCGGCGGTGCTGTGGTTGTCGGTGCTGCTGGCCGGTTTGCTGTCGCTGGATGCGCTGTTCCGTAGCGATGTGGAAGACGGCTCGATGGAGCAATGGCTGCTGGCACCGGTGCCGCTGGCGTGGCTGATCGCGGTGCGCGTGCTACTGCATTGGGCCACCAGTGCGTTGCCGTTGATCGCGGTGACGCCGCTGCTGGGCGAATTGCTGCACCTGCCACATGACCAACTCCCGGTATTGCTGGCATCGTTGGCGCTGGGAACACCGCTTCTAAGCCTGCTCGGCGCGGTGGTTGCAGCGCTGACGGTGACAATGAAACGCTCTGGTATTCTCGTAGCGTTGCTGGCGTTGCCGCTGTATGTGCCGGTGTTGGTGTTCGGTGCCGGTAGCGTGGCGGCAAGCGGGCAAGGCCAGGACGCGGTGGGCGCGTTGTTGTTGTTGGGCGCCGGATTGGTGATCGGCGTGGTCCTGGCACCGCTGGCGGCAGCTACCGCGATCCGCATTTCGTTGAGTTGAGCCGTGCAGTCGATACGCTGTCGATAGGACGCTCCGCTCAGCGCGTCGTTGCTGTTTCGAGAGCCAATGCCATTCCAAAGGCTACTGCCATCGCATGAACGTTGTCGTCCGCTGGTTCCACCAACTCGCCTCGCCCCCGATCTTCGACCGTTTCACTGCGCGCTGGGCGCCGTGGTGCTACGCGCTGGCTGCGCTGTTGCTGGGAGTCGGCATCTGGCAGGCCTTGTTTGCAGTGCCGGCCGACTACCAGCAAGGCGATAGTTTCCGCATTCTTTACATCCATGTGCCGAGCGCGTGGATGAGCCTGTTCGTGTTCGGGCTGATGGCGTTGTATGCGGCGATCGCGCTGATCTGGCGCATTAAAATCTGCGAGATCCTGGCGATGGCCTGCGCGCCAATCGGTGCCGCGTTCACCGTGATCACCCTGCTGACCGGCAGCATCTGGGGCAAGCCGATGTGGGGCGCCTGGTGGGATTGGGATCCGCGCCTGACCGCCGAGTTGATCCTGCTGTTTTTGTACCTGGGCGTGATCGGTCTGTATCACGCCATCGATGACCGCCGTCAGGCTGCGCGCGCGGCCGCGCTGCTGGCGATCGTCGGGGTGGCGCTGCTGCCGGTGATCCGCTATTCGGTGGTGTGGTGGAACTCGCTGCATCAAGGCCAGAGCATTCGCTTGCTCGGCCCCTCGACCATCGACGCCAGCATGTTGCTGCCGCTGTGGTTGATGCTGATCGGCACCAAGTTCTGGTTCGCCGGTTCGCTGTTGACGCGCGCGCGCGCCGACAATCTGCACCGCGAGGCCGGCAAGGCCTGGATCGTGCGCAACGCGCAGGAGGGCGCGGCATGAATTACCTGCCCTATGTCATAGCTGCCTATGCGGTGTTCGTGCTGGTGCTGCTGTGGGATCTGATCGCCGCTCGTTGGCAGGTGCGTCGCGCATTAAAGATGGCGCAGGCGCACCGTTTGCGTGAGCGCAAGCGCGCGGTGCCCACGGATGCGGAGTTGATTCGGTGAACCCGCAACGCCGCCGCCGGATGTGGCTGGTGATTGCATTGGTGCTGGCGGGCGGGTTGGCGACCACGCTGGTGGCAATGGCGTTGCAGCGCAACGTGGCCTATCTGTACACGCCATCGGAAGTGCTGCGCGGCGATGCCGGCGAGCATGCGCGGTTCCGCCTTGGCGGCATGGTGGAAAAAGGCTCGTTCAAACGTGCGTCCGGCTCGCTGGAAGCCCAGTTCCGCGTCACCGATGGCGACGCACAGCTGCCGGTGCGCTACGGCCGCATCCTGCCGGATCTGTTCCGCGAGGGGCAGGCCGTGGTCGCGACCGGTCGCATGCAGCAAGGCGTGTTCATGGCCGAAGATGTGCTTGCCAAACATGACGAAACCTATATGCCGAAGGAAATCGCCGACAAGATGGGCAGCGCGCATCGCAAGCATCGGGTGGAGCAGACCCAATGAAAATCGGGACCAGGAACGGCCGACCGAGAACCCAGGCACAGCGGAGTGCTGGGTTTTTTGCCAGGGCCGGGAAGCGGGACGTAGCCGCCAGGAAGCGTGCGACCGGGCGGCACCGGATAATGTGTTTTGGGACCCGATCTTTTACTTTTCCAGGGTTCCGGCCTTTCGCTTTTCCCGGATCCCAGATCCCGGATGCCCGCTCCCGGCTCGCCAATGCTGCCTGAACTGGGCACCTTTCTACTGGTCCTGGCCTTGCTGGTGACGCTGGTGCAAGCCGCGTTACCGCTGGCCGGCGCCCAGCGCGGGCGCAGCAGCTGGATGGCGGTCGCACGGCCGGCGGCACTAGTGCAATTGGCCCTGATCGCAGCGGCATTCGCGCTGTTGGCGCATGCATTTTTGGTGCAGGACTTTTCGGTGCGCTACGTCGCCGAAAATTCCAACAGCCTGCTGCCGGCGATGTATCGCTACTCGGCGGTATGGGGAGCCCACGAAGGCTCGTTACTGCTGTGGACCTTGATACTCGCTTTGTGGACAGGCGCGGTGGCGATCTGGTCGCGGCAGTTGCCTGCGCAAGTCATTGCGCGCGTGCTCGGGGTGATGGCGCTGGTGAGCATCGGCTTTCTGGCCTTTTTATTGTTCACCTCCAATCCGTTTGCGCGCTTGTTTCCGGTGCCGCTGGAAGGCGCCGATCTCAATCCGCTGCTGCAGGACCCCGGCCTGATCATCCATCCGCCGATGTTGTATGTCGGCTATGTCGGCTTTGCGGTGCCATTCGCGTTCGCCATCGCCGCGTTGCTGGAAGGGCGGATGGATGCACGCTGGCTGCGTTGGACGCGGCCGTGGACCAACATCGCCTGGTCGATGCTCACCGTCGGCATCGCGCTCGGCAGTTGGTGGGCGTATTACGAACTGGGCTGGGGCGGTTGGTGGTTCTGGGATCCGGTGGAAAACGCCAGCTTCATGCCCTGGCTGGTGGGCACCGCGTTGCTGCATTCGCAGGCGGTTACCGAAAAGCGCGGCAGTTTGGCGAGCTGGACCTTGTTGCTGGCGATTGCCGCGTTTGCATTGTCGCTGCTCGGTACCTTCCTGGTGCGCTCGGGCGTGCTGACCAGCGTGCATTCGTTTGCCGCCGATCCATCGCGCGGTCTGTTCATTCTGGTATTCCTGCTGACGGTCGTCGGTGGTTCGCTGCTGCTATACGCAATCCGTGCGCCGCACCTGTCGCTGGTCGATGACCCGCTCCGCGCGTTTGCCGGCAGCTCGCGCGAGACGCTGTTGCTGTTGAACAACCTGCTGCTCACCTGCGCCTGCGCGATGGTGTTGCTGGGCACGCTGTATCCGCTGCTGGCCGACGCGTTGGGTCTGGGCAAGTTGTCGGTTGGCCCGCCCTACTTCGGCACGCTGTTCGTGGTGTTGATGGCGCCGCTGGTGGCGCTGCTGCCGTTCGGCCCGCTCACCCGCTGGCAACGCGAGCATGCATCGCGTCCGCTGGCGATGCTGGCGCCCTGGGTTGGCTTGGCGATTGCTGCAGGTTTGCTGGCGTGGTTCGCTGCACCGCAAGGGCAGTTGAAAGCGGCCATTGGGGTGGCGGGCGCGGCCTGGGTAATGTTCGGCACGTTGCGCTTCCTATGGACACGGCGCGCGGCCAAGGGACGGCGCCTCACTGCCGAAATGCTGGGCATGGTGCTCGCGCATCTTGGCGTGGCGGTGTTCCTGACCGGTGCGTTGTTGGTGGAATCGCTGAGCCTGCAACGCGAGGTCGCGCTGGCGCCCGGTGAGCAGGTGCAGATCGGCCGTTATGCGCTGCACTTCGAGAATGTCGAAGAACTGCGCGGGCCCAATTACGTCTCCGATCGTGCCAACCTGCAGGTGTTCAAGGACGATGCGCCGGTCGACATGTTGCACGCAGAAAAACGCCGCTACGCCAGCGGCGGGCAGACCTTGACCGAGGCGGCGATCCGCCCCGGTCCGTTCGGCGATCTGTATGTCGCTCTTGGCGAACCGCTGGGTAATCAGGCCTGGGCGGTGCGCGTTCACCTCAAACCGTTTGTCCGCTGGATCTGGCTCGGAGCGCTGCTGATGGCGCTTGGTGGTCTGGTCACTGCGGTCGACCGGCGTTTTCGTCGTTCTCCGGAGATCCAAAATGTCTGAGTCACGTTCACCCCGCCTGCCCACTGCGGTACTCGTGGGCGCCATCGCGCTGCTGCTCGCACTTGCAGCGCTGTTGGTCTATGCGGTGGTGCGCTCGGGTCAGGCCGATCGCGACGCCCTGCCCTCCGCGCTGATCGGCAAACCTGCGCCGGAATTCGCGCTACCGCTGCTGCACGACCCCAGCATCGTGGTGCATGCACGCGAGCTGCGCGGCGCGCCGTACATCATCAATGTGTGGGGCAGCTGGTGCCCGGCCTGCCGCGAAGAACATCCAGTTCTGAGCCGCTTTGCGCTGACCAAGCGGGTGCGCGTGATCGGCTACAACTGGAAGGACGAGCGCGCCGATGCACTGCGCTGGCTCGAACAACTCGGCAACCCGTATCTGCTGGTGGTGGCCGATAAAGATGGCCGCACCGCGATCGACTTCGGTATCGCCGCGGCGCCGGAGACTTTTCTGATCGACGGGCGCGGCGTGGTGCGCTGGAAGTACAGCGGCATGCTCACTCAAACCATCATCGACACGCAGCTGATTCCAGCACTGGCAAAGATCGAACGCTCGCCTACCGCCGCACCGGAACTGCACGCCAAACACTGATGCGCGCCTGGCTGCTGACGCTGCTGTTGTCGCCCTGGCTGGCATTGGCCCAGCCGGTCGGCGACCCGGCGCCGCTGCGCTACGCGTCAGCCGAAGAGGAAGCGCGCTTCCATGCGTTGACCGCCGAACTGCGTTGCGTGCGGTGCCAGAACCAGTCGCTGGCCGATTCCAATGCGCAGATCGCCCAGGATCTGCGTGGCGAAGTGCTGGCGCTGATGCACGAAGGCCGCAGCGATGCGCAGATCCGCCAGTTCCTGGTCGCGCGCTATGGCGAGTTCGTGCTGTATCGCCCACGCGTCGAATCACGCACCTGGTTGTTGTGGTTCGGGCCGCTACTGGTGCTGCTGCTGGGTGGTGCTGCCGTTATGTTCGTGGTGCGCCGACACAGCGTCGCTGCGCCCGCCTTGCCCGCCGATGAGCAGGAGTGGTGATGGTCGGCTTCGTCATTTCGGTGGTCGTGGTCGCGCTGCTCGCCTTCGGCGTCGCACTGCGGCCGTTATGGCGCGACACGCGCAGCCTTGCCGCCAGCGCCGCGGTATTGCTGCTGGCCGCGAGTGCGGCGCTGTATGGGTTGGTCGGCACCCCGAGTGCGATTCAACAGCCGGCCAATCGCCCATCCACGCCACGCTCGTTGGACGAAGCCATCGTGCAATTACGCACTGCGCTGGCAAGCAATCCCAATCAGCCCGAAGGTTGGGTGTTGCTGGGACGCTCGTTGTCCAGCCAGCAGAAATTCGCCGAGGCCCGCGACGCGTTCGGACGCGCTGTCGCCTTGCGTCCGGACGAGCCGGACGTGTTGGTGGCTGCGGCGCAGTCGCGCATGCTCGCCGACAACAACGGGCGCCCGGATCCGGAGGCCATGCGCTTGCTCGAACATGCGCTGGTGGTGCAACCGGAACATCAGCGCGCACGCTGGTTTCTGGGCGTGGTGCAGCGTCAGGCCGGTCAGCCGGCCAAGGCCAGCGAAACCTGGACGCCGTTACTGAGCGTGGTCGACGCCAATACCCGCCCCAGCCTGCTCGAACAGATCAACGCCGCGCGACAGGAAGCCAAGCTGGCGCCGATCCAGGCACCGCCTGCACCTGCCGCCAGTGCTGCAGACGGCAAACGCATCCAGGTCCGCGTCACGCTGGATGCCGAGTTCGCCAAGCGCGCCGGATTGCCCGCCGACACCAGTGTCTTCGTGATCGCCCGCGCGGCCGACACACCGATGCCGGTCGCCGTGGAAAAACACGCACTGAGCGAGTTGCCCTTGACCATCGCCCTGGACGATGGCGACAGCCCGATGCCCACCCGCACGCTGTCGTCGCTGGACAAGGTGCAGGTGATCGCCCGGCTGTCGCGCAGCGGCAATGCGATGCACCAGGCCGACGATGTGGAAAGTACACCGGTGACGGTGACGCTGCCGGCAAATGCGCCGGTGGAGTTGATGATTGGGCGCTGATTGCTTGCCACGTTGCCTTGCTACGCTTGGGGCCAATGGCCTAAGAGCGGCTGACAAAACGCAGCCCGCGCCATCGTTTTGTTAGCCGCTATCAGCGTCATCTGGATGATCCCAAGCCACGTTGGTCGCGGGACCGATGCCCTCGCCGCACCAGAGAGTTAGAGCGGCTGACAAAACGTAGCGAGCAGTCGTCAGGTGGGTACGGACGGCGCGGAGGAACCGCAGTTTACGACGGGTATACGCGTGGTACATGCCGATTCCGAGCACCAGTCGCGCCCGCCTGACAGTGAGCGCAGTCGTTTTGTTAGCCGCTCTTAGTCGGTTGCGTTGTTGAAAACCATGCACATCGACCATCTCGACGGGTCCTTGCCCGCCCACCATCGCGGGACCTTACGCGGCATGGATGCCGCGTAAGAGCTTACAAGGACGTACTTGCAGCGTGTCCCGCGATGGTTGGCGGGCAAGGGCCCTGCAACCAAGCCGCAGATCAGCAGCTTTCAAAGGGGGCATCACACAACGCAAGGGCTCAAACCGATCCCCCATTCCCGCCGATTCACCACGCCACCCACCGCCACGCCGGATAGAATTGCGACATGACCGAATTCATCCCCACCGGCACGCTGTTCCATGCCCTGCGCTCGCCGTTCCCGATGAAACGTGGCGGCGTGCTGCACCAAGCGCACCTCGCCTATGAAACCTGGGGCAGGCTGGCCGCCGATCGCAGCAATGCGGTGCTGATCGTCACCGGCTTGTCGCCCGATGCGCATGCCGCTGCAAATCAGGCCAATCCCGAGCCAGGTTGGTGGGAGGCGATGGTCGGGCCGGGCAAGCCGATCGATACGAGCCGCTGGTTCGTGGTCTGCGTCAACTCGCTGGGCAGTTGCAAAGGCTCGACCGGGCCGGCCTCGGTGGATCCGTCCACCGGCAAGCTGTATCGCCTCACATTCCCGGAGCTGTCGATCGAAGATATCGCCGATGCCGCGGCCGATGTCGTGCGCGCCTCGGGTATTGAACAACTGGCCTGCCTGATCGGCAACTCGATGGGCGGCATGACCGCGTTGGCACTGTTGCTGCGTCATCCCGGCATTGCGCGTAGCCACATCAACATTTCCGGCAGCGCACAGGCGTTGCCGTTTTCGATCGCGATCCGCTCGCTGCAGCGCGAAGCGATCCGACTGGATCCGCATTGGAACGGTGGCCATTACGACGATTCCCGTTACCCGGAATCGGGCATGCGCATGGCCCGCAAGCTCGGCGTGATCACCTATCGCTCGGCACTGGAATGGGATGGCCGCTTCGGTCGCGTGCGCCTGGATTCCGAACAAGCCGCCGATGATCCGTTCGGCCTGGAATTTCAGGTCGAAAGCTATCTGGAGGGGCATGCGCGCCGCTTCGTGCGCTTCTTCGATCCCAATTGCTATTTGTATCTGAGTCGCTCGATGGACTGGTTCGATGTGGCCGAGCATGTCGATAAGACGCCGGCCACTGATGCGAGTGTCGATGACAAGCAGGCCGACGGCTCGTGTATCGCCGTCCGGCAAGACACCGGCGTTTCGACCGAAGCCGCCGTACTGGCTGGCCTGGCGCAGATCCGCATCGCGCGTGCGCTGGCAATCGGCGCCAACACCGACATCCTGTTTCCGGTGCAGCAGCAGGAACAGATCGCCGAAGGCCTGCGCGCTGGCGGTGCCGACGCGCGCTTCCTCGGACTGGATTCGCCCCAAGGCCACGACGCCTTTTTGGTCGATTTCGCTCGTTTCGGGCCGGCAGTGCGGACCTTCCTCGACGCGCTGTGACCGATGCTGCGCTGAGTCCGTGCGGGCGAACGATGCTCCAGATACGCGGTAGCCATTCTGGCGCCGTATGCTGCACTAAGCGACTGACGTGTATCGATCCAGCGGGTCAGTCGAAGGACCTTACGTCGCCCATCACTGGCGGGCATTGAACGAATACCTGGTGCAGATTCGAAACTTATGTCCATGCACTGTCAGCGCTTTCGGAGCTAGTGGCAATCGCTTCACCAACATGAAAAATAACGTGTAGGGCGAGTCGGTTTTTGCGTTTTTTTCGCCAAAATAGTTCGTTGGTACACGCATCCAACGGTCGGATTGGCGAAATTACGCTGGCCGCATAAGATGATGCCCGTGCGGCCGTATGAGCACCCACTTATACGCCGCTGCTCTGTCACCGCGAGGCTGCCTATATGTCGCTTAACACGCTTTCCACCAGAAGCAATACAAGTCTGTTTCTGACCACTCCAGCAGATGGGTCGCCGTCCTCGGAGTTGCAGCAGTCTGGTTCCTCCCTGGATGAATCCAACATCTTACTGGCGATCGACGCCTTGTTTCTCCAGCAGATTTACCGCTTGATCGCTGCCAACTACGGCAACGCACCAGCCGCTCAGCCGAGCAATGAAGAACCAGCCACTCAGCCGAGCAATGAGCACGGCTCGGGGCCGAAACCGCAGAGCACGTTCGACCCCAAGGACATCAAGGGGTCTGTCGCCCCACCCGCTGTGGAGGGTTCCTCGGTTACCTGGGACGGTGGCACGCTCAATAAGTCCCAGCTTGAGATCGTCTCCACGCTCAATCAGCATCGAGACAAGATGCCGATCGAGTTCGCCAAGCTCGACGAAAAGATCAAAGATCCGGCCACCCCGCCCGACCTGAAAAAAGCGCTGCAAGGCCTGCAAAAAGATCCTGGCCTGTTCTTCGCCATGGCCGCTCAGGGGCATGGCAAGAACCACCACGACGACCAGGGCAAGTGCAACGGCAAGCTAACCGCCGCCAATCTTTATGACTTTGCCGACCGCCATTCGCAGGTGACCGAGCTGGGCGGGAAGAACGCGACCTACAATCCCGAAAAGTTGAAGGGATCGACCCCGCCTCCCGCTGTGGACGGCTCATCGGTCACCTGGAACGCCGGAACGCTCACGCAGAATGAATTGGAGACCGTCACCACGCTCGATCGCCACAAGGACAAGCTCCCGGTCGCCTGGACCGATCTCGATGCCAAAATCAACGATCCCGCGACACCGCCGGATCTGAAGAAAGCATTGACAGAACTACAAAAAGATCCGCGCCTGTTCTTCGCCATCGGCTCGCAGGGCGATGGCAAGTGTGGCGGCAAGATCAAGGCAGGCGATCTCACCAAGTTCTCGGCCAGCCACTCGCAGGTGGCGGAGTACAGCACCAAGAAAGCCAAGGGCTACACGCAAAACTATGTGGCGTCGGACAGCCCGGACAAGACCCAGCCAACGGTCATGACCGAAAGCGACGCGATGCGCGAGTTCTATCGCTACTCGGACTATTTGCCGAAGGATCTGAACCAGGACGCGTTCAAACACTTGGTCGAAGGCGACGACAAGACCCAAAAGCGCCCGCCGCAGGTCATCGCCGCCGCACAGTATTTTCGTGAGCACCCCGATCAGTGGAAGGCGCTGGCGGGAGACTCGGGCTCGATGAGCACCCCGGATTTCCTGCAGAAATCCTCATCGTCGATGAATCTGACCGCGCCCGAACTGAAAACGCTCGATACCATCAACAAGCACCAAGACGCATTCTTCGGTGACGGCAAAGAGGTGACACGCGACAAACTCGACAAGATCGTCAAAGACAAAAAAACCGACCCCGCAGTTCGCGAAGCCGCCAAACAACTACTGCAGGATCCGCTGCTGTTCGGCTTATTGAACAACTCGATCACTGGCTATAAGAAGCCCCACAGCTTCTTCGGCGGTGGCCACGTCGTCGACTCGGGCAACATGAGCAATAAGGATTTTCATCAGTTCTACGATCATATGACGGCGGCAAATAAGACCGTGAAGAAATCGTCCAAGCACGCGGTCACATCGCCCGACCAGAAGAGTGCTGTCGAGGACATGTTGATGGGCAAAGCCGATCAACCCGAGATCAAGAAGAAAAAAAAGGACATCGGTACCGCCGGCAAAGTATTGCATGAGTTCCTCAAGTTGGACTCTCAGATCCTGGATTGGGCCTCGGTCGCAGTCAGTTCACTCAACTTCATCCCCGTGTTGGGCGAGGCTGCCGACGCGGTAGCAGTAGCACTTGAGAGCGAAGCGCAGGCAGCAAAGCTTGTCGACACCGCACTCACCGGTGGCGACATGTCACTCGCACTAAAATTAGCTGGCATAAACATGGCCGGGGCGATGGTTGGTTGCGTCGGTGGACCTACGGGCAGACTCGCAGCCAAGGGGGTAGCTAAGGGAGTAACCGAGGGGGCAACTAAGGGGATAACCAAGGGGGTAACCAAGGGGACAACCGAAGGGACAACCAAGGGGGTAACCGAGGGGACAACCAAGGGGGCAACCAGGAGGCCAGATGCCAGTGGTTTGCTTAAAGGTTATGTAGCAGGCACTGGCATTAGCAGATCGGTTGAAATCCTCAAAACGCCGGTGCTCGGAGGCTTGGCTTATGAAGAGAAGCAATTGGACGAGAAGGCAAAAAAAGGCGATATCCGCCAGAATATGGAAGCCTCGGGCGGAGTGCCGGCGGGGAGACTGACTATCCCGACGACAGTTTCCGACAGTTTCCAGGCAGACATAAAACAAAACCTCAGAAATTTGAGAGGGCTGCGTAGGTAGGGATGTTATCGAGCGACAGTCTTGCGCAAGATCGGAAATGCGATCAACGGCATCGCTCATTCACCAGGCAAATGCGGAGGGCAAATGTATAGCCTTAACCGGATTTGTAATGATCAGGCCCGGTTCCAAGCACCGGCCGCATTCGCCTGACTTCCAGTGCGGTTGAGCTATAGATAGCTGCGATATTCGTCTAGAATCGTTGCATGGCAATGAGGTCGTTGAGTATTCAGTCATCCCTGAAGAACCTCTTTGAAGCACCAATTGCCAGCGGTGATCGGTGCAGGGCGCTCAAGGATGGCCATCCCATCGCCCGGATCCAGGCGCGCAAAAACCCAATCCAGCGCATCAGCCAACGCAGTTAGTAGCCGGCGGCTTACAGTTGGTAGCCGGCGGCTTAGCCGAGTACATGCAGCGCATCGCCTTGAGCGGCTTTGCGCCTGCGACGACGCAGCCGGCAGTCTTCTTTCGGATATCCGATCACCGGTTCCACTACCTGACGTCGTTTGATCCAGCGCCATTACCGTCGCGTCAGCATCTTGGCCTTGCCACGATCGACCACCTGCACGCCACCGACCTCGCGCCCGCGATAGCATCGCAAGCAGACGGGACAAGAAGCGTCGCGGCAAGCGTAGCTTTTTACCAAGATTCAGGCAGAGCGCGATGAGGCGGGGAAAACAGCCGCCCTTGCTCGCGAGAACGCGGCCAAGTTGGCTGGCTAATTGGAGGCGATGCAGGCGCAGAATGCGGCAATGCTGGCGCGTCTTACGCCGCCGGCTGGGAACGTTCCGCCGGCCGGCGCCAGGGACGGGATCCAGAAAAAATGATGGCGTGATCGTCCTTCGCCGACGCTTTGCGTTTCAGCTTGCGGAGCGTCGGCTGAGGTGAACGTACAGATACAGCAAGCCGATCGGCGCAATGAAAATCGCGCAGCACCAGCAGATCATCATCGTCATCAATTTCACGAACAGCATGGGGATAGCGTCCACGAAGAAGACGTTCCCACCCATGATGTAGCAGACGATGCTCTCGTAGACGCAGCGGGCATACGGGTAGAGCAGCGTGTTCACGACAAGGAAGGCATAGGTGCTGAACGCCACCGGATGGGGCGTGGTGCCGTGACTCAGCGCGAACAGGATAAACGCCGGAAAGATCAAACCGAAGAGGAACTGGCGAACGTAGTATTGGGCAGACAGGCCGCCGAAGGTCTTCGCGATGACAGGATGCATTCCCTTTTTCCTTAGTTGTTGGAAACAATCGAATGTGTCGGGGTATTGCCCTGGCAGAATTTCTACGGTGGCGAGGGCCGACGCAATCCGATCACGCGATATTGGCCCTGATCGCCATAGCGCTTTCCCTTCTTCTCGACGTTGGCGCAGAGCCTGTCCTCACCGCAGGGAGCGAGGTCGGCGCGGCCGATACGATCCAGGTAGGCGATTTCCGACCGGCGCTGTGCGGCCTGTGCCAGAGTCGCCTTGCTGCTGTAAAGCGCATAGCCGGCAACACCCAAACCTATGACGCCCGCTGCCAGCATCGCAATCGATGCCATCCACATGCGTCGCGTGGCCGTTGTTTCCAGGGATTGCTGTGCCTGTGCATAGCGCTGAGTGGCTTGATGCAGTGTCTGGTCTGCAATTGCCAGCTTGCGATTGAATCGCTCAGCTGCCGGCCCCAGCGTCTGCGCCAACGCCTGATTGGTCAACTGCGTCAGTCGGGGGAGTGCGTTTTCCACTACCCGATTGATTCTCTGATCGGCGTTGGTGACCGCCTCCTGCAGCAGCTGAAGCTGTTGCTGGACGAGCTTGTGCAGGCTGCCTTCGCGCTGTTGCAGCGTTGCGCTCAGTATCGCGATGGCCTCGATTGTTTCTTGCAACGTTTGCCTGGACGCCCTCAACGCGACGTCGTTCTCCGCCAGCGCGGATGTGTATTGCTTTTCCACTTTGCACCTACCAAGAATTGAATGAGCCCCACGCTATTTCGATCAACCACCGCCACCTCCTCCCCCTCCCCCTCCCCCTCCACCACCGCCGCTTCCGCCACCGCCACCGCCACCGCCATCTCCCCCGCCGCCGCCTCCACCGCCTCCGCCTTGCGGGCCATTTTGCATCATCGGCCCGTTGGCGAACTCCGGCAGTGTCATCACCATCACCGGGCCTCGACTGGTGTGGATCTCTGCCGGCGTATCCAATCCCAACAGTTGGCGAGCGGCTAACTCGTCCTTTGCTTCCTGCATGGCTTTGGCTTCCAAGTGTTCGCGGCCTCGTTGTATGAGGGCGCTAGCGGCCGCGCTCTCGGCGATCCGTTGCAACGCTTCATCGATCGCCAGATCGTTCTTGGATTGGATGGCATACAGCAGATCGTTCACATCCGGGTTGTTGCTGATATCCCTGCGTTTGGGTTGCCGGGCATCGTCTAGCGCATCTGAGCCTTGAGCCGTTGTAGGCGGGGCAGTGCGTTCCATGGCGTGCTGGGACGTAAACGCTGCATCGCCATCCGGCGCAGGCGCGTAGACGTTGTGCCTGTGGTTGATGTCGATATCCGTCAAAGGGAAAGGGAAGTTGTCCTCATGCTCCCGTTGCGCGTGCGTGAGCTGTGACAGACGCTGCTCTTCTTGAAACTCTTGCTCGAGTTTTATCCGTAGCGTACGCATGGTGTGCAGCGTTTCTTGCCACGAGGCGAGGCTGCCAGGCTCGGCGGCGGCATGCGTGCTCTGCGCTCCCGCCGAGGAGCCGACAGGCGGCTGACTTGCATCTTCCATCCCTGTGGGCATATCGGTAGAGCGCGCAGCGCTGGCCGCTCCCAAGGGTTGCCCAGTCGTTTGCGTGAGGTGCGTAGACGATGGCCAAGCTGCAGGGGCACTTGGCAGGTCCATCGCAGGCGTCTTTGGCGTCTGCGTGTGCTGATCGTTGCTGCGCGCTGCGGCGAATGACCCAGCGAGCGGCGGCTCGGATCTCGCAATCGGCGCCTGGGCTATCTGCGGGTGTGCCGGCGCTTGTTGCTGTTGCGTCGATGTACCTGCACTAGATGCATCTGATGCGTCGTGGCGCACAGCCGCGGCGTGCGCTGTGGGCAGCTGCTGTGGGCTCGCATCGTGTTGCGGGTACTGCGGGGCTAGCGGCGGTGCATGTGCGATGGCAACGTCCTGCGCTGACTGCTGCTCACGCCAGTGAACCTCTTGCGCCTGGTGGTGATCCTGCTGGCGCTGCTGGGATTGGCGTATCGCGTGCTCGTGCTGCTGAGTCTGCTGCGCTTGGTGCTGCTCCCGGTCGCGCTGTTGGATTTCCTGGGCTTGACGTGTCTGCTGATCGCGCTGCTGCGACTCCTGCGCCTGATGCTGCTCCCGGTCGCGCTGTTGGATTTCCTGGGCTTGACGTGTCTGCTGTTCGCGCTGCTGCGACTCCTGCGCCTGATGCTGCTCTTGGTCGCGCTGTTGGGCTTCATGGGCCTGGCGTGTGTCCTGCTCGCGCTGTTGAGACTCCTGCGCTTGACGCTGTTCTTGTTCGCGTTGCTGTGCGTCCTGCGCTTCGCGCTGCTGCTCGCGCTGCTGGGTTTGTTGCGCTTGACGTTCCTCTTGCTCGCGCTGCTGCATCGCTTGGCGTTGCTGCTCAAGCGTGACGTGTATGTGCAGCGCCTGCGCGGCACGTGCTTGTTCTTCGTGTGCCAACTGCACTTGCACCATGTGCTCGCGCATCTGTGATGCCTGCTGCGCCTGGCGTGCTTGCTGCTCACGTTCCTGCTGCACCTGCGCGGCGCTGTCCACCTGCATCCGTGTCTGCATGTCCAGAACGCGTTGCGGGCTGGAAGATGACGATGATGACGATGAGGCAGGGCTCGAGGTGTCGGTGTCGGCCGAGTCGTTCGATGCGAGCGCCGTCGTCATGAGGTGGCGAGTTGGCGGTTCGAGCGAGGGCGGTAGCGTCTGCTGGCGCCCTCGCACTTCCTGCAGCGCCTGGCCGATCTCCTCGGCACTGGTCACGGCAACGATGCGATCCACCCCATCCGCGCCGCGCTGAAGATGCGCGACGGGGCTATCAGCGCCAAACACGCCACTGGGGCCGCGCTGCACTTGCAGCGCGCCATGACCGGACAGCCCGTGCGCTTGGCGCGTGCGTTGCGTCGCCAACTCGATCGCCTCGCGCCAATCCGGCTGCAACTCCGTGCCGACGATGCGATAGCGGTACAGCGTTTGCTCGCGCTGCAGATCCTGCGGCGACATCGGCGACTGCTGGATGGTGGCAATCGTTTCGGCATGCGCGGCAAGCGCCGGCTGCAGCATCGCGCGCATGGTCTCCAGTTCCAGCGCCCGATTGCCATCGGCGGCGACGCCGTTGCTGGTCCATTGACCATCAATGTTGCGGTAGTAGCGCTGGCCGTTCGATGCCGTCAACGCATCCGGATCCGCCAGCGCCTGCTGCACCGCTGGCGATATCGGCAATCCATCGGCCGCCCAACCGCTACGGTGATAGGCCAGTTCGTAGCGCGCGGCGATGGCGCCGGGGCTGTTGGCGATGTTGCGGGCGATGACGGCGTGCGCCTGCGCCTCCAGTTCCGCCGCGCGTGGCGGCAATGCGATTTCCTGCACATAAGTGCCGCGTTCGTTGGCCCCAGTGACTTCGGTCTTGACCAGGCGATGCCAGTGGCCGTCCGATGCATCGCGCCGCCAGTCGGCACTACTCAGGCTGGGCCGATCGGTGGCATTGGCTGGCTGGCGGTAGGGATCAGCAGGCGCGGGCGCATCCTTCAATGCCAACGCGGCGGCTGCATTCGTGGCTTGGTAATTGAGTTCGCGGGCCTTGTCGTAACTGGCAATGATCGGCGTGGCGGTGGGGTTATCCACCCCGTCGCGCGTGGTGTCTGCCATACCGTCGCGCGCCCAGGCGCGGCCATCGAACGACCACTGTGTGCCATCGCGATCGGTCTGTTGATAGATCTGGCGGTTGTCGAGTAACTCGGCCGCCTTCTCGCCGGCCTTGCTCATGAAATACGCATCGGCCGCGATCAATACCATCGGCCCGGCACCGGAGCTTCCCAACGCGTAGGCAGCGGTGGTGCCGCCCGCCCAGCCACCGACGTTGCGACCGGCGAAATGCGCTAGCTCCGACTGCGCGGCGAGCGGGTTGTCCTGGCCGAGGAACTGCGTGGCACGTTGACCGGTGATGACGGTGTCGGCAGCAGTGGCGAACAGGCCGGCGCTGCGTAGCGCCTGGTTTACTGAAAGGTCGCCGGCTAGCAGCTCGGCAGTGGCGAAGCCGCGTTGCGATAGCGGCGTGTATGAGTGAGCTTCGCCGCCTGCAAGGTGATGAGTACTTCGAGAAGCACTGCCGATGGTCGATGGAGTGTCATCCAGCACCTGCTTGACCAACGCAGCACTGGCCTCGGACAACCTGATGCGACCGGCATCCTCGGCGTGCGCCACAGCCAGACGAAACTCTGCTCTTCCGACGACTTCTCTGGTAGCAGGTTCACCTGGCGCAGCCACCAGATTGGATGAGGTGTTCTGGGCGGCGCCGATCACTGCAGTGATCCGGTGCTCAGAGTGCGTGATTGCGGCCCATTCGGACTCGACTGCGCCCATGGAGCGCAAGGCCTTCAACTGCTCAGCATGGGTAACTCGGTAGTGCTCGATGTCGGAAAACGTCTTGCGGTTCTGCGCGTTTGCCTCCTCCTTGGTTAATCGATCTGGAGTGGTGGCGTAGACATCGCCGTTGATGAGGGCGACTTTGAGGGTGTCTTGTAGTTCGTTGATCTGCTCGGCGACGCGCTTCAGTGCGACGGGGTCGTTGGTCAGTGCGGCTCGACCGTCAGGACCATCAAGGATTTCATCTAGGGTGAGGGTGATTCCATCCGTATAAGAAGTTCGCGTGCGTCCCCGGTGTGGCGAGGTTTCAAGTTCGTCCGCCAGACTGCCCTCTACCGGGAGATATAAACGATTGGTCGATATGTCCTGGTCAAT
Source organism: Xanthomonas fragariae (assembly GCF_017603965.1). NCBI lineage: Bacteria > Pseudomonadati > Pseudomonadota > Gammaproteobacteria > Lysobacterales > Lysobacteraceae > Xanthomonas > Xanthomonas fragariae. The sequence continues at coordinate 1,468,125 of NZ_CP071955.1, read as the reverse complement.
AAAGCCATGTTCGACAAGCTTCTTGAGCAAGGGATTTCGACGGAAAATGCTCTGTTCAATGACGTGATGACTATGAAGGATGACATTACTAGCCGGCATATGCCTCGACTCAAGGTTATCTAAAGATAGACGAAATCAGCAGCCGGCAGCGTCTATGAGCCGAACGCCGCGCGTTCTTGGTGACTTGCCAAATCCATGCTCGATCAAAGTATCGCGCAACATCCGGTCGCAAAACGCATCCGATGTATAGGGAGTACGGAAGACGTGGGCAGAACCGATCATATCCCTCTTGAATGCCAGATCGGCGCCGCCAGCAATTCTGTAATATTTGCCATTTGGATGCCCTGTCAGCACCTTGACGGTGGATGCTGCCTCATCGATCGCATCTAGTATTCTCACCACCTCGCACAGGTAGTGCGGTAATGCTTCAGAGCCATTTTCCAACAGGAACGCACAACGCAGGAAGGCAAATCCGTCAGGATCCACAGATTGAAACACCTGTTTCAACGGCTCTGACACCAGCCAGTAGCCCTTGAAACCACTATCGAGGTCGTTCGGCATATCGCCTATACGGCTGTCATAGCGCAGACGCGGCGTTTCCTGTAACGCAGCAAGTCCACCGCTTTCCGATGGACTGCTCAGATAGGTTGGTAACGGCACGGCCTTTTCATTGTCGAACTCCACACCATGCCCACGCCCCCCCCCTCGCATGTCAGGTTGAAGGATATAAATCTCGCCCTTTCGCGGCGCGTTTTGACTGGTCATTTAAGCTTCCATTGATTCATTTTTTCACTCTTTCACTATGCACCAGCGATAGCGTGACGTTCAAGATTTCCAAGCTGCACTGCTGGCGACATCGGCAATCCATCGGCGGCCCAGCCGCTGCGGTGATAGGCCAGTTCGTAGCGCGCGGCGATGGCGCCGGGGCTATTGACGATGTTGCATGCAATGACCGACTCGGCTTGTGCATCCAGTTCTGCCGCGCGTGGCGGCAATGCGATTTCCTGCACATAAGTGCCGCGTTCGTTGGCGCCGGTAACGTCGGTCTTGACCAAGCGATGCCACTGGCCGTCGGCCGCATCGCGCGTCCAGTCGGCTGCGCTCAAGCTGGGGCGGTCGGTGGCATTGGCCGGCTGGCGATAGGGATCCTCCGGCGTTGGAGCATGCTTTAACGCCATCGCTGCTGCGGCATCGGTGGCGTGGTAATTGAGTTCGCGGGCCTTGTCGTAACTGGCAATGATCGGTGTGGCGGTGGGGTTATCCACCCCGTCGCGCGTGGTGTCTGCCATGCCCTCGCGCGCCCAGGCGCGGCCATCGAACGACCACTGTGTGCCATCGCGATCGGTCTGTTGATAGATCTGACGGTTGTCGAGCAACTCGGCCGCCTTCTCGCCGGCCTCGCTCATGAAATAAGCATCGGCCGCGATCAATACCATCGGCCCGGCACCGGCGCTTCCCAACGCGTAGGCAGCGGTGGTGCCACCCGCCCAGCCACCGACATTGCGACCGGCGAAATGCGCCAGCTCCGACTGCGCGGCGAGCGGGTTGTCCTGGCCGAGGAACTGCGTGGCACGTTGACCGGTGATGACGGTGTCGGCAGCAGTGGCGAACAGGCCGGCGCTGCGTAGCACTTGGTTTGCTGAAAGGTCGCCGGCTAGCAGCTCGGCAGTGGCGAAGCCGCGTTGGCTTGGCGAAATGCGTAATGGTCGCGCTGCTTCTTCGCCGAGAACGTTTTCGACCTGCAGAATGCTTTGGTCGGAAAGCGTCAGGCGGCCATTTGCATGGGCTTGTGCGATGGCTCGGGAAAGTGAATTTCTTCCAATCGCCGGATCGCCGCCCCGCGTGAGGTTGTTGCCGGATTGCATCACGTATTGAAGCGTCGAAAGAACACGCACTTCGGAATGTGCAATCGATGTCCATCGCAATTCTGTTTGAGGCAAGCTTTTGAAGCCATCTATCTGTTGTGTGTGAGCTTTGCCGTAGTTCTGCGAATTCGCTAAGAACGCCTGCACGCGTGGCCTAATGTCGTCAGCAACCATACCGAGCGGCGCATTAGTATGAAGGTCACCATTGATCAAACCTACCCTCATGGTGTCGCGCAAATTTTCTACACGCGCCGCTACACGAGCCAATGCTTCAGAGTCGCCAGCCAGGGCTGTTCGCCCATCGGCAGTAAGCTCTATGTCCCTCAGTTCGGCAAGCACGCCAAGCTGATAATCACGGATTGGACCGCCGCTATGTGCAGTGATTCCCAATGAAGAGGCCAGTCGTGGATCATTAGGCAAAAAGATGCGATTAGCTGGCGCATCCATATCAAACAGTCCTGCTCTATCCAAAGCAGCAAGCAACCTGCTGTTCTTAAGCGTTTTTTGCTCAATGCTATGGTGATCTTGAAATATTGGGCCATTACGTAACATGCAATTTTCTCCTTGCTTGCGACTGTTTCGGCCTAGTAATCGGCAGCATCTTCAAACCAAAGTCCGTCTGATTTCCTACCTGCGCCAATTCCAGCTGCAAGCACCGCCTCTCGAAGAGTTCGATCGCAAATAACATAATTCCCCGAATACGGCGTTAGGAATACGTGATAGTTGCCGACAAGCTCTTTGCGAAAAGCAAGACTAATTCCACCAGAAAATCTGTATAGCTTTCCTCCGGGATAATCGTCGCTTATCTTTATATTTAATTTCGATGCACTCTCATCCAGTGCATCGATGGTCCGCACCACATCGCAAAGGAAATAGCGCGGCCCTTGGGAGCCGTCTTCCAATTTGTAATCGCATTCGACAAACTCGAAGCCTTCTGGATCGACATCCTGAAAAACGTTCTTAAGCCGCTCAGACACCAGCCAATAACCACTCATCCCTCCTTCTAGATCTTCAGGGGGCGGCCCACGCTTGGGGTCATAGGAGAGACGGGGGGGCTCACTCAAAGGTGGAAATCCACCCTCCTCAGGCCAGAGAATGAGTCTTGGAGGAGTCAGCAGTTGGTCGATATTCTCGAACACGACCCCGTGCCCCGGTCCTCCTCGCCGCATGTCCGGTTCAAGAATGTAAAATTCGCCTTTTTTCGGTTTGTTTCCAGTTGTCATCCCTAATTTCTCCGGGCATGCAAAGTAGATAAGATTAGCAAAAGTAAGATATCGGAAGTGCGCGATCAGATTTTCCCGATCAAGCTACAGCTACAATAGCGCCAGAGCCAACAAGTCATTCTGTTTCGCGCGTCCGCTGCCGATCGCCTCGCGCCAATCCGGCTGCAACTCCGTGCCGACGATGCGATAGCGGTACAGCGTTTGCTCGCGCTGCAGATCCTGCGGCGACATCGGCGACTGCTGGATGGTGGCAAGCGTTTCTGCATGCGCGGCAAGCGCCGGCTGCAGCATCGCGCGCGTGGTCTCCAGTTCCAGCGCCCGATTGCCATCGGCGGCGACACCGTTGCTGGTCCACCGGCCCTCGATGTCGCGGTCATACCGCTGGCCGTTCGAGGCGGTGAATGCATCCGGATCCGGCAACGCCTGCTGCACCGCTGGCGATATCGGCAATCCATCGGCCGCCCAACCGCTACGGTGATAGGCCAGCTCATAGCGTGCAGCAATCGCGCCGGGACTGTTGGAGATGTTGCGGGCGATGACGGCGTGCGCCTGCGCCTCCAGTTCTGCCGCGCGTGGCGGCAAGGCGGTTTCCTGCACGTAGCTGCCACGCTCGTTGGCCCCAGTGACTTCGGTCTTGACCAAGCGATGCCACTGGCCGTCCGATGCATCGCGCCGCCAGTCGGCACTACTCAGACTGGGCCGATCGGTGGCATTGGCTGGCTGGCGGTAGGGATCAGCAGGCGCGGGCGCATCCTTCAATGCCAACGCGGCGGCTGCATTCGTGGCTTGGTAGTTGAGTTCGCGGGCCTTGTCGTAACTGGCGACGATCGGCGTTGAAGTGGGATTGTTCAACCCGTCGCGCGTGGTGTCTGCCATACCGTCGCGCGCCCAGGCGCGGCCATCGAACGACCACTGTGTGCTATCGCGATCGGTCTGTTGATAGATCTGGCGGTTGTCGAGCAACTCGGCCGCCTTCTCGCCGGCCTCGCTCATGAAATACGCATCGGCGGCAATCAATACCATCGGCCCGGCACCGGCGCTTCCCAACGCATAGGCAGCGGTGGTGCCACCCGCCCAGCCACCGACATTGCGACCGGCGAAATGCGCCAGCTCCGACTGCGCGGCGAGCGGGTTGTCCTGGCCGAGGAACTGCGTGGCGCGTTGACCGGTGATGACGGTGTCGGCAGCAGTGGCGAACAGGCCGGCGCTGCGTAGCGCCTGGTTTACTGAAAGGTCGCCGGCTAGCAGCTCGGCAGTGGCGAAGCCGCGTTGCGATAGCGGCTTGTACGGGGGAGCTTCGCCGCCTGCAAGGTGATGAGTACTTCGAGAAGCACTGCCGATGGTCGGTGGAGTGTCATCCAACACCTGCTTGACCAACGCAGCACTGGCCTCGGACAACCTGATGCGACCGGCATCCTCGGCGTGCGCCACAGCCAGACGAAACTCTGCTCTTCCGACGACTTCTCTGGTAGCAGGTTCACCTGGCGCAGCCACCAGATTGGATGAGGTGTTCTGGGCGGCGCCGATCACTGCAGTGATCCGGTGCTCAGAGTGCGTGATTGCGGCCCATTCGGACTCGACTGCGTCCATGGAGCGCAAGGCCTTCAACTGCTCAGCATGGGTAACTCGGTATTGCTCGATGTCGGAAAACGTCTTGCGGTTCTGCGCGTTTGCCTCCTCCTTGGTTAATCGATCTGGAGTGGTGGCGTAGACATCGCCGTTGATGAGGGCGACTTTGAGGGTGTCTTGTAGTTCGGCTACTTGAACAGAGATTCTTTTAAGAGCGACCTCGTCTCCATTCAATGCGAAAATACCATCCGAAGATAGCTGTATCTCGATCAGAACATCCCTAATACCTTGCGTATAGGAACTCCGAGTTCTTCCTCTATGTGGCGATATTTCAAGCTCTTCTGCAAGATTTCCGTCAACTGGCAAGTAGAGGCGATTTGATGAAGCGTGTTGGTCGATTAGCCCGTTTTCGGCAAGTTCTTTAAGCAAGATATCGCTATCGAAAAAACTTTTCTCGATAACGTGATGGCTCTGCAGAGCAGTCCTGGTTTCTGGCATGGTCAGTAGTCCGCAGCATCAATTAACCAGACTCCGCGCGAATTTCGCGATTTTCCAAAGCCATTATCGACTAACGCATCTCTAAATACTCGATCACAGAAAGAGTCCGCCGTATAAGGTGTGCGAAAGATATGCGACGAACCCACCAATTCTTTCCTAAAGGCAAGTTTAGCCCCGCCTGCAAGGCTGTAAAACTTTCCTTTTGGATAACCTTCGGTGAGTATCTTTACTTGTGAAGCCTGCTCATCGATTGCATCTATTTCTCTTGTGACTTCGCAGAGGTAATGTGGTGGAGCTTGGGATCCGCCATGCAGAATGAAATCGCATTTCGCGAAAGAAAATGCCACAGAATCAATCGACTCGAATATTTTTTTGAGAGCTTCTGAAACTAGCCAATACCCTCGAAAGCTAGAATCTAAATCGTTTGGCATAGAAGCAGCACGAACTTGGCGCAGGCGGGGCACTTCTTTTAAATCCTTCAATCCGGCAGCAGCTTTATCAAGGCTCATATATTCGGGAAGCGGGATAGCCATCTTGTTTTCAAGGATTATCCCATGTCCCGGACCGTTACCGCGCATATCTGGGGTGAGAACATAGAACTCGCCCTTGCGAGGCGTGTTTTCTGCAAATTTTTCAACTTCGTTCATATCCATGGGTTCGATTTTCTCATCCATCCGGCCACTCATGGGCGCACTGTCAGGTAGGAAGCTACTGCTGCGCGGAGCCGCATTCAAGCCAGCCTCGCGGCGGTCCAACGGCATCTGGGCATCGCCCTCATGTTGCCAGCCTTCTTCGGTGGGCACAGTAGAAAAGTCCGAAGCCTAGGGCGCTAGCGGCCGCGCTCTCGGCGATCCGTTGCAACGCTTCATCGATCGCCAGATCGTTCTTGGATTGGATGGCATACAGCAGATCGTTCACATCCGGGTTGTTGCTGATATCCCTGCGCTTGGGTTGCCGGGCATCGTCTAGCGCATCTGAGCCTTGAGCCGTTGTAGGCGGGGCAGTGCGTTCCATCGCGTGCTGGGACCTAAACGCTGCATCGCCATCCGGCGCAGGCGCGTAGACGTTGTGCCTGTGGTTGATGTCGATATCCGTCAAAGGGAAAGGGAAGTTGTCCTCATGCTCCCGTTGCGCGTGCGTGAGCTGTGACAGACGCTGCTCTTCTTGAAACTCTTGCTCGAGTTTTATCCGTAGCGTACGCATGGTGTGCAGCGTTTCTTGCCACGAGGCGAGGCTGCCAGGCTCGGCGGCGGCATGCGTGCTCTGCGCTCCCGCCGAGGAGCCGACAGGCGGCTGACTTGCATCTTCCATACCTGTGGGCACATCGGTAGAGCGCGCAGCGCTGGCCGCTCCCAAGGGTTGACCAGTCGTTTGCGTGAGGTGCGTAGACGACGGCGAAGCTGCAGGGGCACTTGGCACGTCCATCACAGGCGTCTTTGGCGTCTGCGTGTGCTGATCGTTGCTGCGCGCTGCGGCGAATGACCCAGCGAGCGGCGGCTCGGATCTCGCAATCGGCGCCTGGGCTATCTGCGGGTGTGCCGGCGCTTGTTGCTGTTGCGTCGATGTACCTGCACCAGATGCATCTGAGGCGTCGTGGCGCACGGCCACGGCATGCGCTGTGGGCAGCTGCTGTGGGCTGTGTGCCAGCGCATCGTGTTGCGGGTACTGCGGGGCTAGCGGCGATGCATGTGCGACCGCAAGGTCCTGCGCTGACTGCTGCTCACGCCAGTGAACCTCTTGCGCCTGGTGGTGGTCCTGCTGGCGCTGCTGGGATTGGCGTATCGCGTGCTCATGCTGCTGAGTCTGCTGCGCTTGGTGCTGCTCTTGCTCGTACTGTTGGTCTTCCTGGGCTTGGCGTGTCTGCTGTTCGCGCTGCTGCGACTCCTGCGCCTGATGCTGCTCTTGGTCGCGCTGTTGGGCTTCATGGGCTTGGCGTGTGTCCTGCTCGCGCTGTTGAGACTCCTGCGCCTGACGCTGTTCTTGTTCGCGTTGCTGTGCGTCGTGCGCTTCGCGCTGCTGCTCGCGCTGCTGGGTTTGTTGTGCTTGACGTTCCTCTTGCTCGCGCTGCTGCATCGCTTGGCGTTGCTGCTCAAGCGTGACGTGTATGTGCAGCGCCTGCGCGGCACGTGCTTGTTCTTCGTGTGCCAACTGCACTTGCACCATGTGCTCGCGCATCTGTGATGCCTGCTGCGCCTGGCGTGCTTGCTGCTCACGTTCCTGCTGCACCTGCGCGGCGCTGTCCACCTGCATCCGTGTCTGCATGTCCAGAACGCGTTGCGGGCTGGAAGATGACGATGATGACGATGAGGCAGGGCTCGAGGTGTCGGTGTCGGCCGAGTCGTTCGATGCGAGCGCCGTCGTCATGAGGTGGCGAGTTGGCGGTTCGAGCGAGGGCGGTAGCGTCTGCTGGCGCCCTCGCACTTCCTGCAGCGCCTGGCCGATCTCCTCGGCACTGGTCACGGCAACGATGCGATCCACCCCATCCGCGCCGCGCTGAAGATGCGCGACGGGGCTATCAGCGCCAAACACGCCACTGGGGCCGCGCTGCACTTGCAGCGCGCCATGACCGGACAGCCCGTGCGCTTGGCGCGTGCGTTGCGTCGCCAACTCGATCGCCTCGCGCCAATCCGGCTGCAACTCCGTGCCGACGATGCGATAGCGGTACAGCGTCTGCTCGCGCTGCAGATCCTGCGGCGACATCGGCGACTGCTGGATGGTGGCAATCGTTTCGGCATGCGCGGCAAGCGCCGGCTGCAGCATCGCGCGCATGGTCTCCAGTTCCAGCGCCCGATTGCCATCGGCGGCGACGCCGTTGCTGGTCCATTGACCATCAATGTTGCGGTAGTAGCGCTGGCCGTTCGAGGCGGTGAATGCATCCGGATCTGGCAACGCCTGCTGCACCGCTGGCGATATCGGCAATCCATCGGCCGCCCAGCCGCTGCGGTGATAGGCCAGCTCATAGCGTGCAGCAATCGCGCCGGGGCTGTTGACAATGTTGCGTGCAATGACCGCCTCGGCTTGTGCATCCAGTTCTGCCGCGCGTGGCGGCAATGCGATTTCCTGCACATAAGTGCCGCGTTCGTTGGCCCCAGTGACTTCGGTCTTGACCAGGCGATGCCAGTGGCCGTCGGCCGCATCGCGCTTCCAGTCGGCCGTGCTCAGGCTAGGGCGGTCGGTCGCATTGGCCCGCTGGCGATAGGGGTCTTCTGGCTTCGGGGCATGCTTTAACGCCAGCGCTGCCGCGGCATTGGTGGCGTGGTAATTGAGTTCGCGCGCCTTGTCGTAACTGGCAATAATCGGCGTGGCGGTGGGGTTATCCACCCCGTCGCGCGTGGTGTCTGCCATACCGTCGCGCGCCCAGGCGCGGCCATCGAACGACCACTGTGTGCCATCGCGATCGGTCTGTTGATAGATCTGGCGGTTGTCGAGCAACTCGGCCGCCTTCTCGCCGGCCTCGCTCATGAAATACGCATCTGCCGCGATCAATACCATCGGCCCGGCACCGGCGCTTCCCAACGCGTAGGCAGCGGTGGTGCCGCCCGCCCAGCCACCGACGTTGCGACCGGCGAAGTGCGCCAGCTCCGACTGCGCGGCGAGCGGGTTGTCCTGGCCGAGGAACTGCGTGGCGCGTTGACCGGTGATGACGGTGTCGGCAGCAGTGGCGAACAGGCCGGCGCTGCGTAGCGCCTGGTTTACTGAAAGGTCGCCGGCTAGCAGCTCGGCAGTGGCGAAGCCGCGTTGCGATAGCGGCGTGTATGAGTGAGCTTCGCCGCCTGCAAGGTGGTGAGTACTTCGAGAAGCACTGCCGATGGTCGATGGAGTGTCATCCAGCACCTGCTTGACCAACGCAGCACTGGCCTCGGACAACCTGATGCGACCGGCATCCTCGGCGTGCGCCACAGCCAGACGAAACTCTGCTCTTCCGACGACTTCTCTGGTAGCAGGTTCACCTGGCGCAGCCACCAGATTGGATGAGGTGTTCTGGGCGGCGCCGATCACTGCAGTGATCCGGTGCTCAGAGTGCGTGATTGCGGCCCATTCGGACTCGACTGCGCCCATCGAGCGCAAGGCCTTCAACTGCTCAGCATGGGTAACTCGGTAGTGCTCGATGTCGGAAAACGTCTTGCGGTTCTGCGCGTTTGCCTCCTCCTTGGTTAATCGATCTGGAGTGGTGGCGTAGACATCGCCGTTGATGAGGGCGACTTTGAGGGTGTCTTGTAGTTCGTTGATGTGCTCGGCGACGCGCTTCAGTGCGACGGGGTCGTTTTTCAAGGCGTCGCGACCGTCAGGGGAATTACGAATATCGTCCAGTACGCGGCTGATTCCATCTGTATAGGAACCTCGCGTACGTCCCCGATGTGGCGAGGTTTCAAGTTCGTCCGCCAGACTTCCCTCTACCGGGAGATATAAACGATTGGTCGATATGTCCTGGTCAATAAAGCCATGTTCGATAAGCTTCTTGAGCAAGGGGCTTCGACGGAAAATGCTCTTTTCAATGATGTGATGACTATGAAAAATGACATTACTGGTCGGCATATGCCTCGGCTCAAGGTTATCTAAAGAGAGAAAAAATCAGCAGCCCGCGGCGTCTATGAGCCGAACGCCGCGCGTTCTTGGTGACTTACCGAATCCATGCTCGATCAAAGTATCGCGCAAGACGCGGTCGCAGAATGCATCTGCTGTATAAGGTGTTCGAAAAACGTGTGCCGACCCGATAATCTCTTTCCTGAACGCCAAGTTAGCGCCGCCAGTGATGCTGTAGTACTTCCCGTTCGGATATCCTGTCAGCACCTTGACCGTTGATGCCGCTTCATCGATCGCATCCAATATCCTGACAACCTCGCACAGGTAATGCGGCGGTGCTTCCGAGCCATCTTCCAGAAGGAATGCACAGCGCACGAACACGAAACCTTCGGGGTCCACAGATTGAAACAGCTGTTTCAGCGGCCCCGACACCAGCCAGTAGTCCTTGAAACCACTATCGAGGTCGTTCGGCATATCGCCTATACGACTGTCATAGCGCAGGCGCGGCGTTTCCTGTAACGCAGCAAGTCCGCCGCTTTCCGGTGGACTGCTCAGATAGGCTGGAAACGGAACGACTTTTTCATTCTCGAACTCCACACCATGCCCACGCCCTCCACCTCGCATGTCAGGTTGAAGAATATAAATCTCGCCCTTTCGCGGCACGTTTTGACTGGTCATTTAAGCTTCCATTGATTCATTTTTTTCACTCTTTTCACTATGCACCAGCGATAGCGTGACGTTCAAGATTTCCAAGCTGCACTGCTGGCGACATCGGCAGTCCATCGGCCGCCCAACCGCTACGGTGATAGGCCAGTTCGTAGCGCGCGGCGATGGCGCCGGGGCTGTTGGCGATGTTGCGGGCGATGACGGCGTGCGCCTGCGCCTCCAGTTCTGCCGCGCGTGGCGGCAATGCGATTTCCTGCACATAAGTGCCGCGTTCGTTGGCACCGGTAACGTCGGTCTTGACCAAGCGATGCCACTGGCCGTCGGCCGCATCGCGCTTCCAGTCGGCCGTGCTCAGGCTAGGGCGGTCGGTCGCATTGGCCCGCTGGCGATAGGGGTCTTCTGGCTTCGGGGCATGCTTTAACGCCAGCGCTGCCGCGGCATTGGTGGCGTGGTAATTGAGTTCGCGCGCCTTGTCGTAACTGGCAATGATCGGCGTGGCGGTGGGGTTATTCACCCCGTCGCGCGTGGTGTCTGCCATACCGTCGCGCGCCAAGGCGCGGCCATCGAACGACCACTGTGTGCCATCGCGATCGGTCTGTTGATAGATCTGGCGGTTGTCGAGCAACTCGGCCGCCTTCTCGCCTGCCTCGCTCATGAAATACGCATCGGCCGTGATCAATACCATCGGCCCGGCACCGGCGCTTCTGGTGAATCGGTGAATGTTGGGACACGATAAAAAAGGCTGCCCACGGGCAGCCTATTGGCTGGAAGCAATTGCAATCGGTAGATGAAGCGCGATGACGGATTCTCAGCCCCGCCCTCGCGCTTCGATCCGCACTTACAACCCGTGCGCAGCCAACTGTCCCAGCCGTTGCACTGCAACTGAAACCGTCGGGTAATCGAGCGTCTTCTGCTCGGCCACGTCGGTGAGCATGGACAGGGTGAAGCGCAGACCGGAATCGTCGCGTGCCAGCCAATTGGCCACTTTGTCCTCGGCGTTGCTGCCGGGCATGGTCAGCACCTGGCCCACCAGCGCACGCTGATGCGCGGCCAGTTCATCGCGCAGCACGCCACGCGCCACCGCGTGCCAGCGGCCGGCGACCTCCAGCGCGTCGATCTGCTCCAACAACCATGGCAGGCGCAGCGCTTCGCCCAGGCGGAAATGCACTTTGGACACCTCCACCAACTTGAGCTTGCGCGTGCGTGCGGTTTCGATGATGTCGAATGCCGGTTCCAGATAGCGCAGTTCGGACAACTGCTGCGCCAAGGCCGGGGTCAAGCCCTTGTCATGCCACTCCTGCACGCTGGCCTCGTACTGCGGGCGCTGCGTGTCGGAGAGTACACCCGAGGCCACGCGGATGTCGTTGAACGGGCCGCGGTAACGCTCCACCGCGGCAGTAATGCCGGGCATCGGGCCGGGGCGGAACAGCAGCCACCGCACGAACGAGCGTTGCAGGCGCCAGATCACTTCCAGCGCATCGATCTGCACCGACTCGGGCACTTTGCCGTCCAGCGCATCGATCTGCGTCCACAGCGCCCGCGCGTCCAACGTTTCGCGGCTGATGGTGTAGGCCTTGGCCACCTCACCGATGCTGCGGCCGGTGTCTTCCTGCATGCGCATCAGGAAGGTGGCGCCCATGCGGTTAATAGTGGTGTTGGTCACCGCAGTGGCGATGATTTCGCGCTTGAGCCGGTGACGCTCCATCGCATCGGCGTACTTTTTCTGCAGCGGCTTGGGGAAATAGCGCTGCAATTCCTTGGACAGATACGGGTCTTCGGGAATATCCGATTCCAGCAACTGCTGAAACGCCACCAGCTTGGAGTACGACAACAACACCGATAGTTCCGGACGCGACAACCCCTGCCCGCGCGCCTTGCGCGCAGACAGTTCTGCATCGGAGGGCAGGAATTCGATCTGACGATCGAGCAGGCCCTGCAGTTCCAGTGTGCGGATGAAGTGCTGCTTGGAGCCCAGGCGCTTGACGCTCATCCGCTCCATCAGACTGATCGCCTGGTTCTGGCGATAGTTGTCCCACAACACCAGATCGGCCACTTCGTCGGTCATTGACGCCAGCAGCGTGTTGCGCGCGTCGTAGGTGAGCTTCTTGGCCTGCACCATATCGTTGAGCAGGATCTTGATGTTCACTTCGTGATCGGAGGTGTCCACTCCAGCGGAGTTATCGATAAAGTCGGTGTTGAGCAGCACGCCGGTCTGCGCAGCTTCGATACGACCAAGCTGGGTCAGGCCCAGATTGCCGCCCTCGCCCACCACCTTGCAGCGCAACTCGCCGCCATTGACGCGCAGACCGTTGTTGGCGCGATCGCCCACGTCGCCATGCGATTCACTGGACGCTTTGACGTAGGTGCCGATGCCGCCATTCCAGAACAGATCTACCGGCGCCTTGAGGATGGCGTTCATCAGCGCGTGGGGCGAGAGCTGCTTGACGTTAGATTCCAGACCCAATGCCTCGCGCACCGGCGCGCTGATGTCGATCGACTTCAAAGTACGCGGGTAGATGCCGCCGCCGACGCTGATCAGCTTGGTCTCGTAATCGGCCCAACTGGAACGCGGCAGCTTGAACAGACGCTCGCGCTCGGCGAACGATGCGGCTGCATCCGGATTCGGGTCGAGGAAGATGTGCCGATGGTCGAACGCGGCCAGCAGGCGGATATGGCGCGACAACAGCATGCCGTTGCCGAATACGTCGCCGGACATGTCGCCGATTCCGGCTACGCTGAAGTCCTGGCTCTGGCAATCGCGCCCTATCGCACGGAAGTGGCGCTTGACCGACTCCCACGCACCGCGCGCCGTAATGCCCATGCCCTTGTGGTCGTAACCGACCGAGCCGCCGGAAGCGAACGCATCGCCCAGCCAGAAGCCGTGATCCAGCGCCAACCCGTTGGCGATATCGGAGAACGTCGCAGTGCCCTTATCGGCCGCGACCACCAGATACGGGTCGTCTTGGTCGTGGCGCACCACCTGCGGCGGGGGCACGATCTTGCCGCCGACGATGTTGTCGGTGATGTCGAGCAGGCTCTGGATAAACAGCTTGTAGCAGGCGATGCCTTCGGCCTGGATCGCATCGCGGTCGCTGCCCACCGGCGAGCGCTTGACGTAGAAACCGCCCTTGGCGCCGACCGGCACGATGACGGTGTTCTTGACCATCTGCGCCTTGACCAGACCCAGCACCTCGGTGCGGAAATCTTCGCGACGGTCCGACCAGCGCAGGCCACCGCGCGCCACCGCGCCAAAGCGCAGATGTACGCCTTCTACACGCGGTCCGTAAACAAAAATTTCGCGGTACGGACGCGGCTTGGGCAGGTCCGGAACGATCGACGAATCCAGCTTGAAGCTGATGCAATGGCGGTATTTGCCGTTCTTGTCGGTCTGGTAATAGCTGGTGCGCAGCGTCGCATCGATCACATCGATGAAACTGCGCAAGATGCGGTCCTGGTCCAGGCTGGAGACGCGATCCATCAACTTCAACAATGCGGCGCGGGTAGCCTCCTGCTGCGCATCGCGATCGCCGCCGCGTGCCTGCAGCACAGGCTGCAGCGCTTTGAGGCTCGCTTCGTCGCCACCTGCCAGCGCAGACAACTCTTCCCGCAGACGCTCCTGCCCAGCAAAGATCTGCGCCTTGGTTTCGTTGCCGGTGGATGGGTCGAAGCGTGCTTCGAACAATTCCACCAACAAGCGTGCCAGCAGCGGATAACGGGTAAATGTGGCTTCGACATACGCTTGCGAAAACGGTACTGCCGTCTGCAGCAGATACTTGCAATAACCGCGCAGCAGCGCGACCTGGCGCCAATGCAGGCCGGCGGCCAGGATCAGACGGTTGAAGCCGTCGTTCTCGGCATCGCCGTTCCAAATACGCTCGAAGGCTTCGCCGAAGCTTGCATCGGCATTGGCCGCATTGATCTTGCCGGACGTCGATTCGACCTCGAAGTCCTGAATATAGACCGGCGTTTCGCCCACCTGCAGCCGATATGGCCGCTCGGAGATCACGCGCAGGCCCATGTTCTCCATCATCGGCAGCGCATCCGACAACGAGATGTCGTCGAGCTGGCGATACAGCTTCAAGCGCAAGCCTTTACCGGCGTCCAGACGCATGCCATCGTCGCGACGGATTTCCTGCAGGCTCAGATGCAGATCGTCCGGGCCATCCAGCGCGGCCAGATGTTCGACGTCGGACACCGCCGATTCGATCGACGAATCTTCGATATAGCCAGCCGGCAACGCACGACCGAAGTTGGCGGCCAGGCGCAGACCGTTGGCCTCGCCATGCCGCGCCACCAGCGCTTCGCGCAAGGCATCGCGCCAGTTGCGCAGCAGATGCGCCAGGCGCGATTCGAGTTCGGTGGTGTCCAATTCCAGCGCCTCGCCGCTCTTTGGGCGCACGATCAGATGCAGCTGCGCCAGCGGCGATTCGCCCAGCACCACGCTGGAGTCGATGTACTCGCCGTGCAGGGCGTCCTTCAACAGGGCTTCGATGCGCAGCCGAACATCGGTGTTGAAACGCTCGCGCGGGATATAGACCAGCGCCGAGATAAAACGGCTGTACTTGTCGCGACGCAGGAACATGCGGCTACGCACACGCTCCTGCAAACCAAGAATGCCGATCGCGGTGCGATACAGCTCTTCTTCGTTGGATTGGAACAGCTCCTCGCGCGGCAGCGTTTCAAGGATGTGGCTTAGCGCCTTGCCGCTATAGCTGTTCGGGGTCAGCCCGGACTTGCTCATCACGTATTCGTGGCGCTGACGCACCAGCGGAATTTCCCACGGACGGCGGTTGTATGCGCTGGAGGTGAACAGACCCAGGAAGCGCTGCTCGCCGACAATGCGGCCCTTGGCATCGAATTCCAGAACGCCGATGTAATCCATGTAGCCAACGCGATGCACGCGCGAACGTGCATTGGTCTTGGTCAGAATCAGCGCGTCCTTGAGCTTGGCCGCGGTGTTCAAGCCATGCGCCGCCAGCGTGGTCACCGGGCGCGCCGGCGAGGTGTCGTGGCCGCGCATCAAGCCCAGGCCGGTTTCCTCTACCGGCGCCAGCATATCCTGGCCGTCCTGCTTCTCCACGCGGTATTGGCGATAGCCGAAAAAGGTGAAGTGGTCGGCCGCCGCCCAGCGCAGGAATTCCTGCGTCTCGTGGCGGCTGATGTCATCCATCGGCAGGCAGCGGGTGGCCAGGTCGTCGGCCAGCATCACCATCTTTTCGCGCATCGACGCCCAGTCGTGCACGATGGCGCGCACCTCTGCCAGCACTTGGCGCACCGCCGCTTCCACCTTGGGCATTTCTTCGGGCGGCTGGCGGTCGATCTCCAGCACCATCAGCGATTCGCTCTTGCCCTCGCCGACTGCGGTCAGCTTGCCCGCCTTGTCGCGCGCGATGCGCAGCACCGGGTGGCCAAGCACGTGCACGCCGATGCCCAGATTCGACAACGTCATGCTCACCGAATCGACCAGGAACGGCATGTCGTCGTTGACGATCTGCAGCAGCGTGTGCGGCGACTCGTAGCCTTGGCTCTTCAAGGTCGGGTTGAACACCCGTACGTTGACCGTGCCGGCCTTGCGCGTACGCGCAAATTCCAACATGTCGGCCACCAGCGCCGCCCACTGCTCCGGCGGATGGTTGGGAAACTCGTCTTCTTCCATACGCCGGTAAAAGTCGGCCGCAAACAGCTGCACTTCGGACTGTCGGGCAGCCGGGTAGCGTTTGCGCAAGGCCGCAAACACCTGCTCCAGGGTGACCGCCTGCGGTTCGGTGGCAAGCACGGGGACTGCACGTTCGGCGACCGGTTTGACCGGCGTCGTGGGCGATTTCGAAGCGGCTTTCTTGGCTGTCATGAGAGAGCTGGGATGCTCGGTGGAAAACCTGAATTGTACCGGTGCGACGATAGCGCAGTGCTGCATAGCGCAAACGCTCAGCCCAACCGGTCTGGACACTGGGCAAAGGCGTTACCGCTATGCGGTTTCTCTACAGGAGGTCGCGTAATGCCACGGATGGATCGCCATCACCGGAAAAGTCTGGCCGGATGCTTGACATATAAGGCGTTGCGCAGACCGAACCGGGATCTTCAAGCCTGTTTAAAAACTAAACTGGACGGTATAGTCTACCGGCATGGCCATTCGTTCCCACCGTGCTACCCGGCGCGCAGACTGCGACCGCCGCATCCATGCGGCGGTGCATGCATTGCTTGCCGAGCGCGGTATGCGGCTGAGCATGGACGCGGTGGCCGAGCGTGCCGGCTGTTCCAAGCAGACGCTCTACAGTTATTACGGGTGTAAAGAAAACCTGCTGCGCGGTGTGCTCCAGGATCACGCGCATCTGGCCACCGTTCCCTTAGCCACCGTCTCGGACGATCTGCGCGGGGATCTGCTGGCATTTGCGCTGGCCCACCTTGACCGTCTCAATCGCCCCGATGTGTTACAGATCTGCCGTCTGGTCGAAGCCGAATCGCACCGGTTCCCCGATCAGTCGCAGCAGATCTTCAACGACGGCGTAGTCGGCATGCAGCAGCGCCTGGCGCAGCGCTTTGAACAGGCGATCGAAGCCGGCCAGCTGCGCAGTGACGATCCGCACTTCATGGCCGAGCTGCTGCTGAGCATGATCGTCGGGCTGGATTTTGATCGCCAACGGTTTCAGGTTCCCCATCGTGCCGGCCTTCCCGCCAGGCAGCGGTGGGCGCAGTTCGCTATCGACACCTTCTTGCGTGCGTTCGCTGCGGCTGCTGCCGCGCCTGCGCTGGCCCCGCTTTCTCGCCTCACCTCAAGACCCTAACGGAGTTCCTCCTGATGATTGCCCCACTCCGCACATTCGGCCTGGCCTGTGCCATCACTGTGGCGCTCGCTGCCTGCAGCAAGCCGGAACAACAGCAGGCTCCGCCGCCGCCGGAAGTGTCGGTGCTGGAAATGAAGCCGCAGACGCTGCCGCTGGAACGCGACCTGGTCGGCCGCCTGTCGGCGTTCCGCTCGGCCGACGTGCGCGCGCGCGTGGACGGCGTACTGCTCAAGCGCTTGTACACCGAAGGCACCGAAGTCAAGCAAGGCCAGCGTCTGTTCGAGATCGACCCGGCGCCGCTGAAGGCCACGCTGCTGCAGGCACAGGGCCAGTTGGCCGCCGCAGAGGCGACCTACGCCAACGCCAAAATCGCCGCGACGCGTGCGCGCAGCCTGGCGCCGCAGCAGTACGTCTCGCGCGCCGACATCGACACCGCCGAAGCGAACGAGCGCTCGTCCAGTGCGAACGTGCAGCAGGCGCGTGGCACGGTCGAGTCCGCCCGTATCCAGCTCGGTTTTGCCAGCGTCACCTCGCCCATCACCGGCCGCGCCGGAATCCAGCGCGTGACCGAAGGCGCTCTGGTCGGCTCCGGTGAAGCCACCTTGCTGACCACGGTGGATCAGATCGACCCGCTGTACGTGAATTTCGCCATGAGCAGCGAAGAGCTGGCCGCGATGCGGCAAGCGCAGACCAGCGGCAACGTGCAGCTCAGTGGCGACGGCAAGTCCACCATCAAGGTGGAACTGGGCAACGGCACGCAGTACCCGCACCCCGGCACGCTGGACGTCTCTGCAGTGACGGTGGACCCGAGCACCGGTGCGGTGTCGCTGCGGGCCACCCTGCCCAATCCCGAACAGGCACTGCTGCCAGGCGCATTCGTGACCTTCAAGGCCAGCCTGGGCCAGCGCAATCATGCCTATCTGGTGCCGCAGCAAGCGGTGCAGCGCGATGCCACTGGCGCCTACGCGCTGGTGCTGGGCAAGGACGGCAAGGTGGTGCGCAAGAATCTCACCGTCGATGGCCAGCAGAAGGGCCACTGGATCGTGACCGGCGGCGTGGCTCCGGGCGACCAGGTCATCGTCGATGGCGTGCAGAAGGCCAAGGAAGGGCAGCCGGCCAAGGGCGTGCCGTGGAATCCGAACCAGCCGGCGCAAGACGGCCAGCCAGGTGAACCGAACGCGGCTCCGGCAGCAGGTCAGGCCGGTAACGCGCAGGCTGCGCAGCAACAGCCCAAGCAGGATGCGGCAGCGCAGCCGGCCGACTCCCAGTCCAAGCAGCAGTGACGGAACCCGGACATGCCTAAATTTTTTATCGAACACCCGATCTTTGCCTGGGTGGTGGCGATCCTGATCTCGCTTGCGGGCGTGATCTCGATCCTGAATCTGGGTATCGAGTCCTACCCGACGATCGCCCCGCCGCAGGTCACCGTCACCGCCAACTTTCCTGGCGCCAGCGCCGATACCGCCGAAAAAGCGGTCACCCAGGTCATCGAGCAGCAGCTCACCGGTATCGACCATCTGCTGTACTTCAACTCGTCGTCGGCTGCCAATGGCCGCGTGACCATTACGCTGACCTTCGAAACCGGCACCGATGCGGATATCGCGCAGGTGCAGGTGCAAAACAAGGTGTCGCTGGCCACGCCGCGTCTGCCGTCGGAAGTCACCCAGCAGGGTGTGGTGGTGGCCAAGGCCAACGCCGGCTTCCTGATGGTGGCCGCGCTGCGCTCGGACAACCCGTCGATCGACCGCGACGCGCTCAACGACATCGTCGGTACGCGCGTGCTCGAGCAGATCTCGCGCGTACCCGGCGTGGGCAGCACCAACCAGTTCGGCGCCGAGTACGCGATGAACATCTGGTTGAACCCAGAGAAGCTGCAGGGCTACAACCTGTCGGCCACACAGGTGCTGACTGCGATACGTAACCAGAACGTGCAGTTCGCCGCCGGTTCGGTCGGTGCCGACCCGACACCCGAAGGCATCAGCTTCACCGCCACGGTCTCGGCGGAAGGGCGCTTCAGCTCGCCGGACCAGTTTGAGAACATCATCCTACGCACCAACGGCAACGGCGCCACGGTGCGGTTGAAGGATGTCGCACGCGTCACCGTCGGGCCGAGCAATTACGGCTTCGATACCCGATACAACGGCAAGCCGACCGGTGCGTTCGGTATCCAGCTGTTGCCCGGCGCCAACGCACTGAACGTGTCCGAGGGGGTCGGCGCCAAGCTTGACGAACTACAGCCGACCTTCCCGCAGGGCGTGACCTGGTTCGCGCCGTACGAATCGACCACTTTCGTGCGCATCTCCATCAAGGAAGTGATTCACACGCTGGTGGAAGCCGTCGTGCTGGTGTTCCTTGTGATGCTGCTGTTCCTGCAGAACTTCCGCGCCACCGTGATCCCCACGCTGGTGATTCCGGTCGCGCTGCTGGGTACGTTCTTCGGCATGTACTTGATCGGCTTCACCATCAACCAGCTGACGCTGTTTGCGATGGTGCTGGCGATCGGCATCGTGGTGGATGACGCGATCGTGGTGATCGAGAACGTCGAACGCATCATGAGCGAGGAGCACCTTGAGCCGAAGGCGGCCACGCAGAAGGCGATGACCCAGATCACCGGCGCGGTGGTGGCCATCACCGTTGTGCTGGCGGCAGTGTTCATTCCTTCCTCGCTGCAACCCGGCGCCTCGGGCGCGATCTACAAGCAGTTCGCGCTGACCATCGCCATGTCGATGGGCTTCTCTGCGTTCCTGGCGTTGAGCTTCACCCCGGCGTTGTGCGGCGCGTTCCTGAAGTCGACCCATTCGACCAAGAAGAACTGGGTCTACCGCACCTTCGACAAGTACTACGACAAGTTGGCGCATCGCTATGTCGGCGTGGTCGGCCACACCCTCAAGCGCTCGCCGCCTTGGATGATCGTGTTCGTGGTGCTGGTGGCACTGTGCGGTTTCCTGTTTACGCGCATGCCGGGCAGTTTTCTGCCGGCAGAAGACCAGGGCTTCGCCGTGGCTATCGTGCAGCTGCCGCCGGGCGCGACCAAGATCCGGACCAACGCAGCATTCGCGCAGATGCGTGCGGTGCTGGAGAAGCAGCCGGCCGTGGAAGGCATGTTGCAGATCGCCGGTTTCAGCTTCCTTGGATCGGGCGAAAACGTCGGCATGGGCTTCATCCGGCTCAAGCCGTGGGAAGAGCGCGACGTCACTGCAGACCAGCTGATCCAGCAACTCAACGGTGCTTTCTACGGCATCAAGAGTGCGCAGATCTTCGCGGTCAACTTGCCCACCGTGCAGGGCCTGGGCCAGTTCGGCGGCTTCGACATGTGGCTGCAGGACCGTTCCGGTGCCGGCCAGGAAGCGTTGACCCAGGCGCGCAACATCGTGCTCGGCAAGGCAGCGGAAAAGCAGGACACCCTGACGGGCGTGCGCCCGAACGGCCTGGAAAACTCGCCGCAGCTGCAGTTGCACGTGGACCGCGTGCAGGCGCAATCGATGGGCCTGGACGTCAGCGACATCTACAGTTCGATCCAGCTGATGTTGGCGCCGGTCTACGTCAACGACTACTTCGCCGAAGGCCGTATCAAGCGCGTCAACATCCGTGCCGACGACCAGTTCCGCACCGGACCCGAATCGCTGCGCAACTTCTTCAGCCCAAGCACCACCGCCACCGGTGCCGATGGTCAGCCGGGGATGATTCCGCTGAGCAATGTGGTCAAGGCCGAATGGACCTACGCTTCGCCGGCACTGAATCGCTACAACGGCTATTCTGCGGTGAACATCGTCGGCAACCCGGCACCGGGCGGCAGCTCCGGCCAAGCGATGACCGCGATGGAAGACATCGTCAATAACGATCTGCCGCCGGGCTTCGGTTTCGACTGGAGCGGCATGTCGTACCAGGAGATCATTGCCGGTAATGCGGCCACGCTGTTGCTGGCGTTGTCGGTGATGGTGGTGTTCCTCTGCCTGGCCGCGCTGTACGAGAGCTGGTCGATACCGGTCGCGGTGCTGATGGTGGTGCCGATCGGTGTACTGGGTGCAATCACTTTCTCGATGCTGCGTGGCCTGCCGAACGATCTGTACTTCAAGATCGGCATGATCACGGTCATTGGTCTGGCGGCGAAGAACGCGATCTTGATCGTGGAGTTCGCGGTAGAGCAGCGGGCGGCTGGCAAGACCCTGCGCGAGGCGACATTAGAAGCGGCGCATCTGCGTTTCCGTCCGATTCTGATGACCTCGTTCGCCTTCATCTTGGGTGTATTGCCGCTGGCCATCTCGACCGGTGCCGGCGCCAACTCGCGTCACTCCATCGGTACCGGCGTGATCGGCGGCATGGTGTTCGCCACGGTGCTCGGCGTGATCTTCATCCCACTGTTCTTCGTGGTGGTGCGCCGCATGCTGGGCGACAAACTGGACGAACAATCCAAGCAATACCTGGCCAACCAGGGCGACGCCGGAAGCCATCGTCCGGATCGCTGAGTCAGGCGTTGTTTGCAAACCGAAAAGCCCGGCAATGCGGTAATGCTGTTCACTTAGAGCGGCTAACAAAACGTAGCGAGCGGTCGTCGGGTGTGTGCGGACGGCGCGCAGGAACCGCAGTGTACGCGTGGTACATGCCGATTCCGAGCACCGGCCGCGCCCGCCTGGCGGTGAGCGTATTAGTTTTGTTAGCCACTCTAAGCCTATCCATTCGAAGTAAGCCTACAAGCGCGACACCTTGGTGCACCCGTAAGAACTCAAGCGCGAACTCAACAAGATGCGCTTGGTAGTCGCGCCGCTGCAGAACGTGCTCTCGCACCTCAAGCGCAACCCCGGGGCGCTGATCCACGACGAAGTCGGCATCTACCTGCGCGACGTGCTCGATCACGTCGTGCGCATCAACGATGCCATCGACACCTTGCGCGAGATGCTGGGCACCGCGCTGAGCGTCAGCTGAGTTCCTGCCTGGTGTTGTATCGCCTGTTCAAGCGCGCACGGTGGCTGTAAGGCCGCTTTGCGGCCGGGATTGGAGATTCGGGATTCGGGATTGGCGATCAGCCTTCAGCGTTGGCCGCCCTACCAATCGGTGAAATGAAGAATGTTTTCCGTCCTTGTGAGATTGGTAGTCTTTCCTAGCTTGCTCTGCTTCCAAAAAGCGGCTCTTTCATCTTGAGCGCCTGCTCCCTCCCACTCTACAACGCGGATTACACTGCGAGCGTGGCGCCCGAGCAGTTCGTTGAGGTGGAGATCGCAGCCGGAATATCCAAACAATACAACTTCATCGGATTACGAAAGGGCTCTTTCGAGGTGCTCCCAATAGCTCTGCAACAGAGCAGATGCGGCAATGACAGTGGGCTTGTGCTTAACGTGGGTCAGAACGATATGTGACCCTACCACGTCGCCATCACCGCCAAGCTTACCCTGGGGCAGTTTTTTTACCGCCCCATCCTGGTCGACAAATAAAGGCGGTCCATGGAGATGCATATAATAGCCAAAATTGCGCCCGTACTTTCGCTCCAAGTTATCTGGTGCAAATCCGCAGGACAGCATTCCATCGACCAGTGCTCCACTATATCCATCCAATACACCCTTCTCTATCATCCGCTGGTAGAGCAGGTTGTCGTAGTTGAGCGTGGCGACATGGGACTTTGTATCGAGCAAAAACGCTGCCAGTGGATCGACAAAATGGAGCGGCAAAAGTTTTTCCCCCTGATGGAAATGCAGAGCCGTTTGATAGAGAAACTTGCGAACCGCTGCCGGGAACTGCTGACCGTGGTCACTGAGCCAGTTAGCGCCTCCGCGGCGCATACTGGCCAGGAAGTCACACGAGGAGATCACCAGTTGCAGAGCGTCCATATCGTCTTCGCCATGTGGACGCTCTTTTGCAGGATCGACGAGACAGCATCGGACCAATTCACGCGTAGCTTCGTCGAAGCTGTCTTCCCCGTCCCATGCACAGCCGATAGCGCTGTCCAGGGAATAGAACTCCGGGTCCAGTGCCATGCCCAGGCCGTTGCCAAAAATCAGCGTCTTTCGCATGTTTTGTGCTCCTGCGCGACCAACCGTCAGGCGATATAGATCGTCTTGATGTTCATGAACTCGTGGATGCCATGCTCGGCCAATTCGCGGCCGAACCCCGAGCGTTTGATGCCACCGAATGGCAAGCGCACATCGCTCTTGACCACCGAATTGACGAAGGCTGCACCGCATTGCAACTGCTGCGCCACGCGCTCGCCGCGTTTGGCGTCTGCCGTCCATACGCTGCCACCCAGACCGAAGGTGGTGTCGTTGGCCACGCGTATGGCTTGCGCTTGGTCCGCTACACGAACGACCGAGGCGACCGGGCCGAACAACTCTTCGTCGTAGGCAGGCATGCCGGGGGCGACCTGGTCGAGAATGGTAGCCGGATAGCCGGCGTGTGAGCCCGGAACCGGTTCGCCACCGAGCAGCACCTTTGCGCCTTTTTCCACGCTGGTCTGCACCTGCTTGTGCAGTTCGTCGCGCAGATCGGCGCGTGCCATCGGTGCCAGTGTGGTGCTGTCTTGTTGTGGGTCGCCGAGCACGCGCTTGGACGCTGCGGCGACGAAGCGTTCGATGAATTGATCGGCGATCGCGTCCACCACGATGAAGCGCTTGGCGGCGATGCAGGTCTGCCCACTGTTGTCGAAGCGCGACTGCACCGCGCACTGCACGGCGTACTCCAGATCGGCATCTTCCAACACCACGAAGGCATCGCTGCCGCCGAGTTCCATGACGCACTTCTTCAACTGATCGCCAGCATTTGCAGCCAGCGAGCGGCCAGCGCGTTCGCTGCCGGTCAGCGTCACTGCGGCAATGCGACCGTCGCGCAACACACCGGCGGCTTGGTCGTTGTCGATATGCAGCACGTCGAATACGCCGGGCGGAATGCCGGCTGTATCCAGCACGTCCTTCATCGCATCGGCGCAGCGCGGCACATTGCTGGCGTGCTTTAGCAGCGCGACATTGCCGGCCATCAAAGCCGGGGCGAGAAACCGGAATGCCTGCCATAGCGGGAAATTCCACGGCATCACCGCGAACACGCAGCCCAGCGGCTCGTAGCGCACATAGCTGGATCGCGCTTCGGTTGGAATGTCGCGCGGCGCCAGATAGTCGGTCGCATGCTCGGCGTAATAGCTGCAGCCCTGCGCGCACTTGTCGATCTCGGCCAGCGCCTCGTGGCGCAGCTTGCCCATCTCGGCGGTCATGATGCGCTGAAGGTCGTCGCGTCGCTTGGTCAGTTCTTCGCCGACCCGGCGCAGCAGCGCGCCCCGCTCGGCCAACGGCAGTACTGCCCAGTTGGGGAATGCGTTGGCGGAAGCCGCCAGACGCACTTCGATGGCGGCGGTGTCCAGGGTTTGCTGGGTGTGCTCGATTTGGCCGTTGGCCGGGTTGACGGTGTCGTAGGGCATGACGGTCTCCTGTTACAGGCTCGCCATGCTAGTCGCCGGGGAGTTGCAGCTGCGTCACAACCGCTTCAACTCCGTGCAACGCTGTGTTTAATTGCAGCCCGACCAGACGTCGCAATGACCAGCGCTTTCGCCCAGGAACGACCAACAAAACGACGGCGCGGCCACCAGGCAGCCGCGCCAGGTGGTCGCAGTCGGACTGCTCGCTAAGCTGTCATTGCGCGAGGCACCGGCAGCGCACAGCACGCGCGTCAGCTCCAATCACTATCATTACGACTGAGCAGTCCTATCGCAGCGATGCGTGGCGTTTCGATCCGACAGGACGACCGACCCATCTGACGATGCAGCATCGTCTGCTAATCGCTGGCCAGCCATGACGCAGCCAACCGCGCTCAGCCCTCGCGCTGCGCCGCCAACTGCATGTCACGCTGCCTGCGTTTTTCGCTGCGTGCGAGCAGCCACCAACCGATCGCCGCAGCGCCCGATACCGCCAGCACCATCACGGTGGCGAGTGCGTTGATCTTGGGGCTGATGCCGAGCCGTACCGATGAAAACACCTTGATCGGTAGCGTGGTGGAACTGGGTCCGGCCAGGAAGCTGGCAATCACCACATCGTCCAGCGATAGCGTGAATGCAAGCAGCCAGCCCGATGCCAGTGCCGGCGCAATGATCGGCAAGGTGATCAGGAAGAACACCTTCAGCGGTGTCGCGCCCAGATCCATTGCCGCGTCTTCCAGCGAGCGATCCAGTTCCTGCAGGCGCGAGCAAATCACCACCGTGACGAAGGAGACGGTGAAGGTGACGTGCGCAACCCAAATGGCAACGGCCCCGCGCGGCGCAATGCCGAGCACGCCGCCCATCGACACCAGCAACAGCAGGATCGACAAGCCGATGATCACCTCCGGCATCACCAGCGGCGCGGTGATCAGCGCGCCGAACAGCGTTTTGCCGGGGAAACGCCGCATGCGCACCATCGCCATCGCCGCCATCGTGCCCAATACGGTCGATGCACAGGCGGTCCAGAACGCCACGTCCAGGCTGATCCAGGTCGCGTCCAGCAGTTGCCGATCGCGCAGCAACTCGCCATACCACCGTGTCGAAAAGCCACCCCACACCGTGACCAGGCGCGAGGCGTTGAACGAGTACACCATCAGCAACAGAATCGGCAGATACAAAAATCCGAAGCCCAGCGCGAATACGCTGCCGCCCAGCATGCGTCCGCCGCGAGAGGCACGCATCATGTCAGCCGCCCTTCCAGCTCGCGCTGTTGATAGCGGTGGAAGATCACGATCGGCACCAGCAACAAGACGAGCATCACTGTCGCTACTGCAGCGGCCACCGGCCAGTCGCGATTGTTGAAGAACTCGCCCCAGAGCACGCGGCCGATCATCAAGGTGTCGGGGCCGCCCAGCATTTCCGGAATCACGAATTCGCCCACCGCCGGGATCATCACCAGCATGCAGCCGGCCACAATCCCGTTATGCGACAACGGGAAGGTGATGCGCACAAATGCCCGCCACGGTCGCGCGCCCAGGTCATACGCAGCTTCGAGCAAGCGCTGGTCGTGCTTGACCAAGTTGGCATACAGGGGCAACACCATGAACGGTAGATAGCAGTACACGATGCCGATATAGGCGGCGATCGGTCTATACAACAGCTGCAGCGGCTGCTGGATCACACCTAGCGCCAGCAGTGCCTGGTTGAGCAATCCGTTGCCATCGAGAATTCCGATCCAGGCGTACACGCGAATCAGGAACGAGGTCCACGAGGGCAGCACCACCAGCATCATCGCCACATTGCGCGTGGCCAGCGGCAGACGCGCAATCACGTACGCCATCGGATAGCCGATCGACAGCGCTAACGCAGTGGAGATTGACGCGATTTTGATCGAACTCAGGTAAGCGGCGACATATTGGCTATCGCGGAGCAAGGCCAGATAATTGCCCAGATGCAATCTGATGCTCACCGCGCCATCGGCGGCGTACGCAAATAGCGGCGTGTACGGTGGGATCGCGGTGACGCGCTCGGCAAACGAGATCTTCAGCACGATCAGGAACGGGATCGCGAAGAACACCAGCAGCCACAGAAACGGTGCGGCGATCACGCCCCAGCGCGCGCCTGGCAGTGCGCGGAGCAGGCGCCGCCTCATGCGCTGATTACCACGCCATCGTGCTCGCCCCAGCCCACCCATACCGTATCGCCCCAGGTGAGTGCTTCGCTGGCCCAGCGTTGGCGGTTGGCGAAGTTGGCCATCAGCTTGAAGCCGCTGGGCAGGCGCACGTGATACACCGAGTGGCTGCCGAAATAGGCGATGTCCTCGATCACACCCCGCGCCTTGTTGCAGGCCTGTGTGGGCTCGTCCTTGCCGATGGCGAGTTTTTCCGGACGCAATGCGAACGCGACTGCCTGCCCTTGGAAGCCGGTGATGCCGTGGCCGATGCGGATGCTGGCATCGAACGCAGCGGTTTTGAGGCTGACGTAATCAGGCGCGTCTTCGACGATGGCCGCATCGATCAGATTGACCGAGCCGATGAATTCGGCAGCGAAGCGGGTGGCCGGCTGTTCGTAAATTTCGTCGGGCGTGCCAACCTGCTGGATCCAGCCCTGGTCCATCAACGCAATGCGGGTGGCCATGGTCATGGCCTCCTCCTGGTCGTGGGTGACCATCACGCAGGTGACGCCGGAGGTCTCGATGATGTTGACCAGTTCCAGCTGCATCTGGGAGCGCAGTTTCTTGTCCAGCGCACCCATCGGTTCATCCAGCAACAGCAGCTTGGGCCGCTTGGCCAGCGAGCGCGCCAACGCCACGCGCTGCTGCTGCCCACCGGACAGTTGATGCGGTTTGCGTTTGGCCAGCGCGCGCAGCTGCACCAATTCGAGCATCTCGCCCACACGCGTGGCAATGGCGGCCCTGGACAACGCTTCCTGCTTCAATCCGAATGCGATGTTCTGCTCCACGCTCATGTGCGGGAACAACGCATACGACTGGAACATCATGTTGATCGGGCGCTCGTACGGCGGCAGCGCGTCGATCGGTTGCCCATCGAGCACGATGCTTCCTTTTGTCGGCCGCTCGAAACCGGCCAGGCAGCGCAACAGCGTGGACTTGCCGCTACCCGAGCCGCCCAGCAGCGCAAAAATTTCGCCTTTGCGAATCTGCAAGCTGACCTCGTCGACCGCAACGAAACCGTCGAATTCCTTGCGGACCTCGCGGATGCTCAGATAAGCATGGTCGTCCGCGTAGAGCTGCGACGGTGCAGCCTCGGAAAGTGCCATGGAACCTCTCAATTGCGAAAAGTGGCGAAGCAGCCATTGCAGTGGCCGACAGGCCAGCGCGGCCAGTGCTCGATGCGACGGGTACCACTGGTAGATTTCAATTTGGAGCACGTCGTCCGCACTACCCTGACGAGGACTCGCTACCTCTGTCGGCGACCTGATGGCGGGCGCTGCAGCAGCGATCGCCCACGTCATCATGCATCATGGCAAACAGCGACCGCGACTGCGCAGCACTGGCGCCCGCCGCAGCGAGACGTCAGCGCGCTTGCTGCGCCGGCTCGCTCCAACCCAATCCCAGACTCTTTTGCAATGCGACGTAGTTCACCAGCAGTTGCGCCTGCGCCTGGGCGGCGGCGTCCTGCGCAGACAATTGCTGGCGCTGCACGTCGAGCAGATCGATCGACGACGTGGCGCCGGCATCGCGACGCTGCTGCATGAGCCCGGCCGAATGCGTGGCCGAGGCTTCGGCCTGCCGCGCCACCACCAACTGTCTGCGCGCCGAGCCGAAACGCGCCAATGCGGAATTGGCATCCTGCAACGCAGCCAGTACAGCGCCTTCGTAAGCGGCCTGGCGACCGGCATTGCCGGCACGCGCCTGCTCCACCTGTGCTTTGGTGCGACCGAAATCGAAGATCGACCAACGCAACATCGGCACCGCCAGCGTGGTCAACGCGTCGGAATTGAAGTCGCTTGGCGAGCCCGCCACCCAACTCAGACCACCGAGCAAGGTCACCTGCGGAAAGTAGCCGTTCAATGCCTCACCGATCTGCGCGCTGGAGGCGGCCAGCTCGCGCTCGGCCTTGCGCACGTCGGGGCGGCGGCGGATCAAGGCACCGGCATCGTCTACGCGTACCTGCGTGGGCAACATCGGCAACGCTTGCGGGGTGCTCAGCTGCGCATCCAGCGCGCCAGGCTCGCGCCCTACCATCAGTGCCAATTGGTCGAGCGCTTCCTGCGATTGCATGTCCAGCGGCAGGCGTTGCGCTTGCTGCTGCTGCACTTGGGTGACGATCTGCTCGACCTGGAGATCCGATGCCGCACCACGCTCACGGCGCTGCTGGGTCAGGCTCAGGGTCTGACGAATCTTGTCCAGATTGGCATCGGCAATGGCCAGGCGCGCCTGCAACCCACGGTAATTGAGATAGACCTGCCCCACTTCAGCGGCCAGTTGCACCTGCGCATCGGCCAGCTCGGCTTCGGAGGCTTGCGCCTGTGCCAAGGCACCTTCGGCGGCGCGACGGCGGCGGCCGAAGACATCCAGCTCCCAGCTTGCGTCGAACCCGACGGTATAGATCTCGGTATTTTCCAGATCTAGCGCCTGGCTGCCCGCTGCAGGCGACTGGCCTTGCTGACCCTGCTGCAATCCACCCAACGTATCGACAATGGTTTGCGGAGGTTCGGCATACGCGTACACCGCACTGGCATTGAGCTTGGGCAGGCGCTCGGCGCGGCGTTGCCGGGCCAGTGCGCGATTAGCGTGCAGCCGCGCTTGCGCGGCACGCAGATTGGGGCTGTCGGCCAGCGCCTGGGTAACCAGTTGGGTGAGGGTCGGATCATGCAGTTCCTCCCACCAGTGGTTCAGCGGCGCAGCAGCGACCACATCGGCGCCACTGGCGCGATGCAATGCGGGCGCTCGAATCGCCGCATCAGCCACTGCCGGCGGCTTGGTGTAGTTGGGGCCGAGCATGCAGCCGCCGAGCAACAACGTGCTCAACGCCGCAGCCAGCGGCATGCGGATCAGGCGCATGGAATCAGTGCATTGCAAGGTGCGCCCCCTTGGGTAACGGCTTGAGCAAAAAGGCCAACGGAATCGTGCAAACCACGATCAGGCCGAAGATCCAGAACAGATCGCTATAGGTCATTACCAGGGCCTGCTGCTGCACCGACTGCGCCAGTTGCGCGACCGAGCGAATGGCCGCCTCGCCACCGGCACTGCCTTGCACCTGCGCAGCCAAGCCAGAAAGAAACTCCTGCGCGCGCGAGGAGTTGGCGGTAATCGCGCTGCCGATGGTGTCGGTGTGGAAGGTCATGCGACGCTCCTGGAAGGTGGAAATCAGCGCCAGACCGACCGATCCGCCTAGGTTGCGGCCAGCGTTGAACAGACCCGATGCGTCGCCGGCCAGCTCCGGCGGCACCGATGAAATCGCCGCCTGGTTGAGCGACATCATCGCCAGCGCCAAGCCGCAGCCCTGCAGCAACTGGCCGGCGACAAAATGCGTGCCGACGGTATCGGCGGTCAGCGATAGATTGACAAAGCAGGCCGCGGCAAAACAGATCAGGCCGGCGATCACCAGGATGCGCACGTCCACCGCTTCCAGCAACTTGGGCATCACCGGCATCAGCAACATGGTCGGCAGGCCCGACAACAGCAGCACATAGCCGGCCTGCTCGGTGTTGTAGCCGGAAATCACCGCCAGAAACTGCGGAATCATGTACATGACCCCGAACAGAATCATGCCCACCGCCATAATCATGATGAATACCGCACCGAAACTACGATGCAGCAATAACGACAAGCGGATCACCGGCGCGCGTCGGCGAAACTGGCCAATTACCAAGGCGATGAATCCGCTCAAGGAGATCAGGCTCAGCATGTTGATCTGGCTGGACTCGAACCAGCGTTGGCGCTGGCCTTCTTCCAGCACCACGGTGAGCCCGCCCAGGCCGGCGGTCAGGCCGTAGATGCCCAGCCAATCGGCGTTGAGCAGGCCGGCCCAATCGCCTTTTTCATGCCTGAGGCCAAGCAGCAACAAGGCCACCAAGCCGACACAGATCGGCAGGTTGATGAAAAACGCGTAGTGCCAGCTAACGTTTTCGGTCAACCAACCGCCCAGCAGCGGGCCGATCACCGGGCCCATGATCACGGTCATGCCGAACAAGGCGGTGCCCGTGGTCTGCTGGCTCGGCGGCAGCCGCGTGGCGACGATGGTCAGCGCGGTCGGAATCAACGCACCACCGGCCAAGCCCTGCCCGACGCGGCCGATGATCATCATCGTCAACGAGGTCGATAGCCCGCACACCACCGAAAACGCGGTGAACATCACCGCGCAGATCAGCAGGAAGTTGCGCAAACCCAGCGTGCGCACGAACCAGCCGGTCAGCGGGATCATGATGATCTCGGCGACCAGATACGCGGTGGAAATCCAGGTACCTTCGGTGCCGCTGGCGCCCACCTCGCCCTGGATGGTGGGCAGTGCCGCATTGACGATGGAAATATCCAGCGTCGCCATGAACGAGCCGATGGTGCCGGCCAGCACCGCCAGCCAGGCGCCCGGCTCGGCTTTCTCGCGTTGGACGCTGCCGCCGGCACCCTGCCCGGTGGCTGCCGCTGCAGTCATCGCGCGCGCTCCTGCGCTTGCACGCGATCGGATTGCTCCTTGGCGCGTTGCTTGGCGTCCCTGGCCGAGCGCGTATCTACAGTGACTTCGACCGACATGCCCGGCACCAGCACCTTGCGCGCCTCTTCACCAGCCAGCACCCGGATGCGCACCGGCACGCGCTGCACCACCTTGGTGAAGTTACCGGTGGCGTTTTCCGGCGGCAATAACGCGAACTGCGAACCGGTACCCGGCGACAGGCTTTCGACCTTGCCGTGCAGCTTGACGCCAGACAACGCATCGACATGGATCTCGGCCGGCTGACCAGGACGCATCAGGCCGACCTGGGTTTCTTTGAAGTTGGCGACCAGGTATAGCGATTCCTGCGGCACGATGGTCATGGTGCGGGTGCCGGCGGCCAGAAACTGGCCCACCTGCACGGTCTTGTCGCCAACCCGGCCGTGGATGCGGCTGGTCAGACGGGTGTCTTCCACCGCTACGCGCGCCTGATCGGCGTCGGCGGTGGCCTGCTTCACGCCAGCGCGCGCCTGTTCCAGCTGCGCGCTGCTGGCCTGGATCTGGCTCTGTGCGCCCTTGGCCTGCGCCTGTGCAGCCTCGTACTGGGCACGTGCGCGCTGCAGATCGTGCTGCAGGCTTTCCTGGTGTTCGTGCGTGTCGGCGCCGGAGGCGGCCAGCGGCGCGAAGCGCTTCACTTCGGCCTGGGCAAACATCAGGCTGGCGGCGGCAGACCTCACCTGGGTGCGCGCTTGCACCAGCGACGACTCCTGCGCCGAGACGTTGGCAGTGGCGGCGGCGATGTCGGCCTGGCGCGCGGCGATCGCGGCATCGGCCTGCTGCAGGGTCGCCTGGTAGGTGCGGTCGTCGATCTGCAACAGCGGCTGGCCGGCACCCACGATCTGGTTGTCGCCTACCATCACCTTGGTCACATAGCCGCTGACGCGAGGCGCCACCGCCACCGAATCGGCCTGCAGATAGGCGTTATTGGTGTCTTGCATGTAGCGACCCCTGATCAGGTAATCGGCCAGCCACACCACCAGCAGGATCGCCACCAGCACGCCGACCAGGACCAGCGTCCACTTCACCTTGGGGTTTTTCAACGGTGAGGGCCTGGCTTGCTGCTGCTCCTCGCGCACATCTACGCACTGCGCATCCGTCGCCGAAACGTGGCCGTCGTTGGACCGGTGGTCTTGGTTGCTCAAAATGAGGCGTCCTGTGTCGTGGGCTAGGCGTGCCAACCACGTACCGCGTCAGCGGCTCCGGCGAAGGCGGCGCAACCATACAATTATTTGAACCGTCCAGTACAGATTACGTGACGAGGCTGGTCAGCCGCCACTTGGGCTTATTGGCGCTTTATGAGCAGCGCATGGCCTGATGCACGGCAACCTGGCTACGCGCCCCATCATCGCGCTGGCCATCAACGACCGGTCTTGATCTCTGTCCACAGCCGGGTATACAGCCGATCCACTTCCGGCGGATTGATCGCGTAGGTGAACATCTTGGCGGTCACTTCCGGCGGCGGGTAGATGGTGGGGTCGTTGCGAATCGCCGCATCCACCAGCGGCGTGGCGGTGCGCACTGGATTGGCGTAATGGATGAAGTTGGTATTGGCCGCAGCCACCTCCGGCTTCAGCAGATAATTGATGAAGGCGTAAGCGTTGTCCGGGTGTTTGGCATCCTTGGGAATGGCTAGCATGTCGAACCATTGCGGGGCGCCTTCTTTGGGAATCGAATAAGCCACCTTGATGGTGTTACCGGCTTCCGCCGCGCGGTCGCGCGCCTGGATGATGTCGCCCGACCACCCCACCGCCAGACAGGTATTACCGTTGGCCAGCGAGATCACATACTGGCTGGAGTGGAAATTCTGCACATAAGGGCGAATGGTCTTGATCAGCGCGGCCGCTTTTTCGATCTCGGCCGGCACGCTGCTACGCGGATCCAGCCCAAGATAGTTGAGCGCGATCGGAATCATGTCCGAGGGCGTGTCCAGAATGGTCACGCCGCAGTCCTTGAGCCTGGACAGATTCTCCGGCTTGAACACCAGATCCCAACTGTTGGCGACCTCGGTGCTACCGAAGATCGCCTTGAGCTTGTCCACGTTGTAGCCGATGCCGGTGGTGCCGATCATGTACGGCACACCGTAGGTGTTGTTAGGGTCCTGAGCGGCAATGCGGCGCATCACATCTGGATCCAGATTGACCAGGTTGGGGATTTTGCTCTTGTCCAATGGCAGGAAAACGCCTGCCTG
The DNA here is from genome assembly GCF_017603965.1 of Xanthomonas fragariae. NCBI lineage: Bacteria > Pseudomonadati > Pseudomonadota > Gammaproteobacteria > Lysobacterales > Lysobacteraceae > Xanthomonas > Xanthomonas fragariae. The sequence goes on along the minus strand of NZ_CP071955.1, from coordinate 1,434,746 downwards.
GATCTGTCGGCCGAAGAAATTGAGCGTAGGCACTACAACGTCGTAATCGCTGCCACCGGCCAGCAATTTGGTTTCCACCATCTCGTCGCTGTCGAACACATCGTAGGTGACCTTGATGCCGGTGCTCTTTTCGAACGCGGGCACCGTGTTCTCGGCGATGTAGTCCGAATAGTTGTAGACGTTGAGCACCTTGGCCTGCGCCTCGGCATTACCTGGCGCGTTGCCGCCACCGCAGGCGGCCAGCAAGGTGGTGAACAGCGTCGGGGCGAGCAGTCGCAGCGTCATGCGGGTCTCCAGAGAACGCAGTGGGGGCGAGTGGGTGCGGGTCGGTGTTGCGGCGGGTCGAGCGTCCAGCCTACCCATCGGGGTTGTGTTTGCCCAGCTATTTGCCCAGCGCATGCGCGGTGTCGTCCAGCGCCGCCCAAGCTTTGTCGAACAACTCGTCGACCTGTTCCCGGGTGATGATCAACGGCGGCGACAGCAGCATGGCATCGTAGGTCGCACGCAGGATCAGCCCGCGCTTGAGCGCAGCGTCGCGGCACATGGCGCCTACCCGCCCGCGTTCGGAGAAATACGCGCCCCGCTGGCGTTTGTCGGGCACCAGCTCCAGCGCCCCGACCAACCCGGCGATGCGTGCCTCGCCAACCAAGCGGTGTTCGCCCAGCTCGGCCCAGCGCTGCGCCAGATACGGCGCGATCTGCGTGCGTGCGGTCTCCACGATGCCCTCGTCCTGCAACAGGCGCAGATTCTCCAGCGCGACCGCCGCGCAGACCGGATGCCCGGAATAGGTTCCGCCGTGCGCCAATTCGCCACCTTGCGCTTTGAGCACCCCGGCAACGCGATCGTTGAACATCGCTGCCGCCAACGGGATATAGCCGGATGTGATGCCTTTGGCCAGCGTCATGGCGTCGGGCTGAAAGCCGAAGTAATCCGCACCGAACCATGCACCGGTCCGCCCGAACCCGCAGATCACCTCGTCGGCGACCAGCAGCACGTCGTAGCGCCGACAGATGCGCTCGATCTGCGGCCAGTAACTGCGCGGCGGGATATACACCCCGATCGCGCCCATGATCGGCTCACCGATAAATGCCGCCACGTATTGCGGCCCGAGCTCAAGAATCCTGTCTTCCAAGCGGCGCGCTGCGAGCAACCCGTATTCCTCAGGATCCACCTCCCCACCATCGCCGAAATGATACGGCGGCGCGATGTGGTGGATATCCGGAATCGGCAACCCACCCTGCTTATGCATCCCTTTGATACCACCCAGGCTGGCGCCGGCCATGGTGGTGCCGTGATAACCATCGTGACGGCCGATGAAGATGCGTTTTTCCGGCTGCCCCTGCACTGCCCAGAAATGCCGCACCAAGCGCAGGATGGTGTCGTTGGCTTCGGACCCGGAATTGGCGAAAAACGCATGATTCAGGTCACCAGGCGTCAACTCCGCCAACTTGGCGGCAAGATGGATGGTGGGCTCGGTCGTGCAGTGGAAAAAGCTGTTGTAGTAAGCCAACTGCTCCATCTGCCGGGCCGCCGCCTGCGCAAGTTCTTTGCGTCCATAGCCCGCATTGACGCACCACAAGCCAGCAAACGCATCCAGCAACTTGTTGCCCTGCGCGTCCCAGACATACACGCCTTCACCGCGCGTCAGGATGCGCGTGCCCTTCTCGGCCAATGCAGCGTTGTCGTTGAACGGATGCAGATGATGGGCGGCATCGAGTTGCTGCAACGCACTCAGCACAGAAGAGTCCACGGCTTGCTCCAGATGGTGAGGAGTCAAGAGCATACCTGCGGCTGTAGAGCGTGATGTGGAGGGTGTAGAGAGTTGTTGTAGCAGATGCGTGGCGATGCCTGGAGGCCAAGCGTAGATCTCGACAAGACATGCAACGATGGAGCTGCGTCGCCTCATCCGCCCTTCGGGTAATTTTTACCGGTAGACAGAAGGAAACAAAGCAGCACGCTGCGGGGCGCAAACTGCTCACACATTCAACAACAAAAACTCCCGTTCCCACGAACTTATCACTCGAAAAAAAGTCTCATACTCCTTCCGTTTCACCGATATGTAGGCCCGCACAAACCGCCGGCCCAATATCTGCTGCAACGCCTCGCAGCCCTCCAACCCGTCCAACGCCTCGCCCAGCGACCGCGGCAGATCGTAGCCCTGCTCCTTACCGTTACTGGTGATCGGCGCCGTCGGCTCCAGCTTCTCGCGGATGCCCAACAACCCGCATGCCAACGTTGCCGCCATCGCCAGATACGGATTGGCATCGGAACCGGCAAACCGGCTTTCCACCCGCATGTTCTGTGGCGCATCGATCGGCACGCGTAGACCGCAGGTGCGATTGTCGAAACCCCACAGCACATTGCTTGGCGACACCTCGCCGAACATCAGCCGTCGATACGAATTGACGTTGGGCGCCAGCAGCCCCATCGCCATCGGAATGTACTTCTGAAGACCGCCCAGATAATGCGCGAAGGTGTCGCTGAAGCCGCCTTCGCGCTTGCCGCTGAATACATTTTTGCCGGTGCCTGCATGCAGCAGGCTTTGATGGATATGCATCGCGCTGCCCGGCTCGGTTTCCATCGGTTTGGCCAGAAACGTCGCATAGACGCCATGCCGCAGCGCTGCCTCGCGCATAGTGCGCTTGAACAGGAAGACCTGATCGGCGCGCGACAACGCATCGGCGTGAGTAAAGTTGACCTCCAGCTGGGCGGCACCGGATTCGTGAATCAAGGTATCCACGTCCAGCTCCATCGCGTCGCAATAGTCGTACATCAGATCCAGAATCGGATCGAACTCGTTGACCGCATCGATCGAATACGACTGGCGTGCTGTTTCAGGCCGCCCCGAGCGGCCCGCCGGCGGCAACAACGGGAAGTCCGGGTCGGTGTTCTTCTGCACCAGAAAGAATTCCAGCTCCGGTGCCACCACCGGTTGCAGCTTGACCTCGGCGTACGCGTCCAGCACGCGGCGCAACACGTTGCGCGGGGCAAGCTCATGCGGCTGCCCGTCCTTGGTGTAGCAATCGTGGATGACCTGCGCGGTGGGGTCGACCGCCCACGGCACCATGCGCACGGTGGTGGCATCCGGGCGCAGGTGCATGTCCGAATCCGACGGGGAGGTCAGCTCGTAATAATCGTCTGGGAAATCGCCGGTAACCGTGGTAGCGAAGATGCCTTCTGGTAGCCGTGTGCCGTAATCGTGCGAAAACTTGTCGGCCGGAATGATCTTGCCGCGCGCGTTGCCGGTGATGTCCGGCACCAGACACTCGACCTCGGTGATGTTGCGCTCCTTGAGCCAGCGGCGCAGCGCGCTCTCCGGCTGCTTGGGCGTGGATTGACGCGAACGTGTACGGATGGACATGCAACCTCACTGGCCGCGTTGAGCGGCGTATTAGCGACAGGCCTCGCCGAAGGACTGAAAGATGCCACGGTAGAACGGATGCGGTGTGACACGCCACTGCCGATGCCATTGCACCGCGCGCAGAAAGCCGGGCCCGGTGCCGCCAAAAGCTTCGATCAGGCCTTCCGGCGCGGTGGCTTCGACCACCGGTTGCGGCCTTTGCAGGATGCGATCAGTCGGTAATCCGACCAGCGGAACGGCAGCCATGCAGACATCCCGATGGGTTGCGTTGAACCTCGATACGCTCGAACTTACCGTGCAGACGCACGCGTTGCCAAGTGCGATTGCTCACGCGCACTTTGCTAATCTGCGCGGCGACTTTGCAGGTGCTGCCCATGGCTTCCGAGAACTCTGTCGCGTCCCTGCCCGCTGCCGATGCCGCCACGCTGGCGCGCATCGCCGGCTGCGAATCGGTCGATCTGTTATTGCCCGACACCAACGGCGTGCTGCGCGGCAAGCGCATCACTGGAGAGGCGCTGAGCAAGGTCTACCACGATGGCGTGTGCCTGCCGATGTCGCTGATCGCCACCGACATCACCGGCAATACCGTGGAAGAGACCGGGCTGGGATATGCCATCGGCGATGCCGACCGCATCTGTCGGCCGATCGAGGGGTCGCTGCGCCCGGTGCCTTGGGCGCCGCAACCGATGGCGCAGCTGTTGCTGGCGATGCACAACCCGGATGGCAGCCTGTTGGAGGTCGCGCCACGCGCGGTGCTGCAACGCGTGCTGCACGGCTTTGCCGTACTCGGCCTGACCCCGGTGATGGCGGTGGAACTGGAGTTCTATCTGTTCGATGCGGTGCCCGATGCACAGGGGCGACCGCAGACGCCGCGCGACCCGGTCACCGGCGAGCGCAGCCAGAGCACCCAGGTGTATTCGCTGCAGGATCTGGACGACCAACGCGGCTTTACCGAGACGGTCACCGCTGCATGCCGCCAGCAAGGCATCCCGGCCGATACCGCCGTGGCCGAATACGCGCCCGGCCAGTTCGAGATCAATCTGCAACATCGCGCCGATGCGCTGGCGGCCTGCGACGAGGCAATCCTGCTCAAGCGCACCATCAAGGCGATTGCGCAACAGCAGGGCAAGCTTGCCAGCTTCATGGCCAAGCCATTCCCCGGTCAGGCCGGCAGCGGGCTGCATCTGCATGTGAGCCTGCTCGATGTCGACGGGCACAACGTGCTTGCCAGCACTGCCGATACGCCGGCAGACAGCTTGCGCCACGCCATCGCCGGCCTACAGCGGCATGCGGAAGCGTCGCTGTTGTTGTTTGCCCCGCACGCCAACAGCTATCGCCGCTTCGTCAGCAACGCCTTCGTGCCGCTGGATGCGAGCTGGGGCTTCAACAATCGCACCGTGGCGCTGCGTATCCCGCATGGCGATGCGCGCAATACCCGCATCGAACACCGCATTGCCGGCGCCGATGCCAACCCGTATCTTGCCGCTGCCGCCGTGCTTGCCGCCATGCTGGACGGCCTGCAACACCCCAACGAGCCCACTGCGCCAGTTACCGGTAATGCCTACGCGCAATCGGTGTTCCAGCAGCGCACCTGGCAAGGCGCAGTCGATGCGTTGCTCGGCAGCGACTTCATCGGCGCGCAGTTCGGCGCGCAGTTCCAGCATGTGTTTGGCCAGCAGAAACAGCGCGAGTTGCTCGACTACCAGGCGCTGGTACCGGATCTGGATTACGCGCGGTACCTGCGGACCGTGTGATGGGCACCCCAGCCACGCCCATGCCGCAGACCGAAGCGCCGGCCAACGATTATCCCGACAGCTGGTACGCGCGCAGCACGCCCGCCTTGCCGAAGCAGCCGCGTCTGCAAGGCGTCGAGCAAGCCGACGTCTGCATCCTCGGTGCCGGTTACACCGGACTGACCGCCGCGCTCGCCCTGGCCGAGGCCGGCTACAAGGTCATCGTGCTGGAAGCAAGACGCGTCGGCTGGGGCGCTTCCGGGCGCAACGGCGGCCAGGCCATCGTCGGCTACGGCTGCGAGCAGCAAACGCTGGAAGCACTGGTGGGCAATGACGACGCACGCCTGCTGTTCGACTTCTCGCGCGACGGCATGCGCCTGCTGCGTGCGCGCATCGAGCGCCACGCCATCGCCTGCGATTGGCGCGACGGGCACGCGCACGTGCCGTTGAAACAGCGCCAGGTGCAGGCCTTGCAGCACGGCATCGTGCGCATGGCCGAGCGCTACGACTACCCTCTGGAATGGTGGGACCGCACGCGCACCCGGCAAGTACTGAACAGCCCGCTGTATCTGGGCGCGATGTTCGACCCGGCCAGCGGCCACCTGCATCCGCTGGCCTATGCACTGGGCCTGGCACGTGCAGCACTGGCGGCCGGCGTGCGCATCCATGAAGACTCGGCGGTAACCCGGCTGCAGGACGGCACGCGGGTGGTGATGCACACCGCCCAGGGCAGTGTCGCGGCCGACTTCGGGGTGATCGCCGGCAACGCCTTGTTGCAGGGCATCGCCGCGCCGCTGGAGCAGCGCATCATGCCGGTCGGCACCTATGTCGGCGCCACGCCGCCGTTGGGCGAGTCCTGCGCACGCGCGTTGATCGCCAACGACATGGCGGTCGCCGACACCAATTGGGCGCTGGATTATTACCGGCTCAGCGCCGACCACCGGCTGCTGTTCGGTGGCCGCGCCAGCTACTCATCGCGTCCGCCGCTCGGCCTGGACCGGTTGATGGCCCGGCGCATGCACAGCGTATTCCCGCAATTGCACGAGGTGCCGCTGGAAACGCTATGGGGCGGTTATGTCGATATCTCGCGCAACCGGGCTCCGCATTGGGGCCGGCTGGCGTCCAATCTCTATTTCGCACAAGGATTTTCCGGCCACGGCGTCGCCGCCACCGGGCTGGCCGGCCATGTCATCGCCGAGGCCATCAGCGGCCAGAGCCGGAGGCTGGACGTATTCGAGCGCATCCCGCACCGGCCGTTCCCAGGCGGGCGGCGGCTGCGCATGCCGCTGTTGGTGGCCGCGATGAGCTGGTATCGGCTGCGTGATGCGCTGTGGTGAGCGATGCGTGCTCTGCGCAGGTTGGCATGAAGTGCTCAAGCTTTGGCGAGCAGAGCCGTTAGGTCTCCTGACAGATCGATCCAGACGGCCAGCCGATGCCCCCAGGTCCTCTACATCGCGACAGTGAAAGCGCAGTCCTGCCGCAACGCATATTACTGGTGGAGAACTCGCGCACGTTCACCAGCATGCTGCGCGAAGCCATCGAGCAACGCGTGACATTGCCGGTCACGGTCGTTTCGACCCTGGCCGAAGCGGCGCGCGTGCTGGACGAAGAAGATGGCTGGTTCCTGGTCCTGACTGGCCTGGTCCTGATCGACGGCGACCGCGATAAGGTGATCGAATTTTTCCTGGCGCGCAAACTGCCCACCGTGGTGGTCAGCGGCGTCTACGACGAAAATCTGCGCCAGCGCGTGTTGCATCAACAAATCATCGACTACGTGCTCAAGAACGCGCCGGGCAGCTTCGAATATCTGGCCTGGCTGGTACAGCGTCTGGAACGCAATCGCAGTATCGCTGCACTGGTGGTGGACGACTCGCTGTCTGCACGTAACTATGCCGCGGCGTTGTTGTCGATGTATGGCTACCGCGTAGTGCTCGCCGCCGATGGTGCCGCCGGATTGCAGGCGATCGAAGGCGACCCCGACATCCGCCTGACCCTCGTCGATCAGGAAATGCCTGGCATGGAAGGCCTGGAATTCACCCGCCGGCTGCGTGCGATTCGCTCACGCGACAAGGTTGCGGTGATCGGGATTTCCGGCAGCAGCGACTCGTCGCTGATCCCGCGCTTTTTGAAGAACGGCGCCAACGACTTCCTGCGCAAGCCCTTCTCGCGCGAAGAATTTTTCTGCCGCGTCTCGCAAAACGTGGACCAGTTGGAGTTGATCGGCACGCTGCAGGATCTGGCCACCCGCGATTTCCTCACCGGCCTGCCGAATCGGCGTTACTTTCTGGAGCAAAGCCAGCGGGTGATCCCCGCATTGCTGTCGCAGGACCAGACGGTCACCGCGGCCATGGTGGATATCGATCACTTCAAGCACATCAACGACACCTGGGGCCACGAAGCAGGCGACCAGGCGCTGCGTGCGGTCGCCGCCTCGGTATACGGGCATGCGCGGCCGCAGGATCTGGTGGCGCGGTTCGGCGGCGAAGAGTTCTGCCTGCTGGTACCGGGTCTGGATGTGGCCAACGTCAGCGACTATTTCGAAACCTTGCGCGAGCGCATCAGCGCCTTGCGCGTGCGCGTCGGCGACGAAATACTAAGCATGACGGTAAGCATTGGAGTATACATCGCCAGCGAAGGCGACCAGTCGCTGCATCACCTGTTGAACGAGGCCGACAAGCACCTGTATCTGGCCAAGGCCGGCGGTCGCAACCAGATACGTGTGGCAAGCTGAGCCAGCCGCACTGATGGCAGGCCCGCCGAGCCTTACAAGAGCCTTACAGAGCCTTACAGGGCCTTACAGATGGCTCGCTCCAGATCGATGCCTTGATCCGGATCAAGGCGCTACGCGCATATGCGGCCTATCGTTTGCCCATCGCAGTGGGCAAGATATGTCGATGGCATCGCTGATCTGGCAGGACGACCTCGACACCGGGATCAAGACGACCGACGAACTGATCGACGACGCGCTGTTTCACTTCGCTTTTCCTGCGCACTCATCAGCACGGCAGTTGGCTGGGGCGCACGCTCAAGCGGAGCTTTCGCAAAAGCACCTCATTGCGGAATATCATCGCCGTTGCAGCGCACGCGCCGCGATCAGCGCCAACAGACTCAGCACCGCCGCAGCGCCCAGATATCGACCGACCGCCTGCACGCCGTAGTTTGCCGCCAATTGCGTGGCGACATACGGCGCCGGAGCCGCCCCCAAAATGCTGGCCAGATTGAACGACAGCGAGGCACCGGTGTAACGCACCTCGGTGGGATAGAGCTCGGCCAGCAGCGTGCCGCAGGGGCCGTAGGTCAGACCCATGAAGAAGAAACCCAACGCCAGAAAGATCAGCACCTGCAACGGGTGATCGGCCTGAAACAACGGCGCGAACGCCAGCCCGAACGCAATGATCGCAATACTGGCCAGCATCATCGCCAGCGGCGCGCCGTGGCGGTCGCCGAACCTGGCCGAGAGCGGGATGCCGATTGCGAAAAAGACGATACCGGCCATCTGCAGCAGCAGAAATTGTTCCTTGTCGTAGCCCAGGGTCTTGGTGCCATAACCCAGCGCGAACACCGTCATCAGATAGAACAGCACGAAGGTGGCGAATGCACCCAAGGTGCCGATGATCAATGCCGGCCAGTGTTGCGCAATCACCGTACCCAATGGCAGCCGCACGCGCGTCTTGCGGTCCAGGGCTTTTTGGAAATCCGGTGTTTCGGTGATGCTCAGGCGCACCCACAGACCGGTCAGCACCAGCAATGCGCTGGCCAGAAACGGCACCCGCCAGCCCCACTGCATGAACTGAGTATCGTCAAGCACCGCGCCCATGCCCAGAAAGGTGCCGGTAGACAGCAAAAAGCCCAACGGCGCGCCCAATTGCGGAAACATGCCGTACCAGACCCGTTTGCCGGGCGGCGCGTTTTCGGTGGCCAGCAACACCGCACCGCCCCATTCGCCGCCCAACCCCAGACCCTGGCCAAAGCGGCACAACGCCAACAACGCAGGGGCAAACACGCCGATCTGTGCGTAGCTGGGTAGCAGCCCGATCGCCACCGTGGACACGCCCATTGTCAGCAGCGCCGCTACCAGCGTGGCCTTGCGTCCGACACGATCGCCGAAGTGACCGAATACCGCCGAGCCGACCGGCCGCGCGATAAAGGCCACCGCAAACGTCGCCAACGACTGCAGCATCGCTGCACTGCCAGCGCCGGCGGGAAAGAACAACGTGGGGAATACCAACACCGCGGCAGTGGCGTAGATATAGAAATCGAAGAACTCGATGGTGGTGCCGATCAGACTGGCGAACAGCACGCGCGCAGGCGAATTTATGGGGGTAACGAGCGGCGCGGCAGCAGTCATCGTTGGTCGGCATCCAGGAACAAGGCTGCTGATTTTGGCAGATCGCCGCAGCGGTTTGCGCGCACCACGCAGCCGGCACGCGTCACTCAGCCGCGCGACTGCTCCGATCTCGCCATACGCTGCACATGCGCCGCCACGCCGGCAAGCGTCAGCAGCGCAAATTGCCGATCGCTGCGATCTTCCACCCTGATCCAGCCCAGGCCAGGTTGGCCATCCAGGTTTGCATCGCCCAGCCAGGCCAACGTGCGCAGCAACAGGCTCATGCGCACGCCCAATTGCTTGCACAACCGCGCCAGCGACACGCCAGCGGGCGCGTCGGCCAGCGCGCGTAGCAGCTGCGCGGTGAGTTGCGGGTCAGCGGACAAGCACCGCTCCGATGTCGCGCGGCGCCGCGTCGGCGGTTTCGGCGCGATGCGGCAGCACGATCACCGGAATCGACTTGGAGGTCGGCGTGCGCGCTTGGTCGGCGAAGCTGGACAACGGCACCAGCGCGTTGGTTTCCGGGTAATACGCCGCCAGACAGCCACGCGGGATGTTGTAGTCCACAAGCAGGAAGCGCCGCGCCTTGCGGTGCACGCCGTCCTCGCACAGGCTTTGCAGGTCCACCCAATCGCCTGCCTTCATGTTCAATGCCGCGATGTCGGCGCCATTGATGAACAGCACGCGGCGCTCGCCGAACACGCCGCGGTAGCGGTCGTCCAGGCCGTAGATGGTGGTGTTGTACTGATCGTGCGAACGCGTGGTGGCCAGCGTGAACACCATTTGATCGGCGCGGCTGCGACGCGCGCGGTGAATCGGGTTGTCGGTCGGCACCGCATGCGGTTTGAACACCGCGCGTTGCTCCGGCGTCACCCATTGACGATCGCTGGCGGTGTTGGAGAGACGAAAGCCCCCCCGCGTGCGCACGCGCTCGTTGAAGTCGGCAAAGTCAGGGAACACCTGCGCGATCAGATCGCGCACCCGGTCGTAATCGCCCACCAGCCAACGCCAGCGGATCGCACTGCGTGCGCCCAACGTCGCCTCGGCCAAGCGTGCCACGATCGCCGGTTCGGACAACAGGTACGGCGAGGCCGGCGGATTGATGCCGGCCGACAGGTGCACCATGCTCATCGAATCTTCGACCGTCACCGCTTGCGAGCCGGCGTCCTGGATGTCGATTTCGGTGCGCCCAAGGCACGGCAGGATCAACGCATCGCGCCCGTGCACCAGATGGCTGCGATTGAGCTTGGTGGTGACATGCACGGTGAGTTCGCAATTGCGCAGCGCGCGGTGGGTGGCATCGGTATCCGGCGTTGCCGCGGCGAAGTTGCCGCCCATCGCGAAGAACACCTTGCCGCGCCCGTCCAGCATCGCTTGTATCGCTCCGACGGTATCCAAGCCATCGATGCGTGGCGGTGCAAAACCGAACACCGCCTGCAGCTTGTCCAGAAACGCAGCCGGCGGTTTTTCGCAGATCATCATCGTGCGGTCGCCCTGCACGTTGCTATGACCGCGCACCGGACACACGCCCGCGCCCGGCCGGCCCAGATGGCCGCGCAGCAGTAGCAAGTTGGTGATCATGTGGATGGTGGCCACCGAATGCTTGTGCTGGGTAATGCCCATGCCCCAACAGGCGATCACACGCTCGGCGTTGAGATAGAGTTCGCCGGCCTTGCGCAATACCGCTTCGTCCAGACCGGATTCCTCGACGATGGTGTCCCAGGCTTCGGCCTGAACATCGGCGGCAAACGCCTTGAAATTGGCGGTGTGCGCGTCGATGAATTCCAGATCCAGCAGCCGCGGCGTACCGTCGCGCTGCGCCTGCACTTCGCGCTCCAGCACGTGCTTGATGATGCCCTTGACCGCTGCCAGATCGCCGCCGATCTTGAGCTGAAAATAATCCGAAGCGATGCGCGTGGAGCCGTTATGCAACATCTCCAGCGTGTCCTGCGGATCGGCGAACTTCTCCAGGCCGCGCTCGCGCAGCGGATTGAACGCGGCAATCGCCGCACCGCGCCTGGAAGCCTGACGCAACTCGCCGAGCATGCGCGGGTGATTGGTGCCCGGGTTCTGACCGAAGATGAAAATCGCATCGGCCAGTTCGAAATCGTGCAGCGACACGGTGCCCTTGCCGACGCCGATCTGCGAACGCAGCGCGATGCCGGACGGCTCGTGGCACATGTTGGAACAGTCGGGAAAGTTGTTGGTGCCAAAAGCGCGCACGAACAATTGATACAGAAACGCCGCTTCGTTGCTGGTGCGTCCGGACGTGTAGAAGATCGCCTCGTCCGGCGACGCCAGTGCGTTGAGATGCCCGGCAATCTGCGCAAATGCGTCATCCCAACTCACCGGCACGTAATGGTCGGTGGCTGCGTCGTAACGCATCGGGTGAGTCAGGCGACCCTGCCCCTCCAGCCAGTAATCGCTGTATTGCGACAACAGGCTGACGCTGTGCGAGGCGAACAGTTCCAGCCCGGCGCGGCGCGCGGTGGATTCGGCCGCCACGGCCTTGGCGCCGTTCTCGCAGAATTCGAAGGTGGAGGTGTGATCGCGATCCGGCCATGCGCAACCGGGGCAATCGAAGCCGTCCGGCTGGTTGGCGTGCAGCAGCGTCTTGGCGCCCTGCACGGCGATGTCCTGTTCCATCAGGTGCTTTGCCACCGAGCGCAATGCGCCCCAGCCGCCCGCAGGATTGTCGTACTGCTCGATGGTTTTCTTGCTCATGCGGGCTCTCCCACGGCAACACCCAGATCCAGGCGTTGCGGATGGCTGTAAACAACACAATCGCGATCGCGGGCAAACCCGATCAGGGTCAGTCCCGCACTGTCGGCCAGGCTGATCGCCAGCGCGGTCGGTGCCGAAATCGCTGCAAGCAGCGGAATCCTGGCCTGCGCGGCTTTCATGGCCATTTCGTAACTGGCGCGGCTGGTCACCACCGCAAACCCTTGCGATGCATCGACACGTTCGCGTGCCAATGCACCAATCAATTTATCCAGCGCGTTATGCCGACCGACGTCTTCGCGCACCAATTGCACCACACCACGCGCATCGGCCCAGCCGGCGGCATGCACCGCGCCGGTCTGCGCAGCAATCGGCTGCTGCGCGTGCAAGGCATCCAGCGCACGCGCCAAGGCATCCGCATCGATCTGCAGCGACGACCGCACCACCGGCGGCACACGCAGCACCGCTTCGATCGATTCGTTACCGCACACCCCGCAGCCGCTGCGTCCGTCCAGATTGCGCCGCCGCTGGTCCAACGCGGCGGCACGCTCGGGTGGAATCTCGATCCGCAACCAAGCACCTTCCAGAAACGTCTCCACCGCGATCACACGCACGTCCTGCGGGTGATCGACGATACCCTCGCTCAACGAGAACCCCAGCGCAAAATCCTCCAGGTCCTCCGGGGTGGCCATCATTACCGCGAACGGTACACCGTTGTAGAGGAAGGCGACCGGCATTTCGACCGCCACCATGTCTTGCACCGTGGTGCTACGGCCTGCGCGATGGCGGCGAACCGTGCGCACCACACTACCGGGACGCATGGAGCAGGAAGACGGACTGGTCATCTCAATGGAACAGCACGAAGGATTTCTGCAGCGTCACCCAGATACCGAACAACATGGGGATGCCCACCGCCAACCAAGCGAACGCGACCAATGCGGGATTGCCGCCGTGCCCGATGCGTGCCAGTTGTTCCGGTGGCAACACGCCATGCCCGCTGCGGTCGACTTTCTCGTGCGCCAGCTGCTTTTCGCGTGCCAGTTCATCGGGCGTCATGAAGTGGCGCGCAGCCACCGGGCGCACCAACAGATTGCAGATCAGACCGAGCACCAACATGCCGGCGAGGATGTACATGGTGGTGTTGTAGACCTGTGACGGCGAGCTACCTTGAGCAAGCTGGTACTCGCGCATGTAGCCCACCACCACCGGGCCGAGCATGCCGGCGGTGGCCCAGGCGGTCAGCAGGCGGCCGTGGATGGCGCCGACCATCTGGGTGCCGAACAGGTCGGCCAGATACGCCGGAATGGTGGCGAAGCCGCCGCCGTACATCGACAGGATGATGCAGAAGATGCACGCGAACAGCGCAATGCCGCCCACGCCACCAGTCGACGGCGCCGCTGCGTACAGGCAGATGCCGAGCATAAAAAACAGCGTGTAGGTGTTCTTGCGACCGAGCTTGTCGGAGATGCTGGCCCACAAGAAGCGGCCACCGATGTTGAACAGGCTGAGCAGGCCGGTGAAGCCGGCCGCAATCGCCGCGATGCTGGCCAGCTGGGTCGGATCCAGGCTACCGAAGCCCACATCCACACCGATCAAACGGCCACCGAACACTTCCTGCAACATCGGTGAGGACATGCCGATCACGCCGATACCGGCCGAGACGTTCAAGCACAGCACGCCCCACAGCAACCAGAACTGCGGAATGCCCCAGACCTTGCTCGCATGCACATGGTTGGCGGTGATCATTGCGTTGCCACTGGCCACCGGCGCGGTCCAGCCAGCCGGCGTCCAACCACTTGGCGGCACGCGATAACCGAACGCGCCGGCCATCATGAAAACCAAATACAGCGCCGCCATGACCAGAAAGGTTTCCATCACGCCCACCGAGCTCGGCGTAGCGAAGTGGCGCATCAGCGCATCGGCCAAAGGGCTACCGATCATCGCGCCGCCACCGAAGCCCATGATCGCCATGCCGGTCGCCATGCCGCGACGGTCGGGGAACCACTTGATCAACGTGGACACCGGCGAGATGTAGCCCAGGCCCAGGCCAATGCCGCCGATCACGCCCGAGCCCAGCCACAGCATCCAGATCTGATGGAAGTGGATGCCTGCCGCCGAAATCACCAGACCGCCGCACCAGCACATCGCCGAAACCACACCGGCCTTGCGCGGGCCGGCACGTTCCAACCAACCGCCCCAGATCGCCGCCGAGCAGCCAAGCAGCACGAAGAACAGCGTGTACATCCACTGCAACTCGCTGATCTTCCAGTCGCAAGTGGTAGCGACCATGCGCGCGAACAAACCCATATCGACCGGGCAGGCAATCGCCTTGGTGATGCCCAGCGCCTTGGACAACGGCAGCCAGAACACGCTGAAGCCATAGGCCATGCCGATACACAGGTGGATCGCCAGCGCTGCCGGCGGAATCAACCACCGATTGAACCCCGGCCGCGCGATGATGCGCTCCTTGGACAGCAGACCGGCGTCTGTGCCGTTGGCTGTCGCCACAGTGGACCCTTGCGTCATTCGCGATTCCCCAAAAAACTTAAGAGCGACTAACAAAACGTAGCGAGCAGTCGTCAGGTAAGTGCGGACGGCGCGGAGGAATCGCAGTGTACGCGTGGTACACGCCGATTCCGAGCACCGGCCGCGCCCGCCTGGCGGCGCAGCAGTTTTGTTGGCCGCTCTAAAATAAACTTCGATAATCGCAACTGACACCCCGGCTGCGCGATCGCCCCACGGGCGCTGGCAACGGGCTGTCAGCCGCTCCAGATACGATTGACGGCTGCGATCGAACGAGGTGTTGCGCGTCGGCAGCGGCGACTACAAGACCCGACCGGCAGCGGTCTGGCGCATCATCGGCGATCCCCGCATCTTTGCAATGCTCGGCACCGCTTCGCAGCGTTGCACGCACCGCCACAGCCCACGTTACACAAACGTTCCTTGAGGTTAGCGGCCGACGCTGCGACGCATTGACGGGTTCTCGCATACCCCGCCAGACACGTCTCGAAACCGGCATCTGCAATCGGCGTCCACCGGGGTGACAGCCGACACGACGGCTGCCGTACAGTCGGGCCATCCCAAGCGATGGAGTCTGCAATGCACGACCACCTTCCCAACGATGACGCGCACGCGCTGCAGACACCTGCGCAATTGGATGCGTTCTGGATGCCATTTACCGCCAACCGCCAGTTCAAGGCGCGCCCTCGCCTGCTGGCCTCGGCCGCCGGCATGTACTACCGCGATGTCGACGGCCGCCAGATTCTGGATGGCACCGCCGGGCTATGGTGCTGCAACGCCGGGCATGCCCGCGAACGCATCGTGGCGGCGATCCGCGCGCAGGCCGGCACGCTGGATTTCGCCCCGACCTTCCAGATGGGCTCACCGTTGCCGTTCGTGCTGGCGCAGCGGCTGGCCGCGATCGCACCACCCGATCTGGGCCATGTGTTCTTCACCAACTCCGGCTCGGAGGCGGTGGATAGCGCGATGAAGATCGTGCTCGCCTATCACCGTTTGCGCGGCGAGGTGCAACGCACCCGCTTCATCGGCCGTGAGAAGGCCTATCACGGAGTAGGATTTGGCGGCATGTCGATCGGCGGGCTGCCCAACAACCGCAAGTGGTTCGGCCCGTTGCTGGCCGGCACCGACCATCTGCGCCACACCCTGGATATCGAACGCAATGCCTACTCACGCGGCCTGCCCACCCATGGCGCGGAACTGGCCGAGGATCTGGAACGGCTGATCACCCTGCACGATGCGTCCACCATCGCGGCGGTGTTCGTCGAACCGGTGTCTGGCTCGGCCGGGGTGATCCTGCCGCCGGAGGGTTATTTGCAGCGGCTACGCGCCATCTGCGACCGCCACGGCATCGTACTGGTGTTCGATGAGGTGATCACCGGTTTCGGCCGGGTTGGCGAGGCCTTCGCCGCGCAGCGTTTCGGCGTCACGCCGGACCTGATCACCGCCGCCAAGGGGCTGACCAGCGGCACCGTGCCGATGGGCGCGGTGCTGGTGGCCGATGCGATCCACGATGCCTTCATGCACGGGCCGCAGAACGCAATCGAGCTATTCCACGGCTACACCTATTCCGGTCACCCGCTGGCCTGCGCTGCGGCGATCGCCGCGCTGGACACCTATGCCGAAGAGGATCTGTTCGCGCGCGCGATCTCGCTCGGCCCGCAGTGGGAAGATGCGCTGCACAGCCTGCGCGGCCTGCCGCACGTCATCGACATCCGCAACATCGGCCTGATCGGTGCGATCGAACTGGCCCCACGCGACGGCGCACCCGGTGCACGCGGCTACGAGGTGTTCGAGCGCTGCTTCCACGACGGCGGCCTGCTGGTGCGCATCACTGGCGATGTCATCGCGCTGTCGCCCCCGCTGATCGTCACCCCCGAACAGATCGGGCAGATGGTCCAGACGCTGAGCACCATCCTGCGCAGCACCGTTTGAATCTGCTCCGATTGCAGCGACTTGATTACGAACAGATCCTGCTGTGCAGCATGCCGCAATCAAGCGGCACACCCAGCATGGAAGTCCTTCAACAGGGCCAGTGCGGTATCGAAATAGCGTTTATTGCCCCAAAGCTTGCGATCGCCGATCACATACAAATGTTGCTTGGCCCGGGTGACTGCGACATTGAGGATATTGGGCTCGTTGCTGACCCAATCGATCGCACCGGAATGGCTTGAATCGCAGCCGAGCACGAAGAACACGATGTCGCGCTCCTTGCCCTGGAACGTGTGCACAGTGCCGATGTTAGAGGCCAGCTGCTCCAGATTTGCCTTCGTCGGCACCGGCAGCGATCTGCCGGCAAGCGCCTGGACCCAGTTGGCCCGCTCGCAGAGCAGCGCGCACAAGCCTCGCTTGACCTCCCGAAATGGTGTAATCACGAAGACATCCGGTATGCGCCGATCGCGCGTGGTCGCCTGACTGATGTACAGATCCACCAGCGCAGCGAACAATCGTTGCGCCTGCGCAGGCACGAATTTGCTGCCGTCCTCGCTCATTGCATCGACATGCCACCAACTGCTCGGCCCCAACGTCGGATGGACGGCGGCACCGCCGTTCTTGGCATGCTTCATCCGATTGGCATAGGCGATCTGATTGGCGATCCCGAACATCGGCGCGTCGCAGCGACGATGCATCACCAACGGCACGCCGATGAAACTCTCCGGACTGTTGGGATGGCGTACGCCAAAGGCATAGCCTCGATCGGCCAAGGTCTGCACCGAATGTTTGTCCATCGCATACCGCGCATGCCGCTGCTTGAGCCAATGATCGCCAAGCACCTGCAACAAACGCGTGCCGTGGGTCACCACTGGCGGAATTTGCAGCGGATCGCCCACCACCACCACACGCTGCGACCGCATGATGGCGCCCACCGCAGCCTGCGGTGGCGCCTGGCCTGCCTCATCGACGATCAGCCAGCCCAGGTCTTCGCTGCCGATGCCGGCGAACTGGCGACGCACCGAGGCAAACGTGGTCGACACCACCGGTGTCAGCATGAACAACCATTGCCACAGCGCCTTTGCATCGTTGCCGGATGCGGCCGGGTGTGACGGAAAATTGGAAATCGCGGAGGCGATGTTCGGCTGCGCCTCCAGGAAGAACGCTTCATGCAAGGCCATGGCAGCAGCGAACAGTGCATTGCGCGACCGATTCAGGCGCGGCCCTTGCCAGAACGCGTTGGCCTGATTGGCATGACTGTCCAGGGCATTGCCATCCCAGATCGCCACATCGGCAGCTGCGCATTGCTGCGCCACTACTTCGGTGTCCTGCGCAAGCCGGCGCAGCGCCACCGCAAGATCGCAATACGCGCACCACTGCCGGTAGCGCTTGGCGTTGAAGACCTGCAACAACCAGCGCAACCATTTCGGCGGCATGCGGCGCTCAAGACTGTCTGCGTCTTCCTGCGCGCGTTGCGCCAGACCGCCTGCCGCTGCTGCGAGTTCGGTCAAGTGCAGTGAATCGAACCGTGGCAGACCGTCGCACAAGACGCGCACGCGCTCCCAGTCGGCATGCACCTGACGCAGTGCCGCTTCCAGTCGCACGAGCGCTGCATGTTCTTTTTCATATGCAGCCCGCGCCTCGATGAATGTCTCTTGCGCAGTCTTGAAGCTCGTTGGCGCACTGAGCGTTTCGCGGTAGCGCCAATAGGTCTGGGCATCGGCTTTCTCCCAGGCAGCATGGTCTACCTTGGCTTTTGCTAGATACTTTTCCGGGCGTTCCTCAGGCTTGACCGAGCGGTAATTGAAAATATCCTCGAAGCGCGTGCAGTTGGCTTTTTTGCCCAGCGCAGCGGAAATCAGGCCCCACACCGGCGGCTGCGGAACCTTCCAGCACTTGCTGGCATGACTGCCGGCATATTTGGTGGCAACCGGCTGAAAATAGCGCAAGGAATCGCGCAACGCCGGATCGATGCCGCTGCATTGCGGCAGCTCCAACGATAGATTCTCGACCGCGCCGTTGTTGGTGGAGGCGACCACGATTTCATAGCCGGTCAACGCGGGCGCCAGTTTGTACGCGCGCTTACCCAACACATCCATCTCCAACGTCTCGGTCGACAATCCCTGCCGGGCATTGCTCAGCCCTGCCAGCACACCGGCGCGCTCCACCACCAAATGCGCGACCAGATCGCGCAGCAACGTAGTCTTGCCGGTTCCCGGCGGCCCGTTGACCGCCAGAATCTGGCCGGGTTCGAGCGCCTTCATTTTGTTCAAGGCGAACTGCTGCATCAGCGACTGGCATTGGCCAGGCAGCGATGGCCAACGGCCGCCGATGGCATTGCCCGGCCGCAGCGTTTCCAGAACGTGCGACTGCCCCTGTGGACTGTCCAGATCCAGCTTTTGCACATCGGTATCGGCCAGATAGGCCTGCAATGCACGCGGCGGCGCCGGTTGCCTGAGCGCCTGCATGGCTTGATTGAGGTCGTGGACGAAGAAACTGTTGAGTATCGGCAGATCCTTGCCTTCGTCTTCGCCCGAGGCCTCTTCGTCGTTAGCGGCGGAGTCGGCCTGAGATGCGGACGAGGCCGGCGGGGCCGGCTTCTGCAACACCTCCATCCACGCCCATGCTCTGTCGGCGGGCGGCCGGTAGCCCGCCCACTGCACCAGCCGCTCCACCAACGCCGACAGCGCAGCCGCATCGAATACCGCCGTGTCGGCACAGAGCGCCTGCTTCAGCTCGAACGAAAGCGCGCCAGCGTCGGCCTCGAACTGAGCCATCGACAGACGATCCAGCGACCCTGCCTGCAACTGGCCCATGGCCCATGGCAATGCAGAAAAGCTGATTCTGTCAACGTCCGGACGCCCATCGGCACTGAGCTTGAGTTTCGCAAAGCATGTGAAGCCATCCGCAGACAGTTCACTATCGCGTGCATGGGCAATGGACGACGATGCCGGCCCCGAAAGCTGTGCTGCGACAATCCGGGTTGCTTCCGTCGCGCGGAAAGGCAGCAGATACAGCAGCCGTGGCGCATCGCTCGCCGATTGCCACGTGCCGTCAACCATTTGTTCCGGTCCAAGCAGATGCACAGGCCCTCTTTTGCGGGCTTCCTCCAATTGTTCGTCGAGATCGTAGACGTTGAAGAATTCGACGCTGTGCCAATAGTCGAGAACTGCCTGATCGAACGGGTCTGCCATACCAACATCATCCTCGCGCAACGCAATGGAACGTTCCGGCGCCAGTCTAGCCGAACCGCCGCTTGGCTCCGACGACACCGCATCGCAAACGGCATGCGCGCCGAAGCGGACAGGATTTAAGAGTGGCTCACTACAATGCCCGCCCCGCAGTTTCCGCATGAACATCGTTGTCAAATGAAGAACTCAAAGCCTGCATGGACCCGCTGACGCCCGACGAGCACGAGGCGCTGACAAGCCGGACTAGGCCGACGGTGGCCAAGCCGAACGCGGTGACGTGAAAGCCCTGCAGCGCCGCATCACCGAGCTGGAAGATGAAAACGCTGCACTGCAATCCAACGTCGCCGCACTGCAATCGCAGTTGGAGCGTTTGCGCAGCTAGGCACGACCGATCGCCTGCCTGGCGCAAGCAACGCAGCTGCTCGTAGGAGCGCACCTGACCTACTCGGTCGTCCCATCGCGCCACAGGCGCTCCTGCGAGGCAACAGCATGCTTGCGTTGGGTATTGCCCGCAGCGCAACGCGCTGCCGTGGACATACCGCCCGCACGCGACTAGGTACACTTAGCGCATGGAACCAAGCGTTAGCACTCCCAGTCCCATCGATCCCCGTCGCGCCCAGCTGCAGCGCATGAAGCGGTT
The DNA here is from genome assembly GCF_017603965.1 of Xanthomonas fragariae. Classification (NCBI taxonomy): domain Bacteria; kingdom Pseudomonadati; phylum Pseudomonadota; class Gammaproteobacteria; order Lysobacterales; family Lysobacteraceae; genus Xanthomonas; species Xanthomonas fragariae. The sequence continues at coordinate 1,414,324 of NZ_CP071955.1, read as the reverse complement.
GGCGGTCGCTCTGCTGCTGGCCATGTTCTCCGGCTTTGTCGTCAGTCACCTGATGGGTGAACAAGGCGTGTGGGCATGGGTGTCGGCCTTCTGCGAGGCGGCCACGGTCGGCGCACTGGCCGACTGGTTTGCGGTCGTGGCGCTGTTCCGCCGGCCGATGGGCTTGCCGATTCCGCATACCGCGATCCTGCCACGTGGCAAGGACCGTCTTGCCGATGGCCTGGCCGTGTTCGTGCGTGACCAGTTCCTGGCGCCGGCTTCACTGATGGAAAAGCTGCGCATCTTCGATCCAGCCAGCCGCTTGGGCGAATGGCTGGCAAAGCCCGAGCAGGCGCGCATGCTCGCACAGATGGCACGCAGCTGGATGTTGCAGGCACTGGAGCTGCTGGACGAAGCTGCGGTGCGGCGCGCCATTCAGGGCTTCGTGGTCGACCGTCTGCGCAAATGGAATGCTGCCGCCACCATCGGCGATGTCATGGCGTTACTCACCACTGACGGGCGCCATCAGAAACTGCTGGACGAAGTGTTGCTGCGCCTGGGCGAATGGCTGGACCAGGAACAGGTCAAGACGCGCGCCTCTGCGCTGATCGTACGTTACGCGCGGCGCGAGTGGCCCAAGTTGGTCGGCACGGTGAACTGGGTCAAGCCGATCGAAGAGATCGGCGACAGCCTGGCCGATCGCATGGCGCGCGCTGCGATCGAAGAGCTGCAGGACATCCTTAAAACGCCCGAGCATCCGATCAGGCTCGACTATGAAGCGTGGTTGCAGCGCTACATCGCGCGCCTGCGCGACGAACCGGAAATGGCCGTGCGCGTGGAAGAGCTCAAGCAACGCGCGATCGAACATCCGGCACTGCAGGAGTATGTGCAAGGACTGTGGGGCGAGATTCGCGACGCACTGCGCAATGACCTGGCGCGCGAACAATCGTCGATGGCCGCGCACATGGAGCGCTCCATGCAATCGCTCGGTCAGGCCTTGTCGCAGGATCCGTCGCTACGTGAAGCACTTAACCAGCATATGTTGCAGGCCGCAGACAAACTCACTGCACGATTGCGTGCATCGGTGACCAAACACATTGCATCGACGATGAAAAGTTGGGACGAACGTCACCTCGTCGAACAATTGGAATTGGGTGTCGGACGCGATCTGCAATACATTCGCTTCAATGGAACGTTGGTCGGTGGATTGATTGGCCTTGTTCTTCACGCACTGTCGATCTGGCTCTCGTTCTGATTCACTGAAGACGTTGATCGCATACCGGGTTAGTGTGCAGGCATAGGGGAAGCTGCGCACATCCAGATCATCGTCGAGCGGTACCACGAGGCCGACATTGCTGTCGGCCAAGGCACTGGGCACGCAACAGGCAAGGCAAAGGATCGAACATGCCGAATGGCAGCTGGGATCTGCGCAGGAAGTATGGGCGCCGGGCGTTTGTTGGCGCACTGCTGATCCTGACCGCAGGCTTGATTGCCGCCATCGTCACCGGGGTTTCGCTGCAGCGGCATAACGAGCTCGAGCGCGAGCAACGTTTTCAACATGTCGTGCTCACTCTGGCGCGTAATATCAGCGAGCGCATGTATACGTTCGAGCACGGCTTGCGCGGCGCACGCGGTGCAGTGATCGGTGCCGGCAGTGGGGTCATCAGTCGAGAGCGCTTCACCTTGTACAGTCGCTCGCGGGATTATCCGCGCGAGTTTCCCGGGGTGCTGGGTTACGGCTATATCCATCGTGTCGCACCCGCCGACGAAGCCGAGTTTCTGAAGGCCGCGCGTGCCGACGGCGCGCCGGACATCCATCGGCGTGCGTTGGCGCCGTGGGATGGCGAGCGCTACATTGTGTTGTATTTCGAGCCGGAATCTTCGGGCAACCACCCGCTCGGTCTGGATATCGCCTCCGAACCCCGACGTCGTGCTGCGGCCTTGCAGGCCTCACGTAGCGGCGAGCCGATCATGACCTCGCCGATCTCGCTGTCTAGCTACCGCGTTCCCAGCGAGACCGGCTTTCTGGTGTTGCTGGCGGTCTACCGCGAAGGTATGCCGCTGCAGACGCCGCAACAGCACATGGTCGCCACCACCGGCTGGGTATATGCGCCTTTCAGCGTCGAGCAGATGGTGCACAGCGCGCTGGGCGATCGCAATGATGTGGCGCTGGATCTGTCCGACCGCAACGAGCCGACCCACAATTTCTATCGTAGCGGCATCCCGGCAAGCGACAGTGCACGGCGTCCTCCGGTGGTGCGGTTGTTGCGGATCTACGGCCGTACCTGGGTCATCACCGCCCACCCCACCGCCAGCTTCGTCGCCTCGCTCAATCAAACTTCGCCCTGGCTGATCGGCGGATTGGTGATGGCCTTATCGGTGCTGTTTGCCGCTTTGCTGGTGCTGTATTTCAGTAACGGACTGCGCCGCGAAGAAGTGCTGCGCAAGCAGATGGAACTGGCCGCACTGGTCAGCCATTCCAGCGAGGCGATCGTTGCCGAAACCCCGGACGGGCGCATCACACATTGGAACCCGGCTGCCGAGGCAATGTTCGGTTACACGTCCGAGGAAGCGATCGGCCAGGACCTGACGACGCTGCTCTGGCCGCAACCGTATGCAGTGCCGGAGATCGACAACGCCGACGATGCGCGTCCGGCGGCTGTGGCTGCCGCGCAGAGCATGCGTCATCGCAATGGCCACCAGGTCTACGTGCTGGCCAGCAAAGCGCCGATCATCGAACGCGAAGGCACGCTTAGCGGGCACTCGCATTTCTTCCGCGACATCTCCGAGCGCCTGCACTCGCATCAGCGCATCATCGATCTCAACGCCTCACTCGAACACCAGGTGGCCGAACGCACCAGCGAGCTGGTGAAGTTTTCGGTGCTGCAGCGCGCGATTCTGGCGCATGCCGGTTACGCCATCATCGCCACCGACTCCAGCGGCTTTGTCACACTGTTCAATCCCGCTGCAGAAAAACTGCTGGGCTACAACGCCCAAGACGTCATTGGCCGGCGCAAGGCCAGCCAGTTTGTCGAACCGGAAGAATTGCAAAAGCGCGCGCATATGCTCTCCGACCAGACCGGCACGCCGGTGGCACATACGTTGGAAGCGGTCGCCGCGCTGACCAGCCTGGGCCGCAGCGACACCAGCGAGTGGACGTATGTCAGCCAGGACGGTCGCCGCCTGCCGGTACTGCTGACCTTGAGCACCTTGCGCGACGATCACGACCAGGTAATCGGCTACCTGGGCATGGCAGTGGATCTCACCGAGCAGAAGCTGCACGAAAAACAGCTGCGTCTGGCGATGGATGCGGCAAAGAGCGCCAACCAGTCCAAGTCCGATTTCCTGGCCAATATGAGCCACGAGATCCGCACGCCGATGAACGCCATCCTGGGCATGTTGTATCTACTTCAGCGTAGCGAACTGCCCGGCGCCGCCCAGGATATGGTCACCAAGATCGATCGCTCCGCGCGCACGCTGCTGGAAATCATCAACGACATCCTGGACTTCTCCAAGATCGAAGCTGGCCGCATCGATCTGGAACGTGCACCGTTCGATCTCAATCAACTGTTCGACAACATCGCCGACCTGATGCGTTCCTCGCTCAGCGCCAAGCCGGTGGAGATGATCGTCGAACCGTTGCCGCGCGATAGCCGCTGGCTGCTTGGCGATGCGCTGCGCATCAATCAGGTGCTGGTCAACCTGGTCGGCAACGCGATCAAATTCACCGAGCAAGGCGAAGTGGTGGTGTCGGTGCGGCGTTTCCCCAGTGGCGATACCAACAAACTCAAGCTGCTGTTCTCGGTGCGCGACACCGGCATCGGCATCTCCAAGGAAAAGCAGAGCTTGATCTTCTCGCCGTTTCTTCAGGCCGATACCTCCACCAGCCGGCGCTACGGCGGCAGCGGATTGGGCTTGACCATCAGCCGGCGCCTGATCGAATTGATGGGCGGCGAGCTGGAAGTGGAAAGCGTGCCCGGCCGCGGCAGCGAGTTCTATTTTGTAGTGACGCTGGAAAAATCCGCGCCGCCGCAGGCACAACGCGACCTGCCCGCGCTGCCGCCCGAAGCGATGCCACGTGTGCTGATTGCCGACGACCACGATGCCGCGCTCCACAACTTGGTGAGGATCGCCACCGAACTCGGCTGGCGCGTGGATGCAGTGGCCAGCGGCCAGGCCGCGTTGCAGGCGATCGAACAGGCCAGCCAGCCCTACGACATCTTCCTGCTCGACTGGCGCATGCCGGACATCGACGGCGTGGCGATTGCGCGCCAGATCCGCGCACGTGCCGTACCGGGGCCGCATCCGGTGATCGTGATGGTCACTGCCTACGAGCGCCGCCTGCTGGAACAGCATCCCGAGCAACAGGATCTGGATGCGGTGATGACCAAGCCGGTGACCAGCGCCGCGTTGCATCGCCTGGTCGAACAACTGGTCGACGAGCGCCACGGCGCGCGACTGGCCACGCCCACCTTTGTCGCGCGTCGCCTGGAAGGCGCGCATCTGCTGTTGGTCGACGACAGCGAGATCAACTGCGAAGTAGCACAGCGCATTCTCGAAGGCGAAGGTGCCATGGTCACCGTCGCGCACGATGGCGAACAGGCGGTCAGCACGCTAAAACGCGCGCCGGACCTGTTCCATTTGGTGTTGATGGACGTACAAATGCCGGTGGTGGATGGTTACGAGGCCACGCGCCGTCTGCGGCAGATCCCTGCCCTGGCCAGCCTTCCGGTGATCGCGTTGACCGCCGGTGCGTTCCGGCCGCAGCAAGAAAAAGCGCTGGAAGCCGGCATGAATGGTTTTATCGCCAAGCCATTCAACGTCGAGGAACTGGTGAGCGTCATTCGCCACTTTTTGCAGCCCGGCATGCGGCGTATTCCGTCGCTCCCCCACGAGACCGAGGGATACGCCGGCCCGGAGTGGGAGCACAGCGATCCGGAACTTCTGGATGCCACACGTGCGCGCAGCCTGTGGCGCGAACGCGAGCCTTACGCGCGTTATCTGCTCAAGTTGCTGCGCGACAATCCGGACCCGGCCGAGGTGGCGGCCGAGCATCTACGCAATAACGAACTATCGGCCATCGGCGCCATGGCGCATAAGCTGCGTGGTGGCGCCGGCACGCTGGCGCTACCGGCGCTGGCTGGTGCGGCCGGCGATCTGGAAACACGTATCGACGAAGGCCAGGACATCACCAGCTCGTTGATTGCGCTGAAGGACACCATGCAGCGCACCGCCGAGGCAATCCACGCGTTTGTGCACAGCAGCGACAGTGACCAGGCAACCGATGACGATGGCATCGCGCTGGACGCCGACAGCCTGCAGATTCTCGAAGCGGCCCTCGCCAGCGACGATGCCGACAAGATCGACCAAGCGCTGCTGATCTGCGCGCCCCGTTTATCGCGCAACTTGCAGGAAGCACTGCAACGCGCAATCGAAGATTTCGACTTCCGTCGCGCCGAAGCCTCGCTACGAGACTGGCAAGCCACTCACCCCCGCTGACCGCGCTCCCCGAGCCGATTGGCAAGGATCGACCCATGCCCCCCCGTCCCCTGCTCTGTGTCGACGACGAATCCAGCAATCTGGCGACCCTGCGCCAGCTGCTGCGCGACGATTTCGCGCTGGTGTTCGCCAAATCCGGTGGTGAAGCGCTGGACGCAGTGACGCGCCACACGCCGGCACTGATCCTGCTGGATGTCGAATTGCCGGACATGGACGGCTACGCGGTGGCGCGCACGCTCAAACAGCAGCCGTCCAGCAATGCCATCCCGATCTTGTTCGTGACCTCGCGCAACAGCGAGCACGACGAACGCGCCGGGCTGGAAGCGGGCGCGGCCGATTATGTGAACAAGCCCTATTCGCCTGCGCTGCTCAAGGCGCGTATCGCCACCCAGTTGAAGCTGGCCGAAAACGCGCGCCTGGCGCAGCAATACCGCGACGCGATCCATCTGCTCGGTACCGCCGGCCAAGGTCAAGACGCCGACACCGGCGCGCATATCTGGCGCATGGCCGTGTATGCACGCATCCTGGCCGAGGCGGTAGGTTGGTCGCCGCAGCAGGCTCAAACCCTGCAAGACGCCGCACCCTTGCACGACGCCGGCAAAATTGCAGTGCCCGGCAGCATTTTGCAAAAGCCCGATTCGCTGGACGAACACGAACGCTCTGTGGTGCGCCAGCACCCCCAGGTCGGCCACGACCTGCTGCGCCACGGACGCGGACCGGTCTTCCAACTTGCCGCGGAAATCGCACTGCATCACCACGAATGCTGGGACGGCAGCGGCTATCCGAAGGGATTGGTCGGCGACGCCATCCCCGAGTCAGCGCGCATCGTCGCGGTGGCCGATGTGTTCGATGCACTGTGCGGGCGGCGCGCATCGAAGTCAGCGTGGACGGTGGAAGACGCCATGCGCAAGCTCGACAGCATGTCCGGCAAGCAGCTGGAACCACGCCTAGTGCAGCATTTCCGCCAAGCATTACCGCAGATCCTGCAGATCAAGGACGCCTGGGAGAGCCCGGCCGCGCCGCGCTGATACGCCCAGGGTTCCGTAGACACTCAAGACCCTCGTTGCGCGTAGCGCCGCTCGAACTCTACAGGCGACAGGTCGCCAGTTGAACCATGAACCGCCCCGGGATTTCGGGAGGCTCCAACTCTTGAGAAGATGGGGCGATGAGCAAGACGAAATATTCACCGGAAGTGCGAGAGCGCGCGGTTCGGCTGGTGCGGGAGCATCAGGGCGAGTACGGCTCGCAGTGGGCGGCGATCGAATCGATTGCCGGGAAGATTGGCTGTTCGTCGCAGACGCTGTGCAACTGGGTGCGTCAGGCCGAGCGTGATGCCGGCAAGCGTCAGGGGCTGACGACGGACGAGCGGACGCGGATGAAAGCGCTGGAACGCGAAGTGCGCGAGCTGAGGCAAGCCAACGAGATCCTGCGCAAGGCCAGCGCGTATTTTGCCCAGGCGGAGCTCGACCGCCGCTTCAAGCCCTGACCACGTTCGTGACCGAACATTGCGATGTTCACGGGGTCGAGCCAATCTGCAAGGTGCTGCAGGTTGCCCCGTCGACGTATTACCGCCACGCGCAGCGGGAAGCGGACGCGAACTTGCGCCCGAACCGCTGGTGGAAGGACCAGGCGCTGCGCCCGCAGATCCGGCGGGTATGGGAGCAGAACCGACAGGTGTACGGCGTGCGCAAGGTCTGGCGGCAGCTCAAGCGCGAGGGCTATGCGGTGGCCCGCTGCACGGTGGAGCGACTGATGGGCGCACTTGGCCTGCGCGGCGTGGTACGCGGGAAGGTGGTCAAGACCACGATCAGCGACAAGCGGCCGTGCCCGCTGGACAAGGTGAACCGACAGTTCCATGCGCCGTCGCCGAACCGACTGTGGGTCAGCGACTTCACGTATGTCTCGACCTGGGCCGGGTTCGTGTACGTGGCCTTCGTGATCGACGTGTACGCACGGCGGATCGTGGGCTGGAAGGTGTCGCAGACGGCGCACACGGACTTCGTGCTGGACGCGCTGGAGCAGGCGCTGCATGCGCGTCGTCCAACCGAAGGCGGCCTGATCCACCACTCCGACCGCGGCGTGCAGTATGTGTCGATCCGCTACACCGAGCGGCTGGCCGACGCCGGGATCGAGCCGTCGGTGGGCAGCGTGGGCGATAGCTATGACAACGCGTTGGCCGAGACGATCAACGGGTTGTACAAGGCCGAGGTGATCCACCGGCGCGCGTGGCGCAACCGCCAGGATGTGGAACTGGCCACGCTGGATTGGGTGGACTGGTACAACCACAAACGCTTGCTGGGGTCGATCGGGAACATTCCGCCAGCGGAAGCCGAAGAGGCTTACTATCGACAACAGGCCGGTTACGCCAAAGCGGCGTGACTCAAACCAAACAGCCTCCCGAAATCCCGGGGCGGTTCACTACAGTTAGGGCAGGTAGCCGCCACCGTGCATTTGACGATGCCCGCCATGACGGCTGTGGCCACCACCATGATGCAGTAGATCAACTCGACCTTGCTCTTCATCATTACGTGCATCCTAAGCTGGCACTGCAATGCGGAGCGCCGGACGCGAAGCAGTTGCGTACTGCTTCGTTTAGGTAGTATGGGTTTGAAAATATTTTGATCGACCAATAGCGTTCCGTGAGGCATGGCTCCTTCTAAGTAGAGCTGCTCAGGTTTCGCTGAGCGGTAGCCTTTATGGACATAGTTGCACCGGCGGTTTCACTGCTCGAGCGGGATGCTGGCGGTAATCGACGCTACCTCAGCTTTGTTCGTCCGTGCCTTTGAGGCCATGCCAGGCCAGGATCTCGTCAACCCGACGCTCAACCAACTTGGCATTGTTCGAACTAAGAGCGTCTAACAAAACCCCTTGAATCTTGTCTCGCCGGTGGCAAAATTGCGGACATGACACGTCGCAAAGAGATCCCCATTGCGCTGTGGAAGCGCATCGAGCCGCTGATTCCCCAAGTGAAGCGTTCGCCCAAAGGTGGACGGCCGCGCATCAGTGATCAGCAAGCCCTCAACGGCATCGTCTATGTCTTGCGCACGGGCATGCCATGGGAAGACCTGCCTGTGGAACTGGGCTATGGCAGCGGCATGACCTGCTGGCGCCGGTTGCGTGATTGGCAAGCCGCCGGTGTGTGGCATCGTCTGCATCAGGTGTTGCTGACCGAGCTGCGTCGCGCCCAGAGGCTGGATCTGAGCCGAGCCAGTCTGGACGCCGCCAGTGTGGCCTCCCCCCGGGGGGCGCCTACACCGGGCCAAACCCGACCGATCGCGGCAAACTCGGCAGCAAACGGCATCTGATCGTGGACCGCAACGGCGTGCCCTTGGCAGTGTGCGTCACCGGCGCCAATCGGCACGACTCGGTCGTGTTCGAGGAGTTGATCGACGCCTTGCCGCCAATTGGTGGCAAACCAGGGCGCCCGCGACGTTGGCCAGACAAATTGCACGCCGACAAGGCTTACGACATCGACCGCTGTCGCGCCTTCCTCAAGCAGCGCGGCATCATTGCGCGGATCGCACGCAAGGGAATCGAGCGCAACGACCGGTTGGGCCGTCATCGCTGGGTCGTCGAGCGCACGCATGCCTGGTTCGCAGGCATGGGCAAACTGCGCATCCGCTTTGAACGCCGCATCGATCTCCACTTGGCGTTGCTCTCGCTTGCATGCTCCATCATCTGCTTACGGCTTCTTCCTGGGTTTTGTTAGCCGCTCTAAGTGCCTTCGCCTCGATGACCCGAACCATATCCGCGAACGCCCGCAAGAAGTGGCGGCGATCCGGACTCGACGCCCGTAGTGCTCGCACTGCTGCATCTAAGTGTTCGAGGTGGATACGCAGCTTGGCTCTGTCCATAGCCCAGAGTATCGGCAGCGCTGTCGCAGCGTCTGAGACACGTGACGCATCCCCTGAAAGCAAGGAGCTAGCGGAAGCTATATGAGTGCCGGCAGGACGCTGCGCCAACGCAGCGCAGGGTGAAAATGATCTTTCACCCACTCGACGCCCCCCCAATTTTGAGTAGCACCTCAGTTTGGAGTCCAATTCCCTACTCCAAGGAGATTGGACGTGAAGAAGCGTTTTACCGAAGAGCAGATCGTCCGCTTACTGCGCGAAGCGGAGGCCGGCATTGCCATCAAGGACATGTGCCGGCGCCACCACCGCCCCCTCCCATCACCGTATCCACCCTCTCCCTTGGAAACTGCGCTGCATCGGCCCCTTAGCAAACTCGGTTAAGGTCATCACCATCACAGGCCCGCGGCTGGTACTGATCTCCGCTGAGATCATCTTGGTACAGCGCCTGGCATGCGCCGTACTTTGCGACCTACTTCTGGACCTGCGCTTCCAGAAGCCATACACCGTTTCTTCACTGCGAGGAGGGGGGGGCAGCACGCATGCGCGTGCTGCCCCCCCAAAATGCCATCGACGACCCAGCCCAATTATTGGATCTGATAACGACTACTGGCATTTTGCGCCACCCAAGATCTTGCTCCGCCCAGAATTCCAGCCTCTACGTCAGGCGCCAAGCCGACGTCGAGATTCGCAGCGCCGGTTTGAAACACGCCCATTGCATCGACCAACTGATTGACCTCAGCCAATACCGCACGCTGCACCGGACGTCGGGACGCAGTGGTGGCCAGCGGATCCTTGGTGTGGTCAACGGCCACAATCTCGGTCGACACAGAAGCCATCAAACGATTACTGCCTGAGGTGCGGCTAGCCGATGCCGTGGTATTGCCAGCTTGCATCGGTGTCAGCAATGTTTCGAACTCCGCCGCTGAAATGCCGTGCCCACCATCTTCGGGCTGGATCATCCATAGAGCGTTGTCGCTGCCCAGGAAGTGCTTGAGCACGCTCACCTGCTGATTGGCGTCGCCGTCCACTCGCACGATCAGGTCGTCGCCGTTGCGGTGGAAGCTCAAACGCGTCCGCTCGATACCAGTCATGAAGATGGAATCGCTGCCGCCACCGACACTCACGGTGTCCACGCCATTGCCCTCACGATAGGTGTAGACATCGTCACCCGTACCACCGAACAACAGGTCGTTGCCGTCCTCGCCAACGAGAGTGTCGTTGCCCGCGCCACCGTAGAGCATGTCGTTGCCCGATCCGCCGAAAGAACCGCTGCCACCCCACAGAAAATCATCGCCATCACCGCCTTCGATGCGGTCGTCACCGAGCATGCCAAATAGGGTGTCGTTGCCGGCCAGGCCGCGGAGCAGTTCCTTGCTTGTATTGCCGCTCAGCTGATCGTTCGCGGCGGTACCGGTCAGCACGCGCGCATAGTCGGCCGGATTGGCCTCGCCGTCACTGCTGGACACACGGGCATTGATCGCTGCGGTATCCAACTGGGTGCCGCTGCCGGGCTGCAGGACATCCAACGCGAAATCGCCGCCAAGGAAGTGCTTGGTCACACGCACACTGCTATTAGCGCCGCTGGCCAATGCAATCACCAGGTCATCCCCATCGCGGGTGAATCGTAGGTTGCTGACCGGTTGTCCATCCTGGAATTGCAGACGGTCGATACCGCCTCCGGTATTGTCAATCACATCGCGGCCGCTGCCGAATACATAGGTATCGTCGTTGGCGCCGCCCAGCATGAGGTCATCGCCATCCTCACCGCGCAATGTGTCGTTGCCAGCGCCACCCTCCAACGTGTCGTCACCGCTGCCGGTGCCATTGCCGCTGCCACCGGACAATGTGTCGTTGCCGGCGCCACCTCGCAAGGTATCGTTGCCGCCCATGCCCAACAAGGTGTCGTTACCGCCCAGTCCGTCGATCAGATCCCTGCCAGTCCCGCCAGTCAGTTGCTCTCCGGAGGCGGTGCCATTGATGGTCCGGTCGGGACTGCTGCTGTTGATCAGCTGTGCGATCTGCGTTGCGGTATAGCGTGCGTTGCTGGCTTGCACGACATCCATGCCGGCATCACCGCCCAGGAAGTGGCCGCTGACGCGTGCCGCTGCGATCGTAGCGCCATCGATGTGCACCAGGAGGTCGTTGCCGTCGCGCTTGAACGACAGCCGGCTGCTGGCCACGCCATTCACCAGCAAGGTGTCGTTGCCGCCACCGGTGTTGTTGATGATGTCGCTGCCAGAGCTGCCATCGATGACATAGGTATCGTCGCCGGCGCCGCCAATCAGCCGGTCATTGCCGGCGCCACCGGCCAGCTGGTCGTTACCACCGCGTCCGTTCAACGTGTCGTTACCGGCAAGGCCAAGCAGGGTATTGGCCGCTTCGCTGCCTTCGATGAGATTGTCCAGTGCGTTGCCCGTGGCTTGCCCACTGCCGGTCAAGCGCAGGTTCTCGACATTGCCGGCTAACTGCACCTGCGAACCGGCGGAGCGCACGACGGTATCGATGCCCGCGTTGGCGGACTCGGTGACCCGGTCCGAATCGGTATCGACGTAGTAGTTATCGTCACCGCCGTAACCTTCCATGATGTCATTGCCCTGACCACCGTCGAGCACGTTATGGCCGCTACTGCCGTAGAGCCGATTGGCCGATGCGTTGCCGATCAGCGACAGGTTTCCTTGTCCATCCAGATAACCGTTCTCGACATTGGCTGAGAGCGTGGCAGACACCATGGCGTAGACCGTATCGGTCCCCTGGGCTGACAACTCCACCACGGTATCGCCGACGTCGTCGAGATAATAGATATCGTTGCCCGCGCCGCCACGCATGTCGTCGGCACCACTGCCGCCATCCAGCGTATTGTTCTGGCTGTTGCCAATCAGGGTCTGACGGCCGTCGCGTCCATAGGCTGCCTGGGCACTGCTGCCCTCGACCAATACAACGCGCTCGATATTCTCGTCTGCGGTATAGGCAGACAGGCTGCTTTCGACGGTATCGGTGCCTTCTCCCTCCAGTTCGACGATAGTGGTCATGTCCTGACTATCCAAGACATAGGTGTCGTCGCCAGCCCCACCCCGCAGCACATCGCCGCCGCCATTGCCGGCGAGGCGATCGTTGCCGCCAAACCCCAACAGTTCTTCACGCTGCCAGGTACCGACAAGACTGTCGTCGTCTGCGGTTCCCTCGATCACCGCGACAGTGCGCAACTCCAGGTACATCGCGGTTGAGGCGCCGTGTTGATCGGTCGCGATCAGATTGAAGCCGAACCACTCCAAACCCAAGGGCGGCGTGCCGCTGATGGTACCGGTGGCGGAATCGATCTGCAGCCATTCTGGCCCATCCACCGCATAGGTGAGCGTTTCGTCTGCATCGTCGACGAAGCTGCCGGCAGGAAGCGCCAAGCTGAAAGCCTGGCCTGTGCGAGGGCTGACATCGTACTGGAACCAGTTGGCCACCGGCGGATCGTTGGTGATCTGCAGTTGCGCAAGATCGCCACGGCGAATGGTGCCGTCGGCGAACACGAACTCGTCGATGGTCCGCACCAGCACCAGCTCGCCGGGATTGTTCCAGTCCTCGCGCCAATAACCCTCGATAATCAAGCGATCGTCGGCAGCGGTGCCAAGCTGGACGATCAGATCGAACCCGTCACGGGTCCAGGTCGCCTGTTCGGCGATGATGCCCTCACCGAAGATCACCCGATCAGTATCGCGACTTCCGTTGACGGAAATGATGCGGTCGGTACCGTCGCCGGCTTCATAAAAGAAGTTGTCGCTTCCTGCGCGCGTGCCGTAGGTCCTGCCATCGCCGTTGAACCCGACCGTGCCGTACAGCACGTCGTTGCCGCGGCCACCGTGGATGTCGGCGCCGTACAAGGCCGCGTGAATGGTGTCGTCTCCCTCTTCGCCATACAGCGTATCGGCCTCGTTGCTGCTGATAGCAAGGTTGAACTCTGTCAGGAAATGGTTTCCGCGGATGACATCGTTGCCGGCTCCACCACGGATCTCGTTGGCATACATGTTGCCGGTGAGCACATTGTCGCCAAGGTCGCCCTGCAGGTTGGCGCGCAGCGCGATGGTGCCGTTAGGACCTTGAGTTCCAATGTTGTAGAGACGCAGATTCTCTACATTCGCATAGTCGGCCACCGAGACCCACATCGCCTGCGAGGTCAGCTCATCCCAGCCGGCGATGACCACCGTATCGTTGCCGCCGCCGGCCTGTTCGATCACTTGGTCCTTCCGGGTGATCAAGTAGGTGTCGTTGCCATCTAATCCAGCCAGCCGGTTCACCGCATCGACCAGATGGCCTTCGATGATGTTGTTGTCGCTGTTGCCGGTACCGCGGACGGCGTTTCCGGTCAGGCGCAGATTCTCAAGCTCTTCGCGGCCCTCGATCGAGTAATCGATGCTCGCCTGCACGGTGTCGCTGCTGTCCGAAAATCCGTTCTCGACGATCACATCGTCCAGGCCGTCGACGATATAGGTGTCGCGCGTAAAGCCACCGATCAGTGTGTCCTTGCCTCCGGCACCGTCGAGAATATATTCCTGCGTGTCTGACGTGCTGTTCAGCACTATCTGGATGACATTGTCCAGCGCATTGCCGGTAATGCGGTTGGGCTCACCCGGCCACCAATAGTTGGAAGGCGTGATCACGGCGTTCTCGATGTTCGCACCCAGGATCACGTCGTGGTAATTAGAGTAGATCGTGTCGATGCCACCGTTTTCCAGCTCCTCGATCTCGCTGGAGTTGACGGTTGTCCTCCAAGTGGACGAGTAGAACGTATGGTTGTAGCAGTACCTGTCGTCGCCACTGCCACCAACGAAGCGGTCGATTGAACTGTCCACGCTGGCATAGATCCGGTCATTGCCCGCGCCTCCCCGTACGATGTCCGCGCCCGCACCGTCGTACAACGTGTCGTTGTCTTCACCACCATCCAGGATGTCGTCGCCGTCCCCGCCCTGCAGCGTGTCGCTGCCGCCCATGCCGGACAGGGTGTCGTTGCCGGCACCGCCATCCATGGAGTCCGGTGCGAAGGTACCGGTTTGCAAGTCGTCGCCACTGGTGCCGCTCCACCAGCGTGCCTCGAAGTTGGCGGCGGTGAACTCCACGCCGTCGGCAAAAACGATGCGGTGATTGTTGTTGGCAAGGAAGCCTTCCAGCATCAACGCGTTGGAAACACTGGCGTTGGACCAACCGCCGCTGGCGATCATGACGCCCAGCGTGGTTCCGCTGATCTGGAAATTAGTGACCGCGTCGGAGTTCACCCCGACCATGTGGATCACGTCGCTCCCTGCATCGGCGGCATCGAGTCGGCCGATCACGTCGTAACCGGATCCCAAGGCCACGTGATAGGTATCGTCACCGCTTCCACCGTCTACGAGGTCCTCGTCCGCCATGCCATCGGCTACCAGATGGATGGTGTCGTTGCCATCGCCGCCCAGCAGCACGTCGCCGCCGCGTCCATCGGTCAGTGTGTCATCGCCAGCCCCGCCTTCGATGAGGTCGTTGCCGTCACCTCCGTCGATCGTGTCGTTGCCGTGCAGGCCGTATAGGCGTTCGTTGTCCTTGGTGCCATTCAAGGTATCTGCGTCGGTGCCACCACGGATCGGTGTTCCATACATGATGCCGGTGTCGAACTGGGAACGCGTCACCACCTTAAGGTCGTCGGTCTGGATCCGCACCGCCGTGGCGGCGGCGAAGTAGCCGACGACGCGAACGCTGTCGCCGCTCTCGAGCGAGACGACCAGATCCTGTCCCTCGCGGACGTACCGCAGCTCGTCCGCGGTGATGCCATCGAGAAAATACAGAAGATCGGTGCTGCCCTGTTTCACCAGCACGGTATCGGTGCCGAATCCCCGGCGGAAACGATACTGGTTCTGGCCGTCGCCACCGTCGAGGGTGTCGTTGCCGGCATCGCCGAGCAGGATGTCGTTGCCCTCGTCGCCCGCGAGGACGTCGTCCCCCTCACCGCCCTCCAGATAATCGTTGCCGGCTCCACCGTGGACACGGTCGTTGCCCTGCGCAGCGGTGACATTGTCATTGCCGTCCTCGGCATCGATGACGTCGTTGCCTGCGCCACCGTAGACACTGTCGTCGCCGATGCCGGCCTGAATCAGATCGTCGCCGTCGTCACCATCGATGGTGTCGTTGCCAGCCCCGCCGTAGATCGTATCGTTGCCAGCCTCGCCGTCGAGAATATCGTTGGAGTCGCCACTATCCAGAAGGTCGTCGCCGTCGCCGCCATTCAGAGTATCCGCGCCGACGCCACCACTGAGCTTGTCGCTGTCGCTGCCGCCATTCAAGAAGTCGTTGCCATCTCCACCGTCGAGTACGTCACTGCCGGCTTCGCCGAACAGGCGGTCATTTCCGGTACCACCAGTGAGCCTGTCGTCGCCTTCGCCACCTTGCAACTCGTCGTATCCCGCGCCGCCGAGCAGAATGTCGTTGCCCTGCTGACCCAGCAGGAGATCGTCACCGGATCCGCCATCGAGCCGGTCATCGTCATCGCCGCCAGCCATCTGGTCCGCCCCGTCGCCGCCAAACAGCACATCCTTGCCGGCCTGCCCGTGCAGTACATCGTCACCGACGCCACCATCGAGCAGATCGTCGCCATCGCCGCCCTGCAGTTCGTCGTTGCCGCCATCGCCGAGCAGGCGATCCTGTCCCGTTCCACCGGCCAGCAGATCGTCGTCGGCCCCACCGGAAAGAATGTCATCGCCAGCCTGCCCAACCAGCTGATCGTTGCCCGCGCCTCCGTGCAAAATGTCGTCGCCACCTGTGAGTTGGTCGGACTGGCCGTCACCCCAGAGCAGGTCATTGCCGGTGCCGCCGTCAATTACGTCCGCGCCAGCCTCTCCGTATATTTCGTCCGTACCTTCGCCACCGTCCAGACGGTCATTACCGGTGCCGCCGGACAGCAGGTCATTACCATCGCCGCCAAAGACCATATCCTGCCCCGCGCTGCCGGAGATCACGTCGTCGCCGGTGCCGCCATCGAGCAAATCGCTGCCGGCACCGCCGATCAGCACGTCATCTCCCTCCTCGCCGTAGAGTGAAACGCCGATGGTATGAGTGTCACCGACGCCTCCCCCGAACGCAAACACGCCGTTTGTACCGGTAACACCATCGGGTTCAGCAGCGCTGAAGTACTGCAGGGAATAGCGTGATGTGTCGATCCTTTGAAAACGGTAAGTCCAGCCAGCAACTCCTGACTTACCGCTGAAGTCGAAAGCATCCCCAAGTGTGAAAGTGGCGTAACCCACCAATCCCCCAGTCCCATCAGTAGTCATCTGCTTGGCGCCCTGCCAGCTGAAGTACGACTCGATGTCGCGCCAGACGGTGGTTTCGTCCATTGGCAACTCTGGCGACACCCGGAAGTTGAAGCCGAATGCATGCCTGGCGCTCAGGACGTCATCGCCCTTTCCGCCATAAGCGGTCGCCTCGTCGCCAAAACCGGAAACGAAATCATTACCGCCGCCTGCCAGGATCAGGTCACTGCCGCCATTGGCATTGATGATGTCGCTGCCGTCCCCGCCTTCCAGCAGATCGGCGGCATCGTTGTCGGTTCCCAGGATCATGTCCCGCCCGGCCCCTCCGGCAAGATGGACCGGCGTGCTCGGAAGGGCGTCGATGTAGGGATTCAAATAGTCGGATTGGTCCGTGCCAACGGTTGGATCGCTCGGCGGCCGATACCCAGGAAGCAGGATACCGAACGTGCCGGGCGTCCAGTTTTCGACAATCGTGGTCCCGCCCGTGGTTCCCAGACGGATCACCAGTTGCTTGCTGTCGCCCGCCGAGGCCACCGTGACGCGGATATATCCGTCTGCGGCTTCCCAGGTGTTCTCTGAGGTGGCCACCAACCCGACTGCCCAGTTGCTGTTGCCATCGATCTCCAGCACGCCAATGCCGTCGGCGTCGGTGATGCGGTCGATGTCGCCTGGCGCCCCCGCATAGAGCACATAGGTATCCATGCCCGCGCCACCGCGCAAGCGGTCGCTACCGGTTCCACCATCAAGGATGTCGTTGCCGTCCTCGCCGAATATCGTGTCGTTGCCGACGCCGCCACGCAGCACATCGTTACCGATTCCCCCGGCCAGGATATCGTCGCCCGCGCGGCCCTCCAATGTGTCGCTCCCGTCCATGCCGTACAGCAGGTCGCCGGTGTCGGTACCGGCCAGCATGTCGTTCTGGACGCTGCCATAGACCGCGGCGCCCTTGTCGGGGCCGGTGAAGATGCGCAAGGGGGCGCTCAGCGCCGCCATGAATTCGCGTAGCTGATCCTGGTTGATCTCGCCGTCAGTGCTGTCCAGCCCCATGGCGACAAGGAACTCGGCCAGCGCAGCGGACGGATTAAGTAACGATAGCGGGTTGTCCTCCAGACTCTCGGTACCGACGCGCGCCAACCAGGCGGAGAAGATGTCCGGGTTATAGCCCAGCCGGTCGAACCAGGAGGCAGCCTTGCCGCTGCCGTCGCTGTTCTGCCAGACAGTCAGGGCCAGCCGGATTCCGGATGCGCTGTCGAAGGGCCAACGCCCGTTGCTGTCGAGCAAAACATCCCACAGTTCGTTTCGCTGGTCTTCGTCCAGCAGTTCGAATGGGGTGTTCATGGTCCAGGAGTCGGTGGGCAGGTTGAGGCCGAGGAAGACATCGCTGTGAAAGGCCCATGCCTCGTCGGCGGTGATCTCTCGCACCACGCTTCCGCCGTTGTCCCTAGCGATAATATCCAACTGCCCCAGGAAAGCTTCAGCCATTCGCCTTCTTACATCTTGGATGTCGGCAGAATCTACAGGGGTTCCCGCAGCGCTGGCAGTTTCTTCAAGAAATTCGAGCGCCGACAGCCCAGAAAACATGTTTCCACGCGCGACACCACTAGCAAGCCGTGAATAACGATGCCCGAATGTCGCTATGTACGCATACATATCTTCGATCCGTCCCGCCTCCAGAAGTGCGCGGGCCTGGGACAGATTTTCTAGATTCATTTTGTTAACCATGATTAATTACCTCTATTCCCTGTTTTGAAGGGCATTGGGCACGTGTTTTCTGTAAATAGGAATGAACGGCGGAGGTTATTTGTGGCCATTCCGGCAAGAGATTAGCGCGATAAGAGATTCTTACCCTCACCTGCGCCAGCCCCGGCTCCGGAACTAGCTGATTACATAGAGAAGTCCAGCGCGGGGGATCGAATTTTTCACCATGCAAGCATGTTATTAGTGTCGTTGGCTCCTGCCCAGCCTCCATCTGATCGGAGTACACAATAAAATTTGTTCTATTTGGCAATGGAGTGCGCAGATGCCCAAACTTTAATTGCAACGCTGGGTCCTCCCCGTATACCAGCGGGACACCCCAAGGATAATCGGCAACCTCTCGATTTCGATAAAGCATGAAATCTCTCCTACCAGAGAGCGTAACCTTCTCAGTAGACGCAAGGCGGCTCATGCCGATTTCGATCCACTGGGAATTTCCCGTCGATCGACTGTGATGCACGCGGTAATCCTCAGCGTTCTTTTCACTGAGCGGTTCCATCTCAGGCCAGCGCAGCCGTATGACCAAGCTGCGCAATGGACGCTCACACTTGCCTTTCAGCTCCTTCGTGCCCGGCTCGGATTCGTAGAACAGGAGATCCTGTGCCGGTACACGAATGACGTTGGGACCGATCGTGCCGACCAGGTCTGGACGGTTGGCCTTGTCGGCGGGACTGGTCCTCGAACAAGCGGCAACTAGCACAGAAAGAAGCAGCAGGATGCATCGTCCCATGCAAAATTTCATCTGCGTATGCTTATATGCGGCAGGCCGATTTAGCGTATCTTTCATTGTTCGCCCATGAGGCAAAGCATCTTTATTTATCGCCTCATGCACGAGCGAGCCCCTTTGCTTTCTGTTGTACGGGATATGGATTAACGATCTTCCGTTGAGACATCCAAGAGACAGCATAAACATCAACGCCGATAGGCAGCCTGCAATAACGACGACCGAATGGTTTGATATAGACGTACATTTCTTCGATCCGACCTACTTCCAGATGTGCACAAACCTGATCAACATTTTCTAAATTCATCGCATCAACCATGATTAATTCCCTTTAATTCCTTGTTTGAGGGGCATTGGGCACGTGCTTTCTGTAGATAGGAATGAACCGCGGAGGTTATTTGCGGCCATTCCGGCAAGAGATTAGCGCGACAAGAGACGCTAACTTTCACTTGTGGAAAGCTTGGCTCAATGATCAACTGATCACATAAAGGCGTCCAGCGTGGCGGGTCATATTTTGCGCCATGAGTGCAGTCGATCAATACATTTGAATCCTGCCCGTTTTCAATTTGATCGGAGTACACGATTGAATTGACTTCATGGGGCAAGGGGGTGCTCAGATGTGCAAATTTCAGACCTGCATCCGTGGAATAACCATAAGTGAGCGGAAGTCCATCCGGATAGCTGGAGACGATCCGTTTTCGATAGAGCAAGAAATCCCTCGTCCCGGAAAGCGTGACCTTCTCGGTAGGAGTGAGGCGAGTCATGCCAATTTCGATCCATTGAGAGTCGCCGACCGATTGCCGGTGATGAACTTGGTAGTCCTGGGCATTATTCTCATTAAGTGGCTCCATGCCCGGCCAGTGCAAACGAATGACCAGACTGCGCAATGGACGTTCACATTTGCCTTTCAGCTCCTTCGTGCCCGGCTCGGATTCGTAGAACAGAAGATCCCGTGCTGGCACACGAATGACGTTGGGGCCGATAGTACCGACCAAGTCCGGACGATTGGCCCTGTCCGACGGACTGGTCCTGGAGCAGGCGGCCGCGAGCACCGACAATAGCAATAGGACACACCCACGCATGACGGCCCCTATCTGGACGTGTGTGTATGCAGCACGACGCTTCGGACACGTTTGCAGTGCTTGCGCTTGTATCAAACAGTGCGCGCTTATGGTTTCAGACATGGCCAAGCTGTTCCTGGGTTTTCTGCTGTTAAGAATATTAGGCAACCGCTTTTTGCAAGCACATGTAGACGGTAGAATTTTTAAAGGCCGTTCCGCCAAAGAATTCCACAATAAAAAATGCCGAGTATAGCTACGCCGGTGCAGCCCCCCATTGGCTTATCTCTCTCTCAAAGATTCTGACACATGCGTTCGCAAGGGACTCAACAGGTAATCAATCACCCGCCGCTTCCCTGTCTTCACTTCCGCACTCAAGCTCATCCCGGCACTCATCCGCACCTTGACCCCATCGATCTCCAGCGTGATGCCGTTCAATTTAATGCGTGCGGGGAATACCAAACCTAGTTTTTCGTCCTGCGCGGCATCGTGGGACACACTGGCGACCGTGCCGGTCAGATAGCCGTAGCGGGTGTAGGGGAAGCTGTCGACCTTGACGGTGACGGGTTGGCCGGCGCGCATGAAGCCGATGTCCTTGTTCAAGACGGTGACTTCGACCTCCAGTGCTTCTTCGGCCGGCACTACGACCAGTAACGGCTGTGCGGGCGTGACTACACCGCCCACGGTGTGGACGGCGAGCTGCTGGATCGTGCCGTCGACGGGTGCGTGCAGGGCCATGAGTTTGTCTCGTTGCCCGGTTTTGGCGACGTTCTGGGTCAGTTGGCCAGCTTGCTCACTTGCCTGGCGCAAGGCATCCAGTGCCTGCTGGCGTGTGTCGGTCACAAGCACGCGCAACTCTTCCTGCGCCGCGCTGATCGCCGAGCGGATTTCCTGCAGGCGATTGCGCTGGGTGGCGAGCTGGCTTTCCGCGGCGATGCGTTCCTGTTCGCGCAACAGGTAGTCATGGCGGCCGACGTACTTGCCTTCGACCAGGCGGGCGTAGTCTTCTGCGCGCACTTTCGAAATGCGTGCGGATTCAGCCAGCGGTTCGATCGCGTCCTGGGTGGTCTGCAGTTCGGCCTGGCGCTGGGCGATGCTGGCTTGCAGATTGTGTCGGCGCGCCTGGAATGCGTCGAATTGGCTGCTGACCAATTGCTGTTCGTTGGCTACGCGCTCCATGGGCAGATCGGGAGCCGGATCCAGCCGTGGCGGCTGCCCGGTCGCAATAGCGTTTGCTAGCGCTGCCTGGCGAAGTCCAGCGAGACGTGCGTTGACCAAAGCGTCGCCTGCCTGGGCGAACTCGGCGCCGGTGGCGGTGGCATCGAGTTCGACCAGCAACTGGCCTTTCTTCACCGCTTGTCCATCGCGCACCAGGATCCTGCGCACCACCGCGGTTTCTGCGGCCTGCACCACCTTGGTCCGCGAATCGACCACGGTCTTGCCTGGTGCCACGGCGACGATGTCGAGCTTTCCCAGGCACGCCCACAGAAGCGCGACACAGAAGAAGCCGATGATGATGCGCATCGTCCAGCGTGCGGTTGGCGAGACAGGCGTTTCGGTCAGTTCAAGATGCGCCGGCAGGAACGCGCGCTCGTCCGCGCTACGCTCGGGCGGGTCGAGCTGACGTCGCACGACCCAGGCGGATTTGAAGATCTTGAAATAGCGAAGAAAGAAATCGCGCCATCCCTGAAGCAGGTGCTTCATGGTGTCCCCTGTTGCAATCTGTATAGATGCGCGTACTGGCCTTCCGGCCGGTCGACCAACTCGGCGTGCGAGCCGCTCTCGATGATGCGCCCCTTCTCCACCACGACGATGCGATTGGCCTGCCGTACGGTGAACAGACGATGGGCGATGATCAGCACGGTGCGTCCCTTGCAGATGGCGCGCATATTGCTCATCACCGCGTGTTCCGATTCGTAATCCAGGGCGCTGGTGGCCTCATCGAGAATCAGAATGCGTGGGTCGCCGATCAGTGCGCGCGCGATCGCAATGCGCTGGCGCTGCCCGCCAGACAAACCGGTGCCGTGCTCACCAACCTTGGTGTCGTAGCCTTCGGGCAGCTCTAGAATGAATTCGTGGGCGCCTGCCAGCTTGGCGGCATGGATCACCCGCTCCAGCGGCATGCCGGGATCGGTCAAGGCGATGTTCTCGCGCACGCTGCGGTTGAACAGGAAGTTTTCCTGCAACACCACACCTAGCTGACGACGCAGCCAGGCAGGATCGGCCAGCGCCAGATCCTGGCCATCGATCAGCACCCGCCCCCGCTCGGGCGTGTAAAGCCGCTGCACCAGCTTGGTCAGCGTGCTCTTGCCGGATCCGGAACGACCGACGATGCCGATGATTTCACCTGGGCGGATATCCAGCTCGATCCGGTTGAGCACCTCGGGTGCATCCGGCCGATAGCGAAACGTCACCCGGTCGAACGTTACCTGTCCGCGAATCGGCGGCAATGCCAGGCGGCTGCCTGGAACCTCGGTGCGCGTATTGAGAATGTCGCCCAAGCGCTCGACCGAAATACCGACCTGCTGGAAGTCCTGCCACAACTGAGCCAGCCGGATGATCGGTGCGGTAACCTGGCCGGACAACATGTTGAAGGCAATCAACTGACCGATCGACAGCTTGCCTTCCATCACCAGCTTGGCGCCCCAGAACAGCACTGCGACGGCAGTGAGCTTCTGCACCAGCTGCACGCCCTGCTGGCCCAGCGTTGCGATGCGGGTGACGTTGAAACCGGCACTGACATAGCCGGCCAGCTGGTTGTCCCAGGTGCGGGTCACGCGCGGATCCACCGCCATCGCCTTGACCGTGCCGATACCGCTGACCGTCTCGACCAAAAAGGATTGGTTGTCTGCGCCACGCGCGAACTTCTCGTTCAAACGCTGGCGCAGCACCGGGGTGATCAAACCGGAAATCGTGGCGTACAGCGGCAACGACAGCACCACGATCAAGGTCAGCCAACCGCTGTACCAGAACATCACCGACAGAAAAACCACCGTAAAGAACAGGTCCAGTACCGAAGTCAGCGCCTGCCCGGTCAGGAAGTTGCGGATGTTCTCCAGCTCGCGGACGCGCGCAATGGTGTCGCCGACCCGCCGCGACTCGAAATACGCCAGCGGCAGCGACAACACGTGCCGGAACAAACGCGCACCCAGCTCCACGTCGATCTTGCTGGTGGTGTGTGCGAAGACGTAGGTGCGCAGGCCCGATAGCAACACATCGAACACCGCCATCGAGACCAGCCCGATTGCGATGACGTCCAAAGTAGTCAGGCCGTTATGCACCAGCACCTTGTCCATTACTACTTGATAGAACAGTGGCGTGATCAGCGCGAACAGCTGGATGAAGAACGAGACGAGGAAGACCTCAAGCATCAGCTTGCGGTACTTGACCACTGCCGGAATGAACCAGCTGAAGTCGAACTTGGCGAGGTCGCCGAGTACCGAAGCCCGCGAGGCCACCTGCAACAATCGCCCTTGGTAACGCGCTTCGAACTCAGCGGGCGAGATGGAGCGCGGCCGCTTTTCGACCAGATCGTGGATCAGGATCTGGTCCGCGCCGACCTTGGCAACGATGAAGGCGTCGCCATCCGGCACCAGGGCCAGGGCCGGTAACGCGGCCATGCCGATCCGCGCGGCTGGTTGGGCCACGACTTTGGCTTTAAGCTCCAATTGCTTGGCGGCCAACAGCAGCGTGGTTTCATCGAATGGCTCGCCGCCTCGGCCAAAACCATGCGCCAGCTGCAACGCGTCGGCGGCAACGCCATGAAATTGCGCCAGCAGAACCAACCCCTGCAGCCCCAGATCCGGTCGGTCTTGCAACGACGATCCTCCCTCGAGCAACGAGAGCGACGCACTTTCCCCTGACATACGCGTTCCTTGCTGAGAGCCCAAGCCGGGCTCAAATGGTGGAATAGAATCAGGGGACGTTAAGAAGCTGTCAACCGCCGGCATCTCTGCTTTGCGATTGAATCCTGAAGCACTAGAGCCACGTGCACGTCAACACCCTCATATAACGACTCTAGTATCGACGAGTTATGAGGGCGATATCTGGCGGTCCGTGCACCTGGATTGAACCGCCCCGGGATTTCGGGAGGCTCCAACTCTTGAGAAGATGGAGCCATGAGCAAGACGAAATATTCACCGGAAGTGCGAGCGCGGGCGGTTCGGCTGGTGCGGGAGCATCAGGGGGAGTACGGCTCGCAGTGGGCGGCGATCGAGTCGATTGCCGGGAAGATCGGCTGTTCGGCGCAGACGCTGTGCAATTGGGTGCGGCAGGCCGAGCGTGATGCTGGCGAGCGTTCGGGATTGAGCACGGACGAGCGGGCGCAGTTGAAGGATCTGTTGCGGGAGAACCGGCAGCTGCGGCAGGCCAACGAGATCCTGCGCAAGGCCAGCGCATATTTCGCCCAGGCGGAGCTCGACCGCCGCTTCAAGCCCTGACCACGTTCGTGACCGAACATCGCGATGTCCACGGGGTCGAGCCGATCTGCCAGGTGCTGCAGGTTGCCCCGTCGACGTATTACCGCCACGCGGGGCGGGAAGCGGACGCGAACTTGCGCCCGAACCGCTGGTGGAAGGACCAGGCGCTGCGCCCGCAGATCCGGCGGGTATGGGAGCAGAACCGACAGGTGTACGGCGTGCGCAAGGTCTGGCGGCAGCTCAAGCGCGAGGGCTATCAAGTGGCCCGCTGCACGGTGGAGCGGCTGATGGGCGAGCTGGGCCTGCACGGGGTGGTGCGCGGAAAGGTGGTCAAGACCACGATCAGCGACAAGCGGCCGTGCCCGCTGGACAAGGTGAACCGGCAGTTCCATGCGCCGTCGCCAAACCGACTGTGGGTCAGCGACTTCACCTACGTCTCGACCTGGGCCGGGTTCGTGTACGTGGCTTTCGTGATCGACGTGTACGCACGGCGGATCGTGGGCTGGAAGGTGTCGCAGACGGCGCACACGGACTTCGTGCTGGACGCACTGGAGCAAGCGTTGCATGCGCGGCGGCCCACCGAAGGCGGCCTGATCCACCACTGCGACCGCGGCGTGCAGTATGTGTCGATCCGCTACACCGAGCGGCTGGCCGACGCCGGGATCGAGCCGTCGGTGGGCAGCGTGGGCGATAGCTACGACAACGCGCTGGCCGAGACGATCAACGGGTTGTACAAGGCTGAGGTGATCCACCGGCGCTCATGGCGCAATCGCCAGGACGTCGAACTGGCCACCCTGGATTGGGTGGACTGGTACAACCACAAGCGATTGCTGGGGTCGATCGGGAACATTGCGCCAGCGGAAGCCGAAGAGGCTGACTATCGACAACAGGCCGGTTACGTCAAAGCGGCGTGACTCAAACCAAACGGCCTCCCAACTTCCCGGGGCGGTTCATGACACCCGTTCGCCTGGTGGATTACGAAGCTGCTGGCCCCACTGGGCGCGGTGGAGCCTTCGCAATATGGAGCGGGCTGCGGACGTTCATCTTTGTGATGCATACGCAGATGACGCGATGATGCGGTAGATCTTTGCGGAGTAAGCAGCTTTCAGCTGGTGATTGCTCTTCCCCATCTTTGCTCACTCGACTAAGTTGAATCACGCGAGGCCGCATGCACTCATCCCTGTCACTACGGGCTGGTCGTGGCGACATTGCGCACGGGGGGTTGACAAATACCAATTTTGGTATAAATTACCCACTCAAGGAGGAACAAATGCCTGAAAAGCCTCTGATATGGGTTGGATCAAGTAGACGTGACTTGGCAGAGCTACCTGAAGACGTTAAGGATACCTTTGGATTTGCACTGTCCGAAGCTCAGAACGGACGCACCCATGTGGGAGCAAAGCTTATGGCTAAGGGATCACTGAAGGGTAAGGGCATTTACGAGGTGGTGGACGACTATGATGGTGACACTTTTAGGGCCGTCTATACGGTGGAAATAGAGGATGCCATTTATGCCTTGCACTGCTTCCAAAAGAAATCTAAGAACGGCAGAGAAACTCCAAAATCAGACATCGACTTGATCGAATCTCGGTATCAAACCGCCTTATTGGATGCAAAAAAGGTAAAAATTTAATGAGCATTGAAATCGAAGTCAGCAGCGGTAACATTTACTCAGATCTTGGCTATTCAAATGCCGAGGAAATGAAAATTAAAGCTGCGCTTGCTGGAAAGATTAGCGCATTCATTGCGGACGCACATCTCACTCAGGCTCAAGCAGCTGCCCACATGGGCATCTCTCAAGCAAAAGTGTCCGAAATGCTCCGGGGTCGCTTTCGCGGAATCTCCGAGGCTAAGATGATGGAATGCCTTAAGAGCTTTGGTCAGAACGTTACAATAAGCGTCACACCGGCTGAAGTTCCTGACGAGGCGGAGATTTCTGTTGCTGCCTAAAAGATTTTTAAGTTCTGTTTCAACTTAGAACTTGAAACGCCAAGTCTAAATAGCTCGGCGTTTTACTAGAGAGTAGCGGATTGCACTGAGGCCCGGCGAGTGGCCCCGTAACCCGCCGAGCTTTTCACTGACAGTAAAATCCCGGCTATAAGTTGAATGATGCTCATCATCCAGCTCGTGCCCAACAATTTGCGCTCGAAGTTCTGACACGACACCAGCCCCCTGAAGCTCTTGGATGAACGTCTTTCGAAGCGAGTGGAAACCGCGCTTGGCCGGCGCCCAGCCTTTCCCAACCTCGGCCAGGTGTCGACTGAAGGCCTTAGTGATCCAGTTGCCTTGCCCATTGACCGCCGTGGCTTTGGCCGCCGGGAATAGTCTTGTATCACCCGCTTTGCGCTTTGCATCGACCCATTCCAGGAAACCCATCTTGAGGAGCTCGGGATGGAGAGGCACGGTGCGAAGGCTGACCTCGGTTTTGACTTTTTGGTGCTCGCCTTCGTCTGAGATGCGAATGCAAGGGATACCCTCCTCCTCGCATACGTCCTTGATCAAAAGCTGGCCGACCTCCGACGCTCTGGCGCCGGTATAGAGTCCAATGAGCGACGCCCAGCGAGCGGCCTCGGACAACTTGGCCAGCGCCTCAGGCGCGAAAAGCGCCTGGATCTGGGCACGGTCGTAGGCTTTGAACCCCAGCTTCTTGCGGGCCCGCTTCTCGCGCTGCGAGTAGCTCACATGACCGGAGGCAGGATTGTCGCCACGGGGATAGTGCCCCGACGCCATGGCCCATTCGAAAAAGCCTCCCCGCCCGCCGATATAGCTCTGCTTGTTCGTGAGCGTTGGCGTGGAAGCGCCCTTCTCGCGCATGTCTTGATACCACCGCGCCAGATCGGACCGGGTGATGGCATGGACCTTGGCCTTCGGACCCAAGAATGCCACCAGCGCCTCGATGGCCGTTTTTTTGATCGTGTAGGTCTTGGGCAGCGTCGAGCCCTTGAGGGTGGCCAGGAATGCGTCTCGGGCCTTTCCCAACGTCATCGTCTCGAGTGCTGGCACAGAGGCTTGCCTCACAGGACTGGCCTGGTGCGACGCTCCGAATGCGTTGAAGGCCGCCACCGGGAGCCGCGATGCTTGGACGGTTGCCCCACCCCTTGCTTCCAGCTCCATCAACTGCCGATACAACTCCAGGTCTTTTGGGCTGTCGATCTGCCACTGTTCGGTCACCGTCCCATCCGGCTGGCGGGTGCGGTTGAGCGTCAGCTCTTGGAGGTTCTCGGCGCTCGTCAAGCGAGCAATGAGCAGGTCAGCGTCCGACTTGTTGAGCTTGGCCACGCGTTGATCCTTCAACTGTGCGAAGAGCCGAGCATAGCCCGCCCCAAGCACGACCGCACGCACGTGGGCCTGCGCCAAATCCTTCGTTTGCAGGGTGCGTTTGATAAGCCGGCAGCCCATCACGGTTTGCAAATCGATGGGCACACGTTGGACGAACGACCAGCGGCCAGTCGGGGAACGGCTCAGATGATGAGGGATGCGCATGCGAGTGTTTCCTCTGCATGCTTCCTGCCTCCAATCAACCTACCCAAGAAATTAATGAGTGAAATCAATAATTTAGGAGTGACTGGCGGAGAGAGTGGGATTCGAAGTAACGCCCCCTAACCCTCTGATCTGCAAGCAAAACACAAACCGGATTGTGTCCTAGTGAGTGCCCCAGGATTATAGAGGCCACCATTGCGAATCACCAGCAAGGTTGGGCCTCCGTGCTCGACATTCGTAGGACTCCGCACCTTGGCCGGTGAAGGATTGTCTCCACGGCACACACGTAGCCGCCCCGCCCGAACCCCACTGCCGCCTTCGGGTAAGCAATCACGGCGCTGGAAAAAGAGCACACCCCTCGCAAAGCTTCCCAAGCCAAGAAGGCGGGTAGCTCGCCATGAAGACAAGGGCGGCAAGGACAATCGGCGTCCATCCTAAGACATGGAAAGCCATGATGACTCGCCGAGCAAACCGCTTCCTCCTTCCATAGGCGCGCTTGAACTCCCCAATGCGCTCGGCGACCTCACCTTCTGGCTTAGCTCTTCCGCTCAGACGCTTGGCAAGACCGTCAAATGCCTTCGTGGTGCTTTCGAGTTGAAAACGACTCGACCTTGCAACGCCACTGATCACCAGTGCAACGATCAAAGCACCAAGGCAAATTAAGAGCGGCTAACAAAACCCAGGAAGAAGCCGTAAGCAGATGATGGAGCATGCAAGCGAGAGCAACGCCAAGTGGAGATCGATGCGGCGTTCAAAGCGGATGCGCAGTTTGCCCACGCCTGCGAACCAGGCATGCGTGCGCTCGACGACCCAGCGATGACGGCCCAACCGGTCGTTGCGCGCGATCCCCTTGCGTGCGATCCGCGCAATGATGCCGCGCTGCTTGAGGAAGGCGCGACAGCGGTCGATGTCGTAAGCCTTGTCGGCGTGCAATTTGTCTGGCCAACGTCGCGGGCGCCCTGGTTTGCCACCAATTGGCGGCAAGGCGTCGATCAACTCCTCGAACACGACCGAGTCGTGCCGATTGGCGCCGGTGACGCACACTGCCAAGGGCACGCCGTTGCGGTCCACGATCAGATGCCGTTTGCTGCCGAGTTTGCCGCGATCGGTCGGGTTTGGCCCGGTGTAGGCGCCCCCCGGGGGGAGGCCACACTGGCGGCGTCCAGACTGGCTCGGCTCAGATCCAGCCTCTGGGCGCGACGCAGCTCGGTCAGCAACACCTGATGCAGACGATGCCGCACACCGGCGGCTTGCCAATCACGCAACCGGCGCCAGCAGGTCATGCCGCTGCCATAGCCCAGCTCCATAGGCAGGTCTTCCCATGGCACGCCCGTGCGCAGGACATAGACGATGCCGTTGAGGGCTTGCTGATCACTGATACGCGGCCGTCCACCTTTGGGCGAACGCTTCACTTGGGGAATCAGCGGCTCGATGCGCTTCCACAGCGCAATGGGGATCTCTTTGCGACGTGTCATGTCCGCAATTTTGCCACCGGCGAGACAAGATTCAAGGGGTTTTGTTAGACGCTCTAAGAGGTCTTGCGTTAAAGATTGCCTGGACACAAGCGCTGCAATGGCAGCAAGTGATATCGGAATTCCTAGGAATTTCGTTGCGTTATCGACAACCAGTCCATTGAGCTTACCGAAGAAGTTCAATTCAGCATCGGCGATGTCACGAAGAATGCCATCGAACGAAAGTCGATCGACCACGCATTGGACATCATAGGCAAAACGCTCCAACACCTTTGGCCAGCGCGCTACCAACCCAGCAAACCGGCCCTCAATGTCAGGCTCAGTCGCCAGGACATCGGCCACACCCAGTCGAAACAGTGCCTTGTATTCCTCAGTCCTGACCTTGCCCTTGGCATCATCTTCCAGGAGGCCTTTGAGTAGCCCCAGATCGGGCGCCGCGTGATCGAGCATCTGACTTGTCACGACGGTGGTCAGATCCAGCGTTTCGGGCCCAGATCCACCAGAAGCTGCCTTGACGAAGATGAGATGTGCAGGGCGGCCAGGAATGGCGGCGAGATCACCGCTAAGACTCAGGCGTTTGAGGAGCCGGATAAGTTCGCAGATCGATTGAAGCCTCACCAGCTCAGGTGGCTGCTTGTGACCCTCGTCACCGTTGCTAAGGAAATCGCTATCGAGCAGGTAAAAATTGCTCGGGAATTCGCCCCGATGGATGGACTCGCAATCGGTTAAAAATTCATCGAACGAGCGATAGAAACGCCCAGAGTCATTGGCTGCCAATGCCCAGGTGAAATCCACCTCATCGTTCTCAACATCAGGACCATCGTCAAAGCGTCCCAGATCCGGGGGGAGCAGCTTGCAGCGATCAATGACAGCCACTAGCTCCGCACTAAGCGGCCCTTGATAAGAAAAGCGGTGCCCCTGCAAGGCAGGCCGATCAGCCAGACGATAGAGCGCGACAACATCCGCAAACATCAGGGAAGCTCGCCATGAACCGCCCCGGGATTTCGGGAGGCTCCAACTCTTGAGAAGATGGGGCGATGAGCAAGACGAAATATTCACCGGAAGTGCGAGAGCGCGCGGTTCGGCTGGTGCGGGAGCATCAGGGCGAGTACGGCTCGCAGTGGGCGGCGATCGAATCGATTGCCGGGAAGATTGGCTGTTCGTCGCAGACGCTGTGCAACTGGGTGCGTCAGGCCGAGCGTGATGCCGGCAAGCGTCAGGGGCTGACGACGGACGAGCGGACGCGGATGAAAGCGCTGGAACGCGAAGTGCGCGAGCTGAGGCAAGCCAACGAGATCCTGCGCAAGGCCAGCGCGTATTTTGCCCAGGCGGAGCTCGACCGCCGCTTCAAGCCCTGACCACGTTCGTGACCGAACATTGCGATGTTCACGGGGTCGAGCCAATCTGCAAGGTGCTGCAGGTTGCCCCGTCGACGTATTACCGCCACGCGCAGCGGGAAGCGGACGCGAACTTGCGCCCGAACCGCTGGTGGAAGGACCAGGCGCTGCGCCCGCAGATCCGGCGGGTATGGGAGCAGAACCGACAGGTGTACGGCGTGCGCAAGGTCTGGCGGCAGCTCAAGCGCGAGGGCTATGCGGTGGCCCGCTGCACGGTGGAGCGACTGATGGGCGCACTTGGCCTGCGCGGCGTGGTACGCGGGAAGGTGGTCAAGACCACGATCAGCGACAAGCGGCCGTGCCCGCTGGACAAGGTGAACCGACAGTTCCATGCGCCGTCGCCGAACCGACTGTGGGTCAGCGACTTCACGTATGTCTCGACCTGGGCCGGGTTCGTGTACGTGGCCTTCGTGATCGACGTGTACGCACGGCGGATCGTGGGCTGGAAGGTGTCGCAGACGGCGCACACGGACTTCGTGCTGGACGCGCTGGAGCAGGCGCTGCATGCGCGTCGTCCAACCGAAGGCGGCCTGATCCACCACTCCGACCGCGGCGTGCAGTATGTGTCGATCCGCTACACCGAGCGGCTGGCCGACGCCGGGATCGAGCCGTCGGTGGGCAGCGTGGGCGATAGCTATGACAACGCGTTGGCCGAGACGATCAACGGGTTGTACAAGGCCGAGGTGATCCACCGGCGCGCGTGGCGCAACCGCCAGGATGTGGAACTGGCCACGCTGGATTGGGTGGACTGGTACAACCACAAACGCTTGCTGGGGTCGATCGGGAACATTCCGCCAGCGGAAGCCGAAGAGGCTTACTATCGACAACAGGCCGGTTACGCCAAAGCGGCGTGACTCAAACCAAACAGCCTCCCGAAATCCCGGGGCGGTTCAGAACCATCGAACGGCGCCATTGTAAGCGGTCACCATATGCTCACCCGCCCGCGTCTCTCCGTGTGAGAAAGATCACTTCGCGCGCTAATCCCCTAAAAGCAAAGCGCGCGCAAACCACTACCGCCCCCTCGACGCATCTGCGGCAAGCGCACCTTGATGAGCTTGGTCCACTAGGCACAAGGCAAGCCTAGCCTTCACCTCGATCAAAGCAAAGTCCAGCGTCTGGTAAACCACACGCACCGCCGTGGCGTAGCCCACTGCGACCGTGAAGACGATTAGGAACACGAGCACCCCAGCGATCGTTGGCCAGAGACTGGCCTCGAACACCTCTGGTGTGACTGTTGGTGAGAGCAAGCGAGCGCCGGCAAACCAGAACAGCGCACCCCACAAGATTCCAGCGAACACATTGAAGCGTGCTAAACGCTCCATAGCTTGAACTTTTACCAGCTGCACGCCAGAGGAAAGCCTTTCCAACCCGTCCTTGTCACCAGTTTGTTCAACGATAGCCGCAGCAAGCGCATCGATGGCCTTACCGCTGACTCCTGCCAACACTGTGCGACTTGGAAGTCCAAAGTAGACACAAAGCATCGCAATCGTCAGCGCCGCGAATCCCATCGCGGCGCTGAACGCATGCTCGAACAATCGAAGGTATACAGCGATGATAAGCGCCAGAACCAAGGCCCAGACCAGACGCTTCCAAAGGATCCCAAGACCGCTGAGGATTAGCCATGGGCCGACTAAAAGCTCTTCCGATAGCGCGCGAAACGCATCATCCCGCTTTCCAAATGGTGTGCTCTTTACGACCGCGTGTTCCGCGAGCCGAATAACCGTTCTGATCCTATCAAACTCCATCTTGTGAATACTCCTGGTCTCACATCGTTGGCGGCAGCGCTGGCCTGAACTTTAGAGAGGCTAACAAAACTACCACGCTCACCGCCAGGCGGGCGCGGCCGGTGCTCGGAACCGGCATGTACCACTCGTACACTGCGGTTCCTCCGGGCCGTCCGCACTCACACCTGGCGACTGCTCGCTACGTTTTGTTAGCCGCTCTAAATCCGCAGATACGGAGGCATCCCGTCAAGTAGTGCCGCTGCGATGTCCATGGCGATTGTCCAGCGCAGCGTCGCGATCGAGTCGCTCGCGTGGCGCTGGGCGCGCGATTGCCTTCCGCCAGCGCGCCTTGACCGTCCTTACCAGATCCTTGCGCGGCGTGTTTACCGGCAGGTTGGACAGAAAGTATCGGGTCGGCCTGTCTTGGCCTTTGGGCCATTCGATCAACAGCCATTCCTCCTGACGCAAGCGATCACCTTGTGCTGCACGTACGCGTACGGCGGCGAAACGTCCCGACAACGGTGCGTTGCCGCCTTCCCGCCACGCGACTGTCCTGAAGGCGCGGGAGGGTAACGACAGCGCCAGCGCTTGCACCGACTGTGGCTGATGGTCGGCTGTACGACGATGGCGAACCGGAGGTCGGCCTTGGCCTTTCCACGCCGCCGGCGATTCGGGCCTTTGTCCGGGCGGCCAGACTTTCACGCTCGACACGATTCCCACCGCATAGTTCAGTTCCAGGCAAGCCAGCGCGTCACGCCAGGCCGTATTGCTGCCATAGGCTGCATCGGCCAACACCGTGCCGCGCGCCACTCCCGTGGCATGGGCTGCTTTCATCTGCGCCAGTGCGATCTGCGGTTTGGTCGCGAACTCAATCTCGTGGGGAATTCCCGCTTTTCCCCGGCGTGCTGCATCGCTGGCCCAGTCTTCAGGCAGATACAGCCTGAAAGCGATCGGAATGCTCGCTGCCGGCGTCGCCAACGATACGCTCACGGCCACCTGGCAATTGTCCTGCTTGCCGATCTCGCCGCAGTCCTGTCGGGCCACACCGACCGAATGCCTGCCCTTCTTGCGAAAACCCGTGTCGTCCACGATCCAGTACACCTCGTCTTTCAAATCCAGCAGCGACGAAACGTACTGACGAACCCGCTCCAACATGGCCGCATCGGACCACTCTGATTTGGCCACGAAGTGGTGCAAGGCTTGATGGCGAGCCTTGGTTCGAAGCGGATCCAGATGAGCATCCAGGGGCTCAACACTCTTGCGCTCCAAAGGCAGCATCAACGCACTGCAATCGCCTCGCAGGCCCGCAGTGCGGTCAGCATGACCGAGCGCGGCGGAGAGTTCATCGAGATAAGCGGAGAAACGCGCTTTGTTGCTGACTGCGGCCATCACGATCCCGCCGTGGGAGAGACTACCTGCAGGATAACCTATTTATGACACAGTAGGATTAGGGAAGGTCTGAACAACTCTCAACACCTAAAAATATCAGCATAGAGAGCGCCAGTAACGCGTAAATTGGGTATGTAAGACGAGATTTTGCGCTTATCTGGCGGCTTCAGCTGCCGCCGGACAGCATTATGCCTTGGCCGGCAATAACTGCCGGCGCACCATCCATAGATTGGATAGCGCAAACAGCGTCAGCACCTGCGCGGTATTCTTCGCTAGGCCGCGATAGCGGATCTTGACGTAACCAAACTGGCGTTTGATCACCCGAAATGGATGTTCCACCTTCGCCCGCAGGCTGGCCTTGGTGTGCTCCCAGCGCTGGGCCCACTGCAACTCGCGCGCGTTCTTGATCTGCTTGAGCTTGGACG
This sequence comes from Xanthomonas fragariae, assembly GCF_017603965.1. NCBI lineage: Bacteria > Pseudomonadati > Pseudomonadota > Gammaproteobacteria > Lysobacterales > Lysobacteraceae > Xanthomonas > Xanthomonas fragariae. Next base: position 1,379,891 of record NZ_CP071955.1, on the reverse strand, counting down.
GCTTCTCTGCAATCAGGTAGCGCAACTTGCGCTTGCGCGCCATCTCCGCGCGCTTGTCCAGCCCCGTGTAACCGCTATCCCCGCTGAGCGTGTCTTCCTTGCCATGCAGCAGCTTGTGCGCCTGCGTGATATCGGCAACGTTGGCCGCCGTGCATTCCACGTGGTGCACCAACCCGGACACATCGTCTACTCCAATGTGCGCTTTCATCCCGAAGTAATATTGCTTGCCTTTCTTGGTCTGGTGCATCTCAGGATCGCGCGCGTGGTCAGCGTTCTTGGTCGAACTGGGCGCAGCGATCAGGGTTGCATCGACGATCGTGCCCGAGCGCAGACTTTGACCCTTGCGCGCCAGATGCGCGTTGACCGCTTCCAGCATCCGCGCGGCCAGGCCATGGGTCTCCAGCAAACGACGAAAATTGAGAATCGTGGTCTCGTCAGGAACGTTGTCCAACCCACCGAGCTGGGCAAAACGCCGCAAGCTCGGGATCTCATGCAACGCTTCTTCCATCGCCGGATCGCTCAGCGCGTACCACTGTTGCAGTAGATGAATCCGCAACATCGTGGCCAGTGCGTACGGCTGCCGACCTGGCCGTCCCGACGCCGGATAGTGCGGTGCGATCAGCGCAAGCAACCGCTGCCACGGAACGACCTGCTCCATCTCGGCCAGGAAGATTTCCCGGCGGGTCTGCTTGCGCTTACCCAGGCCCTCGGCGTCACCAAACGTCAGTTGCATGGATCACTCCTCAACGTAGGTGTGTAGTGTCGCGCATCTGGGGGCGTTGTTCAGAGCTTCCCTAAGTCGCTCCAAGTAGCTGCATTGTATTGATAGAGCCCTTGAACAGATGAATTCGAAGGATTCGACTCCATCGTACCAAGAGAGCTTTCATAAAATGCTTGATTGACGGCAATTTTAACGTCACTAAAAAGAAAACCGTGGGACAATCCATAGTCAACAATAGAGGCAGCTGTATTGCTCTGAGCTTGAGATAAATTGGCACCGGTAGCGTAACTATTATTTCCGGGCGTCGTATAAGTGCCACCACCCGACACCAAACGCATTTCTTCCATTTTAAGCGCTCGCATTTTTTCCTTCACCCCAAATTAGATACATCCGATTATTTTTCAATATGCCTTAGCATTCTTAGGTAGGCATCAGACAGTAAATAGCATTGCCAGGTAGTTTTGCAACCTGTAATGCTTCGGATTGCACACACCGCTTCTTACTGCACACACGTAGATCACCAAATTCACCAGCTTGCCGATGAGAGCAATCAGAATCAGCACGAATAGCCAGGATGAACCGCCCCGGGAAGTTGGGAGGCCGTTTGGTTTGAGTCACGCCGCTTTGACGTAACCGGCCTGTTGTCGATAGTAAGCCTCTTCGGCTTCTGCTGGCGGAATGTTCCCGATCGACCCCAGCAATCGCTTGTGGTTGTACCAGTCCACCCAATCCAGGGTGGCCAGTTCGACGTCCTGGCGATTGCGCCATGAGCGCCGGTGGATCACCTCAGCCTTGTACAACCCGTTGATCGTCTCGGCCAGCGCGTTGTCGTAGCTATCGCCCACGCTGCCCACCGACGGCTCGATCCCGGCGTCGGCCAGCCGCTCGGTGTAGCGGATCGACACATACTGCACGCCGCGGTCGCAGTGGTGGATCAGGCCGCCTTCGGTGGGCCGCCGCGCATGCAACGCTTGCTCCAGTGCGTCCAGCACGAAGTCCGTGTGCGCCGTCTGCGACACCTTCCAGCCCACGATCCGCCGTGCGTACACGTCGATCACGAAAGCCACGTACACGAACCCGGCCCAGGTCGAGACGTAGGTGAAGTCGCTGACCCACAGTCGGTTTGGCGACGGCGCATGGAACTGCCGGTTCACCTTGTCCAGCGGGCACGGCCGCTTGTCGCTGATCGTGGTCTTGACCACCTTTCCGCGCACCACCCCGTGCAGGCCCAGCTCGCCCATCAGCCGCTCCACCGTGCAGCGGGCCACTTGATAGCCCTCGCGCTTGAGCTGCCGCCAGACCTTGCGCACGCCGTACACCTGTCGGTTCTGCTCCCATACCCGCCGGATCTGCGGGCGCAGCGCCTGGTCCTTCCACCAGCGGTTCGGGCGCAAGTTCGCGTCCGCTTCCCGCCCCGCGTGGCGGTAATACGTCGACGGGGCAACCTGCAGCACCTGGCAGATCGGCTCGACCCCGTGGACATCGCGATGTTCGGTCACGAACGTGGTCAGGGCTTGAAGCGGCGGTCGAGCTCCGCCTGGGCGAAATATGCGCTGGCCTTGCGCAGGATCTCGTTGGCCTGCCGCAGCTGCCGGTTCTCCCGCAACAGATCCTTCAACTGCGCCCGCTCGTCCGTGCTCAATCCCGAACGCTCGCCAGCATCACGCTCGGCCTGCCGCACCCAATTGCACAGCGTCTGCGCCGAACAGCCGATCTTCCCGGCAATCGACTCGATCGCCGCCCACTGCGAGCCGTACGCGCCCTGATGCTCCCGCACCAGCCGAACCGCGCGCTCTCGCACTTCCAAGGAATACTTCGTCTTGTTCATGGCCCCATCTTCTCAAGAGTTGGAGCCTCCCGAAATCCCGGGGCGGTTCAGTGAGTCGAGGACGGTATTGGCAGTGAAACACTGTTGCTGTTGCGATTCCCCATTTCCGATTCCCCATTCACCGCTCGAACTTGGTCGACAGGATGATCGAGCTGGTGGTGCGCTCCACACCGTCGATGGCGCCGATGGCGTCGGTGAGCACGTCCATTTCGTTGACGCCGCCAACAACACCGAGAGCGATCAGGTCGTAGGCGCCACTGACCGAGTGCAGCAGGCGCACTTGGGGGATGTCGCGTAACGCCTTGACCACGGCCGGCATTTTCTTGGGCAGCACGGTGATCAGGATGTGCGCGCGGATGCGGCCCTGCTCGTAGCTGTCGTGGGTGCGTACGGTATAGCCGATGATCACCCCGTCGCGTTCGAGCTTCTCGATGCGGCTCTGCACGGTGGTGCGCGACAGCCCGAGCCGGCGCGCGATCTGCGCGGTGGAGGCCCGTGCATCCTCGCGCAGCAGCGACAACAGGCGTTCGTCGGAGGCGGTAATTTTCACTTTTGCCCATCTGCGTCGGCGAATCGACGAAAATACCGCACTTCCTGCCCAGATTCACGCTGCTAAACGCCGATCTTCTGCCGATAATAGATAGGCAACGACACCTCGTAGGAGATGCGCCATGTCCGTCCTTGCCCCGCTAGCCCCGCTGCGCGCCCGTGCAGGCCGCCGCCTAACTGTTGGCCTGGACGATGCCAGCATCGTGCGCCTGGCAGGTAATCATCCCGACCTGCAACAGGCAATCGGCGCTGCCGCCGCCGAATACGCGCTGATGCGCGAGGAGGCGGCCGACCTGCTGGATCTGGACGAAGACGCGCAGATCGGCACGGTGCAGGAAGGCTTCATCAATTTCTACGCAGACGATGCGTTGACTCCGTACGTGGCGCTGGTCGCGCGCGGCCCGTGGGTGGTCACGCTCAAGGGTGCGGTGCTGTACGACGCCGGCGGCTACGGCATGCTCGGCTTCGGCCACACCCCCAAGTCGGTGCTCGAGGCGATGGCGCGGCCGCAGGTGATGGCAAACGTAATGACCCCCAGCCTGGCGCAGCGCCGGCTCGACCGCGCTCTGCGTGCGGAGATCGGCCACAGTCGCGGCGGTTGTCCGTTCGCACGCTTCATGTGCCTCAATTCCGGCTCTGAGGCGGTGGGCCTGGCCGCGCGTATTGTCGACACCAACGCCAAGCTGCAAACCGATCCAGGTGCGCGCCATGCCGGCGGCGCCATCAAGCGCGTGGTGGTCAAGGGCAGCTTCCACGGCCGCACCGATCGCCCCGGCCTGTATTCCGATTCCAGCCGCAAGACCTACATCAAGTATCTGGCCAGTTACCGCGACGAAGATTCGGTGATCGCGATCGCGCCGTACGACGTGGCGGCGCTGCAACGCGCATTCGACGAGGCCGCGCGCAATCACTGGTTTATCGAGGCGGTGTTTCTGGAGCCGGTGATGGGCGAAGGCGACCCAGGGCGTGCATTGCCGGCCGCGTTCTACGCAGCCGCGCGCGAGCTGACCCGCACACATGGCAGCTTGCTGCTGGTGGATTCGGTCCAGGCCGGCCTGCGTGCGCATGGCGTGCTGTCGGTGGTCGACTACCCCGGCTTCGAGCAACTCGACCCACCGGATCTGGAAACCTATTCCAAGGCGCTCAACGCCGCGCAGTACCCGCTGTCGGTGCTGGCGGTGACCGAACAGGCCGCGCGGGTGTATCGCGAAGGCACCTACGGCAACACCATGACCACCAATCCACGCGCCCTCGATGTGGCCTGCGCCACGCTGGCGTTGTTTACGCCGCGAGTGCGCGAAAACATCCGCACTCGCGGCGCGCAAGCGATCAGCAAACTCGAAGCGCTGCAGTCCGAGCTAGGCGATTTGATTACCAAAGTGCAAGGCACCGGGTTGCTGTTCTCGTGCGAGCTGGCACCTCAATTCAAATGCCACGGCGCAGGTTCCACCGAAGAGTGGCTGCGTCATCGCGGCGTTAACGTGATTCATGGCGGCGAAAATTCGCTGCGCTTCACCCCGCACTTTGCGATGGACGAGGACGAGCTCGATCTGCTGGTCGGGTTGATCGCACGTGCACTGAGGGAAGGTCCACGTCGGGCGCAAGCTAAGGCGGCCTGAGCTGACAGCAGGTGACGCGTCGATTGCGCACCTGCTGAATGTAGGCAGCCCTCTACTTTCAAGGTTTTACAGCGGATCTGCACGACCATCAGCCGATCAAATCGTCACAGCACTCAACTTGCGCCTTAGATAGTTAGTCACCGCCCGACGTGGCGACTTGCCGCGCCAGGACGCCCAACATAGATGCGAACCCACCGCGACCTTGCCACCGCGGTGACCGAGTCCAAACCAGGTGCGATCCGGGTGGAACGCATCGCGGGCCGGAAATGTGATGCCGGCGAACTCCCCGGAATGCGCGTTATAAAAACGCGTCAATCCGCGTGGACCGGAGATCATCGGGATCTGCCGGTGATCTTCCAGCGTTTCCGGCGTGTGCACGTTGAAGATGTGCTCGATAAATGCGCGCCAGAACGGATGCCCGGCCTCGGAACCCAACACGGCGTTGCCGATCTTGAAGTCCTCATGACCGGGCGCGCCCTCTTCGATCGGCAATACGCATTGCTGTGATGTGAGTTCGGCGTCAAGCGGACGCAACAATTTGTAGTCAGTGTCGAAGTAGAAGCCGCCGTACGCGTGCATGTAGGCACAACGCGCGATGTCGGCTTTCATCACTCCGAAGCGGATCTTTTCGTAACGCTCGGCAAACTCCGGAAATGCACGGCGCATCAACTCCGCATTGTCAGCATCGTCCCAGACATAGCAGGTCCAGCCCGATAACAACCGCTGCAAACGGGCCTGAATTCTGCGCTCTTCCCAGAGCAGATGCTTGGTCGGCGCAGTCATATGGAATACGTGGGGAATCATGCAGCTTCTCGACGGACGGGGGAAGAACCAGGCCCTCCAACGCGGCACCGCCCTGAAGCGGGTTACCCGGTCTTAGGTCCGGCTGACCCCACAGTACTATCATTACTATCGTTATTGAAGTGGGCCGCAACAGCATCACTCCAAGCAGCGATCCGCCCGACCCTTGAGGGTTGCACTCCGTGGACAATCGCGCGGCGCGATGGGTCCTGCCTCGTGTTCAATCAGTCGCTTGCCACCGGCGCTATCGCGCCGCAGTTCGAACGCGTCATACAAAAGGCGACCGGTCGCGGTGCGCGACTCGTCAACAAGCTGCTGGTTGTCGATACGTAGCACCTGATACAGCTGGGTGTCTTCACTCACTGGGCGCATGGTCTTGCGCGCCTATCCGAAAGACGGTACTGCTTGGGCCCGTCCACCGAGACCAAGAACACCGGGGTCGCCTGCCCGGCCTCATTGCCGCGTCGGCCGTCGGTGTGACCTTGTCCCTGAAGCACCAGATCGATCTTGTGCCGGCCGATCACCGGCAACACCTGCTCCACCAGCTTTTCGTTTTCGTGATTGGCACGCGGCCAAAAGAACAGCTGATGAATCAATACAATCCGAGCCGATGCCTTCGCCCAACATGCCGCCACGGTATTGCAGCGAGGCGGTGGTCTAGACGTTCCAGATCGATTGCTGCAGCACTGGCGGCGCCGCAACGGCGGGCCCTCAGCCGCATGCGCCAGCGGGTGCCCACATGGCCGCAGCCACAACGTCGGCGTGATCCCAAGGCAGCGCAGCGTGTTGTTCAACACGGGGTTTCCCCAATCGGTCAAAACTTGGCGGGCACGCTATGTTCATGACTTTTCACCGCCATGACATATGCAAGCGCAATCACATCCGATGTGTGGCGACGTCACCGGTCGCTGCGGCACACTGTGCGCTTCTCACGCCTGTCGTTGGCCATGAAAATCGTCGAAGTCCGCCACCCTCTCGTCCAGCATAAAATCGGCCTGCTGCGCGATGCCGCCTTGAGCACCAAGGGCTTTCGCGAGTTGGTCACCGAACTGGGCACATTGTTGGCATACGAGGCCACCGCGAATCTGGATACCGAAACGCACGTGCAACCGGGCTGGGCCGGTCCGGTCGAAGTGCAGCGCATCGCCGGCGCCAAGATCACGTTGGTGCCGATCCTGCGCGCAGGCTTGGGCATGTTGCCCGGCGTACTGGCGCTGATCCCCGCCGCACGCGTGAGCGTCATTGGCCTGCAACGCGACGAAGAAACCTTGCAGCCGGTACCGTACTTCGAACGCCTCACCGGACGCCTCGAAGAGCGCGATGCGCTGATTCTGGATCCGATGCTGGCGACCGGCGGCACCCTGATCGCCACCATCGACATGCTCAAACGCGCCGGCGCGCGGCGCATCAAGGGCATCTTTCTGGTCGCCGCACCGGAAGGTCTGAAAGCGCTAGAGGCAGTGCATCCGGACGTAGAGGTCTACACTGCGGCAATCGACGGCCATCTCAACGAGAAGGGCTACATCCTGCCCGGCCTAGGCGATGCCGGTGACCTGATTTTTGGTACGCGGGTGGAGTGAACGACTAAAGCCACTCTTCCAACGAGAGACAGGAAGCGAGCGCAGCGTGTCCGGACGAGAAAACCGATATGTCTAGACGGAGGACGACGTCAGATGGGAGAGGGAGAGCCTCGAGGTCGCATGCCCCTCACCGCGTCGACGCCTCGATCGCCGCACTCACATACACCAGCGGTGCATTCCAGTTGATCGCCACTTCGTTGGTGGCGTAGCTGCAGCTGTTGTCCAGGTACGACAGCGCCGGCAGTTTTGAGGGATACGCCACTTTGCAGTCCTTGGCATCCTGCTGGCCTGGTTGCGGGCCACCGGCCAACCAACCGGGCACCGGTGCATCGATACCGTCGGCCTCGGAGGGGCGATGATGGATATGCATCGGCGTGCGCTGCCCGACTCCGGTAACGAACGACAACCCCAGCGGATTACGCCCCAAAATGTAGTCCAAGTGCGACTGCGCAGCATCCAGGTACTGGCGCTGCTGCGTGAGCCGATAGCCCTGCATCAACATCATCGCGCGGTTGAGTACCGCCGCATTGCTGCCCCAGACAAAGTCCTTGTCGGTCATCGCCAAGCGCCACGACGAGGCTCGCCATTGGTCGGCCAACCGTTGCGCCAGACCGGCGACCTCACGCTCGATGCGCATGCGATCGGCATGCGAGGTGAGCTGGTCGCGATGCCCGGCCAGCGACATCCAGGCCAACCCACCGACATTGCCCCACGACGGCACCGTCGCTGGCACATTCTGCGCGGTCATTGCATCGTAGAAACCATCCTCGCGCGTGGTGAGGTACAACTCCGCCGCGGCCCAAGCGAATTCATCGTCGACATGCGCATCGTCGTAACCGCCGGTGCGCACATCGTCGGGCTGGCGATAGATCACATCCGGATGCAGCTGCGCCCATGCCCAGGCACTGCGTGAAGCTTTCAACATGCGCGCCGAGACACCTGGATATTGCTTGTCGAACGGCGCATACACGCGACTGGCCGCGGCCATCACTGCAGCAAAGTCCAGCGTGGCGGCAGTCGCCTTCATCACCACATAGCGTTGCTGTTTGGCTTGATCGGGCATCACCAGACCATCGAACTGTTTGTCGGTGAGCTTGTGATACACGCCGCCATCGGCAGGATCCTGCATGGCCAGCATCCATTCCAGATTCCACCAAGTCTCCTGCAGGATGCCGGGCACGCCTGGCGCATCGTTGGGAATGGTCAGTGCCTGCGCCTCGAACAACGCCGGATACTGCTCGTAGGCCGCCAGCAAGGTGTAGGTGCTGATGCCGGAATTGACGATGTATTTGTTGTAGTCGCCGGCGTCATACCAGCCCTTGGGCGCGCTGATCACGCTGTCCGCCGACCGCGTTGCCGATGCCGCCGACGGATGGATGCGCACCTGCGTATCCGGATGCCCGGCCGCACGCGCATAACGCCCGGCAAACTGCGTCGGTAACGCGGTGCTGGCACGATTGAAATAGAACGCCTTGAGCGATGCATCGACGACTGGCTGATACGCCCCCGCCGCGATCCGGAACGGATCGGATGCCGGCAGCCCCTCGATCTTCAATCGATACGTTCCTGCGGCGCGCACACTGGAAAAATCCGCCACCCGCGCCTGTTGCCCCGCCGGTGACCACAGCGCAGCGGGTTGCAAAGTGCCCTGGAGCACACGGCGGCCTTGCGCATCTTCGACTGTGAAGCGGTCCGAATCGGTCGCCGTGCCTTGCGGCAACCCGACCACCGCAAGCTTGGCCGAGCCCGGCAGGTAGCCGAGCTGGTTGACGTGGATGGCAGCGCCAGATGCCAATGCGGCCTGGTTGCCGGTGGTATCGGTCGTGCAAGCGGCGATAGGCGATGCGATCACCATGCTGGTGAGCAGAGTCTGGAAAACAGTCATGCCGCGATGGTCGCTGCATTGGATGACAGCCACAAGTACAATCCAGACATCGCCCGCTGCGGCAATGCGCATTACTGCGGCGGCGTCCACGCTGCGACAAGCACCAGCGACGCGGCGCTGTCGCGCGGCTCCGACACATCGGTAGGTATGCGCTTCAACCAGCAATGCGCGATGTGTGCTGCAGACACCAATCGCCGTAACGGCCACGTCTGCTTGCTGCCCGCACGGGCGTCATGGCAACAACACACTGACAGCCAAAAACGAAAAGCGCCTTGCTCCATAGCACGAAACCAGGCGCTCTCAGTCGACCTGGCTCAGCGCTCAGCGCGCCGCTGCCTCCAGCTGCACGTCGGCCTTGCCTACCGGATTGCGCGGGTCGCTACCGCCGCTGAGCGCGTTGCTGCGCTTGTCCCATTCCACCGTCTGCAGGTTGCCCCACACATGGCTGGAACCGCGGCCGCCCTCGGCGGTGTCGCCGGGCAGCTTGAGCGCGTGGCCCATCGCTTCCAGTGCCTTGGCGGTCTGTGGCGAGAACGCGTTGCTCTCGGCGTCGATCACGTCCGGCAGCCACTGGTGGTGATACCGCGGCAAGGCGCTGACCTGCTGTGCGTCCAGGCCGGCGTCGTAGCCCAGGATGCCGAGCAGCACCATGGTGATAATGCGGCTGCCACCCGGGGTACCGATCACCGCAACTTTGTCCAACGATTCCATGAAGGTCGGTGTCATCGAGCTGAGCATGCGCTTGCCCGGCTTCGGCGCATTGGCGGCGTAACCCATCACGCCAAAGGCATTCGGGGTGCCCGGCTTGAGCGCGAAGTCGTCCATCTCGTCGTTGAGCAGCACACCGGTGCCCTTGGGGATTAGCCCGGAGCCATACAGCAGGTTGACGGTCTGGGTGGCGCCAACGCGGTTGCCTTCGCCATCGATGATGGAAAAATGCGTGGTCTCGTCGTCTTCCAGCGGGGTGGGGTTGGCTGACAGCAGATCGCTGGGCGTGGCTTTTTCGGGGTTGATCGTGGCACGCAGACCTTGCGCGTAATCTTTGCTGGTCAGCACGCGCTGCGGCACGGCGACGAAGTCCGGGTCGCCAAGAAAAAACGTGCGGTCGCGGTAGGCGCGGCGCATCGCCTCCACCACCAGATGGGTGCGGTGCGCATCGTCGAGTTTGTCCAGATCCCAGCCTTCCAGTATCTGCAGCATCGCCGCCAGAGCGATGCCGCCGGAGGACGGCGGCGGCGCGGTGGTGATCTTCCAGCCGCGGTAATCGAACTGGATCGGCGTGCGCTCCTTGACCCGATACCCGGCCAACTCGGACGCTTTCCACCGCCCACCGGCCTGTTCGACCCCGGCCAGCAGCTTCTTGGCGGTTTCGCCCTTGTAGAAGCCGTCCAAGCCGTTGGCGCTGAGCAGCTGCAACGTGTGCGCCAGCTCGGGTTGCTTGAAGATGTCGCCTTCGGCAATGGGTTTTCCGCCGCGCAGATACACCTGGCGCGTCCCTGGGTAGCGCTCCATCACCTCGCGACGCGATGCGTAGCCCTTGGCCATTCGCGCGTACACCGGGAAGCCCTCGGTGGCGATGCGGATCGATGGAGCCAACGACTGCTTCAGCGGCAGCCGGCCGTGCTTGGACGCCAGCTCCACCAGCGCGGCAGGCAGGCCCGGAATACCGGCCGACCACGGGCCGTTGACCGGGCGGTCGCGGTCAAGCTCACCTTTCTTGTCGAGGAACTGCGACTCGCTCGCCGACTCCGGCGCATATTCGCGCGCGTCCAGCATCACGTCCTTGCCGGTCTTGGCGTCGTGCAACAGGAAGAAACCACCGCCGCCCAGACCCGAGCTGATCGGCTCGACCACCGCCAACGTGGACGACACCGCAATCGCCGCATCGAACGCATTACCGCCTTCACGCAGGATCTGCAGGCCGGCATCGGTCGCCAGCGCGTGACCGCTGGCGATCGCCGCACCGGGCGGATGCGCTGCCAACGGCGAGGTCGCAACCGCCGCAGGTTTGGCGCCATCGGCAGGCCAGGCTTGCGGTGCCAGCACGAAAGCCAGCAACACGAGGCCGCGCGAAGAAAGACGTCGGGAGAAAATGCTCACGCCGCGGGAGGCTCCTGTTCGTACAATTCGGGATGATCACGCTGCAGCTGCATGAGCTTGGCAAGCAATTGATCATGGGTTTCCGGGATGGCCGGATCCTGGTCGATGCATTCGACCGGGCACACCACCACGCATTGCGCTTCGTCGAAATGGCCCACGCACTCGGTACACCGTGCCGGGTCGATCACGTAGATGGTTTCGCCCATCGAAATGGCCTGATTCGGGCACGCCGGCTCGCAGACATCGCAGTTGACGCAGAGCTCGTTGATCTTCAGCGACATGTCGACGACACCATGCGATGTAGCCCAGCGCGATTCAACTGCAGGCGCTGGAACGCAACGTACTGCTGCAGACGGGCGCACATCGCGGAGAGTAAAGAACGGACAACGCCGTGAGCATTGTTGGACACCGGCCTGAGACGGCCGGCCTCGGTGGAGTGCAAACTCGGCAGCATGGTGCGTTTGCACGCCGCGACCGGATGCGCCCTCCCGCGCATCCGGCCTGGTACGGCATTACTTGGCTTCAACGAAAATGTATTCTGCGCCCTTGGGCTGGACGATGGTCTGCACGCGCGCGTTGTCGGCAGCATTGCCGATGAACAGCACGCGCACGCCCTTCATCGAGTCCGGTGCCACGTCCTTGAACGCCGCATCGATCAGGTCGGCCATCTTGGTCGATGCCGACGAGCCGAAGGCCAGCATGTTGCCCGGCTGCACGCCACGAGCGAGCGCGGTCTTGACGCTTTCCAGCTGACGCTCGTAGCTGCCGGCGAACTCGGCATCTGACTCCGGCGGCAAGTAGTACAGGAACGGGCTGTTGGTGGTGGTGCCCAGGTTCTGGCCGACCACTTCCTGCAGGTACTTCTTCCAGCCGGCGTTGTCGTCCTTGGCCGGTGCGGTCAGCGCAGCCGGAGCCGCGGCAGCGGTCGGAGCCGGCGCTTCCTTCTTACAGGCAGTAACCGCAAGAGCGGCGATCGAAGCGAGCGCCAGAGCGCGCATGGTGTGTTTCATAAAAACTCCTCCCGTTTGAAAAGGATGTGGTGATGTGACTGCTGATGAGATCAAGCCTGCGCGCGGGATTGGCGCACCTGCCGCAACGCCTCGACGACTGAAGCCGGAACGAAACCGGACACGTCCCCGCCCAGCCGCGCGATTTCGCGCACCAGCGAGGACGAGATGAAGCTGTACTGCTCGGCCGGTGTGAGAAACAGCGTTTCCACCTCCGGAATCAGATGGCGATTCATGCTGGCCATCTGGAATTCGTATTCGAAGTCGGACACGGCGCGCAGGCCGCGCAGCAGCACGCCGGCGCCCATGTCGCGCACGAAGTGAGCCAGCAAGATATCGAAGCCGCGCACTTCCACATTGGTATGCGCGGCCAGCGCTTCCTGGGCCAGCTCGACACGGCGTTCCAACGACAATGCAGGGCCTTTGGACGGGCTGTAGGCCACGCCGACCACCACACGCTCGAACAACGGCGCGGCGCGGTTCACCAGATCGATATGACCATTGGTGATCGGGTCGAAGGTACCGGGATAGACGGCGGTGCGGCTACTGGCAACGCTCATACGGAAACTACCGGGGTCTGATCGCTCTTCAGTGTAGCAGCGGGCTGGCGGTACAGCGCATAGCGCACCTGCCGGGTGGCGCCCTCACGATACACGTGCCAGCCGGCCGGAACCTGCGGCGGCACATCGGCCGGCGCTTCCAGGTACAGCCAGGCATCGGCGGCCAGATGTACGGGCAGCCGTTCCAGCACGCTGGGCCACAGGCCGGCGGCGAACGGCGGATCGACGAACACGATGTTGGCTTGGGCCGCAGGCGCGCGTTCCATCCACCGCAGCGCGTCTTCCTGCAGCACTTGGACCTGGGCGGCCGCATCGAGTCTGGTCACGTGCTCGCGTAGCCGTTGCACCAGACCAGGGTCGCGTTCGATCAGCGTTGCCTGCGCAGCGCCGCGCGACACCGCCTCCAGCCCCAGCGCGCCGGACCCGGCGAACAGATCCAGCACGCGCGCACCAGGCAGACGCGGCATCAGCCAATTGAACACCGTCTCGCGGACGCGGTCGCTGCTCGGGCGCAGGCCGGGCAACTCGGGCACAGCCAGCCGTGTGTTGCGCCAGCGTCCGCCGACGATGCGCACCTGCCCTTCCGCGCCGCGTGGCGCCGACCGTGCCGGGCGACTCATTGCAGCGCGCCTTTTAAAGGCGAACGGGTGCAGCACAGCAGCGGCGCAAATGGCGACATGGCTCGGAGCAAGACGAACTGGTCGGCCATGATAGCGCCACGATTGCCTCAGCCGCCCTCACCCGAGCCCCTATCGACGTGACGACACATTCGCGCACGCTCGCCTTGAAAAATCCGCATGCGGCCTCATCCCCCTGGCCATCGGCCGCGCTGCGGCCTGGGCCACCACGGAGCACCACCACCATGACCGTTGACACCGACAAGCAGACGCTTGGCTTCCAGACCGAGGTCAAGCAGCTTCTGCAGCTGATGATTCATTCGTTGTACTCGAACAAGGAAATCTTCCTGCGCGAGCTGGTTTCCAATGCCGCCGACGCCGCCGACAAACTACGTTTCGAAGCATTGGTCAAGCCCGAGCTGCTGGAAGGCGGCAGCGATCTACGCATCCGCGTGGACTACGACAAGGACGCGCGCACCATCACCATCGACGATAACGGCATCGGCATGAGCCGCGAAGATGCGGTGTCGCATCTGGGCACCATCGCCAAGTCCGGCACCGCCGACTTCCTCAAGCACCTGAGCGGCGATCAAAAGAAGGACGCCAACCTGATCGGCCAGTTCGGCGTGGGCTTCTATAGCGCCTTCATCGTGGCCGACCAAGTGGACGTGTATTCGCGTCGTGCCGGCCTGCCCGCCGAGGAAGGCGTGCATTGGTCCTCGCGTGGCGAAGGCGAATTCGAAGTTGCCAGCGTCGACAAGCCCGAGCGCGGCACCCGCATCGTGCTGCATCTGAAGGAAGGCGAAGACAGCTTCGCCGATGGCTGGACGCTGCGCGGCATCCTAAAGAAATACTCCGACCACATCGGCCTGCCGATCGAAATGCGCAAAGAGCATTACGGGGAACAGGCCGACCCGCCGGCCGAGCCGGAATGGGAAGCAGTCAACCGCGCCAGCGCGCTGTGGACGCGGCCCAAGTCCGAGATCAAGAACGAGGAGTATCAGGAGTTCTACAAGCACGTGGCCCATGACGCGGGCAACCCGCTGGCATGGAGCCACAACAAGGTCGAAGGCAAGCTGGAATACACCTCGCTGCTGTTCGTCCCCGGCCGGGCCCCATTCGACCTGTATCACCGCGATTCGGCCAAGGGCCTGAAGCTGTATGTGCAGCGCGTTTTCATCATGGATCAGGCCGAGCAGTTCCTGCCGCTGTACCTGCGCTTCATCAAGGGCGTGGTGGATTCGTCCGACCTGTCGCTCAACGTCTCGCGCGAGATCCTGCAATCCGGCCCGGTGGTGGATTCGATGAAGTCCGCACTGACCAAGCGCTCGTTGGACATGCTGGAAAAGCTGGCCAAGGACAAGCCGGACGACTATGCGACGTTCTGGCGCAACTTCGGCCAAGCGTTGAAGGAAGGCCCGGCCGAAGATTATGCCAACCGCGAAAAGATCGCCGGCCTGCTTCGATTCTCCTCCACGCACGACACCACCGGCGCGCAGAGCGTTGGTCTGGCCGATTACGTCAGCCGTCTGGCCGAAGGTCAGGACAAGCTGTATTACCTCACCGGCGAAAGCTACGCGCAGATCAAGGACAGCCCGCATCTGGAAGTGTTCCGCAAGAAAGGCATCGAAGTGCTGCTGCTCACAGACCGCATCGACGAATGGTTGATGAGCTACCTCACCGAGTTCGACGGCAAGTCGTTCGTGGACGTGGCACGCGGCGATCTGGATCTGGGCAATCTGGATTCGGAAGAAGACAAGAAGGCGCAGGAAGAAGTCGCCAAGTCCAAGGAAGGCTTGGCCTCGCGCATCAAGGCCGCCCTCGGCGACGACGTGGCGGAAGTGCGCGTCTCGCACCGCCTGACCGACTCCCCGGCCATTCTCGCCATCGGCCAGGGCGACCTGGGCCTGCAGATGCGTCAGCTATTGGAAGCCAGCGGCCAGGCCGTACCGGAAAGCAAGCCGGTGTTCGAATTCAACCCGGCCCACCCACTGATCGAAAAACTCGACGCCGAAGCCGACATGGACCGCTTCGGCGATTTGAGCCGGGTGTTGTTCGATCAGGCTGCTTTGGCGGCGGGCGATAGTCTTAAGGACCCGGCTGGGTATGTAAGGCGGTTGAATAAGTTGTTGCTGGAACTGTCGGCCTGAGAGTGCCGGTGATTTGGCAGTGATGCAGACAAAGACCGGCGCATGCGCCGGTCTTTGTGTTTGGGCGCCAGCCGCCTTCATCACTACATCGTTCTGCTTGGCCCTGACTCTCAATTGTGGAAATTGCTCGCCGCAGGCAGAACCGGCTCCGGACAAGGTTTGCGTTGCTTCATGACAGTAGCAAGTCGTGGCAGCAGCTCGCGCAATTGGAATCTTCGATCGAAGCGGTGGGCGGCTTCGGCCAGATAACGCCTTGCGTATTTGCCTTGCGCAATCGCGTGATACACGCCGCTGATGGCGCGTTTGAGGTTGCCGAGCACCACGTTGACCCAGGGGGCGCCAGCCGTTTCGGTCGCGGCACGTCCGCCACCGGTGTCCAGCGTGGTGTGCGCGTGGCCGGCATCTTCCAGGCGACGGAAGCAGGCCAGCCCGTCGGTATAGACCTCGCATTCGGGAATCAGGCGACGCGCAGTCCAGTCCTTAGAGCGGCTAACAAAACGTAGCGAGCAGTCGTCAGGTGGGTGCGGACGGCGCGCAGGAACCGGAATGTACGCGTGGTACATGCCGATTCCGCGCACCGGCTCGATCACCACATAACTCGGCGCGGTGAATATGGCATCGGTCTGCACCGCAATCAGGAACGTTTGTTTGTTCTCCGATCCGCGTCCGGCCTTGCCGACGTTACGCTCACCGCCTAGTCCTACTGTGTCATAAATAGGTTATCCTGCAGGCAGTCTCTCCCACGGCGGGATCGTGATGGCCGCAGTCAGCAACAAAGCGCGTTTCTCCGCTTATCTCGATGAACTCTCCGCCGCGCTCGGTCATGCTGACCGCACTGCGGGCCTGCGAGGCGATTGCAGTGCGTTGATGCTGCCTTTGGAGCGCAAGAGTGTTGAGCCCCTGGCTGCTCATCTGGATCCGCTTCGAACCAGGGCTCGCCATCAAGCCTTGCACCACTTCGTGGCCAAATCAGAGTGGTCCGATGCGGCCATGTTGGAGCGGGTTCGTCAGTACGTTTCGTCGCTGCTGGATTTGAAAGACGAGGTGTACTGGATCGTGGACGACACGGGTTTTCGCAAGAAGGGCAGGCATTCGGTCGGTGTGGCCCGACAGGACTGCGGCGAGATCGGCAAGCAGGACAATTGCCAGGTGGCCGTGAGCGTATCGTTGGCGACGCCGGCAGCGAGCATTCCGATCGCTTTCAGGCTGTATCTGCCTGAAGACTGGGCCAGCGATGCAGCACGCCGGGGAAAAGCGGGAATTCCCCACGAGATTGAGTTCGCGACCAAACCGCAGATCGCACTGGCGCAGATGAAAGCAGCCCATGCCACGGGAGTGGCGCGCGGCACGGTATTGGCCGATGCAGCCTATGGCAGCAATACGGCCTGGCGTGACGCGCTGGCTTGCCTGGAACTGAACTATGCGGTGGGAATCGTGTCGAGCGTGAAAGTCTGGCCGCCCGGACAAAGGCCCGAATCGCCGGCGGCGTGGAAAGGCCAAGGCCGACCTCCGGTTCGCCATCGTCGTACAGCCGACCATCAGCCACAGTCGGTGCAAGCGCTGGCGCTGTCGTTACCCTGCCGCGCCTTCAGGACAGTCGCGTGGCGGGAAGGCAGCAACGCACCGTTGTCGGGACGTTTCGCCGCCGTACGCGTACGTGCAGCACGCAGCACAAGGTGATCGCTTGCGTCAGGAGGAATGGCTATTGATCGAATGGCCCAAAGGCCAAGACAGGCCGACCCGATACTTTCTGTCCAACCTGCCGGCAAACACGCCGCGCAAGGATCTGGTAAGGACGGTCAAGGCGCGCTGGCGGATTGAACGCGATTATCAGGATCTGAAACAGGAATTTGGCCTGGATCACTACGAAGGCCGTGGCTGGCGGGGCTTCCATCATCACGCGAGGTTATGCATCGCTGCCTATGGGTACCTGGTTGCTGAACGCTTGCGCGGGGCGCATCAAAAAAAACCCTCGGAATGCGCGGAATCTCCCTTACCCGAGAATTACCGACCGCGCGGCAAGGCAATCGCGCGCCCAGCGCCACGCGAGCGACTCGATCGCGACGCTGCGCTGGACAATCGCCATGGACATCGCAGCGGCACTACTTGACGTGATGCCTCCGCATCTGCGGATTTAATGACATAGTAGGATTAGCCGCTTTAAGAGCGCTAAAGAGCTGTGCGGCTATTGATCAGCTTGCGCCTCACGTTCCTGCATCCTGGCCTTGCCTAAGAGCGGCTAAACGCCACGCTGCACACCGACGCGCGCAGGCGTGCGTACGCGCTGTTTTGCCGTAGCATGCGCGGGCAGCAAGCAGCTCTTGCGCACCTTGCGGCCGTTCTGGCGCCGTTGCGCGCGTTCTTTCCACGCCAGCGCATCTGTCTGGCGACCATGCGATGTCACCATGCCGGGCTACCAGACCCAGATCCACCAGTTGACCTTCGGGCAGCTGACCTACGTCATCCGCGCGCTGGCGGACAAGCAGCAATACGCGGACCCCGATGAGAGCGCCGCCGAGGCCGGCATCTCATCGGCGCAGTGGAGCTTGTTCGGCCAGGTCTGGCCCGCCGGCCAGTTGTTGGCCGAAGCGATGGCCACGCGACCGATCGATGACAAGCGCATCCTCGAGCTTGGCTGCGGCCTGGGTCTTGCGAGTCTGGTGTTGCGCAGACGCGGCGCCGATGTGGTCGCCAGCGACCACCATCCGTTGGCGGAAGTGTTTCTGGCCTACAACGCGGCACTCAACGGGCTGGAATCGGTGCCGTATCGCCGTCTCGACTGGGACACCGGCGCGCCCAATATGGGCCAGTTCGACATGATGATCGCCAGCGACGTGCTCTACGAAACCCGCCATGCCACCATGCTGGCCAAGCTGATCCCCGAGCTCGCCAAACCCTCGTGCGAGATCGTCATCAGCGATCCCGGCCGTGGCAATGCCAACGCGCTGTCGCGCATGCTGGCGAATATCGGGTTTTCATTGATCGCCGGCGAACCTCAAGCATCGGCACAAGTGGCCAAGGCCCCACGTCTGTTCGTGTATCGCCGCAACCTGGACAACTGGTAGCCGGCAAGCGACTGATCGCGCTGCCGCCTCGTCATGGCGCAGGCGCGTAAGCAAACAACGCGATCGGCATGTGTGGATCGGCCGCTGTATCGCTGTATCCCTGTGCTCACTCATACGCATCGCCGTCGGGATATCTCGAGCATGCATTTCCCAGCTTTCGAGCATGCGCGTGTGGAACAGACGCGTGGAACAGAAACGTGCGGCGGCGGTCGTAGCGGAAGGTGATGTAGTCGGTCCAATGCTCGCCGCACGATACGCCGTTTGGGCCATGAAATTCGCGCAACGTCGCGCCGTCAACGTACAGTGCCTCATCGCAAGCACCTCGGTGGCCAACATACTGTCGAGCGACAGCGGCATTCGTTCGCCCCGGCGCGTTTTTCGGTCGTGAAAACAAATCATCAAGCAGCTTGGCGGCTCACGCGTGATTGTCGCAACGCCTACGTCAGATTGATGCGTTCGGGGCGATGCTGGCCTCGCACCACCTACTCCAGTGGCGCACTCCCCAGCCAACGAAAACGAGAAATTCCAATGGCAAATCAGAACGACAACAAAGGTGGCACCAGTAACCGCGGTTTTGCTTCGATGGACGAAGAAAAGCAGCGCGAAATCGCCGCAAAGGGCGGCAAGGCAGCGCATGAAAGTGGCAACGCGCATGAATTCACGTCGAAAGAAGCGCGCGAAGCCGGCAAGAAAGGCGGCCAAGCAAGCGGCGGCGGCAATAACCGCTAACTAACGCAACGCTTCAAGTAATGCGGCGCTTTCGGAAGGGCTTCAACTCTTCCGGAAGCGCATTTTTTATGCAGGCTGCACGGCGTTTCATCTCATCAGACACCACCCCGGCACGATCGCGCCCGATGAGAAATTTCGCTCCGAGCCCGATTGCCCGATCACGATTAAGCGTGCATGCGTCTGTGCTGCACGAGGCAAACATATTCACACAACTCGATACGCTGCGGCAGCATTTCAAGGCGAGCCGTAGCATGTACTCGTGGCACGTACTAAGAGTGGCTAACAAAACCACTGCGCAGCCATTAAGAGCGGCTAACAAAACGTAGCAAGCAGTCGTCAGGTGGGTGCGGACGGGGCTGAGCAACCGCAGAGTGCACGTGGTAAATGCAGATGCCGGGCACCGGCCGCGCCCGCCTGGCGGTGAGCGCAGTCGTTTTGTTAGCCGCTCTAAGCGGGCGCGGCCGGTGCTCGGAATTTGCATTTACCACTCGTACACTGCGGTTGCTCTGCCCGTCCGCATCCACCTGACGACTGCTCGCTACGTTTTGTTAGCCGCTCTAAATGAACCCGCCGCGGCCTCAGTTCTGTCAACTACGCCTATCACGAGTACCTGCACAGCGCGCTGAAGATATTGCCAACCACGCCCGGTGTCTATCTCTTCCAAGAAGACGGCCGCGAGCTGCCGCTATATATCGGCAAGAGCGTCAATCTGCGGGTGCGGGTGATGGATCATTTTCGTACGCTGCGCGAAGCATCGTTGTTGCGTCAGACCCGTCGCGTCAGCGTTGTCGAAATCTAGGGAAGCTCTGAACAACGCCCCCAGATGCGCGACACTACACACCTACGTTGAGGAGTGATCCATGCAACTGACGTTTGGTGACGCCGAGGGCCTGGGTAAGCGCAAGCAGACCCGCCGGGAAATCTTCCTAGCCGAGATGGAGCAGGTCGTTCCGTGGCAGCGGTTGCTTGCGCTGATCGCACCGCACTATCCGGCGTCGGGACGGCCAGGTCGGCAGCCGTACGCACTGGCCACGATGTTGCGGATTCATCTACTGCAACAGTGGTACGCGCTGAGCGATCCGGCGATGGAAGAAGCGTTGCATGAGATCCCGAGCTTGCGGCGTTTTGCCCAGCTCGGTGGGTTGGACAACGTTCCTGACGAGACCACGATTCTCAATTTTCGTCGTTTGCTGGAGACCCATGGCCTGGCCGCGCGGATGCTGGAAGCGGTCAACGCGCATCTGGCGCGCAAGGGTCAAAGTCTGCGCTCGGGCACGATCGTCGATGCAACCCTGATCGCTGCGCCCAGTTCGACCAAGAACGCTGACCACGCGCGCGATCCTGAGATGCACCAGACCAAGAAAGGCAAGCAATATTACTTCGGGATGAAAGCGCACATTGGAGTAGACGATGTGTCCGGGTTGGTGCACCACGTGGAATGCACGGCGGCCAACGTTGCCGATATCACGCAGGCGCACAAGCTGCTGCATGGCAAGGAAGACACGCTCAGCGGGGATAGCGGTTACACGGGGCTGGACAAGCGCGCGGAGATGGCGCGCAAGCGCAAGTTGCGCTACCTGATTGCAGAGAAGCCGTCCAAGCTCAAGCAGATCAAGAACGCGCGCGAGTTGCAGTGGGCCCAGCGCTGGGAGCACACCAAGGCCAGCCTGCGGGCGAAGGTGGAACATCCATTTCGGGTGATCAAACGCCAGTTTGGTTACGTCAAGATCCGCTATCGCGGCCTAGCGAAGAATACCGCGCAGGTGCTGACGCTGTTTGCGCTATCCAATCTATGGATGGTGCGCCGGCAGTTATTGCCGGCCAAGGCATAATGCTGTCCGGCGGCAGCTGAAGCCGCCAGATAAGCGCAAAATCTCGTCTTACATACCCAATTTACGCGTTACTGGCGCTCTCTATGCTGATATTTTTAGGTGTTGAGAGTTGTTCAGACCTTCCCTAGGCGCGCAGCTGCTGAAATCGTTGGAAACGCATTTGCATTGCGTGGCGCTTCTGTAAGCGACAGGAAGACACAGTGCAGTGGTTTCGACCCGCGACGCCGCTGCAAGGCGCGCACGTATGTAGCAAGAACGGATCACACACGTAAGAAGCCAGATGACTTGAAATCGAGGATCTTTTTTGCGTGACGATAACGACACCAGGCTGTGGCGCTGTATGAAACATGCGCCGGAGGTGACAGGTGTGCGGAGCCTTCCTGCATGACGCATCATCCTGGGCTTTCCTGAGTGACCGACGCATCCGCCTTCTGATCATTCGCAGCGCCTCGTTAGCTGCTCTGGATCTGGCAACTTCGGTATTCCTTCGGGTCCAGAAACTCCGCCAGACAGGAGCCGACACGCAGCGCTTGCTCGCGTGCATCGCCGCGATACTCGCCCTGCCCCGCGCCCTCGATCGTGGCTACGGGCGACGCACGATCGCGGTGGTAGACGAAGGCGGTCGAGAGCCACAGGGTCGCGCAGGAGGCTTGGCTTTCCAATGTCTCTACGCGGAATTCACCGCAGTAGCCGTGGATCAATGTGCGTCGAAGTGTCTTATGCGTCATGTGCGCAAGTATCGCTACGCGCATTTGAAGACCGCGTGGAAAACCGCCCTCGTTTCGCAGGCTGTACCACTGCCGCGCTCGCAAGCCGCGAAACCACGCGTACCTGCGCGACCAAGACTGAGCTACGGACATGCCCAAGAAAACCGCCCACACGAAATGGAGCATGTCTGGCGCAATCGAGCAAAACTAAAAAACCGAACCGGTCTTGATAATAACCGGAAAGCCTGCGAATCAAGGCTTGGAAATGGTGGCCGAGGACGGAATCGAACCGCCGACACGGGGATTTTCAATCCCCTGCTCTACCAACTGAGCTACTCGGCCACTATCGCAACATGCCTGCCTGCGTTGCGAGGACGCGAATCATAGCGAGCAGGCGCAGTTTGGGCAAGCGTTGTGACGAACTTTGGCGCAGGACGGCGTCGGCACTCTCGGGTTTCTTGCACCGGTTCACGCCGCGCAGCGGGGTGGATGGCCTAGCCTGCGCGCGTCCATCGGAGATTGTCATGCGCCTGCCCCGCCTGCTGTTGTCGTTCGTCGCTTTGCTGCCGCTGACTACGTTCGCGCAACAGCCGGTGCGTGCGGTGCCGCAGCTGGACATCTCACGCTACGCCGGGCAGTGGCACGAAATCGCACACCTACCGGTGTCGTTTCAGAAGAAGTGCCGCAGCGACATCACCGCCAGCTACACCTTGCGCGACGATGGCTTGATCGGTGTGCGCAACCGCTGCCGCACCGCCGATGGCGGCTTGACCCAGGCCGAAGGCATGGCCCGCCCGGTTGATGGCCAGCCTGGACAATTGCAGGTGCGCTTCGCCCCGGAATGGCTGAGTTGGCTGCCGTTGGTGTGGGCCGACTACTGGGTAATCGCGCTCGACCCGGATTACCAATGGGCGGTGATCGGCGAGCCGGATCGCGAGTACCTGTGGATCTTGTCGCGCTCGCCGCACATGCAGCGCACACAGTTCGAACAACTCAAGACCCAGGCCACGCAGATGGGTTACGACCTGTCGCCACTGATCGTGGCCGCACCGTTGTTCTGACCTCACTGCCTGCCCAGCCACCTGCGACGCGCGCAAGCCGCAAGGTAGCGACCGTACTGCGTAGTATTCTTGACGCCGTCTCATCCCGCCAAGGAACCGAGTACATGCGTCGTGCCTATCGCCTTCTTCTCGTTTGGCTGGCCTGCAGCCTGCTGCTGAGCGCCTGCGGTGGCGCGGTGCGCCGGGTCTCCGAACCTGCGGCCAGCATCCAGCAGCTCACCGTACTTCCCGATGGCGCGTGGTCGGTCGACCTGCGGCTGCAGAACTACAGCAGCATCCCGATGCAGTTCGAGCGTGTGGCGCTGGAGATCTCCGCAGGCGAACAGGTGGCCGGCAAGCTCGACCAGGCCGTAGGCATTTCGATCGGGCCGGAAACCGCCGACGTGGTGACCGTCGACCTGCAACCAACCTCATTGGGGCGCATCACTGTGGCCGACGTGCTCGCTGGCGGACGCTCGCTGCCGTACACGCTCAAGGGCACGGTGTGGGCGACCCCGCAGGACAAAAAGCAGCGCGATTTCAGCGTCGAGTCACGCAATACGCTCAGCCCGGCCCCCGGCCTCAACGGCGTGCTGCGCTGACGCGCATGCCTCCCCGCATCCGCTTCTTAAGGATCCCGCATGAGCAACTACACCGCCCCACTGACCGATTTCCGCTTCGCCCTGCACGACGTGCTCGGCGCCGACGCCCTGTTCGCACGGCTCGGCTATACCGACGCCAGCGCCGACATCATCGACGCCGTGCTCGAAGAGGCCGGCCGCTTCACCTCACAGGTGCTGGCGCCGCTCAACAGCATCGGCGATGAAATCGGCTGCGCGTTCGACAAGAGCACCCATGCGGTGACCACCCCACCCGGCTTCCGTACGGCTTACGACCAGTTTGTCGAAGGCGGCTGGAACGGGCTGACCGCCCAGACGCAGTTCGGTGGTCAGGGCATGCCGCACACGCTGGGCGTACCGCTGAGCGAAATGATCAACGCCGCCAACCTGGCCTGGGGTAATTTCCCGCTGCTCTCGCACGGCGCGATGGAAGCGCTGCGCCAGCACGGCCAGAACTGGCAAAAGGACATTTTCCTCAAGCCGCTGATCGACGGCCGCTGGACCGCCACCATGTGCCTGACCGAGCCGCATTGCGGCACCGATCTGGGCCTGCTCAAGACCCGCGCCGAACCCAGTGCCGACGGCAGCTACGCCATCACCGGTACCAAGATCTTCATCACCGCCGGCGAGCACGACCTCACCGACAACATTGTACATCTGGTGCTCGCCAAGCTGCCGGATGCACCGGCCGGCGCCAAGGGCATCTCGCTGTTCGTCACCCCCAAGTTCAAGGTAGACCGTGACGGCACCGTGGGCGGGCGCAATGCCCTGTACTGCGGCTCGATCGAGCACAAGATGGGCATCAAGGGCTCGGTGACCTGCGTGATGAACTTCGAGGGCGCACAGGGCTATCTGGTCGGCCAACCGCACAAAGGCTTGCAGGCCATGTTTACCATGATGAACACCGCCCGCCTGGGCGTGGGCCTGCAAGGCATCGGCCTGTCGGAGCGCGCCTACCAGAACGCGCTGCGTTACACCCGCGAGCGTCTGCAATCGCGCGCGCTCAGCGGCGCCAAGTTCCCCCATAAGCCGGCCGACCCGATCATCGTGCATCCGGACGTGCGCCGCATGCTGCTGACCATCAAGTCGCTGACCGAAGGTAGCCGGCTGCTAGCGTTGCACGCTGCCAGCTTGGTCGACGTCAGCCACCGCGGGCAAAGCGAGCGGGAACGTGCCGATGCCGAGACGCTGGTGAGCTTTCTCACCCCGATTTCCAAGGCCTGCCAGACCGAGTGGTCGATCGAGAATACCTACCACGCGCTGCAGTGCTTCGGCGGCCATGGCTACATCCGCGAATACGGCATGGAACAGCTGGCCCGCGATGCGCGCATCACCACCATCTACGAAGGCACTACCGGCATCCAGGCGCTGGACCTGATCGGCCGCAAGACCGCCGCCAGCCAAGCTGCCGGGTTGAAGTTGTTCCTGGCCGATGTCGAAACCTTCGCCAATGCGCAGGACGGCAATGCCGCGCTGGCGGAGTTCATCAAGCCACTGCGCGACAAGTGCAGCGAGTGGGCAATGCTGACCCGCGAGGTGCTCGATCGCTCCGCCCGCAACCCGGACGAACTCGGCGCTGCCAGCTACGACTATCTGTTTTATTCCGGCTACGTGGTGCTGGCGTACTGGTGGGCGCGCAGCGTGGCCGCTGCCGACGCCTCCACGCACAGCGAAGATTTCAAGCGCTCCAAGCGCGAGACCGCACGCTTCTATTTCGCACGCGTCCTGCCGCGCACGCTGACTCACGCCTCCACCATCCGCAGCGGCGCCGCACCGCTGATGACGCTGGAGGCGGAGCTGTTCGGCGAAGGCTGAGCACGCCTGCCCTTGTCTGCTGCAGCGCCGCGTAAAATGCAGGCGCAGCGACAAGCGCTTGACCGCGACCACGCTCCGCCAAGATCACCGGCACACACAAGCGCACATGGACGAACCGATCCACCCAACTGCGATACACAAATTGTCAACGATCAGGTATAAGCTGTTTTACCGATGGAGACAGACACGAACACAGGTGATGTGATCGTCCTCGGAGGCAATTGCGCTCCGGTCACGGGCAGCGCTGTCGCTGCGGTCCAGCGGCTTTCTACCCTGCGACTGCTCTCGCTCGATGCGCATGGCCGCGTACTTGACTGGATCAACTGGCAAGATGCCGCCTGTTTGTATGCGCGCGACGCGGTGTCGTGGACGCTGGGCGAGCCCTGCATGCAGATTCATGGCGGCACCTCGCGCCTGACCGGCGAGCGCAGCACGCTGGAATTGCACCCCATCATTGCCGCGCGCGGCCATGCCCGCTCGCGTGCGCTGGACCCGACCCCGACGCTCAGCAACTCTGCCTTGTTCGCGCGCGACTTGCAGCTGTGCATGTATTGCGGCCAGCATTTCAGCCGCCCCCATCTGACTCGCGATCACGTGATGCCGGTGTCCAAGGGCGGCCGCGACAGCTGGGAAAACGTGGTAACCGCCTGCTTCCAGTGCAACTCGCGCAAGGCCAATCGCACCCCGCAGCAGGCGCATATGCCGCTGCTGGCGGTGCCCTACCGACCGAGCTGGATCGAGCATCTGATCCTGTCCAACCGCAACATCCTCTCCGATCAAATGGCCTTTCTGCGGGCGCAGCTGCCTAAGCGCTCGAAGCTGTCGCTTTAAGGCAGCTGATCCATTGTCCGGCCTGTCCATCGCTGTAAGCGATGGTCTGATCGCCGCAAACAAACATGCGTGATTTGAGCGCAACGATTCAACGCGTTGTCCGTCCAGCGCATCGTGGTGCTCGGATTCGGATAACGACCCAGCAATAATGTGGACATCCGCACGGACGTCGCGTAGTCCGCACCGCGCCTGGGTGCGGCAGATTGCCGCAGGCGCATACGATCGCTGCGCGTCTGAGCGTTGACGGTATGCGCCGCCATCACTTCCCGCTGATAGCTGAACCGATTTACTTGCCGGGCCTTCGCATGGGGAGGACAATGCGGCTTCAGAATATTGACGCGATGATGATCGACTCCACCCGCTATCCGCGCCTGTCCCGCATCCAGACTCCCGACGATCTGCGTCGCTTCGATGAGGCCGAGCTCACGGCGATCGCCGAAGAGCTGCGGTCCTACCTGATCGAGTCGGTGGGCAAGAGCGGTGGGCACTTCGCGGCCGGCCTGGGCGTAATCGAACTCACTGTCGCCCTGCATTACCTGTATCAGACTCCGGTCGATCAACTGGTGTGGGACGTCGGTCATCAGACCTATCCGCACAAGATCCTTACCGGCCGGCGCGACCAGATCCACACGGTCAAGCAGAAGGACGGCGTTGCGCCGTTCCCCAAGCGCGAAGAAAGCATCTACGACACCTTTGGCGTCGGCCATTCGTCCACCTCGATCTCGGCCGCGCTCGGCATGGCGATCGCCACCCAGCGCAACGGCGACGATCGCAAAGTAGTGGCAGTGATCGGCGATGGCGCCATGACCGCCGGCATGGTCTATGAAGCACTCAACCACGCCGGCGGCATGGACCCGGAGCCGAACCTGCTGGTGATCCTCAACGACAACCGCATGTCGATCTCCGAAGCGGTCGGCGGGCTGACCAAGATGCTCGGCCGTGCCAGCGGCAGCCGCACCCTCAACGCCATCCGCGAGGGCGGCAAAAAGATCCTCGGCAACAAGAAGAACAATCCCACGGCGCGCTTCGTGCGGCGTTGGGAAGAACACTGGAAAGGCATGTTCGTGCCGTCCACGTTGTTCGAAGAAATGGGCTTCCACTACACCGGCCCGATCGACGGACACGACCTGCCCGGCCTGGTCGGCGCACTGAAGACCTTGAAGACACTCAAGGGCCCGCAGTTACTGCACGTCATCACCACCAAGGGCAAGGGTTACGAACTGGCCGAAGGAGATCAGATCGGCTACCACGCGGTCGGTCCGTTCGATCCGAGCACGGGTCTGGTGGCCAATGCCGGCGCCAGGAAGCCGACCTACACCGATGTCTTCAGCGACTGGGTCTGCGACATGGCCGCAGCCGAGCCCACGCTGTTAGTGATCACCCCGGCGATGCGCGAAGGCTCGGGCCTGGTGCGTTTCAGCAAGGAATACCCGCAGCGCTATTTCGACGTGGCGATCGCCGAGCAGCACGCAGTTACGCTGGCGGCGGGCATGGCGACCCAGGGTGCCAAACCGGTGGTGGCGATCTATTCCACCTTCCTACAGCGCGGCTACGACCAGTTGGTGCACGACGTGGCGGTGCAGCAGCTGGACGTGCTGTTTGCGATCGATCGCGGTGGCGTGGTGGGCCCGGACGGTGCCACCCACGCCGGCAATCTGGATCTGAGCTTCCTGCGCTGCGTGCCGCATATGGTGGTGATGGCGCCGGCCGACGAAGCCGAGTGCCGTCAGATGCTGACCACCGGCGTGCGTTACGAAGGCCCGGCCGCGGTGCGCTACCCGCGCGGCACCGGCCCCGGTATTGCACTCGACACTTCGCTTGCCACCCTGCCGATCGGCAAGGCACAGCTGCGCCACAGCGGCGCAGGCATCGCTCTTCTCGGCTTCGGCGCGACTGTGGAAGCAGCAGAAGCGGTGGGACGCGAACTGGGCCTGACCGTGGTCAACATGCGCTTCGTCAAACCGCTCGACAAGGCGATGCTGCTGGAACTAGCCAAGACCCACGAAGGCTTTGTCACCATCGAAGACAACGTCATCGCCGGTGGCGCCGGCTCGGGCGTGTCGGAACTGCTCAATGCCCAGGGCATCACCCTGCCGATGCTGCACCTGGGCCTGCCCGACAGCTTCCAGCACCACGCCAGCCGCGAAGATCTGCTGGCCGAGGCCGGCATCGACCATGCCGGCATTCGTGCCGCCGTGCTCAAGCGCTGGCCGCAGCTGATGCTTGGCAGCAAGCCGTCGTTGAACACTGCTGCGGGCTGAGAGCGGCTAACAAAACGTAGCGAGCAGTCGTCAGGTGGGTGCTCACGGCGCGGAGGAACCGGAGTGTACGCGTGGTACATGACGATTCCGAGCACCGGCCGCTCCCGCCTGGCGGTGAGCGCAGTCGTTTTGTTAACCGCTCTAAAGGGCAACTGCGCTGAACGCCAAGCGGACCCAGCTCTGCTCGCAGTGGCTCGCTCCCAAAAGGCCGCAGCGGGCTGATTCATGGCCGTGTCCTCAAGGTGCATCCACCCCTTCATAGCCCCACGCGCCAGATACCCGTCCGGCGCCGTTACCCGGCTGATCGGCAAGACGGCGAAGATGCTGCGATTGCGTTGCAGCGTGGTGGTGGCGATGCTTAACCAGCGCTGGCGCATGCGGCGTTCCAGATCGTCGATGCCGCGCTTTTGGGCTGCGCCAGACCTAGCCATTGCAATCGTGCAGGCTGCCTGCGGATCTTCGCGCGGCAGCCGACGCAATGCCTCGCTATCGCCAACCGATCCCAGGCATTGGCGCGTTTGTTCGACAATCGTGGGCAAATCGCGCTCCACTGTGATCAGGATACTGCGGAAGCATGCGGTATCATCCATACCGCCAGCGCGGAACTCCTTGATGCTCTGGCGCGGATCCTTGATCTTGTAATCCAGCGCCGTCGGTATCGGCTTGATGCCCGCACGCTTGGCGGCGCGATCCATCACCGACCAGATTACGGGCTAGCGGGCCAGACCGGAGCGCTTGATCGCTGCCCGATACAACTCACCGGCAGCAGTCACGGACGCTTGCGCTCTAAGGCCGCGATCGCTGCCGATATAGCGCGCCTTGACCAGGCTCCAGCGCCCATCAGATCAGCCGGCAATACCTCGTGCAGTTCGCGACCGTCTTGGTCCTGCATGGACTCAGGGCGGAAGGCAACAAGGTTAGTTTGCCGAAAAACCCCATATTCGCATCCACCTGCACGGTCGGCACCATCAGCAACTGCTGGGACTCGTCTCCACGTCGGTCGATTGCCACTACAGCCGCTTGGGCAATGGCGACAGATTGCCCAAGATCCATAGATCGCCCTTGTTGACCTTCCACAAACAGCGACACCAGCATCAAGCCGCTCCCGATACGCTGCCTTGCGTCGCATCACGTGCCGCACCCTGTGTTTGACACGGACACTACGCCAAGCCGGCGACCGCCA
The DNA here is from genome assembly GCF_017603965.1 of Xanthomonas fragariae. NCBI lineage: Bacteria > Pseudomonadati > Pseudomonadota > Gammaproteobacteria > Lysobacterales > Lysobacteraceae > Xanthomonas > Xanthomonas fragariae. The sequence continues at coordinate 1,350,391 of NZ_CP071955.1, read as the reverse complement.
CGTTCGGGAAGCGTTCGGTCGCGCGCTTGCAGCGGTGGCTCAGCGTGGGACGAGCGTTGCCAGGTGCGCAGCCAGTGGGGACGTAAGGTCGAGCAGCGCAAATCCTTCCCAGACGAATCCTGGCGATACCGTGCAGCCGACCAGGGTAAAGTCGCCGAGCGAACGCGCCGCCTGCCAGCATCCGGCAGGCACCACCTGCATCGGTTCGCCACGCTCGGCAGCATCCAGAATCAAGCGCTGCAAGTGCCGGTTGGATTCATCGTAGATCAGCAGTTCCAACGCGTCGCCTTGTTGCCAATGCCAACTTTCTTCCGCGTCCACGCGGTGCCATGCGCTGCAATCGCCAGCACTGAGCAGAAAGCGGATCGCCGTCAGCGCCGGGCGTGCCTGCGCGTTATCTGTGACCCGGCGTGCAGAAGCATACGTGCGACGATAATGCCCGCCTTCCGGATGCGGGTCGAGGTCGAGCGAACGGATCAGGGCAGCGGCGGTCGGATGCATGCGTACATGCTAGGCCAGACTCCGCTGCCACGCATCACGGCAAGTGCTTGCCCGCGCGCAGACAGGTACGGAAGAACACCAGCAGATCCCAGCTATAACGCTTAAGCAGACGGCGCGGCTCGTTGAGCAACCGATACATCCATTCCAGATGCAGGCGACGCACCCAATTAGGAGCGCGCTTGGCGGTGCCGGACAAAAAGTCGAGCAATGCACCAACACCGAACACCAGCGGCACATTCAGCGCATGGCTGTGATCGAGGATCCAGCGCTCCTGCAACGGATTGCCGAACGCCACCAGCAGCACATCGGCACCCGAGCGATTGATGCGCTCGGCCAGGCCCTCGCCTGCTGCGGCAAACTCACCATAGCCGTCGCACATGCCAACTACCTGTTGCCCGAGCGTGCCAGTCAAGGTCGCCGCTGCAGTCTTGCCCACGCCGGGGCGCCCGCCCAACAGGAAGAACTTCAGTGGCTGCGCGCTTTCGCGGCACAGATAGGGAATCAGGTCGGTGCCGTTGAGATTGCCGGCGAAGCGGCGACCGTGGATCAGCCGCGCCGCCAAGTCCATCCCGATTCCATCGTTGACAATGCGCACGCTGGGCTCGCGCATGCGCATCCGCAGCGCCTGGCACTGCACGATGAAGTTGGTATTGGCAAAGAAAACCCGACGCGGCTGATGGGCCGCCAGCGCATGGAACAAGTCGAGCGCAAAGGCTTCTTGCGTTGTAGACAACACCGGAAATCCGCCCAGAGGAATCACCACACCTGGCGGTGTCGTGCCGTTGGCGACTGTCGTTGTTTCCACATCCACGCGCTGGCTCTGCATCATCGAATCACCAAAGGTCGTAAGGAAATGCGGCCAGCAGCCCGGCCTGTATTTTTTTCAGATCGAAATCGCCGTTACCGCCCAGATCCAGACACTCTTCCAAACTGTTGCCGGAGTGCCACTCCATGCGCCCGGTGCCGTTGTAGTAATCGTCGTACTTGAAGCGATCTTCGCCATTGCACCAGTCCAAATATACCGCCGGGATCCCGTAGGCCTCAGCAAGAATCAACCCGTGCAACGAACTGCTGATCACCAGCTCGGCGCCCAGCAATGCACCCATGAAGGTTGCCGGCTTGACGTTGGGAAACACCAGGTGATCTGCGTACGCGCTGTATTTCTCGACTGGCTCGTTAAAGTGCGGCACGATGGCGAAAGGACGCTTCTTCACAGCGCCAAGCGCGTCGGCGGGGAAGAACATCGGCGTCAGCAGACCAGGGTCGCCATACACCTCAGGGACGGCGATGCCACGATCGACGAGAAACTTGCGCGTCTTCGGCCCACGCACCGCACGTACATCGAGCGCGCTGAAGGTATTTTTCTCGGCAGCAATCTTGCCGTTGATGCCGCTGCCCCAGACGGTGTCGCCATCTTTGGCGAAATGCAGCACCGACCCGATCGCGATCAATTTCTTGCTGAGATCGCGCTTTTCAATAAGCGTCTTGTCCTGCAAGGAAAGGACACAGGAGACGATCACCTTGGACAGGTAATCCCCCATGTTTACGCCAGAGGTCTTGGGCTGCCACCAGAACAGTGCGCGACGTTCTGCATACTCTACCCACTTCTGCAGCAAGACTTTGGCCATAACGAATTGAGTGTCCTAAATAGTGAGTTTCTACTTAATGCGAGAGCGCGGTCGTCGAAGAAACTTGCACAGCTGCGTTCTGATGCGGATACAGGCGGGTTTCCGGATACGCACCGGGATCCAACACGCGATCGGTAGTGTCGGACCAATTCAGGCACTGGCGATAACGCACACGCGGTGCTTCCAAGGCCCGGCTAACTGCCGCAATGACAGAGTCAGCGTTGCCGGGAGTGTAGCCGAAACGTGACTGATACGGCCCAACGACAGCGTTCGGGCAGACCGCAGGCAGGCCAAAAAAGTCGTACTGCAATAGCTTCATCGAGCTATCGGCCAGATAGATAGGCACTTGCTCGGACGCATAGGGTGCGATCCCGAAACGCGCATGCTTGATGTAGCCAATCGTCTCGGCGTGCTTCATCTCGCCATAGACGACCACGTTGTCGCCGTATCCAGAATGACGGCCCATGCCAGAACCGATCACATGAAAGGTGACCTGGGGAAAAGCCTTGCCGGCAACGACAAAAAATTCCGGATCGAACAACATCGAACCTACAGCCACAGCGTGGATGCCATCGCCGTACGGCGATGGATCGCCTAACTGGTCCAGGTTGTGATCCACACCATGGCCTACGTGATAGACGTTATCGCGACTTGCCACCTCGTCTGCCATCGCTGGCGACACGAGCGCAATCACGTCGAGCTTGGGCGCCACCCGGTCGAACTCACGTTCGATGTAGGACGCAACATTGATCGTGCTCAACCCATCGGATGCGCGATACACCAACTTCGCTGCCGGATTGACACGCTTGGCAAGTTCGACGAAAGCGACCGCAATGCCGCTCTCGAACACGATCACATCCGCCTCGCGCATCCAGTCGAGCAACTGACGTGGCGGGTGCGCGGCATACCAGCGAAACATGGCATCTTCGACCGAACGTAACCATCCACGACGCGTATTGAACGGATGCACCGTCGTGCGCCACAGATAGCAATCCACGCCCTTATGCGACACAACGGTGTTCGCGGTGTCATCCAGCGGCAGTCGCATATCGCCTTTCATGCGAGACAATCTGCTGTAACGCAGCGAGAAAAACCGTGTCGTACCACGTAACGCGAGCTGATCGGTAATGAAATGAATATTGGCGCGCCGTGGTGTGCGGTAATCGTGGGCGGACAAGACCAGATAGCAAGGCCGGCGAATGCCGGAAGCGGCGGCGGGTGTATCGCTCATGGGCCGTATCCTATAAATGAGTAGGAAAGAGCATGACCGACTGCGGGCGAAGACACTATCGATCTCATCGACGTGCCTTGGCCTGTGTCAGCAACTTGCGGATGTTAACGATGGAAATCACGTCGCGGCGGAATGCGGGCCAGATCGCAAAAGCGAGCAGACAAACTGCGGACATCGCGACCGCGCCAACGACCAGTTGCTGCCACAGCGGGCCACTGACCGTGGTGGATGCGTAGTAAGCGCAGACGCCTGCCAGGCCATACGCCGTCATCGCGCGCACGGCATTGGTGAACAGTGCGGCTACCGGCGCGTCGGAAATCTTGCCGACCCAGACCAGCGACAACGGCCAGATCAACAGCAAACCGAACGAATAACCGATCGCCACGCCCATCGCACCCCAGCGCGAACCGACAAAGATGCAGCCAATCAGCACGATGCGGCTGACCAGCGAGAACATCAACTGCGCGCGCATCAAACCCCTGGCGAGGAACACCCAGTATGTCGCGTAGGACGCCGTCTGGAAAATACCGCCCAGCGTCAGTACCTGGAACAGCGGCACTGCCTCGCGCCACTGTTTGCCAAGCACCAGAACGATCAACGGCATGGCCAGCGCGCAGGCGAAGGAGAACAGTGCAAAGATCAGGTGCGCCATCACCGTCTGCCCGCGCAGCAGGAATGCGCTGAAGCGCTCGCGATCGTCCTGCAGTTGCGACAACACCGGCAACGCGACACTGGTGGCAGGCGCATTGATCTGGTTCAACGGCATCATCAGCAACTGGAACGCGCGGTTGTACAGACCCAACGCGTCCGGACCGGTCCGCCAACCGATGATGACCTGGCCCACATTGCGACTGGCGTAACCCAGCAACTGCGCGGCCATCAGATTCCAGCCGAAGCTCATGAAATCGCGCATCGGCGCGGAACGCTGATACCCGCCCGGCAACCAACGTGCGCAGCTCGCGGCGATGATGAAATTGACGATGGCTTGCACGACCTGCTGAATCACCAAGGCCCAATACCCCCAGCCCAGCAATGCGGCAGCAACCGCCGCGACCAAACCCAGCACCTGCGAGCCAACGTCGCTGAGCGCAACCTGGCCAAAGCGCAGACCACGGCTCAAATGCGCGCGGTACTGCGTGGTCATGCCGTTGATCAGGAAGGTCACCGCCAGCGCCTGGGAAATCGTCATCAGGACCGGTTCTTTGTAGAAGTTCGCGATCAGATGCGCCGATGCGTACACCACTACCGACAGCGACAAACCAATGCCGCTGTTGATCCAGAACAGATTGTCACGTTGCTCGCGACTGACATGCTTGGCCTGTACCGCAGCGGCAGACAGACCGAAATCACGCAGGATTTCGGCAGCGCCAACGATGGCGGTCACCATCGCCATCAAACCGTAGTCGTATGGTGTCAGTAACCGCGCCAGCAGAATGATGCCGCCGAACTGCACGACCATCTTGGCCGACTGCCCAAGCATGGTCACCGCTGCGCCACCGGCAGCGCGCGAACCCAGGCTGCGCTGCGGTGGCGGCGTATGAGGTGGCATCGTCGAGGTCTCTGCGGTCACAGCGCTGCGTCTCCATCTTTGCCCAGCGCTTCCAGATACGTGCGGTAATGCAACTGCCCGATCCGCGGCCAATCGCGTTGCGAAAGATCCGGTACCGGACTGCGCGGCGCAGCACGTACCTTGTCCAGCATGCCGGTCAGCAGCGCCGAATCGAAGTCGCCCTCATACAAGAACACCCAGCCCGGGCCGACTTCCTCGGCGATGGCCGCATTCGACTCGCTCCACGGCGCCAGTACCGGGCGCGCCAGCGACAACGCCAGTAACAACGTGCCGGAGTTGTGCATCTGTCGATACGGCAACACCACCAACTCGGCCTCGCTGACTTCACGCGCGAGCACCGGCTCTTCGACATAGGCCAGCAGTGCGCTGATACGCGAGTCCTGCGCGCAGGCGTTTTCGACCAACTTACGCATCTGCGGCGTCGCGGGATTGCCGACGATGCGCAGATGCACGCGCGAATCGTTCACCTCGCGCATGACCTCCAGCAGCGTTTCGACGCCTTTGTATGGGCGAATCAGACCGAAGTGCAGCAAGCGCCCCGGAACTGCGATGCCCTGATCCATTGTCGCAAACCAGTCGCGATAGTGACCGTGCAGGATGGTGTCGGTGAACGGCGGACGCGGCGGCGTGGTCGCATTGATACGGATCCAGCGACGCGTCAAACGATCGATCCAGCGCAACAGGCTGCGCTCGCGCCATCCACGGTCCTCATGCGGCGCCAGGTTGTGCAAAGTGCGCACGACCGGCGTGCCGGTCAGCTGCAGCTTGAGCAACAACAACGCTGCGCAGACTTGCTTGGCCAAGGTGCCCGCAGCGGAAGGGTGGCGCAGCAGGTACTCGGGCCAATGCAGATGCAGCACGTCATAGCGCGACAGCAACGCATCGCGCATCGAAAAGAAGCGCGGCTGCACCGCAGCGGGCAGCGCGTCGTAGAGCTGGGTCAGATACGGGTTGGTGCTGGCATCGGGCTTGGGGGTGGAGAACAACACCGTGACCTTCGGCTGGACGGCTGCACGCGTCATCGATGGGGACGCAAGCGCGCTCATCGCACCACCTCCTGCACGCGAGCTGCGCCCAATGCAATGTGGTATTCGTCGATGTAGCGCCCAACCACATGTTTCCAATCGTAGCGACTGACGTAGGCCATCGACGCAACACGACGCGTGTCGAAGTCGACATCGGCTTGGAGCGCGAGCGCCTGCACTTGATCGGCCGCAGCCTCGATCTTGTCGCGATTGACGATCACGCCCTGACCCGACTCGCTGGCAAGCCGCACGAACGGCGGTATATCACTGAGAATCGGAATCAGGCCCGCGCTCATCGCCTCTACCGCGGCAATACCAAACCCCTCATGCCCCGACAGGCACACAAAGAACTGCGCCTGGCGCATCAAGGCGCACAGCTGCTGCTGCGACGGCGACATGCTCAACTGCACCTTGTCTTGCAGCCCACGCTCAGCGATCGCCTTGCGCAAGTCGGCCTCCTTCAGATCGTATTCGCGACCGGCAATGATCAGCCGCCACTGCGTGTCGCGCTTGAGTGCGGCCTGCAGCAACTCCAGCGTTTCGATCAGCCCCTTGTTCACCGACCAACGTCCGAAATAAAGCATCGTCCGCCCTGGCGTCGCTGCGCCCTGCCCTGCGTATTTCTCCACATCCACACCGTTTTCGATCACCCGCAGCCGCGCCCGCGACACGACTTTGGCGAATAGATCGCCATCGTTCTCGCTGGTCGCGATCACACGCGCATAGGCCAGCGCCGAGGTGCGGGTGAGCGTTTGGAACCAAAGTTGCTTCATGCCCGATGCGTACGCGGTGTGGAAAAATCCACCGTGCGTGGACACCACCATCGGCTTGCCGTGTAGCGGCTTGGTCAGCGCCAGATAGTCGTAGAAGAAATCGATGCCGTGCAGATGCACCAGATCCGCCGAGCGAATTGCGCTGAGTACTGACGGTGCCAACGGATAGCGCGACGATCCGTGATAGCCGATACGACGGATCGGAAGACCCTGATGCATTTCCTGCGCCGCGAGGTGCACGTCCGGATCGGTAAATACACGGTCCAGAGTAACGATCTCCACCGTGTCGGCACTGTTGGCTTGATGTTGGCGGGCAACATTGAGAACGACTTCCTCCATACCTCCGATCGAAGGATGGAATTGGCGGACGACATGTACCACTTTCATTACGCCAATCTCCTGTGCCAGCAACGCGCAATCATTTGCTGCGACGGCTGATGATTTTGAAAACTCGTCATTTACGTTTCAACCCCAACATCCAGGGCGCCGCACGCACCAGCACAGCGCGCATCGGCACACATGCAGCGATCGCAAACATACACAGCCCCATCGCCCAAGCAGGTGTACCGATCGTGCTACGTGCAATCACTCCCGTTCGTGCCACCACGCTGGTGACCACCAGGAATACCATCGTGTGCGTACACAGAATCAGCAAGGTATTGGTACCGATCCACTGCACCCACCGCCAGCGCCGGATGAAGTAAGCCACGCACAGCGTCATCGCAGTCCCCAGCAAGCTGACCAGCAAAAACAGCGCCGCCGAATGCCCGAACTGCAGGTTGTTCACGTCCACCTGCCCATTCAAGCCGGCCAGCAACCACCATGCCGCTGAGATCACTGGCAGTGCCAATGCCCAAACCAGTAACCCAAACGAGCGCAGCGCATCGGCAAAGCGCGACAGCCAGCCGCCTACTGCAATGAAGAATAGTGCAACAGGCAAGACATCCAGCACAAAAGGCAGACGCAGATGCAGCGACGGAAACCAAACGGCCCATGCCAATGCAAGCGGCAGACTGAGCGCAGCCACCACGGTCGTATTCAGGCGCTCACGCAGTGCAATGTAGGCTAGCGTTGTGGCAGCCAACGCGGGCAAAAACCACAGCGCCGGAAGCACATACAAACTGGACCCATTGGCCCATAACAAGCCAAAAAACGGGTCCCACCACGGGCGAGCCTGCGCATGCGGCGCTGGCTTATCAAACAGGGCCGTCAGCACCCACAACGCATAGGCAACCAGGAAAAAAGCAAGGTAGGGAACCAATAGCGTGCGCCCCAACTTCGCTAGCGTCGCTACATTCAAGGCACGGCGACCGAAGCGCTCACCCACCCAACCGGAGAGCACAAAGAACAGCGGAACATGAAAGCTGTAAGCGAACAGCTTGTACGCCAGAGGCATTCCGCTAGCGTGTCCCAACACGACCAGAACGATCGCCAGCGCTTTTGCTGCATCGATCTGCCAATCACGCGTCACGGCAGGTGCCGGCTTGGCATTTGCCAGGGTATTCTTGTGCCCAGCATTCGTGGAATACGGTGCAGTTGTCATGCCGCAGCCCCTGTCATGCCACCACCGGACGGGCACCCAACGTCCAGGGAGCAAAACGCATCAACACCCAGCGCAGCGGTACACACGCGACCAAGGCGAAGAGCGTAACAAACACCGCCCAACCCAACCCTGGGCGCGACGCGCCGAACCCACCGGACAAGGCCGCAACCCCGGACAGCGCAAAGAACACCAGCATATGGGTGCAAAGAATCAAAAGCGTGTTGCGGCCGATCCACTGCACCCAGGCCCAGCTCTGCACCAGCCGTGCTGCACACATCACCATCAACGCGCCCAGCACCGCACTCACCAGGAACAACACGTGGTTACGCCCGAATTCCAGCATATTGAGATCGATCCGCCCGTTCGCGTCCGCAAGCCAAGCCACCGGCACTGCCAGCAACAGCGTCGCAAGCGCGCTGCCAGGCAAGGACTTCGGCAGGCGCGGCGAAAAGTAGATCAGCAATGCACCCAGTGCATAGAAGCACAGCGACACCGGTAGAACATCCAAGCCGAAAAAAATCCGCACGCGCTGCGCAGGAAACCAGTTCATCCAGAACCACGCCACGATCAACGACGCCACCGCGATCAGCATCGGCGACATCCAGCGGCGTAGCACAACGTAACCCACTACGGTGACCAGCATCACCGGCAGAAACCACAGCGGGGGCTGCACGTACAGGTCCGGGCCGATGCCGGTAAACATCGAGACGATCGGCTCCCACCACGGGTGACTTCCCCAGCGCGCAGCTTTTTCGCCGATGTTGCGTGTCAGCAACCAATACACATAGCCCAGCAGATAGAACGTGACATACGTCAACAGCAGACTGCGCGCCTGCTTGCCGACCGTCTGCGACAACCCCGTCCGCGACGCATAGCCAGCCGCCAGCCATCCCGACACCATGAAAAACAGCGGCACATGGAAACTGTAAGCGAACAACGTCATGCCCTGCGGGACACCCTTGGCTTGGCAGAACACCACCAACAGGATGGCGATCGCCTTGGCGGCATCGATGCGCGGATCGCGTGCGCGCCCGGTGTTTGCAGCGTGCGCGCCAGCCGCAGGCCATGCCGACAGCGACGCAGGCGTTGCCGTCACACTCATCGCGCCGCTCCCGCACGCAATGGCAACTGCCCGCCATTCGCCGTTGAATCATCATTGATCGGATCGTTGGGCGTCATAGGCGCAGACCAGGTCGGCAGCATGTGCCACAGGCAACCGCAGACGAACCACCACAGGGCCGAAGTCTTGATTGAGAAGTAGCCGTTGGACACCAGTAGACTCAGCGCGAACGCGAAAATGGCCAGGTTCTTGAACAGCTGGCCTTCCTTGCTCGGCATTAATAGCAAGAACGAATACGACAACAGAAACGCCAGCACGCCCACGATCGATTGCGATGCAATGAAGTACGAAATTCCGCTGTCGAAATAACGATATGCCTGCGCAAAATCCAGGCCCATCCATGACTTGAACGACAGGTTATTCATCGAGTGAACCGTGAAGAACACCCGCCCCATTGTGGTGTCCTGATACGCCGTGATTCCGGTGAACCAAACCAGCAACCACGCCGTCATGATTACCACCAGGAACACCAGGAATGCTAATCGCTGATCCAGGCGTTTCAACAACGGCGACAGCAAGACCATCAGCACGCAGGTACCAGCGGCTAATCTTCCATCCGAGGCCACGATCATGAAGCCGATCAAGCCCACCGACAGGATCAGCATCGAGGGCCGCATCCAGCGCCAGAACACGAGCACGATCGCAGTGAAGAAGCAAATGTAATTGCCCATCGTCACCGGCTCGATGAATATCGAGGAGGCACGCGGCAGATTGGAGCCCGGCAGAAAGTTGCGCTCGCCCGGTCGCGTCGCACTGACGAACAGATTGCTGTCTTCGTTCCAGAACCCTTCGGCGCTCATGCCACGCGCATTGACGAAGAAGCTCTTTGGATTAACCAGATCACCGTACGCGCTCGGCATCGCCAGTTCGAAGGCCGCAACCAGCGAGACGATGATGGTCATGCGAATGAACAACTTTGGCAGCGAACCGGTGTAGCCTGAACCTAACACGACGAAAGCGAACGCTACAAGCGCATCGCGAAAAAACTTTGGGTCGATCTGCCAGTTCACCAAAAAGCGCACGAACATCAAAGTAACAATCAGCCCCAAGCCACTGATGACCAATGCGATGCGCTTGCGGCTCATTGAACCCAGACCAAGCACAAAACAGGCCGCGTAGACCATGAACTCGACCACATAGGTGACCGCCGGGCGCACTGCGAACACGTTGGCGTTGATCAAGGCCAGCACCAGATTGTAACCCACGCCGACCAATAGCGTGAGCTCGATCAATGAGTTGTGCCAGCGGACGCGGGTCTCATCGCTCATTCGGATCAGCATGCAGACGCCTGCTCGAAATAGGCGGCTGCGATGCAGCCGCCCGCGGCGCTATACGCGCCAGGTCGCATACTCCCAGCCACAATCAGTACGCGGTCTTCTGTCCGAACACACGCACTGCGGTCAGCACGATGATGCGGATATCCAACCACAGCGACCAACGACGGATGTAGTCGAGGTCGTACTGAATGCGCTTCTTCATCGTGCGCAGCTCCGGGGTTTCGCCGCGGAAGCCGTTCACCTGCGCCCAGCCAGTGATGCCCGGCTTGACGTAGTGGCGCTGCATATAGTGATTAATCAACTTTTCGTAGTGTGTGTTGTGCTGCGCGGCATGCGGACGCGGACCAACGATCGACATGCTGCCACCGAGCACGTTGAAGATTTGCGGCAACTCATCCAGGCTGCTGCGGCGCAGAAACGCACCGAAACGGGTGATGCGAGTGTCGTTCTTAGTCGCCTGCTGGATGGTTATGCCATGGTCGTCATGCACGCGCATTGAGCGGAATTTGTACATATAGAACTCGCGACCGCCCAGGCCATGGCGGCGCTGGCGGAAGAACACCGGACCCGGCGAGCTCATCTTGACGCCAACTGCAATCGCAGCCATTAGCGGCCACAAGCCCATCAGGGCGATCACGGCCAGGATCTTGTCCTGCAAGGCCTTGGCAACCACGAAGTAGTTGTCGCGATCCACGCCGCCCTGGCGCAGGTTGATTACCGGAACGTTGCCAATTTGCTCGCCGGACTGGTTCAACAAACCGAAGTCGAACAGATCAGGCACCAGCTTTACGTTGATCGGATAACGATCCAGACGCTGCAGCAGCTGCTTGATATGATCACGCTCGCCCAGCGGCAGCGAGATCCAGACCTGCTCGACCTGATTGTCCTTCAGATATTCGATCAACGCGTCCGGGTCGCCCAAGCATGGCAGGGAATGACGCTGTTCGGTCATGGCGATGTCGTACGGAGTACGGAAATAGCCGACCAGATTCATACCGACCCACGGATTGCGGCTTAGGTAATGATTGATCTTCATCACCGGGTGGCGCAGACCGATCACCACCACCCGCTGCACGTCCACACCTTGGGTGCGCAAATGATTCAAGAAGCCGCGCAACAAGGTACGTGCAGCCACCAGCGAAACCAAGCCGCCGACGAACCACAGTCCGATCCATCCACGCGACACCTGCTCGCCCACCTGCACGATCAGTGCATGCACCGCGAATAGCGCAAACACGCCGCCAAATGCCCCACCCAGCACCATCAACTCGCTCAGCAGGCCACGACCGCGCCAGCTTCGATAGAGCGGGAACAGGGCAAAGCAGATCACCGAATACAACAGGGTGGTGGCGATCGCGACCCGATACGGTGCCGCCGGCACCCAGGAGCCAAAGACGATGCGATACGCCACCAGACCGGAAACCACGACCATGGTCAGGTCGAATACACGCAAAACCAAGTCGGCTGCAGCCGAATATTTGGACAACAATCGCGGAGAGGATGTCGTGTAAGTCGCGCTACTCAAGTCTGCCAAAAGCATGGGGATGTCCTCCAAACTCGATACGGCGCATGCGGGGAAACATACGAATCGCACGCGAGCTTTTAATCATCTCCGTCGAGCAATCACTGCGGTGATGCCTACCGACCCCAGATCACTCGACAGCCCTTTGTTTCAACAGAGACAAACCTTCAAACGAAGGAGCCCGAAACATACGGGATCCCACCTTTTCCACGCTGAATCAGTTGTCACTTCAATTAACCATCGTTTTGCAACATCACGATGTCAGTTCAACCGTGTCTCCGGCCCATTGCCGCCCAAGAAGTACCGCACGAGGGCCACAGCCACGCCCAGAAATATGCCAAAGATGAGGCCTAAAGCGAGGTTCAATTTGAGTTTCGGCGAAGTCTTCGACGTAGGCACGTCTGCGGTGTCGACAATGGTCACGTTGTTGACGCCAACGTTGCTGGCAACACCGATCTCTTTGTAGCGCTGCAAGAGCGCATCGTAGAGCTGGCGGTTGGTATCGACGTCGCGCTTAAGCATGTTGTAACGGATGCTGCGGCGCTGCAGATCCAGCTCGCTGTTACGCAAACCTGCAATGCGCTGGTTAAGCAGTTCTTCCTGATGAACCGACGCGTCATAGGTCGCCTTCAACGACTGACGGATGTTAATCACCTCGCCATTGATCTGACGACGCGACTCTTCGATCTGCGCCTTGAGGCGCTGCATTTCCGGGTAGTCAGGCTTGAAGGTCGACAGCTTCTGCTGATATTCGCTCGTCAGGCGGATCTGCTCGCCACGCAAGCTCTGGATCAGCGGATTGCTGAGCACCTGCGGCAGCGACATGGCATCGCCGCTCGCGGCCTGACGCCAGGAGGCCTCAGTCTTGATACGAAGGTCCTGCGCCGATGCCAGCAGCGCGTTGAGGTCGGTCAGATTCTGTGCGGGCAGCGACGGCTTGTCATCGCCCAACGACACGATCTGCTCATCGGTCGAATACGAGACCAGATCCTTCTCCGAGTCTTCCACCTTTGCGCGCAGCTGCTCCAGACGTTCGGACAGGAACTGGCTCGCGAACGAAGACGCCTTTATGCGGCGCTCCTGCGTGCTGACGATGAACACCTTGGGATACGTATTGGCGATCTTGGCGGCCAGCACCGGGTCCGACGAATCGTAATTGACGTAGACCAGACGCGAATTGAGGATCGGCTCGACCACTAGGCCGGCCAGCAAGGTGTCTGTCAAGCTGCGGTCGACGATCGCCCGACGCGAATCAATCGATTTGCCGGCTTCCGGGTTCTTGGCAGCCGCCTTTTCCAATGCCTTGTCGACCTGCGCCTTGAACGCAGGCTCCTGATCGAGCTTAGCTTCGCGGATCACTGCACGCGCCAGCGAACGGCTTTGCAGCAACTGGTACTGGGTCTGATAGAAATCGCGATCCTGCGGCGACTCCACCGGCATCAGATTGTCGACATTCACCACGTTGAGCGAGTCTCTCTCGATCTGCAGCGTGCTGGTCGCACGATACTTCTCGGGCATCAGAAAGGTGATGCCAAGGGCCAGCAACACTGCGCCAAGGGTGATCAGGACGATCAGCCAACACTGCGACACCAGCGCGCGCCAGTAGTCAATCAGACCCACCTCCGCCAGCGCGAGATGTCCGTGGCGATGAGACGAAGAGGAACCATTGTCGGAATTCATGCTCATCGGTAAGCGCGCCAAACCATCATAAGAGGGGTCAGTTCCAGCATGGTGCGCAACAAGATGCGCGCATCCGAGCGATACACCACGACGATGTCGCCGCCGTAGATCTCAGGATCCGGATTGGCCCCCTTCTCGATCGCGGTCAGGTCGAATCGCGCGATCATCTTTTGCCCGTTGACCATGCGGAACACGATGACGTTGCTGCGGCTGGCGACCGTACTCACACCTTTGGCCTGCGCAATCGCCTGCTGCAGGGTCAGGTTGGCGCCGATGACCGGGTAAATACCAGGCTCGTCGACCGCACCGGTCACCGTGACGCGACGGCCATTGGACTCCTGCACGAAGACCGACACCTGCGGATTCTGCAGATAGCCGGCGCGGTACCGGTCGGCCACCATTTTTTCGAGTTCACCCACACCCATGCCGGTGGCCACAACGTCGCCTATCAAAGGCAACGAGATGTGACCATTCTGGTCGATGCGAACCTGCCGCTCCAGATCGTCGACTTGGAATACCTTGACCAGCAGCAAGTCGCCCGGAGAGAGTCGATACTCTGGCTGCACTTCCGACATTACGAGCGGGTCAGGGAGCGGCAATGAGGAAGCCATATCCTTACCAGTGCTGCAAGCGCCCAGTGTCATCGAGCAGATCAACGCCAAGCTGATGCTTTGGCAGAATCGTCCGATCAGTTTCTTCATGCGTGTGGCTGGCAGCCTCGTTTGGTTGGCACAGGACCTCGCGCAACATTCAACCGGCCAACGCGCCAGCACGAACGTACGACAGAGAAATTTTTCCCGAACGCATCGGGAGCACGACAGGCATGGCGTGCTGCACTGCACTATGGCATAGAACCAACACATCGCAAGATGCTGCACGCCATTTTTTTGACGACGTTGGACTATTGATTCAAGTTCGCCGTTACAACATTAACAAAACGTGACTTACGTACTGCCAGTGCGTTACTGATTTAGAGCGTTTTCGGGTACTTAGCGCCGTTCTGTGAACGAGATCCATAGGATGGCCGGATTGTTCTAAACGGACTCTGCCATTCAATTTTGAGGTTCTCCAGTATGCCGATCTACGTATCGTGTCACCGATATGACAACAGCAAATTGCAAGCTGCAGCGCAGCAAAAAGCCCATGTCACCAGACATGGGCTTGATGTTTGGTCGGGGTAGCCGGATTCGAACCGACGACCACTAGTCCCCCAGACTAGTGCGCTACCAGGCTGCGCTATACCCCGAAAATACTGCATCCCGCCACCAAGACGGCCTGCAATTATAGCGGCTTTGTGAAACGTTTTCCTAGCGCCGCAGCAGTTGCAGGACTTCTTCCAGTTCCATCAGCACCTGCTTAATGATCTGGTTGCTCAGCGCCGACTCGCTCTTGGCACCGTCACCTTCCAGGCGCAGGCGCGCACCGCCAATGGTATAGCCCTGCTCATACAGCAGGCCCCGAATCTGGCGCACCATCAGCACGTCATGACGCTGGTAATAACGTCGATTGCCGCGCCGCTTGACCGGCTCCAGGCTCGGAAATTCCGTCTCCCAATACCGCAGCACATGCGGTTTGACGTCGCACAGCTCGCTGACTTCGCCGATGGTGAAGTAGCGCTTCGCCGGGATCGGCGGTAGCTCGCGATTACTGCCCGGATCCAGCATAAGCCTCCACCCGCTCCTTGAGCTTCTGGCCCGGACGGAAGGTCACTACCGTACGTGCCGAGATCGGAATTTCCTCACCGGTCTTGGGATTGCGGCCGGGCCGTTGATTCTTGCGTCGTAAATCAAAATTGCCGAAACCGGACAGCTTCACCTGACGGCCCTGCTCCAGCGCATCGCGCAGCACGTCGAAGAACGCATCGACAAATTCCTTTGCCTCGCGCTTGTTCAGGCCGACTTCGTCGAACAGACGTTCGGCCATTTCCGCTTTCGTCAATGCCATGCCAATCCCCTGGTTACCGCCTCAACTCCGAATCCGGGCGCGATGCTCGCGCTCGATCACAGCGACCACAGCGGTAACGACCGCATCCACATCCCTGTCGGTGAGAGTGCGCGAGTTATCCTGCAAAATCAAGCCCATAGCCAGACTCTTGAAACCTGGCTCGACCCCTTGCCCGACATAACGGTCGAACAACTGCACCTCGCGCAACAGCGGCCCGACCGTGGCCCGTACGGTGGTCGACAGCGCTGCCCAGGTCACCTCTTCCGGCACCACGAAAGCCAGATCGCGCCGCACCGAAGGGAATCGCGACAACTCGCCGGCACGCGGCAGCGCGCGTTGCACCAACGGCGTCAGCTGCAGCTCGAACGCAATCACGTCCATATCGATATCCAACACCTTGGCAAGACGCGGATGCACCTGCCCGATCCAGCCGATACAGGCGCCATCGCGGTAAATATCGGCGGACCGACCCGGATGCCCGAACGGTTGCGTCGACGGCTGGAACTCCAGCACCGCGCCACTGGCCGCAGCCAGTGCCACCAGATCGCCTTTCAAGTCGTGAAAGTCCACCTTGCGCGCGGACTCGCCCCACTGCAGTGCCAAGGCATCACCGCACACCGCTGCGGCGACATGCTGCGACTCCTGCGGAGCTGCGCCAGTTTCGTCGGCAGCGGCAAACACCTTGCCCAGCTCGAACAGGCGCACGCGCCCGACCTGACGGGCAGCGTTGCGGCCCAACGTTGCCACAAGGCCTGGCAACAAGCACGGACGCATGATTGCCAGCTCGGCGCTGAGCGGATTTGCCAACGGCATCAAGCCGTCAGTCAGCTGCCAGCGCTTCAACAACGCGGCGTCGACGAAAGCGTAATTGATAGTTTCCTGCAGTTCGCGCGCGACCAGTTGGCGACGCACGCTGAGCTCGTCCAGTTGGGTTTCGCTCGGCATCGCGATGCGGCTTGCACCGCCGGGCAACGTGGCCGGCACGCGATCATAACCATGGATGCGCGCCAATTCTTCGATCAAGTCTTCTTCGATGGCGATGTCGAAGCGACGGCTCGGCGCCACGACCTGCCAGCCCTCGGCGAACGCTTCGAGTTGCATACCGAGCGCACTCAGAATGCGTACAACATCGACATCTTCGATCTGGATGCCGAGCACGCGCGCAATCCGCGCACGACGCAGCAAAATGCGCGATGGTTGGGGCAAATGCTGCGGCAATTGTGCATGCACCACCGGGCCCGGCGTGCCACCAGCCAGTTCCAGCACCAACCGCGTGGCCACTTCGACCGCTTGCGGCGGCAACGCCGGATCCACGCCACGCTCGAAGCGATGTCCGGCATCGGTATGCAGGCCAAGCCTGCGGCCACGGCCCATGATCGCGGCCGGATCGAAATACGCCGATTCCAGAAACACATTGCGCGTGGTATTGGTGACGCACGTGTCTAACCCACCCATCAAGCCGGCCAATGCCACCGGCCGACCAGCGTCGGTAATGGTCAGGAAGCTGTCGTCCAACGTAACCTGCCGCCCATCCAGCAACGCCAGCTGCTCACCACTGCGGGATCGCCGCACGCCGATCGGACCCTGCAAGGTATCCAGGTCGAAGACATGCATCGGCTGACCCAGTTCCAGCATTACGTACTGAGTGATATCCACCAGCAATGACACCGGACGCACGCCACTGCGGCGCAGCCGCTCGGCCAACCAAACCGGCGTCTTCGCAGCCGGGTCGATGCCTTCGATCACACGCCCGCAATAGCGCGGCGCCTCGTTGCCGGCATCCAGTTCCACCACCAGCGTGCGAGTCGACACCGGCGCCACCGCGCTCGCATCGAACGCCACGACTTCGCTGGCGCAGGCTGCAGCCACGTCGAACGCGATCCCGCGCAGGCTGAAACAGTCCGCGCGATTAGGCGTGAGTTTGATCTCGATGCTGGCATCGGGAAGCCCCAGATACTCGGCCAAGGCCTGTCCCACCGGCGCATCGTCCGGCAGCTCGAACAAGCCGGACGCATCGCTGTCCAGACTCAGTTCCTTGGCCGAACACAGCATGCCGTTGGACACCACGCCACGCAGCTCGGCTGCGGTGATAGTCAACGCACCGATCTGCGCACCGACCAGCGCCAACGGCGCCACCAGACCGGTGCGCGCATTGGGCGCGCCACACACGATCTGCAGCAACTCGCCCTGCCCTGCATCGACGCTGCAGACCTGCAGACGATCGGCTTCAGGATGCCGAACCGCCGCGACAATGCGCGCTACTACCACCTGCCCCAAGGCCTCGCCCAACGGCGTGACCTCTTCGACCTCCAGACCGATCGCAGTCAGCGTCGCGGCAAGTTCGTCACGGGTCGTCTGGATGGGCACGTGGCTGCGCAGCCAATTTTCAGAGAATTTCATGGAGAGCCAGAATCGGGAGTCGGAAATGGGGAATCGCAAAAGCGTGGGCGCCGGGCCTTCGGAAGGAAACCAGTAGAGCCGCGCGGCTCTTGCCATGCACCATTGCCGACCCCCGATTCCCCACCATCAAGCAAACTGCCTGAGGAAACGCACATCGTTCTCGAAGAACGCGCGCAGGTCGTTGACGCCGTAGCGCAGCATGGCGAAGCGCTCCACGCCCAAACCGAACGCGAAGCCGGTGTAGCGCTCGGAGTCGACACCGACGCTGCGTAACACGTTCGGGTGCACCATGCCGCAGCCAAGTACTTCCAGCCAGCGGGTGCCGCCATCGGGCTGCTGCCAAGCGATATCCACTTCCGCGCCAGGCTCCACAAACGGGAAATAGCTGGGGCGGAAACGCATTTCGAAATCGCGTTCGAAGAACGCGCGCACGAACTCGGACAAGGTGCCCTTGAGGTCGGCGAAGCTGGAATGCTCGTCCACCAGCAGGCCTTCGACCTGATGGAACATCGGCGAATGGGTCTGGTCCGAATCGGAGCGATACACCTTGCCGGCGGCGATCATGCGCAGTGGCGGTTTGTGCGTCTCCATGTAACGCACCTGCACGCCGGAGGTGTGTGTCCGCAGCAGGCGGCCATCGCCGAAATAGAACGTGTCGTGCATCGCGCGCGCCGGATGGTGCGGCGGAAAATTCAAGGCTTCGAAGTTGTGCCAGTCGTCCTCGATTTCTGGGCCGTCCGACAACTCGTAACCAAGCCGCGCAAAGATCTCGACGATGCGCTCGAGCGTACGCGTGACCGGGTGCAAGCCGCCGCGCTCACTTCGACGACCCGGCAACGTGACGTCGATGCGCTCACCGGCCAGACGTGCATCCAGTGCGGCGGTTTCCAGCGTGTGTTTGCGCTCGGACAGCGCAGCGGTCAGTGTATCGCGCGACAGATTGATCGCTTCGCCAGCAGCTTTGCGCTGCTCAGCAGGCAAAGTGCCGAGCTGCTTGAGCTGGGCGGTGATGCTGCCGCTCTTGCCGAGCAATGCGACACGCAATGCCTCCAGTTGTTCCGGCGCCTGCGCGGCGGCGACATCGGCCAGCGCGCGCGCAGTCAGGGATTGAATCTCACTCATTAGCACTCGCGCCTCAACTGCTCAGCCGAACGGTGTTTTCCGGATACACCGGAACGCATTGCCACCCAAATCCTGCCAGTCATAGAATCAACCGATGCCGGTTGTCTTAAATGCAAAAGGGGAAGGACTCGCGCCCTTCCCCCTGCATATCTGCGTCTCTCTCACCGAAGACCTGCACACTAAATGCACGGTTGCTCGCGATGATCTGCCGTTTCAACAGCCAGCACATGGATGTGCGGACTCTTGCGAGGGACTCGCACCTATACGCCGTGGGGCTCTTGCAGAGGGACCTGCACTTAAGCAGCCAGTGCGCCCTTTGCTTTCTCAGCTAGCGCGGCAAAGCCGGCCGCATCGTGCACGGCGATGTCAGCCAACACCTTGCGATCCAGAGTGATGCCAGCCTTGAGCATGCCATTCATGAAACGACTGTAGCTAAGACCGTTGATGCGGGCTGCCGCATTGATGCGGGTGATCCAAAGCGCACGGAACACGCGCTTCTTCTGCTTACGACCGATGTAAGCGTACTGCTGGGCCTTGATGACCGCCTGCTTGGCGACGCGAAAGACTTTACGACGGGCGTTGTAGTAGCCCTTCGCCAGATTCAAAACTTTTTTGTGGCGGCGGCGCGCCTGCACACCACGCTTTACTCGTGCCATGATTCAGTCCTCAGAGGTAGGGAAGCATACGGTCAAGACGGCCTGCGTCCTCGGCACGGACATGATTGGTCTGCCGCAGGTTGCGCTTCCGCTTGGTCGCTTTCTTCGTGAGGATATGGCTACGGTTTGCGTGGCCACACTTGTACTTGCCGGAGGCGGTCTTGCGGAAACGCTTGGCCGCCGCCCGGTTGGTTTTGATCTTGGGCATTGCTATGTCCTTGATGGTGTTTTGTCACTGACAGGGGCGGCAATCTTGCGACCACGCTTTCCATCCTTGCCCTTGCCTGCTTGTAAGCCCTTGATCGAACACGATCCGGACAGGTCCTGGTGCCGCTTGCACGGCTCCCCGGCAAAACCGGGCCGAGCAGTATGCCCGTTGCCGGAAATTCTTGCAAATCGTTGAGCTTGCAACCGGGACGGATCCACCGGGGCCCGTCGCAACGTCGGATCAGATCTTCTTCTTCGGCGCGATCATCATGACCATCTGCCGCCCTTCCAGGCGCGGACGGGATTCAATGACGATATCTTCTCCCAGATCGGCCTCGATTCGAGTCGCCATCTCGCGACCCAGCTCCTGGTGGCTCATTTCACGGCCACGGAAGCGGATGTTGACCTTGACCTTGTCGCCATCTTCCAGGAAGCGGCGCATATTGCGCAGCTTGATCTGATAGTCGCCCTCGTCGGTGACCGGACGGAACTTGAGCTCCTTGATCTCGACCTGCTTAGTCTTTTTCTTGGCCTCGTTGGCCTTTTTCTGCTGCTCGAACTTGAACTTGCCGAAATCCATGATCTTGCAGACCGGCGGATCTGCCTGCGGCTGGATTTCGACCAGATCCAGGCCTTCTTCCTCGGCCTTGGCGAGCGCTTCGTCGCGCGACAACACGCCGACCATCTCACCCTCGCTGCCGATCACGCGAACGCGCGGCACACGGATTTCTTGGTTCTTGCGGTTCTGTTTGTTGTCAGGGGTACTGATATTGCAATCTCCCAGGGGAATCGAACCGGCGCATCCGGATTATTATCCAGACCGGCCGGGGTTGGCCTACGCTACCTGCTCTGCCTGCAGGCGCTCGATGAAGGCCGAGACCGTCATAGTCCCAAGATCCTCTCCCGAACGCGCCCTTACGGCGACAGCGCCATTTTCCTTCTCACGGTCACCGACCACGAGCAGATATGGCACGCGTTGCAGCGTATGCTCGCGAATCTTATAACCGATCTTCTCATTGCGCAAATCGACGCTCACACGGAAGCCTTGATTTGCAAGGGTTTTCCGAACCGAGTCCACATATTCGGCCTGAGCGTCGGTGATGTTGGCGACAACGACCTGGACCGGCGCCAGCCAAGCGGGGAACGCACCGGCGTGATGTTCGATCAAAATGCCGATGAAACGCTCCATCGACCCGACGATCGCCCGGTGCAGCATGACCGGATGCTTCTTCTGGCTGTGCTCGTCCACGTACTCGGCGCCGAGGCGACCGGGCATCATGAAATCGACTTGCATGGTGCCCAGCTGCCAGGTGCGGCCGATGGCGTCCTTGAGGTGGTATTCGATCTTGGGGCCGTAGAAAGCGCCCTCGCCCGGCAGTTCCTGCCACCCCACCCCACACACGCCCAGCGCGCCGCGTAGCGCGGCTTCGGCCTTGTCCCAGGTGGCGTCATCGCCCAGGCGCTTTTCCGGACGCAATGCGATCTTGATCTGGATGTCGTCGAAGCCGAACGCGGTGTAGACCGCCAGCGCCTGCCGATGGAACGCGGTGACTTCCGATTCGATCTGCGATTCCAGACAGAACACGTGCCCGTCGTCCTGGGTGAAGCCGCGCACGCGCAGGATGCCGTGCAGCGCGCCTGAGGGCTCGTTGCGGTGGCAGGCGCCAAACTCGCCGTAGCGTATCGGCAGGTCGCGATAGCTGTGCAGGCCCTGATTGAACACCTGCACATGACCGGGACAATTCATCGGCTTGACCGCGTAGGTGCGCTTCTCAGACTCGGTAAAGAACATCGCGTCCTGGTAGTTGTCCCAGTGGCCGGACTTCTGCCACAAAGACACGTCCAGTATCTGCGGGCAGCGCACTTCGCCGTAGCCGCTATCGCGGTAGACCTTGCGCATGTATTGCTCGACCACCTGCCACAGCGACCAGCCCTTGGGGTGCCAGAACACTAGGCCGGGCGCCTCCTCCTGCAGATGGAACAGGTCCTGCTGCTTGCCGATGCGGCGGTGGTCGCGCTTGTCGGCTTCTTCCATGCGCAGGATGTAGGCGTCCAACTGCTTCTTGTCGGCCCAGGCGGTGCCGTATATGCGCTGCAGCTGCTCGTTCTTGGCATCGCCACGCCAATAGGCGCCGGAAATGCGGGTCAACTTGAACGCCTTGAGAAAGCGCGTATTGGGCACATGCGGGCCGCGGCACATGTCCACGTATTCCTGGTGGTAGTACAGGCCCATCGCGGTGATGTCGTCGGGCATGTCCTCGATCAGGCGCAGCTTGTACTCCTCGCCGCGCTGGGCGAACACCTCGATCACCTCGGCGCGCGGGGTGACCTTCTTGATCACGTCGTAGTCCTGCGCGATCAACTCCTGCATGCGCTGCTCAATCGCGGTCATGTCGTCCGGCGTGAACGGGCGCTCGCTGTAGATGTCGTAATAGAAGCCTTCGGCGATAACCGGGCCGATCACCATCTTGACCTCGGGGTACAACTGCTTGACCGCATGCCCGACCAGATGCGCGCAGGAGTGGCGAATGATCTCCACGCCTTCGGAGTCCTTGGCAGTGATGATGCGCAGGCTGGCGTCGTGGACGATGAAGTCGCTGGCATCGACCAACTGGCCGTCGACCTGACCGGCGATGGTGGCCTTGGCCAGGCCGGCGCCGATCGACTGGGCGACCTGGATGACCGAGACGGGCGATTCGAATTGGCGACGGCTGCCGTCGGGGAGCGTGATGTTGATCATGGGCAAGAATTAAGGTCTGTGCTGGCTGCAGCTCACGGCTGCAAGGGAGATCTGCCCATTGCTGGACAGGCTCGGAAAGAGAAGGTGCAAAAGGTGAGGCAACCACAGCGCCAAGCAGGCGCTTTGCCCGCTGACGCAGGCCGAATCAGCAATAGGAGGTGGTAGTGCTCATGTCGCACGCTGGGCCGGCGAGGGACGCGGGCCACCTTCTGGCAAGTGATCTTGGACAGGAATGGTAAACCAATCAGCCGGCCACTGTGCGTGGCGGCACGGGGCCGGCGGGCACATGTCGGCCACTTGTCCTGTCGTTGCCGACCATGATCATCAGTTGCCGACCATAATTATCAAATGTAAAGCCACTTCGCCGGATATCGACTAGCCGGCCGGCGTGTCGCACGCCCAGCATGTCGGGCGCGCAGCGCCTTGCCGCCTCGGCCTTGCTGCTCGGCAGATTGATTTTCGTGTTTAGGGCGGCTAACAAAACGTAGCGCTCGTTGATCGCGCGCGGCGTTTTCCAAATTGCCTCTTCGCTGCGTCGCCTGGTACAAGCCATGACGAAACCGTAGCGGCAGCTGCTGGTGAGGCGCCATGAAGCCGACACGCACCGTGCGCAGTGGATGCTTTGGGTGCAGTCGATCGGCATCGTCAGCGGCTTGCTGGTGATGCTGTTTGCTTACCGCTTGTTGTCGCGCGAGCTGGAACGGCGCGCACGCCGGCCACCAAGCCAGCCAATACCAGCGAACGCCTGATCGAGTCGTTTGCCGCGCTCGAACGCACCTCTACCTCGCTAGAGGCGCGCGCGCTATTTCGGTCTGCTGCAGAACTGTCGCGATGCCCGAGAAGCAGTGGAAATCACTGCACTGACTGTTGCATCGTTGATATCCCGTGCCGCGGGCGCGATGCGTCTGCCGTGTGCGTCGCGCGATCGCACCAAGGAGGTGGTCGCCTGGGGCACGATGGCCGACGCCGCCGACAGAACCAGCATCGCGACGGACATCTTTTGGGCGCTGCGTCGTGATCGCACGCATGTGGTGACGGACGCCAGCCAGGGCGTGCTGTGTCAGCATGCTGGCGTCGATCTCCCGGCACATGCGGGTACCGCCTGCATTCGGCTGTCCGCGCAAGGCAGGCAGTTGGAAATGTTGGTGCCGCGCAGCGACGATCCACGCGATCTTGCCTCATCGACCATGGCAGAGGCAGTAGCAGAGAAATTATCGCTGGCGCTGCAAAACTTGTGTTTGCGGGAAACGCTGCGTCAGCAATCGATCTGCGGTCCACTGACCGGCCTGTACAACCGCCGCAATCTTGAAGAAGCACTCAATCACGAACCGGTGCGCTGCGTGCGCCAGATGCAACCCTTACCCTTACCGTTACCGGTGCCGATGCTGGATGTGGAGCTCAACGATCTGCATGGACATGGTGGCGGCGACCGCGTGCTGGCAGCGATCAGCGTGTGCGCTTTAGCATA
Organism: Xanthomonas fragariae; assembly: GCF_017603965.1. Lineage (NCBI taxonomy): Bacteria > Pseudomonadati > Pseudomonadota > Gammaproteobacteria > Lysobacterales > Lysobacteraceae > Xanthomonas > Xanthomonas fragariae. The sequence continues at coordinate 1,325,984 of NZ_CP071955.1, read as the reverse complement.
GATGATCCATCGGATGTATGCAATTTTAATTATATCAAGACATTACCGACAGGCACAGCCATCGTCGTCGTTTGGTTTGGAATCAGTCAGGCACCAGCCAGCATGCCATTGATGCGCGTGCGCACATAGGCTGCGTCGTCCGGCTAGGCGCTACTCAGCACCGCTTCGGCATGCGCCTGAAAATCGAGGTAATCGAGATCCGCATCTTCATCGGCCAACAGCTGCGGTAGTCGGTCCTGCAGCGCACCCAGGCGCGGATCGAGTTCTTTCCGGGTGGGCATGGCAAACTCCGATGGCAAAAAAGATACGGTCGCGGCAGGGGCGTCAAGGATGTGCGAAGTCCTGCACTGCAACGCTTCATTTTCCTACACGTTACGGCGATGCGTACATGCTCAAATTTGACAACGCCCGGCCGATAATAATGCCGACTTCGACAGAACCTTCCCTGTGATCCTCCACCTGCGGCGAGATTTCCGCCTCGGCATCGTCAAGATGCTTGGACCAATCACCGCGCTGCTGCTTTGCATCCATGCGGTCTACCTGGCCATGACCGGTCAAGCGGTTGCGTGCATCATCACTGCCTTGTTGGGCCTGCTCGCGGTGTGGCGCGGCTGGCAGATGCGCAGTGCCGAACATACTGGTGCTGGAGGGGTCTGGCTGGCCTCAATCAATGTCGGCGGTTGTCTGGTGGCGTGTTGGACCGGTGGCGATGGCGCCCTGCCCTGGTTGTTTCCGGTATTGGCCACGAATTATTTTCTGTGCGAACCACCACGTGCGGTGTTGTTGAGCTTGCCGCTGTTGGCGGCATTGTTGTTTTTGCCTGGCTTGATCGTCAGTGCGGGTCAGGGTGCATCGACTGTGGCGGTAACCTTGGTGACGCTGGCGGTAGGCTACGCGTTCTCGCTGCGCATGCAAAACGACCGCGTGCATCTGGAAGAGCTGGCCTCACTGGATGCGCTGACCGGCTTGCCTAACCGCCGCATGCTCGAACGTGCGCTCACCTATCAGATCGATCAGCGTCATCCGCAAGATCGGCTCAACAGCTTGATCATTTTGGATCTGGATCATTTCAAAGAGGTCAACGATCTGTACGGGCATGCCGCAGGCGATGCGGCATTGTCGGATCTGGCGACGATCCTGCGTTTCGAAGTGCGCGAGCCGCATCAGGTCTTCCGCTTTGGCGGCGAAGAATTTGTGGTGCTGCTGCGCGCCGGTTCGCTTGCGGAACTGGAGGCGGCCACCGAACGTTTGCGCAAGGTGATCCGCAATGGCTTGCGCGGTCCGGGGGGTCGCATCACCGTTTCGCTGGGTGCTGCGCGCCATGATGGCGAGACCCATTGGCAAGACTGGTTTTCGCGCGCCGATGCTGCGCTATATCTGGCCAAGAACGGCGGGCGCGACAGCGTGCGGGTTGCTGACCAAGAATTTATCCGCAAATAGGTAACCTATCGATTCGAACCGCATGATACGCGGCGCTGGATCGAAATCATGGCCAAACGTGTAGCGTCATGGGTGATAACCGATGCGTTCTGGCAGCAGGTAGAACCGCTGGTTCCTGCGCGTGCAATGGCCGACAGGGTATACGTACGCAAGCCCGGTGCGGGCCCGCGAAGCCGGCTCGACGGGTGTTGGAGGCCATCGTCTACGTGCTGCGCACCGGCTGCCAGTGCAAGGCGCTGCCCAAGGAACGCTTCGGCAGCGCAAGCGCCATCCGTAAGCGCTTGCTGGAATGGGAAGCTGCGGGCTTCTTTGGGGCGCTGTAGGAAGGCTGGCCTTGCCGAAGTACGACCAGATGCAGGGCATTGCCTGGCGCTGGGAGAGCGTGGACGGCGCGATGATGAAGGCGCCGCTGGCACAGCAAGCTGCGGGGCCTAACCCAACGGATCGGGGAAAAAAGGCAGCAAGCGCCACCTGCTGGTGGACGGCCGTAGCGTCCCGTTGTTGATCGTCGTGACCGGGGCCAACTTCCCTGATTGCAAGCGGCTTGATGAGGTGCTCACCGCCATTGTCCTCAAGCGTAAGAGCGGCTAACAAAACGTAGCGAGCAGTCGTCAGGTGGGTGCGGACGGCGCGCAGGAACCGGAGTGTACGCGTGGTATATGCCGATTCCGAGCATCGGCCGCGCCCGCCTGGCGGCGGGGCAGTCGTTTTGTTAGCCGCTCTTATCGAAAAAGACGCTGCGACTTACGGAGCACATACGCGCCTACCGCATAGACGCTTCACAATCTGTTTGCCGCTCAACCAGCCACCCTGCAACCCGACGCAACAACGCGCCATCAGACTGCGGTTATTTGCGCTCGTAAAACGGTGCCATCAACAGGTATAGCCGGAAACGCCTACAACATGAGCACCAGCGCGGCCTTATGCCCGGACGCTGCATCGGCCGACGCTTCCATCTGTAGCACAGCTCCGCACAGACTGAACGCCAGCATCAGCACACCGAGCACCCAGATGAGCAAGCCAATATCATCGCCGAACTGGAGACACTGCCATTGGCCAGCGCAGCAAACGCAACGCTGCCACCTGCAAGCAGCAATCCCAAGGTCGCTACAGACGTGCGGCAATGCGTGGCACTCATCTGCTGACTTCTACGCTTGTCCGGACATCATGTCCCGCCGACACACCACATTGCGATGCATGCTCGGCTCATGAATACGCAGCGCTTTCATTCAACACACTGCGGGTTTTTCGACCGCATGGTGCGAACACCCGCATGCGCCACACGCAACGCGCGCAGCGCATCAACCGAACGCATCGATCACTTCGCCTTGCCCTGATTGGCCACCGCTTCGGCGGCGCGCTTGGCCGCTTCCGGGTCGCCCAGGTAACGGAAACTTTGCACCTGCAGATTGTCGTCCAGCTCGAACAACAGCGGGATGCCGGTTGGAATGTTGAGCTCCAGGATCTGCTCGTTCGACACGTCGTTGAGATACTTGTACAGCGCGCGCAGCGAGTTGCCATGCGCGGTCACCAGCACGGTCTGCCTGGCCTTCAACTGCGGCGCGATCGCGTCGTGCCAATACGGCAGCACGCGCACCAGCGTGGTCGCCAGCGACTCGGTGCCCGGCAATGCGTTGCGATCCAGCGTGGCGTAGCGACGGTCGTGGCACGGGTGACCGGGGTCGTTGACGTCTATCGCCGGCGGCGGAATGTCGTACGAGCGGCGCCAGCTCTTGACCTGTTCTTCGCCGTGCTTGGCCGCCGTCTCGGCCTTGTCCAGGCCCTGCAGGCCGCCGTAGTGGCGCTCGTTGAGGCGCCAGCTCTTGGACACCGGCAGCCAATCCTGATCGAGTTCCTTCAACGCACCCTGCAGCGTGTGGATGGCGCGCTTGAGCACCGAGGTGTGGGCGACATCGAACTGCAGCCCTTCATCCTTCATCAGCTTGCCGGCCGCAGCGGCCTCCTGGCGGCCTTGTTCGGTAAGTTCCACATCCACCCAGCCGGTGAAACGGTTGTCCAGGTTCCATTTGCTCTGGCCATGGCGCAGCAGTACGAGTTTGCGGGTCATTGCGACGGTCTCGGTTGGGGGAATGCATGGGTCATGCGGCCCTGGATTGTAGCGGCATGCCTAATGATCCGCGCCGACGACCTCAATTGGATGACCGTCGGCTGCGGCATCGCCCACGCCACCCCCAGCCTGCCGCAGCAACGCCGCGATGGCGTGTGGCTGCGCGTGATGGCCGGCTGCGCCTATGGCGAAGAATCGCCGGTGCAAGTGTTTAGCGGCACGCTCAGTGTGGCGCTGGACCTGGAGCCGTATGCCGAGATCGATCCGGACCCCAGCCACGCCGAGCGTGCGCTGTACATCCTGGAAGGCCAAGCACAACTCGATGGCGCCGACGTACCGGCCCGCCACCTGATCGTGCCCTCGCCCGGCACCCGCGGGCGCCTGCGCGCCAAGACGCCGCTCAAGGCGATACTGCTCGGCGGCGAGCCGCTGGATGGCCCGCACCCCCAATGGTGGAACTTCGTGTCCAGTTCCAAAGAGCGTATCGAACAGACCAAGGACGACTGGCAGGCCGGTGGTTTCGGCAGCATTCCCGGCGACGACAAGGAATTCATCCATCCTTGCTTATTGCAAACATGGGAAGGTTTGAACAATCGACCAGCGTCTTACGAATTCAATCAGCGCTTTTGATGTGCGTCTCCAGCAAGCGGCGAACGTTGAGAATCGTGGTCGCGTCGGGAATCGTGTCCAGGCCACCGAGCTGAACAAAACGGAGCAACCTCGGAATCTCGTGCAAGGGCTCTTCCATTGACGGATCGCAGCGCATGCCACTGCTGCAGCGTCGTCCATCCAGGGATTTGTTCAGAGGTTCCTCACAGATCTCATAACGGAAGTACCTTGGCGCACAGCCGATTGCGCCAACCTTTGCGACCCCGCTTGAGCTTGCAGCCGCCACTGTGATAGTGATGAGGCTGTAGATTGGAGGCACGTTGCGTGCGAAGCACAGCTGGAGGCGGGAAGCGCACGGCTGCTGCAACGACACGCTAGACGGGGTTGTCTCTGCGCAGTCATCCATCGCCGGGGAATCCTTGAATGAAGTCCGCATCCTGTCTTGTTGGCCTGAGCTTGCTATTGGCTGCCGTCACCGCTCATGCGCAAACCTCGCCAGTCTGCCCGCCGTTGCCGCCGGCCTCCGGCCTGCAATGGAACACGCTCGCAGGCGCCGATTATCTGGTCTGCAAAGCCGTGACCGCCGATGGTCGGCAAATATTGGGCCTCATGCTCACCACCCGCGACCCGGCCATTGCACTGGCACGCGACCGCCGCGCCGAGAAGGGCCAGATCCAGCAGGAAGATTTCTACTGGTACAAGCTCGACCTGGGCGGCCGTGAAATACCGGGCATAGAATCCCGCCGCGTCACGGTGGTTGAGCTGGGCAAGAAGCGTTACGCACAGCTATGGATCGATGGTGAGAACACCGAAGAACTCGCCTCCATGCAGTCGCTGGTGCAGAACATGGATCTGCAGCCGGCCAGCTTGGCGTTGCAGCGCTGACTCAACCAACGCGCGCCCAGCGTCGTAATGCAGCGACGCGCGTGGATAGTTGTGAGCTTGACTGACTATCTATAGGTGACATTTATGTAATCAGTCTCGATATGGATCGTTGGGCTTTTTGATGTTCTGACTATGGCAGTCAATCCGGCGATGCCGGTACCGTTCAAGCAATCGGAGGTTCTCATTGCAACCACTTTGTACGCCCGATTAGGAACCAGCGTAGGTCCTCCGACGCCCTGACCGGCTTTATTAGGTCGTGGAATGACATAGCAATCTACCGACCTGCCGTAGGAGTACATCAACGCAACGGCCGTCGACGAATTATTGACAATCGCTGACCCGACAAGGTTCTTCGCATGTGCGAACGCGCAGATCAGGCTCAAAGAAAACCCTATAAGCACATAAGAATTACGAGAAATTTTACGCATTTCGCCTCCTGAACTTCAGTGGATAGCCGATGTCGGTGATGCGTGCTGCATTTGCAGCACGCGACTTCATTGGACATACGATATGCAGCGCGCGCAATTCGCTGCTGCGGACCATCTAGAATTCAAGAAAATTAGGCAAATACGCCACACAATCCTCGCGAACTTGACATAAATAGCGGTCTCGATTTGAGCAATATCATCCACTAGAGTCACCATCACGCCGCAAATGCCGTTGGTCTCGAAAATAAGAAAAATTCAACATTGCTACATCTCACCGGTCAACGAACGTCAAAATCGGCCTTCCTGAAGGAGTCAAGCTCGGGCAGTTGCGGCATGCCGATCGCGCGGGTCAGCTGACACCTGACCCATTGGAGGTGGAGATGCCGCGAATCGTACCCAGCACATGCGTCGCTGCGGTGGTGGTTGCGCTCATCGGGCTCTCCCTGTTCAAGGTTATGTGGATTACACAATGGATGTCCCAGGCACGTGGCCCAATGGTGACCTGCGCAACCGATCTTTCCAAAAGCCATCGCCGCACCAGTGCAACCGGGCACACCGCAACAAGACGCTCTACAACCAACGTTTTACCTCGACCCGGAACGGCACCATTGACCGCAGGCAGGCTACGAGGCGACCCTTAGGTGAATCGTTACTGAGGGGCATGCATGAAAGGGTTCTCGAAGCTGGCCTGGAGCGCGCTGGCGCTGCTGGCTGCGTTCTGCCTGGGTACCGTGGCGCTGCGGCGTGGCGAACACATCAACGCGTTGTGGATCGTGGTGGCTGCGGTGTCGATCTATCTGATCGCCTACCGGTTCTACAGCCTGTTCATCGCCGACAACGTGCTGCAGTTGGATCCCACCCGCGCCACGCCCGCCGTCGCCAACAACGACGGCCTGGACTACGTACCCACCAACAAGCACGTGCTGTTTGGCCATCATTTTGCCGCGATCGCTGGCGCCGGGCCCTTGGTCGGCCCGGTGCTCGCCGCGCAAATGGGCTACCTGCCAGGCTTGCTGTGGCTGGTGGTGGGCGTGGTGTTTGCCGGTGCGGTGCAGGACTTCGTGGTGCTATTTCTCTCAAGCCGTCGCAACGGCCGCTCGCTGGGCGATCTGGTGCGCGAGGAAATGGGTCAGGTGCCCGGCACAATCGCCTTGTTCGGTGCATTCCTGATCATGATCATCATCCTGGCGGTGCTGGCGATGGTGGTGGTCAAGGCGCTGGCCGAAAGCCCGTGGGGCATGTTCACGGTGATCGCGACGATGCCGATCGCGCTGATGATGGGGGTGTACATGCGCTATATCCGTGTCGGCAAGATCGGCGAGATCTCGGTGGTCGGCCTGGTGCTGTTGCTAGGCGCGATCTGGTTGGGCGGCAAGGTCGCCGCCGATCCAAGCTGGGGTCCGGCCTTCACCTTCACCGCCAGGCAGATCACCTGGATGTTGATCGGCTATGGCTTCGTCGCCGCAGTGTTGCCGGTGTGGCTGCTGCTGGCGCCGCGCGACTACCTGTCAACCTTTCTCAAGATCGGCACGATCATGGCACTTGCGATCGGCATTCTGGTCGTGATGCCGGATCTGCAAATGCCGGCGCTGACGCGGTTCGCTTCCACCGGCGACGGCCCGGTGTGGAAAGGCGGCATTTTCCCGTTTCTGTTCATCACCATCGCCTGCGGGGCGGTGTCCGGTTTCCACGCGTTGATCGCCTCCGGTACCACGCCAAAGTTGCTCGCCAACGAGGGCCACATGCGTTACATCGGCTACGGCGGCATGTTGATGGAATCGTTCGTGGCGATCATGGCCCTGGTGGCGGCCTCGATCATCGAGCCTGGCATCTATTTCGCGATGAACAGCCCGGCCTCACTGGTCGGCACCGACACGGTGGCGGTCGCGGCCAAGCTGTCCGAATGGGGCTTTGCGATCACGCCCGAGGTCCTGGAAGCCACCGCGCGCGACATCGGCGAGCACAGCATCCTGGCACGTGCCGGCGGCGCCCCCACGCTGGCAGTCGGCATTGCGCAGATCCTGCACCAGCTGCTGCCCGGCGAAGACACCATGGCGTTCTGGTACCACTTCGCCATCCTGTTCGAAGCCCTGTTCATTCTGACTGCAGTGGACGCCGGCACGCGTGCGGGCCGCTTCATGCTGCAGGACCTGCTGGGCAACTTCATCCCGGCGCTGAAGAAGACCGACTCGTGGACTGCCAACATAATCGCCACCGCCGGTTGCGTGGCGCTGTGGGGCTATCTGCTCTACACCGGCGTGATCGATCCATTCGGCGGCATCCAGACGCTGTGGCCGTTGTTCGGCATCTCCAACCAGATGCTGGCAGGTATTGCATTGATGCTGGGCACGGTGGTGCTGTTCAAGATGAAGCGCGATCGCTACGCCTGGGTCACCATCATGCCGGCGCTGTGGCTGCTGTTGTGCACGACCTACGCCGGGCTGATCAAGATCTTCGACAGCAACCCGGCCCAGGGCTTCCTGGCGCAGGCGCACAAGTTTCAGGCCGCTATCGCCAGCAACACCGTCACCGCACCGGCCAAGACGGTGGCGCAGATGCAGCAGATCGTCACCAATGCCTACGTCAACGCCGGTCTGACCGTGCTGTTTCTGTTCGTGGTGTGCTCGATCCTGATTTACGCGGTCAAGACGATCATCGTTGCGCGCCGCAACCCGCAACGTAGCGATCGCCAAACTCCGTACGTGGCGTTGCAGCCACACCAGATGGCGGACATGTAATGGGCACCCAACTCGTTGTGGCCAGCCAATATCAGGTGCATCGCCGCATCTGGCGGCGCCTGATACAGACCGCACGCCTGTGTTGCGGCATTCCCGACTACGACAACTACGTACGCCACATGCTGGAAAAACATCCCGACAAATCGGTGATGGACTACCCCGCCTTTTTCCGCGAACGCCAGGACGCGCGCTATGGCGGCAAGAGCGGATTTCGCTGCTGTTGAGATGAGATTGACGGGTTGAAACGCAACAGGGCGCGATGCGAATCGCGCCCTGTTGCGTCGATGCGTTCCGAAAAATCGATAGCTTCCGAAAGCTGGCCTGAAAGACATTGTTGAAACTGCACTGACGCGGCGGGATGTTGAGCCCGCGCCTCGAATCAGCTGCGACGAAATAACACCCTGGAGCTTGTTATGTCTTGAGCACGCGCCCCACGCTGCATCGCCGCGCCGCTCAATGCGCGTTCAGCCAGCTTGCTTCCGTACGAGGCATTCGAACAATTCCGGCAAGTCGCGCATGGCGTCGAACACCTCAAGCACGCCGATACGACGCAACCTCTCATCGTGCCCATGTGGAATATGGCTGGCACCGGTAAAACCCAGCACTTGCATTCCTGCGGCCAATGCCGCGCTCGCACCGGTGAGGCTGTCCTCGATCACCAGACAACGCTCCGGCGCCACACCGGCTGTACGTGCGGCTAGCAGATAGACATCCGGTGCAGGCTTTGGCCGCTCCACCATATCGGCACCGAAGATACGTCCAGCAGCCCGGGCGCTGAGCCCAACCCGCTCCACCGATGCAATCACATTATGGCAGCGGCTATTGGAGGCCACTGCCAACGGCAACGGAATCTGTTCCAGTGCCTGGCGCACGCCTGGAATCGGCTGTACCTCGGCCTCGATAAGCGCTTCGCTACGCGCCTGGATCTGCGCCAGCAAGGTGTCCGGCAACTGCAGCGCGAAGCGCTCTTGGACCAGCCGCAACATGTCACGCGTGGTTTGCCCGAAGGTCGTTCCCAGCAGATGCTCCAACGCCTGGACCGGAACGAATCCCGCCAGCGCCTCACACATCACCCGGTCGGCCAATATCTCGCTGTCGACAAGAACGCCATCGCAGTCACTGATCAGTAGCTCGAATCGCTGCATCTGTAAGCGGCCTCCGCAAAGAGGCGCAATTATGACTGCTGAAACGCAACATCTTTGTGAGGCGCGCTATGCACCCGCCATCGCGCGCAAGGTAATGCCGACCAGATACGCCAGACAGGTGCCGGTGGCGTAGCCCATCGTGCCCAGCAACACCCCGACCGGTGCCAATGCCGGATGGAAAGCGGCAGCGACCACCGGCGCGGAGGCCGGGCCACCGATGTTGGATTGCGAGCCGATCGCGAAATAGAAAAATGGCACCCGCAACAAGCGGCCCAGACCCCACAGCAGCGCGATGTGGGCAGCGATCCAGATCAGGCCGAGCAGGAACAGCCACGGCCGGTCCAGCAGCGCCAACAGATCCATCTGCATGCCGATGCAGGCGATCAGGAAATACAGCAGCAGCGTGCCGATCCTGGAGGCGCCCGCGCCTTCGAGCGTGCGTGCGCGGGTCAAGCTCAGCAGCAGGCCCAGACTGGTCGCCAACACCACTACCCACACAAACGGCGTATCCAGACTGAACTGACTGGCCCAACTCGAATGCGTCTTGCACCATGCAGCGAGCGGGTTGGCGAGCGCATGCGCCAAGCCGACCCCGCCAAATGCCACCGCTACGATCACCATCAAATCGGCCAGGCTGGGAATGCGCGCATGTTCGGCTTGGAAGAGCGCCATGCGCTCCTGCAAGGCATCCAGCGCACGCCTATCCGCGCCGCTGCGCGCATCGATCTTGCGGGCGTACACGGCCATGAAAATCAGCGCAGCCATCCATACGTAACCTACGCCGACATCGACTACGGCGAACTGGCCGAAGGTGGTGGCATCCACATCGAAGACCTCACGCATCGCCAGCATGTTGGCACCGCCGCCGATCCAACTGCCGGCCAACGTCGCCATTCCGGCCCAGGTGTCGCCGGCCACTGTGGCCGGATGCAGCCAGTGCATCACCCAGAACGCGACCACCGCGCCCAGCATGATGCTCAGCGATGCGCCCAGATACATCGCGACCAACGTTGGCCCCAGCCCCAGAATCGCGCGCAGGTCGATACTCAATGTGAGCAGGATCAGCGCTGCCGGTAGCAAAACGTCGCGCGCGATCGGGTTGTACAGGCGGGTGTTGGTGCCGTCGATCAGACCGACCGTGTTGTAGATGCCTGGCAGCAGATAACACAGCAACAAGGCCGGTACCACGGCATAAAAGCGCCGCCACACGCCCTGCTCGCGCGAGGAGGTCCAGAACACCGCCCCCAGGGTGGCGGCGATCAGGCCGAAGACGATGATATCGTTTTGAATCAGCGCAAAACCGGCGGCATTCACGACGGGCGAACATCCAGAAAAGTAGCCGCCAGCGTGCGGATCGGGCCAATAGCGGCCGATGGTAATGAATCTAGCCGACCTGGACGTCTGCGCAAACCCCGCCATCGATTCGGAGCCTGCCTGGCATGCGGTCGCCGTGCAGTGCGGCCTGCGCGCAATGCGTCTCGCACGTGTGGATATGCCGATGACGACACGTCATTTGCCAGCCGTGCAGTCCGCTTCCCTGGCCGCTTGAAGGCTGAGGCTGACGGAGATCGCCGACCCGCGCCCGTTACGGCGTCTCAGTCCAGATCCACCCAGCCGCGCCGCTGCGCCGCCGCCAGATCGGCAGGCGTGTCGATATCCAAGGCCAGCGCCGGTGCGCTTACGCAGCCCAGTGTCTGCACATCCAGGCTGGCAAACAGGCCGCGCAAGCCGCTATCGGCCTGCAGCGGGACGTCTGCCCAGACGGCGTGGGTGACCACTGCAGGAATGCCGCGGACCCCGGCATAACCACTGATGGCACAGCCCGAAGCGGCGTGCCCGGCCTCTTGGAGCAGCGCGCGCAGGTGCGGTGCGTCCAGTGCAGGTTGATCGCAGCCCAGGATCAAGCTGCGGCGCAACGGCGTGTCGTCCTGCACATGTTGGCGCAACACCGCCAAGCTGGAACCCATGCCTACACACCAGTCGGCATGCCGAAGTATTTCCACATCCAGGCCGTGCAAGACCTCGGCCAATGCGTCGGCTTCGGCACCCAACGCCACCACACAACGGCGCGGCGACGTTTGTAGCGCAATGCGTGCGGCGCGGCGTAGCAGGGGCTCGCCATCGCGCATCAACAGTTGCTTCCAACGGCCCAGCCGGCGCCCCGCGCCGGCGGCCAAGACCAGCGCGGCGTGATCGCTGCTCACGCGCTGCAGCCGGCAGAGATGGATGAAAGATGGCGCATAGCCAGTTGCGGTATTGATAAAGCGTCAAGTGCTGCCAGGTGTGCATTGCGCGGGCGATCTGATGTTGCGAAAAGCCGACGAGGCATCTTGTCGCGAGGTGCGTTGTGGTGGCGATCGAAAAAAATGGTCATGGCGACGTCGTGCATAATGAAGACGAGCTCAGCGTAAAGAGCCGACTGTGCGTGCGAGGTGACTGCGTGTTGCGCGTGGCCGCGCTGTCCGTGCGCAAGTCCGCTTTCGGCCATATTTCCTTGTTTCCCAAGTGCTGCGTCAGTTCGACGCACGGCGTTGGTTCAATACCCGCAGCAAGCAGCGTGACGCCGCGCGTCGAAGACGTCTTGGCAGCTCAGCAGTGAATCTGTATCTCGCTGCCTCCTGTGCGCCCCACAGACATATCCGCCTGGCTGGAATTGGAGTTGCTGATAATCGAAAAGCTCGCAGCGTAACGACTGCTTCAAATGATTGATTCAAACGAATGCTTCAACGGTCGCAGCTGCTGCTTTGCGCTGGAGAACAGACAGGCGACGTCTGGGCGGTGCTGCGGTCACGACGATCTGCCAGGTGGCATAGCACGCCAAGTGCTGAGGTCGTAGCCACCCACCGCAACAGACTGCGTGTCCGCCACCGCCTGTGTCGCCTCGGCAATGATGCCAAGTGCGATGGTGTGCGGCGACGAGCGCCCCATGCGCCAGCCGGCGGGAAGTCGCAAGCGCGCAAGCGCGGTATCGTCGTGTCCGAGTGCACGCAGCGTTTGTAGACGACCTTCGCGCTTGTGTCGGCTGCCCAGGATGCCGACGCAGGCAACGTTGGACGCAAGCCCGCGACATGCGACCTGCAGATCGATATCGCCATCGTGCGCCAGGCTATAAAGCGCGGTGTCTGCATCCAGATGCAGATCCTTCAGTGCCTGGCTCAAACCGCGACGGTCGTAATGCTCCGGAGCCAGTCGCGGCGGTGGTTCACTGGGCCCATGCGGTCGCAGCACGCGCACCTCGATACCCATCTGGCTGGCCAATGAGACCAACACCAGCAGCGCAGGATCGGCGCCGACCAGCACCAGTCGCAACGGTGGACGATGCGTGCGCAAGAATTCACCGGGACGTGCATCCTGCGCAGTGACCGGATAACGCACCGCGCCGGAATCGCGATTCAGCGCCACATGAAACGCCCGATGGTGTTGGCGCGCGTTGCGCCAACGTTCCAGATGCTCGCCCAGATCCGGCACCGGCCACACCAGCACGCCGATGCGGCCGCCGCAGCTGAGCTGGATGTCCAGCACTTCGCTGCCCTGGCCGTAATCCAGCCAGCGCGACCGACCATCGCGCAGTGCTGCCATGGCTTGATGCGCCACCGCTGCCTCCACGCACCCCCCGGACACGTAACCGGCGACCCGGCCGTCTGCGCTGATCGCCATCTCGCTGCCCAGGGGGCGCGGTGACGAGCCCCGAATGTCGATCAACGTGGCAATCGCTACACGCTGCCCAGCCCGATACCAGGCTGTCAGCGTCGGCAGCAGATCATCGTGCAGTGCGTAGCTCGGCCATGCCGGCCACGCCGGCGCGGCATGCGTGACCGTGGCTACGGCTTCACTCACGCGCGCTGTAGCTCGGGCAGGTGGGCACGCAGCTTGTCGAGCGTGACCGGGTAATCGCCTACGCGCACGCCGGTGGCGTTGAAGCCCGCATTAGCGATCGCCGCAGCCACACCGCAGATGCCGAGCTCGCCTACGCCCTTGGCCTTCATCGGCGACGACAGTGGGTCGCTTTCTTCCAGGAATACCACTTTCTGATGCGGGATATCCGCATGCACAGGCACTTCGTAACCTGCCAGGTCGTGATTGACGCTGGCATCGCCCAACCGCACGTGCACCCAGTTCGACGGAACGCCCATTATCTCCGCAGCGGTCTGCGCAATGATGGTGTAGGAGCCGGTACCGATATCGGTGATGTCGGTTTGCTCCACCACACGCCCGCCCTGCTCCAGGCGCTCACTGACCTGCGGCCCGACCGCCTCGACTAAACCGGCACCGTCTGACATCGGAATATGTCCGTCCGCAGCCGGCATCTGACCCAGCACGATCCCTAAGTCATGAAAATCATGAGAGCTCGCATGCAAGCGCACGCGGATCTGACCACATGCAGGCTGTTCTGGATCAGGTAAGTCAACAGGTCGCAGCGACGCGATTCCTGCGGAATGACGCAAACGCATGGTGCGCATGGATACCTCCCGACTTCAAATCAGTCTTCGGGATAACACGCGCAACGTGATGAGGTCGCAGTCGAGCCGGCTTGCATCGCGCGCAGCGATGGATGACCTTTGGTGCTTTACGAATCGGACCCAAGCAGAACGGACAACGCCTGCAGTCATGCGTGAAAGCGGACTGTTGCTCACTGCATGAGGCGCGAATCACAGATCAGCACTGTGTCTTTACAAATGCACGCAGCCGCGCGCGAGTGGACGCTTACGCTGGCACAGCGGTTGCATCGCCTTGGTGTCCGGACAGGTAGCCACAGTGACATCAATAACCAAGCGATGGCAACAACGTGCACAACGCATCGCATTGCATTTCGTGTTGACCATCTCGTGGATGCTATTGCTCGGTTCGGAATATTGGTCCATCCACGAAGAACGCGCGACCGCGCTGCGCACTGCCGAAGCGCAGTCGCTGAACCTCGCCAATTCGCTGGCGCAACATGCCAGCGACACCATGGCGATCGCCGAGGCGGTGCTGTCCGGGCTGGTGTCGCGCGTCGAACACGATCAGGCTTCGATAATTGCGCGATCGGCGATGCACGATTTTCTGGTACGCGAAGCACAGCGCTCGGATCGGCTGCATGGCATCTTCATCTGTGCAGCGGATGGCAGCTGGGTGAGCTCATCGCTGGACAGCACCCCCAGAACCCATAACAACGCCGACCGCGCTTACTTCAAGTATCATCGCGACCATCCCGATGCCATGTCGCTGGTCGGCCCACCGGTGCAAAGCCGCTCCGACGGCAGTTGGGTACTGACGCTGAGCCGCCGACTCAACACACCCAGCGGGGACTTTGCCGGTGTGGTGCTGGTCACCCTGCCACTGAAGTATTTCCAGAACTACTACAACACCTTCGAGATTGGCCCGAACGGCACGATTGGCATGACTAACGACGATGGCATCGTGCTAGTGCGCCGGCCCGACAAGCCGGGCGTGATCGGTACTTCGATCGCAGGCACATTGATCTACGTCACCATTCACGCGCGCAAACATGGCACCGCAACGTATCGGTCGCCGATCGACGGTGTGGAGCGCATCTCCAGTTTCGCACCGGCGCGGCCATATCCGTTGACCGTGCTGACCGGCGTTTCGGTGGACGATGCACTGGCCAACTGGCGGCAATCCGCAGGCCAGCGGATTGTGATCGCCACACTCGGCTTTGCGCTGCTGCTGTGGGTTGGCATTTGGCTGGACCTGCAATTGCGCCGCATGCATCGCAACGAAGCCAGGCTGAGCACCGAAGCCTGGGTGGATGCGTTGACCGGCATCGCCAACCGGCGCGCATTCGACCATCGCCTATCGCGCGCATTGCAGGAAGCCATGCGCCTGCAGGCGCCGTTGTCGGTGCTGATGATCGATGTCGACCACTTCAAGCTCTACAACGACACCTATGGTCATGTGAATGGCGATGCCTGCCTGCGGTTGGTCGCCCGCGCGATTGCCGGATGCTCGCGACGCAGCCAGGACATCGCCGCACGTTATGGCGGCGAAGAGTTCGGCATGATCCTGCCGCAGACCGACGCTGCCGGCGCATTACGATTGGCCGATGCGGTCCGCAGCGCTGTCGCCGAACTCGGCCTGATGCACCTGTCCAGCCCAACCTGCACGCACGTCACCGTCAGCGTCGGCGCAGCCACCTTCGAACCGGGCGACGCCCCACTCACACCCGACGCCTTCGTGCACGACGCCGATTCGGCGCTGTATCGCGCCAAGCAGAACGGCCGGGATCGTACGTCGGTGTAGCGCTGACAAAGTTGTCGGCGCCGTTGTGCTGCAAGGTTGACCTCCGCGCGCTGGAATCTTCGGAACGCCCTGCTTGCGTCAAAGCGACCGTGGCGACAACGCAGAAGGCCCGCGCAATGCGGGCCTCCATGGATGAGGCAGCGACTGAACCTAGCTCAGAAGGGGATGTCATCGTCGGCAAAATCGTCCATCGGCGGTGCCGATTGCTGCTGGGCCGGCTGCTGACGACGCGGAGCGTAATCCTGACCGCCGCCACCCTGACCGCCGCCACCGCCGCCCTGCTGCTGGCGCGGGGCCTGCGAGCGCTGCGGGCGATCGCCGCCCATGCCGCCGCCTTCACCACGGCCGCCGAGCATCTGCATCTCGTTGGCGACGATGTCGGTGCTGTACTTTTCCACACCATCCTGGCCGGTGTACTTGTCGTAGCGCAGCTCGCCTTCGACATACACCTGCGAACCCTTGCGCAGGTACTCACCGGCGATCTCGCCCAGCTTTCCGAAGAACACCACGCGGTGCCACTCGGTGCGCTCTTGGTTGTTGCCCTCGCGGTCTTTGCGCATGCTGCTGGTGGCGAGACTGACGCGGGTGATCGCCATGCCGGCCTGGGTGTACTTGGTGTCGGGATCGTTGCCGAGGTTGCCGACGAGGATGACTTTGTTGATGCCGCGGGCCATAGATGCTTCCGAGATGGTGCGCCAGCGCCAATGGGGCGCGGCGGTGAATGTCTTGGGGCCGATATTACCGTACCTGCCCGCCCCCGGTACCGGCGGGTCGCCGCGCCAATGGGCCGGGGAATGCCGCGCTGGCAGCTCGGAAATCTGCGCGCTCCCACTGACCCCTGCATCAATCGCCGCAGGGGTTTGGGACGATGTGAAGGTCTGAAACAGCCTCGACGGGACGGATTTGGCCCAGGCACTTATAATCGACGCACATCACGAACTCCTGCGCATGACCATCGCCGAAGACATCCCCACCGTCCCGGGCCTGCCCCAGATCCAGTCGCTCGCCGCGCCCGACATGGCCGCGGTCGACGCGCTGATCCGCCGCCGCCTGGCCTCGGACGTCGTGCTGATCAGCCAGATTGCCGATCACATCATCTCCGCCGGTGGCAAACGCCTGCGTCCGATGCTGGTCATGCTGGCCGGTCGCGCCGCTGGCGGCTCCGGCCCGGAGCACCATCAGCTGGCGGCGATCATCGAGTTCATCCACACCTCCACGCTACTGCACGACGACGTGGTGGACGAGTCGGACCTGCGCCGCGGGCGCAGCACCGCCAATGCGCTATGGGGCAATGCGCCCAGCGTGCTGGTCGGCGACTTTCTTTACTCGCGCAGCTTCCAGTTGATGGTCGAGCTCGATCGCATGGAAGTCATGCAGCTCCTGGCAGACACCACCAACCGCATCGCCGAGGGCGAGGTGCTGCAGCTGTTGCACGTGCACAACCCCGACACCGATGAAGCCGCCTATCTGCGCGTGATCGAGCGCAAGACTGCGGTGCTGTTCGCTGCCGGCACACGCCTGGGCGCGCTGGCCTCGGGCGCGGATGCCGATATGCAGCAGCGTCTGTACGATTACGGAATGCAGTTGGGCTTCGCCTTCCAGATTGCCGACGACGTGCTCGACTACGCCGCCAAGGCATCCGACCTGGGCAAGAACCTGGGCGACGATCTGGCCGAAGGCAAGGCCACGCTGCCGCTGATCCACGCCATGGCACACTCGGATGCGACCACGCGCCAGCGCCTTCGGCAGATCGTCGAACAAGGCGATGCAGGCGCAATGCCCGAGGTGTTGGCGGCGATCCACGCTACTGGCGGATTGGATTACAGCCGTCAACGTGCTGCCGAATATGCCGCCGCCGCCGAACAGGCGTTGGACACATTGCCGGCCAGCCCCGCGGTTGCCGCGCTGCGCGGTTTGGCGCGTTATGCAGTGGAACGGACGCATTGATTCAAACGGCAGATGTTGCCTGCCTTGGTTGCGACCTTAGAGCCAATAACGAACTATTGCGCGTCCGCCAGGCAGGCGCAGCCTGTGCGGTATCGGCATGCACCGCTGGTACACCGCCTTTGTCCACTTCGGTCGCACCGACCCGGCGACCGCTTGCAACATTTTATTCGCCGCTCTTAGCGGCCACATCAATCGCCGAAACGTTCGTCGAAGAAATCGCCCAGCATGCGGTACGCACGTTTCGCCGCGCGTGGGTTGTACAGGCAGCCCGGCGGGCTGTTGGCATCGGCCTCGGCGAAGCAATGCACCGCGCCGCTGAAGTTGACGAACTGCCAATCTGCACCAGCTGCATCCATCTCGGTTTCGAATGCGGCGATGTCCGCCTTGGTCACACTCTTGTCGTCGGCACCGTTGAGCACCAGCAGCGGCGTCTTGGCCGAGCCGGCGGCCGCCGGACTGGTTGTCGCGATGCCACCGTGCAAACTGACCACACCGGCCAGCTGCGCGCCCGCGCGTACCAGTTCCAGCACCGTGGTGCCGCCGAAGCAGAAGCCCACCGCACCGATGCGTGTTGCGTCCAACGGCGCCTTGCCGGACTGCACCTTGAGCACATCCACCGCCTTGAGCGCACGCGCCTGCAACGTGGCACGGTCGTCACGCAGCTTCTTGGCCTGCACCCCGGCCTCGGCATCGTCCTTAGGCCGGACGCCCTTGCCATACACGTCGGCCAACAGCACCACATAGTCGTCGCCAGCAAGTTGCTTGGCCTTGGTCACCGCCGAGTCGTTGACGCCGCGCCAGTTGGGCACCATCACCAGGCCCGGACGCTTGCCATCGCCGGCATCGTCGTACACCAGCACGCCGCTGAAGGTGTCTTTGCCGATTTTCCATTCCAGCGGTTTGGTCTGCATCGCCGCCGCCGCAGGAAATGCCAACGACGCCAAAAGACCAACCAATCCAGCGCCACGCCATGTGAATTGCTTGTGCATGTGCTTGCTCCCGGGAAGGTACAGCAAGTGTAGGGGCTGCTGCCGTGCAAGGCGGGTCGTCATGGGTGACAGCGGACAGAGCGCGATGGCGTTTTGTGCGTCAGGGCACAACCGTCGGAACTCCAATCGAATGCACACGCCAAGTGGCAGTGGATCGGTGCAGAGCTACTGCACGCCCAAACCGGGAATCGCGCTGATCGCCGCCGGATCGAACCCGGCCAGTTGGGCGAAATGTCGGCCGCGTGCAACGTAGTCGCTGTAGACGCCAAAGCTGGGCGCACCCGGCGACAGCAACACCACACCGCCCTGCTCGCCCAGCGCCTCACGCGCCAGCCGCATTGCGTGTTCCAGATCGGTGCTGGCATGCAGACCGAAGCGACCGGCTTCGGCCAACGGGGCCAGCAGCGCATGAATGCGCGGCCCGTTGGCTCCCATGGTGACGATTTCCAGCGGGGCATGCTGCGCCATGTGCTCGGCAAAATCGTGCCAGTCCAGCCCACGATCATGTCCGCCGACCAGCAAGGCAACACGACGCTGCGCGAAGCAGGCAAGCGCCGCCAATGAGGCATGTGGCGTGGTGCTGATCGAATCGTTGACGTAGCTGATGCCGTCCACGCTGCCCAGCAGTTGCAGGCGGTTCGGCAATGGGCGAAAGCTCAGCGTAGCCGGTGCCAGCGCCGCCGCATCAAGGCCCAGCGCTTCCACCGCCGCCAGCACCGCGCACAGATTGCGGCGATTGTGTTCGCCAGGCAGCGGCACGTTGGCAGTATCGAACACGGCCTGCTCGCCGCGATACACCATATCGCCACGCAAGTGCCAGCCATCGGGATGGTTGAACCAACGCACCTCGCTGTCCGGCAACTGAAGCTGCGTCAGATGCGCATCGGCAGCATTGAGCAAGGCCATACGCGGGCGGCCCTCGGTGACCAACGACAGCTTGTCGCGCACGTAGCGCGCCTCGTCGCCATGCCAGTCCAGGTGCTCGGGAAACAGGTTCAACACCACCGCCAATTCGGGACGCGCGCCACTGCGCCCTACTTCACCGGTTTGATAGCTCGACAACTCGATCGCCCAATACGCTGGCAGCGGTTGCGGCGCCAGCACCTCCAGCAACGGTTGGCCGATATTGCCGACCAATGCAGTGCGATGTCCGGCCGCGCGCAACAGATGCGCTAGCAACGCGGTGGTGGTGCTCTTGCCCTTGGTGCCGGTGACGCAGATAGCGCCAGGCACGCTGCCGTCGGGCCCCGCGCGCTCGGCAAACCACAACGCGGTGCCACCGATGAACTGCGTGCCGTGCTCGGCGTTGGCGGTTTGCACCTCACTGCGATACGGGCTGATGCCGGGCGACTTCACCACGATCTCGAATCGGCCCAGCGCCTGCGCGCCAGCCTCGGTTTCTACATGCAACGCGACATCGGCCAGCGCATCGAGCTCGCGCGCTTCTTCGGCATTGCAGAAGATCGTCAGCACTTGCGTGGGCAACAAGGCGCGTAGCGCGCGATACGCCGCGCGTCCTTCGCGCCCCCAACCCCATAACGCAACCGCCTTGCCTTCAAACTGCGAAATTCGCACGCACGCGCTCCCACAGCGCCGATGGAATACGGTGCTCGCCATCGATGGCCATCAACGGCTCCAGCTGTAGCTCCTGCCGGTCCAGCTGCGGCTGGATGTCGCGGACAAAGCGCTTCACCAACGCGTCTTCCTTCCATTCGGCGCGGCTGGCCAGCATCGCCATTGCCGCACGCGATTCGCGGCCTTCGCCGACGCATTCGAATGGCTTGTGGTCCTGGAATTCCAGCAGCGCATCGTAGCCGCCGGCTTGCGCCGCATCGTCGAGCAGGTTGCGGCCGAAGATGTTGACCAAACGCGTCTTCGGCATGAACGGCGCCAGCGCCAGGAACACGAAATGGCACTTAGGGCAGACCCCGCACCAGCGATGCACCGGGCGTTCGCCCATAATGTGGAAGTTGCGATTGCAGCTGGAAAAATGCCCGTCGTAGCGATCGGTCCTGGCGAACTGCCGCGCCACTGCCAGCTCCGACAACGGCCGCAGCAACGAGTAATAACGCAGATCGGCCGCCACATGCCGCTGCACGTAGTCACCGAAGGTCTGCTCGAATGCCCAGCCCTTGGACCACTGGTGATTGACCTCGCCGGTGCCGGGAATCTGGCTGCCGTAACTGGCCGAACGTTCGTTGGAAAACACCACTTGGTCCACGCCATTGAGCAATGCGGCCAACACCAGAATGGCCGAGTTCACCGCAGTGACCGGGATATGCCCGTTCCACGCGCCCTGGCGATTGAGTTCGAACAATTCCGGCGCCAGCACGCGGTCGATAGTGAGCACCGGTAGACCGGTGCGCTCGGCGCAGGCGCGGATTAGCTGCGAGCCGCCGATCCAGCTGACGGTCTGATCCACTCCGGCATGACGCAAGACTTCGATACTCACCAGCGAATCCTTGCCGCCACCGATCGCGACCAACGCATGCTCGCGCAGACCCAGTACCGGTGCAGCGCCAGCCGGCTGTGCAGCGACAGGAAAGTTGATCTTGCCGTGCAGGTTCAAGCCATTGCGATAGGCGAACTCACCCAGGCCATGCAGGTAGACGTTTTCCACCAGCGCAGCGGTCTGCGCGTCGATGGCGTAATCGTCGATCTGGATGTTCGGCGGCACTGCGGCCTTGAAGTAACTGACACCTGCGATGAGATGCAGCAAGCGCAACGCCTGCTGCACAGCAGCCGCATGCGGGCCGTCCAATTCGAACGGTGCGCCTGGCACCGCGACGGTCTCGACCAACTCCGGCCCTTGATCGAAGGCATACACCAGCGTCGCCACGCCGGTCTGCGCGTCGAGTGCGCAACGCACGAAACGGAAGGTGGACATCTGGTGTTTGTCGAAAGCGCTCATGGACTACCTGCAAGAACACGTACGCGACGCAGATAACGTCGGCATAGGACATATTCAATCATGGAAAACGGCACTGCCGCCCACAGCAGCGGCAGGCAACCGAACAGCATCGCCAACAACAGAAAATCGCTGTTGCCGGCCTTCACATCGCCAGATACAGCGAAGGCAAGCGCCACATACAGCGCCACCACCGGCACATAACTCAGCGTACTCAACAGCACCGTGCGCACCGCCATGCCACCACTACTGCGTGCAGGTACCCGTGCATCGCGGCGACGCTGCCAGCGCCCGGCCAACCAAGCACCGCTGCCGGCGGCGACCAACGCCGGCAGCGCCCACTTGAAGCTTTCGGTCCACGGCATGCGCAGGTTCATCTGGTCGATGGCGGTGGCCAATGTCATCGCACCACCGCCGGCCAGCGTGCTGAGCGCAACGAACTCAACTTGCGGGCGCATCGATCACCTCTTCGCGCGGCAATGCGCGCTGGTTATAAGTGCTGACCATCGAATAGCCATAGGCGCCGGTGTCGGCGATCAGCATGACATCGCCCGGCGCGGTGTCGGCAGGCAACCGACGGCGCGTGCCGAACACATCCGACGACTCGCAGATCGGTCCGACGATATCGAACGCACCATCGGCGGGCGCGTCGAGCCGGCTGAGGTTTTCGATGTCGTGCCAGGCGTCGTACAGCGCCGGGCGGACCAAGGTGTTCATGCCGGCATCCAGACCGACACGCTGCACGCCATCCTTTTCGATCACCTGGGTGAGCTGCGCCAGCAACACGCCGGCCTCGGCCACCAGATAGCGGCCCGGCTCGATCGCCAGACGGTATCCCGGATGCACAGCCTTGACCTCGGCCAGGCCCTTGGCCCAGACATCCAGATCGAACGGCTCGTCGTCGGCGCTATACGGAATCGGCAAGCCGCCACCGATGTCGATGGTCTCCACCGTGCCGATACGACGCGCAAAACCGGCCAGCTCGTCGTACATCATCCGCCAGTGCTCGCCGGTCTCCACGCCACTGCCCAGGTGCGCGTGCACACCGGTGATGGTGACTTCGAGGGTGCGCGCGAACTCGACGAACTCATTCACCCGCGTGGACGACAACCCGAACTTGGACGCCTTGCCGCCGGTATTGACCTTCTCGTGGTGCCCATCGCCGTGACCAAGATCGATGCGCAGCCACACATTACGGCCGCGGAACACCTCCGGCCAGCGACGCAGCGCTTCGAGGTTGTCCACAGTGACGGTCACGCCCAGCGCAAATGCAGCTTCGTATTCGGCTATGGGCGCAAAGCTCGGCGTGAACAGCACACGCCGCGGCGACAGCTCGGGCAGCGTCTGGAACACGCGCCGCAACTCGCCGTGCGAGACGCATTCCAGGCCGAAACCTGCCTGTTCCAGCGCCATCAATATGGCCGGATGCGCATTGGCCTTGATCGCGTAATAACGCTGATCCACCGCAGCAATCTGGGCCAAGGCATGCGCACGCGCACGCACGGTTGGCAGGTGATACACGTAGCGCGGCGTACCGGCCCGGGATAGCGACAGCAGATGCTCCCGCTCGGCATGCCACCACGGCGTGGGCCGCGGGCGCACCGAGCCGATGATCTGCCGCCAGCGCGGGCCGAACACCTCGCCTTCGCTGACCGGCATCGCACCGCTGTCGATCAGTTCGGCGTGGAGAATCGGCAGCAAACCATCGGCATCGGATTCGTCGATGACGAAGGTCAGATTCAAGTCGTTGGACGACTGCGAAATCATGTGCACGCGTTCCTGCCCGAACGTGGCCCACACATTGGAGAGCTTGTGCAGCAGCGAGCGCATACCGCGCCCGACCAGCGTGACTGCCGCGCAGGGAACGATGATCTTGACCTTGCAGATCTGCGACAGATCGGCCGACAACGCCGCCAGCACATCGGTGTCGACCAGATTCTCGGACGGATCCAGCGACACGGTGACATTGGTCTCGGCCGAACCGATCAGGTCCACCGACAAGCCGTGCTTCTTGAACAGGGCGAACACATCGGCAAGAAAGCCGACCTGCTGCCACATGCCGATACCTTCCATCGACACCAGCACGATGCCGTTGCGGCGGCTGATCGCCTTGACGCCCAACACCGGCTCGGCATTGCCGTCGATGCTGGTGCCCGGCAAGTCGGGGCGCTCGGTGTCCAGAATCGCCATCGGCACGCCGGAATCGCGGCATGGTTTGATCGAGCGCGGATGCAACACCTTGGCGCCGGTGGTGGCAATCTCCTGTGCTTCGTAATAATCCAGACGGGTCAGCAAGCGCGCGTCCGGCACTTCTTTGGGATTGGCGCTGAACATGCCGGGCACGTCGGTCCAGATTTCCACACGACTGGCGCCAAGCAGCGCACCGAAATACGCCGCCGAGGTGTCCGAACCGCCACGCCCCAGAATTGCGGTGCCACCATCGGCATGCCGCGAAATGAAACCTTGCGTGATCAGCAGCCGCGTGGGCTGCGCATCGAAGCGCGTGCGCCAGTCGGCGTCGGACTGCCACTGGCAGGACACCGACAACCGCTTGGACCATTCGCTCTGATTGGGCTGAGGCGGCAACGCAGACAGCCACTGGCGCGCGTCCAGCCAGCCCATATCCAGACCATTGGCGTGCAGATAAGCCGCACCGATGGCCGAGGACAACAGCTCGCCCTGCCCCATTACTTCGGCCTGCCAATCCAGCGTGCGCGTTGTCGCGCGCGCATCGCCCAACAATGCATGCAATGCGGCAAGTCGCTCACCAAGCACGGCATCGGCATCCAGTTCCAGCTCCGCCAGGAACGCGCGATGGCGTTGTTCCAGCGACGCAACGCGCTGCGCGCTGTCGGCAGCGCCATCGGCGATCGCGGTGAGTTCGTTGGTCACGCCCGACAGCGCAGACACCACTACCAGCACGCGCCCGCCGGTCTCGTTGGCCCGTTTGCTCGCCAATTTTCCAATCGTCTCCCAGCGATGACGACGCGACACCGAGGTGCCGCCGAACTTGAGGACGATCCAACGATCGGTAGAGTGAGGAGCTGACATTGAGATAGGCGTTTAGAATGGGAAGATACCCGGTATGCCGGGCGGAGCCTGCGATTCTACTGCCAATGCCGCTCGCCTGACCCCACGTGCGATCACAGCGCACCGGTGGCCGCCACCATCGCCACATCGGTTTGCGCTGCAACCATCGGCGCGCCTTCCTGCGATCCAGATTCACTCATCACAAGCAAGCACCGTTATCTGCAACTGGATGTCTTCGATGACAGATACGGCAACGGCAATCCACTAGAGCGTGTCATGCACTTTGGAGCGAGTGCGAAGTGGCCTGTGGCACGTCGAGACAAGGCCTGCATTGCCGAACGTTTGCACAGCGAACGCCGATTGCCGGGCACCGATTCGCGCTACGTCGCCAACCAGTGACGCGAGGTCGGGCGCGATGGTCGCTTTCACGTGGAGGTGGATGCCGAAGCCGACGTCTGGATTGGCGGAATGAGGAAGCAAGTGATCGAGGGCCGTATCGATTGGTAAGCTGCCACGCCCTTATCGCGGAACCGCCGCCATGACCACCCGCCGCTTCCTGCAACTGGATGTGTTCTCCGCCCGCCCCGGCAGCGGCAATCCGCTGGCGGTGGTGCTGGACGCCGCCGATCTGGACGATACGGCGATGCAGTCCATTGCACGTTGGACCAAGCTGCCGGAAACCACCTTCGTGTTTCCGGCGCTAGATGTGCAAAGTAGTTATCGGCTACGGATGTTTTCGCCGCAAAAAGAAGTGCCATTCGCTGGCCACCCGAGCGTGGGCACGGCACATGCGGTACTCGACGCCGGGCTGGCCGCGCCGAACGAGGGCGTGCTGATACAGCACGGCATCGCCGGCCAGTTGCCGCTGCGCGTGGAGCAGATCGATGGCCACCGCAGCATCGCCATCCGCACGCCGCGCGCGCGCGTGGCCGAGCAAGTGGACGCCGACGACCCGCGCCTGAGCGATGCGTTGCACGGCTGGCCGCTCGGCAGCCTGCCACCCGCACTGATGGACGGCGGCCGCACCTGGTGGGTGGTGGAACTGGCCAGCGAAACGGCACTGCGCAGCCTGCAGCCGAATTGGGAAGCGGTCGCTGCGCTGGCCGAATCCACCGGCAGCATGGGCGTGTTCGCCTATGCACGCGCCGCAGCGCCGGGTGTCTACGATCTGGCGGTGCGCGCTTTTGTCGGCAATGGTCGGCGCTTCGAAGATGCCGCCTCCGGCGCGGCCAATGCGGTGCTCGCCGCATGGCTGGACAGCCGTCACGCATTGCCTGGCAAGGAGCGACGCTACGTGGTCAGTCAGGGCCGCGAAATCGGTTTCGACGCGTTGCTGGAACTGTGTATCGATGCCAACGGCGACGTGTGGTCGGGCGGCCAGGTGCAGACGGTGATTCGCGGGACGCTGGATTGGGCGTAATCGAACCTGATTCCGCGGTCTAACGACACCGGATTGCAGAACCCCAAACGCAGCGACGCGCGCGGTGCCTGTGCTGCTGGATCAAATGCCACTGTCGATGCACCAGTCATTCAAACGCTTTGTATCCAGCGCAGCACATCGCATTGATCGAGATCGCAGCGATACCAACACAGGGTGGTCTCAAGATTCAAGTGCAACACGTGATTTGAAAGTTGCCAGTTCATGCTCCATCGCCTCGCTCGGCGTTTTCCATCCCAACGTCTCGCGTGGACGGGTGTTCATCAGTAATGCGATGTGATTGAGGTACTCCTGACTGACGGTGGACAGATCCGCACCCTTGGGCAAGAACTGGCGAAGTAGGCCATTGGTGTTTTCGTTGCTTCCGCGCTGCCAAGGCGCGTGTGGATCGGCAAACCACACATTGATGTTCAGTCCCTGCATCAGCTCGGCATAACACGTCAGTTCGGTCCCGCGATCATAGGTCAAGCTCGTTCGCATCGAAGCGGGAAGCCTTTTCATCTGGCGGGTAAACCCTTCCAGCGCATCGGCAGCCGTGCAGCCGTCCATTCGGCACAGCACCACAAAGCGCGTCTTGCGCTCCACCAACGTGCCAACGCAGGAACGATTGAACGCGCCCTTGATCAGATCGCCTTCCCAATGACCTGGAATCAGGCGCTGTCGCACGTCTTCGGGCCGGTGCACGATGCGTAGTTCCTCCGGCACCCAGGTGCGTTTGGCAGCGGTCGTACGCCGCAATCCCCGAGTAGGCTTGCCCTGGCGTAAAGCCTCCACCAGCTCCTTTTTCAGGCCACCGCGCGGGTGCGCATAGATCGTTGCGTAGATGGTTTCGTGGCTGACGCGCTGGGCAGAATCATCCGGATGCATGATCAAGAGCTTGGCAGCAATCTGCTGGGGCGACCAGCGCCACAGCACAAGATGATCACGCACCAGCTGGAACAAATCCGTCCCCGGGGTCAGCCTACGCCGCCGAACACTGCGCTGACGCCGCGCTTTGTAACGCCTGGCCGCATCTGCCGCACAGTAGCTCGTGGCGCCCTGCCTGACCAGCTCCCTGCTCAATGTCGATGGGCTTCTGCACAGAAGTCTGGAGATCGAGCGCAAGCTTTGACCACGCCGTGTTTCGATTTGCAGCACCGCGCGCTCTTCTGCACTCAGATGGAGATAGCTTTTTGACATGTGAACACCTTACTTGCTATGAGGGTGTTGCACTTGGAAGTTGAGTCTAAGCAGCACTGCTGCGCATGAATTGCTACGGGCCAGAAACAAAAAACGCTGCGGTCGCCCGCAGCGTTTTCTTCGTTCAACAACCTGATCTCGACCGCTTGACCAAAGCCGCACGCGACATCGTAACGATCAGTCAGGATTCACATCCACGCGTACGCGGATGCGGTCGCCCGGGTTGTAATCGCTACGCGTGTGATAAGCGCGGCCCGCATATTCATAGGTCACATCATAGCCAGCGACGCGGTCGCGCTCGCGGCGGTAGGACACCGGCTCGCACACCCTGACATTGCCCTGGTAATTGCGATTATTGGCTTGGTAGATCGAGCGACCTGCCGCCACGCCGGCCATAGTGCCAACTGCAGTGCCGACCAGACGGCCATTGCCGCCGCCAACCTGGCTGCCGAGCACCGCACCGGCGATACCGCCGATCACGCTGGCCACACCGCGATTAGACACACCCGGCTGGCCGTAATTGCCGCCATCGCGGTAATCGCCGTCGTTGCTGGTGTAGTAACCGTCGGCGGGACGGGTGTAGCAACGTTCGCTGGTGCGCTCGTTGTAGGAGTCGGACACGATGATCGGTTCAACGCGCACCACGCGCGCATATTCGTAACGACCCTCCTCATAGCTGCCACGGCCGTTGTCGCGGTAGCCGCTGTCATAGCGCTGTGCCGTTGCATTGCCTGCCACGACCAGACCGATCATCAAAGCACCAAGCACGAGAGTTTTCATTGCAGCAGCTTCATAGGGAGAACACGCTGCCGATGCTCGGCTTGCGCCAGTGAAACCGCCCTGAACCACACCGCCCGCACAAAGCCCTATTAAGGTAGCCGCCAGCTGCGCGCGCCGGCATGTTGCACCGGCGCGCTTCAGCCTTGTCAGAATCAGCTGGAAAATTCGGTCTCCAGGCTCATCGGCACCGCGCTCAGTGCCTTGGACACCGGGCAATTCTTCTTGGCGGTATTGGCCAGTTCGCGGAACCTAGCTTCGTCGATACCCGGCACCACGGCCTTGAGCTTGAGCCGGATCTGCGACAGCTGTGGGCCACCTTCCATCGACAGATCCACGTCGGCGCGCGTGTCCAGCGAGATCGGCGGAAAACCTGCTTCGGTCAACTGCGCAGACAGCGCCATAGTGAAGCAGCCGGCATGCGCAGCAGCAATAAGCTCTTCAGGATTGGTGCCCTTCTCGTCACCGAAGCGGCTGCTGAAGGCATAGCGGGTGTTGTCCAGCAGCCCGCTTTGCGGCGTGTTGAGCTGGCCTTTGCCGGTCTTGAGGTCGCCTTCCCAGTGCGCGGTGGCGTGACGTGAAATACCCATTGCGGTCTCCTGCGATGAAAGGGACAACCACGATAGGCGGGCGCTTGTTACGACGTGGTGCCGGGCATCGGGCATCGGGCATCGGGCATCGTAAAAGCAGATCATCCGCGGATTTCGCTAAGCAAGGTGGCTTCTGCTGTGTGCGTGGGAGACACATTACTTGGAGAACGACCGCGCCACTTCCTGTGTACGCGGTTGTGCACGCTGTGTACGCGGTCGTGTTGCTGGGCTCGCTTACCCGAGCAGGGTTTCCAGCACCGCCATGCGCACGGCGACGCCGTTGGCGACCTGGCGCAACACGCACGATTGCGCGCCATCGGCGACTTCGTCGGTGATTTCAACGCCGCGGTTGATCGGGCCCGGGTGTAGCACCGCTGCATCGCGGCCGGCACGCGCCAGGCGCTCGCGGGTGAGCCCGTATTGGGCGTGGTAGTGCTCCAGCGAAGGCACCAGGCCTTCTTCCATGCGCTCGCGCTGCAGGCGCAGCATCATCAGTGCGTCGACGCCTTCGAGCATGGAGTCGAAATCCTGACCGACAACGCAGCCGTCCAGCATGTCGTCGTCGGGCAGCAGGCTGCCCGGGCCACAGACACGGATCTCGCCGGCGCCCAGCGTGCGCAATGCGTGCAGGTCCGAGCGTGCAACACGCGAGTGCTTCACGTCGCCGACGATTACCACCTTGAGCTTGGAAAAATCGGTGCCCTTGGCCTGGCGCAGGGTGAGCATGTCGAGCAGGCCCTGGGTGGGATGCGCGCTGCTTCCGTCGCCGGCATTGATCAGCGCAGTACCCTCGCCTGCGGCCTCGGCCAGCGCTTCTACTGCGCCGTCGTCGGGATGGCGCACCACAAAGCCACGCACGCCCATCGCCTCAAGATTCTTTAAGGTGTCGCGCGCGGTCTCGCCTTTGCGGGTCGATGACGTGGACGCATCGAAATTGATTACGTCCGCGCCCAGCCGCTGCGCGGCGAGATGAAACGAGCTGCGCGTGCGTGTGGACGGTTCAAAGAACAGCGTGCACACCGCAGTGCCGGCCAGCACGCTGCGCTTGCCGACGCGCCCCACTGCCGCGTCGCGGATCTGGCCGGCACGATCGAGCAGCTGCAGCAGCGTGGCGCGCGGCAGTCCTTCCAGGGTGAGCAGGTGGCGCAGGCGTCCATCCGAATCGAGTTGCATGGTGGTCATCGCAGGTCGGGAGTTAAGGAAGAGAAGTGGCTTGGTCGGGCGCGGCCAACCAGCGTTCGACGATCACCGCAGCTGCCATCGCGTCCAGCGCTTCGGCATCGCGGCGGCGCTTGCGGCCACCGGCGCGCTCGCGCGCGAAACGCTGCGCAGCTTCGACCGAACTGGACCGCTCGTCGATCAACACCACAGGCAGCGCATAGCGCTCACGCAGTTCGCGTGCAAATGCATGCGCACGCTTGCGTGCGGGTTGGTTTTTGTCATCCAGGGTCAGGGGGTCGCCGACCAACAGACCGTTGGGGCGCCATTGCTTCTGCACCCGGTCCAGCGCGACCCAGTCGGGGCCGCTGGCATGCACATTGATGACGGCAACCGCGCGCGCGCCGGCGCCCAGCGCAGTGCCAACGGCCACACCGATACGTCGCGACCCCACGTCGAAGCCCAGCACCGTGCCATCAGGGCGGATCGCGCCCGTCTCAGGCATGCCCGGAATAATCCGTCAGCCGAAACAGGTCCACGCCGATGCGCCCGGCAGCGGTCTGCCAGCGGTCTGCCAGCGCGGTGGCGAACAAGACGTTGGCATCCGACGGCGCAGTGAGCCAACTGTTCTCGCCCAGTTCGAACTCCAGTTGCCCCGCGCCCCAGCCGGCGCAGCCCAGCGCCACCAGCGCGTTGTGCGGGCCTTCGCCAGCCGCCATGGCCTCAAGAATGTCACGCGAGGTGGTCAGATAGACGCCCTGCCCCACTTCCAGACTGGAATCCCACTCGCGCGCATCGTCGTGGATCACGAAGCCGCGCTCCGGGTGCACAGGCCCGCCGCTGAGCACGATCTGCTCGCGCAGATGCTCGTCGGCGGTGTCGATGCCCATCTGCGACAGCACTTCGCCCAGGGTGTATTCGGAGGGCCGGTTGACCAGCACTCCCATCGCGCCGTTTTCGTCGTGCTGACAGATCAGCGCGACGCTGCGCGAAAAGGTGGGATCGGACAGCGCCGGAAGCGCGATCAGCAGTTGGTTGGCCAGAGGCGTGGGCAAAACGGACATGAGCGTATTCTAGCCGTTCGCTCCGCCGCGCGCAGAGCCGCTGCCATACATGACACTTGCTGGCGCCAATGGACTGCATAAGTTGCCGATCGATTGCCACGCCGCTGTGCCCCTGCCACGCCGGTCCTGCGCGTTCAGATTGTAGGGACCAACGCTGCCCCATACCGCACGCGATGCATTGCGCCGGCGCGCGGCGAACTTTCCAACGCGCAGCTGGCAGGCCGTGCGGGCGTCAGGAACGACCCGCTGCGACGTCGCGCCCACCAACGCCGCATACCGATCAAAGGCAATCCCATGAGTAGCTATTGCAGCATCGCGCCAGGCCATCCGGTCCACGGCCACTACCACGACCACGAATACGGTTTTCCGCAACGCGACGAGCGCAAGCTGCTCGAGCGGCTGGTGCTGGAGATCAATCAGGCAGGACTGAGCTGGGAAACCATCCTGCGTAAACGCAGCAACTTCCAACGCGCCTACGACGGTTTCGATGTGGACACGGTGGCAGCGTACGGCGAAACCGACCTTGCCCGGCTGATAGGCGACGCCGGCATCATCCGCAACCGACTAAAGGTCTTGGCGGCGATCCACAACGCTCAAGCCATCCAGAGCCTGCGCAGCTCGCATGGCAGCTTTGCGCAATGGCTGGACGCGCACCATCCGCTCGACAAGCCGGACTGGATCAAGCTGTTTAGGAAGACCTTCTGCTTCACTGGCGGCGAAATCACCGGCGAGTTCCTGATGAGCCTGGGCTACCTGTCCGGCGCGCACCATGCCGACTGCCCGGCGTTTGCGCGGATCCAGGCGCTTTTGCCGCCGTGGATGCAAGCGCAGCAGCCTTCCAGGAGTGGCTAACAAAACCTGACAAGCAATCGCCAGGTGGGTGCGGGCGGCGCTGAGTGAACGCAGCGCGTGTAAGGGGGGTAATGCAGATTACGAGCACCGGCTGCGCCCGCCTGGCAGCGGCTCAGTAGTTTTGTTAGCCGCTCTAAGAGCAACGAACAACGACTGCTTGCCGTCCATGCCGGCCTGGCCAATGCTAGCGGCGCTCTAGTAGCGGCTGTAAAAATAGAACGGGATTGACCAGCACAAACACCACCCCGAATGCATGACCGCTGTCGGCCTCACCGAACTTCGGCAATTTCCACGCCGTCCAGGCCCTGCGACAGCGTCTTGGCATCACCACCCTGCGAGAGCTTGATGCGCAGGCGAACCTCGTTCTGCGAGTCGGCGTAGCGCAGCGCGTCTTCGTAGCTGATTTCACCGGCCTGGTAGAGCTCGAACAGGCTCTGATCGAAGGTGCGCATGCCCAGGTTTGTGGACTCCTTCATGATCTCCTTGAGCTTGTGGATCTCGCCGTCGCGGATGTAGTCCTGCACCAACGGCGTGCCCAGCAGGATTTCCATCGCCACGCGACGGCTGCGTCCATCCGGGGTCGGAATCAACTGCTGCGCGATCACGCCCTTGAGATTCAGCGACAGATCCATCAGCAGCTGGTTGCGGCGCTCGTCCGGGAAGAAGTTGACGATGCGGTCCATCGCCTGGTTGGCGTTATTGGCATGCAGCGTGCACAGCACCAGATGACCGGTTTCGGCGAAGGCAATCGCGTGGTCCATGCCTTCGCGGGTGCGCACCTCGCCGATCATGATCACATCCGGTGCCTGGCGCAGGGTATTTTTCAGAGCATTTTCCCAGCTATCGGTGTCGATTCCGACTTCACGCTGGGTGATGATGCAACCCTCGTGCTTGTGCACGAATTCGATCGGGTCTTCGATGGTGATGATGTGCCCGGTGGAATTCTGGTTGCGGTAGCCGATCATCGCTGCCAGCGAGGTCGACTTACCGGTACCGGTGGCACCGACAAAAACGATGATGCCGCGCTTGGTCATTGCCAGCGTCTTGATCACCGGCGGCAGACTCAATTCGTCGACGGTGGGAATACGCGTTTCAATCCGCCGCAGCACCATGCCGACCTGGTTGCGCTGATAAAAACAGCTCACACGAAAACGCCCCACCCCGGACACGCCAATGGCGAAATTGCACTCGTGGGTCTTTTCGAACTCTTCGCGCTGCAATGTGGTCATCACATTCAACACAAGGTCGCGGCTCTGCTGCGCGGTCAACGGGGTCTGGGTGATCGGACTGATCTTCCCATTAACCTTGATCGCCGGCGGCATTCCCGAAGTGATAAACAGGTCCGACGCCTTCTGATGCGCCATCAGCTTGAGGAAGGAGGTGAAGTCGATGGTACTCATAGCGTGCTCCTTCGGAGCCGGGAATGGAGAATCGGGATTGGGGATTCGTAAGAGCGGACTGTCCTGAGATCAGTAGGAGATCCGCTTTTGCGAATCCCCAATCCCGTCTCCCGAATCCCGTCTACTCGAATATCCGCTTGTCCTTGGCGTATTCGCGTGCTTGGTTGCGCGTGATCAGGCTGCGTTTGATCAGGTCCTGTAAATGCTGATCCAGCGTCTGCATGCCGTACTGCTGGCCGGTCTGGATCGACGAATACATCTGCGCCACCTTGTCCTCCCGGATCAGGTTACGGATGGCCGGGGTGCCGACCATGATTTCCCAGGCGGCGGTGCGTCCACCGCCGACCTTCTTCAGCAGCGCCTGCGAAATCACCGCGCGCAAGGATTCGGACAGCATCGAGCGCACCATCGGTTTTTCGCCGGCCGGGAAAACGTCGATGATGCGGTCGATGGTCTTGGCCGCCGAGCTGGTGTGCAGGGTACCGAACACCAGATGGCCGGTTTCCGCAGCGGTGAGTGCCAAGCGGATGGTTTCAAGATCGCGCAACTCGCCGACCAGGATGATATCCGGATCTTCACGCAATGCCGAGCGCAACGCTTCGTTGAAGCCGTGCGTGTCGCGGTGCACTTCGCGCTGATTGATCAGGCACTTCTGCGAGGTGTGCACGAATTCGATCGGATCCTCGACAGTGAGGATGTGGCCGTATTCGTTCTTGTTGATGTAGTCGATCATGCCGGCGAGCGTGGTCGACTTGCCTGAACCGGTCGGCCCGGTGACCAGGATCAAGCCCTGCGGCTGATCGATCAGCTGCCGGAAGATCGGTGGGCAGCCAAGGTCTTCCAGCGTCAGCACTTCGGAGGGAATGGTACGGAACACCGCACCGGCACCGCGGTTCTGGTTGAACGCATTGACGCGGAAGCGCGCCAGCGACGGAATTTCGAACGAGAAGTCGACCTCGAGGAATTCCTCGTAATCGCGGCGCTGCTTGTCCGACATGATGTCGTAGACCAGCGCGTGCACCTGTTTATGGTCCAGGGCCGGAATATTGATGCGGCGGACATCGCCATCAACTCGGATCATCGGCGGCAGGCCTGCAGACAGGTGCAGGTCCGACGCCTTGTTCTTGACAGAAAACGCCAATAGTTCAGCGATATCCATGCGCTGCTTTTTCCCCTAGGCTGCGATTGGAATGTACTCCCCTGGCCGGCAGTATAGCGTTCTGGCTGCTGGCAGGAAGCGGTCCGGCCGGTTCAGGCTGGCAGTGGCGCGCCGGGCTGAATGTGATGGTTTTCGGCCGTGGCGCAGGCACGGCGCTTGCCCTGACGCAGATTTCGGCATCGATGGCCAGGTTGGGTCGCATCGGGTCGTGCTGCCCACACCACACCAAAGACAGGTGCAATCGCGATCTGGCAGCGCTTTTGGCGCATCAATGGCGGTACGCAACGCATGGCCGGCTGGAAGGAAGCATCGGCGGGCGGCACTATAGCGCTCCCGTCCTTTTGGGAGTGCCACGTGCCGGCTTCGTCGCTGCAGCAGATTCTCGATGCCATCCATGCGGCAGCTGCCGAGCACGCGCGTGCCGAGGTGCGCCTGCTTGCGGTGTCCAAGACAAAGCCGGCCGACGCCGTCGCCGCCCTGGCGGCCCAGGGCCAGCGCGCATTTGGCGAAAATTACGTGCAGGAAGCAGAAGCCAAGATCGTAGCCCTGCGCACGTTGGGGCTGGAATGGCATCTGATCGGCCACCTGCAATCCAATAAGGCCGAACTGGCCAGCCGGTGCTTCGATTGGGTGCAGACGGTGGACCGCGCCAAACTGATCCCGTTGCTGGCGCGCTATCGCCCGGATGACCGCGCGCCGTTGAATGTGCTGATCCAGGTCAATATCGACGACGAGGATAGCAAGCACGGGTGCGCTCCGGATGCGATCGACAGCCTGGCCGAGGCCATTGCGCTGCAGCCGCGATTGCAACTGCGCGGGTTGATGGCAATCCCCGCACCGTTCCCCGAACAGACACCTCGCACCGCCGCTTTTACCCGCATGCAGGCGCTGTTGGAGCAACTCAAAGGCCGCTACCGGCAGGTGGACACCTTGTCGATGGGCATGAGCTCGGACTTCGCCGAAGCGATCGCGGCCGGCGCCACCATGGTGCGCGTCGGCACAGCCTTGTTCGGTGCACGCGATTGCTCGTCTGCCGCATCCGCCTGATCGGCATCGCACGTCCGCGAAGCCAATTCCTCTTAGCAAAGTTCTGAAGGTGCTGTAATGACCACACCTGCTTCGTCCACGTCTTCGCATTCCATCGCTGCGCTGATCGCCTTCGTCGGCGGCGGCAATATGGCGCGCAGCCTGATTGCCGGGCTGATCCGGCAAGGCGTGCCCGCCGCCAACATCCGTGTGGCCGAGCCGGTCGCCGATTTGCGCGAGACGCTGTCACGCGACTTCGGCGTGCATGCCGTAGAAGATGCGCGCGCCGCAGTCGAAGCTGCGGACATCTGGGTATTGGCGGTCAAGCCGCAGGTATTGCCATCGGTGTGCGCGCAGCTGGCCGACCTTGCGCAGGCACAGCAGCCGCTGTTGGTTTCCATCGCTGCCGGCATCACCGCCACGCAACTGCAGCGCTGGTCGGGTGGCAATACTGCAGTGGTGCGCGCGATGCCCAACACGCCCGCCCTGCTGGGTGCCGGCGTCACCGGCTTGTACGCCAATCCCCAGGTTTCCGCTGCGCAACGCGCGCAGGCGACCCAACTACTGGACAGCGCGGGCGTGACCGTGTGGATCGAGGACGAAGTGCAGATGGATGCGGTGACTGCCGTTTCCGGTAGCGGCCCGGCGTATGTCTTTCTGCTGGCCGAAGCGATGGAAGCTGCAGCGCAAGCGCAGGGCTTGCCCGCCGACACCGCACGTACGCTGGTGCTGCAAACGCTGCTCGGCGCCTCGCGCATGCTCACTGAATCGGGCGAGGCACCGGATGTGCTGCGCCGCCGCGTGACCTCGCCCAACGGCACCACGCACGCGGCCATCGAGGCATTCCAGGCTGGCGGCTTCGAAGCGCTCACCGCCAAAGCGATCGCTGCGGCTACCGAACGCGGCCGTTGTTTGTCGGCTGCCAATGATTTTGTCGGCTGCCAATGATTAGGAGATGCACAGTTGCGTGCGGCGTTCTTGACTACTGCGCGCGAGCGGTCAGAACCGAGCTCAACGCAACGAGACGGTAAAGCCGGAACGTGGCTACAACGATGAGCCTGCGCCTGTCGCCAGCCAAAGCCGGCGCGCAGAACAGATAAAACGCCGCAGCCCGCCGGAAGGAAGTTAACGGATTTCCTGGCAAATGCAGCGCACTCGCATTTTTGCAACCGCTGGCAGTACCAGCAACACATGTCGTCTCCTACACACGTCCATGCGATAACGCCGGCAGTCTTGGTGGCCTGCAACACCGCAACGCAGACGCGAACGTGCACAACTTCTCGCGCAAACGACCTGCTGCTGTGCGTCAGACACTGCGCGAATGCGCGCACTGCGCGCGCGAATCACTGCTTTTTGTGCACGTTTTCCGCCGCTGGTGAACGAATTCCCGTCGAAAGAAGCTTTTTTCGTGTCGTTTCATCGTTTGCCTATTGGCGGCGCGTAGCAGTTGCCCTACATTTTGCGTTGCCGACTGGGTCGGCAGACCCATCACCACCAACGATCACGGAATACACAACTCATGGCAAAAACTGCCGCTAAGAAGGCTGCCCCCAAAAAGGCAGTGAAAAAGGTCGCCGCCACCAAGACTGCGAAACCGGCCAAGGCCGCTGCTGCAAAGTCCGCCGCGCCCAAGCCGATCAAAGAGGCACTGAGCAAGACAGGCCTGGTCGCGCACATCGCCGAAACCACCGAGCTGGCTCCGAAGGACGTCCGCGCCGTGCTGTCTACGCTGGAAGCCGTTGCACACGCATCGTTGAACAAGAAGGGCGCCGGCTCGTTCACCCTGCCGGGCATGCTCAAGCTGACCAGCGTCCACGTGCCGGCCAAACCGAAGCGCAAGGGCATCAACCCCTTCACCAAGGAAGAGCAGACCTTCGCCGCCAAGCCGGCCAGCTTCAAGGTCAAGGCTCGCCTGCTGAAGAAGTTGAAGGACGCCGCGCTCTAATCGAGCACGCATCCAGTGGCATCAAGGCGGCCTCCGGGCCGCCTTTTTTACACTCGCGTTGCAGCGCGCACAGCACATGCCGCTCATCGCCGCTGCCCTACCCTGCCTGTCGATTCGCAACGCGCAGGTGCTTGTGAGCGATTCATCGACCACGCCTCCATCAACAGCACGTCCATCATCGCCCCGTAGCCCTGCACGCCGGGTGCGCAGCGTTCTGGTTTCGATCGCGCTGCTGTGCGCCCTGGGCGTGGCAGCGCGCTGGGCCTGGCAGCTGCCGATTGCCGATCAACTGCGCACCAAGTGGAAGTTGTCGCAGACGCCACCGCCTACGCGGTTGCGCATCCCGGTCGAAGGCGTGCGGGCGCGGCAGATTACGGGCACCTTTGGCGCGCCCCGTGGTCGCGACCGCACGCATGCAGGCGTGGATATTTTCGCGCCACGCGGCACGCCAGTGGTGGCCGCAACGCGCGGGGTAGTCAGCGCCATCAGGGATCAAGGCTTGGGCGGCAAGCAGGTCTGGCTGCTGGGTCCGGCAATGGAGCGGCATTACTATGCGCATCTGGACGACTGGGCTGCAGGCCTGGAAGTCGGCGATGTGGTCGAGCCCGGCACGCAGCTTGGCATGGTCGGCACCACCGGCAATGCGCGCGGTACGCCGCCGCATCTGCACTATGGTGTCTATGGACGCAACGGTGCGTACGATCCGCTGCCGTTGCTGCGCAAACCCGCGCCACAGCCCGCAAACTGAGCGCGCTGGAACACTGCGTCATGGCCTGACCTATCGAGGCTACTGCGTCCTGCGCCTATGGTGGAGCCAGCCCGGAAAAGACGCGACCTCCATGCCCCGCAAACGCTATCGCATTACGGTCACGCCCATCGAAAGCGACGGGCGCCCTTGCAACGATCGCTGCACCATCGAATTCGAACAACGCGCGCGCGTCGACTGGATGCGCTTGCTCGAAGAGCTGCACCTGCGCCGCGACCTGAGCAGCGACGAATGCGCCGCGCTGACGGTTGGCTCCCAATTGCTGGAAGATCTGGCCGCCCGCCCGCGCGCACAATCCAGCGATGCATTGGATGCCTTACGGCCAAAATTGCAATTGCTGCTGGCTGGAACGTCTGCAGCGCGTGCAGCCGACGCCTGGCGCCTGAGAGCTACCCCGCCGCACGTAGCCGCTACACTGCGCACCCAAGCCGGTGCTGCGCTAACCCGTGGTTCACCGGCACTGACTAATGTGATGCTACCTGTTGCCGGAGTCACCCGATGAAACTGCGTTCGCTTGCCGGTTCCATGCTTGCCCTCGCCCTGGCAATGCCCATCGCCAGCGCATGGGCCGCGCCGCAGATCCAGGGACATCAGATCAGCGTGCAAGCCAGCGACCTGCAGCAATTCCTGGGTGGCCGCTTTCCGAAGACACATGATGCATTGGGTGGATTGGTCGAAATGACGGTCAGTAATCCGGCATTGTCCCTGCCGCCGGGCGATCGGCTCAAAA
Source organism: Xanthomonas fragariae (assembly GCF_017603965.1). Taxonomy (NCBI): domain Bacteria; kingdom Pseudomonadati; phylum Pseudomonadota; class Gammaproteobacteria; order Lysobacterales; family Lysobacteraceae; genus Xanthomonas; species Xanthomonas fragariae. The sequence continues at coordinate 1,287,473 of NZ_CP071955.1, read as the reverse complement.
TGGCGTTCGATCTGGCGCTGGCAACTGCCGGCGGCGACCCGGCGCCGGTCGGCAACGTAACCTTGACCAGTGCGTTGCGCTACGACACCGCCAAGCAGGGCTTCTATCTCGATCAACCCACCATCGACGATTTTCGCCCTGCCAATGCCGGTGCGCAACTCGACAACAGCACGCGCCAGCTACTCAACGCTTGGCTGGCCGATTACGCGCGCAAGGAACCGATCTATCGCATCGACCCGGCAATCGCTGCGGTGATGGGGAATGTGCAGGTGGAATCGGTTGGCATCCAGAACGGACGTGTGGCGGTGAACTTCAATCAGAACATCGAACAACTGGTACCGGCGGCGGCGCTGTCCGGGAAATAAGCATCCGCAGTCTCGCTATCTGGATCATGGTTGGTGCACTGATAGCGACGTACAACGCATCGGATGCTGCATTCAGACAAAGGCCCGACGTCTCAATGCCGAGCCTTCGCGATTCCATCTACTGATACGCCAATGACCCTGCCAAGGCCTTCGCCACTGCAGCGCTGAAGGCTGGAATGTCATCGGGCTTGCGGCTGGTGATCAGGTGCACATCCACCACCAGCTCTGAATCCTGCCAGCGTGCGCCGGCATTGCTTAGATCGGTTTTGATCGTAAGAGTGGCCTCCATACTGCAAAGAAGCCCGGACCTTAGGCAGGCGTCTGTTGCGCATCGGTGAACCGATGTGTGCGTCGTCGCATTAGTGCGACGACAATGTGCGAGTGCTCAGCGCTTGGGCTGCAAGATAGTGCCGGTGCAATTTTTCGAGCCGCAACGGCATTCCCAGATCTTCTTCAAGCGCGGTGTGTGGCGCTCGCTCAGGGTGATGCCGTAGTTGTAGGTGAGCTCTTGGCCGGCCTTTATCGCGCGCTTGGCCTCGATGAAGATCTTGTCCTTGCTGCGGTCGTCGCCTTCGGCCTCTTCGATGACCGCTTCGCAATTGGGATTGCAGCTGTGGTTGATCCAGCGCGCGACATTGCCTTCGTAGTTGGCATCCAGCACATAATCGTCGTTGAGCGTGAACAGGAACGTGTGCCCGCTCTCCACACCGCCGCTGTCATCGGCATCCACTTCTGCGTGCGTGCGCAAACGCCCCTTATATTGAATGATGCGCTCGCCCTTGCGGAGCGGGACGAGGGCAAACATGCCATTGCCGTGGATACGTGACTTGCGGGCGGCAACTTTGCGCGACATGAAGGGGTCCGGTGATGGGGCCGTTCATTGTGACTGCAGCGCGTCGATGCGCCAAGCACAAGCGTGCCCTGGCCTGCAACGCCCTGCGCTTGCCGCTGGCTGAACCCGGCTGTTGGCCCTGCCCTTCTGTAAAGAGTACAATTTCGGTCCGCTTTAGGATTTCCGCTCTCCTCATGTTGCGCGTCACCAAACTCACCGATTATGCCACCGTCGTGCTGACCGTATTGGCCGCACACAGCGATCAGGTGCTCAGCGCAAGCGAATTGGCCGAACACGCAGGGCTGGAAGCGCCAACCGTGAGCAAGATCCTAAAACCGTTGTCGCAAGCGGGCCTGGTCGAAGGGCTGCGTGGCGTGCATGGCGGCTACCGGCTTGCACGCATGGCCAGTGAAATCACTTTGGTGGAAATCGTCGAAGCAATGGAAGGCCCGTTGGCAATCACCGAATGCAGCCAGGATCACAGCCAGTGCGGCATCGCGCAGAAATGCGGCGTGCGCTCGAACTGGCGGTTGATCAACGACGTAGTCGGCGATGCGCTGCGTCGCGTCACACTTGCGCAAATGTTGCAGCCTCTTTCTTTCCCTGGCGACAGCCGTCGGCGTTCCATCGCCGCACGCGTCGCGACCACCTGACCTGTAGGCAGCCCGATGGCCACCGAACTTGCTCCTCCGCAGAACGCCGAGATCCTCGAACGGCTGGGCCGACGCTACGACGCCGGCTTTATCACCGAGATCGAATCCGACTCGCTCCCGCCCGGTCTGGACGAAGACGTCATCCGTGCGGTGTCGGCTAAGAAAGACGAGCCGCAATGGATGACCGACTGGCGTCTTGAGGCATACCGCCATTGGTTGAAGATGCCGATGCCGGAGTGGGCGAAGTTGAATATCGCGCCGATCGATTTCCAGGCGTTGAGCTACTACTCCGCACCAAAGGGGCCGAAGTACGCCTCGCTGGATGACGTACCCAAAGAGCTGATCGACACCTATGACAAACTCGGCGTGCCGTTGCACGAGCGCGCCAGGCTAGCCGGCGTGGCCGTGGATGCGGTGTTCGATTCGGTCTCGGTCGGCACTACCTTCCGCAAGGAACTGGCCGAAAAGGGCGTGATCTTCTGCTCGATGTCCGAAGCGATCAAGGAACATCCGGAGATCGTCAAACAGTATCTGGGCAGCGTGGTGCCGGTCTGCGACAACTATTTCGCCGCGCTCAATTCGGCGGTGTTCTCCGATGGCAGCTTCGTGTTCATTCCGGCAGGCGTGCGTTGCCCAATGGAATTGAGCACCTATTTCCGCATCAATGCCGGCCACACCGGGCAGTTCGAGCGCACCTTGATTGTGTGTGAGGACAAGGCATACGTGTCGTACCTGGAAGGCTGTACCGCGCCGATGCGCGATGAAAACCAGCTGCACGCCGCAGTGGTCGAGCTGGTCGCGCTGGAAGATGCCCAGATCAAGTATTCGACCGTGCAGAACTGGTACCCGGGCGATGAACAAGGCCGCGGCGGCATCTACAACTTCGTCACCAAGCGTGCCGAATGCCGTGGCGCGCGCAGCAAGGTTACCTGGACCCAGGTCGAAACCGGTTCGGCGATCACCTGGAAGTATCCGTCCTGCGTGCTGCTCGGCGACGACTCGGCGGGCGAGTTCCATTCGGTCGCTCTGACCCACCATCGTCAGCAGGCCGATACTGGCACCAAGATGATCCACATCGGCAAGCGCACCAAGAGCAAGATCGTCAGCAAGGGAATCAGCGCCGGGCTTGGGCAAAATACCTATCGCGGTCTGGTCAAGGTAGACCGCAATGCCGATGGCGCACGCAATCATACGCAGTGCGATTCGCTATTGATCGGCAAGCAGTGCGGCGCGCACACTTTTCCCTATATCGAGGTGAAAAATCCGGGCGCCACCGTCGAGCACGAGGCCACCACCTCCAAGATCAGCGACGATCAGCTGTTCTATTGCCGCGCACGCGGTATCAGCCAGGAAGACGCGGTGTCGTTGATCGTAGACGGCTTCTGCAAGCAGGTGTTCCGCGAACTGCCGATGGAGTTCGCAGTGGAAGCCAAGAAGCTGCTGGAAGTCTCGCTGGAAGGCAGCGTGGGCTGACGCTGCCTTCAGGCAATAGGCATTGGGGATCGGGGATTGGCAAAGCCCCCGCTCCGAGTGCCGTCCGAGCTGCCTGCTTTTACCAATCCCGAATCTCGAATTACACATCCCATGCTGAAGATCAACAACCTCCACGCCAGCATCGCCGGCAAAGAAATCCTCAAAGGCCTGTCGCTGGACATCCAACCCGGCCAGGTGCACGCCATCATGGGGCCCAATGGCGCGGGTAAATCCACGTTAGGCTATGTGTTGGCCGGCCGCGACGGGTATGAGGTCGGCGCGGGCACTGTGCAGTTCGAAGGCGCCGATCTGCTCGATCTGGCGCCGGAAGCGCGCGCTGCTGCTGGCCTGTTCCTGGCGTTTCAGTACCCGGTGGAAATCCCCGGCGTCAACAACACCTACTTCCTTCGTGCGGCACTCAATGCGCAGCGCAAGGCGCGTGGTGAAGACGCGCTGGATTCGATGCAGTTCCTCAAGCTGGTGCGCCAGAAGCTCGCCGTGCTGCATCTGAAGGACGAGCTGCTGCATCGCGGCGTCAATGAAGGTTTCTCCGGTGGCGAAAAAAAGCGCAACGAGATCTTTCAACTGGCCGTGCTAGAGCCCAAGCTCGCCATTCTGGATGAAACCGACTCCGGCCTGGACATCGACGCGCTCAAAAGCGTGGCCGACGGCGTCAATGCGCTACGTTCGCCGGAACGCTCGTTCCTGGTGATCACGCACTATCAGCGCCTGCTCGACTACATCAAGCCGGACGTGGTGCATGTGCTGGCCGAAGGCCGCATCGTGCAGAGCGGCGGCCCGGAGTTGGCGTTGGAACTGGAAAAGCACGGTTACCACTTCCTGAAGGACCGTGTGGTGCCTGAGGCGGCTGCCTGATGAGCGCCTTGCTGGAATCCCTCGCCCGCGGCTTCTGCGGCAACGACGCGCGCCGGGCCGAACTCGATGCTGCGCTGCAGACCGGCCTGCCCGGCCCACGTGCCGAAGCCTGGAAATACACCTCGCTACGGCAGCTGGAGCGGCGCAGTTTTCAGACCGCGCCGCTGGTGCCGACGTTGGTCGATGCCGCCGTGCTGGACGATATCCCGGTGCCGCGAATGGTGTTCGTCAACGGGCGTCCGTCCGAGGCATTGAGCGATCTTTCGACGCTGCCTGAAGGCTTGCATCTGGAGACTTTCTCCGCGTCCCTGGTGGCCAACGACGATGCACAGCAACTGCTCGGCCGCTGTTTCGAACGCAGCGATGAAATCTTCGCCCGCCTCAATGCCGCGCTTGCCGACGAGGGCGTGCTGGTACGTGTGCAGGAAGGCGCGCAGATCGAGCTTGCGTTACACCTAGTTTTTGTTAGCGTTGCCGGCGAGCACGATCTGTACTGGCATCACCGGCATCTGATCGAGTTGCATGTCGGTGCTGCACTGAATGTGGTCGAACATCACCTGCATGTCGGCGACGCCGCGCATCTGGATAACAGCGTGATGCATGTGAATCTGGCGCAGGATGCGAGGTTGTCGCACGCGCGCGTGCAGGCCGATAGTGCGTATGCGACTTCACTGCTGCGCACCGATGCAGTGCTGGCACGCAATGCGCGCTACCAGCGTGTGGACCTGGAACTGGGCGCCGGTCTGTCGCGGCACGAGCTCAACGTGCGCCTGGAAGGCAACAATGCCCAGCTCACCGCCAATGGCGTGCTGCTCGGCAATGGACGCCGGCATGTCGACACACGCCTTGGCATCGAGCATATCGCCCGCGACACTGCCTGCGAGCTGGTCTGGCGTGGCGTGGGCGCCGATCGCAGCCGCGTGGTGTTCCATGGCGGCATCCATATCCACCAGGGCGCCGACGGCACCGATGCGCGGTTGTCCAACAAGAATCTGCTGCTATCGGCCAATGCCGAAATCGACACCCAGCCTGTGCTGGTGATCGATGCCGACGAAGTACAGGCCGCGCATGGCGCCACCGTCGGCCAGCTCGACGACAACGCATTGTTCTATCTGCGCTCGCGCGGCTTGCCGCAAGCCGACGCGCAGCGCTTGCTCAGCGCCGCGTTCTGCCACGAGCCCTTGCGCAGACTGCCAACTGCGCTGAGCACGGTACTGGCAGCGCAGCTGCGCAGCGCGTTGACCTTGGCAGGCGTGGCATGAACGCACCGGCCATCCCGCAGAGCGACGCGTCCGATTGGGGCCGCGTACGTCTGGATTTTCCGTTGCTGATGCGGCAGGTGCATGGCAAGCCGCTGATCTATTTCGACAACGCCAACACCGCCCAAAAGCCGTTGCAGGTGATTGCCGCAACCGACGAGTTCTACCGGCGTCAGAACGCAAACGTCAGCCGCGCCGTGCATGCCTTGGGGACCGAAGCCACCGACGCCTTCGAAGGCGCGCGCAGCAAACTGGCGCGCTTGCTCAATGTGCGCGCTAACGAACTGGTGCTGTGCAGCGGGACCACGTTTGCGATCAATCTGGTGGCGTATTCGTGGGCGTTGCCGCGCCTGGACGCTGGCGATGTGATCCTGATCTCGCGCATGGAGCACCACGCCAACATCGTGCCGTGGCAGCTGGTGGCGCAACGCACCGGCGCGACCATTCGCGTGGCGGAAATCACGCCCGATGGCGCACTGGATCTGGACGCATTGCGCAAGGCGATGACGCCGGAGGTCAAGCTGCTCGCAATCACGCACGTGTCCAACGTGCTGGGCACGGTCAATCCAGTCCGCGAGATCTGCCGCGACGCGCGCAAGCGCGGCATCGTCACCGTGGTGGACGGCTCGCAGGCCGCGCCGCATCGGCGCATCGACGTGGCCGCCATTGGCTGCGACTTTTATGCCATCACCGGCCACAAGATGTGCGGCCCGACCGGCACCGGCGCGCTGTGGGCACGTCGCGAACACTTGCAGGCGATGCCGCCATTTCTGGGCGGCGGCGAGATGATCAAGGAAGTCAGCTTCGACGGCACCGTGTTCAACGATGCCCCGCACAAGTTCGAAGCGGGCACGCCGAATATTGCCGGTTTCATCGGTTTGGGTGCAGCAGTGGATTACCTGGAGTCGGTCGGTCTGACGAACGTGGAGGCACACGAAGCCGAACTGCTCGCGCATTTCACCGAAGAGCTGCAGCGCATCGATGGCTTGCGCATCTTCGGCACCACACCGGACAAGGCGGCGGTGGTGTCGTTCCTGATCGAAGGCGCACACGCACACGATCTGGCCACCCTGCTCGACCTGGAAGGCGTCGCGATCCGCTCCGGCCAGCATTGCGCGCATCCGCTGCTGCAGTACTACGGCGTCGCCGCAACCTGCCGCGCCTCGCTGGCGTTCTACAACACGCATGACGAGATCGAGCGCTTTGTTGCTGCGCTGGTGAAGGTGAGTCGGCTGCTGGGCTGAGGGCTGAGGGCTGAGGGCTGAGGGCTGAGGGCTGAGGGCTGAGGGCTGAGGGCTGAGGGCTGAGGGCTGAGGGCTGAGGGCGGGAATTCGGGATTCGGGATTCGGGATTCGGGATTCGGGATTCGGAAAAGCCTTTCGCCGAACTACGGCGCTTGCGCCAGACGTCCGTACGCTGGTGCACGTGCCACACGATAAGACTCAGACCAACGCCCCAATCCATGTATCCGACTAAGAGCGGCTAACAAAATGACTGCGCCGCCAGGAGGGCGCGGTCGGTGCTCGGAATCGGCATGTACCACGCCTACACTCCGGTTCCTCCGCGCCGTCCGCACCCACCCGACGACTGCTCGCTACGTTTTGTTAGCCGCTCTAAGGCGTTAAGAAACATCGTTCTTGCACTTTTACGAATCCCCAATCCCGACTCCCGCTAAACTGCTCCCCATGCAGATCACCACCTTCCGCACCGCCACCGTCGATGACATCGATGCCATCGTCCAGCTGGTGACCTCGGCCTACCGCGGCAATGTCAGTCGCATCGGCTGGACCACCGAGGCCGATATCCTCGACGGCGCGCGTATCGATCATGCCGTGCTGCACGAGGACTTGTTGCGTGAGCGTAGCCTGGTGCTGCTGGTCGAACAGGACGGGAGCCTGCTTGCCTGCGCGCATGTCGCCGACGACCATGGCGCCGGGTATTTCGGCATGTTTGCGGTAGACCCCTCGTTGCAGGGTAGCGGGCTCGGCAAGACGCTGCTGGCCGAAGCCGAACGCATCGCCTTCAGCGAGTGGCAGCTGCCGGTGATGCGCATGACGGTGATCGACGTGCGCGCCGAATTGATCGCGTTTTATGAGCGACGCGGGTATCGACGCACCGGCATCACCAAGCCGTTTCCGTATGGCGACGAACGTTTCGGCGTGCCGCTGCGCCAGGACCTGCGCTTCGAAGTGCTGGAAAAACCGCTGGGCGGCGCAGCGCTGTGAGCGAGACCTGGACCTTCGTCTGCGCCAGCGAGGCACTGCTGCCCGGTGAATTGCAGACCGTCTGGGACGAAGTCACCGATATCCCGATCGTGGTCTTCAACCTCGACGGGGAGCTGTACGCGCTGGAAGACCGCTGTAGCCACGAAGACTACGAACTGTCGTCCGGCACCTTCGACCCGGCAAGCGGCACCATCGAATGCCAGCTGCACAGCGCACGCTTCGATATCCGCGACGGTCGCCCATTGTGCGCGCCCGCCTACACCGCCGTGCCCAGGTTCCCGGTCAAGCGCGAACACAACGGCATCTGGACCCGCGACGACCGCTGAGTGCAGCCCGCAATCAGCGGCCAGCAGTACTTTCCGTGGGCTTCCGCCCGCTTTCAATCGCCGCGCAATACAACTTGCGGTAGCGCTTCAGCCCGCCACGTGACCGCGCCGGTGTAGGTTCGCAAAAAATATTGCAAAGAAGAATGATTTGCATTTAATATTGCATCCCCCAAGGCCTTCTTAACAGCTGGCCTCCCTGCTATCCCATGCGCCCAGCCTTGCTCGACATCAGTTCCCCACATCCGTCCGGCCTGCGTGCACTCCCGCGGGGTCTGGGCGAAGATGCTGAACAGCCGTGGAAACGGATCGCACCGGGCTAACTGGCGCACTTTCGAATCGCATTCCGCATCCGACCAGCCATCGCCAGACCGGAGCCTCGCTTTCCTATTGAGACACCCCATGACTCCCAGGATTTCCCCGCTCACCTCAGCCGTATTGCTGACGCTGTCCGCTCCTGCCTTCGCTCAGCCCGGCGACGCGCCGGCACCGCCGGGCGCAGTGGATCTGGATGCGATCCGGGTGCAGCAGGAACGCGCGCAGAAGCCGTCCTCGCCCAAGTACACCGAGGTTCTGCGCGATACGCCACAGACGATCACCGTGGTCACCAAGCAGACCATGGACCAGCAAAATTTGCTGTCGCTGCGCGACGTGCTCAGCACCTTGCCCGGCATCACCTTCGGCGCGGGCGAAGGCGGCGGCGGTTACGGCGACAGCATCAATCTGCGCGGCTTCACCGCCAGCAGCGACATCACCACCGACGGCGTGCGCGACAGCGCGCAGTACAGTCGCAGCGACACCTTCAACCTGGAAGCGGTGGAGCTGGTCAACGGCGCCAACTCGGCGATGTCCGGCGCCGGCTCGGTTGGCGGCAACATCAATCTGGTCACCAAGACCGCCGGCCAGGGCGACTTCACCAACGTCATGATCGGTGGCGGCAGCGACCGCTTCGGCCGGCTCACTGCCGACAGCAATCACGACTTTGAAAACGGCATCGCGGTGCGCCTGAACGCAATGGGCCACACCCAGGATGTACCGGGCCGCAATGAAGAATTCCGTCACCGCTGGGGCTTTGCGCCGTCGGTAGCATTCGGCCTGGGCTCCGATACCCGCTTCACCCTGAGCTACCTGCACCAGCACGACAACAATCTGCCGCAGTACGGCGTGCCGTTCGCGCTAAGCCCGTTCAACGATGGCCCGCTGCCAGGCGTGGACCGCGAGACTTATTACGGGTATCGCAATGTGTCGCGTCAGGAAATCGATGTGGACATGTTGACCGGCGTGCTGGAAATGGACTTCGACGACAACGTCACACTGCGCAGCCTGGCGCGTCTGCAACGTGTGGATCAAACCACCACCGCAACCGCGCCGGAAGGCACCTGGTGCCTGCCCAACAACACCAACGCATATACCGGCCGCGTCTGCGTGGGCCAGCCGCCGGCCACCTGGAATCCCGACAGCGGCCCGCGCGGGCTGGTGCGCGATACCGAAAACTTCATCGCACATAGCCAGACCGATCTGACCGCGACCCTGCATACCGGCGCGATCGAACATCGCGTGGTCGCCGGTGTGGCTTTCAGCAAGGAAGATTTCGAACTCGATAGCGGTACGATCTTCCGCAATGCCGACGGCTCCACCACCGGCATCACCTATCCGCTGCAGTCGTTCGACAATCCATACAACATCTGGACCGGCCCACAGAGCTACTTCCGTACCGGCCGCAGCAGGGGCAGCCTGACCAACCAGGCGGTGTACCTGTTCGACACGCTGCAGTTCAACGCGCAATGGATGCTCAACCTGGGCGGCCGCTACGAGCACAACGAGGGCGACACCACCACCTACACCGTCAACGCCACTGGCGGTATCACCGGCATGACTGCAGGCTTCCCGGCGGGCAGCAAGGAAGATCTGTTCTCCTACCGCGCCGGGCTGGTGTTCAAGCCGGTCGAAAACGCCAGCCTGTATCTGTCCTACGCCAACAGCAAGACGCCATCCAAGGCTTCGGTCAACGGTTCTTGCACGCCGGTCGCCACCGCCACGGCGGGCTCCAACTGCAATGTCGAACCGGAAAGCGCGGTCAATATAGAGTTGGGCGGCAAGTGGGATGTGCTGAACGAACGTCTGGCGCTGACCGCTGCGATATTCCGCAACGAGCGCGAAAACTACAAGGTCAACAGCGGCGATCCGTCGATCCCCGAACAGGTGCTGGACGGCAAGGCACGCGTAGACGGCATCGCACTCGGCGCGGCCGGCTACCTGACCGACCGCTGGTCGATCTTCGCCAACTACACCTTCCTCGATAGCGAAGTGCTGCAGAGCGTGTCCAACCGCACCGAACGCCTAACCGGCGACCCGGTGGCCGGACGCGAACTGGTGCAGACGCCGCGCAATGCCGGCAATATCTGGACCTCCTACACACTCAACCAGTGGACCTTCGGCTACGGCCTCACTTACCAGGGCGGTTTCTATGCGAACAACTCCTCGTCGGCTGCGTACGTCAAGACCGACGACTATTGGGTGCATCGTGCGATGGTCGGTCTGCGCGTCAACGACTGGCTCAGGCTGCAATTAAACCTCAACAATCTGTTCGACCAGGTGTACTACACCAGCATCCGCAACAACCTCACCGTCAATGCCGCAGGTACCGTCACTGCCGGCAATGGCTGGGCGCTGCCTGGCGAAGGCCGTTCGGCGGTGTTGAGCGCCACGTTTAGCTTCTGATCTTTTTACACGCCGTCCGCCCAGTGCCGGCGGCGTGGAGACCGCCCCATGTTGCTGCCCATTCCCGATGTTCTGACACCCGCACAGCTCATCGAGTTGCGCGCGCGGCTGGATGCGGCCGACTGGGCAGACGGCCGCATCACCGCCGGCCATCAATCCGCACAGGCCAAGGACAACGCACAATTGCCCGAAGACAGCGCCATCGCACGCGAAGCCAGCGCATCGGTGCTGGAGGCGCTGTCGCGCAGCAGCACGTTCTTCTCGGCGGCATTGCCGCGGCGCATCTATCCGCCACTGTTCAATCGCTACAGCGGCGGGCAATCATTCGGGTATCACGTCGACAACGCGGTCCGCTACGACCGCAGCCGCGGCGGGATGGACCCGGTGCGCACCGACGTTTCTACCACGCTGTTCCTCAGCGACCCGGACAGTTACGACGGTGGCGAGCTGGTGATCGAAGACACCTACGGCACCCAGTCGATCAAGCTGCCGGCCGGGCACCTGGTGATCTACCCGGGCACCAGCCTGCATCGGGTGATGCCGGTGACCCGCGGCACGCGTGTGGCGTGCTTTTTCTGGACCCAAAGCATGCTGCGCGACGATGCGCAGCGCCGCCTGTTGTTTGAGCTGGATGTCTCTATTCGACAGCTCACACACGACACGCCCGGGCATCCCTCGTTGATCCAGCTCACCGGCGTGTATCACAACCTGTTGCGGCAGTGGGCCGATGTCTGAGCAAGCAAGGGACACCGCACAGCTGATCGACTTGCTGCGCACGCAACCCGAGCAAGCACTCGCAGTGCTGCACAAGGCTGCTGCGGGCCAGACTGATCCAAATGTGGATGCACAACTGCTGCTCGCGCAGATCTACGCAGAAGGACGCGGCATTCCCGTAGATCCGGCCACGGCGATGCTGTGGTACGAAGTTGCCGCCAATGCCGGGCATCCGGAAGCGATGAATCAGCTCGGGCGTTGCCACGAACTCGGCTTCGGCACCGTATGCAACGAAATGCTGGCAGTGCTTTGGTATCGCCGCGCCGCCGAGCATGGGCTGGACTGGGGCATGTACAACCTTGCACATCTCTACGCCTCCGGGCGCGGCCTCGCGCAAGACCACGCGCAGGCGTTGGCCTTGTATCGCAGCGCCGCCGAACGCGGGCATGCCAAGTCGATGAACTTGCTGGCGCGCTATCTCGACCAAGGCCTGGCCTGCGATGCCGATCCAGCTGCTGCGCGCGATTGGTATCGCCGCTCCGCAGAAGCGGGCGATTTTCGCGGCCAGGCTAGCTATGCCACCTTGCTTGCAGATGCTGGCGATCTCGATCAGGCCGAGCGATGGATGCGGCGTGCAATCGCAAGCGGACACGCCGGCTTCCTGCAACAACTCGTGCCGCTGCTGACCAATGCGAATCAGCCGCGCCTGCGTGCCTTGCTGCGTGAGGTGACTGCACGGCAATCGCAACTGCATCCGCATGTCCCTGCGGATGTGGCCTGAGCGCAGCATGCCGCCGCCCATGGACACCACGCTCTCCACCTCGCAGCGACGCCGCGGTTTCTGGCTGCGCATGCTGCATCAATGGCACTGGATCAGTTCTGCGCTGTGCCTGATCGGCATGCTGCTGTTTACGATCACCGGGCTGACCTTGAATCACGCCGCGCGCATCGAAGCCAGCCCATCGACCGAACAACGCACGCTCACACTGCCGCCCGCGCTGCTCAAGACCCTGGGCAACCGGCAGGAAGGCGATGCCCCGCTGCCGCCGCGCATCGCGCAATGGCTGGGGCGCGAGCTCGATATCAGCATCGGCACGCGTGCAGGCCAATGGTCGGCCGATGAGGTGTATGTCGCGCTGCCCCGCCCTGGTGCCGACGCCTGGCTGAGCCTGGACCGCAACACCGGCGCGATCGAATACGAATGTACCGGGCGTGGTGCAATCGCCTATCTCAACGATCTGCATAAAGGGCGCAATGCCGGGCCGGCCTGGGGCTGGTTTATCGACGTATTCGCGATCGCCTGCCTGGTGTTCTGCATCACCGGCTTGTTCCTGCTGCATCTGCATGCGCGCCAGCGCCGCATGACCTGGCCGCTGGTGGGCCTGGGTATGCTGATCCCGCTGCTGCTAGCCCTGTTGTTGATCCACTGACTTTTCTCACCGGAAACGACCATGCGCGCCACCCTGACCATCGCCCTGAGCGGCCTGCTCGCCATGCCGGCGTACGCAGCCACGCTCGATATCAATGTCGAAATTCCCAAGCTCAACGTTGCCGAATATCACCGACCGTATGTGGCGATCTGGCTGGAAGGTGCAGACCAGAAGGTGGCTGCCAATCTGGCGGTCTGGTACCAGTCCAAAGACACCGCCGAAGGCCATGGCACCAAGTGGTTGCCGGATCTGCGCCAGTGGTGGCGCAAGAGTGGGCGCACTCTGGATATGCCGGTCGATGGCGTCACCGGCCCGACCCGTCCAGTTGGCGTGCATGCGCTGTCGTTTACCGACACCAAGGGTGCATTGAAATCGCTACCGGCCGGTCATTACACGCTGGTGGTGGAAGCCGCGCGCGAAGTGGGCGGCCGCGAACTGGTCAAAGTGCCTTTCACTTGGCCGGCGACATCCGCGCAGACCACCAAGGCCAGCGGCAGCAGCGAACTCGGTGCTGTCAGCCTGATCGCAAAACCCTGAGCGCTGCACTGCAGTTTCGCAGCGACACACCACGTGAGCTGCCAGCAATCGTGCAACACGCGCATCATCGTTTCGCCAAAGACACATCGCTTTGCACGCATCCACGCAGCGCAGCACCGTCGCGCCGATCAGACACGCGACCCACCGGCCTCATCGTCCTTCAAGGAGTTGTCATGATACGTTCGCTCGTCCTGATCGCCATACTCGCTGCATTTCCGGTCAGCGCACTCGCCCACAAAGCCTGGTTGCTGCCATCGCAGACCGTCATCGCCGGTGAAGCGCCATGGATCACCGTCGATGCTGCAGTGTCCAACGACCTGTTCTACTTCAACCACATGCCACTGCGCCTGGACAACCTGAGCATCACCGCACCGGATGGCAGCGCGCTCACACCGGAGAATCCGGCCACCGGCAAGTACCGCAGCGTGTTCGATCTGCAACTCACCCAACCCGGCACCTACAAGCTCAGCATCGTCAACGCCGGTCTGTTCGCCAGCTGGAAGGAAGATGGCAAGCCCAAACGTTGGCGCGGCGACGCAACCCGCTTCGCTACTGAAGTGCCGAAGAACGCGCAGGATTTGCAGGTATCGCAGTCACTCAATCGCGTGGAAACCTTCGTGACCCGCGGCGCACCCACCAACACAGCCCTCAAACCCAGCGGCAAGGGCATCGAGTTGATTCCGGTGACGCATCCCAACGATCTGGTCGCCGGCGAAGCCGCGCAGTTCACCTTGCAACTGGATGGCAAGCCGGCGGCGTGGCTTGAGATAGAAATCGTGCGCGGCGGCACCCGCTATCGTAATGCGCAGAACGAGATCAAGCGCAAGACCGATGCCAAGGGCGGCTTCAGCGTGACTTGGCCGGAACCCGGAATGTACTGGCTGGAAACCACCACTGAAGACACCAAAACCTCGTTGCCGCAAGCCAAACAACGTCGCCTGGGCTATGTCGCCACATTGGAAGTATTGCCGCAGTAATCTGCCAGACGCGGCAGGAGCGCACGTTCAGTACATCCTGCCGTCCTCTGCACTCATACACTCACGCCATGCCTGTATCGTCTTCCGCCGACCACGACATCGCCACTCTTGGCGGTCGCAGCATGGGCACCACCTGGAGCGTGAAGTTGGTGGCGCCGCGCGGACGCGACCTGCATCCGCTGCACGCGTGCATCCAGGCCGCACTCGATCGCGTTGTCGCACAGATGAGCACCTGGGAAGCCGATTCGGACATCAGCCGCTACAACCGAGCGCCGTCCGGTCACTGGCAAACGCTGCCTGATGATTTCTACGCGGTGCTGAGCGCGGCGCTGCAGATTGCGCAGGACAGCAATGGCGCGTTTGATCCGACCGTGGGCCCCATGGTCGAGCTGTGGGGCTTTGGTGCTTCCGGCGGCCGGCGATGCGTGCCGTCTCCCGAGCAAATCGCGCTTGCAAGCCTGCGTTGCGGGTGGCAGCGCGTGGATCTGGATGGCAGGCGCGCGCAGCAGCCCGGCGCAGTGGCGCTGGACCTGTCGGGAATCGCCAAAGGATTCGGTGTGGACTGCGTGCATCGCGCGCTCGTGCAGGCCGACATCGCCAGCGCATTGATCGAGGTCGGCGGCGAACTATTCGGTTACGGACGCAAGCCCGATGGCAGCGCATGGCGCGTGCTGGTCGAATCCATACCCGACGAAGATGCCTGCACTGCCTTGCCGCAGCGCGTGCTCGCGCTGGACGGGTTGGCAGCCGCCACCTCGGGCGATCGCTGGCACCGATTCGACACCGACGGCACGCGTTATGCACACACCTTCGATCCGCGCACCGGCGCGCCGGTCCCACACGCTCCCGCAGCAGTCACCGTGCTCGCATCCGAGGCCATGCAGGCCGATGCCTGGGCTACTGCGATGACCGTGCTCGGCGTCGATGACGGGCTTGCCTACGCACGCAACGCAACACTGGCGGTGCGCTTTGTGCTGCGCGAGGACGGCGCTCTGCACGAATTCATGAGCCCTGCATTCGAGCACTATCTGGCTGCGACATGAGCGCTGCAACGACACGCGTATGGCTTGGCAACGGCCTGGTTTTAGTTGCACTGGCAGTGCTTGTCGGATGGTTTAGCAGCCTGCATAACGGCGCATGGTGGAGCACACCGACGCCGCATCGCTGGCAATTGGCTGCTGCCGGCGTGGCGCTGTACGCAGCGCTGTGTGCGATTGTCGTCTGGCGCGCGCGCAAGCGCTTCAGCGCACAACGCGGAGACACGAGCGGCGTGTTGATCGCCTGGGCGAGCCAGACCGGGTTTGCACGCGAACTGGCCGAACGCAGCGTTGCCGCGCTGCAATCGGCAGGCGTTGGCGCTTACGCGCTGCCACTGGACGCAGTGGATGGCGATCAACTCACGCGTGTGCCGCGGCTGTTGTGCATCGTCAGCACCACTGGCGAAGGCGATGCACCCGATCACGTGCAGGCTGTCGAGCACGACTGGCGTGCGCGTGACATGCAGGATCTGGCTGCCGTGCAGTACGCCGTCCTGGCGCTGGGCGATCATCGTTACGATCAATTCTGCGCGTTCGGTCGCCGCATCGACGGGCGCCTGCAAGCATGCGGCGCCACCCGCCTGTTCGAGCGCATCGAGGTCGACAATGCCGACCCGCGGGCATTACGACAGTGGCAGCGACAGCTGACCGAACTTGTCCCTGCGCTCGCGACCCAGCCGGATTGGAACCTGCCGACCTACGCCACCTGGCAGCTACGCGAACGTGTCCACCTCAATCCCGGCAGCGCTGGCGCACCGATCTATCGGCTGCGCTTGACGCCCTGCGATGGTCAATTGCCGTACTGGACGGCCGGCGACATCGCCGAGATCGCGCCTCTACATGCGCCTGATGTCGTGGAAGCCTGGTTGCAGCGACACCGCGCCGATGGCGCACAGCGCATCGACGGCCGCACCCTGCGCGAATGGCTCAGCGGCGCGCGACTTCCTGCCGGTGTAGCTGCTAGTCCTGGTGCTGGTGCCGAAGTACCTGCAGATGCAGGCACGCCTTCACCACTAGACGCAGATGCGTTGGTGCGCAGCCTGGCCACCCTGCCCCATCGCGACTATTCGCTTGCATCCATCCCCGACGAAGGCCACGCCGAACTGCTGGTGCGCGAACACCGCCACACCGACGGCAGCCTCGGTCTGGGCAGCGGCTGGCTATGCGTCCACGCACCGGTCGGCGCGCCCATCGCACTGCGCCTACGCAGCAATCCCGGCTTCCACCCGCCCGCACCCGACCAGCAGATGCTGCTGATCGGTAACGGAACCGGCATCGCCGGGCTGCGCGCGCATCTGCGCGCGCGCATCGCCGTTGGCGCGCATCGCAACTGGCTGCTCTTCGGCGAACGCAACGCCGCGCACGACGCGCTCTATGCCGATGAGCTGCAGCAGTGGCACCACAATGGCTGGCTCGAACGCCTGGATCTCGCTTACTCGCGCGACCAGAATCAGTCAGTGCGTTACGTACAACACACACTGGCTGCTGCGGCCGACACCTTGCGACTCTGGATCGATCAAGGTGCCTGCCTTTACGTCTGCGGCAGCCTGCGCGGCATGGCACCGGAGGTGGACCACACGCTCGATAGCATTCTCGGTGCAGATGTCAGACAGCTGCTGCTACGCACGGGACGTTATCGCCGCGACGTGTATTGAGTGCCGCTGACACAACCTGACGAAGGGCCACCAAAGAAGCATCAGTCGAGATTCTGGGCGTCCGGGATGGTTCCTGCCCGGCGAGCGAAGTGATTTGAGGCGTGGGTTGGAGATTCGGGCGTTCGTCAGATGCGCGCACACCGCTTGCAGGAGCCGCAGTGATCGAGCGAGCGCATGCGCATCCCGATCACCATTTACTTTAGAGCGGCTAACAAAACGACTGCGCCGCCGCCAGGCGGGCGCGGCCGGTGCTCAGAATCGGCATGTATCACGCCTACACTCCGGTTCCTGCGCGCCGTCCGCACCCACCTGACGACTGCTCGCTACGTTTTGTCAGCCGCTCTTAGCCGGTTGGCCGCGTGATCGTGTGCCAGTCATTCACACAATCGCAGGCCATTGCCACCTCTTCACTGGCAACCCGAACCTGGATCAACGCGCGGGCACTGCGCGATCGCGCGCATGTACCAGCTAGAGAGGACTCACCCTGATCGCCAGCAACTCGCCACCGCCATCGAGCGCGTATCGGGTTCGCTTCGACGCACTCAACCACGCGGTATCGCCGGCCGCCAACAACGGCAGATCAGCATCGCGGCCAAAGTCGGCCTGGCCTGTAAGCAGATGGATCACCCAGGCGCTTCCCGGATCCGCGAAAAACAGCATGGTGCCGACCAGAGGGCGATGCAGCAGTTCAGTGTGCAGCGTGTCGCGCCGCCACATCAGATTGAAATCCTGGGTCGGCCCGTCGAGCAGCGTCGCAGTGACCGTTTCTTCGCCAGCGAACCGGACCCGTTGATAGGGCGGCAGCAACTGGCAAGTGCGATCACGGCTGCTTCCATTGGTATTTCCGTCGCCGACATCCCTGGCACCACTATCGCTATTACCGCCACTGCCACTGCTATTGCTGTCAGCATGGCCAAACCGCAGCCGCATACCATTGCCATGCAATAGCACCAGCTCGCGGTCGATGCCCGGAAAAGCAGAAAACGCCGCGTCCTGCTCAATCTCGGCGATCGACAAGCGCAGCGCCCACGACTCTGGATTGCCAAGCTTCAGGATCTCGCGCGTCCAGCCCAATTGATTGCGCCATCGTTCGCGCAGGTAGTCGGTAGCCGGGATCACCTGGCTGTTCAGGTCTGTCAGCTGCATCAGCGCATTGTGCCCGAAGCGTTGCGCTTAGGCAGTCGTATTGTAACTGGCGCCTTCTTGCAGTGACCCATGCATTCGTGCGGCGACCGGCGCTTTCCTGCAGTTCCTACGCTTTCGGCGCTCGCAACTCACGCGACCCCAAACGAAAAACGCCCGGCTGCACATCCAAGTGCAACACCGGACGATTCCACATCCTTGTCGGCTTCCAGCCATCCCCCGGACATCCTGTCCAGTTAGGTTGCGGCCACGCATCCTCGCGTCGAACCGTCTCTCGGATCCCTTCCCTTTAACGCCGTCCCACCGGTTTCACCGCCGCCCCCTTGGCAGCCTTCTTGGCGGGAGCCATCGTGGCTCCTACTTCGATCAGGTCACGATTCCGTTCGACCGTTTTGAGTCCGATGCCCTTGACCAATGCCAGTTCCTCGGCACTTTTGAAGGGACCGTTTGCCTGACGGTGCTCGACAATTGCCTCGGCTTTTGATAGCCCGACATTTATCAGCACCTTGTCCAATTCCTCAGCAGACGCGGTGTTGATATCGACCTTGTCGAGTGCATACGCATTCGAGGACAACAGCAACGCCAGTAGCAGGGACTTCAGGACTACGGTAAATGACTTCATTGCAACGCTCCTTGTGACTTGGGTGATGGTCCTAGCCAGCATTCCTGCCGGCGGAGCCAGTGTCCCGCGCCACATGCAGCAATCCTATCGTCAACGAACTTTTTACACAGCAAGTGAACTGCGCGCCAACTTGTAGGGAAATACCTACCCCCTAATGCGGGCGTAGAATATTTGATTACGTGACGCCTTCGGAGCCTTCATGGACAGCGCCAAAATCGAGCAATTCATCAGCGACACCTGGGACCGCGAGATCGTCCCGAAATTGGTCGATTACATCCGCATTCCCAACAAGTCGCCGATGTTCGACGCCGATTGGGTGGCACACGGCTACATGGAACAGGCGGTCGTGTTGATGGAGACCTGGGCGCGCGCGCAGGCCATCGACGGCATGCAGGTCGACGTGGTGAGCCTGGACGGCCGCACGCCGCTGATCTTTATCGAGATCCCGGCCATCGGCCCGGAATCGGGCGACGACACTGTGTTGCTCTACGGCCACCTGGACAAGCAGCCGGAGATGACCGGCTGGGACGCCGATCTAGGTCCCTGGGAGCCGGTGCTGCGCGACGACAAGTTGTATGGGCGCGGTGGCGCAGACGACGGCTACGCGATCTTCGGCTCGCTGACGGCAGTGCTGGCGCTGCGCACCCAGGGCCTGCCGCATGCGCGTTGCGTGATGTTGATCGAAGCCTGCGAGGAATCCGGCAGCGACGACCTGCCCGCCTATGTGGACCACTTGGCCGCGCGTATCGGCAAGCCGTCGCTGGTGGTATGTCTGGATTCGGGCTGCGGCAACTACGAACAACTGTGGTGCACGACCTCGCTGCGCGGTCTGACCGGCGGCAATTTGAGCGTGAAGGTGCTGGAGGAAGGTGTGCATTCCGGCGATGCCTCGAGCGTGGTGCCGTCCAGCTTCCGGCTGCTGCGCCAGTTGCTGTCGCGGATCGAGGACGAGGCCAGCGGGCGCATCCTGCTGGAGGGGCTGTAGCGTGAAGGTGCCGGCCGAGCGGCTGACGCAAGCCAAGGCAGCGGCGGCGACGCTGGATACCGCCATCTTCGACAAGTTCCCGATGGTCGACGGCCTGGTCCCGATGCACGAAGACCTTACCGAGCTGGTGTTGAATCGCACCTGGCGCCCGGCATTGTCTATCACCGGTGTGGACGGCATGCCGCCATTGGCTTCGGCCGGCAATGTGCTGCGTCCGCAGACTGCGATGAAGCTATCGCTGCGTCTGCCGCCCAGCGCCGATGGCAAGGCCTGTGGCGAGCTGCTCAAAGAAGCGCTGCTGCGTGACCCACCGAACGGTGCGCAGGTGACGCTGGACCTGGAGAAGGCATCCTCCGGTTGGAATGCGCCGGCAATGACGCCGTGGCTGGAAAAAGCCGTCGACGACGCCAGCCAGGCCTTCTTCGACAAGCCGGCGATGTATATGGGCGAAGGTGGCTCGATCCCGTTCATGGGCATGCTCGGCGAGAAATTCCCCGGCGCGCAGTTCATGATCACCGGCGTGCTCGGCCCGCATTCCAATGCGCACGGCCCGAACGAATTTCTGCACATCCCGATGGGCAAGCGCGTGACTGCGTGCGTGTCCAAGGTGATCGCCGAACATCACGCAGCCTGCCTGCGCGGCGAAACCAGCGGCTCGCCGGTGGCTGCCGACAGCGGTACGCGACATGGCGGGCATGGTTGCTGCTGAGGCACGTTGATGCCGACGGGCAGCCATGCTGCGTGCCGGGCGGTCCGCGTTTTATTGCCATCAACTGCGGTGCGAGGTGGCTGAATCCCAAACGCCATCGTTGCCACCCCCGCTGCACACACGATTACAGCGGCCGCCAATGCTAGTCTGCCGATCCCACTTGCCTCAGTGCTTGCGATGACCCATCTCTTCGGTAGCGACAGCTGGTTGTATATCATTCTGGTCGGTTTCGCGGTCGGGCTGCTGGCCCGCTTCATCACCCCTGGCACGCAGCGCCTGGGCTGTCTGCTGACCAGTGTTCTCGGCATCGCCGGCGCGGTGGTCGCCAGTTGGTTCGGCCGCTACATGGGTTGGTACCACGCAGGCGAACCCGCCGGTTTCCTGGGTGCACTATTGGGTGCAATCGCCATCCTCGCGCTGCTGCGATTGTTCAGCGGCAGCAAGCGCTGAGCCCTACGCTGCGCTCCTGGCCTGTTTGGCCATCACTTCACGACGCACCATCGGCTCATGACGTCATTGCTTCCAGAGACCGCGCGCGACGCGCTTCGCCTGCAGTGGGCGCGGGACTCCCTCAATAATCCCCAGGCCACGCTGCAACGCGCTTCCGTCGACGCCGGGTTTCGCAGCTATTGGCGTACTCAAGGGCACGGCGCGGATCGCATCTTGATGGATGCCCCGCCGGAGCTGGAAAACGTCCTGCCGTGGTTGCGCATGCATGCATTGTTGGGCGAGCACGGCGTACGTGTGCCGCAGGTGCTTGCACAAAATCTTGAAACAGGATTTCTGCTACTGGAAGACCTCGGCGTGCCGACGTTAGCCCAGGTGCTGACCGACGCCAATGCCGACGAACTTCTGGATGGCGCGATCGGTCAATTGCTGCTGCTGCAGCGCATTCCACCACCTGCCGACAGCAGCGTGTTTGGCAAGGCGCTGCTGCAACGCGATGCGAGTCTGTTCGAAGAATGGTTTCTTGGTCGCCACCTTGGCCTGCAGCTGGAATGCGAGGATGCCGAGCAACTGCAGCTGGTGCAGCGCCGTTTGATGGACAACGCGTTGGCGCAGCCGCGCGTGTTCACCCATCGCGATTTCATGCCGCGCAATCTGATGCCAGTGAGCGACGGGCCAGCGGTGCTGGATTTTCAGGATTGCGCGATCGGCCCGATCGCCTACGACCCGATCAGCTTGTTCAAGGACACCTCGGTGAGCTGGCCGATCGCACGTGTGGATGGTTGGCTGAAGCGCTATCACGCACGTGCCGCAGCGGCCGGATTGCCGGTACTGCCGCTGGCACAATTCCTGCGCGATGCGGACTGGATGGGCGTGCAGCGGCATCTCAAAAATCTCGGCATCTTCTCGCGGCTAAGCCATCGCGATGGCAAGCATTGGTATCTTGATAACGTGCCGCGCTTTATCGCTTATCTGGATGAAGTGTTGCCGCGCTACACCGAGCTGGCGCCACTGACAGGTCTACTGGATGACCTGGTCAAACCTGCCTTGAACGCATGCCAGGCACAGGCGGGCGTATGAAGGCGCTGATCTTCGCAGCCGGGTTTGGCGAGCGCATGCGTCCGTTGACCGAACACACGCCCAAGCCCTTGTTGCCGGTCGGCGGCACGCCGCTGATCGTCTGGCATCTGCGCAAACTGGCGGCACTGGGCGTGGACGAGGTGGTGATCAACACCTCGTGGCTGGCGGAGCAGTTTCCGCAGGTGCTGGGAGACGGCAGTACGTTCGGCCTGCGCCTGACCTATTCCTACGAAGGCGCCGCGCCATTGGAAACCGGCGGCGGTATGTTGCATGCGTTGCAGCTGCTGGGCGATGCGCCGTTTCTGTTGGTCAATGGCGATATCTGGACAGACTTCGATTTCGCGCATCTGTCCAGCGCGCCGGCAGGTTTGGCGCAACTGGTGCTGGTCGATTGCCCTGCATACGCAGCGCGCGCAGACTTTGCGCTGGACGCCGATGGCACAGTCCGCGCCGATCTGCCTGCCACGCACACCTACGCTGGCATCGGTATCTATCGGCCCGGGTTGCTGCGCGATTGGCACTCGGCGATTGGCCCACTGCCAGAGCAGAACATCACACCGCCACGATTTCCGCTGGCACCGATCTTGCGCGCGCAGATGGCGGCGGGCTTGATCGAGGGCATCCACCATGCTGGCCGCTGGACTGATGTAGGCACACCGAAGCGACTGGCGGAGCTGGACATGCAGTTACTTGGCGCACGCCGCTGACGCCGAGCGTGTATCGAGCGCAGCCCGACTCCACCGTCGATGTTGCGTCTCGCCGCGCCAGATCGACTGTCAAATCTTCGAGCGCACCTCATGAAGCACCAGTCGGCATGTTCGCAGCGCTCGCGCAGAGCAGATCCAGCAGCCGATCCGCATCAAGCCACTACGCTGCAAGATGCGCAACCCTAAAAGTGGCTAGCAAAACTATTGCCCTCACCGCCAGGCGAGCACGGCCGGTGCTCGGAATCGGGATATACCACGCGTATTCTGCGGTTTCTCCGCGCAGTCTGCATCCACCTGGCGAATGCTCGCTACGTTTCGTTAGCCACACTTAAGACCCACGACCCTCTAGCACGCGCCGCAAGAACGGCACGGTGATGCGGCGTTTTGCGGCAAGCGACTCGCGATCCAATCGATCCAACAAGGTCACCAGTGCGGCCAGTTCGCGCTCGCTGTGGGTCAGCAGCCAGACGATTGCCGCTTCGTCCAAGGCCAACCCACGCCGCTGCGCGCGGTCGCGCAATACGGCGGCGCGCGCCGCATCGTCCAGCACCGGCAAGCTGATGCGGATGCACTGCGACAGCCGCGAGCGCAGGTCCGGCAACACTAAGGCAAGCCCGTCGGGCATCTGACATGCGGTGTACAACAAAGTAATGTCGGCGGCGCGAGCGCGGTTATGGAAGTCGAACAAGGCGACTTCATCGTCGCGCTGCCCGGCAATGCGTTCCACGCCATCCAGTGCAACCAGACTGCGACCTTCCAGCGCTTGGAGTGCATCGCGCAATCGGCCTACCGCAGCATACAGCGGCAGATACGCCGGCGTGCGTCCGGCCTGCTCGGCCGCTGCGCACAACGCCAACGCCAGATGCGTCTTGCCGGTACCGGCCGGGCCGGACAGATACAGCCAGTCGCTCACCTGCCCGGTGGCCAAGGCCTGCAATTGTGCGAGCAGGCCCTCAGGCGCATCAATGTAACTATCGAAACGCTGATCGGAGGGCGAGCGCAACGCCAGCGGCAACTGCGGAACGGTCACAACCGATCCGCGTCCTTGCCGGGCTCGATGATCACGCTGCGCTCGTTATTGGACTGCATCACGATACCGGCACGTTCGCCTGCATAAAGATCGCTTTGGGTGTACTGCTCATGCGCATAACGCAGCAGCACGTTGCCCACCGCCGCCACCGGCAACGCCAGCAACATGCCGAGGAAGCCGAACAACTGGCCACCAGCCATCACTGCAAAGATCACTGCCACCGGATGCAGGCCGATCTTGTCGCCGACGATGCGTGGGGTGAGCACATAGCTTTCCAGCAACTGCCCCACCGTAAACACCACGCCCACACCGATCAGCAGCTTCAGATCCAACCCTTGCGCCTGCACGACCGCAGCCAGCAGCGCGAGCACGATGCCGGTGGTCGCCCCCAGATAAGGAATGAAGCTGATGAAGCCGGCAATGATGCCGATCAACAGCCCCAGGTTGAGGCCGATGATGGACAGGCCGGTCGCGTAGATCGCACCCAGGGCCAGCATCACCAGGAACTGGCCGCGGATGAAGCCGCCGAGCACGTCGTTGGACTCTTGTGCCAGCCGGCTCACGGTGCCGATGCAGCCCCGCGGGACAACCGCAGCTACACACTCGACCAGGCGGTCCCAGTCGCGCAGGAAGTAGAACGCCAGGATCGGCAGCAGCGCCAGGTTGATCACCCAGGTCACCATCGCAAAGCCCGAACGCTGCACATAACCGAAAAAGGTCTTGGCGGCGCCGCCGGCCTGTTCCCAGTGGCTGCGGATCCAGTTGATCAGCCGCTCCGGGTCCAGCCAGCCAATCAGCTCGACGCCGGTCTTTGCTTCCAGCCATGGAATGGCGGTACTGATCGCCCAGTTGCGCATCTGCGGCAGCGCGTCGATCAAGGTCATGATCTGGCGCTCGATCATCGGCACCAGAATCATCAGTGCCAGCACGAACAGTAGCAGCGCCAGCACGAATACCAACACCACGGCGATGTTACGCGAGCGCCCGGCACGCTCGATGCGGTCTACCAGCGGGTCGCCCAGCCAAGCCAGCAGCAGGGCAAGCACGAAGGGCGTCAGGATCGGCGCCAGCATCCATATCACCCAAAGTACGCCCACCATCACCGTCGTCCATTTAAGACGACGCAGGAACAAGGCGATTTCGGCTTCGGGAGTCAAAGTCATCTCAAGCGGTACTCTGCGTGCTCGTTTTGAAGAATGATCGGACCTTCGGTCGGTACCGAAAGCGAAATCAACGGACTGTTGTCGCCAAGCATACGGTTGAGACCGGAAATGCCCGTGAGCAACTCCAGGTCCACTTCCATGCGGTCGCCATTGACGCTCACCGGGCGAATACTGCGCACCACCGAAACGCCCTGCAGCGCAGCCGCGACACGCAGATAGTCGTCGGCGCTGCTGATGCCGGTGATCACGGCGCGATAGACACCGGGCACGCCCGAATCCACTCGTTTGGCATAGCGCTTGACCAGCGCATCGGCTGCACCGTCGGCACCGGCGGCGATCGCGCGGCGTGCATCGCCGTCGCTGCTGGTCCAGCTGGACAGCACATTGCCGTTGTCGACGAACACCCAATCGGCAGTCCAGCCGGTCGCATTACGGTAGAGCTTGCCGATCAGTTGCATCGGCGGGCTGTATTTGGCCGATGCGCGCGATACCGCAGCGGTGTCCTTGCGCCAGATCGCGCCGGCCAACGCCTGCTCCGCAGCCGCACCGCCCGGCAGGCCGAGCCGGTAGCCGCGCTCGATGGCGCGGTCCAGCACACTGCGTGCGGCATTGGCCTGCGCCACACTCACCAGGCGCGGGCCGCTGCCGTCGTCGATGGCCAGCCACAGCACCGGCTTGGGCCGCGGCAGCGGCCACACCGGCAAGCCCAATGCGGCGATCAGGTCGTCCACATCCGACTGACGGAAGCGCACCACCAGCGTGGTGCCGAAGGTCGGCGCTCCGGTGCGCGAGGTACCCTGGTCCTGGCGGTAATCGGAGTTTTCAACGTAGTCGGGCGCATTGCGCAGCGCCTGCGGCACGCCGGGGCGGCTCATCACGCTGCGATCGCCGGAGACCTTGCCCAGCACCGCACCCAGCGCGCGCGCCAGGGCGCCGGGGCGATCGGACTCGCTCTGGCTGTTGACCGGCACTTCGGCCTCATAGGCACTTTGCGCCTTGGCGACCTCGCCTTCGGTACGCAGATCGGCCTGCGCAAAGGCCGGCAACATGGGGGCGACGACCATGAGGGCGAGAAAAAAAGCGAGACTGCGGCGCATCGACGGTTCCATGACTTGAGCGTATCCGGGTGAATTGTTGCCCGAATGGGGCGCTAGCGCCAACGCGGCTGCTAAAATCGGCGCCTTTACTGCCGAGCTCCACCGCCTGTGACCAGCCCAACGCCTTCCACCTCCTCGCCTATGACCTACCGTGACGCGGGTGTCGACATCGATGCCGGCAACGCGTTGGTCGAACGTATCAAGCCGCTGGTCAAGCGCAGCTTCCGGCCTGAGGTGATGGGTGGCCTGGGCGGCTTTGGCGCGTTGTTCGATCTGTCGGGCAAGTACCAGGAGCCGGTGCTGGTGTCTGGCACCGACGGCGTGGGCACCAAGCTCAAGCTCGCCCAGCAATTGGGCCGGCACGACACCATCGGTATCGATCTGGTGGGCATGTGCGTCAACGATGTGCTGGTGCAGGGCGCCGAGCCGCTGTTTTTTCTGGACTACTTCGCCACCGGCAAACTGGACGTGGACACCGCTACGGCCGTGGTCGGTGGCATCGCGCGCGGCTGCGAGCTCTCCGGTTGCGCTCTGATCGGTGGCGAAACCGCCGAAATGCCCGACATGTATCCGCCCGGCGAGTACGACTTGGCCGGCTTTACCGTCGGGGCGGTCGAAAAATCGCAGCTGCTGGATGGCGCGCAGGTGCGCGATGGCGACGTGCTGATCGGCATTGCGTCGTCCGGCCCCCATTCCAATGGCTATTCGCTGATCCGCAAGATCTACGCGCGTGCCGGCGCCCCGGCCGAATTGGTGCTGGAGGACGGCGTCAAGCTGATCGACGCGCTCATGGCGCCGACCGCGCTGTACGTCAAGCCGATCCTGGCACTGCTCAAATCGCATGGCGAGACGATTCACGCCATGGCGCATATCACCGGCGGCGGGCTGACCGAAAACATCATCCGCGTGATCCCCGACGGGCTGGGCCTGGACATCGACGCAAAAGCCTGGACACTGCCGCTGGTGTTCGCTTGGCTGCAACGCGAAGGCGCGGTGGCCGATGCCGAAATGTGGCGCACCTTCAACTGCGGCATCGGCTTCGTGCTGATCGCCGCGTCCGAGCAGGCAGCCGCGCTGGAACAGGCGCTGGATGCGCAGTCGCTGGCGCATTGGCGCATCGGCCAAGTGATACCGGCGCAGGGCGATGAGCGCGTGCGCATCGGTTGATCGAGGAATCTGCATGGACGCTACCCCACTTGCACTGCCGGCATCGGCCAGCGCTGACTATATCGGCTGGCTGGCCGACTATCCCATTGTGAGGATTGTGTTCAATGCGCTCCGCTGACTCCCACCTGCGCCTGGCCGTTCTGGCCTCGGGCCGCGGCAGCAATCTGCAGGCCATTGTCGATGCGACCGCCAGCGGTCGGCTGCAGGCCGAGGTGGTCGGGGTGTTTTCCGATCGCCCGCGGGCGCCGGCCTTGCAGAAAGTGGACCAAGCACGCCGCTGGAGCGCCAGCCCGCGCGATTTCGCCGATCGCGCTGCCTTCGATGCCGCGCTGGGCGATGCGATTGCCGCAGTGCAGCCGGATTGGGTGATCTGCGCCGGCTACATGCGCATCCTCGGCGAGCCGCTGGTGCGGCGCTTCGCCGGGCGCATACTCAATATCCACCCATCACTGCTTCCCAAATACCGCGGCCTGCACACGCACGCCCGCGCGCTGGAAGCCGGCGATGTCGAACATGGCGCCAGCGTGCATCTGGTAGTGCCGGAACTGGATGCGGGCACGGTGATCGCGCAGGCCCGCGTGCCGGTGCTGCCCGAGGACAGCGCCGGGCAGCTGGCCGCGCGCGTGCTGGCCCGCGAGCATCCGCTGCTGCTGGCCACGCTGGACTTGCTCGCCAGCGGTCGCGTCGTCGTCCAAGGCGACCGCGTCCACATCGACGGTCAGTGCCTGTTTACGCCACTGCGACTAGAGTCCGCTGACACCGCGCTCGTCTGAGCGCGGATACGCTCTCCTCATCCTATCTCGGACATCCTTGCGGCCCACGTGCTCGCTCTCAGCGCATGAAAGTCCTCCCCATCGCCGCAACGTTGTTGATCACTGCCCTGCTCTGCCAGGCAGGCACCGGCCGTGCCCAAGAGACAGCACCGGCGCCTGTACCAACGGCAACGCCAGCGACGCCGGCCCTTCACCCCAGCACCTGGACGCCACCGCCGCTTGAGCCATTCGTGGCGACCTATCAGGCGTTCTACCGGGGCAATGAGGCCGGCGATGCCACCATGCAGGTGAGCCACGGCGAAGGCAGCCAGTGGCGCATCGACATGTCGGTGCGTGGGCGCAAAGGGTTCGCCAGCATTCTCGGACTGAATCTGGAACAGAGCACGGTATTGCGTGTCGACGGCCACACATATGTGCCGCTGAGCCAAAGCACGGTGCGCAAGGCGGTATTCTTCGGCAAGAAGGTCACCGGCATATACAACTGGCAAGCTGGCACCGCGCAGTGGGAGGGCGACTTGAAGAAAGAGCGCCAACAGTCGATTCCACTGCAGCGCGGCGACCAGAGCGCGCTGTCGCTGAATCTGTCGCTGATGCGCGACGCCAAGCCCGGACGCAGCCTGAGCTATCGCTACGTCGATGTCGGTCGGGTGCGCCAATACGATTACCGCGCCGCCGATGCTACCGAAGTGGTGCAGGTCGGCGACCTGAGTTACGACGCGTTGCGCGTGCATCGCGTCAACAGCGGCGACAACGAAACCATCCTGTGGATCGCCAACGGAGTTCCCACTCCAGTGCGTATCCTGCAACGTGACAAAGGTGAGGATCAGGTCGATCTGCGCCTGGTCGAATACCAAGGAGCCTGACCCATGAAGACCATTTCCTACACGTATTGGCTGATTGCTGCGGCCGCATTGACCATGGCCAGCCTACCCGCCTTCGCCATGCAGCCGTTCCAGGCCGATTATTCGGCCAACTACATGGGCATGCAGGCTGACGGCACCATGACCCTGGCCGCAGCCGGCTCCAATCAGTGGCGCTACACGCTCAACATCCAGAACCAGCTGGCCAACCTGACCCAGAGCACCGTGTTCGAAGAGAGCAACGGTCGGCTGCGCCCGATCAGCAGCAACGACACCTCGTCGATGATGGTCAAGCGCCGCAACGTTACTGCCAACTATGACTGGAAGACCAGCCAAGCCACCTGGAACGGCGACATCAAGCCGGACCGCCGTGGCCCGGTCAAGCTGCAGCCCGGCGACATGGACGCGCTACTGATCAACCTGGCGATCACCCGCGATCTGGTCGCCGGCAAGCCCTTGAACTACCGCATGGTGGACGAAGGCCGCATCAAGCCGATGAGCTACAAGGTGATCGGCAAGGAAACCATCACCGTCAACGGCAGGCAGGAACAGGCGACCAAGGTGTCGCGCGTGGACGGCGACAAGGAATTGATCGCGTGGGTGGTCAAGGACCTGCCGGTGCCGGCGCGTTTACTACAGAAGGAAAAAGGCCAGGACGCGCTGGATCTGACCATCAAAACGCTGCGCTGAACGATGCACGCCGGCCATCGTAGAAGCCGCATTGGTGCGCGATGAGGCGTTGCCGGTAAAGCTTCATCGCGCGGCAGCACGCTCCTACCAACATACGATCCAAGATACGATGTCTGCTCGGTTGGTCGGTGCGATACTTTGACAATCGATCACGAAAAAGCCCCGGCACTGCCGGTAATGCTGTTCACTCAAGCGGAGCAGCCTTTCGATCTACCGGATAGCGGGTCTTCGAGATCTTCACCGTCCTTGGCCGCGTAGGCCTTGGACGGTGATCGAGGAACAGGCTCGCGATGCCTGAGCGAAGCTGGGATAGGCGTCTTCCTGTGGCGGAAGCCGGATTGGCTGCGGCCATCACGATGAGTTGCACTGCGATGTACTGGCAGACCGGTGTGAATCGGATGTCCGCAGGCGTTGTGCCAAACGCCACAGCTGCCTGACCGGCTTCACGTCCAATGATGTTGTAAGCCAGCAGCAACCCCCAGACCTCCTGGTACACCAAGTCGATCTTCTTGCTGCGTAAGGTCGTCGCGTTGTGCTGCATCGAGCTTTTGATGTCGCGCAAACCCAGTTCGATTTCCCATCGCTGCTGGTAAAGCGTTGCGACAGACTTGGCGCTGTAAGTGGTGGCAGGCAGCGAGGTCAGTACCGACTTTCTCTTCCCCTGATGCAGATAGCTCACTTCACGTACTTCCCAGTGCGTGGGAAGCGCTGGATTGCGTTTTCTGGCCTGTGGCGAGAGATGGTGGACCGGATCGGCACCCAGTCGCGCGCGCCTGACTGACGCCACTGCGCGCCAACAGATCTTCTGAGGCCAGCCCTTGTGCGCAGATGTTCAAACGACGTGCGAGCCCGTGCACCGGTTCGTCACGGAACAACGCCATGCCCAGGACAAGCCACAACACCTGATCACTGGGAAGGCGCCGACGTCGGATGCTGGCCTGAGAAGACAGTTCCAGCGCGCTGGCCACCCCCTCCACCGGAATATTCTGCGTAAAAGTGCTCAGATCGGAGAAGTTGAACAGGTCGCCAAGGTCGAACAGCTGCTGTTGAAGGGACACAAAAAAATCCGATACCAGAGGTCTGGTATCGGATTTTCGGTGACTCATTATGCTTAAGTGAACAGCATTACGGCTGCATGCCGGGCTTTTTCGTTCCGTGTTGCACGCAGCGAAATCTCCGTAACACGCGTGGAAATGCTAAGAGCGGCTAACAAAACGTAGCGAGCAGTCGTCAGGTTGGGTGCGGACGGCGCGCAGGAACCGCAGTGTACGCGTGCTACATGCCGATTCCCAGCACCGGCCGCGCCCGTCTGGCGGCGGCGCAGTCGTTTTGTTAGCCGCTCTTAAGAATCAAGGCCTGTGAGTGGCCTTATCGTCGCCGGTTGTGAACACCGTGCGGCAATCCACGCGGATCTGCTCGCCACTGCTGCGCCAATAGAACAGATCGCAATGGCGCTTGCCTTCGACCGTCCTCTTGACCGCCACCGCGTAGAACGATTGCGCGATCTCGTCGCGGCTGGCGGTGCCGTCGCCGTTCCAGTCCATGTCCTTGAACTCGACGCCGTGGGTGATGGCCATGCCGACCGACCATGCATAAGCCAGCCACGCCAGAATCAGCACGATCACGCCGAGCAGGATCTTGCGGCGGGTGGTGAAACGGCCACGCAGGATCATGCGGTGCGCTGGATGGTCGCGCCCAGCGCCCCCAGCTTCTCCTCGATGTTTTCGTAACCACGGTCCAGATGGTAGATGCGATCGATGGTAGTGTCGCCGTCGGCTACCAGACCGGCCAAAATCAGCGACGCCGATGCGCGCAGATCGGTCGCCATGACCGGCGCGCCGCTGAGGCGTTCGGCCCCACGCACAATCGCGGTATGGCCTTCGACCTGGATGTCCGCACCCAGGCGCAGTAATTCGTTGACGTGCATGAAGCGGTTTTCGAAGATGGTTTCGTTGATCACGCCCACGCCATCGGCCACGCAGTTGAGCGCCATGAATTGCGCCTGCATGTCGGTCGGAAATGCCGGGTACGGCGCGGTGGTCAGACTCACCGCACGCGGACGCTTGCCGTGCATGTCCAGGGTGATGCTATCGGCGGTGGTGGTGATGGACGCACCGGCTTCGGTGAGCTTGTCCAGCACCGCATCAAGAGTTTCCGGACGCGCGCGACGCACGGTGACGCTGCCGCCGGTCATCGCAGCAGCGACCAGGAAGGTACCGGTTTCGATGCGATCAGGCAGCACCGCATGATGCCCACCACCCAGATGCTGGACACCCTGCACCACGATGCGCGGCGTTCCCGCGCCTTCGATCTGCGCACCGAGTGCGATCAGGCAGTCGGCCAGGTCGGTGACTTCCGGCTCCATCGCCGCGTTTTCCAACACGGTGGTGCCTTCGGCCAGTACCGCCGCCATCAGCACGTTCTCGGTACCGGTGACACTGACCATGTCGAACACGTAGCGGGCACCCTTCAGGCGTCCATTGCTGGTGGCCTTGATGTAGCCGTTTTCCACGTTGATATCAGCACCCAACGCCTGCAGGCCCTTGATGTGCTGATCCACGGGGCGCGAACCGATCGCGCAGCCGCCGGGCAACGACACTTCGGCGCTGCCGTAGCGCGCCAGCAGCGGGCCGAGTACCAGGATCGAGGCGCGCATGGTCTTGACCAGTTCGTAGGGCGCGACCTGGTGCGTGACCGAGCGCGGGTCGACCAGGATCGAGCGACCCTTGGCCAGGGTGCCTTCGTCGATGGTGACTTCGGCGCCTAGCTCGCTGAGCAGCTTTACGCTGGTGATCACGTCGTGCAGGTGCGGCACGTTGCTGATTTCCACCGGCGCATCAGCCAGAAGGGTCGCGCACAGGATCGGCAGCACTGCGTTTTTGGCGCCGGAAATATTGACTTCGCCATGCAGCGCTTGGCCGCCGGTCACTACGATTTTTGCCATGGGAGCTTGGGGAATCCGAAAAAGTACGTCGGGGGAAATGAAGGAAACTGCCGGAAGCCTGTCGCGTATCGGTGGCCTGGACACTTGCGCAGCGCAGTCAAGCCAGGTCGGACGGACGCTCAGCCTTCGTCGGGGGTCAGCGTCTTGAGCTGCAGCGCGTGGATCGCTCCGCCCATCAATTCGCCCAGGGTCGCGTAGACCATGCGGTGGCGCGCCAACGGGGCCTTGCCGGCAAATGTGGGGCTGATCACGGTCGCCTCGAAGTGCACGCCGTCGTCGCCGTGCACGTCGACGCGGGCTTCGGGCAAGCCGGATTCGATGAGTTTACGGATGGTTTCGGCGTCCAAAGGGCGTTTCCTCATAAAATGAGCGCACATTCTACTCTTCACCCGAGTCCTGCATGGTCGTCTCGCACCTGCCCTCCGCCACCGTCAGCGACGCCAGCCTGGTCGCCAGCGGGCAGCGCGTGCTGGAGATCGAGCGCGAGGCGCTGACCAGCGTAGGTGCGCGGATCGGCAGCGAATTCGCTGCGGCGTGCCGGCTGGTGCTGGCCTCGCGCGGGCGCGTGGTGGCTACCGGCATGGGCAAATCCGGACATATCGCGCGCAAGATCGCCGCCACCCTGGCTTCCACCGGCACCCCGGCGTTCTTCGTGCATCCAGGCGAAGCCGGCCACGGCGATCTGGGCATGATTACCGAGGCCGACATCGTGCTGGCATTGTCTTATTCCGGCGAATCGGACGAAGTGCGCATGCTGCTGCCGGTGCTCAAGCGCCAGGGCAACCCGATCATCGCCATGACCGGCTACCCGAGCTCCACCCTGGCCCAGGCAGCCGACGTGCATCTTGATGTCAGCGTCTGCACCGAAGCCTGCCCGCTGCATCTGGCGCCCACCTCCAGTACCACCGCCTCGCTGGCGATGGGCGATGCACTGGCGGTCGCGTTGCTCGACGCGCGCGGCTTCACTGCCGACGATTTCGCGCGCTCGCATCCGGCCGGCAGCCTGGGCCGCCGCCTGCTGCTGCATATCACCGACGTGATGCACGGCGGCGACGACCTGCCGCGGGTACCCGAAAACGCCAGCCTGAGCGAGGCGCTGATGGAAATGAGCCGCAAACGCCTCGGCATGACTGCAGTGGTCGACAACGACGGGCGGCTGATCGGCCTGTTCACCGACGGCGATCTGCGCCGCGCGCTGGACAGCGATATCGACGTGCGCAGCGCCGGCATCGCCGAGGTGATGACGCGCAACCCCAAGACCATCGGCGCCGACCAGCTGGCCGCCGAAGCTGCGCGGCTGATGGAAGATTACAAGATCAATGGCCTGATCGTGGTCGATGCGCAGCAGCGCGCGGTCGGCGCATTGAACATTCACGACCTGTTGCGCGCCAAGGTGGTCTAACAGATTCAGCTTCCATCACTGGAACCCCGTTCTTACCGATTTGTGCCGATGCCCTATTCCCCTCTGCAACACCTGCCCGCCGACTTGATCGACCGCGCTGCGCACATTCGCCTGGCGTGCTTCGACATCGATGGCACCCTGACCGACGGCCGCCTGTATTACGACCATGCCGGCAACGAGAGCAAATCCTTCAATGTGCTCGACGGCCAGGGCCTCAAGCAGCTCGACCAAGCCGGCATCCATGTCGCACTGATCACCGCGCGCGCCAGCCTGTCGGCAGAAAAACGCGGCCAGGATCTGGGTCTGCATGTGCAGATCGGGGTCAAGAACAAGCGGCTCGCGGTGCTGGCCTTGTGCCAGGAGCACGGCTTGTCGCTGGACCAGGTGTTGTTCATGGGCGACGACCTGCCCGACCTGCCGGCCCTGCTGGCGGTCGGCCTGCCGGTTGCGCCCGCCAACGCGCACCCGTGGATCGCCGAGCGCGTGCAGTGGCATACCCGCGCCCGTGGTGGCGAAGGCGCCGCGCGCGAGGTCTGCGATGTGGTGCTTGCCGCGCAGGGCCAGGTCGAACGCATCATCGAAAGGTTTTCCGCATGAGCTGGAATTGGCGCACCACTCTGGGCGTTGTGCTGTTTGCCGCCGCCGTCATCTCCGGCTGGTCGGCGTGGCAACAGCGCGCCCGCCCGGTCGCAGCGGCGGTCGACGACTCGCGCGCCGATTACGTGCTGCGCGATTTTGAGTTGATCGCGCTGGACAAGCAGAGCGGTAAGGAGTCGATGACGCTGCGCGCGCCGGAAATGCACCGCAACCGTGCCGACCAGACTTCGGAAATCACCACGCCGGTGTTTCTGCTGCCCGACAACGCCAATCAACCCTGGACGCTGCGCTCCAAAACCGGCTGGATCAGCCCCAAGGGCGACGAACTGCGCCTGCACGGCGATGTGTCCGGCGACAGCCCGACCACCGGCAATACCCCGCCGACGACGTTTCGTACTCAAAGCCTGGACGTGTTCCCGCAGCAAAACATCGCCAAGACCGCTGCCCCGGTGAGCATGAGCCGGCCGGGTATCATGCAAAGCGGCATCGGCTTCGAGGCCGATCTCAAATCACGCCAGTACAAGCTCCTTTCTCAGGTCAAGACCCGATATGAACCGAATGCTGCCCGCTAAACTGGCGTTTGCCGCGCTGCTGTTGCCCGCGATGGCAATGGCCAAGACCAGCGATCGCAACCAGCCGATGGCGATCGATTCAAATGCCAACGATTGCAACATGCTCGACGACAGCGGCAAGTGCCGCTTCAGCGGCAATGTGGTGATCACCCAGGGCACGCTCGAGATCCACGCCGACAGCGCCGACATCTTCCAGAAGAACGGCCAGACCGACCGTGTGGTGCTCAACGGCAAGCAGGCCACGCTCAAGCAGCAGATGGACGACGGCGCCATGATGAACGGCAAGGCCGACACCATCGAATACCAAGTGGCCGACGAAATCATCGTACTGACCGGCAATTACAAGGTCGATTCGCCCAAGGGCACCAACGCCGGCCAGCGCATGGTCTACAACACCAAGACCGGCAATATGCAAAGTGGCGGCGATGGCAGCCGCGTGCGTACGATCATCCAGCCGAAGAACGCAGCGCCCGCTGCGGCTACGCCGGCAGCGGCACCGGCAGCCAGGCCCGCCGCAAAGCCGCAGGGGAAGAAGTAATGCTGGTCGCTACCGGTCTGCGCAAGAAGTACAAGCAACGCGAAGTGGTCAAGGAATTCAGCCTGACGCTCGAAGCCGGCGAAGTGGTCGGCCTGCTCGGCCCCAACGGCGCGGGCAAGACGACCTGCTTCTACATGATCGTCGGCCTGGTCGAGGCCGATGCGGGCCGTATCGAGCTGGACGGCCGCGACCTGACCGCCGAGCCGATGTATGCACGCGCAAAACTCGGCCTGGGTTATCTGCCGCAGGAGCCGTCGGTGTTCCGCAAGCTCACCGTGGCCGACAACATTCGACTGGTGCTGGAACTGCGCGACGAGCTGGACAGGACCGGCCGTGAGAAAGAACTGACCTCGCTACTGGAGGAACTGCAGATCGCCCACGTGGCCGATCAGCTCGGCGCCAGCCTCTCCGGCGGCGAGCGGCGCCGTTGCGAGATCGCGCGCGCGCTGGCGGCCAGGCCGCGCATGATGCTGCTCGACGAACCCTTCGCTGGCGTGGATCCGATTTCAGTCGGCGAGATCCAGCGCATCGTCATCCACCTCAAGAAACGCGGTATCGGTGTGTTGATCACCGATCACAACGTGCGCGAGACCTTGGGAATCTGCGACCGCGCGTATATCCTCGCCGAGGGAGGCGTGCTGGCACAGGGGGCACCAGACGCGTTGCTATCCAATCTCGACGTTCGTCGCGTGTATCTGGGGGAAACTTTCCGCCTTTGAGCGCGTCGCCGCGCCATCGATTTTTCCAGTCAGTGCCTGCATGAAAGCCCGGCTCCAGACATCGCTAGGACAGCAGCTGGTCATGACGCCGCAATTGCGTCAGGCGATCAAGCTGTTGCAGATGTCCACCACCGAACTGGAAGCGGAAATCGCCGAAGCAGTGGAGACAAATCCGCTGCTGGAGTGGGCCGACGAAGCCTTGCATGCGGCCGGCGACGCACCGGCCGAGATGGCATCGCCGTCCTCCATCGACGGCACCCAAAGCGACCAAGCTGCGCCTGTCGAGCGCGACGACGACTGGTCGCAAGACCAATTGCAGTGGACCGGCTCGGGTCGCGGCGGCAGTTTCGACGACGACGAATCCGGCGATGCCGCCGAGCGGGTGGCCGAGTCCGAAACCCTCGCCGACCACCTGTTGTGGCAACTGCATCTGTCGCCGCTATCGCCGCGCGACCGACAGATCGGCGCGTTGTTGATCGATGCGCTGGACGAAGACGGCTACCTGCGCGAACCGCTGTCGGCCATTCTAGAAACACTGGCACTCGGCCGCGCGGTGGACGAAGCCGAAGTGCTCACCGTACTGCACCATATCCAGAGCTTTGACCCGGTCGGCGTCGGTGCGCGCACCTTGGGCGAATGCCTGGCGCTGCAGTTGGCCATGCTCGATCCCGTTCCTCCGGGACGCGAGCTGGCGCTTAAGATCGTCGCTGGCCCGTTAGAGCGCCTGCCGCGCAGCGGCGTGGCTGGTCTGGCGCACGAACTCAAGCGCTCCACCGCCGACGTCGACCAGGCCGTGCAGCTGGTGCGCTCGCTGGACCCACGTCCAGGCAAGCAGATCGGCGAACTGGCACAGGACACCTATGTGGTGCCGGACTGCGTGATCTGGCGCCAGCGTGGCGTCTGGCGGGCCTCACTGGCCGGCTGCGCGCAGCCCAGGGTCACTATCCATCGCGGTTACGAAAATCTGATCCGCAGCTGCGGAGAATCCGATGCTGGTTACCTGCGCGGCCAGTTGCAGGAGGCGCGATGGCTGCTCAAGAGCCTGGAAGCGCGGGGCGAAACCTTGCTGCGGGTGGTGCGCTGCCTGTTGCAGCACCAGGCCGGATTTCTGGAATTCGGCGCACAGGCGCTGCGCCCGCTCACCCTACGCGAGATCGCAGGCGAGCTCGGCCTGCATGAGTCGACCATTTCCCGCGCGATCGCCCGTAAATACGTGCGCACCCCTCGCGGCACCATCCCGTTGCGCTCGTTCTTCGCCTCCGGCATCGATACCGACAGCGGCGGCGAGGCTTCCAGCACCGCCATTCAGGCAATGATCCGGCGCCTGATCGAGGCGGAAAACCCGCGCAAACCGTTGTCCGACGCCAAGCTGGCCGATCTGTTGAAAACTTCCGGCGTACCAGTGGCGCGGCGCACCGTTGCGAAGTATCGTGAGGCCATGAACATTTCCGCCTCCCACGAACGCGTACGCATCGCCTGACGTTGCAACCACCGCAACGCCGGCCTGCGCCGGGTAAGTCGGATCACCGGAAAGGTTCATTGGCCCACCGACCAATGGAGGTATCCGATGCGTATCGAGACGTATGGCCACCAGCTTGAAGTGACCCCCGCCCTGCGGGATTACGTAGCAAGCAAGCTGCAGCGACTGCAGCGCCATTTCGACCAGCACTGTGAAGTTCGAACGCAGCTGGCCGTCCGCAAGCCAGACCACCACGTGGTCGCCACCGTCAACCTTCCCGGTCGCACCCTGCACGCAGATGCCAGCGGTTCCACCATGTATGCAGCCATCGACCTGTTGGTCGACAAGCTCGACCGCCTGGTGCTCAAGCACAAAGAAAAGAAATGTGACCACCACGCCCGCGAGGTGCGCGACAATCTCGCATGACGCTTCCCGCTTGATGCCCTCATGCCTTTAACCGACCTGATGGCGGCCGTGCGCACCATGGTGTCGCCGGCCGCCGATCACGACACCGTTCTGCATACCGCCGCCTATCTGCTGTCCTGTCGCCGGGCCGGTGCCGATCAACTTTATGTCGGTCTGTGCGAGCGCCAGGCCCTGGGCAGTACCCCCATCGGCCACGGCATCGCCATTGCGCATGGGCGCTGTCCGAGCCTCACCGAACCGCGCGGCGCACTGCTGCGGCTGGACACGCCAGTGGCCTTCGGCAGCGGTGAACCGGTGGATCTGGTCTTCGCAATGGCCGTGCCTGCGCATTACACCCATCAACACCTGATGCTGCTGTGGGAACTGGCTGAGCGGTTCTCCGATGCCGAATTTCGCCAGCAGTTGCGCGCCGCGCCCAACACAGATGCCTTGATGGCGCTACTCGCCGACGCACCGCCCCCACAGGCCAGCGCGGCATGAATACCAGCATTACCGCACGCGAATTGTTCGATCAGCAGCGCGACAAATTGGCACTGCGCTGGGTCGCCGGCCAGCACGGCGAGCACCGCGAAATCGAGGCCGGCAGCAACAATGCGCGCCGCCCATCTCTGGCCGGCTACCTCAATGTGATCTACCCTAACAAGGTGCAGATTCTGGGCACCGAAGAACTGGCCTGGCTGGACTCGCTGGATGCGCGGCAGCGCTGGGAGACCATCGAAAAGATTATTCAGGTGCAGCCGCTGGCGCTGGCGATCAGCAAGAATCAGTCGTGCCCTGAAGACCTGCGCGCGGCTGCGGACGAATCCAATACGCCGTTGTGGATCTCGCCCAAGCGCGGCCACGAACTGCTCAACCACCTCTCCTACCACCTGGCGCGCACGCTGGCCCCACGGGTCACGCTGCATGGCGTGTTCATGGAGATCTATTCGATCGGCGTGCTGATTACCGGCGAAGCCGGCTCGGGCAAGAGCGAGCTGGCGCTGGAACTGTTGAGCCGCGGCCACCGCCTGGTGGCTGATGACGCGCCGGAGTTCACCCAGATTGCGCCCGATGTGCTCGATGGCACCTGCCCGGAGCTACTGCAGGACTTGCTGGAGGTACGCGGTCTGGGCGTGTTGAACGTGCGCGACATGTTCGGCGACACCGCCGTGAAGAAGAACAAATACCTGCGCCTGATCGTGCACCTGACCCGCCCGATGACCGAGCCCATGCCGTCCGGTTATGAGCGTCTGACCGGCGATTCCGGCAGCCGCCATGTACTGGATCTGGATGTGCCGCTGATCACCCTGCCGGTCATGCCCGGCCGCAACCTGGCAGTGTTGACCGAAGCGGCCACGCGGCTGCATATCCTGCGCACCAAGGGCATCGACCCGGCCGCGATGTTCATTGCCCGCCACAGCAACCTGCTCGAGCGACGCACGCCATGAGTATTGCGCCCTCTACGCTGGTGATCGTGAGCGGGCTGTCCGGCTCGGGCAAGTCGGTCGCGTTGAAGACCTTCGAAGATCTTGACTACTACTGCTCGGACAATCTGCCGGTGGAGCTACTGCCGGATTTCGTGCGCAGCCGCCTGCGTGGCAACCCGCTCGGCGACCAGCGCATGGCGGTCGGCATCGATGTGCGCAGCCGCAGTGATCTGACCCAGCTTGCGCAATGGCGTCAGGCCGCGCAGGAATACGGCATCGAAGCGCGGCTATTGTTTTTCGAAGCCAGCGACGAGGCCCTGATCAAACGCTACGCCGACACCCGTCGCCGTCATCCGTTGAGCCATCTCGGCCTGGCGCTACCGGAAGCGATCACCCGCGAGCGTCAGTTGACCGATCCGTTGCGGTCGCAGGCCCACGCCATCATCGACACCAGCGCGCTCAACGTGCATCAGTTGCGTCGCCGTGTGGTCACCGAATTCGCGCTCGGCAGCAACGATCGCTTGTCGCTGCTGTTCGAATCGTTCGCCTACAAACGCGGCGTGCCGGCCGAGGCCGACTTCGTGTTCGACGCGCGCGTGCTGCCCAATCCGCACTGGGACCCGGAGCTGCGCCCGCTCACCGGCCGCGATGCCGGCGTGCGCGACTATCTGGATAAACAACCGGACGTGGTGCGCTACAGCGCGCAGATCGTGGATCTGCTGGACACTTGGCTGCCGCGGCTGCGCAACGATACCCGCAGCTACGTGACCATCGCCTTCGGCTGCACCGGCGGCAAGCATCGCTCGGTGTATCTGGCCGAACGCATGGCACGACATGCGCGCGAGCAAGGCTGGCCG
Organism: Xanthomonas fragariae; assembly: GCF_017603965.1. Taxonomy (NCBI): domain Bacteria; kingdom Pseudomonadati; phylum Pseudomonadota; class Gammaproteobacteria; order Lysobacterales; family Lysobacteraceae; genus Xanthomonas; species Xanthomonas fragariae. The sequence continues at coordinate 1,247,003 of NZ_CP071955.1, read as the reverse complement.
GAAGTGGCGACGTTCCATCGCGAACAGGATTGATTTGGAGCGCCAAAACCGGGGACCCGGGAAAAGCGCAAAGCGCACAACGCGGTGACCACCTCAGCTATTGCGACAAGCATGCGATAAAGCCGCTCTCCCGGTTCCCAGGTCCCGGTTCCCCGGTCACGTTGCTTCTTCCCCCCTGTCATCCCGACCTGTTAACGTTTCGACATGGCCTGTGGCATTCTCCTCATGACTCATCCCGGCATCGGCGCGGCGTTGTTGAACGTGACGACGGGGCTGTTGCGGCACTTGCCGCTGAAGACCGAAGCATTCGATGTGCCGTTCGATGCAGACCTGGACGCATTGCTGCCCCGGGCCTCATCGGCGATGCGCCGGGTCGACAGCGGTGACGGCGTACTGGTCATGACCGACCTGTATGGCGCCAGCCCCAGCAATCTCGCCGACCGGTTGGCAAAGCTGGGCACGCCGGTTCGCCGGGTGTCCGCGCTGAGCCTGCCGATGCTGTTGCGGGTGATGAACTACCCCGAACAAGGATTGCAGGAGCTGCCCGCCACCGCGGCAGCAGGCACCCGCAACGGAGCGATCATCGACGATGCTTGAACGCGAACTCATAGTTTCCAACCGACTGGGACTGCATGCACGGGCAACCGCCAAGCTGGTGCAGACGCTGTCGTCCTATCGCAGCAACGCCACCCTGGCGGCCAAGGGCCGCGAGGTGAATGCCAAGAGCATCATGGGCGTGATGCTGCTGGCCGCAGGTCAAGGCACCAGTGTAGTGGTGCGGCTGGATGGCGAAGACGAAGCCGAGGCCTTGCAGGCGTTGGTGGATCTGTTCGAGCGTCGTTTCGACGAGGACAGCTGAGCATGTGCGGCGTCGGTGCAGCCACGAGCGACCGGACGCGGCTGCACCAAGGCCGCGCATGAGTCTGCGCTTGCGCGGACACGGTGCGTCGCGCGGTAACGCACTCGGGCGTGCGCGCGTGCGTCAAAGTCACACGCTGGAAGTTGCCGAACAACGTGTGCCGGCCAACCAGGTGGAAACGCAGCTGCAGCGTCTGCACGTGGCCATCGAAGCGGCGCGTACCGAAATGCAGCAATTGCGCGATCGCCTGCATGGCGCACTCGCGCGCGAAGTCGGCGAATTTCTCGAGCTGCACGCGCTCTTGCTCGACGACCCGGAACTGCTGCAAGGTTTGGATGAGTTGATCCGCACCCACCGTTACAGCGCCGATTATGCCTTACGCGTGCAGCGCGACCGTTTGGCAGCGGTGTTCGATGGTATGGAAGATGCCTACCTTAGAAGCCGCATGGACGATCTGGATCACGTCATCGGCCGCATCCATGCGTTTTTGCACAAGCGCGCGCCCGACCTCAAGGGCGTGGCCGGCGAGATCCTGGTGTGCGACAACGTGGCACCGTCAGAGCTGGCGCAGCTGCAGGCGCAGGGCGTGGTCGGCATCGTCACGACTGCCGGCAGCGCACTGTCGCATAGCGCGATTTTGGCGCGCAGCCTGCACCTGCCGTTGGTGGTCGGGGTCAGCGATGCGGTGCAGCGGATCGACGATGGGGATGTGCTGATCGTCGATGCAGGCTCAGGCCAGGTGATCGTCGACCCCACCCCCGAGCATCTGCGCGACTACCGCGCGCGTCTGCGCGCGCTGGCCAAGGAACAACGCGAGCTGGGCCGACTGCGTTCCAAGCCCACGCGCACGCGCGATGACGTCGATATCACGCTGCTGGCCAACGCCGAGTCGCTGGAAGACGTGGCCAAGGCACACGCGCTCGGCGCCAGTGGCTTGGGCTTGTATCGCACCGAATTCCTTTTCCTGCAGCGCAACGAGCTACCGGACGAAGACGAACAGTTCCACACCTATCGCGACACCGTGCTGGGCATGAGCGGCCGCCCGGTCACCGTGCGCACGCTCGATCTGGGCGCCGACAAGGCCGACCGCACCGGGCTGACCTTAAGCGACGAAGACAACCCGGCGCTGGGCTTGCGCGGCGTGCGCCTGTCGTTGGCGCGCCCTGCGGTGGCGAAGACGCAGTTGCGCGCAATCCTGCGTGCATCCGGCTACGGCCCGGTACGCATCCTGGTGCCGATGATCAGCGGCCGCGAGGAAATCCAGCTGCTGCGGCGACAGATCAAGAAGCTGGCCGCGCAATTGCGCGAACAAGGCCACGAGATCGCCGAGCACATTCCGCTCGGCGCGATGATCGAAGTGCCTGCCGCGGCGTTGGCGTTGGATTGCTTCATCGACGATATCGACTTCCTGTCGATCGGCACCAACGATCTGGTGCAATACCTGCTGGCGGTGGATCGCAACAACGAGGCACTGGGCGAGCTGTATTCGCCGTTGCATCCGGCCGTGCTGCGACTGATCGCGCATGTGATCGCCACCGGCCGTGCGTACGGCAAACCGGTGGCGGTATGTGGCGAGATCGCGGGCGACCCGCGCTTTGTTCCGATGCTGCTGGCATTGGGGCTTACCGAGTTCAGTCTGCATCCGGCGACATTGCTGGAAGTTCGCCGTGCAGTGCGCGACATCCACCTGGGCGAGCTGCGTGTGCAAGGCGAAAAACTGCTGCGCGCACGCGATCGCAAGGGCATCGAGAAGTGGTTGGCCGGCGTCGCGCAGGGTCTGCTGCGCTGAGTGGATGCGTCATCGCACAGATGATGTTCAAGCGTCGAGCGATGTCACTGTATGTTTCGTCACCATGCGCAAGCGATAATGGCGTGCTGATCCAGCACCGCGTCTTGCCCCAGGGCGCGTCCATTTTTCCGGAGAGCCGCGCATGGCCGAAGCCGTCCGCCACGACAAGACCGCGCGCCAGCTGCGATTGCTGTCCGACGCGCTGGATAGCGGACGCTTAGGGCCGGTACGACGGCTGGTCAATACGCTGGCGCCGGCGGAGATCGGCAACTTGCTCGAATCGCTGCCGCCCGGCAAACGCGAAGTAGTGTGGGGGCTGGTCGACCCGGAAGACGACGGTGAAGTGCTGCTGCACGTCGGCGATGAAGTGCGCGAAAGCCTACTGGCCGACATGGACACCGACGAGATCGTGGCTGCGGTCGAAGACCTGGACATCGATGATCTGGCCAATCTGGTCGAAGACCTACCCGACACCGTCATCGACGAAGTGCTCAAGTCGATGGACCGCGAGAACCGCGAGCGGCTCGAGCAGGTGCTGTCGTACCCGGAGGACACCGCCGGCCGCTTGATGAACCCGGACGTGGTCACTGTGCGCGCAGACGTCAATGTCGATGTGGTGCTGCGGTATCTGCGGCTGCGCGGCGAGTTGCCCGATCACACCGACCACCTGTACGTGGTGAGCCGACGTCATCAATACCTGGGCCGCGTGTCGCTGGCCGCGTTGGTCACGCATGAGGACAACACGCCGGTCAATCGATTGATCGACGACGAACAACCGGCGATCGATGTCGGCGATGGCTCCGACGAAGTCGCACGGCGCTTCTCGGATCACGACTGGATCTCCGCGCCGGTGGTGGACGACAACAACATCCTGCTCGGCCGCATCACCATCGATGACGTGGTCGACATCATCCGCGAGCAGGCCGAACATCAGGCCATGAGTGCGGCTGGTCTGGACGAAGACGAGGACATGTTCAGCCCGGCGCGGCGCGCGTTCCGGCGCCGCCTGATCTGGCTGAGCATCAACCTGTGCACTGCGTTCCTTGCCTCCAGCGTGGTCAGCCGATTCGAAGGCACGATCGAGAAATTGGTGGCGCTTGCGGCGCTGATGCCGATTGTCGCCGGCATGGGCGGCAACGCCGGCACCCAGGTGTTGGCGCTGATGGTGCGCGGTCTGGCGCTGGGCCAGATCGGCTCGTCCAACGTGATGACCCTGCTCAAGAAAGAGCTGACCGTGGCGCTGATCAACGGCGTCGTGCTCGGCGTGGGACTGGGCCTGATCGTGCTGGCTTGGTTCCGACAACCGATGCTGTCGCTGGTGATCGGCACCGCGCTGACCTTGAACATGCTCACTGCCGCGTTTGGCGGTGTGCTGGTGCCGGTGACCTTGAAACGGCTGGGCTTCGATCCGGCATTGGCCGGTGGCGTGATATTGACCACGCTGACCGACGTGATGGGCTTCCTGAGCTTCCTTGGCCTGGCCACGCTAATTCTGCTGCACTAGCCATCGGGTTGGCCATCGCGCTGAGCATGCTGCCGCAAGCGCCAAACGAAGAAGAGTGGTTGGCATCAATGCGCGCATGGCGATCTCTGCGTTGGACGCGGCCAGTGCCGCCTTCAATGCCGATCCGCAACGCACCTATCGCACTGGCATCGGATTGACGGCTATTGCGCCTGGGAAGTTGGGTTGATGCAGCCGCAGTGTCTTGCCGCGGTCGGGCCGGTTCGGGCGGGTGTGGTCGTCATGCCGATGACTTCAAACCCCGAGCCGTCGCTCGACACACGGTGCCAGCGCGCGCCTTGAACACTCACGTTAGTGTTCGGCAAACCCGCTACGGCTTCGCCATCTGCGCACCGGGTGTGCGATCGATCGATCACGATGCTTGATAATTACTTGAGAGCTGGATCGGCAGCGCTCCGACCAGATGGAAAGCAAGCTCGTGCGTGGGGCAAATGCGCGAGAGCTGGCGGTGTTCAGCGGCTATGCCTGCGCCGCATCAGCTTGACAAGATCCAGCAACGAGCCGTCTTTTTCATCATGAAGCGGAGCGAAAAAATGGTGAGGCCAAAGAGCAGCAATCGTCGGACGCATGCCCAGAGCACCTACCAAAGCCTGCCAGAGCAGTCGACTGGCCGGCCGGCGAGCCCGGGCGATGCTCCGGCCGGAATGCCGTCGTCGGCAGCGCCCTCTGGCGTCCTCGGCGAACTGACAGCTCGACCGACTAAACTCCGTCGCACCGAGGCATCTGCTGCGCGTTCGGTGCCGGGATCGGGTGAGCTTCTGGCGCCGAACGGCACATCGATACCGTTTCCCTTCGCGCTGCATTACGACGACCTGCCCCCCAACAGGCATGTTCCTCATCCCCAACTTCGGCGCGCGGATGCGCATGGGCCCCAGGGGACAACAGCGCAGCAGCCTGCTTTTGAAGACGTCGTAGTTCATGAACAACGTCGGGCGCTAGATAATCGTCCATCGACCTCGGGCCGTAAGCGCAAAGGCGTGATTAAAGGCGTGACCGGGTCGTCAGACTCCAGTCTGCCTTATCGAGACGACACGTCACTCATCAAGCGATTTTCAGACGGTGCCAAGGGGGAATACAGCGTCAATACCGTAAAAATTTACTCCAGACTTTTTGAAGTTTTTAGCGCCTGGCTCAAGCAGCAGGACAAGGGTGGTCTGCAAGATCGGCTCTTCAAAGACGAGCTAATACTCGATGCCAGGAAATTCCAAGAACAGACTGGCAGCACTAATATGATCGCAGCACTGAAACATCTGCGTTCCGTGGAATCCCACGGAACGGTAACGATCTCCGCTCAACACCGATATGTGATTCCTGAAGGTGATAAAAAACTCATCAATGATGCACGTTCTGGTATCTCTCACCAATATTTATCCAGATTGCGGGCGTTCAGTGCATGGCTTCATGCCCAGGGTAAAAAGGGATTGTGCGAAACGGACAGACTGTACTCCCAAACCTTGATGGATGACGCCCACGCCTTCTCAAAAACCGGCATGGCAGGCAGTAACAGGTCAGTGTTGGCGCTGGATTACCTGCAGGCCTTTTACTGTGCCGGAGCAACGGATATCGTGGAAATGCGTAAAAGGCGTAAAAGGCGTAATATCCACGAAGTCGACTACCAACTCAGCGAGCAATTTAAAGCTGCTTTTTCGGCGTCCGGCCGCGATAAAAAATACGCTAAAGGGAGATCCTATGGCATTATACTGTCAGAGCGTCTGATGCGATTCAGCGCTTGGCTAAAGGAGAACCAAAAGGGTCCGATGGCATCGCGTTTGCACGACCAAACGTTGGATGACGATTTGAAACTCTTCACCTATGGCCAGACACCAAATCACCACAAGTGTATGAAAGGCATGCTGACGCAAGTGCGCACGATGTTGCCTCCTGACGAGCAGTTGCCCGGCCTGGGAAGCAGAGCTGAACCGGCGGAGCCTTCTTATTCCTACATGTTTCCACTCACTCCTGAGGGTGGTTGGCCGCAGGCGGCTGAAGGCGTCTGGATTCCCGATACGCCAGAGCAGGAGGTGACGGGACCTGCGTGGCCAGCCCAGCCCGCTGCGTCGAGTCCCCCTCTTGAATTCGATGGGGGGGGCGCACTGCGTCAAGCGAATGTTTTGTTGCAGGGGCATCAAAATTTGTCGCAAAAGCATCCAAGCAATTGGGATCTCGATGACTTTTCTGATCAGTTCATGGGGCATTCGTTGTCCGCCCAGCCCGGGGCGTCGATTTCCAACATTCCATTCGACTGGCAGGCAATGCATCCAGCAGCGACAGAGCCGCATCACTCCACCGCTATGCCGCAAGCGTCGATATTGACCCTCGACGAGAATCACACTGGGCTCGACTGGAACGATGGTGAACGGCGTGTTCCCGAATGACTATTGCATCATGGAGTTTACGATCGGCAGATGTTCGTCTCCGCAAGGTGGAGTAGTGCGTCGCGCTATCCCGGGCACGGCCGACACGTGAAACCAGCCCCAACTTTAGCTGTCGGTATTCAACGGATATCCCTGAGCCGCATCAGCTTGGCGAGATCCAGGAACAAGGCGTCTTTTTCATCACGAAACGGAGCGAAGAAAATGCAGATCCACAAGAGCAGCAATCCTTGGACGCATACCAATCAAAGCACGCCAGAGCAGGCCACTGTCCGGCCGGCTGGCGCGGGCAACGTTGCGTCCGGAGTATCGTCTTCCTCAACGCCCTCCGGCGTCCTCAACGAACTGGCAGCTCGACCGACTAAGCGCCATCGCGCCGAGGCATCTGCTGTGCGTTCGACGCCGGCATCGGGCGCACCTCTGGCCCCGAACGGCACATCGATACGGTTTCCCTTCGCGTTGGATTGCGACGACCTGCAACCTAACAGTCATTTTCATCATCTTCGGCTTTGGCCTGCTGATGCGCCTGAGCTCCAGGGCGCAACAGCGCAGCAGCGTGTTTTTGAAGACGCCGCAGTTCATGAAGCACCTCGGGCGGCAGCCAATCGTCCATCAACCTTGCCCCGTGGGCCAGCCCCGTTCGCCAAGCTAAGCGGCGACATTCGAGACGGGACCGTGTTGTCAGGCTCCAACACACCCTATGAAGACGACAGGGCACTCATCGCGCGGTTTGTAGATGGCGCCGAGAAGGGAGATAGCAACTTCACCACCACAAGAATTTACAGCCACGCATTGATACGTTTTAGCGATTGGCTCAGACAGCAGAACAAAGGTAGTGTGGAGGAACGACTTTTCAAAGACAAAGAAGCGCTGGAACAGGATGCATCGAATTTTCAACAAGGAAACAAACGCAATCTTGTGACCTCAGCACTGAATTATCTGCGTACCATGGCAGTTGCCACCGACGGAACGGTAAAGGTCGGGGGTTACCCCCGCCATCAGGTTCCCGACGAGGATACACAATTCATCAATGCTGCGCTTTCTGCTAAACACCGGGAGGCAAGCGCGTTGCGCGCGTTCAGTGCATGGCTGCATGCCCAGGGTAAAAAGGGATTGTGCGAAACCGGCAGACTGCACTCCCAGAGCTTGATGGATGACGCCAATGCCTTCGTAAACACGCGTATGGCGAACAGTAGCAGGTCAGTGTCGGCGCTGAAGCACCTGCAGTCCTTTTACCCTCCCGGAGCGACGGATATCGTGGCAAGGCGTACAAGGCGTAATATCCACGAAGTCGACCACCAACTCAGCGAGCAATTTAAAGCTGCTTTTTCGGCGTCCGGCCTCGATAACCAATACGCTGACGGGAGATCCTACGGCAGTAAGATATCAGAACGTCTGATACAATTCAGTGTTTGGCTAAAGGAGAACCAAAAGGGTCCAATGGCATCGCGTTTGCACGACCAAACGTTGGATGACGATTTGAAAATCTTCACCTATGGCCGGACACCAAATTATCACAATTGTATGAAACACATGCTGACGCAAGTGCGCCAGATGCGTCCTTCTAACGAGCAGTTGCCCGACCTGGGAAGCAGAGCTGAATCGGCGGAGCCTTCTTATTCCTACATGTTTCCACTCACTCCTGAGGGTGGTTGGCCGCAGGCGGCTGAAGGCGTCTGGATTCCCGATACGCCCGAGCAGGAGGTGACGGGACCTGCGTGGCCAGCACAGCCCGAGGCGTCGAGTTCCCCCTTTGAATTCGACTGGGAGGGCGCACTTCATCAAACAGATGTTTTGTTGCAGGGGCATCAAAATTTGTCGCATTTGTCGCAAACGCATCCAAGCAATTGGGATCTCGATAACTTTTCTGATCAGTTCATGGGGTCTGAGCAGTTCATGGGGCATTCGTTGTCCGCCCAGCCCGGGGCGTCGATTTCCAGCTTTGCGTTCGACCCGGATGCACTGCAGCCAGAAGCCATAGAGCGGCAGCACTCCACCGCTATGCCGCCAGCGTCGATACCGACCTTTGACCAGAATGACACTGGGCTCGACTGGAACGATGGTGAACAGCGTGTTCCCAAATGACTATTGCATCATGGGGTTTACGAACGGCAGATGTTCGTCTCCGCAAGGTGGAGTAGTGCGTCGCTCTATCCCGGGCAAGGCCGACACGTGAAACCAGCCCCAACTTTAATCGCTCTCCGCAATCATTAAGAGCGGCTAACAAAACGTAGCGAGCAGTCGTCAGGTGGGCGCGGAGGAATCGGAGTGTACGCCTAGTACATGCCGACTCCGAGCACCGGCCACGCCCGCTTGGCGGTGAGCGCAGTCGTTTTATTAGCCGCTCTAACTGCCTCGCTTGCACTGCAACGCGATATTACGCCCAGCGCGCAATGCAGCACGCATTTTTTGGAGGCGAACGAGGTCGGAACAAGGCTGCAGCATCGACGCGCCCGGCTCTGGTAAGAACGTGCCGGCGCGCGATTGACTGCCCAACGCGCCACTCTCCAATTCGGACGCAGGTTTGCTGGGCAACGCTACGGCCGCACCCGCTCCCAGACCCGTAGGAAATTGCCGCTATAAACATCGACAATGCGTTGGGCAGGCCAGCCGGCATCGATCATCGCCTGCGTGAGCTTGGGCAAATCCGCGCCGCTGCGCATACCCGTCGGCAGGCTGGAAATGCCGCCATCGAAATCGCTGCCGAAACTCAAGTGTTTCCACGGATCTGCAACCATACCCATGTCGGCGATCTGTCGGGCGAAGGCTTCATAATAGCGAATGACAAAAGCCAGATCGGCATCCATATTCGGCTTGCCGTCAGCTAGATAGGAATGTTGCAGAAAGTACGGCGCCAAAATGACGCTGATGCAGCCACCGGTCTGAACGATGGCGCGGATCGCCTCGTCGTCGAGTCCCCGGTCGAGATGACGCGACGGCCGCGTCTCGTCGCCACGGGTGACGCTGCGCGATGCGCCATGCGAGGCGAAGGCGGGCACATTGCGCCGCGCGCAGATGCCGCAGGCGTCGATAATCCCTTGGCTCGACGTATGGGAGAGATCCAACAGAAGCCCAACATCGATGCAGCGCTCCACGACCTCCTTACCGAACTCCGAGAGCCCCCCGCCCTCGATACTGCGCCACGGATTGAGCGGCGCATAGCCGGCCTGGGATATGTCGGTATGGCTGAAATGGTTGAGCGTCAAATAAGCGGCGCCGGCCTTCGCAGCGATTTCCAGGCGTTTCAGCCGCAGCGCCTGGCTGCTGATACCGCGTGGACCAAGCATATGCGCGCCTTCCAACGACAGAATGGCGCAGCAGAGACCTTCGGCTCGAATCGCGCGCACCTCAGCGGCGCTGCGTGCCAGCCGCATCCGACCCTCGCTTGCCGCCACCACCGCCTCGACATAGCGCTGATGATCCACCCAGTTTTTCCAAGGATCGAGAAAAGGCAGGGCAATGAGGTTCTCCCATAGCGCGTGAGCGCTGAAACAGGCGCCGCCGTAACCACCCGCGAGAAAGTCTGGACCGCTCACATGGTACATCAGCGGTTGATTGCGACCTCTCGGCGAGGTCTTGTTGATCAGCCAGATTATCAGAGAGCGTCGATGCGCCTTCCAATCGCCTTTCCAGAAGTCGCAACCGACCAACCGCGACAGATAAAGAGAGTCGAGATGCGTGTCGATAGGATAAGCCAACGCATGCAATGCATCCAGCGTGTGGGCGGCAGGCAAGACAACCGAACTCTCAGGCGAAACGGCATTCATGGAGGAAATCCGGCAATGAATTCTGAAAAAATTAAATAATGCGCTTTTTTAATTATCTGATAATAATCAGATATTATCTGAGCTACTTGATGGGACGAGCATAATCTACCAAATTATAGTAACTGAACAAAATCGACAGATCCATAAACTCTCCCGTCTGATGGGAAGCAAACCGCAAGACTGCGCGCACGTTCTCGCTTCGACGGTGTGCAGAAGCTCACTGCAGCCTGTTTTCGCCGCTGTATGACCATTCGCCATGTAGCTCCAGTCAACGTGCTCGACTGCTCTCAGGCGATGACGCGGTCGACCCACTCCGACGCGATGCCGCAAGCCGCGATGGAATTGACCCGACACACATGATATTCGCCGCCAATGCCCGAATGTTCGTTCGCAGCTGCTCTGGTGCCGGTAGATTGCACAACGCGTCCGCCTCGATCGCCACGACGCTGCGTGCCTGGACGGCGCGCAGCGCGATCGACGACACACCCGACGCGCCCGCTTCCCCACTTGGAGCGGCTAACAAAACGACTGCGCTCACCGCCAGGCGGGCGCGGCCGGTGCGCGGAATTGGCATGTACCACGCGTACACTCCGGTTCCTGCGCGCCGTGAACACCCACCTGACGACTGCTCGCTACGTTTTGTTAGCCGCTCTTGGACCCACACGTTCACGTCCGGCCATGTAAGCGTCGCGCCACTTCGCTGATCACGGCAATAGCAGCGGTCAAACCGACCATCGACAGGAACTGCCCGCGCGTATCGGCCGAGGACGCCAGCAATACGAAAATCACTGCCAGGATCACCAGAGCCAGCACCGTCAAGAACGGGTAACCACGCATGCGGAACGGTAGCGTGATGCCGGCGCGGTCCGCGCGTGCGCGCAGGATCAGCTGCGACAACAGCGAGATCGTCCATACCAGCAGACAGGTGGCGCCAACGATGTTGAGCAGCATCGGCAGCACCTTGTTGGGATACAGCAACTCCAGCGCTGCTGCTGCGAAGCCGAACAACACGCTGGCGATCACCGCCGCCAGCGGCACCTGCTCGCCGCTGGTCTTGCCCAGCAGCCGCGGCGCTTCCCCACGCTGTGCCAGCGAGAAGATCATCCGCGACGCGCCATACAGATTGGCATTGAGCGCAGACAGCAACGCCACCACCGCGACCAGCGTGATGGCGGTGGACGCACCGGGAATGCGGGCCACGTCCAGCACGGCGGCGAACGGCGAGCTGAGCGCTTTGCTGGTCCACGGCACCACCGCCACGATCACACTGATCGAGCCGATGTAAAACACCAGGATGCGCCAGGCCACGGTACGAATGGTACGTGCCAGGCTGCGGCCGGGGTCGGCGGTTTCCGCCGCGGCCACCGCCACGATCTCGGTGCCGCCGAAGGCGAACACCACCACCAGTAAGGCCGCGCCGATGCCGGCCAGGCCGTTGGGCGCGAAGCCGCCGTTCTGGGTGACGTTGGACAGCCCGGGCGAGGTCACGCCCGGCAACCAGCCTGCCAGCAAGGCCATACCGATCAGCAGGAACACGATGATCGCCATGACCTTGAGGATGGCGAACCAGAATTCGAACTCGCCGAAGTTGCGCACTCCCAGCAGATTGATCGCAGTAAAGGTGGCCATGAACACCAGAGCCAGCAACGGCACCGGCAACACCGGCCATACCGAGGAGAGCAAGCCTGCCGCGCCGACCGCTTCGGCCGCGATCACCACCACGATCTGCAGCCACCACAACCAGCCGACCGTCGCACCGGCGGTCGGCCCCATCGCATCGGCCGCGTACACCGAAAACGCACCGCTGGCCGGCTTGGCAGCCGCCATCTCGCCCAGCGCGTTCATCACGATGATCACCAGCGCGCCGGCGATCAGATACGACACCAGCACCGCCGGCCCGGCCGCGTGGATGCCCACGCCGGAGCCGAGAAACAGCCCGGCGCCGATCGCCGTGCCCAGGCCCATCATCATCAATTGCCGCGGTTTCAGCGCGTGGCCCAATGCAGGGGTGGACGGAGCGGCGGGACCGGGAGGCAGGGACGGGTGCGGCATAGGGTTGGTCGATTGGCAGGAATCGCGACACGATACCGCGTCGCGATGGCGCAGTAATGGCCTAGGCACGACGCACGCTTGGTAGCGGGTCGTGCCGGGTCGTTTCGACCACTGGACGGTGCTGCCGCCCTTGGACGACAGCCGCATCTGCTCAGCAGCACCGAACGCATGGCCAAGCACCCGACCCTGCAGTTGGCAGCCGGCAGCCCTCTACCGCCGCGAGCCGTCGAAGGCCGCGTCGTCGCTCGAAAGTGGATGTGGACGCCTGTCCGCTGCATCGCGCCCGTCCTTTCCTTCGCAGCCCTGCGTACGCGCAAGCAAGGCGCGCCTTGCCCAGGCGTCGGCGACGCCGGATGTACGCAGATACACAACCTGCATATCCAAGGTGAGACACGATGATTCCCCTGATTCCACCTACCAAGGTACCGTCCGCACGGCAGCAACGCCGGATCGCGGGCATCCACCTGCTGCAGGCGCCGCTCCAGTTTGCTCGTCGCTCGATACGCCCTCGCGATGCAACTATTTTGAAGCGAGCGCACAGCGCCGCAGAGGTAGCGTCGAACATACGACGTGGCTCCTTCCGCCGCCGACGCCGAATTATGGGACATCCCGGCGCAGGGCTACACACCTTGCTGCTGCGACCGACATCGCCCGCGAATGTGCAGGCGCACGACTTATCGGCGGCGACGCGCGTCATCGCTGTGAAACGGACGCGGCAGCTGCGCAGCGGAGACAGCCGCGCGGCGTCCGGCACCGAGATTTCCCACTATCCGATGCGAGCACGCCGGACCAGGCATTCGAGCGCGGCGTGATCGCACCACTGGGATACGCCAAGGCCGACGCAAACGCACGATCGCTTGCGGATGCCGCAAGGACGCGGCTTTGTCGTGCGTCTCCTCCGTGTAAATCACAAAGTCTGCATTTAGATAGCCACTTATTATATTTATGAATCCAATCAGATTTAGAGCGGCTAACAAAACGTAGCGAGCAGTCGTCAGGTTGGTGCGGACGTCGCGAAGGAACCGGAGTGTACGCCTGGTAGATCCCAATTCCGAGCACCGGCCGCGCCCGCCTGACGGTGAGCGCAGTCGTTTTGTTAGCCGCTCCTAGTTTGGATCGATGCACACAGGCACTGGCGATGCGTGTGTGTCTATGCAGATGACAGCTTGCGTAGCGATCGTTACTGGGTTGGAAGGCACTTTGGGCGCTCCCGATAAGACGCAGGCATCTCAACGGATGTGCAGGTCAGTACGCAGTCGGCGTTGCTACGTGCTGCTGCACAGCACGTGCAAACGTTACTGCAAGGCATCAGAGCGGTGCACCAGCGACTGCGTAAAGGTCGATCGAAGCAACAGATGCCTCAGCGGGTACCTGCGCCAAGCAAACCAATCGGCAGAACGCACACCTCTCACATGCGCACGCCACCAGTCACTCACACGGCGCGATCGGCCAGGGCCGAGGAACGCACCAGCTGTCCACCGGACCAGGGCATTTGATCGTCCAGGAAGTTGCCGACCAGGCGCATGCAGGCAGCGCGCTCTTCCACGTGCGGCATATGGCTGGAATTGGCGAACACATGCCAGCGTGCGTCCGGAATCAGGCGCGCATACGGTTCGACGGTTTCCGGTGTGGCCTCGTCGTACTTGCCCGATAGCACCAGCGTGGGCGCGGTAATGAGGTGCAGGCGCTCGATGATGCTCCAGTTGCGCAAGCTGCCTATCACATGGAATTCGGTAGGGCCGTTCATAGCGTGATACACGGTGGGGTCGGCATCGATGGCGGCGAAGGTGCGCGCCACTTCAGCAGGCCACGGCAGTACGCGGCACACATGCTGCGCGTAGAACGCTTGGCTTGCGGCACGGTAGGCCGGATGGTCCAGGGTGCCGGCAGCTTCGTGCTCGTCCAGGGCGGCCTGAATATCGTCGGGCAGGCGTGCACGCAGACGTAGCGCAGCGGCACGCCACAGACCCATAGACGCCGGCGAATTGGCAATGACCAATGTGCGCAGGCCGACCGGCCTGCGCACCGCATGCTCGGCGGCCAGCATCCCGCCCCACGACTGGCCCAGCAACGCGTATTGCGATAGCCCCAGGTGCGTGATCAGGGTGTGCAGCTCGTCCAGAAACAACCCGACCGTCCAGAAGCCGGGATCGGCATTCGGCAGATGTGTGGAGTTGCCATTGCCGAGCTGGTCGTAGTGGATCACCGCGCGCCCGCTGGCTGCCAGATCCTTGAAGCTATCTACATAGTCGTGGGTGCAACCCGGGCCGCCGTGCAGGACCAGCAGCGGGCAGGCATCCGGGCGCAGGTCGCCGGTAATGCGGTACCAGGTGCGGTAGCCGCGGAATTTGACGTAACCCTCAGTGGACTGCATGACCTGCGCCTGCTTACGGCAATGATTAACCCCGAGCCTAGCGATCAGGCTGACTGGCGTTAACTGGCAAATCTCACAGGTTTGACGTGTTTTCGGAGGCCCGGTGGCGCTGGCGGACGATCGGTTCAGCCAAATGTGCTGCCCTGCCGAATTGAGCAGGATTTTGGGCGAGCTTGAGGCGGATTCCGATCGAGCTGCTCGGTTCAACTCAGTGCATCTATCGCAATAAATATTTCCAGTGTTATGGCTCCAGCAACCGGTAGTGCATACCGCGCACGACCGCTTCGACGCGATTGCGCGCACCCAGCTTGCGCGCGGCGGAGTTCAGATGCAGGTTCACCGTGGCGGTGGAACGATTCAGCGCAGCTGCAATGCTCTTCGCAGTCAGCCCCTTGGCCGAGTACTGCAGGCACTCGCGCTCGCGACGGGTCAAGACGATGTGGTGGCAGCGGCGCTCGTGCGGATCCAGCAACTCCTGCGCGCGCGCCTGGAAGGTGTGGGCCAGCAACAGGAACGGCGACAGCTGCGCCACGGCCAGCCGTGGCGCCTCGGCGGCGACGGCATCGACTGCGCCACTGAACGTTGCGAATGCGCCGCCGGGCAGATGCAGCGGGACGGTGACACCGGTGCCCATGCCGCTGTCGCACAGATATTGCGTCACCTGGCGATGCTGTCCACCGACGTATTCAACCCCCGCTCGGTCGCCATCGGTGCGGTACGACCACACGAAAGGCGTGGTGCGCCGCGTCGCACGCTGCTGAACGGGGTCATGTTGGTAATACCCATGCTCGCACCAGACATGCTGCATGTCGCCCGGCGCGTTGCGTTGTATGAACACCGTTGGCGTAATCAGCGCGCCTTCCATGCTCAGCGGTACCGGCGCGTAGTCGTAGACAAGCGACTGGAAACCAAGCGCACAGACATCGCGAAATACCCGATCCAGGCAGCCATTGAGCGTATGCAGCGCCTGCAGATCGCGGCCCAGGCTGGCCAAAGTGTCGAACATGGTGGCTCCTTCGGTGCCAGCACTTGCCACTGGGTGACATCCAGCATGGAAAACCTAGCACTTTTACCAATGGATAGGCTTGCCGGCCGCATTACCGTCACAATGCCGGTCAGGTAGCTGCAACGCAACATCAGCGCGCAAGCGCCTCCCCGCGCCTGCTTACGACCAGGCAATCCTCTCAGCGGACACATGCATGACCGACACACCACACCGCGACGATACGGCCACGCTGGAATGCTTTGGCTACGCGCAAGAGCTCAAGCGGCAGCTCACGCTCAAGGATCTGCTGATTTACGGGCTGGTGTTCATGGTGCCGACGGCGCCGTTCTCCATCTTTGGCGGCGTGTTCGACATCAGCTCCGGGATGGTGCCGCTGATCTATCTGGTCGGCTTCGTGACGATGCTGTTCACCGCCTTGAGCTATCAGCAGATGTCGCAGGCGTTTCCGGTGGCTGGCTCGGTGTACGCCTATGTGGGGCGAGGATTGAGCAGCGGCATGGGGTTTTTGGCTGGCTGGGCGATCCTGCTCGACTATTTGCTGGTGCCGACGCTGTTGTACGTGGTCGGCGCCAATGCGATGCACAACGTGTTGCCGGCGGTGCCGCAACCGGCGTGGATCGCGTTTTTCGTCGTGCTCAATACTTTGGTCAATCTGCGCGGCATCGAAACCACCGCGCGTGCCAATCGCTTTTTTCTGTTCGCGCAGCTGATAGTGCTGGCGGTGTTCCTGGCGCTGGCGACGTTGGCGATCCAGCGCGGCGTCAATGGCGCGCACTGGAGCTCGCATCCGTTCTACAATCGGCAGGCATTTTCGCCGCAATTGATCTTCAGTGCGTTGTCGGTGGCAGTGGTGTCGTTCCTCGGCTTTGATGCGATTTCCACCTTGTCGGAAGAAGCGCGCGGCGGCAATCGTGTCGTTGGGCGCGCCACCTTGTTGGCGCTGCTGATCGTGGCGGGTCTGTTCGTGCTGCAGACATGGCTAGCGGCGCTGCTGCAGCCGGACTTACAGCGCTACCCCAGCGCGCAGGCGTCCAACGATGCGTTCTTCGAGATCGGGCGGCTGATCGCGGGGCCTTGGCTGCAGATCGTCATTGCGCTCACTGTGGCGATCAGCGCTGCGATCGCCAATTCGTTGGTCGCGCAGGCCGCCACATCGCGCCTGTTGTTCGCCATGGCGCGCGACCGCCAGCTGCCGGGGTTTTTGCGCTACATCCATCCACGCACCGGCGTGCCGCAGCGCGCCATCTTGCTGGTTGCCGGCTTGAGCATGGTGTTGGGCGAAGTGTTCGTTGGCCAGATCGCGCTGCTGTCTTCGCTGTGCAACGTCGGCGCACTGACCGCATTTATCCTCCTGCATATCGCGGTGCTGTGGCATTTCCGCGCGCAGGGCCGTCTGGTGCTGCACGGTGTGGTGCCATTGATCGGCATCGTCATCCTGGCTTATGTGCTGATCAATGCCGATCGGCACGCGCAATTCGGTGGCACCACGTGGATGGCGGTGGGCCTGGCGGTGCTGGCCTTCCTGAAAATCAGCGGTCGCTCGACCGAGTTCCGCGCGAGCGATGCGTTGAAATAATGCCGACATCCCTCGGTACCCAGCGATATGCTGTATTTGGCGCTATTTTCCGCTGTTTCAGACTCTGCACTCACCGCGCGCCCCTCCCAACGGAGATGGACGCAGCGCCGGTCAGCACCGCGCCGCAAACGGCCAAGCTCGGCGCGGCGACATTGCAGTCGGCAAGTTTACGTGGCGGCATCTTGCCTACACGCATGGCGCAACTCAATGCGCCCACCAGCACCGAAATCAGTCGTGTGCGTGAGCGCCGCATTGCGCAGGTCAAACGAACAGACCCGATACGCCACCGCAACCCAGTGGCGATTTTTTCGCCACCCATCTCGACAGCGTGATGCGCCGTGGCTCGCGCGCAGATATGCACAGCCTTACGCAATGTCCATCCACAGGGACTGTGGAAAAAACGGCATCCAGGATCGACAGGCCTGGCGTTACTTCGCCGCCTGATCCCGTGCCAGTGCAGGCACCGTCACCGGGTCCATGATGCGGTTCTTCAGCACCTTGTCCTTGAAGAACCAGTTCTTCTCGCACAGGATCGGCTTGCTGCCTTCGAAGAACAGCAGCTCGTTGTCGCCGGGCAGCTCCTTGATTTCCTGCGGCAGCATCAAGGCGCGGCGTTCTTCGGTGTAGCTGTAGGACACGTTGCTTGTGCCGCCGCCGCGGCTGGTGGAGCGATTGTGCTTGCGGATCGTTCGGTAGCCCAGCATATCGCTGTAGGCGTTGGCGTCTTCCTGCTCGCGGGGTGGGAACGCGATGCTGGCGGCGTGGTTGGTCATGAAATTCTGAGCGTCGTCGGCGCCATAGGTGGCACGCAATTGCGATTGGCTCTGGATGATGCACAAATCGCGCACGCCATAGCTGGCCGAGATCGAGATGCGCTTGGCCCATACATCGACCCGGCCCATGGCGGTGAATTCGTCCATCAGCATCAGCATCTGGTACTTGAGCTCGGGGTCTTCGTGGAGCTGTTTGTCGAGATTGTTGCCGATCACCGAACTGAAAAAGATATTCAGCAGCTTGCTGCTTTCGTCCAGTTTCTGAGTCGGGATAATGACGTACACAGTGGTGAGGCGTTTGCGGATCGCAGCGACGTCGATGTCGGTGGCATTGGTGGCCGCTGCCAGGATCGGGCTCAGAAACTGCTGCAGCGGCGCCTGCATGGTGGCTATGACCGAGGAGAAGGTCTGCTCGGCCAAGCCGGCCAGTGCGTTGAAGGTCGAGCGCGTCTGCGGGCTGATGTAACTGTAGTTTTTATTGGTGAGAATATTTTTCAACAGGTCGGCGGTGCTCTCGCCACCGTCACCGCCGCTGGAGAAGCGCAGGATGCGCTCCAGACTGGGAAAGAGCGGGCTCTGGTTGGGATCGTCCACGCCATCGAAGCCCAGGTTGCGCCTGTGGTCCCATCGCTCGAACATGAAACAAGCGAACGCCACGAACGCAGCGCGTGGCTGGGTGACCCAGAAGCTGTCTTTCCCTGGTTCGTCCGGATACAGAATCGCGGCCATGGTCTGGATGGAGGCGATACGCTCGCGTGGATCGTCCGGCACCAGCGTGAGTGGATTGAAGCGGTGGGTCCTGCCATCGGTGGCATACGGCGCCCAGACGTAGATCTGTTGACCTTGCGAGGCGCGCCACCCGCTGGTGGCCTTGAACAATTCGCCTTTCAGGTCGAGCACCACCATGGACTGTTGGTAGGTCAGCAGCACGGGGATGGCAATGGAGGTGGTTTTGCCCGAACGCGTGGGTGCCACCACGATGACGTGCAGCGCACCGTTGATGTAGATATAGCGGCCCTTGAGTTTGCCGACCAGGATGCTTTCCGGCTTTTTGTCCAGCATTCCGGCTTTTTTCAGATCGGCGACGGTGGCGAAGCTGGCGTCTCCGTGCAGGGATTGCTGTTTGCTCTTGAGCATCGGGATCAGCAGCAGCGCCCAACCCAGCAGGGGCAAGCCGAAGCCGAGGATGCCGCTGATCTTGATGCGCAGGACATAAGGCTTGACCTGCGGCAGATCGAGCGCCTTCCAATAGTCCAGATACGTCGTGGCTTTCAGCGGCACCTGCACCTTCAGCAGCGCCAAGGCGATGAAACCGGACAGGTACATCCCGGCAACCAATGCAAGGATCGACACGATCGCTGCAACGCCCACTTTTCCCTTATTACTCATGCATCCATCTCCCTATATCGTTGCGTCCGACACGTGCACGGCGCACGCCGGACTCGGCAGCTCCCACCACGCATCGCGTCAGAGGGTCATGCCGGGCTGTGATTGTGATTGCAGGCGGTCTTGGGCGATGCGCTGGGCGATCTGTGCATGCTGCAGATCGCCTTCCTGCGCCACCTGCATCGAGGCCTGGATCGACGGCGCCGGCGCGTGCATCGGCACGCATGCGCAACCGAGCGGGTGGTCGTTATTAGACGCATACACCGTATTGCGCGCCACATAGAATTCGCCCTTCCAGCCGGGCTTGAAGTAGGACTCGTTCAGCGCCGCGGTGATCTGGGTCAGGCGCTCTTCTGAAAACCGATGGCCTTGCGCCTGCATCCGCTCCTGTACGTCCGCATACAGCGCATGTCGGGGATGGGCGGGGTCGCTGTAGGGCAGCAACCCAGGCAACGGCTGCGTGCGTTCGCCCTGGGCTGCAGCAGCGGTGGCCGGCTGTTCCTTGTCGCGTTGCGCATCGCGGGTTTTTTCGTCTTCGGCGCGTCGCTCGTGCTCGCGCTGCTGCTCCTGTTTTTGCTGCTGCTGCTGTTGCTGCTGTTGCTGCAATTGCAGCTGCTGGTCCTGCTGCAATTGCCACTGGCGTTGCTGTTCTAGCGCTTGCGCGTGCATGTCCTGCTGCTGCCCGGACTGTGCGCTGACGGGCGGGCTCGAAGGCGCTGGCGCTGGGGGCGGCGCTCGGTGCATTGCCGCCAATCCTGGTAGGTCTTTGGAGTGCGCTGGCGCTGGCGCAGTCGCTGCTGCGGCAATATCCCGTTCCTGGGCGATGTCGCGCCGGGCAATCACCGTCTCCACCTGCTGCTGCACTGCCGCGCGTGTGCCGGGGTCGGCAATGCCGTCGACCGCGTGCATGCCGTGCAGCAGCTGAAACGCCTGCACGCCGCGTTCGGTGGGCTGGTCGTAGATGCCGGTGGTTTCCACTGGCGTCTTGACGCTCGCGTTGATGCCCAGCTGGATCAGGCTGGCCTGTAGCGCTAGCACCTCGGTGCCGCGGTCGCCCGGGCGCAGGGTGTGCTCGTGCATCCGCGCCGGGGAGGGCGCATCCTGCATCGGCATCTGTTGCCGTTCGTGCATCTGCTGCGCGCGCGCATGCGCTGAGGTCAATACCTGCACTTGGGAATAGGTCTGATCCAGTTCGGCACGCAGGTTGCCCTCGGCCTGCCGCTTGCCCAGCCACCCGTCATGTGTCCACGTGCCTGCGGCATCGCGCGTGTATGTGTCGCCATCGGAGCCAAGCAAGGTTTCCGGCGTGGCGCGAGCGTGGTTGATTGCCTCGGGCATCGGACCGTAGCGGTCCCATCCGGCCTGGGCGTGCACGGTGGCGTATTGGGCAGCGATTGCCGCAGAACTGCGCGCGGCGTTGTACGCCATCACACTGTGCGCGTAGTCGTCCAATTCCGCTTTTTTTTGCGGCGTGGCAGTTTCCGTATGGGTACGCATGAGGTGATCGAGCATGCCATCTGCCACTTCCCGTTGCCATTGACCGCTGCGTGCATTGCGCTCCCAGGGGCTGTCGCGCAGGCTTTGGGTATCGCTGGCGTCGGCCGGGATGCGGTAGGGATCCGCTGGCACGTCTGGCGTGGCAAGGCGCAGTTGCACCGCGCGGCTGGCCGCTTTGTAGGTCAGTTCGTCGGCGACCTGCGGCGGTGCAGTTTCGCAGTGGCTGATCGACAGAGCGTGATCGCCGCCGGCATCCACAACCTGACGGGTCCAGCCGTTGTCCGGCGCATTGGGGTCCAAGTGCCAGGCGACGCCGCTGCGATCGGTCTGGTTGTAGATCTTGCGCTGCTCCAGCCACTGGATGGCCTCGCTGCCGGCGATCGCGCCGAGTGCCCCGCCAGCCAGACCGGTCAGCACAAGTCCTGGCCCGGTCTCCACACCTGCCGTTGCACCGATCTGCACGCCCACCACACCGCCGGCCCAACCACCGATATTACGCGCGCCAAACTGCAGCAGCTGCGCCTGCGCACCCACCGCATTGCCTTGCGCGCGCAGCTGATCGACCTGATGCCCGGTAGCGGCTACGTCGTAAACGGTGGCTGCGGCACCGGCCACTCCCAGCCCGCGGATCGCCACTGGCTTGACCCGCACGTTGAAGTCCACGGTGTGGATGTTGGCGATGCGGTCTTGCGCGCCCTCGACCACGTGAAGGTCGGCGCGGTCGTGCAGCAATTGCCCGGCGACCTGCGGCGCCAGGTTCTGATTGTGAGGCAGGGTGTAAGGGAGCGCCTCATGCCACCTGCGCTGCGCCTGCCAACGGGCATTGAGGCTGCGAGTGACCGAGGGATCTTGCAAGCGCGCTGCGCGCAGTTCCTGCAATACCTCCCCGGCCGGGCGCGGGTCGGTGCGGCTGTCGTAGCGCTCCACGCCGCTGCGGTCGAAGATACGGATCGGCGCGGTGGTTTGCGCGTGTACGGTATCCAGACTGATCGGCAGTTTGGTGTAGATGGCTTCGCGTGCGCCTGCGGGGACGTAGCGACCGTGGCCGACCTCGTCCAGCTGACGAGAGAATCTGTTATCGACCCCAAGTTCGCTTTCCAGCTTGTGCGCGGCCATTGCGCGTACCTCGACATCGTAACCGCGTGCTTGCAAATCCTTGATCAGATTTGCGCTCCATTCGCCATTGCTGAGCGTGGTGTCGAAGATCAGGTTCTTCTTGCCGTCGATGGTCGCCTGCAATAGTTCGTCGGCCCATTGGCTGGCATCGGGGTGGGTGTAGCCGGACCATGTGTAGGGGTGGGCGTTGCGGAGGGCTTCTACTTGAGGGTGGAATTTTCTTAATTCGTCTGGATCGATCTTTACTACATCTTGGTTGAGTTCAAGTTCGGCTACTTCGGCAAGCCTCCCCTTACCAGCGCCCGGCTGGCCTGCAAGGATAATGGCTTTGGGGTTTTCCAATGATGACTTTTTCAATAAACCAGCTGCTTCAATAATATCTTCACTGAATATTTTATTGTTATAAAATTGGCTGAGTTTATAATCAGGCATGGTTTGTCATTCCTTCAAGGTAGGCGCGCAGGTCGGACATTGCACCCATATTCAAACTAGCGTATCCAACTGCAGAGTACTTTTTATTGGCCTTCTCAATCGCCTCCGGATCACCACTGGATTTGGCAGCGTTGAGTTCCTCACGGGCTTCGGAGAAGAAGGAGTCAAAATGCGCCTCGAGTATCCAGATTGCCGCATCAAACGGCATAAGAAGATCGGGATTTTTGGCGTAGCGATCCAACGCACATTGAAGTCGCTGAATATAATCAGGATATTCCTTTAGTATCTCTCGTATTTTCTGCGGCACGGGCGGCGGTGGAATCGGTTTTTCCTTGAATGGATGATTGAACTTGAACATGTCGGAGTCGCCGATATCGGAGAGGGGAGCTTGCGGCTGAGCAGGCGCATCGGCATCGAGTGTAGACGTCTCCAGCACCGGCTGCTCCCACGGCGCGCGCTTCGGCTTGCGCTTGACCTGCACCGGCAGCTCGCCGTGTGGGAGTGGACCAAGCTCACGCACCGTGCGCTCGTTGATGATTTGCAGGTCGCGCAGCAGCTGCGCTGCATGCGCCTCCACAACGCGGCGCGCCAATGCAGCGTAACGTGACTCCGGTTTATCGCTCATCTGCTTATTGCCCTCCTTCGCAACGGGGCTGATCGAATGCAGCGGCGCGCATTTTTCCATTTGCGCTGCGTCTTATGAATACGGTCGAGCTTAGGTGTGATCGGACGAGTACGCAACCGGGCGTTGTTGTCATTGGCCGCAGTCGCCGTGGCCGATAGTTCCGTGTCGCGTTGTGCATCGCGATTGCCGCAGAACTGCGCGCGGCGTTGTACGCCATCACACTGTGCGCGTAGTCGTCCAATTCCGCTTTTTTTTGCGGCGTGGCAGTTTCCGTATGGGTACGCATGAGGTGATCGAGCATGCCATCTGCCACTTCCCGTTGCCATTGACCGCTGCGTGCATTGCGCTCCCAGGGGCTGTCGCGCAGGCTTTGGGTATCGCTGGCGTCGGCCGGGATGCGGTAGGGATCCGCTGGCACGTCTGGCGTGGCAAGGCGCAGTTGCACCGCGCGGCTGGCCGCTTTGTAGGTCAGTTCGTCGGCGACCTGCGGCGGTGCAGTTTCGCAGTGGCTGATCGACAGAGCGTGATCGCCGCCGGCATCCACAACCTGACGGGTCCAGCCGTTGTCCGGCGCATTGGGGTCCAAGTGCCAGGCGACGCCGCTGCGATCGGTCTGGTTGTAGATCTTGCGCTGCTCCAGCCACTGGATGGCCTCGCTGCCGGCGATCGCGCCGAGTGCCCCGCCAGCCAGACCGGTCAGCACAAGTCCTGGCCCGGTCTCCACACCTGCCGTTGCACCGATCTGCACGCCCACCACACCGCCGGCCCAACCACCGATATTACGCGCGCCAAACTGCAGCAGCTGCGCCTGCGCACCCACCGCATTGCCTTGCGCGCGCAGCTGATCGACCTGATGCCCGGTAGCGGCTACGTCGTAAACGGTGGCTGCGGCACCGGCCACTCCCAGCCCGCGGATCGCCACTGGCTTGACCCGCACGTTGAAGTCCACGGTGTGGATGTTGGCGATGCGGTCTTGCGCGCCCTCGACCACGTGAAGGTCGGCGCGGTCGTGCAGCAATTGCCCGGCGACCTGCGGCGCCAGGTTCTGATTGTGAGGCAGGGTGTAAGGGAGCGCCTCATGCCACCTGCGCTGCGCCTGCCAACGGGCATTGAGGCTGCGAGTGACCGAGGGATCTTGCAAGCGCGCTGCGCGCAGTTCCTGCAATACCTCCCCGGCCGGGCGCGGGTCGGTGCGGCTGTCGTAGCGCTCCACGCCGCTGCGGTCGAAGATACGGATCGGCGCGGTGGTTTGCGCGTGTACGGTATCCAGACTGATCGGCAGTTTGGTGTAGATGGCTTCGCGTGCGCCTGCGGGGACGTAGCGACCGTGGCCGACCTCGTCCAGCTGACGAGAGAATCTGTTATCGACCCCAAGTTCGCTTTCCAGCTTGTGCGCGGCCATTGCGCGTACCTCGACATCGTAACCGCGTGCTTGCAAATCCTTGATCAGATTTGCGCTCCATTCGCCATTGCTGAGCGTGGTGTCGAAGATCAGGTTCTTCTTGCCTTCGATGGTGGCCTGCAATAGCTCGTCGGCCCATTGGCTGGCATCCGGGTGGGTGTAGCCTGACCATGTATAGGGGTGGGCGTTGCGGAGGGCTTTTACTTGAGGGTGCGCTTCACGCAATTCGTCGGGATCGATCAGAACGACATCCCCGTGCAGTTCATTATCTGCGGCTCTTGCAAGGTTTCCTTTTCCTGAGCCGGGCTGACCCGCGAGGATGATTGCTCTTGGTTTTTCAAAAGATGACTTTGTCTCTAGTGAGGCATCATCAAGAATCTTTTGCTCAAACACCTTGCGATGCTCGGCATCATTGAGACGAGATTCCTGTTCAGTCATGTCAGAGACTCCTTATGCGCTTCGATGTAATGCCAAAGTTCGTTTAGGTCTGACATGCCACGATTTCTTGACCTGGCATGACGCATGGCACGCTCTTTTTCTTCAGCTTTGATTATTGCACTGGGTGCACCGTCCGTCTGCGCTACGCGAAGCTCCTCACGGGCTTCAGAGATGAAGGACTCCAAATGTGCCTCGAGTATCCAGATTGCCGCATCAAACGGCATAAGAAGATCGGGATTTTTAGCGTAGCGACCCAACGCACATTGAAGTCGCTGAATATAATCAGGATATTCCTTTAGTATCTCTCGTATTTTCTGCGGCACGGACGGCGGTGGAATCGGTTTTTCCTTGAATGGATGATTGAACTTGAACATGTCGGAGTCGCCGATATCGGAGAGGGGAGCTTGCGGCGGAGCAGGCGCATCGGCATCGAGTGCAGGCGTCTCCAGCACCGGCTGCTCCCACGGCGCGCGCTTCGGCTTGCGCTTGACCTGCACCGGCAGCCCGCCGTGTGGGAGTGGACCAAGCTCGCGCACCGTGCGCTCGTTGATGATTTGCAGGTCGCGCAGCAGCTGCGCTGCATGCGCCTCCACAACGCGGCGCGCCAATGCAGCGTAACGTGACTCCGGTTTATCGCTCATCTGCTTATCGCCCTCTTTCGCAATGGCCCTGATCGAATGCAGCGACGCGCATTTTTCCATCTGCGCTGCGTCTTATGAATACGGTCGAGCTTAAGTGTGATCGGACGAGTACGCAACCGGGCGTTGTTGTCATTGGCCGCAGCAGCGGTGGCCGACTGTTCCTTGTCGCGTTGCGCATCGCGGGGATTTTCGTCTTCCAATGCGACATTGCCTTGGGCAACATCACCTTGGTGGTGCCACCGGCCTTGCGCATCACGCTGATAGTGTCCGCCGTTCGATGCTTGCAGCGAGTCCGGGTTCAATGCGGTTTGCACAGCGGCAGGCATGGGCCCAATGTCGTCCCAGCCGTTGCGCTGGTGTGCCGCTTGATAGGTCGCTGCAATCACCGCTGGCCCACGGGCGATGTTGGCTTCCACCACTTGAGCCGCTTGTTGGTCCAATGCGGCATTGCGCTCGGGGCTTGCCGGATCAACCGTCCATATCGGCCGATCGTTCTGGTCTACTTCGTCGGCCACCATCCGCGACCACTGGCCATTCGCAGGATCATGTCGCCAATCCCTTTGATAAAGATGCGAGGCGTCCGTCTCGCTGGATCGCTGCACATATGGATGACTGGGCTGCACCTTGCCCAGCGCCTGTTCCGTCGCTGCGCGACTGGCGTGATAATTCAGCTCGCGTGCTTTTTCTGGCAGCGCGAACATGGCCTGCTTTTGCAATGTATCCACGCCATCATTTTGCAGATCGGCTTTTTGTTGCCGCAGCCACTGAGTGCCGTTGAACTCCCAGCTCACGCCCTCGTTGTCGGTCTGCGTATAGATCCGACGGTTATCCCAACGTGTCGCGGCCTTGTCGGCAGCTGCACTGAACAGGTACCCATCGGCCAGCACCAGCGCGACTGGGCCGGCACCTGTTGTGCCCACCACGGCAGCGGCGGCGGTTCCGCCTGCCCAACCACCCGCGCCGCGGGCGCCGAAGTGCAATGCTTCCGAACGTGCAGCGGTGAGGTTGTCCTGCGACAGCAGCGTGCTCACGCGCTCGCCGGTTTGCACCGCATCGTAGGCGCTTGCCGCGACTCCCAAACCCGCCAGGCCTGCGGTCATTCCTGCGCGGTGCAGGCCGGGGATTGCAGGCTCGGGCACGGGAATACGCGCGGGCGGAGCGCCCGGGCGCACGAGTTCGTCGATGGTGGCGATGCCTTCCAGCCGACTGGCAACCCCGTCGCTGACGTTGAGCTCCGCGTGCTCGGCGAGCAATTTCGCGCTGATGGCAGGATCGGAATTGGGAATGTCTTGCGCATGTGCTGGCAGATCGCGATGCCAATCGGCTTGTTGCTGCCATTTCTCGCGCAGCTGCTGTGTGACGGCAGGATCCTTGAACCACGCATTGCGCGCTTGCTCCAATGCCTGTGCGGGGGCACGCGCGTCGGTACGGCTGTCGTAGAGCTCTGCGCCCTGGCGATTGAAAATACGGATTGGCGCGCTGGTCTGCGCGTGTACGGTGTCCAGGCTGATCGGCAGTTTGGTGTAGATGGCTTCGCGTGCGCCTGCGGGGACGTAGCGGCCGTAGCCGCGTCGATCCAGCGATGTTGAAAAGCGCTCATCGACGCCATGTTCGCTTTCCAGCTTGTGCGCGGCCATTGCACGCACTTCCACATCATAGCCGCGTGCTTGCAAATCCTTGATCAGATTTGCGCTCCATTCGCCATTGCTGAGCGTGGTGTCGAAGATCAGGTTCTTCTTGCCGTCGATGGTTGCCTGCAATAGCTCGTCGGCCCAGCGGCTGGCATCGGGGTGGGTGTAGCCTGACCATGTGTAGGGGTGGGCGTTGCGGAAAGTTGCGACTTGGGTGTGGAATTCGCGCAGTGCATCCGGATCAATAAGTACAACATCTTTTTTTAATTCGGCTCGTGCAGCGCGAGCAAGGCTGCCTTTTCCTGAGCCAGGCTGTCCTCCCAGAATAATCGCCTTTGGATATTTCAATGATGACTAAGAGCGGCTAACAAAACCCAGGAAGAAGCCGTAAGCAGATGATGGAGCATGCAAGCGAGAGCAACGCCAAGTGGAGATCGATGCGGCGTTCAAAGCGGATGCGCAGTTTGCCCAGGCCTGCGAACCAGGCATGCGTGCGCTCGACGACCCAGCGATGACGGCCCAACCGGTCGTTGCGCGCGATCCCCTTGCGTGCGATCCGCGCAATGATGCCGCGCTGCTTGAGGAAGGCGCGACAGCGGTCGATGTCGTAAGCCTTGTCGGCGTGCAATTTGTCTGGCCAACGTCGCGGGCGCCCTGGTTTGCCACCAATTGGCGGCAAGGCGTCGATCAACTCCTCGAACACGACCGAGTCGTGCCGATTGGCGCCGGTGACGCACACTGCCAAGGGCACGCCGTTGCGGTCCACGATCAGATGCCGTTTGCTGCCGAGTTTGCCGCGATCGGTCGGGTTTGGCCCGGTGTAGGCGCCCCCCGGGGGGAGGCCACACTGGCGGCGTCCAGACTGGCTCGGCTCAGATCCAGCCTCTGGGCGCGACGCAGCTCGGTCAGCAACACCTGATGCAGACGATGCCACACACCGGCGGCTTGCCAATCACGCAACCGGCGCCAGCAGGTCATGCCGCTGCCATAGCCCAGTTCCACAGGCAGGTCTTCCCATGGCATGCCCGTGCGCAAGACATAGACGATGCCGTTGAGGGCTTGCTGATCACTGATGCGCGGCCGTCCACCTTTGGGCGAACGCTTCACTTGGGGAATCAGCGGCTCGATGCGCTTCCACAGCGCAATGGGGATCTCTTTGCGACGTGTCATGTCCGCAATTTTGCCACCGGCGAGACAAGATTCAAGGGGTTTTGTTAGACGCTCTTAGATCCAATGCTGCATCGATAATTATTTTTTTCTCAAAAACCTTCCGATGAGTAGCTTCATCGAGTGATGAATGGTGAATATTCATTACAGAAGCCCCTTATTTTCTTCGATGTATTCCCATAGCGCATCAAGGTCGGACATCCCCCCATTTTTTGAGTATGCATGAAGCATTAGAAATTCTTTTTTTTCGGCCTTCATAATAGCTATCGATTCACCGCTTTCCTCTGCGATCTGTAGCTCCTCACGGGCTTCGGAGACGAAGGAGCTAAGCTCATCCTCCAACATCCATATTGCCCACTCAAATATAGGGGGAACCTTTGAAGGGCGTTGCATGACATTATTTAATTCCTGCTGAAGCCGTTCAATAAGCTCTGGATAGTCCTTCAGAATTTCCCGCAATTTGTGCGGCACGGGCGGCGGTGGAATCGGTTTTTCCTTGAATGGATGATTGAGCTTGAACATGTCGGAGTCGCCCATATCGGAGAGGGGAGCTTGCGGCGGAGCAGGCGCATCGGCATCGAGTGTAGACGTCTCCAGCACCGGCTGCTCCCACGGCGCGCGCTTCGGCTTGCGCTTGACCTGCACCGGCAGCCCGCCGTGTGGCAGTGGACCAAGCTCGCGCACCGTGCGCTCGTTGATGATTTGCAGGTCGCGCAGCAGCTGCGCTGCATGCGCCTCCACAACGCGGCGCGCCAATGCAGCGTAACGTGACTCCGACGTATATCCGGCTTATGAGAGCGGCTGATTGATCTTCTTGAGCGGATCATGGTCTGGATCGACAAATGGTCTGGATCGACAAGATGCGTGGTCAACCTATCCGATCGCATATAGACAACACATCAATCGACGATGACGTGCGGCACGAAACGCGAGGTGTCGCGGGTGATCGGGCCATCGTCGTCGCGCATGCCCAGCCCGGCCGGGCGATCAGCCACCACCCAACTTCCCACCAGCGCGTGCCGGCCGTCGAACACCGGCAACGGATGGTGCGCCTGCAGAATCGCCGGCCCATCCACGTACGGCCCGTCGGTCTGCGCAGCGTCACCCTGTGCAGTAACCAGCGCGATGTTGGCACCTTCGCGCGATAGCAGTGGCTTGCGCACCCAGCCGGCTGTCGGCGCTTCGCCTGCTTGCGCAAAACGCGCCGGCAGTAGATTCGGATGGCCTTGATGACGCTCCCAAAGCAGCGGCAGGATGCCCTTGTTGCTCAGCACCGATTTCCACGCCGGCTCGATCAGACGCACGCGGTTGGCGCACAGCGCCGGACCGAAGCGCTCTTCCATCATGAATTCCAGCGGATACAGTTTGAACAGCGTGTGGATCACCCGGTCCTGCTCATCGGTGAACCAGCCATCGGCGCTCAGACCGATGTCTTCGATGGCCACTTCCTCGGTGCTGATGCCCACCTGATGCGCGCAATCGCGCAGATAACGCACTGTGGCGCGATCTTCCAGCGAGTCGCGCACTGCAGAAAAATGCATCTGCGCTCCGATCGCACCATCCACCGCCAGCGCGCCCAGGGTTTCGCACAGCAGATCCTGGATCAGGTTGTACTGATCGGTACCTTTGGGCAGCAAGCCAGCGGCGATCTGTTGTTCAAGCCACACCCACTGGAAATATGCCGATTCGTATAGAGAGGTCGGCGTGTCGTAATTGAGTTCGTACAACTTGGCCGGGCCGTCGCCGGCATAGGCCAGGTCCATGCGGCCATACAGATGCGGGTCGCGGTTCTTCCACGCGTTGGCAATCCAGTCCCAGTAGAACCGTGGAATCGCCAGCTGCGTCATCAACGCTTCGGAGCTCACCACCTCGTTCACCAAGTGCATCGCCATGTCGTGCAGTTCTTGCGTAGGCGCTTCGATGTCGTCTTCGATCTGCCTTAGCGAAAACGCGTAATAAGTACGCTCGTCCCAGTACGGTTCGCCGTCGATGGTGTGGAAATGGAAGCCGAGCGACTCGGCGTGTTCGCGCCAATCCGGGCGTTCGGCAATCGCGATCCGTTGCATATTAGCCGCCGTATCCGGAGCTACGCCCGCCGCTGCCGAACGAACTACGCGCCGCCGCACTGGAGCCGAAACCCGAACGCGAGACAGTGATCGCACGTGATGGCATGTCGATCGCGCCGTTGCCCCCGCGCACGGTGCCGATGCGGTTACTGGCCAGATCGCCGTTGGGCTTGTAGTAACCGCCGCTGCGGTAATCGCGATACAGCGGCATCGCGCCGCCATAGCGATAGCCGCCGCCGCTCATATTGCCCAGTGCGTAACCCAGCAAAAACCCGCCCATCGGCGGGATCCAGCTGTGCTGGCCCTGGCCCTGCGCTTCGGTGCAGCTGCCGAATTGCGCATCGCACTCGTCGCGCGAGGCGAAGCGCGGCGCAGCCTGTTGATGCTTGGCCACCGCCTCATCGTAGGCCTTGAGGCACTGCTGGATGTCGGTCTGTTCCTGCTTGATCTGGTAGCAGTCGGAGGCCGACTGCAACACCACACCGGTTTCCGGCTCGGAGCCGCAACCGGTGACGAAGGCGGCCGGCAATGCGGCCATCAAGGTGAGTTTGAGATTGCCTGATCGCTTCATGCCTGCGCTCCGTTACGGCGTGATCGCCGCGGCGTTGATCAGGCCGACCGCGATCGACACGCCGGCCGAAAAGATGCCCGCCGCGGTGACGTTGTCGGTGATCTGCCGCGAGATGCGCCCGGCTACGAGATTGGCCAACATATACGCCACGATCTGGATGCCGCAGGCGACCATGCCCCAGATCAGCGCATCGACCAGGCTCACCGAATGGGTGATGGCCGAATGCAGCGGCAGCGCCACACCGATCAGATTGCCGGCCAGCGCGGTGGCAGCGGCCACATTGCCCTGACGCAGCAAGGCGAAGTCCTTGTGCGGGGTGACCAGGGTCACCAGCACCACCGAGGCGACCAACACGCCCAGGCCAGTGGCGAAATAGGAAACAAACGCGACGAAACTCTGCAGGTTGATCGGGTTCATGACAGCGCCAAGGTTAAGTGGAAGACGAGCGCGCACGCTCAGGTGATATCGAGATCGGCCACGGTGACATCGATGCCGACCGCATAGGTGACGCAGAATTCGTTGGGGCCGGAATCCTCGCCAGTGACCAGCAAGAATTCTTCGCGCTGCAACTCGGGCACGTCGCGGCTATACAGCATGGCGTAGTGGGTCAGATCGCCATCGCGACGCGGCGGCTGATAGCGGTACAGCACCTCGTCGTAGGCGATCGGCGGAATTCGGGCCATGTCATCGGTGGACTGCGTGGCACGCTGCCAGCGCTTGCCGGCGTACTCGATCTGTGCCGCACCCAGATGCGGATGCTGCATCACGAACTCCTGAAACGCCTGCTTGCTGGGCGGGTTGACCGTCTCGCAATACACGAACGCCTTCATCGCTTCCAGATCGCCGCCCACCGTGGTGACCTGCAGCAAGGCGTCGTCATCCAGATAGAAGCGGTGCAAGCAATAGCCGTCGCCCAGATCGACATGGCCATAGCACGGAATGCCTTGATGCCCCCCCGGCAACTCGGCGGTCATGGCGTCGGGCGCCATGCGGTACAGGGTGGTGTCGATCTCCACCTGGCCGCCGATACGCAGGCCAAGAGGCAGGGTGTGACCGATCGCACCGGTGCCGGAAGTAGGCAGCGGCAGCGGTTGCGGTTGACCGAACAACTTGCTGAAAAAACTCATCGTCATGCGCCTTGTGGCATGGGGAAGTGGAAACGACCGCAGTGCGCAGAGCTTGCCATGCGATGGCATGCGCAGTCGCGCGCTGCTCGGCCAAGTAATACAGCATGGCGCCGACCGACCCAGCGGTATGTGCTGGCGGGTTCAACCGCAACGCGCCATCGGTCGGGCGCAAGCCCAGCAGCCATATGGTGCCGCCTCCAGAAAGTAATGCGCATGCAGCTGGTCTGGCCAGCACCGTGGCCAACGGCACCACCGCGCACGGCATCAACACGAACACGGCAAGATAACGCCCGGCCAGCAACCCAGGTCACAGGCCGCCGTAGCCGATGGGGGTGACGGTGGTCATGGAATAGTGCGCAAACGCGTGCAGGCGGACGCGCTCGTGCTCGCCAGCCATCAACAGCGTGCGACTCAGCACCATGTGCGCCAGCGCCACCAAGATCCGGCTGACGCGGCGCACATGGCGCCGCAATCATTACTTGGAAAACCGTCCGACGATAATCATGGCGCGTCCTGTGCCGTGCGGTGGATCAGTTGTCGCTGCGCGGAACCTGCTGCACGTCGCGCACCTGGCCGAGCAGCGGCGCATTGCCGCTGACAGCGTCATGGCCAAGCTGGGCTGCCGGCTTCTTGAAGCGTGCCAGCACCGCGGCGGCGTTGGATTCGCCTTCCATCAGTCCAGCCGCGGCCAGACGCCGATTCAGATCGCCATCGCCGGTGGACGATTCCAGCTCTTCGGCCGACTCGATGCGCGCAGAGGTTTCGGCCTGACGCGCCTTGATACGCTCCAGCGATTCCAGTGCCGAGCCCATCTTGCTGCTGGCACCGGAATGCCGCGCAGCAATTGCTGCCTGTGCCTTCTGCACCGCGTCGGTGGCCTTGACCGTATCGATCTGCTGACGCATGCCGCGCAGCTGGTTTTCGGTCTTCTGGATTGTGGCCTTGAGCGTCACCACCGACTGGTCGAGCGCGGTCTTGGACGCCTTGTCGCCTGCATCTTCGCTTTCCAGCGCAGCCAGCTTGGCCGCCACATCGTGCGCCAGCGCCTCGTCGTTCTTGGCCAGCGCACCTTCGATATAGCGCGTGTACTCGGCCATCTTGCCGGCGCGGGCGTCGATCTTCTGCTGGGCCAGTTTACTCTGCGCCATCAGCTTGGTCAGCTCCTCGCGCGAGCGCGTGAGCTGGGCGCCGGCATCGCGCATTTCCTGATCCAGGATGCGCAGCGCGTTGGCGTCGACCGCTTTCTGGCCGGTTTCGTGTGCAGTGCCACGCAGCAGCGTGATCAGCTTGGAAAAAATACTCATGACAACACGCCTTTAGGAAAAGAACGGCTTGAGAGATTCGGCGGCATCCAGCGTATTGGCCGCCAGGGTCTGGATTTCTTCATCGATCTGATCGAGCGTGGAAGACGCCGACAATTCGCCGAAGACCACGTAGCAATCTTTGCCGTCGACCTGCACCAGACCCAGGTTGGACAACGGATTGAGCGGATTGAGCCGCAGGCAGGCGTCGTTGAAGGCCGCGCGATCGCTCACTTGGTCGGCATTGGCCAGCAGCGTGGAAACAAACACCTGCGAGCCGGACGCGGCGACCTGGATCTGCATGTCGCCGTGGTCGGCCAGGGTGAGGTTGATGGCTGGCTCCAGCCCGTCGATCAGTTCGATCTCGATCGGCTGGTCGCGGTAGCGCTCGGCCAGCAGGCCGTGCAATTCGACAGTGGTGTACTGCGTCATACGATGTCCTGTCCTTATGGTCATGCAGCGGTGGTTATGCAGCAATAGTCATGCGATGGGCGGACATACTACAGACTGTTCGCGACCGGCAGAAAGGCTGCCCGGCGGCTGGTCAGGCAAGCGCCAGGGGGACGCAGACCGCCGTTCAGCTGACTCAAGCCACACGCCGCATGCGCAACCTGGGCGGCGCTGTCTTCGGCGTCCGGCGGCAAGGTCAGGCGCAATGCCAACAATGCCGGCAGATCTGCGTCAAGCGCCGCGCGCACCCACCAGCAGGCCAGCAGGCTTACGGATACAGCATCCGCTTGCTCCAATGGCTTGCCGCATCGGCTTCATAACGCCAACGCTCGTGCAGGCGAAACTTGGCGCCGTACCAGAACTCGAACGCCTGCGGCACCACCCTGAAGCCGCCCCAGCCATCAGGGCGAGGCACGTCGCGGCCCGCGAAGGTGGCTTCGACCTTGGCGATGGCCGCGTCGAACTCCTCGCGCGAGCCCAGCGTCTGCGACTGCAGCGAGGCCCAGGCGCCGATCTGGCTCATGCGCGGGCGCGAAGCGAAGTAGGCATCGGATTCTTCCGCGCTCACCAACTGCACGCCGCCTTCGATGCGCACCTGCACGCCGGCCTCGCGCAGGCTGCGCCACAGAAACAGCAGCGCCGCCTGCGGATGGATCTGCAGATCGCGGCCCTTGGCGCTGTCCAGATGGGTGTAGAAAACGAACCCGCGTGCATCGAAGCCCTTGAGCAACACGGTGCGCGCGCTCGGCCGGCCATCCAGGTTGGCAGTGGCTACGGTCATTGCACTGGCTTCGAGTTCGGCGCTGTTACGTGCCTCGGCGTACAGCGCGGTAAAGGTGGCAAGGGCTTCTGCGTACAGATCGGTCATGACGGTGCGTGGGCAGCAAGATTGGCGGCTATTGTGGACGCATCTCCTGCATTTGGCCTATGCGCGACCGTCAAAGGCCTGCGCTCACCGCAAGGTGGGCGTGGCAAGTGCGTGGTGCGTGGTGCGTGGTGCGTGGTGCGTGGTGCGGCATGTAACGCTTTAACGCTCCGGGTCTGAGTGGGCCGTTTGCACCCACATGACGATTGCTCGCTACGTTGTGTCAGTCACTGATCCGCTGCCGCTGTCGCCGCTGTCGATCTCCACACAGCGGCGGCCTGTGGCCCTGCCGAAGCGTGCAACGGACAGTCACGCCCGGAAATGGTTTCAACTACCCCTGATCGGCCCAGCCCGATGGCGTGAATGCTACGATCCCTGCGCATGAACCCCGCACCCAATCTCGTGATGGTCGGCCCGATGGGCGCCGGAAAAAGCTGCGTCGGTCGTCGCTTGGCCGAGCGCTTCGGGCTGGACTTCGTCGACGTGGATCAGGCCATCGTCGAACACGTCGGCAGCAGCATCCCGGCCATCTTCGAAAAGCACGGCGAAGCGCGGTTTCGGCAGCATGAAGTCGAGATCCTGCGGGCGCTACTGGAACAGCATAACAAGCTGATTTCCACCGGTGGCGGCGCAGTGCTGGATCCGCTCAACCGCCAACGCATCCGCGAGCGCGGTTTTGTGGTGTATCTGCACGTCGGCGTGCCGGCGCAGTTGACGCGGCTGGCGCGCGATCGCAATCGCCCGCTGCTGTATCGCGCCGACCGCGAGCAGGTGCTGCACGCGATGGCCGCGCAGCGCACACCGCTGTACCAGGAGGTCGCCGACCTCAGCCTGGAAACCGATCATCTTTCCCCCGCCGAGGCCACCGCGCAGCTGGTGTCGCGCCTGGCGGCGCAATGGCGCATGTCGAGTACCCCCGCATGATACTTCCACGTTCCTGGCGCAGCGTCGATGTCGACGGCGCGCAGCCTTACACCATCACCATTGCCCCAGGCCTGCTTGCCGACGGCGCGCGCCTGGCCAGCCATGTGCGCGGGCGCCACGTGCTGCTGCTCAGCGATTCGCAAGTTGCCCCGCATTACGCAGCCGGCGTGCGCGGCGCGCTGCTGCAGGCGCGCACGGATCTGCAGATCGGCGAGTTGGTCATCGCAGCCGGTGAAGCTTCCAAGACGCTGGACAACTTCGGCGCTGCGATCACCGCGTTGGCCGAGTTGGGCGCCACCCGCGACGCCTGCGTGTTCGCACTGGGCGGCGGCGTAGTGGGCGATCTGGCCGGCTTCGCAGCGGCCTGCTGGATGCGCGGGGTAGATTGCGTGCAACTGCCCACCAGCCTGCTGGCGATGGTGGACTCGTCGGTCGGCGGCAAGACTGCGGTGGACATCCCGCAGGGCAAGAATCTGGTCGGCGCGTTCCACCCGCCGCGCGCAGTAATCGCCGATACCGACACCTTGCGCACCCTGCCCGGGCGCGAGCTACGCGCCGGCCTGGCCGAGGTGATCAAGTACGGCGCCATCGGCGACCCGCTGTTTTTCCAGTGGCTGCACGCCGAACGCCGCGCCTTGCTGGACAGTGAAGCCGCCGCGCTGGCGCAGGCCATCGCGCGCAGCTGCGAACACAAGGCCGAGATCGTCGCGCGCGATCCGCTGGAAAAAGGCGAGCGCGCCTTGCTCAATCTGGGCCACACCTTCGGCCACGCGATCGAGACCGAACAAGGCTACGGCGCGTCCGGCAACGACAACCTCAACCATGGCGAAGCGGTCGCGGTCGGCATGGTGCTGGCGGCCCGTTTGTCGACCGCGCTGGGCATGAGCGATGCGCAGGACACCGAGGCGCTGCGCGCCCTGCTGCACGACTTCGAGCTGCCAACCGAGATCCCGGCCGGCCTGTCGCCGGAGGCCCTGCTGGGGCGCATGCGGCTGGACAAGAAGAACATCTCCGGCCGCTTGCGTCTGGTGTTGTGGCGCGGCATCGGCAAGGCCCAAGTCGTGCCCGATGTCGAGGAAACAGCGGTGCTGCAGATTCTGGCGAGCGGAGGGGCACCGCGCTGATCGCTGAAGCGTGACGGCTGAAGTCGTCGGCAGCCGTTCTGACAATTCGGATGGCTGCCGTGTGCGCGGTGGTCTGACGCAATGCCGTGCGCGGTGCGCTTTTATGTGCGGACCGGCAGCCGGTCGACCCGAATCGCAACGCCCCACTCCTTGCCTCCCCCAGCTTTGAACAGCGCCCAGCTACAATCGGCCCTATGCGCATTCTTCTGCAACACGATCCTGGCGGCAACGCGCCGCTCCGCTACGTCCAGCTGACCCTGCAACCGGATCTGTTCGGCGGTTGGCAACTGCTGCGCGAGAGCGGCCAGATCGGTGGACGCACCCAGTTGCGACGCGACCAATACCTGCAGCAGCATGAAGCCGACCGCGCCTTCGACAAGGTGCGCGACACCCATCTCAAACGCGGCTTCCAACTTATTACCGGCGGCGCCGACGCGCCGCGCTGAGGATCACCAATGCTCAAGAACGATCGCCTGTTGCGGGCCCTGGACCGCCAGCCTGTGGACCGCACGCCCGTGTGGCTGATGCGTCAGGCCGGCCGCTATCTGCCGGAATACCGCGCCACCCGCGCACGCGCCGGCAGCTTCTTGGGCATGGCCAAGAACCCGGACATTGCCTGCGAAGTGACGCTGCAGCCGCTGCAGCGCTTTCCGCTGGATGCGGCGATCCTGTTCTCCGACATCCTGACCATTCCCGATGCGATGGGCCTTGAGCTTTACTTCGTCGAAGGCGAAGGCCCGAAGTTTCGCCATCCGGTGCGCGATGCCGCCGCGATCCATCGCCTGGGCGTGCCGGACATGGAAACCGAGCTGCGTTACGTGATGGATGCGGTGCGCCTGATCCGCCGCGAGCTCGACGGCGCGGTGCCGCTGATCGGCTTCTCCGGCAGCCCATGGACACTGGCCTGCTACATGATCGAAGGCGCCGGCAGCAAGGAATACGCGCGCATCAAGGCGATGGCCTTCAATGCGCCCGACGTGCTGCACCACTTGCTCGGCACCGTCACCGATGCGGTGATCGCCTACCTGTCCGCACAACGCGCAGCCGGTGCACAGGCGCTACAGGTTTTCGACACCTGGGGCGGCGTGCTGTCGCCTGCGATGTACCGCGAATTCTCGCTGCCCTACCTCACCCGCATCGCGCGTGAGCTGGAACGTGGCGACGGTGCCGAGCGCACCCCGCTGGTCTTGTTCGGCAAAGGCAATGGCGCGTATGTGGCCGACCTGGCCGCCAGCGGCGCCGAAGCCATAGGCGTGGACTGGACCATCTCGCTGGCAGATGCCGCCCAGCGCGGCGGCGGCCGCGTCGCACTGCAAGGCAACCTGGACCCGGCCACCCTGTACGGCTCGCCGGAGGCGATCCGCGCTGAAGTCGGCAAGACCCTGGACAGCTACGCCAAAGGCAACGGCGGCTCGCGCGAGGGTCACGTCTTCAACCTCGGCCACGGCATGTCGCCGGATATGAATCCGGACCACGTCGGTGTGCTAGTCGAAGCAGTGCAGACGTTGAGCAAGCGTTGAGCCAGGCGCGATCGATAGCGCGCGGGCGCTCTATCGATCAACAGACCTCCGGTGGTCTTCAGTTATGCGCTGGCGGTGGCGATGTTCATCCCGGCCTCGGGCTGGATTGCAGACCGCTTCGGCACGCGACGCACCTTTCTGGCGGCGATCATCGTGTTCACGCTGGGCTCGTTGCTGTGCGCAGCCGCGCAGCGATTGCCGCAGTTGGTGGCAGCGCGCGTGGTACAAGGGGTCGGCGGCGCAATGCTGCTGCCGGTAGGCAGATTGGCGGTGCTCAAGACGGTTCGGATATCTGATGCTGGCGTTCGGCGTGGTGGCGCTGTCGCTGGCCTTGGGCGGCATTTCCGAACTCGGCCTGCGCCACGGGTTTGTGATGCTGCTGGCGATCGGCGGGCTGACGGCGTTGGCCGGCTATGGGCTGCATGCAGGCAACACCACCAACACTGTGTTTCCGCTGGCCTTGTTCAAGGTGGCCAGTTATCGCATCGGCATTCTGGGCAATCTGTTCGCACGCGTGGGTAGCAGCTCGATGCCGTTGCCGATTCCGTTGTTGCTGCAAGTGGGCTTAGGGATGAGCCCGATGAATGCCCCGGGCTGATGATGGTACCGGTGGCGCTGGCCGGCATGGCCACCAAACGTGGAGCGGTGAAGCTGGTCGGCCGCTTCGGCTACCCCACACCCTGTCGAAGAGGTAGCGGAATAGACGCGCATTGCGAGGCAATGACTACTCAGGGAGTGAGCGATTTGCGAAAAGCGCATCACATAGAGCTTTCCAAGCGTTTCAGAGACAGCTGGCGTTTGCAGAATCGCTTCAAGACGTACGCCTGCACTGACCTGGCCGTTCGCGACTCAGGCTCGATGGCCGCTGTCGCGACCTGACCTGTTTGCAGGCATTGAAGCGACACCTGTGCGCTAGCGCAGATCGGGCGGCATCGCCCGCTCGCACTCGCGGGTTATCAAAGCCTAACCATCCTCGCGCGGACGCGCCCTTCGCAATGTATCGGCAATGATGTCGGCCAGCATGTCTCCAGTGAGCGGCTTGCGCAGGAAACTGTCGAACCCCGCCTCCTGCGCAGTGGGTTCGGCCGCTTCATCGGAGCGCGCGGTCACCGCAATCAGCGGCATGTCGTAGCCAAACACGCGCAACTGCCGCGCAAGTGCGAATCCATCCAGGCCAGGCAAATCCAGATCCAGCAAGGCCAGGTCAAAGCTGTTGTCGGCCGCTTCGGTCAACGCGGCCAGGCCATGCGGCGCATGCACTACCGAGTGGCCCTGCGAACGCAGCAGGCCGAGGATGACCTCAGCGATGGTAGGGTCGTCTTCCACCAATAGGATGCGCTGCGGTGCAACCGCCGCGCCGGCACGCGCGACTTCGCCGCCAAACGTTGCGTTGGAGGCCACCCAGCGCAGCGGCAGATCCACCACAAAACGCGTACCGGCGCCGAGACGACTGATCACCTCGATATGTCCGTCCATCGCCATCGCCAGTTCCTGACAAATCGCCAGTCCCAGGCCACTGCCGCCATAGCGCGAAGTGGTCTTGGCACCGTCGCCTTGTTCAAAGCGCTGGAATAGTCGCGCCTTTTGTTCGGCATTGATGCCCGGCCCGGTGTCGGCCACTTCAAAGCGCAAGCCCTGATAGGAACCGAGCGTGGTCAACTTCAAACCGACCACACCGCGCTCGGTGAATTTGATCGCGTTGCTGAGCAGATTGAGCAAAATCTGCCGAATGCGGGTGGAATCGCCGCTGGCGGTGATGTCGCCGAGCAGGCCCACTTCAAGGCTGAAACGCAGGCCGCGCTCTCGCGCCAGCGGTGCCATCAACGCTTCGACTTCGGCCACGAGTTGGCGTACCGAAAATGGCTCCAGGTCCAGTTCCAGGCGCCCGGATTCGATCCGCGCCAGGTCCAGCGCATCGTTGACCAGCCGCAGCAGATGCGCGCCAGCGCGGCGGATCGATTCGGTATAGCTGCGCTGCTTATTGTCCAGCGAGGTCTTGAGCAGCAACTCGCTCATGCCCAACACCCCGGTCATCGGCGTTCGCACTTCGTGTCCGAGCGTGGCCAGGAAACGTGTTTTGGCGAGCGAGGCTTGCTCGGCCAGTTCCTGTTTGTGCACGGCCAATTGCCAGGCATTCAAACGACGCAGGCGGCGGCGATACAACAACACCGCCGCGGCGATGACGCATAGCGCAAGCAGGCCCAACAAGACCAGGCCCCATGGCGCCAGCCACCAGGGCGGCAGCACCTGAAAGCGCACCGTCTGGGTCGCCGACCAGATGCCGTCGCCGGTACGGCCCTGCACTTCCAACGTGTAACGACCTGCTGGCAGACGCGAGAAAAGCCGCTCGCCACTGGGCCCGACGTCGATCCAGTCCGGGTCGTAACCGCTGAGGCGGAAGCGGTAACCGTTGGATTCGGAGTCGGCAAAGCTGAGCAGGCGCGCAACGAAATGTAAATCGCGATCGCCATCCTCAACCACCAGCGGCTCGACATGGCTGAGATCCAGCCCACGCTCGCCGCGGCGCAGTCCCACCCGTTCGATCACCAGCGGTAAACGGCGGTCGTTGGGTTTGAGTTCGGCCGGATCGAAAATCACCAGGCCGTCCGGCGTTGCTCCGACGATCAAACCTTTAGCCGACTGCACCAAAGACCGCGGCACGAACTGCGGATCAGGTAAGCCGTCGTGCACTCCATACACACGCACGC
The DNA here is from genome assembly GCF_017603965.1 of Xanthomonas fragariae. NCBI lineage: Bacteria > Pseudomonadati > Pseudomonadota > Gammaproteobacteria > Lysobacterales > Lysobacteraceae > Xanthomonas > Xanthomonas fragariae. Next base: position 1,205,922 of record NZ_CP071955.1, on the reverse strand, counting down.
CACGGGTCGCAGGATCCACCCGAATTAGTCCGCGCATGCTCGACAACCACGCAACGCCATCTCGATCGATCACCAAACCGTTCGGCGCCAATGCCGGGAATTCCTGCTCGGCACCAACAGTGTCCAAATGCTGCAGCACGCCGTTTTTCCATAGATAGCGATGCAGCTCCCCCAGGCCGGCGAACCAGGCGACCTGGCTGTCGCTGAAGCGAAGAGTGAAAATTTGCTCGTTGGGTGCGCCGGGAATCGGTTCGAAGCGCGTGCTGTCCGCATTCCACTGCAGCACCCCACGATTGGTCGCCAGCCACAGGTTTCCTTCCGGGCCGGTCTGCAGTTCGTGCACGACCTGGTCGCGATCCAGTCCGTGACTGCCACGCAGCACGGTCCGTATCACATGCCCCTCCTCGTCGCGCTCCTGCAACCCTACTGCGGTGTTGATCCATATGTGTCCGTCGCCGGTCTGCTGCAAGCTGTCTTGCGAGGCATCCAACGCAGCATCCTGATGAGCGGAGCTCGACCGGCTGGCACCGTCGTTCCAGCTTAGCAATTGGCCGTTAGCCGGATCGAAGCGCAGCAGTTCGGCGTATTGACCAACCCAGACCCTGCCCTTGCGATCTTCAAGCACGCTGTTGGCCCAACTCGCCGTGCCAAGGGTCGATAGCACTCGCTCGATCTTGCCGATGCCCGGATCGACACGCTCGAGCACGCCGGATGTGCCCACCAGCCACAACCGGCCATCGCGTGACTTGGCCGCAGCTTGCGTCGCCAGATTTCCGCCCTGGCCACCATCGTCGATGAGGTTGAACACGACCGTAAAACGGCGCCAGTTCGACGGCAAATGCCAGAGTCCTCCGTTGGGGCTGGCAAACCACACACCACCTTCGCGGTCCTGATAGGCGGACTCCCAGTTGGGGCGGATCCGACCATGCGCCGAGAGACTGTACAACGGCACGTTCTGCACGTCCTTGCCAATCGCATGGCCCAGCCCGGCCAATGTATCGAGCCAATAACTGCCATCGTGGTCGCGTAACAGCACGCCAAGGACAGGGTATTGCGCAGGCGTGTTCCACGAATGCGGACTCAGGCCACCATTGGAATCACGCCGGAACAGCTTGTCGTCGCTGGTGCCGATCCACACACTGCCATCGTGATCTGCAGTGAGCCGGGTAATGATTTGCGCAGTACCGTCCGGAAAGACCTGCCGTTCGAAATCCTTGCCGGTCCAATGTGCGGCGCCATCGGCAGTGCCGACCCACACGTTGCCTTCTGTGTCGACGTCGAGTCGGTAGATGGCATCGTTGGGCAGGCTGTGCGGATCGTCGGCACGGTGGGTGAAATGATCCAAAGATCCATCCGGTCGCAACCGATACAGCCCGTTGATTTCGGTACCGAACCAGATGCTGCCATCTTCGGTGGATGTGATGTTCCAAATCGCAGCGCCACGCAGCTGCGGATAACGGGCGCCATCGTAAAACGTGAAGGTGCGACGCGCGGTATCCAGCATGGCCAGACCAGCCATGCCGGTCCCGATCCAGACGCGGTTACGCTTGTCGACATGGACAGCCCAGACCTGGTTGTCGCGTAGTCCCTCTTCGATGCGCCAGATGCGGTAATTGCGGCCGTCGTAGCGGGCCAGCCCATCGCTGCTGGCCAACCACAGATAGCCGTTTTCGTCCTCATCGAACCCGTACACCATGTTGGACGGCAGCCCATCGGCCACCGTCAACTGGCGCGGCTGCGGCAACACCGGCACACCGCCCAGCACCAGCGTTGGCCAACCGCACAGCATGACTAGGACCAGCAATGTGCAACGCGCGATTACAGTAGTCGCCAGCACGCGTGAGGCGAGGCATTTGGGTTGCAGCATGCGTTCTTGTTTCCTTTGGACGCATAGTGCGGACCGCGCCCGGTGCTGGCAACACGTGCGGCTGCGATCTTGGCGATCGAGCGCATTGGACAGCCATCGCGTGCGCGCGTTACTTCCGTTACTTCAAGGCGCGGCGCCAGCGTTGGTCGAAGATGGTCGACCATCAACCAGCGCCCTCGCCCATGCAAGGGTATCGGCTGGGTGTCAGCGCGTACCCGCGCGGCCGCGATCGCCTGTACAAGCAAATCAGCCGTCACCGGCTTGCGCAGGAATCCATCGAAGCCTGCGGCCTGCGCTTGCGTCTTGGCGCTGCGATCGGTACGTGCGGTAATTGCCACCCGTGGCCAAGCTGGCGCAGCTGCGATGCCAGTGCGAACCCGTCCAGGCCCGGTAGATCCAGATCCAGCAGCGCCACGTCGAAACCGCCATCTACGGCTTCCGACAACGCCGCCAACCCATGCGCGGCCTGCACCACGCGATGGCCACGGCCGATCAGCAGGCCGCAGATCACTTCGGCCACGGTGGGGTCGTCTTCCACCAACAAAATGCGAAGCGACTCGCCCGCCACCGTCTGTACCTGCCCACTGGCGATGCGCACGCCGGAGCGGTCGAGCGGCAACGGCAGGTCCACGGTGAACCGAGTACCCATGCCAAGCCGGCTACGCATGCGAATCTTGCCCTTCATCGCCACGGTGAGCTCCTGGCAGATCGCCAGCGCCAAACCGCTGCCGCGGTAGCGCGAACTGGTGCGCGCGCCTTCGCCCTGTTCGAAGCGCTGAAACAAGCGTTTGTGCTGCTCCGGCCCGATGCCGGATGCCGGGCCCCGAATCGCGCACCTTGAAGCGGAGGTTGCCGCCATGCTGACTGATCAAGAGCGCGACCTCGCCGCGTTCGGCAAATTTGATCGCGTTGCCGAGCAGATTGATCAAGATCTGGCGCACCCGCGTGGCATCGCCCAGCACCACCAGATGGGCAAGCAGTTGATTGCGGTAGTGGAAACGCAAGCCGCGCGCTTCGGCGATGGGATGCATGAAATCGGCCAGCTCCTGAGCAAGCTGCGATGGGTCGAACGACTGCTGCACCAACTCCAGTTTGCCGGAGGGCAAACCTTCAGCCGGTCCGAACCGGCGCATGCGCGGGGTCTCGATCTGGTTCACCCCCGCTGCATCCGCGCCGATCAGCAGGACTAACCCAGCGAACAACGACAACAACACGTTCTGCATCTTCATCCTTGTCCCAATCGCCGGCTGCGCGGCAGCGCCTGCCCCGCACGGTGCACTGTACCTGCTCCGCGAGGGCTGACCCTAGAGCGTGTTGTGCACTTTGGGATGAGATGGGTAGGTGGTCAACGGTGCGGAGCCGGTGCTGCATGGCGCCGACCTGGCTGGCGCCAAGGCAAGCAGCGCGGCAAATGCTACGTGCCGCTGACCACCAACCCGTCCGGGAAGTGGGCTGTGGCGCGACGACACTGCGTTGCACTTCGCGAGTGAATCCAACGCGCCTGGTACGGCGGCTTGCCGGGTTCAAACCCGGGCTTTCTGCATCAGCGGAACAACCTGCGCAATGCGTTGGCGGCCTCTTTGAATATCGACATCTTCCGTGCGCATGCCGAGCGCATGCCGAGCGCATGCGCATGGCCAACATCGCGCAGATGGTCAACATGCCGCAGGCGGTGACCCTCACCGATGGCGACAAGATGGTACTGACGCCCACGTGGCACGTGTTCGCGCTATACAAGCCCCACCAGGACGCCAACCACCTGCAATTGCAATTGCCCGAGTATCGCTACGGCGATGTGCATGTGACCGTCGTGCACCGCTCGACCGTCAAGGCCAAGGACGGACACGTTTATGTCGCCTTGACCAACCTGGATGCGAACGCGGCGACGAACGTCAGCGTGCAAGTAGAAGGTCCGCCCCACACGGTATCGATGGAAGATCCTGACGGCACCGGCGATCACCGCACACAACACATTTAGAGCGGCTAACAAAACCCAGGAAGAAGCCGTAAGCAGATGATGGAGCATGCAAGCGAGAGCAACGCCAAGTGGAGATCGATGCGGCGTTCAAAGCGGATGCGCAGTTTGCCCAGGCCTGCGAACCAGGCATGCGTGCGCTCGACGACCCAGCGATGACGGCCCAACCGGTCGTTGCGCGCGATCCCCTTGCGTGCGATCCGCGCAATGATGCCGCGCTGCTTGAGGAAGGCGCGACAGCGGTCGATGTCGTAAGCCTTGTCGGCGTGCAATTTGTCTGGCCAACGTCGCGGGCGCCCTGGTTTGCCACCAATTGGCGGCAAGGCGTCGATCAACTCCTCGAACACGACCGAGTCGTGCCGATTGGCGCCGGTGACGCACACTGCCAAGGGCACGCCGTTGCGGTCCACGATCAGATGCCGTTTGCTGCCGAGTTTGCCGCGATCGGTCGGGTTTGGCCCGGTGTAGGCGCCCCCCGGGGGGAGGCCACACTGGCGGCGTCCAGACTGGCTCGGCTCAGATCCAGCCTCTGGGCGCGACGCAGTTCGGTCAGCAACACATGGTGCAGACGATGCCACACACCGGCGGCTTGCCAATCACGCAACCGGCGCCAGCAGGTCATGCCGCTGCCATAGCCCAGTTCCACAGGCAGGTCTTCCCATGGCATGCCCGTGCGCAAGACATAGACGATGCCGTTGAGGGCTTGCTGATCACTGATGCGCGGCCGTCCACCTTTGGGCGAACGCTTCACTTGGGGAATCAGCGGCTCGATGCGCTTCCACAGCGCAATGGGGATCTCTTTGCGACGTGTCATGTCCGCAATTTTGCCACCGGCGAGACAAGATTCAAGGGGTTTTGTTAGACGCTCTTAGACCGGCAAACCGTTTTCATGCCCAAAGCGCTGCGCTGTGAGCGAATGCAGGCAAGCGGCATCGAACGCGCACGCACCGCCTGAAAACGCGAAGCAACGTTTACGCGTTGGCGGCAGCGCCTTTCAGCATGTCGATAAGCTGACGCAAGCGATAGGGCTTGGGCAGAAAATCGACCTGTGCCGGTAGCGGCGGCAGCTCCGTCTTCGCAAATCCGGATGCCAGAATGACGCGTGCCTGCGGCAGCAGCTGCGCCACCTGCTCGCTCAATTCGATGCCCGACATGCCGTTGGGCATGCGGATGTCGCTGAACACCACATCGTACGGGCCGTTCTCGCGCAGCATACGCAGCGCGCTGTGGCCATCTTCGGCGGTATCGACGGTGATGCCTGCATCGCGCAGCGCCTCGCCGATCAATTCGCGCAGTTCTTCTTGATCTTCAACCATCAGCAAGCGCAGGGTTTCAGCCATGCTCGCCCTCCTCGATGGCCGAAAGATACAGGATAACGGTGGTGCCGCGTCCGGGTGCGGTCTCAAGCTCGACAAAACCGCCGGACTGGGACGCAAAGCCGAACACCTGGCTCAATCCCAGGCCGGAGCTCTTGCCCACATCTTTGGTGGTGAAAAACGGTTCGCTGGCGCGTTGCGCCACAGGCGCGGACATACCAAGGCCGTTGTCGCGCACTGCAATACCGACGTAGCGGCGCTGCGGGCCATGCGGATCAGACAGCGCAACGCGCAGCGTTGCGTCGGTCGCCACGACGATGGCACCGCCCGTAGGCATTGCATCGCAGCTGTTGAAAATCAAATTGAGCAATGCCGCTTCCAGCTGACCGGGGTCTATGCACACGTCCGGCAATGCTTCGGCCAATTCCAACGACAGGCCGACGCCGGCCGGGCACGCGCGCCGCAGCAATTCCAGCGAACCTGCCAACACATCATTAGCGGCATGACGCTCTGGGACCAGCCGCTGCCCGCGCGCAAAGGCCAGAAGTTGACGCGTCAGCAAGGTGCCGCGATCCACCGCAGTTTGCGCCGCGTTTATCAACATGCGGATTCGCGCATCGTCGCCGCTGCGCAGCGCGATCAGATCCAGGCTGGTTAACATCACCGTCAACAGGTTGTTGAAATCGTGCGCTACACCCAGCGTCAACTTGCCTAGCGCTTCAACTTTCTGCGAACCCAGCAACGCATGCTGCGCCTGTTGCAGCAGACGCTGCGCTTCATGCCGCTCGGTCACGTCGCGGGTGACCGTGGCAAAGCCGACCAGCACACCGAGTTCCAGCACCGGCTCGATCACCACACTGGCCCAGAAACGGCTGCCGTCCTTACACACGCGCCAGCCTTCGGCAGCAAAGCGCCCTTCGCGTGCGGCGATTTCCAGGTTGTGGGTCGGCTCGTCGCGTTGCACATCCTCGGGAAGATAAAAGCGCGAAAAATGCACGTCTAACACTTCGCCTGCGCTGTAACCCTTGATGCGTTCGCTGCCCGGGTTCCAGCCACGCACATAACCGCCCGTATCGAGCAGACAGACCGCGTAATCGGCCACGCTCTGCACCAACAACTGACACTGCCGGCTGTCGTAAGAAAACGGCCCTGCACTGTCGACGGCAGTTTCCGCATCCATCGCGCGATGTTTCCCCCTTGAAAGCGCGCGACCATAGTGAAGAGTGCGTGAAGGCAACGTGGAAGCCAACCCGGCCGGAAAAGCGTCAAAATCCAGGCGATTTTTGCGTGAATCTTATCGGCTACCATGACTTCCCTCTAAGAGAGGCTAACAAAACTACCACGCTCACCGCCAGGCGGGCGCGGCCGGTGCTCGGAACCGGCATGTACCACTCGTACACTGCGGTTCCTCCGGGCCGTCCGCACTCACACCTGGCGACTGCTCGCTACGTTTTGTTAGCCGCTCTAAGTTCGGCCTGCGCACCTTATGCAGAACATCTCGACCGCACGCGACTGCTGAATCCGGGTCATCGCAGGGGCCCCCTGGGGATGGAATTGGTCACTCGACGCCGCTATGCGGTGTGGTTGACCTAGTTCGTGGCGGTGGGCGTGACGGTCTTTCAAAACCGTCCGCAAGGACAGATGGTGGTGGGCGCGCTGTCTTGCGTACTGCTGGCGATTGGATTTCATCTTGCGCCGCCGAGCACCAATTCGAGTTTCTAATCGGTTAATCGCAGTATTAGCGACGTGTGGTTTCTGGCAGTGGCGCTAGCGGTGACGCAGGCGGTCAGCGCGCGTCGCCAAGCAGAGTCTGCGCTGTGGATGCAGCAGACGGAAAACGCCATAGATAGCAGTCTGCGTGGCGATCAAATCCCTGAAGATCTGGCCGATGCCGCGATGTGCGCACTGTGCGACACGCTGGATGCGCAGGTGGGTGCGCTGTATCGCATCGACGGCGAGCGCCTGCGCTTGTATCGGCTGCGCCGCGTTGCCGACCGACACACCGAGGACGGACCACTTCGTCAAGGCGCACTGCGGCACACTGCAGGCATGCAACGAAGACGGCGATGTGGTGTTCGAAGCGAAACTGCGACGCCATCATCTAGCGTCGTAAGCGCAGCACTCGAATATCGTCACAGCAATGCCAAGTCGCGTTATCGCGCGGATGTTGTGCGATCACCGCCGCATGACCGACGCACCGCTGCTGATCGCCTGCCCCAGCTACGCTGCGATGAATTGTGTCGAGCAGAAGCGCCTGCGCGATCGGCCCAAGGCGGCAACTGCCACAACCACGCACCTGGCTCAGACCGACCATGCGACCATCGCTACGACGCACATGCTGCAGTAATGCAGCCGCTTACTGCCAGTTGACGTTGACCGACACGCCGATAACGCGCGGTTCGTTGTAGACCGCCGCCATGTAGTTTTCGATCACACCCTTGACGTTCTTCTGGTTGGTGATGTTGCGTGCGAATGCCGCCACTTCCCACGCACCATAGCCGCCGGTGTAACCGAGTTTGAAGCCACATTCGAAATTGCCGTTTGCGCGGAACTCGGTGGAGTCGTACAGCACGAAGCTGGTTTCGCCCTGCTTGTTCCAATCGGTAGAAACGAAGAACGCACCGTCGTTACCCAGCGGGATGTCATAACGCACCGCCAGATTGAGGTTGTACTTGGGTGCGTTGGGCAGTGGGTTGCCGTCAATCTGCGCAAAGGTGTTGGCACCGACGCGGATGGTGGGGTCGTTGACCGTGCACACCACCACGCCATTGAGCGAGCAGGCCTGCGCATAGACGCGATCGTCATGGATTTGGCTGTGCAAAAGGCTGAGGCCGGCGGTCAGCGACAGATTGGAGATAGGGCGCCAATCCAGATCGGCCTCCATGCCGTAGGCCTTGGCCTTGTCGGCATTGAACAGTACGCCGTTGCCATCCGAATCGTTGCCGTTGAGCTGGATGTCATCGACCGTGTAGGTGAAGCCACTGACATTCAGGCGCAGGCGATTGTCGAACAGGCTGCTCTTGATACCGGCCTCCCATGACAGGATGGTTTCCGAATTGGCGGTGGTGAAATCCGAATTGAATACCGCGCTGCGGCCCTGGATGGTCGGGCCGCGAAAGCCACGCGCCAGGCGTGCATACATGCTCAGCTCGGGATTGATTTCGTACATCGCGCTGAGATCCCAACTGGGCTGGGTGTCGGACATGCGCACGTCGCGGCGTCCGCGATAGGTCACCGCACCAGCGGCGGTGTCGGCGGTCTTGAGCAGACGGGTTTCCTTGGTGTCCTTGGTCTGGCGGATGCCGGCGGTCAAGGTGAGCGCGTCGGTGGCCTTGTAGCTGAGCTGGCCGAAGCCGGCCCACGAAGTATTGGTATTGCGCAGGCGCACCCAGTTGTTCGGATTGCGCCCGGCGGTCTGCAGGAAATACGCACGCTGATAGAAATCGGTGGTGTCGCGGCCATCGAAGTAGAATGCGCCCACCTGCCATTGCAGTGCGTCGTCGCCTTCGCTGGTCAGGCGCAGTTCCTGCGTGTACTGATCCAGGTCGCGGATCTGGCCCATCGACTGGCCAAAGCCATTCGGCACACCATTGACCGGGGCATTGGCCGCCGCGCCGCCATCGGTATCGCCACGGCTGTAGCCGGAGGTGGTTTCGTAGGCGGTGATGGAGGTCAGCGACACGCCGCCGAAGTCGTAGATCGCCTTGATCGAACCGCCGTCGGTCTGATACGCCTGCGGGTTGTCGTGCGCCTCATCGTAGGCCACGCGGTCGCGCGGTACGTCGACCTTGTCGCTGCCGCGCGTCACCGCATTGCGCAGGAACAAGGTGGAGGTGCCATCGTAATCGCGCGTATGCACCGAGCCCAGCAGCGAGAACGCATCGTTGGGCTTCAACAGTACCTGCAGGCGCGCATTACGGTCGTTGTAACCGCCCATCGCATTTTTGCGCGGGGTCTGCGTGCCATCGGCACTGGTGCCGGCGAAGGTGTTGTCCACCCAGTCGTCGCGATGCTGATACAAAGCCGACACACGCAACGACAGCACCTCGTTGATCGGGCCACCGAAGCCACCATCCAACGACACCGTGTTGTCGTTGCCGTAGCTGGCATCGACGCGACCGGTGTAGGTGTCGCTGGGCTTGACGGTGTCGAACTTGACGATGCCCGCAGTGGTGTTGCGGCCGAACAAGGTGCCCTGCGGGCCACGCAACACTTCGACCTGATCCACGTCGTAAACCGGGTTGGACTTGAGCACCACGTGTTCCAGCACCACATCGTCCTGGATGATGGATACCGGCTGCGAGGCACCGAGATAGAAGTCGATATTGCCCAGGCCACGGATATAAAAGCGCGGGAAGATTCGCCCGGTGGTGGTCTCGGCGTAAAAGCCCGGCACGCGACCGGATAGGGCCAGCAGTGTGTCGTCGCCGCCAGCGGTGTATTTGCGCATCGCAGCGCCCTGCACCACACCCACCGAGACCGGCACGTCCTGCAGGTTTTGCTCGCGATGTTCGGCGGTGACAGTGACGGTATCCAGCGCGATCGGGCTGCCCTCGCCCTGAGTCGTCGGCGCTTGCTGCGCAGATGCCGTTGCAGCCATCGAGGCAAGCAACAGGCAGGCACAGGCGTGTGCGAGCGGCGTGCGCAGCGGCGCAGTGCGCCGGCGAATGACCTGCGTGGTTGACATCAGCGATGGAGAGGCAGGCAAGTACAACGACATACAGGTTGATCCTTGGGTGGTGATGCGAGGTGATGACGCGAGGTCGAATCCGTTCGGCATAGGCATGCTGTCGGTCGGCGCAGCGTGACCTCGCGCGCACGATATGTCCGCAATGTTGCAGCGCGGTGGCAGACGCGCCGGCCCGCAAATTCGCCAGAGTGCGCACAGCCATGCCGCGACGCACCGTTGGCATGGCAACACGTCATGCCAACGTGTCGCGATGTGCTGTCCCCGCTGGTGCTGCGCCAGGCCGTGACCATAGGGAACTCTCTTGAAACGACTTGGATGGATAGTGGGCGTGCCGGTCGCACTGAGCTGTTGGCCAACGGCATTAGGAACGGCACCACCGCATAGCGCTTTCCGTAGGCCACCGGCACGCCCATCGCGCGGAACAGCATTGGTTCGAAACCGCTGTCGCTATCCAGCGATCACATGCACCGCACCACGCGCCGGCAACTGCTGCGCCGGAAGATCGCCCTGCGAGGTCGGCACCCGCACGTGTTTCGTCAGCAACACGAACAAACGCTCATCGCACAGCACAGCGCCCGGCAACGCCTCGTTATGGCGCAGCAGAATGCATCGCCATGCCTCGGGCTGCTGACGTGAGACATCCGCCAGACCCTGCACCAGGGCTTCGGACAAGGCATGCAGCACAGCGGTTCGAAGTTGCGCTCGAAACGCACGGCGGACTCGCGCTGCCGCGCCGCGCCACGCCATGCCATGCCGCGCCTGCAGCGGGTGCAATGGCACCGTATCGTGCATGCGCCACGGCGGAGGCACGGGGTTGATCGGCTGCGCGTCGGCGCCGATCCAGATCGGCTCGCGCAGTAGCGCGACAGAATCTCGCGCAGCCGCCCTTCCTGCGCCAACGACAGCTAACCGTTGTGCAGTGTTCCAGTACCACTTCGGTGCCCATCTGGGCACGCGCCGGGATCGGGCTGACCGTGTAGTGCTCGGCATTGCTGGAGATGTAGCAGGCCCGGCGCGGGCGTCTGGCACGACCTGGTACGCACCGTCACCTGCCACGCCAGCACAAAGGCAGAAAAAACCCCAGCCCGAACATGCCGATGAGGCCACTGTCTTCGTGCTCGCGCTGACGCAGCCCACGGGGGTAGGCCCGCGTCCACGGTCGCCAGGTAATTGTGGATTTCCTGCTGGGTCAGCCCGGCGCCGGTGTCGATGATCCGCACGATGCCCTGGACGGAATCGGCGTGCACTTGGATGCGCGATTCGCCCTGCCAATCTGGTTGCTCCATGCGGAGACGCAGGATCGAGTCGTGCGTGTTCTGCACCAACTCGCGCAACGCGACCACCGGTGTGGGTTACGGATGTTTACTGAGGGCGGACATCAATCCATTCAGACGACGCCTGCGCGGCGGACCTGCGAAGCATCCGCGTCCCAGGGGATATGCTCTTGCATGATCGGTCGTCGTTTCCTCGGCGGCCATGCCGATCTTCGGAACGCGCCTTCCGCGCGGCAGTGCGGGCAGAAGAGGATAGCCGCAAGCCACCTCGCACGCACCTCGCACTCTTGGAATCCTGCCCTGCGCTGGAGGAAGCCGACGACTGAGTCACTTCACTGAACAACGATACGCCACGACGACGTCACTGCGGGGCCGTGGCGCGAAACGGCTAGCGCTGCAAGGTTTCCATCGGCGCCTCGTTAAAGTGTTGGCGGTAACCCTTGGCCAGCGCCGAGCGGCTCCCGACGCCCCAACGGCTGGCCGCCTGCAACACGCTGCCGCAGCCGCCTTCGGCCAGCAGCTCGTCGCGGATGCTCTGCATCCGGTAACGGCGCAGCACCTGGGTCGGCGACAGCCCGGTAGCGGACTTGAACGCCTGCTGCAGCGCGCGCCCGGTGACCCCGATCTGCGCGGCCACTTCATTGATCGACAGATCCGAGCGGTGCGCGTTAGTGATCATGTAGCTGTAAGCACGCCGGTACTTGGCCGGCAACCGTGCAGAAATGTCGTCGCTGACATGCGCCGGAGTGCCACTTTCCAGCAGGCGCGGCGCCTGCACCTCGCTGCGCAGACACTGCACGGCGCCCAGCGCATAACGGTTGTAGAGCAACAGCGCCTGTTCGGTACGCCCCATCGCTTGGCTGATCTTGGCCTGGCAATACTCGAATTCCAGATTCCAGCGCGGCGCATGATGCCGGCCGGCACCGGCCAGGGCGCGCTCGGCCAGATCGGCACGTCCCACCGCCAACGCGGCGAGCGCCAGTTCCACCTGCGCGTCCTGTCGGGCGCACGGCGGGCAGCCGGTCGCCGCGGCCGGCAGCGCATCGATCTGCGCATCGAAGCCGAAGGTATCGCCGCCGGCAATCCGCAGCAGATTGCGCACGTGCCGCATGCGCTGTGCAACCACCGGCATGCTCTCAGCCAGATCGGCGATACAGGCGCGCAGCTCGTTGGGCTCAAACGCATGCGCTGTATCTTCCTGGCGCAGCGTGGCCTGCCAGAACACGTGGTCGCTCATGCGGTCAGTGCGGCGGATGCGCAGCTGCGCAATCATGTCCAGGCGCAGCGCCGTAGCGATCCGCAGCCAGTCGGCGGCACCGCTCTCCAATTCGGCCAGCACTTCGTTGGCACGCTCCAAGGTCTGCAACGCGAGCGTGCTCTGGCCCAGGTGGAAGTGAGTCAGCGCCTTGCCCAACAGACTTTCGCCGCAGAGGGTGGGCGGCGTCTCGCGATCCATTGCCAACTGCGCAAAGCAGTTCAACGCGGCGCTCAGCCGCCGCTGACTCAGCATCAACCAAGCGGTATTACGGCACGACAGCAAACGCAATTGCCGCTGATGCCCGCGCATCGCCTTCAAGGCATGCCGGTATGCATCTTCAGCCTCTTCTTGATACTCCAGGATCAGCAGCGCATCGCCGCTTGCGCCGAACAGGCTGACCCCGTCGTCAGCGGCATCCGAGGCGCCCTGCCCGTCTCGACGCTGTTGGAGATGCTGCAGTCCTTGAGGCCAAGCACCAACCAACATCCTGCTCGTATAGATAGGGAGATGTTCTGCGTACGACAACGCAGAGATCGCTGCGAAGTAGGTGGAAAGGATCATGCCAGGTCTCTCTCTTTAATGAGGGGCGGAGCAAAAGACAACAAACGCCGTTCTGGCTGGCGTGAATGATTGTATGCAGCCGATCCAATGGAATTTCTCACTTTAAGACACTGAGAAAATCAAAAAATCTCACTCTGCCCTCAAACGTGCGCATCGTACGTTGCGTGCATCGAGGGAAGTTTTTGCATACCGTCGGCGTTGTCATGCGCAGGACACACCACGCCATTCGATTGAGTATTGATCTAAGCGATTTCCGCAAAAGCACTGGTGCAATCGGGCAACGTCTGCGAACGCGCAGCTTCCCCGCACATTGACCGTTGTCGACCTCTGTCATGGGACTGACTGCCTGAACGTCATGAGAGCTACCCCCATTTCTTCAGCCCTGTAATCGCAGGCATAGCGCGCCGTTCATTCTGATCGACATATTCCAAGCGCGATCCATACAGACATGAATCGCAATAGATTGGTCTAGACCTCTCTACCCATTGGCTCCGTGCGCGTAACGATGTAGCACAAGGAAAGCTTTGAACAACTCTTCCATGCGCTTTCGAGCAACAATTGAGGCAATCGCCGATATGCCTAAGTGCTTGATTTTCAGAATGGAAGATCGTTGCGTTTGAGCAACATTCCAAGTTCACTCGCCACGTCATGAGTTGTTCAGAGCTTCCCTGGGTCATCAGGGCCGTGTGTGCCCGTGGCAGTCCCTATGCTGCTGTCACAGACATGCATGCTTGAACTGTAAGAGCTCTGTTACGCCTAGATGAGCGCAGGTTAAAGCCAACCTACGCAAATCCGAAGAAACGTGCGCAACGATGCAACTTTCTGGCTCTGCAATGGTACATACCATTCGTCATGATAATGGTCACCCCCCCCCCCGGCAGCCGAAAGGTCTGGCAATGCACTTATCTCTACATATAGGTTTTGTATTGGCACCGGTCGCCGGTCATAGGCATCCGACCTACGACTGGTGTGTATGCCGTCATGGGAAGGCCGGCTGATGTACGGCAATCCGCCCAACCAGCACGGATCTGCTTTCCTGTTGACGCAGGACGCGCGTCTGGCATCGCAGGTCAACGCCAGCCTTGCACCGCTTCCACCGAGTTTTTCGGTGTTCTCCGATGAACTTGAGCTCCTGCGCTCGCTGCGGCATTCGGCTTGCGAGCTGCTGATCTTCGATGCGACCTGTGTTGCATCCGACGACAGCTCTGTGCTGGCTTGGCAGCACTGCCATAGTGGTCATCCCACGCCGCTGATCGTGCTGGGACGTTTCGATTGCGCCAACGACATTCTGGCTTGGTATCGCGCAGGCGCGCAGGACGTGCTCGCGCTGCCATTCAATTCGCACGAACTGCATGTGCGCGCAGCCTTGGCGATTTCGCCGGTGGCGCAGGCTTGCCCGGAAACACAGCATCTCAGCCTTGGTCCGTACCAGTTGATACGTGACGAAAACACCGTGTATCTGCACGGCAAGCCGATCGTCCTGACTGCGCGTGAGTTCTCGATTGCATGGCTGCTGTTTTCCAGCCCCGGCGTGTGCTTTCGCCGCTGCCAACTGGCCAAGGCAGTATGGGGTAGTCACACCGAGTTCACAGACCGCACCATGGAGCAGCACATCTACAAGCTGCGCAAGAAATTGCAGCTATGCAATCACAGCGGAGCGGTGCGCATCAGAACTGTGTATTCGCACGGCTACAAGCTGGAACTGTCCGCGCACGACAAGGATGCAGTGACGATGATCAAGGCCGTCAGTTCCAGCCCGGCGCATCGCGCGGCGGCTTGCTGAGCGAGCGTTGATCTGGCTCCAGGGAACTTTTGAACAACTCACGGCGTAGCGAGTGAACTTGGAATATTGCTCAAACGCGGCGATTGTTCATACTGAAAATTAAGCACTTACGCATAGCAGCAATCGCCTTGGTTGTTGATCGAAGGCCCATGGAGGAGTTGTTCAAAGCTTCCATAGATGCATTGCACATCGCCAAGTGCATTCGCTGCGCGCCATTTCGATGTTGCGACGCCGCTAAAGTCCGCACTTTGCCGTCATTGAAATGGTGCGCTAACAGATTAAGAGCGGCTAACAAAACGACTGCGCTCACCGCCAGGCGGGCGCGGCCGGTGCTCGGAATTGGCATGTACCACGCGTACACTCCGGTTCCTGCGCGCCGTCCGCACCCACTTGACGACTGCTCGCTACGTTTTGTTAGCCGCTCTAAGAGCGGCTAACAAAACGACTGCGCTCACCGCCACGCTGGCGCAGCCGGTGCTCGAAATCGGCATGTACCACGTGCACTTTGCGGTTGCTCTGCACCGTCCGCACCCACCTGGCGACCGATTGCTACGTTTTGTTAGCCACTCTAAACCGCACGTGATGGCCCGCGCCCCGCGATCACTAGCGCAACGTAGTAACGATACGACGGAAAGACAACGGCACATGGAAACCCCTGAGCCGTCTTTCAATCACGTGTATTGCAGATTACTGCTCGGATTCTCGCCGTATTCGTTCGGGCCGGGCGTGCCCTCGATGCACATGAAGACCAGCAAGACGATAAAACCGACGTAAGGCACCAGGCTGATCATGCCAATAGCAAGATCGTCAATACGGCGAACAACCCCGGGCCACCGGACCGGGACCATTTTCGCCGCCCAACACTGCTGCAGCGATGGCAAACAAGCCACCGAGCACCGCCAGGACCAAGAACTGCATCAGCGCAAACATCCAATATTCCTCGCGACGCGAGCGAGCGTTGAAGTCGGCACAGCGCTCGATCGGCAGCAGCATGCATTCCATCGTGACTCATTCTGGTAATGAGCAGTGAGCGGTGTATGTGATCTGGCGGCACTGCGCAACGGGCCGCACATGATGCCATAGTCGCACTCTGGTGAAAATAGTTTCTTTGCCGCCAAATGCATATCGCCAAGCGCTGTGCGACGAACAGTCGGCAGCGGCCAGCCGCTGCCGATACGAGCGCCCCATACGCCGCGATGCGCCGTAGCGTTTCGACGATACTGCAGGCGAGCGCCGGCTTGGGAATCCGGATTGATCGCATATGCATGCAACTGTCGGACACAGGCAGGCTGAGGCGCCCTGCCGGACATGCGGTGCACGCCGCCGAGCGCACCGGTCGCAATGCCCGGCAGACGTATCCGCGTCAGTCGGTCGCCGCTTCCAGCGCCTGACTCAGCCGCTCCACTGCGATGATCTCCATTCCCTTGATGCTGGCCGTCTTGGGCGCATTGGCTCTAGGCACGATCGCGCGCTTGAAACCATGCGTCGCGGCTTCCTTCAAGCGGTCCTCGCCGTTGGGTACCGGACGGATTTCGCCGGACAGCCCCACTTCGCCAAACGCAATGGTCTTCTCGGACAACGGGCGGTCGCGCAGCGAAGACAGCACCGCCAGCAACACCGGCAGATCGGCTGCGGTTTCCTGCACGCGGATGCCGCCCACCACGTTGACGAACACGTCCTGATCGCCTACCACGATACCGCCGTGGCGATGCAGCACCGCCAGCAACATCGCAAGGCGGTTCTGCTCCAACCCCACCGCAACCCGACGCGGATTGGACAACGGCGAGGCATCCACCAAGGCCTGTACCTCCACCATCAAAGGCCGAGTGCCTTCGCGGGTGACCATCACGCAACTGCCGGGCTGCTGGGTGCTGCCGCCGGACAGGAAAATCGCCGACGGGTTGGACACCTCCTTGAGACCCTTCTCGCCCATCGCGAATACGCCCAGCTCGTTGACCGCACCGAAGCGGTTCTTGAAAGCGCGCAACAACCGAAACCGGCTCCCACTCTCACCTTCGAAATACAGCACCGCATCGACCATGTGCTCGAGCACGCGCGGGCCGGCGATACCACCTTCCTTGGTGACATGGCCGACCAGAAACACGGCAGTGCCGGTCTCCTTGGCATAGCGCACAAGCCGTGCCGCGCTCTCGCGCACCTGGCTGACCGAACCGGGCGCTGCGGTCAGCGATTCGGTCCACAGCGTCTGCACCGAATCGGCCACGATCAACTTCGGCCGCGCCACGCTGGCGTGCTGCAGGATGTTTTCGATTCCAGTTTCGGCCAGTGCATTCAAACCTTCCAATGGCAGATCCAGGCGCACCGCACGCCCGGCGACCTGCGCCAGCGATTCCTCGCCGGTGACGTACAACACCGGCAACGTGCCGGCCATGCTTGCCAACGCCTGCAGCAACAACGTCGACTTGCCGATGCCGGGGTCGCCACCGATCAGCACCACCGCACCTTCGACCAGCCCACCGCCCAGCACCCGATCGAACTCGCCGATGCCTGTGGACACACGCGCCTGCTCGGACTGCTGCACATCTTTGAGCGCGGTGATCTTGGGTGCCTCGGCCTTACCGGCCCAGCCGCTACGCCGCGATGCCGCTGGCGATGCCTTGCTGCCAGGCGTCGCGCTTTCGAGCACGATTTCGCTGAGCGTGTTCCATACACCGCATTCGGTGCATTGGCCCTGCCATTTGTTGTACTCGGCGCCGCACTCGCCGCAGACATAGGCCGTTTTCGCCTTCGCCATCGTCATCTAGCCAAATCGATTCTGGAACGACAGGATAGCCGCCGTTGGTCTCAGGATGCGCGACGCTGGCGGGATCCGGGATTCGTCCAGGCTGACAGCGCTGCTGGATGACTTGCAGCTGTGCACTTCAACCACGGCGCTCTACGTGGGACACATCAACGACGTCGAAACACGTGGCTAGCGCAATGCCTTTCGTTGGATGAGTCGACATCGCTATCTACGACAACCAACGCATCGGAAGCTGCATGATCGATCACGACCGACCATGCAACACACTCACCGCTCACCTCTCAAGAACGGGGGAATCATCCATCAACGTGCCTTGTACAATTCGCTCAAGCGATCCGGCTTGCCGGCAATACGCTCTAGATGCGGATACGACAGCCCGCCGTGGTAATCGATGCGCACGTTGTCGTAGCGATCCAGACGTTTGACCAGAAATTCGATCGGCGTGGTGGTGTCCTCGGCGGCTTTGATTGCGTCCTTGATGACTTCGACACTGAAGGCGCGACCGTTGACTGCGACGATCGTATTGCCATTGATCAGGCCTGCATTGAACGCCGGGCTGTCCCACAGCACATCATTGATATCGCCCGAGGCTTTCAAAGACACGCCAAGCGAATAGGTCAGGCTGGCGTCGTTGTCGTCGCTCTCGTCGGCCTTGGTGGCAAGGTTCGGCTCCTCGTTGTAGACCAGCTTCCAGCCGTTGGCTTCGATGCCGCCGCTCAAGGAGCCGTGCCCGCCCATGCGGCTGCGCAGCAGGCTCGCCCAGTCGTACGCGGCCACGTCGTTGAGCGTGGCGACGATGTCGTCGAAGGTGTACGGATTGACACCCCAATCGCCGTTCTTCATGCCGAAAAACGCTTTGCCGAAGTCGTCGATGGAGCGCTTGTTGTTGGTCAGCTGACGCAGCTTGCTGTCCACTTCCAGCCACATCATCTGGCCACCGGCGTAGTAATCCTCGCTCATCTGGTAGCTGCGATACGCCTTCGGGCGGCGCATCGACATAGCCGGGTCGTTGGTAGTGTCCTGAACAGTGCGCCAGGCCATCCCGGGGCGACCGCGCTCGTAGGTCGCAACGACGACTGCCAAAATCTCGCGTGCCTGGTCCTGCGTCCACAGGCCCGACCGCGCAGCCATCACTTCACCCCAGAACTGGGTCTGGCCTTCATACAACCACAATAGGCTGTCGCCCATCGGCACGTTGAAATTCGGCGTATACAGGTCGGTGCCACGGCGGTATTTGCCGTTCCAGGAATGGTTGAACTCGTGTGCAAGCAGGTCGCGCCCGGTCCAGCTCTTGTCCCACTCGGTGAAGTAATTCGGCGGGCCACTGTTTTCGCTGGAACGGTGGTGCTCCAGGCCGATGCCACCCAACCTCTTGGTCAGCGCGAGCAGAAATTCGTAATGGTCGAAATGGCGTGCGCCGTACAGCTTGTCCATCTGCTGCACCAGGGACGCATGCGCCTTGATCTGTTCGGGCTTGGCCTCCAGCGACTTGGCTTCGTCGGCGAACACGTTGAGGTACACAGGCTGCTTTGCGGTGCTCAGCTCCACTCGCTTGTAGTACTTGCCGGCGAACATCGGCGAGTCGACTAGGTCGTCGAAATCGATCGGCTTGAAGGTCACCGTGTCGCCGACGCGGTGGTCGGTTTCCAATGCGGTGGCATAGCTCCAGCCGGCCGGCAGCGTGACGCTGGCCTGCGCCTTAATGTTGCGTGCCAAGTAACCGGCCGGATAGAGCGCAGCGGTGTTCCACTGCAGGTTGAGCATCTCCGGCGTCATCATCACCCGGCCCTGATTGTGGGCCTGCGGCGAGAGAAACTCGAACTCGGCCACCAGCTCGGTGGCACCCTGCGACACATCGATCTTGAAGGCGTACACGTCGAACTGATCGCGAGTCCATGGCACCACCTTGCCATCGACCTTGATCACCAGACCGGCAAGCTTGTCGATCGGCCCGGTCGGCGAGTGATCGCCGGGAATCCACTGTGGATACAGCAGTGTCATCGGACCCGGCTTGGCCGGCATGGTGGTCTTGACCTTGAAGATGCGGTGCGCCAGATCGGTGGCATCGACATCGATCTTCAAGGTGCCTTCAAATGGCACATCTTGTGGCGGTGCGGTGTGCGCGGCTGCGGGCAACGACAACGCCGCCAGCAACGACACGGACAACAAGGTCGGCATTTTCATCGCAACTCCGCAGTGACCTGGAACAGGCAAGCCCATGATGCTAAGCGCCCGCCAGTGCTTCCCCGTATGCCATTGGTCATGTCGCAGGCGATTCATCCGCAAAAAAGCCGCCATTCACTTGGCGGCCTTCTTTGATCCAGCATGCTTGGATTTAGAGCGGCTAACAAAACATAGCGAGCAGTCGTCAGTTGGGTGCGGACGGCGCGGAGGAAACCGGAGTGTACGCGTGGTACATGCCGATTCCGAGCACCGGCGCGTCCGCCTGGCGGCGGCGCAGTCGTTATTGTTAGCCGCTCTTAGCGTGGCCCCGTCTCAATGCATCATGTTGACGTTCATGTTGTGCAGGACCCACAGCGAGCCAACGATCACGATGCCGATGATCAGCAGCGAGAACAGGCCCACCTGCACGTTGGAACGCTGCTCGGGCGAGCGATCCATATGCAGGAAATACACCATGTGCACCAGCATCTGTACGGCGGCCATCAGAGAGATCACGATAACGGTAACGCTCCTGGAGAACGCTCCACTCATCACCATCGCAAATGGGATGGCAGTGAGTATCACGGCCATCACAAAGCCGGTCAGATAGGACTTCAAGCCGCCTGCATGCGCGTCGGCAGCGGTTTCGGTGTGGTGGCAATTGGCCATTACAGCGCTCCCAACAGATAGACGACGGTGAACACACCGATCCAGATGATGTCCAAGAAGTGCCAGAACAGGCTCAGGCAAGCCAGACGCGTGCTGTTGCGCGAAGTCAGGCCGTTCTTGGAGATCTGGATCACCAGCACCGCCATCCACAGCAGGCCGGAAGTCACGTGCAATCCATGCGTGCCCACCAGGGTGAAGAAGGCCGACAGGAATGCACTACGCCCCGGACCGGCACCTTCGTGGATCAGGTGATTGAACTCATAGACTTCCATGCACAGAAAGCCGATACCCAGCAGCGCGGTGACGCCTAACCAGGCATATAGCCCGGTCATATTGCGCTTGTGCGCCGAGATCATCGCAACGCCGAAGCTCAAACTGCTGAACAACAGCAGGAAGGTTTCCACCAGCACGAACTTCAGATCGAACAGCTCCTTGGCGGTCGGTCCATCCACCGTGGCGCCTGAGAGCACTGCGTAAGTGGCGAACAGACCGGCAAACAGCAAGCAGTCGCTCATCAGATAGACCCAGAACCCGAAGACGGTGTTGCCACCGGCATCGTGATGTTCGTGATCGTGATCGTGGCCGCCCGCGTGGGCGGCGTGATCAAGCGTGGTCGAGGAAGCCATGGTCATACCACCTTCGCGGCCTGCGCCGCCTGTTGCCGTTCGAGCAGGGCGAAACGTGCGTTTTCGATGCGCTCCACTTCGTCGACCGGCACCCAGTAATCGATGTCGTCATCGAACGTCCGTGCGATGAAGCTGCCGATCATGCCCACCAGGCCGATGATGGCCAGCCACCAGATGTGCCAGATCAGACCGAAGCCCAGCAGCACGCTGAAGGCACCTATATAGACACCTGCACCGGTATTACGCGGCATATGGATCGGCTCGTACCTGGACGGTCGCACCCAACCCTTGCCGTTCTGCTTATCGGACCAGAACTGATCGCGGTCGTCGATGTGCGGCAGCACGGCGAAATTGTAGAACGGCGGCGGCGAAGAGGTTGCCCACTCCAGCGTGCGGCCATCCCACGGATCGCCGGTGTGATCCACGTGCTCCTTACGCTTCCAGACGCTGTAAGCGATCTGCACCAGATTAAGGAAGATACCGGTACCGATGATCGCTGCACCCACCGCAGCCACGATGAGCCAAGGTGCCCACTCTGGATGGTTGTAGGTGTTCATGCGGCGGGTCATGCCCATGAAACCGAGCACGTACAGCGGCATGAAGGCCACGAAGAAACCGATGATCCAGCACCAGAACGAAGCCTTGCCCAGCTTCTCGTTAAGCCTGAAACCGAACGCCTTCGGGAACCAGTAGGTCAGACCTGCCAGGTAACCGAACACCACGCCACCAATGATCACGTTATGGAAATGCGCGATCAGGAACAGGCTGTTGTGCAGCACGAAGTCCACGGCCGGAATCGCCAACATCACGCCGGTCATGCCGCCGATGCTGAAGGTGATGATGAACCCGATCGTCCACAACACCGGCGCTGTCATGTGCACGCGACCGCGGAACATGGTGAACAGCCAGTTGAAGATCTTCACCCCGGTCGGGATCGAGATGATCATCGTCGTGATGCCGAAGAAGGCATTGACGTTGGCACCCGAGCCCATGGTGAAGAAGTGGTGCAACCACACCACGAACGACAGAACGCCGATGCACGAGGTGGCGTACACCATCGAGGTGTAGCCAAACAGACGCTTGCGGCTATAGGTCGCGATCAGCTCGGAGAAGATGCCGAACGCCGGCAGGATCAGGATATACACTTCCGGGTGACCCCAGATCCAGATCAGATTGACGTACATCATGGCGTTGCCGCCACCGTCGTTAGTGAAGAAGTGCGTACCCAGATAACGGTCGGCACCCAGCAGCGCCAGCGCCACGGTCAGGATCGGGAATGCCGCGATGATCAGGATGTTGGTGATCAACGCGGTCCAGGTGAAGATCGGCATCCGCATCAGGGTCATGCCAGGTGCGCGCATCCGCATGATCGTGACGAAGAAGTTGATGCCGGTCAGCAACGTGCCTAACCCTGAGACCTGCAACGCCCAGATGTAGTAGTCCACACCGACACCTGGACTGTATTCCAGCCCCGACAATGGCGGATAGGCCAACCAACCGGTCTGCGCGAATTCACCGACGCCCAGCGAGAGGTTGATCAACGCCGCACCGGCCACGAACAGCCAGAAGCTCAGCGAATTCAAGAACGGGAACGCCACATCGCGTGCGCCGATCTGCAGCGGCACGATCACGTTCAACAGGCCGGTCATGAACGGCATGGCCATGAAGAAGATCATGATCACGCCGTGCGCGGTGAAGATCTGATCGTAGTGATGCGGCGGAAAGATGCCTTCGTTGCCGCCGTGGGCGATCGCCTGCTGGGTGCGCATCATCGCCGCATCGGCGAAGCCGCGCAGCAACATGACTAGCGCCACGATGATGTACATCACACCGATGCGCTTGTGATCCACCGAGGTGAACCACTCCTTCCACAGATAGCCCCAGAGCTTGTACTTGGTGACGGCGCCCGCGACGATCAGGCCGAGCAGGCTGGCGCCACCGAGAGCAGCCATAATGATCGGCTCGTGGTAAGGAACCGCCTCGAGCGTAAGTTTGCCTAGCATCACTTTTCTCCAGAAGTGCACATGGCAACCGGCTCTACAGCCGATGCCCGATGATCGCCGTGGCCTTCTTCGCCGTGGCCTTCCGGATGGTGACCCGGGCCGTTCATGTATTTGCCTATCAGCGATCGGAACATACCGTCCTGCACCGACGCGTAGTAGGTAACCGGATACTGTTCTTTATCGTTGCGATTGGCGGCCAGCATCTGGTACTCGGTGGCGTCCAATGCCTTCGGCGATGCCTTGACCTGAGCGATCCATGCATCGAAGCCAGCCTGATCGGTGGCATGCGCCTTGAAGCTCATCTTCGAAAAGCCGTGACCGCTGTAATTGGTCGACAGGCCGAAGTATTCGCCCGGCTCATTGGCGATCAGATGCAGCTTGGTTTCCATGCCCGCCATCGCGTAGATCATGGTGCCCAGCTGCGGGATGAAGAACGTGTTCATCACTGTATCGGAGGTGATCTTGAAGTTTAGCGGCGTGTGCACCGGGAACGCGATCTCGTTGACGGTCGCAATGCCCTGATCTGGATAGATGAACATCCACTTCCAGTCCAGCGACACCGCTTCGATGTTGATGGGCTTGACGTGCGAATCCAGCGGCCGGTACGGGTCCAGCGCGTGTGAGGAGCGCCAGGTCAGCACCGCCAGCACCAGGATGATCACGCAAGGGATCGACCACACCACAACTTCAATGGCGGTGGAGTGCGACCAGTCCGGTTCGTAGCGCGCCTTCGTGTTCGATGCGCGATATTTCCACGCGAACGTAATCGCCATCACGATCACAGGAATGACCACGATCAGCATCAACACCACTGAGGTGATCAGCAGTTGTTTCTCGTCGTGGCCGACCTGGCCTTTCGGATTGAGAATGGCCGAGTTGCAGCCTGCCAACAGTAGGGACGGCAGCATCAGGCCTGGACGAAGTAAACGCCTGAGATATTTCAGCGGAATCATCGGTCGATCCAAATGCGAAGGAACGCCAGCCTCGTTCATCGTATCCATGTGGACTCGTCCTGACGGCGCACTTTTTGGAGGAAGGCGGCCACGCAGACACAAGATCACGAGTTAGCTCCTTGATTTTAGACTTTGCTGCACCTGCACGAAACCCATCGGCAATGATCTGTCGCAATTCATGCGCGCAAAACTGTGCGACATGTTGTCGCAGCGCTGCGCGGGGCGGGGCAGATGCAGCTGTAGCCATCGTTTGCGGCCTGCGTGATGTGCGGCGTATATGGCATGGCTGCGCCTGCGCCGAGGTGTGCGTGCACAGGCCCAAAACGCAACTGGGCCGACCAATGGTCGACCCAGTGTTGAACCGATGGTGCCGGAAATAGGAATCGAACCTACGACCTACGCATTACGAATGCGCCGCTCTACCAACTGAGCTATTCCGGCCAGCCGTCAATTGTAGGAGCGGAGCCGGTGCCCGGTCAATCGCCACCAGGCGGCGAACTGCGCGTTCCGGCCTCGGGCCCGTGGCTGCGGCCGGCGAATGATGGCCACCTGCAGCTGCGGAACGCCCAGAGTTGCCGCATGCACTCGACACTGACTCAGCCAGCCCGGAGCGCCCGTTTTCAGCTGACCAGACGCAGCCGCAGTTCCCTGGGAAGCGCAAATACCATCGATTCGGGCTCGCCTTCTAGTTCGGACACGCCTTCGGCACCCAGTTCGCGCAGCCGCGCCAGCACACCATCTACCAACACCTGCGGCGCGGAGGCGCCAGCGGTCAGACCGATGCGCTGCTTGCCGACGATCCAGGCCGGGTCGATCTCGCTGGCATTGTCGATCAGGTAGGACTCCACCCCGTCGCGCCGGGCCAGCTCGCTGAGACGGTTGGAATTGGAGCTATTGGGCGAGCCGACCACCAACACCAGATCGCATTGGCGCGCCAGATCGCGCACCGCGTCCTGACGATTCTGGGTGGCGTAGCAGATATCGTCGTGGCGTGGTCCCTGCATCGCCGGGTAGCGCGCACGCAAGACCTCGATGATGCCCATGGTGTCGTCCACCGACAGCGTGGTCTGGGTGGTGTAGGCCAGGTTGTCAGGCTGGCGGATCTGCAACGTGGCCACCTGCTCTATGTCCTCGACCAGATAGATCGTGCCCGGGCCGCGCTCGCGGCTCCACTGCCCCATTGTGCCTTCCACTTCCGGATGCCCCGCGTGGCCGATCAGCACCACGTCGCGACCGGCCCGGCAATGCCGCGCGACCTCGAAATGCACCTTGGTCACCAACGGACAGGTGGCATCGAACACCTTGAGCCCTCGCTGCTCGGCTTCCTGGCGCACCGCTTGCGAGACACCATGCGCGCTGAAGATCACCGTTGCCTTGTCGGGCACCTCGTCCAGTTCCTCGACGAAGATCGCGCCGCGCTGCTTGAGATCGTCGACCACAAAGCGGTTGTGCACGACTTCGTGGCGCACATAGATCGGCGCGCCAAGCGTCTCGATCGCGCGCTTGACGATCTCGATCGCACGGTCGACACCGGCACAAAAACCACGGGGATTAGCGAGCAGAACATGCATGGCAGGCATTCTACGGGAATGGGGAAACAGGAACCGGACCGGGCGGCGATCGCCCGCTAGACCACTTCAGCGTCGATTCCTAATTCCTAATCCCCGATTCCCGCTTTCCGGACGTATCGAACAAACTGAACACTGCAATGCCGATAGCGCCGCCCACGATCGCCGAGTCGGCGATATTGAACGACGGCCAGGTGTGGCTGCCGATGTACCACTGGATGAAATCGACCACGTGGCCGTGCATCAGCCGGTCGATCACGTTACCGATCGCCCCGCCGATCACCAGCGCGTACGGCAGCGCGCTGCGCCATTCACCGCGCGCCGTGCACGACAGCCAGAACGCCAGCAAGCCGCTGACGCCCACCGCCAGAGCGGTGAAGAACCACAACTGCCAGCCACCGGCATCGCTCAGAAAGCTGAAGGCTGCACCGGTGTTGTAGGTGCGGTACCAGTTCCAAAACCCGCCGATGACCGGAACCGGGGTGTACTCGGGCAGGCTGGACAGCACCCAGGCCTTGCTCCACTGGTCCAGCCCGACCACGAGCGCCGACAACAGCAGCCAGATCAGGGCGGAGGGTTTGGGTCTTGCGGTCATGAAATCACCTTGCTGTTCCTTGTTCCGGGGACGGGAAAGGCTGCCCGAAGGGCGGATGGGTAAGCACAGCCGGATGCGCCATCGCACGCCCTCATCCGGCACTTCGCGCCATCTTCTCTCGCTCGCGTGAGAAGAAATTAGAGGATCAGAACCAGCGACGCTCCTCGCCAGGGCCTTCGATGTTGCTGACGCAGCGGCTGCACAGTTCCCGATGACGCAGATCGCTACCCACGCTGGCCTGGTGGTGCCAGCAGCGTACGCACTTGGCCTTGGCGGTCGGCTGCGCGCTGACGAAGATGTCGTCGGTGCTGGCTGCGATCACGCTGACGTCGCCACTGATGAACAAAAAACGCAGCTCTTCGGCCAACGGCTGCCAGCGTGCAGCGGTCTGGGCATCGACGGCCACGGTGATCTCCGCTTCCAGTGCTGCGCCGATTGCGCCGTTGGCACGCATCGGCTCCAACACCTTGGCCACCTGCTCGCGCAAGGCCAGCAGCTTGTCGAAGTCGGCAATGGTCAGCGCGGCATTGGCTGGCAACGGCGCAAGGCCGTCGTACCATGTCACGAACAGCACATTTTCGGCATGCTTGCCCGGCAGGTAGCCCCAAAGTTCTTCGGCCGTGAAGCTCAGCACAGGCGCGATCCAGCGCACGAACGCTTCGGCCACGTGGTACATCGCGCTCTGCGCCGAACGGCGGCCGCGTGCATCCTCGGCCATCGTGTACAGACGGTCCTTGGTCACGTCCAGATACAGCGAACCCAGATCCACGCTGCAGAAGTTCAGCAGGGCCTGCATGATTTCGGCCAAGTCGTAGCGCGCATACGCGGCGGCGATCTTCTCCTGCAGTTCGTGCGCACGATGCACGATCCAGCGATCCAGCGGCACCATGTCGTCCAGCGCCACCTGATGCTGCAGCGGATCGAACCCATGCAGATTGCCGAGCAGAAAGCGCGCAGTATTACGCAGACGGCGATACGCATCGGCATTGCGCTTGAGGATCTCCTGCGACAGCGACATTTCGTTGCTGTAGTCGGCCGAGGCGATCCACAGGCGCAGGATGTCCGCGCCCAGGGTCTTCATGATCTCCTGCGGCTCGATGCCGTTTTTATCCGACTTGGACATCTTGCGACCATGCGCGTCCACGGTAAAGCCGTGGGTGAGGCACTGCTTGTACGGCGCCACCTTGTCCATCGCCACGCCGGTCAGCAGCGAGGACTGGAACCAGCCGCGATGCTGATCGGAACCTTCCAGATACAGGTCGGCCGGCTTGGGCAGGCCGCGGTCGACCAGCACCGCTTCGTGCGTTACACCCGAGTCGAACCACACATCCAGGATGTCGGTGATCTTGTCGTAATCGGCCGCTTCGTCGCCCAGCAGTTCGGCCGCATCCAGCGTGTACCACACGTCCACGCCGCCCAGCTCCACCCGGTCGGCAACCTGGCGCAGCAGCTCGGTGCTGCGCGGATGCGGCTCGCCGGTTTCGCGATGCACGAACAAGGCGATCGGCACGCCCCAGGTGCGTTGCCGCGAGACGGTCCAGTCCGGGCGCCCGTCGACCATTCCGGCGATGCGCGCCTGGCCCCAGGAAGGATACCAGTGCACGCCTTCGATGGCCTTAAGCGCATCGGCGCGCAGATTGGCCTGTTCCATCGAGATGAACCACTGCGGCGTGGCGCGGAACGCGATCGGCGTCTTGTGGCGCCAGCAATGCG
Organism: Xanthomonas fragariae; assembly: GCF_017603965.1. Lineage (NCBI taxonomy): Bacteria > Pseudomonadati > Pseudomonadota > Gammaproteobacteria > Lysobacterales > Lysobacteraceae > Xanthomonas > Xanthomonas fragariae. Next base: position 1,178,144 of record NZ_CP071955.1, on the reverse strand, counting down.
GGTAGCTGTGTTCCATCCTGCTGGCCGCCAACACCACGCCGGTGTCGCGCAACGCCTCGATGATGATGTCGTTGGCCTTCCAGATATGCAGCCCGGCCAGCACGGTGTCGCCCAGCGGCGGCGTCGACGGTAGATACACGCCGCGTCCGTCCACCGGGTTGATCTGCGCAGCACCGTAGCGCTCCAGCAGGCCGTACTGCCTGGAGACCTGGTAGTCCTCCTGACCGTGACCAGGTGCGGTATGCACCGCGCCGGTACCGTCTTCGGCCGACACGTGATCGCCCAGCAGCAGCGGGATTTCGCGCTCGGCATAGAACGGGTGATTCAGCAGCATCTGCTCCAGCGCCGCGCCCTTGGCATGGCCGTGCATCACCACCGTCTCTACACCGTAGCGCCCGAGCGCCTTGCCGGCCAAGGCCTCGGCGATCACCAGCCAGCGCGGCTGGCCGCGGTCGGCCGGGCCTTCGACCAGCACGTAATCCAGTTCCGCACCCACGCTCACCGCCAGCGAGGCTGGCAGCGTCCACGGCGTGGTAGTCCAGATCGGCACCGCTACGCTTACGCCTGCCGGTAGCATCGCGCCGAACGCAGCAGCGACGGCAGCCGGATCGCGCGCCGGGTAGGCGATATCCGCCGTCGGCGACACCTTGTCGGCGTATTCGATCTCGGCCTCAGCCAGTGCCGAACCGCAATCGAAACACCAGTGCACCGGCTTGACGCCCCGGGTCAGGTGGCCGTTGTCGACGACCTTGGCGAGCGCGCGAATCTCATTGGCTTCGAAGCGGAAATCGAGCGTCTTATAAGGGTTGTCCCAATCGCCGATCACGCCTAGGCGCTTGAAATCGCGCCGCTGCAGATCGATCTGCTCGGTCGCGTATTGGCGGCACTTCTGGCGAAATTCCGCCGCATCCAGCTTTACCCCGACCTTCCCGTACTTCTTCTCGATCGCGATTTCGATCGGCAGGCCATGGCAATCCCAGCCAGGAATGTAGGGCGCATCGAAGCCAGCCAAATACTTCGACTTGACGATGATGTCCTTCAGGATCTTGTTGACTGCATGGCCCAGATGAATCTGGCCGTTGGCATACGGCGGGCCGTCGTGCAGCACGAACAGCGGGCGCCCTGTGGCATTGGCGCGCAGTTGCGCGTACAGGCCCTCACGCTCCCAGCGCTCCAGTATCGCCGGCTCGCGCTTGGGCAGGTCGCCGCGCATCGGGAATTCCGTCGCGGGCAGATGGAGAGTGGCTTTGTAGTCTTGGGTCACAGGTCTCTACCGTTGCGCTGCGTTGTCTGAAGTGCCTGCACTTAAGTGTGCAGACGTTTGCGAGGAGCTCGCATTTTTATTATGTGCAGGCTCTTGCGAGGGACCGGCATCAAGTACAGCACGTGCCTGCTCGGCATCGCGATGCATCTGCACGGTCAACGCGTCCAGGCCATCGAACTTTTCTTCGTCGCGCAGCTTGGCAACGAATTCGACTTCGATATGCCGGCCATACAGATCGCCCTGGAAATCGAACAGGTGCGCTTCCAGCAGCGGCTCCACACCAGCGACCGTGGGCCGGGTGCCAAAGCTCGATACCGATGGCCAAGGCTGCTCGGCCATCCCGTGCACCCAGGTCGCATAGATGCCAGACAAAGCCGGGGTGCGCTGAAAGCGCAAGTTGGCAGTCGGGTAGCCCAGCGTGCAGCCGAGTTGTTTGCCACGCACCACTCGTCCGCCGATGGCATACGGGCGGCCGAGCAATTTGCCAGCATGCGCAAACTCGCCGGCACCCAGCAGCTCGCGAATCCGCGTCGCAGAAATGCGCTCCCCCCACAGATGCACCGGCGCGATTTCGCCGGCCACAAAGCCGTGCTGATCGCCGAGGGTACGCAGCAACGCAATATCGCCGCCGCGCCGATGGCCGAAGCGAAACTCCGGGCCGATCCATACTTCGCGCGCGCACAGCCGACCGACCAGCGCCAATCGCACAAAGTCTTCCGCGCTCATCGCCGACAAGCGGCCGTCGAAACGGATCATGCCAACGCTGTCGGCGCCGAAGTCATACAGCCCTTTGATCTTGGCGCGGGCCAGGGTCAGCCGCGGCGGCGGCGCGACCGAGGCAAAAAACTCCCGCGGCAACGGCTCGAAGCTCACCGCCACCGCCGGCACGCCCAGCGCGCGCGCGCGCGCGACTGCGTGTTGCACCAACGTCCGATGCCCCAGATGCAGGCCATCGAAGGCGCCGATACAGACCACGCTTCCGCGCGGGAACAATGTCCCGCCCTCGACGTCTCTAAACAGCCTGCTCATTGCTCGATCCAAACAGATGCCGGCCTGCCGGCCGACCCTCACTGATACATAACCTGCAAGTATAGCCGTGCCTGTCAACCCGCATGGGCGCGCGCTCAGGAGCGGGCAGCGCTTGGCAGGTGGCAGCGAACATTCGGCTGCGCGAAGGCAGAACTCCGTACAGCGCAGGCGGTTCTGCCACTTACTCTGCCAAGTCCGGCAGGCGCCCTATCCATCCCTTACCCCTCGCGCAAATGCCGCGGTCGCAATCCCAATCCTACCTGCGCCACCAGATAGGTCAGCCCACCGCTGCCGACCAGCACTGCCAGCCAGCCAATGCGATCCCACTTGTCCATGTGCGTAAACGAGGGCAACCACCACAGCAGACCCAACAGCACCACCACCATCACCGCGCAGGCCAGCAGCAGGCGCAGCGCATAGCCGCCCCAGCCCGGCCGCCGCTGATACACGCCGGACTTGCCCAGCCAGTACCACAGCATTCCCAGGTTGAGATAACTCGACAGCGCACTGGCGATGCCCAGTGCCAGATGCAGGCCCGGCTGCTTGCCCAGCGCCTGCATCATGCCCTGCGCCTTGAGCTCGGGCGGCACCATGATCTGGTAGACCACCGCCAGCAGCGCGAAGTTGAACACCATGTTGGCGATCAGTGCGGCCACGCCGGCACGCACCGGAGTGCGCGTGTCCTGACGTGCGTAGAAAGCCGGCAAAAGCACCTTGAGCATGGCGTAAGCCGGCAGGCCGAAGCTCAAGCCGTAGACCGACATCGCGGTCATGCGCGTATCGAACGCGGTGAACTTGCGATACTGGAACAAGGTAGCCACCAGCGGCTCGGCCAGCAACAGCAGGCCCAGCATGGCCGGCATCGCGATCAGCAGCGTGGTGCGGAAACCCCAATCCAGCGCACCGGAGAATGCGCTGCGGTCGGTCTTGACGTGATGGCGGGCCAGCGCCGGCAGGATCACCGTGCCCAGCGCCACGCCGAACACGCCCAAGGGCAATTCCAGGAATCTATCGGCCAGCGACAGCCACGACTGCGAGCCGTCGGCAAGCCGCGCGGCGATCACCGTGTCAAGCATCAGGTTGATCTGCGCGATCGACGAACCGAACAAGGTCGGGATCATCAAGGTCAGCACCTTGCGCACGTCCGGGTGATTCCAGCCCCAGCGCGGCAACGTCAACAGGTCGATGCCCTTCAACGCCGGCAACTGGAACAGCAGTTGCAGAGCACCGGCAACCAGCACCGCCCAGCCCAGTGCCAGGATCGGCACCTCCAGTCGCGGCGCCAACCACAAAGCGCCGGCGATCATGCACAGGTTGAGAATCACCGGCGTCAGTGCCGGAATCGCAAAGCGCTGGAAACTATTGAGGGCGCCGCCGGCCAGGGCCGTGAGCGAAACGAACAGCAGGAACGGGAAGGTCAACCGCAACAAATCGACCAACAACCCGTACTTTTCGGGGTTGGTAGCCGCGCCATCTGAGAACACCGACGCCAGTTGCGGAGTGAAGATCAGCCCAAGTGCGGTGATCACCAGCAGCATGCCGCCGAGCGTGCCGGACACGCGCGCCATCAGCTCGCGCAGATCGGTATGCGGGCGGGTTTCCTTGACTTCGGTGAACACCGGCACGAACGCAGTGGCAAACGAGCCCTCGGCGAACAACCGGCGCAGGAAATTGGGAATCCGGAACGCCACCCAGAATGCATCGGTCACCGCATTGGCACCGAAGGTAGTGGAGATCGCTTGGTCGCGGATCAGGCCCAACACCCGCGAAACCATGGTCATACTGCTGAATGAGAGCAGGCCTCTCAACATTGCGGGCTTGCTCACGCTACATCCCTCTTGACAACTGACTTGACGTGCATATCCGGGCCCATCATACTTTCGCGCTTGCTTTTTCCACCATACCGATTTTTCAGGAAACCACCACCGTGGCCAATATCAAGTCCGCCAAGAAGCGCGCCAAGCAGACCGTCGTGCGCAACGAGCGCAACACCGGCCAGCGTTCGATGCTGCGCACCGCCGTCAAGAAGGTGATCAAGGCCCTTGACGCCAATGATGCTGCAGGCGCCGAAGCTGCTTTCGCCGTTGCTCAGCCTATCCTCGACCGTTTCAGCGCCCGTGGCCTGATTCACAAGAACAAGGCGGCGCGTCACAAGAGTCGCCTGACCGCTCGCATCAAGGCCATCAAGGCCGCGTAAGCCATCGGTGTCGGCACCGCTGGAAGTCTGGCTTCCAGCGGCATAGAAAAACCCGGCCTCGGCCGGGTTTTTTGTGTGCCTGCCACTGCACTCAGCCGGCATTGCGCGCCTCGAGTTCGTCCTCACGCTGACGGTCGAAGAAGGCCATGACGTCCTTCATGATCGGCAAGGTGCCATCGCGCCCCAATGCGGACACCAGGTACCACGGCGAGGTCCAGCCAAGTTCGGCCACAATCGTCTCGGCCGCAGCGCGCGCCTCGTCCTCGAACATCAGGTCGGCCTTGTTGAGCACCAGCCAACGCGGCTTGGCCAGCAACTCCGGATCATGCCGCTCCAGCTCGCGCTCGATGGTGCGCACCTGATCCACCGGCGACGCCTCCACACCACCATCCATTGGCGAAATATCGACAAGATGCAGCAGCAGACGCGTGCGCTGCAGATGGCGCAGGAATTGCGTCCCCAGGCCGGCACCGTCGGCAGCACCTTCAATCAGGCCCGGCACGTCGGCGATGACGAAGCTGCGATACGCCTCGACACTGACCACGCCCAAATTCGGATACAAGGTGGTGAACGGGTAATCGGCCACCTTCGGTGTTGCCGAGGACACCGCGCGGATCAGCGTGCTCTTGCCGGCATTGGGGAAGCCCAGCAGGCCGACGTCGGCCAGCAGCTTCAGCTCCAGCTTGAGCAGACGCTCCTCGCCTTCTTCGCCGGTGGTGGACTGACGCGGCGCGCGATTGATCGAGCTCTTGAAGTGCATGTTGCCCAGGCCACCCTGGCCGCCCTTGGCCACCAGCAGGCGATCGCCATGCTGGGTGAGGTCGCCGATGATTTCATCGGTCTGCACGTTCATCACCACTGTACCGACCGGCACCACGATGATGCGGTCTTCGCCGCCCTTGCCGTAGGCCTGGCGGCCCATGCCATTCTCGCCACGCTGCGCCTTGAAGGTGCGCTCATGCCGGAAATCGACCAGCGTATTGACGTTCTCGTCGGCCACGATCCACACACTGCCGCCACTACCGCCATCACCGCCATCGGGCCCACCAAGCGGGATGAACTTTTCGCGGCGAAAGCCGACACAGCCATTGCCGCCATTGCCGGCGGTGACCAAGATTTCTGCTTCGTCGACTAACTTCATGGGCTTACAACCGGGAATTGGAAAATAGGCAATGGGGAATTGGCCAACAAAAGCGGCCCATTCCTGCCGGCGAGAACACTCACCAGCACGACAGCAGAAAAACGCGACGGGATGCAGAACCGGCTTTTCCGATTCCCCATTCCCAACTCCCGATTCCCGGCCGTCAAATGAAAAACCCCGCAAAAGCGGGGCTTTCCGTATCGTTCGCATGGCATTGCTACCGTGCGAACGGCCTGCATGAAGCGGGCGATTACGCCTCGGCAACCACACTGACGGTACGACGCTTCTTCGCACCCTTGACCGAGAACTCCACTTTGCCGTTCACCAGAGCGAACAGGGTATGGTCACGGCCAAGGCCGACACCGGCGCCAGGGTGAAACTGGGTGCCGCGCTGACGCACGATGATGTTGCCGGCGCCGATGGCTTGGCCACCGAAGATTTTCACGCCGAGGTACTTCGGGTTGGAATCGCGACCGTTGCGCGAGGAACCTACGCCCTTTTTATGTGCCATGACTGGTTCTCCTTACTTCTTATCGCCACCGGCAATGCCGGTGATCTCGATTTCGGTGTAGTGCTGACGGTGTCCCTGACGCTTCATGTGGTGCTTGCGGCGACGGAACTTGATGATGCGCACCTTGTCGGCGCGGCCATGGGCCACAACCTTGGCGGTGACCGAAGCGCCATTCAGCGCATCGCCCAGCTTGATGCCGTCGCTATCGCCCAACATCAGGACGGTGTCGAACGTGATCTCGTTGCCGGCTTCGACTTCGAGCTTTTCCACGCGGAGCGTTTCGCCCTGCGCGACGCGGTATTGCTTACCGCCAGTGACCAGAACTGCGTACATGACCAGGTTTTCCTCTGTAGTTATTATGGTCGCCTGCCTTACCCATGGGGCAAACAGGGGCGGGATTGTACTGGCCTAGCCTGTTTCGGGTCAAGTCGCAAGCTGTATTACCCGGCCCACCCCGAACCAGGCCATATGGAACGCATCATCCGGCCGCCACAAGGGCACCGGCAGACTGGCATTTGGGGCAATTGCCCTCGCCTGGGTCGGCGGGTAGGCTGGTCGACTGCAACTCATTCCCGCTGAGCACGCTCGCACCACCGCCGGTTCGCCGGCCCGACACCGGATCCCCCATGGCGATGGATTTCATCCGCATCCGCGGCGCGCGGACGCACAACCTAAAGAATATCGACCTCGACCTGCCTCGCGACAAATTGATCGTGATCACCGGCCTGTCCGGTTCAGGCAAGTCGTCGTTGGCGTTCGACACCATTTATGCAGAAGGCCAGCGTCGCTACGTCGAGTCGCTGTCGGCGTATGCACGCCAGTTCCTCAGCGTGATGGAAAAGCCCGACCTGGACCACATCGAAGGTTTGTCGCCGGCCATTTCGATCGAACAGAAATCCACCTCGCACAACCCGCGCTCAACGGTCGGCACGATCACCGAGATTTACGACTACCTGCGTCTGCTTTACGCGCGCGTCGGTCAACCACGTTGCCCGGACCACGGCTTCCCGCTGGAAGCGCAGACCGTCAGTCAGATGGTCGACCACATGCTCACGCTGGATGCCGAGCAGCGCTACATGCTGCTGGCGCCGGTGATCCGCGACCGCAAGGGCGAGCATGGGCAGGTGTTCGAGCAACTGCGTGCACAGGGTTTCGTGCGCGTGCGCGTGGATGGCGAGTTGTACGAGATCGATGCGGTGCCGACATTGGCTCTGCGTCAGAAGCACACCATCGAAGCGGTGATCGATCGCTTCCGCCCGCGCGAAGACATCAAGCAACGATTGGCGGAAAGCTTCGAAACAGCGCTCAAGCTCGGCGAAGGCATGGTGGTAGTGCAGTCGCTGGACGATCCGGCCGCCGCGCCCCAGTTGTTCTCGTCCAAGTACAGCTGCCCGGTCTGCGATTACTCGCTTCCCGAACTGGAACCGCGCCTGTTTTCGTTCAACGCACCGGTAGGCGCCTGCCCAAGCTGCGATGGCCTGGGCGTAGCCGAGTTCTTCGACCCCGATCGCGTCGTGGTGCATCCGGAGCTGTCGTTGTCGGCCGGTGCGGTACGCGGTTGGGATCGACGCAATGCCTATTATTTCCAGCTGATCGCCTCGCTGGCCAAGCACTACAAATTCGACGTCGATGCAGGGTGGAATACCTTGCCGGCCAAGGTGCGTCAGGCCGTGTTGTTCGGCAGCGGCGATGAGGTGATCAGCTTCACCTACTTTACCGATGCGGGCGGGCGCACCTCGCGCAAGCACCGTTTCGAAGGCATCCTGCCGAATCTGGAACGCCGCTACCGCGAGACCGAATCGCCAGCCGTGCGCGAAGAGCTGACCAAGTACGTCAGCCAGCAGCCCTGTCCTGCGTGCAATGGTACGCGTCTGAATCGGGCCGCGCGCAACGTGTTCGTAGCCGATCGCCCACTGCCCGAGTTGGTGGTGTTGCCGGTCAACGAGGCACTGCGCTTTTTCCGTGGTTTGTCGTTGCCAGGTTGGCGCGGCGAGATAGCCGGCAAGATCGTCAAGGAAATCGGCGAGCGGCTGGGCTTCCTGGTCGATGTGGGCCTGGATTACCTGACCCTGGAGCGCAAGGCCGACACCTTGTCTGGCGGTGAGGCGCAGCGCATTCGCCTGGCCAGCCAGATCGGTGCCGGCCTGGTCGGTGTGATGTACGTGCTGGACGAGCCGTCGATAGGCCTGCATCAGCGCGACAACGAACGCCTGCTCGGCACGCTGACGCGGCTGCGCGATCTGGGCAACACCGTGATCGTGGTCGAGCATGACGAAGACGCGATCCGTCTGGCCGACTATGTGCTGGATATCGGCCCCGGCGCCGGTGTGCATGGCGGCGAAATCTGCGCCCAAGGTACGCTGCAGGACATCCTGAATGCGCCCCGCTCGTTGACCGGTCAATACCTGTCGGGCAAGCGCCGCATCGAGATTCCCAAGCAGCGCCACAAGCCCAACCCGAAGATGATGCTGCATCTGCGCGGGGCGACCGGCAACAATTTGAAGAATGTCGATCTGGACATTCCCGCCGGCCTGTTGACCTGCATTACCGGCGTGTCCGGGTCGGGCAAATCCACGCTGATCAACGACACGTTGTTTTCGTTGGCCGCCAACGAAATCAATGGCGCATCGCATCCGGTGGCCGCGCATCGCGAGGTCCACAATCTCGATCTGTTCGACAAGGTCGTGGATATCGACCAGTCGCCGATCGGGCGCACGCCGCGCTCCAACCCGGCGACCTACACCGGCATGTTTACGCCGCTGCGCGAACTGTTCGCACAGGTACCGGAATCGCGTGCGCGCGGCTATTCGCCGGGACGTTTCAGTTTCAACGTGCGCGGTGGCCGCTGCGAGGCGTGCCAGGGCGATGGCTTGATCAAGGTGGAAATGCACTTTCTGCCGGACGTCTACGTGCCCTGCGATGTTTGCCACGGCAAGCGCTACAACCGCGAAACGCTGGAGATCCGCTATAAGGGCTTCAATATCAGCGACGTGTTGCAGATGACCGTGGAAGATGCGCTGCGCTTGTTCGAGCCGGTGCCGTCGATCGCGCGCAAGTTGGAAACTCTGATCGATGTCGGCTTGAGTTACATCAAGCTAGGCCAGAGCGCGACCACGCTGTCCGGTGGTGAAGCGCAGCGCGTCAAGCTGTCGAAGGAACTCTCGCGTCGCGATACCGGGCGCACCTTATACATCCTCGACGAGCCGACTACCGGCCTGCACTTTCACGACATCGAGGCGCTGCTCGGCGTGCTGCACAAGCTGCGCGACGAAGGCAACACGGTGGTGGTGATCGAACACAATCTGGATGTGATCAAGACCGCCGACTGGATCGTGGATCTGGGCCCGGAAGGCGGCCATCGCGGTGGCAGCATTCTGGTCTCCGGCACGCCGGAAGATGTGGCCGCGCACAAGGCGTCCTACACCGGGCAATTCCTGGCCAAGATGCTGCCATCGGTACAAGCACGCCAGACGCGCCCGGCCGCGATGGCCAACAAGCCCGATGCGCGCCCGCCGCGCAAGGTCAAACCGGAAAAGGTGGCCAAGGTCGCCAAGTCAGCCACCCACAAAACTGCAAAAAAGAAGGCAAGCTGATGAGCGAACGCAAGATTCTGGCACGCATTCCTATCAGCGTGCGCTGGCGTGATATGGACAGCATGGGCCACGTCAACAACGCCAAATACATTTCGTATCTGGAAGAAGCGCGCGTGCGCTGGATGCTCGGCGTGGAAGGTGTGGCGATGACCGATCGCATCGCACCGGTGGTTGCCGCCACCAACGTCAACTACAGACGCCCGCTAGTGTGGCCGAACGACATATTAATAGAGTTGTTCGTCGAGCGTTTGGGCAGCAGCAGTATTACTATCGGCCATCGCATCCTCGACCAGAAAGATGAGGGCGTGCTGTATTCGGATGGCAACGTTGTGGTGGTGTGGATCGATACGCAAACCGGCAAGAGCGCGTCGTTGCCGGATGCGGTGCGCACGGCCAGTCGCTGAGTTTTATCGACCCGGCTGCTGCGTTTTTCTCAGCGCTAAAGATCGGCTGCGGCTCTCTCGGGAGCCGCAGCTTTTGTTTCGAACGATGGTGCGATTGCGCTACTTCGTACTATTGCACGCCTGCAGCATGATGAGCCGGACACCGCAGAATGATACGGCAGCGCCTTCTGCGCGCCAGGCGACTGCTTGGCCAGGATCGTTGGATCAAACAGCGCTGCAGCTGGTTCTCCATCAAGAACCGGGCGCGCGCTTGCGCGCTTCCAACCTCGCCTTGATCTCACGGCCATCCTGGAAGGTGAAGGTCACGGGCACTCGCGCGCCTTCCTGCAGCGGCGCGCTCGCCTCCATCAACATCAGATGCAGGCCGCCCGGCACCAGCGCCACCGACTTACCCGCCGGCAACGCCAGCTCGGGCACCGCACGCATGCCACTGACGCCATTGGTCTGCGTGGTCTGGTGGAAGGACACATCGGCGAACGCGCTGCTCTGGACCGCGGTGACCTTGAGCGGCTGCGCGCAGCCGTTGTGGAACTGCCCGAATCCTGCGGCCATGCCCATGCCGCCGGGTGGTGGGATACGGATCCAGCCATTCTTGAAATCCGGCAAGCATTGCGCCGGGACACTCGTACTTGCCACCACCGCCAACACACCGAACACCACGCGTGCGCACATACGCCGCCTGCTTTGACTGCCTTCTATCATGATCCGACCTCCAGGAGCCCCGAATGAGCATCCAAATCTTAGACCATGGCCGTCTTCGAGAAATCCGTCTGGCGCGTCCGCCGGTCAATGCGCTGGACAACGCGTTGTGCCAGGCGTTGAGCGTTGCGGTGCAGCAGGCCGGCGATGAGACAGATGGCATCGTGCTGTCGGGCAGCGAGCGGATTTTTTCCGGTGGCATGGATGTGCCGCACCTGCTGTCGCACGGCACCGACCGCGCCGCACTACTCGCCAGTTGGACGGTATTCTTCGAGGCCGCGCAAGCGCTGGCCAATAGCCGCGTTCCGGTGGTTGCGGCCATCGGCGGGCACGCCCCCGCCGGCGGCTGCGTGCTGGCGCTGTGCTGCGACTACCGGGTGATGGCGCGCAGTGCCGATACCGCCGAACCCTATGCGATCGGCTTGAACGAAGTGCGGGTCGGCTTGGCCGCGCCGGAAGGCATCCAGCGCCTGCTGCGCCGCGTGGTCGGTGCGCACCGTGCCGAGCGCTTGCTAATTTCCGGGCAGCTGCTGCCGGCCGAACAAGCGGTCAAAATAGGCCTGGTCGATGAGTTGGTCGATGGCGGCTTGGTCACCGCGCGTGCGGTGGCGTGGCTGCAGGAACTGCAGCAGCTGCCGCACCAGCCGATGCTGACTACGCGCGCGATTGCCCGCGCCGATCTGCGCGCGGCGCTGGCGCCCGAGCTGATCCAGCTGGAGCGCTTCATCGACGGCTGGTATGCGCCGGATGCGCAAGCCGCGCTGCATGGTCTGGCCGCACGTCTGCACAAGGCCTGAGCACGCTGTCGGCACGGTGAGCACCGGGCGGACCGCTATAATCCTGGTCCGTCGCACGCTCAGGCCAGCCCCTTGTCCGCCACTGCCGAACCCGTTGTCTCCGAACTGATCAGCCTGCTGTCGCTGGAGCGCCTGGAAGACAACCTGTTTCGCGGCCAGAGCCGCGACATCGGCACCAAGTACGTGTTCGGTGGACAAGTGCTTGGTCAGGCGCTGTCGGCAGCGCAGGCCACGGTCGAAAACGGCCGGCAGGCGCACTCGTTGCACGCGTATTTTTTGCGCGCCGGCAATATCGATCAGCCGATCGTCTACGAGGTCGATCGCACCCGCGATGGCGGCAGTTTTTCGGTGCGCCGGGTCACCGCGATCCAGCACGGCAAGGTAATCTTTTTCTGCGCGGCCTCATTTCAGGAACGCGAAGACGGCGCGGAGCATCAGTCGCCGATGCCGGTGGTGCCACCGCCGGAAGACATCGAACCCGGCACGCCGCTGGCTCCTGAGGTGTTGGCGAACCTGCCGGCCAAGGTACAACGCTGGCTCTCGCGCGGCGGCCCGTTCGAATTTCGTCACGTGTTCCCGCGCGACGAACTCAAGCCGCCCAAGCGGCCTCCGTTCCAGCAGATGTGGCTGCGCTTTAACGATCCGATTGGCGACGATGTCGGCCTGCATCAAGTGCTGCTCGCATACGCGTCGGATTTCCAGTTGCTGGGGACGTCGACGTTTCCGCATGGCATCAGCTATTACACGCCGAACGTGCAGATGGCCTCGCTCGATCATGCGCTGTGGTTCCACCGCCCGTTCCGCACCGACGATTGGCTGCTGTATTCGCTTGACAGCCCCACCGCGCAAGGGTCGCGCGGCCTGGCGCGCGGGCAGTTCTTCACTCGCGATGGCGTGTTGGTCGTCAGCACCACCCAGGAAGGATTGATCCGTGTGGTGCCCGACGGCAGCCCGATACACGCGCCAGCCAAGGACTAGGCATGCGCCCGACATCTTCGCCATTCTTCTTTTTTATCTCGACCATGCGCAATCACCGCGCAGCTGGTTCGGGAATCGCTGGCACACCCTAAGCATGCGCAAGATCTTCAGCAGTCAACGTATCGAAACCGCCGAAGGCGTGGCCAATCTCTTGCGCGAAGCCGGCATCGACGTGCGCATGAGCAATGGCCGCTCCTACGAAAGCAAACGCACCGGCCAGTTCAGCTATCTCGAACAGGGCAACGCGCAGGCCTATCCTACCGTGTGGATCGTGCATGCCGACGACCAGCCGCGCGCACGCGATCTGCTGCGTGACGCACGCCTGCTGGACACCACCCGTCGCGATCTGCCGAACGTGGAATACACCTTCCGCGAGGGCGAAAAAGGCTCGAGCGCCAGCGCGCGCAGTTGGGCCTGGCGCATCCGTCTGGTGTTGCTGTCGGTGATCGGCGCGGTCGCCATGTTCGTGGTGATGCGCCATCGCAGTGCGCCTGCGCCGGTTGCACCGGCGACCCAGCCGGCTTTGCAGCAAACACCCGTGCAGAATTCAGCGCAGCCGGCGGCAGAAGATGAAGAAGTGCGTGTGCGGATTCAGCCGGCGCGCTGAGCGCGGCTGACAACACTGCCGCACAACCATCTGTGCGCGCACGCTTGCCTTTGGGCATCAGCGGGCATAGCAGACGCACCGGCTACAAGCAGGGGTATGACCGCATAGTGCGCGCCTGACAGAACACAGTGAGCGCCATCGCCATCTGTGAACGCGATGCGCAACGACACGGCGCTACGCGTGCGCCGTTGCTTACCGCTGCATGTTGGCTCCGGGTGCGATGCTGGCGAACACGGTGGCAGTCATGCTGCCCATCCTTCATCGCTCCATGAAGCTGGCAATGCTGTGACCTGATGGTTGACGCAATAGTTCCGACCGAAAAGCGCAACTAGCCATAAAAAACGGCCTCCCACTTGCGCGGGAGGCCGTCAGTCGATCGGCGCCTTGTTGCATGTTGCTATTTACTTGCTGCGTATGACGAGAGTGCTGCCCCGGCCGCAGCAGTGCGACCGGAGAGTGCTCTAGCGACTAGAAAAACTCATTTGCCCGCAGCGGGCTTGGCCGGCATCGTACGCTTGCCGCGATCGCCGTGATCGCCCGGGCCACGTGGGCCGTGTTCGCCACGTTGCTCGGATGCCGCATCGAACTCGGCCTTGCTCAACTTGCCGTCCTTGTCGGTATCGGCCTTGGCAAACCATGCATCGCGATGCTGCTGCATGCGCAGTTCACGGTCGGCGCGATCGACAAAGCCGTCCTTGTTGACGTCCATCTCATCGAAACGCGCAGCGAACTTCGGGTCGGCCCTGGCTTCTTCGCGGCCGATGCGGTCGTCCTTGTTGGTATCGAGCTTGCTCAGCCATTCGCCGCGTTCACCGTGTTCGTCAGGACCCGGGCCGCGATGATGCGGGCGCTCCTCGCGCGCGAGCTTGCCGTCCTTGTCGGTGTCCAGCGTGTCGAACTGCGCGGCCAGCATTGGGCCGGCCACCGCTTCGCTGCGATCGATCGCGCCATCGCCATTTTTGTCGAGCTTGGCAGGACGCGGCGCATCGCCAACGGCAGGCGGGGCTGCCAATACCGCGCTGCTGGACAGAGCAGCCAGCACGGCCAATGCGAGGAAAGGTTTGCGGGACGTCATGGGAAACTCCTGAGCTGTGAGAACTACACGCGGCACCTGCATGGGCCGCATCGCGTGGGTGGTGCATCCGGATCCCCCGTGCGCTGCCACCAACACCCACATCAACGAGCCACCGGCACGCGCGTTGACGTGACCGTTGGCCGTATTCATCCGGCGGACAGTCGCCGCTGCTGCGACGCGCAGGCGTTATCCTGCGGCCATGGCCATCCATGCCGACACTCACGACGACCTGCGCCTGTTCCAGACTGGCGAGCATGCCTGTGGCTACTGGTCCGACCGCCAGGCGCGCAACCTGGTGCTGGATCCGCAAGACCCGCGTCTGGGCGCGATCTATCCGCAAGCATTGGCGTGGGGATTCCGTCGCTCCGGCGATCTGGTCTACCGGCCGCATTGCGAACATTGCCGCGCCTGCGTGCCCGTGCGCATTGCGGTGGATGCGTTCCGCCCCGACCGCAGTCAGCGCCGTTGTCTGGCGCGCAACGAAGACCTGGTGGTGCGCGTGGTCGCCGCCGAGCGCAACGCCGAACAACTCGCGCTGTATCGCCAGTACCTCAAGCATCGGCACCCCGGCGGCGGCATGGACGAGCATGGCGCTACCGAGTTCGACCAGTTCCTGATCGGCGGTTGGTCGCATGGACGCTTTCTGGAAATCCGCGAACCGGCCGTCGCCCACGCGCCTGGCCGCCTGCTCGCTGTTGCAGTCACCGACGTCACCGAGCATGCTTTGTCGGCGGTCTACACGTTCTATGCGCCGGAAGCTGCCGCACGCAGTCTTGGCACATTCGCGATCCTGCAGCAGATCCAATGGGCGCAACGCGAGCGACGCGCGCATGTATATCTGGGCTACTGGATCGAGGGCCATGCAAAGATGAATTACAAGCGCCGTTTCAACGCACTGGAGGCCTACGACGGCCGCCAGTGGCGCCTGCTGCCCGCCCACGCACCGGCACCTTGAACCGCCGGATTGGAACGTCGGTTTGTCGCATCCCACATGCAAAAATCCCGCGATGATCAAATCTCTCTTGCTGCTCGCGCTGACTGCCTTATGCACTGCTTGCGCCCATCGCGCGCCCTCGTCCGAGACCACGTCCGGCGCCTCCACCACCACGCCCACGCCGGCCCAGCTGCGCATCGCGACCTACAACACCTGGCTTTATTCCGACCAAGCCGGTGGCCTGGTGCACGAACTGCAAGGCGACAGCACGCATGCGCGCAAAATCGCTGCAGTGCTGCAGCGGGTGTGCGCCCGGATCTGGTGCTGCTCAACGAATTCGACTTCGACCCGCAGCAGCGCGCCGCCGATCTGTTCCAGCAACGTTATCTAGAAGTGGCACAGCCAAACGGCGGCAGCGCTGCGCTATCTGCTCACCGATTACATCAACACCCTCAGCGACACACCGTTCCTGCAACCGCGCACGGTGCACAGCGCACCGGCAATGAACGTCATCCACCGCTCCGAACAGCACCAGGCCTTCTACACCACCGCCGTGGCGGCGGCGCTTGGGCATCGCGTGCATGGCATCCCCTGTCTGGCATGGTCGAGACCCATGTTTCCAACGATGCCCAAGCGCTGGATGCCGGATTGCATCGCGGCAGGGTAGGAAAAATCCTACAAAACAATGGGCAGATTACCGAAGCCCACGGCCAACGGCATGCGCGACGATGGCGACCCTGTGCGAGGCGCCAACGGCCGCTCACGGGCTAGGGCGTTTGAGCGGCGCCACGCCGGCACCGCGCCACCCTGATCACCTCGCAGGCAGTAGGCTGCCTTTCCCTTCCCACAGGTGGAAACATGGCTTTGCGATTTTCTTTTTTTACGCCGTCCCGTGCAGCGCTCCCTGTCCTGCTGACCGCCGTCTTCGCCCACTCTCTCACTGGATGTTCGCGCATGAATACACCTGGCAATGATCCGTCCGGCATTCACCTGATCGGCAATATGCCCGTCGATGCCCATAACACCGTGCATATCGATACACGCAAGCCGATACCGTTTGCCGACCATGCGTTCGGGGCAGTTTGTTATGACACCTATGGCTGCAAGGTGCTGTACGACGGGAGATACGAGGCCCACGATCCCGACGATGTCAAACAAATCTCCTCGGCGTCGCTAGGTGATGGTTATCCTGACAACCTTGATTCCCATACGATCGGCATCCGCAATTTCCCGCACTTTCCGTCCTCCGCCGAGGTGACGTGGCGCTCCAAGGACGGCCAGGCACACCATGCCCTGGTCGATCTCGACGCCATCTTCAAGGACAAGGTGATCCTGCATCATGTGCCGCAGGATCAGTTGCCACCGATCCTGCATGCAGACGTCTCCCCCCACATTATTTTGGAAGTGAACGACCGCACCATTAATGTGTATATGCGGGCGATGGTGCAGACGACTGTGTTGCAGAAGCCTGGCAACGAATATAGTAATTTCCGCGATGATCTGATCCTCGCATACACCAAAACCTACTGATGGCGTTTTCGCCAGGGAGCATGTAATGGGCAGCGAGCATAACGATGGAAGGACGTGGCCGGATGACGTGGAAACCTACCCGGCGACTGCGCAAGACTTGGCCGCATATGCACATAGTCGCCATGTGTTGGCGCAGTTCCAGGTGCCCTTGCTGGTTGGTCAACACAACCCGCACACACGTTTGTTCGTGGCTTGTTTTGATGGCACAGGTAACGACAAGTACAAAGACCCTACGCACATTACCAATATCGGGATCTTGAGCGATCAGTTGTACGCTGCTAACAGAGCAAATGTTCGCAACATCAGAGGCTACTACGTCCCCGGCGTGGGCACCCAGGACGATGCTTTCACACGCAATCTCGACGGCGCCTTGGGCTATAGCTATGGCCCACGGATGGAAAAGATGTACTGGGAGTTCATCAATCAGGCAAACAAATGGAAGATACAAGACCCGCAGGCCGAAATCAGCATCGTGTCCACAGGCTTCAGCCGTGGCGCGGTCACTGCGGCCATGTTCACCCGCATGGTCCACGAGCGCGGTATCCAGAATCCGACTGACATGAAAATCGCACAGGGCCCGCACCACGAAATCCTCAAACTCACCCCCACCCATCCCCCGCTGGTGCCGCCCGGCCGCACCGCGCAGACCGTCGGCTTGCTGGACCCGGTCGCCACCGGCGACATGAATCTGCACGATGTCCGCCTGCCGCCTTCGGTGGTGTCGGGCTTGCAACTCACCGCCCGCGATGAGCGTCGCGATACGTTCCCGGTCAAGGACATCGTGCCCCCCGGTCAATCGCACGACGGGCGCCTGCTCCATCTGGTCCATCCCGGCGCGCATTCGGACATCGGCGGTTCCTACCTGCTCGATGGCCTGGCCGTGCGCAACGGCAACCTGCTCACCGATTACATCAACACCCTCAGCGACACACCCTTCCTGCAACCGCGCACGGTGCACAGCGCACCGGCAATGAACGTCATCCACCGCTCCGAACAGCACCAGGCCTTCTACACCACCGCCGTGGCGGCGGCGCTTGGGCATCGCGTGCATGTGGATGCATTGGCCGGCATCGCGATGCGCGAAGGCCGCACCGGCGCCGAGCTGGGTGATGCGGCGCTGCGCGCGCATTATCCGCTGCGCCCGGTGCACGTGTCGGCCGAACAGACCGACCCCACGCTGCCAGCGTTCTTCCGGCAAGCGCCTCATGCGCCTCATGCCGTGGTGGCACCGCCGCTGCCGGCGGCACCGTCCACCCACACCGGATCGACACACGCCGACACGTCTTCGTCGTCCTCTTCCTCCGCTGCCGCCTCCACGCCGCCCCTGGCTGTCGATGCGCACACGCGCATGCAGCAAGACCACGCCGCCCAACAGCACCAGCAGCGCATCCAACAGGCGCAGCAGCACGCACCGCAACTGGCGCCCTCTCACCGGCAGACAATGGCGCAGCCCTCCCATACCGCCCCGGCCACGGAAAAACCGGCCAGCGTGGACAGGCAGCAACAGACGCGGATGGCGCAACCGCAGCAGCAGGAACCGCACACGCAGGCCGCGCGCGCGCAGCAACACCACCTCGCGCAGCAGCATGCCCAGCTGCACCGTCAGGCCATGGAGGCGCAGCAACGCGACGACGCACAGCGCCACACCCAGGACACCCGGCCGCACCCCCACACACAACCTCAAGCCGCCGAGCCGATGCTCTACACCCCGCCGACGCGTCCG
This sequence comes from Xanthomonas fragariae, assembly GCF_017603965.1. Classification (NCBI taxonomy): domain Bacteria; kingdom Pseudomonadati; phylum Pseudomonadota; class Gammaproteobacteria; order Lysobacterales; family Lysobacteraceae; genus Xanthomonas; species Xanthomonas fragariae. The sequence goes on along the minus strand of NZ_CP071955.1, from coordinate 1,159,662 downwards.
CCGGGTTCGGACGAGCACCTCACCGACTTCCGTCACCCGGACCATCCGCTGCACAGGCGCTATACCCTGTTCAAGAATGCGCTGGAACAGTCCCATACCCTGCCCAGGAATGGCGACACATTGCCCTACGGCCCCGCGCAGCAGGAACGGCTGGCGGCCGGGTTCACCGACGCGCTCGGCGCCGAGATGAGATTCAACCACGACATCAGGGGGTTCAAGCAGCACCAAGGCCAACTGCTGGCCTATGAGCAGCCGCCCTCGTTCGACCAAAAGGGCAAGGTGCTCAGGATCGATCCCCAGCACGCATTAGCGCAATCGCCCGAGCAACATGCCGCCACGTGGCGAGCGCGCGAAGCGACCCATGCACCGGCGCCGCCAAGCCGCGCCATCGCCCCGGTCGCGATCACGGCCCAGGACATGCGCCATCCCGCGCATCCGCGCCATGCGCTGTTCGCACAGGCCCGCGAGGCCATCGCCGATGTCCATGAACGCTGGGGCCGGCCCGTGCCCGATGCGGCGCAGTTGGACCGTCATGCCGCACAAGTCGTTGTGGAGACACGCAAGTTGGGCCAGACCGAAGTGGAAAAGATCTACCTGGGGATGCCGCAGGGCCACGCGACCCAAACGCCGCACTACGGGGTGCAATCCAACGGGGAGCTATGGGCGAGAGTCGCTGCGCCGCAACTGACGCAAGCGCCGGACGTCGCCCAGGCCAGCCAGCAATTGCAAACGGTGGAGCAGCAGAACCTCGCCGAACAGGCCATGCAGGCCCAACGCGCCGCGCAAATGCAAGGGCAGATGCAGGGGCAGGCCATGGCGTAGTAACCGGTTACCCACGATCATCCAGGCAATACCGCATGGACAGCCATGCGCCGAACCGCATCACGCCCGACGAGTTCACCACCGCGAGGCGTTGCAGCATCCCGCACACCCTCTTTCCCAAGGAAGACCCTCCCTATGAATTCACGCACCAAATTCGTTGTTGCCGTCGTCGCGTTGCTGCCCGTTGCCGTGGCCGGGCTGTCTCTGTCCGGCTTTCTGGTGCTGGCCCTGCTCGGAGAACACACGCAGGCCCAATTGCTGACCTATTGGCGCTATTGGCAGGTTGTCGATCAGCCCGCATGGCATCCGTATGCGCTGAAGATCAAGCTGGCGGGCATCGGCGGCTTCGGCCTGCCTGCCCTGCTCTACTTCATGCTGGTGTATGCCCTGTTGCGGACGAAGGTGCCGGCGTTGTACGGCAATGCACGCTGGGCGCACAGCGGCGATTTGTCCCGGCACGATGTGCTCAAGGACGATCCGCATGGTCTGATTGCCTGTCGCTTCGGCCGCCGCTTCATCCGCATCGGCAAGTCCAAGCACTTGTTGCTGGCGGCCAGTACCCGTGGCGGCAAAGGCGTGAGCGTGGTCATTCCCAATTTGCTGGAATGGCGGGAATCGGCGGTGATCCTGGACGTCAAGCGCGAGGCGTGGGAAGAGACCGCCGGCCAGCGTGCCACCTACGGCCCGGTGTATCTGTTCGATCCCTTCAGCGACGACGGCAGCACGCACCGCTGGAATCCGCTGTGGTACGTGCGGCTGGACCCGAACCACCGCAACGGCGACATCGTCGCCATCGCTGCCACGCTTTACAAGGACATGAGCGGCGACAATCCATTCTGGCCGGCAATTGCCCGCAAGACCTTTGTCGCCGCCTGTGAGTGCCTGTTCGACAAGTATGTGGCCGATCAGAGCGTGGGATTCGACACAGGCTTGCCTACGCTGGGCAGCGTCTATCGCCTGCTCGCCGGCGCACACCTCAAGCACGGCCAGTCGCTGCAACAGTACTTGAGCGAACTGCTCAAGCAGTCCATGCTCGGGACGCATGCGCGTACCAGCCTGAACAATCTGGTCGGCCTGGCGCCGGAGACCTTCACCTCCGCCATCGAAACGGCGCTGGCGCCATTGAATATTTTCAGCAACCCCATCGTGGACGCGGCCACCAGCGGCAACGATTTCGACCTGAGCAAGTTGCGCAAGACCATCCAGTCCATCTACGTGGGGGTCAGCCCGGCCAAGCTGATCGAAGCCAAAGAGGTGTTGAATCTATTCATCGAGCAGGCGATCAAGCTCAATGGCCGCGAATTGCCCGAGCACAACAAGGAATTGAAATACCAGTGCATGTTCATGCTCGATGAGTTCACGGCGCTGGGCCGGGTGGAGATCGTACCGGTGGCCGTGGGCTGGGTGGCCGGCTACGGCATCCGCATCGTGATCGTGATCCAGTCGATCACGCAGTTAGAATCGGTCTATGGCGCCGACACGGCGCGCGGCTTGATTACCAATCTTGGCGTGCGAATCGTGTTCACCCCGCGCGAACAGCGCGATGCGGAGGAATATTCGAAGATGCTGGGCGAGACCACGGTGCGCCGCCGGCAGCGCACGCAGTCCTACGGCCAAGGCAACAGCCGCAGCCATACCGAGGTGCTCGATCGGCGCCCGTTGATGAATCCGGATGAGGTCAAGGGGCTGGCGCCGGACAAAGCCATCGTTTTCATCGAAGGCGTGGGCTATCCGATCCTGGCGGACAAGATTTTTTACTACAAGGACCGCTACTTCAAAAAGCGCTTGCTGAAAGCGCCGCAAGTGCCCCGGCTTGCGCTGGGCGTGGCTTAAGCGCATGAGGTTTTTCGGCAGAGGACGCACGGACCTCGGCCAGCGGCTGGCTCGGCTGGAAAAGGCGCTGGCCGAGCAACAGAAGAGCATGCAGTTTCTGGAAGGCCAGCGCATCCGCACGGTGCGGCAGTTCGCGGCCATGCAATCGCTGGTGGAGTCCTTGATTCGCACCCATCCGCGGCCGGACCTGATGCTGCGCTGGTGGAATCAGGAAGTGCCCCAGCTGATCGATGAGGTCAGCGAGGTGCCGCCCGATCTACCCGCCGAACACCAAATGGAGGCGCTGGCCTGGCAAGGGATGGTGAAGCGCTATACCTACCTGATCGAGGCGGCGGCAGACTTCTATGCGCAACGCCATGAAGGTGACGACTGAAACGGCGGCACCGCAGTAGCTTGATGGCTGCGACACATGATCGAATCCGTTGGCGAGCTAGAAGGGTTGGCTGTTCTTCATTGGAAAGCAGGACCAGACCGATCCGACGCTCTTTCATGTTGACGATCATCGACTCGTTTGTTGCCTGGTCGCCGAAATGATCTACCCACACCGGCCAGCTAAGCGTCCTGCAAAGAGTCAGGCTCCCCGTCGTGCGGTTCGGCCACATGACTGAAGGTGCATCGTCAAAGCCCATGTCGCTGGAGTGGGAGTTCATGTTTGTCTCCTAGGGCGCACCCATGTCGATCGCTGTGCTCAGGCGCTCAGTTGAATCTGCAATGCCGCAGCGGCCATGCGCGCCTTCGCGCGCGCGGCATCGATGCTGTCGGCGCGCGCCAGCGTGACGCCGACACGGCGGTGACCGTCCACGCGCGGTTTGCCGAACAATCGCAGTGCGGTGTCCGGGTCGCGCAATGCGTCGGCGACGTTGTCGAACACTGGGACGCCGTGACCATGCGCGAGCAGCGCACATGATGCGGACGGGCCGCTCTGACCAATCACGCCACCGTGTTCGGCGCCAACCGGCAGGCCGAGAATAGCGCGGGCATGCAGCGCGAATTCGCTTAATTCCTGCGACACTAGCGTGACCAGGCCGGTGTCGTGCGGGCGCGGCGAGACCTCGCTGAACCACACCTCGTCGCCTTTGACGAATAACTCCACACCGAACAAGCCCCAGCCGCCGAGTTCATCGGTGATGGCCTGCGCGATCTCTTGCGAACCCTGCAATGCAGCCAGCGACATCGGCTGCGGCTGCCAGCTCTCGCGGTAGTCGCCGTCCTTTTGCCAATGCCCGATCGGGTCGCAGAAGGAGGTGCCGCCGGCATGCCGCACGGTCAGCAAGGTGATTTCGTACTCGAAATCGATGAAGCCTTCGACGATGCAGCGCCCCGCACCGGCGCGCCCGCCGGTCTGCGCATATTCCCACGCCGCATCGATGTCCGCTTCGTTACGCAAAGTGCTCTGGCCCTTGCCCGAGGACGACATCACCGGCTTGACCACGCACGGCAGACCGACTGCGGCGATCGCATCGCGGTACTCGGCTGCACTATCGACAAAGCGATACGGCGAGGTCGGCAAGCCCAGCGTTTCGGCAGCCAGGCGACGGATGCCTTCGCGGTCCATGGTCAAGCGCGTGGCGCGTGCGGTCGGGATGACCTTCTGACCCTGCTCACGCTCCAGCGCAACCAGGGTCTGGGTATGGATCGCCTCGATCTCCGGCACGATCAGATGCGGCTGTTCCTTGGCGATCAGCGCACGCAACGCCTCGGGGTCGAGCATGTCCAGCACATGCGAGCGGTGCGCGACCTGCATTGCCGGTGCGTTGGCGTAGCGATCGGCGGCGATCACTTCCACGCCGAAGCGCTGCAGTTCGATCGCCACTTCCTTGCCCAGTTCTCCCGAGCCCAGCAACAACACGCGAGTGGCCGAAGGCGACAACGGCGTGCCGAGAGTAGTCATTGAGCGCGGTCCAGATCGGAAAGGGGCGGCCATTCTAACGGGCCCTCTCCACAACCACCGACCAAAGGCCTTGCAAAAACCGATATCACTTTGATATCTTTTTTGAACCTACCCAAGGACACTCGCATCATGAAAGAGAAGCCGATCAGCTCACTGCGGGGCATCCCTGTCATTCTTGCCGCCGGCGCGGCGTTCGCGGTCACAGCTTGGTTCATGCTTGCCACAATGGCCGCCATCAGTTTGACGCCGAGTGGGTTCCTCACTTCGCTGCTGGTGGTGGCACTGGGCATTTTTATGCTGGCCGGCCTGTACACGCTGGAACCGAATCAGGCCGCGGTGCTGAGCCTGTTCGGCAAGTATGTCGGCACGGTCAAGGACCCGGGCCTGCGCTGGAACAGCCCCTTCTACGCCAAGCGCCGCGTCAGCCAGCGCGTACGTAATTTCGAAAGTGGCCGGCTCAAGGTCAACGAACTCGATGGCAGCCCGATCGAGATCGCTGCGGTGATCGTGTGGCAGGTGTTGGATGCCTCGGAGGCCGTGTACAACGTGGACGATTACGAAAGCTTCGTGCACATCCAGTCCGAAGCGGCGCTGCGCGCGATGGCCACCAGCTACCCCTACGACCAGCACAAGGACGATCAGATCTCGCTGCGCAGCCATCCGGTCGAAATCAGTGAGCAGCTCAAGCGGCATCTGGACGAGCGCCTGACCCAGGCCGGTGTGGATGTGATCGAAGCGCGCATCAGCCACCTCGCCTATGCACCGGAAATCGCCCAGGCCATGCTGCAACGTCAACAGGCCAATGCGGTGATCGCCGCACGCACGCGCATCGTCGCCGGTGCGGTCGGCATGGTCGAGATGGCGCTGGCCGAGCTGCAAAAGAACGGTGTTGTGCAACTGGACGAAGAGCGCAAAGCGCACATGGTCTCAAACCTGCTCACCGTGTTGTGTTCTGATCGTGGTACTCAACCGGTGGTCAACGCCGGCTCGCTGTATTGAGGCTAGCAATGAATGCCATGGTGCCGCTGGTCGTCGCTCTTTCCGGTTTGCCCGCGCTGGCGATCGCGGCCGCCATTGGGGCCGACGATCACGACCGCGCACGCGGCCTGGGCCTGCGCTGGGCCTTGATCAGCCTGGTGATTCTAGTCGGCGCCGCATGCCTGTATTGGGCCGGCGACAACCGCGCCGGCATCTATGCGGTGGTGAGTGGCATGATCATCGGCGTCAACGTGTTGATCGTCTCGGTGGTCATGCACCTGCGCGGCCACAGCGGCCGTGGGGAATAACGCGTGAGCGAGAAGAAGGCTTACCCGCTGCGCATCAACGCCGATGTTCTGGCCGCCGCGCAACGTTGGGCCGACGACGAACTGCGCAGCCTCAACGCGCAGATCGAATACGTTTTGCGCGATGCACTGCGCAAGGCAGGGCGCTTGCAGAAACCTCAGGGAGACAAAGAGCCAGATGCTTGAACAACAAGCAGGTGTGATTGATCGCCGGAACGGCTCTGCGCCCGTTCCATTATCGTTTTGCATATGTTCGCGCCATTGCTGATCAACATGTCGCCTATTTAGAATGGCTAACAAACGTAGCGAGCATTCGCCAGGTGGGTGCGCAGTGGTTTTGTTAGCCACTCTTAGAGCGTGTTATGTCCGTTGGGGGGAATGCGAAGTGCATAAGACATCTAGGCGCACGCAAGCATTCGCGTCTCACCGCACTGGCAGCCCTCACGCAGCGCCCGCTAAGCTGCATGCATGCGCAATTCACCACGCCTGCTGTTCAATACCCGCGACATCGAACTGTGGCCCGCGGATCTGCTGCGTGCGCGTGGCAACGCGGATGCGCGCGTGTTGGCGCAGTCCGATTGGATGCTGCGACGCAAGCGCGACGGGCGCTATCTGGCTGCACATCTGCCCCAGGGCATGATGCCGCTGATCCCGCGATTGGCGCACGAGTCTGGGCTGGATGAGGCCCTGACGCTGTTGGAGACGCTCCACAGGCGTGGGCCGGATCGCGCGAATACGCTGCTGCCCGTCAATGGCGTGCAACACCGATTGGCGCAACTGGCTATCGACATGGACGCGTATCCGCGTCAGACCGGACTGAGCCTGGTACCCGAACCTGCTGCCTTGCACTTTGCCGGGCGCGATCGCTTCGCACGGCCGCTGTGGCTCAGCGCTGGCGCAAGCCGTGCGTGGCGAAACATGCGCGCCGATGCCGCGCGCGCCAGCATCCTGCTCGATGCATTGTCCGGTTATCGCAGCCACGATTACCAACTGGCGATCTTCGAACGCAAGCTCGCGCGCGGTATGACGGTGGCGCAGATAGTGGCAGTCAACACCGCGCCCGGTTTCAGCGAACACCATAGCGGCGATGCGCTGGATATCGGCACGCCGGGGCAGCCACCGGTGGAGGAATCGTTCGAAGCCACGCCCGCTTTTGCCTGGCTGAGCGCCAATGCGCAGCGATTCGGCTATCGCCTGAGTTATCCACGCGACAACCCGTACGGCATCATCTACGAACCGTGGCATTGGCGTTGGTCGGCGGCATAATGCGTGTGGCAACCCACATGCACATCGGCACGAATGGCTACTCTTGCGAGCGGGGTGTCGGCACCTTGGTCGCCACGCTGAAGTCGGCGATCTTCCACAGATAGAATGCGGCGTAGGTGCGATACGGTCCCCAGCGTTCGCCACGCACGGCCAGCTCCTTCGGTGTGGGCATCTGTTCCTGCTTGTCCACGCGTTGGGCACCCTTGCGCACGCCCAGGTCGTCGATGGGCAGCAGATCCGGGCGGCCCAGGCGAAACATCAGCATCATTTCCACCGTCCAGCGACCGATGCCGCGCACCGGCACCAGCGCATCGACGATGGCCTCGTCTTCCATGAAGGCAAGTCTGCGCAACGAGGGAATTTTTCCTTCCAGCGCGCGGCGCGCAAGATCGCGCAGTGCAAGCGCTTTGTTGCCTGAGACGCCGCACGCACGCAACGCCACGTCGTCGATACGGCCGAGCGTGTCGGCATGCAACCGCTGCGCATCGATTGCCACTTCCACCCGCGCCACGATCGTCGACGCCGCCTTGCCGTTGAGTTGCTGAAACAAAACCGCGCGTGCCAGCGCATCCACCGGGTCGAACGGTTTGCGCCAGCCCGATTGCGGGGCGATCGGGCCGATGCGTTTCATCCACGCACCCAGTGCACGATCGCGCCGGTTCAGATGCGCGAATGCTGCCTCTACATCGAATCCGCGGGCGTGGCGCGGCATGCTCAACGCCTCAATGCGCCGATCGCCAGCACCACCCAGCCCAGCATCAGGCTGAACCCTCCGATCGGCGCCAGGCTGGTCGGCCACTGCAGCAAGGCGCCGCCAACCAGACTGCCGGCAAACAGCAGCGTGCCGAGCAACAGCAGATACAGACCAATCCGACCGAGCACACGCGTTTCAGTGGTGCCGACAATCGCCAACACGGCGCCATGCCCGAATGCGTACAGCGACGCCAGTTGCAGGCGCGATTGCATCACCGCATCGGCCACGCCATGCGAGGCATAGGCCGACAACCCCACTGCGATGGCGGCCAGCAATGCGCCACAGAATGCCAGCAGCGAGGGATGTTTCTTACGACGTTCGAGCAGAGGCATGAAGGCGGGTTCCATTGCAGCGCAGCGGCGCAAAAAAAACGCGCCGCAAGACTGCGGCGCGTTTTCGTCTGGATCACATCATCGTTGTGGAACGATTACTTGATGGCCCAGTAGACGTCGTAGGTACCTTCCGGCGTAAACGCCTTGTCCACGCCACCCTTCCACGACTCGTACGGACGCTCGGTCACATCGTTGCCACTGGTGGCAGCCCAGGCGCGCAGGGAGTTACGCACTGCATCCAGGCCGGCCATGTGGCCTGCGTAGCTCGCAAAGGCGGAACGGTGTGCCTTGGTCCGCTCGTACTTCACCGGTGCTTCGGACGGGATGTTTAACTTCAACTCTTCACCCGTTGCAGCCACCGGGGTCGCATCCACGGGTGCGACAGCAGCTGCGTCGTCCTTCTTGGCGTCAGCCTTGGCGGTATCGGCCTTGCCACCGGCCTTCGGCGCGCCACCGGCACGCTTGCGGACCGGCTGCACGACGTCGAAGGCGTACTTGTCGCTGGCGAAGTCGGTGGTCACGATGCGAACCGGACCCGCAGCCTCAAGGCCGTTGGAGTCCATCACACGCTTGATCCACTCCTGATTGTCCTTGATCGACTTCTTGATCGTCTCGTTGTCACGATCGATGTTGCCTGCGGTGACGACCAACAGGTCTTCGGCCGGCACATCGACGATCTTGAGACCGCTCAACACCGGCTTGCCATCCAGTTCGGCGCGGTAATCGAAATTCGGCACGGTGGCCAGTGCAGTTGCCAGGCGCGCCAGACCCAACTTCAGGTCGTCGCCCACGTGGCGGCTGACGTACAAGCCGGCATAGCGACCGAGCAGGTTCCAGCCGTACTTGACGCTGTAGTCCTGGGTGATCTTGACGTTCTTGTTATTCTTGCCGGTCGGTGCCAGGGTGAAATTGGTGACCTTGTCGTAGCCCTTGGTGGGGTCTTCGATCGCGATCTCGACACGCTGATTCTTGACGGTGTTTTTGATTGCCCAGCTGCCCTTGCCGATATAGCCCTCTTCGGAACTGTATTCCACGCGTGCACCCTTGCCCTCTTCCGGGCCGGCCAGCTTCAACTGGATCTTCGGGTCACGCAGTACAAGCGGGTTCCAATCCTTGAAACGACGGAAGCTGTTCACGGTATCGTAAACAATCGTCATTCTGCGGTTTGTCTCAACACTCTCGGACATTTGCCGCTCCGAGGGCAACACCAAGCCCACCACGACAAACAGGCCAGCCACAATCCCTAAGGCGATCAGGAACTCGATAATACGGGTCATTCAGAAGGTCTCCGGGGCCGATCCCACGGCCGGGTTGAGTGAAGCCAAGCCGTCATCGTAGCAGGCTTCGAGAAAGATGGTCAGTTGTGGGACGGGTAGCGCGGTCTGACAGTGTCATTCAGCGCGCAACACGGCGTTGGGGGACTGCGCAATCCCTACCTGCACAAGAGTTTGAGCGGATTTCGCGCCGCTATCATGCGCTACGCGCGCTGCGTGTGTGTGATGCGATTGCTGCAAGAGCCGCTTGCGCTGTTTTCCACGACTCCATCGCGTGGGGGCGCCCGGACCGCGCCGCAGTGAATCGAATCCCGCACACCGGTGTAGCGGAGCGCACCCGAACCTGCACGCTGCCGGGCGATGCCGATCAAACCAGTTGCAATTCGAAGGCCTTCAGCACCGCGCGGGTGCGATCGCGTACGCCAAGCTTGGACAGAATGTTGGAGACATGATTCTTGATGGTGCCCTCGGCCACGCCCAGCGAATTGGCGATCTCCTTGTTCGAAAAACCGCTGGCCATCAGCCGCAGGATTTCGGTCTCACGGTCGGTCAGCGGATCGGGCCGGTCCAGGCTGACGAACGCGTTGCGCATGTGTTCCAGGCCCGACAGCAGACGCTGGGTGACCGCCGGCTGCACCAGCGAGCCGCCGTCGGCGACGGTGCGGATCGCGCCGACCAATTGTTCCAGCGAGACATCCTTAAGCAGGTAGCCCTTGGCGCCAGCCTTGAGGCCGGCCAACACCAGCTGGTCGTCGTCGAAGGTGGTCAGGATGATCGTCGGCGGCAGCGTGCCATTGCGCGAAAGCATCTGCAGCGCCTCCAGGCCGGACATCACCGGCATGCGCATATCCATCAGCACAACATCCGGCTGGATCTGCGGAATCTGCTCGACCGCCTGCTTGCCATCCGCGGACTCTGCCACCACTTCGATCCCGTTATCCAGCGCCAAGAGCGAGCGGATGCCCTGACGTACCAGGGTTTGATCATCGACCAGGCACACACGGATCATCACGACACTCCTTGAGTAACGGCCGCAGGCATCAATGCCGGCGCGCCTGGAACGGCGATGCGCAGGCCGAAGCCGCCCCCCCGCCGGGTTTGAATCTCGAGCTGGCCACCATACTGGTTGAGCCGTTCACGCATGCCACGTAGCCCGTTGCCGGGCGCCACCGCATTGGCGCCGTGGCCGTCGTCGCGCGCGTCGAGCAGCACGGTCTGGGCATCGCGGCGGACCTGAATCCATAGATTGCGCGCGCCGGCGTGGCGCACCGCATTAGTGATGATTTCCTGGGTACAGCGCAGCAGCACGTGAGCGCGCTCGGGGTCGTCCAGGGTCAGCGGCTGGGCGATGTCCAGATGGATGTCCAGCGATGGCACCTGGGTGACCAGCGGGCGCAACGCCGCTTCCAGATCGATCGCGCCGCTGTCGCGCAACTGGCTGACCGCCTCGCGCACGTCGGTGAGCAGCAACTTGGCCAAGCTATGCGCCTGACGCACGTGCTCCTGGGCCTGGCCTTCAGTGATATGCCCGGCCACTTCCAGGTTGAGGCTCAGTGCGGTCAGGTGGTGGCCGAGCAGATCGTGCAGCTCGCGCGAAATGCGGGTGCGCTCGTTGATGCGCGCGCTGTCGGCCAGCAGCGCGCGGGTGGCGCGCAGTTCGGCATTGAGCCGGCGCTGCTCCTCGCGCGCATCGGTCTGCTGGCGCGCGACCAAGCTGGTCACGAAGATGAACATCGAAAAGCCGCCGTACAACAGCGACTGCATCAGCGCAGCGAACAGGGTGAAGTCCCGGCGCAGGTAGTAGAACACCGGCAGCACCGCCAGCTGGCTGAGCACCAGCCAAGCCACACCGACACGCAGCGGCAGCAACCACGGGATTACTCCGGCCGCCACCATCATCAGGATGCTGCCCAGCCCAGTTCCGCTCAGATAGCTGACCGCCAGTGCGCAGAGGGTCAGCAACAACAGGATCAGCCGGTCGTACCAGTACGCATGGCCGCCACTGTTCAAACCGCGGGTCAGCCAGAAGTAGCTGGCGCCGAAGCCGATGAAGAAGGCCGACATCATCAGCGCTTCAGTCACGCTGCGGCGGTCGCCCTCCTCGGCCGGCGGCCAGTAGGTATAAATCAACGGCATGGCGATCATCGCCCAGGTGAACAGGCCGGCAAAGCGCAGGACGCGCGTATGACTGAGGTATCCCAACATGGAGGCATCTTAGAGCGGCTAACAAAACGTAGCGAGCAGTCGTCAGGTGGGTGCGGACGGCGCAGCACAGGAACGGCAGTGTACGCGTGGTACATGCCGATTCCGAGCACCGGCCGCGCCCGCCTGGCGGTGAGTGCAGTCGTTTTGTTAGCCGCTCTTAGGCGTAACCCGCGCAGCGGCCCTCTTGCCGGAAGTCATGCATGCGACTTGTTACCTGCTTACCTGCATGCCCGGGCGTTCGCCCGCCACCCCGGCGGAGCCGCGTTGTGTGCCACTGCGTCGGCAGCTCGCTTGCCTCTGTGGCCACCGGGATCGCGCGCCTCAGGTCGCCGCTTCGGGCCACGCGTGTAATAATCCGACGCAGATCCGATTTCGGATCGAAAGCTTTACCCCCACGGAGTCCTAATGTCGATCGTCATCCGCGACGTGCGCGAGCACGAGCTAGATTCCGTCCTGGCCCTGAACAACAATGCCGGACTGGCGATCCTGCCGCTGGATTCAACCAAACTGCAGCGTTTCTACGAGCAGGCCGAGTATTTCCGCGTCGCCGAGCGCGACGGCAATCTGGCCGGGTTTCTGGTCGGGTTCGGTAGTGGCAGTGACCATGACAGCAGCAATTTCGCCTGGTTCCGGGACCGTTATCCGGAATTCTTCTATATCGACCGCATCGTGGTCGCCAGCCGCCGTCGCGGCGGTGGCGTCGGACGTGCGTTCTATGCCGATGTGCAGAGCTACACCGAGCTGCGCTACCCGCAGTTGGCCTGCGAGGTGTTCCTGGACCACGGCGCCGATGCGGCGTTGCTGTTCCATGGCAGCTTCGGCTTCCGCGAGGTTGGCCAGAACACCATGGCCGACGCGGAAGTGCGCGCTAGCATGCTGATGAAAGACATGTGCAGCTATCCGTGGGTCAAGGAGACCTATGGCGGCAAGTTGCCCGAATACTTGCCGTGGGTTGGCAGGCCGCGCCATGCCTCCGCCACCAACCACCCATCGACGGGGACCTGAGCAGTGTCAAGCGTGAATGTGGATTTTGAACAGGCCGGCGAACTGAAGATCGGCCAGGTGGGCATCGCCAATCTGCGTGTGCGCACGCTGGACGTGCCGCGCCTGGTGCGCGAAATGCGCGAGCGCGTGACCCGCGCGCCGAAGTTGTTCGGACGTGCGGCGGTGATCCTGGACTTTGGCGGGCTGGTGCAAGTGCCGGACGTGGCCACGGCCAAGGCACTGCTGGATGGCCTGCGCGATGCCGGTCTGCTGCCGGTGGCACTGGCCTACGGCACCAGCGAGATCGATCTGCTGTCGCAGCAGCTCGGCCTGCCGTTGCTGGCCAAGTTCCGTGCGCAATACGAGCCGGTTGCAGTTAGCCCGCAGCCGCCCGCGCCTGCCGAACCTGCAGCGCCGGCCGCGCGGCCGGCACCTGGCCGCATGCAACGCAACGCGGTGCGCTCGGGCCAGCAGCTGTATGCGGAGAACTGCGACCTGACCGTACTTAGTACGGTAGGTGCCGGGGCGGAGGTCATCGCCGACGGCAGCATCCATATCTACGGTACTCTGCGCGGCCGCGCTTTGGCCGGCGCTCAGGGCAACTCTGACGCGCGCATCTTCTGCCGCGACTTCCACGCCGAACTGGTCGCCATCGCTGGCCACTACAAGGTGCTGGACGATGTTCCCATGGACCTGCGTGGCAAGGCCGTCCAGGTCTGGCTGGAGCAGGATCAGATCAAGATCGCTGCGCTGGACTGACGCAGCCCAACCACAGAAATATTTCGGAGAAATCCTTTGGCTGAAATCATCGTAGTCACCTCCGGCAAGGGCGGCGTCGGCAAGACCACCACCAGCGCTAGCCTGGCCTGCGGGCTGGCGCGGCGTGGCAAGAAGGTCGCCGTCATCGACTTCGACGTCGGTTTGCGCAACCTGGACCTGATCATGGGATGCGAGCGGCGCGTGGTGTACGACTTCGTCAATGTCGTGCATGGCGAAGCAACGCTCAAGCAGTCGCTGATCAAGGACAAGCGCTTCGACAATTTGTACGTGCTGGCTGCCTCGCAGACCCGCGACAAGGACGCGCTGACCCAGGACGGCGTGGAAAAGGTGCTCAAGGACCTGGCTGCCGACGGCTTCGAATACATCGTCTGCGATTCGCCGGCCGGCATCGAAAAGGGCGCGTTCCTGTCGATGTACTTCGCCGACCGCGCGGTGGTGGTGGTCAACCCGGAAGTGTCTTCGGTGCGCGACTCGGACCGCATCATCGGCCTGCTCGATTCCAAGACCCGCAAGGCCGAGGAAGGCAAGACGGTGCCCGCGTTCCTGCTACTGACCCGCTACAGCCCTGGCCGCGTGGAAGGCGGCGAAATGCTCAGCATTACCGACGTGGAAGAAGTGCTCGGCCTCAAAGCCATCGGTGTAATTCCCGAATCCGGCGACGTGCTCAATGCTTCCAACAAAGGCGAGCCGGTGATCCTGGATGCCGAGTCCCCAGCCGGCCAGGCTTACGACGACGCGGTCGCCCGCATTATGGGCGAAGAGCGCCCGATGCGATTCACATCCGTGGAGAAGAAAGGCTTCTTCAGCAAGCTGTTCGGAGGGTAAGCATGGGCCTGCTCGATTTTCTCAAGAGCAAGAAGAACACCGCCGAGACGGCCAAGAACCGCCTGCAGATCATCATTGCGCAGGAGCGCAACCACCGCGGTGGGCCGGATTACCTGCCGCTGCTGCAGCGCGAATTGCTGGAAGTGATCAAGAAGTACGTCAACATCGATGCAGATGCGGTGCGGGTTGATCTGGTCAAGGATGGCGAGCACGACGTGCTGGATATCTCGGTCGCCTTGCCCGAAGACGGCGACAAGTAAGAGCGGTCAGCAACACGACTGCGATCGCCGTCAGGCTGCTCGCTACGTGTTGTTAGCTACTCCAACTCATCTAGACGGCACTGTGTTCGCACGGTGCCGTTTTAACGTCTGACCCGACCGCGAGCCCTCCTGCGTGATCATCGATTCTTCTTCCGAATCCGCATCAAACTCCGCCACTGTGGTGTGCGTGGGTGATATCGGCCTGGACGCTCCCGCCGCCCTACTCGCCCACTATGGCCTGCACCTGCATCGCGTGGATGATGGCGCGCCGATTCCCGGCAGTTTCTGGGGCGAACCGGAAGCCGGCATCATCGGTTGCGATGTCTATGTGCGCGACGACACACCGGTGCATTCGATGCTGCACGAGGCCGGGCATTTGATTGTGTTGCCGGCAGACAAACGCGCCGCGGTGCATACCGACGCCACCGATTCGGTGGACGAAGAAGACGCCACCTGCTATCTGCAGATTCTGCTGGCCGAGGAATTGCCCGGCGTAGGCAGCGCACGTTTGATGGCCGACATGGACAGCTGGGGCTACACGTATCGATTAGGGTCCACGCGCGCCTGGTTCGAGCAGGATGCAGAAAACGCGCGCAGCTGGTTGAACGAGCGCGGGTTGATGCCGGGTTGATTCGCGCTGAGTGATGTAGAGACGCTGCAATCAGTGTTGTGGTGAGCCCCTAAGTGACGAAAAGACCGCAAGCGCTGACAATCGAACTGTCATACATGCGTGCATGCGTGCACTTTTCGATATCGGTCAGGAGCCATCGCCGCGTGATTGCGGGACTGCGCGTAACGCCCACAATAACGCCTCATCCCTGCACCTGCCCCGCCGCAGCAGCCATCGCGCCGGACAGATCCAGCGTCGCCACCGTGCCCTGCCCTGCGGTGGAATCCAGGCTCAGATGCCAGCCCAGGTGCTCGCATAAGCGCCCGATCAGTTCCAGGCCGATGCCGTCGCCTTGACGTGCATTGCCGCGTGCCAGGCGCGTGTAGATCGCGCTGATTTCCTCCGGCGCCATGCCGTGGCCAGGGTCGGCAATGCGCACCACGCCGGGTGCGCTGAGCGAGACGCGAATGATGCCGCGGTCGCTGTTCTCGATCGCATTGCGCAGCAGGTTGCCGATGGCGGTCTGCATGATCGCCACCGGTGCGGTCAGGCTGCATAGCGGCAGCGGATCCATGACCACCTGCAGATCTTTATCGGCACACAAATGCGCGTGGTCGGCAACGATGTCCGGCAGCAACTGATCCAGCCGCAGCGTATCGCTGCTGCGCACCAGCCGGCCGGGGTCCTTGGCGAGCACCAGCAACAAAGCGATCAGCTGCTCCACCGCAGCGCTGGTCTGCGCGATGCGTTCCAACTGGTGACGGACTGCGGGCGGTGTACCGGGTTGTTCCAGCGCCAATTCCACCGCATTGCCGATCACCGCGATCGGTGTGCGCAGTTCGTGGCTGGCGCTGTCGATGAAGGCGCGTTCACGTTCGACGAACTGGCTGTTGCGCTCGAGATAATCGTTGAGCGCGTCGGCAATCACGTATAGCTCGGCACTACCCTGCGGCCCCACCGCAATCTGCTGTGCAGGCTGCTCCGGGCGCAGCGCACCGATGTCGCGCGCCAGTTCGACCAACGGGCGCACCAGCTGCGCCATCGCGTAAGTGCCCATCGACAAGGTGATACCGATCAGCGCGATGCCGGCTACGAGCATCCAGCGGGTGAGGAATTTTTCGAGCGCTTCGAAATCGGTGATGTCCAGCACCAGCGCCAGGCGGCCGGCATGTGCGGTGTCACGCACCATCGCCACGCTCTGGCGACCGGCGATTTCCAGTTCGTCATGCAGGCCCGGATGCAGCGTACGTAGCACCGGCGGCACACCCGCACTGCCATCGACACGATACAGCCGCAAGGTGTCCGAATCCTGCCAGTGGTAATTCTGATTCTGCGCGCTGCGGTCTAAAATGCTGTCCAGCTCCGAGTTCAGGAGCGAACGCCAGACGCCGTGTTCGGCGCGTTCGTGCAGGTACTGCGCGGTGCCGAACACGGCCAGCGTCATCAATAGTGTGTAGCCGAACAACCACACCAGCACGCGCCGGCCCAACGGGCGCTGTTTAGCCATCGCTGCAGTCGCCTGTGACCTGTTCGCTCGCGACATCCAGCACTGCCAGCCGATAGCCGAGACGCGGCAAGGTGTGGATCAGCTTCTGGGCAAACGGGCCATCCACGCTGCGGCGCAATTCGTAGATATGCGAGCGCAGCATGTCGCCATCGGGCGGGTCGTCGCCCCATAGCGATTGCTCCAATCGTTGCCTTGTCACCGCCGCAGGACTGGCCCGCATCAGCACTTCCAGCAACTTGCGGCAGGCCGGATACAGATGCAGCACCTGGCCGGCGCGGGTTGCTTCCAACGTGGCCAGATCCAGACGCAGGTCGACAACCTGCAACAGCTTGCCGCGACGGCGGCCGTGCGCACGCGCCAGCAATGCCTCGATGCGGACCTCGAGCTCGGGCAGCGCGAACGGTTTGGTCAGGTAGTCGTCGGCGCCGGCGCGGAAGCCGGCGATCTTGTCGGGCAATGCGTCGCGCGCGGTAAGCATGATCACCGGCAATTCGCACTGGTGCTGCTCGCGCAGGCGGCGCAGCACTTCCGGGCCGTCCATACGCGGCATCGTCCAGTCCAGCACCAGCACGTCGTAGGGCTGGGTGGTGGCCAGATGCAGGCCGGTGATGCCGTCGGGCGCTGCGTCCAGGGTGTGCCCGCGCACTTCGAAGTAGTCGAACAGGTTGGCAACCATGTTGCGGTTGTCTTCGATGACCAGCAGCCGCATGCGCGGAGGTTCCAAGGCGGCCCGGCGGGGACGGTGTACGCATCCTAACCGAGCCTGGCCAAACGCGACTGTCATCATGACTGCGACAATTTTCCAACCTACTGGCCAGATAGTGTGCCGCCCCATTCAATCAGAGCGTGCGCGTGTCGCCTGCCATCTCTGCCTCCACGTCCCCGCCAGCGCGCGCTGCTTGCCGCGTTGCCAGCCTGCTTGCTGGCCTGGATCTGCGCCACCCCAATCCACCGGACGAGCCGCGTTTTGTACTGGCCGCGCGCGCCATGGTCCAGACCGGTCAGTGGTTGCTGCCGCACCGTGGCGCCGAGTTGTGTGCGGAAAAGCCAACGGTCTTTATGTGGTTGCAGGCAGCCACCGAGGCGTTTGTGCCGCACTGGAGCGTGACTTTTCTAATGACCCGCAGTTGCATGCCTATGCGCATGAGATTGTTGTTCCAGCAGACCGGCACGCGTTACGCACACCCATGGCATCACGTGAAGCCGTTCTGATACTACCTGCAGGTGATCGCCACGCTGTGGTTACCTGGCTGTCTGTTGTTGCCCTGGTTGCTGCCGGCGTGGTGGCGACGGCTGCGAGGTGGCGATCCGCACTATGTATTGCTGCTCGCCTGGAGCGTGCTGGTGCTGCTGTTTTTCAGCGCCAGCCCGAGCAAGCGCGAGGTCTACATCTTTCCGATACTGCCCGCTCTATGCATTGCGGCGGCACCGTTATTGGCCGGGTTACTGCGCTGTCGTGGCATCCGCGTACTGCTGACCGGTTATATACTGATGCTTGCGACTGTCGGCGTGGCGCTGGGCGGCGGCATCTGGCTGGATCTGCATTGGGCGGAAAACATCGCGTTGAAACGCGAAATGCACCTCGTCTCGATGCAGTCGGTTGGTCTGTGGTTGATCGGTTTAGGCGTGCGTAGCCTGGCGGCGGTTGCGTGGTCGCGTAGCAGGCGCGCCGGCACTGCATTGGTCGTGATGACCGCAGCGCTGTGGACGGCGTACGGCCTGGGGTTGATGCCGGCGCTGGATCCTTACAGCTCGTCTGCGCGCTTGATGCAACGCGTGGGGCAACGCATCGGCCCGGATGCCGAGCTGGGCATGCTGGCCTGGCGCGAACAAAACCTGCTGCAAGCCGATCGCCCGGCGACCGGCTTCGGCTTCACGGCAAGTTGGCAGGAGCGGTGGACCAAGGCCGGCCCATGGCTGGCGCAAGCGCCGGAAAAACGCTAGCTGTTCGTGCTCAAGCAGGCCGTACCGGCGTGCATCGATCCGGCGCAACGCATCGATATCGGCGAATCCAGCCCCAATCAATGGCAATTGCTGCCAGGAACCGCGTGGCATGCCGGTTGCGTGTCAAAGAGCTCGGCAACTGAACAGACAACTGTAGATTCGGACGCGGATTGACATAACTGGCATGGATTAACGTCTGGACAACTTCGATCCGACCACTTTCCGACATGCCGCTTTCGAAGATGCCGGACATTGACGACCGGCCCGATGCTTCGATGACTACGCTCCCTGTTTACGCGCCCGTATCGGCGCGCACTGCCGCTGATTCGCAAACACGTTTTTTATCCGGCATTTGTGGGTGCCGCTGGCATGGGTGTTGTTGGCCAGTGCGTTGCTGATGGGCGCCGGCGGGGACCAATGGATTGCCGATGCGCTGTATCGGCTGGAAGGCGGGCACTGGCTGCTCAAGGATCACTGGTTCACCAGCAGCGTGATTCATCGCGTGGGCAAATGGTTGAGCACGGCTGCAGGCGTCAGCGTGTTGGTGCTGACGGTCGTTGCATGGTGCAGGCCGCGTCTGCGCACATTGCGTTGGCCGCTGACGTGTCTGGCATCATCGATCGCATTGTCGACCTCGCTGGTCTCGCTGCTCAAGTCGTGGACTGCGATGGATTGCCCGTGGGATCTGAGTCGCTATGGCGGCACGCAAGCGATGATCGGGTTGTTTGAATCGCGCCACGGCATTACCGCGTCCGGTTGTTTTCCCGCAGGCCATGCAAGTGCCGGTTATGCGTGGGTGGCGCTGTATTTCTGTGCGCTGTCTCTTCGTCCTGCATGGCGCTTTCCAGGTTTGTTCGTAGGTCTGGTAGCAGGTCTCATTTTCGGTGTTGCGCAACAACTGCGCGGCGCGCATTTTCTATCGCACGACCTGTGGTCGTTGGCGGTGTGTTGGGTGAGCGCACTGGCACTGTATTGCGTGATGCTGGCACGGTCGGGTCGCGCACTTGGTTTGATGTTGCTATCGGGGGATGCAGCATGAGTACCTGGTTACCGCAATCGCGCGGGCTTGGCGGCCTGCGCGCGCCGACATGGAGTACCCGGCCGACAGTGTCGACCGAAGCGCTGGTGCTGCTGTCGAGCCTGTTTTTCGCACTGATGTGCAATCAGTTGTTCTGGCGCACGGCGATGGCCACGCACCCGGGCAGCCTCGGGTTTGCCATTTCGCTGATGGCGCTATTGGTCGCGGTGCACGCCTTACTGTTGGGCTTGCTGGTGTGGCGCTGGAACGCCAAGCCGCTGCTGACACTACTGCTGTTCACCACCGCACTGGCCGCGCACTACATGGACAGTTACAACGTCTATCTGGATGCGGACATGTTGCGCAACGTGCTGCATACCGACCACAAGGAATCGCGCGAGCTGCTGACACCCGCCTTGATCCTGCCGCTGGTGTGCTACTTCCTGATTCCCATGACGCTGCTGTGGCGCACGCGTTTGCGCGCGCGCAGCATCGGCAAGTCGCTGCTCGTCCGCGTTGGATTTTTGCTAGCGGTGGCGGTGGTGGGTGCAGCGGGCACGATGCTGTCGTTTCAGGATATTTCGGCATTGATGCGCAACCATCGCGAGGTGCGTTACCTGGCCACGCCAATCAATTACATAGTGGCACTGCGGCAGAATCTCACATCCGATTCGCCGATCAAGCACGCACCCAAGCAGCCGATCGAACACGATGCCATGGCCACACCGCGTGCGCCGGGAAGCCGCCCGCGCCTGTTGCTGGTGGTGCTGGGCGAAACCGCACGCGCGCAGAACTGGGGCCTCAACGGCTATGCACGCCAGACCACGCCGGAGTTGGCGCAGGCGGGTGTGATCAATTTCCCGGACATGCATTCGTGCGGCACCAGTACCGAAGTCTCGGTGCCGTGCATGTTCTCCCCGTATGGCCGGCGCGATTACAACGAAGAGATGATCGGCCGCCATCAATCGCTGCTGCATGTGCTCGAACACGCGGGCATTTCCACGCTGTGGCGCGACAACCAATCCGGTTGCAAGGGCGTGTGCGATGGCTTGGACATCCAGAACCTGGACGATGCCAACACGCCCGACCTGTGCGCCGATGGCCGCTGCATTGACGACATCCTGCTCAGCGATCTGGCCACAAACGTACGTGTCAAACCCGGCGATCGCGTCGTGGTACTGCACCAGTTGGGCAGCCATGGACCGAGTTACTTCGAACGCTATCCGGCGCATTTCGAACGCTTCAAACCCGTATGCAAGACCGCCGACCTGGGCAGCTGCAGTCGTCAGGGCATCGTCAACGCCTACGACAACTCGATCACCTATACCGATCATTTTCTCAACCAGGCCATTCACATGCTACGCGGGTTGCAGGACTACGACACGGCGATGATCTATGTCTCCGATCACGGCGAATCGCTTGGCGAAAAGGGCCTGTATCTGCATGGCATTCCATACGCAATCGCGCCCAAAGAGCAGACCCACGTGCCGATGGTGATGTGGTTCTCTCCAGAGTTCGCGCGCGATCGCGGTCTGGACCTAGCCTGCCTGCGCCATCGTGCCGGTCAATACACCGATCACGATGCGTTGTTCCCGTCGGTGCTGGGACTGATGCAGGTCAAGAGCAGCGTCTACGCACCTGAGCGCGATCTGTTTGCGCAGTGCGCAGGCCGCGCACTGCACTGATCGGCCACGCGTGGAATGACTGTCGCCGCGTCGCGCATGTGCGGCGCCACTTGCCCTGAAACACGGCGCGCTCTAGCCTTCGCCGGACGTCACCGCAAGGACCAACCGTGAATCCTCGTTCGCTGTTGCTGACATTTGCCGCGATTGCCGGCACCGTGTCGTTATCGGCCTGCCGTCCGAATGCGGCACCGCCGGCCAAACCGGTCGCGACCAAGCCCGCGCCTGATGAAAGCGCCGACCAGTTCGTGGCGCGCATCAGTGCCGAGTACAAGGCGGCGTATCCCGAACTCACCGCTGCGCAATGGCTGTCGTCGACCTACATCAACGGCGACTCGCAATTGCTGGTGGCCAAGGCCAACGAGCGCTCGCTGGCCCAGTTGGATCGCTGGATCGAACAATCCAAGCAATACGCAGGCACCCCAATGTCGGCCGACAGCGTGCGTGCGCTGCAATTGCTGAAATTGATGAGCGCCCTGCCCGCACCGCGCGACCCGGCCAAGCTGGCCGAGCTGACCCGGATCGCGGCCAAGATGGAAGGCGATTACAGCGCAGGGAGTTATTGCGTGGGCGATGGCGAGCAGCGTCGCTGCCGCCAGCTCGGCGAGTTGGAACAGGTATTGGCAAACAGCCGCGATTACAACGAACAACTCGACGCCTGGCAGGGCTGGCATGGCACCGCGCAGCCGATGCGCAAGGACTATCAGCGGTTTGTCGAGCTCGCCAACGAGGGCGCGCGCGGCTTGGGGTTTGCCGATGTCGGTGTACTGTGGCGCAGCGGTTACGACATGCCACCAGCGCAACTGGCCAGCGAAACCGACCGTCTGTGGGAACAGGTCAAACCGCTATACGCACAGCTGCAGTGCTACGCGCGCGGCAAGCTCGCGACGCAGTACAGCAAGGACAAGGGTGAAGTCGCAGGCGGCATGCTGCCAGCGCATCTGATGGGCAACATGTGGCAGCAGGACTGGAGCAATCTGTGGGATCTGCTGCAGCCGTATCCTGGTGCTGGCGATCTGGACATCACCTCGGCGCTGGAAAAGCAGTACCAGGGCAATCTCACTGCAGTGCTGGCGCGCAACGTTGCCAATAACCGCAGCGGCAGCGATATTGGTGCCGCTGCACGCTTCAATGCCGAGCGCGAGGCACAGCTGCGCACTGCCAAACAGATGACCGAGCGCGCGCAGGACTTCTACACCTCACTCGGCATGCCCACGCTTCCCGATACCTATTGGCAACGCTCGCAGTTCATCAAACCGCTGGATCGCGATGTGGTCTGCCATGCCAGCGCGTGGGATATGAACATGGGAGGGGCACCGAATCAGAACATCGGTGCGGATGTGCGCACCAAAATGTGCATCAAGCCGACCGAAGCAGACTTCACCACCATCTATCACGAGCTTGGCCACATCTATTACGACCTGGCCTATAACCCACTGCCGCCACTATTCCAGAACGGCGCCAACGATGGCTTCCACGAAGCGATCGGCGACACCATCGTGTTGGCGCTGACGCCCAAATATCTGCAGTCGATCGGCATGGTAGGCGAACAGCAGGCCGGTCGCGAAGCATTGATCAATTCGCAGATGCGCATGGCCTTGAGCAAGATCGCGTTCCTGCCGTTCGGGCTGATGATCGACCGATGGCGCTGGGGCGTTTTCGACGGCTCGATCACCCCTGAGCATTACAACCAGGCCTGGTGGGAACTGAAAGCCAAGTACCAGGGCGTAGCACCGGTCAGCGTGCGCGGCGAAGCGTTCTTCGATGCCGGCGCCAAATACCACGTGCCCGGCAACACGCCGTACACGCGCTATTTTCTCGCGCATATCATGCAATTCCAGTTCTACAAGGGGCTGTGCCAAGCCGCTGGCCATCAAGGCCCGCTGTACGCGTGCAGCTTCTATGGCAACAAGGACGCCGGACAAAAGTTCTGGTCGATGCTGCAGCGTGGCGCAAGCCAACCGTGGCAAACCACGCTGAAGGAACTCACCGGCAACGACCGCCTGGATGCCGGCCCGATGCTGGAGTATTTCGCACCGATGAATGAGTGGTTGAAGCAGCAGAATCAGGGGCAGTTGTGTGGGTGGCAGGCGACTGCAACTTCCCCACCAACCCAACCGGCGGCAACGCCATCAGTTGAGCAGCCCCAACACCTCCGGCACTCAGGCGCTGATACGCTACGCAGGCGCCAGCTCAATTGAGCTTGGCACCGCCCTGCAAGCGTTCGCTGAGCTTGGTCTTGAACTGCTCGAATTCCATGCCATCGGCCTGCGCCTCGGCATGCGCAGCGTCCTTGAGCGCATCCGAATAGGTCAGCCGCACCGGCGTGCCCTGGCGTTCGTGCAATTCGGCGGCGCGCATGATCAAGGCCAGCACCTGCGCGGCGCTGGTGCTTTCGCCGGCGATGCGGCCGTCCATGCCCAGCACCCATTCGCCATCACGGCGGACGATGCCGGCCAGCAGAGTGCGTTGCTGGTCGCGTAGTTCGGCATGCGGCTCGATCGGCGAGTCGGCGGTGACCTGAGCGGCGGCCCGGTTGCGCTCGCGCTCGGCGGCGCGCTTGCGGGCGTCGCGGCGCAGCTTGGAATCGATGGACATGCAGGCTCCTGTGAGGTCAAAGATGGTCGGCCGGCTCCAGAGGCAATGGCTACTTGGCCTGGCGGCGCCGCAAACGGCGGCCGCTGCGGTGCTCCCAGCGCCAGAATAGCCAGCCCAGCAAGAAAAAACCGGTCATACCGAGCGCCAGATGGTGCGGAGGTTCACTCAGCAACGGCGACAGCACCCCGGCCACCACAGTATTGTTCATCAACTGGGTGAAGGCCTGCAGCGAAGACGCCAGGCCGCGCTGTTGCAGGTACATATGCAGCACCGCAAGCGCCAGGATCGGGAAGATCAGGGCCATGCCCACGCCGGCCAGGAAAATCGGCAGCACCGCCCACGGCAGGGCGATCTGCGCCACCGACAGGGTGTAGCCCACCGAGCCGGCGATGAACAGCGCCAGCCCACCCAGCATCACCCGTCTGCGCCCCCATGCATCGGACAGCGGCACGTGCACCAGGTGCGTCGGGCGTGCCGACAGGGCCATTGCAGACGCGCCGGGCGGCGCGCACGCACGCTATAATCAGCCCGCAACACGGTGGGAGAAGCGGCACTGCCGCTGCCGAAGGCGCAACAGCCCGTAATCGCTCAGGCCCGATACCATCCGCAGTACAACTCTGGAGAGACCGGCCGATGCCGGCGCCGAAGGGGCACGGAACGCAGGCAGGCCAAGCGCCATGCCGCGTTTTTAAACTCTCAGGCAAAAGGACAGAGGGGCACGAGGAAGACCGTCGCTGCGGCAGGTCGTGATGCGCTATGCGCGTCAGGCCGGTCGCGGTGCTTGTCGACCATTCGTACGCCCACTGCCCCGGATGCCCGCCATGTCCCAGACTTCGTCTTCCCTGCGCGACCTCGAACACCACAACGCGTTCGTCGAACGCCATATCGGCCCAAACGACGCGGAAATCGCGCAGATGCTGAGCGTGGTCGGCCACGCCTCATTGGATGCGCTGACCGAAGCCATCGTGCCCGGCAACATCAAGTCGCCGGGTGCGCTGGCGTTGCCCGACGCGATCACCGAAGAAGCGGCGCTGGCCAAGATTGGCGCCATCGCCAGCAAGAACCAGGTGCAGCGGACGTTTATCGGCCAGGGCTATTACGGCACCCATACGCCGCAGGTGATCCTGCGCAACATTCTGGAAAACCCGGCCTGGTACACCGCCTACACGCCATACCAGGCAGAGATTTCGCAGGGCCGCATGGAAGCGCTGATCAACTTCCAGACCTTGTGCGCCGACCTGACCAGCATGCAGATCGCCAACGCCTCGTTGCTGGACGAAGCCACCGCCGCGGCCGAAGCGATGACGCTGGCCAAACGTTCGGCCAGGTCGAAGTCCGAGACGTTCTTCGTGCACGACGCGGTGCATCCGCAGACGCTGGACCTGCTGCGCACCCGCAGCGAGCCGCTGGGCATCGTGCTGCGCGTGGGCACACCGGAAGAAGCGTTGCAGGCTGAGTGCTTTGGCGTGCTGCTGCAGTATCCCGATAGCTTCGGACACATCGGCGACCACGCCGCATTGGCCGATGCGGTGCATGCGCAAGGCGGCCTGGTCGCGGTGGCCACCGATCTGCTCGCACTGACCCTGATCGCTGCACCTGGAGAATGGGGCGCGGATATCGTGGTCGGCAATGCGCAGCGCTTTGGCGTGCCGTTCGGTTTCGGCGGTCCGCATGCGGCCTTCATGGCCTGCCGCGATGCCTACAAGCGCTCGATGCCGGGCCGTCTGATCGGCGTGTCGATCGATGCCGCCGGCAATCCGGCCTATCGCCTCACCTTGCAAACGCGCGAACAACATATCCGCCGCGAAAAGGCGACGTCCAACATCTGTACAGCGCAGGTGCTGCTGGCGGTAATGGCCTCTATGTATGCGGTCTACCACGGCCCCGACGGCCTGACCCGCATCGCGCGGCGCACGCATCGTCTGGCCGCGATTTTGGCCGCAGCACTGCGTCATGTCGGCGTCAACGTTGGCGAGCATTTCTTCGACACGCTGCATGTCAAGGCGATCGATGCCGAGGCGATTCACGCCAAGGCGCGTGCCGCCGGCATCAACCTGCGTGCGATCGACAACGAAGCGGTCGGCATCAGCCTGGATGAAACCACCACCCGCGCCGATGTGGTTGCGCTGGCTGCATTGTTCGGCGCGCAGCTGGACGATGCACAAGCAGGTGCGAGTGTCGCGGGAGGCAGGATGCCTGGAGTGAACATCGATGCGCTCGACGCCACCACCACCGATGCCTTACCGCAAGGTCTGCTGCGCACCAGCGCGTTCCTGACGCACCCGGTGTTCAACACCCACCACAGCGAGCACGAACTGCTGCGCTATATGCGCTCGCTGGCCGACAAGGATCTGGCGATGGATCGCACCATGATCCCGCTCGGCAGCTGCACCATGAAGCTCAATGCCACCGCCGAAATGATCCCGGTCACCTGGCCCGAGTTCGGCGCAATCCATCCGCTGGCACCGGCCGAACAGTCGGCCGGCTACGCGCAGTTGATCGGCGAACTGGAAGCAATGCTGGTCGAGTGCACCGGCTACGACGCGGTGAGCCTGCAACCCAATTCCGGCGCGCAGGGCGAATACGCCGGCTTGCTGGCGATTCGCGCCTATCACCGCTCGCGGGGCCAAGCGCGCCGCGATATCTGCCTGATTCCCGAATCCGCGCACGGCACCAACCCGGCCTCCGCGCAGATGTGCGGCATGACCGTGGTGGTCACCAAGTGCGATGCCAACGGCAACGTCGATGTCGAAGACATTCGCGCCAAGGCAGAAAAATATTCCGAGCGTCTGGCTGCGCTGATGATCACCTATCCGTCCACGCACGGCGTATTCGAAGAAGACGTGGTGGCGATCTGCGAAGCCGTGCATGCGCATGGCGGCCAGGTCTACACCGACGGCGCCAATATGAACGCACTTGTCGGCGTGGCCAAGCCCGGCAAGTGGGGCTCGGACGTGTCGCATCTCAATCTGCACAAGACCTTCTGCATTCCGCATGGCGGCGGTGGCCCAGGAGTGGGGCCATGTGCGGTGAAGTCGCATCTGGCACCTTATCTTCCTCGTGCCGGCATCCATGCCGGCGAACGTCAAGATGCCGCCATCCATGGCGACGGATTCAACTCCGAAAGCGGAATTGGAGGCTCATTGCGCACCGGCGGCATGGTCAGCGCAGCAAGCTATGGTTCGGCCTCGATCCTGCCGATCAGCTGGATGTATGTGACCATGATGGGCAACGCCGGGCTGCGCAAGGCGACCCAGGTGGCGCTGCTCAACGCCAATTACATCGCCAAGCGCCTGGCACCGCATTACAAGATCCTTTACACCGGTCGTAATGGTTTGGTGGCGCACGAGTGCATCCTCGATATCCGCCCGCTGGAAAAGACCAGCGGCATCGGCGCAGAAGATATCGCCAAGCGTCTGATCGACTTCGGCTTCCACGCGCCGACGTTGAGCTTCCCGGTGGCCGGCACGCTGATGGTCGAGCCGACCGAAAGCGAATCGCAGCACGAACTGGACCGCTTCATCGACGCGATGATCCAGATCCGCGAAGAAATCCACGCGATCGAAGACGGCCGCCTGGACCGCCAAGACAATCCGCTCAAGCACGCACCGCACACCGCAACGCAAGTGTCGGCCAACCAATGGCCCCACGCCTACCCGCGCGAACTGGCTGCCTTCCCGCTGCTCAGCCTCAAGCAGCACAAGTACTGGCCGCCGGTGGCACGCGTGGACAACGTCTACGGCGACAAGAACGTGATGTGCACCTGTATCCCGGTCGATGCGTATAAGGACGATGTAGAGGCGTAAGCGCCACCGCCACGTGGGCAGGATCGGCGCAACGCCCGACGTCGTGCAGCGTCATCGCTGTGCGTTGTGGGATGCCCACGCCCACGCTGTGTCAACGTCCGCACATCTATCGGCGCATTAGGAGTGGCCAACACACGCTATTGAGCTGTAACACAACTTAATAGTCGAGCTCGTTGCGCTTCAAGCAGCGGTGTATTGCCACATCGCGTGACAGAGGCAATAAGCAAGTGCGATGGATCGCAAACTTCTACATGCATATGAATATTCGTTCGCATGCAGACACATGCAATTAACAGCGCCACTCCCAGGCTTTGCGGATCAGCCAGCATCTCAAGCCCGCAAGGTGGAGTTCCATGCCCAAGTCCCCCAGCAAACCCGCGCAACTGTCTGCCATCGCCGCGGCAAGCGCCACCCCCGATGTGTTGCGCGGTAGCGGCGATGAGTTGCACCAAAAGGCAGGCGGAACGGATCGGCAACTGACCACCAACCAAGGCATTCCGGTTGGCGACAACCAGAACTCGCTACGCGCCACGCCGCGTGGCCCGACGTTGCTGGAAGACTTCATACTGCGCGAGAAGATCACCCACTTCGATCACGAACGTATCCCCGAGCGCATCGTACATGCGCGCGGCAGTGCAGCGCACGGCTACTTCGAACTGACAAAATCGTTGAGCAAGTACACCACCGCCAAGATCTTTACCGAGGTCGGCGAAAAAACCCCGCTATTTACTCGCTTCTCCACTGTCGCAGGCGGTGCCGGCTCGGTAGATACGCCGCGCGATGTGCGCGGATTCGCGGTGAAGTTCTATACCAAGGAAGGCAATTGGGATCTGGTAGGCAACAACATCCCGGTGTTCTTCATCCAGGATGCGATCAAGTTTCCCGACCTCATTCATGCGGTGAAGATGGAGCCGGACCGCGGCTTTCCGCAAGCGGCCAGCGCACACGACACGTTCTGGGATTTCATTTCGCTGACGCCCGAGTCGATGCATATGGTGATGTGGGCGATGAGCGATCGCACCATCCCGCGCTCGCTGCGCATGATCGAAGGCTTCGGCGTCCACAGCTTCCGTTTCCTCAACGAGAACGGCGAGAGCACCTTCGTCAAATTTCATTGGCGCCCCAGGCTCGGCTTGCAGTCCACCATCTGGGACGAAGCAGTGAAGATTGCCGGTGCCGATCAGGACTTTCATCGCCGCGATCTATTCGAAGCGATCCAGAGCGGCAACTTCCCCGAATGGGAGCTCGGCGTGCAGTTGTTTACCGAAGCGCAGGCCGACGCATTCCCATTCGACCATCTGGATTCGACCAAGGTCATTCCCGAAGAACTGATACCGCTGCAGATCGTCGGCCACATGGTACTGGACCGCTGGCCGGATAATTTCTTCGCAGAAACCGAACAGGTCGCCTACTGCGCAGCCAACATCGTGCCCGGCATCGACTTCAGCAACGATCCGCTGCTGCAGGGCCGCCTGTTCTCGTATCTGGATACGCAGCTGAGCCGTCTGGGTGGGCCGAATTTCCATCAGATTCCGATCAATGCACCCAAGTGTCCGTTCGCCAACAATCAGCGCGACGGTCATATGCAGATGGGTGTGCCCAAGGGCCGTGTCGCTTACGAACCTAGCTCGCTACAAGCCGATACGCCGCATGAGGCGCTGCGTGGATTCCGCAGCCACGCAGCGCCGGCCGAAGACGGCGCAAAAGGCCGCGTGCGCACGGAAAGCTTTGCCGATCACTACAGCCAGGCACGGCTCTTCTACTGCAGCCAGACCGCACCGGAACAGGCGCACATCGCATCGGCGCTGGTGTTCGAATTGTCGAAGGTAGAAACCGCACACGTGCGCGAGGCCATCGTCGGCCACCTGCGTCATATCGACCCGGCACTGGCACAGCGCGTGGCCCATGGCATGGGCATGACCAACTTGCCGCCGGCACCACCGACAGCAGTGGCGCCCACCGACATGCCGTTGTCGCCAGCCTTGCAGCTGATCGGCAAGATGAAAGACACACTGCAGGGACGCACGGTCGGCATTCTGATTCACGATGGCTCCGATGCAGCTGCGATCAAGGCGATTCGCAAAGCGGCAGAAGCTGAGGGCGCTACCGTCAAAATCGTCGCGCCCAAGCTCGGTGGTGCCAAGCTCAGCGACTGCAAACAGCTGGCAGCCGATGGTCAGTTGGCAGGCACACCATCGGTACTCTTCGATGCAGTGGCGGTACTACTGTCCTCGGAAGCGGCGAGGTTGCTGACGCGCGAATCGGCTGCACTGGATTTCGTCAGTCACGCCTGGGCGCATCTGAAGGCGATCGCCTTCGACGATGGCGCGCAGCTGCTGCTGAACGCCGGTAACGTCGGTAAGGACGCCGGCGTGATCGCGGCAGCCGATACCAAGGCGTTTATCGCCGCGGCCAAAACCCGCCAGTGGGCGCGCGAGCCGAAAGTGCGCATGCTGGCGTAACCGCATCAGCGCAACCGAGAGCTGCCTTGTGCGCGAGCGACCGACGCAGGGTATGCTTCTACGGGCAGCTGTACCGTATTGACCAACATGCGGTACTCACGCGGCGTCATCCCCGCCGCAGCCTTGAACTGCCGCGTAAACGCGCTTTGATCGCTGAAACCGCAGGCATGCCCAATTTCGGTCACGCTCTTGCTTCCGTGCAATAGCTGCATCGCCATCTGCAGACGCAGCTTGGCTAGCACTTGTTGCGGAGTGAGCTGGAACACTTTGCGAAACGAGCGCTGCAGCTTGGACATCGAAAAACCGGTGATCTCCACCAGCGCTTGCATACGCACGTTCTGCACGTAGTTGGCGTTGAGGTAGGCCAGCGCAAGCCGCAGTTTTTCGTACTGCGATTCGTGCCCGTCCTGCGGCCCCAGATCGCGCGAAATGCCGATGATGCCCTGCACCTTGCCATCCATCAGCAGCGGTCGTTTGCAGGTAAGACACCAGCCCGGTTCGCGGTTGGCGAACAGGTGCAGCTCAAGCACGTTGTCGATGAGTGCGCCAGCCAGCACCTGCTCATCCTGATTGGCGTAGTTGGCGCCCAAGCCGCTCGGATACACTTCGGCCACGCGTTTGCCGATCAGTTCCTTGCGCGACTTCAGCCCCAGGCGTCGCAGCATGGTCTGGTTGACGTGGGTGTAGCGGCCCTCGCGATCCTTGACGAAGAACAATACGTCCGGCACGGCATCGAACAACGCTTCCAGATCGGCAGGATCGATGCTCTTCATGCGGAAGGATTCATGCAGGGCAATGGACTCGGGATCGGGAAAGGCGCAGCCAGGCACTGCGCGCGCTATCGACACAGCACCACGAACGTAGCGCCATGATACGCCGCACACACGATCGGCTTGCCTACCTTCTTGCTCAACGCGGCTGGTTGACCGCATTGTCCGCATTAGCCGCAACCGGTTTGGCCTTGGCATCCACCGCCGCACCGGTAGTGTTGAATCGGCCAGGCTTCTGTAGACACCCCGAAGCCTCATTTTGATTGCTGCTTTTCGAACTCTACCGGAGACAGCCGGTTGTTGTGTCCGTGCTGCCGCCTGGTGTTGTAGAACATCTCGATGTAGGGCCTGTTAACACATACGAAGCCCATCAACGATCAGGACAAAGCTGAGAAATCCGAGGAACATGACGTCGAGCTTCTCGAATCGTGAGAAAACCCGGCGGTAACCTTTCAGACGACGGAACAGTCTCTCCACTTCGTTGCGTCGCTTGTACATCTCCCGGTTGTATTCCCAAGGCTCGACCCGGTTGGACTTCGGCGGAACCACCGGCACGAAGCCAAGATCAAGCGCCAGCTGGCGGGTTTCGTTGCCTTCGTAAGCGCGGTCCATCAGGAGATGAATCGGCCGCTTCACTGGCCCCAGATGTTCAAGCAACGTGCGGCCTGCAGGTGCGTCATGCGCATTGCCAGGCGTCAATCCAAACGTGATGGCTGTTCGAGCATCTGCGGCAACCATATGAATCTTGGTGTTCCATCCACCGCGGGATTTGCCGATGGCCTGCGGGCCGTTTTTTTTAATGCACCTGTGCCATCGGGATGCACCTTGACGCTGGTGGAGTCCAGCGAGACCGCTTCGATTTTGATGCGCACGATCTGGGACTTCTGCAATTGGGCAAACATCCGGTCCAGCACCCCCGCCTTGGCCCAACGGTTCATACGCGTGTACACCGTATGCCAGTTGCCAAAGCGCGTGGGCAGGCCGCGCCATTTGCAGCCATGCTCAGCAACGTAAAGGATGGCGTTGACCACTTGCAGGTTGGTCATGCTGACATTGCCGCGCTGCGCCGGCAGGCAGTGTCGGATTAGGGAAAATTGTTACGGAATAACGCGTCGGCACAGATACGCTCAGCAGCAGCGGCGTGTACGCATGGGCGCAAATTGCAAGAAACCAGACCTCAACGTAGCGAAAACCGGCAGTTCTGGCACGCCTGTGCGGCCTATAAAGCGTTGCGGTGAGTTGGTGTTGAGGGTTTTTCAGGGATGACTACTCAAAGTCGGGGGGACGTCGGCTGCACAAAGTACATCTGTAACATCCGCTCCAACCCCACCGGCGGCCAACCCTTGCCCTGCCCGCCTTCACGGTCGTAAGGCTCACAGCGCAGACCATGGCACGATCTGCTCCATCGTCGCCAGCAACATGCCACAACGCGCTGGCCGACGATACTGTTCAAAACCAATACCTTGATCGGCTGCCATCGCCAACCTCTGCTG
This sequence comes from Xanthomonas fragariae, assembly GCF_017603965.1. Lineage (NCBI taxonomy): Bacteria > Pseudomonadati > Pseudomonadota > Gammaproteobacteria > Lysobacterales > Lysobacteraceae > Xanthomonas > Xanthomonas fragariae. The sequence continues at coordinate 1,127,263 of NZ_CP071955.1, read as the reverse complement.
TTTCGTGATTCCCCTCACGGCGAAGCACCTATACGCCAATCTTTGCAGCTACCGGGGACTTTTTCAGCGTTGCCTTTAGAACTTAGAGCGGCTAACAAAACGCTGCGCCGCCAGGCGCGCGCGGCCGGTGCCCGGAATCGGCATGTACCACGCGTACACTGCGGTTCCTCCGCGCCGTCCGCACCCACCCAACGACTGCTCGCTACGTTTTGTTAGCCGCTCTAAGCGCGACGCGTTTAGCGCCAGCGTCTAGTCCTGCTGCGTGCGCGGAAACGCAAGCAAGAAACGCGCGCCTTCGCTTGGCGCTGAGGTCACCTCGACAAAGCCACCTGCTTGCCGTGCCGCGCTATATACCTGCGCCAATCCCAGCCCATCACCTTTGTCGGCGTCCTTGGTGGTGAAGTAGGCCTCGAACAATCGCGATTGCACCTCGCTATCCATGCCGTGCCCGTTGTCGGCAACGGCGATGGTCACGTAATGCCCGGCAGGTTTGGTCAGGCGCGCGTCGGCGGCGGCGACGAATGTTTCACCGGTCTCCACGCTGATTCTGTCGCCGCTTGCGCAGGCATCGCGGGAGTTGATCACCAGATTCAAAATGGCGCGCTCCACCGTGTGGCGGTCGACCATGGCGCAACATCCGCCGTGGGTGGTGCGTACCTGCAATTGCAGGCCTGCGCCGATCACCTGTTCCAGTAGAGGGCTGAGCTGCTCTACCAGTTCGGCAAGATCCACAAATTCGGGGCTATACGGGTATTGGCGCGAAAATCCGACCAAGCGCTGCGCCATGACAGAGACATGTTGAAGCGCAGTGTCGGCCACACTCAGTAGCTTGGCATCGTGCGCGTCGATCTGCGCGCGCTGCACGACCAAGTCGATCGCGGATGTGGCGGCCTGCAGCACATTGTTCAAATCGTGCAACACGCTTGCCAGCAGCTGTCCCACCGCTTCGCCTTTCTGGGCCTGCTCGGAGATTTTTCCGGCTGCCCCCTGTGCGTCGCGTGCAATGTCCAGATCGCCTTCAAAGCGCTCCTGCAGATCGCACAAGCTGTGCAACTGCGTCGATAGCGAGTTTTCGCGCGGGCGCGCCAGCATCAAGGCTCCGGTGGAACACGCGCGCTCCACCTTCAAGGTGGTATCCAGGTTATGAAAGGCCACTTCCAGCGCCCGCCGGTCGGAGATGTTCTTGCTCACCGCCAGGATCGCCTCGACGTTGCCAAGCGCGTCGAACAGCGGGCTGGTGACCACCTGCCAGGTCTGGCGCACGCCGGCGAAATTGACGCAGGAGCTTTCGAACTCGTGAATGGAGCCATCCGCAGACGCGGCGATCGCCGCATCGACCAAGCCAATGGCCTCAGGTGGCCAGAACTCGCGCCATGGGCGGGAGACGAGCTGGTCAGGGCGGCTGGCGCCAAGCTCGGCCAGACCGCTGACGTTGATCGCCGTGATGCGCCAGTCCAAGTCGATTTCTTTGATGCAATCGCGGAAAAGTGCCACGATCTGGCGATATCGGTCTCTCATCGCGACTGCTGCCCTCTCGCTGAATTTAACGGAATTTTTGCAAACCCCGCAGTTACGAGGTTATGAGTAAAAGTACGAGGCTTTGCCACGGACTAGGGCGAAAGGATTAACCGTTCACCGCGTTGCGCCTCACGTTGGCTCGTTCGAGCTTCGATGACTTGCAATCGACTCCAATGCCGACTTAGACCGTACTGCATCTCATCGCAGCGCTTTTTCTTTGCGGGCATCCCTGCAACAATGCCGGGGCACGTACGGCATTGCGAAAGTGGCGGAATTGGTAGACGCACCAGATTTAGGTTCTGACGCCGCAAGGCGTGGGGGTTCGAGTCCCCCCTTTCGCACCAAGTAGTGCAGTGCGGCCGTGAATGTTCCGGCCGCTGTAACGCTCGTAAACCGGTCATCCCACACCCAGCGGCACAATTGTGCGCGTTCTGCTGGCAGCGGCTACCGTTATCGGCGAGACTACAAGGCTGGGCGGTTTTCTCGTCGTCCGTCAACCCGCATCTTCCATCTCGTGCCGACGCTGTCCGCTGTCGGTGGCAGGAGTCAACATGCAAGCATCGATCGAATCCACCGGCAATCTGGAACGCCGCCTGACCTTCACCCTGCCGCAGGAGCGCCTGGAGACGCATGTCGGTGGTCGTCTGCGCGAAATCGCGCGGACTGCACGCATCAAGGGCTTCCGCCCCGGTAAGGTGCCTGCCAAGGTCATCGAGCAGCGCTTCGGTCAGCAGGTGCGTGCCGAGGCGATGGATGGTTTGCTGCGCGAGACCTTCGATTCGGCGGTGCGCGAGCATGAGCTGCGCCTGGCGGGTAACCCGCGCATCGACAAGGGAGAAAGCGATTTCGACTTCGTCGCCACCTTTGAAGTGGTGCCTGACTTTGGCGACATCGACGTGGCCAAGCTGTCGGTGGTGCGTTACACCGCCGAGGTGACCGACGCCGACATCGACCAGATGATCGAAAACCTGCGTCTGCAGCGCCGCACCTGGAACCCGATCGAGCGCGGCGCCCAGGTCGGTGATTTGGTGGCGCTGGAGACGTGGTCGCAGGCCGGGGACGAGCGTCTGCCCGCCGAAGGTGTGGAGACCGGCAGCAGCGTGCTCGGTTCGGGCGTGATGTTCGACCAGATCGAAAAGGGCCTGCAAGGTTTGGTCAAGGGCGAAGACAAGACCCTGACCATCGACTTCCCGTCCGAGTGGCGCGTGCCGCAGCTGGCCGGCAAGACCGTGCAGGTCCACGTCAAGGCGGTGGAAGTGTACGAGCCGGTCTTACCGGTGTTGGACAAGGAGTTCATCAAAAGCTTCGGCGTGAAGAGTGGCGATGCCGAACAGTTCCGCGCCGACATCCGTACCAATCTGGAGCGCGAGCTCAAGGGCGCGCTGATGAATCGCCTGCGTCGTGAAGTCGGCGAGCAGCTGATCGCCGCTTACGCACACGTCGAAATGCCGCCACGTCTGGTCGAGAACGAAGCCCGTTCGATGCTGGCCCAGCAGGTCGAGCAGATCCGTCGCAGCGGCCGCAGTCCGGGCGACGTCCCCGCCGATGCGCACCAGGGTTTCATGGACGCCGCCGCCAAGCGCGTTCTGGTCGGTCTACTGGTGGGCGAAGTGGCCCGTCGCAACGAGCTGCGTCTGGAGTCCAAGCGCGTCGGCGAAACGCTGCGTCTGATCGCCTCGACCTACGAAGAGCCGGAACAGGTCATTGAGATGTACCGCAACGACCCCCAACTGATAAATGAATTGCAGAGCCGTGTGATGGAAGAGCAGGTGATCGATTGGATCGCCGAGCGCGCCCAGCACACCGAGCAGTCTCTGTCGTTCCAGGACGCGATCCGCGTCTGACGCGACGGCATGAAAAAGAACCGTTCCCTGAATTTTGGGGTGCGGACGTCGAACACGGGCATCGGCACAGGCCGCTGCCACAACGGGAAGACTGATGAGCATTGTGACCAAAGCCCTGAACCTGGTGCCAATGGTGGTCGAACAGACCAGCCGTGGCGAGCGTGCGTATGACATCTACTCGCGTCTGCTGAAGGAGCGTCTAATCTTCCTGGTCGGTCCGATCGACGACCATATGGCCAACGTGATCGTGGCCCAGCTGCTGTTTCTGGAAGCCGACAACCCGGAAAAGGACATCAGCATCTACATCAATTCGCCCGGTGGCGTGGTCACCGCCGGCATGGCGATCTACGACACCATGCAATACATCAAGCCGGACGTGAGCACCATCTGCGTCGGCCAAGCTGCCTCGATGGGCGCACTGCTGCTGGCATCGGGTGCGGCGGGCAAGCGTTACGCGCTGCCGAATTCGCGCGTGATGATCCACCAACCGCTGGGTGGCTTCCAGGGCCAGGCGACCGACATCGACATCCACGCCCGCGAGATCCTGACCCTGCGTTCGCGCTTGAACGAGATCCTGGCCAAGCACACCGGCCAGTCGCTGGAGACCATCGCGCGCGACACCGAGCGCGACAACTTCAAGAGTGCAGTCGATGCCCAGGCCTATGGGCTGGTCGATCAGGTGCTCGAGCGTCGTCCGGAAGAGTCGATCCAACCGTCTTGATCGCCAGACCGCTGAAATTGCAGGAAAAACCGGCAGGGTCGGGCTGGGCGAACGTCCTCCCGACCCTGTGCTATTCTCGAAATCGAACCACCGTGCATCGGGTGGAGTAACTGGGTAACAGAAGCATGAACGAAGACCGCCAAGGTCGTTCCGGCGACAGTAACAAGATTCTCTACTGCTCGTTCTGCGGTAAGAGTCAGCATGAAGTTCGTAAGCTGATTGCCGGTCCAAGCGTATTCATCTGCGATGAGTGCGTTGAGCTGTGCAACGACATCATCCGCGAGGAACTCGAAGAGAAGGCGCAGTCGGCGCGTTCCAGTCTGCCCAAGCCGCGCGAGATCCTGGAAGTGCTGGATCAGTACGTGATCGGTCAGTTGCGCGCCAAGCGCACGCTCGCAGTGGCGGTGTACAACCACTACAAGCGCATCGAGAGCCGCAGCAAGAACGACGACGTCGAGCTGGCGAAATCCAACATCCTGCTGGTCGGTCCGACCGGTTCGGGCAAGACGCTGCTGGCCGAAACGTTGGCACGCCTGCTCAATGTACCGTTTACGATCGCCGATGCGACCACGCTTACTGAAGCTGGCTATGTCGGTGAGGACGTTGAAAACATCATCCAGAAGCTGCTGCAGAAGTGCGACTACGACGTCGAGAAGGCGCAGCAGGGCATCGTCTATATCGATGAGATCGACAAGATTTCGCGTAAGAGCGAGAATCCGTCGATCACGCGTGACGTGTCCGGCGAAGGCGTGCAGCAGGCTCTGTTGAAGCTGATTGAAGGCACGGTCGCCTCGGTGCCGCCGCAGGGCGGTCGCAAGCATCCGCAGCAGGAATTTCTGCAAGTCGACACCAAGAACATCCTGTTCATCTGCGGCGGCGCGTTCGCAGGGCTGGACAAGGTGATCCAGCAGCGTTCCAACGATGCCGGCGGGATTGGTTTCGGCGCCAAGGTCAAGAGCAGCGAGCGCAAACAGGAAGTCGGCAAGATCCTGGCCGAAGTCGAGCCCGAGGATCTGATAAAGTTCGGTCTGATCCCCGAGTTCGTCGGCCGCCTGCCGGTAGTCGCCACGCTCGAGGAACTGGACGAGCCGGCGCTGATCAAGATCCTGACCGAGCCGAAAAACGCCATCACCAAGCAGTTCAAGAAGCTGTTCGACATGGAAGGTGTTGAGCTGGAATTCCGGCCTGACGCCCTGTCTGCAATCGCCAAGAAAGCGCTCAAGCGCAAGACTGGCGCCCGGGGCCTGCGCACCATTGTCGAATCGGTGCTGCTGGACACAATGTATGAGCTGCCGTCGCAGGAAAACGTCAGCAAGGTGGTGGTGGACGAGTCGGTCATCGAGCACAAATCCGAGCCGTATCTGATCTACCAGGCGCAACCGGCTCCGGCCAAAGCTGCGTCCGGCGACTAAGTCCTGCAGCCGCAGCGCTAGGCCTTGGCCTCGCTCACGGATAAAGGGTTTCCGACCGCTACTTGCAACACCTCGCCGATGGCCCCATAACGGAGCCATCGGTTTTTTTATGCTGAAAACCCCCTTCCTGCGGAGCGCCCCATGGCCCAGTCCCAACCAGAAGTTCTCGATCTGCCAGTGTTGCCGCTGCGCGACGTGGTGGTGTTTCCGCACATGGTGATCCCGCTATTCGTCGGCCGTGACAAGTCGATGCGCGCGCTGGAAAAAGCCATGGAGGCGGACAAGCGCATCCTGCTGGTCGCGCAGAAGTCGGCCGAAACCGACGATCCGGTAGCTGGCGATCTTTACACCGTCGGCACACTGGCGCAGGTACTGCAGCTGCTCAAGCTCCCCGATGGCACCATCAAGGTCTTGGTCGAAGGTTTATCACGGGTCACCGTCGACAAGGTCGTCGAGCTGGACGGCGCCCTGCAGGGGCTGGGCGTTGAGGTCGACGCCAGCGACGCACGTGAACCACGTGAAGTCGAAGCGATCGCGCGCTCACTGATGTCCTTGTTCGAGCAGTACGTCAAGACCAATCGCAAGCTGCCGCCCGAGCTGCTACAGACCCTGGCCGGCATCGACGAGCCGGGTCGTCTGGCCGACACCATCGCCGCACACATCGGCGTGCGTCTGGCCGACAAGCAGCGCCTGCTGGAGATCACCGAAATCGGTGAGCGCCTGGAGTTGCTGGTCGGTTTGGTGGACGGTGAAATCGACGTGCAGCAGCTGGAAAAGCGCATCCGTGGCCGCGTGAAGTCGCAGATGGAAAAGAGCCAGCGCGAGTACTATCTCAACGAGCAGATGAAGGCGATTCAGAAGGAGCTGGGCGACCTGGATGACGTGCCGGGCGAGCTGGAAGAGCTTGCGCGCAAGATCGCCGAGGCGGGCATGCCCAAGCCAGTCGAGACCAAGGCCAAGGCCGAGCTCAACAAGCTCAAGCAGATGTCGCCGATGTCTGCCGAAGCGGCGGTGGTACGTAATTATCTGGATTGGCTGCTGGGCGTGCCGTGGAAGAAGCGCACCAAGGTCCGCAAGGACCTGAAGGTCGCCGAGGACACGCTGGACGCCGATCACTACGGCCTGGACAAGGTCAAGGAACGCATCCTTGAGTACTTGGCGGTGCAGTCGCGCGTGAAGCAGATGAAAGGGCCGATCCTGTGCTTGGTCGGGCCTCCTGGAGTGGGCAAGACCTCGCTCGGGCAGTCGATCGCCAAGGCGACCAATCGCAAGTTCGTGCGCATGAGCCTGGGCGGTATCCGCGACGAGGCCGAGATTCGTGGCCATCGCCGGACCTACGTCGGTTCGATGCCCGGCCGGCTGGTACAGAACCTAAACAAGGTCGGCAGCAAGAACCCGCTGTTCCTGCTAGATGAAATCGACAAGATGTCGATGGATTTCCGTGGCGATCCGTCCTCGGCGTTGTTGGAAGTCCTCGATCCGGAGCAGAACAACTCCTTCAACGACCACTATCTGGAAGTCGATCTGGATCTGTCGGAGGTGATGTTCGTCGCCACCTCCAATTCGCTCAATATCCCGGGTCCGCTGCTAGACCGCATGGAAGTGATCCGCATCCCCGGCTATACCGAGGATGAGAAACTAAATATCGCTATGCGCTATCTGCTGCCCAAGCAGATCAAAGCCAACGGCTTGAAACCGGAAGAGATCGAGATCGGCAGCGATGCGATCCAGGACATCGTGCGGTATTACACGCGCGAATCGGGTGTGCGTAATCTCGAGCGCGAAGTCGCCAAGATCTGCCGCAAGGTTGTCAAGGAAATCGCGCTTGCCGGTCCGCAGCCAGTTGTAAAGAAGGTTGTCGCCAAAAAGGGCAAGGCGAAGGCCTTGGTCACGGTCAACGGAAAGAATCTCGACAAGTATCTGGGCGTGCGCCGCTTCGATTTCGGCCGTGCAGAAGAAGAAAACGAAATCGGTCTGGTCACCGGTCTGGCATGGACCGAAGTCGGTGGCGAGTTGCTGCAGGTCGAGGCTACGCTGGTGCCGGGCAAGGGCAATCTGATCCTCACCGGTCAGCTTGGCAACGTCATGAAGGAATCGGCATCGGCTGCATTGTCGGTGGTGCGTTCGCGCGCCGAGCGACTCGGTATCGATGTGGATTTCCTGCAAAAGCAGGACGTGCACGTGCATGTGCCCGATGGCGCAACACCGAAGGACGGCCCAAGCGCGGGTATCGCGATGGTGACCTCGTTGGTATCGGTGTTGACCAAGGTGCCGATACGCGCCGATGTGGCAATGACCGGCGAGATTACCTTGCGTGGTCGTGTGTCGGCGATTGGTGGATTGAAGGAGAAGTTGCTGGCTGCCTTGCGGGGCGGCATTCGCACCGTGTTGATCCCTGATGAGAACCGTAAGGATCTTGCCGACATCCCGGCTAACGTGACGCGCGATTTGAAGATCATGCCGGTCAAGTGGATCGATGAAGTGCTGGATCTTGCACTGGAGCGTCCGCTGGCGCCGAAGAAGTCGGGCAAGGAAAAAGCACGCAAGACCGCATCGCGTGTGGCGGTTCGTGGCAAGTCGCGCACCATTACGGGCACCCGCGTCAAGCACTAACGTCCTGTCTAAGCCATGGCAAAACAAGCCAAAACCCGCGTCGTTATTGGGTTTTGGCTTGCGTGTGGTTAGGGGCGCTGGTATAAATGCACGACTCGTAGGCGCGGAAAAATGTGATGCGTCAGGCGATACCACTTGTGTCGGGTTCTTCGCTAACGGCAAGAGCGCCGATTGTCGATTCCGCGGCATCTGCCGCAAAGGGAGTTTCAAGCATGAATAAAACCGAATTGATCGATGGCGTTGCCGCTGCCGCTGACATCTCTAAGGCTGAAGCTGGCCGTGCTGTCGACGCGGTTGTGAGCGAAATCACCAAGGCGCTGAAGAAGGGCGACGCTGTCACCCTCGTTGGCTTTGGCACCTTCCAAGTCCGCGAGCGCGCTGAGCGCACCGGCCGCAATCCGAAGACGGGCGACAGCATTAAGATCGCTGCTTCGAAGAATCCTGCATTCAAGGCTGGCAAAGCCCTGAAGGATGCAGTAAACTGACTGACCCGCTAGGGTGCTTAGCTCAGCGGTAGAGCGTCTCCCTTACACGGAGAGGGTCGGGGGTTCGAAACCCTCAGCACCCACCATTAAGCATCAGGCAACGTTTCAAGCACGGAGCGGTAGTTCAGCTGGTTAGAATGCTGGCCTGTCACGCCGGAGGTCGCGGGTTCGAGTCCCGTCCGCTCCGCCAGTTACACCAGAAGCCCCTGAGCAATTGGGGGCTTCGTTATTCTCCACAGCATTCGTTCTGCGGCTACTGGGGGAGTAAACGACCAAGTTTAAAGCGGAGCGGTAGTTCAGCTGGTTAGAATGCTGGCCTGTCACGCCGGAGGTCGCGGGTTCGAGTCCCGTCCGCTCCGCCAGTTATACGAAAGCCCTCGGCCTTGTGCCGGGGGCTTTTTTTGAGTTTTTTGCAATTTAAGTCGGTTAGCGTACGCAGGCTAGGCCGTGTAGGACATTGGGCTGGGTGCTTGGCGTCAAGCGCGTTACACTGCTTGGCTCACCCACAGGCCGTATTTGCCAATGCTGCAGAAACTTCGAGACAAGACGTCAGGCTGGATCGCTACCGCCATCCTGGGGTTGCTGATGATTCCGTTTCTGTTCGTCATCGACAACAGCTACCTAGGCGGCATTGGCGCCAATAACGTGGCCAAAGTGCAGGCGCCGCCGAAGTGGTGGAAGTCGGCACCGTCCTGGTGGCCGGTCTCGCTGCTGTGGCGGCACCACGAAATCAGTACGCAAGATTTCCGCGCGCGCTTCGAGCAGGCGCGGATGCAGGAGCGTCAGCGCCAGGGCGAAAATTTCGACCCGCGCACGTTCGAATCTCGCGAAAACAAGCTGCAGGTACTCGACCAACTGGTGGATGAGCAAGTGGTGCGCCTGGGTGCAGAAGATGCCGGAATCGTTATCGGCGATGCGGCGGTTCGCGATTACATCGCCGGCATTCAGGCGTTTCAGGTCGACGGCAAGTTCAGCCCCGACCAATATCGCGCCGCCCTCGCGCAAAGCACGCCGCCGCGTACGCCAGCGCAGTTCGATGCACTGGTGCGCGACAGTTTGCAACTGTCGGTGATTCCGCAGTCTGTTGCCGAGTCGGGCTTTGCAACCAAGGCCGAGTTCGAGCGTCTGCTCAGACTTATGGGCGAAACGCGCGACGTGGAGCTGGCGATGTTGCCGGCGCCAGTCGTCGACACCGCGCCGGTCAGCGATGCGCAGATCAAGCAGTGGTACGACGGGCATACACAGGATTTCCGTCAGCCGGAAACAGTCACGATCGAGTATGTCGAGCTCAATGCTGCCAGCATGCCGCCGGCAACGGCCGCCGACGAGGCAACATTGCGCAAGCGCTATGAGCAAGAAAAGGCACGCTTTGTCGAGGCGGATCAGCGCCTGGCATCGCACATCCTGATCAGCGCTGGCAGCGATGCGGCCGCGCAGAAGGCAGCCGAAGCAAAGGCAGCCAAGCTCGCCGCGGAGGCCAAGCAGCCGGGTGCCGATTTCGCTACGCTAGCGAAGACCAATTCGCAGGACCCCGGTTCCAAAGATGCTGGTGGCGATCTGGGTTGGGTCGAGAAGGGCACGATGGTCAAGCCTTTCGAAGACGCCCTGTTCTCGATGAAGGCCGGTGATGTGGTTGGCCCGATCAAGAGCGAATTCGGCTATCACGTGATTCAGTTGCGTGAGGTCAAGGGCGGCCAGGGCAAGTCGTTCGAGCAGGTGCGCGACCAGCTTGCCGCCGAGCAGCTCAAGACCGATACCGACAAGGCCTTCGCCGATGTGAGTGGCAAGCTGGTGGATCAGGTCTACAAAAATCCTACCGCGCTCGAGCCTGCGGCAAAGCAGGTCGGTCTGCCGGTGCAGACGCTGGGCCCGTTCTCGCGCGCCACTGCTAGTGGCATCGCGGCCAATCCAGCGGTACTGCGCTCGGCATTCTCCGAAACGCTAGTGCAAGACGGCACCGTAAGCGACCCGATCACCATCGCGCCGAATCACAGCGTGGTTTTGCGCGTGACCAATCACACCGCCGAACAGGCCTTACCGTTGGACAAAGTTCGCGACAAGGTGATCGCAGCGATCCATACCGACCGCACCCAGAAGGCTGCCGCCGCTGCGGCCGATGCATTGCTGGCACGTGTGCAGAAGGGCGAAACCCTGCGGGCGCTAGCCGCGAGCGAGAAGTTGCAGGTGCGGCCGATCCCGGGGCTGCCACGTAACGCGCCGATCCCGACCCCGGCAGCCAACCGTGCGATCTTCAGCGCACCGCGTCCGACCGGGGGCAGGCAGTCGATGGGCAAGGTAGAGCTGGATGGTGGTCGCTTTGCGGTCTTCGTCGTCAGCAAAGCCACGCCTGGTGATCTGAAGCAGATGCCAGCCGAGCAGCAGAACATGCTGCGCGACCAACTGAGCCAGATCGATGGCAACAACGCCTCGCAGGCCTACGTCAAAGAAATTCGCAAGCGGTACAAGATCCAGATCGAAGAGGCTCAGCTTTAATGGCTGTTTCGACTGGTTGAGCAAAAGCCTGGGTGACCGGGCTTTTCTTTGTCTGCTGGCCGGGGCACACGGTGGTTAGGTTGGGCTGGCGGACTGAATTAGGCTGGCTAGTCCAAGAATAAAAGCGGCTAACAGAACAACGTTGGGGCGTGAAATAAACGATCACTCACACCACTTGATCGCGTGAAGCCAGGCCCGCAATCAGCGCCCAGGCTCGTCATTCCACAGCAACTTATGCAGCTGCATCTGGAAGCGCACCGGCAAGCGGTCGGCAACAATCCAATCGGCCAATTGCCGGGGTGTCATTTCGCTTTTGCTGGGCGAAAACCAGACCGTACAGCGACGGTCGAGCGCATGCGCGGCGACGATCTCGCGCGACCATTCGTAATCGGCGCGGCTGCAGATCACGAATTTGATCTGGTCGCGCGCGGTGAGCAGCGGCAGATTCTCCCAACGGTTGCGCTGCTCCTCGCCGGACGCAGGCGTCTTGATGTCGACCACGCGCGAGACGCGTGGATCGACGGCGGACACGTCCAGTGCGCCAGAGGTTTCCAACGAGACATCAAAGCCGGAATCGCAGAGTCTCTGCAACAGCATCAGGCAGCGTTTCTGCGCCAATGGCTCGCCGCCGGTCACGCACACGTGGCGCAGGCCATAACTGGCGACTTCGGCGACGATCGCATCGATGTCATGCCATTGGCCGCCGTGGAAGGCGTACGCGGTGTCGCAATACAGACAGCGCAGCGGGCAGCCGGTAAGGCGCACAAATACCGTCGGCCAGCCGGCCGCCTCGGCCTCGCCTTGCAAGGACAGAAAAATTTCAGTGATCTTCAATCGCGGCAGGACCGATTGGACGATCTCGCTGGGGACGGCAGCGGCGTTCATGGACAACGTAGCTCAGCGCAGTTACTGGCCGAGACGGATGGACTGCAGGCGTTCCTGGGCCACACGCGCCGCGTCCGAGCCCGGATACTGTGATGCCACCTGCTGCAAGGTTTGCTGGGCTTCGTTGTTCTTGCCTTCGCCATGCTGCGACAGGCCAAGCTTCAACAAGCCGCCAGAGGCCTTGTCATGCGTAGGATAGCGGCTGACGAGATCGCGGAACTGCGCCTCGGCCAGCTGAAAATTGCGGGTGGCATAATAACTCTCGCCCAGCCAATACAAGGCATTAGGAGTGTAGATGCCATTCGGATAAAGCTCCAAAAAGCTCAGAAACAGCTGCGACGCATCGTCGTACTTGCCGTTCTTCAACGCATCGAACGCCACGTTATAAGCCGTGCGTTCTTCATTGCTGACGGCCAGGGTACCTGGGTCGCCATGTATGCTCGGCGGCTTCTCGGAAGTTGCCGCCGCCGCTGCAGGCCGCGCGGCCGGAGCCGGGCTGACGCTGCCGGTAGCCGATGGCAATGGCGGTGTTGCGCCACCTGCACCTTCCAACCGATTTAGGCGTCCGTCCAGGTCCAGATACTGGTCCTTGGACTGCTGCTTGAGTTGCTCATTGTCGTGCTGCAGCTGTTCTACCGTCGCTCGCAACGCCTGCAGGTCCGAACGCGCCTGCTGCAGCTGATTGAGGAGATCATTGTTGGCCTGACTGTTGGCCTGCTGCTGCTCGAGCACAGCGACACGATCGGCAAGACTCTGCCGCTGCGCGTAAGCCGGCGCGGCGACCACAAGGGCCACCGCGACGAACAGAGATGTCACTCGAAAGCGCATCGCTTTTTACTGAGCCGTGTACACGATTTCGACGCGACGGTTCTGCGACCAGCAGCTTTCGCTGGTTTCGGTGCAGACCGGACGCTCTTCACCGTAGCTGACGACGGTCAGCTGGCTGGCCGAACCACCGGCAGCCTGCAGCGAGGACGACACGGCATTACCGCGGCGCTCGCCCAGACCCATGTTGTACTCACGCGAACCGCGCTCGTCGGCATTACCCTGCAGGGTGATGCGCGAAGAAGGACGGTCACGAAGGTACTTGGCGTGGCAAGCCATGATGGCCTGGAATTCCGGTTTCAGGGAGTCCTGATCCAGATCGAAGTAGACAACGCGCTGACGCAGGCAGGCATCGGTATTCAGGTCGCCCGGGCCGTACAGGCCAGCGGTAGCCGGGCCGGTGGGAACGGATGAACCAGCGGTGGTTTCAGTCGGGGCAGGCGGAGTTTCCTTCACCTTCTTCGAACAACCGGCCAGCACGGCAACGGACAGCAGGGAGACAAGCAAGACGCGGGTGGACTTGTTCATGGGATACCTTTGGTGGCTCCTGGGCCAATGGGGTTTAACGCAGCGAAATATTAACATTAATGCGCGGTTCGGTAAGGCCCCCAAGCGGGTTCTCTTACATCCCCATCGGCCAGGACCAGACGCTGGCGAACCCGAGCGTCGGAAGAGACGGCATACAGCACGCCTCGGCCACCTTCACGAGCGGCGTACAGCACCATGCTGGCGTTGGGCGCGAAGCTCGGCGATTCGTCCAGCGAACCCGGCGACAGCGTGCTCCAGCTGGGCGAACCCAGGCTGCGATCCATCATGGTGATGCGATAACTATTGCCGCTGCCCTGCGCCACGGCGATCTTCTTGCCGTCGAAAGAAACGCTGGCGGTGGCGTTGTAATTACCCTGGAACGTCACCCGGTTGGCGCTGCCGCCGCTGGCGGAGACCTGATAGATCTGTGGGCGACCGCCGCGATCGGAGGTGAAGTAGATGCTGCTGCCGTCCGGCGCCCAGGTCGGCTCGGTGTCGATGCCGAAGTGGTTGGTCAGCTGGGTCAGCTGCTTGCTGCCCAGATCCATGACGTAGATTTCCGGATTGCCGCTACGCGACAGCGCCAGCGCCAGACGACGGCCATCCGGCGAGAACGACGGCGCACCATTGATTCCGCGGAAGCTGGACACCAGCTCACGTGCACCGGTTGCGATGTCCTGCAGGTAGATCGAGGAATTGCCGCGTTCGAAGCTCACATAGGCCAGCTTTTTGCCGTCCGGGCTCCAGTTCGGCGACAGCAGCGGCTCGGCCGAACGCACGATGGTCTGCGGGTTGTAACCATCCGAATCAGCCACCATCAGCGCGTAACGCATAGCGCCGCCCTTGCCGCTGGCAGTCACGTAGGCAATGCGGGTCCAGAACGCGCCACGCACACCGGTGATCTTTTCGTAGATCGCGTCGGCCATCTGATGCGAGACATCGCGCATCGCGTTGGCGCGCGCAGTCATCGCCAAGCCCAGCAAACGCTCGCCTTTGGCAACGTCGAACAACTCGTATTCGACGCGGTAAGCACCTTCGCCGGCGTCAATGACGCGGCCGACGACGATGTAGTTCTGCTTGAGGGTGCGCCAGGTCTGAAACTGCACCTCGGCGCCGCGGGTCGGCTTCTCGACGATCTGCGCGGCCGGCAAGGTGCGGAACTGGCCTGAGCGATCCAGGTCGGCACCAACGACAGCGGACACGTCGGTCTGCGGCGCGGTGCCCGAGCCCTGATAGGGCATCGGAATGACAGCGATCGGCGTGGCCGAGGCGCTACCACCCACGATATCGATGGTGAGTCCCTGCTGTTGCGCGAACGCACTCAGCGGCAGTAACAGGGCGGTCAAGGCAGCTAACCAACGCAGCGATTTTTTCATGGACGGCTCGGATCGGGCAGGAAAAGTGTGCAAGGGATACCAATCAACGAGTGAACATACGCGCAATCGTGAATGAGGCAACGTGAAAATGAAGCGAGTGGTGGTGTAGCAAGACATCTCCGTCATCCAATAGCCGCAGCCCCATGCTCGACGCGGCGGTCATGTGGCCAGCAGCAGTGCAGCGCGCACTGTGCGCCAATAACAAGGTCTTATGTGCTGTCAGAGTGCGGAGCCTCGCGACAGCCGCACCCAGTCAGCATGGCCAGCGATTACTGATCCAGCGCGGTGAACACGAAAGTCAGATCGCGCTGAAATACCGATTCGAAACCACGATACGGCAGTGGCTGGGCGCTCAGCACGGCGGCCTCAATCGAACGCTGGCCGGCCTCGTCATACGGGCAGCCCGGCGCAACCTTGGCCTCCATCACCTGCCCGCCCGGCAACTGGCGAATGTTGATGGTGCACTTCTGACCCGGCGGCACCGACGGCGGGCGCACCCACTGCGCCAACACCTTTTGCTGGATCGCGGCTGCGTACTTGGCATACAGATCGGTATTGGTGCCACCCTGCCCTGCCGTCGGCTGTGGCGTCGCAGCGGCAGCCGACAATGCCTGTTGCGCACGCGCGGCAGCGACCTGACGCAGTTTCTGCTCGGCCAGCGCCGCTTCCTTGGTGGCCTGTTCGCGCTGGCGGCGAATATCGGCAATCTTCTTTTCGCGCTCGGCATCCGCTGCTTGCTGTGCGGCAGCCTGCTTTTTCTTTGCGTCGGCCTCTTCCTGCTGCTTGGCCAAGCGCAACTTCTGCTCGGCCTCTGCCTGGCGCTTGCGCTCGGTCAGGTCGATCTGCTCCTGACGACGCTTGGCTTCCTGTTCCTGCTTTGCCTTTTCTGCCGACAGCGCAAGCGCATCGACGCGGTCCTGATCGACCTTGTCCGGCTGGGCCACGCGCTCCTGTGCCTGCGCCTGTTGGGGCGTGGGCGCATCCTGCGGACGCGGCTCGGGAATCGGCTGCGGAGGCGGCACGCTGTCTTCCGGTGCTCGCTCGGGCAACAGTGCAGGCGGTGGCGGTGGCGTCTCCACCGGGGTGGCCTTCAGCGCCTGACGTGCGACACGCGCTTCGGCAGCAGACACGTCCAGCGAGGCTTCCATGCTGGGGGCGCCCGCTGCAGGCTCGACCGAACGCTCGGGCGACCACAACCAGCCGGCGATGAACACCAACGCGACCAGGACATGCACAACCAAGGCCAGCAGGACTGGTCGAAACCAGCCGTCATCGCGTGCCGCCTGCGTGGGGAGCACGTCAGCGTGCATTGCTGCCTGCGGTGCCGCCGGAATCGGAAATCAGGCCGACCTTCTCCACCTTGGCCTGCTTGAGCACGTCGATGGCGTCCATGATCTTTTGATACGGCGCGGCGCGATCGCCGGCCACGACCACACGCGCCGCTTTATCCTGCGCCACGATGGCGGCCAGTTGCGCCTGCAGTGCGGCCACATCCATCGTCTGCGGCTTGCCCTTGGGCAGCTGCAATGCGAGTTGGCCATCGGCAGCGACCACCACCACGATCGGATCCTGCTTGCTCTCCAACGCCTTGGCGCGCGAGCTGGGCAGGTTGACGTCGGTACTAAGGGTCAGCAGCGGTGCGGTCACCATGAAGATGATCAGCAGCACCAACATCACGTCGATGTAAGGCACGACATTGATGTCGGATTTGAGCTTGCGCTTCTTACGGCGGGAAATACCGGAGATCATCGCGAAACGTTCCTAATTAATCTCCCGCATATGCATGTGCGGGCTGTCGCGAGTGGCGCGCGCATTACTCGTCCGCGCCAGCCTGACGCTGCAGGATCGAGCTGAACTCGTCGGCGAAGGTTTCGTAGCGCACCGACAGCCGTTCCACGCGGGTGGTGAAGCGGTTGTAGGCCCACACCGCCGGGATTGCCACGAACAAGCCGATGGCGGTAGCGAACAAAGCTTCGGAGATACCTGGCGCCACGGCGGCAATACCGGCCTGCTCGCCGCTGCTGACCATGTCGTGCATCGTCACCATGATGCCGAACACGGTGCCGACCAGGCCGACGTACGGCGCAGTGGAACCGATGTTGGCCAGCAGTTCAAGATTGCGTTCGAGCTGATCGACTTCGCGGGTGAAGGCGGTGCGCATGGCACGCTGTGCGCCTTCCAACTGCACGCGTGCGTCTAGACGACGACGATCGCGCAACCGCGAGAATTCGCGGAAGCCGCTTTCGAACATCGATTCCAGGCCACCGACGGTGCGGTTGCGGTCGGTCGCCGAGGCGTACAGCTTGGCCAGATCCGCACCCGACCAGAAGCGGTTTTCGAACTCGTCCGCCTCGCGATTGGCCTGCTTGAAGGCACGCGCCTTGCGGAAAATGATCACCCAGCTGATGAACGAGCCGATCAGCAGCAACAGCACGATGATCTTGACGGGAATGCTCGCCCGCAGGATCAATTCCACATAGTTGATGCTGGTGTTGTGCGCCACGCTGGCGGTCTGCGCCGCAGCGGCGGCGACGTCCTGCGGTAGTGCTTCCACTACCGTGTCCTGCAGGGCCAGGAGCAATGCAATCGACATCCGTTTGTTCCTCAGTAATCGGATTCTGTGGTTTCTAAAGCTTTCAACACCTCATACAGCGCATCTTCCATGCCACGCGGGCGGAAGTCGCTGGCACCGAGTGCGGCAATGCGCACCTCGGCAGTCAGCAGCACTTCGCCTTCGCGACCCACCGATTGCGCGAACAGCAGGCTGGCCCGTCTGCATTTCAGCAATACCGCCGACACTGACAGCGTGTCGTCGAGCCGGGCCGGCTTGAGGAAATCCAGTTGCATCGAGCGGACCGCAAAGACCAGATCGTGCTCCCGGCGCATGCGTTCCTGCCCATAACCGAGTGCACGCATCCACTCGGTGCGCGCACGTTCCATGAAAGCGACGTAGCGCGCGTGGTAGACCACCCCCCCAGCGTCGGTATCTTCCCAATACACGCGTGTCGGCCAACTGAATCGAGGATCAACCGACATCCTGGTCCTCGGCAAACAGGTCCGGTACCGGTGCTGCCTTAGGCTTGAGCCCGAGGTGGCGGTAAGCCTTGTTGGTGGCCATGCGCCCGCGCGCGGTGCGGATCAGAAAGCCCTGCTGGATCAGATAGGGCTCGATCACGTCTTCCAGCGTGCCGCGTTCTTCCGACAACGAGGCAGCCAACGACTCCACACCCACCGGCCCGCCGTCGAAGTGATCGACGATGACGCGCAACATGCGGCGGTCGAGCTCGTCGAAGCCTTCCGGATCGACCTTCAGCATCTGCATCGCCGCCTGCGCCACCGGCAGATCGATATGCCCGGCCGCCTTGACCTGGGCGTAGTCGCGCACGCGCCGCAACAGCCGGTTGGCAATACGCGGCGTGCCCCGCGCGCGGCGCGCGATCTCGGCGGCGCCATCGGGTGTGCAACCGATACCCAGGATCGCAGCCGAGCGGATCACGATCCTGGTCAATTCCTGCGGCGAATAAAATTCCAGACGCTGCACGATGCCGAAGCGGTCACGCAACGGAGCGGTCAGCAGGCCGGCACGCGTGGTGGCGCCGATCAGCGTGAACGGCGGCAGGTCGATTTTGATCGAGCGCGCGGCAGGGCCTTCACCGATCATGATGTCGATCTGGAAATCTTCCATCGCCGGATACAGCACTTCTTCGACTACTGGGGAGAGGCGATGGATTTCGTCGATGAACAGCACATCGTGCGGCTGCAGATTGGTCAGCAGCGCAGCTAGATCGCCGGCCTTTTCGATTACCGGGCCGGAAGTCACCCGCAAGCTAACCCCGAGTTCATTGGCGATGACATGGCTGAGCGTGGTCTTGCCCAGACCGGGCGGACCAAAGATCAGCACATGATCCATCGCCTCGCCGCGCGCCTTGGCCGCCTGGATATAGATCTCCATCTGCTCGCGCACCGGCTGCTGACCGAGATAATCGGCCAAGCGCTGGGGACGGATGCTGGCATCGGCGGCATCGTCTTCGCGGGTGGAACTGCTGGCGATGATGCGGTCCATTGAGGGCGGGGAGTGGAGGGAGTCGCTATTCGGGATTGACAGCTCACTATTATGAGCCGCGAGACGCCCTTGGCGCTACGCTCTTACTCATCCCTACTTCCGAATCCCGAATCCCGAATCCCGAATCCCGAATCCCGAATCCCGAATCCCCGCCGCCCGCAGCAGGGCGGCTTCATATCTCGACCTGCGCGCCCAGTTCGACCAGGCGATTGCCGGGAATGCGGAAGAACCCGGTTGCCGGAGCGGCATTGCGATGCATCAGCGCGAACAACTTGTCGCGCCAGATCGGCATGCCGCGATTGGCGCTGGCCACGATGGTCTCGCGGCTGGCGAAGAAGGTGGTGTCCATCGGGTCAAAATGGATGCCGCCCTTGTCGCAGGAGCGCATCAGCCCCAGCGGTACGTCGGGCGTTTCCATGAAGCCGAAACGCACGTACACACGATAGAACTCGTCACCGATCGATTCGATCTGCAGACGCTTGTCCATCGGCGCATACGGGATGGGCAAGGTTTCCACGTTGAGGAAGATGTTGCGCTCGTGCAGCACCTTGTTGTGCTTGAGGTTGTGCATCAGCGCATGCGGCACGACCATCGGGTCGGCAGTCAAAAACACCGCCATGCCCGGCACGCGTGCCGGTGGGGCCAGCATCAGGCCGGGCAGGAAGCCGTCGATACGGATACCGTCCTTGCGGATCTCCTCTCGCAGCAGTGCGCGACCGCGGCGCCAGGTGCGCATCAGAGTGAACACCACGATGCCCAGCGCCAGCGGGAACCAGGCGCCCTGCAGCAGCTTGGCGCCATTGGCGATGACGAAGGCCAGCTCGATGATGAAAAACACCACGCACAACGGCAGCACCCAATTGTGCCAGCGCGGCCATAACGAACGCGCCACCAGTGCCAGCAGCAGCGTATCGATCGACATGGTCATCGACACCGAGATGCCGTAGGCCACCGCCAGATTGGTCGAGCTGCCGAAGATCAGCACCAGCGCGATCACCATTACCATCAACAGCCAGTTGACGCCGGGCACGTAGATCTGGCCGATGGTGTCGCGCGAGGTGTGCTTGATCAGCATGCGCGGGATGTAGCCCAACTGCATGGCTTGGCGGGCCACCGAGTACGCACCGGTAATCACCGCCTGCGAGGCGATCACCGCCGCCAGCGTGGCCAGAATGATCATCGGATACAGCGCCCAGCCAGGCACCGCTTCGAAAAAGGGGTTCTTTAGCGCGGACGGGTGGTTAAGCACCAATGCGCCCTGCCCCAGGTAATTGAGCAGCAGCATCGGCAGCACGAAAAAATACCAGCCGTGGCGGATCGGCTTGGCGCCGAAATGGCCCATATCCGCGTACAACGCTTCACCGCCGGTCACCGCCAGTACCACCGCGCCGAGGATGAAGACCCCGTGCCAGCCGTGATCCATAAAGAAGCGGATCGCCCACCATGGGCTGAAGGCCTTCATCACCTCGGGTGCGTCGATGATGTTCCAGGCGCCGATCGCGCCCAGCGACAGGAACCATACACAGGTGATCGGGCCGAACACCTTGCCGACCTTTTCGGTGCCGAAGCGTTGCACCATGAACACCACCAGCAACACCGCCACGGTGATCGGCACGATAAAAGGGTGCAGGCTGGGTGCAGCGATTTCCAGACCTTCCACTGCGCCCATCACCGAGATGGCCGGGGTGATCACACCATCGCCGAAGAACAGCGAGGCGCCGAAGATGCCGAGAATGCCGACCACGTAGGCCGAGCGCGACCCATTGCGCATGGTGCGCTGGGTGAGCGCCATCAGCGCCATGATGCCGCCCTCGCCCTCGTTGTCGGCACGCATGATGATGGTGACGTACTTGAGCGTCACCGTGATCATCAGCGCCCAGAACGCCAGCGACAGCACGCCCAGCACGGTGTCGTGATCGCTGGCCAGCCCATAGTGAGGCGAAAATGCCTCCTTGAGGGTGTACAGCGGGCTGGTGCCGATATCGCCGAAAACGACGCCGATCGCGCCGATGACCAAGGCCATATGGCTATTGGTGGGGGCGTGGCCGGCTGCGGGAATGGGGGTGTGAGACATGAGTTAGGGAGTTTCCGCCAAACAGCGTGAGGAAGAGAGAAGAAGACGCGACGCGATGGTTGCCTAACCGAACGTCGCCAGCAGTTGCCGCCAAAGGGTAAGCCGCGCGTCAGGAACCGCAGTGTACGAACCGTACACGCCAATTCCGAGCGCCGACCGCGCCCGCTTGTCAGCTGCGCGGTAGTTTTGAAGGCAACTCCTAGCGCAGCGCGGCCTGAAGTGCCTTGCGAATGACCGTTGCGACTTCGTCGCCTTCCGCCCCGGCCTCGCGTGCCATGCGTGCGGCCTCGTCCGGCTTGTAACCCAATTGCTGCAACGCCACGGCTGCTTCGGACACCGCGTCCGGACCGAGCTGGCCGGTGATCGGCGCGCCACTACTGAAGCTGGCGGCGCGGTCGCGCAGCTCCACCAGCATGCGTTCGGCGGTCTTCTTGCCGATGCCGGGGATGCGGGTCAGCGCGGTGATGTCGCCGCTGGCGATCAGGCGGGCGAACTCGTCCACGGTAACGCCTGACAATACCGCCAGCGCAATCTTGGCACCGATGCCGGTGACCTTTTGCACATCGCGGAACAACCTGCGCTCGCCTTCGCGCAGGAACCCGTACAGCGACACGCTGTCTTCCTTCTGCGCGTAATGGGTAAACAGAATCACGTCGCGGCCGACATCGGGCAGATCGTAGAAGGTGCTCATCGGCGCCTCCAGCTCATACCCCACCCCGCCCACATCGATCACCAACCAAGGCGGCTGTTTGTATGCCAGGATCCCGCGCAGACGGCCGATCACTGGGCACCGCCTGGGCGATGCCGGCAATGGGGAATCGGGAATGGAGAATCGTAAGAGCGCGCGCTGCTCTGGACTCTGCTGTTGCGATTCCCGATTCCCGATTCCCGATTCCCGATTCTCATCTTTTCCGGCTCCAGGCCTGTTTGGTATTGACGCCCAGGCGCTGCGCGGTGGCGCGCACGTGGGCGTGGGTGATGGCGACGGCCAGTGCGTCGGCGGCGTCGGGCTGCAGTTTGCCTTTCAGGTTGAGCATGATGCCGACCATGTGCTGCACCTGCACCTTGTCCGCGCCGCCCTTGCCGACCAGCGCGAGTTTGATTTCGGTGGCAGCGTACTCGTGCACCGGCAGATCGCGTAGCACCACCGCGCAAATCGCCGCGCCGCGCGCATGGCCAAGCTTGAGCGCCGAATCGGCGCTCTTGCCCATGAACACCTTCTCGATCGCCACTTCCTGCGGCTGATAGGTTTCGATCACCTCGCCCAGCCCGTGCAGCAGGCGCCTGAGTCGCTGCGCGAAATCGCCCTCACCCAGCAGCAGCAGCGGCGCGTGATACACGTGCCGGCTACGCCCGCTCTCGTCGATGTCGATGATGCCCAGTCCGGTACGCTGGGAGCCGGGATCGATGCCCAGGATTCGGGTCATCGAGGGGCCAGGATCGGGGATCGGAGATTGGGAATTGGGAACGTACATGCAGCGCGGCGGCGTCGCTGTTGCGAACCCCTGATTACGATTCCCGTCATCCCCGCCATCATTTCATCCCCGCCATCATTCAGGCGCCTAGCGCCGCTTGATCGACATTCGAATACACGTCCTGAACGTCGTCCAGGTCTTCGAGCATGTCGAGCAGCTTGCGGACCTGGAGGGCGGTGTCGCCGTCGACGGCGACGTCGTTTTCGGCGCGGAAAGTGATTTCGGCGTGGGCGGGTTCCAGACCGGCGGCGGCGAGCGCCTGCTTGACCTGAGCGAAAGCGTCAGGGGCAGTCAGCACGTCGATGGCGCCGTCTTGCGGGTACACCACTACGTCGTCGGCGCCGGCTTCGATCGCCGCGTCGGTGAGGGTGTCTTCATCGGTGCCGGCGAGAAAGCTGAGCACGCCCAGGCGCTTGAACATGAAGGCGACAGAGCCGTCGGTGCCCATGTTGCCGCCGCATTTGCTGAAGGCATGCCGCACGTCGGCCACCGCACGCACGCGATTGTCGGTTAGGCAGTCCACGATCACCGCCACGCCGCCGGGGGCGTAGCCCTCGTAGCGCACTTCTTCGTATTCCACGCCTTCCAGCTCACCGGTGGCCTTCTTGATGGCGCGTTCGATCACATCCTTGGACATGTTCGACGACAGGCCTTTGTCCACTGCCACCCGCAGGCGCGGGTTGTTGGCGGGATCGCCACCCCCAGCACGCGCAGCGACGCTGATCTCGCGAATGATCTTGGTGAACATCTTGCCACGTTTGGCGTCGGAGGCGTTCTTGCGGCCTTCGATGGAGGGGCCTCTACCCATGGATGGTTCCAGACTGGCTTGGATGACAGGGCGCGGATTTTACCTGATTGCTCGCCCGCACCGGAGCGGCCGTGTTCAGTGGCGAAATCTGCCTTGGCGCAGGAAGCTCAGCCCCTGCTGAGCGGCCTCGAACGAGCGCAACAGGCCGCTATGGCTAGCTTGCACCACACAGTGATCGCGCAGCCCGGGCAGGCGGGTTTGGGCCAGTACCACGGTACCGTCCGTGCCACCGTCCAACGGGGCAAGCCAGCGACCGATCCCGCACGCGACGCTGCCGGCGATCTGGCCGACCTCGGCATCACCGTCCCACTGTGCAAGGCTTTTTTGAAGCAACGCCGCACTGCGCCCCAGCGCCCAGCCCCCGCCGCGTTGCGCCAACCCGCGCGCCGCGGCGCTGCCGCCGAGCCCAGGCACACCACGCGCGTCACTGACAGATCAAAAGTTTCGGTGCAAAGCCTGCAACGTGATCAATCCGCCCAGGCTATGCGCGACCACGGCGGTCACCGGACTGCTGCACAGACGCGCCACCAGCTGCGGTACTGCTGCCTGCGGACCGCCCGGCTACGCTAGCGTAGCCGAAGGTGGACACCCGGCAACCTGGGGCGCGCAGGCGCCATGCCAAGGGCCAGAGCCAGCTGCGTGCGTTCCAGATGCCGTGCACCAGTAGGCACGTCGATCTCGACTGCCGGGGAGGCGCTACGATCGACCATTGCCGTGGCTCTTGTCTGCATGGTGGTCAAGAGTGGGACCTGAGAGGGATTTGATGCCTTCAGCTAAGAGCGGCTAACAAAACGACTGCGCTCACCGCCAGGCGGGCGCGGCCGGTGCCCGGAATCGGCATGTACCACGCGTACGCTCCGGTTCCTCCTCGCCGTCCGCACTCACCTGACGACTGCTAGCTACGTTTTGTTAGCCGCTCTAAGGCGCCCACTGGCGCTGAGCACGATAGGTTGGCAAGTCGCTCGACATCGCGCCTCGGCACTGAGTGCGGCGGCTAGCCGATCTGAGCTGGCCGCCGCAGAATGTACTCGCGGTCGAGGATGCGGCCCACCGGGAATGCGTATTCGCCGACTTTTTCGAAGCCGTAGCGGGCATAGAAACGCTGCGCGCCGAAATTCTCCGACCACACGCCGATCCACAAGGTGCGCGGTTCGCCACGCTCCAGCCATTGCAGCGCGGTTTCAAACAGACGGCTGCCCCAGCCGCTGTTCTGGTAATCCTTCAATAAATACAGCCGCTTGAGCTCTCCATCGCCGGGGTGGACATCGGCGTGCGGCAGCCCGCACGGGCCGGCAGCCGCGTGGCCGACCAGCAGGTTATTCATCTCCAGCAGCCAGATCGCGTAGTCCGGATGCGCCAAGACGGTGCGCGCGCGCTCGACCGTATAGGTCTCTTCCAGAAATCTGCGCAGGTCTTCTTCCGGATACAGATGTCTGAAGGTTTCGGTGAAAGTCTGTGCAGCCAGCAGCGATAACGCTTCGGCATCGTCCAGTGTGGCGCGGCGGATGCGAGTCATGCGGGCTTCTTGTGCCGGGTAGACGTGGCAGCTTCTCCGATGCACCGTCGCTTCTGCAAGCGGAGCGATGATGCCGCCCTTCTGCCATCACTCGGTACGTGACAAAAAGCGACTGCACTCACCGCCAGGCAGCTGCCGTCGGTGATCGACGCGACGTGTACCACTTCCACATTCCAGTTGCTGTGCGCCGCCCGCACCCACCTGACGACTGCTCGCGACGTTTTTGCCACTCGAAGGCGACAAAAAACTACGTTGAATGCTCCGGCGTACGCGGACCATTTCAACGATGGCAATGCCGAGTTCGGGAACCGCCGCAGCTTGCTGACAGCTGGGTACTCACCCGACGTGCCGACAGCAGCGTATCGATCACGGCGCATCGACTGCGCACGGTCATGCGCAAGGCGTGGCCATGCGCAGTGGCAAATCAGGCCTGCTTGGGCCGGACCTGCACGTGCACTTCTGCCAACTGCTCGGCGGCGATCGGCGACGGGGCGTCGGTCATCAGATCCTGCGCGCCGGTGGTCTTGGGGAACGGGATCACATCGCGGATCGACTCGGTGCCGGCCATCAGCGCGGCGATGCGGTCGATCCCGAAGGCGATGCCACCGTGCGGCGGCGCACCGTAGTTCAAGGCATCCAGCAGGAAGCCGAATTTGGCGCGCGCTTCGTGGGCACCGATGCCGAGCAGCTCGAACACAGCGCTCTGCATGTCGGGGCGATGGATACGGATCGAGCCGCCACCGATTTCATTGCCGTTGAGCACCATGTCGTAACCGCGCGACACCGCCGTGCGGGGGCTGGCACACAGGTCGGCGATGTCGTCTAACGCAGGCGCGGTGAACGGGTGATGCAGGGCGACATAGCGCTGCGCATCTTCGTCCCATTCGAACATCGGAAAGTCGGTGACCCACAGCGGCGCCCAACCATCGGCAACCAGATTGAAATCCTTGCCGGCTTTTAAACGCAGCTCGCCCATGAAATCGGACACCTTGTTATAGCCGCCGGCACCGAAGAACACGATGTCGCCGTTACCGGCACCGACGTGTTTGAGCACCGCAGCGAACGTCTCTTCGCAGAAGAACTTGGCGATCGGCGAGGTGACTTCGCCGGTCTCCGACAATTTAACGTAGGCCAGACCCTTGGCGCCATATTTAGCGGCGTGCGCGGCGTATTCGTCGATCTGCTTGCGCGACAGCCTGGCGCCACCGGGAATGCGCAGCGCGGCAACGCGACCTTCGGCAGCGTTGGCAGCGGCGGCGAACACCGGAAATTCGCTGGATTTGACCAGCTCGGCCACGTCGATCAATTCCAGATCGATACGCATGTCCGGCTTGTCCGAGCCGTAACGACGCATCGCCTCGGCCCAGCTCATGCGCGGGAACTGCGCGGCCAGTTCGACATCGACCACTTCCTTGAAGATGGCGCGGATCATGTCTTCGACGAAATCCTGCACGTCGCGCTCGCGCACGAAGGCGAACTCCATATCGAGCTGGGTGAATTCCAGCTGGCGGTCGGCGCGCAGCGCTTCGTCGCGGAAGCAGCGCGCAATCTGGTAATAACGATCGAAGCCGGCCACCATCAGAATCTGCTTGAACAGCTGCGGGCTCTGCGGCAATGCGTAGAACTCGCCCGGGTGCATGCGTGCCGGCACCAGGAAGTCGCGCGCGCCTTCGGGGGTGGCCTTGGTCAGGATCGGGGTTTCGATGTCCTGGAAATCGCGTGCATCCAGATGCCGGCGCAACGCCTGCACCAGCTTGATACGAGTGCGCTGCATGCGCTGCATTTCCGGACGCCGCAAGTCCAGATAACGGTATTTCAAGCGGGTCTCTTCGCCCGGATTTTCGTGTGCATGGAACGGCAGCGGCGCAGCCTTGTTGAGGATGCTGATGCGCGTGGCGATCACTTCCACCTTGCCGGTGCGGAGTTTGTCGTTGACCGCATGCCGCGCACGCACCACGCCTTCAACCTGCAGTACGTCCTCGTAGCCGAGGCTGGCGGCCACCTTGAAGAGCTCCGCGCTGTCGTTGTCGCCGGCGACCGGTTCCACCGTCACCTGCACGATTCCCTCGTGGTCGCGCAGGTCGATGAAGCAGACACCACCCAGGTTGCGGGCAACGTCGTTCCAGCCGGCGAGAGTGACGGTTTGGCCGATCAAGGTGTCATCGACCAGGCCGCAGAAGTGGGTACGCATCGGAAGCTCCGCTGAAAACCCGACACAGGACAGCGCCGGAGAGCCCGATATTCTGGGGCCGGCGGGCGACAGGAGCAAATGCGCAGGCGCTCATGGCCGCTTAAGTCGGCGCCCGGCTGAATAGGCGCCATGCCCCCTCCAAACTAAGGACGACACGATGCTACGCACCGCCCTGCTGCTCTCCGGCTTCGGCCTGATTACCCTGACCGGCGCGCTCACCAGCGCCCCCGCCGCCGCGCAAGACCGCGGCTCGAACGGCCCTAGCATCACCTGCGCCAGCAACGACAACCGTCGCCGCGAATGCGATACGCCGTTCCGCGGCCGCGCCGCTCTGGTCGAAAACATCTCCGGTACGCGCTGCATCGAAGGCAGCAACTGGGGCAGCGACCGCGGCCGCGTTTGGGTAGACAACGGCTGTCGCGGGCGCTTTGCTGAAGGCCGTGGTGGTGCCGGCTGGGGCGGCGACAACGGCCCCGGCGGCGGTTCCGGCCGGGTGGCAGACACGGTGCGCTGCGAAAGCAACGACCAACACCAGCAGATCTGTGACACCGGCTGGCGCCACGCCACCTTGGTGCGCCAGCTTTCCAAAAGCCCGTGCGTGGAAGGCCGCAATTGGCGCCAGGACGGCGGCCGGATCTGGGTGGACGATGGCTGCCGGGGCGAGTTTGCGCAGGCACGTGGCGGTGGCCGGGACCGTGGTGACGGCGGCTACCGTGGCCGCGACGACCGCCCGCGTAACGACTACGCCATCACCTGCGCCAGCGACGACCGCCGCCTGCGCGACTGCGCCTGGGATGGCCGTTACGGCCGCCCGGTGCTGACCCGCCAGTTGTCTGACACCCGCTGCGAAGAAGACCGCAGCTGGGGGTACGACGAACGCCGCGCCTCGGTGTGGGTCAATGACGGCTGCCGCGCAAAATTCGAGGCGCGTTGAGCGAGCGACGAGCGCAGCGGGAGTGGCCTGCGCGTACCGCACACGCGACCGGAAGTCGAGACGACCAGCCAAGTGCTGTCGAGAGCGGCTAGAGACAAGCCGCTTCGATCAAGCCGCAACACAGCTGCCTGTCACTCTGGACATCTGGTCGAGGCGCCTTTGATCCACCCGAGGTGCCGCACGTTTTGCGCTTGCGTTTGAAAACGCTGTACGCATTGGCGCCGGTAGCGGCCATCGGCGCCGGTCTATCCGGCTTGGCGATGGGCGCGTTCTGAGGATTAACGTCAGTGTGCGAGCCATGCTCGTACCGCCTGCGCTACCGCCTTCAATGCCGCCGCACGGGCAGCATCGTCGACCTTGGTGCCATTGAGATAGGCGGTCAGCAACAACGGCGTCGTAGGCCCTGGCGGCCAAATGATGGCGATGTCGTTAACGGTGTCGGTACCGTTGCTGCCGGTCTTATCGCTGATCTTCCAAGTGCGCGGCAAGCCGGCGCGCAGGCAGGCATCGCCGGTGCGGTTGTCGATTATCCCAGTCAGCCAGTTGCTTGCGCGAAGCTGGTCGCAATGCATCGCCGAGCAGCAGCGTGGACATGGTCGCGGCCATCGCCGCAGGCGTGGTGGTGTCGCACGGTTCGCCTTCGGCGAACCGATTCATCTCCGGCTCGCGGCGGTCGCTGCGCGTGTGCGTATCGCCGATGCCGCGCAGGAAGGCGGTCAGGCCCGCAGGATCGCCGACCAACGGGAACAGCAGGTTGGCAGCCGGGTGGTCGCTGTAGATCATAGTGGCCCGACACAACAATGAAGATTACGTTTGGTGTCCCCAAGAGCGGCTAACAACCGGCAGGGTATCGCGGGCCGGGCTTTCTGGTGTTCGACAATTTCCGCAACATGCTCCGCTACAACGCTTCCACCGCTTATGCGCTGGCGGTGGGCTTGCTGGCGGATGGCTATGCGGACCGAGCCGGGATCGCCCAGCCATGGCCAAAAGACGATCCGCCCCTCAACACCGTGGCCGATATCACCGAGCTGCAGAAATTGCTGACCGATAAAGGGTTCGATGTTGGCGGCGCCGATGGCGCGCTTGGGCCGCAAACGCGTCATGGCATCGGTGCTTTCCAGCGAAGCCAGCAGTTGCCGCAGGGCGACTACGCCAGCACCTCGTTGCTGGAAAGGCTGCGCAAGAGCTGATCGGGTCACCACGTAAGCAGGTAGCGTTTGACCGCCGATCCGGCCGATATTTGCGGCCCCTAATACAATGAGGAGCCGCGCACGGAGTTGCCAAGCGTTGCACGCTGGCGCGGCATCCTTAAAACCGCACCAAGACCTGGCCGGCAAACCCCGTGTGCGACCGCACCTGCACGACGAACGATCAAACAGCGCCCTCAATCAACTCCATCCACGCCGCTTCCGCCGCCGCCAACTGCTGCACGGTCGTCTCACGGTCGCGGCCGAGCACGGCCATCTTGTCGCTGTCGGGATAGTTGGTCGGGTTGGCGAGTTGGCGATCCAGTTCCGCCAGCGCGGCTTCCAGCTGGCCCACGCGCTTTTCGGCGCTGGCCAGCTTGTGCGGGTTGACGGCTTTTTTCGGCGGTAGCGGTTTGGTCGGCGGTGGCGGGGACGGGGCGAATTCGGCCATTTTCTGCTTGGTGCCTTGCGCGGCCGGGCGGCTGCGCAGCCAGGCCGCGTATTGGTCCAGATCGCCGGCAAACGGCTCAACCACCCCATCGGCCACACGCCAGAAACTATCGCAAACCAGGCCGATCAGGTGGCGGTCGTGCGAGACCATCACGATCGCGCCTTCGAAATCGCTGAGCGCTTCGGCCAGCGCTTCGCGCATTTCCAGATCCAAGTGGTTGGTCGGTTCGTCGAGCAGCAGTACGTTCGGCTGCTGCCAGGCGATCAGCGCCAGCGCCAAACGTGCGCGCTCGCCACCGGAGAAGCCATCCACTGCTTCGAATGCGCGGTCGCCGGCAAAGTTCCACTTACCCAGAAAGTCGCGGAACGCCTGATTGGAACCATCCGGCGACAGGTCGCGGAAGTGGTCCATCGGCGATTGACCTTCGTGCAACGACTCCACCGTGTGCTGGGCAAAGTAGCCAATGCGCAGATCCGGATGCGCACTACGCTCGCCCGCCAACGGCGCCAACTCTCCGACCAAGGTCTTGACCAGCGTGGTCTTACCCGCGCCGTTCGGACCCAGCAGACCAATGCGATCGCCAGCCTCCAATCCAAATCCGACATCGTGCAGCACAGTGACGGAATTGGAGATGTGGGGTTCGGCATTGGCAGGCTTTTGCCAATCCCAAATCCCCACTCCCGACTCCCGCGGCGAAGCCGCATACCCGCACGCCGCATGATTCAAACGAATCAGCGAAAACGGCAGCCGGTTGGGCTGAGCGAAATGGATACGAAATTCGCGCTCGGCACGCACTACCTCGGTGCCGGCCATCTTGGCCAGGCGCTTCATGCGGCTCTGCGCTTGAGTGGCCTTGCTGGCCTGCGCCTTGAAGCGGTCGATGAAGCTCTGCAGATGCGCGCGCTCGGCCTGTTCCTTGTCGTGGGCGATCTGCTGCTGGCGCAGGTGCTCGATGCGCTGACGCTCGAAGTCGGTATAGCCGCCGACATACAGCTTGGCGGTGCCGCCATGCAGATGCAGCGTGTGCGTGGCGACGTTGTCGAGGAACTCGCGGTCATGGCTGATTAGCAGCAAGGTGCCCGGATATTTGAGCAGCCACTGTTCCAGCCACAGCACCGCGTCCATGTCCAAGTGGTTGGTCGGTTCGTCCAGCAATAGCAGGTCGCTGGGCATCATCAGCGCGCGCGCCAGATTCAGACGCACGCGCCAGCCGCCGGAGAACGAGGACACCGCGCGGTGATGGGTGTCGGCCGGGAAGCCCAGGCCGTGCAGCAACTTGCCGGCGCGCGCTTCGGCGTCGTAGGCGCCGAGTTCGGCCATCTTCTGGTGCGCGTTGGCGACCGCTTCCCAGTCCTCGCGCGCGGTGGCCGCGGCCTCTTCCTGCAGGATCGCGGACACGTCGATATCGCCGCCAAGCACGAACGACAACGCCGGGTCTGGTAGCGACGGAGTCTCCTGCGAAACGCTGGCGGTGCGGACCTTGCCGGGCAGGTCGACATCGCCCTTGTCCGCTTCCAGTTCGCCCTTTACCGCGGCGAACAGGCTCGACTTACCGGTACCATTACGGCCCACCACACCGACGCGGTAGCCGGCATGCATGGTCAAGTCGACGTTGGACAACAGCAGACGCTCGCCGCGTCGCATGGAGAAATTGCGCAGGGAAATCATTGATGAACAGTCCGATAGAACGAAAAGGAATCCGCAGATGAGCAGCATTCCTGCGACGACATTCTAGCGTTAGCGAATAATTATCGCTTTCGGATCGCTTTCGGACTGACTACCCTCCTCTGCCTTAACGCGACCGTAGCCTGCCTAGCCTCGCTGGTCCTGCATGAACCCTTATTCGGAACTGTCATGAATTACCCGTTGTCCACGCTCACGATCGCCGTCGTTGCAGCGCTGCTCGCGTCCCCCGCCCTCGCCCAGACCGGCGCACCGGCCACGGCTGCCGCCAATACGCTGGATACGATCATCGTCACCGGCACCCGCGTGTCAGACCGCAGCGTGGCGCAATCGCAGTCGCCGATCGACATCATCAGCGCCGAATCGCTGCAGGCCACCGGCACCCCGGAGTTGGCAACCGCCCTGGCACGTGCACTGCCCTCGCTGAACTTCCCGCGCCCGGCGTTGAGCGACGGCACCAGCGCGATCCGCCCCGCGCAGCTGCGTGGGCTGTCGCCGGATCAGGTGCTGGTGCTGGTCAACGGCAAGCGCCGCCACACCTCCTCGCTGCTCAACCTCAACGGCACCATCGGCCGTGGCGCGGTGGCGGTGGACTTGAACACCATTCCGGTCGCCGCGATTGCCCGCGTGGAAGTGCTGCGTGACGGCGCATCGGCGCAATACGGCTCCGATGCCATCGCCGGCGTGATCAACATCGTACTCAAGGGTGCAAAAGAAGACGGCAGCCTGCAGGCTGGCTTCGGCCAGTATTCGGCAGGCGATGGCAGCAATTACGAGCTGTCCGGCGACACCGGCGTGGCCTACGGCGGCGATCGCGGCTGGCTGCATGTGGCCGCCCAGCTCAACCAGCAGGACCCGACCGACCGTGCGCGTGCCTACGCTGGCGCATCCAGCGCCTCGCAGCCGGCAGTGGGCCAGAAGGCGTTCAAGATCGGCGACCCGGACGTCAATGCGCAGGCGGTCTCGGCCAACACCGAATTCGCCTTCAGCGACAGCATCACCGGCTACGCGTTCGCCACCGTCAGCAACCGCGACATCACCTCGTTCGCTTTCTTCCGCGCGCCTGGCAACATCAGCCAGAACATCCTTTCGATCTATCCGCAGGGCTTTCTGCCGCAAATCCAGACCTACGCCAAGGACCGCTCGCTGGTGGCCGGCGTGCGCGGTTCCACCGCCAGCGGTTGGGACTGGGATGCCAGCTACAACTACGGCTACAACAAGATCGATTTCTCCACCCGCAATACGCTCAATGTGAGCCTGGGGCCGGCCTCGCCAACGGCCTTCTACGACGGTGCATTGGAAACCACGCAGAACATCGTCAACATCGATATCAAGCGTGGCTTCGACTGGGGTCTGGCGTATCCGGCGACAGTGGCCTTCGGTGCCGAATACCGCAACGAAAAGTGGAACCAGTCGCCAGGCGAAGTGGGCTCGTACTTCCAGAGCGGCACGCTGGCAGGTGGTGCGCAGGGCTTCGGCGGTTTCGCACCTAGCGTGTCCGGGCAGTATTGGCGTGACAGCTACGCACTGTACGCGAATCTGGAAGTCGATTTCACCGACAAGTTCTCTGCCGGCCTGGCAGGGCGTTACGAAGACTTCAACGATTTCGGCAGCCTGGCCTCGGGCAAATTGTCGGGGCGCTACGCGTTCACCGACAAGATCGCGCTGCGCGGCACGGTGTCGTCGGGCTTCCGGGCGCCATCGCTGGCGCAGCAGTATTTCCAGTCCACCAGCACCACCTTCCTGGCCGGCAATCCGAACCCGTTCGAAATCCGCACCTTCCCCGCCGACAGCACCGTTGCGCGCGCGCTGGGGTCCGAGCCGCTGGATGCGGAAACCTCATTGTCCTACAGCCTGGGCCTGGTATTGCAGCCGAGCGACGCGCTGTATCTCACCGTGGATGCTTACCAGATTGATGTGGACGACCGCATCGTGCTGTCGTCCAACCTCACCGGCACCGGCGTGCGTAGTCTGCTGCAATCGCAGGGCATCTTCGGCATCAACGGCGGGCGCTACTTCACCAATGCGGTAGATACCCGCACGCGTGGTGTGGACGTAGTGGGCAGCTACCGCTGGCAGCTCGCCGCCAGCAGCGTGGACCTGACCGCAGGTTACAACTACTCGGAAACCGAAGTACGCCGCGTCGCCGATAACCCGGCTGCCCTATCGTCCAACGGATTGAGACTGGAACGCATCGATCGCACCGAGCGTGGCCGTATCGAAGAAGGCTTTCCGCGCGACAAGTTCCTGATAAATGGCAGCTGGAACCTGGAGCACTGGACGCTGGCGCTGGGTGCAACGCGCTATGGCAAGTACAGCACTCGCCCGGCCGAGGCCATCAACGACCAGACCTTCGGCGCCAAGTGGGTGATGGATGCGTCGGCCAGCTACAAGGTCGATCGCTGGACGCTGACGCTGGGCGCGGACAACCTGCTCGACGAGTACCCGGATGAGAACAACGTCGCCAACTCCACCAGCGGGCAGTTCCCGTATAGCAACCTGTCGCCGTTCGGCTTCAACGGTGCTTATGTGTACGGCCGCATCAACTACCGCTGGTAAGCGCTGCAATCAACAGCGCCAAGCCGTGCGAGGTTTGTTGATCTGGCTCACCGCACGATGAGATGTCGATGTTTGACCGCACGCCCCGGCCAGTCCGGGGCGTGTGCGTTTTGGCTGAGCGTGTCCATGCAGCCATCGGGCAGCATGCATCGATGCAATGTGAAGAGCTACCGGCTTTAGGGTGCCGTCACCAGTACTCCCTTCACCGCCGGAGCACGCACCATGGAAGCAGCGCAGCTGTCCCGCGGACGCTTGATCGGTCACCCGCATCTGGCTCTTACAGGACCTGCCGGCCAGCCAACGTTTCTACCAGGGCGCACTCAAGGTCCTCGGCATCCCGATCGGTGACAAGGGCGAGGGTTTCTTACGGGCCGATGAGCTATTGATCTTCGACCGCGACACCGTTGCGCAAAGCGAACTGACCAGCCGTCATCACTTGAGAGCGTGTTCTGCACGTTGAGGGACGTGCATTTTCATCACGCTGCACTTGTCCATGGTGGTCGCGACAACAGCGCGCCCGATTGGGTGGCCGTATCACCGGGACTACCTACACCGCGCTTACACCGCGTTGGCGATCGATTCGCATGGCAACACGATCGAAGCCGTATTCCATCGTGCTGCGCAACGCAGTGCCGATGCGGTGCAGATCACAGTTTGATGCAGAAGTTTCATAACTGGTATCGATGTCCATGATGGTGCAAGCCAGACCCCGCAATAGCAGGCTGGGCGCATGCAATGCATCACTTTGGTGCATTATGACAACGATGTCATCGACACGCTACGTATGCCAGCCGCTTGCGCAGCGTAACCAAAATTTGACATGTGGTTACGCGTGGTTAATGGTTGAGAGCGCACCGCAGCTGCCGCCGGACGCGGCCCGGGAGGGTCCCTGCGATGCATCCGTTCCCCACTCGGAGTTGTCACCGCATGAATTGCAAGACCAGTCCACTCGCAGTCGCCGTTGTTCTTGGTTTGTCGTTTTCCGCTTCAACCACATCCGCGCAATCACAAGCTCCTACCCAGAAAACCCTCGACACGTTGATTGTGACCGGCACGCGCGTGGCCGATCGCACCGTGGCCGAATCTGCATCGCCGATCGACATCATTTCGCCACAAGCACTGGCATCGACTGGCACCACCGAGTTGGCTACCGCGCTGTCACGCGCGATCCCCTCGTTGAATTTCCCTCGCCCGGCAATCTCGGACGGTTCGGACGCGGTGCGCCCGGCGCAGCTGCGCGGCCTGTCTCCCGACCAGGTGCTGGTGCTGGTCAACGGCAAGCGCTATCACAGCACTGCGCTGATCAATCTCAACGATACCCAGGGCCGCGGCTCGTCGCCGGCTGATCTCAACACCATTCCGATCGCCGCAGTGGAGCGCATCGAAGTGCTGCGCGACGGTGCCTCGGCGCAATACGGCTCGGACGCTATCGCCGGCGTGATCAACATCGTGCTCAAGGGCAGCGGTGAAGGCGGCAGCGTCAATGGCCGCTACGGCAAGTACAGCGCTGGCGACGGCGAGCAGTATCAGCTGTCCGGCGATGCCGGCTTCAGCTTCGCCGGAACCGGCAAGGTGCATCTGGCCGCGCAGGCCGGGCACTCGGATCAGACCAACCGCGCACTGCCGTTCCAGGGCCGCGTGGAGCAGCGTTACGGTGACCCCGAGATCGACCAGGGTGCGATGTCGTTCAATGGCCAATACAGCCCCACCGATTATCTGACCTTCTACTCGTTCGGCATGGTCAGCCGTCGCGAAGTGCTGTCCAACGGCTATTTCCGCTTCGCCGGCGACAACCGCAATCGCCCGGAAATCTATCCGAACGGCTTCCTGCCGCAAATCTACAACGTCAGCAAGGACGTCTCGTGGGTGGGCGGGTTGAAGACCTCCACCGAAGGCGGCTTGAACATCGATCTGAGCTACAACTACGGCCAGAACAATCTCACCTTCGATGTGCGTAACAGCTTGAACAACAGCCTGGGCGTGACCAGCCCCACCGATTTCCACGCCGGCACGCTGGAAGTCACCCAGAACGTGCTCAATGCCGACTTCACCAAGACGCTCGATTGGGGCCTGGCCTATCCGGTCACGCTGGCTTTCGGTGCGGAATGGCGCGGCGAGAAGTTCAATCAGTCGCCCGGCGATGCAGCCTCCTCGGCCAATGGCGGCATTGCGTCTGAGAACGGTGCATTGCTTCCCGGCGCACAGGTGTTCCCGGGCTTCAAGTTGTCCGATGCCGGTTACTACAACCGCAACAGCCACTCGGCATATGTGGATCTGGAAGCGGATCTGACCGACAAATTATCGGCAGGCCTGGCCGGGCGTTACGAGAAGTACAGCGACTTCGGCGATACCGCCACCGGCAAGCTGTCGCTGCGCTACGCGTTCAACGACAAGGTCGCGTTGCGTGCAACGGCCTCCACCGGTTTCCGCGCGCCCTCGTTGCAGCAGCAGAACTTCCAGTCGATCGCCACCCAGTTCCTCAACGTGGCACAGCCCAATGGCACGGTTACCGCGACCCCGTTCGAGATCGGCACTTTCCGTACCGACAACCCGGCCGCGATCGCACTCGGCGCCGAGCCCTTGAAGGCCGAAGAATCCAAGAACTACGGCTTGGGCGTAGTGCTGCAGCCGGTCGAAAACCTCTACATCACCGTCGATGCGTATCGCATCGATATCGATGACCGCATCGTGCTGTCGGAGAACCTCACCTCCACGGCAGCGCGCAACTATCTGCAGGCCAATGGCTTCCCAGGCATCGGTGGCGGGCGTTACTTCACCAATGCGGTGGACACCAAGACCCAGGGCTTGGATGCGGTCGGTACGTATCGCTGGAATCTGGACAGCGGCAGCGTGGAGCTGACCTCCGGTTACAACTACAACAAAACCGAAGTGAAACGGATTGCCGACAACCCGGCAGCGCTGGAAGCGATCGATCCGGGTGCGGTGCGCATCGGCCGTGCCGAACTCGGTCGCATCACCGAAGGCACGCCGCGCGACAAGTTCTTCCTGGGCGGCACCTGGTCGCCTGGCAACTGGTCGTTTACCGGCACCGCCACGCGTTGGGGCGAGTTCAGCACCTTCGGCACCAATGCTGGCAGCGACCAGACCTACGCGGCCAAGTGGACGCTGGATCTGGCGGCGTCCTACAAGTTGAACAATTGGAACTTCACCATCGGTGGCGACAACGTGCTCAACGAATATCCGGACCGCCAAGAAGCCGGGCTGGGCACACGCACCTATCTGCCGTACAGCAGCGCCTCACCGTTTGGTTTCAACGGTGCGCTCGTGTACGCCAACGTGAGTTACAAGTGGTAAACCGCCGCGCGCTGGTCGGCAGCGGCCAGCGTTTGCATCGCACTGCAACGCCATGCCGAGGCGTTGCAAGCAATACAGGCAACACGGCAATGCTTCTGCTCTCTCGCCGATGAGAGAGCAGGAGATCCAACAACGCGTCTTTCAGCAAGGATGCGCACCGCGAGACACCGCGTGCAGATCAGATGTCCTGCCTGCACGTGCCGCACCGCACTGCGGCAACACCCGGAGCGCAGGCACCATCGATCACCCGTACGCAATCGCAATCCCCCGGCATTACGCGCGCTTCATCGCTGCGTCCACCATCCACTTTCGAGCCTTGATTCCCATGCACACCTCCAACGCACTCTCGCTTGCGATTTCGGTCGCACTCACCGTCTGTTCGTTCGCTGCGAGTGCGCAGTCGCAGCCGACCCAGCCGCAGAAAACCCTGGACACTTTGATCGTCACCGGCACGCGAGTGAGCGATCGTACGGTGGCCGAATCCGAATCGCCGATCGACATCATCACCGAGCAATCGCTGCAGGCTACCGGTGCGACCGACATCGCCACCGCACTCGGCAAATTGTTGCCGTCGCTGAATTTCCCACGCCCGGCGATTTCCGACGGTAACGACGCCTCGCGCCCGGCAACATTACGCGGCCTGTCGCCGGATGCGGTGCTGGTGCTTGTCGACGGCAAGCGCTATCACACCTCGTCGCTGATCAATTACAACCCGTATGTCGGCCGCGGTTCTGCGCCTGCAGATTTGAACTCGTTGCCGATGTCTGCAATCGCACGCATCGAAGTACTGCGTGACGGCGCTTCGGCGCAATACGGCTCCGATGCCATTGCAGGCGTGGTCAACATCGTGCTCAAGCATGGCGCCGATGTCGGCAGCAACAGCATTTCGGTCAACGGCGGCATCATGGACAAGGGCGATGGCGAGCAGAACGGCATCGACGGCTCGGTCGGCCAGGCATTCGGCGGCACTGGCGGCGACAAGGCACCAGGCTGGGTGCGGCTGTCCTGGAACTACCAAAACACCATGAGCACCAACCGTGGCGAGAACACCAACCGCGCCACCACGGTTCCGGGCACAGACAATCCCGGCGGTGTTCCGTATCAGCGCCATGGCGACCCGGCGTCCAACTTCTATCAAGGCCTGACCGCCTTCGGTTACGCGTTTTCGCCGACTCTGGAGTTGTATGGCCACCTCAGCATGAGCCGTCGCGAAGTCACCTCCAACGGTTACTACCGCGCTGCCGACAACACCAACCGCAACGTGCAGGCGATTTATCCGAATGGGTTCCTGCCGCAGATCTACAACCCCACCAACGACCGCTCGGCCGTTTTGGGCCTGAAAGGCAGCACCGCAAGCGAATGGAATTGGGATCTGTCGGCCACTTACGGCAAGAACGACATGACCTTCAACATCCTCAACACAATCAACACCAATCTGTATTGGACCACCGGCAGTTCGCCGACCAACTTCAATTCCGGTGGCTTCGAAACCGAGCAGGGCACGATTAACCTGGACGTCAACAAATCCTTCGATTGGGGCTTGGCGTATCCGATCAATGTCGCCTTCGGCGCCGAGCATCGACAGGACCGCTACCAGATCACCGCCGGCTCGCCGGACTCGTACTTTTTCGACCCGAACACCATCAATCCCGACACCAGCGAGCCCTACCCGGGCGGTGCACAGGTGTTCTCGGGCCTAGAGCCGTCGGTCGCCGGCAAGTTCGGGCGCCACAGCAACGCGGTCTACGCCAACCTGGAAGCGGACATCACCGACAAGCTGTCCGGCGGCATCGCCGGGCGCTATGAAAACTACAGCGATGCCGGCTCAACGCGCTCGGGCAAGGTGTCGGCGCGCTACGCGTTCCGCGATACGTTCTCGCTGCGCGGCACCATTTCCAACGGCTTCCGCGCGCCGTCGCTGGCACAGCAGAACTATGCGTCGGTGGTGACCCTGACCGGGAACGGCGGGCTGGTGCAGGTCGGCACCTATCGCACCTCCGACCCGGTAGCGGTTGCCCTGGGCGCCGGTCCGCTGAGCCCGGAAAAATCCACCAATTACGGTCTCGGCGGTGTATGGCAGCCGACGTCCAACGTCACTTCCAGCCTGGACGTTTATCAGATCCGCATCTGGGATCAGATCCTGTATTCGGACCAGCTGCAGCTGGCGCAGCCGATCGGCCAGGTCGCTGCGGTGCAGTTCTTCGTCAATGGCGCTACCAGCCGCACCCGCGGCGTGGACTGGATCAACAGCTACCTCGCCGATCTGGGCGAGTACGGCAAGCTCAACCTGAGCGCGAGCGCCAACTACAACAAGACCGCTATCTTGGAGTTGTCCAACCCGAACTTCGGACGCGCCAGCCAGGGTCTGCTTACCGATGCCACGCCACGGACCAAGTACATGGCGTCGTCAGATTGGACGCTGGGCGGGTTTGAGCTCAACTTCAACGCCACTCGCTACGGCTCGATCAAGCGCATCAGCGACCCGGCCGATGGCAGCCAGGATCAGACCTACGACGCGCGTTGGCTGCTGAATCTGGCAGCCAGCCAGACCTGGAACGCATTCACCGTCACCGTCGGTGTCGACAACATCACCAATCAGTATCCGACCAAGGTGCAGCTGACCACCGCCTACGACGACCGCGCTGGCGGTCTGCAATATTCGTCGCTATCGCCGTTCGGCTTTAACGGACGTTACTGGTACGGCCGGGTCACCTACCGGTTCTGATCAGTAAAGAGCCGATCGGAGCCTCCGATCGGCTCTTTCGCAACGACAGACACCGCCGATCGCTCGGCGGTGTCTGTCGTTGCGCGCCTCGCCTTGTCGTCAAATTCGATTTGATGCCATATGCATCCGCATCACATGCGGAGAGGGCGAGAATCGACCATGTCGGTCCGGCCAGTGGCGCCACGCGATAGATGATGGCGCACGCGCAACTGCATCGGTGCGATGCTGGACGACTGCGGCCGCGGCCGCAGCGGTCTCGATATCGGTCTCGATGTCGTAAAGGCATCGGCATTACCGTGCGATCCAAACGCGGCCCAACGCCGCCATCTCTCATGCGCACGAGCGGTGCATGTCGCATCGCGTTAATCATGCGCTGTGTGCTATAGACATCCACACTAACTGGACCTGCTGTGCGGTCCTGATCCCGGCGCAGGACGCCAGCCATCACCACGCAATGCCAGCAGGCAAGGCCCGGCGCAGCGCCCTTGGCCGGGTCGGCCTCGACGTTCTTTGGGACAGTCCCACAACGGATAGGAATGCATCACGACACCAGCCTCATCGACATTATCGCCATCGGCCTCGCGGTCGCTTTCGTGCTGGGCACGCTCGCACAGAAAGTGAAACTCTCGCCGCTGGTCGGCTATCTGCTTGCCGGTGTCTGCGTTGGTCCGTTCACGCCCGGCTTCGTGGCCGACCAGACCATGGCCAATCAGTTGTCCGAGCTGGGTGTGATGTTGCTGATGTTCGGTGTGGGCCTGCACTTCTCGCTCGACGATTTGATGGAAGTGAAGTGGATCGCGGTTCCCGGTGCGCTGGCGCAGATCGTGGTGGCCACACTGCTCGGTTGGGCGCTGGCCTGGAGCATGGGCTGGCCGTTGATGCATGGCCTGGTGTTCGGTCTGGCGCTGTCGGTGGCAAGTACCGTGGTCTTGCTGCGGGCATTGGAAGAACGCCGCTTGCTGGAAACTCAGCGTGGCCGCATCGCAGTGGGCTGGTTGATCGTCGAAGACCTGGCGATGGTGATCGCGCTGGTGATGTTGCCGGCGTTGGCCGAGGTGCTGGGCATCGGCGCACCGGCGGCCACGCACACTGGCGGGTCCACCTCGCTGCTGGCCGCGCTCGGCTTGACCGTGCTGAAGATGGTCGCATTCGTGGCGGTGATGTTGGTGATCGGGCGCCGGGTGATTCCGTGGTCGCTGGAAAAGGTCGCCGCCACCGGCTCGCGCGAACTGTTCACCCTGGCCGTGCTCGGCATCGCGCTGGGCGTGGCGTTCGTATCGGCGAAGCTGTTCGGCGTGTCGTTCGCGCTGGGTGCGTTCTTCGCCGGCATGTTGCTCAAGGAATCCGAACTCAGCCACAAGGCCGCCAGCGATTCGCTGCCGTTGCGCGATGCGTTCGCGGTGCTGTTCTTCGTGTCTGTGGGCATGTTGTTCGACCCAATGATCCTGGTCGAACATCCATGGCAGGTGCTGGCCACGTTCCTGACCGTCACCCTCGGCAAGTCGCTGGCTGCGTTCGTGATCGTGCGCGCGTTCGGCCACCCCACCGGCACGGCGCTGACCATTTCCACCAGCCTGGCGCAGATCGGCGAGTTCTCCTTCATTCTTGCCGGGCTGGGTGTGCAGTTGGCGATCCTGCCCGAAACCGGGCGCGATCTGATCCTGGCCGGCGCGCTGTTGTCGATCATCGCCAACCCGTTCCTGTTCTCCTTGCTGGACCGTTGGCAGGCTAAACAGACGCAGGGCGCACCCACGGCAGCGCAGCCGGAGACGCCACCCGGCCCGGCGCTGCCGCTGGACGGCCACGCCATCGTGATCGGCTACGGCCGCGTCGGCAGCGCACTGGCGCAGCTGCTGCGCAGCCGTGGCGTGCCGTTGCTGGTGATCGACGACAACGGCGACCATGTAGCCAAAGCGCATGCCGCCGGTATCCCCGGCATCCGTGGTAGCGCGGCAGCCGATCGCGTGTTGGCCGAAGCGCGCCCAGAGCATGCAAAGATCGCGATTTTGGCCATTCCGCAACCGTTGGAAGCCGGTGAAGCGTTAACCAAGCTGCGCGCGATCAACCCGTCGCTGACGCTGCTGGCGCGCGCCCATAGCGATACCGAGGTCAAGCATCTGCTCGAACACGGCGCCGACGGCGCGGTGCTGGCCGAACGCGAGCTGGCCTATTCGCTGGCCGAGATGGTGATGTCCACCCCGCCGTATCGGGCGTTGAAGGTGCCAGCGTCGTGATGCCTGCCGCGTATTCCAACGGCGTCCAGTCCATCGCCGAGCAAGCTGATGCGCCATGCGCCAGCAATGGAGCCTGCCCCCGCCGCGCGCGCCACGTTTGCCAAGCCAGGATATGCGGCAGGCAATGCCTCTGGCGCTGCCGAAATCAGCGCGGCTTGACCAGCCGATACTTGCCGGCGATCGTCGAAGCCAGCGCTCTTGATCTCGACATTGGCACACAGCCGACCGCCGCATAGTGTCACGTCGGCGGCGTTGTAGGCGCGTAACTGCTCGGCACGCAACTGGTTATCGCCGATCTCCTGGCGATACTGGATCAGCGACCATCCGCCGCCGCCCAGCAACAGCAGCAGACTGCCCAAGATGACCGTCGCACCTTTCCACAACAACAGGAGCTGCCCGCGCTCGATGCGTCGGAGTTGATCGGACAGGGACTGCGCGCCGTCGCCGATCAAGCGACCGGCCTGCTGCCCGCTTCTCGAAACCGGCGACTGGTCGGTCAATGCCCTGCTGGATACTGCCAATCAACGTGTCAGGGACGCGCTGCAGTATCTGTTCCGTCGAACGGGCAACACCCCAGGCAACGACTGCGCTACCTGCTCCAGCTGCTACGGAAGACGCTGCTAACGTTTACACACGATAAGGAAAATCGCTCAGCCACTTGAAAAATACGGATTGAGATAAAGTCGGGTCTGGTTCAACACATTGACTGTGCTCTGTATAGCAACGACGGGATAGTCCGCGTTGCGGACAAGAACGATCTGCCGATCGCAAACCCCATGATGCCATAGCCATTCGGAAACAGGCTATGGGCCATGTTTCCATTTAGGTTAACTGTCATCCTCGTCGAAGGTCGGTAATGACGCTTGCTGCATAGCGGTGTTGCAGTGCGGCACTGCATTTTCCGGATGCAGCGCATTCCAGTCGAATGCAAAGTTGGAAATCGACGCTCCGGATTGGGCCAACCCCGAAAGCCCCATTTCCTCCTCCACAAGTTTCTTGAGATCCCAACTGCTTTCATGCGCCTGCGGCAAACCACCCGCTTGATGCACTGCATCCGAGTCGAATGGAAAAGTGGAACTCGACGCCCCGGGCTGCGCCGACCACGAAGGTGCCATCAACTCATCCGCAAGTGTCTCGAGAGTCCAGCTGCTTTGAGGCGCCTGCGGCAAACCACCCGCTTGATGCACTGCATCCGAGTCGAATGGAAAAGTGGAACTCGACGCCCCGGGCTGCTCCGACCACGAAGGTGCCATCAACTCATCCGCAAGTGTCTCGAGAGTCCAGCTGCTTTGAGGCGCCTGCGGCAAATCAGCCGCTTGATGCACTGCATCCGAGTCGAATGGAAAAGTGGAACTCGACGCCCCGGGCTGCGCCGACCACGAAGGTGCCATCAACTCATCCGCAAGTGTCTCGAGAGTCCAGCTGCTTTGAGGCGCCTGCGGCAAACCACCCGCTTGATGCACTGCATCCGAGTCGAATGGAAAAGTGGAACTCGACGCCCCGGGCTGCTCCGACCACGAAGGTGCCATCAACTCATCCGCAAGTGTCTCGAGAGTCCAGCTGCTTTGAGGCGCCTGCGGCAAATCACCCGCTTGATGCACTGCATCCGAGTCGAATGGAAAAGTGGAACTCGACGCCCCGGGCTGCTCCGACCACGAAGGTGCCATCAACTCATCCGCAAGTGTCTCGAGAGTCCAGCTGCTTTGAGACGCCTGCGGCAAACCACCCGCTTGATGCACTGCATCCGAGTCGAATGGAAAAGTGGAACTCGACGCCCCGGGCTGCTCCGACCACGAAGGTGCCATCAACTCATCCGCAAGTGTCTCGAGAGTCCAGCTGCTTTGAGGCGGCGGCTGCAAACCATCCACTTCATCCATTGCATCCCAGTCGAATTCGGATATGGGACTCGACGCTTCGGGTTGGGCTGGCAACGAAGGCCCCGCCATTTCCTCCTCGGGCGTATCGGGAGTCAAGACGTTTTCAGGCGCCTGCGGCAATCCATCTGGAGGAGTAGGTGAAAGCAGGGAGGAGTAAGAGGATCCCGACGGTTCAGCGCTGCTTCCGAGGGCGGGGGACTGCAGGTCAGGAGGAAATATCTCGCGCAGTTGCTTCAGTCTGCCCACAATGAATTTGCGGTAACTTGCGCTTTTGCTATCCAAGTAGGGAACCAAATCGTCATCCAACGTTCGGTCGTGTAAACGCAATGCCAGTGGTGCCTTATTATTCTCCTGTAGCCAAGCGCTGAAGGAGCGAACAAAGACTGACATATGATAAGCATAGCTTCGCCCGCCAGCATATTTCTTGTCGCGGCCGGACGCCACCAAAGCAGCTTTAAATTGCTCGCTGAGTTGGTGGTCGACTTCGGGGATCTCACGGGTATTAAGCTTCTTTACGATGGCCGTCGTTCCGGTGCGGTCAAAGGTCTGCAGTTGCCGCAGCGCCCTAACCGAACTTTTACTGGTCGACACGCCCGTTTTTGCAAAGGCGCGCGCCTCATCCATCAAGGTTTTGGAGTGCAGCCTGTTCGGTGCGCACAATGGTGCTTTACCCGTGGCATCGAGCCATGCACTGAACGCACGCAACGTGCTTGCATAATCGCTGTAAGCAGAAAGCGCACGATTGATCAGTTGTTCATCACCTTCAGGAGCCTGGTGGCGGCAGAAACCCCGGATCTTTAGCGTTCCGTGGGTGGTAGATTCCACGGCACGCAGATGCTTCAGTGCCGCGTTCAGACGATTGGATTTGCTCCCGTTTAGCAACGTCGAGGCATCGCGTGTCAGCTCGTCTTTGAAGAGCCGCTCTTGCAGCCCACGCTTGTTCTGCCGTCTGAGCCAATCGCTAAA
This sequence comes from Xanthomonas fragariae, assembly GCF_017603965.1. Classification (NCBI taxonomy): domain Bacteria; kingdom Pseudomonadati; phylum Pseudomonadota; class Gammaproteobacteria; order Lysobacterales; family Lysobacteraceae; genus Xanthomonas; species Xanthomonas fragariae. The sequence continues at coordinate 1,082,505 of NZ_CP071955.1, read as the reverse complement.
ATTCATCAACAAATTGGTGTATTTTTCTACGGTATCGAAGTTTTTCTCCAGCCCCACGGCACCGTCTACAAACCGCGCGATGAGTTTCCTGTCGGCTGGATAGACTCCCTCGGAGCATGACCGCCCGGTCCCATGTCGAATCTTGTCGCTTAGCTTGGCGAACAAGTGCTTATTGCACGAGGTTGATGGACGATCAACTGGTGCCTGACGTTCTGCATGAACTACCGGATCTTCAGAAGCGGGCTGCTGCACTGTTGCCCAGTGGGGCTCAGGCGCATCAGCGCGCCAAGGCAGAGAATGATGAACATCACTGTTGGGGGGCAGGTCGTCGTACTGCAGCGCGAAGGGAAGCGGTATCGATGCGCTGTTCCGAGCCGGAAATATCCCCGATCCCGATCCCGGCGCCGAACGCACAGCAGATGTCTCGGTGCGACGGCGGTTGGTCGGTCGAGCTGCCAGTTCGCTGAGGGCGCCTGAGGGTGCTGAGGACGATGGCATTCCGGACGGAGCAGCGCCTGTGCTCGCCGGCCCGCCATTAGTCTTCGCTGGCACGCTTTGGTAGGTGCTCTGGGAATGCGTCCGCAGATTGCTGCTCTTTGGGTTTGGGCCCCGCATTTTTCGCTCCGCTTCATGATGAAAAAGACGGCTCGTTCCTGGATCTGGTCAAGCTGATGCGGCTCAGCGATATCCGCCGAACACCGCCAGCTCTCGCGCATTGGCGCCATTGGCGACCTTGCTTGCTGTCTGGTCGAAGCGCTGCCGATCCAGCTCTCACGTATCGAGCATCGTGATCGATCGATCGCAAACCTGGTGCGCAAATGGCGAAGGCGTAGCGGGTTTGCCGAACATCGACGTGAATGTCCAAGAGCCTGTTCAAAGACTTTTCGAATTATCGGATCATAGTGGAGATGAGAACGCGCTATCCCAGTGACATCAGCCGCGAGCAGTTCGATCAGATCCGCGCTTTGCTTGAAGGTGCACGCAAGAAGACCGCGCCTCGCATCGCGGACGCGCAGAGCGTTAAGAACACGGACACGGCCACTCATAAGGGTGATGAGGCGGGCAAGAAAATCTCCGGAATCATGTTGGCCGCATAGATGTTGGCCACATAGAGCCTAAGCCGCTCCGACAGTGAAGCAACGCACAGTTCCGGCAAATCCCTCCGACCGACGCTAGCGGGGTCTCCCATCGCGATGCGGCCAGGAGCAGCAAATGCCGCCAGGTCCAAGGACAGTAACTGCAGCATTCAAGTGCCCTGGTTACGCAAGAACAGTTACGTAATACACTTGATAATCATTCCCATCAAGTGCAGGATGATCGCCACTTCGCTTGGGCGGCCCCTTACATGGCGTTTGCGGTTGGCGTTCTCAATGCAGTGCCAAGCGTGCAGGTCTGCGAGCTGTTGGGCCGCATTGGCTATGGCTTTGTGGTGATCGATCTGGAGCATGTGCTGCGTGCGCCGGACGCACTGGAACACGCCATCGGCGCGTGCGAACTCTCCGGCTGCGAGGCCTGGGTGCGTGTACCTGAAGTGGACGAAAAGCTGATCGGCCGCGTACTCGATGCTGGTGCGCGCGGGATCGTGATTCCGCGTAGCGAATCGGCAGCGCAACTCGCTAACGCCATCGCCGCCGCACGCTTCCCGCCGCTGGGCCGGCGTGGCATCACCGGTGGCCGCGTCACCGGCTTCGGCAACGTAGATTTGCCCACTTATATCGCACAGGCAAATCGCGATATCCGCATCGTGCCGATGATCGAAAGCGCAGCCGGCATTGCCGCACTGCCCGAAATGCTTGCGGTGCCCGGCGTGGCGCTGGTGATGGAAGGCGCGTTGGATCTTGCGCTGGACCTGGGCCTTGGCGCGCACCCCACCCATCCGCGGGTGTGGGAACTGCTGCTGCAAGTGCATGCGCAATGCCGTGCCGCCGATGTGCCGTTCTGCCCTAACCCCCGCACCAATGCGCAGCGTGCGCACTGGCTGCAACAGCCGGAGCTGCGCTGGCTGCTCGCCGGGGAAGATCGTGCCTTGATTCAACGCGCACTGCGCAGCCACCTGGCCACGTTTGCCGCGCCCACTTCACTCCCAGCCAGCAGGAGCACGCCGTAGATGTCGACGTTGCGTTTCCACGCCCTGGCCATCGCCATCGCTGCGGCCACTGCGACCATGCCGCTGTCGGCGTTCGCAGTCGATACGCCGGATGCCGATACCACCGATGGCGCCACGCCGATCCGTAGACTGGACGCGATCAAGGTAGAAGGCAATCTGCTCGGTCGCTCCAGACCTGACGATGTGCAGCGTTATGCCGGTAGCCGCCAGGTGATCGATCGCCAACAACTGCGCAACGGCGGCAACCGTTCGCTGGACGATGTCTTGCAGCGCGTGCCGGGCATCAAGATCTTCGATGAGACCGGTACCGGCGCGCTGCCGCAGCTGATGCTGCGTGGTCTCTACGAAAGCCGCAGCGGCCGTGTGCAGGTGCTGGAAAACGGCATTGCGCTCGCACTGGCGCCGTATGGGCAGACCAGTTTGTCGCTGTTTCCGGCAGGTCTGAATCAGATCGATCGCATCGACATCGTGCGCGGCGGCGCGGCCGTGCAGTACGGGCCGAACAACGTGGGCGGGGTGATCAATCTGGTCAGCAAGCAGATCCCCAGCGAATGGAACACCACGCTGGCGCACAAGATCACCGCAAGCGGCCAGGGCCGTTTTCTGCAGGACAGCGCTCTCAGTAGCGGCGGCTATCTCACCAACAACGTCGGCATGCAGGTCGATGCCAATCGCACCGACGGCGCGTATTGGCGCGCGCATAGCGATACCGACATCGGCAATCTACGCGTGCGTGCCGAATGGTGGCTGGACGACACCAAACTGCTGAAGGCTAGCGTGCAGCGCTATCTGGTCGACATGGATCTGGCCGGTGCGCTGAGCCCGGACAATTATCTGCGCGACCTGCGCCAGTCCATGCGCCCGCTGGACAGCTTCAACGGCCGCACCACGCGTGCGTCGCTGGGCTACGAACAGTTGCTGGGCGATTGGGGCCCGATGAAGGATGTGCGCCTGAACTGGACCACTTTCAGCGCGCGTAGCAGCCGCAATTTCATCGTCGGCATGCGTCAGGCAGCCACCGAAACCTGGCGCTCGGATCTGCCGCCGCAACTGCGCCAGACCGCACCGCGCAACTTCCGTGTGTTCGGCAGCGAACCGCAGCTGACCTGGAGCATGGGCGATGCCGGGGGCGTGCGTCAGCAGTGGAGTGCCGGTGCGCGTGCGGTGCGTGAGGACATCGATTTTCTGGTCGGCAATCTGCGCCTGCGCGATGGCCTGTTCACCACCGTGCGCGACTGGCAGTTCGAAGACCGCGCATTGGCGGCGTATGTCAGCAATGCGATCACCCTGCCCGACGAACGCTTCACCATCACCCCGGGCCTGCGCTACGAGCGGCTGGACTCGCGCTATTTCAACCGCGCCACCGGCGTCAGCACGGTCAACCAGACGCGCGATGTATTGCCCGGTCTGACGGTCGGCTTTCAGGCCAACCAACAGTGGTTTTTCTATGCAGATGGGCAGCGTTCGATGCGCGCGCCACAGGTCACCCAGATCATCTTCGGCAATAATCTGGATGCCGAACTGGCCTGGAATTACGAAGCCGGCGCGCGTTATCAGCCCAACGATCGCACCCGCATCCAGCTCGGTGCGTATCTGATCGATTTCAATCGGCAGATCCAGCTGGACAACACCACGCGCGCATTCGGCAATCTCGGCAAGACCCGTCATCAAGGCGGCGAGCTGGAACTGCAGTGGAGCCCGGAGCAGCTACGCGCACTGACCCTCAACGCCGGCTACGCGTATCTGGATGCCAGCCAGGAATCTGGCGCCTTTCGCGGCTTGCGCGTGCCCTACACCTCGCGCAATCAGATCACCCTGAGCGGCAACTACGCGTTCGGTCGCACCACTGTCGCACTGTCGAGCGTCTACTTCAGCAAGGCCTACAGCGATGCGGCCAACACCGTGCAAGAAAACGCCATCGCCTCGGTCGGTGAATTGCCGTCGTACTGGGTGTGGAACACACAGGTGAGCCACCTCTTGTTGGAACGCAACGGACAAAAGTTCAGCGCATCGCTGGCGATCAATAATCTGTTCGATCGGCAGTACTGGTTCCGTGGCGTGGATAACAGCCCGTGGGGACGTCAGGCCGCACCTGCGCGCACGGTCACCGCAGGGCTGGAATACACGTTCTGAGATAAACCCGGTGATCGCATCGACCACCGCAGCTGTAACGTCGCGCACGATGCGCGCCTGACGCCGCAACGCGGCGATGCGATTACGACGTCGCAGGCCACCAAGCGCTGCCGCACGCGACGCCAGGCAGCCCGTTTCAATACCGGTTTTTCCACCGTCCTGTTGAATGAGAGCTGCCATGACTGCGACATCCGCTACACCGTTGGTGATCCTCACCCATGTCTGCCATCCGGCCATCACCGAAGGCTTTCTGCCAGCCGCGCACGCACTGGGCCTGCCGGTGTGGCTGCTGACCGATCATCGACTCGATCACCTCAGCCATTTTCGCGAGCACCCGACGCATGCGCCGCAGCGGGTGATCGAATGCGATGTATTCAATCCGCTCGGCGTGGTGGATGTGCTGCACGATGCCGATGCATCGCCGCGCGCGGTGTTCAGCAACAGCGATCATCTGCAGACCAGCACCGCATTGGTCGCTGCAGGTCTTGGCCTACCCGGCAAGGACTGGCGGGTGTGCTATGCGGCCAAGAACAAGGCGGCGATGCGCCAGCGTTTGCGTGCGCGTGGACTGCCATCGCCTTGGTTCTGCACGCTGGCGCCAGGTGCCGCGCTGCCGGCCGATATTCCGTGGCCGGTGGTCGCCAAACCGCGTGAAGGCGTCGCCAGCCTGGACGTGCGGCACTGCGCCGATGCCACGCAATTGCAGCGGTATCTGGACGATGTGTGGCAACGCCATCCGCAGCGCACCGCGTTGCTGGAAGGCATGCTCGAAGGTGAGTTGTTTACGCTGGAAACGCTGGGCGATGGCCACAGATTGCAGGCGTTGGGCGGCTTCAAGGTGCGGCTGTCGCCACCGCCGCACTTCGTTGAATGCGAAGCGCAATGGGATTCATGCATCGACACGCCGGTGATTGCACAGGCGCTGCAACAACTGCGCAGCTTCGGCGTGGGTTTTGGGCTGTGCCATAGCGAATTCATCCTCACCGCCGACGGCCCGGTGTTGGTGGAGATCAACTACCGCAGCATCGGCGACCGCCGCGAATTCCTGCTCGACGAGATGTTCGGCAAGCAGTGGTTCACTGCTGCACTGGCACCGCACCTGGGCTTGCCGCTGCCGCAGCTGCACAGCGATCGCGCACATGCATTGCTGCGTTACTACATCGCCGAGCATGACGGCGAACTGGTGACTGCCAGCGAAGACCGTCGTCATCACGCTGCGCACAGCGATGTGCAGTACCGGCGCATGCGCACGCCGGGCGAGCGCATCCGGCTTAGCCATTCCAACAAGGATTACCTGGGCGTACTGAGTGCGCTGGCCAGCGACGCGCAGACGCTGGAACAAGCGGTGGTGCATGCCGAAGCGGGCTTGCAATGGCGGATCGACAATGCGGAGCTGCGCGTATGAGCAGCACGGGCGACCACCGTTACATCGCCACCCGTATCATCGACGCGTGCCTGCGCGAAGACCTGCGCGGGATTGTCACGCGCGGCAGTGCCGCAACACCCGACGCAACGGTGCTGGCGGCATGGACCGACCCAAGCCCGGCGGAAGGCTGGTGGCGCATCTCCCACTTGCCCAACGGAATGCTGTGGTTGCCGATTCATCGGCAAGGTTATCTGCAGGACATCAGCGCCTGCGGCGACAGCTGGATCGTGCAGACTGCCGATGGCGCGCTCGTAGAACGCGGTGCGCAGGCATGGTTGCAGCGCATCAGTGCCCGGCTCGACAGAAAGACGCAGCAGCTGCATCGCGCCTATGCCGAGGAAGCCGAATGCGCCGCCGCGCACCGTTGTCTGGCGCGCCAGGCGTATGACGAACAAGCGCCTGCGCTGATCACCGCCTTGCAGCATGCCGATGCTGCCGAGCGTGCGTATCGCTGCGATCAATTGGCAAGCTACCGCGACCATCCGTTCTATCCGACTGCACGCGCCAAAGCCGGGCTGGATGCAGCGCAATTACGCGATTACGCGCCAGAATTCGCGCCCACCTTCGCGCTGCGCTGGCTGGCGATTGCGCGTACGTCGGTCGCCTGCACCAGCATGCCGCCAGCCGCGCTATGGCCGGACTTCGCCACACTGGGGCTGCCATCCGAACTGGCCGACACGCATGTCGCCTGGCCGGTGCATCCGCTGGTATGGGCACGCCTGGAGCAGGAGGACTTCGCGCTTCCGGCAGGCACCTTGCGTGCACCGCATGCATGGCTGGACGTACGCCCTACTCTATCGGTGCGCACACTGGTGCCGTTGCAGCATCCGCAGTTGCATCTCAAGTTACCGATCCCGATGCGCACGCTGGGCGCGCTCAATCTGCGTCTTATCAAGCCATCAACACTATACGACGGCCATTGGTTGGAGCGCGCGCTACGGCGCATCGATGCGCTGGACCCGGCACTGCACGGCCGCTGCGTGTACGTGGACGAGTCGCATGGCGGGCACGTCGGCGACACTCGCCATCTGGTCTATCTGGTGCGAGGTTATCCGCCGCTGGACGCCACCACGCTGGTGCCGGTTGCCGCGCTGTGCGCGCTGTTGCCGGATGGCCGCCCGATGGCGATCCATCTGACCGAGCGGTTCGCACATGGCGATGTACTCAGTTGGTGGCGCGACTACACCGAGCTTCTGCTCGCGGTGCATTTGCGCTTGTGGCTGCGCTACGGCATCGCGCTGGAAGCCAACCAGCAGAACAGCGTGCTGGTCTATGCCGACGGCCAACCAACGCGACTGTTGATGAAGGACAACGATGCCGCGCGCATCGCCATGCCGCAGTTGCGTACGCAGCTGCCGGAATTGGATGCGCTGGGCCCGCTGCACGATGCACGTATCGCGGTGGACGATTCGCAGGCACTGGCGCAGATGTTCTGCACCATCGTGCTGCAACTGGACCTGCAAGCGGTGCTGGAAGGCCTGGCCGACTGGCAGCCCGCACTGCGTGCGCCGCTGTACACGCAGTTGCAAGCGCAATTGGCGTTGACGCTGGCGCAGCTGGATGTCGACGGCATCGACACCGCACCCGCACGCCAATTGCTGGCCGCGCCAAGGCTGCCAGTGAAATATCTGCTCAGCGCCGGCAGCCTGCTGAGCAAGCAGCTCACCGGTGCGAGGGACATCAACAAGTTCTACGGCGATAGTGCGCCCAATCCGTTTGGCGATGCGTTCGCCAACACCCATCATGCGCCGCATCGGCAGGCAGGCAGTCAGCGATGAAGCGCGTTTTAGGCCCCGTGCTGGCGGCGCATTATCTGGCGGCCTTCACCGCGTTGGGCATGCCGTTGTTTCTGCCGCAGATATTGGCCGAATTGGCGCCATCGGCCTCGGTAGGCTGGAGCGGCGTGCTGTATGTGCTGCCGACGCTGTGCACAGCGTCGACGGCCAGCGCATGGGGGCGCTTGGCCGATCGCTATGGACGCAAGCGCTCGCTGCTGCGCGCGCAACTTGGGCTGGCGCTGGGTTTTGCGATGGCCGGCTTCGCGCCGTCGCTGACCTGGCTGGTAATCGGGCTGATTGTGCAAGGCGCCTGCGGCGGCTCGCTGGCGGCGGCCAATGCGTATCTGGCCAGCCAGCCGCAGGCCGGCACGTTGGCGCGCGCGCTCGACTGGACGCAATATTCGGCACGTCTGGCGATGGTCAGTGCGCCTGCGTTGTTGGGTCTTGCAGTGGCGCTTGGCCCGGCGCAGTCGCTGTATCGCGCGCTTGCGGTATTGCCGCTGCTAGCATTTGCGCTGACGTGGCGTTTGCCCGCAGATCGACCAGCAGCCCGACCGAGGCCGTCCACTACAGCGTCAACGCCCTTCCAGCACACAGGTGTACCGACCGTATCGGCTTCAACAACCACCTCAGCACTGTGGCCCGCACTGCTGATCGCGCAATTCCTGTTCTGCTTCGCGATGGTAGTGACGTTCCCCTATTTCATCCCGTATGCGTTGGCGCGTGGCGCCGGCCATGATGCACTGGCCGGCCTGCTGTATAGCCTGCCGCACCTGGTCTACCTGGTGGTACTGCCGTGGTGGCGACGCGGCGATGGCCAAGGGTGGCTGGTGCCTGGCCTGCTGGTGTTCGCACTCGCCTGCGTGTGGCAGGCGCTATTGCACGACGCCATCGCATTGGCGGTTGCGCGTGTGCTGTTCGGGTTTGGCATGTTGCTCGGCCTGCGTGGGCTCAACCGTAGCCTGGCGCTGGTCGCTAGCGGACATGGCGCCGGGCGCTTGTTCGGCCGCTTCGATGCCTGTGGCAAATGGGCCGGCGTATTCGCCGGTGCTACCGCCGGTGCGTTGGCACAGGCCGCCGGCCCGGCCGCCCCTTTCCTGGCTGCCGCATTGGCTGCGGCGGCCGCTGCGCTCACCGTTCTGGTGCGCTTCCCTTCGAGGAGATCCGCCGATGCCGCCGCACACGATGCATGACCCCTGGTACGACAGCATGGCCGACGCACAGGCCTGCACTTGCTGGTTGAATTGCTACCTGCGCGAATTCGCGATTCCGCAGCAGACGGTGCATTTCGACTATCGCGGGTTGGATCGCCCCGGTCCGCGCGTGACCGAGCAGCGTTGGCTACGTATCGATCTGGGCCAGACCGGCGCACTCTGCGTGCGCATTGCCTATGCCGATCGCCTGGGCCGTTGCCGCTTGGCCTCCACGCCATTTCTCAAGAGCGCCGGCCAACCGTGGCAAAGCCTGGATGCGCACGCGTTGGCACGCTGCCTGGTGCAGTCGCTCGGTAGCGTGCAGGCGGTCAACCCGGAGCTGCTCGCGCAAAGCGCCAATAGCGTGGCGATCACTGCTGCGTTATTGCGACACGCGCAGACCGCTGCGCCGACCGGTGAGGCGATGATCGATGCCGAACAATCGATGCTGTGGGGGCATGCGCTGCATCCCACGCCTAAAAGCCGCGAAGGCATCGATCTTGCGCAGGTGCTGGCCTGCGCACCGGAAGCACGCGCGGCGTTTCAGCTGTACTGGTTCCGCATCGATCCGCAGCTGTTGCGCATGCAGGGCCGCGATGTGCGTGCGAGTTTGCGGCAACTCTCCGGCAGCGACGATTTGTACCCATGTCATCCCTGGGAAGCGCAGCGTCTGCTCGACGATCCGTTGCTGCGCACCCTGCAGGCGCGCGGCCTGATCGCGCCGGTCGGTGCGCTGGGCGATGCACTGCGGCCAACCTCCTCGGTACGCACGCTGTATCACCCGGAGCTGGACTATTTCCTCAAGTGCTCGGTGCATGTGCGGCTGACCAACTGCGTGCGCAAGAACGCATGGTACGAGTTGGAAAGCGCAGTCGCGCTCACCGAGCTGCTGGCACCCAGCTGGCGTGCGCTGGCGACACAGGTGCCGGGCTTCGATGTGATGCTGGAGCCGGCGGCTACGTCGCTGGATATCGCGCAGGTCGATGCAGCACTGCACGACGCCGACCCGCTGGCAGCGCGCGGCTTGTCGGAGAGCTTCGGCATTCTGTATCGGCAGACCATTCCTGCCGCACAACGGGCGCGTTGGCAGCCGCAGGTGGCCGCTGCGTTGTTTACCTGCGATGCGCAGGGCAATGGCGTGTGTGCGGCGAAGTTGCAGGCACTGGTCAGCGCGCAGATGGATCGCCATAGCGCCACGTTGCTATGGTTCCGTGCGTATGCCGGGTTGCTGCTGGATGGCGTGTGGAGTGCGTTGTTTGAGCACGGCATCGCGTTGGAACCGCATCTGCAGAACACCGTGATCGGGTTTGCCGATGGCTGGCCGACACGGGTGTGGATCCGCGATCTGGAAGGCACCAAGCTGCTCGCACATCACTGGCCCACCACCCGCTTGCGGGACGTCGGCGAGCGCGCACGGCAATCGCTGTACTACACGCCGGAACAAGGCTGGAATCGCGTGGCGTATTGCGCACTGGTCAACAATCTGGCCGAAGCGATCTTCCATCTCACCGAAGGCGATGCCGCGCTGGAAGCGCGCCTGTGGGAATGCGTGGGCGAGATTGCAGCACGCTGGCAGCGACGCCATGGCGCGCAGGCCGTGTTGCAGGGCTTGATCGATGGCGCGCCGCTGCCTGGAAAGAACAATCTGGGCACGCGGCTATGGCAACGCGCGGATCGCCAGTCCGATTACACCGCGCTGCCCAATCCCATTCCACCGATCACAGCAGCACGACAGGTGGCGGCATGAGCCTGAGCATCGACACCGCTGCATTGATGGATGCACTGCCACGCGTGCGCGAACGCAGCGATGGCCCGATCTGCGCGTATGTCTACGACCTGGCCGCACTGGATGCGCATGCGGCATGGATGCGCGCGCAGCTGCCGGCGCAGTGCGAGTTGTTCTATGCGGCAAAAGCCAATGCGGAGCCGCCGATCCTGCGCACGCTCGCCCCGCACATGGAGGGCTTGGAAGCCGCATCCGGCGGCGAACTCGCCTGGCTGCATCAGCAACAACCGCACGCCGCGTTGTTGTTCGGTGGACCAGGCAAGCTCGATACCGAGCTTGCCCAGGCCGCCGCGCTGCCCGACTGCACCGTGCATGTGGAAAGCCTGGGCGAACTGGAACGTCTGGCCACCATCGCGGCGCAGGCCGGCCGCTGCGTGCCGGTGTTCTTGCGCATGAATATCACCGTACCCGGCGCACAGAACACGCGCCTGATGATGGGCGGGCAGCCCTCGCCGTTCGGTCTGGACCCGGACGATCTGGATGCGGCGATCCATCGGCTGCGTGCCAGCCCCTCGCTGCGTCTGGAAGGCTTTCATTTCCATCTGATGTCGCACCAGCGCGACGCCGGTGCGCAATTGCATCTGGTCGCCGCCTACCTGCGCACCGTGCAGCAGTGGCGGCAGACCTATGGACTTGGACCGCTGCGGGTCAATGCAGGTGGCGGCTTCGGTGTGGATTATCTGTCGCCGCAGTCGTCGTTCGATTGGGCCAGCTTCTGCGCCGGGCTTGCTGCACTGCTACGCGAACACGGTACCGATCTTCGTCTACGTCTGGAACCGGGCCGCTATGTCAGCGCCAGCTGCGGCTGGTACCTGATGGAAGTGCTGGATCTCAAACGCAGCCACGGCGCGTGGTTTGCGATCGCCCGCGGCGGCACCCATCACTTCCGCACCCCGGCCGCGCAAGCGCACGATCATCCGTTCCGTGTGCTGCGTGGCGATCGCGCGCCGGTGCTGCGCGACACGCCGGTCACGCTGGTTGGCCAGTTGTGCACGCCCAAGGACGTGCTGGCACGCAATCGGCACGTCGCGGCGCTGGCACCGGGCGACTGCCTTGCCTTCCCGCTGGCCGGTGCGTATGCGTGGAATATTTCGCATCAACAGTTCCTGATGCATCCGCCGCCGCAGATGGTGTTCTTTCCTTGAGCCCAGTCGGTGTGATCGCTGCTGTTACTGCGCTGCTTGGTAGCGGAAGGTGAGCAGATAATTGCGCCCCGGTTGCGCATACCAGCGTGCGGTTTCGTAGTGGCGGTCGAACACGTTGTTGGCGGTGAGCAGGATGGTCCAATCGGCGTTGATCGCATAACTCACGCGCAGATCTAGAAGGCCATAACCGGCCAAACGCTCGGTGTTGTTCAGGTCGTCGAAACGCTTGCCGGACCCGAACAGGCTTGCGCCCACCCCCAACGCGCCGAAGCTGCGATCCGCATCGATGCGACCGCTCTGACCCGCACGCCGCGGCAACCAGTTGCCATGGTTGGCCTCGCCATCGGCCTGCGGCTGCAGCCAAGTCAACGCGCTGCGCACGGTCCAGCCGGCCAGCTCGGTGTCGTAGCCGGCTTCCACGCCGCGGATGCGTGCCTGATAGATATTGTTCGGCTGCCCGAACGGATGCAATGCATCCACCAGCGACGCGTCGTTGGCGATCAGATCGTCGATGCGGGTCTGGAACGCGCTCAGCGTCCAGGTGCCCCAATCGTCATTGCCGCGCAGGCCGAGCTCGGCGCTTTTGGAGGTTTCCGGCCCCAGCAAGGGGTTACCGTAGTCCGGGTAATACAACTCGTTGAAGGTCGGTGCCTTGAACGCGGTGCCATAGCTGGCGGTCAGGCGCAGATGCTGGGCAAAATTCCACCCCCACAACAGGCTACCGGTGGTTTTGCCGCCGAACTGGCTGTTGTCGTTGCGGCGCAGGCTGGCCTGCAGCGACTGCGTGCCGAATGTCTGCTGCCACTGCGCAAAAGCAGCACGGTCGATGCGGCTATCGGCATCGTAGGTGTCGCTGCTGGCGATCTCATCGCGCTGCCAATCGAAGCCAACCGTGAGCAGGCCCGGGCCTGCATCGATATCGGCCTGCAACGCGCCCTGCTTGCGACGGGTGTCGTAGGTGGACACATACGCGCCTTCATAATACGTATCGCCCAGATCGGTGCTGCTGCCGAGACTGGCGGTGAGCGTGAGCGCATCGGTCGGCACGTAACGCACCTGGCCACCGACCGCCTGCTGCACGCCCTTGGACACAGTGCCGCCGAACGCCGAACCGTCGTATTCGTTGCGGCTGCGCGCACGCAAGGCGTGCACGTCGGCATCCCATTGGCGATTGAAGCGCCAGCCGCCTTGCACGCTCAACGAATCGTTGCGATAGCCGTCGCGATCCGGATCGTAGTCGATGGAGCTGGTGTCCAGGTACGCATTGATGCCATCGGTTTGATCGTGCACCGCATTAACCCAATACCAACCGCCGGTCTCGCTAAGATCGCCCTCACTGCGCCCAGCCACGCCCGCGCTGTAGCGGCGTGCGTTGTCGCTGCCGGCCGCGGCGCTGAAGGTCGGCACGAAGCTGCCATGTGGGCGACGGGTAAAGATCTGGATGACGCCGCCCAGCGCTTCGGAACCGTAGAGGCTGGAGAACGGACCGCGCACGATTTCGATGCGCTCGATCTGCTCGATCGGCAGATCCTGCAACGCCGCACCGCCGGAGGTGGCCGAGCCGATGCGCACACCGTCGATCAACACCACCACATGATCGGACCCGGTGCCGCGCAAGAACAGCGAGGTTGCCTTGCCTGGGCCACCATTATTGGCCAGCGACACGCCGGCTTCGCCGCGCAGCAGATCCTGCAGCGCGTTCGCCTGGCGACGCTCGATCTGCGCGCGGTCGATCACCGTGACCGGGGCCAGCGTCTGGTCCTGGGTCTGCGCAGTACGCGAGGCGGTGACCACGACCTCATCGAGATCGATGGCAACCTCGGCCTGCGCCCGGTTGGCAAAGCACAACGACAGGCTCACGGCCAACACGGCACGAGGCGGCAAAACGGAAGAAAGGGACATCGGCTGCTGCTCCTGCGAATCGCGCCTACCCGCGCGGGGACAATGGGGCGACAAGCAGCAACGGGCCAGACGGTCGACGCAGCAGCGCCAGACGATCAAGGCCACGCCCACCGCGTGCCGGGTCAATTTCTCAGGCCGGTTTCCGGGCTTGCGAGTGGAAGCTTGCGCCTCCGATGCCGCGCCTTCCCATGCGTGCGCGCAGTGGCGTGTTGCGGCATCCGACCTCGCCCACCGTTGCGGGGGCAGCTCCGCAATTGCGTCTCGCCAAGACGATCCACGCACCGGATTTCCGTTTAAGAATGGCTAACCGGCAGCCACCTCAAGAGCACGCATGGTATCAGGATTGGCCGGCGCGCCTCTGAGGGTTCTTCCAGCCTGCCAGGAGCAACGCGTCGCCAAGCACCGTATGGTGAGTTTTGCCGGTCCCTTCCCTCATCGGGACAGTATCCGCCGCATGGGAAGCAGGCGCCCCGAAAGGGCGGTATGCAGTCACGTTGTGAGCGCAACGATGCACCGCATTGGCTGCCCACCTAACGCGAACGGGCACTGCCTGCGCAATACCCGTTCGTCACTTCAACACTCGCCGCCGATGTAGCGCACGACCATCACCAACCTCAGCCCTTGGTAAACACCAGCCGCCCACCCTCAACGCGCACGCGCACGGTGTCGCCACCGAGGTACTGGCCGGAGAGGATCTGCTGGGCCAGCGGGTTTTCCACCTGCGACTGGATCGCGCGCTTGAGCGGGCGCGCGCCGTACACCGGGTCGAAACCGACGTTGCCCAGCAATTCCAGCGCGGCATCGTCCAGATCCAGCTTGAGGCTGCGCTCTGACAAACGTTTCTCCAGACCATGCAACTGGATGCGCGCAATCGATTTGATCTGCGCCTTGTCCAGCGGATGGAACACCACGATGTCATCCAGCCGGTTGATGAATTCCGGGCGGAAATGCGCCTGCACCACGCCCATCACCGCTGCCTTCATTTGCGTGTAGGCCTCGGAGCTGCCGTCGCCGCCGAGCTCCTGGATCTGGTGCGAACCCAGGTTGGAGGTCATCACGATGACGGCATTGCGGAAATCCACGGTGCGGCCCTGACCATCGGTCAGGCGACCATCGTCGAGCACCTGCAGCAGGATGTTGAAGACATCGGCATGCGCCTTTTCTACTTCGTCCAACAGGATCAGCGAATACGGGCGCCGACGCACTGCCTCGGTCAGATAACCGCCCTCTTCGTAGCCCACATACCCCGGAGGCGCACCGATCAAACGCGAGACCGAATGCTTCTCCATGAACTCGCTCATGTCGATGCGGATCATCGCTTCGGTGCTGTCGAACAAAAAGTCCGCCAGCGCCTTGCACAACTCGGTCTTGCCCACGCCGGTCGGGCCAAGGAACAGGAACGAACCGCTCGGGCGATTGGGATCGGACAGGCCGGCGCGCGAACGCCGCACCGCATCGGAGACCACTTTGATCGCCTCGTTCTGGCCAACCACGCGATGATGCAGCTCGTCTTCCATGCGCAACAGTTTGTCGCGCTCGCCTTCGAGCATCTTGTTGACCGGAATACCGGTCCAACGCGACACCACTTCAGCGATTTCCTCGGCAGTGACGCGGTCCTGCACCAGCTTGAAGTCGTGATGTTCGACCTCGTTGGCCATCGCCATCTGCTTTTCCAGCTGCGGCAACACGCCGTACTGGATCTCGCTCATCTTGGCGTAGTCCTGGCGACGCTGTGCGGCCTCCAGTTCCAGCTTGGCGTGCTCGATCTGTTCCTTGATCTTGGTGGTGCCCTGCAACGCGGCCTTTTCCGACTTCCACAGCTCGTTGAGGTCGTAGAACTCGCGCTCGAGCTTGCCGATGTCGTTTTCCAGATCGGCCAGGCGCTGACGCGAGGCGTCGTCCTTTTCCTTCTTCAACATCTCGCGCTGGATCTTGAGCTGGATCAGGCGGCGCTCCAGGCGGTCGAGCTCTTCCGGCTTGGAGTCGATCTCCATGCGGATGCGCGATGCCGCTTCGTCCATCAAGTCGATGGCTTTGTCCGGCAATTGGCGGTCGGTGATGTAGCGATTGGACAGTGTGGCGGCCGCGACGATCGCCGGGTCGGTGATCTCCACGCCGTGGTGCACAGCGTAGCGCTCCTTCAAGCCGCGCAGAATCGCGATGGTGTCTTCCACCGTCGGCTCGCCCACGAACACCTTCTGGAAACGCCGCTCCAATGCCGCATCTTTTTCGATGTACTTGCGGTATTCGTCCAGCGTGGTGGCGCCGATGCAATGCAGCTCGCCGCGTGCCAGCGCCGGCTTGAGCATGTTGCCGGCATCCATCGCACCATCGGCCTTGCCTGCACCGACCATGGTGTGCAGTTCGTCGATGAACAGGATGATTTGACCTTCGTTCTTGGACAGATCGCTGAGCACCGCCTTCAAGCGTTCTTCGAACTCGCCACGGAACTTGGCACCGGCAATCAGCGCGCCCATGTCCAGCGACAGCACGCGCCTGCCGCGCAGGCCTTCGGGCACTTCACCGTTGATGATGCGCTGCGCCAGACCTTCGACGATGGCGGTCTTGCCCACGCCGGGTTCGCCGATCAGCACCGGGTTGTTCTTGGTGCGACGCTGCAAGACCTGGATGGTGCGGCGGATTTCTTCATCGCGGCCGATCACCGGATCGAGCTTGCCGCTCTCCGCACGCGCGGTCAGATCGATGGTGTATTTCTCCAGCGCCTGGCGCTGTTCTTCGGCGTTTTCCGATTGCACGGTTTCGCCGCCGCGCAACTTGTCGATAGCAGCTTCGATCTTCTTCTTGTCGCCGCCGGCCGCGCGCAAGGCCACGCCCAGCGCACTGGCATCGTCGGCAGCGGCCAGCACGAACCACTCGCTGGCGATGAAGGCATCGCCATGCTGCTGGGCCAGTTTGTCGGTGTGGTTGAGCAGGCGGTTGAGATCGTTTCCGATCGACAGGTTGCCTTCCTGCCCGGAGACCTTGGGCAGCGTGTCCAGCGCCTCGCCCAGCCGCTCGCGCAGCAACGGCACGTTGACGCCGGCCTGCGACAGCAACGGGCGCGTGCTGCCGCCGCTCTGGTCGAGCAACGCAGCAAGCACGTGCACCGGTTCGATGATGTTGTGGTCGCGACCCACAGCCAGCGACTGCGCGTCGGCCAGCGCCTGCTGAAACCGCGAGGTGAGCTTGTCCATCCGCATGGGAGAATCCTCTGAACTGGTGGCCGGCAGATCCGGCGATACCGTGCAGATGCGGCTGCTGTGCAGGGTTTCAAGGTGTGGTGGATGCGGGACGTGCTGGCGCAGGGCGATGAGGCCGGCTCACGCTGCTGGTGTGGGGCTGTGCGTTGCGCGTGTCGCGCGTTGCCACGGACCGACGCAACCGACGCGCGCAGCGCGCTAGACCAGACGCCGCAGCGACGACCCGGCACGCGCAGCAATGCCCTGACTCCATCAACATCCCCGGCGCACTGGCAGGTAGTTGACATCGAATTGGCGTCGTGCAACCTTAATAGTTCACGTGGGGGTATTGGGGAATGACCTCGCGGTCGCGCTTAGCGCACCCTCACGGATTCTTTCGAACACGAACACCCGCCAATGGCTTGGCTGGGCATGCGTTGTCATGCCTCGCCTTTGCATGAACGCGAGTTCGTGGGAGCGATGAGGTCTACCCGGATCTTAGTCAGTCATCAACCTGGAAAATTCTATGGACTCGGGCACAAGGCCGCGCCAGATGCGCGCGTTTGGATTGGCACTGGCTGCTTTGGCAGGATTGTCCCCGGCATTGGGCGCCGCCGAGGATGTCTACGACGACTATGGCAAGTTGATCCAATCGGGCGCAGTGGTGAGAAGTCCCGGCAACCAGCTCTTCGGAGAAAACATCAACCTCTACACCGGGTCGATGGAGATTGTCCAAACCGACGTGGATCTGAAGGGCAACAACGCCCTGCCGGTGCGCATCGGCCGTCGCTTCTCGGTGGGGAGCCCTACGAAGGGGCACTTCAAACTCTGGGACTTGGACATCCCCTACATGCACGGGGTCTTTTCTTCGGGCGGGTGGACTGTTGAAGGCGCACCGGAAGTCGTTAACAAGCGTTGCAGCCTCTACGGTCGCCCCCCAGTGATCGAGAACCAGGGAGGCTTCTTCGACGCTCCGGAGTATTGGCGCGGAAGCTTTGCATATCGCCCTGGTGCTGGCGACCAAGAGCTTCTTCAAGCGTCTGCCGGTGCTCTCAGGCCAACTGATGGACGGGCCTATCCCATCGTCCTAAAGGATGGGTCTGCGATCCGATGCTTAGCCTCGCTTGACGGAGCAAGTGAAGCGGGTGCTGGCGGTGAGGGATTTGAGCTGGTGGATACACAAGGCTCGATTTACTCCTTTAACCATCTGGTGTCTCGCATCTATCCAGCGCTGCACAAGTCATCGCCTAACCCTCAATCGATCTCTGCCGGAACGGTTGCCCGGACGGCAGCCGTTGGTGGAATCGTCCCGATGGTAAGCGCCAACTACAACCTGGCGAGAGAGGAGGTTCTCATCTATCCATCTGGGGTGACAGATCGCTTTGGCAACACCGTAGTCTATAACTGGAATCCCGGCGCGCCTTGGCAGCTACTGAGTATTGTTGCCAGCGATGGACGGCGAATCGACCTGTCGTATGCCGGCGGAGACGGCAATGTCATCACCTCCGTGACCACGGGAGGCCGAACATGGTCTTACGGTTACAGCGATACCGTGGATACAGTCACGTTGCCTGACGGCAGCAGCTGGACATTCGATTTGCTCGCCTTGTCTCGTGCACGCGTGACTTACGGCCAACCGCCAGACTGCGACAACATTCGCCCATGGTCTCGTAACAATGTCGTTGGCAGCATTGTTGCCCCCACCGGCGCTCGCAGCGACTACACCGTCAACTCCATGTTGATGGGACGGTCGTGGGTGCCCAGGGTCTGCCGTCTCCAGGAGGCCTACTCAGACATCCCCTACCAGTTCTACGCCATGGCCGTCACCAGCCGGCGTATTTCTGGGCCCGGGCTGCCGGCTCAAGGCCTGACGTGGTCCTACAACTATGGCAACCCCAATAATTGCTGGCAACCAAGTCCCAACCCAAACCCCATCGACCCAGCCAGATACGTTGAGTGCACTGCCAGCTCGCCCATCACCCGAGACATCACGGTCGAGGATCCTGCGGGCCAAACCACCCGCTACCGTTTTGGTAATCGCTATCGAGCCAACGAGGGCTTGCTGCTTCAGCAAGACTTCGGATGGAACGGTTCGGGTGCAACGCGAAGCAAGCTGACCGATTACGCATTGGCGTCCGCCTCCTCTTATGCAGCCGGCACCATGTATCCAGCAGGCGACTGGGGCGATAACACTGTGGCGGCAGAGCATCGACCAGTCCGTCAAGTGACGACCATCGATAATGGCGATCGGTTTGTCTGGCGCGTAGCAGACTGCAGCGGCCAGCCGTGTTTCGACGAGTTCGCAAGGCCAACTCGCATCGAGCGGTTCAGCCCTTGGCACAGCCGCACAGATGAAACGACGTATTACGACGAACGCGGCGCATGGGTCTTGGGGCAAACCGCCATTGCTCGCAACGTCAATACGGGCGTCGTCACTTCTCAGATCGAATACGGCAGTAACGCGTTGCCCCAGACGGAACGGCGCAACGGGAAGCTGGTTGCAACCTATACCTACAATCCCGATGGGACCCTGGCCCAAGTCAAGGATGGCTTGGGAAATGCAACCACCCTGTCTGATTGGAAGCGGGGCATTCCTCAGGCCGTTGCACATGCCGATGGGACATCCAAGTCCGCCTCTGTGGACGACAATGGGTGGGTCCGTCAGACCAACGACGAAAATGGGTTTGAGACCACGTATGGTTATGAACCGCCCCGGGAAGTTGGGAGGCTCCAACTCTTGAGAAGATGGGGCGATGAGCAAGACGAAATATTCACCGGAAGTGCGAGAGCGCGCGGTTCGGCTGGTGCGGGAGCATCAGGGCGAGTACGGCTCGCAGTGGGCGGCGATCGAGTCGATTGCCGGGAAGATCGGCTGTTCGGCGCAGACGCTGTGCAACTGGGTGCGTCAGGCCGAGCGTGATGCCGGCAAGCGTCAGGGGCTGACGACGGACGAGCGGACGCGGATGAAAGCGCTGGAACGCGAAGTGCGCGAGCTGCGGCAAGCCAACGAGATACTGCGCAAGGCCAGCGCATATTTCGCCCAGGCGGAGCTCGACCGCCGCTTCAAGCCCTGACCAAGTTCGTGGCCGAACATCGCGATGTCCACGGGGTCGAGCCAATCTGCCAGGTGCTGCAGGTTGCCCCGTCGACGTATTACCGCCACGCGCAGCGGGAAGCGGACGCGAACTTGCGCCCGAACCGCTGGTGGAAGGACCAGGCGCTGCGCCCGCAGATCCGGCGGGTATGGGAGGAGAACCGACAGGTGTACGGCGTGCGCAAGGTCTGGCGGCAGCTCAAGCGCGAGGGCTACCAGGTGGCCCGCTGCACGGTGGAGCGGCTGATGGGCGAGCTGGGCCTGCACGGGGTGATGCGCGGGAAGGTGGTCAAGACCACGATCAGCGACAAGCGGCCGTGCCCGCTGGACCAGGTGAACCGACAGTTCCATGCGCCGTCGCCGAACCGACTGTGGGTCAGCGACTTCACCTATGTCTCGACCTGGGCCGGGTTCGTGTACGTGGCCTTCGTGATCGACGTGTACGCGCGGCGCATCGTGGGCTGGAAGGTGTCGCAGACGGCGCACACGGACTTCGTGCTGGACGCACTGGAGCAAGCGTTGCATGCGCGGCGGCCCACCGAAGGCGGCCTGATCCACCACTCCGACCGCGGCGTGCAGTACGTGTCGATCCGCTACACCGAGCGGCTGGCCGACGCCGGGATCGAGCCGTCGGTGGGCAGCGTGGGCGATAGCTACGACAACGCGTTGGCCGAGACGATCAACGGGTTGTACAAGGCCGAGGTGATCCACCGGCGCGCGTGGCGCAACCGCCAGGATGTGGAACTGGCCACGCTGGATTGGGTGGACTGGTACAACCACAAACGCTTGCTGGGGTCGATCGGGAACATTCCGCCAGCGGAAGCCGAAGAGGCTTACTATCGACAACAGGCCGGTTACGCCAAAGCGGCGTGACTCAAACCAAACAGCCTCCCGAAATCCCGGGGCGGTTCAGTGTATGGGCATCGCAAGATTGCCAAGGATCTGCGCGATCTGGGGGAGCGTTGCAGTCGCCATCGGGTGCATCGGCTGATGCGCGCCGAGGGGCTGCGTGCTCAGGTGGGCTATGGCCGCAAACCGCGCTTCCATGGTGCAACGCAGTGCAAGGCGGCGGCCAACCTGCTTGATCGGCATTTCGACGTGACGAAGCCGGACACGGCCTGGGCGAGCGATTTCACCTTCATCCGCACGCAGGAAGGCTGGATGTACCTGGCTGTTGTGATCGATCTGTTTTCTAGGCAGGTCGTCGGCTGGGCGATGCGCGATCGGGCCGATACCGAGTTGGTCGTGCAGGCCTTGCTGTCGGCGGTGTGGCGGCGCAAACCCGGATCGGGTTGCCTGGTTCACTCGGACCAAGGGTCGGTCTATACCAGCGATGACTGGCAGAGTTTCCTGGCGTCCCATGGCTTGGTGTGCAGCATGAGTCGACGTGGCAACTGCCACGACAACGCACCCGTGGAGAGCTTTTTCGGCCTGCTCAAACGCGAGCGGATCAGGCGGCGGATCTATTCCACCAAAGAGGCCGCACGCACCGAGGTGTTCGACTATATCGAAATGTTTTACAACCCAAAACGCCGCCATGGTTCAACTGGCGACCTGTCGCCTGTAGAGTTCGAGCGGCGCTACGCGCAACGAGGGTCCTGAGTGTCTACGGAACCCTGGGCGTATCAGTTCGGCGTCTCTCGGCTGGTGCTGGCTCCTGGCCAGCCTGCGACAGGCATTTGCCACGCTGTTGCGCCAATCGCGCAAACGAGTGCTTGCCGCTGTGTACCAACCCGAAGAACTGCTGGAAGCTGCGCCGGTCCAGCCCAATGTTGAGGTGGTTATTCACTCACGCGCTGGAGTGGACGCCCACGGCCGGCGCCACCACTCTCGACGACGGGCACCGCACAACCGTCAACCAGTAGCGATAATGGGCCGATGGAAGCACCAAAGCCCTGGCACCTCTACCTGCTGCTGTGTCGCAACGGCAGCTATTACGCCGGCATCACCAACGACGTGGAGCGGCGCTTCCAGGCGCACCTGCGTGGCACCGGCGCGCGCTACACGCGGGCAAATCCGCCGCTGGAAGTGCTTGCCAGCCGCACATACCCAGACCGTGCCAGCGCCGCGCGCGCGGAATGGGCGCTCAAGCGTCAACCGCGTGCACGCAAGCTGGCCTGGTTGCTGGCCCAGCCGCACCACGGTACCGAGTCACAGCGCACTGACACACCGATCACGCCCGCCTAGCCGCTTGTTTTCTACGCTGCGGCGTCCTCGATCGGAAGCAGCACATGCATTACCAGCTGTATTACTGGACCGGCCTGCAAGGCCGCGGCGAATTCGTGCGGCTGGCATTGGAAGATGTCGGCGCCGGCTACACCGACGTTGCGCGTGTAGAAGGAGATGACGCGATGAATGCCTTCTTGGAGGGTAATGAAGCGGGTGCGCAGCCGTTCGCACCGCCGTTTCTCAAAGCGGGCGATGTCGTGGTGGCGCAGGTCGCGGCGATCCTGCATTTCATCGGCCCGCAGTTGCAGCTGGTGCCCGAATCGCAGGCACAGCGTCTGCAGGCGCTGCAATTGCAGCTGACCATTGCCGATCTGGTCGCAGAGGTGCACGACACCCATCATCCGATCGGCACCGTGCTGTATTACGAAGATCAGAAGACCGAGGCGGCCAAGCGTGCTAAGGACCTGCGCGACAATCGCCTGCCCAAGTTCCTGGGCTATTTCGAACAGATGCTGCAACGGGCTGGCGGCACACATGTGCTCGGCGCGCATTCGTATGTGGACCTGTCGCTGTTCCAGCTGATCAGCGGCTTGGACTACATGTTTCCCAAGCGTATGACGACGTTGACGAGCGACCTGCCAAGCCTCAAGTCACTGCAACAGCGCGTGGCCGAGCGGCCGCGCATTGCGACCTATCTTGCTTCCGAGCGACGCGTCGCCTTCAACACCAACGGTATTTTCCGTCACTACCCGGAGCTGGATTCGGCGTAGGTGAGACTAGCGCTGGCGCCTGCGCCCGCGTTCCAGGCCTGAAGCTCGGCTTGTTCTGGCTCAGCAGCGGAGATTGCGTTTAGAGCTGCTAACAAAACGACTGCGCCGCCGCCAGACGGGCGCGGCCGGTGCTAGGAATCGGCATGTACCATACGTACACTCCGGTTTCTCCGCGCCGTCCGCACCCACCTGACGACTGCTCGCTACGTTTTATTAGCCGCTCTTAGAAAACCAAAGCACACACGTCCGAACCGAGTGCGACCGTGTCATCGCATCCGATCTGAAGCTCGGCGGCACTGCAAAATAGCTGCGCACCAATGCCTGCGCATCCACGCTGGTAAACGCGGCCACCTATGGCGCATAGCGCGCAGCGTTGGCCTGCTCGATCACGCTATGCTCGTTGCATCCTTACGTGCAGGCAGTAACGAGAGCAACAGTAAGGTCAGCGCCAGAGCGACATAGGCGCCGACAAACTGCCAGCTGATCAGCCGCGCCAATCCTTGCAGCGACCACGGCAGATAGATGCCGCCGCGCGGGTCCACCGAGTGGATGAGGCCGAACAGCGTCAAGCCGGCCGCCACCAACAGGAACACCGCACTGCGCCGCAACCGGCCGTCGATCATCGCCGCCACCGTGGCGATCCAGAGCATTGCGGTGATGATGAAGCCGTTGCCCAGCGCGAAGATCACCGCCAGCTCCGGCAAGCCATGGCCATCGAGCTTGGTGGTCAGTGCGATCAGCCGATCCGGCGCGATCCAGCCCGGCGCCTTGATGGTCAGCAAGTAAGCCACCGACGGCAGAAATCCCAGCACCATCGCGCCAGCGTGATGTTTGGGCGTGGCCTGAAACGCCTGCGTGGTGATGTCGATCGACACGTACACGATGATCGGCGCCAGCACCGCCAACGGCAGCCACTGCACCATTCCGCTGATCACGCCCAGCATGCCGCCGATGCCGACGAACACGCCGGTCAGCAACGTATAGCCGGAGCGCGCGCCCATCTGCTTGTACGCAGGCTGGCCGATGTACGGCGTGGTTTGCGCCACGCCACCGCACACGCCGGCCACCAGCGTGGCGAATGCTTCCACCAACAGGATGTCGCGGGTGCGGTAATCATCGCCGGCCGCGCGTGCGCTCTCGCTGACATTGATGCCACCGACCACCATCAACAGGCCGAACGGCAGCAGCAACGGCAAATACGTCACCGTTGCCGGCAAGCCATCGATACAGCCCAGGTTCGGCAGCGGCAGCACGATCTGCGGCTGCGTCCATTCCGGCACGGCAAAACCCGGCGCGCCCAGGCCCGCCAGCCCCAACCCGTAGTACAACGCGGTGCCGATCACGAACGCCACCAGCACGCCAGGCAACTTGGTCGGCAGCCGACCCTTGGCCAGCAGCACGTACAGCAGCAGGCCCAAGGTGACCAAGCCGGCCACCGGCGAGCGCAAGGTTTCCAGCAGCGGCAGCAAGCCCATCAACACCAGCGCGATGCCGGCGATCGAGCCGAGCAAAGCCGCACGCGGCAGCGCGCGGGCGACCGCTTCGCCGACGAACGACAGCACCAGTTTGAGCAGGCCCATCACCACCAGCGAGGCCATGCCGAGTTTCCATGTGGCGATCGCGGCGGCCTGCGGGTCCAACCCCTGCGCCTTGAAGCCGGCAAACGCCGGGCCGAGCACCAGCAGCGCCATGCCGATGCTGGTGGGCGCATCCAGGCCCAGCGGCATTGCGGTGACGTCATCGCGCCCGGTGCGGGCAGCCAGCCGGCGTGCCATCAAGGTATAGAGCAGATTGCCCACCAGCACGCCGAACGCAGTGCCGGGGAACATACGCCCGAACACCACCTCGGCCGGGAACTGGAACATCCCGGCCAGCGCCATCGCGATGAAGCCGAGGATGGAGAGATTGTCGACGACCAGGCCGAAGAAGCCATTGAAGTCGCCGGCAACGAACCAGCGGGGCGAAGCGGTAGAAGCGGCAGACATGGGGCAAGCGACTGCATAGGATAGGGCGATAGTAACCGGAAGCGTTCTCGCGCAGCGCAGCCTCGACAACCCAACGCAGGCGATCGTTTTTTTGCACGACCTGGTGCACTGGTGCAGCGGCGCGGTCCTGCCGGGCAGCAGCACTGCGAAATGAAGAACCATCCAGCTGCGCATTGAATCGAAAAAAGGCATTCCAACCGCTGCAGACGAAAAAAGCGCTCGCCCAGCGTAGCGATGCACAACCTGTGCAGACGGAGCCGGACGAACGGCTACTCTGACCATCGAGTGCGTTTAAACACACACGGCCGCCCCTCAAAACGGAGACCCCCATGATTCCTGTTCGCTCGCTCGTTGGTTGCATCGTTGTCCTTGTCGCCCTGCCAGCCCATGCCGTGGACTACACACTCATCGCACCGGACAAACCCCTCCAGGACTGGAGCATCGGCAACGATCAGCTTGGTTTCCACGATGGTCCCCCCTTCAAAGTCAGCTTGCGCCGCCTCAATGGCGGCCGTCAGGAAGGCAGCGCACTGATCGAGATCGATACCGGAGCCATGCAATTAACCGTGGTGCCCACCCGCGGCATGAACGTTCTGCGCGCTCAGGCCGGCGCGTTACGCCTCGGCTGGGACTCGCCGGTCAGCGAGGTGGTCAATCCCGCTTTCGTCAACCTGGAAAGCCGCAGTGGGCTGGGCTGGCTGGAGGGTTTCAACGAATTGGTGGCGCGTTGCGGATTCGAATGGGTCGGCCACCCTGGCGAAGATCGGGGAGAACTGCTGACCCTTCATGGGCGCGCGTCCTACTTGCCCGCACGCACTGTCGTGCTCAGCATCGACGACCGGCCACCGCACCGAATCAGCCTGAAAGGCGTGCTGAACGAGCAAGCTTTCAAGAAGGTGGATTTTCAGATCGATGCCGAACTGATCACCGAGCCTGGCGCGACCGCTTTCACGCTGCATGACCGGCTTACCAATCGAAGCGACCAGCCTGCCGAATATCAGGTTCTCTACCACAGCAACTTCGGCGCGCCATTACTTGGAGAGGGGGCCCGCTTTGCAATGCCGGCGCGTGAAGTTTCTCCATTCAATGCGCGAGCGCAGCAGGAACTGGCCAATTGGCAAACGTTCCGCGGCCCTACAGCCGGATATGGCGAAACGGTGTACAACATTTACCCCCTCGGTGATGACAGTGGGCAGAGTCTGGCGGTTCTGCATGACAAGAGCGCACAGCGAGGCGTCGCACTGGCATTCAACGTCAAGCAGTTGCCGGTATTCTCCCTGTGGAAGAATACCGACAGTCAAACCACCGGCTATGTCGCGGGTCTGGAGCCGGGCACCAGCTTTTCGTATAACCGCAGTTTGCAACGCGATCTCGGCCTGGTCCCCACGATTGAAGCCGGCGGGACGCGCGATTTCGTTCTTCACTATCGACTGCTTCCTAGTACAGCAGCCGTGCGGACAGCGCTGCACGACATCACGACATTGCAAAACGGTCATCCCGCCAAGATACGGCAGACACCGCTGGCACAGGAGCGCTAGCGCACACCCCTGACCGGCAGTGGCGAGGCGATTGCGCAATGCCACTGGACAGTGTGATTGCTGGACAGTGTGATTGGAGGTGTCGATGGCGCTACGGCGCCATCGACACAGACGCCGCTGCATTTGCTTGGCGAAGACGAAAAAGCAGCGATTGCCTAACGATGGACCGCATGACGGGCCTTGCTCAGAACGATACATCCACCGCCTGCCGCGACCACAGCACCGACTGGTGACCAGTCGCCTGCTTCCAGGCCAGACGGATCGCCTCGATATCGTTGCGCCGCTGCGAGGTGTCTTCGTGCAGGATCACCAGCACCTTGGTGCCGAGCCGGTTCGGCTCCTTGGCGCCGCGAAACAGCCACTGGCCGTAGGCATCGAAGACGCTCAACCCGTCCGGGAAGCGCGGGGTCACTTCCTTGTCCAGAAAGGCACGCCATTGGGTTTCGTCGATGGTACGGGTCTGCGGGCGATCGGCCGGGCCGGTTTCCTCGCCCACGCCAAAGTACAGCTCGCTGCGCACCCAGCCATGCGCCGCGGCCGGTCGTGCCGCATCGCCTTGCAGGCTGGCGGTGGCCGATGTCGGTGCGGCGCCGGGCATGGTAGCGCAGGCGGACAAAGCCAACGTGGCGGCAAGCAGGCAGGACGGCAACACCTTCATCGACTTCTCCATGACGGGTCTGTAGCGGGTGCATGCAGGCCCGGCATCAGCTGATGCCGGCGTGCATACTGTGCCATCTCGCGCTTGCCTGAACGAGGCGATAATCTCTTCCTAATCCGGGTGATGAGGATACTTGGACCCTTTAGCGCCCCAGCCCGGCCGGATGCCCACCGCGCGGCGCGTTTGCAATTGCAGGAGAGAGCATGACTAGCCCCACCCTTACGGCTATCGGCATGACCATCGCCACCGTGTTGAGCGCCAACGCGCAGGCACAGCAGGCCGCCCCAGGCGCCACCACGCTGGACACCGTGATCGTCACCGGCACCCGTGCCAGCGACCGCACGTTGCTGGAATCGACCGTGCCGGTGGACGTGCTCACCGCCGAGGACATCCGCAAGGCCGGCGTGGTCAACGGCGAACTCGGCAGCGCGCTGCAGGCGCTGTTGCCGTCGTTCAATATCCCGCGCCAGTCCAACTCCGGCGGCGCCGACCACATCCGCGCCGCACAGTTGCGCGGACTCTCGCCCGATCAAGTGCTGGTGCTGGTCAACGGCAAGCGCCGGCATACCTCCGCGCTGGTCAATACCGACAGCAAGATCGGCAGGGGCACCACGCCGGTGGATTTCAATTCCATCCCGATCAACGCGATCAAGCGCATCGAAGTGCTGCGCGACGGCGCGGGTGCGCAGTACGGCTCGGATGCGATCGCAGGCGTCATCAACGTGATCCTGGACGACAACCCCGCACGCGGCGAGCTGGATGCCAGCTTCGGCGCCTACAACACCGATGTGGAGCCGATCAACCGCCGCATCACCGATGGCCAGACCAGCTATGCCAGCGCCAAGGTCGGCACCCTGCTCGGCGATGACGGCAGCTTCTTTAAGGTGGGCCTGGAACTGAAGAGTCGCGAGGCGACCAACCGCGCCGGCTTCGATCGGATTCCGCCGTTCGAAGAGCAGACCCCGGCCAATCTGGCGCTGGCCGGCCAGCGCAATTATGTGCTCGGCGATGGCGCCACCAAGGGCCTGAACGCTTGGCTCAACACCAAGATTCCCTTCAGCCACAGCGGCGAGTTCTACGCGTTCGGCACCTACAACCAGCGCGACACCGAAGGCGCCAACTACTTCCGTTACCCGGATGGCAGCGCCAACTGGCGCGAGATCTACCCCAACGGCTATCGCCCCATTTCGGAAGGCGAAAATCGCGATCTGCAGGTCGTGGCCGGTGCACGCGGGCAGTTGGGCAACTGGGACTACGACGCCAGCGTCAATGATGGCCGCAACGACTTCACCTACCGGCTACGCAATTCGCTCAACGCCTCGCTCGGCCCGGGCAGCACCACTCGCTTCAAGACCGGCGATTTTGCGTTTGCGCAGACTGTGGGCAATCTGGATCTGACCCGCGTATTCGCCGCAGCCGGCGCCACCCATACCTTCGGCACCGGCGCCGAATTCCGCCGTGAGCAATACCGCACCCATGCCGGCGACCCGGCCAGCGCCGCCGCCGGCCCGTTCACCGATCGCCCGACCGGTTCGCAGGCCGGCGGCGGCCTCACCCCGCAGGACGAAGCCGACCTGTCGCGCAATGTCGCCAGCGCCTACGCCAACGTCTCCAGCCAGTTCGGCACCAAGTTCTCCACCGACCTGGCCGGCCGCTACGAGCATTACCAGGACTTCGGCAGCCAGTGGACTGGCAAGCTGGCCGCGCGCTACGCGCTCGCACAGGCGTTCGCGCTGCGTGGCGCCGTCTCCAGCAACGTGCGTGCGCCCTCGCTCAGCCAGATCGGCTATGAAGCCACCTCCACCGGCTACGATGCGGCCGGTCGCCTCACCCAGGGCCGCCTGCTGTCGGTCAACAACCCGATCGCGCGCGCGCTCGGCGCCACCGATCTGAAACCGGAAACATCGCTCAACTACAGCCTGGGCTTCACCAGCCAGCTAGGCGATCACTTCGACCTGTCGCTGGACATCTTCCAGATCGATATCGACGACCGCATTGCGCTATCCGAAGACATCACCGGCGACAGCCTCACCGACTTCGTGCAGCAGAACTTCGGCGTTACAGGCGTGCAGAGCGCCAGCTATTTCCTCAACGCTGCCGACACTCGCACGCGCGGCGCCGAGCTGGTCGCCAACTGGCGCCAATACATCTTCGGCGGCGACCTGCTGCTGACCGGCACCTACAGCTACGCCAAGACCGAGTTGAAGAACGTTATCGCCACCCCGGCGCAATTGCTCGCACTGGACCCGGAGTACGTGCTGTTCGGCGTTCAGGAGAGCAACACGCTCACCGATGCCGCGCCGCGCACGCGTGCGGCGTTGGCGGCCAACTGGAACAACGCATACTGGACGCTGCAGACCCGCGTCAACCGCTACGGCAGCGCCACGCGCGTGTTCGACTTCGGCGGCGGTTTCGTGCCGCGCCAGACCTACGGCGCGCAATGGCAGCTCGACCTGGAAGCCGAGTACCACCTGGGCAACCAATGGACACTGGCGATTGGCGGGCAGAATATCCTGGACAACTATTCGGACCGCTCCATCGACGACATCGCGTACTTCGGCAACCTGCCCTATGACGTGCTTTCGCCGATCGGCAGCAACGGCGCGTACTGGTACGGGCGAGTGCGGTACACGTTCTGAAGCCGGGATGGAGAGCCGCCAGTGGGAATTGGAAAGAGCCGGCTTTTATGGCCAATCCCCCATTTCAAGCTCTTCATTGCCTGCCGTTCCATAACCTGAATCTCACACTCGATTGCGCACACTGGCGCGATGGCAGACGTGCACTCCCCCCTTCCGTCGCCGCCATTGCTGGACGATGCCTGTGCATTGTTTCTGGACGTGGACGGCACTCTTATCGACTTCGCCGACAGCCCCGAGGCAGTGCGGCTATTGCCCGATGTCCGCGAGGCCATCGGGCGCTTGAGCGATCGCCTCAACGGCGCAGTCGCATTGGTCAGCGGACGAGCGCTATCGCAACTGGACGCAGTGTTCGCTCCCCTGCTGCTCCCAGCGGCAGGCTTGCATGGACACGAACTGCGCAGCGATATCGCTGCAGGTGTCGCGATGCCGCAAGACACCTCCGAGCGGCTGCATGGTTTGCATCGACGCGCCGCAGAGCTCACGCACCAGCACCCTGGCGTGCTGGTGGAAGACAAAGGCGTCAGCGTCGCACTGCATTGGCGCGCACAACCGCACGCCGGCCCCGACGTCCTCGCCTTCGCGCAGCAGGAGATCGCCCAACTCTCCGGCTATCGCCTGCAACCTGGCGATCACGTAGTCGAATTCGTCCCGCAAGGCAGCAACAAAGGCGTGGCGGTCGAACAACTGATGCAGCACGGCGCATTCGCCGGCCGCACGCCGGTGTTCGTCGGCGACGATCTCACCGACGAATTCGGCTTCGCAGCGGCAAATCGTCTCGGCGGTTGGAGTGTGCTGGTCGGCAATCGCACACAGACCAGCGCACATTTCCGCGTCGATGGCACGGCGGATGTGCATGCATGGTTACAGCAAAACGCGCGCAGCCTTTGATCGCAGCGCGCCTCCTCTCGTCTTACATAGGATCGTCCGCACTCCATGACCAAGCCAAACCTGGATCTGGGCGTTATAGGCAACTGCAGCTTCGGTGCATTGGTCGATCGGCAGGCACATGTGGTGTGGAGTTGCCTGCCGGCCTTCGACGGCGACCCGGCGTTCTGCTCGTTGCTTTCGCCCAAGGGCGAAGGTGGGGACTTTGCCGTGGAGCTGGAAGATTTCGTCGGCAGCGAGCAACACTACCTACCCAATACCGCAGTGCTGCGCACCGTCTTGCGCGATCGCCACGGTGGCGAAGTGGAAGTCATCGACTTCGCACCGCGCTGGCGCAATAACGGCCGTTTCTATCGGCCGGTGAGCATCATCCGGCAGATTCGCCCCCTGGCTGGCAACCCGCGCATCGTGGTGCGCGCACGCCCGCTGGCCGATTGGGGTGGCCGTACCCCCGATACCACCTGGGGCAGCAATCACATCCGTTGGATGTTGCCGGAATTCACCCTGCGCCTGACCACCGATGTACCGGTGCGGTTCGTGCGTGACGGTTTGCCGTTCGTACTCAGCCACCCGGTGAATCTGGTGTTGGGCGTCGATGAATCACTGACTCGCTCTCTCAGCGGCTATGTGCAGGAAGCGCAGGAACGCACCGAAGAATATTGGCGCGAATGGGTGCGTTATCTGTCGATCCCCTTGGACTGGCAGGACGCTGTGATCCGCAGTGCGATCACGCTCAAGTTGTGCCAGTACGAAGACAGCGGCGCGATCATCGCCGCGATGACCACTTCGATTCCGGAAGCGCCGAATACGCCGCGCAATTGGGATTACCGTTATTGCTGGTTGCGCGATGCGGGGTTTGTGGTGCGTGCGCTCAACCGGCTCGGCGCTACGCGTACGATGGAGCAATTCATCGGCTACATCTTCAATATCGCCACCAGCGACGGCACCCTGCAACCGCTGTACGGTATCGGTTTCGAATCGCAGCTGGAAGAGCACGAAGTCGACACGATGAAGGGCTATCGGGGTATGGGCCCGGTGCGGCGTGGCAACCTGGCCTGGATCCAGCAGCAGCACGACGTCTACGGCAGCGTGGTGCTGGCCTCCACGCAACTGTTCTTCGATCTGCGTTTGAAGGATCCAGGCGATGCGGACACCTTCCGCCGTCTGGAGCCATTGGGCGAGCGCGCATACGCGCTGCACAATGTGCCCGATGCCGGCCTGTGGGAATTCCGCGGCCGCGCCGAAGTGCATACCTATACCGCCGCGATGTGCTGGGCGGCCTGCGATCGCCTGTCCAAGATCGCCGACCGGCTTGTCCTGCCCGAGCGCAGCGTGTATTGGCGCGAACGCGCCGACAGCATTCGCGAGCGCGTGTTGTCTGAAGCCTGGAGCGAAGAACACGGCCACTTCACCGATACGCTCGGTGGCCACCGTCTGGATGCATCGCTGCTGTTGCTGGCCGATATCGGCATCGTCGCCAACGACGACAGCCGCTTCATGCGCACCGTGGAAGCGGTCGGTCGCGTGCTCAAGCATGGCGATGCGCTGTATCGCTACATCGCGCCGGATGACTTCGGTGAGCCGGAAACCAGCTTCACCATCTGCACATTCTGGTACATCGACGCGCTGGCCGCGATCGGTCGCAAGGACGAGGCGCGTGAATTGTTCGAGCGCATTCTCTTGCGCCGCAATCACCTCGGCTTGCTATCGGAGGATCTATCGTTTGAAGACGGCGAAGCCTGGGGAAATTTCCCTCAGACCTATTCGCATGTGGGGTTGATCATTGCAGCGATGCGCTTGTCGCGGAGCTGGCAGGAGGCGTCATGAGTCGTTTGGTGGTGGTATCCAATCGCGTTGCAGTGCCCGGCGAGAACCGTGCCGGCGGTCTGGCGGTTGGCTTGTTGGCAGCGCTCAAGGAGCGCGGCGGTATGTGGTTCGGCTGGAGTGGCAAGACCGTACGCGGCGATAGCGGCGGCATGCACGAACAGACCGAAGGCGACATCAAGTTCGTCACCATGGACCTCAACAAGCGCGACATGGATTCGTACTACAACGGCTTCGCCAATCGTACGCTGTGGCCGCTGCTGCACTTCCGTCTGGATCTGGTCGATTACGACCGCGCCACCCGCGAAGGCTATATGCGCGTCAACCGGCTGTTCGCCCAGAAGCTGGCGCCATTGCTCAAAGATAGCGACACGCTGTGGATCCACGATTACCACATGATTCCGCTGGGCACGATGCTGCGCGAGCTGGGTGTGGGCTGCAAGATGGGCTTTTTCCTGCACGTACCGATGCCCTCGGCCGACTTGATGCAGGCCATGCCCGATCATGCGCGCTTGTTCAGCACCTTCTATGCCTACGATCTGGTCGGCTTCCAGACCCAGCGCGATGCCGAGCGTTTCAAGGCGTATGTGCGTCTGTTCGGCGGTGGCCGCATTCTGGAAGGCGATCTCGTCGAAGGCCCGGGCGGGCGTCGTTTCAGCGCTGCGGCCTTTCCGATCGGCATCGATACCGATCTGATCGCCAATCAGGCCAAGGCCTCGGTCGGCAAGCAGGCGGTGCGCGATCTACGCGAAAGTTTGCGTGGCCGCCAGTTGGCGATCGGCGTGGACCGGCTGGATTATTCCAAAGGATTGCCGGAGCGCTTCCAGGGTTTCGAGCGCTATCTGGAGCGTTACCCGGATCAATCCGGCAGCCTGACCTATCTGCAGATCGCACCGGTGTCGCGCGGCGACGTCAACGAATATCGCCAACTACGCGGGCAGCTGGAGCAGATCGCCGGCCACATCAACGGTGGGCACGCCGAGCCGGATTGGACGCCGCTGCGCTACGTCAATCAGAACTTCAGCCACGCCACATTGACCGGTTTTTATCGTGCGGCCGCAGTTGGCCTGGTGACGCCATTACGCGATGGCATGAATTTGGTCGCCAAGGAGTTCGTGGCCGCGCAGGATCCTGCGAACCCGGGCGTGCTGGTGCTCTCGCTGTTGGCAGGTGCGGCCGATGAAATGAAAGAGGCATTGCTGGTCAATCCGCATGACCTGGACGGCGTGGCCGATGCGATCGCCACGGCAGCGAGCATGCCGTTGGCGACGCGCATCGAGCGCTGGCGGGCGATGATGGATCACCTGCGCAAGAACAACATCAATCACTGGCGTCAACGCTATCTGCAAGCGCTTGCAGATATATGAGTTGATGTCGACGGGTTGTTTGACGCAATCCAGCGCGATGAAGTCACACCGGCGCACCGAGACATGCCCTTCCCTTCTCCTACCGGGACAGTGGCTCATTCACGGTGCGAAGCTGGCGCCTCGCACCGGACCAGGGTACCGCTGCACGTGGTGGCGAGAAGTCTTCATCGTCTGCGCTCCGGCACAAGCGGCAATTTCGCTCGTCCGTTCGGATTTTGGGTATTTCCGGTGTATCGGGCGCGCAGCTTGGAACGGTGGTCCTTAGAGCGGCGTGCTCAAGGCGCGATCCAGGCCAGTGTGGCCATGCGTCCGCTGCGGCGATCGCGGCGATGCGAGAAGAAGCGTTGTGGATCGGAAATGGTGCATAGGCCACCCCCGTGGATAGCGCTCATCGGCACACCGGCATGCTGCAAACGCTGACGTGCCAGCGCATACAAATCCACCAACCAATGTCCCGGACAGGTCGCGACAAACGCAGCTTGCGCTTGCGTATCGTGCGCGAGGAAAGCGTTGAACACCTCCTCGCCGATTTCGTACACCTGCGGCCCCGCTGCCGGCCCTAACCACGCCACCACGTGCTGCGGCGGCGTGCGCATGGCGGCGACGCTGCGCTCCAGCATGCCATCGGCCAACCCACGCCAACCGGCGTGCGCGGCGGCTACCTCGCTGCCATCGATGGCGGCGAGCACCACCGGCAGACAATCGGCGGTAAGGATCGCCAGTACCACACCGGGCACATCAGCTACGGCCGCATCGGCGACAGGTTCTTGCGCATCCAGCGCGACATTTACCACGCCATCGCGTGTGCAGGCGGCAACTGGTGGTGCCTCGACGCGCACTACCTCCACACCATGCACCTGACGCAGCCAGTGTGGCGTGCTCGGCAGTGCCAACGCCTCGACCAACAGCGCTCGGTTACGCGCCACCCGCGCGGGCACATCGCCCTCTGCACTACTGCAGTTGCCGAGGTTGAGCGTATCGAACGGCGCCAGCGATTCGCCCAGGCCGTAGCGCAGCGTGGTCAGGGCGCGGATACGCGGCGGCGCCGGCCAATTGGCCGACAGGATGAAAGGCATGGCGAGCGTCACCTCAGCGGCGCGCCAGCTCGGCTGCGTGCGCACCGTCCTCGCGCAGCGCGGTCATCAGCCGCTGCAGGTCGGCAGGCACCGGCGCGCTGACGCGCACCGGCTCGCCGCTCACCGGATGCAGGAACTCCAGCGTTTCGGCATGCAGCGCCTGACGCTTGAAGGTGCGCAGCTCGTGCACCAGTTCGTCGGTGGCGCCCTTGGGCAGCTTGAGCGCGCCACCGTACAGCGGGTCGCCGACAATCGGCGATTTCAGGTGCGCCATATGCACGCGGATCTGATGGGTACGCCCGGTTTCCAGGCGGCATTCCAGCGCAGTGTGCGCGCGGAAGCGCTCGCGCAGGCGGTAATGGGTGACTGCATCGCGGCCATCATCGCGCACTGCCATCTTCAGGCGATCGCGCGGGTGGCGGTCGATCGGCGCATTGGCGGTGCCACCGGACACCAGCGCTCCCACCACGACTGCCAGATACTGGCGATGCACGTCGCGTGCGGACAGCTGCTCCACCAGCGCGGTCTGCGCCTGCAGGGTGCGTGCGACCACCATCACGCCGCTGGTGTCCTTGTCCAGGCGATGCACCACGCCAGCGCGCGGCACGGCCGACAGCGCCGGGTCGCGGAACAGCAAGGCGTTGACCAGAGTGCCGTCCGGATTGCCAGCGCCCGGATGCACCACCAGACCCGCGGGCTTGTCGATCACCAGCACCTGGTCGTCTTCGTACAACACGTTCAACGCGATGTCCTGCGGCGCGGCGTGGGTCTGGGTTTCCAGCACCACCTGCACCTGTACGCTCTCGCCGCCGCGCAAGGTGTCGCGCGGACGCGCCATTTCGCCATCCAACAGCGCATCGCCGGACTTGATCCACTCCGACAGCCGCGAGCGCGAGAATTCGGGGAACAACTCGGCCAGCACCGCGTCGAAACGGCGTCCTGCGGCGCTGTCGGGCACGATGGCCTGGCGGATGGACGGGGCGAGGGATTGGGCAGATGGGTCGGACATGGACACGGACACTCAGGCAAAAGCGGGAATTTGGCGGCCTGGACGGCGGAAGTCAGTCGCCGGACAGGCCACTAGGCTATCATCGCGCTCTGGTTTTCCTGATGCGTCCTGCCCAGACCCATGATCCGACGGTCCACGTTTTACGCGCCTGCGCGCCTCATCGCCCTCATGCTGGTCATGGCGTTCGTCGTCACCGGCTGCCACCGCGGCACCAAGGACAAAAATCCCGACGAGGGCATGCCGGTCGAGCAGCTCTACGGCAAGGGCCATGGGTTGATGGAGAAAGGCAACTGGGCCGGTGCCGAAGCCAGCTTCAAGCGCCTCATCGCCCAGTACCCCTATGGCCCGTACACCGAGCAGGCGATGATCGAAACCGCCTACGCCCAGTACAAGGCTGGCAAGCACGACGATACGGTGTCCAGCGTGGATCGCTTCATCCGTACTTACCCAACCCATCGCAACATCTCGTATCTGTACTACCTGCGTGGGCTGGCCAACAGCAACCGCGACACGGTGTTCCTGCGCCGCGTGTGGTCGCTGGATCCGAGCCGTCGCGACCTGTCGTCGCCGCAGCAGGCCTACAACGACTTCAACACCGTTACCGACCGCTACCCGAACAGCCGTTACGCGGCAGATGCGCGCAAACGGATGATCGAGCTACGCGACATCTTCGCCCAGCACGAACTGGACAACGCGTTGTACTACCTACGTCGCGATGCCTGGGTATCGGCAGCCGGCCGTGCCAACTACTTGCTGGAAACCTACCCGCAGAGCGCGTACCAGTACGACGCCGTCGCCGTGCTGGCCGAGGCCTACACGCGCCTGGGCAACAAGACCCTGGCCGCAGACGCACGCCGCGTACTGGAGCTCAATAGCCCGCAGCACCCTTGGCTGACCGGCGACTGGCCGAAGTATCCGTGGGCGCTGCGCAAGCTCAACCCGTTTGCTGGCGAGAAATCTGCCGCGAGCGGCCAGCGCAATGCGCAGATGAATCGCGATTGAGATTTCAGTCGACGCTGAGCTGAACACATAAAGGGGCCGAAAGGCCCCTTTTTTATTTCGTGACTAGTGGATGTTCGGCGCGAGCTCCGCGGTGCAGGCGTTGCCTGGAGGATGCGATCCAATGTCGTTGCGCCGATGCCGTGTGTCTGTCGCCTTAACTTATTGCGCTACTGGCCACAATACCCATTGGTGATCGGATAGCGCCGCTCGCGACCGAATGCGCGTCGCGACACCTTGGGTCCCGGTGCGGACTGATGGCGCTTCCACTCGTTGAGCCGTACCAGCCGCAGTACCTGCTCGACCGTGTCGGCCGCGTAGCCGGCGGCGACGATGTCCTCGCGCGACTGCTCCTGATCGACATAGCGATACAAAATTCCGTCGAGCACATCGTACGGCGGCAGCGAATCCTGGTCGGTCTGGTTGTCGCGCAACTCGGCCGAGGGCGCGCGCGCGATGACTGCAGGCGGAATCACCGGCGCGCCGCCCACGGTGTTGCGCCACTTGGCCAGGCCGAACACCTCCGTCTTGTACAAATCCTTGAGCGGTGCGTAGCCACCGCACATATCGCCGTAGATGGTGGCGTAGCCCACCGCGTACTCGCTCTTGTTACCGGTGGTCAGCAACAGCCCGCCGAACTTGTTGGACAGCGCCATCAGGATCACTCCACGGCTGCGCGACTGCAGGTTTTCTTCGGTGATGTCCGGCTGGGTGCCATCGAACATCGGCCCCAGCGCGGCGAGCAACCCTTCGAAGGCCGGCTCGATCGCGATGGTTTCCAGCTTGACGCCCAACGCGCGACATTGCTCGTCGGCCAGATCGTTGGACAAGTCTGCGGTGTAGCGCGATGGCAGGCGCACGGCGGTGACGTTGTCGCCACCCAGCGCATCGACTGCCATCGCCAACACCAGCGCCGAGTCGATTCCGCCGGACAAACCCAGCCAGACCTTGCTGAAGCCGTTCTTGCGGCAATAGTCCTGCAGCCCGCGCACCACCGCGCGCCAAGCCAGCGCGTCCATGCTCTCATCGCCATCGTCCACCCACATCACCGGCGTGAAGCTGCGCTCGCCGGCAGCGTAGTCCACCACCAGCCACTGGTCCACAAACGCCGAGGCGGCCGGATGCACGGTGCCGTCGCCATCGGCCACCACCGATGCACCATCGAACACCAATGCATCCTGCCCGCCGACCACGTTGAGATAAGCGATTGCCGCCCCGCTCTGGCGCGTGCGCTCGGCCAGCAAGGCATCGCGTTGCGCATGCTTGCCTCGCTCGTACGGCGAGGCGTTAGGCACGAGCACCAGCTCGGCGCCGGCCTGCACGGTCTTGGCTAGCGGCTCGGCAAACCACAGGTCTTCGCAGATCACCACGCCCACCTGCACGCCCTGGATCGTGACCACACAGCTCCTGCCATCCGGATCGACGTCGAAATAGCGGCGCTCGTCGAACACTGCGTAATTGGGCAATTCGCGCTTGCGGTAGGTGACCTCGATGCGCCCGTCGCGCAATACGCTGGCCGCGTTATAGACCACGCTGGCGGCGCTCTGCGGCCAACCGACCACCGCCACAATGCCGCGCGTGCTGGCCGCGATGCGCGCCAGTGCTTCTTGGCAATGCGCGAGAAACCCAGGCCGCAGCAGCAGATCTTCCGGCGGATAGCCACTGATGGCCAACTCGGGAAACAGCACGATGTCCGCGTCGAACTCGTCACGCGCCGCCGAAATGAACGCGATGATGCGATCGGTATTGTGCGCCACGGCGCCGACCGGGAAGTCGAATTGAGCCATGGCGATGCGGAGGGTTTGGGACATATCAGCGGCCTTTTGCAGGTTCCTGCTGGATGCTGGCAGGAAAGAAAGAAAAGCGGGCAACGCACCGACGTCGCGCAATTGCGTCACACACGACGTCGGTGCGCATCAGCACGTCATTATTCCAGAAGCGCAGCAACTCAAAGCCTTCCCGGCGCAGGTAGACCGTGCGCGGCATCGAAGCAGACGTCCAGGTGCTGACTGCCATCGGACTCGACGACCAACACTGGCCTCAGGCAGGCGGAATCTGCGATGTAGGGCCCGATCGGGCATTGCCGCCGAAACTTGAAACCAACAGACGCCAATCGCGCAGGCGATACCAGAGCCGGAAATTTCTGGAGGCAGCGCCTCAACGCGCTCATGCACAACTGCTGCTGGTGTTGCCGTTGCTCGAACGCGACATCGCAACTCACGCGCACCATCTCTTCTCCCGCCTGCTCTTCTCCCGCCTGCGG
This sequence comes from Xanthomonas fragariae, assembly GCF_017603965.1. Lineage (NCBI taxonomy): Bacteria > Pseudomonadati > Pseudomonadota > Gammaproteobacteria > Lysobacterales > Lysobacteraceae > Xanthomonas > Xanthomonas fragariae. The sequence goes on along the minus strand of NZ_CP071955.1, from coordinate 1,043,580 downwards.
AAGAAGCTGCCCGAAGGGCGGATGAGGGCAACGCGAGCCAAAAAAAGGCCGCCAGAAGGCGGCCTCTCCTACGCACACGCTTGCGCGCGATGCGTGCTTACTTCACCAGCGCAGCAATCGCGGCACCCAGATCGCCCGGCGAACGGACGGTCTTGACGCCAGCAGCCTCCATCGCAGCAAACTTGCCTTCGGCGGTGCCCTTGCCGCCCGATGCGATCGCACCGGCATGGCCCATGCGCTTGCCGGCCGGAGCCGAGGCGCCGGCAATGAAACCGACAACCGGCTTGTTCACGAACTGTTTGATGTACTCGGCACCGGCTTCCTCGGCGTCGCCGCCGATTTCGCCGACCATGATGATGCCTTCGGTCTGCGGGTCTTCGTTGAACAGCTTGAGGCAGTCGACGAAGTTCAGGCCGTTGATCGGGTCGCCACCGATACCAATGCACGTGGACTGGCCCAGGCCGACTTCGGTGGTCTGCTTGACCGCTTCATAAGTCAGCGTGCCCGAGCGCGACACGATGCCGATCTTGCCCGGCTTGTGGATGTGGCCCGGCATGATGCCGATCTTGCACTCGCCCGGGGTGATCACGCCGGGGCAGTTCGGCCCGATCAGCACGGTCTGCGGATGCGAACGGGTCAGCACGTTCTTGACGCGCAGCATGTCCAGCACCGGGATGCCCTCGGTGATGCACACGATGACCTTGATACCGGCCGCAGCCGCTTCCAGGATCGCATCGGCCGCATACGGCGGCGGCACGTAGATCACCGATGCATCGGCGCCGGTGCTCTGCACGGCATCGGCCACGGTGTTGAACACCGGCAGGTCGATATGCGTGGTGCCGCCCTTGCCCGGCGTCACGCCGCCGACGACCTGGGTGCCGTACTCGATCATCTGAGTGGCGTGGAAGGTGCCCTGCTGGCCGGTAAAGCCCTGCACGATCACCTTGGTGTTCTTGTTGATCAAAACGGACATTTCGTTGAGTCCTTCGTAATGTGTTGGGCCGGCTTCGGACGCATCGGAACCAGCGTGAGCCGATGTCCGCGCTGCGTTCCTCCAGGACCCCCGTCCCTCCGCTACGCGGAGTGCCTGCCCCCTTGACGCAAGGGAGCGACAGCGGCGGCCTGTCGGCGATCCGAGGCCGGGGGGAATCAGGCGGCGTTCTTGACAGCTTCGACGACCTTCTTGGCGCCGTCGTTGATGTTGTCGGCCGGGATGATGGCCATGCCGCTATCGCGCAGCAGCTGCTTGCCTTCTTCCACGTTGGTGCCTTCCAGGCGCACCACGACCGGAACCTTGACGCCCACTTCCTTGACTGCCGCGATGATGCCCTCGGCAATCATGTCGCAGCGGACAATGCCGCCGAAGATGTTGACGAAGATGCCTTCGACCTTGTCCGAAGACAGGATCAGTTTGAACGCTTCGATGACGCGCTGCTTGTTGGCACCGCCGCCTACGTCCAGGAAGTTCGCCGGCTCGCCGCCATTGAGCTTGATGACGTCCATGGTGGCCATGGCCAGGCCTGCGCCGTTGACCATGCAACCGATGTTGCCGTCCATGGTGACGTAGTTGATGTCCAACTCCGACGCGGTCACTTCGGTCTCGTCTTCCTGCGTCTTGTCGCGCATGGCGATCAGCTGCTTCTGACGGAATGCAGAGTTATCGTCGCTGTCGAACTTGCCGTCCAGCGCGTACAGGTTGCCGTCGTCCAGGATCGCCAGCGGGTTGATTTCAACCAGCGCCAGATCCTTTTCGTTGAACAGGCGATACAGGTTGACCATGATGCTGGCGAACTGGCCGGCCTGCTTGGCGTTGAGGCCGAGCTTGAAGCCGAAATCGCGGCCGTGGTAGCCCTGCACGCCTTCGACGAAATCGACATTGAGCGAATGGATCAGCTCCGGCGTCTCGGCGGCGACCTGCTCGATCTCCACACCACCCTCGGACGAGGCGATGTAGGTGATGGTCTTGGTGCCACGGTCGACCAGGATCGACAGGTACAGCTCCTTGACGATCTCACCGGCGGTGGTCACCAGCACCAGGTTGATCGGCAGCTCCACGCCGGCGGTCTGGTAGGTGGACATCTTGGTGCCGAGCATCTTGGCTGCTGCGGCCTTCACCTCGTCGGTGGTCTTGCAGAACTTGACGCCGCCAGCCTTACCGCGGCCGCCCGCGTGGATCTGCGCTTTCACCATCCAGGGGCCCTTGCCCAGGGAATTGGCGACTTCAACCGCTTCATCCGGGGTCGCTGCGACCTTGCCGGTCGGGACGGGGATGCCGTACTCGGCAAGCAGCTGTTTTGACTGGTATTCGTGGAAATTCATGCGTCACCGTGGGAAAAGGAAACGACCGCTACCTGCAACGCAGACCGCCTAGGCGGCGCGTCATGAGACGCGAACGGGCCGCCTATTGTGGCCGACCACGTCGTGCGGCGCAAAAGCCGACCGGATTGGCCCCCAGATCGCCGCGCATGCGCACCGCCGGACACTGCGCACGCGCGGCGGATGCGCGCCGTACCTGCCTATACTCGCGGCTTGTTCCAGCGGGGAATCGCGTTTGGCATCCAGCACATCGCTTATCGACCGGATCCAGTCCGCGCCGCAGCGCGAGCTGTATTTCTTTTCGCTGTACCGGCTGTTGGTGGCCGGCCTGATCGCCGCGTTGGTGTTCAGCCCGTTGTCCGATGCCATTCCCGACCCGCGTTATCCGCGCCTGGCCGCCGGGGTCGCGATCGGCTACCTATGCATGGCCGTGCCGCTGCTGTTCTGGGGCCGCAGCGAGCGTCGGCTGACCACCACCGTATTCTGTTCGGTGCTGGCCGACATCCTCGCCGCCACCCTGGCCACGCACGCCCTGCCCGGCGCCAGCGCCGGCATCGCGATGATGCTGCTGTTCAATGTCGCCGCTGCCTCGATCCTGCTGCGGCTGCGCTACGGCATGAGCATTGCGGTGCTCGCCAGCGCCGCCATCGTGCTCGAATACCTGTGGACCCTGCTTGAGGACGGCACCACCCGCCCACTGGCCGAGCTGGCGATGTTCGCCACCAGCTATGTGGCAGTGGCCTACATCTGCCAGCAGATCGCCTCGCGCGCGCGCAACAATCAGGTGCTGGCCGAACAACGCGGGGCGCAGGTCGCCAATCTGTACGAGATCAACGAGTTGATCATCCGCCGCCTGCGTACCGGCGTGCTGGTGGTCGATACGCACAACACCATCACCCTGGCCAACGAAGCGGCGCTGGCACTGCTCGGCGATGGCGACCAGCGCAACGCCCCGGCCGACCTGTCGCTGGCCGCTCTCACGCCGGAACTGGCGTTGCGCCTGCAACGCTGGCGCAGCGGCTGGCACCAGGAAGAAGCTCCGCTGCAACTCGGTTCCGACCGCCCGGAAGTGCAACCACGTTTCGTGCGCCTGCTGGCCGACAGCGACCTGGCGCTGGTATTTCTGGACGACGCCACCGTGGTCTCGCGCCGCGCCGAATCACTGACCCTGTCGGCGATGGGCCGCTTCTCGGCCAGCTTGGCGCACGAGATCCGCAACCCGCTGACCGCGATCAGTTACGCCTCGCAGCTGCTGGAAGAATCGCCGGACATCGGCGCTGCCGACCGCCGCCTGCTGCAGATCATCAACCAGCAATGCCAGCGCACCAACGGCATCGTCGAAAGCGTGCTCGGGCTGGCCCGCCGCGAGCGCGCGAGCCCGGAGAATCTGGATCTGGCCGCGTTCGTACGTCGCTTCGTGGTCGAATATCGGCAGACCATGTCGATGGAGACAGACATCCTGGAAGCCAGCATCCAGGGCAGCTCGGTGCATGCCTTGATCGACCCCAAGCATCTCCATCAGATCCTGACTACGCTGGTCCACAACGCGCTCAAATATGGCCGGGGCATGGACGAGCCGGCGCGGGTGAAGCTACGTGTCGAACATCGGGAGCGCATGGCGGTGATCGATGTGGTCGACCGCGGCCCCGGCATTCCGGAGGCGGTGGCCGCGCAACTGTTCCGCCCGTTCTACACCACCTCCGAGCATGGCACCGGACTGGGCCTGTATATCGCTCAGGAGCTGTGCCGCGCCAACCAGGCGCAACTGGATTACGTCTCGGTGCCGGGGGGCGGTGCGTGTTTCCGGATCGTGTTGCAACGACCGAATGGGTTGCTTGGGAAGAGCTAGCGCCAGTCGCTATCCCGTAGCCAACAACACGTGACGCCACAGGTCTTCTGCCCAGGGCGATGCCCCGTAGGCATGCACAGATCTGCACCTCGTTGACCCCAGCCGAGCGCAGTGCGATGCAACGCGGCGCGCTGTCCTCCTCACGCCTCGCAGCAAAGGCGTGCCGCCGACAAGTGCGTGACCTGCTACAGCACCGCCCTGTTGACGCGCTGGCGACCGAGTGAAGCGTTGCGCCCGAACCCGACCGACAATTGTCCACTGTCGTCACGCTGGGCTATCGTGCGCAACATGAGCGAACCCAAAAGTGCCCTGGTTGTCGATGACGAGCGTGATATCCGCGAGTTGCTTGTTCTCACTCTCGGCCGCATGGGCTTGCGTATCAGCACCGCCGCCAACCTGGCCGAAGCGCGCGAGCTGCTGGCCAACAATCCCTACGACCTGTGCCTGACCGACATGCGTCTGCCCGACGGCAACGGGATCGAACTGGTCACCGAGATCGCCAAGCGCTATCCGCAGACCCCGGTGGCGATGATCACCGCGTTCGGCAGCATGGATCTGGCAGTGGAAGCCCTGAAGGCCGGCGCGTTCGACTTCGTCAGCAAGCCGGTGGACATCAGCGTGCTGCGCGGCCTGGTCAAGCACGCGCTGGAATTGAACAACCGCGACCGCCCCGCCCCGCCACGGCCGGAACAGGCCAGCCGCCTGCTCGGCGACTCCAGCGCGATGGAAAGCCTGCGCGCCACCATCGGCAAGGTCGCCCGCAGCCAGGCACCGGTCTACATCGTCGGCGAATCGGGCGTGGGCAAGGAACTGGTCGCACGCACCATCCACGAACAAGGAGCACGCGCGGCCGGGCCGTTCGTCCCGGTCAACTGCGGCGCCATTCCCGCCGAACTGATGGAGAGCGAATTCTTCGGCCACAAGAAGGGCAGCTTCACCGGGGCGCATGCCGACACGCCGGGCCTGTTCCAGGCCGCGCATGGCGGCACACTGTTTCTGGACGAAGTGGCCGAGTTGCCGCTGCAGATGCAGGTCAAACTGCTGCGCGCGATCCAGGAAAAATCGGTGCGCCCGGTCGGCGCATCCAGCGAAATGCTGGTGGACGTGCGCATCCTCTCGGCCACGCACAAGGATCTCGGCGACCTGGTTTCCGACGGCCGTTTTCGTCACGACCTGTACTACCGCATCAACGTCATCGAACTGCGGGTTCCACCGCTGCGCGAACGCGGTGGCGACCTCCCGCAACTGGCCGCCGCCATCATCGCGCGCCTGGCGCATGGCCATGGCCGCCCGATTCCGCTACTGACCCAATCCGCACTCGATGCGCTCGACCACTACGGCTTCCCCGGCAACGTCCGCGAGCTGGAAAACATCCTCGAACGCGCCCTGGCCCTGGCCGAAGCCGACCAGATCAATGCCAGCGACCTGCGCCTGCCCGCCCACGGCGGCCATCGTCTCGCCGCCCCCCCTGGCAGCGCCGCTGTCGAACCGCGCGAAGCCGTCGTCGACATCGACCCCGCCGCCTCTGCGCTACCGTCCTACATCGAGCAACTGGAACGCGCCGCGATCAAGAAAGCCCTGGAAGAAAATCGCTGGAACAAGACCAAGACCGCCGCGCAACTGGGCATTACGTTCCGCGCGCTGCGCTACAAGCTCAAGAAGTTGGGGATGGAGTGAGGTTGGGGCACAACAAATCTCGCCCTAGCCCGTCCGGGTATAATTGGGACAGCCACGTGTTCAGAGAAGTCGTCATGAAAAAGTCCAGGCTTGAGACCGTTGTCGAGCACTATCGCGCCACCCGCAGGGACAACTTTGCCGCCAGTCAACGATTGGAAGGCATTAAAACCACCGCAACAGCCGCAAACAGTCAAGCTCCGTTGCCCAGCAAAGAAACACTGCGTAAGAAATACATGGCCTCCTCGCGCCAAGGATGAAAGGCAAGTACGCGGTCTCTGCCGACCCCACGTGTTATCCCGGCACTGCCGTCCTAAAAAACAAGCTCAACATTGTTGACCCTGATACTTTGGAAGTGGCGGAAGCGGACTTCGCCGCAACTGCAGTGGAATCCATAGAGATTGGCGCACCGCCTTTCGATCTCGATTACCTGCGTAACCTGCATCGCCAACTGTTCGACGAAGTCTACGATTGGGCTGGGTGCCTCAGAACCGTGGATATCGCCAAAGGCGCCACGCGATTCTGCATCGCTAGCCGCATAGAGCCCGAAGCAAATCAATTGTTCAACCAGTTGAACTCCACCGATCTAGCCGCTCTGCCGCGCTCGGCACAGATGCGCCTGATCGCGGAGCTCTACGGCGAGCTCAATATGATTCACCCGTTCCGCGAAGGCAACGGCCGCACACAGCGGCTTTTCTTCGAACACTGGTTACTGCTCAACGGGCTGGCAGTCTCCTGGAAGCGCGTCTACGCCGAACCATGGATCGCAGCCTGCATCGCAGCCGTTTCATGTGACTACAGGCCGCTAACCCACCTGTTCGATACGTGCGTCGGTGAGATCGAAGAGCTCTAATGAGACCGAAGAACTCTTGGTCGATCACACTGACAACTGAGGCGACTCAATCCTTCGTCACCCGATTGATCTCGGCCAGGCTGGTCACCCCATGCGCCGCCTTGATCAGCGCCGATTGCCGCAGATCTTTGATGCCGATACTCTGCGCCGCCTCGGCGATCTGCATTGCATTGCCGCCTTCCAGCACGATCGCGCCGATCTCTTCGGTCATCGGCATCACCTGGTAAATACCGGTACGGCCCTTATAGCCTGCGGTGCACTCGTCGCAGCCCACCGCCTCATATAGTTCGATACCTGCAGCCACCTGCTCTGCGGTGAATCCTTCCGCAAGCAATGCGTGCTCGGGCAACGTCGACTTGCGCTTGCAGTTGTTGCACAACCGCCGCGCCAGACGCTGTGCAATGACCAACGTCACCGATGAGGTAATGTTGTACGGCGCAATGCCCATGTTCATCAGACGCGCAATGGTCTGCGGCGCATCGTTGGTGTGCAACGTCGACAACACCATGTGGCCGGTCTGCGCCGCCTTGATCGCAATCTCGGCCGTTTCCAGGTCGCGGATTTCGCCGACCATGATGATGTCCGGATCCTGGCGCAGAAACGACCGCAACGCCGCCGCAAACGTCATGCCCCGCTTGACGTTCTGCTGCACCTGGTTCACGCCCGGCAAGCGGATTTCCACCGGATCCTCGGCCGTGGAGATATTGCGCGTCTCATCGTTGAGGATGCCCAGCGCCGTATACAACGACACCGTCTTGCCCGAACCGGTCGGCCCGGTCACCAGCACCATGCCGTACGGCTTGTGGATCGCATCCAGGAACAGCTTCTGCTGATCCGCCTCATAGCCCAACTTCTCGATGCCCAGCTTGGCCGCGCTAGCGTCCAAAATACGCAGCACCACCTTCTCGCCGAACAAGGTCGGCAAGGTGCTGACACGGAAGTCGATCTGCTTGGTCTTGGACAGATTGAGCTTGATGCGCCCGTCCTGCGGCACCCGTTTCTCGGCGATGTCCAGCTGCGACATCACCTTCAAGCGCGCCGCGATGCGCTGGCTCAGTTTCACCGGCGCCTTGGCCACGTTCTTCAGCAGCCCATCGATCCGCAACCGCACCCGGTAATCGTCTTCATACGGCTCGAAATGGATGTCGGAGGCCCCCCGCCGGATCGCATCCACCAGCATCTTGTTGACGAACTTCACCACCGGCGTGTCGTCGCCCTTGGCATCGACCCCGGAATCCCCGCCGGCGCCCATGTCCTCGTCCCCGGCCGACACGTCCAGGTCCCCCATCCCCTCATCGTCGTCACCGAGCGACGAGCCAAGCGCCGCATTGCTGGCCTGCCACTGCTCCAGGGTGCGACGGATCTGGTCCTCGTCGACCAAGATCGGCTCCACCACCAGATTGGTGTGGAACTTGATGTCGTCCAGCGCCCGGGTCTGGGTCGGGTTGCTCACCCCCACGAATAACCGATTGCCGCGCTTGAACAGCGGCAGCACCTGGTACTTCTGGAGCAACTCCTCACTGACCAGCTTGACCGCATTCTGGCTAGCGTCGAACACCGACACGTCCATCAGCGGCATGCCGAACTCGACTGCGTTGGCAGCAGCCAGTTGTGAAGCCGAAACCAACTTTTTCTCTGAAAACCATTGTGGCAGAGGAATCTTAGCTGCCGCAGCCTGGTCCATTGCAACCCGCGCCACCGTTTCTTCCAAGGCGCCGTCCTGAACTAGGCGTCTGGCTATGCCGGTAATGCCGACCAAATTAGCAGAAGTGACCGCGCTCATAAGCTTCTCACAGATTTTTGATATCAGCCTTAGCTTACGCTAGTCGGTCAAATCCTCTGAAACCGGTAGCCCACTATTTCGTCTGTCAGTCAGTGGATACAGCGATGCAGCCATGCTCAACAACCAGCAGGGCGATATTTTTGGTCAAAAGCAGAGGCGTCACAGGCCCATAGACCAGCAGCAGAACGCTTCAACTTTAAATCACGTCCTGAAACCAGGGAAGACCCTTGAAGAGTACAACTAATTTCACCAACCCCGGAGGAATCCAGAGTCGCACTGACGCTGGAACACCTGGTAGATGCTGTCAAACCCACGTAACTTTTATCAACGAGCGATGGATCCCTGCCATCCTGCACCACCGTTTCAAGCGTTGTTTTCGCTGGCCTTATTTCGGCCAATGCAGCGGTAAGCTGCGCTTTTGCCACGGAACTTTGATAAGCCGGAAATGCTATAGCAGCTAATATGGCAATAATCGCTATGACAATCATCAACTCTATTAGAGAAAAGCCTTTCTGCCCAGACATATTGCCCCCTCCAATTTCTTAGATATAGAAAGGCCCCGCCTGTAGCGGGGCCTTTCTGGCGGCGCCGGTATCCGTTAGACGCCCGGGCAGCCTGCCGGCGCATGCTTGGCGGCAGCAGTGGTCGCGCAGGTCCAAGTACCATCCGTACGACGCGTCAGAGTGACAGTTTTGTCCTTCACCTGAGTATTACCCTTCAAGGTGCAAACAATCGTACCTGTCGCGCTCAGCGTCGTGATTTCGGTGATGGCACAGCGTTCAGTCGGCGAGCGCAGGCCCAAATCACCAATACCGGTGATAGCAGTCTTGCCTTCGTTCAAGGCAACTTCGTACTGCGTCTTGCCAGGATTGATTTCAGCCAGGCCAGCTGTCACCTGCGACTTGGCCACATAGTCCTGGTACATCGGCAGCGCGATGGCGGCCAGGATGGCGATGATCGCAATAACGATCATCAGTTCGATCAGCGTAAAACCGTTCTGCTTCTTCATGGGTATCCCCTACGAGTTGTTGAAAATAGTGTTTGCCCGCGGGCCACTACATATTTTGCGCCGCACGGCAACCTCGGCGTGCAGGGATGACCAAGCAGGATGCATGCCAAGTTTGCTGCCCCTGCCTTAAAGTGTCTCCTGAGGCAGATGATGCAGGATCTTTGTCTGGAAAAACGGGCGAATTTATGGAATTGCGACCAACTACCAAGCAGGTCTCGCCATGTCACTAGGTGACGCGGAAGGTCAGTCTGCTACGAAGCCCTACATAGCACGAGCCAGAGTGCGGGATGGCATGGGTGTCAAGCGACACAGAAACGACTACCATCTCGCTTGTATCCGCCTGGGGATGGCCGGATGGGGATTTGATATGGCAGCAGTGCGTAGTGCAGTCAAGAGCAAGCCGACCTCACAGGTCGAACAGATGAGCACGTTTGTCTGGGAGGGAACCGACAAGCGTGGCGTGAAGATGAAGGGTGAACAGACTTCCAAGAACCAAAACTTGCTACGTGCGGAGCTACGACGCCAGGGGATCACGCCGACAGTAGTGAAAGCGAAACCCAAGCCTTTATTTGGCGCTGCTGGAAAGAAGATTACAGCGAAGGATATTTCATTCTTCAGCCGGCAAATGGCAACCATGATGAAATCGGGCGTGCCTATCGTCGGCGCACTTGAAATCATTGGCAGTGGCCAGAAAAATCCGCGTATGCGGAATATGGTCGGCCAGATCCGCACTGACATCGAGGGAGGCTCGTCGCTACACGAGGCGGTAAGCAAGCATCCCGTTCAGTTCGACGAGTTGTACAGGAATTTGGTCAAGGCAGGCGAAGGCGCCGGCGTCCTTGAAACAGTGCTCGACACAATTGCAAGCTACAAAGAAAACATCGAAGCGTTGAAAGGCAAAATCAAGAAGGCGCTGTTCTACCCGGCGATGGTAGTCGCTGTGGCGCTACTGGTCAGTGCGATCTTGTTGATCTTTGTCGTGCCGCAATTCGAAGATGTCTTCAAGGGCTTCGGCGCGGAACTTCCGGCATTTACACAGATGATCGTCAACATGTCGCGTTTCATGGTGTCGTGGTGGTGGTTGATCCTGTTCGTTGCCATCGGTGCCGTCGTGGGCTTCATCTTTGCCTACAAACGCTCACCTGCAATGCAGCACGGCATGGATCGCCTGATCCTCAAAGTGCCGATCATTGGGCAGGTCATGCACAACAGCTCTATCGCGCGTTTTGCCCGCACCACGGCCGTGACATTTAAAGCAGGCGTACCTTTAGTTGAGGCACTCGGCATCGTGGCTGGCGCTACAGGCAACTCTGTCTATGAGAAAGCGGTACTTCGCATGCGCGAAGACGTATCTGTGGGATATCCCGTCAACGTGGCGATGAAGCAGGTCAACCTGTTCCCGCACATGGTGGTGCAGATGACCGCCATCGGCGAAGAGGCTGGTGCGTTAGACGCGATGCTGTTCAAGGTGGCAGAGTACTTCGAGCAGGAAGTCAACAATGCGGTCGACGCACTGAGCAGCCTGATCGAACCCCTGATCATGGTGTTCATTGGTACCATCGTCGGTGGCATGGTCATCGGCATGTACCTGCCCATCTTCAAGCTCGCCTCGGTGGTTGGATAAGGACGTAATGGCATTTCTCGACCAGCATCCCGGTCTCGGCTTTCCCGCCGCGGCCGGACTGGGACTGCTGATCGGCAGCTTCCTCAATGTGGTGATCCTGCGCTTGCCCAAGCGCATGGAGTGGCAGTGGCGGCGCGATGCGCGCGAGATCCTGGAGCTGCCGGACATCTACGAGCCGCCGCCTCCGGGGATCGTGGTGGAGCCCTCGCACGATCCGATCACCGGCGACAAGCTCAAGTGGTGGGAAAACATCCCGGTCTTCAGTTGGCTGATGTTGCGCGGCAAGTCGCGCTACAGCGGCAAACCGATCTCCCTCCAGTACCCGCTGGTGGAGTTGCTCACCTCCATCCTCTGCGTGGCCAGCGTCTGGCGCTTCGGCTTCGGTTGGCAGGGCTTCGGCGCTATCGTGCTGAGTTGCTTCCTGGTGGCGATGTCCGGTATCGACCTGCGCCACAAGCTGCTGCCGGACCAACTGACCTTGCCGCTGATGTGGCTGGGCCTGGTCGGCTCGATGGACAACCTCTATATGCCTGCCAAGCCCGCCCTGCTCGGCGCGGCGGTCGGCTATGTCTCGCTGTGGACGGTGTGGTGGCTATTCAAGCAGCTTACCGGCAAGGAAGGCATGGGCCACGGCGACTTCAAGCTACTGGCCGCGCTCGGCGCCTGGTGCGGGTTGAAAGGCATCCTGCCGATCATCCTGATCTCCTCGCTGGTCGGCGCCATCCTCGGCTCGATCTGGCTGGTGGCCAAAGGCCGCGACCGCGCCACCCCTATCCCTTTTGGTCCCTACTTGGCCATCGCTGGCTGGGTGGTGTTCTTCTGGGGCAACGACCTGATCAACGGCTACCTGCACTTCGCAGGCTTGCGTTGACTGGGGCACGGCAATGAGCGACTTCATCGTCGGCCTCACCGGCGGCATCGCCTCCGGCAAGAGCGCACTTGCCGCTGAATTCGAAAAGCTGGGCGTGCCGGTGATCGATGCCGATGTCGTTGCACGGCAAGTGGTCGCACCCGGCCCCATCCTTGACACCATCGCCGAACACTTCGGCCGCGAGATTCTGTTGCCGGATGGAACATTGAACCGCCAAGCGCTCCGGCAGATTGTCTTCAGCGATCAGATGCAACGGCGAACTCTCGAAGCAATTACTCATCCTGCTATCCGCGCCGAGCTACAACGTGCGGCAGTGACCGCCGAAGGCCCGTACGCCATCGTGGCGATCCCACTCCTCGCCGAAGCTGGCGGACGGGCCACTTACCCTTGGCTCGACCGCACCCTTGTCGTCGATGTACCGGTTGCACTGCAACGCGCTCGCTTGATGCGGCGCGACGGCAGCACACAAGCACTTGCTGATCGGATGATTGCCGCTCAGGCCTCGCGCGAACAGCGCTTGTCCATTGCAGATGATGTCGTAAGCAACTGTGATCAGCCAGGGCTACTGGCAGTGGAAGCACGAAGATTAAATATGCAGTTTCGAACGGCAGCGATAGGAAGTAAATCTTCCACCCTGGAATCCTGACACAGAATCATGCAGCATGAATATAAATATATTCAAATTCAAACCAATACCCCCCCGCGTTAAACAACCTCAAAGCTAAGCAAAACCCACAGTGTCACACTAGACAGATAGCAATATATCATTACAAGGATTGAACTATGAAAAATCTACAAGGGGTCATCACACACTTTTTTAGAATCAAGAAGTCCATCTCAACCCATCACTTACGATCAGTGGTTGTCGCGATTTTCTTGATCGCCACATCCGTATTTTCTACAAATGCCTCTGCCGCCTGCACCCAAGAGGTTTATTCATTATTTCCCGAATCTAACACTCACTACGTTTATGAGGGACACTGCGCAACATACGGCGAGGCATTTGCGACGTGCGCCGCATTGGCTAACAAGCATGGCTATACATCCGATTACTGCGGGCAGAGTGGCGGAAATACTCCGACTGAAGGTCGACTTGGCGGAGGTTGGTTTTGGGAGCAAAACACAATCAAGGCTATTCCATTCCATTTTTCGAACCTGACATTTGGCGGCGCTGAGCCTCCACCAAAACGAAAATCACTTGGGGCGCCAGGATGCCCAGAGCAATGCCTAGGCGACCCTATCAATGCTATTACTGGCAATAAGTTTGAGACAATACAAGAAATAAAATCATCCCCGAGTGGCTTCCTTGACCTCTCCTGGACTTATAACTCTCATTATAATCCTGGCTATGCCGGAGCGCGCTCTTCTATATTCGGTGAAAAAAGAACATTTACCTACGGGCGGTCTCTAATTTGGCCACAGACTGTCGGCAAGCCTATCGCATATCTATCCAGACCTGATGGTCAGGCAATTCAGTTCACCCAGGTGGAAGGAATGTGGATTCCAGATACTGGGCGTTCCGAGATTCTTGAGAAGCTACCCAACTCCTCGGACTGGATTGTTAGGCTTACCAATGGAGAGAAAGAGGAATACTCATCGCTAGGGGAACTTAAGAGGATTTCAAACGCGTCCGGCCGTTTTGCAATACTAAATTATTCTGTATCTGGCCTTCTCGAAAATGTACGAGACGACCAAGGACGGACGTTATCCTTTCATTACAACAACGACAACTTAGTAGACCACATCATTGCTTCTGATGGAGAAAAAATAGTCTTTAACTATGACTCCAAGCTATTGCGATCCGTAACCTATCCAGATGGATTTCAAAAAATTTACCTCTACAATGAAGAAGGCTATGTCAGTCCATACACAAGCTCCGGATCGCTGACTGGGGTTATAGATGAATCAGGAAATCGGCTTTCATCTACTTGGTATGATGCAAACGACAAAGCTTATAAGACTGGACTGGCAAACGGTGCCGACACCTTTAGCATTAGCTTTTCAACCATGGGCGGCAGTCTTCAGTCGATTGCAAATAAGCCTACAGGCGGCTGGCGAGAGTCGCTAATGAAGTTCGAGAATGGAAACTTGATTGAATCTTCATTTAGTGACGGATGTGATGGGTGCACCCCAAAGTCCGTTATTTATAAATACACAAATGGACTACTCGCAAGCATTGTGCGTAACGGAACTCTGACACAATACGAGTATGATGATGAAAATAACGAAAAAACTAGATTAGAAGCCCCCGCATCAAAATTTGAACGTCGCAATGAAACGGACTGGGATAAATCAAATAAGACGCCTATTTCCTTGCGAGCCTACAGCCATTCCGGCATTTTATTGAAAAAATCAATTTACACTTACAACTCTAGGCGTCAAGTTACCTCTCTATCCGAACAGGCAAGTGGTCTTTCAGACAGGTCGATTGCGTACGAATACTGCAACCTGGCAGGAAATTCCTGTCCTTTGCTAGGGCTACCTAGCTCTAAAGATGGACCGCAGCACGGGACCACTGACCGAACAAGCTACGAGTATTATCCTGCCGACGACGCAACATGCACAAATGTGGCAGGATCTTGCCTTTATAGAAAAGGAGACTTAAAACAGGTAATTGTGCCTTCCGGCCAGGCAACTAATTATTTAAGCTACGACGGCGCCGGCCGCCCGCTGTCCATCAAAGACCCTAACGGCATCGTCACCGACTACACCTACCACCCGCGCGGTTGGCTCACCGCTACCAAGGTGCGCGGCGCCGATGCCTCCAGCGAAGCCGACGACCGCATCACCCGCATCGACTACTGGCCCACCGGCTTGGTCAAGCAGGTCACCCAGCCCGATGGCGCGTTCACCGCCTTTACCTACGATGCGGCGCATCGCCTGACCGGCATCGCAGACAACGCGGGCAACACCGTCCATTACACGCTGGACAATGCCGGCAATCGCATCAAGGAAGACACCACCGATGCATCTGGCGCGCTGAAGCGCACGCTCTCGCGTGTCTACAACCAACTTGGCCAACTCAAAACTCAAGCCAGTGCGGTGGGCGACCCCACCGATTTCGGGCATGACGCCAATGGCAACACCACCGCGGTGACCGATGCGCTGGGCACCGCCACGCAGAGCGAGTACGACCCGCTTAATCGCCTCTCACGCACGCTGCAGGACGTTGCCGGCATCAAGGCCGACACCAAATTCGACTACGACGCGCTGGACAACCTCACCAAGGTCACCGACCCCAAGGGCCTGGACACCAAATACGCCTACAACGGCTTCGGCGATCTGACCAAGCTCACCAGCCCGGACACCGGCGTCACCCGCTACGCTTACGACAGCGCCGGCAACCGCGCCTCCCAGACCGATGCACGCGGCAACACCACGACCTACAGCTACGACGCCCTCAATCGCCTGACCAAGGTCATCTACCCCACCACCAGCCTCAACGTCGCCTACACCTACGACGTAACGCAGACGGCGTGTACCAGCGGCGAGACCTTCTCCATCGGCCGCCTGACCAACATGCAGGACGGCACCGCCATCACCCAATACTGCTACAACCGCTTCGGCGATCTGGTGCGTAAGGTGCAGACCAGCAACGGCAAAGCGCTGGTGCTGCGCTACGACTACACCGTCGGCGGCCAACTACGGCGCATGACCTACCCCGATGGCGCAGTGGTGGATTATGTGCGCAACGCGCAAGGCCAGACCACCGAGGTGGGCGTGACCCCGGTCGGCGGCAGCCGTCAGGTATTACTGAGCAAAGCCAGCTATTACCCGTTCGGCCCGGCAGCTGGCTGGACTTACGGCAACGGCCGCACGCTCACTCGCCGGTACGATCTGGATTATCGCCCGCAAGCGATCCAGGACACCCGCCCAGGCGGGCTGGGAGTCGGCTTCGGTTTCGACCCGGCTGGCAACCTCAGCGCACTCACGCCAGCCGGCAACACGACGCCGGAGATAGGTTTGAGCTACGACGCCTTGGGCCGCCTGACCGCCCTCAAAGACGGCGGCAGCGGCACCCTGATCGACGGCTACAGCTACGACGCCACCGGCAACCGCCGCAGCGCCAAGGTCGGCGCGACTACGCAGCTCTACACCTATCCAACCGACAGCCACCGCCTCAGCGCAGTGGCCGGCGTGGCACGCACCTACGACACAACCGGCAACACCACCGCCATCGGCGGCGCTGCCCGCCAATACACCTACGACACCAGCGGCCGCATGACCCAGGCCCGCCGCGCCGGCGTGGCGAGCATGAACTACCGCTACAACGGCAAAGGCGAACAGGTGCAGCGCTTCCTCGGCACCAGCAACACCTACACGCTCTTTGACGAAGCCGGCCACTGGCTAGGCGACTACGACAGCAATGCAGCACCCAAGCAACAAGCGATCTGGCTGGATGACCTACCGGTCGGCCTGCTGGCCAACGCGAACAAGCTGCATTACATCGAACCGGATCACCTGGGCAGCCCACGCGTGGTGATCGACCCAACCCGCGATGTGGCGGTATGGACGTGGAGCTTGAAGGGCGAAGCATTCGGCAATACCGCGCCGAATCAGGATCCGGATGGCGATGGCGCGGCGTTGGTGTTGGATATGCGCTTCCCGGGGCAACGGTACGATGCCGCGAGCGGACTGAATCAGAACTACTTCCGGGACTATGACCCTGCTACCGGGCGGTATGGGCAGAGTGATCCGATTGGATTAGAAGGCGGAATTAGCACTTATGGTTATGCATTAGGCAATCCGCTTTCGCTTATTGACCCTCTAGGATTGGCAACTAATCCAGCGTGCGCTGCTGGCTGGATTGCAGCATGTTCTGTTGTCGGCGGTGGAGTGGGATACTGGGGTGGTGGTATTTTAGGGGGTGTGGCCGGCTCCGAAGTTCCAATAGTAGGAAATGTAGCTGGATTTGTGGCGGGGTCACAATTAGGTGGAATGGGAGGAGCCTCCGCAGGCGGGATACTGGGTGGATTAACAGCTGGCATAGCTTGTCCAGATGAAAAGCCATGTCCTCCCTGCAAAACAGTAAATGGCCTCACTGTACCCGTTGGAACGATTGGATATAGGCATGATTTGGTTCCACCATCGAAGCCTCACCACCCTTATCCAGGCGATCATTACAATCTCTACCGTGCAAATCAAAACCCTAACAATTGCCAGTGCTTCTGGGTCAATATTGGAGCCAGCGATGCCTCTAACGGCTTACCGCCTCCCCCTGGCTCCATCCCCATAGCTGATTTTTTGAATTAGGTGATGCCATGAATTATGAAAGTGGCGAGAGTATTCTTCTAGGTGATATTGTTTCACTTGGATCTGATCTGCGTGGAACTGTAGTGGCAATCATCGACCAGGCAGATTATGCGGAGGGATACAGTGAGCGTGACTGGTCATATCTTGGCAAAGGAGTATTGGTGCTTACAGAGGATGCTGGTTTAATTCACGAGCAATCCAACTTAAATTTAGTACTCATTCGAAGAGGAGGCATTGTGGAGCTATGACCCTCATCAGTGCGTGCGCAACGCGCAAGGCCAGACCACCGAGGTGGGCGTGACCCCGGTCGGCGGCAGCCGTCAGGTATTACTGGGCAAAGCCAGCTATTACCCGTTCGGCCCGGCAGCTGGCTGGACTTACGGCAACGGTCGCACGCTCACTCGCCGGTACGATCTGGATGATCGCCCGCAAGCGATCCAGGACACCCGCCCAGGCGGGCTGGGAGTCGGCTTCGGTTTCGACCCGGCTGGCAACCTCAGCGCACTCACGCCAGCCGGCAACACGACGCCGGAGATAGGTTTGAGCTACGACGCCCTGGGCCGCCTGACCACCCTCAAAGACGGCGGCACCGGCACCCTGATCGACGGCTACAGCTACGACGCCACCGGCAACCGCCGCAGCGCCAAGGTCGGCGCGACTACGCAGGCCTACGCCTACCCGGCCGACAGCCATCGCCTCAGCGCGGTCGCCGGCGTGGCACGCAGCTACGACACAACCGGCAACACCACCGCCATCGGCGGCGCCGCCCGCCAGTACACCTACGACGCCAGCGGCCGCATGACCCAGGCCCGCCGCGCCGGCGTGGCGAGCATGAACTACCGCTACAACGGCAAAGGCGAACAGGTGCAGCGCTCCCTCGGCACCAGCAACACCTACACGCTCTTTGACGAAGCCGGCCACTGGCTAGGCGACTACGACAGCAATGCAGCACCCAAGCAACAAGCGATCTGGCTGGATGACCTACCGGTCGGCCTGCTGGCCAACGCAAACAAGCTGCATTACATCGAACCGGATCACCTGGGCAGCCCACGCGTCGTGATCGACCCGACCCGCGATGTGGCGGTGTGGACGTGGAGCCTGAAGGGCGAAGCATTCGGCAATACCGCGCCGAATCAGGATCCGGATGGAGATGGCGCGGCGTTGGTGTTGGATATGCGTTTTCCGGGGCAGCGGTACGATGCGGCGAGTGGGCTGAATCAGAACTACTTCCGGGACTATGATCCTGCTACCGGGCGGTATGGGCAGAGTGATCCGATTGGTCTTGATGGCGGCATCAATCCCTACTCTTACGCGGATGGGTCGCCTACGGTGGGAAATGACCCACTCGGATTGAAGACATTCATGTGCACGAAACCACTGCATGCACTTGGCGGTAAAGGTAAGCGATCTGGATTGGATATTCCTGGCAATCCTCTGTATCACCAATACTTGTGCATTAAAGATGGCAAAAATGGATATACATGTGGCGGGCAAGATCAACGCGGTCAAAATTGGTACGACCCGATAAATGGCCCAGGCAAACCAAGTAATGACAAATACGACGCGAAAACGTGTGAGCAAAAAGAGCCCGACAACACCTGCATTGAGCAATGCTTGCTCAAGAAATTTGCAGGCCCGCGTCCACGCTATGGAATTCCGTTCGGCGTTGACTGCCAAGAGTGGTCAGACGATTCGCTTAGTGCCTGTCAGACAAAATGCAAGATGAAGTGAGGTCAGTTGATTATGCTTACCAAGTTTCTGAAGATTGTTTGGATTCTATCTTCCGTGGCAGTGCTCGTCATCACAT
Organism: Xanthomonas fragariae; assembly: GCF_017603965.1. Classification (NCBI taxonomy): domain Bacteria; kingdom Pseudomonadati; phylum Pseudomonadota; class Gammaproteobacteria; order Lysobacterales; family Lysobacteraceae; genus Xanthomonas; species Xanthomonas fragariae. Next base: position 1,024,541 of record NZ_CP071955.1, on the reverse strand, counting down.
TGACTCGCTATACGCCCGGTGCTGCAACGGATATTGGCATCTTTTTAACGTATGGAATGATGCTACTTTCCTTTCCGGTCAGCCTTGTTGTTGCAGGACTATTTGCATCGCTAGCGTTGCTACAAGAGCAGCTGGGGGTGCCACTTCTTGATCTTATTGGATCGAATTATGTGGGATTCTCCGTGCTATGGCTCACGTTCTGCATAGCAGGCTATCTGCAATGGTTCGTATTATTTCCGTGGCTGTGGCACAAATGGAAGACAAAGTGAGCGACTGGCAATACCATCTCTGTCACGGGTCCTGGTGCGCACAGTTGACATCCTAGACAGCCAGTAGCAACCTCTACCCCAAGGAGCGTAGAAACTCCGTGCATAGCGGTACCCACCTCCGTCAAACCGGTGGGTTTTTTGTGCCTGCCTGCAGGTGCAAGCCGACGCGATGCCTGCGTCGGGAGGGCGGCTAATACAACACTCCTTCGGGAGGAATACGCCCGCCGACTATGCACGGTTTCTAACCTCCCGACATCCCGTCGCCGGCCGGCGGCGGCGGCTGTTCTTCAAAGGAGGCGTTGTCATGGCAAATGTATCGATAGTGCAGGTCGGCGGGCGTCGTCGCTCCATGGTGCTGGCGGAGGTGAGGCGATGAACCGGGCGCAGTCTTCAAGCGCCAAGCGATCCAAATCAAATGCCAAGCCCGCCGCTACCGCGAAGCGGGCGGCCACGCCGGTGAAGGGCGCGCAGCCCATGCGGCTGGTGCCGTCGCCCACGTTCGACGTGGGCAACCTCGACTTCGACCGTCGCCCCAAGCCTCGCATGGACGATCTGCCGCCGCGGCCACCCCGCAAGGCGCGCACCCCCACGCGCTGCACGGTGGGCTACGCGTTCTACGATGCAGAACCGGGCCGGCCGCACAGCCAGCGCATTCCCAGCGTGCGCTTGCGCGGGCTGTGGCTGGAGCAGTTGGGGTTTGCGGTTGGCTGCAAGTTGCAGATCACTGGCGCGCGAGGGCGAATTGGTGGTGACGGTGGAGCGCGCACCCTCGCAATGAACGAGTGACACATCATCGTAATGACATCGACATTACGGAGGCGCTACACTGCGCCGACTAGCAGGAGCCAACGCCATGTCCACACCCAACACTACGCCCGGCAAGCGCGAAACCTTGAATCTGCGCATCAAGCCGGAGGAGCGCAGTCTGATCGACCGGGCCGCCAAGGCGCGCGGGAAGAACCGCACCGATTTCATGCTGGACGCAGCGCGCTCGGCGGCCGAGGAAGCCTTGCTGGACCAGACCCTCATCGCGGCCAGCCCGGACGCCTACGCCGCCTTCTTGGCACGGCTGGACATGCCGCCGCAGCCGAACGCGCGCCTGCGCAAGACGATGCAGACGCCCGCTCCTTGGGAGAAGGCATGACGGTATCGGCGCCGGAACCGCTGACAGCGCATCACCGGGTCGAACCGTTCGCATCGGGCTTGGAGAGCCTGGATCACTGGCTCAAGCGCCGCGCCCTGAAAAATCAGGCGACCGGTGCGTCACGGACCGTCGTTGCCTGCGCGGATGACCGCGTGGTGGCCTATTACGCCCTGGCGTCGAGTGCGGTCGCCGTGGACGCGACGCCCGGCCGCTTCCGTCGCAACATGCCAGACCCGATCCCCGTGGTGGTGCTTGGCAGGCTTGCTGTTGACCAATCCCTGCATGGCAGAGGTTTTGGCCGCGCCCTGGTGCAGGATGCTGGCAAGCGCATCCTGCATGCGGCCGACACCATCGGCATTCGCGGGCTGCTCGTGCATGCGCTCTCGGCGGACGCCAAGGCGTTTTACGAGCGCATCGGCTTTGAGCCCTCCCCGCTGGATCCCATGGTGCTGGTCGTCACGCTGGAAGACCTGAAAGCCAGTCTGTGATCTGGTCGAGGGACGCGGTAGAAGGTGGGAGACAGTCGCGGAAGGTGGTGCGCTTCATGATTCCAGAACTGCCACCAATCGCCGGGTGAAGTATTGCCGGTAAAGCCCTCGCGCACGAGTGCGCTCCTACAAAAGCGCGCGTGGTTGGTTAGCGATGGAATGCCAGTGTTGCGATGACGCCGCGCTCCTGGCCTGGTCGCACGCTGACGCGCCAGCCGTACAGATCACAGAGCCGGCTGACGATCGACAGGCCGATGCCGCCGCCTTGCGAGTGGCCGGCGTGGGTGCCGCGGTAACCGCGCTGGAACAGTTTGGCGGCGTCCTCTTCGCTCAGGCCCGGGCCGGAGTCGATCACCTCTACTGCATCGCTGAGCACACGCACGCGCACCTGGCCGTCCTGGGTGTATTTGACGGCGTTGCCGATCAGGTTGCCGAGTGCGACCGATAGCGCGGATTCCGGTGCGTCGATGATCAGGTCGCGTTCGCCTTCCAGCAGAAGTTCCAGCGGTTTGCCGCCGAGTTGTGCGCGGTGCGCGTCGATCAGTTGTTCGGCCACCTTGGCGACGTTGCTGCTGCCTTGCACGCGCTCATTGCGCGAGAGCAGCAGCAGCGAACCGATGAGGTCGCTGCACTGCAGTTCGGCGCGCTGGATGCGCTGCAGGCGTTGCAGCATCTTTTCGTCGAGATTGGGCTTGCTGAGCAGCAGTTCGGTGGCGCCGCGGATGACCGCCAGCGGGGTGCGCAGTTCGTGGCTGACGTCGGCGTTGAATTCGCGGTCGCGCTGCACGACCTCGGTGAGGCGGGCCGAATAATCGTCCAGCGCTTCGGCGAGCTGGCCCACTTCGTCGTCGGGGAAATACGCGGCTAGCGGTTTGGGCTCGCTGGTGCCACCGCGATAGGCGCGCAGGCGTGCGGCCAGGTCCGACACCGGGCGCATGACCTTGGACGCCGACCACCGACCGATCAGCAGTGAAAAAAAACCAAACAGCAGCACAGAAATGTACAACCAAGTTCTTAGCCGATCCTGAGCAACACTGGCTCGCGTCGTATCGTACGCAAGGAAGAACCAAGCACTTGGCGTTTTTCGCACTGCAACCTTGTACACCAGCGGTTTATTGAATTCATCTGTCCCACTGTAGCCCTGGATACCTTCCTGCATCTTTCCCCAGCCCGGAAAATCTCGCGCAAGCCGCGCCATCGCCTCCGGATCGTTTGGATTAACCGCACGCGCATACATCTCTTCGACTTGGAGCGTGGGCTTCGCATTCGGATTCGCCGCATACGACCGCGCCATCACTTCGATGTTGCGATTCATCACGTCCTCGATCATCTTGGTTTCGATGTATCGATTAGCCCAGACTGTCGCAAGCGCAAACAGAATCACCAGCCCAGTACCGAACAACAAGAACGACAGTATGATGCGGGTGCGTAGACGCCGCCTGCTACGGGCTTTGATTATTCGCCCCACTAATTCGGACCTCATGGCATGACCTGCATAGGAATGCCGATACTGCAGATAATCACGCGAATCAGCAAGTCACACTCCGCAAAAAATAGCGGCCCATTGGGCCGCTATCGCAAATCGTTACCATCGAAATGGGTTAGAACAAGAAGGAACTGAATGGCAGCCAGTGTCGAAAGACCATGTACCAAGCCACCCTGAATCGTAACTAGTTGAGGTGCAAACGGTGCATGCCGATTTGGCGACAGATGCAGAACTAGCTCCAAGCGTCAGCCCAGCCAAAATGACAACCGCAAATAACTTCCTCATCATTTACTCTCCCGTCGTCCAGACACGCTTGTCAGCTATCCACCATCTCTCGATACAAAATATTTGCATCCATTCATTTAAAATACACCATCCAATAGAGAAGGCGGCGATCCTCAGGAACCATGTCGACCATGTGACCCGAACAACACGCGTTTCCGGAGGGACGACAGTCAGGCATCGGGAGAGGCGATGCGGTAGCCGATGCCGTGACGGGTCTGGATCATCGGTACGTCGAACGGCTTATCCACCACCGCGCGCAGACCGTGGATGTGCACACGTAGCGAGTCCGAATCCGGCAGTTCTTCTCCCCACACGCGGGTTTCCAGTTCCTGGCGGGTGACCACGGCCGGCGAGGCTTCCATCAGCGCCTGCAGGATCTTCAACGCGGTTGGGTTGAGCTGCAGCAGCTTGCCGCGGCGGCGCACTTCCAGCGTGTCCAGGTTGTATTCCAGATCGCCGGTTTCCAGCACCCGCGTGTGCACGCCCTTGCCGCGACGCGACAGCGCGTTGAGCCGCACTTCCACTTCCTGCAATGCGAACGGCTTGATCAGGTAGTCGTCGGCGCCGGAGTCGAAACCGGCCAGCTTGTTGTCCAGCGAGTCGCGCGCGGTCAGCATCAGTACTGGTGTCTGCTTGCGCGCTTCGTTGCGCAGCTTGCGACACACCTCGATGCCGTCCATGCCGGGCAGGTTGAGATCGAGCACGATGGCGTCGAACTCGTGCACCACGGCCAGATGCAGACCGGTCACGCCGTCGGCGGCGAAATCCACGGTGTGGCCGCGGTCTTCCAGATAGTCGCCCAGATTGGCGGCGATATCGCTGTTGTCTTCGATGACTAGAATTCGCACTGGAACCTCATTTGTTAAGCTGTTTTTAGCGCTGGCGCCGAGAAATGTCGTCTTGCCTCACAGTGGTCTGACGGCGGCGCTGGGCGGCCGTCAGGCACTGCTTCGTACTCATCTGCGAACCAAAAGCACGCTTGCGCAGGCAATCAGCCGGCTATCTTCGCCTGCCTCGGTCAAAATTCTGGTGACGGGCTCCTGATCGTTGCGGACGGCTGCGCGCTGGTCAGGCTACAGTGCACTGATGTCCTGCTGCGCCTCCAACACCGCTCCACTCCGAAGCGAGCGCCGCCGCCACCTTAGCGTGCTCTTGCTGACTGCTCTCGGAGCACTTCTCGCACTTGTTCAAATCGGCCCGCATCTGCTCTGCCTGCGGCTGGAACGGTTTGCCGACCTGGGTCAGCGCCGCCGAGGCATGGCTGGCTGTAAGACTCGCCGCGAACAGGAGCAACCCCGCGCTCACTTGCCTTGCCATGCTGACGCCTCCTTGTGCCTGACTGTTAACATTTGGCGAATGTAGACGCGAACCTCGAGGGCGGCAAGCCGTCCATAAAAAGGCCCAAGTGCGACACCGCACCTGGGCCAAAAGTTCATCCCGATCACCGTCACTGCCGAGAGCGGAGCTACGGTCGGAAGAGGCTAGCGAGGCAAGGATTAGAGTTTCGTTAATTTTTCGATAAAAACAGTAGCGGCCCGATCAACGGACCGACTGCTCCAAGTGCTCGATGATGGCCGCGGCCACATCCACGCCGCAGACGCCCTCCACACCTTCCAGCCCGGGAGTTGAATTGACCTCCAGCACCAGCGGGCCGCGTTTGGAGCGGATCAGGTCGACACCGGCCACGGCCAGACCCAAGGCACGCGCCGAACGCACGGCGACCTCTTGTTCCTGCGCGCTGGCTTCGGCCACTGCTGCGGTGCCGCCCAAGTGCAGGTTGGAGCGGAAGTCGCCTTCTGCGGCCTGGCGGCGCATCGCAGCAACCACCCGGTCGCCGACCACCAAGCAGCGCAGGTCCGCGCCCGCAGCTTCGCCGATAAACTCCTGGACGATGAAGTTGGCGTGGAGCCCGCGCAGTGCTTCGACTACCCCGCGCGAGGCGCTGGCCTTCTCGGTCAGGATCACGCCAGCCCCCTGCGCGCCTTCATTCAACTTCACCACATGCGGCGGCGGGCCGAGCATCGACAACAAATCCTGGGTGTCGTCAGGGTTGTCGCCGAACACCGTCACCGGCATGTCGATGCCCTGGGCGGCCAGCAACTGATGCGCACGCAATTTATCGCGTGAACGCAAGATGGCATCGGACGGGTTCGGCGTGTAGGTGCCCATGAATTCGAGCTGGCGCAGCACCGCGGTAGCGTAACGCGTAACCGAAGTGCCGATGCGCGGGATCACCGCATCGAAGCCGGTGATGGGCTTGCCCTTGTAGTGCAGGCTGAAGCCGTCGGCGGCGATGCGCATGTAGCAGCGCAGCGGGTCGAGAGTGCGCACGGTATGACCACGCTTGCGCCCGGCTTCGATGAGCCGGCGGGTCGAATACAGTTTGCTGTTGCGGGAAAGAATGGCGATTTTCATCGCTTCAGGTACACGGCGCGGCTTGGACATGGACGGAGTGTGATGACAGAGTGATCAAAGTCCGTACGTCTGCAGGCCGAAAGTATACGTAGGCAGCATCCTGCTCTGTATGCTGCGATCGGACTGGCATGCAACGGTCCCGGGAATGGAAGAGCGATAGCGCCTTGGTGTGCCTGGCAAAATGCAGCGAGCAGTCGCCGGGGGGGTGCGAACGGCGTGTAAGGAACCGCAGTGTATGCGTGGTAAATGTCGATTCCGAGCAGCGGCCGCGCCCGCTTGGTGGTGAGCGCAGTCGTTTTGTTAACCCCTCTTGACCGGATCGATGCTAGCAGGGCGCCCGCCCGACGCTCAAGCAGCGAATGCGTGCTTTGCGCAATGTGTTGCGTGCGCAATGGTGCTGATATGCGCGACGAACCAAGCGCGACATCGCGCACCCACGCGATCGTGCCAATGCCAACGCGCTTGATATGCACAGCTCCAACGCATTGTGTATCGACGATCCCGACCACCTCCCTCACACCGCGTCCCTGTGACCGTAACGCGTTTTGCACAGGCAAAAACGCAATGCTTGAGCCCCCTTAATGCCGGCGTGCCGGCGCACTCGAGACTCTACATGCGACGTCCAGCAAGCGCGGCTTATGCCAATCCCTCCCGCATCCGCCAGGGGCGCCCGTCCCCCCGCGGCGCCGTTTTCGACGGCAAAGGCACTAATTTCGCGCTGTTTTCTGCGCATGCCACGCGTGTGGAGTTGTGCCTGTTCGACGAACAAGGCAACGAGACGCGCATCGATCTTCCCGAATACACCAACGAAATCTGGCACGGTTATTTGCCCGATGCCAGACCCGGCCAGCGCTATGGCTACCGCGTGCACGGCCCGTACGAGCCGACCGAAGGCCACCGTTTCAACCACAACAAGTTGCTGATGGATCCCTATGCTCGCGAGCTCGATGGCGATCTGGTGTGGGCCGACGAACTCTACGGTTACACCGTGGGTCACCCGGATGGCGATCTCAGCTTCGACGAGCGCGACAGCGCGCCGTTCATGCCCAAGTGCGTGGTGGTCGAAGACACCTACGACTGGGAAGACGATGCGCGCCTGCTCAAGCCGTGGAACGAAACGGTGATCTACGAGACCCACGTACGCGGCTACACCATGCGCAACCCGCAGGTGCCGGAAGCTATGCGCGGTACCTTTGCCGGCCTGGCGCAGCCGCAGGTGCTGCAATACATCAAGGATCTGGGCATCACTGCGGTCGAATTGTTGCCGGTGCATGCGTATCTGGACGACCAACATCTGCTGGACAAGGGTCTGCGCAATTATTGGGGCTACAACACCATCGGCTTTTTCGCGTTGAAATCACGCTATCTGGCCAGCGGGCATCGCGACGAGTTCCGCGACATGGTCAAGGCCATGCACAAGCAGGGACTGGAAGTCATTCTGGACGTGGTCTACAACCACACCGCCGAAGGCAGCGAGCTGGGCCCGACGCTGTCGTTCAAGGGCATCGACAACGCAAGTTACTACCGCCTTGCCGAAGACAAGCGTTACTACATCAACGACACCGGCACCGGTAACACGCTGAATCTGAGCAATTCGCGGGTAATCCAGATGGTCAACGATTCGCTGCGCTACTGGGCGGGCGAAATGCATGTAGACGGATTCCGCTTCGATCTGGCAACGATTCTTGGACGCGAGCCGAGCGGTTTCGATCAGCGCGGCGGCTTTCTGGACGCGTGCAATCAGGACCCGCTGCTGTCGGAGGTCAAGCTGATTGCCGAGCCGTGGGACTGCGGCCCTGGCGGCTACCAAGTGGGCCATTTCCCGCCGGGTTGGTCGGAGTGGAACGACAAGTTCCGCGACAATGCGCGCGAATTCTGGAAAGGCGAAAACGGCAAGCTCGCCGAGTTTGCCACCCGCTTTACCGGCTCTGCCGATCTGTTCGATCGCCGCGGCCGTCGTCCGTGGGCGTCGGTCAACTTCATCACTGCGCACGATGGCTTCACCCTGCGCGATCTGGTGAGCTACAACGACAAACACAACATCGACAACGGCGAAGACAATCGAGACGGTTCGTCCAACGACGGTTCGTGCAACTACGGCGAAGAAGGCCAGACCGATAACGCAGACATCCTGCAAATCCGCGAGCGGCAGATGAAGAATCTGCTCGCCACGCTGCTGTTGTCGCAAGGCACGCCAATGATGCTCGCTGGCGACGAGCGCGCACAGTCGCAAGGCGGCAACAACAACACCTATTGCCAGGACAACGAAATCACCTGGTTGGATTGGGAGAACGACCCGACCGATGGCCGTCTGATCGAGTTCGTCAAGGCGCTGACCAAGTTGCGCAAGCGCTATCGGATCTTGTCGCGCGGGCGCTTTCTCAATGGGCAATACAACCAAGAAGCCGGCCTGTGCGATCTCACCTGGCTCAATCCGGTTGGCACCGAAATGGACGATGCGCACTGGACCGATGCCGGCGCGCGGTCGGTGGGTTTGCTGCTGGAAGGCAAGGCACAGACTTCAGGCGTCAAGGAACTGGCCAATGACGAGACCTTACTGATCGTCATCAACGCCTACTACGAGGGTGTGACCTTCACCCTTCCCTCCTCCGAGGAGCCGCTGCACTGGAAGCTGGTGCTATCGACCGACGAAGCATTGGAAGCGGACATGATGCCGGCCGGCGCCAGCCAATTCCTGGCGCCGCCGCGCAGCGTGTCGGTGTTCGAGTGCAAGAGCGATCAGTAACGCTTGAGCGGTGAAACAAGCTCGCTGCCTGCCGATGTTCGGCGGTGGGCAGCGAGCTTTTTCGTTTTTATCGCTCGGAAGCGAAGCCTCGTCTTAGCACTGCTTTGCGCAGGCCAATGCCGACGACCGAGCGGGCGGGCGGGCGGGCGGCGCATTCAATTGAATCGACGGCACTTGTCCTGAATTCACTCCATGATATGGATCTATCCTCGGACACAATGCTGCCGGATCGATGGATTCAAGCTGCGGATTTTGGTCAAAATAGTGATGTCTATGGCGTAAATGCTCAAACTTTCCGCATACAGTGCGACGCATAAAACCGGCAGTCTTTCGAAAACAATGCAGGTCGGCGATATGCAGTAATCAGCATTTATCGACGAGCAAAACACACGCCGCCGGAGAAGCAGGATATTGCATGTAAAGAGCACGCCTATCGCGAGCAACCGCCACTGCCTGCTCCCTCAAAGCACAGAAATAACCATCGTTCAAGCCCTGATGCGCTAAAAATTCGCTGCAGCGCGTTGTACGCATTGCCCTATCGATCCAAGACTGCCCAAAATAGCTGTAAACCGGAAAAACTCAGCCCGGATACAGCGGGAAGGGCTTGTCAGGGTGATTGGCCTTCCATTCTTTGTAAGAACTGGTGCCTTCCCATGCCTTGAAGGCACGCGGTTTGCGGCCACGCCCAGACCAGGTCTCGCCGGAGTGCGGAATCCAGTACTTGGCCACGACTTCGCCAGTAGACGACAGCTTGCCCCTGGACTTGCCGGTCATGGCCAATGAAGCGATTTGGGATTTCTGCTTTGTGTTGAAACGGCTGCCGAACTGCGTCAGCACCTCGATGACCTGATCGAAAGCTTCCAGCGTCTGGGCATATTTCAGTTGGGCTTCTTCCTGCTCGAGCTTGCGCAGCTCTTCCAACAATTGGGCTTTGGCGGCGGCGGATGAAGCGGACGTAACCTGGCGCATTGGCAAAACTTAAGGTTGGACGGGTCAGCGAGTATTGCCGCTACGCCGCTTAGCGTAAAGCGTTCGGGGCTGCGCGGGTCTGCTGGCGCTCAGCGATGGCGCAGCAATGCGTGCTCGCGGGCCATACCGATCCGTCCAGCCCGGATCAGTTCGCTGCAAGGTTTGCCGGAGAATGGGACCCGTGGCGCAGAAAACCGCTGCACTACCTGCTTCAGATCGCCGACATTGATCGACCAAACATGGCAAACCGCCTCGCCCAGCTCTTTGCATCGGCCGCGCCCGCCTTGCGGCGGCGCAGTCGTTTTGTTAGCCGCTCTAACACCCGCCGAGTTCCGTGATCAACATCGACCGCAGACTTGTCATTCTCTGTGGCACTGAAATTGCGGGGAGTCGACAAATGCGGGTGTACATCCACGGCCTGGCTCTGGCCGGCAACAGCCAGCACATAAAGCCAAATAGCAGTGGCATCGCGAAGATCGCCAAGAGCATATCAAGCAAGCCCTTTGCCAGTGATTTTCTTCAGTCGCTCATGACGATATGCGTACCAAAACGGTAATGCCCTCGGCACGCTTCCGACCAGCAATATCGGCGCTATCACTCTTACGCGCCACAGGTCGATCCTTCACTTTTTCGATCGAAGACTTACAGCGCCCGATGCTTGGCTTCACCAAAGAACGGCGTGTGGTGCGCGCAGTCATTGAGACGTACCACTTCCAGGTGATCCACGTCATCGCCTTGGAGCAGGTTGAGCGTGGTCGGCGCCTGGCGGAAGGTCCATAACTTGGACAGTGGCAGGCCCAGAATCTTGCACAGGATCACGCGGTTGACCGCGTCGTGGGCGACCACCAGCAAGGTCTCGTCTGCGCCCAGGCCATCGGCCGCGCGCATCAGGCCGCGCCAGCTGCGGTCGAGCACCTGCCGCAACGATTCGCCGCCAGGCATCAACACAGTGTCGGGTTCTTTGTGCCAGGCACGCAGACGTGCCGGGTCTTTGTCGTTGATCTCGCTGGCCAGCAGGCCTTCCCATTCCCCGTGCGCGATTTCCTGCAGGTCGGCATCGGTCTGCAACAGACTCGCGCGTGTGCTGCCGAGTGCGAGCTTGGCGGTGGCCTGCGCGCGCGACAGCGGCGATGCCACCGCGCGGTCGATCTGCAGCGATTGCAGGCGTGCGCCGAGCGCAGCGGCCTGGCCTTCGCCGACCGGCGACAGCGGGATATCGATCTGGCCCTGGTAACGGCCTTCGGCGTTCCACGGCGTCTCGCCGTGACGAGCAAGCAGGATGCGCATGCGCGAGAGATTCCTTGGGAAGGGACCGACGTGCCTTGCGGCCAGACGGGAGCGGCATGATACAGCCCCGCGCTCTCCATGGTTTGCGTTGGATGGCTGTTATCGACGCATGACCGAAACGGTGCGGGCTTTTCGCCCGCCTCCTTGCCTTGCGGCCATCCGCGCCGCTTGCGCCAGCCAGATGCCCGCGCAAGCGAACGTGGCGGATCAGCAACTCAGACGCGACCGAACGCTGGGTCGCTGCGGCTAGGCTTGCCGGTTTCCAGATGCCCGGCTAGTCGGCGGCGGAATGTCGCGCCCGGCTGATCGAGGACAACGTCATACCAGTGATCGCTTGCGGCCAGTGCCAGACGGATGGTTTCGCGCTGACCTGCAGCCAGAGGCAACGACCGCACGGTCGGAGCCGCGTAGTCCAGCGCGCGCAATTGCAACGTGCACGGCTGGTGCCCGGCATTGCCGATCTCCAGCACCAACACTTCGCCGTCCTGCCGCGCCTCCAACCACGGCGCCGCCGATTGCCTCGCAGCGGCAGCAAGTTCGCCAGCGAATTCGCGCAGGAATCCATTCGGTCCATGCACGCTCAATGCATAGCTGCCGTTGTGCGCAGCGCCGACCGGCACATCGTCCAGCTGCGTGCCGGGCAGCACGGTGTAGTACCAAGGGCCGCCATTTGCAGTGCTGCTGTAGACGTTGAATGCGGCCGCAGCAGCACCGCTGTTGACGAACTGCAACTGCACGTGGTTTTCGTTGTGCACGCGCGCATGCACCTGCAAGGCGTACGGCAGCGCGCGCGCCGGACGTTGGCCGGGTTCTTGCCGCGGCATGCTGGCCGCTATCGGCGGCACCGGCAACGGCTTGTTGCCGATAGCCGCAGTGCGTGCACGATAGTCCGCGATCGCAGGAAATGCGCTCAGTGCCGAATCATCGGGATTGCGGAAATCGAACACGCTGGTGAGATCGCCACTCACCGCACGACGCCATGGGCTGATGTTCGGCTCGGCGACGCCGAAACGGCGCTCCAGCAAACGCAGCACCGAGGTGTGATCGAACACCTGCGAATTGACCCAGCCGCCGCGCGTCCACGGCGAGATCACCAGCATTGGCACGCGAATGCCCAGCCCGATCGGCAGACCTTCGTAGACTTCGCCACGTGTATCGACATTGCTGCGGCCCATGCCTGCATCCAGCGCCGGTAATGGCGCTGGCACGTGATCGAAGAAGCCGTCGTTCTCGTCGTAGTTGATGATCAGCGCGGTCTTGGCCCATACGGCGGGATTGCTGGTGAGCGCATCGATCAAACGCGCGACCAGCGATTCGCCGTAGGCCGGCGGCGCTTCCGGATGTTCGCAATACGCAGTCGGCGGAATGATCCAAGACACCTGCGGTAAGCGGTTGGCTTGTACATCGGCGGCAATTGCGGCGACCAGATGATCGGCCTGCGTGGTGGCCGCATTCTCTGCAGTGGAACCGGGCACGCAGGCACGTGCGCGCCGATAGCGTTCGTCGCTGGGTTGCAGATCGCGATAGTGCGAAAAATACGCCAGCGGATTGCAGCCGAAGTTGTCGTACTCCTGGTACACGCGCCAATCCACACCCGCGGCCTGCAGACGTTGCGCGTACGTCATCCAGTCCATCGCGGCATAACCGGGCTTGTCGCGCAACATGTCGGCAGTGGAGTTGCCATCGTCGGCATTGGTCACCGCTTGCGCACCGACATTTCCCACGCTCGGGCCGCTGGTGCCAGTGAACAGATACATGCGATTGGGATTGGTCGGCCCATGCAACGAGCAGAAATAGCCATCGCAAATGGTGAAGGCATCGGCCAGTGCGTGGTAGTACGGAATGTCGTGACGCTGGAAATAGCCCATCGTCAATTCACCCTTGTAAGGCACCCAGGCGTCGTATTCGGCCCAGCGCGCCGGGTCTTGCCCGTGTCCGGCTTTCCAGGAGTGATCCAGGCTCTTGATCAACGGCGCGCAGGTGTTTTGCGAGTCGAACGCGAATGGCAGCAGGCGGCGACCATCGGCTGCCGGCTGACTCCACACCGGGTGACCATCGCGCAACTGTAGCGGGCGCGGGTCGCCGAAGCCACGCACGCCGCGCAGTGCGCCGAAGTAATGATCGAAGGAGCGGTTTTCCTGCATCAGGATCACCACATGCTCGATGTCGCGCAGCGTGCCGGTACGCGAGTTGGCCGGCAGCGCGAGTGCACGGCCGATCGAGGACGGCAAGGCGCCGGCAGCGGTCAGCGCGGCGACGCGCTTGAGGAAATTACGGCGCGATGGGGAAGACGTCATGGGTGCAGGGCCTACCAGAATGCGTGTGCGTTGCCGCGCAGCGCGGCTGGAGACAACACGTATAGCGGGCGATTGCGACAGTTTTGCGAAAGTGACCGTCATCAATTTTTCATGATTCATTGACAATCTGCGTCACGAAACGCCGGTTCTGCACCGTGCGTCCGCTCTCAAGCCGTGCCCCAACAGGACTCCCCTATGACTTCCGCTCGTCGCTTTCACGTCACCCCGCTGGCGCTTGCCCTGGCGGCCCTGCTTCCCGTCATGGCGCAGGCCACCACGCCGGTTGCCGATCCGGTTGCGATTGCCGACACACCGGTTGCCGATGCACAGGCAACCGGTGCCGATACCGCAACCAACGCTACCCAACTGGATGCGATCAACGTGGTGTCGCAAGGCAGCACCCGTCAGGTGCAGCGCATCAGCCGGCAGGACATCGAGCAGTTGACACCGGGCAGCAGCGCCTTCAAGGCAGTCGAGAAACTACCGGGCGTGCAGTTCCAGTCGGCCGATCCGTTCGGCACCTACGAATGGTCCACGCAGGTGACGTTGCACGGCTTCGATCAGAGCCGGTTGGGTTACACGCTCGACGGCATTCCGCTCGGCAATATGAGCTACGGCGTGACCAATGGCCTGCACATCACCCGCGCCATCATTTCGGAAAATCTCGGCTCGGTGGAAATTGCGCAAGGTGCCGGCGCGCTCGGCACCGCATCCAACACCAATCTCGGCGGCACCATGCAGTTTTATTCGGCCGATCCGCAGACCACGCCCGGCCTGCGGCTGGTGCAGACGGTCGGCAGCGATGCCACACGACGCACTTTCGTGCGCGGCGACACCGGCGATCGCAATGGCTTGTCGGCATACCTGTCCTACGCCAACGCCAGTACCGACAAGTGGAAAGGCTTTGGCGACCAGCAGTCCGAGCAGGCCAACCTCAAGACCGTGTACCAATGGGGCGACGGCAACCGTTTGAGCCTGTTTCTGGACACATCGCGCCGTAAGGAATACGACTACATGGATCTGTCGTTGACCAGCCAGCGTGCGCTGGGCTGGGACTACGATTATCTGCAGCCGGATTGGGCGAGCGCGGTGCAGATGGCACGCGCCTACCAGACCACCGGCGCGACCAGCGGGGTGGCCAACGGCTATCCGCAATCGCTAGCCGGCCTGCCCAGCGATTACAGCTGGCTCGATGCCAGTTACTACGCTGGCGGCGGTTTGCGTCGCGACAACCTGGCAGGGCTGTCAGGCACGTTCGTGTTCGGCGGCGCCACGCTCGATGCCACCGGTTATTACCACGGCAATCGTGGCGAAGGTCAGTGGGCGACACCGTATGTACCGACCTCGGCGCAGATCCCGGTATCGATGCGTACCACCGACTACGGCCTGACTCGTTTCGGCGGCACCAGCGCATTGAAGTGGTCGTTGGGCAACCACGATCTGGAAGCCGGCGTGTGGGCAGAAAACGCACGTACCACGCAGCAGCGCAATTATTTTGCGCTCGGTAACCAGGGCTATACCTCGCTGTATAACGTGTACGAAACGCAGACCCCGTTCCGTCGCGACTTCCTGCAACGCTACACCACGCAGACCCGCATGCTGCACCTGCAGGACACCGTGCGCCTGCTCGATGACCGCCTGACGCTGAATTATGGCGCAAAGGCGCTCAGCACCACCACGCGCGCGCAATCGCTGGTGCCGACCACCGCGCTGGCACAGGGCCGCATTCGCGCCGAAGGTCATTTTCTGCCGCAGGTCGGCGTGAACTACAAACTCGACGATCGCCAGGACATCTACGCGTCCTACAGCAAGAACATCGCCGCATTCGGCTTCACTCCGTTCGCCACTTCGCAAGCGGCCTTCAACCGCAGCCGATCCACGCTGGAGCCGGAACAATCGCAGACCGTGCAGGTGGGCTACCGCGTGCAGGATGCGCAATTCCAGCTTTCGGCCGACGCTTATTTCACCAAGTTCTCCAACCGCCTGCTGACCACTTCGCCGTGTACTGCAGTGCAGACCTGCGCCTCGATCCTGAGCAATGTCGGCGCCGTGCATAGCGCCGGTGCGGACCTAGCCTTGATGTGGCGCCCGGTCGAAGGCCTGAGCTGGTTGAACTCGCTGTCGTGGAATCGCTCGCGCTATCAGGACGATTACCTCAACAACGGCCTGGTCGCCACCTCCGGTAAAGACGTGGTCGGCATCCCGGCGTTGATGTTCTCCTCCAGCGCCAGCTACCAGCTTGGCAACCTGCGCCTGGACCTGGACGGCAAGTATGTCGACAAACGCTACATCACCTTCCTCAACGATTCGCAGGTGCCTTCGTATTGGTTGTTCAATGCGGGCGCGCGTTACGACTTCGGTCGCGTGGGCGGGGTGGCCGATGTGGCGCTGGCGCTCAACATCACCAACCTCACCGACAAACGCTATTTCGCAAGCACCGGCACCAACGGCTACGTGGCCTCCGATCCGGACGGCTATAACCAGACCATGGTGGTGGGCGCACCACGGCAGTACTTCATGAGTCTGGATGTGAAGTTCTGAGCAATCGGCGCGTAACAGCGCCACTGTATTAGAGCGGCTAACAAAACGACTGCGCTCACCGCCAGGCGGGCGCGGCCGGTGCTCGGAATCGGCATGTACCACGCGTACACTGCCGTTCCTGTGCTGCGCCGTCCGCACCCACCTGACGACTGCTCGCTACGTTTTGTTAGCCGCTCTTAGTCCCGCTCCTGCCGGGGGCGAAAAGGCACTGCGCGGCGCGCCATCGACGCGGGGCTGGGAGCGCCTGCGTCGCAGCGCAGGCCTGGGCACGCAGCGGTAGTTGAGGTGAGGATACGGAAGGCACTGGCTCTGGCACTAGCTCTGCATTCGGCAGTCGGCGGTTCACCTTCCTGGCGCGCGGCGACGCGTTTGGCATCGCTGGCTAGCGCAGGTCTCTGAGGCGCACCCCGCATATAATCGTCGAATTACTTTCACTCAGCAGGTCCGGCAAGATGGCGCAGACGATGAAGGCGCTGGTCAAGCGCGAAGCGAACAAAGGCATCTGGCTGGAACAGGTCCCCGTGCCGACGCCCGGCCCCAACGAGGTGCTGATCAAGCTGGAAAAGACCGCGATTTGCGGCACCGATCTGCATATCTATCGGTGGGACGAGTGGAGCCAACGCACAATCAAGCCCGGCCTGACCATCGGCCATGAGTTCGTCGGCCGCGTGGCCGAGCTCGGTTCGGCGGTGACCGGTTACCAAGTCGGCCAGCGGGTGTCGGCCGAAGGCCACATCGTGTGCGGACATTGCCGCAACTGTCGCGGCGGCCGCCAGCATCTGTGCCCCAATACGGTGGGCATCGGCGTCAACATCAACGGTGCGTTTGCCGAATATATGGTGATGCCGTCCAGCAACCTGTGGCCGATCACCGATCAGATTCCGTCCGAACTGGCCGCGTTTTTCGACCCCTATGGCAACGCCGCGCATTGCGCGCTGGAGTTCGATGTCATTGGCGAGGACGTACTGATCACCGGCGCCGGCCCGATCGGGATCATTGCGGCGGGTATCTGCAAGCACATCGGCGCACGCAATGTGGTGGTCACCGACGTTAACGACTTCCGCCTCAAGCTGGCCGCCGACATGGGCGCTACGCGCGTGGTCAACGTGTCCAAGACCTCGCTCAAGCACGTCATGGCCGACCTGCACATGGAAGGCTTCGACGTGGGCCTGGAAATGAGCGGCAATCCGCGCGCGTTCAACGACATGCTCGACTGCATGTACCACGGCGGCAAGATCGCCATGCTCGGCATCATGCCGCGCGGCGCCGGCTGCGATTGGGACAAGATCATCTTCAAGGGCCTTACCGTGCAAGGCATCTACGGCCGCAAGATGTACGAGACCTGGTACAAGATGACCCAGCTGGTGCTGTCGGGTTTCCCGCTGCACAAGGTGCTGACCCACCAGTTGCCGATCGACGATTTCCAAAAGGGTTTCGACCTGATGGAAGAAGGCAAGGCCGGAAAGGTCGTGTTGAGCTGGAACTGATCAACCGACACGTGAGACACACACAAGGCGCCTTGTGTGTGTCTCACCGCTGGATTATCGACAACGACGTCGTCAGCGATGATGGCCGCACGCACCTGGTATCGCTGCCCGAACAAACAGAGACGCGGCACAGGCCCGCATCGTCGTCGAGCAGCGCAGGCGGGTAGCTCTGCGCAGCAGCGCAGGCGTCAGCACGCTCTCAATGGATCGCCCTTATGGCCAGGTGACCGTCGCAGTAGCTACCAGATGGCTCTGCGAATTCTGTCGACCGAAGCCGAATTCTGCCGCTTTGTTGGTGTCGTAATAGCCCACGCTCAACCCGAGCGGACCGAAGGCCTTGCCCACGGTCACTCCAAAATCGTTGTAGTCGTGGTCCACCTGACTCAGCACGGAGGTATAAACGCTGTGCCCCGCATGCGCACCGAAAGTGAAGTCGTGCGGCAACGACCAGTTGGCATCCAGCGCATAGTAATAGCCATCGGTCTGGGTGCCGTACAGATCGTTGGTGTAGGCAACGGTGAGACTGTAAGTCTTCAGCAACGTGGTCTTGGTGATCAACTCGGAATAGCTGGACGCGGCTGCTCCCAAAAACTGGTAGCGGTTGACCATCACGTCGAAGTTCCAATTGGTGCCTAGGTCGGTGTTGTAGCCGACAAAGCCGTCCACTTCCCAATCCGGGTCGCCGGCGACGTTGGATGCCCAGGTGCCGATGTACAGCCCGAACGGCGTCTTGTAGGTCAATCCGGGCTGAAACGCGGGCTCTTCATTGGTCTGCGAGATACCGCGGAACAGATAGTCGCTGGTCACCGCAAAGGTGCCACTGAACGGCGAGGCGGGCGCTGCTTGGTCTTGCGCCTGCGCCAATGGAACAACACCTACGAACAACAACGACAGACAACAAGCGAGTGGGGACGGCTTCATTGGGCATCTCCTGGAAACGATGGGGTGGTAGGGTGGCGCGAAGTGGTGCTGCCATGACTTAATTAGTCCAACTTTCATTGCAGCGCAACATAAAAGTCGCGCTCGCTTGATCCAGCGCACATCATTTGGAAACTGATGGTGCGTGCCAGGGCTGTGTCCTATCGACCGCCTGCGCGGAATCTCGATGCACTAAATTCGGGATTCGGGATTGGGTGATTTGTAACGGCCAAAGCGAACGGCGCCGCATGCCTTGCGACTCCCTGATCTCTACTTCCCAATCCCCAATCAAATACCGACTCCGGTTGGTGTTGAATCACGCCGGAAAGACGCCGTAATGCCGCGCTGCCAGCCGCAACTGCTGCCCAGGCTGAAAACTCCCTGCCGAGGCCGGCAGCTCCACTTCCACCTCGTTGCCTTCCGGCTGCAGCGTTGCGCGCAGGCGCAAGCGCGCCCCGCTGCGCTGCGACCAGGCCACCGTTGCCGGCCAACCGGCGGCGTCAGGCACCAGATCTTCCGGCCGTACGTAGACCTCGACAGGGCCAGCCGCGAGCGCGGCGCTGGCTGCAGGCAACACGTGACCCGCCACCCGGATCTGACCCTGCGCCAGCAGGCCGGGAATGCGGTTCACCGCGCCCACGAATGAGTACACGAACGGCGAGGCCGGCTTGTCGTAGATCAGCGCCGGGGTGTCGAGTTGCTCAATGCGGCCATGGTTGAGGATCGCCACCCGGTCGGCCAGCTCCAGCGCTTCTTCCTGATCATGAGTAACGAAGACCGTGGTCAGGCCTGTGCGTTCGTGCAGTTCGCGCAGCCAGCGGCGCAGGTCGCGACGCACCTGCGCATCCAGCGCACCGAAGGGCTCGTCCAGCAGCAGCACGCGCGGTTCGATCGCCAGCGCACGCGCCAACGCCACGCGCTGCCTCTGGCCACCGGACAGTTGAGTGGGATAGCGCTGCTCCAGACCCTGCAATTGCACCAGCGCAAGCAATTCCTCGACGCGTGCGCGGATGCGCGCTTCGGGCCAACGCTCGTTGCCGCGCCGCACCCGCAACCCGAAAGCGATGTTTTCGAACGCGTCCATGTGCTTGAACAGCGCGTAGTGCTGGAACACGAACCCGACCCGGCGCGACTGCACGCTCATGCGAGTGGCGTCTTCGTCGCCGAACAGCACCTGCCCGCCATCGGCGTGCTCCAGCCCGGCCATGATGCGCAGCAAGGTAGTCTTGCCCGAGCCTGACGGCCCCAGCAAGGCCAGCAATTCGCCCTGGCGCACGTCCAAGGTGATGTCTTCCAGCGCGGTAAACGTGTCGAACTGCTTGCGCAGGCGGTGGATGCGAATGCCCATGTTCACCTCAGTGGCGGTGGTTGGCGGCAAGCGAATCGCCATGCCGCCATTCCACATACGTTTTTAGCGCCAGCGTCAGCAGCGCGGTCAATGCCAGCAGCGAGGCGCATGCGAACGCTGCGCTGTAGGCGTATTCGTTGTAGAGAATTTCCACGTGCAGCGGCAGCGTATTGGTACGGCCGCGGATATGCCCGGACACCACCGACACCGCACCGAACTCGCCCATCGCGCGCGCCGCGCACAACAGCACGCCGTACAACAGACCCCAACGGATATTGGGCAGTGTCACCCGCCAGAACATCTGCCAGCCGTTCGCGCCCAGGCTCAGCGCGGCCAGCTCTTCATCGCTGCCCTGCTGCTCCATCAGCGGCATCAGCTCACGCGCGATGAAGGGAAAGGTCACGAAGGTTGTCGCCAGCACAATCCCCGGCAGCGCAAACACGACCCGTGGCAGCTGGATCAGCGTTTCGCCAAGCAACGGTAACGGCACGTGCCAGCCTTCGTCGATCAACGGCCACGCCCAGCCGCTGCGGCCGAAGATCAGCACGAAAATCAAACCTGCCACCACCGGCGAGACCGAAAACGGCAAGTCGATCAGGCTGATCAGCAGGCGTTTGCCAGCGAACTGGTGCTTGCTCACCGCCCACGCCGCCGCCACGCCGAACACCAGATTCAACGGCAGCACGATCGCGGTCACGATCAGGGTCAGCTTGATCGCCGACAACGCGTCCGGGTCGACAACCGCGCGCAGGAATGTCTCCCAGCCGCCGCGCAAGGCCTCGGCAAACACCAGCACCAGCGGCAGCAGCAGGAACGCCAGCAAGAAGACCAATGCGCCCAGAATCATCAGCCACTGCACCCAGCGCGGCTCGTTGGTAGCCGAGTCGGTGATGCGGCGCGCTTGCGTGGTCGCCGCATGTGTCTGCTGCATGGAGGGCAGCGACGAAACAATATCGTTCATGCGGGTCTCCGTTGATAGCGCAGCAGGCGTGCCTGCAACGTATTGACCAGCAACAAGATCACAAACGACAGCAGCAACATCGCCGCTGCGATTGCGGTGGCGCCAGCGTAGTCGAATTCTTCCAGCCGGATGGTGATCAGCAGCGGTGCGATTTCGGTGGAGTTGGGCAGGTTGCCGGCAATGAAGATCACCGAGCCGTATTCACCCACGCCGCGCGCGAACGCCAGCGCAAACCCGGTCAAGACTGCCGGCCAGAGTCCCGGCAATACCACCCGCCACACCGTCTGCCAGCGCGACGCGCCCAGCGTGGCGGCAGCCGCTTCCAGTTCGCGCTCGCTCTCGGCCAGCACCGGCTGCACCACCCGTACCACGAACGGCAGGCCCACGAATACAAGCGCCAGCACGATACCCAGTTGGGTGTAGGCCACCTTGATGCCGATCGCTTCCAGCCAACGGCCAACCCAACCATTGCCGCCGTACAACGCAGTCAAGGCGATACCGGCCACAGCGGTCGGCAACGCGAACGGCAGGTCGATCACCGCGTCGAACAAGCGCTTGCCGGGAAAGCTGTAGCGCACGAATACCCACGCCACCCAGGTCCCCATCACCGCATTGAAGGCGCCAGCCACGAACGCGGTGCCGAAGCTCACCCGCAGCGCCGACAGCACGCGCGGCTCGCTCCACACCCGCCACAGGCCATCCCAGCCCAATCCGCTGGTCTTGAGGAAGATACCCAGTAGCGGGATCAGCACGATCAATCCCAGCCAGGTCAAGGTGATTCCCAAGCTCAAGCCCAGCCCTGGCATGACGCGCCGGCGCAATGAATGCACTGGATGGGGTGCAAGGGGTGCAACCGGCATCTGCATTGCCTACTTGTTGGCCTGGATCTGATCGAACACGCCACCGTCGGTGAAGTGTTCCTGCTGCGCCTTGTCCCATGACCCGAACGCTTGCCGGATGGTCACCAGCTTGATGTCAGGGAAACGCGCCAGGTCTGCCGCATCGGCAAATTCCGGATGCCGCGGGCGATAGAAATGCTTGGCCGCCAACTTCTGGCCTTCCGGCGCGTACAGATAGCGCAGGTAGGCTTCGGCCACGTCGCGGGTGCCGTGTTTGTCGACGTTCTTGTCGACCAGCGCCACCGATGGCTCGGCCAGGATCGACAGCTTCGGCACCACGATCTCGAACTTGTCCTTGCCCAGTTCTTCGCGCGCCAGCAGCGCCTCGTTTTCCCAGGCCAGCAGCACATCGCCAATGCCACGCTGCGCGAACGTCGTGGTGGCGCCGCGCGCGCCGGTGTCCAGCACCGGCACGTTGCGGAACAATGCCTGCATATAGCGCACGATGCGCTCGCGGTCGCCCTTGAAGATATGGTCTGCGTAGGCCCAGGCGGCCAGGTAGTTCCAGCGCGCGCCGCCGGAGGTCTTGGGGTTGGGCGTCACCACCGAGACGCCCGAGCGCAGCAGGTCCGGCCAGTCGTGAATGTTTTTCGGATTGCCTTTGCGCACCAGAAACACAATCGTCGAGGTGTACGGCGCGCTGTTGTCGGGCAGACGCGTCTCCCAATCGCTGTCGATCAGCTTGGCCTTCTCGGCGATCGCATCCACGTCATAGGCCAACGCCAGCGTCACCACATCGGCCTCGATACCGTCGATCACCGCGCGCGCCTGCTTGCCGGAGCCGCCATGCGAGGTCTCTACGGTGACCGTGTCATGCGGATGCTGCTGCTTCCATTGCGCGGCAAAGGCGGTGTTGTAGTCGCGATAGAACTCGCGGGTGGGATCGTAGCTCACATTGAGCAGACCGATGTCGCGTGCCGCAGCCGTGCCGGCCAGGGCCAGAAAGCTGCATAAGAGGGTCGAAACAAGGCGGAAGCGGGGGTGGGGCACAGCAATCTCCTGGCCGGTTGGGCGAAGCTGAACAGCAAGCATGCCATGCTGCGCACCGGCACGCAGCCGGTAAAATGACATCCACGCCGCCGCTTATGCCGATTTTTGCATGACGTAGTGGTATGCCACTGTGATCATTAGAATTACTCCTCATTTCTGCTATTGCAATCGACATGGCCAATGCTCCCGCCGCGCTGACCGCCCACTACGCCGCCGAACTGGAAACGATCCGGTCCCAAGGCTTGTTCAAGTCCGAGCGCATCATCACCGGCCCGCAGTCTGCCCGGATCACTTTGGCCGATGGTCGCAGCGTGCTCAACTTGTGCGCCAACAACTATCTGGGCCTGGCCGACCACCCCGACATCATCCAGGCCGCCAAGGATGCGCTGGACACCCACGGCTTCGGCATGGCCTCGGTGCGCTTCATCTGCGGCACCCAGGATCTGCATAAACAGCTCGAAGGCACCATTGCCAACTTCTTCGGAACCGAAGATACGATTCTCTACGCGGCCTGTTTCGACGCCAACGGCGGCCTGTTCGAACCGCTGCTCGGCGAGCACGATGCGATCATTTCCGACGCGCTCAACCATGCGTCGATCATCGATGGCGTGCGTCTGTGCAAGGCCAAGCGCTTCCGCTACGCCAACTGCGATATGGCCGATCTGGAAGCGCAGTTGCAGGCCGCCGATGCCGCTGGCTGCAAGACCAAACTGATCACCAGCGACGGCGTGTTCTCGATGGATGGCTTTATCGCCCCGCTGGATGAAATCACCGCGTTGGCGCGCAAGTACAACGCACTCGTACATATCGACGAATGCCACGCCACCGGCTTTCTCGGCGCAACCGGCCGCGGCTCGGCCGAGGTCAAGGGCGTGCTGGACCAGATCGACATCTTCACCGGCACGCTGGGCAAAGCAATGGGCGGCGCCCTGGGCGGCTTCACCACCGCCAAGCGCGAAGTAATCGAACTGCTGCGCCAGCGCTCGCGCCCCTATCTGTTTTCCAATTCACTGCCGCCGCATGTAGTGGCCGCCGGCATCAAGGCGTTCGAGATGCTGGAAGCCGCCGGCGCGCTGCGCACCAGGTTGGTCGAGAACACCCGCTACTTCCGCGAGCGTATGAGCGGCGCCGGCTTCGACGTCAAACCCGGCGTGCATCCGATCAGCCCGGTGATGCTTTTCGACGCACCGCTGGCGCAAAAGTTCGCCGAGCGCCTGCTGGAAGAAGGCATCTACGCGATCGGTTTCTTCTTCCCGGTGGTGCCCAAAGGCCAGGCGCGCATCCGCATCCAGATCAGTGCCGCGCATACCCGTGAACACCTGGATCAGGCGATCGCCGCGTTCATCAAGATCGGGCACGAACTCGACGTCATCAAAGACTGATGCGCACGGTCCTGCGCCAACGGCTACTGCTGGCGGCGCGGACCGATGCGCAGGCGCACTTGTTCGACGGCAACTGGGATACGCGTTGCCTGCATTGCCGTCGGCGCCTGCAGGTGCGCGCCGACGGCGAACCGCTTGGACACGCCACGCTGGAACACGTGGTGCCGCAAGCCTGGTTCGGCCGTCGCGCTGCGGCAGAACTTTGCGCACTGGTCGGCGACGATGCGAATGCGGCACGCAATCTCGCCTTGGCCTGTGCCGGTTGCAATCACGCCAAAGGCCGTCGCCACGATTCCAACGGCGCTGGCGACACACGCGCCTTTGAAGTGGTGAGCGCTTTGCTCAACGCACGTCTGGCGCGCTGGCGGGACCCAACATCAGCGCCCTAACGTCCTCTGCGCTGAGCATCCGCCACGCACCTTTGCCCAACTCACCCATGGCCAGCGCGCCGATCGCCACCCGCACCAAGCGCAGCACGCCGATCTCAGCCGCAGCCAGCAAGCGGCGGATCTGCCGATTGCGGCCTTCATCCAGCACGATCTCCAGCCATGCATTGCGCTCGCCTTCGCGTAGCAGACTGACCCGTTTGGCGCGCAACAGCGTGCGATCGCCATCAGGATCAGGATCGATGACACCGCTTTGCAATTGCGCCAACTGCTCTGCACTCGGGCAGCAATCGATCTGCACGTGATAGGTCTTGTCCGGCCCGGTCGCGGGGTCGGTCACCGCCGCCGCCCATTGCGAGTCGTTGCTGAAAAGCAGCAAGCCTTCGCTGGCTTTGTCCAACCTCCCGACCGGGGCGATCCACGGCAACCCAGCGCCATCGAAACAGCGATACACCGTGTCCCTGCCATGCTCGTCGCGCACGCTGGTGACAACCCCACGCGGCTTGTTGAGCATTAGATAGCAGCGCGCCGGCTGGGCCAGCGGCTGCCCATCGACGGCGATGCTGGACTGCTGATCTGCGCGGATCGGAAATTCGGGGTCGCGCACCACGCGTGCGGACACACTGACGCGCCCTTCGGCGATCCAGCGCGTCGCTTCAGTACGCGAACATACACCAAGCTTGGACAACACGCGCGCCAGTCCATAGCGTGGCGCAGTGGCAGCAGGCCCTGCACCAGAAGCGCGTGAAGCGCTTGCCGATAGCGGGCCACGGCGACATCGCCGGGACGTGGCCGGCGCAGGCCGCCGAGTCATGCCGTCCCGACCGTGCCGTTTACTTGTTTTCGACCGACTTGGCATCGACAGCAGGTGTCGCGGTTGCAGCAGCCGGAGCCGGGGCGGCCACCGGGAGTGCCTTGACCACGCGCACTCCGCGCGCCTTCATCCAGGCATCGAATTCCTCGGCGGTCATGCGCTTGCCGTTCTGGCTCATGTCGAAGCGCCACGGCGTGTTGTCGAACGCGGTGGTGGCCTTGTAGGCGGCCGGATCGTTTGGGTTGACGGTGCCGCCAGGCGCAATGACCTTGGTCAGGTCCTGACAGCCTTCCACACGCAAACGCAGCAGCACGCGATCCACCGATTGCTCGTTGCTATAAGGCTGCGCCAGCACGCCGGTAGGCATGCCCAGTTGCACGCTGCGGGTGTAGAACTCGGCGGCCGCTGGCGCAATGACGGTGGCAGGCAACGGCAGCGGCGGGGACACCGTGCTGCCGGCACAGTTCGTAACGGCGTAGGCGGCGGGAATCAAAGCGAAACAGAGCAATCCTGCCGTGGCGGTACGCAGCATCGGGTTCTTCCAATTATGAGTGTGGTATTGCGCGGCGAGTGTAGGCAGCGATGAACGCTGTTTCAACCGGAACCGTGCCTGGATGGCAACACAGACAGGATTGGCGCTGGTTGATGACACATGTTGGGTTCTCTACAAAGACAAAACCCGGCGCAAGGCCGGGTTTTGTATGCAGCAAACTAGCGGTCCAATTAGTTCTGGACGTTCAGCTCGGTACGACGGTTCTTCGCGCGGCCTTCCGGATTGTCGGAACCATTCGGGTTGGCGTTCGGAGCAATCGGACGGCTCTCGCCGTAGCCGATCGGGCCAACCAGACGCGACGCATCGACGCCGTTCTTGGTCAGGTAGTCGTACACGGCAGTCGCGCGACGCTCAGACAGCTTCTGGTTGTACGCGTCGCTACCCTTCGAGTCGGTGTGACCAGCAACCTCGACCTTCAGGTCGGGGTAACGCTTCAGGATCTCGGTCGCTTCGGTCAGGATCGACACAGCGTCCGGACGCAGGGTCGCCTTGTTGAAGTCGAAGTTCACGCCCTTCAGGTCGATCGACACAGGAACCGGGCAGCCGTCCGGGCCGATGGTCTGGCCAGGCTGCGAAGCGGGGCATTTGTCGTCGCAGTTGTTGACGCCGTCATTGTCTTCATCAAGGTCTGCACAGCTCGGTGCGACCGGAGCCGGCGGCGGCGGCGGAGCGGTCGACGGAGCCGGTCCCAACGGGATCACGACGCCGACCGAGGCCAGCACGTCGCCGAACCAGTCTTCCTGCGGAGCAGCAACGCTCTGGTCGTTGAAGTCAGCGCGGTAGGCCAACTCGGCACGCACGGCGATGCGCTTGTCGAAGGTGGTTTGCAGACCGACACCAGCCTTGGCGGCAAAGTTGCCGTTTTTCTGCTGGCCCGGCGAAACCGGGTTCGGCGTTGCGTCGAACTCTTCTTCCGAACGCTGATAGCCCAGGCCGAACAGCAAGTAGGGGTTCCAACCGCGGCCTTCTTGGATGAAGTGGCGGCGCAGGTCGAACGAGATGCCGTACTGGCTCCAGTTCTGATCCTGATTGGCATCGAAATTCGGATTCTGATAGTTCAGCTCGCCGTCGATCGACCAGTTCGGGCTGACGAACTTGCCCAGACCCAGGGTGACGAACGGGGCATCATTGGTCAGACGATCACTGTCCTGGAAGTTGAAGCCAGCGCTACCGGTCAGGTACCAACGGTCATCGAACTCCTGCGCGGACGCAGCCTGGGCAACTGCCAGACCGCCAAGCAACGCGGCAGTGAGAATTTTCTTGTTCATTTATACAGCTCCTTCTTTGGGAGATAAACCGATAGAGGCGTCGTTCTTGGTAAAGATGCTCGTCACATCAAGAGCCATCGGGGCGCAGATTAAGCCGGGCTCAGTGAAGATCGCGTTAACGGTCATATAACATGTGAAAGCAATCACCAGACCCCGCAATCCCACGCGATACTACGTATACAGTTTGATGAAGGAAAGGACCGAGCGCTCAGTTCGGACATTCTACACGCATGAACCGTAGCCTAACCAAGCCGCTGAATACGCTTCCAACTAGACGGGTTGTCATGAGTTGTAGCGTGGCGCCAAACCCATATTGGTGAACGCCAAGTCCCGCCTGAGCTGAATTGCGGGGCCGGTAGTTGCAGGCGACTTGCGCTACAAAGCACCCTGAACTCCCCACCAGGAGTCCTCCGATGAAAGCTGTCGCACTCACCCGCCATCTTCCGATCGACGATCCCGAGTCGCTGCTCGACATGGACCTCCCGTCGCCCGCAGCCCCCTCGGGGTATGACTTGTTGGTACGCGTGGAAGCGATCGCGTTGAATCCGGTCGATACCAAAGTGCGCGCGCCCAAACCGCAGACCCTGGATGCGCCGAAGATCCTGGGCTATGACGCAGCCGGCGTGATCGAAGCGGTGGGCTCGGAGGTCACCGCCTTTGCGGTCGGCGACGAGGTCTACTACGCAGGAGACATCGGGCGGCCAGGCAGCAACGCGCAGTTCCAGCTGGTCGACGCGCGTATTGCCGGCTGCAAGCCAACCTCGCTCAGCTTCGCCCAGGCCGCTGCCTTGCCGTTGACCACATTGACTGCGTGGGAGCTGTTGTTCCAGCGCATGCCCTTCGCCTTCGACGGCGCACGCAATCGCGGTAAGCACTTATTGATCATCGGCGGCGCGGGCGGCGTGGGCTCGATCGCGATCCAGTTGGCGCGGCATGCAGGCTTCACGGTGATCGCCACCGCCTCGCGCCCGGAGACCATCGAGTGGGTGCGGCAGATGGGCGCGCAGCATGTAATCGACCATCACCAGCCGCTGCATCCGCAATTGCGGGCGCTGGGCCTGGAGATGGTGGATGCGGCGCTCAATCTGGCCGACACCGATCGTTACTGGCAGCAACTAGGCGAGATCCTGGCACCGCAGGGACACGTGGGATTGATCGTGGAACCGCGCGGACCGCTGTCGATCGGCGACCCATACAAATCCAAGTGCATCGGCATCCACTGGGAATTGATGTTCACCCGCTCGCGCTATGCGACCGATGACATGGTCGAGCAGCACCGCATCCTCAATCGCGCCGCCAGCCTGATCGATGCGGGCGAGTTGCGTACCACGCATACCGAAACGCTGTCGCCGATCAATGCGCAACAGTTGCGCGAGGCGCATCGTCGGTTGGAAAGCGGCAGCACCATCGGTAAGTTGGTGCTGGCGGGTTGGTAATTGGCGCTTGTTGTTGAGTTCGAGTGCTGCATTGCGTGGGCTTGCAAATCGCCCACACCATCGGCAGTGCGCGTCAAAACTTGCCGAAAACTCTGTTTGCCTGCATCGTGCGCACTCCGTACGCCAGCGTATCCATGCCATGTCGCCCGCCACCGGCCTGTCCGCCCCTCCCTTCCCGCACCTGTTCACGCCGCTCGATCTGGGCTTCACGCAACTGCGCAACCGCGTCCTGATGGGATCGATGCATACGGGGCTGGAAGACCGTGCGCGCGATTTCCCGAAGCTGGCTGCCTAT
The DNA here is from genome assembly GCF_017603965.1 of Xanthomonas fragariae. Classification (NCBI taxonomy): domain Bacteria; kingdom Pseudomonadati; phylum Pseudomonadota; class Gammaproteobacteria; order Lysobacterales; family Lysobacteraceae; genus Xanthomonas; species Xanthomonas fragariae. The sequence goes on along the minus strand of NZ_CP071955.1, from coordinate 995,877 downwards.
TTCGCCGAGCGCGCCGCCGGCGGTGTGGGCCTGATCGTCACAGGGGGGTTCTCGCCGAATGTGGTCGGCTGGCTCAAGCCGTTTGGCGGCAAGCTGTCGTGGCCTTGGGAGGTGCGCCCGCATCGCCAGATCACCCGAGCGGTGCGCGAACACGGCGCCAAGATCTGCCTGCAGCTGCTGCATGCCGGGCGCTATGCCTATCACCCGCTGTCGGTAGCGCCGTCCAGGCTCAAGGCACCGATCAACCCATTCACCCCGCGCGCGTTGTCGGCACGTGCAGTGGACCGGCAGATCGCCGCTTACGCGCGGGCGGCGCGGCTGGCGCGCGAAGCCGGATACGACGGCGTCGAGGTGATGGGTTCGGAAGGCTATCTGATCAATGAATTCACCGCAGCGCGCACCAATCAGCGCAGCGATGCCTGGGGCGGCGATGCTGCAAAGCGCATGCGTTTTGCGGTGGAGATCGTGCAGCGCATCCGCGAGGCCTGCGGGCCGGACTTCATCATCATCTACCGGCTGTCGCTGGTGGATCTGGTTGAAGACGGCAACCAGTGGCAGGAAATACTGGCACAGGCGCAGGCAATCCAAGCAGCCGGCGCAACCATCATCAATTCCGGCATCGGTTGGCACGAGGCGCGCATTCCGACCATCGCCACCTCGGTGCCGCGTGCGGCATTTGCCGGCGTGACCGCCAAGCTCAAGCCGCATCTGCGCATTGCGGTGGTGGCGACCAACCGCATCAATATGCCGGAAGTGGCCGAGCGCATCCTCGCCGATGGCGCGGCCGACATGGTGTCGCTGGCCCGGCCGCTGCTGGCCGACCCGCAGTGGACCAACAAAGCCCGCGCTGGGCAGTCGCACACCATCAATACCTGCATCGCCTGCAACCAGGCCTGCCTGGATCACGTCTTCGACAACAAGCTGGCCACCTGCCTGGTCAACCCACGCGCCGCACACGAAACCGAGCTGATCTACATGCCGACCAGCACGTCCAAGCGCATCGCCGTGGTCGGCGCAGGCCCGGCCGGCCTAGCCTGCGCGACGGTGGCGGCCGAGCGCGGCCACCGCGTGACCTTGTTCGAGGCCGCCACGGAAATCGGCGGCCAGTTCAACGTAGCCAAGCGCATCCCGGGCAAGGAAGAATTCAACGAGACGTTACGCTACTTCGGCCATCGCATCGAAGCGACCGGTGTGCAGCTACGTCTGAACACCCACGTGCAAGCGGCCGATCTGAGGGACTTCGACGAGGTGGTGCTGGCCACCGGCATCGAGCCGCGCAAGGTGGACTTCCCCGGCGCCGATCACCCGATGGTAGTCAGCTATCTCGACGTGGTACTGGGCCGCCATGTGGCCGCCGACAAGGTGGCGATCATCGGTGCCGGCGGCATTGGGTTCGATGTCGGCGAGTTTCTGGTGCATGCAGGCGAATCGACGACGCTGGATCCGGCACGCTGGATGGCCGAATGGGGCGTGGACCCCAACTTCGAGACACGCGGTGCATTAGTCAAACCGCAACCCGAGCGCCCCGCTCGTCAGGTCTGGCTGCTGCAGCGCAGCCCGGGCAAACCAGGTGCACGCCTGGGCAAGACCACCGGCTGGATCCATCGCGCAACGCTCAAGGCCAAGGGCGTCAAGATGCTTGGCGGCGTGGAATATCTGGGCGTGGACGATGCAGGGCTGCGAATTCGTGTGGACGGCAGCGAACAGTTGCTCGACGTCGGGATGGTAGTGGTCTGCGCCGGGCAGGAACCGCGCCGCGAACTGCTTGCTGCGCTGCAATCCGATGGACAGCAACCACATCTGATCGGAGGTGCGGACGTGGCAGCCGAGTTGGATGCCAAGCGCGCCATCAATCAGGCGTGTCGGTTGGCGGCTGCGTTATAGGACATTTTTCGAAACGTTCTTTGTTGGTCGGCACGGCGATCGGAGTGATGCTGAAAGCCGGCGCACATACCGCTGCATCGCTGTGGCAGCGCGATCAACTGTTGCCGCTGGCAGTGATCGCGACGCTGGCGCTACCGACCTTCGCCAAGCCGACACCGTATCTGGCGCAGTGGCGCCATGCAACTTCGCAAAAGGAACACCTGTCGCCGCAGCGCACGTGCCGCGGCATCTTTGATTGCTTCGGCACGTTAATACCTGGCCCCTTTGCATGTTCGCGATGATGAGAAACTGATTGGAACCCTTGCTTTCTCACTACCGAAATGTCTTTTAACGGTATGCATAGAAGCACTATTGCGCGTCGACGGAGCACCACGTCATCTGCGTCACGGACACCGCGGCATATAGGCCGACACCACGCCGCATGCATACCATTCAGAGCGGCTAACAAAACGTAGCGAGCAGCCACCACGTGGTGCTGTCGCGCGTTGAAGCTCACTTTCGTTGCATCACCGCAAGCCCATACGTGGCGCTGTGGTTTTTGATACGGCGCAAGGCAACCGTCGCCGCATCGATGCGACGCAGATTCAATGCTGCATTACGTGGTGCGGTGTCACGCAACGCCAAACGCTGCAAGCGATCGCAAGCTTAAAATTGGCGCATTCAGCCGCGATTATGTGATTTCCGTCTACTTTGCGTCACCTTTTTGGTCCACCCCATCTGGTGGGCACCTGCGGCGGTTTCTTCTTTACGCCGAAGACCGGGCGACCCGTGGCAGGCCGCCTCCCCATGACGCCAAGTCCTCTGCACTGATGCATCCGCCTTGGATGCTCTGCGGATCGGCCCATACGGAGCAAGGAGTTCTATGAAACTTGTTTGGATACTTTGGCTGTCGCACGTATTGCCGCAGCCGGCTGCGGATTCGCTGTGTTTGAGTACGACCGTGTACCTGGAAGCGCGTGACCAGACCTTGCGTGGTCAACAAGCCGTTGCCGAAGTTGCGTTGCGTCGTCTTGATAGCGGTTTGTGGGGCGATTCGGTGTGTCAGGTGGTCACCGCGCGCAAGCAGTTCGCGCCCACGATCGTGTCACCGGGCACGCAGCTGAAAAATGACGATGCCTGGAACAAGGCATTGGATGTGGCGCTGGCAGCGCAACGTAACTGGGCATTGCCGATCGGGCAGCGCAAGGAAATCGTGCCGGGCGCAAGTCACTTTGCCGCAAGCGCGATTGCAAGCCCGAGCTGGCGCAATGCGTATCAAGTAGCCATCATTGGCAACCACACGTTCTATCGCGTACAGAAGCTGCGTCCGCGCACCGCCTCCTGAGCACAGCGCGTCGCAGTGACTCCCTCGCAGGGCGCACGAGGCCAGTGCGTCTGCGATGCATCGGCGCTACAACGGCGTTGATGATCGATAAACACGCGCCGAGACGTCTCACGCATTGCATAGGCTGCATGCAGCAGCCCATGGACGCACAAGCCGCGATTGCTGCGTCTAAGCAAACGAATCTTGCGTTGCCTTGGACCGCCGCAGCGCGCGTCCACACGGTGGTGCCGGCCCGCACTGTACGAAGGCGTCGATACGTATCGGCAGGGTCGTACTTGGCTTGCCGGAGACGCCCACACCGATGCCGATGCCGATGCCGATGTGCAGGCTGCATTGAAGGCGGAAGGTCTGGCCTGAGCCAGCCGCAGGCCGCATCGGTGATGCATTCTGTGCAGTGGCTTAGGCGCACGCGGATTGGGCAGCGCAGGCCGACGTCGTTACGTGAAACATCGAAACGCTTAACGGACGCGATGCACAGACGAAAACGCCGGGCCATGCCCATAATGCTGTTCACTTAAGCAAATAGTCACCGAAAATCCGATACCAGACCTCTGGTATCGGATTTTTTTGTGTCCCTTCAACAGCAGCTGTTCGACCTTGGCGACCTGTTCAACTTCTCCGACCTGAGCACTTTTACGCAGAATATTCCGGTGGAGTGGGTGCAAGAGCTCGCACGTCGTTTGAACATCTGCGCACAAGGGCTGGCCTCAGAAGATCTGTTGGCGCGCAGTGGCGTCAGTCAGGCGCGCGCGACTGGGTGCCGATCCGGTCCACCATCTCTCGCCACAGGCCAGAAAACGCAATCCAGCGCTTCCCACGCACTGGGACGTGCGTGAAGTGAGCTATCTGCATCAGGGGAAAAGAAAGTCGGTACTGACCTCGCTGCCTGCCACCACTTACAGCGCCAAGTCTGTCGCAACGCTTTACCAGCAGCGATGGGAAATCGAACTGGGTTTGCGCGACATCAAAAGCTCGATGCAGCACAACGCAACGACCTTACGCAGCAAGAAGATCGACTTGGTGTACCAGGAGGTCTGGGGGTTGCTGCTGGCTTACAACATCATTGGACGTGAAGCCGGTCAGGCAGCTGTGGCGTTTGGCACAACGCCTGCGGACATCCGATTCACACCGGTCTGCCAGTACATCGCAGTGCAACTCATCGTGATGGCCGCAGCCAATCCGGCTTCCGCCACAGGAAGACGCCTATCCCAGCTTCGCTCAGGCATCGCGAGCCTGTTCTTCGATCACCGTCCAAGGCCTACGCGGCCAAGGACGGTGAAGATCTCGAAGACCCGCTATCCGGTAGATCGAAAGGCTGCTCCGCTTAAGTGAACAGCATTACGGGCCATGCCCGGCGTTTTCGCGACTCATTTGCTGGCATGCTGCCGCGCTCTTCTTCCGGCTCGACCAAGGGCTGGTCGATGCATTCCTGGCTGAAGCCGTCCATCGGCAACGAACGCGAAACAGGCGACGGCGACGCAACACCTTTCAGCACATCACTGCGGGATATCCAGACGCTGCTGCAACAGTGCCATCTGTCGCGCCTGGACCTCTTCGGAAGCCGATCGCGCCGCAACTTCCACAGCATCGTCTGGCGTCGGCACCAGGCTCCAAGTCGTGCTGAACTGGTCAATGGCTTTCGCCAGGCGTGCCTGCTCCTTCTCTGTAAGCGGCTGTTTGGCCTGCTTGGCTTGGAGGAGTTGCGCCATCTTGTACTGCGTATGGCATGTCTTTTTTGCCTCCCTGCTCTGCGGAGTATGGAATTGCACTTCAAAGCCCTGCCCGACACCATCCATGAAAACCGCATTGATGCCCTTGTATGGATTGGCCGGGTCCGTCGGTGCGACGAATGCGTTCTTTACCTTCAGCAAGGTCATGCCCTTTCGTTCGAGGCCCTCCAGGACCGCTGTGCATTGCGCCGCGAACGCGTCCCCTTCGATTTCGACCTCGTAGCGCAACACGTCCAACACGCTGGCTGCCGCCTTGAGTTGCTGTTGCGGTGTCTCGGGCTGACCGACCTTGCGCTCGATCTTGCTGCGGATCGAGTCCCTTTTCTTGCCGTGCTCGCTGACGAGCAACTTCGGCCCGCCGACGGTATCGGGCACGACCTCGCGGATGGCGGCGTTGATCTGCTCTTCGCGCTCCAGCGCCAAGTTGCGCAACCGGGTGGCCAATCGCGTCGACGGCTTCCCGGCGGCGCCTTGGAGCTGCTGGTTGACCATGCGCGATGGCCCGACCGTGGCTTGCCGCCGCAATGGCGCATGTTCGGCATGAGCGACGATGCGCTCGACGCCGGGGGGCAACGGCACCTGCGCGCGGGCTTCTCGCATGCGTTCGATGAAGGTCTGAAGCGATGCGTTATCGGGTCGATCCGCCAACTGTTCGGCCTGGCTACGCTTGTAGTCCGCGTGCAACTTGAGCTTGAGCTGCAGGCTCTGCGGTGTATGGAATTCCACCTGAAATTCGACCTGTTCGCGCATGCGCAGCTGGGCCACGACACCGCTGTAGGTTGAGCTGGACACAAAGTGGTTTTGCACCCCGATGCACCTGATTCCTTGCTTCTGCAGCGTATCCAGTGCGGTGCGCACCGTCTCAGCCAGTGCCGATGGATCGACTTCCACGGTATATCGCAGCGCGCTGCTCATCTGACGCGCAGCGTCCTCCACGCTCAACTGCTGCTTGCGGGCCCGCAACAGGATGTCGTCGCTCAGCGACTGCGGCGATCGCAGCTTTTTGTGGGACAACGCCAAGCGGCTGCGGCCCTGGTCCTGATCCACCAGCCTGCGCATCAGCGCACTGACGCCCGGCTCTTCCTGCTGCGCGCGCAGCGCAAGTTGCCGCGCATGTTCACGGGCTTCCATGCGCATTTCCTCCGTAAGTGGTGGCATCGGCTGCGACGAAGGCCACAGGCCCTCATCCACGATGTGTTCGCTACACCGCAACATCACGCGCGCGGCCAGTGTGGGAATACGCTCCAGCAGTTCCAAGGTGTCTTGCGCCTCAAGCCGACCGGCCGCCAGTTTGGCCCCGGCACCTTTGGTATAGGGCACGCTGTGCCGACTGGGCGCATGCCCCAACAAGCTTTTGAGTGACGAGACACAGGCGCTGAACTCGCGCGTGGCCGTGTCGGATTTGTATGCGTCGGTGCCGACCTTGATACCGATACTCAACAGGTTGCGCAGGCTTCCGAGCAGATCGTCTGGCGTATAGCCCAACCGCGACCGCAGCTTGCGCCGTGGATACCTGTCCACCAGTGCATGCAGGCGCGCGCGCGTGTTGCTGGCCTGCGCATAGGCGTTCGCCAGATGCGGTAGCAGTTCCGTCATGGAGCCGGGCAGCGGCAACGGCTCTTCCCGGCCGTCACGCCATTGCTGCAGCAGCGCCCGCAGCAACTCGGCCACCTGCTTGGCCGGCGCGTGCAATGCGTGGGCCACGTCCTCGTCTGCGGTCTGCACCAGGCGCTCGACCACCGCAGGATCGGGCGCGTCTGCATCCAGCTGCCGAAGCACTTCGCTACGCAGCGTTGCGTCCGTGCCCTCGTAGGTTCCAAGTACCGCGCGCTCGGCCACCCATGCCTGGACCTCGGGGGCCTGCGCGTACAGGCTGACCTGCAACCCGGTGAAGTCCTGGATCACATTCTGGTAAATCGCCATGATCTGCGCTGTGCGGCTCGGATCGTAGGCACCAGTGTCCGGATCGATCGCCGGGGTATGGGTCTTGGGCGGCTTGAACGAAGGGTGCGGATTGGCCTGCCGCTCCTGCTCGTCCCGTCGCACGTGCTGGCTCAACGCCGGCAGACCCGCAAACAACTGCACCGGATCGCCATCGCAATCGGCATCCAGGCGCTCGATCGTAGACAGGGGCAGGGCGACCAGCGAACCCGGTGCAAACACTTCCGTGCCGATATACGCGCCGCGGCCGTCCACCGCGGTGTCACGCTGTACCGGCGCCTTGGCGTGCTGCCAGTCGCTGTGCACTTTTACATCCTTGGCCGGTCCGACCCGGTCGCAATCCTTGTATTCCGCTGGCCACAGCGCATCGGGCACCACGATGTCGATGCCCTTCAAGCCGAACCAGGGCCGGTCGCTCTCCGCTCGCCGCGGCGCGGCATCTTCGCCCGGTACCTGCACCGCGTCTTCCACGCCGACATAGCTGTATTGCAGGGCGGCACAGCTGCCAAGGAACTGCGCTGTCGCATCCTGCTCTGCCTCGGTGCCGATGCGCTCAGGCTCGAACACCACCATGTTGGCTTTATCGAAAGGCGATTTTCCGACCAACAGATCCTTCCCGTCCCAGTGCGAGCTCTTGGCCTCGGGCAGATGCGCCCTATCGTCTGCCGACGCCACCAGAATCCCCGTCTTGCCCTGGATCAGACCGTTGGCCGCACAGCGGAACAGCGTTTCGCCGCTCAACTCCTGCTTCTGCTGCAGTGCAGGCAACCGCTCACGCAACGCCTCGACCGCTTCCTGCGCAACGGCCTCGTTCGGCGCGTAATACTGGAGCGCGCTCAACGACAAGTTCGACGGACGGTCGTGACCGATCGGCTTCATCGGCTGTCCGCCCTCCTGGCCCAGCGCGCGCCGATAGGCCGGCATGCGCTGGGCGACAGATGCCTTGATGAAGCCACAGCCGTCGTAGGGCTGTATGGCGATCGCGCGGCCCTGCTGGTCCTGCAGCTTGAAGGGATGCGCCGGCGCATCCAGGCGATCGGGCAGGTCGGGCATGAACAGCATGCGGAAGCGCCCTTCCAGAACATGGTCGGCCGGCCCCAACCCGGCGATGCCCGCTGGCGGGGACGGCCTCATCAGCCGCTGGAAGTACCAGAAGCTTTCCTTGTTGGGGAACAGTTTGGTCAACAACGTCATGAAAGGCGCATCCGGCAACACATCGCAAGCGCGCACGCCCATCAGCTTGGGATTGCGATTCTTCTTCCGGGCCTGCCTGTCCTGAATGCCCTGGAACTCCGAGGCGCGCAACTTCAACGCACTGCCGCCGAACATGTTGAAGCAATACGGCACGCCCTGATGGGTTACCGTCCGCTCCAACTGGAAGGAACTCGGCGAGCCGTCCAGTTCCACCTCGATCACCGGCATGTTGCCGGTCAGCCGGGTCAGCAGCGAGTAGCGCGGGGATGCGGTCTCGCTCGCACTGCGGGCAATCAACCGGCCAAAGCTATCCACCCGGGGCGGCAGTGGCGCCACCCCGGCTCCTGCTTGCGGAACGGCAGGCGGATGGTTCCACTGCCGCGCCACGGCATCCAGCCGCACCCGCGCCTGGGTGTGGCCTGCACGTGCCAGCTCCGCCTTCACCGTTGCGGCGTTTCTGGACAGGTACTGGTGCAGCGCACCGGACACCTCGTCGGATTCGATCATCGCCCGCACCGCCCAGCTCGATGCACCGAGTTCGGCATCCAGTAAGGGCTGCGCCTGCTGGACAACCGTACGCAACCATGCGCCCAGCTCGGCGCGTCGGACGTTGACATGCGCGGGCGTGCCGCCCAGTTCGCTCCACCGCCATTTCCGCGCGACCGCGGCATAGGTCTTGAGGGTCAGATACAGCGAATGTCCCGGCTTGCGCACGGTGCGGGCGTTTCCACGGTGATCGGCGGCCGAGATGTCCTGCGCCTGGCACGCATGCTGTTGCAGCACCAGCTCGATCTCATGGGCGATGTCTGGCTGCAGGCGATTGAGCAGTTCCAGCGTCTTCCGACGGTGACGGTGCAGCCCTGGGTCCTTGCTGCGCACCAGCGGCAGCAGCCCAACACACAGCGAGCCGTTCGCCTCCATGCTGATGCCGCCCGCCTTGCCTTGGCCGTGCAGGTCCTGCAGTCGTTTCAGCGCCGGCTCGACCAACGCGGCCAAGGTGTCGTACTGCTCCGCCTTGGCCAGCGCCTTGAGCAGGATCGACAACTCCACCATCGGAAACTCAGCCAGCCGCTTGGGCTCCTGCAGCAGATGCACGGCCAAGGCGTGCAGCCGGCCGCGCATCAATGTTTCCACAGACTCGTAGCCTTGACTTTCTGCCCACCGCGACATGCGCGACAACGCGTTGGCAAGCTGTGCCAGTCCGATTGGTGAGAAGGTCGCATAGGTATGGTTTCCGACCCCCAACCGTTCGGCGATGACCTGCATCCCCGCAATGCAGTCGGCCATGGTTTCGCGGCGGCTGAAAGCGCCGGCCAGCAATCCCAGAGTCTGCTGACTGAATGCCGACAGGCCCGCAGGTTCCTCCGCGCGGTCCACGATCTCGCGGCTGATGGCGCTCAGCCCGGCCAGGCCATCATGGACGTCGGCGACCTTGGCCAGGCCATTGGCCAACATTCCCAGCTGCTGCGGATTGAACTCTCCCGCCATACCCGGCGACTGGATGCGCCGTGCCACCTCGGCGCCAAGCGTGGCCATCGCCTGGCGCGCGTTCGGGTCACCGACTATCTTGGCCAGCCCATTGACCAGCATTGCCAGGCCCTGGCTGGAGAACCCGGACAAGCCACTGCCTGAGCCGCTACGCCGCACCACTTCCTGGCCCAGGGCGCTCAACCCGGGTAGGCGATCGACGTCCTCGGCCGCCTTGCTCAGGCCATTGGCGACCGAGGCCAGTTGCTGGGCATTGAAGTCCGACAGCCGGTCATGATGCACGGCCCGCCGCGCCACCTCCCCGTCCAGCGCCAGCAGCGCGTCCACGCTGTCGCGCTGGGCACTGGCTTTGGACAACGCGTTGCTCAACATCGCCAGCTGATTGGCGCCCAGGCCGGACAAGCCGTCCGGCAACCTGGCACGCCGCAGCAGTTCCCGGCCCAGCACGACCAGTGCAGCCTGCATATCCGTGCCGGAATCGCTCTCGTTCGTCTTGCTCAAGCCCTGGGCCAGAATTGCCAGACCCAGTAAGGAGATGTCCGACAACCTGCCGGCCCGCTCCACCACTTCCTGACCCAGCGCGACCAGGCCTGCGCTGCAATCGCGCTCGTCAGGCAGCTTGCCCAGGCCGTTGGCCAGCATTGCCAAATGCTCGCTCGCAACGTCCGACAAGCCATCGGGCGTGTCGCCACGCCGCGCGACTTCCCGGCCTATCGCATTCAATCCGGGCACGTGCCCCCCATTTTCTGCGAGCTTGCCCAGGCCATTGGCAAGCATCGCCAGATGCTGACCGTGCAGGGCAGACAACCCATCGAGCTCGCCGGCGCGCGAGGCCACCTGGCGACTCAACAAGGTGAGCAAGGGCAAAAAAATGGGCGCGTGGTCGTGGCCTTCGACCGCTTTGCCGAAAGCGCGGGCCAGCATTGCCATATCGACCAGGGAAAGAGGCGGCGATCCGGCTTCCCTTGCGGCACGCTGCAGCAACTCCTCACCAACCGCGATCAGGCCGGCGGCGCAGTCCCGATCCTCGACCCATTTACCCAGATCGTTGGCCAGCATCGCCAGGCCCTGCAAGGTCACTCCAGGCCACCCATCCAGCGGATCGCGGCGGCGTACCACCTCCCGTGCCAGCGCGCTCAACCCGGGGAGCGCGTCTTCCGGCTGGGTCAGCTTGCCCAGTGCGTTAGCCAGCATCGCCAGGCCCTGGTCCGCAAAGTGCGCAAGGTCGCCGTGCTTGGCGCTGCGCTGCGCCACTTCTTCTCCCAATGCACTCAGCGCAGATTGACTCGCGCCGCCCCCCTCGGCCAACTTGCTCAGTCCGTTGGCCAAGACGGCCAGCTGCTTGGCATCGTAATGCGACAGCCCGTCAAGCTCCTCGGCCCGCTGCGCCACATCCTCCCCCAAGGCATTCAGCACCGTTTCGCAGGCAGGATCGTCCTGGGCCACAATACGCAGCGCACCAGCCAGCATCGTCAGTTCCTCATGCCTGAAGCTCGGCAATGCACCGTTGACCTCGATGCGTTGTGCCAGTTCGCGGCCCACCGCCTTCAACCCGTTCGCGCAGGCCTGCATCCCAGGCAGCTTGGCCAGTCCATTGGCCAGCATCGCCAGTGAGGAACATTGGAAGTCCGACAGACCGCCCGACCTCTCCACCAGCCGCCGGGCGATTTCCTCACCCACGGCCGCCAATGCAGCCGCACTGGCCTGGTCCTGCGCCACCTTGCCCAGTCCATTGGCCAGCATCGCCAACTGTTGCTCCTGGACGTCCTGCGCCCATCGCGGATTTTTCGCGCGCTGCACCACCGCCCCACCCACCGCGACCAGGCCGGGAGCGATATTGCGGCCGCTGGTGGGTGGCCTGGAAAGACCGTTCGCGACCATTGCCAAGCCCTGAATGGTGAAGTCGTCAAACCCTGCCGGTATGCTGCCGCGCCGCGCCATTTCGCCGCCCACCGCACTCAATCCGGGCACGTCGGCATCCCCGGCAACCTTGCCGATCCCGTTGGCCAGCATCGCCAGATCCTGGGCATTGAATTTCGACAACCCGCCGCGCATCTGCACCCGCTGCGCCAGTTCTTGCCCCAGTTCCGCCAACGCGGCGCGTGCATCCTCGCTGGCGCCTGCCCAGCGCAGCCGCTGCCCCGCGTCGCCCGCCCGCTCGACCTCGCTGCGCCTGCTGTCGGATTCGGCGACCAGCCGCCCCAGCCCGGCAGCCAGAATTGCCAAATCCTTCGGGTGCAACTTCGACAATCCCTCGGCCGATATTCCGCGCAGCACGATCGCCCGCGCAATCACACCCATTGCCTCGCCCGCTGCCGCTGCCGTCTGCAAGTCCTTGCTCAACACCTTGGACAAGCCGTTGCAGATCTGCGTAAGTTCATATGCACCAAAATCTTGCAAACGCGGTTCTTCGTTATTCTCGCGGCGCACGTGCGCGGCAATCAGGTTGATCTCATTGGCGATACGCTCCAACCCAGCCGTGCACTGCGCGATCTGCGTTGCAAGGCCCGCATCGTCGTGTGGGTTGGGAAGATCCACGCACTTGGACAATGCATTGGCCAGATTGGCCATACTTAGCGGATTGACGTGCGTATCGCGATGACCATCGGCCAGGCATTGGCCGATCCGGCTCAACGCCTGGCGATAGACATATCCCGGTTTGGAGAGCCGAAACTGGGGATATTGGCTGAGCGAAGTGGCCATGGTGGAAAGGCCGATCCAGGACACATGGAACCACATCTGGCTCGACTGGTTGCAGATCTCATCGGCAATCGCCGCGCAACAGTCCCATTCGCCGCCTTTCTTGGCGTTGAGCATCTTTGCGCTGGTGCACGCCCAATAGTCGGATGCCTTGAATTGGAATTTACGCGAGGCAGCGTGATGCGCCACACGCGGGCCGCTGCTTGCTGCACCCGGTCGCAGCTGCGCACGCGCTGCCCGCTGAGGCTGTCGCGGCTGCGCATGTGCTGGCCGCTGTGGCTGTCGTAGCCGGGCGTTGTCCATTGGTACAACCTCGTGTTGCCTGCGCTGCTGCCCTTCGCCGCGCGGTGGCAAATTGCCGAGAATCCCTGCCGCCGGCTCATCCTGCGTATCGAATTGTTGCGCCGGCGCGCCACTCGTCGATGCACCCGAGCTTTCGCCTCGTTCCAGATGATTAGAAGCGCTCGATCCGCGTGTATTTCCAATGCTACGAAATCCGCCCACAGGTGCATCCTTTATCCAAGCCATTCGATGGCCAGCATGTTCTTGCCAGCGCATGCGCCATGGGTCACCCATGACGAAAGCCGGTCTCGATAGATGAAGCCAACGCTGCGGCGACACGCGAGCATGACCGCAGGTGCAGCGCATCCCTGAGACACGCTGGTCCGACACGACATCTGCAACGGGGAACTGCGTGATCGGCAATGCGGCCTGATCGAGCAGCGCAGGGCAGCCAAACGCCCGACGCGCTGACCTCGACCGGCAGCGCACTTGCCGTTCCTATGCAAACGCACGGCATCATCGGGTTTGCGACCGCGCGTGCATCGGCACCCGCTTGGGCGCGCGATGACCTGGTGCTACATCGGCTCTGCGCAACCCATTGCAAGCGCCGTGGCAACATCGGCACGTGGCCGCCAAACCGCAGGCAACATCGGGTTGTTCTCCAGTGCCATAACGCAGAACGCCAGGCATTACCCGGCGTTTTTTATCTACTTACGCGATCGATCAGCCCAACAGATGCGACACGCCACTGCGCTCTTCTTCCAGCTCGGCCAGGGTCTTGTCGATGTATTTCTGGCTGAAGTCGTCGATCGGCAGATCCTTGACCAGGGTGTACTCGCCGTTGGCGGTGGTCACCGGGAAACCGAAGATCACGCCTTCCGGAATGCCATAGGAGCCGTCGGACGGCACGCCCATGGTCACCCACTTGCCGTTACTGCCCAATACCCAATCACGCACGTGATCGATGGCGGCATTGGCGGCCGACGCTGCCGAGGACAGACCGCGCGCTTCGATGATCGCCGCGCCGCGCTTGCCCACGGTCGGGATGAAGGTGGAAGCATTCCATTCCTGATCGTTGATCGCCGCGCCGATGGACGCGCCATCGGCGGTCGCGAAACGGTAGTCCGGGTACATGGTCGGGCTGTGGTTGCCCCACACCACCAGCTTCTCGATGCCGCCGACCGGCTTGCCGAGCTTTTGCGACAGCTGGCTCAACGCGCGGTTGTGATCCAGACGCAGCATGGCGGTGAAGTTCTTCGGGTTCAGATCCGGCGCGGACTTCATCGCAATGTAGGCATTGGTGTTGGCCGGGTTGCCGACCACCAGCACCTTGACGTCGCGCTTGGCGACCTTGTTCAGGGCTGCGCCCTGCGCGGTGAAGATCTTGGCGTTCTCCAGCAACAGGTCCTTGCGCTCCATACCCGGGCCGCGCGGACGCGCGCCGACCAGCAGGGCGACGTCGATGTCCTTGAATGCCACGTCGGCGTCGTCGGTGCCGACCACGCCAGCCAGCAGCGGGAAGGCGCAGTCTTCCAGTTCCATGATCACGCCCTTGAGCGCAGCCTGTGCCTTTTCACTGGACAGTTCCAGCAATTGCAAGATCACCGGCTGATCCTTGCCCAGCATTTCGCCGGAGGCGATGCGGAACAACAGGGCATAGCCGATCTGGCCGGCAGCGCCGGTCACAGCAACACGAACGGGTGCTTTCATTGGAAGTTTCCTCTGCTAACAAAGTTGTTGGGGTGCACGCCGGCGGGGCCACACAGCCTGGCGGCGCGCGTTGACAAGCGAACGGCCGCACAAGGCGGCCGTTCGGGTAACGACATCAGGCGGCGAGGATCTTGTTCCACTCCGCGACGCGGTCGGCCTTGGCGGCCAGCACCGCTTCGGTATCGCCTTCGATGGTCACCTTGTTGATGACATCGCCCTGGGCGACGGCATCGACCACGTCCAGGCCCTGACTGACCTTGCCGAACACAGTGTGCTTGCCATCCAGCCACGAGGTAGCGGTGTGGGTGATGAAAAACTGGCTGCCATTGGTGTTCGGACCGGCATTGGCCATGGACAGCACGCCGCGCTCGTGACCGACACCGTTGTTGGCTTCGTCCTCGAAGCGGTAGCCAGGGCCGCCGCGACCGGATCCCTCAGGGCAGCCGCCCTGGATCATGAAGTCGGCGATGACGCGGTGGAAGCTCAAGCCGTCATAGAACCCGCGCTGGACCAGATTGACGAAGTTGGCAACGGTCAGCGGGGCCTTGTCGGCGAACAGCTCGACAGCAATCGGGCCTCGGGCGGTGTCGAAATGGGCAATCAGGGACATGGAAATCCTTGCAGGTTTCAGGGTATATGACAGCCCACTAGAATACACCCCAGCGCGCAAGCGGCCATGCAGGCTGCGACCATTGTGGGGGTCGCACAGCAAGCTGAATGGGCGATTTGAACCGCCCTGCAGGCGGCCGCAACGGCGTGACAACGAAACCGCTATAATGCCGCGCTTACCTCATCTCAAGACTGGCGCCAGACAGGGGCCCTTTCCGCATGTCCATCGAAAAACTCCGCAATATCGCCATCGTCGCGCACGTCGACCACGGCAAGACCACCCTCGTCGACTGCCTGCTGAAGCAGTCCGGCACCCTGTCCGAACGCACCGTGTTGGCTGAGCGCGTGATGGACAGCAACGATCAGGAAAAGGAACGTGGCATCACGATCCTGGCCAAGAACACGGCCATCACCTGGAACGGCAACCGCATCAACATCGTCGATACCCCCGGACACGCCGACTTCGGTGGCGAAGTCGAGCGCGTGCTGTCGATGGTGGACTCGGTACTGATTTTGGTCGATGCGATGGACGGCCCGATGCCGCAGACACGCTTCGTGACCCAGAAGGCCTTCGCGATGGGCTTCAAGCCGATCGTGGTGGTCAACAAGATCGACCGTCCCGGCGCACGCCCGGACTGGGTGATCGACCAGGTGTTCGACCTGTTCGACAAGCTCGGCGCAACCGACGAGCAGCTGGATTTCCCGATCGTCTACACCTCCGCATTGAACGGCTACGCCAGCCTGGATTCGGACGTGCGCGACGGCGACATGACCCCGCTGTACGAAGCGATCATGCAGCACGTGTCAGCGCCTGACGTGGATCCGGACGGCCCGTTCCAGATGCGCATCAGCCAGTTGGACTACAGCAACTTCGTCGGCGTGATCGGCATCGGTCGCATCCAGCGTGGCGTGTTGAAAAAGAACATGCCGGTCAGCGTGATCGACCGCGAAGGCAAGAAGCGTCAGGGCAAGGTGCTGCAAGTGCTGGGTTTCCTCGGACTTGAGCGCATCGAGCAGGACACCGCCGAGGCCGGCGACATCGTCGCCATTTCTGGCGTGGCCGAGCTGACCATCTCCGACACCGTGTGCGCGCTCGACGCCCCGGAAGGTCTGCCGCCGTTGACCGTCGATGAGCCGACCATCTCGATGACCTTCCAGGTCAACAACTCGCCGTTCGCCGGCAACAAGGACCTGTCCGGCGGCAAGTTCCTGACCAGCCGCCAGCTGCGCGACCGTCTGGACCGCGAGAAGGTGCACAACGTGGCACTGAAGGTCGAGGAAGGCTCAGACGCCGACAAGTTCCTGGTCTCCGGCCGTGGCGAACTGCATCTGTCGGTGCTGATCGAAAACATGCGTCGCGAAGGCTACGAGCTGGCCGTGTCGCGTCCGGAAGTGATCGTCAAGGAAATCGACGGCAAGCAGATGGAGCCAATCGAACAGCTCGTGGTGGACATCGAAGAACAGCACCAGGGTGGCGTGATGGAAAAGCTGGGCACCCGCAAAGGCCAGCTGAAGAATATGGAGCCGGACGGCAAAGGCCGCGTGCGTCTGGATTACATGATCCCGGCGCGTGGTCTGATCGGTTTCCAGAACGAATTCCGCACCCTGACGCAGGGCTCGGGCCTGCTATTCCACGTGTTCGACCATTACGGTCCGAAGGAACAGGGCGCGATCGCCAAGCGCCAGAATGGCGTGATGATTGCCAACGCACCGGGCGCAACGCCGGCCTATGCGCTGGGGCCGCTGGAAGAGCGTGGCCGTCTGTTCGCTGCCGAAGGCGATAATGTGTACGAAGGTCAGCTGATCGGTATCCACTCCAAGGACAACGATCTGACCGTCAACGCCATCAAGACCAAGCCGCTGACAAACATGCGCGCGTCGGGCAAGGACGATGCGATCAAGCTGACTCCGGCGATCAAGTACACGCTGGAACAGGCACTGGACTTCATCGAAGACGACGAGCTGGTGGAAGTCACCCCGAAGGAAATCCGCCTACGCAAGAAGTTCCTGACCGAAAGCGATCGTAAGCGCGCTGGCCGTTCGGGCTGAGTTGTCAGGTCGACAAGCGTGAGCAACAAGCCCTACAGCCCGGATCCGCGTGCGCATCCGGGACTGCACGTGATCGCCTTGCTAGAGGCGGTCAAGGGGACGCTTGCGCTGCTGGCGGCGACGGGCCTGGAAATTCTGGGCCCGCTCCCGCTGCAAAACGCGGTCAGCACCCTGATCCGCCGTTTCAATCTGGATCCCGACCACGGCGCACTGCCGTCGTTGCTCAAGACCATCAGCCCCGATGCGGTGCATCTGGCTGCCGCCGCGATGCTGGCTTACGGCCTGCTGCATATCGTGGAAGCCTGGGGCCTGTGGCGTGCCAAGGCATGGGCTTCGGTACTGGGCTGCCTGTCAGCGGCCATTTATTTACCCTTCGATATCTACGCCATCGTCCGCCATCCTGGCTGGACCGCCTGGGGCGTGCTGGCGATCAATCTGATCGTGGTCGGGGTGCTTGCGCGCGATCTGTTCCGACGTCGCTGAGCAAGCCCTGCCCGTCTGCGGGCACTTCATCCGTTGTCGCCCGGACACAGCGCCGTCAGCCTGCGAAACTTCCCGGGGAAGACCGTCAATGCGACCCACCAACTTTAGAGTGGCGATGAACTCAATCCGCAAACTGAAGCGGATGCACGTCGCGCTGGTCGCGTGCGCGAGCCGTTGCACGGCATCCTGGGTGCTGCTCAAGGACAACATCGATGCCGTGCCAATGGTCGATAGTCCGGCCGCTGGCTCTGGCCGCGTTTCGCTCCAGCCGTGACGCATTCCTGGTGCCGCGCCTGCGCAGCGCCGGCGCGGTGATCCTGGGCAAGACGCAAGCCTGAGCGAATCAGCCAACTTCCACTCCACGCAGTCCAGCTCCGGCTGGAGCGAGCCGCGTCTTATCCAACTGACCTACGCCTACGAACAACACAGCCGTACCAGTGCTTAGCCCGTCGTCGCAGGCTCGCCGTCTTCGGCCCCGGGCGAGCGCACGCTCTCCTGGGCGATCGGCTCGGCGATGCGCGACGGTGGTTTTTCCTGCGCGGCGATTTCGGCGCGGATCCGCGGCAGCGCGTAGGCATGCTCGCGGGTCAGGAAGTCGATCATGCGCTCACGCACCAGGCAACGCAGATCGAACGCATCGCCGGAATTGCGTGCACTCACCAGCAAGCGCACCTGGATGGTGTTCTCGCTGGTATCGGTGATCTGGGTTACGCACACGCGTCCATCCCATAGCGGTTCGCTCTGGCAGATGCGTTCCAGTTCCACGCGTACTGCCGCGATCGGCGTGCGGTAATCCAGCCACAGAAATGCGGTGCCGAGCAGATCGGCGCTACTGCGCGTCCAATTCTGGAACGGATGCTCGATAAACCAGGTCAGCGGCACTACCATGCGCCGCTCGTCCCAGATCCGCACCACCACATACGCGCTGCCGATCTCTTCGATACGGCCCCACTCGCCCTCCACGATCACCACATCGTCCAGCCGGATCGGCTGGGTCAATGCGATCTGCAGACCAGCAATCAGATTGCCGAACACCGGCTTGGCCGCGATACCGGCCACCAGCCCGATGATGCCGGCCGAGGCAAGCAACGTCTTGCCGATCTGGCGTACCTGTTCAAAACCCAGCAACACGACCGAGATGCCGAGCAGGATCACCGCGCCCATCACTACGCGGCTCAACACCCGCGCCTGGGTCTGGATACGTCGTGCGGTGAGGTTATCGGAGACTTCGATCGGATTGCTGCGCAGGATCGCCGCCTCCCCCGCCGCCACCGCTCGTACCAATAACCAGGTAATGCAGCCGACGATTCCCACATGCAGCAGGCTCTGCAGTGCCACGAGCCCCTTGCCCTCCAGGGGCGTTGCTTCGGTCGCAATACGCAAAAACAACAACGGCAGAATGACTGCCGCCGGCAGCGTAATCACGCGAATGATGCGCGCACGGCGGTAGTCGCGACCCTGCATGCGGCGAAACAGCCACAGCATCAGCGACCAGATCACCATCCCCGCCAGCAACGCGGCACCGAGCGGGATTGCGTATTCGCCGATGACGTTCCAATTGGCAGTCAAACCGTTCCTCCTGTGGAGGGGAAATAGGGATGGCTGCCAGAGCATGCCGCAAGCGCGATGAGCATCACGTCATACGCACATGCCGATCACGCACCCAGCGGCTGCGAGGGCACCTGTTGTTGCTTGCGCACGATCGCCATCGCGATCTCCAGCGACTGCTCATAGTTCAGACGCGGATCCACGCTGGAACGATACGCACGCTCCAGATCGCGCTCGGTCAATTCGCGCGCACCACCTGTGCACTCGGTGACGTCTTCGCCGGTCAGTTCCAGGTGCACACCGCCCAGCCGCGTGCCGGCCGCTGCATGCAGATCGAACGACAGCTCGACTTCGCTGCGGATATTATCGAAACGCCGCGTTTTATAGCCATTTCCGGTGCTTTCGGTATTGCCGTGCATCGCGTCGCACACCCACAGCAGCCGGCGCCCGTCGCGCTTGACCGCATCCAGCAACGGCGGCAGTTTCTCGGCGATCTGCGCCGCGCCCATGCGATGGATGAAGCTCAAGCGCCCAGGTTCGTTTTCCGGATTAAGCACATCGATCAGACGCAGCAACTGATCCGGCTGCACCGACGGCCCCACCTTGATCGCGATCGGGTTACGCACGCCGCGCAGATATTCCACATGCGCACCATCCAGCGCGGCAGTGCGCATGCCAATCCACGGGTAATGCGTACTGAGATTGAACCAGCCCCACTGACGAGGTACCTGACGGGTCAGGCCTTCCTCGTAGGGCAGCAACAGCGCTTCATGCGAGGTGTAGAAGTCGATGCGATTGAGGTTGTACACCTGCGCTCCGGACAAGGTTTCCATGAAGCGCACCGCATCGCCGATCGACGAGACCATCTTCTGGTAGTCCGCCGCCAGCGGCGAATAGCCCACCCAATCCAAATTCCAGTATTCGGGGTGATGCAGGTCGGCGAAGCCGCCGTCGATCAACGCGCGCACGAAGTTCATCGTCATGGCCGAGCGCGAATGCGCGGTGATCATGCGGCGCGGGTCGGGCACGCGCGCAGCTTGGGTGAACGCCGGCGCATTGATCACATCCCCGCGGTAACTCGGCAAGGTCACCCCATCGCGGGTTTCGGTGTCGGCCGACCGCGGCTTGGCGTACTGCCCAGCGAAGCGACCCACGCGTACCACCGGCAAGTGCAAGCCGTGCACCAGCACCAGACTCATTTGCAGCAGCACCTTCAAGCGATTGGAGATCGTGCCCGATTCGCAATCGCTGAAATTCTCGGCGCAATCGCCGCCCTGCAACAGGAAGCGCTTACCCTCTTGCGCCTCCGCCAGTTGGCGCTTGAGCGCGAATATTTCCCACGAGGTCACCAGCGGCGGCAGCTGCCCCAACTCGTCCATCGCGGCCTGCAGCGCAGGCTGATCCGGGTAGACCGGCAGCTGCAGCGCGGGTTTGCCACGCCAGCTGTCCGGGGCCCACGACGAAGCAGTGGAGTCGGAAACGCGAGATGGGGCGGAAAGATTCATGACAAAGCTCCTGAGCAGCCCGCGATGGTGGCAGAGCCGGATCGCCACGCAAAGCACCCTGCACATCGGATCGCCCAGGCGCAGTTGCATGGTTCAGCCGCCAAGGCCGGACACTCCATCGATAAACGTGACTGAACGGCGAGCAAAGCCGTTCAGGCAAGCATGACTTTCGACCTGCGCTCGCCAGACGCCCCCCCGAGTTTGAGTAGCGCCCCAGTTTGGAATCCATTCCCTACCCCAAGGAGATTGGACGTGAAGAAGCGTTTTTCCGAAGAACAGATCATCGGCTTCCTGCGCGAAGCCGAAGCCGGCGTAGCAATCAAGGATCTATGCCGGCGGCATGGCTTCAGTGAAGCCTGGTACTACCAGTGGCGTAGCTAGTTCGGCGGGATGAGCATGCACGAGACCAAGCGGCTCAAGGACCTGGAGGCCGAGAACGCCCGGCTGAAACTGCTGCATGCACGCACCAATGATTGAGCGATGGCGATGCGCGTACAACTGAGGAACGACCCAAGAAAGCAATTGGCGGCATGACACCGTCCGCTTATGCCCAACATCTGGCCAAGATCGATGTCATCAATCCTGGACTCTAAGAGTGGCTAACAAAACGTAGCGAGCAGTCGCCAGGTGGGTGCTCACGGCGCGGAGGAACCGGAGTGTACGCGTGGTACATGCCAATTCCGCGCAATGGCCGCGCCCGCCTGGCGGCTGTGCGGTCGTTCTGTTAGCCGCTCTAAATCCAAGTCCTATCCAGGGCGGGGAGAGGTCGGCACGCAGCCAGACAGACACACGCATCACTGGTTTCCGGTAAGCGCGCGGGCGCGCCAGGCGGCCTGGAAGACTGCGGTGGCCGAGGCCACGTTGAGGCTTTCGACCTTGCCGCTGCCGCGGATCGACAACTGCAGGTCGCAATCGCGTGCGAACTGGCGGTCCATGCCTTCGCTCTCTGCGCCCATCACATACACCAGCCGCTGCGGCAACGCTGCTGCGAACACATCCTGACCGCCGTCGACCAGCGTCGCCGCCACCGCGAAGCCGGCCCGACGCAACTGCGCCATCGCCTGCGCAATCTCGGGGAGCTGCACCAGCGGCACCGCTTCGGCACCACCTTCGGCCACACGTGCCGCTGCGCCGGACAACCCCAGCGTGGAGCCGGCAGGCAGCAACAAACCGGCCACGTCGAAATGCGCGGACGAACGCAGGATCGCGCCGAAGTTATGCGGATTGCCCACGCCATCCAGCCACAGCGCCAGCGCCGGGCCCTGCGCCAATGCTGCCAGCCAATCGTGCAACGGTTGCGGTGACACGCGCAGCACCTCTGCCACCACACCCTCGTGGTGCGTACTGGCGGCAAGCTTGCTCAGATCAGCATCTTCCACCACGCGGTAGCCGATACGTTGCGCGACGCACCAGGCCAGCAGCGCCTTGCACTGCGGGATGCGCGCCTCGCTCAGATAAATTTTGCGCAAGGCTTCCGGACGCGCCTTGAACACGGCTTGCACCGCATTGATGCCGTACAACCGTACTTCGCACGCGTTGCCGCCTACCCGTGCCGGTGCGGATAGCGCGTGCTGCGCAGGTACGCGTGCCGCAGGTACGCGCGGCGCGGCGCGGCCCCAGGGGTTGTGCGAAGCGCCAGAACCGCGGCCATCGCGCGGCGGTCGCCCACCTCGTCCGTCATGCTGTGTCATCGCCGTATCCAAAAGTTCGTGTTTCTTGCAGTGCCGGGAAGGACGTTTTCGTTCCTTCCCGCCATTACTGTGTTGGTCGTCCTGCCAACGCCGACAGAGCCGGTGGTGCGGGAACAGTGACGAAAATGGTTAAGAGCGGCTAACAAAACGTAGCGAGCAGTCGTCAGGTGGATGCTCACGGCGCACAGGAACCGCAGTGTACGCGTGGTACATGCCGATTCCGAGCACCGGCCGCGCCCGCCTGGCGGTGAGCGCAGTGGTTTTGTCAGCCGCTCTTATGCGTGTCCACCTACCGACGATGTCTTCGCTTCAAGGGTTTCCAACTCGCGTGCCACCGCTTCGGGCGATTTGGTATACGGCGCGATCAGGCTGTAGAACGCCGGCACCACGTACAGCGACAGCAGCGTGGACAACGACACGCCGAAGATCACCACCACACCGATGGTGGCGCGGCTGGCCGAGCCGGGCCCGCCGGCCACCACCAACGGAATCGCACCGACCACGGTGGCGATCGAGGTCATCAGGATCGGGCGCAAACGCACCGATGCCGACTCCACGATCGCCTCATGCACGCTACGGCCCTGGTCGCGCAACTGGTTGGCGAACTCCACGATCAGGATGCCGTTCTTGGCGGAAAGGCCCACCAACATCACGATGCCGATCTGACTGAACAAGTTGAGCGTGCCGCCGGTAACCCATAAACCGACCAGCGCACCCAGCACCGCCAACGGCACAGTGAGCATGATCACCAGCGGATGCGCGAAGCTTTCGAACTGCGCGGCCAACACCAGATACACCACCAGCAAGGCGATGCCGAAGGTCAGCAACACCGCACTGCCGGATTGCTGGAATTCGCGCGATTCGCCCTTCCAATCCACCTGCGCATACTCGGGCAATTCTTCCTGCGCGGTCTGTTGCGCCCAGGCGATCGCCTCGCCGAGCGGATAGCCCGGTGCCAGACCGGCGCTGATGGTGATCGCACGCAGGCGATTGAAGCGGTTCAAGGTGCCGGCTTCGGCCACTTCGCTCAACGTGACCAGATTGGAGAGCGGAATCAGCTCGCCACGTGTGGAGCGCACGCGAATCGCGGTGAGGTCTTCCGGCGACATCCGGCCTTGGCGATCGGCTTGCAGCATCACGTCGTATTCCTCGCCGTTATCGACGAAGGTGGTGACACGACGCGAGCCCATCAAGGCTTCCAGCGCCCCACCGATCGCGGCCACCGGCACGCCCAGATCGGCCGCACGCAGGCGGTCGATATTGACGCGCATCTGCGGCCGGGTTTCCTTGTAATCCGAGTCCGGGCCGACCAGGCCGGGATTAGTTTCCATGCGCTGCAGAATGCGGTCGCGCCATTGCGCGATCTCGGCATAATCCGGCCCGCCAAGTACCCATTGGAATGGCTGCCCGCGGCTGCGCACCAGCCCGCCGCTCACCTGCGTGCGTGCGCGTACACCGCTAAGCACAGTGAGCTTTTGCTGCAGCTCATCGGCCACTTCGGTAGTCGGGCGGCTGCGCTTTTCCCAGTCCTGCAAGAACACGTTGACGCGTCCTGTGTGCATTTCCTCGCTGCTGCCAAAGCCGCCGGGCACGCGCGGATTGGCGCGTGCGATGGGTTTGTCCGGGCCGACGTAGGGACTCAGGATGGCTTCGACCTGATGCATCTGCTTCACGGTGTAATCGAAGCCGGCGCCTTCCGGGCCGTCGATCATGATCTGGAAATTGCCGCGATCTTCCGCAGGCGCCAGCTCGGAAGGAATGCGGCTGATCAGCAACGCACTGGCACCGAGCGCCAACAGCATCAGCAGCGCGAAGATCCAGGTGCGATGTACATGCCGTTTGAGCGAACGCCCGTACGCACCGGACACCGCCTGCATGCGTCCATCGAACCAGCGATGGAAGCGATTCGGTTTGGCCTGCCCGTGCGAGCGCAACAGCTTTGACGACATCATCGGCGTAAGCGTCAGCGCCACGAATGCAGAGATCGCTACCGCTGCGGCCAACGCCACTGCCAACTCGCGGAACAAGCGGCCGGTAGTACCATCCAGAAAGCCGACCGGCAAGAACACCGCCACCAGCACTGCGGTGGTTGCGATGACTGCAAACGCGACCTGGCCGGTACCGCGCTTGGCGGCCACCAGCGGCGGTTCGCCCAGATCGATGCGGCGCTGGATGTTTTCCACCACCACGATGGCATCGTCCACCACCAGGCCGATACACAGCACCAGCGCCAACAAAGTGAGCAAGTTGATCGAAAAATCGAATGCGTACAGCGCGATGAAGGCGGCGATCAGACACACCGGCACCGTCACCGCCGGAATCAACGCGGCGCGTGCGCTGCCCAGAAACACCCAGATCACCACCAGCACCAGCACCACCGCTTCGACCAGCGTGTGATACACGCGCTCCACTGCCGCATCGATAAAGGTCGTCGTGTCGAAGGCAACGAAAATGTTGGTGCCCTGCGGCAGCGACTTCTGCACTTCTACGGCCTGCGCGCGCGCTTCGCGTGCCACATCCAGGGCATTGGCGGTGGAGTTGCGTACGATGCCCAAACCCACATTGGGCACGCCGTTGCTCTGGAAATACGCACGCCGCTCGGCCGAGGTCAGCTCGACCTTGGCCACATCGCCCAGCCGCACCACATAGCCGCCCTGGCCCTTGCTCAAAGGCAGTTTGGCGAAGTCTTCGGGTTTGAGATAACTGCGCTCCACGCGCAAGGTGAAATCGCGCTGCGCCGATTCGATGCTGCCGGCCGGCAGCTCCACATTCTCGTTCTGCAGTGCGGTTTCCACATCGGCTACGGTAAGCGCGCGTGCGGCAAGTTGATCGCGATCCAGCCAGATGCGCATCGCATAGCGCTGACGTCCGCCGATACGCACCTGCGCCACGCCGTCCAGACTGGAGAAGCGATCGACCACATAGCGTTCGGCGTAATCGGACAGCTGCAGCGTGTCCATCTTGCTGGAGCTCATGTTGAGCCACAGGATGGGGTCGGCATCGGCCTCGACCTTGGAGATTTCCGGCGGGCGCGCCTGATCGGGCATGCGGTCGGACACCCGACTGACCGCATCGCGCACATCGTTGGTGGCCGCTTCCACATCGCGCGATTGCACGAACTCGATGCTGATCTCCGACGAGCCATTGCGGCTGCGTGCTTCGATGGTCTCGATGCCTTCGATGCCGGCCAACGCGTCTTCCAGCACCTGGGTGATGCGGCTTTCCACCACTGCTGCGGAGGCGCCGGCGTATTCCACCTGCACCGAGACGATGGGCGGGTCGATCGCCGGCAACTCGCGCAGCGTGAGCCGGGTGAACGACATCACACCCAGCACGATCAGCAACAGGCTCATCACCACCGCCATCACCGGGCGGGTAATGGACAGATTGGAGAGTGTCATCGCGCTGCCTGCGGGCGGGCCGCAGCGGGCGCGGCCCGATCGACCACTTTCACGCCAGGCCGCAGCTTGCCGGTGCCATCCACCACGATGCGCTCACCGGCGCTGAGGCCTTGAAGAATTTCCACCTTGCCAGCGCGCCGCTCGCCCAGCCGCACATCGACACGCTCCACGCTGCTGTCGGGCTTGACCCGGAATACGTAGGACTCGCGCCCCACCTGCACCACCGCAATCTCCGGGATCACCACTGCATGACGCGCTGGTTGAAACAGCCTGACGTCGAGCAACATGCCCGGGCGCAGCCGGCGATCGCCGTTGGGGAAATCCGCGCGCACGGTCACCGAGCGCGTGGTCTGTTCGATACGCGAATCGATCGCCGCCACCTTGCCGTCGAACTGCGCACCCGGATACGCCGCCGCACTGCCGCTGACTGCGTTGCCGAGCTGCACCAGACCCAACTGCGATTCCGGCACCTGGAAGTCCACATACATGCGCTCCACATCGTCCAGCGTGGCGATCACGGTGCTCGAAGTGATCAATGAGCCCGGGCTGATCTGACGGATGCCGAGCACGCCGGAGAACGGCGCGCGCACTTCGCGGTCGGTGATCTGCGCGCGCATCTGTTGCACGCGCGCTTGGGCTGCATCGCGCAGCGCGCGTTGCGTATCCACGGTGGATTTGGCCACCAACTGCAGACCGACCAGACTCAACTGGCGGCGATACAATTGATCGGTTTCTTCGAACGTAGCTTGCGCGGCCGTCAATGCAGCCTGCTGCGAGTTTCCGCGCAGACGCAGCAGCAATTGCCCGGCCTCGACCTCATCGCCGCTGTCGAAATAGACCTGCTCGGCCACATCGCTCACGGCAGCGGTCAGCGCCACCGATTCGCGCGCACGCACGGTGGCGATGGACTGCACGGTCGAGTTCCAGGGTTGGGCGGTCACCGCCTGCACAGAGACCGGGATGGGTTTGGCCGCGGTCGGCGCGCTGGCCTGACGGCTACAGCAGGCCAGCACAACGGTCAACAAGAGCGCGGCACCGAAGCGCGCGCTGGGTCGAACAAGCATCGGAACATCCTGGCGGGGTATGTCGAAAGTTTAACGACCTGGCCGCCATGGAGTTGACAGAAAGGGTGCGCTTTGCACCATGACCAAAGACCCTTGCTGTCGTCGGCGCGATGCGCTGGTCGGCACGGCTATCGACACGGCTGCGCAGCCGCCAAACGGGCGCGACCGGCACTCAGACACTGCTTGGAGCGATGCATGCGCTGCAGTTCCACGCGCTGCCACCCCACCGGATGACCGCGCGCTCCGTCCTGTCGGCCACTTTCAGCGTTCCAGCGCAAGAAATTCGAGCACGTAGCGCGCCAGCGTTTCTACATCCTCGCCATCGGCGTGAAGATGGATCTCCGGTGCCTCCGGCGGCTCATACGGCGAATCGATGCCGGTAAAGTTGGGAATCTGCCCAGCCCGCGCCTTGCGGTACAGCCCCTTTACGTCGCGCGCTTCAGCGATCGCAAGCGGCACATCGACGAACACTTCAACGAACTCATCTTGATCGAAGCGCTCACGCGCCAGTTGTCGCTCGGCCCGGAACGGCGAGATGAAACTCACCAGCACGATCAGGCCTGCATCGGCCATCAAGCGTGCCACCTCGGCCACGCGGCGGATATTTTCGACACGATCTTCGTCTGTAAAGCCCAGATCGCGGTTAAGCCCGTGGCGCAGGTTGTCGCCGTCCAGGATGAAGGTGTGATACCCCAACGCATGCAGGCGTTTGTCGACCAAGTTAGCGACAGTGGATTTACCCGCGCCCGACAAGCCGGTGAACCACAACACGCGCGGCGCCTGCCCCTTGATGCGCGCACGTGCGCTGCGGTCCACATCCAAATGCTGCCAACGCACATTGCCGGCGCGGCGCAATGCGAATTCCAACGTGCCGGCTGCGACAGTGGCGTTGCTCTGCCGGTCGATCAGGATGAAACCGCCCAGCACACGATTGCGCGCATACGGCGAAAATGCGATCGGCTCGTCCAGCGCGAGATTGCAGTAGCCCACTTCGTTGAGCTCCAGGCGCTTGGCCGCCAGACATTCCTGCGTATTCACATCGACCTTGTGCTTGATCTCGCTGATGCTCGCGGTGATCGTGCGTGTGCCGATCTTGAGCCAATAAGGCCGCCCCGGCAGCAGCGCGGCATCGTCCATCCAAAGCAGATGCGCGGCAAACTGGTCGGCCACTTCCGGCGGGTCGTCGACCGCGGCGATGATGTCGCCGCGGCTGATGTCGATCTCTTCGCGCAAGGTCAGCGTCACCGCCTGACCGGCGCGTGCGCTGCTCA
Organism: Xanthomonas fragariae; assembly: GCF_017603965.1. NCBI lineage: Bacteria > Pseudomonadati > Pseudomonadota > Gammaproteobacteria > Lysobacterales > Lysobacteraceae > Xanthomonas > Xanthomonas fragariae. The sequence continues at coordinate 968,003 of NZ_CP071955.1, read as the reverse complement.
CTTCGCCATTGACATCCAGCACTGCGGCCACGTGCGCGCGACGCCCCGACGGCACCACGACCACTGCATCGCCGGGGCGCACCCGACCGGCGGCAATGGTTCCGGCATAACCGCGGAAATGCTGGTTTGGGCGATTGACCCACTGCACCGGCAAGCGCAACCCACTGCCGGCCTCGGGCAGCTCCAGTTGCACGGTTTCAAGATGCTGCAGCAAATGCGGGCCGCTGTACCACGGCATCCGTGTCGAGGCACTGGACAGATTTTCGCCATTCAACGCCGACAGCGGAATGTACCGCACATCGGCAATGCCCAACTGCGCGGCCAACGCACGATAGTCCTCGGCGATGTCGGCGAACACCTGCGCGTTGTAACCCACCAGATCCATCTTGTTGACCGCCAGCACCACATGGCCAATACCCAGTAACGACACGATGTAACTGTGCCGACGCGTCTGCGTCAACACGCCTTTGCGCGCATCCACAAGCACCACCGCGACATCGGCAGTGGATGCACCTGTGGCCATATTGCGCGTGTATTGCTCATGGCCGGGGCAATCGGCAACGATGAACTTGCGCTGGTCGGTATCGAAATAGCGATACGCTACATCGATAGTGATGCCCTGCTCCCGCTCGGCGGCCAGCCCATCCATCAGCAGCGCATAGTCGATGCCCTCGCCCTGCGTGCCATGCCGCCGGCTATCGCCTTCCAGCGCAGCGAGTTGATCGTCGAACAAGCGCTTGCTGTCGTACAACAACCGCCCGATCAGCGTGCTCTTGCCATCGTCCACACTGCCGCAGGTGATCAAGCGCAGCAGTGGTTTGGATTCGTGTTGATGCAAATAGGCGCCGATGGCGCCGGGCTTGGGGAGTGCGGAGTCGGGGGTCGCAAAGGCGGCCCCTTCCCTCGTTCCGTCTGCGGCCAACCGCTGTTGCCAATCCCCAATGCCGATTCCCCAATCCCTGACCATCAGAAATACCCCTCACGCTTTTTCTGTTCCATCGATGCCCCTGGCGCATGATCGATCATGCGGCCCTGGCGCTCGGAGCTGGTACTGACCAGCATTTCGGCGATGACCGCTTCCAGCGTGTCGGCGGTAGATTCGATCGCGCCGGTCAGCGGATAGCAGCCCAATGTGCGGAAGCGTACCGAGCGCAGCTGCGGGGTCTCGCCCGCGTGCAGGGGCAAGCGATCGTCATCGACCATGATCAATGCGCCGTCGCGCTCCACCACAGGGCGCGGTGCGGCGAAATACAGCGGCACTACCGGAATCGCCTCGCGGTAGATGTACAGCCAGATATCCAGCTCGGTCCAGTTGGACAACGGAAACACACGCACGCTTTCGCCGGGCTTGGTGCGCGCGTTGTAGAGATTCCACAGCTCCGGGCGCTGGTTTTTCGGGTCCCAGCGATGGCGCGCATTGCGGAACGAGAACACCCGCTCCTTGGCGCGCGATTTTTCTTCGTCGCGGCGCGCCCCACCAATGGCCGCATCGAACTTGCCCCGCTCCAGCGCCTGTTTCAGGCCCTGCGTCTTCATGATGTCGGTATGCACCGCAGCGCCATGGCTGATCGGGCCGATGTCCTGTGCGACGCCGTTGGGGTTGATGTGCACGCGCAAGTCTACGCCGGTCTCGGCTGCGCGGCGGTCGCGGAAGGCGATCATCTCGCGAAACTTCCAGCGCGTGTCCACGTGCAACAGCGGAATTGGTGGGGGCGATGGCGCAAATGCCTTGAGCAGCAGATGCAATAGCACCGAGCTGTCCTTGCCCACCGAGTACAGCATCAGCGGGGCCCGGAACTCGGCAGCGACTTCGCGCAGGATGTGGATGCTTTCGGCTTCGAGCCGATCGAGGTGCGACAGGGGCAGGGTCATCGGAATGTCGTGGGCATCGGTGGGCGGACCAACCGATGGTAGGGGCAGGGCCCTGCAGTGTGTGGCGGGCGCAGGCAGGACCGAAATAAGCTGCCGGCATAACGCGATAACGGCTCATCCTTTCTGGTCGCCGCAACGCTTCCATAACATCGGTCATCTAAATCAGAACCAACGGATACGAATGACCGCCGCCAGTTCCGCGCTACCGCCCAGCCCCTTGCCCGACGAGCGCAAGGGGCTGCTGGACCGGTTGGTCGACGGCCTGGATGGGGCATCGTTGTGGTGGCTGTCCGGCTACACCGCCGGGCTGGCACAAGGCCACCCGCCGCGCTCGCTGGCCGTGCTGCCGGGGGGCCAGCCGCATGCTGTCGCTCAGGAGAGCCAACGTCTGACGGTGGTGTACGGCAGCCAGACCGGCAATGCGCGCCGCGAAGCAGAGCACCTCGCCGCCGAGGCCGACGCTGCGGGCTTGAGCGTGCGCCTGCTGCGCGCCGACAGCTACCCCACCCGCGAGCTGGCCAGCGAGCGTTTGCTGTATGTGGTGATCAGCACCCAGGGCGAAGGCGACCCGCCGGACGATGCGATCGGCCTGGTCGAATTTCTGGCCAGCCGGCGCGCGCCCAAGCTGCCTGACCTCAAATACGCGGTGCTGGGACTGGGCGATTCCAGTTACGCTGATTTCTGCGGCATCGCGCGGCGCATCGACGAACGCCTGGCCGAACTCGGCGGCAGCCGCGTGCAGCCGCGTGGCGAAGCCGATCTGGACATCGACAGCGTCGCCGCGCCATGGCGCACGCAGGCGCTGAAGCATGCACGCGAGCAGTTCAAGAGCGGCCCGCATTCGGCGACAATCACCCCGCTGCGCAGCAGCCCGGTCGCGCCGGTGTGGTCGCACCAACATCCTTTCGCGGCCGAGTTGCTGGCCAATCAGATCGTCAGCGGACGCGACTTCAAAGGCCCGGGCTTTCGCGTCTATGGCCTGCCCGGCAAGCGCGTGCGGCATCTGGAATTTTCGCTGGAAGGCAGCGGCCTGAACTACGCGCCCGGCGATGCGTTGGGCATCCGTCATCGCAATCCGCCTGCCTTGGTGGATGCGTTGCTGCAAACACTGCAGCTGGACGGTCATGCCGCGGTCACCGTTGGCGAAGAGACTCTGGCGTTGAACGAGTGGCTTGCCACCCGGCGCGAGCTGACCAGGCTTTCGCGACCGTTTCTGAGTGCCCATGCCGAGCGAGCGCGCGCAAACGACCTGCAAGCGCTGCTCACCCCGACCCAGACTGCCGGCCTGGCGTCGTTGCTCTGCGATCACCAAGTGATCGATGTGCTGCGACGCTGGCCGGCGGATTGGGACCACGGCAGCCTGCTGGCCGCCCTGCGTCCGCTCACCCCACGCCTGTACTCGATCGCCTCCAGTCGCAAACGTGTGGGCGATGAGGCGCATCTGGTCGTGGACGAAGTCACCTACCAGGCGCATGGTCATGCGCACCTGGGCTCGGCAAGCGGCTTTCTCGCCGCGCTTGCCGAGGGCGATACCGCCCCGGTCTACATCGAACCCAACGAACGCTTCCGCGTACCGGCCGACCCCGACCGCGACATTCTGATGATCGGCCCGGGCACCGGCGTGGCACCGTTTCGCGGCTTTGTGCAGGAACGCGCCGAAACCGGCGCCAGGGGCCGCAACTGGCTGTTCTTCGGCGCCCCGCATTTCAATACCGATTTCCTCTATCAGGCCGAGTGGCAGCAAGCCCTGCAGCGCGGTGAACTGCATGCACTGGAAGTGGCGTTCTCACGCGACCAGGCCGAAAAGATCTACGTCCAACACCGCCTGCGCGCCCGCGGCGCCGAGGTCTACGCCTGGCTGCAAGGCGGCGCGCATGTTTATGTCTGCGGTGCCACCCGCATGGGCAAGGACGTGCACGCTGCCCTGCTGGACATCGTCGCCACCCACGGCGCCCTGGAGATCGAGGCCGCCGCGGCATACCTCACCCGGTTGCAGGCGGAGGGGCGGTATGCGCGCGATGTGTATTAAACCGCGGGTTGAGAAGTCGGGATTGGGGATTGGCAACGGCGGGCTCCTGGGGTCGTGGTGTTGTCGTGTCGCTGCTCGTTGTTTCTTTTTGCCAATCCCAAATCACCAATGCCGAATCCCGTCATGAGCCATTCCGTCGAAGACATCAAATCCGAAAGTCGCCGTTTGCGCGGGTCGCTGGAACAAAGCCTGGCCGATGCGGTGACCGGTGCGTTGCGTGAGGACGATCAAACGCTGATCAAGTATCACGGCAGCTATCAGCAAGACGACCGCGATATTCGCGATGAGCGGCGTCGGCAAAAGCTCGAACCGGCGTATCAGTTCATGATCCGCACGCGCACGCCGGGCGGGGTGATTTCGCCCACGCAGTGGCTGGCGATGGATGGCATCGCCACGCGTTACGCCAATCATTCGCTGCGCATCACCACGCGCCAGGCATTTCAGTTCCATGGCGTGATCAAGCGCGAACTCAAGGCGACCATGCAGGCGATCAATGCGACCTTGATCGACACGCTTGCTGCATGCGGCGACGTCAATCGCAATGTGCAGGTGGCCGCCAATCCACTGGTGTCGCAGGCGCACGCCACGCTGTATGCCGATGCCGCGCGCGTGTCCGAGCATCTACTGCCCAATACGCGCGCGTACTACGAAATCTGGCTGGACGAAGAGCGCGTGTCCGGCTCGGGCAGCGAAGAAGAACCGATCTACGGCGATCGTTATCTTCCGCGTAAATTCAAGATCGGTTTCGCCGCGCCGCCGCTCAACGATGTGGACGTGTTCGCCAACGATCTGGGTTTCATTGCGATCCTGCGCAACGAGCAACTGCTCGGCTACAACATCAGCATCGGCGGTGGCATGGGTGCCAGCCACGGCGATGCAGAAACCTGGCCACGCGTGGCCAATGTGATCGGGTTTGTCACCCGCGATCAATTGCTCGACATCGCCACTGCAGTGGTCACCACCCAGCGCGACTTCGGCAACCGTGCGGTGCGCAAGCGTGCGCGCTTCAAGTACACCATCGACGATCATGGCCTGGATACCATCGTGACCGAGATCGAACGCCGTGCCGGGTTTGCGCTGCAGCCGGCAAAGCATTTCGCGTTCGAGCACAACGGCGACCGCTATGGCTGGGTCGAGGGCGACAACGGGCTGTGCCATCTGACCCTGTCGTTGCCGGCCGGACGCATCGCCGATACCGAGACCGCGGCGCATCTGAGCGGGCTGCGTGCGATCGCGCAGTTGAACCTCGGCGAGTTCCGCATGACGCCCAACCAAAATCTGGTGATTGCCGGTGTGCTGGCCAGCGAGCGCGCACGGGTCGATGCAGTGGTCGCGCAATACGCGCTGGATGCCGGCAATCACGCTGCCACTGCGCTGGCACGCGGCGCGATAGCCTGCGTGGCGCTTCCCACCTGCGGCCTGGCGATGGCCGAGGCAGAGCGCTATCTGCCCGATTTCAGCGCCGCCTTGCAGCCGCTGCTGCAGCAGCACGGACTGGCCGACACGCCGATCGTGCTGCGCCTGTCCGGCTGCCCCAACGGGTGCTCGCGGCCTTACCTGGCCGAGATCGCGCTGGTGGGCAAGGCACCCGGCCGCTACAACCTGATGCTAGGCGGCGATCGGCGCGGCCAGCGGTTGAACACGCTGTATCGCGACAACATCACCGAAGCCGAGATCCTGACCGCACTGGAGCCGCTGCTAGCCCGCTACGCCGCCGAACGCGATCAAGCAAACAACGAAGGCTTCGGCGATTTCCTGCATCGCAGCGGTCTGATCGCGCTGCCACCCTACCCCACGCACCGCTACCTCGACCTGGAATTGCTCGCATGACCGCGCTGCCTGTCACCTCGACCGCTCCCTCTTCCGCGCTGGACGACCTGGACGCGCTCAACGCACATCTGGACACCTTGCGTGCCGACCAACGCGTGGCCTGGGCATTGCAACATGGCCGGCAGGATGCAGCGTTGTCGTCCAGCTTCGGCGCGCAATCGGCGGTGACGCTGCACCTGCTCACCCAGCAGCGCCCGGACATTCCGGTGATCCTGATCGACACCGGTTATCTGTTCCCGGAAACCTACCGCTTTGCCGACGCCTTGACCGACAGGCTCAAGCTCAATCTCAAGGTGTACCGCCCACTGGTTAGCCGCGCCTGGATGGAAGCGCGCCACGGCCGCTTGTGGGAGCAAGGCATGGTCGGCATCGACCAGTACAACAACCTGCGCAAGGTAGAGCCGATGCGGCGCGCGTTGGACGAGCTCAACGTAGGTACCTGGTTTACCGGCCTGCGCCGCAGCCAGTCCGGCGGCCGCGCGCAGACACCGATCGTGCAGAAGCGCGGCGACCGCTACAAGATCAGCCCGATCGCCGATTGGACCGATCGCGATGTGTGGCAATACCTGCAAGCGCACGATCTGCCGTATCACCCGCTGTGGGAACAGGGCTACGTCTCGATCGGCGACTTTCACACCACGCGTCGCTGGGAACCTGGCATGCGCGAAGAGGACACGCGCTTTTTCGGGCTCAAGCGCGAGTGCGGCATCCACGAAGACATCTGATCAACCGCGCGGCGATCGGCCAATCCAATACCGATCCAGCAGCCACATCATCAACAACGACACACCGACCAGCGGAAAGATCAGCCCGCATATCACCAGCACCACCATCAGGCCGCGCAGCGTGCCAGGATCGGGCGGCATTGGCGGCACGCCCAGCCCGCCGACCGGGCGCCGCTTCCACCACATCACTGCAGCGCTGACGCACAACAGCACGATCGCCGCGCAAGCCAGCAACAGGATCACTTGATTGGCAGTGCCGTACTGCTGGCCCAGATGCACGTTGATGCCCCATTCCAGCGCGCGCCCTACCGGTCCGTAATGGCGGTAGGCCATGTCCAGCAGCACCGCACCGCTATATTGATCCAGATGAATCACGCGCTGACGTTGCAGATCGGCCGGATAGACAGAGGCGGTATACACGCCGGTAGGACCACGCGGCGGCGCCACGCTGTAGCCCGCAGCAATACCGCGCGCCTCGCAGCGTTCCATCGCCGCATCCAGCCCCATCGCCCCAAGTCCCGGCACAGCGACACTTCCGGCGCCACCGTGGGCCGTGTGTTCTGAGTGTGCAGCATGGAAGCTAGCCGCTCTCCCACCGGGACTTCGGTCGCCTTCATGGGGAAAGTGGTTGGGGCGAGTGTCGGTCGCACGCAACGCATCCGCCTGCAGCCCACCCTGCCCATCACGCAACCGAGCATCCAACGCAGCAACTCCGCGCCCAGGTACCACAGATTGCGGCACGCGCGCCTGTCGCAACGACCACGCAGGCTCACCACTGTCGACAAGCCGCTGTTGCGACATCGGTTGCTGCACGCGCAGGCCAGCGGGATATCCAAAATCATGGCCATTGGCCCAGCGATTGACCTGCGCACCCCACAGCCACGACCACGGCATACCGGTCAGCGCCAGGAACAGCAATATCGCACCAACGCCCGCGCCGGTCACCGCATGCAGATCGCGCCAGAACAACCGTTGCACCGGCTTGCCGCGCACACTGACCACCCCGCCGCCGCGTCGTCCGCGCGGCCACCACAGATACACCCCGGTAAGCACCAGCACGATGGCCCACCCCGCCGCCATCTCGATCAACCCGCGCGCAAACGGACCGAGCAATTCAAGACTGTGCAGCCGGCGAATCGTCCAAGCCAGCGTGCCATGCTCCGGCAGCGTGCCAAGCACCCGTGCGCGATACGGATCGACGTAGACCACATGCCGCGCGCCCTGCGCATCGACCAGCCCGATCTCGGCACTGGCGTCGGCATGCTTAGGCGTGGTGAAGCGGAACAATGTGCCGCCATAAGCACGCTGAGCGGCATCGACCAATCGCTGCGCGGAGACGCGAGTCTCGCCCACCGGCACCACTTTCAGTCCATGGTGCACAGTACGATCGATCGCCTCCTGGTACAAAAACGCAGCACCGGTCAGCGCCAGCCAGATGATGAAAGGCAGCACCAACAAGCCGGCATAGAAATGCCAGCGCCACACCGCACCATAAAAGCGCCAGCGGCTGTCCTGACGCGCCTCGGTCACGCTGCCTCGGGCAGTGATGGCGTGCATCAGAAACTCCAGTCCCACGACAGCGACAGCGCACGCCCATCACCCGGCGAATACCCGGAACTGCCGCTGTCGTACCAGGCGTACACATACGCACGATCGGTGATGTTACGCAGCTGCAGGCTGAGCGCATTGCGCGCATCCACGTTCCAGCGCGCGCCCAGATTGAGCAAGGCGTAACCACCGGTGCGGCCCAGCGTATTGCTGCGCTCCAGATAATAATCGCCTTGCGCATTGCCCCAGGCGCTAAGCTGTACGGCTGCACTGACCTGCCACTCCAGCCCAGCGGTCGCCAACCAATGCGGCACGTTTTCGATCTCTTTGCCACGCGTGGCCGGAGCACTCGGATCGGGCGTGGCGATGCTGGCTTTCTGGCGCGAATACGACATCCACATACGCCAGTGTTCGGCCGGCTGCAGGTTGAGCTGTGCATCCCAGCCACGCCGCAGCGTGCGCCCCACGTTGGCGACATCGCCGACACCGACCACGCCGTTCACTCCTAAAATGGTCGCGACCTCGCCAGAGGCACGTTGTTGCCAATACGCTAGGCGCCCGTCCATCACAGCCGACGGTGCGAACTTGAAACCGGCCTCCCAACCAGCGTTGATCGACGGGCCAAGAGATGCCGGCTGGCGCCGATACGCACCATCGCCGCTGCCGATCTGGAAGGTACGGCCCCAATTTGCGTAAACGCTGCTCTGCTCGGCGAATTGATAGCTGGCACTGAACTTGGGCTGCTTGATGGTGCCGTAATCGTAGGTAGGCGCGTAGATGCCGGCCAGCGCATCGTGCAGCTGGCCATCGACGCGGTCGATGCGATACCCCGGCACTAACTGCAAACCTGGAACAGGCGTCAGCACCGCCTGCACATACGCACCGCGCGTACGCAGGTCGTAGTTCCAATTGCGCAATTGCGCACCGCGCACGCGTGCGACGGTGCGGTAGCGCTGCGACCGATTGTCCTGCCACTGGGCATCCACGCCGGCTTGGAGATTGGTCGCCAGCGCGCCCCCGTCGGGCTGCCAGTTGCCGCGAAACAACAGCCCGCGGTGGGTTTCATCGGTATCGCGTTCCTGTTGCAGGCCGGCGGCAGAAAACCGTACCCAGCGCTGATTGCGATAGTCGTTCTGGTAGGCCTTGGCGCTCCATCGCGCATCCGCAGCAAGCTTACCCTCGGCGTGCAACGCAGTCTGCCGCACGCTGCGTTCGCTTCTATCGTCCTGCGCATACGTGGGCGAACTGCGCGGCGCTGTAAGCGCGGCGGCCGCATCCAGATAGCCGGCTTCCAGCGCATGGTTGTCGTAGTAGCGGGTGGTAAGCCCGGCACGGAAAGCACCGTCCGGGTCGGTGTAGAACCACTTGCCGGCCACGCTACGTTTGCGCGCATCGGCGTGCGCGCGATAGCCATCGCAATCGCGCCACGCCAACCCATAGTTCTGGCTCCAGGCGCCGTTTTCCAAGCCCTTGCCCAGTTGCACCTCACGTGCACCGAAGCTGCCGGCGGTCACGCTCAGCAGGCCATCGTTGCCACCGGTGCGGGTCAGCACATCCACGCTGCCGGCGATCGCGTTCGAACCGTAGCGCGCGTCGTTGGTGCCGCGGACGATTTCGATCGCACTGATGTCCTGCGGAAACACCGCATCCAGATACGGCATGCCGCCGGCATTGTCGTTGCTGGGGATGCCATCGATCAGAAGCTTCACCGCATTGATCCGCCCCTCGCCATTGAAGCCACGGAACGAGAACCGCCCAGCATCGGTCCCCATGCGGAACTGGGTGACCTGCACGCCCGGCGCACGCATCAGCAATTCCCAACTGTAGTCCACATGTTGATCGTGCAGCAGCTCGCCGCCGATCACATCCACCGAACTCAGCACCCGCGCCGTGCTCGGGCTGCGCTGACTTTGTTCGCTCACCTGCACCTTGCCCAGCGTCAATGCCGCGTCCTGTGCCTGCACATGGCATACAGGCGCCCACACCAGCGCCAATGACGGCGCGTACCACATCGTTTTCAACAACCGCAAACACATGTCCAACCCTTCGCCTTCGCCGTCGCAGTACGGCAACACAGCCGTGCGACGCCGCAACAGCGGCCGCAGGCATCACTCACTCAAGGAACGAGTGTCCGTCGCTCTGCTTGCAGACACGCCGAAGGATCAGGCGCGCAATGGACGCAACAGCGTGGACGCTCGCGATGGGGCAAGGCTCATGCGTGCAGAGGTGGCCCACGTGCCCCAAGGGCGGCCCAGCGCAAGGCCGACCATGTCCGTGCATTGACGTGCACTGGAACCGGCGATGGCCGGAGTTGCAACAGACACAGCGCCACCCATGCCAGCCATGGCAGCAACCGCGCAGCCAGTACGCAGTAGTCGCAGGCTTCGCCATGCATGGCCGCGTCGTGGCCACCGGCAAGGTGCGCTGTCGTATCAGCACTGACGTGCCGATGCGCCGCAGTCTGCAACGACATGGACAGATGATCGGCATGCAGCGAACTGCTCGCATCCAGAGCCGGCCCGTTCATGCACATCGGCTCGCCCGCCTGCGCCTGGCTCCAGCGACTGATCAGCGGAGCCACCAGCATCAGCGCCACCGCCAGACAGGCAAGCAGGTGCAGCAACCGGTGACGGCGGAACGAACGCAGCATCGTTGAAGTGTATGCCGCCGGGTGCTTGGGAGCGATGGTTGCAGCCGGTGCGCGACCGGATGTCGCACCCTGGATCGGATCCGGCGCCCGTACCAAACGGCACCGGGCACGCGCAGGCTGCAGACGTTTGAGACGTCGCAGACACCGACAGCTCGCAATTCAACCAGCGCTTGCCATCGTCACTCGAACGTCACTGATATCCTTTTTTTCCAGGTCGGCAGTCACACTTCCAGGCGGGGATGTGATCGGGGACACATGACGCCCTCTGTCATGCCCTATGCTTGCATATCATCCCAATTGATGCTGCGCGCGCATGAGCACCGTCCTGTCCGATCCAGCGGCTGAGCCATTTCCCTGCGCGCCCAAACCGCCCAGCGAAGCATTGCGCCTCCAAGCGCTGCGCGGCTACCGCATTCTCGATACGCCACGCGAGGCGGCCTTCGAAGACATCACCCGGCTCGCCTCGATCATCTGCCAGACCCCGATCGCCTTGATCAGCCTGGTGGATGACGACCGCCAGTGGTTCAAGAGCGAGCGCGGCCTGGGCGAGCGCGAGACGCCGCTGTTCAAATCGATGTGCGCGCATGCGTTGCTCGATAACGACGTACTGGTGGTCCCCGACACCCGCAGCGACGTGCGATTTGCACGCAATCCGCTGGTCACTGGCGAAGCGCCGCTGTACTTCTACGCTGGCGCCGTGCTCAGGACTGCCGACGGCCTGCCGCTGGGCACGGTCTGCGTGCTTGACCGGCAGCCGCGTCAGCTCACCGACGAGCAGATCGAAGCGCTACGTGCGCTGGCTCGTCAGACCATGGCGCAGCTGGAACTGCGCCGTGCGCTGCTGATCGCCGAAGAATCCGACCGCTACCGCAGCCGGCTGATGGCCATTGCCGGGCATGATCTGAAGACCCCATTGCGCACTGCCGCCTACGCCATCGACAAGATGCGCCGGCATGCCAATGTCGACTCCATTCCGATCCTGGTGACCGCGCGCGATGCAATCGGTCTGGTGACGCGCAGCCTCGACGAAATCGCCACGCTGGCGGCCGCAAGCAAGACCGCCACGCCGGATCTGCAACCGATCCCGCTGGAAGACGTGCTGCATGCGGTGCTGGGCGTATGGCGGCAGCCGGCGATCGACAAATGCCTGGCGCTACGTCATGTACCCACCTCGCTGCGTGTGCGCAGCCACCCCACCTTGCTGACCACTTTGATCGGCAACCTGGTCGGCAATGCCATCAAATACACCGAACGCGGAAGCGTGCTGGTCGGCACCCGTCGCCGCCCCGGTTTCGCGGTGGTGGAAATCATCGACAGCGGCATCGGTTTGAATCTGGATCAACCCGATCAGGTGTTCCAGGCATTCCGCCAGGCCGATCCACACAGCGATGGATTGGGCATCGGTCTGTGGATCGTGCACCGCACTGCCGAAACGCTGAGGTGCGAGGTGGACGTGCGTTCGCGCCCGGAAGGCGGCACCTGTTTTTCGGTACGGATTCCGCTGGCCTGAGGGCAGCTACTGCAAAATTGGCGTAAATAAAGCGGACCCGAACTCATGACCCAGCTGCGCCACCAAGCACGCAAGGTCTCTCCCCAGGGTCCGGATGCGCGAGCCCGCTCCATCGCGCAGCTTTACGCAGCAGTGATGCGACAGCGCCGGCAGCCTTCGACCACACAACCAGACAAACCGGCGACGCGATCCACTGCATCGCCGGTTCTACGCAATCCACCCCTAGACGTCCAAGGATGGCGTGTCACGGTTGCTATCGAGCTTTTCGACAGGGCCAAGCGCAACTTGATGCACGCCGATAACGCGGGCTGGCGAGCCCTGACACGTGCAGTCAGAATTCAGACGCCTCTGCATCCTGCCGCGCAAACCAGTCCGCCGAATGCACATCCTCCGCTGCGACCTCCAACACCTGGCGCAGCACCGCCAACGGAATCTGCACCTGCGTGCCGCCAGCGTGCAGCACAACCCACAACGATTCGTCGTGCGGGTCGGCCTGTACCGTCAGTACCTCATGCTCGCGCCCATCGATGCCGGCCGATAGTTGCAGCGACATACCGCCGTCCGGTTCGGAAGACCACACCCTGCTGAGTGGCGGACGCAGTGTCTCGGTCATCGGTTGCAATGCCTCAGAGCGGCTGACAGGACCTCGCGCGAGGGCGGCCCCGGGTGCACCGCCCTCGCGCTGAAGCCACAGTGTACGCGTCGCGAGCCATGCAGGTTTCGTGTGTCGACCACGCAACCTCATGGCGACGCAGTCTCCTCGACAACCGCTCAGTTGGTGATGGTCTGGGTCAGCGACTCCCAGGTCGGCGGCGGCGGCCAGGCCGGTGCCTGGTTGCCGTCCAGCACGCGGCGCAGATCGCGCTTGTCGATCTGCGGCGCCAGTACATGCACCAAGTCCAATGCGTAGTCGCGCAGCACCCGGTCGCGCGGCAACACCGCCCAGGCGATGCACTCGGCGATCGGCACCGGTGCGGCCCAGGCGCGCAGATCCTCGTCGCTGGCGCTGACAGCCATCTCTGCCACCAGGCCGACACCCAAGCCAGCGCGCACATAGGTCTTGATCAGGTCCGCATCCAGCGCAGTCAGCGCGATGCTCGGCACCAACCCGACCTGCGCAAATGCGCGCTGCAGCGATGAGCCCGGCCGCGTGGAGGATTCGTAGCTGATCAGCGGGTGCTGCGACAGCACCTGCATGTCGGGGGCGCTGCGTACCTGATCCAGCGGGTGGCCGCGCGGCACGATCACCAACCGGCGCCAGCGGTACAGCGGCACCGCGATGCCGGCACTCGGCTCGCCACCGGCGGTACTGACCACGGCGATATCGGAATCGCCCTGGCTGAGCAGATCCAGCGCTGCGCTTTCGGCCGCCTGCTGCAGATGCACGCTCACCTGCGGGTAGGCGTGCTTGATCTGCGCCACCGCTGGCGGCAGCACAAAGCGCGCCTGGGTGTGGGTGGTGGTGAGGGTCAGCTGACCATGGCTCTCACGGCGCTGATTGGCCGCGTAAGTGCGGATGTTATTGGCTTCGGACAGTACCGCACGCGCGCGTTCAATCACCTCCACGCCGGCCGGCGTCACCGCGTCCAGGCTGCGCCCCTTGCGCACGAACAACAGAAAACCCAGCTCGTCCTCCAGCTGTTTGAGCTGTTTGGACAGACCGGGCTGGGTCGCATGCACCCGCGCTGCGGCCAACGTGATGTTCAGCTCGGCATCGGCGATGGCAACCAGATAGCGAAGTTGAGTCAGCGTCATTGGCTGTCTCCAAGAAAGCGCGAGGCGCTACAGGGGCTCGACTGTAAAGGACTTCTGCGAGCCAGCTTATAACCGAACGCTATTTTCAAGGAGTATGAAGTCATTTCCGACGGCTATAAGGCGGCGTTACGGTCTGGCCTCCCTTCTCGACGATCCAGTCCGTGCCCTCTGTGTTCCCGCTCCTTGCCGACCTGCGTGGCCGTGCCGTCCTGGTGGTCGGTGGCGGTACCGATGCCGAGCGCGCCACTGCAAACCTGCTGCAGGCTGGCGCGCTGCCGCTGGTCGGTGCGCTGGAGCTCACCCCGCAGTTGCGCAACTGGGCGCAGGCCGGGCAGCTGCGCTGGCTGTTGGGCCGGTTCGACCCGGCATGGCTGGAATTGCCCGATCAACCGGTCTGGCTGACCATCGCCGCAAGCACTGCGCCGGAACTCAACGACGCCTTGCGTGCCGCTGCGAGTGCGCGCCGCCTGCTCACGCACGACCCCACGAAGGCCGTTGCAACAGAGACACCAGTACGTTCCCCGCCGACGCGCACTGCAGTTGGCACGTTGCCCCCCGGCAGCGTGACTCTGGTCGGCGCCGGCCCCGGCGATCCCGGCCTGCTCACCCGGCATGCGTTGCGCGCCCTAAGGCAGGCCGATGTGGTGCTCCACGACCGCCTGGTCAGCCCGCAGATCCTGAGCCTTGCACGCCGTGGTGCACTCTCCATCGAAGTCGGTAAGGCCGCCCAAGGCCATAGCACCCGCCAGGAGCAGATCCACGCACTGATGCGCGAACACGCACGCGCCGGTCGTCGGGTAGTGCGCCTGAAAGGCGGCGACCCGTTCGTGTTCGGTCGCGGCGGCGAAGAGCTGGAATTCCTGCGCGACCACGGTATCGGCTTCCAGGTCATTCCCGGCATTACCGCCGCGATCGCCTGCGCCGCCTATGCCGGCATTCCGCTGACCCATCGCGACCACGCGCAATCGCTGCGACTGATCACCGCGCACTGCAAGGATTCGCTGGACACGCTCGACTGGCACGCGCTCGGCCAGGAACGCCAGACATTGGCCTTCTACATGGGAGTGGCGGGGCTGGGCGACATCCAGCAGCGCCTGCTGCAGGCCGGCCGCGCGCCTACCACCCCGTTCGCACTGGTCGAAAATGGCTCGCGCCCGCAGCAACGCGTGATCACCGGCACACTGGCCAACCTGGCCGCGAGCGCGCAGCAGCATGCGGTGCATGCGCCGGCCTTGCTGATTCTGGGCGAAGTGGCGGCGCTGGCCGGGACACTGCACTGGTTCGGCGCGCCGCCGTTGACCGCTCAGCCGCCCCCGCACTCACCCATCGCAACGCCCGACGCGCCCACACTCGCTCACGCAGCCTGATTCCGACGGAGACCCCATGGCCCTGTACGACAACATTCTCGACACCATCGGCCGCACCCCGGTGGTCAAACTCCATCGCCTAGCACCGGAGCAGGTGACACTGTACGTCAAGGTCGAGGCGTTCAATCCGGGCGGCTCGGTCAAGGACCGGCTGGCGCTGGCAATTGTGCTGGACGCCGAGCAGCGTGGACTGCTCAAGCCCGGCGACACCATTGTCGAAGCCACTTCCGGCAACACCGGCGTTGCCTTGGCGATGGTGGCCGCCGCGCGCGGGTACAAGTTCGTCGCCACCATGGTGGAAACCTTCTCCATCGAACGCCGCAAGCTGATGCGCGCCTATGGTGCCAAGGTGATCCTGACCCCGGCCGCCGAGCGCGGCAGCGGCATGGTGCGCAAGGCCAGGGAACTGGCCGAGCAGCACGGCTGGTTCCTGGCCAGCCAGTTCGCCAACCCGGCCAATCCAGCCTATCACCGCAACACCACTGCGGCGGAAATCCTGCGCGATTTCGCCGGCCACCGGCTGGACCATTTCGTCACCGGCTGGGGCACCGGCGGCACACTCACCGGTGTGGGCGAAGTGCTGCGCGTGGCCCGCCCGGAAGTGCGCATCACCGCCACCGAGCCGGCCGGCGCGGCGCTGTTGCAGGGCCAGGACTGGAAGCCGCACAAAATCCAGGGCTGGACCCCGGACTTCGTGCCGGAAGTGCTCAATCGCGACGTCGCACATGAAGTGCTGAGCGTGGAAGACACCGACGCGATCAGCGTGGCGCGTCGCCTGGCTGCCGAGGAAGGCATCTTCACCGGCATCTCCGGCGGCGCCACCGTGGCCACTGCACTTCACGTAGCCGAAAACGCGGTGCCGGGTGCGGTGGTGCTGGCGATGTTGCCCGACACTGGCGAGCGTTACTTCTCCACACCACTGTTCGCCGACATCAACGAAGGCTCCGACGATGACTGGCTGGCTGGCCTGCCCTGATCGATCGGCTCGACCGTGGCGGTGAGCCGCTTCATCCTGACGATAAAGCGCGGCTGCGTGCCGAATTGGCATGTCATGACAACGATTACTGCGCGCGCGTTCGCCGCTGGCTCATCGCGTTGAGCAAGTGAGAATTAGGCCATGGGCCATTGACGTAGTCGATCGTCTCAAAAGATTTGCAAGCGGCCGGTATCAGCGTCGGATCGAACCCGTCCGAAGGTCGCAGCAGATGAGATGAATCGCCGCTAGCGTGCAGGTTCCGAAGCGCTTGACTCATCATGCGCCCATCATGCAAACCCCATAACTATCACGCTATGAGAATCCAAGTCCGGCAAGGCGACATCACCGAACTCGACGTTGAGGTCATCGTCAACGCCGCCAACGCATCACTGCTGGGCGGTGGAGGCATCGATGGCGCCATCCATCGTGCTGCTGGCCCGCGCTTGTTGGAAGCCTGCAAAGCAGTGCCGCAAGTACGTCCGGGCGTGCGTTGTCCCACCGGCGAAGTCCGCATCACCGACGGCTTCGATCTCAAGGCACGCCATATATTTCATACCGTCGGTCCGGTATGGCGCGACGGCAAGCACAACGAGCCGGAGCAACTGGCCAGCTGCTATTGGCAATCGCTGGAATTGGCCGAGCAAATGATGCTGCATTCGATCGCTTTTCCGGCGATCAGCTGCGGCATCTACAGCTACCCGCTGTATCAGGCTGCCCGCATTGCCGTGACCGAAACACGCCACTGGCAGCGCTCGCACAAGCTGCCCAAGCACATCGTGTTGGTGGCCTATAACGAGGCGACCTACAAAACGTATCAGCAAGCCTTGGCTGCTCGGGAAACGGCAAATGCCAACTGCCCGACGCAGGCGATCACAGGGTGTTGAGGGTTCGAGTGGAGTGATGAGTAGATGCACGACGCGACATCACATGGATGCTGCTGTATCGATGCAAACAAAAAACGCCGGCATTACTGCCGGCGTTTTGCGTCTTACAAGTGATCTGGCCTTGCGGTCGACGAAACGATTAGCCCTTCCACTTGCCCAGCGCGGCTAGGCCGTTTTCCTTGGCGCGCTCATAAATGATCTGCTGCGCCTTGGCGAAGTTGCCGGTCATGTCCTTGGCCCAGAGCTTGAGTGCGGCCTGCTGCATGGCGCGGCCATAGGAGAAGCTCAGCGGCCACGGCAGATTGCCGAGCTGGTGCATCTCGTTGAGGTGCGCGGTGGATTGCTCGTCGGTCTGGCCGCCGGACAGGAACACGATGCCCGGCAGGATCGCCGGCACGGTCGACTTCAGGCACATCACGGTGGACTCGGCCACTTCTTCGACGCTTGCCTGCTCTTCGCAGCCCTTGCCCGAGATGACCATCGAGGCCTTCAGGATGGTGCCTTCTAGCACGACATTCTGCTCATACAGGGCGCCAAATAGCGAACGCAGCGTGGCTTCGGTGACTTCGTAGCAGGTCTCGATGTCGTGGTCGCCGTCCATGATCACTTCCGGCTCGACCATCGGCACCAGGCCCTGTTCCTGACACAGCGCGGCGTAGCGCGCCAGCGCATGCGAGTTGGCCTCGATGCAGGTGCCGGAGGGAATGTCTTCGCCGATGTTGATGACCGCGCGCCACTTGGCGAAACGCGCGCCCAGCGTGTAGTACTCCTCAAGCCGTGCCCGCAGCCCGTCCAGGCCTTCGGTCACCAGCTCGCCCGGCATACCGGCCAGCGCCTGCGCGCCCTTGTCGACCTTGATGCCCGGGATGATGCCGTGCGCGGTCATGTACTCGGCGAACGGCATGCCGTCCTTGGTCTTCTGACGGATGGTCTCATCGAACAGAATGGCGCCGGAGATGTAGTCGCTCAGCTTGGGCGTGGTCAGCAGCAGTTCGCGGTAAGCGCGACGGTTTTCCTCGATGTTCTCGATACCGACGCTGGCAAAACGCTTGGCGATCGTGCTGGTCGATTCGTCGATGGCGATGATGCCCTTGCCCGGGGCGACCATGGCCTGGGCGGTTTCGGCAAGCTGTTCGATGCTCATGTAGTTCCTGTGGCAGCTACGGGGGAGAACGAAAGTATAGCGACGAACGTCGCGCACATTTCTTCACGGAATGTCTGCAACCGATTACACGTATTTTACGTGACAGGATATGCGGCCCACATCGCGCTGCGTGCGCCGCCAACGAGCTAAGTACTGACGCTACTGCTAGCAGTAGGGCACTTGAGACAATGCAGCGACGCGCACGGTTCGGATGCTTGCATGTACGGCACTCATGGCGCGGAACGATGAGAATTCGATACCAGCTATCGGCACGCGCGCGGGTTGCAACTGCTGCTATCGATCGCGACCCGCTTGCGCGATCGGAGTGGGACGCTCATCAGATGGTGCCGATGGCGTGGCGCCTTGGCGCGACGCGGCGTGTTGCATGCAGGCGCACTTTGCAACACACCCGAGTTCACACAGCACAACGGCGACCCGCATGCCGCCACTGTGTTTGCACACAACACCGCTTACTCGCGTCACGCATCAAACGACGACGCACAACGTGATCAGCCCAAACGTTACAGCTCGCCCAAGCCACTGGCGCGGCCGTCTTCGCCCACTTCCAGCAGACGCAGCGTGTTGGTGGCACCGTGGGTTTCCATGTGCTCGCCGCTGGTGAACACCACGCGTGCCCCGGGTCCCATGCGCTCGTTCTCCACCAGCAGACGGATCGCCGCACGCGCGGCTTCGCGCGGGGTCATGCCGCGGCTGTCGAAGCTGATCGGGAACACGCCACGCATCATCGCCATGTGGCGGCGTGCACCATCGTGGCGAGTGAAGGCGTAGATCGGCATGTTGGAGCGAAAACGCGACAGGTAACGCGGCGTGCCGCCCGACTCGGTCAACGCAACGACACCGGCCAGACCGATGTGCTCGGACAGGAACATGGTGGCCATCGCGATCGCCTGGTCGGCGCGCTGCAGATTGCGTTGCGCCGCTTCGAAATCGGTATCGAATTCGAACTGACGCTCGGCACCCAGACAGATGCGCGCCATCGCCTCCACCGCACGCACCGGGTAGGCGCCGGCGGCGGTTTCGGCCGAGAGCATCACAGCATCGGTACCATCGATGACGGCGTTGGCCACGTCGAGCACTTCGGCGCGGGTCGGGATCGGGCTTTCCACCATCGATTGCAGCATCTGCGTGGCGGTAATCACCACTTTGTTCTGCGCCAGCGATTCGCGGATGATCTTCTTCTGCAATCCCGGCAATTCGGCATCGCCGATTTCCACGCCCAGATCGCCGCGCGCAACCATCACCACATCGGAGGCTTCGACGATCTCGACCAGGTTCTCGATCGCTTCGGTGCGCTCGATCTTGGACACCAGCGCGGCATCGCAGCCGTGCTGGCGCGCGATGCCGCGCGCATCGTTCATGTCTTCAGCGTTGCGGCAGAACGACACTGCGATAAAGTCCACGCCGATCTTGGCGACGATGCCGATCAGCTCCCTGTCGCGATCGGTCAACGCGCCCAGCGACAGACCGCCGCCCTGCTTGTTCAAACCCTTGCGGTCGGACAACACGCCATCGTTGAGCACGGTGGTGACGATGCGCTGCCCCTGCACTTCGGTCACCTGCAACTGCACCAGGCCATCGTCGAGCAGCAGCACGTCGCCGGCGGTCACGTCCTGCGGCAAGCCCAGGTAGCTGACGCCCACCTGATGCTGGTCGCCGGCCGGCGCGTTGGCATCGGCTACCAGGTCGAAGCGCTCGCCCATGCGCACATTGATCTTGCCTTCGGCGAAGCGTTCGATGCGGATCTTCGGCCCCGGCAGATCGGCCAGGATGCCGACTTCGGCGCCGACGCGCACGGCAGCGGCACGCACTTCAGCGGCGCGCTTGGCCTGGCCGGACGGGTCGCCATGGCTGAAGTTGAGGCGCACCACGTTGACGCCCGCCTTGAACAAGGCGTCCAGCACGCCGGGCGGATCGGTTGCCGGTCCGAGTGTGGCGAGGATCTTGGTGCGGCGTTGACGCTCTTTCATGATGGCCTCCCCTATTACAAGCCGCGGAACTTAACACACACGTTACGCCCCAAGAATGGCATTGCGGCATAGCCACCCTCGTATTCCGGCATGTCGTGAACACAATGCGGAACATGCGCAGCGCGCCCGTGCTGCGTGCTGACGATGCGGGTGCAACCCTAACGCGGTAGCGGTGAAGAACAGACTGTTTACGCCTCGATCAATGCACGCAATTCGGCGGGCTCGTGCGCGATTGCGCCGGCGCCTGCGGCACGCAACTCGGCTTCGTCGCCGAAGCCCCACAACACGCCGATGCTGTGGATGCCGTGGTGGTTGGCACCGTCGATATCCATGCGACGGTCGCCGATCATCACGCAGCCGGTTTTTTCGATGTTCAAACGGCGCAATGCTTCGGCGATCAGGCCCGGCTTGAAGCGGCGCTGGCCGTCTTCGCTGGCACCGATCACCTCTTCGAAGCACGCCCCGAACGGCAAATGCTCGACGATGCGGCGCGCGTAGCGTTCGTTCTTTGACGTGACCACCGCCAAGCGATGACCAGCGCGATGCAGGCTGGCAATCACATTGCCGATGCCATCGAACACGCTGAGCTCGGTCCAACCCACTGCCTCGTAGCGCCCGCGATACAACGCCAGCACGCGCTGCACCAGTTCCGGATCATCCGGAAAGCATTCGCTGAAGCTATCGCGCAGTGGCGGGCCGATCCACGCGCGCAGCGTCTGCGCCGATGGACGCGGCTGCCCCACTTCGTCGAAGGCATGCACGATGCTGGCGACGATGCCCGGCTCCGAATCGACCAGGGTGCCGTCCAGATCGAAGAACAGCGTGGCTGCACTCACTTGCCGCGGGCCTGGAGTGCGGCCACGGCCGGCAAGGTCTTGCCCTCCAGAAATTCAAGGAACGCACCGCCACCGGTGGAGATGTAAGTCACGTCGTTGGCGATGTCGTACTTGTCCACCGCAGCCAAGGTGTCGCCACCGCCGGCAATCGAGAACGCTTTGGAAGCGGCGATGGCTCGCGCCAGCGTTTCGGTGCCGTGGCTGAAGGGCTCGAATTCGAACACACCAACCGGCCCGTTCCACACCACGGTACCGGCCTTGGCGATC
Organism: Xanthomonas fragariae; assembly: GCF_017603965.1. NCBI lineage: Bacteria > Pseudomonadati > Pseudomonadota > Gammaproteobacteria > Lysobacterales > Lysobacteraceae > Xanthomonas > Xanthomonas fragariae. The sequence goes on along the minus strand of NZ_CP071955.1, from coordinate 946,622 downwards.
AGCTCGGCATAGCGCGCGGCAGTCTGCGGCCCGATGTCCAGAATCAGATCATCGGCCTCGACTTCAGCGAGCGACTTCACGCTGGCGGCGGCATCGGGCAGGAACTGCTTGGCGACGACCACATCGGTGGGCAACGGAATCTCTGCGCCGCGCGTCCTGGCATCGGCGACGATCTGGTTGGCGGTCGGAATCAGATCCGGCTCGTTCAAGGACTTGCCAACGTCATGCCCGGCGGCGGCGATGAAGGTGTTGGCGATGCCGCCGCCAACGATGAGCTGGTCGACCTTGTTGACCAGGTTGGACAGCAGCTCCAGCTTGGTCGACACCTTGCTGCCGGCCACAATCGCCAGCAACGGCTTGGCCGGGTTGTCCAGCGCCTTGGCCAGCGCGTCGAGCTCGGCCATCAACAGCGGGCCACCCGCAGCAACGGGAGCGAAACCGATCACGCCATGCGTAGACGCCTGCGCGCGATGCGCGGTGCCAAACGCATCCATGACGAACACATCGCACAGCGCGGCGTACTTGCGCGCCAGCGTCTGGTCGTCCTTGCCCTCGCCGACATTCATGCGGCAGTTTTCCAGCAACACCACCTGGCCCGGCGCGACCTCCACGCCATCGACCCAGTCGCGCACCAACGGCACGTCCACGCCCAGCAGAGCGGTCAGACGCGCGGCCACCGGCGCCAGCGAATCCTCTTCGGTCCAGCGTCCTTCCTTGGGGCGGCCCAAGTGCGAGGTGACCATCACCGCAGCGCCCTTTTCCAGCGCCAATTTGATGGTGGGCACCGAGGCGGTGATGCGCTGCTCGGAGGTGATCTGGCCGTTGTCGATCGGCACGTTGAGATCCTGGCGGATCAGCACGCGCTTGCCGGTCAGATCGAGGTCGGTCATGCGGACAATGGACATGGGCTTAGCTCGTTAAGTCGGGGGAATGGAGAATCGGCAATGGGGATCGGAGACGCAGCTAATGCAGAGAACGCCCACGTCTGAGCGCTGCGCTGGCAGAGGCCATGGCTCAGCCGTCCAATGCCGGCCTTGCGCCACGACGCAGGCTTGTCGATGGATCCCACGCGCATCGCCGCCGCAAGCGCAGGGCGCGCGAACTGTGGTCGGTCGAACACGACGGGCAATGCGACTGCCTTGGCGACGGGGGAAAGACCATTGTCGGACCTTCGCGCCGCAGCGGCAAACCGTACTGCGACGCATGTGGGAGTGAGTCGTTGCGATTGGCGGCCGAGCTATGCAGCACACGCAGTGCCAAACCGCATCAGCTAGACCGTTGCGGAATGCGGTGAACGATAGCCGCACGTAACGGCGCCACGCACAGAGCTGCAGACCTAAAAAAACGCCCGGAAGAACCGGGCGTTTCAAACCTATTCGCGGTAGCCGCTGTCGTTCTTGTTGTGGATGATCCAGATCAGGTTGCCGCCGGTGTCCATCGATTTGCCGGCGAACACCAGACGACCCTGGCCTTTGTAGGCCATCTCATGGCGATAGCGATCTCCACCGTAGAAAAACGGGATGAAGGCTTTGCCGGTGACATAGGAACCCTGGTCGGTCGGCTGCCCGATCAGATCGGTGACCTGCTTCATCGGCATGCCGATCTTCAGCTGGGTAAACTTGCTGCCCGGTGCAGGCTTGCCGGTGATTTCGCCCTCATAGTCGTTGACTCCCTTGACGGTCTCGCCATAGCCAGCCTCGACGTCGGACGACTTTATCACTTCACCGTCAGCATTCATCCAGGCCGGCGTACCAGTATGTTTTTTCGCCGCCCAGCTGTTCAACGGTAGCGAAAACCCAATCACCACACCGAGCGCTAAAGCGCCTACCAAAAATTTATTCATCGTTATTCTCTCGATCCATGGAGTTCCCCGATCCTTCGTACACGACACGGGAACGGCCGCCGTGAGCGCAAATTAGCGCACATGCTTACCTCAAAGTCCACATCTTGTGGCGGCGAGAACAAGTGTGATCGCGCAGAAAATATCAAAAGCCGATAGTCAAAAAACAAAGGCCCCGGCATGCCGGAGCCTTTTTTCGTCACATGGGCGCAGTGCTTACTTCGCCACAACGCGCACCATTTCCAGGCACTTGTTGGAATAGCCCCACTCGTTGTCGTACCAGGACACCAGCTTGACGAAGGTCGAGTCCAGCGCGATGCCGGCGTCGGCGTCGAACACCGAGGTGCAGGTTTCACCGCGGAAATCGGTAGCTACCACTTTGTCTTCGGTGTAGCCCAGGATGCCCTTCAGGGCGCCTTCGCTCTGTGCCTCCACTTCGGCGCAGATCTCGGCGTAAGTGGCCGGCTTTTCCAGCTCGACGGTGAGGTCGACCACCGAGACGTCGGAGGTCGGCACGCGAAAGCTCATGCCGGTAAGCTTCTTGTTGAGTTCCGGAATCACCACGCCCACCGCCTTGGCAGCGCCGGTCGAGGACGGAATGATGTTCTCCAGAATGCCGCGTCCACCGCGCCAGTCCTTGTTCGACGGGCCGTCGACAGTCTTCTGGGTAGCGGTGGCCGCGTGCACGGTAGTCATCAGGCCGCGCTTGATGCCCCACTTGTCGTTGATCACCTTGGCCAACGGCGCCAGGCAGTTGGTAGTGCACGAGGCATTGGAGACGATCGCTTCGCCCTTGTAGCTATGATCGTTGACGCCGTAGACGAACATCGGAGTGTCGTCCTTGGACGGTGCCGACAGGATCACTTTCTTGGCGCCCGCCTCGATGTGCTTCTGTGCGGTTTCCTTGGTCAAGAACAAACCGGTGGCCTCGATCACCACCTCGGCGCCGATGGCATCCCACTTAAGGTTGGCCGGGTCGCGCTCCTGGGTCAGGCGAATCTTCTTGCCGTTGATGATCAGTGTGTTGCCGTCGACCGACACCTCGGCCTTGAAGCGGCCATGCACCGAGTCGTACTGCAGCATGTAAGCCAGATAGTCGGGCTCGAGCAGGTCATTGATGGCCACGATCTCGATGTCATTGGCGAAGTTCTGCACAGCAGAGCGCAGCACGTTGCGGCCGATGCGACCGAATCCGTTGATGCCAACCTTGATTGCCATGTTCACTAGCTCCTGCGGCCGCGACGGCGCGGCGGATGAAAAGGGATCGCCATTCTAGCAGCGTCGTACTTGGGTGGCCGGGAATCGGGAATCTGTCGGCAGGCTCCGCTGTTGGACGACTTGGTGATGCTGCCTTGGTCCGCACCTGCAGGCATGACGCCCCGAACGTGGCTGCCCACGACATCGGCTGGCCATGACGATCGGATTCATTATCGGCACGGCCAACATCGACCCACTGGTCTACGAACTGGTGCACGTGCACCGGTTCTGAATCAGGGGGGCGTGCGCGGCGCATCTCTGGCAAACTTGCTGTCCAGGGACGTGGATCCACCGCCGGAGTGCGGACAGGCTAGTTCACGTCGACCGCCTGTCCGACTTACCGGGAACTCCATGAACACGCTGATTCGCACCGCCCTCGCCATCGCACTGGCCGCTTCGGCCCCACCCGCTCTTGCCCAGTCGGCCGGCCACTGGACGACTGGCTACGGCGTCGGCTATGTCTTGCCCACGTCAAACAGCGGCACCTTCGGCGGCACACGTGCCGAGATCAAGGGCGCACCGACGCTGTCGTTCACCTACGAATACTTCATCCGCAACAACCTCGGCATCGAGGTACACGCCGCGGTCGCGGGCAAGCACGACTTCGAACTCGAAGGCGTCGGTAAGGTCGGCAGTTATTGGTCGGTACCGCCGAGCGTGCTTTTGCAATATCACATCAACGGTTACGGCACGGTGTCGCCTTTCGTGGGCATCGGCATCAACTACACCACCTTCCTCGGCGAAGACACCGACAAAGCGTCCGGCAATGGCGATCTGAGCTTCGAAGACTCGGTCGGTGCCACCGCACATGTCGGCGTGGACTTCATTTTCAACGAGCGCAGCGGCTTGCGTGTGGATGCACGCTGGGCCGACTCGCGCAGCAACGTCGACTTCAACGGCGCGCGGTTGGGCAAGGCGAAGATCGATCCGCTGACCTGCGGCATGTCGTATCTGGTCTATTTCTGATCGTTGCGGACGCCACCTCGAGGCGTGGCTGTCGCTCGACCGGGACGGCCATCAAACCGTCCCAAAGCGATGCGTACAATTGCGGGATGAAGACCTTCTCCCCATATGCATTCGTTCTCGCTGCAGCCGTTGCCGCAGCATTCCAGCCCACCAGCGCATTCGCCTGGGGCCCGCAGGGCCACCGCCTGGTGGCGCGTGTTGCCGAAACCGAGCTAAGTACGCAAGCGCGTGCGCAGGTGGCGCAGTTGCTTGCTGGCGAGCCGGACCCCACGCTGCATGGGGTGGCCACCTGGGCCGACGAAGTGCGCGAGTACGATCCGGATCTGGGCAAGCGCTCCGGGCGGTGGCATTACGTCAACCTTGCCGAACACGACTGCGGCTACGCCCCGCCACGCGACTGCCCGGATGGCAACTGCGTGATCGACGCGCTGGAGAAGCAAACCGCATTGCTCGGCGACCGCAGCCAACCGCTGGACGTGCGCCGCCAGGCCTTGAAGTTCGTGGTGCATCTTGTCGGCGACATCCATCAGCCCATGCACGCAGGTTACGCGCACGACAAGGGAGGCAACGATTTCCAGCTGCAGGTCGATGGCAAGGGCAGCAATCTGCATGCGTTGTGGGATAGCGGCATGCTCAACGACCGCCATCTCAGCGACGATGCCTATCTGCAACGCTTGTTGGCATTGCCGGCAGCCGCCGCAGTGTCGTCGGTGCTGCCGCCGCCCGCTGCGGCCTGGGCGCAGGCCTCGTGCAAGATCGCCGTCACTCCGGGCGTGTACCCAAGCGCGCACGCATTGCCTGGCGGCTACATCGCAACCTATCGTCCGATTGCCGAAACCCAATTGCGCGTCGCCGGCGATCGACTGGCCGCCGTCCTCAATGCGGCGCTGGCAAGCCCCTGACGTGGAGACGCCGATGCAACCCCAAGTCCTTGCGTTCTTTCATGCCGACAGCAACACCTTCACCTATGTGGTCGCCGATGCGGCGTCCGGTGCGGCTGCGGTGATCGATCCGGCGCTGGACTACGCGGCGGACACAGGCCAAGTCGGCACGCACGCGGCACAAGCCATCGTCGCTACTATCCGGCACCACGGGTGGCAGGTGCAGTGGCTGCTGGAAACCCACGCGCATGCCGATCATCTGTCCGCCGCGCAATGGCTGAAACAGCACTGGCCGCAGGCGCGCATCGGTATCGGTGAAGGGATTCGGGATGTACAGCAGACGCTTGCGCCGCGTTATGCGTTGCCGGAGGACTTTCGTGCCGACGGCTCGCAATTCGATCATCTGTTTGCCGACGAAGAGCGCTTCATGCTCGGCGGCATCTGCGCACGCATCATCGCCGTGCCTGGGCACACCAGCGACAGCATTGCGTATCTGATCGGCGATGCACTGTTTCCTGGCGATTCGTTGTTCATGCCCGACGCGGGCACGGCGCGTTGCGACTTTCCCGGTGGCAATGCGCGGCAACTGTATGCCTCCATCCAACGCCTGTACGCGCTGCCGGAGAGCACGCGTGTGTTCGTCTGCCACGACTACGGCCCGGGCGGTCGCGCCGTGGCGCACCAGACCAGCATCGGCGAACAGCGGCGCAGCAACATCCATGTACGCGATGGAGCCGATATCGACGCATTCGTGGCCCAGCGCCAGGCGCGCGATGCCACCTTGCCCGAGCCCAAACTGATCAGGCCCGCGTTGCAGGCCAATCTTCAGGCGGGACGCTGCAAAGGCTTGGCTCCATAGCGTTCGTTCGTGCTCGCCACGCGGGTCACGGCGCGCAGCCGTTATGATCGATGTCCGACCCTTCTGGAGCTTGTACATGCGCACAATCGGTTTTGGGCAGCGCGCGTTCTGCATACTGATGCTTGCCTTGCCCGTGTTGGCCACTGCACAGACAGCGCCAGTGACGGTGTTTGCCGCCGCCAGCCTGAAGGAATCGATGGACGAAGCCGCGGCCGCTTACGAAAAAGCATCCGGCACGCCGATACGTATATCGTATGCAGCGAGCTCCGCGCTGGCGCGTCAGATCGAACAAGGCGCACCGGCGGACGTGTTCTTTTCGGCCGATCTAGCGTGGATGGACTATCTGCAGCAGCGCGGCTTGGTCGTGCCTGCGCAGCGCCACAATCTGCTCGGCAATACGCTGGTGTTGATTGCACCGGCGAACAGCAAGGTCCGCGTGGATCCGCGCACGCCAGGCGCCATTACCAGGGCGCTTGGCGCAAGCGGGCGCTTGGCCGTTGGCCAGACCAACAGCGTGCCGGCCGGCAAATATGCCGCCGCCGCGTTGCGCAAGCTCGGTCATTGGAATGGTTTGAGCAACCGCCTCGCCGAATCAGAGAGTGTGCGCGCCGCATTGATGCTGGTGTCGCGTGGCGAAGCGCCGCTGGGCATCGTGTACGGTTCGGACGCACGTGCCGATGCCAAGGTGCGCGTTGTCGCCACCTTTCCCGACGACAGCCACGATGCGATCGTGTATCCGGTTGCTGCGCTCAAGAACAGCAGCAATCCCGCTACGGCCGCGTTCGTGCAATGGCTGCGCAGTGCGCCGGCCAAGGCGATCTTCAGCCGTCGTGGCTTTTCGTTGAAGAATTGAGGCGCGCCGTTGTCGATGTTCACCCCGGAAGAGCTGACTGCAATCGGCTTGAGTCTCAAGGTCGCCACCGTCGCTGCACTCGCCAGCCTGCCGCCGGGCATCGCCTGCGGCTGGCTGCTGGCGCGGCGCCGCTTTCCGGGCAAGACGCTGCTGGACGCACTGCTGCATCTGCCGTTGGTGATGCCGCCGGTAATCACCGGATATGCGTTGCTGGTGGTACTGGGCACGCAGGGGCCGGTCGGCAGCTGGCTGCTGAAACACCTCGGCATCCAGTTCGCCTTCCGTTGGACCGGCGCGGCGGTGGCGTGTGCAATCATGGGATTCCCGTTGATGGTGCGCGCGGTCCGTTTGTCGATCGAGGCCACCGACCGCCGCCTGGAAGCTACCGCCGCCACGCTGGGCGCGGGCCCATGGCGGGTGTTCTTCAGCATCACCTTGCCGCTGGCCTGGCCAGGATTGGTCGCTGGCGTGGTGCTGGCGTTCGCCAAGGCCTTGGGCGAATTCGGCGCGACCATCACCTTCGTCTCCAACATTCCGGGCGAAACGCAGACCTTGTCGTCGGCCATCTACGGCTTGATGCAGGTGCCGGGTATGGAATCGGGCGTGTGGCGACTGGCAGGCGTTGCATTGGCGCTCTCGCTGGCGGCGCTGTTGCTGTCCGAGTGGCTGGTGCGCAGGCCGCATCCGCGCGAGGAAGACTGATGCTCGATATCGACCTGCAGCTGCGGCGCGGCAACTTCCAGCGGCGTATCCGCATCCAGGACGCTGCGCGCGTGGTGGCGCTGGTTGGTCCGTCCGGCGCCGGCAAGACCACCGTGCTCAATGCGATTGCTGGGCTGGTGCGTCCGCATGCTGGGCATATTCGCATTGATGGGCGGTGTCTGTACGACGATCGACAAGGCGTGAACCTGCCCACGCACAAGCGCCGGATCGGCTACGTGTTTCAGGATGCGCGGTTGTTCCCGCATCTGGATGTGCGGCGCAACCTGCGCTACGGTCGCCATGCGCGTGGCACATCGCCGTTCGGGTTCGACGATGTGGTGGCGTTGCTGGGCATCGGCCCGCTGCTGCAACGTCAGCCGCGCAATCTCTCCGGTGGCGAGGCGCAGCGCGTAGCGATTGGGCGGGCGCTGTTGTCGCAGCCGGCAATCCTGTTATTCGACGAACCGTTGTCGGCGCTGGATCGGGCGCGCCGGGAAGAATTGATCCCTTATCTGCAGCGGGTGCGCGACGAGATCCGCTTGCCGATGCTCTACGTCAGCCACAATCCCGACGAGGTGCAACGTATTGCCGACAGCGTGCATGCGCTGGAGTGACTACTACTAGCCGAGCGCTTATGCGACGATTCCGGCGGGCGTGGTCGCCGCTCGAAACAGCAGTTGCAAACGCGGGCACCGCACGTTCTGTGCGTCGGTTACGAGGACCTGAGAACTGTTCGCAGCGTCGGCTGCCACAAGTGCTGGTGTGGTCGCTTTGCTGCATGCGCGGGCTGGCCGGCACGCATCGCTTGTCATCGCGCGACCTTGCCCGTGCGCACGCTTACCTTGCCTTTGCCGTACTTCATAAGGTGAACGCGAACGACAGCGTCACCGGGACCGGGTCCTGGCTATCGGCGCCGGTGCAATCGTCCAGCGCCGCCGGTTGTGCGACACCTCGCGCAAACGTGCACATCGCGGCCGGCACAAACCTCCACTGCAGCACCGTGGTGCGCACCGCCTGCACCAAATCGGCATTGTCCGGCAGCAGCCCGGCTGCGCATTCGTCGCGATCGGACATGGGATCGACGCACTGCACGGCGCCATCGGCCGTGACGATCACATGGGCGCATACGGTGGTCGGCGGCAAGGTTTGCCGTGGCGAATCGGCTGGCAATACCGGCGCGGAACCGCTGCGTTGGCGTCAGTGTGTAGGGCTCGATGGATGCGTCGCCATTTCCACCAGACTGCGAAGTGAGCATGTGCTGATCCACCGAATCTTCGCGCTGGCTGAGTTCCTGCTCCTGCACGCGTTGGGCGGCACATCCACTCAGTACGAGCAGCACGCTTGCGCTGCATGTCAGACGGCGATTCATCGCAAGGCTCCACGCGGCGCGCACTGTGCTGATGCGCAGCCAGCAAGAAGATCGGGCCGCGCGGCATCTGGTCGCGTTGCACCGGCGTCAGCGGATGCGGACGTTTCATCCGAAGCATCCAGTTCGAACCTGACCGGCACGCGGACCGCGGAGGTCACCGCCTTGCCATCCACACGCGCAGGTTTAAAACGCCATTGGCGCGCTGCATCGACCACCGCCTGATCGAACACGCCGGCGGGCCGGCTTTGCACAATAGCGATGTGCTGTGGCGCCCCTCGCACGTCCACCTCGATCTGCAATTCGACAAAGCCCTCGATCGCTGCAACGAATGCATTGCGTGGATATTTCGGCGGTTGCAGCGTAGCCAAATCCAGCGCGTTGCCTGGCGCCAGTGTCGGTCGCACCGTTGCAACCATGCGCGAGGGCTGCACGGCCCAGCAGGCGGCGCTCCCGATCAGTGCCAGCGACAGCACCATGCCCATCTTCCAACGGGCACGCCGCACATTCGTCGCAGGACCACACAATGCGGCAATGCGCTGCGTCAACGGATGTGCGACGACACCCAATGGCAGGCCAGTGGGGTCCAACCACTGCCAAGCTGGCACTTGAGCATCGTGGTCGCATAGCCGCGTCGCTTGCTGGGGTACCGCGCCAGTACCGCGGCATCGCAGGCCAGTTCCTGCTCTAGCCGGAACGCGCGCCATGCCAAGTGCATCAGCGGGTTGAACCAAGCGATGCAGAGCAGCAGTGCGGCCAGCAGATTGGCATGCAGGTCGCCGCGGCGCAGATGCAGCCGTTGGTGCGTCAAGATCAGGGCACGCTCGCCAGCGGTGTAGCGCGCATTGAAATCCATCGGCACCACGATACGCGGCCGCCAGATCCCCAAAGCTGCCGGCAGACCGACGTCATGCGTCGCTATCCACAGCACGTTGTCCAACGCATGCAGTGGCCCCATGCTGCGCACGAAACGCTGCTGACGCCACCACAGAACGACCGCCATCACTGCGGCCCCGGCAAGCCACGCGGCCACAAGGAACTGCGTCCATCCGTGTTCGCCGTCGTGCGTGGTGAGCGGAAGCGGCATGGCAACCGGCGCGGGCAATTTCAGCAATGCTGCACTTGTCGGCCGGCCTGGCAGCGCGGCTGCCACCAACGCGAGCGGCACGCTTGCCCAGATCGCATACGCCGCCGTTGCACCCAGCCAGGCACGCAGCGGACGACGCAGCAACAAGCACGCCAACAACGCGACCGTGATGTAGAGCATGGCTTGCAGCAGCACTAATGGATCAAGGCGCATCGTCCAACTCCTTGAGCAGCCGCTTCAATTCCGCAATATCGGACGCGTTGAGTTTTCCGCGCTCGCTGAAGTGCGCCACCAGCGGCGCGACTCGTCCACCGAACAGCCGTTGCAGCAAACCTTCGCTCTGTTGTTGCACCCACTGGTCGCGTTGCAGCAATGGCCAATAGTGGTACTTGCGGCCTTGCTTTTCGGCTGAGATGGCGCCCTTGGTAAGCAGACGATTGAGCAAAGTCTTGATGGTCGGATCGGCCCAACCGGTGTGCGACAACGAGGCGACAACGTCATCCGCCGTGCACGGCGCACTGTCCCAGAGTACTTGCATCACCACTGTCTCCGCATCGCTGATCGACATCCGATTACGCCTGTAATTTTTATCGATTACGCCCGTAAACAGAATGCTTGCCAAGTCGCTGCGCCGATTCCGGGCAATCCAGCTGCGATGGCAGCACAGAAGCAGTTTCATCGGTACCGGCAGCACGTAAGGACAAGTATTGCCGGACGTCCGTATCAACTATCGTCCAGATGACCTCACCGTGTACCGCACCTGGCTGCACCGCAGTTTCAGACGCCCGGCCTTCAGCCCTGATTTCCGGCGAAACGGTGTACTCCAGCGACGACACCCAGCAAGGTGGTCGGCATCTCCAAGCTCAATCCCGATCTGCATCCGAGCAAAGCCGACGACGCCGAATCTTTCTGCTGACATCGCCGCCGATTTCATCGGCCGACCGTTTAGGCGCAACGCAGGTGACCGAACGCAGGTGACCGGTTGTCGGTCGATGCAATGAAATCGCCCACGCACAAGTGCACGGCACAGCGCGCGCGCGCGCGCCGTGTCGGTGTCGGTGTCGGTGTCGGTGTCGGTGTCGCATGTATGAGATCGCAAAGCGGAACCACACCTCACGCCATCACTTATTCCCCGCATCGATACCGCACTCTCAGTTAGTCCGGGTGCAGCCATTTCACGAAGAAAACGCAGGCCGATCGGGCAAGGTATGCGCATGCATCCATCGGACCTGCTCATGTCTTCACGCTCTTACGCTCGCACCTGTTTGCTCGCCCTCGCACTGGGCCCCTCGATCTCTGCACTGGCGCAGGCGCCGCAGCCCGCCGCTGCACCTGCAACCGTGCCCGTCGCGAACGTCGTGCCGACCGGCCCACGTTCGGACATGCATGCGCAGGTATTGCTGGATCGTGCGCATTTTTCGCCGGGGCAGATCGATGGCGAACGTGGCTCCAATCAAAAGCGTGCTGTTTCCGGGTTTCAGGCCGCACATACGATCAAGGTAACCGGCGAGCTGGATGACGCAACTTGGCAGGCATTGCAAGCCGACACCACGCCGGCATTGATGCAATACACCCTCACCGATGCCGACGTCGCCGGCCCGTTCCAGCCAATTCCCAAGGGCCCGGCAGAGCAGGCCAAATTGCCTTCGCTCGGCTACACCTCGGTCGACGAAGCACTGGGCGAACGTTTCCATGCAGCCCCCGAACTGCTGCGCCAACTCAATCCCGGCGTGGACCTGAGCAAGGCCGGCAGCGTGATCCAGGTGCCGAACATAGACGGTGTCCCGCCACTGGCCAAGCCGGCCAAACTGGTGATCGACAAATCCGACTCGACGCTGCGTCTGTTCGATGCCGACGGCAAGCTGTACGCGCAGTTCCCGGTGTCTTCGGGCAGCAAGCACGATCCACTGCCGATCGGCCGCTGGAAGATCCTCGGCATCTCGCGCGCCCCGGTGTTCAAGTACAACCCCAAGCTGTTCTGGGATGCGAAAAAAGGCGATCAGAAAGCGACGCTGCCACCAGGCCCGAACAACCCGGTCGGCCGCGTGTGGATTGACCTTTCCAAGCCGCATTACGGCCTGCATGGCACCCCGGAGCCCGGCCGTATCGGCAAGACCGAATCGCATGGTTGCGTGCGCCTGACCAACTGGGACGTCGTCAACCTGGCCAGCGTGGTCGGCCCGTCGGTGCCGGTGGTCATGCAGGAGTAAGCATGAAACTGCTGATCACGTTGGTATTGGGTGTGCTGCTGGGCGCAGCTGGTTATTGGTGGCTGAAACATAGCGTGCCGGAGGCAGAGACCACGTCATCGTCGAATACTGCGCCTGTGGCAACAGAGCGTGACGCGCGTGCTGAACTGGCAGCATCTTCTGCACCAGCACCAGCGGTTACCGCCTCTGTCTCAGCTCCCGCGACCGATGCGGCTCCAATCGACACGTCTGTGACAACAACGCCCGCGCCATCTGCCGACACCGCAGTTTCAGAAACCGGCCTGCTGATTCCGGTGCAAGGGATCAGCAGCAGCCAGTTGCAGGACACTTTCACCGACGCACGCAGCGAAGGCCGCGTGCACGATGCCATCGACATCCTTGCGCCGTCAGGAACACCCGTGCTGGCAGTTGCGGACGGCACGGTCGAGAAACTCTTCACCAGCGAACGCGGAGGCTTGACGCTGTATCAGTTCGACCCGAATGGCACATATTGCTACTACTATGCGCATCTAGAGCGTTACGCCGATGGCTTGGCTGAAAAACAGTCCATCAAGCGCGGTCAGATCATTGGCTATGTCGGCAGTACCGGCGACGCGAATCCTGCGGCGCCGCATCTGCATTTCGAAATCCATCGCTTGGGTCCAGAAAAACACTGGTGGAAGGGCGACGTGTTGAATCCTTACCCCGTGTTGCATGGCGATCAAGCTTTGCAGTGATGCGATGGCTCGGTCATGCACACAAAATAACACTGCGGCAGGTAGCCGGCGCGGTCCCTGGCCGACCGTTGCAAGCCTATTACGCTTGCACGCCGCATAAATCACCTCACGCTGATTGCACCGTTCAAGATGGCCGACCAATCGATGGACACCATGGATTCGTTGCGCGCGTTTCGGCAATGGTTTCGTACACCAGCGGACTTTTTCTGATATTCGTAGCCCACGCTCGGCAACGTGTTGTCGGTAAGGTCGGCATCCATGACCGACGAGCCGATCTTCTTGCGCGGGTTGTAGCGGTCCATGTCCAACTCGCCGTCCTGATACAGGCCGACCATGCGAGCACGCACAACGCACAACGCTGCGTTGAACGATGACACATCGCGCGTTGAATACCACGCGCGACAAAAAAGCCGGCTTTCGCCGGCTTTTTCTCTAACTCAAGACGCAAAGCGTTACAGCGCCTTGGCCGCCGCGACCACATGCTCGGCGGTGATCTTGAAGTACGCATACAACTGATCGGCCGGCGCCGAGGCACCGAAGGTGTCGATGCCGACCACATCGCCATCCAGGCCCACGTACTTGCGCCAGAAGCCGGTCACGCCCGCTTCCACCGCCACGCGCTTGCGCACCGCGTTCGGCAACACAGACTCGCGATAGGCCGCATCCTGGCGATCGAATACATCGGTGGACGGCATCGACACCACGCGCGTCTTCAAACCGGCCGCATCCAGAGTCTTCTTGGCGTCAACCGCCAGGCCAACTTCCGAACCGGTGGCGATCAGGATCACGTCCGGCGTACCGCCTTCGGCATCGGCCAGCACATAACCACCACGTTCGATCAGTTTGAGTTGCTCGGCGCTGCGCGGCTGGTGTTGCAGGTTCTGCCGACTGAACACCAGGCAGCTCGGGCCGTCCTTGCGGGTGATGGCGGCTTTCCAGCTGACTGCCGACTCCACCGCATCGCCAGGGCGCCACACATCGTTGTTGGGGATGTAGCGCAGCGAGGCCAGGTGCTCCACCGGCTGATGGGTCGGACCGTCTTCGCCCAGGCCGATCGAGTCGTGCGTGTACACATGGATGGCATGCGCCGGATTCAACGCGCTCATGCGCACGCCGTTGCGTGCGTAATCGCTGAACACCAGGAAGGTGGCATCGAACGGAATGAAGCCGCCATGCAGTGCCAGACCATTGGCAATGGCGGTCATGCCGAACTCGCGCACGCCGTAATACACGTAGTTGGCATCCGGGTCATCGGTAGCTACCGACTTGCTGGCCTTCCACAAGGTCAGGTTGGAATGCGCCAGATCGGCCGAACCGCCGATCAGTTCGGGCAGCAGCGGCGCGAACGCTTCGATCGCCAGCTGCGAGGCTTTGCGCGAGGCGATGGTCTGGCCATCTTGCTGCGCCTTGGCGATGTAGGCATCGGCCTGGGCGATGAACTCGGCCGGCAGTTCAGCGTGCGAACGACGGGTCAGCTCGGCTGCTTCGGCCGAATACTGCTTGCCGTACTTGTCGAACAGCTGCTCCCACTCGGCCTGCCGCAACGTGCCGGTGCCATTAGCGCGCCAGCCGGCGTAGATCTCTTCGGGAATTTCGAACGGGCCGTACGGCCAGTCGAGCGCCTTGCGTGCGCCTTCCAGTTCTTCCTTGCCCAGCGGGGCGCCGTGCGAGGATTCCTTGCCGGCCTTGCTCGGCGCGCCGAACCCGATCTTGGTGCGGCAGCAGATCAGGGTGGGCTTGTCGGTGGTGTCCAGCGCGGTTTCGATGGCGGCCTTGATCTTCTCGGCGTCGTGTCCGTCCACATCGCCAATCACGTGCCAGCCGTACGCTTCGAAACGCTCCGGCGTGTTGTCGCTAAACCAGCCGGCAGTGTTGCCGTCGATGGAGATCTGGTTGTTGTCCCAGAACGCCACCAGCTTGCCCAGGCCCCAGGTACCGGCCAGCGACGCAGCTTCGTGCGAAATGCCTTCCATCATGCAACCGTCGCCCATGAACACCCAGGTGCGGTGGTCGACGATCTGCAGCTCCGGGCGGTTGTAGCGCTGCGCCAGCAACTTCTCGGCCAGCGCGAAACCGACTGCATTGGCAAAGCCCTGCCCGAGCGGACCGGTGGTGGTCTCTACGCCGGGGGTTTCGCTGCGCTCGGGGTGACCGGCGGTCTTGCTGTGTAGCTGACGGAACTGCTTGAGCTGCTCGATCGGCAGGTCGTAACCGGACAGGTGCAGCAGCGCGTACTGCAGCATTGAGCCATGCCCGTTGGACAGCACGAAGCGGTCGCGGTTGAACCACTGCGGGTTGTTCGGGTTATGGCGGAAGAAATCGTTCCACAGCACTTCGGCGATATCGGCCATTCCCATGGGCATACCGGGATGGCCGGACTTGGCGGCTTCGACCGCATCGGCGGCGAGAAAACGGATGGCGTTGGCCAGCTGGCGACGGGTGGGCTGGGTCATGGACGTCTATGGGAAGAGGAGCCGCCTATTCTCCCACAGAGCGTGTTAGCGGAATGGGGCGGCGGGAATGAGGAACCGGATGCAGTGTCGCCAGTTGGTCGATGACGCCACTGCCCCAAAGCAGCCACGATTGCGATCGCCAGAGCTCACATCACAGCTGCCGATCGCAATAGCCCGCTTTAGCGATTGCCCACTCCCGATTTTCCCTATTCCTCGCCCTTGACCACCAACGTCGTCAACACCAGATCACCCGTCACGTTCAACGCGGTGCGGCACATATCCAGAAAGTGATTGACGCCCAGGATCATGCCGATGCCAACCGGGTTGACGCCGACCATCGCGCAAATCAGCGCTACCACCGGCAGCGAGCCGGAGGGCACGCCAGCGGTGCCGATGCCGCCCAGGATGCAGACCAACATCACCATGAATTGCTGGCCGATACTCAGGTCCACGTTGAAAAACTGCGCAAGGAAGATCACCGTCACGCCTTCGAACAATGCCGTGCCGTTCTGGTTGGCCGTAGCGCCCACGGTCAGCACGAAGCGCGACACGCGCGGCGGCAGGCCCATCTCATCGGCCACGCGCAGAGCGGTCGGCAGGGTCGCGTTACTGGAGGCCGTGGAGAACGCCATCATGGTGGCCTCTTGGCTCTGCTTGAAGAAGCTGATCGGCGAGCGCCCGGCGAACTTCACCGCCAGCCCGTAAGTGACCACCATGTGCAGACCCAGCGCGAGCACTACTACACCGACGTAGGCGCCTAGGCGAATCAGCAGGTCGAATCCGAACAGCGCAGCCAGATTGAACATGAAACACGCCACCGCATAGGGCGCGAGGCGAATTACAAGGCCGATCAAGGTCATCGAGATTTCGAAGATACCCTCGATGCCGCCCTTGAGCGTGGCGACCTTTTCATCGTCGGTGAGCACTATGCCCACACCGAACATCACCGCGAAGAACATCAGCGACAGGATCGCGCCGTTGCTGGACGCCGCGGCAATCACATTGCTCGGCACGATCGACAACAACATGTCCATGCCCTGCGGCTGGGTGCCGGAGCTGGAAATGATCTCGCGGGTACGCTCGGTGTTTTCCTGGATCAACTGGTTGGCCAGTTGCGGATCTACGCCCACCCCAGGGCGTAATACGTTGACCAGCACCAGGCCAAGCAATACCGCCACACTCGACAGCACGACGGTGTAGCCCAAGGTGCGCCAACCCACGCGGCCGAGCGCGCGAATGTCGCCCATTTCGGAAATGCCCACTACCAGCGCCGAAAACAGCAGCGGCACGATCAGCATGAAGATCAGATTGAGGAAAATCTGCGAGAACGGCGTGGTGATGTACTTGGTCACCACGTGCACCCAGTCGGCGTCGCTGCCGGCCAGGTAGTAGACGGTCAGACCCAACAATAGGCCGAGGGCGAAACCAATGCCCATCTTCCAATGAAGGGACAGGCCCGGGCGATGGGTGGCTGGTGGTGCAGTCATCTGGTCGAGCCTCGATCTGGACACAAAGACTGTAGCTTAACAAATGCCATCGCCGCAGCAATCTCCCCGGCCTGCCGCAGCGCACCTGCCAATCGATAGGTATGCCCTAGGCGCGAAGTGAGGTAGGACTTGGAGCTGGTAACAAATTTACCGACTACGGGACTGCGACGCTCGGAGCAACGTGTGCTAGACCTTGCAATGCTGAGCGCGCGCCGTCGGCGACTATCCGTCAGTTGCTTACCGTACTTTGCAAGCCAGTCGGAGCGCCGCTGATGCAGCGCAGCCACTCAAGGCGCTGGCGGATACAGCGGCGCCAGCACCTCCGGCTCCGCAGCTGTGGTGTGTCGCCAGCGCGGCCCATTGGCGAAGGCCTCGCGCAATGCCGCACGCGCGCCTGTCACGTCGCCATCGCTACCCCAACGGGCGCGCTGCATCTGCGCCACCGCTGCCCGCTGCGCCGGATCTGCCAACGCCGCCAGCACGCTGTCGATATCGGCAACACCTGCCATGCCGCACAGCACGGCGGCCACATCATCCATGCCGCCGGTATCGAGCGCGCGCCGCAACTCGGCCATGCCATGGGTCGCGCGCCGGCCGGGCGCAGGCACATCACCGCCATTGATCACCGGCGCACCGGGCGAACCGCCGCGTGGCCGCAGCAAAGCCCACACCAGCGTGACGATCCACAACAGCGCAAAACCGATCGCCGCCGCGATCCAACCCCACGGCCGTTGCGCGGCCGACGGTTGTTGCAGGCTGAGCATGCTGGCCGCCGGAGCTGGCGCAGCGTGATTGGCTGACGGCATCGCAGCTGGTGCCGGCGCAGGCGTCGCAAAGGCGCCGCTGCCCGCAGCCACATCCAATGTGAGATCCGGCAACGACGCGGTCTTTGCCGCCGCCGCGCCGACATCCCACCACGCCACCTGCAAGCCGGGCACCACCAACGGGCCGGCGCGGTTGGGCACGATCGAATAACGCCGGGTCAGCCGCAGCTGTGGCGAGCCGTCAACGAAACGTTCTTCGTACTGCGCCGGCTCAGCGAACACCTGCGCATCGGGTACGCTCGGGGTCGGCAATTCCGGGAACTGCGCCTGCGTGGCACCGAGTGCGTCAGCTTCCACCACGATCTGCGCCGCTTCACCGGCAGTCGCGCGCTGCGGCGTGGCGGTATAGCGCAACTGCAGGCGACGCAGCGGCAACCATGGCTGTGGCGCGTTGGTAGGTTGCGCGCGCACCTGCAACGGAATGCTGGCGCTGCGCGCACTCAGCTCGCCATTGCCGCGACCGAAGTAATCGTCGAAAAACCCGCCGACCGAACGGCCACTGAAACGCGCAGAGGGCAGCACCAGACGACCACTGCGCTCAGGTACCAGCAGATAGCGCCGCTCCACCACGTTGTACTGGCGATTATTGATCAGCCTGACCGAGCTGACGTCATCACCAACGCGTTGCATCGATGCACCATCGGGCGCCTCCAGATCCAGTTCACCAGACGCCAGCTGGGTAGCCAGGTACAATCGCACCACCACACCCACGCTCTGCTGCACGTAGGGCTGCGGGTCGTCCACCTGCGTTTCGACAAAGGCCTCTTGGTTGCCCTGCGCCGCTGTCGGCCCGCTGACGGCGCCATTGTCGCTGCCGGCAGCGTTTGCCGATGCGACCACCTGCAGCCGTAGTGGCTCGGTACGTTCATTGCCGACGCGTATCGCCGGCACGGTCAGCTCGCCGCTCTTTCGCGGCGTCAACACCACACCGAACAATGCGCGCAGGGCCACCGAGCCGTTGGTCACCTGCATCTGTTGATTGGCGCTCTTGGCACCCAGCGCAAAGTCGTTGCGTAGCGGCGTGTAATCCGGATCGACACCCCGTTGATCGGTCTCGATATTCAACGTGACCACGTCGCCTGTATTGGCGCTGTCGCGATCCAACCACGCGCGCGTTACCGCACCCACCGGTGCGCAGATAAGCAGCACCACGCTGGTCAACATGCCAATCACCGCGCGGCGCAAGTGGTGTGTGCCGATCATCGTTCGTCCCGTTGCCTGCGTTCGTGTTCGAGCCTGAATTTGGTTCGCAGCAAGCTGCCTGGATCATCCGGCACCCGCCGCAGCCACGCATCCACTGCCTGGCGCTGCGCGCGTTGTTCGGGCGTCTCGCTTGAGGGGGCGGCTTCCTGCTTGCCGTTTGCATCCGCACGCTTGTCGCCGGCCTGCGCCATGGCTTGCTGCATCTTTTGCCGCTGCGCGGCGTCGGCCTGTTGCTGCGCTTTTACATCGGACGACTGCGGCTGCGCGTCCTGCTTGCTCTGCTCGCCTTGCCCATTTTTGGACTGTTGGTCTTGCGACTTTCCGTCCTGCGGCGTCTTCGAGTCCGATGGCGGATCCTTGCCGTCCTGCTTGCCTTGCGTGTCCTGCTTGTTCTGCCCATCTTGGCCGGACGTTTGATCGTCCTGCTTGTTCTGCTTGGACTGACCTTGGCCGGGTTTGTTCCGACCAGATTTGTTCTGATCGTTGGATTGGCCTTTGCCGTCTTTATTGTTTTGCTGCTGGCGCTTGCGCGCAGCGTCGACCGCCGCACGATTGGCGATCGCATCGGGCTGATTGGGATGTTGCTTCAGCGCACGGTCGTAGGCCGCAATCGCCTCGTCGTACTGGCCCTGTCGCGCCAACGCGTTGCCGAGGTTGTACAAGCCCTCATCGGTCGGCACACCTTCAAAGGCCCTCTGCGCCGCCGCGAAATCGCCTTTGCGATAGGCCTGCACGCCGGCATCCAAGCGTTGTTGCTGCACCTGATCGGCGCGCTGCCACAAGGTGCCATCGGCAGCGTGTGCCGGCGGGGAAAGCGGTAACACGCACACCAATGCCAGTACCGCCAAGACCGCGCGTCGTCGAAACGCCAGTAGCGCCAGCAGCATCACCGGCAGCAGCAGCCAATAGCCTTCGTCCAACCAGGTTTTGCCGCCGTTGGACTCTGCCGTTTCATCTGCCAACGGCTGTTGCGAAAGATCGAGCACCCCCAGTGCACGCAGATCCGAATCGTCGGCCGCAATGCGCGCATAGCGGCCACCGCCCTGCCCGGCCAGATCGCGCAGACTGCCTTCATCCAGTTTCGCCTGCGTTATCTCGCCGCTCGTCTTGCGATAGGCAGCCCCGCGCTCGCCACCCACACCGAGCGCAGACACCTTGAACCCACGCGAGTGCGCCAGCCGTGCGGAACTTTCGGCCGACCGATCCGCGCTATCGCTCACCAACAAAATAGCGCCCTGCTTGAAGCCTGCTTGCAGCAACAGCTGGGTCGCCGCATCGATGGCGGTATCGGCACGCTTGCCGTCCACCGGCATCACCGATGGCGACAGTGCATCCAGAAACAACGCTACATTGGCGGTGTCTTCGGTGAGCGGCGCAACAGTGAAGCTTTCGCCGGCATAGACCAACAACGCAACTTCGCCACCGGCGCGCTTGCGCAAAAGCGTGGCCAATTTGGCACGCGCCTGCAGCAGGCGCGATGGCGGCAAATCGGTCGCGTTGATACTGGACGACAAGTCCAGCACTACGACCAAGGGCATGCTGGAGTGATACACCGGTCGCTCGGTCTGCCGCCAGCTCGGTCCGCTCATCGCCACCACCGCCAGCGCATACGTCAGCGCCGCCAGCACGAACCCCAGCCAGCCACGCCGGCCACCGGCGACCAGCAACTTGGGCAACAGATGCGCATCCACATTCTGCCGCCACACTTGCGCATCGCGTCGACGCCATTGCCACAGCACCGCTGCCGGCACGATCACAAGCAGCGCCCATAGCAACGTCGGACGCAGCAGATGGAACGACTGCAACGAGCCTGTCAGCTCAGTCGGCGCGTTCATCGCCATCTCCGCGGCAACACATAGGCCAGCAGCGCAATGATGATCGCCGCGCCCAATGGCCAGTAATAACGCTCCACGCGCGGTTGCACCGATGGCCCGAGCCCCTTGACCGGTTCAAGCCGATCCAGCTCGGCGTAGATGCCAGCCAGCTCTTCGGTGTCGCGGGCGCGGAAGAAGCGCCCGCCGGTCTGCTCGGCAATCTTGCGCAGCCCGTCTTCATCGATATCGTCGTTGCCACCTGCCGGAATCGGCACGCCGAACAACACATGACTCCCACTGCCGCCGAACGCGATCGTATGCACACGCACACCTTCGGCCTTGGCAAGTTCGGCAGCCTTCAACGGATTGAGCACGCCTGCTGTGTTGACGCCGTCGGTGAGCAATACCACCACGCGTTGCCCCTGCTTCTGCTCGCGCAGACGTTTGACCGACAACGCGATCGCATCGCCAATCGCGGTTTCGCGCCCGGCCAGCCCCACCACGCTATCGGCCAATTGGTCGCGCACAGAGGTCAGGTCTACGGTTAACGGTGTCAGTGCATAAGCGCGCTGGCCGAACACCAGCAGGCCGACGCGATCGCCATCGCGCCGATCCAGAAAGTCTGATAACACCGCTTTGGCGGCCGTCAGCCGATCCACCACATTGCCGCCGAGCACCATGTCCGGCTCGCTCATGCTGCCGGACAGATCTACCGCCAGCATCATCTGTCGCGCCTCGCGCGGCGGCTGAATCACTTCGCCTAATTGTTGCGGACGCGCAAGCGCCGCGCACAACAGAAACCACCCCAACCATGCAAGCCAGCGCGGCATGCGCAGTGCAGGCACGCGTTGCGCCCGCGCAACCGCATGCAACTGATCCGCATACGGCACGCGTAGCGCGGGTGCATCGGCGCTGCGCTGCGGCCAGAACCACATCAGCAACGGCAGTGGCATCAACCACCACGCCCACGGCCATCCACAGTGCGCAAACGCATCCTGCCATTGCGACCACTGCAGCCAGTTCATCGCTGGCCCCGCATGAGACTCACGAAGCGCTGCCGCGCCAGCACTTGTACCGCATCCAGGTCGGCAACGACCGGTGTGCGTTGAAAACCGCCGTCCAGGACTGCCCGGCCCGGACCCTGCGAAAACGTATGGCCCTTGCTGTTACGTCCATCCAGAAACTGCAACCAAGCCTCGCCTTGCAGTCGATCGGCTTGCGCATCGACAGTACGAGCCGCCCGCCGCAACAGCACCGACAACCTCGCCAAGCGCTGTGCAGGTGTTGTTGCGCTCTGCAGTTCGGCATCGAATGCTTCCAACCAGCGGCGTTGCTGACGGCGGCGGCGCCACCACCAGAACCATGCGGCACCAAGCACCAGCACGACTGCAGCGATCACCAACCACCAGCCAAGCGCCAGTGGCCACCACGATGGCGACGGCGGCAGGTGGACATCACGCAAAGGCAGCGATTGCGGTACCACCCTCATCCACCGCACCCGGTCGTGCTGCCGCCCAACCAAGCATCGCTGGTATCGTCGGTAGACAGGCGGTGCAGACGTACACCGCGCGCCCGCAGCAGCGAGGTGAGTTGTTCCAGCGGCGCTACGAATTCGTCCTGCCAGCGCGCGCGTCCGGCCTGGCTGGAGAGATCGATCGCAATGCGTTCGCCACCTGCATCGAATGCCAATACGCGTGCAGGCGGCGCCAGCTCCAATGGGTCGACCAGCACGATCACTACCACTTCATGATGCAAGGCCAAGCCCGACCAGCGCGTGGTGGAAATTCTACTGGCACTGCGTGCATCGGCCAGCACGGTCAGGCGTGCACCGGGGCGTAACAGGCGCGCGGCATGATCCAGCGCAACATCCAGCCCCGCATCGCCGTGCGGCGGTTGCGCATACCAACGCATCAATGCATCCAGAACCGGCAACACACCGCGTTGACCGGAACGCGGCGTAATCGGCGCCTCGCTGGCAGTGCCGCGCAATGCCGCGATCCGGTCGCCTTGCCGCAGCGCCAGCCACGCCGCAACGGCGCCGGCGCGTGCCGCCTGCACCGATTTATAGCGCACCCGGGTGCCGAAAAAGAGCGCCGGCGAGGTGTCGGCAACGATCAGGCTCAAGCGCTCGCGCTCGGCCTGGAATAATTTGGTATGTGCCCGCCCGGTGCGCGCGGTAACGCGCCAATCGATGTGCCGCGCATCGTCGCCTGCCACATACTCGCGTGACTCGGCGTACTCCATCCCGCGCCCGCGCGTTGCCGCCGGCACCGGCCCGACCAATCCATGGCGACCGCGCCCCGGTTGCCCGCGATGGATCGCGGTACCGCGCAGCGCGATCAACTCCGCAAGGCTGGGGCGCAGGCCATCACCGGCGACGGACGACGGAGCGATTTCAGGGGATGAAGAAGGCATCGAAAACATCGGAGTCTGGCGAGAGGGCGGCATACCTCAGCGAACGCTACCCGATCAGGGCAGCGGAATCTTTTCCAGCAACGCGGCAACCAGACGTTCGCCATCCCACCCTTCAGCGGTGGCTTCATAGCTGGGCAGCACGCGATGACGCAGCACGTCCGGCGCGATTGCGCGGATATCGTCTGGCGTCACGTAGTCGCGCCCGGCCAGCCACGCGCGCGCGCGCGCGCAACGCTCCAACGCAATCGAGCCGCGCGGACTCGCGCCCCAGGCGATCCGCCGCGCCAACGCCGGGTCGTAACGCTGCGCATCGCGCGAAGCGAGCACGATCTCGATCAGATAGCGTTCCAACTGCGGCGCCAGATGCACGTCCAGCACCACACCTCGTGCAGCGAAGACATCCTCTAGCGGAATCTTGTCGGGCACGGCCTCATGCTTTTCCAAGGTATCGCGCGCAGCCTCGCGCGCCAGGCGCAGGATTTCCGCCTCCGCATCGGCCTGCGGATAGCCGATGCGCACATGCATCAGAAAGCGATCCAACTGCGCCTCGGGTAAGGGGAAGGTGCCCTCTTGCTCGATCGGGTTCTGCGTCGCCATCACCAGAAACAGCTGCGGCAGCGCATACGTATGCCGACCGACCGTGACCTGGCGCTCGCCCATGGCTTCCAGCAGCGCCGACTGCACCTTGGCCGGGGCACGGTTGATCTCGTCGGCCAGCAGGATCGGATGGAAGATCGGCCCTGGCATGAACTCGAAGCGGCTGTCTTGCGATCGCCAGATCTCGGTGCCGGTCAAATCGGCAGGCAGCAAATCCGGCGTGAACTGCACCCGCGCGAAGTCGGCCTCCAGCCGAGAAGCCAGCGCACGAATCGCAGTGGTCTTGGCCAACCCGGGCGCGCCTTCAACCAACAGGTGGCCGTCGGCCAGCAACGCGATCAGTAGCCGCTCGACAAGCGCCGATTGACCAACGATGCGCTGCGCCAGCGACTCGCGCAGCAAGGTGAATTGACGATGCAGCCGGTCCTCGACGGGCGCGGCAGCGGTTTCTGGGGGTAAGAGCGGCGGTGCGTTCATAGACTCAGTGTGACCGATTCGAACGCGATTGGTTCACTCCTAAGTGGGCTCAGGCCGTTCAGCGAGCGACACAATGCATGGTTGTGGCTGCTTTGACACAAGCACCACGTTGATCTTCACACATAACACGCATCGAAATTATTCTGCAGGGAGCCCGCAGGGCTCCTTTTACTAAAACACTCACGTTGATGTTCGGCAAACTCGCTACCCCTTCGCCATCTGCGCGCCGGATTTGCGATCGATCGATCACGATGTTCGATACTAGAGAGCAGGATCGGCGTCGCTTCGAACAAAACGAGAAGCAAGCTCACCAGTGGAGCCAATGCGCGAGAGTTGGCGGTATTCAGTGGATATCCCTGCGCCGCATCAGCTTGACAAGATGCAGCAACGAGCCGTCTTTTTCATCATGAAGCGGAGCGAAAAAATGATGAGGCCAAAGAGCAGCAATCGTCGGACGCATGCCCAGAGCACCTACCAAAGCGTGCCAGAGCAGGCGACTGGCCGGTCGGCGAGCCCGGGTGGCGCTCCGGCCGGAATGCCGTCGTCGTCAGCGCCCTCCGGCGTCCTCGGCGAACTGCCAGCTCGACCGAATAAGCGCCGTCGCACCGAGGCATCTGCTGCGCGTTCGGTGCCGGGGCCGAGTGCGCTTCTGGCGCCGAACGGCACATCGATACCGTTTCCCTTCGCGCTGCATTACGACGACCCGCACCCCAACAGTCATGTTCCTCAACTTCGGCGCGCGGATGCGCCTGGGCCCCAGGGGACAACAGCGCAGCAGCCTGCTTCCGAAGACGTCGCAGTTCATGAGGAACGTCCGGCGCCAGTTGATTGTCCATCAACCTCGGGCGATAGGCGCAGCAGGTTCGCCAAGCTAAGAGACACGATACGAAGCGCGCGCGGGCCGTCAAGCTTCAATGCACTCTATCCAGCCGACCAGGAACTCATCGAGCAGTTTATAACCCGCCTCGAGGAGGCGCAGAGCACATTCAATACCGCAAGAAGCTACATCTATGTGTTGATACGTTTTAGCAATTGGCTCAGGGAGCAGAAAAAGGCTGCTCTGCCAGACCGGCTCCTCAAAGACAAGGACGGGCTGAAACTCGATGTCCTTAGTTTTCAAGAAAATATGAAACGCAATCATCTGGACGCGGCAATGAACCATCTGAGTATTATGGCATCTGATAAAGACGGAACGGTAAAGATCCGGGATTACAGCCGCCATGAGGCTCCTGGCGGCGATGAAGAATTCATCGCTAATGCGTTTTCTGCTCACCCCAATTATGCAAACACGTATGCAACCACGTTGCGCGCGTTCAGTGAATGGCTCCATGCCCAGGATAAAAAGGGATTGTGCGAAACGGGCAGGCTGCACTCACAAACATTGATGGATGACGCCCGCGCCTTCGCAAGAACTCGCATGGCGAGTAGTGAAAAGTCAGTTAGGGCATTGCAGAAACTGCGGAAACTTTACCTCACCGGAGAGACGGACTTCGTGAAGAGGCATAGTGTGGGTAAAATACCCGAAGCCGACCGCCGACTCAGAGAGCGATATAAAAAGGCTTTGTGGGAAAACAGCGGCGGGAAGACATACGATAGCGGGCAAAGCTACGCCGATAAGATGTCATCCCGTATGATCCGATTCAGCGTCTGGCTAGATGAGAACGCAAAAGCGACAATGGCGTCGCGTTTGCACGACCCAACGTTGGATGACGATTTGGCTCTGTACATCGATGCCGGAAAATCGAAAAACGCCGGTTCCATGCAAGGCATGCTGAAGAGAATGCGCGAGATGCTTCCTCTTAACGTGCAGTCGCCTGAGCTCGGAAGCAGAGCTGAGCCGTCGGGGCCTTCTTACCTTTCCATGGTTGAACCCACTCGTTCGGGTGGTCGGCCGCAGGCGCCTTACAGATGGGATCTCAATATGCCCGCGGAGGAGCTAGCGGGACCGTCGGGGTCAGCCCCCGAGCCGCAGACGCCTCAACGTAGTTGGGACCTCAACATGCCCCCGGCGGAGGTGAGGGAAGTTTCGTGGTCAGCCCAGTCCGAGCCATCGAGTTCCACCCTTGCATTCAACCGGGATGCACTGCATCCAGAAGCTACAAGGCCGCAGCGCACCACCGCCATGTCGCAAGCGTCACTACCGACATCCAACGAGGACGACACCTGACCCAACTGGAAACATGATCCATAGCCTGTCCCCAATGGCTATTGCATCGTGGGGCTTGAGAGCAGCAGATCGGTTGTATCCGCAGCATGCAGTATCGCGTTGTCGCCATGACGAGCGTGACCAACGCGTGGAGCCAGCCCCACCTTTATCTGTCTTCGCTTCTTTCGAGGTGGCTAAGAGCGGCTAACAAAACTACTGCGCCACCGCCAGCAGATGATGGAGCAGGCCGGCGGGAACAACGCCACGTGGAGATCCAGATCGATGCAACCGGTTTTAGGCGGGCGCGGCAGCGGCTTCTAAGGGTAAGAGCGGCGGTGCGTTCACAGATCCAGTGTGAGCGATTCGAACGCGATTGGTTCACTGACGGGCATCGTGATGTTCAGGATACCTCTAAAAACCTACTGATTAGCCCTGACTCTCAGCCATGAAAATTGCTCGCCGCACGCAAAACCGGCTCTAGACATGGTGCGGATTGCATCATGGCCGTGGCAAGTCGTGGCGGCATGTCGCACAAGCGGAATCGGCGATTAAGAGCGGCTAACAAAACCCAGGAAGAAGCCGTAAGCAGATGATGGAGCATGCAAGCGAGAGCAACGCCAAGTGGAGATCGATGCGGCGTTCAAAGCGGATGCGCAGTTTGCCCATGCCTGCGAACCAGGCATGCGTGCGCTCGACGACCCAGCGATGACGGCCCAACCGGTCGTTGCGCTCGATTCCCTTGCGTGCGATCCGCGCAATGATGCCGCGCTGCTTGAGGAAGGCGCGACAGCGGTCGATGTCGTAAGCCTTGTCGGCGTGCAATTTGTCTGGCCAACGTCGCGGGCGCCCTGGTTTGCCACCAATTGGCGGCAAGGCGTCGATCAACTCCTCGAACACGACCGAGTCGTGCCGATTGGCGCCGGTGACGCACACTGCCAAGGGCACGCCGTTGCGGTCCACGATCAGATGCCGTTTGCTGCCGAGTTTGCCGCGATCGGTCGGGTTTGGCCCGGTGTAGGCGCCCCCCGGGGGAGGCCACACTGGCGGCGTCCAGACTGGCTCGGCTCAGATCTAGCCTCTGGGCGCGACGCAGCTCGGTCAGCAACACCTGATGCAGACGATGCCACACACTGGCGGCTTGCCAATCACGCAACCGGCGCCAGCAGGTCATGCCGCTGCCATAGCCCAGTTCCACAGGCAGGTCTTCCCATGGCATGCCCGTGCGCAAGACATAGACGATGCCGTTGAGGGCTTGCTGATCACTGATACGCGGCCGTCCACCTTTAGGCGAACGCTTCACTTGGGGAATCAGCGGCTCGATGCGCTTCCACAGCGCAATGGGGCTCTCTTTGCGACGTGTCATGCCAGCAATTTTGCCGCCAACGAAACAATAGTCAAAGGGTTTTGTTAGCCGCTCTAAAACGATAGGCCGCTTCTCCCAGGTAACGCCTTGCGTATTTGCCTTGCGCGATGGCGTCATACACGCCACTGATGGCGCGTTTGAGGTTGCCCAGCACCACGTTGACCCAGCGGGCGCCGGCCGCTTCGGTCGCCGCCCGCCCACCCCACCGGTATCCAGCGTGGTGTGCGCGTGGCCGGCCTCTTCCAGGCGGCGGAAGCAGGCTAGCCCGTCGGTGTAGACCTCGCATGCGGGCGCCAGGCGACGCGCCGTTCAGTCCTTGAGCGAGGCATTATCAAAGCTGCGCACCGGCTCGATCACCACAAACCTCGGCGCGGTGAAGGTGGCATCGGTCTGTACCGCAATCAGGAACGGTTGTTTGTTTTCCGACCCGCGTCCAGCCTTGCCGCCGTTACGCTCACCGCCCAGATAGGCATCGTCGATCTGCACAAGACCAGATAGTTTGCGCACAGATTCGCGCTCGGCCATGACCTGCATGATCTTGTGCTTCATCCGCCAGGCGCTCTTGTAGTTAACCCCCAGATGGCGCATCAACTCAAGCGCGGCCATATTGGTTTTGGTCCAGGTCAACAGGTGCAAGGCCAGCATCCAGGTGCGCAGCGGCAGTTTGGTGCCTTCGAACATCGTGCCAGCGATCAGGCTGGTCTGATGACGGCACGCGCTGCATTGGGAGTAGATCGCAGCCCCCCGCTTGAAACGCGAGCGCGACCATCCAGCACAGCAGGGGCAACGAAATCCCTGCGGCCACCGCCACTTTTACAGGGCGCGGTAGCACTTGGCTTCGGTACCGTAGGATGCGAAGAACTCGGGCATCGATACTCCAGCTTGGAACTGCACGGCATTGATGCGCATCACGCCCTTTCGACATATCCAGGGTCGTTATCGAAGCTCATTCCATCTCGAGTTTTCGGAACCTCGGGAAACGGGTTCCTGGCAGGAGCAGATGAATCAGGATTGACGCCCTTGCCAACCGCCTGAAATGCACCCTGAGCTTCCACTGACTCGTTCGACTCAGTGAAGGTCTCATTCTGATAAATGCCCTGCGTTGGGACTTCGCCCTTACGCGCTTCGTGCGTCCAGATGATGCCAGCTACTACGACTGCTAGTGCTGCTGCACTTAGAGCGTCTAACAAAACCCCTTGAATCTTGTCTCGCCGGTGGCAAAATTGCGGACATGACACGTCGCAAAGAGATCCCCATTGCGCTGTGGAAGCGCATCGAGCCGCTGATTCCCCAAGTGAAGCGTTCGCCCAAAGGTGGACGGCCGCGCATCAGTGATCAGCAAGCCCTCAACGGCATCGTCTATGTCTTGCGCACGGGCATGCCATGGGAAGACCTGCCTGTGGAACTGGGCTATGGCAGCGGCATGACCTGCTGGCGCCGGTTGCGTGATTGGCAAGCCGCCGGTGTGTGGCATCGTCTGCATCAGGTGTTGCTGACCGAGCTGCGTCGCGCCCAGAGGCTGGATCTGAGCCGAGCCAGTCTGGACGCCGCCAGTGTGGCCTCCCCCCGGGGGGCGCCTACACCGGGCCAAACCCGACCGATCGCGGCAAACTCGGCAGCAAACGGCATCTGATCGTGGACCGCAACGGCGTGCCCTTGGCAGTGTGCGTCACCGGCGCCAATCGGCACGACTCGGTCGTGTTCGAGGAGTTGATCGACGCCTTGCCGCCAATTGGTGGCAAACCAGGGCGCCCGCGACGTTGGCCAGACAAATTGCACGCCGACAAGGCTTACGACATCGACCGCTGTCGCGCCTTCCTCAAGCAGCGCGGCATCATTGCGCGGATCGCACGCAAGGGAATCGAGCGCAACGACCGGTTGGGCCGTCATCGCTGGGTCGTCGAGCGCACGCATGCCTGGTTCGCAGGCATGGGCAAACTGCGCATCCGCTTTGAACGCCGCATCGATCTCCACTTGGCGTTGCTCTCGCTTGCATGCTCCATCATCTGCTTACGGCTTCTTCCTGGGTTTTGTTAGCCGCTCTTAGCGCTACTGCTTTATTACCCATCTCACTTTCTCGTAATTCCATTACAGCTGCGGATACGCAGTCCTATGGAGCATAGAGTTGCAGATTAGCTCGCTTAACGCAAGCTTAATATTTAGAAAAAATGAGTCGTGTATCGGGAGCAACGGTCCGTCAGTTTTCAAGGCTCGCAGCGCGGACACATTGCATCAAGGCACTGAAGATGAACCCTGATAAAAAGTCGTCCCTGAAAAATCCCTTTCAAGCGCCAAGTGCCGTCGGTGACAGCGGCACGGCGCTAAAGGATGACCATCCCATCGCCCGCCTCCAGGCACGCAAAAACGCGATCCAGCCCAGCAGCCAGCGCAGGGTGTAGCCGGCGGCGCAGCCGAGCACGTGCAGCGCATCGCCTTGTGCACCTTTCAACCTGCAGCGAGGCAACCTGCAGTCGTCTTTCAGATGTCCGATCACCGGCTCCACCGCCTGCCGTCGCTTGATCCAGCGCCATTGCCGTCGCGTCAGCGTCTTGGCCTTGCCGCGATGCAGGACCTGCACGCCATCGACCTCGCGCCCGCGATCGCCAAGGTCCACGATCGCTACCATCGGTTCTACGCTCACATCCTGCAGCAACCCGCGTGTCTGCTCCAGCTGTTCGGCCAAGGTGTCGCCGTCGTACGGATTGCCAGGAAAACTGCGCGCGCCCACGACCAATCTCTTGCTGGCGGTGACCGCAATGACTGGAGCGATTTGAAGCCAGACAAATCGTGGTGTCTGCTGCGCGCAGCGGTGCCGGTGGGCGGCCGCACGCTCACCTTGCTGGACATGGTGGTGCCAGGAAAGCAGCAGGGATCGCCTGGTGCAGAAAAACGCTTCTTGCAACAACTGAGGGCACTGGTTCCGGACGATGTTCGCCCGATCCTGGTCACTGACGCCGGCTTCCGGACACCGTGGTTCCGCGCCGTATCGGCCATGGGCTGGTGTTGAGTTGGGCGACTGCGCGGACGCCCGCAAGTCAAGCCGCAGAACGTGCCGGATGAGGCAGAGCAATGGAGCGACAGCCGGAAACTGCACGTTTTGGCGTCCAATCGTGCCTGCGAGTTACCGCCGATGCAGGCCAATCGCAGCGATCCACTCGATTGCCGGTTAGTGGTTTACGCCAAGACACGGCAAGGGCGCAAACAGTGCAATCGCCGCTCACCCGCCAAAGCCTCGCGTGCGTCATCGAGTCTGAAGGCCGCGGCGCGTGGGCGCGAGCCCTGGTTGATCGTTGCATCCCCGCAGCTGCAGGCACCCAGCGCTAAGCAGTTGGTGAATGTGTACGCACGACGGATGCAGATCGAACTGGCATTTCGCGATCTGAAATCACATCGCTACGGCCAGGCGCTGGAAGACAGTTTGCCCCGACGCGGCGAGCGACTACAGATCCTGCTGTTGATCAATACGTTGGCTGCATTCGCCAGCTGGTTGGCAGGGCTGGGATGCGAAGCTACCGGTATCGCCCAGTGGCTGTCTCCACGCAACAGAACACGCAAGCTTTACTCCACGCGACGCATCGGTCGAGAAGCCTTAATCAGGCACTGGCCGATGGAGCCTGTCTCACGGTGGATAGAGCGCTTGCGCGCACTGCCTGCGGCAGTGCGCGAGCAGATGATGCTTACGGTGTAAAACGTGGGGATACCTTAGTTCTGGAGCGCTGATCTGTTGCTTTCGCTCGCCAATACTGGCACTGCACGCCACTGGCTGACACCAGCACGCAAGGGCTTGGTGGCTGAGGAAATCACGCGTTATGGCACTGATGATCGGTTACTGCGCATGCGTGTCTCGCCACAGGCCAGAAAACGCAATCCAGCGCTTCCCACGCACTGGGACGTGCGTGAAGTGAGCTATCTGCATCAGGGGAAGAGAAAGTCGGTACTGACCTCGCTGCCTGCCACCACTTACAGCGCCAAGTCTGTCGCAACGCTTTACCAGCAGCGATGGGAAATCGAACTGGGTTTGCGCGACATCAAAAGCTCGATGCAGCACAACGCAACGACCTTACGCAGCAAGAAGATCGACTTGGTGTACCAGGAGGTCTGGGGGTTGCTGCTGGCCTACAACATCATTGGACGTGAAGCCGGTCAGGCAGCTGTGGCGTTTGGCACAACGCCTGCGGACATCCGATTCACACCGGTCTGCCAGTACATCGCAGTGCAACTCATCGTGATGGCCGCGGCCAATCCGGCTTCCGCCACAGGAAGACGCCTATCCCAGCTTCGCTCAGGCATCGCGAGCCTGTTCCTCGATCACCGTCCAAGGCCTACGCGGCCAAGGACGGTGAAGATCTCGAAGACCCGCTATCCGGTAGATCGAAAGGCTGCTCCGCTTAAGTGAACAGCATTATGCTGTCTGCGGCCTTTTTCTTTTAATGCATGGGAGCGTATTAGCGCGTGGCGCTAGCCACACGCAGCACCTTCGGCGTCACGAACACCAGCAACTCAGCCTTCTCTTTGCTCCGACCACGCTTCTTGAACAAATTGCCAAGGAACGGAATGTCGCCCAGAAAGGGCACCTTGGAAATGCTTTCGCGATCGGTAAATTCGTAGACGCCGCCGATCACAACAGTCTCACCATCCCCCACCAGGACGGCGGTATTGATCTCCCGACGATTAATCTCCGGCACGGTGCCATACAGCGGCAAATCGATGAGCCGTGCAATTTCATCCTTCTTGACATTCATGTTAAGAAAAACGCGATTGTCGTTGGTAATGGTTGGCGTCACCTTGAGTTCAAGCAGAACTTCTTTGAACTGCACATTGGCCTGCGAACCGCCACCGCCAGCACCACTGCCGCTGATGGTCACGTAGCCGATTTCGCGCCCCTGCTTGATAACGCCTTCGCGCTGATTGGCGGTTACGATGCGCGGATTGGAAACAACCTCGCCTCGACCCTCTTGCTGCATCGCGGACAGCTCGATATCCAGATTGAAATTCGACCCTAGCAAGGTGTAGGCGAGGCTGCCAGGCGTGCTGCTGGTGAATCCTCCGGCTGCACCGAGACTTACATTGAGTCCTGAAGGGAACAAGTGCGCAGAGCTGTTCAAATAGTTGATGTTGCTCTCCAGCGAGCCGCTGAGGATTCCGCGCCCAGTTGCCCCTGTAACACCAAAACGCGCGCCCAGATCACGCGCAAATGTATCTGTCGCGATAACAATACGGCTTTCTATCAAAACCTGATCTACCGGACGATCGATATGCGAGATCAATTCCCGCATCTGCGCGACCTTCTTCGGAATATCGCTGATCATCAATGTATTGGTACGTTCGTCGGGAACCAGGCGACCGCGGGGCGATAAAAACCCATTGTCCTGCTGCCCCGCGCCGCCGCCTTGGCCGCCCTGGCCACCGCCGCCGCCAATTCCCTTGGCTTCTGTCAGTGCCTTAAAAATCAACGACGCGCTGTGGTAATTGATCTGCACATAATCGGTGATCAAATCCTCGCGATTTTCGATCGCGATGCGAGCGTCTTCCTTGTCCTGCTCGAACTTGGCCAGCTCCGGCTGCGGTGCGACCCACACCACGCCGCCATCGCGGCGCTTGTCCAGACCCTTGGCGCGCAGCACGATGTCCAGCGCCTGGTCCCACGGCACGTTCATCAGGCGCAGGGTGACATTGCCCTGCACAGTGTCCGACGCCACGATATTGAGGTTCGACTCTTCAGCGATCAGCTGCAGCACGGTGCGCACTGGCACGTCCTGGAAGTTGAACGTCACCGGGCGGCCGCTGTAGCCGCGCGCAGCAATTTGCGCTGCGGCCTGGGTGACCGCCGCGGCGCTTACGCCGCCGACTGCCGGCTGGCCCTTACGCGGAGTGATTTCGACCACGTATTCGTTGCCGGTCTGGTAGGCCAGCGAGTCGAATGCTCCCTTGGTCGACAGCACCAGCTGCGAGCCAGAACCAGACGGCTTGACCTCGACACGCTGCACCGGCGTTGCGAAGTCGGTGACGTTGAGCGGGCGCTGCAGTTCGGCAGGCAACCGGGCGTTGCTGATGTCGACCAGCACGTTATCGCCCTGCGTACGCAGGTCCAGGCTGGCGCCCTGGCCGTCGAACTGCAGGATCAGACGGCCTGCGCCGTCTTCACCGCGTTTGAAATCGATCTTGGACACCGCCAATCTCGCAGGAGCGACCTTGGCCGGATCCTGCGCCGGCTGATTCAGCGCCGCCGCCGCGAATGTGCTGCCGCTCGCCAGTACCAACGCGAACCCCAACGTGCAGGCCTGGACTATCGCGTGGCGTCGCACCGGACGCAGCCGCTGGGCATTGGAAAACGTCATCGTGCTATCCCCTATCACTTTATTGATCATCTAATGCGAGTGCGGCCGGCCGTTCAAGCCATCCACCCGCACCGTCCGGCACAAGTTCAATCAGCTCGATGCGGTCTTCGTAGACCCCGGTGACCCGGCCATCGCTCTGTCCCAAATACACACCCGGCCGCACCCGGTAGGTCACCTTGTCGGGCGCCATCACCAGAGCGATCAGGCCCGACCCGCCTCCAATGGTCCCCACCATGTCGAGGGCGTCGAGCGGGAAAGCTTCCAACGGTTCCTTGCGCCGGTTCGGATCCGGACGCGTACCATTGCCACCTTCGGCGCCGACCCAGGCATCGCTGAACGGGTCCCGCATCACCTGCGCCGCATATTCGAAGGTTTCGAACTGCTGCATCACCGGCAGCGGCTCCAGCGGCGGCGCAGGACGCGCACGCACTTCGGCCACCCACGCTTCCAGGTTCGGCGCATCGCCAGGCGTGCTGGTGACGCCGCGGCTGCACGCCGGCAGTACAGCGATTAACGCCAAGCAAGACAGGATTTTGAGCAGTCTCATGGTCATTGGCCGCCCTTCTTGGCAGCGTCGGCCGTGGCCTTCTCCTGCTCGGCCATTTCCTCGTCGTCCAGATAACGATAGGTCTTGACCGTACCGGACAGTTCCAGCGCCCCGCGCGGCGTGATGCCGGCCTTGGGTTCCTTCGGCTTGAGGTTAATGTCGTGCATGGTCAGGATCACCACGCGCGGCAGGGAAGCCACGCCGCCGACAAAGGCACCAAACTGGTGGTAACCACCCACCATGCGTAGCGCAATCGGCTTCTCGGCATAGAACTCCTTGGGCGATTCCGGACCCGGCTGGAATAACTCGTTGGACAAGCCACTGGACAGCGCGGTCTGCGAGATGTCAATGATCAGATCCGGCATTTCCGTCTTGCTGGGAAGCTGACGCAGCATCTGCTGCAGCACCTGTTCCATCTGCGCGAGCTGCTGCTTGAGTGGCTCCAGATTCACAGCGCGGCCCTGCTGGGTCTCGAACTCGCTGCGCAATTGCGTTTCGGTGGCTTCCAGTCCTTCCAACGCATCGCGCTTGCTGCTGATCAGCAGGAACCAGGCCAAAACCAGGATGAAAAGGCCGACAACCACGCAGAACACGATACGTGCTTGCTGCGGCCAACCGCCGATGTTGTTGAAATCCAGATCGCTGAGCTTGAATGATTTCTTACTCATGATGCCGCCCCCTCCTGCGGTCGATTCACCGGCGCCGGCGCCGCCTGCATAGGTATAGGCGGCGTGGCAGGCGCGGGCGCTGCAGATGTCGCACCGGCCGGTTTTCCAGCCGGCGCTTGCGCATCGACCGCTGCTGGCGTAGCGCCGTTCTTGTCCGCCTCGTTCGGATTGGCCAACTTGACCTTGAGCGTAAACACATACGGCAGCGCCTTGGTGTCCATCGACGATGCAGCGGGTTGCCCGGCCTTGTCCTGGCTCTTGGCCTCGATGATCGACAAATCCGGATTGGTCATCCAACCCGAGCCTTCCAGATTACGCATGTACGCACTGACGCGGGCATTGGACTGCGAGCGCCCTTCCAGGGTCAGGATGTCGCCGTCCTGCTTGATATTGGTCAGCACCACGCCATCGGGAATGGTGCGCACCAGCGAATCGAACAGATGCACCATCTGCGACCGATTAGCCTGCAGTTCCTCGATCACCTTCTTACGGGCAAGCAGGCGGTCCTTCTTCTTATCGAGTTCCTTGATCTTTTCGTTCTGCGCCTTGACCTTGTCGATCTCGGTGATCAGGAACGCATTGCGCTCGGTCTGGCCACTGATCTGCACGTCGTAGTAGAACCAAATCAGCCCAGACAGCAGAACGCCGCCGAGCGCGGCAAAGCCCAGCATCGAGTAAAACTCGCGCTCGCGCGCCTTCCGGCGCTCGGCGCGCCAGGGCAATAGATTGATTCTTGCCATCAGTCAAAGCTCCTCAGGGCCAGGCCGGTGGCGATCATCAATGCAGGCGCATCCAGCGCCAGCGCGTGGGCCTGAACCTTCGGGCCCAGGGTCATCTGGGCAAGCGGGTTGGCGACCACGGTGGTCACGCCGAGCTGCTCTTCCACCATCTCCGGTAGGCGCGAAAGCGCGGCGCAACCGCCGGCCAGCACGATGCAGTCGACGCGGTTGAATTCGCTGCCCGCATAGAAGAACTGCAGCAAACGGCTGATCTGCTGCACCGTCGCTTCCTTGAACGGCTCCAGCACCTCGACCTCGTAGCTCTCCGGCAAACCGCCTTGACGCTTTGCCAGCCCGGCTTCTTCGTAGGTCAATCCATAACGGCGCATCACTTCATCGGTCAGTTGCTTGCCGCCGAACATCTGTTCGCGGCTATACAGACTGCGACCGGAGCGCAATACGCTCAGCGTGGTCATGGTGGCGC
Organism: Xanthomonas fragariae; assembly: GCF_017603965.1. Classification (NCBI taxonomy): domain Bacteria; kingdom Pseudomonadati; phylum Pseudomonadota; class Gammaproteobacteria; order Lysobacterales; family Lysobacteraceae; genus Xanthomonas; species Xanthomonas fragariae. The sequence goes on along the minus strand of NZ_CP071955.1, from coordinate 910,350 downwards.
CGATGTCCACCAGCGCGACCACCGCATCGGCGGCGACCGGCAGTTCGCTGGCGACCAGGGCAAAGGCGTTTTCGACCGCAAAAGCCTCCACGTCCATCACCTTGGCGGTCAGGCCGCCAAGTTCCAGTGCCGACTGGCGCAGTTCCACATTCTCCGAACGTGACGCCGCCAGCAGCACCTGGACCATGTCCGGGCTGTTGGGCAGCGGGCCGAGCACCTCGAAGTCGAGATTCACTTCCTCGATCGGGTACGGGATGTAATTGGTGGCTTCCAGCTCGACCTGAGCTTCCAGATCGCCGTCGTCCAGATCAGCGGGCATCGGGATCAATTTGGTGATCACTGCCGACCCGGCAACGGCGGCGGCCGCGTTCTTGGCCTTACTGCCGGAACGGTTCATGGCGCGGCGAATGGCTTCGCCGACCGCCTCTACTTCGACGATGTTCTTTTCAACCACCGCATTCGGCGGCAATGGTTCCACCGCGTAATGATCCACGCGAAAACGATTCCCACTGCGCGACAGCTGCAAAAGCTTGACGGCAGTGGAACTGATATCGACACCGATAAGCGGCGATTGACTCTTGGGTAGAAGCCCCACGGAAACTCCCCTGCCGACGGGCACTTGGGCGCATGGCTGTGCCGTCGTATTAATAATCGAATCTTAACAGTTGACAAGTCCCGCACACGCCAGGCAATCGCCCCGCGCCATGCCCCCAGTGTTGTCTGCTGCGATCCCCAGAGTTCGGCCCCAGCCGAACTCAACGTCATCTATACTCTGTGATCAAGAAATCTGCAATTGGAATCTCTCTTACATGCCGCGTATTCGCCGTTGGCTGGGCTGGATCCTGGCCATGATCGTAGTGCTCTCACTGCTTGGCGCTATTGCTGCCGGTGGCCTGTATTACGCCATTTCCTCGAAGTTGCCGGACGTGCAGTCGCTCAAGCAGGTCGAGCTGCAAGAGCCGATGTACGTCTATTCCAGCGACGGTCGCCTGATGGCCGTCTATGGCGAGACCCGGCGCTACCCCATCCAGATGAAGAACGTGCCACTGCGACTCAAGCAGGCCTTCCTGGCGACCGAGGACGCGCGCTTCTACGAGCACGGGGGCGTGGACTACAAGGGCATTGCCCGCGCGGTCTGGCTGCTGGCCAGCACCGACGCCAAGCGCGTGCCGGGTGGTTCGACCATCACCCAGCAGGTGGCGCGCCAGTTCTTCCTGAGTTCCGAGTACAGCTACACGCGCAAGCTCGCCGAGATCCTGTTGGCGCGCAAGATCGAGAGTGAACTGAGCAAGGACGAGATCTTCGAGCTGTATCTCAACAAGAGCTTCTTCGGTAACCGTGCCTACGGCGTGGGCGCTGCCGCCGAGTACTACTACGGCAAGAAAATGAGTGAGTTGAGCCTGGACGAGATGGCCTCGCTTGCCGGCATTCCCAAATTCCCGTCCAGCGGCAATCCGATCAGCAACCCAGAGCGTGCGCAGGAACGTCGCGACTATTACGTGCTGCAACGCATGGCCGATCTGGGCTTCGTCAGTCAAGCCGAAGCAGATGCTGCCAAGGCGGTGCCGATGCATGCCAAGCCGCACGAGCCGCCGGTCGAGGTGTATGCACCGTACGTGGCCGAGCTGGTGCGTCAGGAGATGATCGCCAAGTACGGCGGCGATGTGCTCAACAAGGGCTACCATGTCACCACCACCATCGACGCCGCGCTGCAGAGCGGTGCCGACGCGGCGGTTGCCGAAGGCCTGCGCCTGTACGACCACCGGCATGGCTGGCACGGCGTGGAGCAGCACTTTGACGTGGCCGCCAATGCCGACGCGCCGGCATTGGCCAAGCATTTGTCGGGCGTATTCACCCAGGGCGGCCTGCGCGCGGTGATCGTGGCGCACACCAATGCCGATGGCGGCGTCACCGTGGTGCAGAGCGACAAAACCGAACTGACCTTGCCGGCAACTGCCAGCCACTGGACCAACAAAACGCCGGCCAAGCTACTGACCCGCGGTGACCTGACCCGCATCCGTGCCGGCGAAAAGGACGGCGAGTGGATCATCGACCAGTTGCCGCTCGGCCAGGCCGCGCTGGTGTCGCTGGACGCCAATAGCGGGGCCATGCGGGCTTTGATCGGCGGTTTCAGTTTTGCCGGCAACAAGTTTAATCGCGCCACCCAGGCACGGCGTCAGCCGGGGTCGAGCTTCAAACCGTTCGTATATGCGGCCGCATTCGAGAAGGGCTTCAATCCCGCTTCGATCGTGCTGGATGCGCCAGTGGTATTCCGCGATCGTCGCGGCAAGACCTGGTCGCCGCAGAACGACGGCGGCGGTTTCCGTGGCCCGATGCGCTTGCGCGAAGCCCTGGTGCAATCGCGCAACTTGGTGTCGGTGCGCTTGTTGGACGCGATCAGCGTCGATTTCGCACGTAAATACATCAGCCAGTTCGGTTTCCAGGAAGCAGAATTGCCGCCCAATCTGTCGATGTCGCTGGGCACCGCGTCGCTGACGCCACTATCTGTTGCGCGGGGCTATGCAGTGTTTGCCAACGGCGGCTCGCGAGTGGAGACCTGGATCGTCGATGAGGTCAAAGACCGCGACGGCAACGTCATCTTCAAGGAAGTGCCGGCCGTGGCCTGCCGCACCTGCGCGTTGCAAGGCGGCACCGCCGCACCGGTGAGCCAGGTCGTGGACGGCTTCAACTTCGGCGCTCAGGCACCTGCCGCACTGCCAGCACCCGCAGCCGATGCAGCACCAGCGCCTGTACAAACCGCGCCGGCCGCCATTGCCGAAACCAGGATCGCACCGCGCGCCATCGATGCGCGCACTGCGTATCAGCTGGTGTCGATGATGCGCGATGTCGTCCAGCGTGGCACAGGCACCGCAGCCAAGGTGCTGGGGCGTGAGGACGTCGGCGGCAAGACCGGTTCGACCAACGATCACCGCGACGCCTGGTTCTCCGGCTTCGGTGGACCCTACGCCACCACGGTGTGGGTGGGTCGCGATGATTTCCGCTCGCTCGGTTATCGCGAGTACGGTGGCAAGGCGGCGTTGCCGATCTGGATCGACTACATGCGCGTGGCGTTGAAAGACATGCCGATCGCAGCCAACGACCCGCCTGAAGGTATGACCCAGGCCACCATCAATGGCGCAGTCGAATGGGTGAAGAACGAAGATCTGGATCGCCTGCAGGACTACGATTACGGTCTGCAGGAACAGCAGGACGAGAAGGCCTTCGATATCTTTTAAGTGCTGGGATTGGAGACGGCGTCGCCCATCTGGGGATACGATCGGTTTAGCGGTACCGGCATGTACACTCGCAGCAGAGAGCACCTGGCAATCACCATTGGGTGATTGCCCCTTCAGAAACGGCATGAAGCGTTCGCCGACTCTTCATGCCGCTGTTGTAGAGTCGAATCTAGGTTCATGAGGGGAGCCCGGTCATGCATCACGCACGCGAGCACGCCGAGACACACACCCGGGAACGTCGCCATCGGTTGGCGCACGAAGCCGCACGCTTGATGGCCGAAGGTGGCATCCGCGATTTTCATCACGCCAAGCTCAAGGCCGCCAGCCGGCTTGGCATCCACGACGACGCATCGCTGCCGCGCAATCGCGAGATTGAAGACGCGTTGCGCGAATATCAGCGCCTGTTTGCAGGGCCTGCACATGGCGTGCGTCTGCGCCAACGCCGCGAGGCTGCGTTGTGGGCACTGGAATTTCTCAGCCCGTTCCAGCCGCGACTCACCGGCACGGTGCTCGACGGCACCGCCGACGCCAATGCGCCGGTGCAGTTGCAGTTGCATAGCGACGATGCCGACGCAGTGCAACGCTTCCTGGAAGAGCATCGCATTCCGGCCGAATCGCGCATGCGCCGATTGCGCCTGGATCGCGAGCGCAACGGTGATTTCCCGGTGTGGCTGTTCGACGCCGAGGAACTCACCTTCGACCTGACCGTGCTGCCTTACGACGCGCTGCGTCAGGCCCCGCTATCGCAGCTCGACGAAAAGCCGATGACCCGCGCATCGGCCGCACAGGTACGTCAGTTATTGGCCGAAGATGACGGCGACGACGCCCTACAACAGTTGCGCTGATGCACAGCCGCGTCTGAGTTCCACCCAACAGCAAACGCCCCGCAATGCGGGGCGTTCGTTCAAACAGATAACCACACAAGCGCTTAGCGCTGGCCGGCGTGCTTGTAATCTCGCTTGTCATAGCCGGTGTAGATCTGGCGCGGACGGCCGATCTTCATTTCAGGGTCGACCTGTTGCTCCAGCCAATGCGACACCCAACCGGCGGTGCGTGCGATGGCAAACATCACGGTGAACATTTCCACCGGAATGTTGAGCGCCTTGTAGATCAGACCCGAGTAGAAGTCGACGTTCGGGTACAGCTTGCGCTGCACGAAGTAGTCGTCCTTCAACGCGGCTTCTTCCAGTTTCAGCGCAACTTCCAGCAACGGATCGTTGACACCCAGCTCGCCCAGCACCTTGTGGGTCATCTCGCGGATGATCTTGGCGCGCGGATCGAAGTTCTTGTATACGCGGTGACCAAAGCCCATCAGACGGAACGAGGAGTTCTTGTCCTTGGCCTTGGCAACAGCGGATTCGACGTTGTCGGCGGTGCCGATCTCTTCCAGCATCTTCAGCACGGCTTCGTTGGCGCCACCGTGTGCAGGGCCCCACAGCGCGGTGATACCCGCAGCAACCGAGGCGTACGGATTCGCACCGGTCGAACCAACCAGACGCACGGTCGAGGTCGAGGCGTTCTGCTCGTGATCGGCATGCAGGATGAACAGCAGATCCAGCGCCTTGGCGACGACCGGATTGATCTCCAGCGGCTCGCTCGGCACTTCGAACATCATGTGCAGGAAGCGGTCGACGTAGTTGAGATTGTTGCGCGGGTAGCGGATCGGCCAGCCGATCGAATAGCGGTACGCAGCAGCAGCCAGGGTCGGCACTTTGGCGATCAGACGGATGGCTGCCTGACGGCGCTGTTCCGGGTCGTTGAGGTCCAGGGTATCGTGGTAGAACGCCGACAACGACGCGACCGAACCGGCCAGCATGGCCATCGGATGCGCGTCATGGCGGAATCCACCGAGAAAGTTCTTTAGCGATTCATGCATCATCGTGTGATGCGTCACCTCGTGGTCGAACTTCTCGAATTCGTCCGCCGTCGGAAGCTCGCCGTTCATCAGCAGATAAGAAACTTCGAGGAAGCTAGACTTCTCGGCCAACTGTTCGATCGGGTAGCCGCGATACAACAGCACGCCGTTGTCGCCATCGATGTAGGTGATGGCCGACTTGCAACTGGCGGTGGCAGTAAAGCCCGAGTCATAGGTGAACAGACCGGTTTCTTTGGTCAGCTTGGAAATATCAACGCAATCATTGCCAAGCGTGGGCTTGAGAACCGGCAGAACAACCGACTTGTCGCCGGCGTTGAGCGTGACCTGATCAAGATCGGACACTGTGTACGCTCCTTCAGTGGAAGGCGCCTGCACCCGAACGGGCAGGCGCGTGATGGAAGTCCAGGACATCGCCCGGATCACGTTATTATCGCACAGCAGCATTTTGGCCGTGCTTGGACAGAAGTCGTAGACGAAGCCGTCAGGAACGCGACGACGGACTCAGTAACATCCAAAAAAAGGCCGCGCAATGCGCGGCCGTTGCCGGTACAGCCCGTTCTGCAAGTTCAGCGCGCGTAGCGCTTCTGGAACTTGTCGATACGCCCACCTGTGTCGATCACCTTCTGCTTGCCGGTATAGAACGGGTGCGATGCAGAGGAAATTTCCACCTTGATCAGCGGATATTCCTGGCCGTCTTCCCACTTCACTGTCTCTTTCGAGCCCATGGTGGAACGGGTCAGAATCTTGAAATCAGACGTCACGTCGTGGAAGACGACGTCTTTGTAGCTGGGATGAACGTTATCTTTCATAGACTTGGCGCCGGGCTGCCTTGGTAAGCGGGAAATTATAGCTGTCTGCGGACAGCCCGCGCAAGATCACCTTACCCTGCCGCCAAAGCGGCCCCGACCAGGCCGTAGAACTGCTGACGGTCGTACTCCAGCAGCAGGTTGGCGTTGTCCGGCGCCCCTCCCTGGCGATTCCAATCCACCAGGGTCATGCCGCGGGTATGCGTGCCGGACAGTTCGATATGGACCGGGCGCTGCTCCAAGCGGTGTGCGCCTTCCGGGTGCAGCGCGAAGGCCATCGCCAGCGCGTCGGCGGCATACCAATACTTGCCGCGGCTGTCTGCCGACCACAAGCGGGTCTTGCGCGAAATTTCCTCATAGAAACGGGCACAGGCCGAGTCCGCCGCCAGCCACTTCTCCACATCCCGATGCAGCAGGCCGTGAGCGATGGCAGCTTCCCAATCGGCAACGTCGAACTGCGGGAAACCGCGGAACACGATGTGCGCCGCTTCCGGGTCGAAGCCGATATTGAATTCGGCCACTGCGGTGATGTTGCCGTGTCCGGTCAACGCCCCGCCCATTACCACCAGCCGCGCCACGCGCTGCGGCAGGGTCGGATCCAGGGTGAGCGCAAGGGCCAGATTGGTCAGCGGGCCGAGTGCGACCAGCAACAGCTTGCCGGCATGTTCGTGCGACAAGCGCAGGATAGCGAGCGCGGCATGCTCTGCGTCGGCAGTACGCTTGGCCGGCGCAAGACCGACATCGCCGAAGCCATCGATGCCATGCACATGCGCCGCGTCCACCGACGGATGCAGCAATGGCTGCGGACAGCCCGCATAGACCGGCACATCGTCGCGACCAACGATCTCGCAGACCTTCAAGGCATTGCGCACGGTGTGCTCCAGACCCACGTTGCCGACTGCGATGGTCAGGCCGACAACCTCGTGACGGGTGTCGTTGAAGGCCATCAGCAATGCCAGCGTGTCGTCGACGCCCGGGTCGGTGTCGATCAGCAACGGTATCTGTTTGGTCATGGGATTCGGGATTCGGGATTCGATGCGGCATCTTCGCAAGGATCGGCCGGCCAAGCGAATCACCAGCACGCAGCAGCCTGGCTCTTACGAATCCCCAATCCAGCATGCCCAAACCGGACCTACGCCGCGGCGTAACGCACTGCGCTACCGATCCAACGCGCCACGACACGGTCGGCGATCTCCGGCGCTTCATCCAGCAAACGTTCGGCGAGCATTTGCACGCACGGCAGCAGCCCGGCGTCACGGGCGAGATCGGCGATGCGGAAACTGGCCAAACCAGTCTGCCGGGTGCCTAGCAATTCGCCCGGACCGCGCAGCTCCAGATCCTTTTCCGCAATCACGAAGCCATCGTTGGTTTGCCGCATGGTTTCCAGGCGTTGTCTCGCCATCATCGACAACGGCGCTTGATACAGCAACACGCAGCTGGATGCCGCCGCGCCGCGCCCGACCCTGCCGCGTAACTGGTGCAACTGGGCAAGGCCCAAGCGCTCGGCATTTTCGATAATCATCAACGAGGCGTTGGGCACGTCCACGCCGACTTCGATCACCGTGGTCGCGACCAGCAGATCGCTGCGGCCTTGCTTGAAATCCAGCATGGCATTCTGCTTTTCGGCCGGCTTCATGCGGCCGTGCACCAAGGCCACGCGCACGCCCGGCAGTTGCGCGGATAGCGCCTCGAAGGTGGCTTCCGCAGCCTGCGCTTCGATGCGTGGCGGCCCGTTTTGTGCGCCCTTCTCGGGCTCTTCGCTTTCTTCGATCAAGGTGCACACCCAGTACGCCTGGCGCCCTTCGGCGCAGGCGGCGCGGATGCGCTCGACCAGGTCAGGCCGACGTTCTGCGCTCAAGACAATCGTCTGCACCGGCGTGCGGCCGGGCGGCAGTTCGTCGATGGCCGAGACATCCAGATCCGCATAGGTGGACATCGCCAAGGTGCGCGGAATTGGCGTGGCGGTCATCACCAACTGATGCGGCACGCTACCGGCGGCCGCGCCTTTGTCGCGCAATGCCAGACGCTGATGCACGCCGAAGCGGTGTTGCTCGTCGATGATGGCCAGCGCGAGGTCGTGGAAGACCACCGCCTCCTGCATCAATGCATGCGTGCCGACCACCACCTGCGCATGACCGGAGGAGACCTCGGCCATCGCAGCAGCACGCGCCTTACCGGTGACCTTGCCAGCCAACCAAACGATGCGCACGCCCAACGGCTCCAGCCAGTCGCGCAGATTGTTGAGATGCTGCTCGGCCAGCAGTTCAGTCGGAGCGGCAAGTGCAACCTGCTTGCCCTGCTCCACAGCAAGCATCGCCGCCAACGCGGCGATCACGGTCTTGCCGCTGCCGACATCGCCCTGCACCAGGCGCAGCATCGGCGATGGTTTGGCCAGATCCTGTGCGATCTGTTCGAACACGCGCTGCTGCGCGCCGGTGAGCTGGAACGGCAATGCGGCGCGCAGTTGCTGCACCAAATCGCCATCGCCAGGCAGTATCGGCGCATGGAAGCGCTGCAAGGCGATGCGTTGCCGGCGCAGACTCAATTGATGCGCCAGCAGTTCTTCAATCGCCAAGCGCTGCTGAGCCGGATGACCGCCCGCGAGCAATTGCTGAGGGTCGGTGTTCACCGGTGGGCGATGCACGGTCAACAACGCCTCGCGCAACGAAGGTAGCTGCTCGTCCTGCAGCCAGTGCGGCGGCAGCAGTTCCAGCGCTGCTTCGGGCGGCAGCCGCTCCAACGCTTGGCCGATGAGTTTGCGCAGCGTGGCCGGGCCGACACCTTCCAGCACCGGATACACAGGGTCCAGACTATCGCCTAGCCCGGCATCCTCGCCAGGTGCGAGCACACGGTAACTGGGATGCACGATCTCCCAGCCGTATTGACCGGGTTTTGGCGTGCCGAATACACGCAGCCGCGTGCCCGGTGCGAATTGCGCCACTTGCGCGGCGCGAAAATGGAAAAAGCGCAGCACCACGGTGCACTGCGAATCATCCGACACCGCCACGCGCAGCATCGGCCGATAACGGAAACCGCGTTCGACCGCATCCACACGCCCTTCGATCTGCGCCGGCACACCGCCCTGCAGCTGCGCGATCGTGGTCAAACGCGTACGGTCTTCGTAGCGCAGCGGCAGATGCAGCCACAAGTCCTGCACCGTGAGAATGCCGCGCGCAGTGAATTTCTCGGCCACTTTCGGGCCGACACCGGGCAAGCTGGAAAGCGACGCCTGGCCTGCAACGGCCAGGCTCGGTGTAACGGTATGCGCGCGCGGCACGGTAGACCGAGTCGGATCAGTCGAACTGGATCAGTCGAGCACCATCACCGCATCGACTTCGAACCCGACGCCCTTGGGCAGACCAGAGACTTCGATGGTCGAACGTGCGGGGAACGGGGCCTGGAAATACTCCTGCATCACCGCGTTGACCGCAGCGAACTGGCCGAGGTCGGTCAGATATAGGCCCAGGCGCACGATCTTGTCTAGCGAGCCGCCGGCCGCTTCGGCCACTGCCTTGAGGTTGTCGAATGCGCGGCCTGCCTGCGCGCCGATGTCACCGGGCACAATCTCGCCGGTGGCCGGATCCAAGGGGATCTGCCCGGAGAAATACACCGTGTTGCCGGCACGCACGGCCTGCGAGTACGGGCCAATGGCGGCGGGCGCCCGGTCGGTATGGATGATCTGGGACATGGAAACTCCACTACAAATGATGTGCACAGCAGTTTAGGCGTTTGTGCGGATTTGCTCGACTGTTCTGCGAGGCAGCGCACGATGGCGCAGCAGGCGTTCAACCTGCAACGAGCCGAAATCCCGCCATCGCACGCGGTGGCGGTCGCAATCGCGCCAACGCGGATGCCGCACGCGAAACTGCCGATTGTCCTTGGGGGCGCCCACCCTGACGAGCGTACCGCACGCTACTGCCGCCCGACGCTCTGCACCACATGCAGACGCCGCAACCGGCGCATCACTTCGGCAAGATGGCGACGATCGCGTACCTGGATATTGAAGCGCAGCACCGCCGCATTGAAATCACGATCCAGGTAATCCACACGCTCGATATTGGACTGGCTCTGCGCAATCGCTGCGGCAAGTTGGGCCAGCACGCCGGTGCGGTTTTCCACTTCCACCACCAGCGCGGTGTCGTAATCGCCGGTGACGCCGGAATCCCAATCGATCGGCACCCAGCGCTCGGGCGATTTGCGCAGCTCGGCCAGGTTCGGGCAGTCCAGACGGTGCACCACGATGCCCTTGCCAGCAGTGTGATACCCCATGATTTCGTCGCCGGGAATCGGCTGACAACAGTTGGCGAAGCTGATCACGCCACGCTCGCTACCGTCGATCAGGATTTTTTCGTGCGAATGCTTGGACTGGCCTGCGCCGCGCAATTCGGCGTAAGCCATCAGCGCCTGCGCCGCCTGGTTGGGCATCCAGTTGCCGAGCGCCACATCGGCCAGCAAGGCTTCAAGACGCGGGTAGCGATGCTCGTTGAGGAAGGCATCCAGCCGCCCCTTAGGCAACCGCTCCAGCGAGCTGTCCATCGCTTCCAGCGCGCGATCGAGCATGCGATGGCCAAGCTGCACGGCATCTTCGTGTTCGAGTTGCTTGAGCTGGTGGCGGATCGCGGTACGCGCCTTGCTGCTGACCACAAATTCCAGCCACTGCGGCTTGGGCGTGGCCGAACGCGCGGTGATGATCTCCACCGCCTGGCCACTGACCAGCTTGGTGCGCAGCGGCACTAGCTTTTTGTCCACGCGCGAGGCGACCGCGCGATTGCCCACGTCGGTGTGCACTGCATAGGCGAAATCCAGCGTGGTGGAATTGCGCGGCAACGCCAGAATCTTGCCCTTGGGCGTGAAAAGATAGACCTCGTCCGGGAACAGATCGACCTTGACGTTGTCCAGAAACTCCAGCGATGAGCCGGCGGCGCGCTGCGAATCGATCAGCTCCACGATCCAGTCGTGCGCGCGGCTCTGCGCGCTATTCGGCGACGCCGAGCCGACCTTGTAGGTCCAGTGCGCTGCCACACCGCGCTCGGCGATCAGGTCCATTTCTTCGGTGCGGATCTGCACTTCGATCGGCGATCCGTAAGGGCCGAACAACACGGTGTGCAATGACTGGTAACCATTAGCCTTGGGAATGGCGATGAAATCGCGAAAACGCCCATCCAGCGGCTTGAAGCTCGCATGCACCGCGCCTAGCGCGTGATAGCAATCGGCCACCGAGCGCACCACCAGACGGAAGCCGAACACATCCATCACCTGGTCGAATGATTTGTTCTCTTCGTGCATCTTGGAATAGATGCTCCAGGGCGTCTTGATGCGGCTGACCAGCCGATGCTCCAGCCCTTCCTTGGCCAGTCGTTGCGACAACTGCACCTCCACCTGCGCCATCGATTCGCGACGCACCACCGGCTGGCTGCGAATATGTTTTTCGATAATGGCGTGACGCCACGGATACAGCGCGCAAAAGCCCAGATTCTGCAGCTCGGACTTGATCAGGCTCATACCCAGGCGCTGCGCGATGGGCGCGTAGATTTCCAGAGTTTCGCGTGCGATGCGGCTGCGTGCTTCGCTGCTCTGCGCGCCCAGCGTGCGCATGTTATGCAAACGGTCGGCGAGCTTGATCATGATCACGCGCAAATCGCGCGACATCGCCAGCAGCATCTTTCGGAAACTTTCCGCCGCCGCTTCCTGGCGGTCGCGGAACTTGAGCTTGTCCAACTTGGTGACACCGTCGACCAACTCGGCCACCGCTTCGCCGAACTCCGACGCCAGCTCTTCGCGCGTCAGCGGGGTGTCTTCGATGGTGTCGTGCAGGATCGCGGCAATCAGCGATTCCATGTCCAGGCCAAGCTCGGCGAGCACGCAGGCAACGGCAACCGGATGAGTGATGTAGGGCTCGCCAGATTTGCGAGTCTGGCCGGCATGCGCAGTGGCACCGACTTCCCAGGCACGGCGCAGGACCGGCAGCTGCTCCTTTGGGAGGTAGCTGGCCGCGCGTTCGAGGTGCAGGACGTAGTCGGGGATGGCCTGGTCGGAAGACGGAGACGTCACGACGGTCGCCTGGGCAGTGGGGCCTGGGTTCATGGCGGAAGACTATTCCAGCAACGCAGTCACGGCAAACGTTTGCGCGCCATACAGCACGGATGAGGCCTCAAACGCAAACAGCCCGCATTGGGCGGGCTGTTCTGATCGATCGAAGTGATGCGAACAATCAATCGTCGTTCTTGGACATGTCTTCGTCGGCAACCACTTCGGCAGCGGCCCATTCCAGAGCTTCGCGCTCAGCACGCTCGCGCTCGGCCTTCTCGACTTCATCGATCAGCGCGTTGTCGATACGGCGTGCGGCGATTTCGCGCAGTGCCATCACGGTGGGCTTGTCGCTGGCGTCCGCGTTCTCGATCAGCGGCTGCACGCCGTTGGCGAGCTGACGGGCACGCTTGGAGGCCATCATGACCAGCTCGAAACGGTTATTCACGACTTCCAGGCAATCTTCTACGGTAATGCGGGCCATGCGGGCTCCCGGCGACCGGCAACGGCCGCTCATCGAATGAGGGAAAGGGACCGGAGTGTACGCCCGGACTGGCGCCCAGGCAATCGCTGCCTACCCAGTTTCCTTTGGAATCAGATATTTGGACCAAGAGAGGGCGTGAAACTCATTCCAGCAGCGCCTGAATCAGCCCGGCGTGCCGCTGCTGCTGTGCCTTGCGACGCAAGCGGCTTGCGGTGAAGATTGCACACATCTCCGAGACAGCGGTGTCGAAGATCTCGTTGATGATGACGTAATCGAATTCTTCGAAATGGAGCATCTCTTGGCGTGCGGCTGCTAGGCGCTGCGCCATTACATCCTCGCTGTCCTGCCCGCGCTTGCGCATGCGCTCGTCCAAGGCTTGACGCGACGGCGGCAGGATGAACACGCTGACCGCATCCGGCACCTTCTGGCGCACCTGATGCGCGCCCTGCCAGTCGATTTCCAGCAGCACGTCGTTGCCGGCGGCCAGCTGCGGCTCGACCGACTGCCGCGCGGTGCCCTTCCAGTCGCCATGCACCAGCGCGTATTCGAAGAAGTCGCCCGCTTCGATCATGCCCTGGAACTCGTCGGCGGAGACAAAATGGTAGTGCTCGGCATGCCGTTCGCCCGGCCGGGGTGCGCGCGAGGTGAACGAGATCGACAAGGCGATCTTGGGATCGCGCGCCAGAGTGGCGTTGACGATGCTGCTCTTGCCGGCGCCCGAGGGGGCCGCAACGATGTAGAGGGTGCCGCGCATAGGGTCAGGGAGTCGGGAGTCGGAATTGGGGAGTCGGAATTCGCGAACAGACTGCGGACCGGTAACCCCAGGGTAGACATGCTACCGGGATTGGCCGCTGCCCGCCCAAGCCAGGGATTTGCGGTCGCCCAAGCCCGAATTCCCACTCCCGGTTACTCAATGTTCTGCACCTGCTCGCGGATCTGGTCGATCAATACTTTCAAATCGACCGCGGCATTGGAGGTGCGGCTGTCGACCGACTTGGAACCTAGGGTATTGGCTTCGCGGTTGAATTCCTGCAACAGGAAGTCCAGACGGCGACCGACCGGCTCGCGCTGCTTGAGCACGCGGCGGATCTCGGAAATATGGCTGGACAGGCGGTCGAGTTCTTCGTCCACGTCGAGCTTCTGCAGCCACAGCACCAGTTCCTGCTCGGCGCGGCCGGGATCGACCGGATGCGGCAGATCGGCCAGGCGTGCGGCAAGTTTGGCGCGCTGACCTTCCCGGATGGCCGGGATCAAGGTGCGCACTTTGGCAGCGATGCGCTCTATCGCATCGACCCGCTCGCTGATCGCTTCGGCCAGCTTGGCGCCTTCGCGCTCGCGCGCAGCGACAAAACTGCCCACCACCTCGTCTAGCAATGCCAGGGTCTGCGCCTGCAGCGCGGGGGCGTCCACGTTCTGCACCTGCAACACGCCCGGCAGCTGCAGCAGATCGGTGAAGCCGACCTGCAGCTTGGGAAACATCCCGTCCAGCCGTGTGGCCAACGCGCCCAGTTCCCACAGCAGCGATTCGTTGACAGCCAGCGTCTGCGCGTTGTCAGGCGCGCGCAGACGCAGCGCCAGATCCAGCTTGCCGCGGCTGTTTTTTGCCGCCACGCGCTCGCGCAGCATCGGCTCCAGCGCACGCAATTCTTCGGGCAAACGCACGCCCACTTCCAGAAACCGGTGGTTGACCGAGCGCAGCTCGCAACCGAGCGTGCCCCAGGGCGTGATGCGTTCGCCGCCAGCAAAGGCGGTCATGCTTCGAATCATCGTCAAGTCCCGTACCTTCAAAGCGCAAATGGTAACCTAGCGAGCCTTGCCGGCTGCCTGCACGCTGCGCACTGGCATCTAGACCCATCTCCCGACTTTCGGACTCATCGCATGACCTTTTCCCGTCCCAGCGGCCGCACGGCCGACCAGCTGCGCCCGGTGCGCATCGAACGCGCCTTCACCCGTCACGCCGAAGGCTCGGTGCTGGTCAGCTTCGGCGACACCCGTGTGCTGTGCACCGCCAGCGTGGAAAACCGCGTACCGAACTTCCTGCGCGGCAAGGGCGAAGGCTGGTTAACCGCCGAATACGGCATGTTGCCACGCTCCACCCATACCCGCTCCGATCGCGAAGCCGCACGCGGCAAGCAAGGCGGCCGCACATTGGAAATCCAGCGTCTGATTGGCCGCGCCCTGCGCGCCTGCGTGGATCGCAATGCATTGGGCGAGCGCACCATCACCCTGGACTGCGACGTGTTGCAGGCCGATGGCGGCACCCGTACTGCGGCGATCACTGGCGCCTATGTGGCATTGGCCGATGCGGTGAACCTACTGCTCAAGCGTGGCGACATCAAGAAGCACCCGCTGATCGGCGCGGTGGCCGCGGTGTCGGTGGGTATTTATCGCGGCGAGCCGGTGCTGGATCTGGATTACCCGGAAGACAGCGACTGCGATACCGACATGAATGTGGTGATGAACGACGGCGGCGGTTTTATCGAGCTGCAGGGCACCGCTGAAGGTCATGCGTTCCGCCGTGACGAACTCAACGCGTTGCTCGCACTCGCCGAAAAAGGCATGGGCGAACTATTCGCACTGCAACGCGACGCGCTGGCCGGATGAGTCGTCGCATCGCCCAGACCGCAATGACACAATTGGTCCTTGCCAGCGGTAACGCCGGCAAGCTGGAAGAGCTGCGCGCCATGTTCGCGGCGCTGCCGCTACGCATCGTCGCGCAAGGCGAACTTGGCGTGGAGGATGTACCGGAAACCGGCCTGACCTTCGTCGAGAACGCCTTGATCAAGGCCCGTCATGCAAGCGCAACAACCGGTTTGCCGGCACTGGCCGACGACTCTGGCCTGATCGTCGATGCCCTGGGTGGCGCGCCCGGCTTGTACAGCGCACGCTACGCCGGCAGCCCGACCAACGCGCAGGCCAACAATGCCAGGTTGCTCGATGCGATGCGCGATGTACCGGCCGAGCGCCGCAGCGCGCGGTTTTATGCAGTGATCGTGTTGCTACGGCACCCGGAAGATCCACAACCGTTGATCGCCGAAGGCAATTGGGAAGGTGTGATCACCACCGCGCCGCGCGGCGATGGCGGTTTTGGCTACAACCCAGTGTTTCTGGACCCGGTTTACGGCCTGACCGCTGCGGAAATGGACAGCGACTTGAAGAACCGCTTGAGCCATCGTGCGGTAGCCCTGTCCACGCTGCAGCATAAGCTGCACGCGTTGTCGCTTTAAACGACAGTGTCTAACCTGATCCCACCTGCGCTCTCGCTGTACGTGCACCTACCCTGGTGCGTGCGCAAATGCCCGTACTGCGATTTCAATTCGCATGCGGCCAAGGGCGCGTTGCCGTTCGAGGAATATGTGGATGCGTTGATCCGCGACCTGGATGCGGACCTTCCGTTGGTGTGGGGCCGTGTGGTGCATTCGGTATTCTTCGGCGGCGGCACGCCGAGCCTGTTTCCGCCCGAAGCGATCGACCGATTCTTGCAGGCTGCAGCCGCGCGACTACGCTTTGCGCCGAATCTCGAGATCACCCTGGAAACCAATCCAGGCACGGCCGAGCATGGCCGTTTCGACCGCTACCGCAGCGCCGGCGTGAACCGCCTGAGCTTCGGCGTGCAGACCTTCGACGAGGCGGCACTGCAGCGGCTCGGTCGCATCCACGACAGTGCCGAAGCCGAGCGCGCGATAAAGCTTGCGCAGGACGCCGGCTACGACAATTTCAATATTGATCTGATGTACGCGTTGCCGGAGCAGACGCTGACGCAAGCCGAGCACGATCTGGAACGCGCGTTCGCGCTGCAGCCCACGCACCTGTCGCATTACCAGCTAACGCTGGAACCGAACACGGTATTCTTCGCGCGCCCCCCCCAGGGCATTCCCGACGACGATGCGGCTTGGGATATCCAGGAACATTGCCAGCAGTTGCTTGCCGAGGCCGGCTACGCGCACTACGAAGTCAGCGCATATGCCAAGCCTGGGCGGCAATGCGCGCACAACCTCAATTACTGGCGTTTCGGCGATTATTTGGGCATTGGCGCAGGCGCACACGGGAAAATCAGTTCCGGCGCCCACCAGCATGTGCTGCGGCGCTGGAAGCACAAGCATCCGCAAAGTTATCTGGTCAGCGCCGGCACTGCGGCGTCGATCGGTGGCGATGAGATCGTGCCGCGCGAGCGGTTGCCGTTTGAATACATGCTCAACCTGCTGCGTCTGCACGAAGGCTTCCGTTCGAGCGATTTCGAGGCCCGCACCGGTTTGGCCGCGTCTGTCATCGAAACATCGGTGGCGCGTGCGGTTGCACAAGGTTGGATGACCCGGCACGACGGACGCGTGATGCCGACCGAGCTGGGCCGTCGATTCACCAATGACGTGGTCGAGTTGTTTCTGGTCTGAGTCGCGATCGACTATCGCTTGGTGGTCAGTTTCAAGGGCGCAGCTCATCGGCTGCACAGCGAACCGGCGGCGTTGCCCAACGAGGTATACCGGGTGCGCCAATCCCGCACTGCTGCGCGGTCGCGATCACGCCGCGCCTGTCCACGCCCGGCGGCGAGGACGACAACGCCACACGCAAGCCAATTTCCATGCCGCGTACATCTGCCGAAGAGGCGTGCTAGGCTCAGGCGCGCAGCCTGCCGTTGGGCGCCTGGTTTGAATTCGCGAGCAACCAGCAGGCGATCTGCGCCGGCAACGGCTGTCCTGATATAGCCCGACGACAGACAAATGTATTGTTTGTGAATTGGCTATAGCAAAAAGTCGGCAAGCAGTCTGTCGCGGCTAATGGCCTGCGGACAAGCGCGTTTGCTGGTCGAAGAAAAATCGCGACTGATCGATCGCCCCTGGCATGCAACCATGCGCGCGCTGCGCAGCCTGGCCGGCCAGTCGCCCGTTGCAGAGGACAGCCATGATCCAGGACACCGGCCGTGCACCGCGCCGCCAACCGGCAGAGATGGCGCCAGTCACCGACATGCTCAGCGACGCGCAGATCGGCCGGGTCGGCAATGTCTCGGAAACCGGCATGTTGCTGTTGGCTTCGGTTCCACTCCATGACGATGCCTTGTACCAACTGCGCTTTATATTGCCCAAGCGCGTAGGCTGCGCCACTGAGATCGAGGTCGGCGCGCATCTGCTGTGGACCTGTGGACCGAAGCTGCGCACGCTCCCGTTCAAGCATGGGTGGGCTTTCGTTTCTAACCATGCCCGAGCCGCATCGACAACGCCTGCGCGCCTGGATCGCCGAAGAACAGATAGTCAGCTGACGCAGGCCGCATGGATTGCGGCAAAATTGCGCATTCCTTCGCATTGCATTGCCGATCGAGCCCCGGATGACCCAGCCCTCCTTGAGCAGCCTATATTCCGATCACCTGCGCACGCTCACCGCGCGCGCCTACCAGGCGTTGCAGCGTGGCGGCTTCGATCATCTGGTCGTGCCCAGCGGGAGCCTGCATTACCAGGTGTTCGACGACCGCGACTATCCATACGCGGTCAACCCGCACTTCAAGGCCTGGGTGCCGCTGACGCGGGTGCCCAACAGCTGGCTGATCTACACGCCGGGCAAGCGCCCGACGGTGATCTTTTACCAGCCCTTCGACTATTGGCATGTGGTGCCCGACGCGCCCAGCGGCTGGTGGGTGGAGCATTGCGACATCCACATCATCCGCACCCCGGACGAGGCGCTGGCACTGCTGCCCAGACAGCCCGAACGCTGCGCGATTCTCGGTGAGGCGCAAAGCGCGCTCGGCGCGTACGTGCCGAACAACCCGCAGCCGGTGATCGATTACCTGGAGTACCAGCGCGCGTTCAAAACACCGTACGAACTGGCATTGCTGCGCATCGCGCAGCAGTTGGCGGTACGCGGACATCGCGCGGCCGAAGTGGCGTTCCGTGCTGGCCAAAGCGAATTCGGCATCCACATGGCGTATTGCGCGGCGGTGGGTCAGGATGCAAATGCACTGCCGTACGGCAACATCATCGCGCTCAACGAACACGCTGCGGTGCTGCACTACACCGAGCTCGGCCAGCAACCCGCACAGCCGCTGCGCAGCTTTCTCATCGATGCGGGTGCTTCGGCCTATGGCTATGCCAGCGACATCACCCGTACCTACGCTGCCGACCCCGGTAACGAATTCCGGGCGCTGATCGATGCGGTGGATGCTGCGCAACAGTGCATGGGCCAAAGCGTTCGCGCAGGCGTGGATTACAAGCAACTGCACATAGACGCGCATATGGCGTTGATGTGCATCCTCAAAGACTTCGGCATCCTCACCGTCTCGCCGGAAGCCGCATTGGCCACCGGCGTCAGCGCCGCGTTCTTCCCGCACGGGCTAGGCCATCTGATCGGCCTACAGGTGCACGATGTAGCCGGCTTGGCGGCCAACGACAGCGGCGGGCGTATCGAGCGGCCGGCCGGCCATCCGTATCTGCGCCTGACACGCGTGCTCGAACCGGGCATGGTGGTGACGATCGAGCCGGGCGTGTACTTCATCGACATGTTGCTGGACGAAGTGAAGAAGAACGGCCACGCCGCCAGCATCGATTGGGCGCGCGTGGCACAGTTCAAACCCTATGGCGGCATCCGCATCGAAGACGAAGTGGTGTGCACCAATGGCGATCCGGAGAATTTGACTCGCTCGGTGCTCGCTGCACCTACTTGAGTTCCGATGGAAAAACTGGATCGCGCGGCTGGACTCAGCGGATTCGCTTGGTCAGGAATTCTGTAGACAACTCCAATAGCTTTTCACCATGTAATTGCCCTTGGTATCAGCACTGATCGTGTCAAAGCCGTTCAGTCTCACGGCAATGAATGGAAATATCGCTCTGGTTGCATGCTGGTTTCCAGTGGCGGCGTTTTACCTGATTTTTGCTGATTGACTTGTTTGGGTCCACCGATTCGATCCACGCTCGGTGGCTGTCTGTTAGCCGCTCTAACTCAGCCGAGATCGCGCGATGCGCTATCAGCCATCTCCGCTTCGATCTCGTCGGCGCTGCGCGCCAATGCATCGGTCAATACGCGATGGCCATCGGCGGTGATCAGCACATCGTCTTCGGTGCGGATGCCGATACCGCGCCACTTGGCCTCAACCGTGGTGTCGTCGGCACAGATGTAGAGCCCCGGTTCGATAGTGAACACCATGCCGGCTTCGAGCAGGCGCGAATCACCAGCCAACCGGTAGTCGCCGACATCGTGCACATCCAGGCCCAGCCAATGGCCGGTCTTATGCCGATAAAAGCGCTTGTAATGACCGTCGGCGATGTTGCGTTCCAGCTTGCCTTTGAGAAGGCCCAGTCGCAGCAATCCTTCGGTCAAGGTTTCCACCGCGGCCAGATGCCCGGCTTCGTAGGCCACACCAGGGCGCGCCTGTGCGAGTGCGGCAGCCTGCGCGGCGCCGACCAGATCGTGCAGCGAACGCTGCGCCGGCATGAAACGGCCATTGACCGGAAAAGTACGAGTGATATCTGCCGCATAGCCGCGGTATTCGGCGCCGGCATCGATCAGCACCAGTTCGCCATCGCGGCTGCGCGCGTTATTGGCGCGGTAATGCAGCACGCAGGCATTGCTGCCGGTAGCGACGATGCTGCCATAGGCCGACCATGCATCGGCGGCGCGGAATTCGCGCTCGACCTCGGCCTGCAGTTCGTACTCGTGCACGCCTGGCCGCGCCAGCCGCATCGCCGCACGATGCGCACGCACGCTGATGTCGGCGGCGTACTGCATCAACTCGATTTCGTCGCGCGATTTGAACAACCGCTGCTCGTGCAGCAGATGCCCGAGTTCGAGGAATTCGTGCGGCGGCTGCGCGCCGTGGCGCACCTGCTCGCGCACACGCTTGAGCCAGCCGATCAACTTGAGATCGAAATCGACGTTGCGCCCGAAGTGGTAATAGACGCGGCTACGCCCCTCCAGCAGGCCCGGCAGAATCTCGTCGACATCGTCGATGGGGTACGCATCGTCCATGCCGTAACGCTCCACCGCGCCCTCCTGACCTTCGCGCGGACCATCCCAGGCTTCGCGCTCGGCGTCGCGCTCGCGACAGAACAGGATCGCCTCGCCATGCTTGCGCCCGGGCACCAGCACCAACACCGCTTCCGGCTCCGGAAAACCACTCAGATACCAGACATCCGAATCCTGGCGATACGGGTAATGGGTGTCGTGGCTGCGCACGCGTTCAGTCGCGGCCGGCAGGATCAGGATCGCCTGATCGCCCGCCATCTGCATTAGCTGCTTGCGCCGACGCGCGTACTCGGTCGCGCCGATTCCGGTGAGCTTTTTCATAATCGGTTGCGCGGTCAATTCAAACGTTGGCGGAAGCGCGGCCCCATGACGCAGTCGCCATGCAGCAACAGCACCGCCACACGCACGAACTCTTCGATTTCGGCCAGCGCGGTGTCGTCTTCTTCGGCCGCATCGAAATCGTCGCTGGAGGCCTGCGCCAGACGCGCCAGATCCTGCAGCGCCTCCTCGCCATCTTCGGTCAGCGCCGGGCGCTGCTGCGTAGCCAGGCCGAACCCGCCCAAAAAGGCGCGGCACCAGTCGAACAAAGCATCAGTGCGCGTCGGCAGCGGGGCGCTGTCTTCGACCAGCATTAGCTCGAACGCGAAATCGCGGTCTTCGAGCTGCGCCACGGTGGCTTGGCGCATCTGGTCCAGCGCGCCGCCCTGCTTGGGTGCCACCTGCGCGGTGTCGGCCAGGACGTGCGCCAGCCAGTCGCCGCTGTCGGCGCCACCACCGCAGAGCCACCCGCACAGCACGCCATGCAACTCCGCCGCAGAGGACGCCAGCGCGAGCTGACGACTTTCGTTTTGCACAGCGGTTACCTCGGGCAGATCCATCAGGTCATCCAAGCTTTAAGAACATAAAGGCGCCGACGATCAGATTCGGCGATCAGACTTCCAAGTGTATCAAGGCGCCCCGAGTCGGCCGCTACCGTGACATTCCATGCAGCGTTCGCGCACATGATGCCGGCCTGTTTCGATCTTCCGCCAAGCCTTGCGGTGGTTAGCCTGAGGCTGCGCGATCGGGCTGTGAGTGGCGCTTGACCGCTGCGCGCACGCGCCCCTATCGTGAGCGCATGGACAACGCTGCCGCCCTCGCTCAAATCCGCGCACTTGCCGCCCGCGTGGAGGCATTGGTCGAGCGCACCCAACGGCTAACAGACGAGAACCGTAGCCTGCGTCATCAACAAGAGCAGTTGATCGGCGAGCGATCGCAACTGTTGACCAAGAACGAACAGGCGCGCTCGCGCGTGGAAGCGATGATCGTGCGGTTGAAGTCACTGGAGCAGCACACGTGAGCAACAACATGCCGGTCAGCGTGCGTATTCTGGATCGTGAATACACGGTCGGCGTGACTGCAGACGAGCGCGAGAGCCTGACTGCAGCGGCGCGGATGCTGGATTTGCGCATGCGCGAGATTCGCGGCAGCAATCGCATGGCGGCCGTCGATCGTGTCGCAGTGCTGGCTGCGCTCAACCTTGCGCACGAATTGCAGCAACTGCGCGAGCAGCAGGCACTCTATGATCGCGAATTGGCCAACACGCTTGACACCTTGAATCGTCGGCTGGACAGCATTACCGATACACCATGTTGAGGCATACCTCGCACTGCCATCGCAAAGATGAATCTTCAAGTGCTGGCCGACGAATGGGCTAGCCATTGCGCAGCAGAGGTCTATACTTCACCTGCGTTCTCTGCTGTAAACGACAGCGTGCAAAACATTCGCCTTGTCCCTTAATTACGACCACGGGGGCGCGACGAAGTCGGGTGTGCAAGTCCGCCTTGTAGCGGGAAGCCCGATGGCCTCACAGCGTCCCCACTTGAACCCCGGGTTCAAGGTCGTTTCGCCCGCATCGTCATGGTGGAGAATGCAAATCTGGAACGGCGCCTTCGGGCGTCGTTTCTTTTTGTGCGTCCAAAACGCCTGCGCTCACGGCTCCTGACTGCAGTGATGCTGCCGTGATGTGTGTTTTCCCATCGTCAGCTTCTGCACGAGCGCGCTTGCTCACGCTGCAGCGCGATCTCAGCACTCCCCTTGCGATCATGGGCGCGCTTTCGCGGAACACGCGTTGTCAATTCGCACGTAATGCATGCCAATTCCGAGCACCGGCCGCGTCCGCCTGGCGATTACGCAGTCGTTTTGTTAGCCGCTCTGAGTCGGCTCGGTGCCACCTCACATGATCTGCAAGAGTGCACACGCTGCAATTGCACCAACAGCTAGGCACGCGCACATATGCCGTCGACAATGCGCAACACCTTTCGATGCGAGACACCGATGACCGACGACCGAGCCGCGCTACGCCAGCAGTTGCGTGCGCAGCGCCGCAGCCTGCCGGCCTCGCAGCGCTTGGCCGCCGCCGATGCCTTGGCCGAGCGCTTGCTGGCGCTGCCGTTCGCGCCGCAGACCGGCGCGGTGGCCGGGTACTGGGCGATGGATGGCGAAATCGCGCTGCACCTGCCCCGTTGGCAACTTAGCCTGCCGGACGGCGTGCGCTACTGCCTGCCGGTGCTGGACGGGCGCGTGTTGCGCTTTGCACCGTGGCAACCCGGCCAGGGCCTGGTCAGCAATCGCTACGGTATCCCGGAGCCAGACGTGGACCGCGCCGATACGCTTGCGCCCGAACAGATGACGCTGGTGCTCACGCCGTTGACCGGGTTCGATGCGGCGTGCCGCCGGCTGGGCATGGGAGGCGGCTGGTATGATCGCAGCTTCGCGTTCCGGCATCGCCAAGCGCCGCCCCCCTGGCTGGTCGGCGTCGGTTTCGCCATGCAGCAGGTCGCCGCCTTGCCCACCGAATCGTGGGATGTGGCGGTGGATGCCATCTGCACCGAACACGCCACCTTCCTGAAAGACGACGCCGTTTCCGTATGACTGCCCGCAAGCGCTACTGGTTGATGAAGTCCGAGCCGGACACGTTTTCCATCGATGATCTGGAGCGTGTCGGCACCGAGCCTTGGAATGGCGTGCGCAATTATCAGGCGCGCAACTTGATGCGCGACGGCATGCATGTCGGCGACGACGTGTTCTTCTATCACTCCAATTGCAAAGTGCCAGGCATTGTCGGCATTGCCAAGATTGCAAGCACAGCCTACCCGGACGACACCCAGTTCGATCCAACATCCGATTACCACGACCCCAAGGCCACCCGCGAAGACCCGCGCTGGATGCTGGTGGACGTGGCATTCGAACGCAAACTCAAACGCACAATTTCGCTGGACGCAATCAAGCAACAGGCCGACGCACTGGGCGAAGGCTTCCCCCTGATCGCCCGCGGCAACCGCCTGTCGATCCTGCCGGTCACCGCCGCACAGTGGAAGCTGCTTCTAGCGATGGAGATGGAGTAGCTGGGATTGGGGATCTGCCAATACCCGCCGCCCGCTCTACACCGCGCTTACCCATCCCAAATTCTCGATTACAAACCACGAGCCCACACATGTCCGAAGCAAAACGACTGGCCGCTGAAAAAGCGATCGATTCCGTGGAAGACGGCATGATCGTCGGCGTGGGCACCGGTTCGACGGTGGCGTATTTCATCGACGCACTGGGCCGCATTGGCCATCGCATCAAGGGGGCAGTGTCCAGCTCCGAGCAAAGCAGCGCGCAGCTCAAACGTCACGGCATCGAGGTGCTGGATCTCAACCACACCGGCAATCTGTCGCTGTATGTGGATGGCGCCGACGAGTGCGACCCGAACCGTTGCCTGATCAAGGGCGGCGGCGCAGCGTTGACACGCGAGAAGATCATCGCCGAAGCCAGCGAGCGCTTCATCTGCATCATCGATCCGAGCAAGCAGGTGCCGGTGCTGGGCAAGTTTCCGCTGCCGGTCGAAGTGATTCCGATGGCGCGCAGCCTGGTCGCCCGCCAGATTCTTGCCCTCACCGGCGGCCAGCCGGTGTGGCGCGATGGCGTGGTCACCGACAATGGCAACGTGTTGTTGGACGTGCACAACTTGCAGATCACCGACCCGGTGGCGTTGGAGCGCAGCTTGAATCAGATCCCGGGCGTAGTGTGCGTAGGCCTGTTTGCGCGTCGACCGGCCGATGTGGTGATCGTCGGCGGCGAACCGCCGCGCGTGATCTGAATGCAGCCGGCGTGGACGCGCCGGTTGCGCGCAGTCACCGCTGGCCTGCCGCCATGCAGTCGGTCGATCGGTCGCTTCCGGTGAGCATCGGCGGCTTGACGCACAGCAGCGCTTGGCAGAAGGTGCGCCATCCACCCGCCCGCTGGTACGCCGCATGCGCCATCTTCGCTTCCTCGGCCTCGCCTGTCTGATCCTGCTCAGCGGCTGCGCCAGCGCCGGCAGCTCCTGGGTGGAACTGGCCGGCACGCGCTATCAGGTGGAATTGGCGCAGAACGACGCCGACCGCGCGCAAGGCCTGATGTTCCGCGACGCCATGGAGGAGGATCGCGGCATGCTGTTCATCCATGACCGCCAGGAGCCGTTGGCATATTGGATGAAGAACACCAAGATCGCCCTGGACATCCTGTATTTCGACAACCAGCGCCGGTTGGTGTCGCAGCAGCGCGATGTACCGCCCTGCTCGGCCGGCGATGCCTGCCCGCCTTACCCCAGCAAGCAGCCGGCGCGTTACGTGCTGGAGCTCAATGCCGGGCAGGCTACCAAGCTCGACCTGAAAGATGGCACCACGCTGACTGTCGGCCCGGGCATCCCGACGCCCAAGTAAGCGCTGCTACACACGCCTAAGCGAACTGTTATCCGGTCGGCGCACCGCGGGCAGGAACTGCAGCGCTTGCGCGATTCATACCGAATCCGCGGCAAGATCCCACAGGCGGCACAGCTGCCTTGAAGGGCGCACGGCTTCACGCCATGCGCGCCCCTGTCAGGAAGTACCGGACTTGAACCCGGCGCCGCTTGCCGACACTCTTGGCAGCATGGTAGACATGCTCCCACTCCCCCATTGGACCGCGCTCGCCAGCCTGGACGACGATGCGGTGCCGTTGATGTCCACCGCGCTGCTGATCGCGCGCGACGAGTATCCGCAGCTGGATGCCGAGCTCTACGACACGCTGGTACAAAACCATGTCGAGCATCTGCGCCGGGAAGTCGAAGCGATCGACCTGTGGCCGTTGAAGATGGCGGCGGTGAACCGCTACCTGTTCGACGAGCTGGGGTATTCGGGCAATCACGACGAATACTACGACCCGCGTAACAGCTACCTCAATCAGGTGCTCGAACGCCGGCTGGGCAATCCGATTTCACTTGCAATGGTGCAGATCGAAGTGGCACGCCGGCTGGGCATTCCGTTGGCAGGGGTGTCGTTTCCCGGTCATTTTTTGGTGCGCCTGCCGGTGGATGATGGCGTGCTGGTGATGGACCCGTTCAATGGCGGCCGCCCGCTGGATGTGGATGAGTTACGGGAGCGCGCACGTCCGCACCTGGGCGGTGAGATTCCCGACGACCGCGCCTTGGCGCAAATTCTCGACCCGGCCCCGCATCGCGCGATTCTGATCCGCATCCTGCGCAATCTGCACGGCGTGTACGCCGATGCCGAGCACTGGGACCGTGCCGCACGAAGCGCCGACCGCATCTTGAAGCTAGTGTCCGATCAACCTGAAGCCCTGCGTGATCGCGGCATGGCCTATCTGCATCTGGGTCATCGCAACGGCGCCCGTCGCGACCTGTCGCGCTACCTGCAGCTTCACCCCAGCGCGCAGGATGCAGCCAGCCTGCATGAGCACCTGGTCGCGTTGAACAGCCAGCGCACGCGCGCGCACTGAGCAATAGAAGCCTAGCATTGACGGCGAGAACCGGATGTCATACCAGTACAGAAGATATGTTTCAGACTATGAATCGGCATCCGCATAGTCAGCGTTTGAGCGGGAGCTGACACTCGCCTCAACTCCCGCTATTGGCAATTAACCCGCAACACCAACTACCTAGTCGCCCCTGAAAAACCCCAACCGCCCAACGACCGCAAGGCCTTGATGTCTGCACCGGCGTGCCAAAACTACCAGTGTTCGCTACGCTGAAGGCTGGTTTCTGGCAATTTTCACTCATGCGTACACGCCGTCCTGCTGCCGAGCACATGCCCGCCGAGGAGTTGTTTCGTTCGCGCCTGGAGAACCAGATCGATCTGCGTCATCCGCTGGCGCAGCTGAGCCAACGGATGCCGTGGACGGCGTTGGAGCAAGCACTTTCATCGCGCTTGCCGGCCACCCAGGCCGGTGGCGGTCGGCCGGCATTGCCGGTGCGGCTGATTGCCGGTTTGCTCTACCTCAAACACGCCGACGACCTGTCCGATGAAGCGGTGTGCGAGCGTTGGCTGGAGAATCCGTACTGGCAATTCTTCACTGGCGAGGTCGTGTTCCAGACGCGCTTGCCGTGCGATGCCAGCTCGCTGACGCGCTGGCGGCAGCGCCTGGGTGAGGCCGGGATGGAAGAGCTGCTGGCGCACACCATCAACGCCGCGCATGCGATGCAGGCGGTGGACGCACGCGAGTTGTCGCGGGTGATCGTGGACACCACGGTGCAAGAGAAGGCGATCGCCTATCCGACCGACAGCCGTTTGCTGGAGGTAGCACGCAAGAAGCTGGTGTTACTGGCCAAGCGGCACGGCATCGGATTGCGGCAGAGCGACGCGCGGCAAGGCCTGGCCTGAGCCGCAAGGCAGGTCGGTATGCGCATGCGCGCCAGTTCAAGCGCATGCGGCGCGTGCTGCGACGTCAACGCACAGTGCTGGGACGGCTCATGCGCGACATCCAACGCAAACTCGATCAGGTAAACACCGGCGTGCGCGAGCGCATCGCGGTCTGGCTGGAACGTGCGCAACGGCTGTACACGCAGCGTCCGAAGGACAAACAAAAACTGTACGCATTGCATGCCTCGGAAGTGGAATGCATCGGCAAGGGCAAGGCGCGTCAAGCGTACGAATTTGGCGTCAAGGTCGGCATTGCGGTCACCGCCTGCAAGGGATTGGTCGTGGGTGCGCGCAGCTTCCCGGGCAACCCGTACGACGGGGATACCTTGGCCGAGCAGCTGGAGCAGACACGCGGGTTGCTGCAGGATGTGCGCGTAGAACCGACGGTGGCGATCGTGGACCTGGGCGATCGCGGGCGCGAAGTCGATGGCGTGCAGGTCCTGCATCGCGGCAAGGCCAAGACGCTGACGCGACGGCAATGGCGCTGGATCAAGCGACGGCAGGCGGTGGAGCCGGTGATCGGACATCTGAAAGACGACTGCAGGTTGCCTCGCTGCAGGCTGAAGGTGCACAAGGCGATGCGCTGCACGTGCTCGGCTGCGCCGCTGGCTACACCCTGCGCTGGCTGCTGCGCTGGATCGCGTTTTTGCGTGCCTGGAGGCGGGCGATGGGATGGTCATTCTTGAGTGCCGTGCCGCTGTCACCGACGGCACTTGGCGCTTGAAGGGGATTTTTCAGGGACGACTACCTAGGCGGATCCTGCGGAGATCTGGGCACTTGGTAAGAGGTTATATATTCGCCATTGGAACCATATATAACAACGATATTGTAGTTCGCATCGCTGTATACCACTTGTGCGCTGCAAGGACAGCTCGCTTGAGTTGTCACCATTCCGCTTGCCTGGACCATGCCGCCCTGCGCGTTGGTTCCGATCGGTAGCTGAGATGCTGCGCCCGGCACCAGGGACAACACTGATAAAACGCGACTGTCAAGAGCGTTGATTTGAACGAATTTCAGCCCAGCCTTTTCGAAAACATACACCTTAAACAGCGGTGACAGGCTCAGGTTCGCCTTGCCAGCCGGCAAACGCTCACCCATTCCTTGTATAAGAGCCTGTTGGCCAACCGTGGAACCAATCGCGGCAAATGGCATTGTTAGGGATAAAACCAGCAGCGTCGTAGAGCACACTGATAATTTAAACACAACAATCCTTTTTAGTACTGAAGCAGTGTAGGAAATTTACGTCTCAATACAGCCAACCAGACCATAAGCATAGTTCGCGCATCCTCCATGGCCACAAAAGCAACATACGTTTTTTGAAATCGCAATTCAACTGCCCGCCAAACCCATGCCCGAAGGTAGTTACTACCGTTCTTTTAAAGACATACTCTCAATGGGCTAATTTCAAAAATTAGCATTCAGCCGATCTCCACCATCTCGAAATCCTCCTTTGTCACGCCGCAATCGGGGCAGGTCCAGCTATCGGGCACATCTTTCCAGCGTGTTCCCGGGGCGATGCCTTCTTCGGGCATGCCGTCGGCCTCGTGGTAGAGAAACCCGCAGACGACGCACATCCAGGTGCGGTAGGTGGTCGTGGATGTCTCGCTCATCGGATAATCGCGGTTATGCAACGGTGGGGCTGTATTGTCCCATCCCACCTACCGCTTTCGGAAGCGCTGCCGTGCCCAACCTTCACAACGCCCGCGGCGTCTACCTCATCACGCCCGACCAACCCGACACTGCAAGGCTGCTCGCCTGTACGGCGCCGTTGCTGGCGGGCATCACCTGGCTGCAATACCGCAACAAGCAGGCCGATGCGGCGCTGCGGCTGCAACAAGCCAGCGCATTGCGCGAGGCCTGCGCGGCACACGGCGTGCCTTTGATCATCAACGACGATGCGCAACTGGCATTGCAGGTGGGCGCACACGGCGTGCATCTGGGCGAAGACGATGGTGAGGTCGCCGCAGCGCGCGCGCTGTTGGGCGAGCAGGCCATCATCGGGGTGTCGTGCTATGACGAGATTGCGCGTGCACAGGCAGCGGCTGTGGCGGGTGCGAGCTATGTGGCCTTCGGTGCCTTCTTCCCCACCCCGACCAAGGCGACGACACGGCGCGCCACGCCCGCGTTGCTGCAACAGGCCGCATCGCTGGGGCTGACGCGGGTAGCGATCGGCGGCGTCGCCCCGATACATGTGCCGGACCTAGTCGCTGCAGGTGCCGATCTGATCGCAGTGGTCAGCGGCGTCTATGCCGCGACGGATCCGGTCGCAGCATTGCAGGCGTATCGGGCGTGTTTTGCTTAGCCGACATAGTGCCTGCCTGCAACAGCAATACCGGCGGACAGGCCATGAAGCACATCCAACGCATCCCCGAAAAAAGCGATCGGCGATGCCAAGTGGGCTGCGTACGGACGGCGCTGCCAACCAGAAGCCCGCGGCCCTCGTAACCTGCCCCCAAACGTGGGTCGCGGGCCTGCGCATTGGTGATTTGAACACCTCCAAACGCAGTGCCAGCCAGCTTGCCGCCAGCGAACGCCAGCTTGTAAGTCACACCCATGTCCAGCTGCGCAATCCAGCGCAGGCGCCCGTATGAACCCCCGAGGTGATGATGCACGCCGGTGCCGGTTTCGGGGGTGTAGCACCAGTGGTACGGGCCACCGGTGATTTCGCTGCCGCAATAGCAGACCGGGTCGCGACCGGTGCAGGTATTGCCGTCGTCGTTGTCCAGTCAATGATGCGGCGCGCCCGACATCTGGCTGCAATTGGTCGATGCCCCCCTAGATATCGATGGTGGTGGGCGGTGACGATGAGGCCCTACCCATCGGCTCCGATGGGGAGGCAAGCACATAGCGGGTAGGCGCACGCGGCTCCAAGCCTGACAATGGTGGGTGCGGTGCGCGCTGTCGGGCATCGCCGCCTCCACTCGGTATCACTCAAGGACCTGCGCATGAATCACTCCCGCTCCCAAGCCCTGTTTGCTCAGGCGCAGACCCTGCTGCCCGGCGGCGTCAACTCACCGGTGCGGGCGTTCAAGGCGGTCGGCGGCGAGCCGTTCTTCGTGGCGCGGGCCGATGGCCCGTATCTGTATGACGTCGACGACAACCGCTACATCGATTACGTGGGCTCGTGGGGCCCGATGATCGCCGGCCATAACCACCCGGCGGTGCATGAAGCGGTAGCGCGCGCGATCCGCCATGGCTTGTCGTTTGGTGCGCCGTGCGCGGCCGAGGTCACCATGGCCGAGACCATCAACCGGCTGGTGCCGTCCTGCGAGATGGTGCGCATGGTCAATTCCGGCACCGAAGCCACACTGTCGGCGGTGCGATTGGCGCGCGGCGCAACCGGGCGTAACCGCATCATCAAATTCGAAGGCTGTTATCACGGCCATGGCGACTCGTTCCTGGTCAAGGCCGGCAGCGGCATGCTGACCCTGGGCGTGCCCACCTCTCCGGGCGTCCCGGCCGGCTTGAGCGAGCTGACCGCCACACTCAGCTTCAACGACTTCGAGAGCGCCACCGCACTATTCGACGAGATCGGCGCCGATGTGGCGGCGGTGATCATCGAACCGGTGGTGGGCAACGCCAACTGCATTCCGCCGCGGGCCGGCTACCTGCAGCATCTGCGCACGCTGTGCACGCGGCATGGCGCACTGCTGATCTTCGACGAGGTGATGACCGGCTTCCGCGTCGCACTCGGCGGAGCGCAGGCGCATTACGGGGTGACCCCGGACCTAAGCACGTTCGGCAAGATCATCGGCGGCGGCATGCCGGTGGGCGCGTATGGCGGCCGGCGCGCGCTCATGGAGCAAATCGCCCCGGCCGGCCCGATTTATCAGGCCGGCACCTTGTCCGGCAATCCGGTGGCAATGGCTGCCGGCCTGGCGATGCTGGAACTGGTGCAGGAACCGGGTTTCCACGCACGCCTGAGCGATGCCACCAGCGTGCTATGCGAAGGGCTCGAAGATGCCGCGCGCGCAGCCGGCATTGTAGTCACAACCAACCAGGTTGGGGGCATGTTCGGGCTGTTCTTTACTGATGAAATCGTGGAGAGCTACGCACAGGCGACGGCCTGCGACATCACCACCTTCAATCGTTTTTTCCACGCGATGCTACAGCGAGGCGTGTATCTGGCGCCGTCGGCGTACGAAGCCGGCTTCATGTCGAGCGCACACGATGAAGCGGTGATCGAAGCGACGCTTGCAGCCGCGCGCGAAGCGTTTGCGGAAGTGGCGCGCTGAGGCGTATTCGCCCGGTTAACCACGCACAGTCTGCGTGGTGACCGCCGCAGACTTCGCTTTTGTCTTGTGGCCGTCATACCTTATTCTGAAAAGTGTGCATGGATGGGCATGAGTGGGGACCTTCGAAGCGGCTGATAGAAGACGCAGGCCTCGATCATTGCTGCGCTGCGTACTCGGCAATCGCCAGACGCAGGCGTGCAAGACCATCGGCCAGTTCGGCATCGGTCAGGTTGAGCGCAGGTACGAAGCGCAATACATCCGGACCGGCCTGCAACAGCAGCAAGCCGTGCTTGGCCGCAAGATCCAGGATCGCCCCAGCCTGCCCGGCATGCGCCGGCGCCAGCACTGCACCCAGCATCAGGCCGCGTCCACGAATCTGCGCAAACAGGCCGAATTGGGCATTAAGCGCGTCCAGACCATCGCGCAATGCCGACGACTGCCGCGCCACGTTCTCGGCGATCTGCGGCGAGGCCAACTTGCGCAGCGCCACACGCGCCACTGCCGCAGCCAGCGGATTGCCGCCGAAGGTGGTGCCGTGTGCCCCGAACTGCATGGTCTCGGCGACCTTGGGGCCGGCGAGCATCGCGCCGATCGGGAAGCCGCCACCCAGCGCCTTGGCCAGCGTCACGATGTCCGGCGTCACCTGCTCCTGCCAATGCGCGAACAGCGTGCCGGTGCGGCCCATGCCGCACTGAATCTCGTCCAGCACCAGCAATGCATCGTGCTGATCGCACAGTGCGCGCACGCGGCTCAAAAAGCCCGACTCGGCCGGCATCACTCCGCCCTCGCCCTGAATCGGCTCGAGCATCACCGCTGCCACATCACCCGAGGACATTGCCGCTTCCAGCGCCGCCACATCGTTGAAATCCACATAGCGAAAGCCGCCGGGCAGCGGCTCATAACCTTCCTGATACTTGGGCTGCGCGGTCGCAGTAACCGAAGCCAAGGTGCGCCCATGGAAACTGCCACGGAAGGTCACGATGACGCGCTTGTCGACCGGGCGGCCCTGGCTACTGGCCCACTTGCGCACCAGCTTGATCGCCGCCTCGTTGGCTTCGGTACCGGAGTTGCACAGAAACACTTTCTGCGCGAAACGCGAGGCGGTGACCAATTCTTCGGCCAGCTTCAATGGCGGCGCACTGTAGAACACGTTGCTGGTGTGCCACAGCTTGCCGGCCTGCTCGGTCAGCGCGGCCATCAGGTCGGGGTCGTTATGGCCCAGCCCGCTGACTGCGATGCCCGACGACAGATCCAGATATTCGCGGCCCTTGTCGTCCCACACGCGACTGCCCTGTCCACGCTCCAGCACCACTTGGCGCGGGCGGTAAACCGGCAAGTAGTAATGCGCCAGGGACAGGGGCGAATCGGCAGCGGTGCTCATGATGGGGGGGTCGCAGAAGCGGAGGGAGAATTCGCATTCTCGCGCATTCGCCGACCTGCGGCACACTGCGCGCATGCGCCCTTCTTCCGATCCTCAGCTCACTCCCGCCGCCACTGACGGCTGGCGCCGGCAATGGTTCGACATCATTTATCGGCACGACACTCGCCCATCACGCAATTTCGACCTGATGCCGGTGGTCGCGATCCTGGCAAGCGTGGTGGTGATCATGGTCGACAAAGTGCCACGCATCCATTCGCACTCGGCGCATTGGTTGGTGCCGCTAGAATGGGCGTTCCCGGTGATTTTTACCGTCGAATACGCGCTGCGCCTGGCGGTGGTGCGGCGCCCGCTGCGCTATGCGCTCAGCGCGTGGGGCGTGATCGATCTGCTCTCGATCCTGCAGAGTTACTTGTCGTTCTTCGTGCCAGGCGCGCAACCGCTGCTGGTGATGTACGTGATCGAAGGCCCGCAGCATGGCTTCACCAGCATTCCGACCAGCATGTAAATGTAGGCATTGATCTTGACGGCGCATTCAACTGGGCCGGCTGGCGTGTGTTTCTGGCAGCCGGCAAGATGGAGATCGCCGACAGCGACGCTAGCAGAAGCTGTTAAGGCAGTAGCGATTACTGTCGGTTGCTATCGGACATCAGCGCGTTGCAGGTGTTGAGCAACTTGCTCGGCGCATCCTCCGGTACCAGCGACGGGCTATCGAGCCAGCCTTGTTCGATGCGCTGATGCGTCGTGATCGCGCCACGCTGCCGCCTCCAGTTTCGGCAATGACGGGGGCGCTGCAACGGGCTGCACTGGCCAGTGCGTCGCACTCCTTGATTGCGCGGTCGTCGATATCGTATGGACAGGTCATGCCGGGCTCACGACCGGCCGAACCGGCAACCAGATCTTCCATACAGCAGGCGTATTGCTTGGCGCCGGTATGCATCTGCGCATCGACTACAGTTTAAGCAATCGATATAGGTGCCGAGTTTGGCCTCCACGCTTTGCTGCGCATCGCGCCGTTTTTCAGAAGTTCGGGGCGCTGCCTCGACAGAAACGGTAGCCATGCACCTGCCCTCCGACTCGATCACGGCCGACAAGCGCCCAGATGGCACCCACTCGCCAATGTTGTCCGCCGCCTCAGTCAAGAAACAGATCCGGCAACAACGCACGCGACGGATCGACTGCGTAGCCGCTCAAGTCGGTGATGCCGGCCTGCGCCAGCACCTCGTCGTCGATCAGAAACTGGCCATGAAATCCGACCGCCGTGCGGGTCAGCACTGCATGCGCGGCGTCGGCCATGATCTCCGGCCGACGACAGGCCGCCGCGTCCACGCCGGGAAGCAATTGATCGTATCGGTCGCAATCACGGTACGCGGCCACAGTGCATTGAACGCCACACCCTGCGCGCCGAATTCGGCTGCCAACCCCTGGGTCGCCAGACTCATGCCCATTTTGGCCGCCATCGACAAACCCACAGCCCAACCCATGCGCTCCTACGAATCACCAACCCCGGCAATTCAGGGCTTCGGCCCCTGTCCTTCGTTGTCTTCCCAATGCAGCACGCGGCGGGTCACGAAACGGTAGACCGGTTTTCCGGTGGCGAACCACAGTTCGCGCACCCAGGAGGTGCGCTTGAGCACGCGACGTTCCACCGGGGTGATCGCGGCCGGGCAATACATGCGCTTGTGCTTGAGCAGGTGGCGCAGGTCTTCGCGCGCAAGCAGACGCATCCAGCGCGCGCGCGGGTTACCGCGAACCGCGAGCTGGAAATCGATCACCGCCGGGCTGCCATCGTCCTGTACCAGCCAGTTGGCTTCCTTGGCCAGATCGTTATGCGCGACGCCGCAGCGATGCAGCTGCTGCAGCAACTTGCGTGCGGTTCGGAAGTAGGCGAGGTCGCCGCGCGGCGGGCGTTGGTACATCGCATCGCCAGCCAGATAACTGCGATCCAGATGGCGCCCGTCCCAGTGCAACAGCCGCGGCGTGCGCGGCAATCCATCCAGTTGGCGCAAGGCCAGCGCTTCGCGTCGCGCCAACCACCAGGCCACACCACGCAACAGCCATGGCGCCACGCTCAGGTCCCGCCGCACGAACACGCGGCCGGCCTTGCGGATCAAGAGGATGCGCCCGAATGTATCGGACTTCAGCGGCAGGTTGCCGACGGGATCATGGCTCATTCCACATTGTAGGCGGCCCGTTTGCATCGCTACACCACGCACGGTCTGCATATGTGTCATGCGCGCTTGCGCCCGTTGCGCGGTCGCGACCTCAGGCGAAGCGGACAGGCCGATGTGAGAACGCACAAGTCGGTCGCCGCCGCGCCCGCCTATAATTCGGGAATGAACTCATGGATCGACGCCACGCTGGAGTGGATCGGACACCACCCCACCTTGGCTGGCGTGGTGATCTTTGCCATCGCATTTTGTGATGCGGTGATCGTGCTCGGTGCCATCGTGCCCGCGCTGCCGTTGCTGTTCGCCATCGGCGTACTGATCGGGCTTGGGCAGATCAACGGCCCGTATGCGGTAATCTGCGCCACGCTGGGAGCGTTCGTCGGCGATGCGTTGAGCTTCTGGGTCGGCCATCGCTGGGGTCACCAGTTGCATACCTACTGGCCGTTTCGCCGCTATCCGCAATTGCTGGAACGCGGTGAGCTGCTGTTCCGACGCAACGCCTTCAAGAGCATTTTGATCGCGCGCTATGTGGGCGCGGTACGGTCGTTCGTGCCGGCGATCGCCGGCATGTCGCACATGCCATTCAAACGTTATGTGGTCGCCAGCGGTTTGGCCTGCATCTCGTGGGCGTTGCTGTTTCTGGTGCCCGGTTGGGTGCTGGGCACTGCCTACGATGCAGTCGCCGCAGTGGCCGGGCGCTTGTTCGTGGTGGTTACTCTGCTGGTTGCGGTGATCGCGCTGGCTTGGGCGGTGGTGTTGTATTCGTATCGCTGGTCCGCCGGCCATCTGGATGCGCTGCTGGCGCGGTTGCTGGAGTGGTCGCATCGGCATCCGGTGCTGGGCAACTGGTCGGTCAGCGTGTTCGACCCGCACCGTCGCGAGTCGGTGCCGCTGGCGATGATGGCGTTGATGCTGCTGTTGCTGGGCTGGGGCTGGTTCGTGCTGTTGATGGTGGTATTGGCGCACGGCGAGCCGCTGCGCTTAGACCTGGCCGTGCACGATCTGATGTTGGCACTGCGCAACCCGCTGGCCGACTACCCAATGGTGGCGCTGGCCTCGCTAGGCGACTGGCAGGTGCTGTTGCCAGCGATCGCTGCGGCGATGGGCTATCTGGCCTGGCGCCGCCGCTGGATGGCCGTGGCGCATTGGGTGATCGCGCTTGCGTTCGGGCTTGCGTTGACACAGTGGCTGGGCGCCACCGTTCAAGTGGTGCGCCCGCCTGCGGCCAGCAGTGGTTTCGGCTTCCCGTCGGTGGCGGTCACCATGGCCACGATCGGCTTCGGTTTCTTCGCACTACTGATCGCGCGCGAGCTGCCTGGCCGGCGTCGCGTGTGGCCGTATCTGGTCAGCGGCGCGATCGTCTCGCTGATTGGATTTGCGCGGTTGTATCTGGGCGCGCACTGGCTCAGCGACGTGGTCGGCGGCATGTTGTTCGGCATTTTCTGGCTGCTGGTGCTGGGCATCGCTTATCGCCGCCGCGCCACGCGTGCGTTCTGGGTCAAGCCGGTGTCGTGGATCTTCTACGGCGTGGTCCTGACCTGCGCGATTGTGTTTGCACCGCGCAATCTTGAGGCCAAGCTGGCCAAGTTCGAACCGCCGCCGCCGTTGCTGCTGGAGCTGCCGACCAACGACTGGTGGAACGGGCAATGGCGCTTGCTGCCCGCGCGCCGCAACGAATTCGACGACGACCAGCGCTGGCCGCTGGACGTACAACTCGCCGGCCCACTTGCACCGTTGCAGCGTCAGCTCGAAGCGCGCGGCTGGCGGGCACAACCGCAGGCCGGCTGGGAACAGGCGCTGCATCTGCTCGATGTCAGCGGCCACCCGGACGATGTGCCGATTCTGCCGGCCACGCTGGATACGCAGGTCGAGGCCTTGTTGATGGTGCGTCCCGCTGCGCTCGGCCATGTGCATGTGCTGCGTCTGTGGCCAGCGGCCGCACGCTTGCAGCCGGATGCACAACCGCTCTGGGTGGGCAGCACGCAGACATTGCGCTATAGCCGCCACTTCAGCCTGATTGGGCTGTGGTACCCGCTGCGTGGTGTGGACCCGGCATTGAGCGCATTGCGCGAAGCACTCGGCCCGTTGCCCTATCGACTGGAACGACGTCCCCGCTCGCAAGTGCCGGTGATGCTGATCGACAGCACCTCGGGCAACACGGTTCGAGGCGAGGACAACGATAACGCACCGCAAGCAACGACTGCGATAAGCGCGGTGACCGCATTCAATCCGGCTGCGTCCGATCCCACAACACTACGTCGTTGGTGTGACTGACAAAACCTAGCGAGCAGTCGTCAGGTGGGTGCGGACGGCGAGAAGTAACCGCAGTGTACGCCTAGTACATGCCAATTCGGAGCACCGGCCGTGCCCGCCTGGCGACTGCGCAGTCGTTTTGTTAGCCACTTTTAGTCGATCGCTGCAAACATGGCGGTGGACTGATCGATAGACCGACAGTACCGCGTTCACCGTATCCACGCGAGCAATTGATCCAGGCGCAGATGTGGGCAGTCCTGCTGCAACAGCGACAAACGTTGCTGTTCGGTCAGCGGCAACAACTCGGCCAGCCGCCAACCCACCCATGCCGCTTGATCCAGCAAGCCCGGCCCGGCCGATGCGAATTCGCCGCCCACCTGTTCGAGCATGCGTTCAAGCACGGTCGCCAGCAGGCTGTGCTCGGGCCGCAATTCGTCATCGTTGTCGAGCTCGCACCAACTCACCTCGCCCACCACCAGGCCGTTGTCGCAGATGCGCAAGCGTTGCACGTGGAAGCGGCGCTTACCGCGCAGGCGCAGCACCAGCACGCCATCGGCGCCGACATCGAAATCCTCGATGCGCACTTCGGTGCCGAACGCGGCCGACCGTGCCGGTGCGCCGACTTCGTTGCCATCCAGGATCAGGCACACACCGAAGCTGGTGCCAGCGCGGCCGCTCTCGCGCACCAGGTCAAGATAGCGTCGCTCGAACACGCGCAACCCCATCGCCGCACCTGGCAGCAGCACGTTGTGCAACGGAAACAGCGGCAAGGCGCTGGTGTCGGCGGTGCTGGTGATGTTCGCCATCAGGACAGCTGCGCCAGGAAGCGACGCGGCGCGCCGTTAAAGCCGCCGTTGGACATGAACACCACATGGTCGCCCGACCGTGCGATCTCGCCCAGTGTCTGCAGCAGCGCGTCTACGTCATGCGCCACGCGTACATCGCCGCGCACCTGCGCAATGATCGGTGCCGCATCCCACGCCAATTCCGACCGATGCAAAAACACCACCGCGTCGGCCTCCTGCAGCGACGGCGCCAACGCCTGCGCATGCGCGCCCAGCCGCATCGAATTGCTACGCGGCTCCATCGCCACCAGCACGCGCGCCGCACCCACCTTCGCACGCAGACCCTGCAGGGTGGTCGCAATCGCGGTGGGATGATGTGCGAAGTCGTCGTAAACCGTGATGTTGCGCGCCCGCCCCAGTATCTCCAACCGCCGCTTGACGCTCTGAAAGCGCGCTAGCGCCGGCATTACCATTGCCGGATCCACGCCCACCGCATGCACCGCTGCCAGCGCGGCAAGACCGTTGAGCACGTTATGCCGCCCGACCAGCGGCCACTGCACCTGGCCGATCTCCACACCCCGATGCAGCACCGCAAACGTGCTGCCATCAGCAGCCATCAGGCGTGCGCTCCACTCAAGCGCCGCATTGAAACCGAAGCGCTCCACCGGCGTCCAGTAACCCATCGTCAGCACTTCGGCCAGGCGCGGATCTTCGCCGTTGACGATCAGTCGCCCGCGCGCCGGCACTGTACGCACCAGATGATGGAACTGACGCTGGATCGCGGCCACGTCCGGAAAAATATCGGCATGGTCGTATTCGAGGTTGTTGAGGACCGCCACCAGTGGCCGGTAGTGCACGAACTTGCTGCGCTTGTCGAAAAATGCGGTGTCGTACTCGTCGGCTTCCACGACGAACTCGCGCCCCTGGCCCAGTCGCGCCGACACACCAAAGTCTTCGGCCACGCCACCGATCAAAAACCCCGGCGCACGCCCGGCCGCCTCGAGCAGATAGCTGAGGATGGTAGTAGTGGTGGTCTTGCCATGAGTGCCGGCGACCGCCAGCGTGTCGCGGCCCGGCAGCACCTGCTCGGCCAGCCACTGCGCACCGGAGGTGTAGCGACGGCGGGCGTCGAGCACCGCCTCCACCGCAGGATTGCCGCGCGACAAGGCATTGCCGACGACCACATCGGTGGCGTCTGCCGAAATATTGGAAGGCGCGTAGCCCTGCGCCAGCGCGATGCCGAGCGTTTCCAGCTGGGTGGACATCGGCGGGTAGATAGCCTGGTCGCTGCCTTCCACTTGCCAGCCCAGTTCGCGCGCCAGGGCGGCCACCCCGCCCATGAAAGTCCCGGCGATGCCGAGGATGTGGAGTTTAGTCATGTCGCACATTGTCGCCGATCGCCGGAGTTGCGGGACATTCCAGTCCACCGCCTGCCCAGGTGTCGGGAAACTCTTACCGTACTGTCGGCATTTCCCGATATGCAGACTCCGTCACATCAGCCGCCATGCTGGAAACGAATGGTCGCACCCCTTTGGTTCTACTCCCCAAGAGGCCTAATCCCCAGCGAACTCATGCTGTCGGGCACTGAGCAAGCCCATTAATGGCGTCATTCCGCCCCGGCCGTCCTGTACGGCCAGGGGTTTTCCTTTGAGCCTCAGATCCGCAGAAGAGCAGCGCTGAAAGACAGCACGCTGCTGCATGGACCAAAGCATTGCGCCCGGCCCCACCTGACTCAGCGACCGAGCGCCTTGCCGATGCGCTCGAGCACTTGGTCCAGCGAACCCACGCCATCTACGCGCGCCAGCTTACCGCGCTGCTCGTAAAAGCCGATCACCGGTGCGGTGGACTCGGTATAGACCTGCAGACGCTTGCGTACCGATTCGGGATTGTCGTCCTCACGGCCTTCGGCCTTGGCACGACCGGCGATACGCTCGACCAGCAACTCACTAGCGACATCCAGCTGCACCACCGCATCCAACGGCTGACCGATCTTGCTGAGCAGCTCGTCCAGCGCATTGGCCTGCGCCACGTTACGCGGGTAGCCATCGAGGATGAAACCCTTGGCCACATCGGCCTGACCGAGGCGAGCCTCGAGCATGCCGAGCAGGATCCCGTCGGACACCAGGTCGCCGCGTGCCATGACTTCCTTAGCCTTCAGGCCCAGCGGTGAACCGGCGGCCACTTCGGCGCGCAGCAAGTCGCCGGTGGAAATATGCGGGATTTCAAACTTGTCTTTGAGACGTGTCGCCTGGGTGCCCTTGCCCGAACCGGGCGGTCCCAAAAGAACCAATCGCATGAGTGGACTCCACTTTCGAATAAAACACGTTGCGGTTGGCGGCGTTAGACTCAAGCCTTCGCCAGCGCTGACCGTATGGTCGTGCAGCTTACCGCATCCGGGGAATGTCCCGGCACTGTCCCCCCCGCGCCATGTCCCCGTGTAAGGAGCCTGTTCCCCGATGACCATTGGCAACTTGTTGTATGCCCAATCCGGCGGCGTCACCGCCGTCATCAACGCCACCGCTGCCGGTGTCATCACCGAAGCGCGCGCCCGCAAGATCAAAGTGCTGGCCGCACGCAACGGCATCCTGGGCGCATTACGCGAGGAGCTGATCGACACATCGAAAGAATCGGCCACCGCGATCGCCGCGCTGGCGCAGACGCCAGGCGGCGCGTTCGGCTCGTGCCGCTACAAGCTCAAATCGCTGGAAGAAGATAGCGCCAAATACGAGCGCCTGCTGGATGTGCTGCGTGCGCATGATGTGCGCTGGTTCCTCTACAACGGCGGCAACGATTCGGCCGATACCGCATGGAAGGTCTCGCAACTGGCCAAGGCCTACGGCTACCCGCTGCACTGCATCGGCGTGCCCAAAACCATCGACAACGACCTTGCAGTCACCGACACCTGCCCCGGCTTCGGCTCGGCGGCCAAATACACCGCAGTGTCGGTGCGCGAGGCCGCATTGGATGTGGCCGCAATGGCCGACACTTCAACCAAGGTTTTCATCTACGAAGCGATGGGCCGTCACGCAGGCTGGCTGGCTGCTGCGGCAGGCTTGGCCGGTCAAGGTCAGGACGACGCGCCGCAGATCATCCTGCTGCCCGAGCGTGCCTACGATCGGGCCGCGTTCCTGGCCAAGGTCAAACAGGTGGTGGAAAAGGTGGGCTGGTGTGTGGTTGTGGCCAGCGAAGGCATCCAGGACGCACATGGCAAATTCGTCGCCGATGCAGGCGGCGCGACCGACTCGTTCGGCCACGCACAACTCGGGGGCGTCGCCTCGTTCCTTGCCGCGCAGGTCAAACAGGAACTCGGCTATAAAGTGCACTGGACGCTGCCCGATTATCTGCAACGCTCCGCACGCCACCTGGCCTCCAAGACCGACTGGGAGCAGGCGCAGGCCGTCGGCAAGGCCGCGGTGCAGTACGCGCTCAACGGCATGAACGCAGTGATCCCGGTGATCGAACGCGTCAGTGATGTTCCTTATCGCTGGAAGATCGTACCGGCCCCACTGCACAAGGTAGCCAACCACGAAAAGAAGATGCCCCCCAGCTTCCTGCGCAAGGACGGCTTCGGTATCACCGAACGCGCACGCCGCTACTTCGCTCCGTTGATTAAGGGCGAAGCTCCATTGGCCTACGGCGGCGATGGTCTGCCGAAGTATGTGACGTTGAAGAATGTCGCTGTGCCAAAGAAATTGCCGGCTTGGGAGGGTGAACCATAATGTGGCGATCCCTTGAGAAGGATAATGGCCCAGCAGGCGACTATCTTCGCGAAGCCGGCGGCCAATCGTTCGCTGGTATGGGTGCGTTCGAATAAGAGTGGCTAACAAAACGTAGCGAGCAGTCGCCAGTTGGGCGCGGACGGCGCGGAGGACGCAGTGTACGAGTGGTACATGCCGATTCCGACGCGCCCGCCTGGCGGCTGCGCAGTCGTTTTGCGACACGTTCAAGCAGTATCAGCAACAGCTTGACCGCTCTCAGCAGCAACTCATCCAATTGCAGCAGCTGCAGTTTCGCAAGCACGACCTGGGCGACAAATTCTTTCTGCCGAGGCCAGACTGACGAGCTGGCCGCAGCCCATTGCGGACGCCAAACTCGGGGACCTCGTTTTCTTCAAACTGGTCAACGACTACTTCAACACCGAGATTCAAGCATTCGGCCTGAAGCTCATGAGCCGCTCCATGGGCTGGGTCAGCACAGTCGCGCTGACGGTTACCATGCTGTGGGTGCTGATCCTGAGCTACCGCATCGCCACCGGGCAACCGCGTGAGAGTGCGATGGCAACGATGATCAAGGCCGGCAACGTCGGCATTGATCGCCAGGTCCCAGTGTCCACGGCGCGTCGAAAGTCCGAAGCGCTGAAATTTCAATTGCAAGCCTTGCCCTCCACCGTCATCTGCGCAGCGAACATTGGCACCTGCGGAATCTCTCCGGCCGTGGCTTGTTGCTTGGCGTCTTCCAGATAGATGCGCGACTGCCCCTGTCCATCGAGTTGCGGCCTGGCATCCAACGGCTTGCGCCAGACGCGCACTACCGCCTGCTGTGCCGGGCAGGCTGCGCTCGGGACGCGGATCACGTCGTTGAAGATCCATCCCGATGCAGCACTGGGCGCGACTTTGGCGAAATCCACGAAGCGCGCGCGCGGTTGGCAGGTGGGGCTGCTGCGTACCACCGAGAAGGTGTACGGCTGGGTTGCATTTCCGGTGAACACACCTTCGAGGCGGGCACAGGCTTCGGGGATCTGACGCAAGGTATGCACGGCACCGACCGCTTGTGCGGTGCCGGGTGCGCGCTGTTTTAGTTCAGGCGTCGGTTCGGCCCCAAACGCGTGGGTGGTCAGCAGCAGCGCTGCAATCATCACGGCATATTTGGATGCAGCATAGTTGGACATAGACACTCCTGGATTAACCGAATCGCGTTGGCCGCAGGCTGTCATGCCGCGACTGAACCAGGCGCCAAAGCTGCAGTGGTGGCAGCCCCGCAAGGTGCGGCGCATACTCGATCACGATCCGGCCACATGAACATCGCGACGCGCATTACGGTCCTTGCAACCGTCGAGTCCGTATTCGCCGTTCCCTCGTCGCGTGCATCGCCTTTGGTTCTTCCCGACCGGACAACGTCCATACTCTTGGGAGGGGTCATGCTGGAACACTACGGGTTACCGCTTGCGCTGGGTTGTGCGATCTTGGCAATCATCTATGGGATTGTGTCGGCACGCTGGGTAATCGCGCAGCCGAGCGGCAATGCACGAATGCAGGAGATCGCCGCCGCGATCCAGGAAGGCGCGCGCGCCTATCTCAACAGGCAATACCTCACCATTTCGATTGCCGGCGGCGTGCTGTTCGTGCTGGTTGGGCTGTTCTTGAGCTGGTACACAGCGATCGGCTTCGCGATCGGCGCGGTGTTGTCGGGACTGGCCGGCTATATCGGCATGAATGTCTCGGTGCGCGCCAACGTGCGTACTGCAGAGGCCGCAAGGCATGGCATCGGCAAGGCGATGGATGTGGCGTTCCG
This sequence comes from Xanthomonas fragariae, assembly GCF_017603965.1. NCBI lineage: Bacteria > Pseudomonadati > Pseudomonadota > Gammaproteobacteria > Lysobacterales > Lysobacteraceae > Xanthomonas > Xanthomonas fragariae. The sequence continues at coordinate 866,940 of NZ_CP071955.1, read as the reverse complement.
TGGCGGCACCATCACCGGCATGTTGGTGGTGGGCCTTGGCCTGCTCGGCGTGGCCGGTTACTACGCGGTACTGCAAGCGATGGGGTTGCCACTGGAAGAGAACCTGCATGCGCTGGTTGGATTGGCGTTCGGGTCGTCGTTGATTTCGATCTTCGCGCGTTTGGGTGGTGGTATTTTCACCAAGGGCGCAGACGTAGGCGCGGATCTGGTCGGCAAGATCGAAGCCGGCATTCCCGAGGACGACCCGCGTAATCCGGCGGTGATCGCGGACAATGTCGGCGACAACGTCGGCGACTGCGCGGGCATGGCGGCGGATCTGTTCGAAACCTATGCGGTCACCGTGATCGCTACCATGCTGCTCGGCAATTTGACGCTTACCGAAACCGGGCCACACGCGGTGCTGTATCCACTGGTGCTCGGTGGTGTGTCTATCATCGCCTCGATCATCGGCGCGGCCTTCGTCAAGGTCGCAGCAGGTGGCTCGATCATGGGCGCGCTTTACAAAGGTGTGATCGTTTCCGGCGTGCTTGCTGCGCTCGCCTATTGGCCGATCACCCAGTCGCTGATGCGCGACAACAGCCACGGCGCCACGTCGTTGTATGCCTGCGCATTGATCGGTCTGGTGCTCACCGGCTTGATCGTGTGGATCACCGAGTATTACACCGGCACCCAATACAAGCCGGTGCAGCATGTTGCAGCAGCGAGCACCACCGGTCATGGCACCAATATCATTGCCGGCCTGGGCATCTCGATGAAATCCACTGCACTGCCTGTCATCGCAGTGTGTGCCGCGATCTGGGGCGCATTCCACTTTGGCGGGTTGTACGGCATTGCGATCGCTGCAACAGCGATGTTGTCGATGGCCGGCATGATCGTTGCGCTGGACGCCTACGGGCCGATCACCGATAACGCCGGCGGTATTGCCGAAATGGCCGAGTTGCCGCCAGAAGTACGCAACATCACCGACCCGCTGGATGCGGTGGGAAACACCACCAAAGCAGTGACCAAAGGCTATGCGATCGGCTCGGCAGCGCTGGCTGCACTAGTGCTGTTTGCCGACTACACCCACAACCTGCAGGCGGCCAATCCCAACGTAGCGTTCGCGTTTGATTTGTCCAACCACACGGTGATCATCGGCTTGTTGATCGGCGGACTGATCCCGTATCTGTTCGGGGCGATGGCGATGGAAGCGGTGGGCCGCGCGGCAGGGGCAGTGGTCGAGGAAGTGCGTCGCCAGTTCCGCGAGATCCCCGGCCTAATGGCCGGCACCGCCAAACCGCAATACGACCGCGCGGTGGATATGCTGACCCGCTCGGCAATCCGCGAAATGATCGTGCCTTCGCTACTGCCGCTCGTCGTTCCCGTCGTGGTCGGGCTGCTGCTCGGCCCACGCGCACTAGGTGGCTTGCTGATCGGCACAATCGTGACCGGCTTGTTCCTGGCGATTTCCATGACTACTGGCGGCGGTGCCTGGGACAACGCCAAGAAGTACATCGAAGACGGCCACTTCGGCGGCAAGGGCAGCGAGGCGCACAAAGCTGCAATCACTGGCGACACGGTAGGTGACCCGTACAAGGACACCGCCGGGCCTGCGATCAATCCGCTGATCAAGATCATCAATATCGTGGCTTTGCTGTTGGTCCCGTTGCTTTAAACAGTCAACCAGACGTACGCACTGCTTGGAGCCAACCCAACGCTGTGGTTATCGCCCCAATCGCACTTGCTCGCCGACCGAGCGCGCCCCATGAAATTAGAGTGGCTAACAAAACGTAGCGAGCAGTCGTCAGGTGGGTGCTCACGGCGCGCAGGAACCGGAGTGTACGCGTGGTACATGCCGATTCCGAGCACCGGCCGCGCCCGCCTGGCGGTGAGCGCAGTCGTTTTGTTAGCCGCTCTTAGCTGGAGGGCGCGAAAGGCTGTACGACCATGTGCAGCCCTTTGACATCAGGCTCAAAGGCAATCGATCAATCCGTCGTAAATCGGCGACGCGCCGTTCGGCAGCGGCTCGAACAGCGGATTGTTTACCGCAAGCGTGCGATACATCTCGTCCAGGCGGGTCCCATCCTTCAATGGCGCCGTGCAGCGCCAGACCCGGCTATTCGAGTGTAGGAACCCGCTGCGGGGATCGACGCTGACCTCGCTGGCACCAAAGGTCCAGATGCAGCTGCGCACCACCCCGGTCACACGATGCACCGAGCAACGGAAGCGCAGCGGCTGATAGTTGCTGAACTCGCCGCCGCAAAAGGTGTCGCCGCAAATCTGGTCGAAGTCGTGATCCAGCCGCTGTTCCAGATCGATGAAAGCCTCCCAGCCTTCGCCATTAGCTGGCCAGTCTACCGCGTCCACAAAGGTCGGCGGTAGCGTTACCGCGGCAGCAAGCTGTGCGATGAGGGACAGCAGCAATACGACGAGCAAACGCGCGAGCCTGGACATGGCGATTCCCGAGCAATGGATGAGCCTGTAGCGTGCGCCGCAGTGTTGGTTGCAATGATCGGCGACCTCCTCGCGATGAACGCGGGATATGCCGCGCGCGACCGTCAGAACATTGCCCATTCAGTGTCGCTGCAGCGCAACAGCCGAACGCGTAGAATTGTGTTCCACACACTGCTGACGCCTCGGAGCTACCCGCATGGGCCTTGAACTGGTCACCTCTGGCAAAAATCTGCCGGAAGAAATCAACGTCGTCATCGAGATCCCGAAGGATTCCGAGCCGGTCAAGTACGAAGTGGACAAGGCCAGCGGCGCGATTTTCGTCGACCGCATCCTGTCGACCCCAATGCGCTATCCCTGCAATTACGGTTACGTGCCCAACACCCTGTGCGGCGACGGCGACCCGGCCGATGTGCTGGTGGTGTTGCCGCTGCCGCTGGTTCCGGGCTCGGTGGTGCGTTGCCGTCCGGTGGGCGTGCTGCGTATGAGCGACGAGGCCGGCAGCGACGAAAAGATCCTAGCCGTCCCGATCGAGAAGATTTTCTCCGGCTACGCGCACATCGAAGACATCGACCAGGTGTCCAGCCACTGGATGGAACGCATTGGCCATTTCTTCGAGCATTACAAAGATTTGGAGAAGGGCAAGTGGGTCAAGCTGGACGGTTGGGGCGGCGCGGTCGAGGCCAAGCGCATTCTGGTGGAGTCGGTAGAGCGCTACAATTCCGACGCCCCCTGATCCATCGACCGTGATGCACACCCGCAGACGTGAAGCGATCGGGATCACGCTTCCGGCGTGATCCCGATGACCGCCGTCGGCAGATTGGGTACATTGCCGACAGCGTCTGGCCGGTGTCTGTCACCGGTGACTCTTGGGGAAGTGTCTTGCGTATTCTGTTTGTTGGGGACGAAGCAAGTCTTCCGTCCGACCTTGTCGACTATGTTGCCGATCTCGGCGACCAGTGGCAGGCACAGCAGGTGGCCGACGGAAATTCGGCGATTGAAGCTACCGCACTGTCGCCGTTCGATGCGGTCATCGTTGCACCCGTGTTGCCGGACCTCACTGCCGCCACATTGCTGGGACAGATTCGCACGCTGCGCCCGGACACCATCCGCATCGCCTTGATCGATGGGCAAGACGGCCAGCGCACGCCGCCGGCACGCATCATCGGCGTGGCGCATCGCTTCCTGCCGATGCCGTTGGCGCCGGAAGTGCTGCTCGAAGCGGTCACCAGCCTGGAAGAATTGCGCGATCTGCTCAGCAACCCGCGTCTGCGCGCAGCGATCGGGCGTATCGAAAAACTGCCGTCGCCACCACACCTTTATCTGAGTTTGATGCACGCGCTGGAAGAAGACGATGGCGCCGATGCGGCGGATATTGCCAAACTGATCGCCGGCGACCCGGCGATCGCGGCCAAGGTGTTGCAGCTGTGCAATTCGGCCTTCTTTTCCGGCGGCCGCAGCATCACCGATCTACGCACGGCAGTGACCCGCCTGGGCGTGTCGACATTGCGAGATCTGGTGCTGGCCAGCGAAGTATTCTCGGTGCAGAGCCTCGCTCCGGTCGAGCGCAGCGCAATGCAGCGCCGCGCCCTGCTTTCCTCGCGCTTGGCGGCCAGGATACTGCAGCCAACCAGCGCAGAACTCGGCTCCACCGCAGCGCTTCTGGCCGATATCGGCTTGTTGCTGCCTGGCGTTCGTGACGAGCGCGGACCGCCGCCGGAAGGCGGCGACGAGCGCCCGGGTCACACCGAAGCCGGTGCGTACCTGCTCGGTCTATGGGGCCTGCCGATGCCGATCATCGAAGCGGTGGCCTTCTATCGCAACCCGCAGCGCTCCAGCCTGCGCAGCTTCTGGGTGACCGGCGCTGTGCATGTTGCAACGGCACTGGCCAGCGGCGAAACCGTGGACGAAGAGTATCTGAACAAGGTCGGCGTCATCGCCCGCTTGCCGGTCTGGCGCGAGCAGGCTGATACGTTATTGGGGCTTGCCGACGCGTGAGTTGGTGGTAATGCGGTTGATGAATAAAAAAGGGCGCGACATGGTCGCGCCCTTTTTCTTTGATTCTCTCGAGGAGTTCTTTCGAATGCACTATACAGATGCATATACAGCGCTTCGGTGTGCACCTGAGCAAGCATGGAGGCAATCAATATGTACCGATATCGATGATTTCGTAGGATGCCGAAAAAGCGCGCTTAACAAGACACTCCTCTCGGCAATGACCTCGCCATATCTCGCCCGCAATCACACGCGACTTCAAGCGAACCACAAAAGAAGCGGGCCTTGCGGCCCGCTTCTTTTAAAGCCTTACGACGCTTCGATGATCAGAAACGCTGGTTGTACTGCACGAACAGGAAGCGGTCGTAATCGAGCATCGGATCGATCGCAGCGGTGCTGCTGTTGGTGATCGAGTAGGTGATCGGCGGCTTCTTGTTCCACACGTTGCGTGCGCCGATGGTCACGCTGCCGTCCCACGGAGCCTGCCAGCTGACAGAGGCGTCCTGATAGGAGATCGAGCCCTTCTTGTTGGCTCCGTTACCGCCGCCCCATGCCGGGTTGGACGTCTGGTAGTTGGGGTCGTTGCACTCGATACCAGCCGCAGCATCCCAGCAGTAGTCACGGAAGCCACCGTAGTAACGCAGGTCCCAGCTGGCCGACAGCGAATCACGCGACCAATCAACACCCAGCGTTGCACGCACGCGCGGGAAGTTCCAGTAACCGGCATCGTTCTGCCACTCGGCACCAGACTCGGCCTGAGACTTGTAGGTCGTCAGATAGTTGGTGTCGAGGTTAACGGCGAACTTGCCGATACCCATTTCCGGCAAACGGTAACGCACTCCGAAGTTATAGCCTTCGGTTTCCAGACGACCCAGGTTGACGTTGCCACGGCTCAGCGTCGTGACCTGACCGGTCACCGCATCGCGACCGTAGTCGGCGCAGTAGCTTGCCACATTGTTTAGGTAGCAATTGTTCAACACATCGTTGGCCGACAGCAGCGTGATGATGTTGGAGATCGAGATCCGGTACCAATCCAGCGAGAAGTCCAGACCCTGCACCCAGTGCGGGCTATAGACCATGCCGACGGTGCGGGTAATGCTGCGTTCTGGCTCCAGCTCGGCATTGCCGACGCCAGAGTTGAAGGGCGCATTGCCCTGTACATCGCGACGGGTCACCGGGTTGCCAGCACTATCGGTCTGATGGAAGTCAGCCGGCAGGCCTTCGCCAGCGCAGCGTGCTGCCACCCCGCTGTTACCCAACGAACCGAAGGTTGCATCGCACGGATCGGTGAAGGTGTCGAACGTCTGCGAGCCACCACCGAAGGTGTCGGCCAGCGTCGGCGCCCGGAAGCCGGTGCCGTAGGTACCACGCACCAGCAGGTCGTCGATCGGCTTCCAGGTGAAGCTGAACTTGCTGTTGGTGGTGTCGCCGAAGCGGCTGTAGTTGCTGTAGCGTGCAGCGACGTCGAACGACAGTTGCTTGGCGCCCGGCAGATCCTTCAGTACCGGAATCAAGAACTCCAGATAGGCTTCGTTGGTCTGGTAGCTACCTTCGGTTGCCTGCGCGGCCAGATCGGTGGTGTAACCGGCGCTGGACAGCTGATCCGGGTAGTCGTAACCGCTGATCTCGCGGTGTTCGAAACCTGCAGCGAAACCCAGCTCACCTGCCGGCAAGTCGAACAGGCCGCCGGTGATGTTGGCGGTCCACTGCTTGCTCAGGCTCTGCTGCGTCGACTGACCCAATGCATTGATGTACTGCAGCGCATTCGGGGTGGAGGCCGATGGGCCGCCCAGGACGTTGAACGGGGTGCACTGGCCCAGCGCATTGCTGGTGCCCAGCGGTAGCGGGCTGGCAGCAGTACCGCACTGCACCTGACCCTGCGCGTTGAGGAACGACGGACCGATCGCCTTCTGCAACGCCAACAGGTTGATGTTGCCCCGCGAGACCTGGGTCACGTCGTATTTGTTGTAGTTGAAGCCGACGTCCCAGTTCCAGCCGTGGCTGCCGACATCGAGCACGCCTTCCAGCGCTGCATCGAGGTGGGTGGACTTGACGTTGCTCTCGGTGGTACGCGGCAACTCGACGATACGGCGAAACCAGCTGTTGATGTCCTGGCCGACCGGGTTGTAGTAGCTGCTACCGCTGATCGCCACCGGGAACTGCGGCTGCGATGCGGCCTGCAGAGGATAGCCGGCAATCTGACGGTTTGAATCGCGCTCGGAATACATCGCCGTCGACTTGAAGGTGATGCTGTCGGTGATGTTGTAGCTGCCGCTTGTGAAGATCGACTTGTTCTTGCTGGACTGCTGCAACATCATCTGGTTGACGGTGTTGTAGTAGTCGTCCACGCCCGCGCCAACGTGATAGTTGGAGAGGTCGCGCGAATCGGCGCCAACGCCCTTGCCATCAAACGAACCCGTGTGGTTCAGCACCCACTGATTGGGCGACCATGCGCCCGCGCCAGCACCAACCACATTGCCGTCGGCGTCGAGATAGTTGCCCGCGCCCGGCGTTCCCACTGCACGCGGATCGTTAAAACGACCCCACGGGCCGGTTGCGCTCAAGCTGTCTTCGATATGGTTCGGGCCAGCCGAGTAACGGGTCAGCGCGCGATCCTTGGCCCACACCGGATCTTCCTGGGTGTAGTTGACGCCAAACACCAGCGACGAACGCTCGTTGGTGGTACCGGCGGTGAAGGAATACTGCTCCTTGGAACCGTCGCCACGACCGTTCTGACCGAAGTACGCCGACGCTTCTGCACCTTCATAGTTCTTGCGCAGAATGATATTGACCACACCGGCCACTGCGTCGGAACCATAGATCGCCGAAGCGCCGTCCTTCAAGACTTCGATGCGCTCGATCAGCGCGCTCGGAATCGTGGACATGTCGCTCAGGCCAGACAGGCTGCTGGTCCAACGCTTGCCGTTCACCAGCACCAGGGTACGGTTCTCACCGAGGTTATACAGGTTGATGTACTGGCCACCCTGTTCCGGATCGGAGGTCAGCACTGCTGCCTTGCTGTAGGTCTGCGTACCAGCAATCGACAAGTTCTGGAGGATGTCGCCAACGCTGACAAGGCCCGACTTCTGAATGTCCTGCTGGGTGACGGTAAACACCGGCTGTGCGGTTTCCACGTCGACCGAGCGGATGCGCGAGCCGGTAATTTCAATGCGGTCCAACGTCGTGGTAGACGGTGCGGACTGCTCTTGTGCATTGGCAGCAAATGCCGGCGTCAACGCGATCGCAATACCGGCGGGCAACAGGCCCAGCCGCACTGCGGAAGTGCGAAGGTTCATCAATCTCTCCAGGGTTCGTTTAGTAGCGCGTTAAGCGCATCCGTCCAAGTTACGATTGCGTAAACACCGTAGCTTTGCGCGTCACGTTCCGTGGCTTTGCCGAATCTGGCGAATTTTCCGTTTGATCGCGGTAGTGCGATGCGCAGACACCAAATCGCGCACGAAAGGCACGCGCGAAGCTGCAGCAATTGTCGAAGCCGCTAGCGGCAGCAACCTCGCCGATCATCATGGAGGTATCACGCAATAGGTCGGATGCACGTTCCAGACGCAAACGCGCCGACAAAGCCTGCGGACTCTCTTCATACAAACTTTGAAAGGTCTTGGAGACATACCAACTGGAGAAGTTGGTCAGCTGCGCCAGTTCGCTGATACGCACCACGCGGTCGCTATTGCCTTCCAGATACAGCCGCGCACGCTGCATGCGACCGAACACCTGACGACGGCGGCTACGCGAGCGACCCGGGCAACGTTGTTCTTGCTCGATAAAGTCGCGTTGCATTGCGGCCAAGTGCAACAACAATGGGCGTGCCGATGCGCTGCCGCTCTGTGCAGCGGCATGACGCCATAAACGCAACGCGATCCGCAGATCGCTACGCGATAGCTGGCTGCGGCCCGGATACAGAGTGGCATCGGTCAATGCGGCCAGCGATTGCAAGCTGTCGCCATCGAGGCTGACGCCAACGCACAGCGCGCTGCGGTCTGTCTGCACCGTGGGATGCGAATCCTTGTCGAAGGCGATCCAGTCGCTGGCGCGCAGACGAAAACGTCCTTCCTTGGATTCCACCCAGGCGCGGCCGCGCAACTGCACCCACAGCGTGAATGTCGAAGCAACGGTCCGGATGCTGCCCAGACGCGAGGCTGCCAGACAGGTGGTCGAGGCCAACTCGCTGGCACCATCCAATGAAAGTGCAAGTCCGCGATCTGCGGTGATGACCCGTTGCATATTGGCAGTGCCCCGTAAAAAAGATGGCTTAGATCGAGAAGGTGAATCGCCTGCGATGGCTGAGGCACCGGCAGTCGCAATGCCTTGCCGGTGCTCGGGGTCGCTTCGAACAGCGCTGCATGCCCGTCCGCATCGCTGCCGCTGACAAGCAGGCGTTGCGAGTCGGCGGACCGGTCTGAGGCCTGACGCGCATGCGCTCGCAACCCTTCGATCAAACGCAACGAGGCGGGTTCACTCTCGCTCACATCCGGCGGCAGGCTGGATGTGAGATCGAAACCGCCGCCTGCCGTGATGACGTGATACGGCCGCTTGGGGCTGCCCAACAGCTCTGACGAAGCCGTCGAAGGGCCGCGCAAGCGCAGCGTGCGTGCAGCCAAGCCGAGCACCACCAACAACGCCGCGCTGGCGACTGCCAAGGCCATCCAGCGACGCTGACGCAACGATGTTGGCGCAGCGGGTAACGGCCGCGCAGGCTGTTTGGGTGCGCCATGAGCTGTCTGCGTCGCGGTGCTGACTTCGCGGGACGCACGCAGCGCAACGTTATCGGATTGCGATTGATTAGGCGGTCCTGATTGAGACGCACCCTGAGCGATCGGTGGCGGTGTCTCCAACTGCGTTTCCCACGTCACCGGCGCCATCAAGCGATACCTGGTCTTGGCGATCGTCTCGATGTGCTCGGAGCGCGGCCCGTCACTGCTGGCGAGTGCCTTGCGCAGTTGGGTGACCACCTGGGTCACCACATCGTTGGTCGGCAAGATGTCGGGCCACACCTCGGCAAGCAGTTGCGCGCGCGTGGCCATATGCCCTGGCTGTCGTGTCGGAGTCAGCAACACCACCAAGGATTTGGGCGCCAAGCGCAGCGCGCGCTTCGCATAAAGAGCGCTAAATTCGCACAATGCAGCATCAAACACGCACTGACCGGTACGCAGTCGGCCCGATGGGATTGCATTAGCGGGAGGAACACTCATCAGCAAGAGCACGTATCGGCATGCGGGGACTACGGGGAACGCATTGCGCATTTCGCGCGAAACGCCAAATTCAGCAAAGGACAACAACCAACTATGTCATGCATCTATTTATTACGAAACCTTACTCTATTTGTCGTTGCTTCCTATTCGACAGGCGGCGACGTCAGGCTCTCTCTCTCGCCGACGCATTCAAATAATTACGACGTAACCTTCGCGCCTCCTGGCGCGATTTTTTTATCTGCGATTCAGGTAAAATCGCTCGAAATCCTTGTCGGCCATAAACGCTTGCAACTCGACCGCACCACAGCACTTGCAAGCCGTGGTGCGATCTGCGGAGGATGAAGCTGAATTTTCCCTAAGCAGCCGCTGCACTGCGCGCGCAGAAATCAATCCCGCACCATTTCACGAAACGCGATACACCTGCGCGCCTTGCGCCAGAAACTGCGCCGACTTTTCGTCCATTCCCGCCGATAGCGCGCGTTCTTCGCCCATGCCGTGCTCGGCTGCGTAATCGCGTACGTCCTGGGTAATTTTCATCGAACAGAAGTGCGGCCCGCACATCGAACAGAAGTGCGCCAGTTTGTGCGCGTCCTTGGGCAGGGTCTGGTCGTGGAACTCCTTGGCCTTTTCCGGATCCAGACCGAGATGGAATTGGTCGTCCCAACGGAATTCGAAACGCGCCTTGCTCAAGGCGTTGTCGCGCACCTGCGCGCCCGGATGCCCCTTGGCGAGGTCGGCGGCATGCGCGGCGATCTTATAGGCCATGATGCCGTCACGTACGTCCTGTCGGTTAGGCAGGCCCAAGTGCTCCTTCGGCGTGACATAGCAGAGCATCGCGGTGCCGAACCAACCGATCATCGCCGCGCCGATCGCGCTGGTGATGTGGTCGTAGCCGGGTGCGATATCGGTGGTCAACGGCCCCAAGGTGTAGAACGGTGCTTCGCCGCATTCGCGCAGCTGCTTGTCCATGTTTTCCTTGATCAATTGCATCGGCACATGGCCAGGTCCTTCGATCATGGTTTGCACATCGTGCTTCCACGCGATCTTGGTCAGCTCGCCCAGCGTTTCCAGTTCGCCGAACTGCGCCGCGTCGTTGGCATCGGCAATGCAGCCTGGGCGCAAACCATCGCCCAGCGAGAACGCCACGTCGTAGGCCTTCATGATCTGGCAGATGTCTTCAAAATGGGTGTAGAGAAAGTTTTCCTTGTGATGCGCCAAGCACCACTTGGCCAGGATCGAGCCACCACGCGAGACGATGCCGGTGACGCGTTTGGCGGTAAGCGGCACGTAGCGCAACAACACGCCGGCGTGGATGGTGAAGTAGTCCACGCCTTGTTCGGCCTGCTCGATCAAGGTGTCGCGAAAGATTTCCCAGGTAAGCTCCTCGGCGCGACCATCGACCTTTTCCAGCGCCTGATAGATCGGCACCGTGCCGATCGGCACAGGCGAGTTGCGGATGATCCACTCGCGCGTTTCGTGGATGTGCTTGCCGGTGGACAGATCCATCACCGTGTCGCCGCCCCAGCGGATCGACCACACCAGCTTCTCGACTTCTTCGGCAATGCCCGAGGACACCGCACTATTGCCGATGTTGGCGTTGATCTTGGTCAGAAAATTGCGGCCGATGATCATCGGCTCGCTTTCCGGGTGATTGATGTTGTTGGGCAGGATCGCGCGACCGCGCGCAATCTCGTCGCGCACGAACTCCGGCGTGATGCGTTGTTGGATCGCCGCACCGAAGGCTTCGCCCGGATGTTGCTTGCGCAGCATCGCGTCGGTCACCGCCTCCAGGCGCTGGTTTTCGCGAATCGCCACGAACTCCATCTCGGGGGTGATGATGCCGCGGCGTGCGTAGTGCATCTGGGTGACGTTGGCACCGTCGCGCGCCACCCGCGGCAAGCGCCGTGCGGGGAAGCGCACCGCATCCAGCCGTGCATCGTGCTCGCGGCCGCGCCCGAAGTTCGAACTCAGCCCGTCCAGCGCCACAGTATCGCCGCGCTCGGCGATCCATCCAGCGCGCAGCGGATCCAGGCCAGCGACAAGGTCGATTGCAGCATGCGGGTCGGTATACGGCCCGGAGGTGTCGTAGACACTGAGCGGCGGGTTGTCTTCGCCACCGAACAATGTGGGGGTGCGGGTCAATGCGATTTCGCGCATGGGCACCTGTAGATCGGCGCGCGAGCCGTGCACGAAGATCTTGCGGGAACCGGGAATCGGCTGGGTCACAGCCTCGGACAGCGACTGGGCTTGTTGCTGCAAAACGGTGGGCGCGGCATTCATGGCATTCGTCTCTGTGTGCTGGAAAACCAGCACCAACGGCGCTGGGTCTGCGAAGGATTCGCAGTGGGGACGAAGCGGCGGCGCTCAACACAGACTGCCCGTGCAGGTGCGGACCATCGCATCTAACGAAGCTTCCCTACGCCGGTATCAGCCGGATCAGGTTCGAAGGGACTGTCTCAACCACGGCTAGACCGCGGTACCCCCACTTCGACGCTAATTACACCACATCACCGCAGCGGCGACATCTGCTTAGAGCGGCTAACAAAACGTAGCGAGCAGCCGTCAGGTGGGTGCGGACGGCGTGGAGGAACCGGAGTGTACGCGCAGTACATGTTGATTCCGAGCACCGGGCCGCGCCCGCGTGGCGGTGAGCGCAGTCGTTTTGTTAGCCGCTCTTAATGCATGCACAGGCACGGCCACCGAGGCCCGGGCGGCGCTCACCCGGGCAATGCATTAACACAACAGATAGCCGCTGTCCTTTTTTGCTACGCATTCGCAGCTGCGAATGCGTTATTACGCCCATCACTCGCCTACGCGGACTCTCCTGGTAGCGGTACCTTCTTTCAGTTCCGAGCATGCTGCAGGTCAGCAATGCCGGGGGGATGGCGACTGATGGCGCAGAGCGATCGGCTCACAAATGGCCATGGGCATACTTAAGCAAAAGCGCGGCATAATCGCGCAGTCGCACGCACAGCACCATGCCGTATCAAGATCGAACCTGGCTCCTGAAACTGACATGGGCAACTCCATACCAGTCGGGCCACATCGGAATATCAAGCTAAAAAGACATGCGCTCTCAGCTAGCAGCCCTGCTCCCATTGCTTTAGCCGCTGACGTTGGCTTATGGCCTGCTGGAGAGTGCCCAACTGGTCGACAAGCTTGGTCACAGCGGCCGCATCGGCGATACTCTCCGAGCTATTCTCTGGTGGGGTGAAGCTTTTGAAAAAATCCTTTGCTTTACGCCACTCATTGTAGGCAGCGTTAACTTTCTCTAGCGACACATCTTGCATATCGATCTCCAGATTCAGCTGCTCAAGCACGCGGAATAGTTCCTGCAAATAGAACGGTTGAAAACGTTGATGTGAAGGGCTTCCCTCTTCCATCGCGCGTCCGGTGTCCAGCGCTGCATACACAGACCTGATCGAATCGACTAGCGCCCGCGACGTTTCTGCAATTGTCAGGTCGTGCCTGGCAACCTCGACTGCGCGCGCTTGGTCCAAGCGTGTCGCGTGTGCCGTGTAGGAACCGTTCTTGGACTTGGCAGCATTCCAGACCATGTCATTGGTGGCGGTGGCCGCACCCTGTCCGAAGAGTACCGCCGGCGCATTGAGGGCTTCATTTGGCGGAGTTGTATAACTGCCGCCACGCCAAGGCGAGGCGATAAACCTGCCTACGCTGGTAGAGGCGAACGTGGCCAGTATATTGGCTGACACATGACGGAACAGCACATCGTTCACCGCGTCCTTGATCGCGCCGGCGGTGTTCCAGGCATGCTTGGCCAACGCCATTCCCTCCTTGCCGGTCTCCAGCAAATAGCGCGGAAAATGGATTGCATCGGACCATTGCGCAGGTGGGCGCGTCGTATCCGGCAAGGATAACAAGAAGGTATTGAGGCGTTGGTGCCCACCGACCAAATCTGGAACACTCGCCTGACCAGTGCAGGCTAGAGTTTTACCGGTCTCAAGAATGGCCTGATGCGCAATCCCCCAACTCCCGATGGCGAGCGCGGCCATCGCCGTCTGACCAATGGGCGTATGTGCTGGACCGGTGGGAATCCGGCGCGCACCGTTAACCACCGCGTTTACCCCCGGCTTGAACAGCAAGGTGCGGACGGACCTTTCTTCCAGCACCGCTTGCCATTCGCTGATTCCCTTGCGGTACTCGTAGACCGCCGCCTTCTCCTGCGCCATCGGGACGTCGCGCTCGCCTCGGACACTGAAGCGCTTCTTGCCGTCGCGGCATATCTCCAAAGCGACCCGCGGAGGATCGGGCACCAGTACCTTTGGATCGATCGCTTTGAATTTTGGCAAGTTCGCCACGCGCGCGCGCCGATCCATCGCCGGCACCAGAAACGTATCGCAAACGTAAGACCCTGCCGAGGATCCAAGGGCCGCTATGGCTGCCATACTCATAGGTTCTGATCCAGGAGGTCTGCGCTGATCATAGATGGTGCCCGTGAACACGCCCAATGGTTGACGCATGATTCCGATCATGAGCTTCCTAAAGCACTCGTAAGCGATCGGCAACGTGGCCTTGGCTCCTATCGCTGCCATATCGCAGCCGATCTGATATCCGGCGTCCGGTCCGAATGCCGTCACGCGCTCCTGCAAGCGTGCGTCCGCCCACTGCAGATACTGGTTCTCCAGATCTCTCTGGGTAGTCGATTCCTCTTCAAAACGAATACCACTCAGGTGCGAACGTAGCTGGCTCTTCAAAGTTTCCAGGGCGTGCGCGCTGCTATTGGCTAGGGGCTCTGACACCTGGGACTCTGACATACTGGGCTCAACCGGCATCTGCGAGTCGGGCGCCGTAAAGTCCGCATACGCACTTCTGAACGACGACTCGGACACTTCGGAGACACAAAACGATCCGAAATTTCTTGATCCGCTCTCGAACAAGAGCTCGGACGCATCAGCGGCAGGCAAGGATTCGAAACGGCTTGGTACGTATTGGAACGAGAACCTGGACGCATCAGAGGAGCGCGCGGATTCGTTAAAGCTTAGTGTGCTCTCTGACGGAAACTTGGAGGCATCAGAGTTTTTGAACGACATGCGGCGCGAAGGAGGCCTCAGCCCCTTTAACAACTCGGATTGCGTTGATGTTGAGGTTTCTGTCACAATCTCGCCTTGGTTCGTTTGCTCGCTATAACCCTGGGGGACGCACTGCTGCGGGGTCCTCGAAGAGCTTCCTATCTGTGCGGGAGACTTCATGACACCACCGCCGCGGATTCTTCGGTCTGTGCAACCAACACTTCCAGCGCTACCCGCGCGATCGTCTGGCCACGGTCCAGAACCGCCGCCACATCTTCGGCGGTGTGCGCAGCGATCAACGGACAGACACACAGCAGGCCCAGATCCGATAGCGTGAGCCGCCAACCGTATTCTGTCAGCAAGTGCTCTTGCAGCGCGAGTAGCCTCACCACATCGTCTCCGTCTAGTTCGCGTGCCGCTATCGGCAGAATCACCTCAGCAAACGCGGCCAATGTATCTGCGTGCTCGTGCGGCTGCATATGTACACGGCAGAGCATCCCTGCCGGCCCAAGCACCGCCTCGCCAGCAGCGATCCGTTGCACAAGGTCATCTGGCAAACCTAGGCTGACGCCAAGATTGATGAAGAAATTGGTAGGCGCGTGTTGGTTAATTCGAATACGAGTCGTAGTCACCTGAAACATCTCCGGTATATAAATACAATCGTCTAGCTGCGGCAGGCAAATCCTCTACCTCTCATGTAATACCTCAAAAGTTTATCGCGAAGAAAAAGAGCGATGCACGAAGTGCTGCGAAGCAGCATATGCATAATCAGAGATTCTTATCGAAAAAATAATGAGCGGCGGTTATGGCCGCATCAACCCCTTCAGCGTCAGCGCAATACCGAAATATACAAAATTTTCAATAAATTAATATATCATTAATCTACTCAATAAAAAAAGCCCAAAACTTCTGCTCCCTAAATGCAGGGTTCATATGGCCGTCACCACGCGCAAGATTTTCTTTATCGAAGCAGTGCTGTAACCCTAAAGGACTCGGATTGCATGGGGTAATGCGCATTAATGTGCTGGCCACTTTCGCGTGGCGACTATTCGAATTTTCCGTGGCAGTTATGCAGGCGACTGAACGGGTGGCCCAAACGCTGGCGTACGATGCCAACGACGACTCGCAATACTTGCTTCGATTATTATAAGGACGGTGCCACTGCGAGCCATCTCCAGACCTCTTTGCACTATCACTATCCGCTTGTAGCCGATGTGCAGTAGCTGTTTAGCAGTATATGCAGCACGTTCGAGATTGGCGCTTTAGAGCGGCTAACAAAACGTAGCGAGCAGTCGTCAGGTGGGTGCTCACGGCGCGGAGCAACCGGAGTGTACGCGTGGTACATGCCACTTCCGAGCACCGGCCGCGCCCGCCTGACGGTGAGCGCAGTCGTTTTGTTAGCCGCTCTTACTCAAGTTCTGCTGCACAGTGTCATTCCAGCGTATACCCTACCCGCAGACCGCCCCAGTGTTTGCGCCCGACGAAGATTGGTGCGGACAGGTCGAACATGATCTGGCCGGTGTCGCGACGGTAGACCTGCAGGCGATATGGGTCGGTATGCGCACCCACACTACGGCCGACACGGTCGGTGAACTTGCGCTTGGTACGGTTGCCGACCAGATCGCGCTTGGGATCGCCGGTCAGCGGCTGAGTGAAGCGCAGATTGTGGGTGGGAACGTAGCCATCGGGATTGGCGCAGATCGCGAAAACGATCCACGGATGCGCATCCAGCAGCGGCTCCTGCAACGCCGGCAATACGTCGTCGCAGACCGCATCGAAGTCGGTGCTGAATTTAGGCGGCTCCACGCCGCCAATCGGTGTATAGGTGCGCGCAAACAGGTGTGCTTCGGCGATCTGGCCGCGTGCAATTGCCTGCGTCAATGCGGTGCCGATCTTGCTCGCGGTCGCCACGGCGAGTTCCTTGACGCGCGCGTGCCTGGGCACCTGCAGCGGGTCGGCGGGCAAACGAAACAAGCCCACGCAATCGCGCAGGGTTTCGGTACCGCGCTCCAGCGCTTCGCTGCGTTCGGCCACATGCGCGGCGTGTTGCAGATTGCTGCGCCCCAACGCGACTACACCGTCCACGGCACGCTCGATGCCACGAATCTCACCGTCTTGCGCCTGGATGCGCCCGGCCACAGTGGTCATCGCGCGACTGGCCTGCCCGAGCACGCGGGTGATGCCATCGAGCACCGCTTCGGTGCCGCGAGCGGATGCGGCGCCCTCGCCCACCGCGTCGCTGGTTTCGGCCAGGATCGCGCGTACGTCGCGCGCCGCAGCTGCGGCACGTTCGGCCAAACGGCGGATTTCGGTGGCGACCACCGCAAAGCCGCGCCCGGCATCGCCGGCATGCGCAGCTTCGATACTGGCGTTGATCGACAGGATATTGGTCTGAAATGCCACCGAGTCGATGACTTCGATGACCTCGCCGGCACGTGCCGCGCGGCGCTCCACTTCGTGCATTGCCTGACCCAGCGCGTGTGCCGCGGCCACACCTTGGCGCGCGCTTTCATCGGCACTGGTGGCCAGCGCGATCACCTGCGCCAGCTCGGCATTGACGTCCTGCAGGCTCGACGACAGACGCTCCGCCGCAGCGCGCGCGCCATCGAGTGCCTCAGTCTGCGCCTGCGACTGACGCACCAGCTCGTCGTTCTCGGCCACCAACGGCGGCACCTCGGCGGCGATCTGCACCGACAGCGCAACCGCTTGCCGGATCGCTTCGGCCAGATTGCCGAAGCCCGCCTGCAGCCGGCGGCCCATCTCGGTCTCTGCCAAACCGAGCGGCAGCAGCAGCTCCAGTTCGCAGCCGGCCAGTGCCTGCGCGGTACGTTCGAGCACCGTGCGGTCTTCGTGCTCGGCGTGCAGCCGCGCAACCAAGGGCTGCAACAGAGGCGAGATTGGCACCGGCCGGCTGTCTTCGGCCAAGCGGGTGGCTTCGCGCAATATGATCGCGGTTTCCACGTGCGGCAGCGACAGTATCCAGCCGCCGTGCTCGCGGTCGCACACATAGCGCACGCGCCGTGCCGGGTCGTCGCCCGGGGCGGCCCAGACGCCGTCTTCGCCGACCAGATCGGCAGCGCTCAGCCCCCACAGCAGCGCTGCCGGTGCACCTTGCAGCTCGCTGGCGGTCTTGCCGAGCACCTCCAGGCCGGCGCGGTTGCAACCCACTAAGCAGGCCTCGGCCGACAGCCGCAGCAAGGCGACCGGCGCATCGGGAAGTACGGCCGCATGTGTTTGCGACGGCGGGTCAGGCTGTTGCATCGAACTCATGAGAATTCCTAATCAATCGAAGCCATTAGGACTGGAATTGAGCAGCGCGCTCATCCGCGCCGGCTTGCTCAGTTACCGGCCACCTGCCCGTCCTTGCGGCTTTGCGAGGGCCGCACGCTGGCCAACTCGGGCGCAATCGTCTGGTAACCACCATACCGGACGTCGGCAAAGACCACCCGAATGTTGAGCAGCTGCAACTCGGCGATGCTCTGACAGTTAGGCGGCAGCTCTCACACATCGTAGCAACGGTAGTTAGACTTCTTTCTAAATTAAAACTACTGCGCAGTGGCGAAACTGGCCCGGCCGGTGCTCGGAATCGAGGATGCACCACAGGTGCGCAACGCTTGACAGGAGGTTCCCATGCCACGACAAATGCATCGCCAACCAGACCTGCGGGTCATGCTGGGCGGTTCGATGCGCACGCCGCGTTGGCCCTGAATACCGCGCAATTAGGGATCGGGATTGGCAATTCCTGCGCAGCGTCGATCCGGTTTTATAAGTAACCATGCTGCTGCCGCTAGGCTTTGCACGGCGCGTCACGCATAGATACGGCTATTTCAGCCGCAAGGGTTGACACCATACCTACAGCAATGGTTATCTCAGGCATATGCAGGATCGCCGCACCACCTCGAACGCTCTGATGTCCGCGCCCTTCGGCGCGTCGGTCGTCTCGCTTGTCGTACTCGTACTTATTACCTGGCCAACCGGTGCGGGACGAGACTTCGTGTAGGCAACAGACACACAAGGCTTCGATCAGACCCCGCACCGGCAACGGCGCGGGGTTTCGCGTTTCAGGGACCACCAAAAGTTTCGAATGACATGAACGACATCACTGAAATCGCCGCAACGTCTTCCACCCGCGTCCGCAACGGCGCTGGTGCATGCGTCGCCACGGACAGTGCCATCATCCGTCCCCTCTTTGCTCAGCCGGCCAGACTCTGACGTTGCCGGCTGACCTTATATTTCTCACTGCCAACTCGCTAAGGACTTATTCATGAGCAACAACATCCAACCGAAAATCGCGATCATCGGCTACGGCAGCCAGGGCCGCGCGCATGCGCTGAATCTGCGCGATTCCGGCTTCGAGGTCACCGTCGGGCTGCGTCCCGGTGGCCCGACCGAGTCCAAGGCGCAAGCCGACGGCTTCACCGTCGTGGCGCCGGCCGAAGCAGTGAAGGGCGCCGACCTGGTTGCGATCCTGACCCCGGACATGGTGCAGAAGAAGCTGTACGAAGAGGTCATCGCACCGAATATGAAGCATGGCGCCTGCCTGCTGTTCGCACATGGTCTGAACGTGCATTTCGACATGATCAAGCCGCGCGCAGATCTGGACGTGGTGCTGGTCGCGCCGAAGGGCCCGGGCGCGCTGGTGCGTCGCGAATATGAAATCGGCCGTGGCGTACCGTGCATCTATGCGGTGTATCAGGACACCAGCGGCAAGGCGGAGCAGTTTGCGCTGACTTATGCCGGCGGCCTGGGCGGCGCGCGCGCCAACATCATCAAGACCACCTTCAAGGAAGAAACCGAAACCGATCTGTTCGGCGAGCAGGCCGTACTTTGCGGCGGTGCCTCCTCGCTGGTGCAGGCCGGTTTTGAAGTATTAGTGGAAGCCGGCTACCAGCCTGAAATCGCGTACTACGAAGTGCTGCACGAACTGAAGTTGATCGTGGACCTGTTTTACGAAGGCGGCATCACCCGCATGTTGGAATTTGTCTCTGAAACCGCGCAATACGGCGACTATGTCAGCGGACCGCGCGTCATCGACGCCAGCACCAAGGCACGCATGAAGGATGTGCTGACCGACATCCAGAACGGCACCTTCACCAAGAACTGGGTGGCCGAATACGAAGCTGGCCTGCCAAACTACACCAAGTTCAAGCAGGCCGATCTGGAACATCCGATCGAGGAGGTAGGCAAGAAGCTGCGCGCCAAGATGGTGTGGCTCAACGGCGAACAGCAAGCCGCCACCACACCTACGAATCAACAAGCGGCGTAACGCCGCCGCATTCCCCACCGCTTAACACCGAAGGTCCGCAACGCATGAACACCTCCGCACACAGCACGCCCCGCAATGGCGCGCGCTGGCTGACGCAGGCCCTGGAAGCCGAGGGCGTGGAAACGCTGTTCGGTTATCCGGGCGGCACCATCATGCCGTTCTACGACGCCCTGGTGGATTCCAGGCTCAAGCACATCCTGGTCCGTCACGAACAGGGCGCCGCACTCGCCGCCAACGGCTACGCCCGTGCCAGCGGTCGGGTCGGCGTGTGCGTGGCCACCTCCGGCCCAGGCGCGTCCAATCTGGTCACCGGCATCGCCGACGCGATGCTCGATTCGGTCCCCATGGTGTGTCTGACCGGCCAGGTCGCCACATCGTTGCTGGGCACCGATGCGTTCCAGGAACTGGACGTGTTTGGCATGACCATGCCGATCGTCAAGCACAGCTTTCTGGTGCGGCGCGTGGAGGATCTTCCGGAAATGGTGCGCGAGGCCTTTCGCATCGCGCGCGAAGGACGTCCCGGGCCGGTCCTGATCGACCTGCCCAAGGATGTGCAGATCGCCGATGCCTCGCAGTTGCCCGATCACGTGCCGGCGGCGGTGCTGCCGCCTCCGGCCCCTGAAGACGCCAGGTTGGCAGAAGCATTGGCAGCCATTGCCGGTGCCGAACGCCCGGTAGTGTACGGCGGTGGCGGAATCGCGTTGGCCGGTGCGGTGGAGGCGTTTCGGCGCTTTGTCGAAGCTACCGGCATCCCGACCGCACTGACCTTGCGCGGCCTGGGTGCGTTGCCGCATGCGCATCCGGATTACCTGGGGATGCTGGGCATGCACGGCACGCGTGCGGCCAACATGGCGATCCAGGAATGCGATCTGTTGGTGGTGGTAGGCGCGCGTTTCGACGACCGTGCAACCGGCAAGTTGAGCGAGTTCGCACCGTTCGCGCACGTCATCCATCTGGATGCCGATGCGTATGAAATTTCCAAGCTGCGCACTGCCGACATCGCAGTGCCTGGCGATGTGTCCGTGAGTCTGAAAGCCTTGAGCGCGGCACGTGGCAACTGTCAGGCATGGCGCACGCGTTGCTTTGCGAACCGCGAAAAATTCGGTGCGCGTTACGACGCGCCCGGTACCGATATCTATGCACCGGCGCTGCTCAAGCGCCTGAGCGAAGTGGCCCCGGCCGACACCATCATCGCCTGCGATGTGGGTCAGCATCAGATGTGGGTGGCCCAGCATTGCCGCTTCAACGATCCGCGCAACCACCTCACCAGCGGCGCGTTGGGCACGATGGGATTCGGCCTGCCGGCGGCGATGGGCGCGCAGTTTGCCTGCCCCGACCGCACCGTGGTGCTGGTTTCCGGCGACGGCAGCTTCATGATGAATGTCCAAGAGCTGGTCACCATCGCGCGCTGCAAGCTACCGGTGAAAATCGTGCTGCTGGACAACAGTTCGCTGGGCATGGTGCGGCAGTGGCAGGAGCTGTTTTTCGCCGAGCGCTACAGCGAGATCGATTTGTCCGACAACCCGGATTTCGCCGCGTTAGCGCAGGTGTTTGGTATTCCGGCCAAGCGCATCATCGCGCGCGGCGATGTGGATGCGGCGCTGGCCGAACTGCTGGCGCAACCGGGCCCGGGCCTGCTGCATGTCGCCATCGATGCACGCGCCAACGTGTGGCCGCTGGTGCCGCCCAACACTGCCAACAGCACCATGCTGGACAGCAATCCCGCACTCGCGGTCAAGGAGACATCGCATGCGTTACCGGCTTGATCTGGTGCTTAAGCCGGCCGAAGGCGCGCTGGTGCGCGTGATCGGCATGACCGAGCGCCGCGGCTTCCGCCCGTGCGCCATCCAGGGTGGCACCGCCCCGGACGATGCAGGCCGTTGGCATCTGCAATTGGACGTGGACAGCATCCGTCCGCCGGAAACGCTGCGCCTGCAGTTGGAAAAGGTCTACGACTGCGAATCGGTGGCGATCACTGCAGTGGACCCGGCCGAGGCCGCCGCATGAACGATCAAACCTCACGTGATCATCAAACCGCTGTCCGGAGGTGTCTTCTTCCGGATCGGTCGCGCGCGTGCCGCAATGCCTGATTCCGGCCGCCCCTCTACGCAGGAGCCAGACCTAAGCGACGTAGCCGTCAGCGTGGCAGACGTGCTTGCAGCACAGGCACGTCTGCGCAAGTACTTATCGCCCACCCCGCTGCATTACGCCGAGCGCTTCGGTGTGTGGTTGAAGCTGGAAAACTTGCAGCGCACTGGCTCTTACAAAGTGCGCGGTGCATTGAACGCACTGTTGGCGGGGCTGGAACGCGGCGACGAGCGTCCGGTGATCTGCGCCTCGGCCGGCAACCATGCGCAAGGGCTGGCGTGGTCGGCGTATCGGCTGGGCGTGCAGGCCATCACGGTGATGCCATATGGCGCGCCGCAGACCAAGATCTCCGGTGTCGCGCATTGGGGCGCCACCGTACGCCAACACGGCAACAGCTACGACGAGGCGTTTGCGTTTGCGCGCGAGCTGGCCGACCAGAATGGCTACCGCTTTCTGTCGGCCTTCGACGACCCCGACGTGATCGCCGGCCAAGGCACCGTGGGCATTGAACTGGCCGCGCATGCGCCGGATGTGGTGATCGTGCCGATCGGCGGCGGCGGCCTGGCTTCCGGCGTGGCGCTGGCACTGAAATCGCAAGGCGTGCGCGTTGTCGGCGCGCAGGTGGAAGGCGTGGATTCGATGGCCCGCGCAGTGCGCGGCGATCTGCGCGAAATCACCCCGGTCCCCACGCTGGCCGACGGCGTGAAGGTCAAGATTCCAGGCTTCCTCACCCGCCGTCTATGCTCGAGCTTGCTCGACGATATCGTGATCGTGCGCGAGGCCGAATTACGCGAAACTCTGGTGCGTCTGGCGCTGGAAGAACACGTCATCGCCGAAGGCGCTGGTGCCCTGGCATTGGCAGCTGGTCGCCGTGTTGCGGGCAAACGCAAATGTGCGGTGGTCTCTGGCGGTAATATCGACGCAACTGTTCTGGCCGCGCTCTTGTCCGAGGTGCGGCCGCGGCCGCCACGCAAACCGCGTCGTCGCAATACCGAACGACGTCGCAACGAACGCAGCGCCAAACCAGCTTCCAAAGCACACGTTCTTTCCCGCCCATCCGCAGTCGCTTCAACGCCTGTCACAGCCATCGTCGTAGAGGAGTCTTCCTGGTGAACACGAGCTTATCCAACCAGACCCCGCGTATCCGAATTTTCGACACCACCCTGCGCGACGGCGAGCAATCCCCCGGATGCAGCATGACGTCCCAGCAAAAGCTGGTCATGGCGCGTGCGCTGGACGAACTCGGCGTGGACATTATCGAAACCGGCTTCCCGGCCAGCTCGCATTCCGACCGCGAAGCCATCGCGATGATCGGCCGCGAGTTGCGTCGCCCCACGCTGGCGGTTTTGTCACGCTGCCTTCAGGCGGATATCGAGACCTCGGCACGTGCGCTGGAAGCAGCCGCCAACCCGCGCTTGCATGTCTTCTTGTCCACCAGCCCGCTACATCGCGAGCACAAGCTGCGCATGAGCCGTGAACAGGTCCTGGAATCGGTGCACAAGCATGTGACGCTGGCGCGCGGCTATATCGATGACGTCGAGTTTTCCGCCGAAGACGCCACGCGCACCGAAGAAGATTTCCTGGCCGAGGTGGCGCGCGTGGCGATCGCTGCCGGTGCCACGACGATCAATCTGCCCGACACGGTGGGCTTCACCACGCCGGAAGAAATCCGCGCCATGTTTTCGCGCCTGATCGTTAGCGTAGAAGGCGCCGACAAGGTGATCTTCAGCGCACATTGCCACAACGATCTAGGCTTGGCCGTGGCAAACTCGCTGGCTGCGATCGAAGGCGGCGCGCGGCAGGTCGAGTGCACAATCAACGGCATCGGCGAGCGTGCGGGCAACTGCGCGCTGGAAGAAATCATCATGGCACTGAAGGTGCGCGGTGCGTTCTATAACATCGACTCGGCCGTCAATACGCCGCGCATCGTCTCCACTTCGCAGCTACTGCAACGCCTTGTCGGCATGCCGGTACAACGCAACAAGGCAGTGGTCGGTGGCAACGCGTTCGCACACGAATCGGGCATCCATCAGCACGGTATGCTGCGCCATCGCGGCACCTACGAAATCATGCGTCCGGAAGATGTGGGCTGGGAGTCCTCGCAAATGGTGCTGGGCCGCCACAGCGGGCGTGCGGCAGTCGAGCAGCGCCTGCGCGCGTTGGGCTATCTGTTGGAAGAAGAAGAGGTCAAGCTGGTCTTCGAGCAGTTCAAGGCATTGTGCGAAAAGCAGCGCGTGCTCACCGACGCCGATCTGCAGGCGTTGATGCAGGATGCCACCGTTCAGGAAGGCTACCGCCTGGCATCGATGACTATCAGCGATGTCGGCAGCCGCGCGAACGCGCTGGTTGAATTGTCAGATCCGGAAGGCAATCGCGTCGCTGAAACCGCGCAAGGTAATGGCCCGGTGGATGCGCTATTCGGCGCGCTTGCTTCGGCCACAGGTGTAAAGCTGGAATTGGACAGCTATCAGGTACACAGCGTCGGCATCGGCGCAGACGCGCGTGGCGAAGCCAGCCTGAGCGTGCGTCACGACGGCGTGGAATACGAAGGCACCGGCACCAGCAAGGACATCATCGAAGCCAGCGCACTCGCTTGGCTGGATGTGGCCAACCGCCTGTTGCGCCAGCGCGCGCGTGGCGTGGTCGCCGGCAAGACGGCTGCGGTGGCGTAACGCGCTACCGATCCGATCCTGACGGCCAGCAGAGCTATCTGCTGGCCGTTCTGGTTTTTTACTTGGGCGCAGGGATTGGCAGGGACTGGCAGTTAATTGTGATGGCGCTATCCAGGTTCTGCCACGCCAGTGCGGCAAGCTGCTGGAGCGAACTCTGTGGCGCAGCGCATGCGCACCTTAAAATTTGTAGGTGAAGTTGGCGTACAACTGCCGCCCGAGCGCGCTGTACACGCGCGGGAAGTACGGCCATGAGATGTAGGTGTCGTCGCGCGGGTGAATCCTGTCGAACACGTTCAACACACTGAGGCCGAGCGTGGCCTTGTCGGTGATCTGCTTGGCGATGTCCGCATTCCAGACCACGTACTACGCCACGCGTCTGCTCTCGGCGTAGTTCGGGCGCGAGCCGTAGCGGTAGCCGTACAGGCTGGTGGACCAGTTGCCGATGCTCCAGTTCAGACGCCGATTGCTGCGCGTGCGGAACGCCAGGTAGTCGACGTCATTCATCGCGTCCACCGGCTTGGCCCCGGCGAACTGCGCCACTTCCATCTTCAGCACGTGGTTAGCCGGCCTCCAGGGCGAACGCGCCCCAATCGCCGAGGTCGACGCTGTAGCGCAGATTCGCGTCGATACCATCGATGCGCATCAGCGACTGGTTGATCGGGAAAGTCTCCAATGCGGTGATCCGGCCTTCAGCGGTCAGGTCGGTGCCGGGGCTGCGGGTCACCGACTGGATATAGAACTGGCAGGCCGTCGACGCGGTATCGACCGCATTGCCGGCGCGGTCGCTGCCGAGCAGGCAGTTGGCGTTGTTCGCCAGCAGTGTCTCGCTGGAGATCGACTCCACTCGCCCTTCCAGTTCGATCCGATAGTAATGCGCGCTCAGCGACAACGTCGGCAGCACGTCCCATACCAAGACCAGCGTGGTCGACTTAGAGCGGCTAACAAAACGACTGCGCTCACCGCCAGGCGGGCGCGGCCGGTGCTCGGAATCGGCATGTACCACGCGCACAATCAGATTCCTGCGCGCCGTCCGCACCCCCTGACGACTGCTCGCTACGTTTTGTTAGCCGCTCTTACCCTTCTCTTCCTCCAGCAGCGGATTGGACGACTAGGTGGAGAAGGTCTGGTACTCGTGCGCGACCGAACAGGGGTCCGACAGCGGATCCAGGCCATCGCGGCGGCACAGATATTCGTCGGTGACGATGTAGTCCACGGTGATGCGCAGATCCGGATCCAGGTCGTACTTCTGCCGCGCCGCCTCAAGCACAGTGGACATCTGCAGCATGCCGGCCGGCAGCGCGAACAGGTCGCCGCTGAACACGAACTGGGCCTGGTCGGTGCTGGATTGGCTGCAGCTCACCACCTCGGTGGTGAGCTGGCTATACAGCGACTCACTGCCCGGCGCGAACAGCCTGTCGGCGTAGAAATCGCGGATTTCGGTGCCATCGGGCCGATAGCCAAGCACCGCCCCCATGTAGTGGTCGCGCACCGCATTGGTGAGCAAGCGCGGACGTCGCGTGGTGATGTCGTAGCGCGACATCGACACGCTCGCATCCCAGTCGAAGCCGCCGTCGAACAGCTTGCCGCGCATGCCGGCGTTGAGGTTCCAGGACTTTTCGTCGTATTCGATGTTCTTGATCCCGCCCACTTCCGAAAGCAGGAAGATGCGCTGCGCGGTGATTAGGCCCAGGTCCGGGTCGTAGACGGTGAGCGCGCCCTTGCCGATGTAGTAGTGGGTCTGGCTGGAGCTTTCGTCCTTGGAGCGATTGGCCAGTACCTGCGCATAGCCGGTGGCCTCGTCGCTGACATCGAAAATGCCGGACAGGTAGTGGGCGGAGGTCTTGCCGTAGCCGTTCTGCACCGAGCGGCCTTCGTAGTAGCCGAACGCGCCGCAGCGGTTGGGCGCGGTCAGGCTGTCGGCGGTCTTGTAGGGCACGAACGCCGGGTTGGTCGCCGCGCAGGCCGCGTCCAGCGCGCCGGCCGAGGTCGACAACGTACCGCTGCTCGTCGGCCACAAGTAGGTGTTGCCGCGGCGCAGGTAGACCCCTGAAATCGACGAGGAACGATCACGACGGCGCCCGGAATCGACGCGAGGAGAAGGCGGCTGCATCCCCAAGGCTACAAGCGAACAACAGCGCAGACCGCAGTGAATTGCATGACCTTGCCGATCGAACTTTTGGTGTCGATTGCGAGTGCTTGGGTTGGCAGGCCATCGTGCACACGTCGGGAGGCTGCCCGCCGGGACGAACCGGAGCACTCGCACGCGTACCTGCATGGGACACGCCGCAAGTCCTTCCAAGCAGGCGCTTATGCAGCATCGATGCCGCATAAGCGCCCACGCCGACACTAGCGCAAGCACCACCAGCGGTTATCGACGGCGGGAGGAAAAGCGGAACATGGTTGACTGATCGTGCTCGCGGATGGATCGATCAACCAGCCAAACGAAAGTGGCCATCGTTCACCAGAACGATAGCCACCAGGACAGCCACAACTGTTCAAGCAAGAAGAGCTTTTACAGCGCGGCCACCACCGCATCCCCCATCGCCACGGTACCGACCTCGGTGGTGCCTTCCGACCAGATGTCGGCGGTGCGCAGGCCTTGATCGAGCACCTTGCCGACAGCGTGTTCGATCGCATCCGCTGCAGCAGATTGCGCGAACGTGTAGCGCAACATCATCGCCACCGAAAGGATGGTCGCCAACGGATTGGCAATGCCCTTGCCTGCGATGTCCGGCGCCGAGCCATGACACGGCTCGTACATGCCTTTGCTGTTTGCATCCAGCGAAGCCGAGGGCAGCATACCGATCGAGCCTGTGAGCATCGATGCCTGGTCGGACAGGATGTCGCCGAACATGTTGTCGGTCACGATCACGTCGAACTGCTTCGGCGCACGTACCAGCTGCATGGCCGCGTTGTCGACGTACATGTGCGACAGCGCGATGTCCGGATAATCCTTGGCAACCTCTTCCACCACCGCACGCCACAACTGGCTCGATGCCAACACGTTGGCTTTGTCGACCGAACACAGCTTCTTGCCGCGCAGACGCGCCATCTCGAAGCCGGCCTTGGCGATGCGGCGGACCTCGCTTTCGCTGTAGGGCAAGGTGTCGTAGGCCTGGCGCTCACCATTTTCCAGCGTGCGCGTGCCGCGCGGCTGACCGAAGTAAATGCCACCAGTGAGCTCACGCAGAATCAGCAGATCCAGTCCGGAGACGACCTCCGGCTTGAGCGTGGAGGCATCGGCCAACTGCGGATACAACAGCGCCGGACGCAAGTTGGCGAACAGGCCGAGCTGCGAGCGGATCTTGAGCAAACCGCGCTCCGGACGCAGCGATGGATCGATGGTGTCCCATTGCGGTCCACCCACTGCGCCCAGCAGCACTGCATCGGCAGCACGCGCGCGCTCCAGGGTTTCGTCGGCCAGCGGGCTGCCATACTTGTCGTAAGCCGCGCCACCCAGCTCGTCGTATACCAGGTTGAAACCGAGGCCATGTTGCGCATCGATCCGCGTCAACACCTTGACCGCTTCGGCCATGATCTCCGGGCCGATACCGTCGCCAGGAAGAATCAAAATCTGTTTGCTCATGCAATCCTCGTGAGTTGGCGCCGCAGCGCCTTTGAAATCAAGCCAACGCAGCGCGCGCTTGGCGTCACCAGATTGGAGAAACCAACTGTCGCATTCACTGCAGCGCGCCGAACAGCCACGGTTGGCGCGTGCGATGGCCTTGTTCGAAGCGACCGATGGTATCGGCTTCCTGCAAGGTCAAGCCGATGTCGTCCAACCCATTGAGCAGGCAGTGTTTGCGGAACGCATCGATGTCGAAGCTGTATTCCACACCATCGGGGCCAAGCACGCGCTGTGCGGCAAGATCCACAGTGAGTTGGTATCCCTCTGTGACCAGGCATTGCTCGAACAAGGCGTCGACTTCCGGTCCGGCCAACACGATCGGCAACAAGCCGTTCTTGAAACTGTTGTTGAAGAAGATGTCGGCAAAGCTCGGTGCGATCACCGCGCGAAAACCGTATTCATCCAGTGCCCACGGCGCATGTTCGCGCGAGGAACCGCAACCGAAGTTTTCGCGTGCCAGCAACACGCTGGCGCCTTGGTAACGCGGGAAATTCAGCACGAATTCCGGGTTGATCGGACGCTGACTGTTATCGCGACCAGGCTCACCGATATCCAGATAACGCCACTCGTCGAACAGGTTCGGCCCGAAGCCGGTGCGCTTGATCGACTTGAGAAATTGCTTGGGGATGATCTGGTCGGTATCGACATTGGCGCGATCCAGCGGCGCCACCAGTCCGGTGTGTTGAGTAAAAGGTGTCATAAGCAGGCCGGGATTAGGAATTGAGAATTGAGAATTCGAAAAGGCTGAAATACACGAGCCGGCTATTACGCATCCGAAACCCTCGAACCCGACTCTCCGAGTTCACGTACATCGACAAAGTGACCGTTGATTGCCGCTGCGGCCGCCATCGCCGGGCTGACCAAGTGCGTGCGGCCACCTGCGCCTTGGCGACCTTCGAAATTGCGGTTGGAGGTGGACGCACAGTGTTCGCCGCTGCCCAGCTTGTCCGGGTTCATCGCCAGACACATCGAACAACCCGGCTCGCGCCATTCGAAGCCGGCCTCCAAAAATACCTTGTCCAGACCTTCCGCCTCGGCCTGCGCCTTGACCAGGCCCGAACCGGGTACCACCAGCGCTTGCTTGATGGTTGCCGCGACCTTGCGCCCCTTGGCCACCGCAGCGGCCGCGCGCAGATCTTCGATGCGCGAGTTGGTGCACGAACCGATGAACACGCGATCCAGGCGGATTTCAGTCATCGGCTGATTTGCCCGAAGACCCATGTATTTCAGCGCGCGCTCGATCGAGTCGCGCTTAGTCGGATCCTGCTCGGTCGCCGGGTCCGGCACCTGCTGATCCACCGCCAGCACCATTTCCGGCGAGGTGCCCCAACTGACCTGCGGCTTGATGTCTTCGGCACGCAGCTCCATCACCGTGTCGAAATGTGCGTCAGGATCGGAGACCAACGTGCGCCACAGCGCCACCGCCGCATCCCAGTGGGCGCCCTTGGGCGCGAACGGGCGACCTTTGACGTATGCAATGGTTTTTTCATCCACTGCCACCATGCCCACGCGCGCACCGGCTTCGATGGACATGTTGCAGATGGTCATGCGGCCTTCCATCGACAGGTCGCCGATCGCGCTGCCGGCAAATTCGAGCGCATGGCCGTTGCCGCCAGCGGTGCCGATCTTGCCGATCACTGCCAGCACGATGTCTTTGGCCGTCACGCCAAACGGCAGCGTGCCTTCCACGCGCACCTGCATGTTCTTCATCTTTTTGGCGATCAGGCATTGCGTGGCCAGCACATGCTCGACCTCGGAGGTGCCGATGCCGTGCGCCAGCGCGCCGAATGCGCCATGCGTGGAGGTATGCGAATCGCCGCAGACCACGGTCATGCCCGGCAAGGTTGCGCCCTGCTCCGGGCCGACCACATGCACGATGCCCTGGCGCGCGTCGTTCATCTTGAACTCGAGGATGCCGAAGTCGTCGCAGTTCTCGTCCAGCGTCTGCACCTGCAGCCGCGAGACTTCATCGGAGATAGATTCCAGCCCGCCCTGACGCTCGGCGCGCGTGGTCGGCACATTGTGGTCGGGCGTGGCGATGTTGGCGTCGATGCGCCACGGTTTGCGCCCGGCCAGGCGCAGGCCTTCGAAGGCTTGCGGCGAAGTCACTTCGTGCAGGATGTGGCGGTCGATGTAGATCAGCGACGAGCCGTCGTCACGGCGTGTGACCTCGTGCAGTTCCCACAACTTGTCGTACAGCGTCTTGGCAGTCATTGCGGCAATCCGATTGGCGTAACGGTGGGTGCGCCCACCTGGCTGAGTTCGATGCTAGGAGCTTGCCCTGGATAAGGCAAATTCATCTTTTTTATTCGAAAAGGTAAATTCTAGGAATGGCAATGGATCTGTCGAGCCTCCGCGTATTCGTGGCGATTGCCGAAAGCGGAAGCTTCTCGGCCGGCGGCCGGCGACCGGCGAAGCGCTGCACCTGCTGACCCAGCCTGCCGTGAGCAAACGCATTGCGTTGCTGGAATCGCTTGGGGGCAAGGCAACGCGCGTCGCCGCCACGGCGGGACCAGCGCGAGGGTGAATTCCCGACAGCTGCCGGGAGGACCATGACACCGAGAGTCACTATAGATGAAACCATTAACGGAACCCGGCACCGCCGAGTATAAATATAGAACCCGATGGTATAGTATTGGCAGTATGTCCAGCTTGCCCCCTCTCAAGTCCAAAGTCAGGATCAATGGCCCTGGACGTCCCAAGGATCTTGGGAAACGCGCCGCTATTTTGGGCGCCGCCCGCACCATGTTCATGGAACAAGGCTATGCCGGGGTCAGCATGGATGGGATCGCTGCGCAGGCCGGCGTTTCCAAACTGACCGTCTATAGCCATTTTGGCGACAAAGAAAGCTTGTTTTCCGAGGCGATCCGTGAGCAATGCCAGCACATGATGCCGGACGATCTGTTCGATCACGCCCCAAAAGGTGCGCTGCGCGACCAGCTGATCGAGATCGCCCACGCGTTCTTCGCTGCGGTCAGCGCCGACTCGGCCATCTCCACCCACCGCATGATGATGGCTCCCGGCACCGGCGATGTGCATGTGCGTGAGATGTTCTGGGACGCCGGCCCCAGGCGGACCCAGCAAGCACTGGCGGATTTTCTCTCGGCGCGTGTGGCCGATGGCCAGCTGGAGATCTCCGATCTGGCGCGCGCGGCCTCGCAATTCTTCTGTCTGCTCAAGGGCGAGCTGTACGCGCTGATGATGTGCGGCCTGCACGGCCAGCCGACGCGCGCGCAGGTAGACGAGCACATCCAGTCCAGCGTTGACTTCTTTTTGAGAGCCTATGCGCCCCGTTGATCGCCCCCGGACGTTGGTGGCGATGACTTCCGGCACTGCGCCGGTTGGCAGCACGCGGCGATGTTGGATGCGCCAGGCACCCCCGCGCACCGGTAAAATGTTTGGCCCACCGCGTTGGATAACCGCACCATGACGATCGATTTCTCCCAAGCCCGCGAAAAGATGGTCGAACAGCAGATCCGGCCGTGGGACGTGCTGGATCTGCGCGTGCTCGACGTGCTGGCGCGCATGCCGCGCGAAGCTTTCGTGCCGGAGTCCTACAAGACGCTGGCCTATGTCGATGTGGAAATCCCGCTGTCGGCCGGGCAAAAGATGATGAAGCCGGTGGTCGAAGGCCGCATGCTGCAGGCGCTGGATCTGCAGCCGGGCGAGGACGTGCTTGAGGTCGGCACCGGTAGCGGATTTGCCACGGTCTGTCTGGCCGCGCTCGCCCGCGAAGTGGTGAGCCTGGAGATCGACCCGGCCCTGGTTGCAGCCGCGCGCGCCAATCTGGACAGCACCGGTCTAGGCAGCAACGTGCGTGTCGAAATCGCCGATGTGTTCGGCTGGCAGAGCGAGCGTCGTTTCGATGCCATCTGCGTGACCGGCGCGGTCGATGCGCTGCCGATCCAGTGGCTGCAGTGGTTGCGCCCGAACGGTCGGCTGTTTGTCGTGCGCGGTCACGAACCGGCGATGGAAGCAGTGCTGGTGCGTGGCGACGTCAACGCCCCGCGCATCGGATCGTTGTTCGAAACCGACCTCGCCTATCTTCAGGGCGCCGCACCGACACCCCGATTCCAATTCTGATTTCCAAGGGAAGCTTCCACGATGATCCACCGATTTCTCGTTCTGGCCATGGCCACCGCCCTGTCTCCGATGGCTGCGCAGGCCACCGACCTGCTGCAAGTCTACGAAATGGCCCGCAACGGCGATCCGCAGCTGGCAGTAGCCGAGTCCACACGCCTGGTGAATCGGGAAGGTCAAGTGCAGGCGCGTGCGGCATTGTTGCCGCAGCTCAACGGCGCTTACGACTACAGCAAATCGCACCGCGAAATCGAGGGTCAGGATGGTCGCGCTACGACCTCGTCGCGTTCCAGTCAGATCCAGGGCTCACAAACGATCTTCAACTGGACCCAGTTCTCCAACCTGCGCGCCCAACGCGAAATAGCCAAAGCAGCCGAGTTCACGCTGGCGTCGGCAAATAATGATCTGATCACTCGTACGTCGGCAGCGTATTTCCAGGTGCTGGTGGGCATCGAATCGCTCGCCGCCGCGGAGACCAACGAGGCAGCGGCCAAAAAGCAGTTCGACTATGCGGACAAGCGCCTGGAAGTAGGGCTGGCCCCGATCACGGACGTACACGAAGCGCGTGCCCAGTATGACCAGGCACGTGCCGACACCATCACTGCCCGCAATACGCTGAAGGATTATTATCAGGCGCTGACCGAGCTCACAGGCCAGCCGGTTGTCGGCCTGCGTGCATTGCCCGAAGAGTTCCGCCCGCAAGTGCCTGCCGCTTACAGCAATGTCGATCAACTGGTGGCCACTGCCATCGCCGACAACCCGGCATTGAGGGCACAGCAACTACAGGTCAGCGCCGCCGAAGCCAGCATCACGGCAGCACGCGCAGGTCATTTACCAACGGTCAGCCTGACCGGCAGCATGGGACGTAGCAATAGCTGGGGCACGTCAGCTGCCGAGAACAGCGTAATTACTGCCCAGGGCCGTAACGTCGACACCGACGCGATCGGTGTCACCGTGTCGATCCCGATTTTCGCTGGCGGCGCAACGCAGTCGGCGGTGCGTCAGGCGCTCTCGCAGCGCGATATCCAGCAGGACACTTACGAACAGCAGAAGCGCGCGCTGGATCGCAACACACGCAACGCCTATCAGACCGTGGTGGCCGGCATCAGCGAAGTGGAAGCCCGCCGTCTGGCAGTGGTCTCCGCGCAGGCTGCATACGACGCCTCTCAGGTCGGTTTGGAAGTCGGCACGCGCACCGTGCTGGACGTGGTGCAGAACCAGCGCACGCTGTTCCAGGCGCAGCTGAACTATGCTCAGTCGCGCTACAACTTCCTGCAGAACCGTCTGCTGTTGGGCCAAGCCATCGGCAAGCTCGACATCACTGACCTGCAGGATGTCAACCGCCTACTGTCGCAGGATGCAGAGTCCAAGCTGCAGGGCAGTGGTTCGCTGCAGTAAGAGTGGCTAACAGGTAACGCAAAAAAGCGGGCTTGGGAACGCCATTTTTGGGCGTGATGCAAACGCGTGTATGTGGCTACGTGCGATAGCTGCGATGACGGCCAGAACTAAAGCGACTTGATGACGTGCGTTAGCACGACTGCGACAAGCTCTAATTCACCGGTGCAGCAAGCACGCGCGCCTTTCAAAGCGCCGTACCATCACTCACCACTGGCGGTAGATCCGGCGCAATCTGCATCAGCGTGCGCGCCACCGCGCCCTTGCCGTTGGCGACCAGCGCCAACCCATTGGCTGCCATCGTCTCGCGCCGCGCCTGGTCGCCGAGCAGGCGTGCAAGATCCTGATACACGCAATCGGCGTTCTCGCAGATGGCGACCGCATCGGCCTCGCGCATGCGCCGCGAAATCTCCGAAAAATTATGCAGATGCGGGCCGGTGACCGCCGGAGTGCCGACCGCAGCCGGCTCCAGCAGATTGTGCCCGCCGATCGGCTGCAGGCTGCCGCCGACGAAGGCGACCTGCCCACAGGCGTAGAAACTCATAAGCTCGCCCAGCGTGTCGATGACGAACACGTTGTCGCGTGCCTGCGGCCATTGCCGGGCCTTGCGCGTGGACACGCTCCAACCGCGCTCGCGTGCCAGCGCCTCGACCTTGGGAAAGCGCTCGGGGTGGCGCGGCGCCCACAACAACAATAACTCCGGAAACTGCAGCAGCAAGCGTGCGTGGATGTCGGCGACCGCGACCTCTTCGCCTTCATGCGTACTGGCCGCGATCCACACCGGGCGCGTGGCCGGCACCTGCCTACGGAACTGCTTGACCACGGCCTGCAACTGCACAGGCGCTGCGATATCGAACTTGAGATTGCCCAGCGCGATCACTTGATCCGGCCGCGCGCCGAGGGTAATGAAACGTTCGGCATCGTCGTGCGACTGCGCCGCCACACAGGTGACTGTGCGCAGCGCGCGGCTGATCAGCGGTGCCAACAGGCGATAGCCGCGCAGCGAACGCGCCGACAAGCGCGCGTTGAGGATGTACACCGGAATCTGCCGGTCGCGGCACCCGAACAGCATATTCGGCCACAGCTCGGTTTCCAGGATCAGTGCCAGGCGCGGGCGGAAATGCTCCAGGAACCGGCCCACGCTGCCGGGCACGTCGTATGGCAGATACACATGGTCCACCGCATCGCCCCAGACCGCACGCACCCGCTCGGAGCCGGTCGGGGTGATGGTGGTGATGACCCAGCGGATATCCGGGCGCTGCGCACGCAACGCATTGACCAGCGGCGCAGCGGCGTTGACCTCGCCCACCGACACCGCATGCACCCACACGCGTGGGCGACCGCAGGCATGCGTGTACGACGCATAGCGCTCGTTCCAGCGATTGAAGTATTCGCGCACACGAAAACCACGCCATACCAAGTGGTACACCGTTACCGGCAGCAGCAGGTACAACAGCGCCGAGTACAGCCCGCGCAACAGCCATTCGATCGGGTCTTTCCGCATCGTTGCAGGATACGGGAGCGTCCGTGCGTGCGCATGTGCACGCTGCCCGATGCGTGCGATCCCTTGAGCGTGTCATGCCATGTACGGCCGACGCATCTCATCTTAAAAGGCAGAACACGCTCTAGAATTGGCACATGTCCGAATCCGCTAACGTCGCCGTCCGCCCTTCCCTGCGCAACCCAAAGTACTGGCCGATCTATCTGGGCCTTGCCGTGATGGTGCTGGCTGGACACCTGCCCTGGATGCTGCAGCGCGCGCTGGGCCGTGGTGCCGGCTGGATCGCGATGCGTCTGTCGGGCACGCGTCGACGTGCTGCCGAGGTCAACCTCAAGCTGTGTTTCCCCGAACAGGACGATGCATGGCGAGCGCGGCTGTTGCGCGATAGTTTCGATGCGCTGGGCGTGGGCCTGTTCGAATTCGCGCGCGCCTGGTGGGGCAGCATCGATGCCATTCGCCCCGGCGTCCAGATCGACGGCCTGGAACATCTGCAGCGTCTGCAGGAACAAAAGCGCGGTGTGTTGCTGGTGTCCGGCCACTTCATGACGTTGGAAATGGGTGGGCGGCTGCTGTGCGATCACGTGCCGCTGGCCGGCATGTACCGCAAGCACCGAAATCCGGTGTTTGAATGGGCGGTCAAGCGCGGACGGCTGCGCTACGCCACGCACATGTTCGCCAACGAAGATCTGCGCGCCACCATCAAGCATCTCAAGCGCGGCGGTTTTCTGTGGTACGCGCCGGATCAAGACATGCGCGGCAAGGACACCGTGTTCGTACCGTTTTTCGGACACCCGGCCTCCACCATCACCGCCACGCATCAGCTGGCGCGCCTGACCGGTTGCGCAGTGGTGCCGTACTTCCATCGTCGCGAAGGTAGCCGCTACATCCTCAAGATCGCGCCGCCACTGACAGACATTCCATCCGACGATGTCATCGCCGATACCGCGCAGGTCAATGCGGTGATCGAGGACATGGTGCGCGAGGCACCGGACCAATACTTGTGGATCCATCGGCGCTTCAAACGCCAGCCGGGCGGGCGTAGCGATTTCTATCGGTGATTGCGGTTCATCGGATGCATGCGACGCGCGCATGCGCAGCGTCGCTTTAGAGCGGCTAACAACACGTAGCGAGCACAGTCGTCAGGTGGGTGCGGACGGCGCGGAGAAACCGGAGTGTACGCGTGGACATGCCGATTCCGAGCACCGGTCGTGCCCGCCTGGCGGTGAGCGCAGTCGTTTTTTTAGCCGCTCTTAGACATTACCGCGGCGGCGGTTGATCCGCATCGTCGTTGAGCAAGGCGCCAGCGTACAACCCGGCCAGCATCAGGCTCAGGCCACCCCAGAAGCTGGAATAGAACGCCAGGTGCGTGTTGAGCGGGAAGACCGTTGCCACCAGCGCGATCATCGCCGGCCGCGCCTGCTCGCGTGCCGCCAGACTGGAATAACGCCATGCGCGCCATGCCTGCGCCGCACCGGCAAGCCACAGCAGCAAACCGATCACGCCGGTTTCGGCCAGAATTTCCAGCACGATCTGATGCGCATGGAAGGCAGGCCCATCGCCCCACGCCGGCGCCTGTTCGGGTGCCGGATTGCAAGCCGGATACGCCTGACGGAACCCGCGCGCGCCCACGCCGTTGAGCGGGTGCCCACGGATCATGCACAGCGCCGCGCCCCAGATCTGTGCGCGTCCGGACAAGGCTTGGTCGACGCCTTGTTCGCCATTGCGGAAAGCCAGCATGGTGCGCTGAATCCGCTCGCGTGCCTGGGGCGCCACGGCCACCACCCCGCCTGCCAATAGCGCACCGACCACCGCAACGGCAAGCAAACGACGGCCGCCCAGTAGCTGCCAACCGGACAGCAGCATGATCACGCCGTAGGTGATCCAGGACGCACGCGAACCGGCCAGCACCAACACCACGCCGACTGCAGCCGCAGCGCCTGCCCAGGCCCAGGCATTGCGTCGTCCGAGTGCCAGCAAGAGGAACGGCGACAGGCTGGCCAGGGTCTGCCCGAATTTGAGATTGCACGGGCCCAATGCGCCGCTGAGGCGATCGACCAAGGCCAGCTCTTGCGCCGTGCACAGGCTGTGGCCGCTGATCAGTTGTTTGATTTGATCCATGCCGAAGAACAACGCGCTGGTACCGAATGCGGCCTGCAGCAATGCGTCCAGCGTCCACACCCCACCGATCACTGCCAAGCCGGTGAAGGTGCGACGGCGCCGCTGCGCGTTGGCCACCGCAATCGCGCACAACCACATGAAAGGCAGATAGCGCAGATCGGTGGCCAACTTGCGCAGCGCCACCCCCACGTCCATCGCATCGAACGCCGACAGCATTTGCGGCAACCAATACGCGAAGAACAACAAGCTGGTCAGCGCCCAGGCCGCGCCACTGAGCAACCGCGTGCCGCCGCGAAAGCGCGCGTCCAGCAAGCGATACGCCGCAAATACCGCACCTAGCGACAACACCGCCTCGGCAAGCCCGGGCGTGGGCCACAGCGCCACGAACAGGATCACCCATAGCGGTGCCCAGCGACCTGCGTCGGGCGTCAACACGGGCGCGTGCGTAATGGCCTCAGCGGTGGAGTTCGTCATAGACCTTCAGGGTGGCCGATTGCATGGCCTGCAACGTGTAACCGCGCACGGCGGGCGGTGTGGGCGCCTGCTGCAACAGATGGAGCGCTTGCCTGCGCAAGGCCTGCGCATCGAAAGCGGGAACCGCACCACTGGGCTGCAGCGCGGCCAGCAGTTCGCCGACCCCGCCATGCGCCCAGCCCAGCACCGGTCGGCCCACCGACAAGGCCTCGACCACGGTACGACCGAAGGCTTCCGGTTTGCGCGACAGCTGCAGCACCAGATCGCTGGCGGCGTAGGCCTCGGCGATGCGCGCGGTGGGCTCAGTGAAGGCAACGGCGTCAGCCACGTCCAGCCTGGCGGCCTCGGCCTCCAGTTCGCGCACGTAGGCTTCGCGTCCCGGCTCGCGTGCGCCCGGCAGCCACAGCCAGGCAGGCACCCCGGCGGCACGTAGGCCGGCGAGCAGTTGCAGACCGTCGGCATGGCCTTTCAGTCGTGTGCCGCGACCGGGCAGCAACAACAATGGCGCGTCGGCGGGCAAGCCTGGCAGCAGGCTGTGCGCCCATTTGCGCGCGCGGCGATCAGGATGCGACCGACGCGGAAACTGCGCGGTGTCGACACCGCGCGCAATGGTGCGCAAGCGCGCAGTGTCGATCTGCGGATAGTGCATGCAAACGTACTGGCGCACGGTCTGCGAGACGCAAATGACCCGCTCGCCATATGTCATCACCGCGCTGTAGCGGCTGGGCGAATTGAGCCCATGCACGGTGGTGACAAAGCGCGGCCGCGTGGCTTGCGGCATGCCACGCAGCGCGTACCACCCCAGCCAGGCGGGAAGGCGCGAGCGCGCATGCACGATGTCGGCACCGAGTTCGGCAAAGAGCCTGCGCAGGCTCACCACATGACGTAGTGTCAGCAGCGACTTGCGGCCGATCTCTACAGTGAGATGCTCACCGCCCACCTCCAGCAGCGGCTGGACCAGACGACCGCCCGCCGACACGACTACGGCGCGGTGGCCGGAACGCGCCAGCGCGGCGGCGATTTCCAGGGTGGAGCGCTCCACGCCGCCGGACTGCAGCGCCGGCAGCAGTTGCACCACGGTCAGGCGGTGCATCCGGCGAAGATCAGTCGGCGAGCACGAACAGCGCGCCGCAATACGGGCACTTGGCTTCGCAGTTGGGCTCGTCTTCGATCGGCAGGTAGACGCGTGGATGCGAGTTCCACAGCGCCATCTGCGGCGTCGGGCAGCTCAGCGGCAAATCGCCGCGGTGCACGGTGTAGCGCGTTTGGGCATTGGCGGGCGCGGTGGCGGTCTGGCGCATGGCGTAAATCGCTAAAGAGAACGGACCGCATTCTAGCAGCGGTAGACGTTGCAAGAGCGGCTGCCTCGCCGGATGCGCCCGCCGTGTCCCAGTCGCTACTCGCGCAGCCCGATAGCGATAAGACGGGCCTAGCGCGGCGCTCCAGAACCCGGTCATCGGCTTCATTTTGCGTCTTCCAATTCAACCACGTTAGCCACCCGCGCCCGGACACTTTACGAGAGACGCCCGAGACCATTGCCAACACATCACGCAGAAACCATTTCCACCGGAGCTGCCTGCGGCCGAAATTCCTGGACAACGCGACCTTGCTCAAGCACGACCACGCGGTCGGCACTGGCGATGGTCTCCGGGCGGTGCGCCACGATCACCTTGGTCAACGTCAGTTGCTTCACCGCGTGGTTGGCCAGCCGCTCGCGCATGACGTCGAGGTGACTGGTCGCTTCATCCAGCACCAACAACGTTGGCTGACGGTACAGCGCACGCGCCAGCATGATCCGCTGCTTCTGGCCGCCAGACAGCGAACTGCCCATGTCGCCGATCAATCCGTGATAACCCATCGGCATCGCGACGATCTCCTCGTGCACTGCGGCCAGCCGCGCGGCCGCCGCGATGCGTTCAAGATCAAAGTCCTGATCGAAGAAGCTGATGTTGTCGGCGATGCTGCCGGCAAATAACTGGTCGTCCTGCATTACCGCACCCACCACGGCACGCATGTTGCGCACGCCAAGTTTATTCAGGTCATGACCACCGATGCGAATGACGCCTTCTGTCGGCTGGAGCAGGCCAAGCAACAGCTTCAACAAGTTGGTCTTGCCACAGCCAGACGGGCCGATGATCGCCACCTATTCGCCGACTTCGATACCAAAACTGCACTTCCTGAGCACCCATGGCTCACCCTCTGCGTAACGAAACGATAGCCCTTCCAATTCGATACGCGGTTCGGTCGGTGGCAGTGCCTCCGACAGCGCGTGATCGTCTTCCGGCGGCGTCAACACGATGTCGGCCAACCGTTCACCATGCAGGCGTAGCATGCGGAACTCGATCCACTTGTCGATCAGCCCGCTCACCCGCGCGGCAAACTGCTCCTTGTAAGCCAGATAAGCGACAAGCATGCCGACTGAAAACACGTTGTCCAAAGCCAATCTGGCTCCAATCCAGATCACCGCAATACGTTCAAGGCCAAAGACCAGTTGGCTGGCTGTGCTGAATCCAAGGCCCATCCGCGCCAACCTTACATCCTGATTGACTGTGTCGTTAAGCAGATTGCCGTAAGTGGCGCGACGCTGCGATTCTTCACCGGCCACTTTCAAGCTCTGCATACCGCGCAGAGATTCCAATAGATGCGTCTGCTGCTTGGCAAAGGCGACGAGTTGCTGCTCAGTGCGGTCGCGTACCGGACGATACGCGACCGCACGAATCATCAGATACAGCGTTACCGCCAGCAGCGTCATCAATGCCAGCTTCCAGCTGTAGATCAGCATCAGCCCCAATGTCACCACGGCCATCAGTCCATCAATGATCGACTCCACGAAACTGATGGTCAGCGTGCGCTGGATCGTTTGCACCGACGGCATTCGTGACGTGACATCGCCCAAATGACGTTTTTCAAAAAAATCCAGCGGCAACTTCATCAGGTGGGCAAACACGTTACCCATCCATTGCAGGCCCAGCCTGGAGGACAGATACACCACGCGATTGCACTGTTTGCGCCCTTGCCGTGTCTTGGCGTAAACCACTAACCGGCAATCGAGTGGATCGCTGCGATTGGCCTGCATCGGCGGTAACTCGCAGGCACGATTGGACGCCAAAACGTGCAGTTTCCGGCTGTCGCTCCATTCGCTCTGCCTCATCCGGCACGTTCTGCGGCTTGACTTGCGGGCGCCCGCGCAGTCGCCCAACCCAACACCAGCCCATGGCCGATACGGCGCGGAACCACGGTGTCCGGAAGCCGGCGTCAGTGACCAGGATCGGGCGAACATCGTCCGGAACCAGTGCCCTCAGTTATTGCAAGAAGCGTTTTTCTGCACCAGGCGATCCCTGCTGCTTTCCTGGCACCAGCATGTCCAGCAAGGTGAGTGTGCGGCCGCCCACCGGCACCACTGCGCGCAGCAGACACCACGATTTGTCTGGCTTCAAATCGCTCCAGTCGATGACGATTACCGGCTGCGCGCCGCGCACGTCCGTGCAACAACGCCTCAACCGCATGCAGCAACGCGCGTTCGCGCAACGCATGCATCCCGGACAGTGAGTTGGGCAGGCACTTCTGCAATACTTCGCTGGCGCGCATGGTCGTCAACCTTCTCTGGCTTAGTCACCTTGAAGAGTGCCCCATGCGCGCACTTTACTTCCAGACGATCATGTCGCAAGTGATTGATCTGCCCGGAGGAAATGTGGGGAAACCTCAGCGGCAAGATGCATGACCCAGCGGTTGTCCCAGAACACCATGTCATGCGGCTGCCAACGATGCCGATACACCAGCGCCTCGCACTTGCTGTGCTGTGCTGTGCTCGAACATGGTCTGTAGCAATGCCCGGCCTTGGTCATCGGGCAAGCCGACTATGCGGGTGGTGAAATGCTCGCTGACGAACAGCGCCTTCTGGCAGGTTTTCGGGCGCGTGCGCACGATCGAGTGCTGCACCGGCTTCACTTCGGCGATCTGTTCCGGCTTCAATGCAGGGCGCCACGGATTGCGCGCACGCAGCTGCTCGAACTTGGCCAGATAGCTGTGTTCGGCACGCATGTTCTGCACAGTGCGCTTGAGCGCGTCGGGCGGGGTCTGCCAGCCAGATGCTGATCGGCGAACAAGGTGTCGCCGCCTTCACCGGGGAGCTCCTGGGCATGCAGCAGCGAGCCCAGACTGGGCGTTGCCTTGTCCGAAAGGTCTGAGCCAGTAGTGGCCGGCATCGCCCAGGCCGATCGGTTCACCGTTCCCCTTGATGTCGGATACCACCAGCGCTTTGAGATACCCGCGCAGCTGGAAATTACGCAGCACGTGGATCTGCAGCGGGGCAGCGAATGGCACAATCTGAACGCCCTGAAAGCCGGAAGTTTTCAGGGCGGAAGTCGCGTCGCGCGGCGCGGCGGAAGTGACGCGGGCCATAACGATGGCACCTCGACGGCAAAGAAGGGCCGCCTGGGTCCGCGCTTACTCCGTACGCAACGCCAACGCCGGCGGCGTGGAAAGAATGCGCCGCGTCCCCGACCAGCCGGCAAGCAGACTCAACGCCACTCCGAATGCACCGCCGATCAGCAAGCGCGGCCAATCGGGCGTCAATACCATTTCGAAGGCTTGCCGCCCGACCACCGCGCCGATCACGGCCGCGGCGCTCACCGCCAGCATCGCTGCGAGCAAGCCGAGCGCACCGAATTCCACCAACATCGCGCCACGCAATTGGCCGCGCCGCGCACCCAGCGTGCGCAACACCGCGCTGTCGTAGCGCCGCTCACCCGCAGTTGCCTGCAAGGCCGCCAGCAACACCAGCACACCGGCCAGCAGACTGAAGCCCATCACCAACTGCACTGCCTGCGCCACCTGGTCGATCACCTCGCGCACGCGGTCGAGGATGGCGTCGATATCCAGCACCGAAATGTTGGGGTAGTCGCGGCTCAACGACGCCAGCTTGGGCGCATTGCCGGGCGGCAGGTAGAAGCTGGAAATCAGGTTGTACGGCGCATCGCCGACTGATCCCTGGTTGAGCAGCAGGAAGAAGTTGACCCGGAACGAATCCCAGTCGGCCTTGCGGATGCTGGTGACGGTGAAGCTGCGCTGTTGGTCGCCCAGCAGCAAGGTGATGCGATCGCCGAGTTTGAGCTGATAGCGCTGCGCCCAGCCTTCTTCCACCGAGGCCTCCGGTGCAATGCTGTCGGCTGCCCAGAATTTGCCCTGCAGCAAGGTATTTGCCGGGGGGAATGCATGCCTCCAGGAGAAATTGACCGGGCGGTTGCTGCCGTCGCCGTCGTCAGCCGGATCACGGTCACCGCGCACCGGCGGCTTGTCGTTAATGGCGACAAGTCGCCCGGTCGAAAACGGCTCCATCGCCGCACCTTGCACGCCCCATCCCCGCAGTGTCTGCAGCACCGGTTCGGTTTGTTCGGGCTGGATGTTAATCAGGAAGTAGTTGGGCGTATCCACCGGCAGGCGCTCGCGCCACTGGCCAAGCAGGCCAGGGCCGACCACGGCCAGCAGCAACAGCGCGCATAACGACAACGACAGGCCGACCAACTGCACCACGCTCAGCGCGCGCCGCCGCGTCAGCGAGGCCAGACCCAACTTCCATGAGCCGCGCAGACGATGTTGGATCGGCCGCAGCAAGGCCAGCAGGCTCAGTCCCAAGGCCATCGCGACCAGTGCCAACGCGGCCAGGCCGCCCAGTACCCAGCCGGCGAGCACAAGGTTGCCGGTGGCGTACACGGTCAGTGCCAGTGTGGCGACCAACGCCGCGGCGTAGACCACCAAGGAACTCGGCGGCACCGTGGCAAAACTGCGGTTGAGCACGCGCATTGGCGGCACGTTGCGCAGCCGCAGCAGCGGCGGCAGGCCGAAGCCCAGCAACAGCACCAGCCCGATACCCGCGCCCGCCATGGCCGGGACGGCTTGCGGCAACGGCAGCCGTTTCGGGATCAAGCTGCCTAGCGCCTGTACCAAACCTTCCTGCGCGAGCATGCCCAGCCCAACTCCGACAAGGCAAGCCGGGATGGCGGTCAGCAGCAGTTGCAGCGACAACATCGCCAGGATGTCGCGCTGGCGTGCCCCCAAACAGCGCAACACCGCCACAGTGTCGATGCGGCGCATCGCAAACCGGTTCGCCGCCAATGCGGTCGCCACGCCGGACAGCAGCACCGCCAACAATCCCGACAGGGCCAGAAAGCGTGCCGCGCGATCAAACGCCGAACGCATGCCGCGTTGGGTATCTTCGATGCCAACCAGGCGGTATTCGCTGGCGCGCGGTTT
The DNA here is from genome assembly GCF_017603965.1 of Xanthomonas fragariae. NCBI lineage: Bacteria > Pseudomonadati > Pseudomonadota > Gammaproteobacteria > Lysobacterales > Lysobacteraceae > Xanthomonas > Xanthomonas fragariae. The sequence continues at coordinate 822,804 of NZ_CP071955.1, read as the reverse complement.
CAGCCAGGCGCGCAGATCTGCGATGGCGTCCGACGCACCGGCGAACATCAGCCGGTATGAGGCACGACTGCCGGGACCGAGCAGGCCGGCGCCATCGATATCGGCGCGGTTGACCAGCAATGGCGGCGACAGTTGCATTAGCTCACCGGCGGCATCCGGCTCGGCGCGCAGCACGCCGGTGATGGTGAGATGGCTGACACCCAATTCCAGTTGCTCGCCCACCCGAAGGCCCAGGGTTTCGAGCAGGCGCGGGTCGGCATAGGCCTGACCTGGTGGCGGTGCGCTGGCAGGCTTGCCGTCCGCGCCCGCGCTGTCTTTGGACACCAGCAATTGACCACGTAGCGGATAGCCGGGGCCGACGCCGCGGATATTGGCCATCTGGCTGGCGTGGCCATGGAACAGCACGCTGGGGAAGCTGACCATGCGCGTGCTCTGCAAGCCGCGTCGTTGCGCTTGCTCGGCGAAGTCGGCTGGAATTTCCTGCCGGCCGGTCACGCCCAGGTCGCCGCCGAGCACATCGGCCGCGCTGGTGGTCAGTGCCAGCGTCACCCGATCGACCAGCGTGCCTACTGCCGTCATCACCGCAACGCCCAACACCAGCGCGGCGAACACGGTCAGCAGATCGCCGGCCAGGCACTCGCGGCGCACCGCACGCGCGGCTTGTCGCAGCACGTTCATGCCGTCGGACCGGTCTGTGCGTGCAGGCGGCCGCTGTCGATGCGGTAGATGCGGTGGCAGCGCTGCGCCAGCGTCATGTCGTGCGTGACCAGCACCAGCGTGGTGTCGCTGGTGGCATTGAGCGCGAACAGCAGGTCGCTGATCTGCCCGCCGGTGGTCTGGTCGAGGCTACCGGTGGGTTCATCGGCAAACAGGATGCGCGGCTTGGCCACGAATGCGCGCGCCAGCGCCACACGTTGCTGCTCGCCACCGGACAGCTGCCGCGGGTAGTGGCGCGCACGTACGCTTAGCCCCACCGCTTCCAGCACCTCGCGTACCCGCGCCGGATCTTCGCGCCCGGCCAGCTCCAGCGGCAGCGCGATGTTTTCTTGGGCGGTCAGCGCCGGCAGCAAATGGAAGCTTTGGAACACGAAACCGACTTCGCGTGCGCGCAAGGCGGCGCGGGCTTCTTCGTCCAACTGGCCCAGATCCTGGCCGGACAGCGCAATGCTGCCGCGGCTGGGTAGATCCAGCCCGGCAAGCAGACCGAGCAAGGTGGTCTTGCCCGAACCGGACGCGCCGACAATGGCGATGCTCTCGCCTTCACTGACCGTCAAGCTCACGTTGTCGAGGATGTGGAGCGTGCCATCCGGTCCACTGACGGACTTGCCGACCTCGCGGACGTCGATGGCGGTGCGGGTGCTGGAGCGAGGGGCCGGACTGTCGATGAGGAATCTCCGAATGCGTGAAAGAACACTGCGATATGCCGCGTTGTGGCTGCTGGCGCTGCCCCTGCTTGCGACGGGCATTGCCTCTGCCAAAGGCCCGGTGTCGACTGCACCGATTCTGGTCGTCGGCGACAGCTTGAGCGCTGCGCACAACATCCCGGTGGAGTCCGGCTGGGTGACTCTGCTGGACCAACGTCTCAAGCGTGACATGGCGACGCCACCGGCGATCGTCAATGCCAGCATCAGCGGCGAAACCAGTTCCGGCGCGTTGACCCGGCTGCCTGGCCTGCTGGAAAAGCACCGGCCTGGCGTGGTGGTGATCGAGCTCGGTGGCAACGATGCGCTGCGCGGCCTGACCCCGGCCCAGCTCAGGGGCAATCTGGAGAAGATGATCCAGCTCAGCCAGCAGGCCGGCGCCAAGATGCTGCTGCTCGGGATCGATGTGCCACCGAACTACGGCCCGGCCTACCGCCAGCGCCTCAGGGCGACCTATGCCGACCTGTCCAAACAGTACAAGACTGCTCTGGTGCCGTTTTTTCTGGAAAACGTCGCGCTGCAACCGGGCCTGATGCAGGCCGACGGTTTACACCCGACTGCCGCAGCGCAGCCCAAGGTGCTGGAAACGGTCTGGCCGGCGTTGCGTCCGCTGCTCGAGCGCTAGAGCGCAGTGGTCACACAACGTTAGATCGGTCTTCACACCCTTTCCACCATCGATCCGGCATGTTTCACAAAGCTGAAGACCGAGGAAAGTCCATGCGTCAGACCAAGGAAACGTCCGGCCTCGTGCTGGTCGTCGAAGACAATCGCAATATCTCCGAAATGATCGGCGAGTACTTGGAAGGCCGTGGCTTCGAGGTCGACTATGCGCAGGACGGGCTCGACGGTTACCGTCTGGCCGCCGAGAACAGCTACGACGTGGTCGTTCTGGACCTCATGCTGCCACGTCTGGACGGGATCGAAGTATGTCGTCGCCTGCGTAACGACGCACGCAAGTCCACCCCGGTGTTGATGCTGACCGCTCGCGACACGCTGGACGACAAGCTCACCGGCTTGGGCTTCGGCGCCGACGATTACCTGACCAAGCCGTTCGCCATTCAGGAACTGGAAGCGCGTCTGCGTGCTTTGATCCGCCGCGAGCGTCGCCAGGTGGGTTCGGAAGTGCTCAGGGTCGCCGACCTGGTGCTCGATCCGGTCAGCATGCGCGCCACCCGTGCCGGCACCGAGCTGCAGCTCTCGCCGATCGGCCTGCGTCTGCTCACCATCTTGATGCGTGAATCGCCGCGTGTGGTGACCCGCCAGGAAATCGAGCGCGAGATCTGGGGCAATGGGTTGCCGGATTCGGACACCCTGCGCAGCCATCTGTACAACCTGCGCAAGATCATCGACAAGCCATTCGACCGCCCGCTGCTGCATACCGTGCAGAGCGCCGGCTATCGCATCGCCGACATCGCCCAACCGATGGCCTGACGTTATGGGCTAGCTGCTTTCTGGCGACCGGCCAGTTCCGTAGGCGCCCACGCGCCGCTCGTTATCGCGTGCTGCCGGCTGGTTACACAATCGACTCACGGAAGCGTTGCTTATAATCCGGCGCTCTCCCCTGGATGCAGCAATGCCACACGGGCTCCCGCGAAAAATACGTCTTGCCTTCCTACTGCAGGTCGCGCTGGCGAGTCTGACCATCGTGCTTGCCGGCTATCTGGTCTCCTTCGTCATCAGGTACAGCTTGGTGCGCACCGTACTCGCCGACGAGGCTGTGCATTTCTGGCGCCTGCAAGCGAGCGTGCCGGACAATCGGCCGCCGAACACACGCAATATCCAGGGCTATTTCTCGCCTGCCGGCAAAGTCAACGACAACGTCCCGGACAACGTCCCGGTCGCGCTGCGGCGGTTGCCGCTGGGTTTCAGCGAAGTGGCTGCCGCCGACGCGCTGGTCTATGTCGATCAACGTCCGGAAGGGCGGTTGTATCTGGTGTTTCCACGCTCGCGGGCCGCGCATCTGACGCTGTGGTTCGGGGTGGTGCCGGCGATCATCGTGTTACTGGCAATCTACGGTGTGTCCTGGTTCACCTATCGTGTCTCCAAACGTCTGGTATCGCCGATCAGCTGGCTTGCACGGCGCGTGTCGCAATGGGATCCGCGCAACCCGGATGTGGACGAACTGGCACCGGAGCGATTGCCGGCAGAGTTGCAGGGCGATACGCGTCAGCTGGCCGCTGCCTTGCACGCATTGGCGCAACGGGTCAGCGACCACGTTGCACGCGAACGCAACTTCACCCGAGATGCCAGCCATGAATTACGCACGCCGCTGACGGTGATCCGTGTCGCCAGCGACATGGCCCTGGCTGACGACGAATTGTCGCCACGCACGCAACGCAGCCTGCGCCGCATCCAGCGTGCCGGCCATGACATGGAAGCGGTGATCGACGCGTTTTTGATCCTGGCGCGCGAAGCCGAAATCGACCCGCAAAGCGAAACCTTCGATGCCGCCGAACTGGTCAGCGAAGAAGTCGAAAGCGCTCGCGAATTGCTCGGCGACAAGCCGGTGTCATTGCATATATTGGGCGAACCCAGCCTGCAGATGTTCGCGCCGCCACGGGTGATGCGGGTGGTACTGAGCAATCTGTTACGCAACGCCTGCGCTTACACCGATACCGGAAGTATTGAGGTCGAAGTCACCCAGGACCGCATTGTGGTGCGTGACACCGGTATCGGCATGAGCGAAGAGGCACGTGCGCGCGCCTTCGAACCATTCTTCCGTGCCGATCCGACCCGCCCGCAAGGCACTGGCCTGGGCTTGTCGATCGTGCGCCGGCTATGCGACCGCTTCGGTTGGCGGATCGAATTGCATAGCCAAACCGATGTCGGTACTTCCGTTGCGGTGGTGGTGGCCTGAGGCCTGGCACGCGCTGAAGCGCGCTTCGCCGCTGGCTGCGCTGCCATGACGGCAGGTGGTGTATGGAATTACTCGCGAACACCGCTGCTGCGCGCCGCTGGCACCTGACTGATCACTCCGCATTGATAACTCTGCGCAGCGTTCTGTAAGCCGCTCTTGATGATGCGACCGAGCGTTACCGCTGGCGCCGCCGTATCTCGCGTACCGCAGCAGTAGATAGACGACCACTTCATTCACGCGCGATAGCCACGCCAGCGTATTTCCCTCGCGCATGAATGCGCGTGTGCCGATGCAGCGACTGCACACGCATCACTTGCAAGTTGATCGATCCGGCAATAGAGATCAACGGATCGGTTCGGTAACGTCCTGGTCCTGCTCCAACACCGGTGCCACGACCTTGCGCCAAATGGCGTAACCATCGGCGGTCGTGTGCAGCCTGTCTTTGCGAAACAGTTCCAAGCGCGGCTTACCGGTGACATCGAGCATCGGCGTGTAGACGTCCACGTTAGTCCACCTTCGCAAGTGGTGCGAGTGCGTCCTCGATTAAGAGCGGCTAACAAAACGACTGCGCTCACCGTCAGGCGGGCGCGGCCGGTGCTCGGAATCGGCATGTACCACGCCTACACTCCGGTTCCTCCGCGCCGTGAGCACCCACCCGACGACTGCTCGCTACGTTTTGTTAGCCGCTCTAAACGATTGGCGCTGACGGCAGCCGGCAGCAACTGCGCGCGCGACGGGCTCGGTTTGATCGACCGCGACGGGCTCGGTTTGATCGACAGATAACCGATGCGTGCATTGACAGATCGCGACGGATGCGCGTCACGAACGTCAGCACATCGTCGCGTACCTGGGTTGATCACGGGTTTGCCTGGGAAATCCTGCACCAGCACGACAGGCGCAGTGCGCGGAGTGGCTGCAAGCTAAGCGCAAATCGCCTGGCAACTGGCGGCGCACTCCGTCACGGTGCAAGATTCGCACTTTCCCAAGCAGCGACCATGCCATGCGTTCGATGTGTCCCCGCACACGCCCATGCGAACGGAAGCACTGACGCATGGCCGATCAACTGGGACACGTGCCGCGCGGTCCGCGCCGCATGCTCAAGGCGACGATCTGGTCGTGGCAGGGGTTACGTGCGGCATGGCTGCATGAATCGTCGTTTCGCCTTGAAGTCTGCCTGGCCGTAATGCTGGCGCCGCTCGGGCTATGGCTCGGCCGGTCCGGCCTGGAGCGTATCGCGCTGATTGCGCCGCTGCTGATCGTGCTGGCCGCCGAGCTGTTGAATTCGGCGATCGAAGCAGTGATCGAACGCTATGGTCCGGAGCACCACGTGCTGGCCGGGCGTGCCAAGGACATGGGCTCGGCAGCTGTATTCTTGCTGTTGCTCAATGTGCTGCTGTGCTGGGGACTGATTCTGCTGCCGCGTTTGTTTTGAAAGCAGCCGGTGATGCAAGCCTTGTTGCCGCCGGGTGGGTTTGTAGGCCGCTTTGCACACCACTAGTGAGTGCGGTTTGGTAGGCGTGCGGCAATGCAGCTAATGCAGCTGCACGGGGTGATCATGGTGTGCGCGTGTCGGGCACGACATGCCAGGCGGACGCATGTGCATGCGCGCTTGACCTGGCGCATGGCATGCTGTGGGTCTCTATTCAACGGAATCGCCTGCATGCCTGTCCTGATTCGCGCCGTGGTGTTGCTGATTCTGACCGCCTCGCTGTCCGGTTGCGGCTACAACGCGATTCAGCAGAAGGAGGAGCGAGTGAAGGCCGGCTGGTCTGAAGTGCTGAACCAATATCAGCGCCGCGCCGATCTAATTCCCAATCTTGTTCGCACCGTACAGGGCTACGCCCAGCAGGAGCGCCAGGTGCTGACCGAAGTGACCAATGCGCGCTCGCGCGTCGGCCAGATTCAGGTCAATGCCGACGACGAAGCATCGCTAAAGCAATTCCAGCAAGCGCAGGGCGAACTGGGTAGCGCACTGTCGCGCTTGTTGGTGGTCAGCGAGAACTACCCGCAGCTGAAATCCGACCAGTCGTTCCGCGATCTGCAAGTGCAGCTGGAAGGCACCGAGAACCGCATTACGGTGGCGCGTGGTCGTTATATCCAGACCGTGCAGGACTACAACACCTACCTGCGTTCGTTCCCGCAGGTGATCACCGCCAAGATCTTTGGCTATCGGCCCAAGCCCAATTTCAGCGTCGAAAACGAAGCCCAGATCTCGCGCGCACCGCAGGTGGATTTTGGCACTCAGCAGGCGCAGCAGCAGCAGTCACAGCCTGCGCAGTAATCAGGTACTGTCTGGCGCGCTGTAAGGTCATGTTGAGACAAGTGAATTGGTGGGCCAATTCAAACACCTTCATCGCGTACGGATTAAGTACAACGCTGTTGGCGCTCGCGCAGCTGACGGCGCCAGCCTTCCAGCGGCTAGTCGAGCGTCATTGGCAATAGCGCATCAAGAGTATTGGTCTTGGCCAGTTGACCGGCGGCTTTGGCCACCTCGCGCGCCTGCCGTGGGTTGACGCCCACAACAAGCAAGCCGGCCGCGTGCAGCGCATCCACGCGGCCAGAGTGTTCGGACGTTTACCAGGACAGTCCGGCGTAACGACCTCGCTCTCCCGCAAACGCTCTTACGCTTCCCAATTCCCGCTCCAGCTACAATGATCCCATGCGCATTGGTCCCTACTCCATCGCCCCAAGCGTGGTCCTCGCCCCGATGGCGGGCGTCACCGACAAGCCGTTCCGGCTGTTGTGCAAGCGGCTGGGCGCCGGGTTGGCGGTGTCGGAGATGACCATTTCCGATCCGCGCTTCTGGGGCACGCGCAAATCGCTGCACCGCATGGACCATGCCGGCGAGCCTGACCCGATCAGCGTGCAGATCGCCGGCACCGAGCCGCAGCAGTTGGCAGAGGCGGCGCGCTACAACGTCGACCATGGCGCGCAGCTGATCGACATCAATATGGGCTGCCCGGCCAAGAAGGTCTGCAACGCCTGGGCAGGTTCGGCGCTGATGCGCGACGAGGAGCTGGTGGCGCGCATCCTGCGTGCGGTGGTGCAGGCCGTCGATGTGCCGGTGACGTTGAAAATCCGCACAGGTTGGGATTGCGATCATCGCAACGGCCCAACCATCGCACGCATCGCGCAGGACTGCGGTATCGCCGCACTCGCCGTGCACGGCCGCACTCGCGATCAGCAATACACAGGCACCGCCGAGTACGCCACGATTGCCGGGATCAAGGCAGCGCTGCAGATTCCGGTGATCGCCAACGGCGACATCGATTCACCGCAGAAAGCCGCGCAGGTGCTGCACGACACCGGCGTGGATGCGGTGATGATCGGCCGCGCCGCGCAAGGGCGCCCCTGGATATTCGGCGAAGTGGCGCATTACCTGTCCACCGGCGAGCTGTTGCCGCCACCGTCGCTGGCCTTCGTGCGCGACACCTTGCTGGGTCATCTGGAAGCACTGCATGGGTTCTACGGGCAGCCGCAGGGCGTGCGCATCGCGCGCAAACATCTGGGCTGGTACGCCAAGGATCATCCGCAAAGCGCCGACTTTCGCGTGGTGGTCAATCGCGCCGACACACCGGAGACGCAGCTGGCGTTGACCCGCGATTATTTCGACGCCTTGATTGCAGGCATGCCGCCGCCGCTGTCGAGGGCCGCCTGAGTTTTCTTGAAGTGTCGGAGCTGCACCCATGCGCACACCCAGCGATACCCCTACCTACCTGCACGGATTCTCGCCCACTGAACAAGCGCGCTTGCTAAGACAGGCAAGACTGCTCGAAGCCACGTTGTTCAATCAGATCGACTACAGCGGCGCGCGGCGGTTGCTGGAAGTCGGCAGCGGCGTCGGCGCGCAGACCGAGATCCTGCTGCGTCGTTTCCCCGACTTGCATGTCACCGGCGTGGATCTGAGCGAAGCGCAGTTGGGCGCAGCGCGGGAAAATCTCGAACGCCTGGCATGGTGCCGCGAGCGTTACACGCTGCAGCAGGCCGATGCGACCGATCTGCCGTTCGAAGCTCCTCAGTTCGATGCAGCGTTTCTGTGCTGGGTGCTCGAACACGTACCCTCGCCCGCACGCGTGCTCAACGAAGTGCGGCGCGTGCTACTGCCCGGTTCGCCGGTGTACGTGACCGAAGTGATGAATGCTTCGTTCCTGCTGCACCCGTACTCGCCGAATCTGTGGCGCTACTGGATGGCGTTCAACGACTTCCAGCATGACCAGGGCGGCGACCCGTTCGTCGGTGCCAAGCTGGGCAATCTGCTGCTGGCCGGCGGTTTCCACGATGTGCACACCAAGATCAAGACCCTGCATCTGGACAACCGCGAGCCGGGCCGGCGCAAGACCATGATCGGATTCTGGGAAGAAGTGCTGCTCTCGGCGGCAGACCAATTGCTGCAGGCCGGGGCAGTCAACGCGGAAACCGTGGACGGCATGCGTCGCGAACTGGCGCAGGTGCACAGCGACCCGAACGCGGTGTTCTTCTATTCGTTCGTGCAGGCGCGTGCAACGGTCTATTGAGTTACGGGTGAGTTACGGGGGCAGGCGCAGGTGCGGATGTGCCGGCATGTTCCAGATCGCCGGTCAGCACGGTACCGCTCGGCTCGTGCCAGATGCGCTGCCACATCTGCGCCAGCACTGCACCGATCTGATCGCGTGCCACCGGCGCGCGGTAGGCGGCCTGGATCTGCCGCGGCGCGATCGGCTGCCACTGCCCGTCTTCGCGGCGGGCAACGACGAAGTTGAAGTTGTAATCCGGCTCCAGACCCATGCGCAGGTCGCTGAGCATCAATTCGTCATCGACCAGACGCGCGCGCATGAAACCGCGATTGAACCAGGTCAGCCGGCGTACCGCGTCGAAGGTCGCCACTTCGCCCAAGGCCTGGGTGTTGCTGGAATAACCACGGAAATGCATCGGGCCTTTGTCGGCCACCAGCGAGCGCTCGCCGATCACATAGCCGTTGGGTGTCATCGCCACCACCCGCCACAGCAAGGTGTTGAGCGGCATCGGGACCGAGAAGCGCGGCGCATCGCCCAGGCCAAGTGCGGCCAATGCGCGATCGGCCTGGCGATCGACCAGATGCTTGGCCAGCAGCGACCAGCCCAGGTAGGCAGAACTGACGACCAGTCCAATCACCAGCACGTGTTGCGCGATTGGGCGGGCGCGCGCAAACCACGCCACTGCACAGGCCAACAACAGCCACAGCGTGTAGGCCGGGTCGATGATGAAAACGCTCGACCACATCGCCGGATGCGGCTGCAGCGGCCACCATAGCTGGGTGCCGTACACAGTGAACGCATCCAGCAACGGGTGAGTGATCAGAGCCAGCTGGATCGCCCAGAACCAGCGTTTGGGCGCACTGGCCACACGCCCATTGCCGTAGCGACGGAACAGCCACCAGATCAGCCAACCAAGCAACGGCAGCACAAACAACGAATGGCTGACGCTGCGATGCACCGTCATCAGCGTGACCGGATCGTCGGTCAACGGCAGTAATATTACTGCATCGAGATCGGGCAAGGTGCCCAATACCGCGCCGGCCAACAAGGCGCCGCGCCGCTGTCCAGGCGGCGCGATGGCGGCAGCAATAGCGCTGCCAAGAACGATCTGGGTCAATGAATCCATCGGCCGATGCTAGCAGGCCGGACATGCACGGGCGGGTATCTTTTCAGATGCGTTTAACGTGCTGCCGTCGGCGTGTCACCGGGCAGTTGATCGCCTGGCATCGCGCCCGACCGGCGTCCCCCGACATCGACTAACCCCAAAGCAGTCCGTTCAGGCGCGCGATACAATCGGCACCCGCGGCGTGTATTATCCGCAGCCATCTTTTCATCCGAATAAAGGGATATAAGCCTGATGTCCAGCTACCTGTTCACCTCAGAATCGGTCTCCGAAGGCCATCCGGACAAGATCGCCGACCAGATCTCCGACGCAGTGCTGGATGCCATCCTGGCCCAGGACAAGCGCGCCCGCGTGGCATGCGAGACGATGGTCAAGACGGGCGTCGCGATCGTGGCCGGCGAAGTGACCACCAGTGCCTGGATCGACCTGGAAGCGCTGACCCGCAAGGTCATCCTGGACATCGGCTACAACAGCTCCGACGTCGGCTTCGACGGCGAGACCTGTGGGGTGCTCAACCTGATCGGCAAGCAGTCGCCGGACATCAACCAGGGCGTTGATCGCAAGAATCCCGAACAGCAGGGGGCTGGCGACCAGGGCCTGATGTTCGGTTATGCCACCAACGAGACCGACAGCCACATGCCGGCTGCGATCCACCTGGCGCACCGTCTGGTCGAGCAGCAGGCCAAGATCCGCAAGAAGAAGAACTCGGCGCTGTCCTGGCTGCGTCCGGATGCCAAGTCGCAGGTCACCCTGCGTTACGAAGACGGCGTTGCGACCGCGATCGACGCGGTGGTGCTGTCGACCCAGCACGATCCGGGCATCAAGCAGAAAGATCTCGTCGAAGCCGTGCGCGAGGAAATTCTCAAACCAGTGCTTCCGGCCAAGTGGCTGCACAAGGGCACCAAGTTTCACATCAACCCGACCGGCAAGTTCGTCATCGGCGGCCCGGTGGGCGATTGCGGCCTGACCGGTCGCAAGATCATCGTCGATACCTACGGCGGCTGGGCGCGTCACGGTGGCGGCGCGTTCTCGGGCAAGGATCCGTCCAAGGTCGATCGTTCGGCAGCATATGCCGCGCGCTATGTGGCCAAGAATGTCGTGGCTGCGGGTCTGGCCGACCGTTGCGAAGTGCAGGTTTCCTACGCCATCGGCGTGGCCGAGCCGACCTCGATTTCGGTCACCACCTTCGGCACCGGCAAGATCGCCGACGAGCAGATCGAAAAGCTGATCCGCAAACATTTCGACCTGCGCCCGTTCGGCATCATCCAGATGCTCGACCTGATCCACCCGATGTACCAGCAGACCGCGTCCTACGGTCACTTCGGCCGCAAGCCGAAGGACTTCACCTACACCGACGCGACCGGCGCGCAGCACAACGCCACAGCGTTCTCGTGGGAAAAGACCGACCGCGCCGACGCACTGCGCGCCGATGCAAAGCTGAAGTAAGCCAGCCCCGCTGCCACGAGCGTGCATGGTTGAGTTGGAACTGGGCCGCTGACGCGGCCCAGTTGCGTTTTGGCAGAATGGATGCCGCCGGCGAAACTCCATGGATGGATTCACGAAGTGTCCCGAGACCGGATGCAGCGCCGCGCAAACATCAACCCCGCGCACCACGACGTCTGCCGGTTTTGTGCGGATACTTCCGCGTGCACCCGTGCCGGCGCGGGACACGCCGTTTGCAGTCACCAGGCTGGTCATGCCGGAATCGACGATATCGGAGATCGCATCGGTGTCGTGACCCACATGCGCCCGGTCACTGTGCTGCTCGGTCGGATTGGCAACCGACAGATCCAGCAACAGGTGATCGGTCGGCGCATCGCCCAGATGCAGGTCGACGCGGTTACCGGGGTACGTTCGTCGTCGCCGCAGGCGCCGGAGCCTGCGGCATGCCGGCACGGATACGCTTGGAGAAATCCGCTGCTTTATCGGCTGCAATCGCGCGTGCAGTGAAGTGCCCGCGCTGCTTCAAGGTGGCGAAATCGTAGCCGGGCATCAGGCCTTGATGATCGTAGGCATATTCGTCTGCGTAGCCGGATAGCAGCAGGCGGTGATCCAGCGGCAGCGTCGGCTGCAATTGCCGCACCAGCGCAAACACAATCATGGTGAAGTTGCTGGCGAGCGTGTTGTAGAAGGCCGGCGCGCGATTGAGATCGTTGGCCAGCCCCACGTACCCCATGAACATGCGGCGCAGACCGGCTTTGGGAATTGCCAAGCGATACAGATACATGTCTTCGCCGCGCACGTTATTGCGCACACGTAGGATGTCGCGCTCGTCGGCAGCCACCAGGGTTTCTTCGAAGCTGCGGAAGAAACCGCCCAATGCGGAAAACGACTCGCCGCGCTCTTTGCGAATTTCCAGCGAGAACACCACGTGGGAGCCGTCTTCAAAACCGAATGACACCAACGTGTGCGCGATCGCCGGACCCATCCAGTACGACAGTGCCAGATCCGCGCTGACCAGCCGGTCCAGATCGTAGCGACGGGTTTCCCAATGCGGGACGTAATCGGTTTCGCTATGCCAGTCGAAATTGCGCACGTTGTGCAGGGTGACGATATTGCCTTGCACCTCCGGCTGCAGGCGCTGGGCGACATCGTCGGCCCAATCGCGGTCCTGGCTGGGCGGCATCATCCACCAGGCCACCGCCAGCACCGCAAACGCGGCACTGAAGATCCCCACCAACGCCCAATTCTCGCGTCCACGACGCAAACCCCACAACGCCGCGAGGGCCATCGCGCACCACGAACCCACCCATGCCGCACGCACGAATGCATTGCCGGTGAGCGCGAAGTAGATCGCCAGCCCCCCCCACAGCGCGGCTAGCACCAGAGCAGCGCGCAAAGCCCAACGACCGATGCAGGCGCGCGTGGCCGGTTTCATCGCGTGCCGCCTTCCGGCACCGGCATGCCCAATGCGTGCATCAACAGATCGGCCGAGCGATGCGCCAAGCGTTTGCGTTCGGACTCATCACTGCCACGCAGGCAACTGCCCAGCATGTCGATCACCAGTACCAATTGCTCGTCGTCCAGATCGGCTCGGCACAGACCGGCTGCCTTGGCGCGCTGCACGAATGGCAAAAAAATTCGCGCCACGCGATGATCGGCTGCCTGCACAGACGGGTGCGCGCGCTCGATCGAGCGCCAGAAATCCACCATAGGTGCAGACTGGGCGATATGTTCGGCCAAATCGTGCAGTAGCACGGCAAGGCCATCTGGCCGCGCGTCCAGATCGGCCGCCAGCCGCTCCAAGCCATCCAGCCCGCGCTCGATCAGCGCGATCATCAACGCCACCCGATCCGGGAAATGACGGTACAGCGTGGCGCGCCCCAGGCCAGCGCGATCGACCACCAGTTCCAGCGGTGCATTGACGCCGTGTTCGCTGAACACTTCGTCGGCGGCATCGAGAATCTGCCGGCGGCGCAGCGCGGCATCGGGGCGGGAAGTCGTCATCGCGGCATTATTGGACAGATTTGTCCGGCAATACCAGAGTCCGCTTGACGATTCCACGCCCTCTCCGACAAACGGTCGGATCAGCCGGTGTTCTGCACGCCTTGCGAGACGCCGTTGACGCAGGCCACCAGCGCCCGTAGCAACTGCTCGTCTTCGCCATCGGTGGCACGCCAGCGTTGCAGCAGATCCACCTGCAGCACGCTGATCGGGTCGATGTACGGGTTACGCAAGCGGATCGACAACGCCAGCCGCCGGTCATGCTGCAACAGCGACTGCTGCCCGGTCAACGCCTTCACCCAGCCCTTGGTTAACGCCAGTTCGTCGCCAATACCCGGGAAAAACCGCGTGTGCAGGTCGCCCGACAGCCGCGAAAACAGCTCGGCGATCCTAAGGTCACCCTTGGACAACACCATCGCGACGTCGTCCAGGAAGGTGCGGAAGAATGGCCAGTCCCGCGCCATCTCGCGCAAGGTGTCTTCATGCCCGGCCTCCACCGCCGCCTGCAGACCGCTGCCCACGCCGTACCAGCCGGGGATCACCGCACGTGCCTGGCTCCATGCAAACACCCACGGAATCGCGCGCAAGTTGGACAACGCCGCGTCCTGGCCCAAGCGCCGCGACGGGCGCGAACCCAGCGTCATGCGTTCGATCACATCGATCGGCGTGGCCAGACGGAAGTACTGCATAAAATCCGGCGCATCCACTAACGCGCGATACGCGACCGTGCTTCGTTCGGCGACAAGATCCATCACCGGCCGCCAGCGATCCTCGCGCGGCTCAGGAGCACGCGGGCGCAGGCTGGACAACAGCACCGCACCAGTCATCTGTTCCAGCGAGCGCAGCGCCAAGGCACGGATGCCGTACTTGCGATGGATCACCTCGCCCTGCTCGGTGACGCGCAGTCGGCCATCGACGCTGCCGCGCGGGGCGGCATCCAGCGCGCGGCTGGTCTTGCCGCCGCCACGCGCGATCGAGCCACCGCGACCATGAAAGAAGGTCAGCCGCACGCCAAGCTCGGCGGCCGCTTCCAGCAGTTCGACTTGGGCGCGCTGCAGACCCCAACGCGATGCCGCGATGCCGCCGTCCTTGCCGCTGTCCGAATACCCCAGCATGACCATCTGGGTGTCGCCGCGTGCGGCCAGATGTTGGCGATAGACCGGGTCGGCGAGCAGGTCCTGCACGGTGCCAGTGCCGCCACGCAGATCGGCCACTGTTTCGAACAACGGCACGATATCCAGCGGTACTGCGCCGGCGTTATCGACCAGCCCCCCGCGCCGCGCCAGTGCGAGTACGGTGAGCACGTCGGCACGGTTGTGCGCCATCGAGATGATATAGCTGCCCAGCGCGTCGGCGCCGTGGCGGGTGCGCGCATCGGCGAGCGCGGCGAACACCGCATCCAGCCGCGCATTGCCTTCGTCCTGCACGCGCGGCAAGGCCTGCTCGCCGGATGCATAGGGGCCGAGCAATGCTGCGCGTTGTTTGGCGTCCTGCGCGTCCCAATCAGCTTGACCCAATGCATCAGCCACCGCGCGCGCATGCACGCTCGATTCCTGGCGCACATCCAACCGTGCCAGATGGAAACCGAAAGTCCGCACCCGCCACAACAGACGGCGCACCGCGAACCAACCGGCGTGCAATCCCTTGTTGGCCTGCAGGCTGTCCAGAATCAATTGCAGATCGTGTTCCAGCTCCGACGGAGCGCCGTAGGCACCCTCGGCATCGTCCAGCGTGGCCTGCAGGCGCGCGCGCATCAGGTCGTTGAGCAGGCGGTACGGCATGTCTCCATGGCGCGGACGCGAGCGGGCGGCGTCATCGGGCAGCAAGGCGCGATAGCGCTCCAGCTGCTCGCTCAATGCCGGGCTGACCGCGATCAGCGTGGTCGACTGACTGAGCAGGCTGGCCAGTTGCCAGAGTTCTTTTCGATACCGGTCCAGCACCGCGCGCCGTTGCGCATCCAGCGTGCCGGCGATGGTGGCAGCATCCACGTTGGGATTGCCGTCCATGTCGCCACCTACCCAGGTACCGAAGCGCAGCAGGCGCGGCAAGACCGGCACGCTGCCGTAGGTTTCTTCGATGGCGTGTTCGAGGGTCTCGTACACCACCGGAACCACGCGGTAGAGCACCTGGGTGAGATAGAAACCCACATGCTCGCGCTCGTCCTCCACGGTGGGGCGCACTGGCGAAGAATCGGCGGTCTGCCAGGACGCGGTCAAGGCCATGCGGAAGCGCGCCGCATCGGTGGCGCGCTCGTTGGGCGTGCGCATGCCGTCCAGGTTGGCGACCAGGCTAGCGACCATCAGCTGTTCTTTTTCCAGCAATGCGCGTCGCACCGCTTCGGTGGGATGCGCAGTGAACACCGGCTCCACGTCGATGCGCGGCAGCCAGTCGCTGAGTTCTTGCAGCGTCACACCCTGCGCCTTGAGCCGACGCAACGCATCGTGCAAGCCGTCCGGCTGCGGCGTGTCGGTGCTGCTGCGCTGGTATTGGCGGCGGCGGCGGATGCGATGCACGCGCTCGGCGATGTTGACCACCTGAAAATAAGTGCTGAAGGCCCGCACCAGCGCCTCGGCCTGCCGTGGCTGGCGCCCGCTCAGCTGCTCGCTCAGCGTGGACGGCGGCGCATCGCTCTCGCGCCGCGAGATCGCGGTGGTGCGGACGCGTTCGATCTCTTCGAGAAATTCCATAGAAACCTGCTCGGCGAGCAGATCACCAACCAGTGCACCGAGCCGACGCACATCGTCGCGCAGGGGAAGATCGGGGGTAGCGAACACAAGACTGCTGCGGTATTCGTTCATCGGAAACGCACCACCCTCTTCAAGCGCAAAGTCGTCGAAGACTAACCCAAAAGAATTAGATGATCGCGACATACGCCACTGTTTCATCACCAACCATCGCGCGTCGAAATAGTCCGCCGGCTCCTCGGACGATTCGCGACTGAGCGGCAATTGCATGCCATGCGCATCCAGCAACGCCAGCGGCGGGGAATACGTCGGCTCCTGCCAATGGAACAGGCACGTGGCGCGTTGTGCTCTGCAGATCTAAAGCGATCCACGAACGGGCTGGCGCCTTCCGGCGATGCACCCTCGCCGAGCAGGAACAGGCCGTTGCCGTTGCGAATGGTCTGCAGCAGCGGGCCGCTGCCATCGGGCAACCAGCGCAGATCATCGTTGACGCTGGTGTTCGAGCCAGCGACCTCGATCGACCCTGGACCATAACAGCCGCTCGTCGGCTGTTCCCCCGCAGTCGATTGGGGATGGGCACCAAATTCATGCCGGACGGGGGTGCTGCCGATATACTCGGCGCTCTCGTCGAGGGGCGCTGCGACCGGTATGGCGGACTGATCTGCCAACTGCACCGAATGTGCAGGCACTACGGCCAGGCTCGACCAGCATTGACCGTTCAACGGCGCCCGGAACTGCAGACATTTGTTTGCCTACCGGAGCAATTGCATGAACGCTGCCACGAAAATCGCCCCACATACCGATTACAAGATTGCCGACCTCTCGCTGGCCGATTGGGGCCGCAAGGAGCTGGACATCGCCGAGCACGAAATGCCAGGCCTGATGTCGATCCGCCGCAAGCACTTGCAGACCAAGCCGCTGAAAGATGTGCGCATCACCGGCTCGCTGCACATGACCATCCAGACCGCTGTGCTGATCGAAACGCTCAAGGATATCGGCGCCAACGTGCGCTGGGCCTCGTGCAACATCTTTTCGACCCAGGACCACGCCGCCGCCGCCATGGCTGCGGCCGGTACGCCCGTGTTCGCCTGGAAGGGCGAGACGTTGGAAGAGTATTGGGATTGCACTCTGGACGCACTGACCTTCACCCTGCCCGACGGTACCCAAACCGGCCCGGAGCTGGTGGTGGACGACGGCGGCGACGTCACCCTGCTGATCCACAAGGGCTATGAGCTCGAAAACGGCAGCACCTGGGTCGACGAACCGGCTTCTTCGCACGAAGAAGGCGTGATCAAGGCGTTGCTCAAGCGCGTGGCGGTCGAGCGCCCGGGTTACTGGACCCGCGTGGTCAAGGATTGGAAGGGCGTCTCCGAAGAGACCACCACCGGCGTGCACCGTCTATATCAGATCGCCGAGGCCGGAAAGCTGCTGATCCCGGCCATCAACGTCAACGACTCGGTCACCAAGAGCAAGTTCGACAACCTCTATGGCTGCCGCGAGTCGCTGGCCGATGGCCTCAAGCGCGCGATGGACGTGATGCTGGCCGGCAAGGTTGCGGTGGTATGCGGCTACGGCGACGTCGGCAAGGGCAGCGCGGCATCGCTGCGTGCCTACGGTGCCCGCGTCGTCGTCACCGAGATCGACCCGATCTGCGCACTGCAGGCGTCGATGGAAGGCTTCGAGGTCAATACCATCGAATCCACGCTGGGTCGCGGCGACATCTATGTGACCACCACCGGCAACAAGGACATCATTACCGTCGAGCACATGCAGGCGATGAAGGATCAGGCCATCGTCTGCAACATCGGCCACTTCGACAACGAGATCCAGGTCGATGCGCTGAATGCATTGAAGGACGTGCAGAAGATCAACATCAAGCCGCAGGTCGACAAATACGTGTTCGGCAACGGCAATGCGATCTTCCTGCTGGCCGACGGCCGCCTGGTCAACCTGGGCTGCGCCACCGGCCACCCAAGCTTTGTCATGTCCAACTCCTTCGCTAACCAGACTCTGGCGCAGATAGACCTATGGGAGAAGCGCGACAGCTACGAGAAGAAGGTCTACATCCTGCCCAAGCACCTGGACGAAGAAGTCGCGCGTTTGCACCTAGAAAAGATCGGCGTCAAGCTGACCACCCTCACCAAGGATCAAGCCGACTACCTCGGCGTGGACGTGGCCGGCCCGTACAAGCCGGATCATTACCGGTACTGAGTCTTTCTACAGAATCATCGCAACAAAGAATCACGACAACGGGTGCCGCAAGGTGCCCGTTGTCGTTTATGCCTTCAGCATCGCTGCGCCAGAATCACGTTGCCCTTTCGCCGACCAGCGCCCTGCTTCCAGTCGGGCCAGCGGGCCTGCAATTCAGGGCCGGCGGCTTCAACTCTGATTCGCAACACCAACGGTTGTGAAGTGGTCCAGGCGAGGTGACCTGAACGACTTCACCGCGAAGTGGAGTTGCCCATGTCATCCAGCCGCCTGGACCTAGCAGAACGATACCGTCTACATGCGTTATATGAAACCGGGATGTCGATGCGGGCCATCGCCAGTGTGTTGGAGCGCGCGCCCAGCACGATCAGCCGCGAACTGCGCCGCAATCAGCACGCTCGGCAGTATCTGCCCGATCACGCGCAGCGCATCAGCGAGCATCGGCGCACACGGGCCAGCCGGCGTCCACGCATCGACGCTGAGCGCATCGCACAGATCGAGATCTTGCTGGGCGAGGACTTCAGCCCGGAACAGATTGCCGGTCGCACCGGCTTGGCCAGTCACGAATGGATCTATCGGCACATCTACGCCGACCAGAAGCGCGGTGGTCAGTTAGTTGTTCACGCATCGACGCAAGCGCCGCCGCAAGCGCCGGCGGCGGGGCGTGCGCGATGGCCGCGGACAGCTGACACATCGACGCAGCTGGACACAGCGCCCAAGCGTGGTGGAGCAACGCAGCCGCATCGGTGACTGGGAGCTGGATACCATCAGGGCCTCACACGGAAAGGCCGTGGTGGTCAGCATGACCGAACGCCGCAGTCGCCTGCATCTGCTGGCTTACTCGCCTGACGGCACCGCCGAGAACGTACGCAACGCCATCGTCCAGCGCCTGGGTGGTCTACGCCAGACAGTGCACACCCTCACCGCCGACAATGGCAGGGAGTTTGCTGATCATCGGCTCATTGCCGCCTGCTTGCAGAGTGATTTCTACTTTGCAGATCCGTACTGCGCATGGCAGCGAGGCAGCAACGAAAATGCCAACGGGTTGACGCGCCAGTACTTGCCACGACAGACCGATTTCAGCACCATCGCCGATGCGCACCTACGATGGATCGAGCAGCGGCTCTACAATCGTCCGCGCAAGATACTCGGATTCAAAACGCCCCTCGAAGTCTTCTCCGAGGAGGTCCTTAACAGCGTTGCGAATCAGAGTTGAATTCGCCCTGGCATTGAATTACGGGGAGTCGACAACAGGCATCGCGTCGGTTGTGCCCGCAAGACGCTGCAGGCACAAAGAACCCTCCGGTAATGGCCTTTGAATACGGACGAGTAATCCAGCTGACCAGCATAAGCGCATACCACTACAGGCTGGACTTGATAGTTGGACCGGCCGCAGTCGGAGGCTGGAGAAGCTTGGAAGAAAGAAAGAGCTCGATCCCACGCATAATGTCATAGGCATTGAAGTCAAGCAGGCTCAATTCTCGAATTCGACTTCCTTCCTTATCTTTCTCGTAAATACAAAGCGAAACGCCTTGACGGAGCGCCTCACAGACCTTTTTCGCAACAGTTTTTCTTTCATGAAAAGACAGTCCCGAAAGCTTTTTTAGCGTGTCTTCCTTGCCAAGCGCAGCATTTTGGCCAAGCCAAGAAAATTGACGCTCAAGAAAATCCGAGATCAATTTTCCATCGTAGCCCTCATCCTCAATATAACGCGCAGCGGACAACATTTCGATATTGAACTCTATCAACGTTGCTACGGCTACCGGGCGTGACTCTCCAACTTCTATAGCTTTAGCATCCCATAATTCCAGCTTGGCGCAATACTCGTTGTGCCTCAAAATAGAGCCAGGCTTTCTTGATTGCAGCATGCACTGGGCATCGACCAAATCATCAAGAGAGTGGTAGAAATCATATGAATTTCTATCTGGGTCAGGCTTTATATAATGCTTTAAACTATTTTCAATAAGCCCCATTTTCTCCGCGTGGCTAAGTGAGTTGCAAGCCCTTGCAAATTCAGAATTAAATGCCTTGTTCGAATTAAATGAATGAACGTCTCCAAATCCTGGTCGTGCCTTAGCATATTCCGGGAGGGCGCCAACTGCAGTAGCCTTATATAGTACTGAAGGTAACCCTTTCCACTTTGGCCTATGAGGAACTTTCATCTCGGATATGGTCGCGCCCTTTGCCTTTGCATTTATAATGGAAAAAGGCGTCATCACAATATCAAATGCGGTTGAATTATTGCAAAGCGTATCAACTTCTCTTTTTGCGGGTGTTTTCCCGGTTGAACCAAAACTGTTGGTTGCCTCACGATCATTCGGGAATCGCAGACCTCGAACCATCAAGGGTTTTCCATCAGCGTAGTCTCTAGAAATTTCCGACTTGTCATTTACTAGAAGATCTTTGACGGACGATTCATTAATTATCCCCTCAAGCGCAGAAAAATTTCCAACCTTACCCATTTTGTTGTAAAGTTCCGCTACTTTTTGCACTATCTTTTTTTTTTCTATAACTCGCCGAAGCTGCGGAGTTTGCAGAGAGGCGACGTTGATCTTAGCGGTTTCACTTTTACCGGTCGCTTCTTCAATCAAACGACCAGCTGTCTTCATCAATGTTACCTTTGCATCAAGAGTGTAGCTATATAGCTGATTTTCAACTCCGGCCTTGTCAGTCGGATCGATTCCATCAATCGTGAGTGAAATTGCACCGTGAATTTCAGCGTAACTATGGGTAAATACCTGATATCTATCCACCTCCTTGTGGGGAAGACCTTGGTTCTTTCGTAGGCTATTCATACGTAGGGCCATTACTATAGCAGGGCTATTTTGCCTGAAGAAATCCAACGACAAATCAATTAAAGCGTCTTTCGCTTGATCAATGGTCAACTCTGGCGCGGACCATTGAAGACCTGAATGCATAGCTGCATAGCGGGCAGCGATAACCACGTCCGACGATGTCCCTGATGTTCCCGACATAACTGGAATCTGAAAGAATTCGCGGATCTGGGTGCCTACATCGTTGGACAGATGCATGCCTGATGTGCTCTTAACTGAATGTGTCCCCGAGCGGTTAGCGTCGTGGCGATTCTTCAAGCGAAACGCCATTCTCGCCTGTATTTTTAAACGTCCCGCCAACAATTCGCCCTCTTGACACAGTTCAAAGCCTGTTTTTACTTGCTCTTTAGTGAATGGGCCCAATTCTCCTTTCAACATCATCGCAAAAGCGGACGCTGCCTGGTCCGAGATTCTCCAAACACGTGCCTTGGCATAAGGGGATTGTGCATCCGGTTGTTTGAGTCCAAGGATCTCATCGCCAAGCTGTTGACGGTCACGACGTTGTAGCGCAGGCTCATCTTTCCATGAGCTACGCTCTAGATGGCAAAGCCATTCTGACTGTTTGTGAGCAAATGAGCTTACATCTTTCATTGCGAAGCAAGCATTAGAAATAATTTTATTCTCGGCATTTATATGGTTTATATATGCAAGCGCACGCCTACGGAGGTGTTTTTCCGAACGATAGGCATTGTTCGACAAAGACTGAGAAAGAAAGTCAACTATGCTTGAATCTGTTTTTTCATTGGGATGATATATTTTCCCATCAATAGTTGCTGCGCTATAGCTTTTCTTAAATTTAAGAGCGCGTTGTGGAGCAGGTGACAATGAGGAGCTCAGCACTGAAAAGCGTGAAGTGTCACTTTCCTTCCCATCAATAATTGATTTATTATTATTAAATTCAGCGCTCACCGAATCCGCCGATGTTTCTGATGTTTCAAACGATGAATATTTTGGAATAACTGACTTGGCCTTTAACATGATCAACTCCCATGCATGGTTAAAATTTTCTTAAAATAATCCGGTGCACTTCACGTGCATGGATTACGAGCAACTGCGGTCTACAGCATCAGGCTGGAAGCGTGTGCGACATCTCGCCATGCTCATGGACACTCTTAACGCGCAGCTTCGGCGGCTTTTAAGGTGGCTGAACTCACCTCCCAATTGGAGGTTTTACAACCTTTATTCATTTTCTAGAATAATGAGGTGAATCTATGCACTATTGAGTCAAGATTAAGTAGCAAGCCCTATTTTTACTAATTCTGCTTGGGCGGCAAAAGTCCAAAGCGAAGTTGCCTATCGAAATGCGCTGATATGAACCGCCCCGGGAAGTTGGGAGGCCGTTTGGTTTGAGTCACGCCGCTTTGGCGTAACCGGCTTGTTGTCGATAGTAAGCCTCTTCGGCTTCCGCTGGCGGAATGTTCCCGATCGACCCCAGCAAGCGTTTGTGGTTGTACCAGTCCACCCAATCCAGCGTGGCCAGTTCGACGTCCTGGCGATTGCGCCATGAGCGCCGGTGGATCACCTCAGCCTTGTACAACCCGTTGATCGTCTCGGCCAGCGCGTTGTCTTAGCTATCGCCCACGCTGCCCACCGACGGCTCGATCCCGGCGTCGGCCAGCCGCTCGGTGTAGCGGATCGACACATACTGCACGCCGCGGTCGCAGTGGTGGATCAGGCCGCCTTCGGTGGGCCGCCGCGCATGCAACGCTTGCTCCAGCGCGTCCAGCACGAAGTCCGTGTGCGCCGTCTGCGACACCTTCCAGCCCACGATCCGCCGTGCGTACACGTCGATCACGAAGGCCACGTACACGAACCCGGCCCAGGTCGAGACATAGGTGAAGTCGCTGACCCACAGTCGGTTCGGCGACGGCGCATGGAACTGTCGGTTCACCTTGTCCAGCGGGCACGGCCGCTTGTCGCTGATCGTGGTCTTGACCACCTTCCCCCGCACCACGCCGCGCAGGCCAAGTGCGCCCATCAGTCGCTCCACCGTGCAGCGGGCCACCGCATAGCCCTCGCGCTTGAGCTGCCGCCAGACCTTGCGCACCCCGTACACCTGTCGGTTCTGCTCCCATACCCGCCGGATCTGCGGGCGCAGCGCCTGGTCCTTCCACCAGCGCTTCGGGCGCAAGTTCGCGTCCACTTCCCGCTGCGCGTGGCGGTAATACGTCGACGGGGCAACCTGCAGCACCTTGCAGATTGGCTCGACCCCGTGAACATCGCAATGTTCGGTCACGAACGTGGTCAGGGCTTGAAGCGGCGGTCGAGCTCGGCCTAGGCAAAATACGCGCTGGCCTTGCGCAGGATCTCGTTGGCCTGCCGCAGCTCACGATTCTCCCGCAGCAGTGTCTTCAACTGCGCACGCTCGTCCGTGCTCAATCCCGAACGCTCGCCAGCATCACGCTCGGCCTGCCGCACCCAGTTGCACAGCGTCTGCGACGAACAGCCAATCTTCCCGGCAATCGACTCGATCGCCGCCCACTGCGAGCCGTACTCCCCCTGATGCTCCCGCACCAGCCGAACCGCGCGCGCTCGTACTTCCGGTGAATACTTCGTCTTGCTCATCGCTCCATCTTCTCAAGAGTTGGAGCCTCCCGAAATCCCGGGGCGGTTCACTCGGCCATGAAGGCGCTATCGTCCATATGATCGACGAAATGATGCTTCAGGAACCTACTGAACGTTTCACCCTCCGGGCCAAGAAACGTGCTTTTGCGATTGGGTGCCAGGATCGTATGAGTTACTGAATCGAACCAGCTATCGGGATCACGCACCGTTAGGATCACCTTGGCTTGGTCGTAAACATCCATCAGCTGTTGCCAGTAATAGCAGCCTGGATGATCGGTGGTCGATCGATAGCCAGCGAAAATCGCCTTCCAGTCAGGCGCTCCGCGTTCGACTGCGTTCCACAGCGGCACCGACCTCCGCATGGTCGCGGCAACCTCGGTCGCGTGGTAGCAGGGCCCGAACCCCAGATGTTCGAGCGCGAACTTCAACGACAAAGTGCCGGTTCGACCAAGGCCGGCGCCGATGACCTGCAAGGTCATGTGATTCTCCTGTTCCAACGCTCGCTCACAATGCGGCCTATAACAGCGCTCCTCTCCAGGGAAGCTCTGAACAACGCTTGCATGCGCTTTAGATCAACAACTCAAACAATCGCCACTATGCATAAGCGCTTGAGTTTCAGTATGGACGGTTGTCGCGTTTGAGCAACATTCTGATTTCATTCGCCACGTCGTGAGTTGTTCAGCGCTTCCCTAATCCTACTGTGTCATTAAATCCGCAGATGCGGAGGCATCCCGTCAAGTAGTGCCGCTGCGATGTCCATGGCGATTGTCCAGCGCAGCGTCGCGATCGAGTCGCTCGCGTGGCGCTGGGCGCGCGATTGCCTTGCCGCGCGGTCGGTACTTCTCGGGTAAGGGAGATTCCGCGCATTCCGAGGGTTTTTTTTGATGCGCCCCGCGCAAGCGTTCAGCAACCAGGTACCCATAGGCAGCGATGCATAACGTCGCGTGATGATGGAAGCCCCGCCAGCCACGGCCTTCGTAGTGATCCAGGCCAAATTCCTGTTTCAGATCCTGATAATCGCGTTCAATCCGCCAGCGCGCCTTGACCGTCCTTACCAGATCCTTGCGCGGCGTGTTTGCCGGCAGGTTGGACAGAAAGTATCGGGTCGGCCTGTCTTGGCCTTTGGGCCATTCGATCAACAGCCATTCCTCCTGACGCAAGCGATCACCTTGTGCTGCACGTACGCGTACGGCGGCGAAACGTCCCGACAACGGTGCGTTGCCGCCTTCCCGCCACGCGACTGTCCTGAAGGCGCGGGAGGGTAACGACAGCGCCAGCGCTTGCACCGACTGTGGCTGATGGTCGGCTGTACGACGATGGCGAACCGGAGGTCGGCCTTGGCCTTTCCACGCCGCCGGCGATTCGGGCCTTTGTCCGGGCGGCCAGACTTTCACGCTCGACACGATTCCCACCGCATAGTTCAGTTCCAGGCAAGCCAGCGCGTCACGCCAGGCCGTATTGCTGCCATAGGCTGCATCGGCCAACACCGTGCCGCGCGCCACTCCCGTGGCATGGGCTGCTTTCATCTGCGCCAGTGCGATCTGCGGTTTGGTCGCGAACTCAATCTCGTGGGGAATTCCCGCTTTTCCCCGGCGTGCTGCATCGCTGGCCCAGTCTTCAGGCAGATACAGCCTGAAAGCGATCGGAATGCTCGCTGCCGGCGTCGCCAACGATACGCTCACGGCCACCTGGCAATTGTCCTGCTTGCCGATCTCGCCGCAGTCCTGTCGGGCCACACCGACCGAATACCTGCCCTTCTTGCGAAAACCCGTGTCGCCCACGATCCAGTACACCTCGTCTTTCAAATCCAGCAGCGACGAAACGTACTGACGAACCCGCTCCAACATGGCCGCATCGGACCACTCTGATTTGGCCACGAAGTGGTGCAAGGCTTGATGGCGAGCCCTGGTTCGAAGCGGATCCAGATGAGCAGCCAGGGGCTCAACACTCTTGCGCTCCAAAGGCAGCATCAACGCACTGCAATAGCCTCGCAGGCCCGCAGTGCGGTCAGCATGACCGAGCGCAGCGGAGAGTTCATCGAGATAAGCGGAGAAACGCGCTTTGTTGCTGACTGCGGCCATCACGATCCCGCCGTGGGAGAGACTGCTTGCAGGATAACCTATTTATGACACAGTAGGACTAAGAGCAGCTAACAAAACGCAGCGAGCAGTCATCAGGTGGGTGCGGACGGCGCGGAGCAACCGGAGTGTACGCGTGGTACATGCCGATTTCGAGCACCGGCCGCGCTCGCCTGGCGGCGGCGCAGTCATTTTGTTAGCCGCTCTAAAGCCATGTGCAACTGCTTTATATCTACCACCATCCCAAATGAAATTCCACTCCCTACGACGCAGAGCGCAGCTGTATGCGTAGCGGCGAAGCAACCGACCAGGGCGCTCCCACCCAAAGACATTTGTGAGGACACCGGCTGCCCAGCGCCCGTGACTGCGCCTAACAACTTTCCAAACTCAGCTGGATAACGTCGCGTCGCCACGCTCATCCTCTGTCACCGGATACCTGCGTGCATCACTCCCCGTACTCGCACACTCGAGAGAAATGCTCATGAAGAACACCATGGTCGCTTTGGCCCTTTCGGCGCTGGCAATGACGGCAGCACCCGATGTGTTTGCACAGACCTATGCCGACGGTACAGGTTGGTTCGTCAACGGTGGCGCCGGCCGTACGTCGCTCAAGAGCGGAGCCTACGATGGAGGCGATACCGGCTACAGCGTTTCCGTCGGTTATCGCCGGAACGTCTTATTTCCTTGGCTGTCGATCGGCCTTGAGGTGGGTTACAACGATCTGGGCAATATTCAGGCAAGCAATCTTTTCAACGGCGGCTCGGTGATCGAGGATGAAAGCGAGCTTCATGGCTGGACCGTTGGCCTGAACCAGCGATTCGCACTGGGGGACAAGTGGTACGCCGGAATACGCGGCGGACTCTACGGCTGGAAGGGCCATGGCCTGAGCGAGGACACAGTGTCCGATCGCTCCGATCTGGACAAGCTGTCATGGTATGCGGGCGCAGGCGTCGGTTACAACCTGGGCGAGCATTTCAGCCTCGGCGTGAACTACGACCATTACAACGCCAAGAAATTCGATGTAGACCTGAGCAGCGATATGGCGTCGGTGAATGCCGAATATCGGTTCTAGAAAGCCTGCCGAATTACGACCTGCACTCTCGCTGCAACAACACGGCACCGCACTGCATCGCTGTGCAGGTGAGCGTCCGGCAAGCACCTCGCTCACTGCGCGAGAAAACTGCGCAGGGAGCCAGACGCATACCGGCTACGGGCGCCAATTCGCGTTGCGCTCCCAAAACGCCACGCTGCGCCGATACGCGTCACGATCCAGTGGAACGCCGGAGCCGCCTTCTTCCACCCCCAATGCATTACGCAACATGGTGATCGGCGCCATCGGGATTTCGTCCGGCTCGGCGGTGTAGAGACAGCCGACCACGCCCCACTCCGCAGCGATGGGCGAGCCTTCCTTGGCCAACTGATCGCCACTGTAGAGGATGGGCAGCAGGTATCCGGCCACCGGCGGCTCGACACCTTCGAACCAACGCACCAGCACCGGCAATTCCTGCCTGCTGCGCGCTTCATAGCCGGAACGCAACAGGTGCCGATTGTCGTCGGTGATGGGCGCAGTGAGGCAGCGGGTCGGGGTCCAGTTACGGTGCACATGCAACTGGCAAAACGGTGCATAGCCTTCAATCACGCGCAGCGGCATTTCGTCATTGAGCCGCTGGACGAATTGCTCGGGCGTGCAGCCCTGGATGGCAGTGCGACGGCCATCGCGCGGAAACAAACGGGTACGGGCGAACGGCGTAAGAACGATCGACATGACCAGATGAGTAGTGACAAAGAAAGCCAGGGTAGCGCGCAGCTTGACACGCGGCCACTTACCAGATCAGATCGTCCGGCACCTTGAACTGGCTGTAATCGTCGTCGTCGCTGTCCGCCGATGTCGGCGCGCTGTTGCGGCCATGATCCAGCACCACAGTCTCTGCATCGCGGCTATAGACCTTGTCTGCGGCCGCGCGCGGGATCAGCTCGAAGCCATCGCCGTAGCGCACGATCACCAATGCGCCACCGGCCAACTGGTTGCGCAGCGTTGGGTTGACCAATACGCTGCGGATGACGCTGCCATCGTTAAAACGGTAGGCGATCTCGCCTTCGCGCTTGACCTTGCTGGTCTTCACGATCTGCCGAACCTGGGCCAACGCTTCCTGACGGCGCAACTGGACATTGCGCTCTTCGGCCAGCGCACGATCGCGTTCGGCGCGTTCGGCCTGCAGACGCGCCGCATCGACCTTGTCCGCGTCCGCAGGCGCCACCGCCACACCCTTGGCATGACGCTGCTTGAACTGCTCGCGCGCGACCTTGTCCACCTGGGCTTTTTTGACCAGCCCAGCCTTTAGCAGCTGTTCTTGCAGTGGATTGCGCATGAGCATCGGTGACCGGTGGGTGTGCGCACAGTTTAGCGGCCCGCACGCGATCCTGGCGTGCGGGATGAGCTCGCGCATCGTCCAGTACGCAGAGCAGCAGAGACAACGACAGATGCACAGTCGGTTCACCGCTCTCCGCCAAGCGACTGCATCGGCTGTCCTGTGCTTGCGGCCTGGATGCCGCTCGGCAACACTGGCATCGCACATGCATCTGCAACGACGTACCGCTTCAACATGCAACCACACACACGTTTATGCGATGTCCGGACCCAAGCACATGGCCTTATAGATCATCTCAATCGCATCTTCGATGCAGACATCCGCTCCGGGATGTATGTGTTCGGCCAAGTGATCACCGGCGACGACACCGATAAAGGCGATGACGATCAGTTCCTTGCGCCGTATCTGCAGTCCGCGCCGCACGCGGCCTACGACTTCCAGCTGTTCAACCCGGTTTGCAACGCATTCGGCACACGCCAGCATGCAACAGTTGGTGGATCCGGCTCTGATAGGGCAAGCGTTGCCGGGCAATCATGTAGAACATTTGACCGCGAGCAGAGCACGCTGCCATCCGTCTGGCAGTGCGCTCAGTTTCATTGAACAGTAGAGCACACCGGAAAAACGCAATGCCTCTCTACTTTGTACGTCATGGCCAATCCCTCTCCAACGACGAACAGAACTATTTTGCTGGCGTGCAGAGCTCGCCTTTGATCCCGCTCGGCCTTCGTCAGGCACAGCAGGCGGCACGTTTTGTGAGATAGCGCGCACTGTGTTTCGAAGAGGTGCACGTGTCGACACGCGAGCGCGCACAGGCGACCGCAACGATCCTCCTGGAAAGAGCCGAACGCAGGCAACAGGTGATCTCCAGCGACACGCTGGTGGAGCGCGATATCGGCATCTTCGCCTGCAAGAATTCGCCTGCAAGAAAAAAATTTGATCAAGAAATCGATCGGCCACCGCCTGTACGACCTCTGCTCCCATGATGCCAATGGCGCGCCGCCCGATGACGAACACTGGATGGGCATGTACGCGCGCTATTACGACAGCGTGCTGGCACCGCTGGATCGGCAAGGCAAGCAGGTTTGGTGGTGGCGCGCAAGTACATCGTCGAGGTGATCGCCGCGATAGGCGGCTTTGCGCTGTCGTGCCCGGCACCTTTGCGCATGCGCCGACACCTTAGAGCGGCTAACAAAACGTAGCGAGCAGTCGTCAGGTGGGTGCGGACGGCGCGGAGGAACGGAGTATACGCGCGTGGTACATGCCGATTCGGAGCACCGGCCGCGCTCGCCTGGCGGTGAGCGCAGTCGTTTTGTTAGCCGCTCTAAACGCCAGTATTTTCAATGCCAAGTGACCTGGACAGATCAACACCCTACCAGGCAAACGGTGCCGTGACCGTGCGTGCACCGAGCAGAAATGCATCGGCCACATGCACGAACGGCGCAACATCCACCTCCGACTCGCCAGCGCGCACCAGCTGCACAAAGCGCCGATACAGGCCATCGTATTCGCTAGAGGCAGGTAGCGTTTGCGGTTGCCCATCGATACGCAGCTTGGCACCGCCTTCGCTGAGCGTGAGCAGGCCGCTGGTCGTTTCCACTTCGATCTCCCAGCGCTGATCGCCGGTCTGCAGGAAGTCGAATTCGGCGGTCACCAGCACGCCGGCGGTGTCGACAAAAGCGAGCTTGGCATACAGCGGAGCCTGACGATTTTCCGGCGTGTGCAGTTCCGCTTCGCGCAGTGCAAACGCACGCGGCAGCAGATGAGTGACGATGGAGAGCGCATTGATGCCGGGATCGAACACGCCCATGCCACCGGGTTCGAGAATCCAGTCCTGCCCCGGATGCCAATGGCGAATGTCTTCTTTCCAGGTGATGTGCGCACGCAAGATCTGCTTGTGGGCCAGCCATTGCCGTGCCGGCTGCACACCGGCTGCGCAACGCGAATGCCAACTGGTAAACAGGCTACGTTGCGCACGTTGCGCCACATCGCGCAGATCGTGGATTTCAGCGAGCGTCGCCGTCGGTGGCTTTTCTAGAAACACGTGGCGACCGACACTCAGCGCAGTCTGCGCCAGTGCATGCCGCCCGACCGGCGGCGTGCACAATGCCACCGCCTGGATCTGCGGCTGCGCAGCAAATGCCTCTTCCAAGGTCTGATAGGCCGCCACACCTTCGACCGTGCCATGTCGGCTCACGGTAGCCACCAGCTGCACGTCATCGCGCGCGGCGATGGTGGGCACGTGCTGGTCGCGGGCGATCTTGCCGATACCGACAAGGGCAATACGCAATGCGTCTGGATGCTTCATCGAAACCTTCGTGCTGATGAGGGAGTAACTGCCCGGCACGGTCGCCCGATGGGGCGCGCGCCAGGCCGACGCAGCAGTGCGCGATGCAGGAACGCACGCGACGGCGCAGTGTAGGGTCAGGGCCAAGCCCGCCGCGAGACATCGCACTTGCTTGTTTTGCTATACCTTTGCGTCAACCTACAGATGCCAGGCCCGTCTTGACGGCATCACTGTAACGCGATGGAATGTATCGCTTTCTACAACTGCCATACGCTGAAGATGATGGACCCCGGATGCGGCCCTGGCATGCAATCGCGCCGCCAGACCGGTGATCGATCGCAGTCACATTTCCAGCACGACCTTGCCCAGATGACTGCCTTGTTCCAGATAGCGATGTGCCGCAGCGGCTTCGCTCAACGCAAAGCGCTTATCGAGCAGTACGCGGATCTTGCCTTGCGCGATCCACGGCCACACCACGCGCTCCACTTCCGCTGCCAGCCGCGCTTTTTCATCGGCACTGCGCGGGCGCAGCGTCGAGCCGGTGAGGATCGCCTGCTTGCGCATCAGCAGCGGAATCGGCACCTGGATTTTCGAACCAGCTTGCGACGCGATATAGACGATGCGTCCGCGTGGATTGAGTGCTTCCAAGGTGTCGGCGAAGACCGCAGCGCCAACCATGTCAAGCGCCACATCTACACCGCCGTGTGCCTTGGCCACATCGACAAACGAGTCGGTGGTGGAATCGATCGCCACATCGGCACCCAGCTCGCGCGCCTGCGCCGCCTTGCCGGCCGAACGTGCGGTGGCCAGCACGTGCGCGCCAGCCGCTTTGGCCATCTGGATCGCGGTGACGCCGATTCCGGAAGTGGCGCCGTGCAACAACAGCCACTCGCCGGCCGCCAACCGGCCATGCTCGAACAGATTGGTGTAGACGGTGAAGATGGTTTCCGGCAGCGCCGCGGCGTGCGCCAGATCCATGCCGGCGGGAATCGGCAGCACGTGCCGCGCATCGACTGCGGCGTACTGTGCGTAACCGCCACCGCCTAGCAGTGCGCACACACGATCGCCGATCTTCCAGCGACCGGCCGGCTCCACGATCTCGCCGGCGATTTCCAGTCCCAGCGTTTCCGGCGCATCGGGCGGTGGCGGATAGTGGCCAGCACGCTGCAGCAGATCAGGCCGATTGATGCCGGCTGCATGTACGCGGATCAGCACCTGCCCCGGCGCAGCACGCGGCCGCGCTTGCTCGCTGGCATACAGCGCATCGGCATCGCCCTTGCCATCGCGGATGGCGATGACGGTCATGGTGGTGTCGCTCATGGAGGCACTCCGTGGAAAGTGCGCCCAGTGTAGGCATGCGTCTGTCAACGCTTGGCGCATACGCAGTGTTGATGCTCCGCCAACGGAAAACGACGCGGATATCAACCCGCTCGAACCGTGTGGAATCTACCGCGTATGCGCGACGCGTCACCGCTGTTGAATCAAGGGATCGCACACACAACAGCCAGCCCACGACGCGCTTGATGGTGATCAACACACCGACGCGTGGGACGCACGCTGGGCCGGCAGGCCGCGCACAAGACACGACGCCTGGTACTGCACATCACCTCCGCGCGTCTGCACTCGACAGACGCGCGGGGCAGGACCTCACTCTTCGCTGGGAGCGAGGTCCCGATCGATGTACTGACGAATCGCCTCGAAGACTTTCGAGGTGCCGTCATCCTGGCCCAAGGGCAAGCGTGCCGCAAAATCGCTCAGCAGCTTGTCGCCATCCACGCCGGGCTGCTCGGCCAGGGCAAGCGCCAGGTCGCCGACGCTACGCGCCAACGCGACCCAGATGCGGCCCAACGATTCGGCGATTACTTCCAGTTCCTCTTCTTGCATGTCGCGCTCCGATCAAGTGGCGTGGGGGTGACTGAAGCTTACCGCGTGCGCCGCGCGTTGAAGCGCGCAAGCGCAAGCAGCCCCGACCATGAACAGGGTGCGCTCGTGCGTGCATGCCCGTTTGCTGGCCTATTCTCTGGAGCATTGCTTACGCTATGGGTACCGCTGTGGAAGAGGACGGCCGTGCACGACTCACCGCACCAGCGCCCGGCCAGTAACGTCCGTTGGTGGAAGTGCACGCTACCAAGGGCCACGCCAGCTACGCCAACCTGCCTTTCCAGGTGCGTGTCCCGTAGCGGCTCGATGGCAGGGACCCTCGCGCAATCGAGACGCTCGCAACCAAATATGCATTCATCGCGATGAAGCGATATTATGCCCGCACGATCCGCCGGACCTGCCGCGATGACGCATCTCAGTTTCGAGTTCTACCCGCCCAAAAACGACGACCAGTGCGCGCAGTTGGACCGCACCTCAGCCAAGTTGAAGGGCTACGCGCCGGAGTACGTGTCGTGCACCTTCGGCGCTGGCGGCTCCACGCTCAGCTACACTTCTGAGACAGTGCGCCACCTCAAGCAGAAGCACGGTTTCGAAGCCGCACCCCATCTGTCTTGCGTGGGTGGCAGCCGCCAGGAAATTCGCGAGCTGCTCAAGCTCTACCGAGCGCTCGGCTGTAAGCGCATCGTCGCGCTGCGAGGGGATCTGCCCTCCGGCATGGGCCATCCGGGCGATCTGCGTTACGCATCGGACCTGATTGCCTTCATCCGCGCCGAGCACGGCGACGCCTTTCGTATCGAAGTGGGTGCCTATCCGGAAACCCATCCGCAGGCGGTCGATGCGCTGAGCGATCTGCGCTATTTCAAGGCCAAGGTGGACGCGGGCGCGGATGCAGCGATCACCCAGTATTTCTACAACGCCGATGCGTACTTTCATTTCCGCGATGCGGTGCGGCGCATAGGCGTGGAGGTTCCGATCATTCCGGGCATCATGCCGATCTCCAATTTCTCGCAGCTGCGGCGTTTTTCCG
The DNA here is from genome assembly GCF_017603965.1 of Xanthomonas fragariae. NCBI lineage: Bacteria > Pseudomonadati > Pseudomonadota > Gammaproteobacteria > Lysobacterales > Lysobacteraceae > Xanthomonas > Xanthomonas fragariae. The sequence goes on along the minus strand of NZ_CP071955.1, from coordinate 789,536 downwards.
AGCAGTGCGGCGCGGAGATTCCGCGCTGGATCGGCAAGAAGATGCAGTCCTACGGCGACGACGCCGATGCGGTGCGCGCCTTCGGTGCGGAAGTGGTAGCCACCTTGTGCGAGCGCCTGATCGCAGGCGGCGCACCGGCGCTGCACTTCTACACGCTCAATCTAGCCAAACCGACCACGCAGGTGCTGCAGTTGCTGGGGCGCTGAGCGGCACCGTTGAAGACGCGTTCTTCGCTGGCATGTCTGTCGCAAGCACATCCCTTGCAAGCACGCGCGTGAGTAGCGAGCGCCGGGCAAGCGTGTATGGTCCCGGCGCGTTGCTCGCCGGCTCACACGCGCACCGCTACGCTGCGCCGATGCCTCGCCTCCTGCCCCTGTTGTTGTTGCTCTGCTTCTATCCCGCCGCGCGCGTGCAGGCGCAGGAAATTCATCGCTGCGTCTCGCCGGACGGGCAAGCCACGTTCACCGACCGGCGCTGTGAAGATGTCGACGCCGCGCCTCGCGCGCCGCCGTCCACGCGCGCGCAGGGCGACACCGGCTTGTATCGCTACGGCTGCCCGCGGCGACTGAGCGAGCTGGTGTCGTTGCTGCAGACTGCGGTGGACAGCCGCGACGTCAACCGCCTGTCCAGCCTGTATCTGTGGAGCGGCCAGTCCGACGCAGACGCCGATCAGGTGTTGAGCCGCCTAGAGGCGATCGTGCAACGCCCATTGCTGGACATCGCGCCGATGTACCCGCAAAGCGACACGCCGACCTTGGACGCCGATAGCACCGCACCTACGCCATCGCTGGATGGCAGTGCGATCGATGCGCCACTTCCCGAACATCCCAGCCGCCCACGACCGTGGGGCCTACGACTGGAACAGAACCAATCCAGCGGCATGCCCGCGCGCAGCGTGTTGCGACTACGCCGGCAATACAACTGCTTCTGGGTGACGTTTTAGGCCGGCAAAACGACTGCGCAATCGCCAAGCGGGTGCAGCCGGTGCTTCAACATTCGCGCAACCTTGTTATGCGCACGTGTCCGCACCGACCTGACGGCACTCGCTACGCCCCGTTGGCAACGCCAACAACAGCAAGCATCGCCGCACGCGATTACCCAGCGACGCGGACACCACCCAACAAGGTGCTGTCATTGCGACCAAAGCGAGCGAATCGCCGCGATGCCCTGCGCGCCATGCGAACGCGCCTCGCGCAGGTCATCGACCTGCATGCCGCCGAGCGCGTAGATCGGCAGCGAGACCTGCTCGCGCAAGGTCTCAAAACCGTCCCATCCCAGCGGTGCCGCACCCGGATGCGACGCGGTGGCCTTCACCGGACCCAGTACCGCGAAATCGCAGCCGATCCGCTGCGCGTTGCGCAGATCCTCCAACCCATGACAGGAGGCGGCGACCACCTGTTCTGCCGGCACCGGACGTTCCTGCAATCCTGCCAATTGCTCCGAGCCCAGATGCACACCGATGCCGAGTTCACTGGCCAGTGCGATATCGCGGTTGAGCAGCAACTGAGCACGTGCCCGACCTCGTAGACTCATCACCTGTTGCAGCAAGGCCTTCCAGCGCGCGGCCTCGGCCTGCCGCGCGCGCAACTGGATGCGCGTGATCCCGCCCTGCAGTGCGCGTTCCAGACCTTCCAGCCACAGCACATCGTCGTCGGGTTCGGGGGTGATCAGATAGCGGTCGGGCTGGCGCAGCACGCCGACTACCGGCACATCGGCTGGCGGCATCGAATAGCGGGTCAACTTGTCTGCGGCCACCCAGGTCATCGCCTGGCCTTCGCGACCGCGCGGGCTGCCTTTCCAGGCGGTGATATGGCGCACTTCCAGGCGCAGGCGCTTGTCGGGATACAGCTGCGGCACGTCCATCAGCCACTCGCCCACCTGGGCATCGATGCCAAGCTCCTCGTTGAGCTCGCGCACAAGTGCTTGTTCGGATGTCTCGCCAAGCTCGCGCTTGCCGCCCGGGAATTCCCACAGGCCAGGCATGTCGCGGGTTTCGGTGCGGCGGGTCAGCAGGATGCGGCCGCGGGGGTCGGCGATCACGCCAGCAACGACGTGAATGGATCTGAGAGAATCAGGCATGCTGCAAGAGTGCCGCGAGTGAGCGGTTCAGCGCAATCGCTTGAGTGCCGGGATTGGAGAGTTGGGATTGGCGATTGGTCAAAGCGCTGAGCACGCGTGCCTTTGCGAATCCCAAATCCCAAATCCCGGCCCTACAACGGATGCCCGATCCGCCAGAGCACCCCACTGGGATCATGCAAGATGAAATCGCGTGCGCCCCACGGCCGATCTTCCGGCGCGCTACAGGTCACCCCGAACTGCTCGTCCAGCCCGGTGTCGTGCACGTGCTGCCACCAGCCATCGGCATCGTCCACCCACAGGTGCAGCATGAGATTTTCGGCCAGCTCGCGCAGATAGAAATCCTGCAGCAAGAACGCGCAATGCGTGCCATGCCGGAAGCATGTCACGTTGCCCACCTCGTCTTCCTGCACGAAGCCCAGCGCGCGATAGAAGCGCTGCGACAACGCGTAGTCGCGTGCAGGCACGAACACCTTCAGTTGCTGGCTGGACAGCGACATGACCGCACTCCACGCAAGACGTGTACTTGAGCATACGCCCCCACGCCCCCCCTTCGTAAGTAGAGCCCCCTTGGTAAGGGGGCGCGGCAAAGGCGCGGGGATCGGAGGAGTACCGTGCACCCAGTGTCCGCGATGCGGACACTGGGTGTTGCAGCCCGCAAAGCGGGCTGCAACACGGTCAACTCAGCTCAGCTGAGTTGACCGTGGCAGTGCTTGTACTTCTTACCGCTGCCGCAGGGGCAAGGATCGTTGCGGCCGACCTTGGGCTCGTCGCGGATGACCTGCGACACCGGCACCGGCGCTTTGCCGCCCTGCATCTGCTCTACTTCCTCCTCGGCACCGTAGCCGCCGACATCCTGGTGCTGGAACTGCGAGGCCATCAAGCGCGCTTGCGCCTGGACACGCTCCTGCTCTTCCAGCTCGGCCACTTCTTCTTCGCTGCGGATGCGCACGCGCGCCAGCAAGTTGATCACTTCGCGCTTGACGTTCTCCAGCATCTCGGAGAACAGCTCGAACGCCTCCTTCTTGTATTCCTGCTTGGGCTGCTTCTGCGCATACCCGCGCAGATAAATACCCTGACGCAGGTAATCCATTTTGGCCAGATGCTCTTTCCAGCCCTGATCGAGCATTGTCAGCATCACGTGCTTTTCGAGCGCGCGCATGGTGTCGTTGCCCACCGCCGCTTCCTTCTCGGCAAAGTGAGCATCCACCGCCGCCTGCACCTTGGCCGTCATCTGCTCGGCATCCAGTTCTTCCTGCGTGTGTGCCATCTCGCTCAGCGCAAGCGACATGCCCAACTCGGATTCCAGCGTGGCTTCCAGGCCCTTGAGGTCCCACTGCTCGTCCACCGAATTGGGCGGCACGAAACGCGCAACCAGGTCGTAAATCACATCGCCACGGATGCCATCAACGTTGTCCTTGATCGATTCGGCATCCAGCAATTCGTCGCGCTGGGCGTAGATCACCTTGCGCTGATCGTTGTTGACGTCGTCGAAGTCCAGCAGGTTCTTGCGGATGTCGAAGTTGTGCGCTTCAACCTTGCGCTGCGCTTTTTCGATCTGCCGGCTGACCAGCCGATCTTCGATGACGTCGTCCTCCTTCATGCCCATCATGCGCATCGCCTTTTGCACCCAGTCCGAGGCGAAGATGCGCATCAGATTGTCTTCCAGCGACAGATAGAAGCGCGACGAACCCGGGTCACCCTGACGGCCGGCACGGCCGCGCAGCTGGTTGTCGATACGGCGCGACTCGTGCCGCTCGGTGCCGATGATGTGCAGGCCACCAGCCGCCTTGACAGCATCGTGACGACGCTGCCATTCGGTCTTGGCAGCAGAGCGCTGCGCGTCGCTGATGTCCTCGCCTATGCCATGCAGCTCGGTTTCCAGCGAACCGCCCAGCACGATGTCGGTACCGCGACCGGCCATGTTGGTGGCGATGGTGACTGCGCCCGGCTGGCCGGCGTTGGCCACGATGGTGGCTTCGCGCTCGTGCTGCTTGGCGTTGAGCACTTCGTGCTTCACGCCGGCCTTGCGCAGATGCTCGGACAGCATCTCCGAGGTCTCGATCGAGGTGGTACCCACCAGCACCGGCTGGCCGCGCTTGGCGCAGTCTTCGATGTCGGCCAGCACCGCGTTGAACTTGCCCTTGCGGTTGAGGAACACCTGATCCGGATGGTCCTTGCGCACGGTCGGGCGGTTGGTCGGAATCACCACTACTTCCAGGCCATAGATGCTCTGGAATTCGTAGGCTTCGGTGTCGGCCGTACCGGTCATGCCGGACAGCTTCTTGTACATGCGGAACAGGTTCTGGAAGGTAATGCTGGCCAGCGTCTGATTCTCGCGCTGCACCGGCACGCCTTCCTTGGCCTCGACCGCCTGATGCAGGCCGTCGGACCAGCGGCGCCCGGACAGCGTACGGCCGGTGAATTCGTCGACGATCACCACTTCACCATCGCGCACGATGTAGTCCACATCGCGCTGATAGATCGCATGCGCACGCAGCGCAGCATTGAGGTGATGCACCACGCTCAGATTCTGCGCGGCGTACAGGCCGTCTTCGGCATTTTCCAGAATGCCGGCCTGCATCAACAGTTCTTCGGCGTGGCCCATGCCTGCCTCGGAAAGATGCACCTGCTTGCCCTTTTCGTCGATCCAGTAATCGCCCTCGCCTTCTTCGCTTTCCTGCTTGGTCAGCTGCGGCACGATGCGGTTGACGCGGATGTACAACTCAGGCGATTCGTCGGCCGGGCCGGAAATGATCAGCGGGGTGCGTGCTTCATCGATCAGGATCGAGTCGACTTCGTCGACGATCGCGTAATGCAGATTGCGTTGATAACGGTCGGCCCGCGACAGCGCCATGTTGTCGCGCAGGTAATCGAAGCCGAACTCGTTGTTGGTACCGTAGGTGATATCGCTGCCGTAGGCTTCGCGCTTGTCGCTATGCGGCATGCCTGGATACACCACGCCTACGCTCAAGCCAAGCCAGTTGTACAGCTTGCCCATCTGCGCGGCATCGCGGCGCGCCAGATAATCGTTCACCGTGACCACGTGCACGCCCTCGCCCTGCAGCGCGTTTAGGTACACCGGCAGCGTGGCCACCAGGGTCTTGCCTTCACCGGTGCGCATCTCGGCGATCTTGCCCAGATGCAGCACCATGCCGCCGATCAGCTGCACATCGTAGTGGCGCATGCCGAGCACGCGCCGGCTAGCCTCGCGGCACACTGCAAACGCCTCGGGAAGCATCTTGTCCAGTGGCTCGCCGGCGGCAAGCCGCTGCTTGAATTCCGAGGTCTTGGCTTGCAGCTCGGCGTCGGAAAGCTTCTCGGTCGCCGGCTCAAGTGCATTGATCTGGATGACGAGGCGGTCGAGCTGGCGCAGCTGGCGTTCGTTACGACTGCCAAAGACACGGGTAAGCAGACTGTTGATCATTGAAGAAACCGGTTGAAAAGGAACGGTTTGACCGACGCCGGTCCCCACAGGCCCGACCTCCGTAAACAAAACAGGGCGCACTGCGCCCTGTCGATGGCAACGCCCCATTGTAGCTTGGGGCGGGCCTTCACGAATCAAGCACCGCCCACGCCTGCGTCAACCGCGCCCTCGACGCCCTACCGGCGTGTTGGTATCACCCAGGAACTTGCGCGGATTGACCACACGCCCGTCCGCCCATACCTCGAAATGCACGTGCGCACCGGTGGAACGGCCACTGGAGCCAGCCTTGGCTACTTGCTGGCCTGCGCGCACCAGATCGCCCACCTTCACCACCAACCGCGAGTTGTGCGCGTAGCGGGTCACGTAACCGTTGCCGTGGTCCACTTCGACAACGTTGCCGTAGCCGCCGCGCACGCCAGCGTAGCTGACCACACCATCGGCGACCGACATCACCGGGTCGCCCACGTTAGCGTGGAAGTCCACGCCTTTATGAAAGCCCGAGCCACCATCGAACGGATCGGCGCGGCCGCCGAAGCCCGAGGTGATGTAAGTATTGCGAATCGGCATCCGCGAGGGCACCGAATTCTGTTCGAGCTGATGATCGAACATCAGCGAGGCAAGCACGTTCAATTGCTGGCCGGAGGCGGAAAACTGTTGTTCGACTTGCCCTAGCGTCTCCTTGAGTGATTCGACCGGCATGTCGCTGACCGGCTCATTGCCGCCACCGACGCCGACCGGCTCGTCGAAGTCGAACTCGCCGTCCTTCAACTTGCCCATTTCGGTCAGCCGCTCGCCCAATGCATTGAGGCGGGTGGCCTGCGCCTGCAGCTCGCCCAGGCGGGCGGCCAGTGCATTGACCTGTGCCTGCGAGGCGCGCTGCGCCTGTGCAAGCTCGGCCTGCTGCTGGACGACCTTGGCCTTGAGCGTGGAATTGGTCACCATGCCGATGGCGGTGCTCGCACCGACGCCGATCAACATGCCCAGACCCAACACTGCGCCGAGCAATATCATCGGTCGATCCGCAGCGAAGCCCTGGAAATTCCGGGCCACACGCTGCACCCGAGTCTCGCGAGATTTGATTACGACTTTCTTCAACGCCATATGAGTGTCATGTCCAAGCCCAAGTCCAACGCACGCACCCCTTCCACTCCAAAGCAGGCCATCGAGGCCGCGTTGGGGGAGAAGACTGGCGACCCCTTGCGCCGTGCCTTGTGGCTCGATGCGCTGGACCGGCAGTTGCGCCCCCTGTTACCGCCCCATTTGGCCACCCGTTGCCGGTTGGCCAATGTCAGAGGCGAACAACTCGTTTTTTTAGTTGATTCACCGGTCTGGCATGCCAGGTTGCGGCTTGCCGAGACCCAATTATTGGATGCCGCCCGATCCATCGGAATGAAGGCCACCGCAGTGACCATCAAGACCATCACGACCCCACTGCATTCCCCAATGCCGCAAGACCATGAGCGTCCGCGCCCTGTTTCCGAAGCGACGCACAAGGGGTTGCGCGACGCATTGGCCTCTCTGCAGGACGTTGCACCGACCAAACGGTGATGCCCTTACCGCCTGCTCGAAGCGGCCGCCAGTGCGTGAAAGAATTGCGAACACCGCAGGCGGGCTAAAGCATCCTAGCGAGCGTACGGCCAGCAGGAGTTAGGGAAGCATTAAATAAACGTTAAGAATGGAGTGTAAATTCGATGGATTTCACACTTTTGGCGCAGACTGCGGCATTCCCCGACATCAGGCGTAGACAGGACTGGCGTAGGTGACCGGCGGTTGCTCGGTGCCTTCCGGGAAGCTGACCCATTCCCAGGCGGCCTGATCGGCGAGCAGCGCACGCACCAGCTTGTTGTTGAGTGCGTGGCCGGATTTGAAGCCTTCGTAGGCGCCAAGTATGGCGCCGCCGGCCAGATACAGGTCGCCGATGGCGTCCAGTATCTTGTGGCGCACGAATTCGTTGGTGTAACGCAGGCCGTCCTCATTGAGCACGCGGAACTCGTCCAGCACGATGGCGTTGTCCATCGAGCCACCCAGGCCCAGATTGCGCTCGCGCATGTATTCAAGGTCGCGCATGAAGCCGAAGGTGCGGGCGCGCGAGATTTCCTTGACGTAGGCCGAGGTGGAGAACTCGATTTCCTGGCGCGACTGCTTGGCCGGGATCATCGGGTGATTGAATTCGATGGTGAAACCGAGCTTATAGCCCTCGTACGGTTCGAAGCGCGCGACCTTGTCGCCTTCGCGCACTTCCACCGTCTGCTTAATGCGGATGAAGCGCTTGGCCTTGTGCTGCTCGACGATGCCTGCCGACTGGAGCAGGAACACGAACGGGCCGGACGAACCATCCATGATCGGCAACTCGGCCGAGGACAGTTCGACGATGACATTGTCGACACCCAGACCGGCCAGCGCGGACATCAGATGTTCGACGGTCTGGATCTTGGCGCCGTTGCAGGTCAAGCCGGTACACAGCGTGGTTTCGGTGACCAGCTTGGCATCGGCGGGGACTTCCACGACCGGTTCCAGATCCACACGCCGGAACACCACGCCATGATCGACCTGAGCCGGTCGTAGCGTCATATACACCTTGTCGCCGCTGTGCAGGCCGACGCCGGTGGCGCGAATGGTGTTTTTGAGAGTGCGTTGCTGGGTCATATGCGAAGTCTGGATGAACAATGCAGACAGGCGCCGAAGCGGCTGTCCAATTGTTTGAGCTTATCCGAATTTTAACAAGTCGCGCCTGACGGCAACTGTAATCGACCGGTCACGCCACTGCAAAAGCTGCCGGATCAAATGATCGGTCCGGCAGAAAGAGGACATGGCATTGCAACCCCGAAGCGAACCTCGGGGCATTGCGGACGGCGCCACCGAAGTGGCATCGCGTTGCAGCGTCAGTCTGCCTGGCGGCGCAGGAACGCCGGGATATCCAGGTAATCGTTGGGCAGGTCTGCCGCCGGCGCAGTCGAACCGCCGCCGCTGTTGCTGCTGCCGACCGAATCGCTGCTGGGACGACGCAGGCCCAGACCCATGCTGCCGCCGACCGCCTTGGACACTGCATCGCCGCCGCTGGTCTCGAAATCGCCGAACTCTGGCTGGCCGGTGGTGGCGTTGCGCACCAACTTGATCGGCGCGCGTTGGTCCGAACGCTGGGTCTGACGTGCAACCGCACGGTTCAAGCCAGTGGCCACGACGGTGACGCGCACTTCGTCCTGCATGTCCGGGTCAAGCACGGTACCGACGACCACGGTCGCATCTTCCGAGGCAAACGCTTCGATGGTGCGGCCGATTTCGTCGAACTCGGACATGGTGAAGTCCGGGCCGGCGGTGATGTTGACCAGGATGCCGTTGGCACCGGCCAGGTTGACGTCGTCCAGCAGCGGGTTCTGGATGGCGGCTTCGGCAGCGGCCTGCGCGCGATCGTCGCCGCGTGCCGAGCCGGTGCCCATCATGGCCAGGCCCATCTCCGACATCACGGTGCGCACGTCGGCGAAGTCGACGTTGATCAGGCCCGGACGCACGATCAGATCGGCGATGCCCTGCACGGCGCCCTGCAGCACGTCGTTGGCGGCACGGAAGGCCTGGATCATGGTGGCGTTGCGGCCAAGCACGGTGATCAGCTTTTCGTTCGGGATGGTGATCAGCGAGTCGCAATGCTGGCTCAGTTCCTCGATGCCCTTCAGCGCGACCTGCATGCGGCGACGGCCTTCGAACGGGAACGGCTTGGTGACGACGGCAACGGTCAGGATGCCCATCTCCTTGGCCAGCTGCGCAACGACCGGTGCCGCACCAGTGCCGGTGCCGCCGCCCATGCCGGCGGTAATGAACACCATGTCCGCACCCTGCAGCGCGTCCATGATGCGTTCGCGATCTTCCAGCGCGGCCTGACGGCCGACTTCCGGATTCGCGCCTGCGCCCAGGCCCTTGGTCACGTTGGTACCGAGCTGCAGCTGCAACTTGGCGCCGCAGTTCTTGATCGCCTGCGAGTCGGTATTGGCGGTGATGAATTCCACGCCATCGACGTTGGTGTTGACCATGTGCGCGACGGCATTGCCGCCGCCGCCGCCCACACCAACGACCTTGATTACCGCGTTGGGAGCCATCTTTTCGATCAGTTCAAAATGTGCCATGTCAGTGTCCTCTTGAGCCGGGATTGGGGAGGTGGGATTGGGGATTCGCAAGTGCTGGTCCCTGCCCACTCCGCATCACGGCGAGTGTTGTTGTTTGAAAGTCGGGTCTCGGTTGTCGGGACCGTAGATGCGCTGTTGCGCTCTACGACTCACCGCACCTGCTCCTCGACGCAATGCCTGCAAAAAAATTTTACCGCCTGCCCGCTTGCCGCTCTCCACTTAAATCTTTGCTGCCACTGTGCTTTTTCTTTCGCTCTTACCAATCCCAAATCCCGAATTCCAACTCCCGGCACCTCAGAATTCACCGCGATACCAATTCTTCAATTTCTTGAACAAACTCCCTGCACGTCCGGTCGGGATCGATGGGCGGCGTGGGTGTTCGATCTGACTGCCCATCAACAACAGGCCCACGCCGGAGGCGTGTACCGGGTTGCCGACGACTTCGCCCAGACCGGTGACATGCTGCGGAATGCCCACGCGCACCGGCATCTGCAACATTTCTTCGGCAAGCTCCACCACGCCTTCCATCTTCGAGGCGCCGCCGGTGAGCACCATGCCGGCGCGCACCATTTCTTCGAAACCGGAGCGGCGCAGTTCGGCCTGCACCATTTCGAAAATTTCTTCGTAGCGACCCTGCACGGCCTGCGCGAGCGCATGCCGTGGCATGCGACGCGGCGGGCGATCGCCGACCGACGGCACCTGGATGCTTTCTTCAGCGGTGGCCAGCTGCGCCAGCGCGCAGGCGTAACGCACCTTGATCTGCTCGGCTTCCGGGGTTGGCGTGCGCAGCATGTGCGCGATGTCGTTGGTGACATGGTCGCCAGCGATCGGCAAGGATGCGGTGTGGCAGATCGCGCCCTGCACGTAGACCGCCAGGTCGGTGGTGCCAGCGCCGATGTCCACCAGCACCACGCCTAGCTCGCGCTCGTCGGCAGTCAATACCGCTACTGACGATGCCAGCGACGACAGCACCAGATCGTCGACCTGCAGGCCGCACTTCTGCACGCACTTGGTGATGTTGGCCGCAGCCGATTGCGCGCACACCACCAGATGGGCGTGCACCTCCAGGCGCACGCCGGTCATGCCGACCGGATTGCGGATGCCTTCCTGCGAATCGTCCAGCACGTACTCGCGCGGGATCGCATGCAGGATACGCTGGTCGGCAGGAATGGCCACGGCCTTGGCCGCATCCAGCACGCGCTCCAGATCGCTCCAGGTCACTTCGCCGTCGCGGATCGGCACGATGCCGGGCGAGTTCTTGCATTGCACATGGTTGCCGGAAATCGATGCGTACACCGAGCGGATTTCGCAGCCGGCCATCAGCTCGGCTTCTTCCACCGCGCGCTGGATCGACTGCACGGTGGATTCGATGTCCACCACCACGCCGCGCTTGAGGCCGCGCGATTCATGCGAACCGATGCCGATCACTTCGATCGGATTGCCTGGCGAGTACTCGCCGACCAGCGCGACGACCTTGGAGGTGCCGATGTCCAGTCCAACGATGAGGGATTTGTCGCCTTTGCGGTTCATGTCTTAAAGCCGGGAATAGGAAATAGCGAATGGGGAATGGTCAGAAACAGTGCACGGTTACGCGGAGAATTCAGCACTAGTCTGTGGTGCGCGGCAGGCGACACCGGTTTAGGCTTTTTATCCATTCCCGATTCCCCATTCTCCATTCTGCGTTCGATCGTGAAACCGTTCGTGTAGCGCAGGTCGGCACGCGCAATCGGGCGCTGCGGGTCGGCTAGCTGCGGCAGCACGCGTGCGAACCGCTGCAAGCGTGCGCGCGCATCGTCGCGACCGATCACGATCTGTACGCCGTTACTCAAACCCAGCGACCAGCTTCCGCGCGCGTCCATTTCCAGACGTTCCACATCCAAGCCAGTTGGTGCGAACAAAGCGCGCGATTCGTTGTATAGCGCCACCACTTCCTTGGTCTTGCTGTCCGGGCCACCGAGTTGCGGCAACTTGAAATCTTTCAACAACGGCGGAGTACGGAACAGCCGCCCTTGCTCGGACAACATGCGATCGGTGCCCCAGCGCGCGAACGGCTCGTGCTCGGTGACATGCACCTCCAGCACGTCCGGCCAGCGCTTGCGCACCTGCGCACTTTCCACCCACGGCAAGCGCCCGATGGCGTCCTGCGCCTCCTGCAACTTCACCGCAAAAAAGCCCGAACGCGCATACGGCAGCACCACCGCTCGCAACTCTTCGGCCGGCACCCGCTTGAAATCGCCGGACACCCGCAACCTCGCCAACGGCCAGCGCTCGGAACCGACCCAGCCATTGAGCACAGCCACCACCGGCAACGCGACCAACGTCACCGCGATCAACCAGGCAAGAATGCGCAAGGTGGCGTTCATGGGCGTACTCCGCGCTCCGGATGAGCGATTTGAGATCGGGGATTCGCAACGGCAGCAGCAAGCGCAGCGACGCGTGCGGCGGCGCCGTTGACTAATCCCCAATTGCAAATCACCAATCCCGGTATCACAGCGTCTGCTCCAGTACACGCCAGACCAGTTCTTCGAAATCGATGCCGAGCTGGCGGGCGGCCTTGGGCACCAGCGAGTGGCTGGTCATGCCGGGGGCGGTGTTCACTTCAAGCAGATACAGCTGGCCGCTACTACGGTCGCGCATCACATCGACACGGCCCCAGCCGCGGGCGCCGGCTGCGCGGAAGGCATCCAGTGCAAGTTGGCGGATCTGCACTTCGGCATCGCCTTCCAGGCCCGGGCACAGATACTGGGTGTCGTCGGCCACGTACTTGGCGTTGTAGTCGTACCACTGGCCCTTAGGCACGATGCGGATCGACGGCAACGCGGTGTCGCCGAGCACGGCCACGGTGAGTTCGTCGCCTTCGATCAGCTGCTCCATCAGCAACGCGCCGTCGTAGCGCGCAGCCAGCCCCACGGCTTCTTCGAGCTGGGCTTGGTCGAACACGCGGCTGATGCCGACGCTGGAGCCTTCGTTGGCCGGCTTGACGATCACCGGCAAGCCGATCTGTTGTGCGGCTGCATGAATTTCATTGGCACTTGCGCCAGCTGCCAGACGCGCATAACGCGGCGTGGACAGGCCCAGCGACAACCACACCTGCTTGGTGCGGATCTTGTCCATGCTCAAGGCAGAACCGAGCACGTTGGAACCGGTATACGGCACCTTGAAGGCTTCCATCAGGCCTTGCACGATGCCGTCTTCGCCGCCGCCGTTATGCCCGTGCAGCACATTGAAAACGCGATCGAAACGCTGCTCCACCAGAGCCTGCGCCAAGGCCGGAATGCCGTCGACCGGCTGTGCATCGATACCGCGCGCGCGCAGTGCCTCCAGCACATTCCTGCCGGAATTCAGCGACACCTCGCGCTCGGACGAAGTGCCACCGAGCAGCACGGCCACGCGACCGAATGCGGCCGGTATGGATGCCAGAAAAGACGCGGGATCGGGAACAGCCGACCGCGGTGCCGACTCGGCTGGCGCCTTGTTGGTCCCCGGTCCCCGGTCCCCGGTCCCGCCAGAGCTCACGCTCATGCCGACTCTCCGGTAAAGCCATTATTGATGATGTGCTGAGCCACGTAACCGATATCGCCTGCACCCATCATCAGCAACAGATCGCCGTCTTGCAGGACGTCGGGCAACACTTCGGCTAGACCTGCAATTTGGCTCACGACCACCGGTTCGCTGCGACCGCGCGCACGGATGGCGCGCGCCAGTGCGCGCGAATCGGCGCCGGGAATCGGCGCTTCGCCGGCCGGATATACCTCGCTCAGCACCAACGCATCGACGGTGCTCAGCACTGCGGCGAAGGCATCGAACTGATCGCGGGTACGGCTATAGCGATGCGGCTGGAACGCCACTACCAGACGTTTGTCGGGCCAGCCACCGCGAGCGGCAGCGAACACGGCTTCGAGCTCGCGCGGATGGTGGCCGTAATCGTCGACTACACGCACACGTGCACCGGTGCTGGTGGTGACTTCGCCCAGATCGTTGAAGCGGCGGCCGATGCCGGCGAAGTTCTCCAACGCACGCGCAATGGTTTCCGGTGCTACGCCCAGCTGCCAGCCGATCGCGGCAGCAGCCAGTGCGTTGAGCACGTTGTGACGGCCCGGCAGTGCCAACGTCACCGGTGTGGTGGTGCCTTCGGGCAAACGTAGGGTGAAACGCATCCGCGGGCCGTCCTGCACCACATCTTCGGCGCGCACATCGGCGTTTTCGCTCATGCCGTAGCTCATCACATGACGCGGCGTCTTGACGGCCAATGCGGCCACTTCCGGATCATCGATGCACAGCAGCGCAAGGCCGTAGAACGGCAGACGCTGCAGGAATTCGGCGAATGCGGCCTGCACACGGGCAAAGTCGTTACCGTAGTTTTCCAGGTGATCCGAATCGATGTTGGTGATCACCGCCATCAGCGGATTGAGGCGCAGAAAGCTGCCATCGCTCTCGTCGGCTTCGGCAACCAACCACTGGCCACCACCGAGCTTGGCGTTGGCACCGGCTGCCAGCAACTGCCCACCGATGACGAAGGTCGGATCCAGACCGCCTTCGCTAAGTACGGCCGCAGCCAGACTGGTGGTAGTGGTCTTGCCATGCGTGCCGGCCACTGCGATACCGCGACGGAAGCGCATCAACTCAGCCAGCATCGCCGCGCGCGGCATGATCGGAATGCGCTGGCTGCGCGCCTCCATCAGCTCGGGGTTGTCTTCACGGATCGCACTGGACACCACCACGCAATCGGTACCAAGCACATTGGCCGCCGAATGCCCGCGCATCACCCGTGCACCCAGCTTGGCCAAGCGCCGTGTCGCCACGTTGTCGGCGTTGTCGGAACCGGAGACTTCATAGCCCAGCGTCAGCATCACCTCGGCGATGCCACTCATGCCGGTGCCGCCGATGCCAACGAAATGCACGCGCGGAAACGCACGTACCAGATCGCCACTGTCTTGCAGACGGCGCATCACAGGCCATCTCCGGTGAAGGCGCCAAGATTGGAAATTTGGGATTGAGGATTGTTGGCAACGGCGGCGATTGATCGCACCGAAAATTCGCCATTTACGGATTTCTGCATGCTGCCCTGCTTGTGCTGTTGCGATTTACCAATCCCCAATCCCGAATCTCCACTTCCGGCCTCTTCAAGAATGATATCGGCGATGTGTTCGGCGGCATCCGGTTTGGCCAGGGTGCGTGCGGCGTTTGCCATCGACAGGCGGCGGGCGGGGCCGCTAAGCAGGATTTGCAGAACCTGCTGCAGACGCTCGGCCAGGGTGTCGTCCTGTTTGAGCAGGACGGCGGCATCGGCACCGACCAAGTACTCGGCATTGCGGGTCTGGTGGTCGTCGACAGCGGCGGCGAAGGGCACCAGCACGCTGCCGATACCGGCGGCGCACAGCTCGGCCAGGGTGGATGCGCCAGCGCGGCAAACGACCAGATCGGCCCATGCGTAGGCGGCCGCCATGTCGGCGATGAAGGGTTCGACGCTGGCATTGACTCCAGCCTGCGCATACGAAGCTTCGGCTTCGGCACGCAGCTTTTCGCCGCACTGGTGACGCACTTCAACGTCAGGGCGGCCGAGTGCGGCCAACGCCGCCGGCACGGCTTGATTCAATGCGCGTGCGCCCTGGCTGCCACCGAGCACCAGCATACGCACCGGGCCACTGCGACCGACCAGACGCGCGGCCGGTGCGGGAAGCGCGGCGATTTCTGCACGCACAGGATTGCCCACCGCCTCTTCGCCAGCAAAGCTGCCAGGAAAACCGGTCAACACGCGGCGTGCGAAACGCGACAACACCTTATTGGTCATGCCGGGTGCGCGATTTTGTTCGTGCACCAGCAACGGGACGCCGAGCAGACGTGCAGCCAGCCCACCCGGGCCGGCCGCAAAGCCACCGAAGCTGATCACCGCACGCGGCTGACGCTTGCGCAACACGAAGCCGGCGGCGCGCACTGCGCGCATCACCCCCACCGGCGCGCCGAGCAACTTCACGATGCCCTTGCCACGCAAGCCGTTGATGGCCAGCGTGTCGAGTTGAACGTCGTGCTGCGGCACCAGACGGGTTTCCATTGCACCGTCGGCACCCAACCAGGTCACCGGCACGCCACGCGCACGCAGCACCTTGGCCACCGCAAGACCCGGGAAGATATGCCCACCGGTTCCGCCAGCAAGAATCATCACTGGCCGAACCACGGCAGACTGCGCGCACGCTTGTGAGGCATTCGCATACCCACCAACGCTCATGCAATCCTCCCGAACGTCGGTTCCACGCGCGGCTGCATCCGACTGCTACCACGCAAGATGGCCGATGCCGGCGCAACCGACATCGGTGCGACCGGTGCGGCGGCGGCAACGGTGTCGCGCTGCGGCTTGTGCGCTGGCGCAGAGGTCGGCGGCACAGAATCGACCATCGGCTTGGCCAGCTCAGCCGACGGTGCGCCTGCACCTTGCGGCGACAACTTGCTGCGCAAGCGCTCGGCACGATCCATTTCGTAGGACACACGCAGCAACAGGCCCATCGCTACGCACGTCATCAGCACCGACGAACCGCCGGAGGAAATCAGCGGCAGAGTCAGGCCCTTGGTCGGCAAGATGCCCAGATTCACGCCCACTGAAACGAAGCTCTGCAGGCTGATCCACAGACCGATACCAAAAGCGATGTAGCCGGAGAAGTGACGCTTCATTTCCACGCAGCGCATGCCCAGCCAGAACGCGCGGCCGACCAGCAAGGCATACAGCGAAACCACCCCGCACACGCCGACAAACCCCAGCTCTTCGGCAATCACCGAAAAGATGAAGTCGGTATGCGCTTCGGGCAGGTAGTTGAGCTTCTGCACCGACGCGCCCAAGCCCGCGCCGGTCCACTGGCCACGCCCCACCGCCATCAAGGCATTCGACAACTGATAACCGGAACCCAGCTGATCGGCCCACGGATCCAGGAACGAGGTGATGCGGCGCAGGCGGTACGGCTCCAGGATTGCGATGAAGGCGAACACCGGCAGGCCGAACACGATCGGCATCGACATACGCGGCAGGTTCACCCCACCCAGCACCAACATGCCTGCGGTGATCGCCAGCAACAGCGTCGACGAGCCGAAGTCCGGCTGCATCAGCAACAAACCGACCAGCGCGATCGCCACACCCAGCGGCTTGAGCATCGCCGGCCAGGTTGCGTTGACCTCATCGCGAAAGCGCACCAGATAGCTGGACAGCCACACGATGTAGAGCACCTTGACCGCTTCCACCGTCTGGAATTTCGACACCCCCAGATTAATCCAGCGCTTGGCGCCGTTGACGCTGCTGCCCAGGCCTGGCACGAACACCACCATCAGCAAGCCGAAGCACGCCAGCAACAACACCTGGTTGTATTGCTCGATGGTCTTGAGCTCGGTGCGCATTGCCCAGAACGCCAGGCCAATGCCGATGCCCAGGAACAGCAAATGACGGGTCAGGTAATAGAATGGGTTCTCGGACAGCTCGATCGAGCTGGACGCCACCATCACCACGCCCAGCGAGGCGAGCGTGGCCGCTGCCCCGAGCAGCCACGGGTCGTAGCGGCCGCCGATGGCGTCCAGTCGCGTAGCTTGGCAGGACATGTCGTTCATCAGCGCACCTTCAACGTGGCGAGGCCGATCAGCACCAGCACCACTGAAATGATCCAGAAGCGCACGATCACGCGCGGCTCCGGCCAACCCTTGAGTTCGAAGTGGTGATGGATCGGCGCCATCCGGAACACGCGCTTGCCGGTCAGCTTGAAGCTGGCGACCTGGATCATCACCGACAGCGTTTCGATCACGAACACGCCACCCATGATCACCAGCACCATTTCCTGGCGCACGATCACTGCAATGGTGCCAAGCACCGCACCCAACGACAGCGCGCCGATGTCGCCCATGAACACCATTGCCGGATAGGTGTTGAACCACAGAAAACCCAGCCCTGCCCCGGCGATTGCAGAGCAGATGATGATCAGCTCGCCGGCCCCTGGAATCAGCGGAATTTTCAAGTAGTCGGCAAACACCACGTTGCCCGATGCGTAAGCGAACACGCCCAGCGCGCAGGCCACCAGCACGGTCGGCATGATCGCCAGACCATCCAGGCCATCGGTCAGGTTCACCGCGTTGGAAAAGCCGACAATCCAGAAATAGGCGATCACCACAAAGCTCACGCCGGCCAACGGCAACGCGATCGACTTGAACATCGGAATGTAGAAGGTGATCGCCGCCGGCACGTCAGCGGTGTAATAAAGAAACAGACCGGCGGCCAGACCGAAGATCGACTGCAGCAGATATTTCCAGCGCGACTTCAGCCCGCTTGGATCGCGCCGCACAATCTTGATCCAGTCGTCGTACCAGCCGATCGCACCGAAGCAGATCATCACCGCCAGCACCAACCACACATAACGGTTACGCAGGTCGCCCCAAAGCAGCACCGACAAGGTCACCGTCAGCAGGATCAGCGAGCCGCCCATGGTCGGCGTGCCGGCCTTGGAAAAATGCGTCTGCGGGCCGTCTTGGCGGATCGGCTGGCCGCCCTTGAACTGACCAAGCTTGCGGATCATCGCTGGGCCCATCCACAACGACAGAAACAGCGACGTCAGCGCTGCGAGGATGCCGCGGAAGGTCAGATAGTTGAACAGCCTG
This sequence comes from Xanthomonas fragariae, assembly GCF_017603965.1. Classification (NCBI taxonomy): domain Bacteria; kingdom Pseudomonadati; phylum Pseudomonadota; class Gammaproteobacteria; order Lysobacterales; family Lysobacteraceae; genus Xanthomonas; species Xanthomonas fragariae. Next base: position 771,290 of record NZ_CP071955.1, on the reverse strand, counting down.
AACAGGCTTTCCAGTTGCTGTAGCCAACGTGCCAACTCAAGCAGCATGGGATGCGTCCTCTGCCGGTGCGAGCAACGCGGCGACGATGCGGTCCATGGCACTGCCACGAGAGCCTTTCACGAGAATCGTCGGGGAGCCTGGACCGGTGATGGCTTCCGAGGATTGCTGCTGATCGTGAATCAATGCGTGTTCCTGTGTGTTTTCCAATATTCGTGTTTGCTCTTCCCTGGTCCCTGGTCCCTGGTCTCCGGTTCCGACATCAGCCAGATCCGCCTGCAACGCGGCGACCAGCGCGGCATGGGTGGCGAACACGCGGCCGCCATCGCCGAACGCCTGCGCGGCGGCGGCACTGAGCTCGCCCAACGCGTACAGGCGCTGCAGCTTGGCCGCGCGTGCGCGACGCCCGGCGGCGGCATGCAACGCCGTGCCCTCCGGGCCGAGTTCGCGCATGTCGCCGAGCACAAGCCAACCTTCGCCCGGCGCAGCAGCCAGGGTGTCGATGGCGGCATCCAGCGAACCGGGATTGGCGTTATAGCTGTCGTCGATCAACACCGCTCCGCTCGGTAAGGTGCGAGCGATCTGCCGACCGGCCACCGGGCGCGCCTGCGCCAGGCCGGCAGCAATCGCCTGCAATGCGATGCCCGCGCCCAACGCCAACCCGGCCGCAGCCAACGCATTGAGCACGTTGTGGCGACCCGGCAACGGCAGCGCGATATAAGCGTCACCTTGCGGGGTCACCAGCGTGAACTGTGCACCGCCTGCATGCAGCCGCAGCTGACGTGCGGTGATGTCGGCACTGGCCTGCAAGCCGTAGCGCAACACGCGGCGGCCCTGCACCGACTGCGCATGCAATTGCTGTTCGAACCAGGCACCGAAGGCATCGTCGGCGTTGATCACCGCCACGCCATCGGCCGGCAGAGCGGTGTAAATGGCGCCCTTGGTGCGGGCAACGCCGAGCAGGCTGCCCAGGCGCTCCAGGTGTGCGGGGGCGATATTGTTGACCAGCGCGACGTGCGGCTGCGCGATCTCGGTGAGATAGACGATATCGCCCGGCTTGCCGGCACCCATTTCATAGATCGCAAGATCCGCATCGTCCGGCGCAGCGATCACCGCCAGCGGCAGACCGATCTCGTTATTGCGGTTGCCCGGCGTGGCGTACACGGTGGTGCCGTCGATACGCCCGGCTTCCTGCAGGATCGACAACAGCAATGCCTTGACGCTGGTCTTGCCGTTGGAGCCGGTCAGCGCGATCACCCGCGTGGCGCGATCGCGCTGCATGCCGGCGGCGATGCGCGCCAGGGCAAGCTCGGAATTTTCCACCAGCACCTGCGGCACGCTCAACGCCGGCAGCAGGCGCTCCACCAGCAAACCGCTGGCACCGTGCGCAACCGCGTCTGCGGTGAAATCGTGCCCATCGAAGCGCTCGCCGCGCAGCGCAACGTACAGGCTGCCGTTGGCGAGCGTACGCGTGTCGTTGCCGACCGCGTCGATCATGGCGTCGTCGCCGTGCAGTTCGCCACCTGCCCAGTGGGCAATCAACGACAGCGGAGTGAGCTTCATGCGCGCACCCCCAGCACGCTGCGTGGCAACAACGCCTGCGCTGCCACCAAGGCGTCGTCGAAGGCATGCCGCACACCGGCGACTTCCTGATACGGCTCATGGCCTTTACCGGCAATCAACACGGTGTCGGACGCGCCGGCCATGCCGATGGCCTGATGGATCGCGGCAGCGCGATCGCGCTGCACGATAGCTGCATCCGGGCGAGCAAAGCCACGCAGGATGTCGGCCACGATCACCTCGCCATCTTCGCAACGTGGGTTGTCGTCGGTGACGATCACCGCATCGGCATAGATCTCGGCGATCACCGCCATCTGCGGACGCTTGCCGGTATCGCGTTCGCCGCCGCAACCGAACACGCAGATCACCTTGCCCTGTGCATGCGAACGCAAGCTGGTCAGCGCTTGCTCCAGCGCGTCGGGCGTGTGTGCGTAATCGACCACTACCAGCGGTGCGCCATGCGCGCCACCGAGCCGATTCATGCGGCCGTGGATCGGCTGTAGTTGGCCCAGCACCTCGGCAATCTGCGGCGGCGCAACGTCCAGCGTATACAACACTCCGGCTACGGCCAGCACGTTGTCCACGTTGAAGCGACCCAGCAACGGCGAGTGCACCGGGTGCACGTGACCGTCGATGTGCAGCGCGAAATTGATGCCGTTGTGGTCCAGTTGCAGCGCCTGCGCGCGCACCGCAGCATCGGCGTGCGCGCGTGAACTCACACCGATCGCACGCAGCGCGGGATCGAGCGAAGCGAACAGGCTGCGACCGAACGCATCGTCCACATTCACCACCGCGGCCTTCAATCCAGCGCGCGTGAACAGCTTGGCCTTGGCCGCGCCGTACTGCGCCATGTCGCCGTGGTAATCGAGGTGATCGCGGGTGAGATTGGTGAATACCGCCACATCGAACTGCACCGCATCGACGCGGCCCTGGTCGAGCGCGTGCGAGCTCACTTCCATCGCCACGGCCTGCGCGCCTTCATCGCGCAACTGCGCCAATAGCGCATGCGTCTGCAGCACCAGCGGCGTGGTGAAACCGGTCGGCACGGCGGTGCCATACAGACCGACGCCCAAGGTGCCAAGAGTGCCGGTGGGAATGCCAAGCAGCGTCAACGCCTGCGCCAGTAACTGCACGATGGAGGTCTTGCCGTTGGTACCGGTCACGCCAACCATGCGCATTGCTTGCGAAGGCTGACCGTGGAACTGATTGGCCATCACGCCAAGACGGGCGCGCAAGCCAGGCACTGCGATCGCATCGGCCGATGCCGGCAGATCATCGGGCGCTGACGGTTCGAACAACACCACAGCTGCACCGTTGACGCGCGCCTGCTCGACGAAGTCCAAACCGTGCGCACCGAAGCCGGCGATCGCCACGAAGGCATCGCCAGGACGTACCGCACGGCTGTCCATCACCAGGCCGGACACCTGCACGTCATGCGCAAGCGTCACCTCGGGCAGCAGCTGCGACAGTGGCATGGAGCGACTCACTGGCGGTTCTCCCGCGGCGGTGCCGGCTCAACCGGCGCCGACGTGGCAGGCGGTGCGGCGGCGGTCGGAATACCGGCAGACACTTCGTCCACCGGGTCCGGTACCAGCGCCGGGTCCAGATCGACCGGCTGCGGCTTGACGACCGGCTGCCCGGTCTTGCCGGCGGCCTGCGCGGCCAGCCACGACTGGATGTCGTCCGGCGGTACGTCCATCAGCCGCAAGGCGCCTTCCATCACCCGATGGAACACCGGCGCCGACACCAAGCCGCCGTAATACACCTTGCCCTGCGGATCGTTGATCACGATGACGGTGGCAAAACGCGGACGCGTTGCCGGCACCAGGCCGGCGAACAGCGCGTTGTAATGCCCGCGCTCATAGCCGTTGGCGCCATTCTTGCGCGCGGTACCGGTCTTGCCGGCCACGTGATAGCCCAAAATCGCCGCGCCCTTGGCGCCGCCCTGGGTGACCACGGTTTCCATCATGTCGATGACTTGGCGTGCCACTTCCGGCGTGACAACCTGGCGGGTTTCGTTGTGCTGGCCGCGCACGAAGGTCGGCGGGGTCAGCTTGCCGCCGTTGCCCAGCGTGGCGTACGCCTGCGCAATCTGCAGTGGCGTCACCGACAGGCCATAGCCGTACGACATCGTGGTCTTGGACGGGCCGCTCCAACGTGCCGGCTGCAGCACCACACCGCTCGATTCGCCAGGAAACCCGCTGTGCGGTGCGGTGCCGTAACCGAAATTGCGGATCGACTGATAAAAGGTCTGATCCGGCACCTTGGCCGCGATCTTGGCCGCGCCGATGTTCGAGCTGCGAGTAATCACGCCGGTGACGTTGAGCACGCCGTTGTTGCGCGGCACATCGCGAATGGTGAAACGCCCCACGGCCATGTAGCCGGGGTTGGTGTCGATGATGGTGTCTTTGGTCACAACGCCCGCAGTCAATGCGGTGGCCACCGTGAGCGGCTTCATCGTCGAACCCGGCTCGACCAGATCGGTGACCGCGCGATTGCGGCGCGCCGACGGGTTGATACCGGTAACCGCGTTGGAGTTGTAGGTCGGCAGATTGACCATCGCCAGCACTTCGCCGGTGGCCACATCCATCACCACCATCGAACCGCCAGCGGCGTTGTTCTCGACCAGCGCGTTACGCAGTTCCTTATAGGCCAGGAACTGGATGCGGCGGTCGATGCTCAGCGTCAGGTCCTTGCCCGGTTGCGCCGGACGCACCAGATCCACGCTCTCCACGATCGCGCCGCGCGCATCGCGCACCACCTTCTTGGAACCCGGCTTGCCACGCAGCCATTCGTCGAAGGCCAGCTCCAGGCCTTCCTGGCCGCGGTCGTCGATGTTGGTGAAGCCCAGCACATGGGCCATCGCCTCGCCTTGCGGATAGAAACGACGGAACTCGCGTTGCGAGAACACGCCAGGAATCTTTAAATCGACAATTACATGCGCCTTGTCCGGGTTGATCCGGCGCTGCAGGTACATGAATTCCTTGCCGGCCTTCTGCGCCAGCTTGGCGTTCAACTCGTCCAGCGGTTGGCCGAGCGCCTTGGCCAGCTCGGCAATCCGGTCCGGGTTGCGTAGCAGTTCCTGCGGATTGACCCAGATCGATTCCACCGGCGTGGACACTGCCAGCGGCTCGCCGTTGCGGTCGGTGATCATGCCGCGCGAGGTGGCGATCGGCAGCTCGCGCAGGTAGCGCGCTTCGCCCTGGCGCTGATAGAAATCGCGATTGACCAGCTGCACGAACGCCGCGCGGCCGATCAACGTCACCGAGCACAGGCCCAGCGCGATGCCGACCAGGGTCAGGCGACCGCGCAGGTTGAAGTTGCTGCGGGGGCGGTTGCGGCCGGCTTTCATGGCGCACTTCCGTGTGCGCCACCCTGCGGGCGGCTTCGCCGTGCAAAACGGCTGTCGTGCCGTTTTGTCATGGGCGCACTTCCGTGTGCGCCACCCTGCGGGCGGCTTCGCCGTGCAAAACGGCTGTCGTGCCGTTTTGTCATGGGCGCACCTCCGTGTGCGCCACCCTGCGGGCGGCTTCGCCGTGCAAAACGGCTGTCGTGCCGTTTTGTCATGGGCGCACCACCACAATATCGTTGGTCTCGGGGAACTTCATCCCGATGCGCACACGTGCGACCTGATCGACCCGATTGCTTTCCGCCCAGGTGGCCTGCTCCAGCTGCAGCCGGCCGAATTCGATATTCAACTCGTCACGCGTGTGCTCGAGTTTGGACAACTGCACGAACAGCTTGCGATGCATGTGACGCATGTACACGACACCGATCGCCGAGGCGATGCTGCAGGCGAGTAGCACGATGAGCAGCATGCGGCTCATCGTGCGTCTCCTTGAGACACCGGAATTACAGAGTTGGGATTGGGGATTGGCTTAGAGCGCTCTTCCAATACCGAATCCCAAGTCCCGAATCCCAGCTTCTCGGCCACCCTCAGCACCGCGCTGCGGGCGCGTGGGTTGAGGCTCAGTTCGTCGAAGTCGGCCTTGATGGCGCCGCTGATCAGTTGCAGCGTCGGCACGAAAGGGCGCGCTTCGGGCAGGCGGCGGTTGCTGGGCGGCGCCTTGGCGTAGCGGGCCATGAATCGTTTGACGATGCGGTCTTCCAACGAGTGGAAGCTGATCACCGCCAGACGACCGCCCGGCTTGAGCGCGCCCAGGGCGGCGTCCAGACCGGCTTGCAGATCGGCCAGCTCGCGGTTGATGTAGATGCGGATCGCCTGGAAGCTGCGCGTGGCCGGGTGGGTCTTGCTGTCGCCGCGCGGCATCACCGAGGCAATCAGGTCGGCCAGCTGCGCGGTGCGCAGCAGCGGCTGTTCGGCGCGCCGCGCCACGATGGCGCGCGCAATGCGGCGGCTCTGGCGTTCTTCGCCATAGGTCCACAGCACATCGGCGATCTCGCGGTCGGTGGCATGCGCCAACCACTCGGCCGCGTTCTGCCCGGCATCCGGGTCCATGCGCATATCCAGTGGGCCGTCCTTGCCGAAACTGAAACCGCGACCGGCCACATCCAACTGCGGCGAGGACACGCCCAGATCCAGCAGGACGCCATCGACGGTTGCGGCGGCGACCACCTGGCCGAGGCCGGCAAAACTGCCGCGATGGATAGACACGCGCGCATCGCCACCGAACAACTGTTCGGCCACCGCGATCGCTTCAGGGTCCTTGTCCATCACCAGCAGTCGACCTCCCGGGCCAAGGTGTTGCAGCACGCCACGAGCGTGTCCGCCACGCCCGAACGTGCCATCGAGATAGGTTCCATTTTCGGTCACTTGCAGGCCATCCAGAACCTGCGTGTACAGCACCGGCACATGGGCCGCCGGCGGCTGCGACACCGGGTGACCGGGCTGCGCTTCACCGCGCATCCGGGCACCCCGGCTCACAACCTGAGATCGAGCAATTCATCGCCCAGATCACCGTCAGACAATGTCTGCTGGATCAGTGCGCGATGTGCCTGCTCGCTCCACAGTTCGAATTTGTCGCCCATGCCAAGCAGCACGGCTTTTTTCTCGATGCCGACCGCATTGCGGTGGCTGGCCGGGATGCTAAGACGGCCATTGGCGTCCAGCTCGAGTACGGTCGAAGAACCTACCAATTTTTGCTGCAGCGCGCGGACCACGCGCTGGGTGTTGGGCTTGGACATCACATCGTCGCGCACCCGTTGCCACTCTTTTTCCGCATACAGCCACAGGCATCCGGCTTCGAACGGGTTGTAAGTGAGGACCAGACGATTGCCGCTGACACGCGTGACGAGGTCGCGGTACGCAGTTGGCACCGCCATCCGCCCCTTGTCGTCCACTGTGATGGCAGTCTCGCCCTGAAACACCGAATGCGACCTCGAATACTCGCCTGGGAGAACCATTGAACCACGAAAAACCACAAAACACCTGATTTCCCCTCTACTGCCCACCCTAGCAGTGCATCAAAGGTTGTCAACAGTTTTCAAGATCGCAAATCGCCAGCTGTATCAATGAGTTGCAGCACTCTTTAGAGATTTGTTCAAAGGTTATCCACAAGTTGCTGTTTCGTCTCAGATTTTGAGATTGAACAGAAATTCAGGTGTGTGAAGGCCATGTAAGCTCGACCGTTGTCTCACTTGTCTATTGCGCCAGTTGCATGCATCCAATTGCGCAAACCGGCGACAATCGATGTCATGTGCCTAGTCGCTCTTGCCTGGAAAGCCCACCCGCGCTGGCGTTTGCTGCTGGCGGGCAACCGCGACGAACTTCACGAGCGCCCGACCGCGCCGCTTGCGCGCTGGGCAGCACCGGCCGACAGCGTTCTGGCCGGCCGCGACCTGCGCTCGGGCGGGAGCTGGGTGGGCCTGGGCAGCGACGGCCGCGCCGCGGTGGTGACCAACGTGCGCGACCCGCTCGCCACCGCCTCCGGCCGCTCGCGCGGACATCTGATTGCCGACTACCTGGCTGGCAGTCTGGATGCGAGGGCTTACGCACATGACCTGGCGACCGCAGCAGATGAGTTCCCACCCTTCAATCTGCTGCTATGCGACGACCAACGTTGCGAACACCTCAGTAACCACCCGCCATTGGCACGCATGCTGGCGCCGGGCATCCACGGCATGTCCAACGGTCCGCTGGATGCGCAATGGCCCAAGACCGCTGCACTGACCATGGTTCTACGCGACTGGTGCGCTGCGGACAGCGGCGACCTGCAACCGCTGTGGACTGCCCTGGGCAACCCCGCCACCGCACCCGATGTACAGCTGCCACACACCGGCGTAGACCTGTCCTCCGAACGCCTGCTTTCCGCCGCTTTCATCAACGGCACCAGCTACGGCACCCGCGCCAGCACCCTCATCGCGGTGGACCATCAAGGTCACGGTCTCATCCACGAGCGCCGCTTCGGCCCGAATGGGGTGTTCCAGGGCGAAACCCGACTGGAGATCTCAGGCGCACATTGACAACCCTGATTCATGCGCACGAATCCGGTAGTTCGCGATGACCCGCCATTACGATAGCTCCGCGCAAAAGAAGCCGCTCAATCTGACCATCAACTCGGACTTGGCCGCCCAGGCCCGGGCGATGACCGGTCTCCAACCCCGTCCCGCTTCACTCCCGAACTTACCGTGGCCGGCAGCAGCGGCATCCTGCAACCCCTGGAAATGACCTCAGTTCCACTGGCAGTACTCAGCAAACCCGCCGGCACCCTGAAAGACCAAGGCCAACGCATCATCGACGCCCTAGAGGAGCTATTCACCCGCTCTTTCGGCTAAGCGCCAACACGCCGCAGCAACGCACAAGCGAACCCGCCGCGAGGGCAAAGCCCAAGCCACGTAAAAATGATCGCAGCAACCAGACCGCATTGATCGCAGCCAAGACAAAGCGCCCCAGCAAAGCACCCAAGTGCAAGCCCCCTTGAGTTAAGGGGGCGCGGCAACCCCCGCGGGGGTTCTGGCATGCCCGGAGCGGGACCCGCGTTTTGTACCGCCACAGGCGGTACGAAGCGTGGGCGCCTTTTTGGGCCTACGCCCAAAAAGGCGGCGGAGCCGGCCGATAAGCCGGGTTCTGTCGTGGACAGTCATTCGTCTAGGCGCCACGTCACCGCGGCGCTCAAGCAACCTACCCGGATCCAGCGCGGGCCACGCCAATGGATCCCTATTTGGTCTTGCTCCAGGTGGGGTTTGCCGTGCCGGTCCGTTACCGGACTCGCGGTGCGCTCTTACCGCACCATTTCACCCTTACCGGCCCCTCGAAAGGAACGTAGGCGGTATCTTTCTGTTGCACTTTCCGTCGGCTTGCGCCGCCCAGGCGTTACCTGGCACCTTGCCCTATGGAGCCCGGACTTTCCTCGGCACTCTTGCGAGTGACGCGACTGTCTGGCCGACTCCGCCGGGACGCACTATACGCTATCGCCAGACCGTGCCACGCCCGTCGCTGTCTTCGGCGTACAGCACGACGCGCTCGAAATCATGTTCAAACGACCACTCCGCGATATCCGCGGGAATAGCCAACTGCGCGTGCGAGGGTACCATCGGGCAATAAATCAGCAGCGCGACCGCTTCGGCATGCGCGCGATATCCAGCAATCCTGGTTTGCTTTTGCTGGATGCAGGTCGACACCTGCAGTTGAGTGAGCGCGGGCACATGAAACACGCCGCCTCCCAATACGTTTTCTTGAGCAGCCGGCGTAAGTTGCACATGACTTAGGAACTCAGGAAGTTGGTTTCTGATGACGGTGCTGTCTTCGATCAATCCCAACCGTTTGCGCAGCAGATGCTCCACCCGTTCAATCGCTTCGGGAAGCTTCGGAAGCGGTTGATCCGCAAAACCCAGATTGATCTGTACGCCTGGCAAAAGCCGCGCCAATCTTAGGTTTCAGTGCGTCCAGCAGTTTCTCACGCGCCCGAGCAAGCGCTTTGCCATTAGAACGTAAGAGTTGGGTCATCTCGACGGCGTACCGCGACCCATCAGCAAGACGAAAGCGGATGTCTGCCGCAGGCTCCTTGGGTTGTTCGATATCGCCGATTGGGGGCGGAAATGCGTCCGGCCAAGTCATCAAGACACGCTGGAACTGACGTCGCTCCAGCGCCTTCTTCTCGATTTCAGCAGTCCCCGCCTCAGCCATTGCCGCCATACAACGCCCTACGAGGCGCACCGGTCAGTTCGGCAGCCAGCTTGGCTGCGGTGGATGGGGACAGATGTTCGGCGAGTTTGGCGTAGACGCGGCGACCTTCGGCCAGTTGGCCTTCGGCAGCGTCGGCGGCGCCCCGCACCATCACAACGAACTCGCCCTTGCGCTGGTTGTCGTCGGCATCGACCTTGGCCTGCAACTCGGCCAAGGTGCCATCGAGCACGGTTTCGAACAGTTTGGTCAGCTCACGTGCGATCACCGCGGGGCGGTCGTCGCCGAAGGCGCCGCGCAGATCCGCCAGCGAGTCGACGATGCGGTGCGACGATTCGTAGAACACCAGGGTGCGGGTCTCGCCGGCCAGGTGCGCAAGACGCTCGCGGCGAGCAGCGCTCTTGGCCGGCAGGAAACCCTCGAAACCGAAGCGGTCGCTCGGCAGGCCGGCCACGCTGAGCGCAGCGATGGCGGCGCAGGCCCCCGGCACCGGGCTGACCCGGATCCCGGCCGCGCGCGCGGCGCGCACCAGCTTGAAGCCGGGGTCGCTGACCAGCGGGGTCCCGGCGTCGCTGACGATGGCCAGCGATTCGCCTTCGCGCAGACGCGCCACGATGCGCTCGGACATCGCGTCTTCGTTATGGTCGTGCAGGGCCAGCAGCGGGCGGTCGATGCCGAAATGGCCGAGCAGCTGACGGGTGTGGCGGGTGTCTTCGGCACAGATCGCGGCCACGCCACGCAGCACCTCCTGCGCACGCGGCGACAGGTCGGCCAGGTTGCCGATCGGCGTAGCGACCACGTGCAGGGTTCCGGGGGACGTCATCAACGGTATTCCGTAGGGCAAAGGGTAGAATCGTAGCGTTTTTAACGGTCCGCCCCGGCGGGCCCCGTCCAATGGATCTGAAATGAACAAGCACATTACAAGGATCTCCGCCCTCTCGCTGATGGTGATGCTGGCCGCCGGTTGCGCCACCAGCAGCGTCACCCAGACCGCCTCGCCCACGCAGAGCGCCGCGCTGGCGTTGCTGGACCAGGGCAAGCCGCGCGAAGCCGCACAGCAATTAGAAGCCGAGGCCGCCGGTGTCAGTGGTGCGCAGCGCAGCCGTTTACTGGCCACGGCCGCGTTCGGCTGGCACGACGCCGGCGATGAGGCACGTGCACGCTCGCTGATGGCGCAGGTCAATCCGCGCCATCTGAGCGGCGAAGAGGGCGCCCGTTTCGGGCTGCTGACCGGCGAGTTGGCGGTGATCGACAAACAGGCCGCGCAGGCGCTGCAGGCTCTGGGCGACGGCCCGCAGAGCCTGAGCCAGCCGCTGCAGACGCGCTGGCTGGCGGCACACGCCGCCGCACTAGAAGCCACCGGCGATCTGTTCGGCGCCGCTGCCGACCGTGCGCGCGCCGATGCCAGCCTGACCGGCACGCTACGCAGCGAGAACCAGCGCGCGATCGTACGCCTGCTCGCGGCGCTCGACGACGCCACGCTCAAGGGTCGCACCGCCGCGCTGCCGACCGGCGATCCGCTCTACAACTTCGCCGGGCGCGCCTTGATCAGCCGCGGACTGGCATTGCCGCGCGCGTTCGAAAGCGATGCGCAATGGGGCTTTGACACCAGCAAGCGTCCGCCCGCCGAGCGCGACGGTTATCGCCCGCCCATCAAGCTGGGGGTGCTGCTGCCGCTCACCGGCAATCTGGCTACTGTCGCCGCGCCGGTCCGCGACGGTCTGCTCGCAGGCTATTACGCCGAAACCCGCCGCCGCCCGGAAGTGCAGTTTTTCGACACCGCCGCAACTGCGGTCGGTGCCAATGCCGCCTATGACAAAGCAGTGAGCGCCGGGGTCGACTACGTGGTCGGCCCGCTCGGACGCGACGAGGTCAGTGCGCTGTTCGCACGCGGGCAGTTGGCGGTGCCGGTGCTGGCGCTCAACCGCCCCACCGACAACAAGGCCCCGCCCAGCGGCAGCGCCGGGTTCTCGCTGGCGCCGGAAGACGACGGCATCATGGCCGCCGAATATCTGCTCGCGCGCGCGCGCCGCAACGTGCTGATCGTCGGCACCAGCGACGACAACGGCAAACGCACCATCAAGGCGTTCGGCGACCGTTTCAGCGAGCGCGGCGGCACCGTTGTCGGCAGCATCAGCGTGGCCGATGCGCCGGGCGATATCAGCGCGCAGCTGCGCAATTACGGCACCGCCGATGCGGTGTTCCTGGCGGTGCGCGGTAACACGGCACGTGCGCTGGCACCGCAGCTGGCGTCGGTCGGATTCGCCGGCAAATCGCGCGTGGGCACCTCGCAGTTGGTGGCTGGCACCGGCAAGGTCGAAGACGATCTGGCGCTGGACGGCATTATCTACCCAAGCGAAACCTGGACCGCACTCGGCGTGTCCGGGCTGCCGGCGGCCAGCCAGGTCGCCACCACCCTGCCCAGCGCACGTGGCCCAGGCGCACGCTTGTTTGCGTTCGGCTACGACGCCTGGAAGATCAGCGCGTATCTGGAAAAACTCGTCACTGGCAGCGATGGCGGCCTGCGCGGCGCCACCGGCACCTTGCATCTGGATGGCTTCGGCAACGTACTGCGTACTCCGGCCTGGTCCACCTTCAACGGTGGCCGCCCGGTGCCGATCGCCGACGGCCGTTGACGCCATGTCGGCGGCCCGTCGACAGCGCGGTGCGGCAGTCGAAGCGGCCGCACGCGCGCTGCTGGAACAGGCCGGCTTGCGGCTGGTGGTCGGCAATGCCAACTACCGCGGCGGCGAACTCGATCTGGTGATGCGCGACGGGCAATCGCTGGTGTTCGTGGAAGTACGTTATCGCCGCGACGACCGCTTCGGCGGCGGCGCGGCATCGGTGGACCGGCGCAAGCGCCGCAAGCTGGTGCTGGCCGCGCAATTGTTTCTTGCCTCCCACCCCGAACTGGCAGCGCTGCCGTGTCGATTCGACGTGGTCGACGGCAGCGGCGAGCCATCGATCTTGAACTGGATCCGCGACGCGTTCCGCGCCGACGATTGCTAAAGCCTGTCAGCCCTCATGAACATCATCATTGGCCATGGTGACAACATGCTCGGCATCTTATCTATATCCGTTTTTATATCTGTTGCAATCGCTTCACTTGCGCTTTGTTTTTTACTCGAGGCGCTAAGAGCGGCTAACAAAACGTAGCGAGCAGTCGTCAGGTGGGTGCGGACGGCGCGGAGGAATCCGAGCACCGGCCGCACCCGCCTGGCGGCGGCGCAGTAGTTTTGTTAGCCGCTCTTAACCTCAACGCTATTCATCAGACGCAGCGCAGATGGAAGAATGCGCTGCGCTGCATTCGATCAGGGCCATTGCGAAGGAGGGCGATAAGCAGATGAGCGATAAACCGGAGTCACGTTACGCTGCATTGGCGCGCCGCGTTGTGGAGGCGCATGCAGCGCAGCTGCTGCGCGACCTGCAAATCATCAACGAGCGCACGGTGCGCGAGCTTGGTCCACTCCCACACGGCGGGCTGCCGGTGCAGGTCAAGCGCAAGCCGAAGCGCGCGCCGTGGGAGCAGCCGGTGCTGGAGACGTCTACACTCGATACCGATGCGCCTGCTCCGCCGCCGCAAGCTCCCCTCTCCGATATCGGCGACTCCGACATGTTCAAGTTCAATCATCCATTCAAGGAAAAACCGATTCCACCGCCGCCCGTGCCGCAGAAATTGCGGGAAATACTCAAGGACTACCCGGAGCTGATCCAACGTCTTCAGGACGTCCTCGATGCTTATGTCCAAAAGCCGTATAAATTGATGCCATTTGAGGGTGCTATTTGGGCCCTTGAAGGAAGGTTAGGGTCATTTGTCTCTGAAGCCCGTGAGGAGCTACAGATCGCAGAGGCAAGCGGTGAATCGATAGCTATTATGAAGGCCGAAAAAAAAGAATTTCTAATGCTTCATGCATACTCAAAAAATGGGGGGATGTCCGACCTTGATGCGCTATGGGAATATATCGAAGAAAATAAGGGGCTTCTGTAATGAATATTCACCATTCATCACTCGATGAAGCTACTCACCGGAAGGTTTTCGAGAAAAAAATAATTGTAGATGCAGCATTGGATGTCAAGTCATCATTGGAACATCCCAAGGCGATTATTCTGGGAGGACAGCCTGGCTCGGGAAAAGGCAGCCTTGCTCGCGCTGCACGAAGCGAATTAAAAAAAGACGTTGTACTTATTGATCCGGATGCACTGCGCGAATTCCACCCCCAATTAGCAACTTTCCGCAACGCCCACCCCTACACATGGTCAGGCTACACCCACCCGGATGCCAGCCAATGGGCCGACGAGCTATTGCAGGCCACCATCGAAGGCAAGAAGAACCTGATCTTCGACACCACGCTCAGCAATGGCGAATGGAGCGCAAATCTGATCAAGGATTTGCAAGCACGCGGTTACGATGTCGAGGTACGCGCAATGGCCGCGCACAAGCTGGAAAGCGAGCTTGGCGTCGATGAGCGCTTTTCAACATCGCTGGATCAAGAAGGCCACGGTCGCTACGTCCCCGCAGGCGCACGCGAAGCCATCTACACCAAACTGCCGACCAGCCTGGACACCGTACACAAACAAACTACTGCGCCAATCCGTATTTTCAATCGCCAGGGCGCAGAGCTCTACGACAGCCGTACCCACCCGCGCCCGGCCGGGCAGGTATTGCAGGAACTGCGCGCAGCGCGCTTGCAAGATCCCTCGGTCACCCGCAGCCTCAATGCCCGTTGGCAGGCGCAGCGCAGGTGGCATGAGGCGCTCCCTTACACCCTGCCTCACAATCAGAACCTGGCGCCGCAGGTCGCCGGGCAATTGCTGCACGACCGCGCCGACCTTCACGTGGTCGAGGGCGCGCAAGACCGCATCGCCAACATCCACACCGTGGACTTCAACGTGCGGGTCAAGCCAGTGGCGATCCGCGGGCTGGGAGTGGCCGGTGCCGCAGCCACCGTTTACGACGTATCCGATACCGGACACCAAGTCGATCAGCTGCGCGCACAAGGCAATGCGGTGGGTGCGCAGGCGCAGCTGCTGCAGTTTGGCGCGCGTCATGTCGGTGGTTGGGCCGGCGGTGTGGTGGGCGTGCAGATCGGTGCAGCGGCAGGTGTGGAGACCGGGCCAGGACTTGTGCTGACCGGTCTGGCTGGCGGGGCACTCGGCGCGATCGCCGGCAGCGAGGCCATCCAGTGGCTGGAGCAGCGCAAGATCTACAACCAGACCGATCGCAGCGGCGTCGCCTGGCACTTGGACCCCAATGCGCCGGACAACGGCTGGACCCGTCAGGTTGTGGATGCCGGCGGCGATCACACTCTGTCGATCAGCCACTGCGAAACTGCACCGCCGCAGGTCGCCGACCAACTGACCTACAAAGCGGCCAGCCGCGCGGTGCAACTGCGCCTTGCCACGCCAGACGTGCCAGCGGACCCCTACCGCATCCCTGCCGACGCCAGCGATACCCAAAGCCTGCGCGACAGCCCCTGGGAGCGCAATGCACGCAGCGGCCAATGGCAACGGGAAGTGGCAGATGGCATGCTCGATCACCTCATGCGTCCCCATACGGAAACTGCCACGCCGCAAAAAAAAGCGGAACAGGAGCAGCAGCGCGAGCACCAGCGACGCGCCGAAGACGAAAAAACCCGCGATGCGCAACGCGACAAGGAACAGTCGGCCACCGCTGCTGCGGCCAATGACAACAACGCCTGTTTGCGTACTCGTCCGATCACACCTAAGCTCGACCGTATTCATAAGACGCAGCGCAGATGGAAGAATGCGCGTCGCTGCATTCGATCAGGGCCATTGCGAAAGAGGGCGATAAGCAGATGAGCGATAAACCGGAGTCACGTTACGCTGCATTGGCGCGCCGCGTTGTGGAGGCGCATGCAGCGCAGCTGCTGCGCGACCTGCAAATCATCAACGAGCGCACGGTGCGCGAGCTTGGTCCACTCCCACACGGCGGGCTGCCGGTGCAGGTCAAGCGCAAGCCGAAGCGCGCGCCGTGGGAGCAGCCGGTGCTGGAGACGCCTACACTCGATGCCGATGCGCCTGCTCCGCCGCAAGCTCCCCTCTCCGATATCGGCGACTCCGACATGTTCAAGCTCAATCATCCATTCAAGGAAAAACAGATTCCACCGCCGCCCGTGCCGCACAAATTGCGGGAAATTCTGAAGGACTATCCAGAGCTTATTGAACGGCTTCAGCAGGAATTAAATAATGTCATGCAACGCCCTTCAAAGGTGCCCCCTATATTTGAGTGGGCGATATGGATGTTGGAGGATGAGCTTAGCTCCTTCGTCTCCGAAGCCCGTGAGGAGCTTCGCATAGCGCAGACGGACGGTGCACCCAGTGCAATAATCAAAGCTGAAGAAAAAGAGCGTGCCACGCGTCATGCCAGATCAAGAAATCGTGGCATGTCAGACCTAAACGAACTTTGGGATTACATCGAAGCGCATAAGGAGTCTCTGACATGACTGAACAGGATTCTCGCCTTAGTGATGCCGAGCATCGCAAAGTGTTTGAGCAAAAAATTCTTGATGATGCCTCATTAGAGACAAAGTCATCTTTTGAAAAACCAAGAGCAATCATCCTCGCGGGTCAGCCCGGCTCAGGAAAAGGAAGCCTTGCAAGAGTCGCAGATAATGAACTGCGCGGGGATGTCGTTCTAATCGATCCCGACGAATTGCGTGAAGCACACCCCCAAGTAGAAGCCCTCCGCAACGCCCACCCCTACACATGGTCAGGCTACACCCACCCCGATGCCAGCCGCTGGGCCGACGAGCTATTGCAGGCCACCATCGAAGGCAAGAAGAACCTGATCTTCGACACTACGCTCAGCAATGGCCAGTGGAGTTCGGATCTGATCAAGAATCTGCAAGCACGAGGTTATGATGTCGAGGTGCGTGCAATGGCCGCGCACAAGCTGGAAAGCGAACATGGCGTCGATGAGCGCTTTTCAGCATCGCTGGATCGACGCGGCTACGGCCGCTACGTCCCCGCAGGCGCACGCGAAGCCATCTACACCAAACTGCCGATCAGCCTGGACACCGTACACGCGCAGACCAGCGCGCCAATCCGTATTTTCAATCGCCAGGGCGCAGAGCTCTACGACAGCCGTACCGACGCGCGTTCCCCCGGGCAGGCATTGGAGCAAGCGCGCAATGCGTGGTTCAAGGATCCTGCCGTCACACAGCAGCTGCGCGAGAAATGGCAGCAACAAGCCGATTGGCATCGCGATCTGCCAGCACATGCGCAAGACATTCCCAATTCCGATCCTGCCATCAGCGCGAAATTGCTCGCCGAGCACGCGGAGCTCAACGTCGGCGACGGGGTTGCCAGTCGGCTGGAAGGCATCGCCACCATCGACGAACTCGTGCGCCCGGGCGCTCCGCCCGCGCGTATTCCCGTGCCCGAGCCTGCAATCCCCGGCCTGCACCGCGCAGGAATGACCGCAGGCCTGGCGGGTTTGGGAGTCGCGGCAAGCGCCTACGATGCGGTGCAAACCGGCGAGCGCGTGAGCACGCTGCTGTCGCAGGACAACCTCACCGCTGCACGTTCGGAAGCATTGCACTTCGGCGCCCGCGGCGCGGGTGGTTGGGCAGGCGGAACCGCCGCCGCTGCCGTGGTGGGCACAACAGGTGCCGGCCCAGTCGCGCTGGTGCTGGCCGATGGGTACCTGTTCAGTGCAGCTGCCGACAAGGCCGCGACACGTTGGGATAACCGTCGGATCTATACGCAGACCGACAACGAGGGCGTGAGCTGGGAATTCAACGGCACTCAGTGGCTGCGGCAACAAAAAGCCGATCTGCAAAATGATGGCGTGGATACATTGCAAAAGCAGGCCATGTTCGCGCTGCCAGAAAAAGCACGCGAGCTGAATTATCACGCCAGTCGCGAAGCGACGGAACAGGCGCTGGGCAAGGTGCAGCCCAGCAATCCGTATGTGCAGCGATCCAGCCAGACGGATACCTCGCATCTTTATCAAAGGGATTGGCGACATGATCCTGCGAGTGGCCAGTGGTCGCGGATGGTGGCCGACGAAGTAGACCAGAACGATCGGCCGATATGGACGGTTGATCCTGCAAGCCCCGAGCGCAATGCCGCATTGGACCAACAAGCGGCGCAAGTGGTGGAAGCCAACATCGCCCGTGGGCCAGCGGTGATTGCAGCGACCTATCAAGCGGCACACCAGCGCAACGGCTGGGACGACATTGGGCCCATGCCTGCCGCTGTGCAAACCGCATTGAACCCGGACTCGCTGCAAGCATCGAACGGCGGACACTATCAGCGTGATGCGCAACGCCAGTGGCGGCACCAAGGGGAGGTTGCCCAAGGCAATGTGGCATTGGAAGACGAAAAACCCCGCGATGCGCAACGCGACAAGGAACAGTCGGCCACCGCTGCTGCGGCCAATCACAACAACGCCCGGTTGCGTACTCGTCCGATCACACTTAAGCTCGACCGTATTCATAAAACGCAGCGCAGATGGAAGAATGCGCTTCGCTGCATTCGATCAGGGCCATTGCGAAAGAGGGCGATAAGCAGATGAGCGATAAACCGGAGTCACGTTACGCTGCATTGGCGCGCCGGGTTGTGGAGGCGCATGCAGCGCAGCTGCTGCGCGACCTGCAAATCATCAACGAGCGCACGGTGCGTGAGCTTGGTCCATTGCCACATGGCGGGCTGCCGGTGCAGGTCAAGCGCAAGCCGAAGCGCGCGCCGTGGGAGCAGCCGGTGCTGGAGACGCCTACACTCGATACCGATGCGCCTATGGTGCCGCAAGCTCCCCTGTCCGATATCGGCGACTCCGACATGTTCAAGCTCAATCATCCATTCAATGAAAAACCGATTCCACCGCCGCCCGTGCCGCAGAAATTACGGGAAATTCTGAAGGACTATCCGGAGCTGATCCAACGTCTTCAGGACGTCCTCGATGCTTATGTCCAAAAGCCGTATGAATTGATGCCATTTGAGGGTGCCATTTGGGCCCTTGAAGGGAGGCTAGGGTCCTTCTTCTCCGAAGCCCGCAAGGAACTCAACGCTGCCAAATCCAGTGGTGATCCGGAGGCGATTGAGAAGGCCAATAAAAAGTACTCTGCAGTTGGATACGCTAGTTTGAACATGGGTGCAATGTCCGACCTGCTCGCCTACCTTGAAGGAATGACAAACCATGACTGATTATAGGCTCAGCAAATTTTATAATAATAAAATATTCAGTGAAGAGATTATTGAAGCAGCTGGTTTATTGAAAAAGTCATCATTGGAAAACCCCAAAGCCATTATCCTTGCAGGCCAGCCGGGCGCGGGTAAGGGAAGGCTTGCCGAAGTAGCCGAACTTGAACTCAACCAAGATGTAGTAAAGATCGATCCAGACGAATTGCGAGAGTTCCATCCTCAAGTAGAAGCCCTCCGCAACGCCCACCCCTACACATGGTCAGGCTACACCCACCCCGATGCCAGCCGCTGGGCCGACGAACTATTGCAGGCCACCATCGACGGCAGGAAGAACCTGATCTTCGACACCACGCTCAGCAATGGCCAGTGGAGTTCGGATCTGATCAAGGATTTGCAAGCACGCGGTTACGATGTCGAAGTGCGCGTAATGGCCGCGCACAAGCTGGAAAGCGAGCATGGTGTTGACGCCAGATTTGCTCAGCAACTGGATCGAGAAGGCCACGGCCGCTACGTCCCCGCAGGCGCACGCGAAGCCATCTACACCAAACTGCCGATCAGCCTGGACACCGTACACGCGCAGACCAGCGCGCCAATCCGCATTTTCAATCGCCAGGGCGCAGAGCTCTACGACAGCCGCACCGACGCGCGTGCCCCCGCACAGGCATTGGAGCAAGCGCGCAATGCGTGGTTCAAGGATCCTGCCGTCACACAGCAGCTGCGCGAGAAATGGCAGCAACAAGCCGATTGGCATCGCGATCTGCCAGCACATGCGCAAGACATTCCCAATTCCGATCCTGCCATCAGCGCGAAATTGCTCGCCGAGCACGCGGAGCTCAACGTCAGCGACGGGGTTGCCAGTCGGCTGGAAGGCATCGCCACCATCGACGAACTCGTGCGCCCGGGCGCTCCGCCCGCGCGTATTCCCGTGCCCGAGCCTGAAATCCCCGGCCTGCACCGCGCAGGAATGACCGCAGGCCTGGCGGGTTTGGGAGTCGCGGCAAGCGCCTACGATGCGGTGCAAACCGGCGAGCGCGTGAGCACGCTGCTGTCGCAGGACAACCTCACCGCTGCACGTTCGGAAGCATTGCACTTCGGCGCCCGCGGCGCGGGTGGTTGGGCAGGCGGAACCGCCGCCGCTGCCGTGGTGGGCACAACAGGTGCCGGCCCAGTCGCGCTGGTGCTGGCCGATGGGTATCTGTTCAGTGCAGCTGCCGACAAGGCCGCGACACGTTGGGATAACCGTCGGATCTATACGCAGACCGACAACGAGGGCGTGAGCTGGGAATTCAACGGCACTCAGTGGCTGCGGCAACAAAAAACCGATCTGCAAAATGATGGCGTGGATACATCGCAAAAGCAGGCCATGTTCGCGCTGCCAGAAAAAGCACGCGAGCTGAATTATCACGCCAGTCGCACAGCGACGGAACAGGCGCTGGGCAAGGTGCAGCCCAGCAATCCGTATGTGCAGCGATCCAGCGAGACGGATACCTCCCACCTTTATCAAAGGGATTGGCGACATGATCCTGCGAATGGCCAGTGGTCGCGGATGGTGGCCGACGAAGTAGACCAGAACGATCGGCCGATATGGACGGTTGATCCTGCAAGCCCCGAGCGCAATGCCGCATTGGACCGACAAGCGGCTCAAGTGGTGGAAGCCAACATCGCCCGTGGGCCAGCGGTGATTGCAGCGACCTATCAAGCGGCACACCAGCGCAACGGCTGGGACGATATTGGGCCCATGCCTGCCGCTGTGCAAACCGCATTGAACCCGGACTCGCTGCAAGCATCGAACGGCGCACACTATCAACGTGATGCGCAAGGCCGGTGGCACCACCAAGGGGAGGTTGCCCAAGGCAATGTGGCATTGGAACTGGAAACCACGCGCGCGCGGCTGCAACCTGCGTTGGAGCAGCATGCACAGGCGATGGCGCAGATGCCCGCGCGGCAGAGGCCAACGCTGCAACAGCAGGACCAAGCCAACACCCAGGCAACTTATATCGCTTATGGCGTTGCGCCCAACGCTACGACCGTAGCAGCGATCCAGCTTGCCGTGCAACGCACCCGCGATGCGCACGGGATCGATGCGGCAACCACCTCGCTGGCCTTGCAACGCGATGCCTTGGGGCATTATTCGGTAGATAGCCCGATCCAGCATCTGCGTCGCGATGCCGATGCCGTGGTACGCGTCGCAGCAACCACCAGCAGCGAAGACATCCGCCAGGCAATGAGCGAGGTGCAGGCACGCCATCAGGCGCAGGCTGCGACAACGCTGCCTACGATGACCGTGCAACCGCAGCAACCTCCACAACCTCACCAGACCGCAGCGATGCAAGCAGCGCCGAGCCCGCGCGCCAGCGCGCAGTCCGGGCAGCAGCAGGACATGCACGCGCAAGCGCTAGAACAGCAACGCCAGTGGCAATTGCAGCAGGACCAGCAGCTGCAATTGCAGCAACACCAGCAGCAACACCAACAGCAGCAAAAACAGGAGCAGCAGCGCGAGCACGAGCGACGCGCCGAAGACGAAAAAACCCGCGATGCGCAACGCGACAAGGAACAGCCGGCCACCGCTGCTGCGGCCCAGGGCGAACGCACGCAGCCGTTGCCTGGGTTGCTGCCCTACAGCGACCCCGCCCATCCCCGGCATGCGCTGTATGCGGACGTACAGGAGCGGATGCAGGCGCAAGGCCATCGGTTTTCGGAGGAGCGCCTGACCCAGATCACCGCGGCGCTGAACGAGTCCTACTTCAAGCCCGGCTGGAAGGGCGAATTCTATGTGGCGCGCAATACGGTGTATGCGTCCAATAACGACCACCCGCTCGGTTGCGCATGCGTGCCGATGCACGCGCCGGCGCCGTCGATCCAGGCCTCGATGCAGGTGGCGCAGGAAGGCGATCTGCAGCATGCACAGATCGCCCAGCGCATCGCCCAAGACCGCCTGCAATCACAATCACAGCCCGGCATGACCCTCTGAGACGGCAAGTTCAGGAGCTGCCGGTTGCGGCGTGCACCGTGGCTGAAATGCGCGACGAATCCAGCTGTGACATCCGCCGACATCTACCTTGTGCGCGCATCGGAAATCGCAGCGATCCGTGCCTTGGCCAATGCCTCGCCGATCTGCGGGCCTTGCAACCCCGCGGCTGCCAGGTCGCGCGCATTGATCGCCAGCGCGACGGCATGCAAACGTTTGAGTTCTTCGCCCTGCGGGTAGGCGGCCTCTTCGCTGCCTAGTCGGCCACGCTTGTCCGCTTCGCAGACCAGTGCGAGTTGTGCGATGCGCTCCGGCCGGCGGAAGGCATCGCAGCGCACCAGCAGCTCGTGCACGGTGCGGTCGCGGAGTTCTGCCAGGCGATGCACGTTCAAGTGTTCGCGGCAGGCAGTGACGGCGAGTTGCCGGTAATCCTGCGGCACCTTGAGGCGTTCGCACAGTGCCTGCAATGGCGCGATGCCGCGTTGTTCGTGCATCACGTGGCGTGGCCATTCGTGAGGTGGCGTGAGTGCCTTGCCCACATCGTGGGTGAGCGCAGCAAAGCCCACCAGCGCATCGCCGGGTGCCAATCGCGCGGCCATGTCGCTGACCATTTCCTGGTGAATCCCGGTGTCCACTTCCGGGTGAAAATCGGCGCGCTGCGGCACACCATACAATGCATCGATTTCGGGCAGGATGCTGCGCAGTGCATCGGTATCGTGCAAGGTCCGCAGGAATGCCGATGGCTGTGCACTGGCCAATACGCGACGCAGCTCCTGCCACACACGTTCCGGCACCAGGCTGTCCAATTCGCCGCTGGCTGACATTTCGCGCATCAATGCAGCCGTTTCCGGCGCGATAGTGAAACCAAGCGGTGCCAGCCGCGCCATGAAGCGCGCCGCGCGCAACACGCGCAGGGGATCTTCGGCAAACGCTGGCCCAACATGGCGAAGCACGCGCGCCTGCAAATCGCGTGCGCCATTGTAAGGATCGAACAACTCGCCAGTGTCTTCGTCGCGTGCGATCGCATTGATGGTGAAGTCGCGACGCAGCAGATCCTCTTCCAGCGTCACCGACGGATCGGCATCCACCACGAAGCCGCGATAGCCACGCCCGGATTTACGCTCGGTGCGTGCCAGCGCGTACTCCTCGCCGCTGCGCGGATGCAGAAATACCGGGAAATCCTTGCCGACCGGCCTGAAACCCAGCGCGTCCATCTGTGCCTGATCGGCACCGACCACGACCCAGTCGCGGTCCCCGGCTGGCTGACCAAGCAGAGCATCGCGGACCGCGCCGCCAACGAGATAGGTTTTCATGCGCACATGATGCCCGATGCGGCGTGCGCGCTCCTGGAGTGGCTAGCAACACGTAGCGAGCAGTCGTTAGTGGAGTGCGGACGGCGCGCTCAGAACCACGGTGGACGAGCGGTACATGCCGATTCCAGGCACCGGCCGCGCCCGCCTGACGGTGAGCGCAGTAGTTTGTCGGTCGCTCTCAGTTCTGGGCCACGTTATTGTCCGCCTGACCCGGCGTGCACACCGGCTTCAAGCGCTTGTCCGCCAGCTTGCCCATCAGGCGATCGCTCAGCGGCAACATGTCGCCATTGAGGCGCCAGTCGTAAATCACGCTGAAGGCCAGCACGCGCGCAACGTACTCGCGGGTTTCCTTGTAGCTGATGGTCTCGATCCAGAAATCCGGCTCCAAGCCCGGCCGTTGCGACTGCCAGCGGCCGGTGGGACCGGGGCCGGCATTGTAGGCGGCGATGGTGAGATAGGGCAGGCCATAGGTGTTGAGCAGCTGGCGTAGATAGGCAGTGCCGATGGCGATGTTGGTGTCCGGCTCGTACAGGCTGGTCGCGCCCATGTAGCCGGGCAGGGCGATGCCCTGGGCCACGGTCGCGCCGGTGCCAGGCAACACCTGCATCAGGCCCATCGCATTGGCAGGCGAGCGCGCGCGTGGATTGAAGATGCTTTCGGCACGAATCTCCGCCGCCACCCAGGCCGGGTCGATCGCGTTCTTGGCTGCTTCGCGACGAATGCTGTTGTCGTGATACAGCGGAAAACGCAGCGAATATAGACGCTGTTCGTCCGACCGCTTGCCAAGCGCGAACACCGCACGGTCGAACCATCCGTTGTCGCTGGCCACTTCCACGGCCAGGCGACGCTGCGTGTCGTCGAAGCGGGTCGCAGCATCGTTCCACTCGGCCACCGCCCAGCCGGGGCGGTCGATCTGGAACAAAGCGATCGCGCGGATCAAGGCCGGATCACGCGCAACAGTGGCCTTGGCCTGCGGGCTGTCATTGGGCTCCCACGGACACAGGCGGTACGGCTGCTGCAGGCGGTCGGCGGCCAGGAAGCCGTGGAAGGTCGGCGACTGCGCGGCCGCGCGATACAGCGGCTGTGCGGCAGCAGCAGTGCCGGTTTTCTCTGTAAGGCGTGCTTCGAAATACTGCCAGCGCGAATCGCTGCGCTGGGTCGCGGGCATCTTGCGGATCGCGGCCAACGCGGCAGGCCAATCGCCGCGCGACATCGCCTCGCGCGCGCGCCATTCGTGCAGGCGTTCGTCGTACGACGCATCGGGCACTGCGTTGAGGCGGCGTGCCGAACCCTGCAAGTACGAGGCCACCGTCCACAACGCGATCTGGTACAGCACCTGCCCACGTTGCGCCTCGCTGAAGCCGAGCGCTGTGGCGAATTGGGGAAGCTGCTGCTCGGCGGCGTCCGGGTCGGTCTTGGCCAATGTGGCCAGGCCATCGACGGCGATGCGGCGGCTGCGCTCGGTCTTCGGCCAGATCAAGGCACGCGGATGCACCTTGTCGAGAAAGGCGGCGTAATCGTTGGCAAGCGCCAATTCGGTGGCCGGCAATCCGCGCGCGGCAGTGCGCATCACCGCAGGCAGTTGCGCATCGGCAGCCGCTTCCACGCGCTCCCAACGCAATGCGGGCGTCAGATCGCCGCGTGCATCCAGCCCGGCGACCACCGGGTCGCACGCATCGGGCAGCGCCTTGCCGTTGCGCCACAGCGTCAGCGCATCGCGGCTCCACCGCGCATCGGCCTTGCCAGTGGCTTGGCGCGCGGTCAGCTGTGCGCAGCGCAGGCCCGCGTTGTCGGTGGGCTTCCAGTTCGCCAGCAGCGTGGTCCAGTCCTGACGACGCGCCACCGCCGGCAGCCAGATACTGCGAAAGCTCTCGGCCACCGGCTGGCCTGCGTAGCGCTGCAAAAATGCCTGCGCCTGTGCGGTTGAGACGTTGTCGATAGTGCGCTTGAGCGTGGCCAGTTCCAGCCAGCCATACAGCGGATGTCGGCTCAACGCGCTGAGCTGACCGGCATCGGACTGGCCGCGCTCTACGGCAGCGATGGCATCGCGCATGGCCATCAACGGCGGGTCGAGGCTTTGGGCATGCAGCGCAGTGCTGCCAAGGCACAGCAAGCCGACGAAAATACTGACAAGACAAGGGGCAGAAGTCATTGCGCGATGATAGCGAAAGACGCCTGAGCGCTTGAGTGAAAACGCCTTGTAGTGTGTGCCACGGAAATGTATTCGTGGACACGCGCGGCAGATGCAGGGCCGTCTGGGTGACATGCCATGGCCGCCTGCGAGGCGCAGCGCAGTGCAGTGCTGCACTGCCCAGTTCGGTGCATTCATAACCTGCGTGCCCAGAACCTCACGCCGGGTGCCAGCGTCGGCATGCGGCAATACGTCAGCAACCCTGGTTGGTCCCGGGCTTATTCGTTTTTCTGTTCAACTGCGCCTCATACCGCTCCTACTGCGGCGTGCGCCGCGCAAAGGCAGGGCTTATTCCCAATCGTCGATCTCCTCGCAGCCTGGCGGCGCCTCCACGCTGCTGAAGGCGGCCTGCGCCGGCGCCTGCAGTTGGCGCTGATCGACCTGTGAGGCGCTCTTAAGCTGCAGCGCAAAGCTGTGCTTGTACAGGTCGTGGAATTGCTCCTTGAGCTTGAAGGTGTCCGGCGTGTGGAACTGGATCTCCCAGAGCGCGCCTTCGGGGCTGCGCAGCGTGACGTTGACTGCCTTGAATGCCTGCCGGTGCCGCGTGAACAGGTTGACCAGTTTGACGCGCACATGGCCTTGATCGTCCAGCGAAGCCAGCACGCCGCGCAGGCCGGCGGTGAAGTGCCGCGGCTCCAGTACCACGCTATAGCGCAGGGCGTCGTTTATGCCAGCGGCCGCTTCTTCCAGGGTCTTTTGTTTCAAAGCCATTTGCCGCTCGAATTTTTCCACCAGCGAGCCGGGCGATTTGAATTGATGGCGCATTCCCTCCAGTCGCCCACCGTGGAGCTCGACGGCGCGCATCAGCATGTCGGTGACCACGGGCTCCATCTCCCTGGCGCGTGTCCGCAGAGCCTGGGCCGCACGCACGATGTCCTCGGGCTGCACGGCGCGCAGGCGCTCGGCCGGCGGTGGCGGTGGGTCGATCAGGCCTGCCTGCTGCAGCGCGTGCAGCGCGTCTTGCATGACGCCTGCAGCCATCGTCGGCATGTTCTGCAGGAGCACCTTGGTCTGCTCGGCGTCGAAGCGGCCCTCGTGCATGGCCCGGGCAGTCGCCTTGCCGTACGGCACGCTGCGCACCCGCTCGGCGAACGCTCGCTCGGATCGTTCGCAAGACTCCACGATCTTGGCGAACAGCGCTGTGCCGGTGTCGGATTTCAGCGCATCGGTTCCCACCTTGATGGCGATGGTGAACAGGTTGCGCATGCTCAGTTCCGGCTCGTTGGGGATGAACCCCGGTTGCCCCTCCGGGAACTGCGCGTGCGATAACCGGCACACCGGGTAGTTGTCGAGGATGGCGCGCAGACGTGCGTCGGCATCGGGCGCGGCCATGTAGGCACGGGCGAGCGTTGGGAACGCTTCAGCCAGCGCGTCGGGCAGGTGCGGCGCCTCGGCTGAGCGAGCCGTCGCCGGTTCGAGCTCAAGCAGCTGCGCGTGCAGCAGTTCGGCCGCTTCACGCGCCTCGGGCAGGTGGGCGCGTCCGATCGCTTCGTGCGCCTGGGCGCGCAGTTGCCCCAACACCTGGGGATCTGTGGTCTCGCCGTCGAGCACCTGGCGCAAGCCGTCGCGCAGGTCGCGCTCGATGCCGTCGTAAGTACCGAACATCATCTTGCGCGCCATTGCCTCGCGCAGCTGGTCGGGCTGCGCCATGAAGCGCGCCGCCAGGGTGCTGGCCGCGCCCATGACCTGGCCGCCACGCTGCAGCGACATGATCTCGGACAGCCGCCCGGGCTGGTAGTGGCCGGTGTCTGGGTCGATGGCCGGCGTGGCCGTCTTCGGCGGTTTGAAGGAGCGTGGCTGGCCGCGCCGCACCTCACGATCGGCCATCTCGCGCGCGATCAGCTCCGCCAGCCTGGGGTAGCCCGCGTACACGAACGCATCGTCACCGTCGGTGTCCATGTTGCGCTTGCGCAGCTCCGGGATCGGCAGGGCGCCCATGCGCCCGGGTTCTACGATGTCCTTGAGCCGCAGGCTGCCGGTGCTGAGCATGTCCTGCGGCACGGCACCGCGGTCGCGTCCGGCCGTCCAGCGCGACAGGGTCTTGAGGTCCTCCTTGGAGCAGGCCAGGTCCACGTCGGCGAACTGCGCCGGCCAGTTCCGCGCCGGCACCACGATGAGCATGCCCTTGCTGTGCAGCATCGCCGGGTCGCTGCCGACAGCGTCGCCCGAGCTGTCGTCGAAGCCGGTGTAGCTGTACTGGATGCCGAAGGACTGCGCAAGGAACTCGGCCGTGGCATCGCCCTGCGCTGCGGTAGCGACATGCGCCTGCGGCACCGGCAGCAGGTTCTCCTTGTCGTAAGGCGGCTTGCCGACCAGCAAGGCGCCGCCGGCGGCGTCGAAGGCGCCGCTGCGCTCGCGCGGCAGGTGCACCTTGTTGTCGGCGGAGGGCACCGCCCGGATTCTCTGGCCCGCGTAGCCGCCGCTGGTGGCCAGCTCGTACAGCGCCAGTTGGCTCAGCTCGGGCGGCAGCGCCTGCAGCCGGCGCCGCATCGCCTCGTGCGCCTCCTGCAGCGCCGCCTGGTCGCGCGGGAAGTGCTGCAGCGCCTGCGGTGCCAGTCGCGTGGGTCCCTTGTCCTTGGCCAGAAGGTCGCGCTGGGCTTGGCTGGCCCGGCCGGCCTGCACCGCTTCCCAGGCACAGAAGCGCTCACGGAAGGCCGGGATGCGCAGGGCCACCTCCAGCTTCAGAAAGCCGCAGCCGTCGTTGGGGCACAGCGCCAGGGGGCGCCCGTCGGGGGCTGTGAGCTTGAACGGGTGCGCAGGGCCGCTGACGTCGTCGAAAAAGCCCAGGCGCAGCGTGCCCTCCACGACGTGGTCGCTCGGTACCATCTCCAGCAGCGAGCGCTGCATGCGCGACCAGTCCTCGCGCTGCGGGGCGAGCTTGGCGATGAGCTTCATCAGGCTGCTGCCCGGGACGGTGTCGGCATAGCGGATCGCCGGCAGCAGCGATGGCGATGCAGAGGCGCCGGACAGCAGATCGGCGGGGCGGCTCATGTTGCCGCGCGTGGCGCGGCTGCCGCCGAACATGTCGAAGCGCCAGGGCTCGTCCTGGTAGGTGAGCGTGCGCGCGAGCATGAACGTCGAAATCGATCCCGGCAGCTGAACCTCCACCAGCGGCAGGCCCGTCAGCCGCGTGAACAGCGAGTAAGGCTTGTCCGTCTCGGTCGCGTTGGTCGACACTTGCTTGCCACGCAGATCGACCACGATGTGGGTGGTGCTGCCAATGCCGGGTGCCGGCACGACGGGCTGGCCGGGTGCCGAACGCATGCCCAGGCGCCCGGCGCCCAGGTCGAAGCGGCTCGGTGGATGGGCCTGCGCGATCCTTGGCGCCTCCTTCGCCATGCGCCGGTCCAGGGCGTCGAACACCTGGTCGCCCGCCTCGATCTGCGCGATCAGGTTCCAGCTCATCTCGCCGAGGTCCGCCTCGATGGCCTCGCGCGTGCGCTCGAGCGTCTGGTCGACCCATTGCGCCAGCTGCTCGCGGCGCTGGCGCAATTGCTGGCGCGCGCCTTCGAGGTGGCGCGGCTTCCATTGCCGGCTCACCACCGCGTAGGTCTTGAGCACCTGGAAGAACGTCAACGCCGGGCAACGCGTGGCGTGCTGTTCGGTCTGGGCCGATGCACGTGAGCCACCGACTGTGAGGTACGAGTCGATCTTGCGCGCTACGATCGGCTGCAACGTGTTGAATACGCGCAGGGCGTGACCGCGATGGCGAGGGGTCAGCTCCGGACTGCGGATCAGCGGCAGCAGGCCCATGCACAGATTGCCTAGCCCCTCGAGGTTCGTTTCGCGTAATCCATCGTCGTGCATGAGCGCTGCGACCCGCTCCAGCGCTGGTCGCGCCAGAGGGTGCATCCTGCGATAAAGCTGCGCCGATGAAAGGGCCTTGAAGATCAGCCCAATATCTGAGACTGAGGCAGACTCAAAACGCTCGCGATGCAGCTCCAGGTGCCCGGCCAGCGCCTGCAGTTTGTCGCCACCCAAGGTCTGGAGCTCTTCCTCATCCACCCGCAGCAGGCGGGACAGCGCGTTGGCCACCTGGGCGAGCCCGAGCATGTCGAACTGCTGCCATGGCAACTCGGTCGAGCCTGAGCGCTCGGCGAGCAGCAATGCTGCCTGGCGACAGACCACCCCTCCGAACAAATTGCTCAGCGCATTGAGCGATAAGGCCACGTCTAGCGGGTTGAGGGCGTTGCGCAAATCGTGGTCTGCAGTCAGCCGCCCGGCCAAGGCGTCGATGGCCTTCGTGCATGCAGGCGTGTCGGGCCATTTGCTCAGGGCGTTGAGCACGTTGGCCACTTCTTGCAGATTGAGGGCGTTGCGCAACTCTGGCTCGTCGGCCAGCCGCGAGGCCAGCGCACTGGCGGCGGCCTGGCAGACCGGCTTGTCGGGCCATTTGCTCAGGGCGTTGAGCGCGTTGGTCACTTCTTGAGAATTGAGCGCATTGCGCAAATCGCGCTCGTCGGCCAGCCGCAAGGCCAGCGCACTGGCGGCGGCCTGGCAGACCGGCGTGTCGGGCCATTTGCTCAGAGCGTTGAGCGCGTTGGTCACTTCTTGCGGATTGAGCGCATTGCGCAAACCGCGCTCGTCGGCCAGCCGCGAGGCCAGCGCACTGGCGGCGGCCTCGCAGTCCGGCGTATCGGGCCATTTGCTCAAGGCATTGAGCGCGTTGGCCACGCCTTGCGGTTCGAGGGCGTGGTGCAAACCGCGCTCGTCGGCCAGCCGCGAGGCCAGCGCGCTGCCGGCGGCCTTGCAGACCGGCGTGTCGGGCCATTTGCTCAGGGCATTCAACGCGCTGGCCACGTGTTGCGGTTCGAGGGTGTTGCGCAAACCCGGATCGTCGGCCAGCCGCGAGGCCAGCGCGCTGGCGGCGGCCTTGCAGACCGGCGTGTCGGGCCATTTGCTCAGGGCGTTGAGTGCGTTGGCCACGCCTTGCGGGTTGAGGGCGTTGCGCAAACTGGGATCGTTGGCCAGCCGTGAGGCCAGCGCGATGGTGACCTTGCAGACCGAGGTGTCGGGCCATTTGCTCAGGGCGTTCAACGCAGTGGCCACGCCTTGCGGGTCGAGGGCGTTGCGCAAACCTGGCTCGTCGGCCAGCCGCGAGGCCAGCGCACTGGCGGCGGCCTTGCAGACCGGTGTGTCTGGCCATTTGCTCAGGGCGTTCAACGCGTTGGTCACTTCTTGCGGTTTGAGGGCGTTGCACACACCGCGATTGTCGGCCAGCCGCGCGGCGAGCGAGTGCGCCATGGACCGGCAGTCTGGGTGATCGAACCACTTACTGAAGGCATTGAGTGCCAGGCTGATGCCCTGCGCGTCCAGAGAATGCCGGGCCCGGTTTTCACGCCGCAGGTAACGTACCAAGCAAGCGGTCGCGCGTTCGCACCTCCTGCTGTCGGTGTTCTTGGCAAAGGCGTTCAGTAACAAGGCCAGTTCGCGGCCATCCAGAGCCAACCGACCATCGGCCTGCTCCACCTGTCCGGCGATCCACGCGATTGCCTGCATGCACGCCGGCTGGTCCGGGTGCTTGCTCAGCTTGTTGCCCACATGGGCCAGCTGTTTCAGCGATGCACCGTCGAACCAGCCGGTCTTGTAGAGATACTGCGCCGCAAGGTCGGTGCAACGATCAAGATCGCGTTGCGTTACACCTGCGCCCCCCCTTGCACTGGCAAGCATCTGAAGATATTTGTCGAGCCACTGCGCATTGGGTTCCGCGTCGACGCTCCCATCCAGGAAGGGCAGCGCCAGCTTGCAGCCGATCCGACGCGCTAGCTCGTTGTCCTGTGCCATGGCGACGCACAGGCGAGCGTTGTGGGTCTGATCTATCCGCCTATGCGCATCCAACTGTCGCCGATATCGCGCCCGCTGTTGCCACAGAAGCTCTTTTGCCTCCCGATTGAGCGTTTGTTCGGTCAGGCGGAGATCCCTTGTCGTCAGCTCCAAGCCATGCCTTGGCCGCTGTTGTGGGCCCCGATGCAGTTCTTGCTCTTCCCGCGGCCGTTTCCTTGCCACCCGATCGGGCTGTTGTTCGGTCAGGCAAAAATCCTTCGTCCGCTCCAAGCCATGCGTTGGCCGCCGATGCGACGGCGCGGCGCTGGCGTCAGCGGGCATTTTGTCCGGGCGCCGTCCGGGCGCGGTATCGTGCCAGTGGGTGGAATCATCGAGCCGGTGCGAGTGAGTCGCCGACTGTTGCTGGGCGCGCCCGTCCCATGCGCCGCCACGTGCTCCGGGTCGTGCATGCACGGGCAAGGGCGCCCTGCGTTGCGGTGCCGTTCCAGGCTCCTCCTGCTCTACCCGTCGCCGTTTGGGCGGCCGTGGAAGCGGCGGCTTACTGCCGCTGGTGCTAGTGCTAGGCTCAGCCTGCTTCAAGACCTGCCTGGGGGGATGCTCCTCTCGACGGAGAGACCTGTTTGTGCCGGATGAGCCCGGCTTGAAGGTGACGGTTGCCATGCTGCGGATGTTGACCGGTCCACCTGCGAAGCGGGCCGTACAACGCGAAGCCTTCCAATCGTTGGCGAATGCGCTCCCTGTAGGTAGGCAGTCGGCACATCACTCGCACGCTTTTCACATGCTGCCAGTGATGTGGCGGTCGTGGCAGGCCGTTGAAACACCTATCGACGCAGGCGTTGCTGCTGCCGACCATGGACGCATCGTTGGATAAGGATTGATGGCTGCATGCGAGGAGCAGACGGATACAACGCGACGCTGTTCACCAGCGTCAAGGTGGAGAATTTCGTGCTATCCGAGCACCCGTTGCGCCCGATCCAGCAGTGGGTCAACGACGCGCTGGCCAACATGGATGTTCGCTTCTCTGCAATGCACGAGGCCGACGTCAAGGGCGGTTGCCCCGACATCGCGCCAGAGAAACTGATGCGCGCCATGCTGCTGCAAGTCCTGTACAGCGTGACCACCAAGGTGTTAGCGGCGCTTGGCGTGGTCCAATGACACTGTACTTGTGCAATGCAAGCCCAAGCGACGCCATCAGGAGTTCTTGGAATTCTTGAGGGACATCGAAGCGAACGTCCCCAAGCATCTGGACGTGCATCTGATCTGCGACAACTACGTCGTCGTCCCTGAAAAATCCCCTTCAAGCGCCAAGTGCCGTCGGTGACAGCGGCACGGCGCTAAATGACGACCATCCCATCGCCCGCCTCCAGGCACGCAAAAACGCGATCCAGCGCAGCAGCCAGCGCAGGGTGTAGCCAGCGGCGCAGCCGAGCACGTGCAGCGCATCGCCTTGTGCACCTTCAGCCTGCAGCGAGGCAACCTGCAGTCGTCTTTCAGATGTCCGATCACCGGCTCCACCGCCTGCCGTCGCTTGATCCAGCGCCATTGCCGTCGCGTCAGCGTCTTGGCCTTGCCGCGATGCAGGACCTGCACGCCATCGACTTCGCGCCCGCGATCGCCCAGGTCCACGATCGCCACCGTCGGTTCTACGCGCACATCCTGCAGCAACCCGCGTGTCTGCTCCAGCTGCTCGGCCAAGGTATCCCCGTCGTACGGGTTGCCCGGGAAGCTGCGCGCACCCACGACCAATCCCTTGCAGGCGGTGACCGCAATGCCGACCTTGACGCCAAATTCGTACGCTTGACGCGCCTTGCCCTTGCCGATGCATTCCACTTCCGAGGCATGCAATGCGTACAGTTTTTGTTTGTCCTTCGGACGCTGCGTGTACAGCCGTTGCGCACGTTCCAGCCAGACCGCGATGCGCTCGCGCACGCCGGTGTTTACCTGATCGAGTTTGCGTTGGATGTCGCGCATGAGCCGTCCCAGCACTGTGCGTTGACGTCGCAGCACGCGCCGCATGCGCTTGAACTGGCGCGCATGCGCATACCGACCTGCCTTGCGGCTCAGGCCAGGCCTTGCCGCGCGTCGCTCTGCCGCAATCCGATGCCGTGCCGCTTGGCCAGTAACACCAGCTTCTTGCGTGCTACCTCCAGCAAACGGCTGTCGGTCGGATAGGCGATCGCCTTCTCTTGCACCGTGGTGTCCACGATCACCCGCGACAACTCGCGTGCGTCCACCGCCTGCATCGCATGCGCGGCGTTGATGGTGTGCGCCAGCAGCTCTTCCATCCCGGCCTCACCCAGGCGCTGCCGCCAGCGCGTCAGCGAGCTGGCATCGCACGGCAAGCGCGTCTGGAACACGACCTCGCCAGTGAAGAATTGCCAGTACGGATTCTCCAGCCAACGCTCGCACACCGCTTCATCGGACAGGTCGTCGGCGTGTTTGAGGTAGAGCAAACCGGCAATCAGCCGCACCGGCAATGCCGGCCGACCGCCACCGGCCTGGGTGGCCGGCAAGCGCGATGAAAGTGCTTGCTCCAACGCCGTCCACGGCATCCGTTGGCTCAGCTGCGCCAGCGGATGACGCAGATCGATCTGGTTCTCCAGGCGCGAACGCAACAACTCCTCGGCGGGCATGTGCTCGGCAGCAGGACGGCGTGTACGCATGAGTGAAAATTGCCAGAAACCAGCCTTCAGCGTAGCGAACACTGGTAGTTTTGGCACGCCGGTGCAGACATCAAGGCCTTGCGGTCGTTGGGCGGTTGGGGTTTTTCAGGGGCGACTAATTCTGATGCACGACCAGCTCGCGCACGCCTGCAGGCAGGCCAGGTCGACCAGAGGGTCGGCAGGGATTGAGGATTGGCACCGTCGGTGTGGTCCGCCTCGGCGCGCTGCACCACGCCAGGCTTGCCGAACTTGCGCAGCCAGGCGTAGAGGCTGTGCGTGGTGACGCCCAGTCGCTCGGCGACTTCTGCCACCTTGAACCCACGATCGGTCACTTGCCGGACCGCCTCGATCTTGAACTCATCCGTATACCGCTTGCTGCTCATGGACACCTCCGAATCTCCCATTCTCCATGGCCTTGAGATGTCTAGGAAACCCTGAGCGTATCAGTCTACAAAACGAACGTTTTCGGACCGCCAGACGCCTTGCACGTCATCCATAAATTATGCACAATCAACCTACTTAATATGAACATGATTGACGAGGGACAACATGCAAAGCATGACTATTGAACAGCTTCGCGTCGCCAAGGCATCCGGCGGTGTTGCTGGCGTCACCCTGAAAGGGGAGGGCGGCGCGTTCTTCGTCCAGATCGCTACGCGGAACGGTCCGGCCGCCGTGTTGGCGAAAGCGCGCAGCACCGAGCCGCGCAAGTTTGGCAATCCAGCCGCCGCCCTGCATGTGTTGCTCGATATCGGCATCACGGTAGGAGCGTTCGACGCGAGCGCTTGGAACCCCGACGCTAAGCTGGAAACAGCCGGCACCCGTGGTCGCTCCGAAGCGATGCGCAAGGCGCACGAGGCTGCCGCTTACACCCACTGGCTGGCACTGGAGATTGGCGACGCTATCAAAGATCCTCGGCCTAACCTGTCGCACGACGAAGTGATGGCCGAAATGGACGCCGACATTTCTGCGCTTGAGGCCGAACACAAGCCGGCTCGCAGGAAGCGGGCATGAGCATGTCGGTCAACTGACTTATGGCGAAGTACCCCACCCACTATCGCATCGAGTGGCGGCCCAAGGCCCGTGACGATCTGCGCGCGATCGTCCGCTATATCGGCAAAGACAATCCCACCAGAGCGCGCAGTTTCGGCCAGGAGCTACGCGACAAAACCACCCCGCTTGCCCAGCATCCAGAGCTAGGACGTACCGGACGCCCAGGGTTGCCGGATGGAGTTCGCGAGCTGGTCGCTCACCGTAACTACATCGTGTTTTACCGGGTGCTAACTGAGGCCCGAACCGTAGAAATACTACGGATCAAGCACACGGCACAGCAGATGCCGTGAACTGATACGCCCAGGGTTCCGTAGACACTCAAGACCCTCGTTGCGCGTAGCGCCGCTCGAACTCTGCAGGCGACAGGTCGCCAGTTGAACCATGACGGCGTTTTGGGTTGTAGAACATTTCGATGTAGTCGAACACCTCGGTGCGTGCGGCCTCTTTGGTGGAATAGATCCGCCGCCTGATCCGCTCGCGTTTGAGCAGGCCGAAGAAGCTCTCCACGGGTGCGTTGTCGTGGCAGTTGCCACGCCGACTCATGCTGCACACCAAGCCATGGGACGCCAGGAAACTCTGCCAGTCATCGCTGGTATAGACCGACCCTTGGTCCGAGTGAACCAGGCAACCAGCGCTGGGTTTGCGCCGCCAGACCGCAGACAACAAGGCCTGCACGACCAACTCGGTATCGGCCCGATCGCGCATCGCCCAGCCGACGACCTGCCTGGAAAACAGATCGATCACCACAGCCAGATACATCCAGCCTTCCTGCGTGCGGATGAAGGTGAAATCGCTCGCCCAGGCCGTGTCCGGCTTCGTCACGTCGAACTGTCGGTCAAGCAGGTTGGCCGCCGCCTTTCCCTGCGTCCCACCATGGAAGCGCGGTTTGCGACCATAGCCCACCTGGGCACGCAGTCCCTCGGTGCGCATCAGCCGATGCACCCGATGGCGACTGCAACGCTCACCCAGATCGCGCAGATCCTGGGCGATCTTGCGATGCCCATACACACTGCCGCTCGCCAACCAGTGGTGCTTGATCACTCCCAGCAGGCGTTGGTCTTGCTTTGCGCACTCACTGTCGGGCGAGCGTAACCAGGCGTCATAACCCGCCCGGTTGACGCGCAACACCCGACACATCGCGCACAGCCTGAATTCGCTGCGATGGGCCTGCATGAACGCGTACTTTGCCTTTACCCCTTGGCAAAGTACGCGGCGGCTTTTTTAGGATGTCGCGCTCTTCGGTAACCCGACGCAACTCTGCCTTCAGACGCCGAACCTCGGCGCTCTGGTCCGCCTCGGCGCGCTGCACCACGCCAGGCTTGCCGAACTTGCGTAGCCAGGCGTAGAGGCTGTGCGTGGTCACACCCAGTCGCTCGGCAACTTCTGCCACCTTGAACCCACGATCGGTCACTTGTCGGACCGCTTCGATCTTGAACTCATCCGTATACCGCTTGCTGCTCATGGACACCTCCGAATCTGCCATTTTCCATGGCCTTGAGATGTCTACGGAACCCTGGGCGTATCACGTCGCGTCAGCGTCTTGGCCTTGCCGCGATGCAGGACCTGCACGCCATCGACCTCGCGCCCGCGATCGCCCAGGTCCACGATCGCCACCGTCGGTTCAAGGCAGGGCTTATTCCCAATCGTCGATCTCCTCGCAGCCCGGCGGCGCATTCACCCCGCTGAAGGCCGCCTGCGCAGGCGCCTGCAGTTCGCGCTGATCGGCCTGTGAGACGCCCCGAAGCTGCAGCGCAAAGCTGTCCTTGTACAGGTCGTGGAATTGCTCCTTGAGCTTGAAGGTGTCCGGCGTGTGGAACTGGATCTCCCAGAGCGCGCCTTCGGGGCTGCGCAGCGTGACGTTGACTGCCTTGAATGCCTGCCGGTACCGCATGAACAAGTTGACCAGCTTGACGCGCACATGGCCCTGATCGTCCAGAGAGGCCAGCATGCCGCGCAGGCCGGCAGTGAAGTGCCGCGGCTCCAGTACCACGCTATAGCGCAGGGCGTCGTTTATGCCAGCGGCCGCTTCTTCCAGGGTCTTGTGTTTCAAAGCTATCTGCTGCTCGAATTTTTCCACCAGCGAGCCGGGCGATTTGAATTGATGGCGCATTCCCTCCAGTCGCCCACCATGGAGCTCGGCGGCGCGCGTCAGCATGTCGGTGACCACGGGCTCCATCTCTCTGGCGCGTGTGAGCAGGGCCTCGGTCGCACGCACGATGTCCTCGTGTTTCACGGCGCGCAGGCGCTCGGCCGGCGGTGGCGGCGAGTCGATCAGGCCTGCCTGCTGCAGCGCGTGCAGCGCGTCTTGCATGACGCCCGCCGCCATCGTCGGCATGTTCTGCAGGAGCACCTTGGTCTGCTCGGCGTCGAAGCGGCCCTCGTGCATGGCCCGGGCAGTCGTCTTGCCGTACGGCACGCTGCGTACCCGCTCGGCGAACGCTCGCTCGGATCGTTCGCAAGACTCCACGATCTTGGCGAACAGCGCTGTGCCGGTGTCGGATTTCAGCGCATCGGTTCCTACCTTAATGGCGATAGTGAACAGGTTGCGCATGCTCAGTTCCGGCTCGTCGGGGATGAGCCCTGGTTGCCCCTCCGGGAACTGCGCATGCGACAACAGGCACACCGGGTAGTTGTCGAGGATGGCGCGCAGACGTGCGTCGGCATCGGGCGCGGCCATGTAGGCACGGGCGAGCGTTGGGAACGCTTCAGCCAGCGCGTCGGGCAGGTGCGGCGCCTCGGCTGAGCGAGCCGTCGCCGGTTCGAGCTCAAGCAGCTGCGCGTGCAGCAGTTCGGCCGCTTCACGCGCCTCTGGCATATGGGCGCGTCCGATCGCTTCGCGCGCCTGGGCGCGCAGTTGCCCCAACAACACCCGGGGATCTGTGGTCTCGCCGTCGAGCACCTGGCGCAAGCCGTCGCGCAGGTCGCGCTCGATACCGTCGTAAGTACCGAACATCATCTTGCGCGCCATTGCCTCGCGCAGCTGGTCGGGCTGCGCCATGAAGCGCGCCGCCAGGGTGCTGGCCGTGCCCATGACCTGGCCGCCACGCTGCAGCGACATGATCTCGGACAGCCGCCCGGGCTGGTAGTGGCCGGTGTCTGGGTCGATGGCCGGCGTGGCGGTCTTCGGCGGTTTGAAGGAGCGTGGCTGGCCGCGCCGCACCTCACGATCGGCCATCTCGCGCG
The DNA here is from genome assembly GCF_017603965.1 of Xanthomonas fragariae. Lineage (NCBI taxonomy): Bacteria > Pseudomonadati > Pseudomonadota > Gammaproteobacteria > Lysobacterales > Lysobacteraceae > Xanthomonas > Xanthomonas fragariae. The sequence goes on along the minus strand of NZ_CP071955.1, from coordinate 733,330 downwards.
CGATCAGCTCCGCCAGCCTGGGGTAGCCCGCGTACACGAACGCATCGTCACCGTCGGTGTCCATGTTGCGCTTGCGCAGCTCCGGGATCGGCAGGGCGCCCATGCGCCCGGGTTCTACGATGTCCTTGAGCCGCAGGCTGCCGGTGCTGAGCATGTCCTGCGGCACGGCACCGCGGTCGCGTCCGGCCGTCCAGCGCGACAGGGTCTTGAGATCTTCCTTGGAGCAGGCCAGGTCCACGTCGGCGAACTGCGCCGGCCAGTTCCGCGCCGGCACCACGATGAGCATGCCCTTGCTGTGCAGCATCGCCGGGCCGCTGCCGGCTGCGTCGCCCGAGCTGTCGTCGAAGCCGGTGTAGCTGTACTGGATGCCGAAGGACTGCGAAAGGAACTCGGCCGTGGCATCGCCCTGCGCTGCGGTAGCGACATGCGCCTGCGGCACCGGCAGCAGGTTCTCCTTGTCGTAAGGCGGCTTGCCGACCAGCAAGGCGCCGCCGGCGGCATCGAAGGCGCCGCTGCGCTCGCGCGGCAGGTGCACCTTGTTGTCGGCGGAGGGCACCGCCCGGATTCTCTGGCCCTCGTAGCCGCCGCTGGTGGCCAGCTCGTACAGCGCCAGTTGGCTCAGCTTGGGCGGCAGCGCCTGCAGCCTGCGCCGCATCGCCTCGTGCGCCTCTTGCAGCGCCGCCTGGTCGCGCGGGAAGTGCTGCAGCGCCTGCGGTGCCAGCCGCGTGGGTCCCTTGTCCTTGGCCAGAAGGTCGCGCTGGGCTTGGCTGGCCCGGCCGGCCTGCACCGCTTCCCAGGCACAGACGCGCTCACGGAAGGCCGGGATGCGCAGGGCCACCTCCAGCTTCAGAAAGCCGCAGCCATCGTTGGGGCACAGCGCCAGGGGGCGCCCGTCGGGGGCTGTGAGCTTGAACGGGTGCGCAGGGCCGCTGACGTCGTCGAAAAAGCCCAGGCGCAGCGTGCCCTCCACGACGTGGTCGCTCGGCACCATCTCCAGCAGCGAGCGCTGCATGCGCGACCAGTCCTCGCGCTGCGGGGCCAGCTTGGCGATGAGCTTCATCAGGCTGCTGCCCGGGACGGTGTCGGCATAGCGGATCGCCGGCAGCAGCGACGGCGATGCAGAGGCGCCGGACAGCAGATCGGCGGGGCGGCTCATGTTGCCGCGCGTGGCGCGGCTGCCGCCGAACATGTCGAAGCGCCAGGGCTCGTCCTGGTAGGTGAGCGTGCGCGCGAGCATGAACGTCGAAATCGATCCCGGCAGCTGAACCTCCACCAGCGGCAGGCCCGTCAGCCGCGTGAACAGCGAGTAAGGCTTGTCCGTCTCGGCCGCGTTGGTCGACACTTGCTTGCCACGCAGATCGACCACGATGTGGGTGGTGCTGCCAATGCCGGGTGCCGGCACGACGGGCTGGCCGGGTGCCGAACGCATGCCCAGGCGCCCGGCGCCCAGGTCGAAGCGGCTCGGTGGATGGGCCTGCGCGATCCTTGGCGCCTCCTTGGCCATGCGCCGGTCCAGGGCGTCGAACACCTGGTCGCCCGCCTCGATCTGCGCGATCAGGTTCCAGCTCATCTCGCCGAGGTCCGCCTCGATGGCCTCGCGCGTGCGCTCGAGCGTCTGGTCGACCCATTGCGCCAGCTGCTCGCGGCGCTGGCGCAATTGCTGGCGCGCGCCTTCGAGGTGGCGCGGCTTCCATTGCCGGCTCACCACCGCGTAGGTCTTGAGCACCTGGAAGAACGTCAACGCCGGGCAACGCGTGGCGTGCTGTTCGGTCTGGGCCGATGCACGTGAGCCACCGACTGTGAGGTACGAGTCGATCTTGCGCGCTACGATCGGCTGCAACGTGTTGAATACGCGCAGGGCGTGACCGCGATGGCGAGGGGTCAGCTCCGGACTGCGGATCAGCGGCAGCAGGCCCATGCACAGGCTGCCTAGCCCCTCGAGGTTCGTTTCGCGTAATCCATCGTCGTGCATGAGCGCTGCGACCCGCTCCAGCGCTGGTCGTGCCAGGGGGCGTATCTGGCGATGAAGCTGCGCCGATGAAAGGGCCTTGAAGAGCACTCCGATCTCCGAGACCGAGGCGGACGCGAAGCGCTCGCGACGCAGCTCCAGGTGCCCGGCCAGCGCCTGCAATTTGGCACCACCCAAGGTCTGGAACTCTTCCTCGTCGTCCACCCGCAGCAGACGGGATATCGCGTTGCCCACCACGGCGAGCCAGCGCATGGAGAACTGCTGCCATGGCAGCTCGGCCGAGCCTGCGCGCTCGGCGAGCAGCAACGCTGTCTGGCGACAGGCCACCCCTCCGAGCAATTTGCTCAACGCATTGAGCGACAAGGCCACGTGTTGCACTTCCAGGGCGTTGCGCAAATCGTGGTCCGTAGCCAGCCGCCCGGCCAAGGCGTCGATGGCCTTCTCGCAGCTCGCGCGTACGGGCCATTTGCTCAGTGCGTTGAGCGCGTTGGCCACGTGTTGCGGGTTGAGGGCGTTGCGCAAACCGGCATCGTCGGCCAGCCGCGAGGCTAGCGTACTGGCGGCGGCCTCGCAGTCCGGCGTGTCGGGCCATTTGCTCAGGGCGTTCAACGTGTTGGCCACGCCTTGCGGGTTGAGGGCGTTGCACAAACCCCGCTCGTTGGCCAGCCGCGAGGCCAGCGCGCTGGCGGCGGCCTCACAGACCGGCGTGTCGGGCCATTTGCTCAGGGCGTTCAACGCGTTGGCCACGCCTTGCGGGTTGAGGGCGTTGCACAAACCCCGCTCGTTGGCCAGCCGCGGGGCCAGCGCGCTGGCGGCGGCCTCGCAGTCCGGCGTATCGGGCCATTTGCTCAGGGCGTTCAACGCGTTGGCCACGTGTTGCGGTTCAAGGGCGTTGCGCAAACCGGCATAGTCGGCCAGCCGCGAGGCCAGCGCGCTGGCGGCGGCCTTGCAGTCTGGCGTGTCGGGCCATTTGCTCAGGGCGTTCAACGCGTTGGCCACGCCTTGCGGGTCGAGGGCGTTGCACAAACCGCGCTCGTCGGCCAGCCGCGAGGCCAGCGCGCTGGCGGCGGCCTCACAGTCCTCCGTTTTGGGCCATTTGCTCAGTGCGTTCAACGCGTGGACCACGCCTAGCGGGTCGAGGGCCTTGCACAAATCGGAATCGTCGTCGGCCAGCCGCGAGGCCAGCGCGCTGGCGGCGTCCTCGCAGTCCTGCGTGTCGGGCCATTTGCTCAGGGCGTTCAACGCGTTGGCCACGTGTTGCGGTTCGAGGGCGTTGCGCAAACCGCGCTCGTCGGCCAGCCGCGAGGCCAGCGCGCTGGCGGCGGCCTGGCAGTCCGGCGTGTCGGGCCATTTGCTCAGTGCGTTCAACGCGTTGGCCACGCCTTGCGGGTTGAGGGCGTTGCGCAAACCGCGCTCGTCGGCCAGCCGCGAGGCCAGAGTGCTGGCGGCGGTCTTGCAGTCCGGCGTTTCGGGCCATTTGCTCAGGGCGTTGAGCACATTGGCCACGTGTTGCGGTTCGAGGGCCTTGCACAAACCGCGATCGTCGGCGCGATCCTCGGCCAGCCGCAGGGCCAGAGCGCGGGCGGCATCCTCGCAGTCCTGCGTGTCGGGCCATTTGCTCAGGGCGTTCAACGCGTTGGCCACTTCTTGCGGTTTGAGGGCGTTGCGCAAACGGCGCTCGTCGACCAGCCGCGCGGCAAGCCCGCGGGCGGCCTTCTCGCAGACCAGCGTGTCGGGCCATTTGCTCAGGGCGTTGAGCACATTGGCCACGCCTTGCGGGTCGAGGGCGTTGCACAAACGGCGCTCGTGGGCCAGCCGCGCGGCAAGCGCGCGGGCGGCGGCCTTGCAGTCCGGCGTGTCGGGCCATTTGCTCAGTGCGTTCAACGCGTTGGCCACGTGTTGCGTATCCAGGGCTTGTCGCAAATCGTGGTCCGCAGCCAGCCGCCCGGCCAAGGCGTCGATGACCTTCCCGCAGCTCGCGCGTCCGGGCCATTTGCTCAGTGCGTTCAACGCGTTGGCCACTTCTTGCGAGTTGAGGGCGTTGCGCAAACGGCGCTCGTCGGCCAGCCGCGAGGCCAGAGCGCTGGCGGCGGCCTCACAGTCCTGCGTATCGGGCCATTTGCTCAGTGCGTTCAACGCGTTGGCCACGCCTTGCGGGTTGAGTTGGTTGCGCAAAGGGCGATCGTCGGCCAGCCGCGCGGCGAGCGAGTGCGCCATGGACCGGCAGTCCGGGTGATCGAACCACTTGCTGAAGGCATTGAGTGCCAAGCTGATGCCCTGCGCCTTCAGAGACTGCCGGGTGCGGTGTTCACGCTGCAGGTAACGTGCCAGGCGAGCCGCCGCGCGTTCGCACCTGCTGCTGTCGGTGTTCTTGGCAAAGGCGTTCAGTAACAGGGCCAGTTCGCGAGCATGCAGACCCAAGCGAGCATCGGTCTGCTCCACCTGTCCGGCGATCCACGCGATTGCCTGCATGCACGCCGGCTGGTCCGGGTGCTTGCTCAGCTTGTTGCCCACATGGGCCAGCTGTGCCAGCGATGCACCGTTGAACCACCCGGTCTTGTAGAGATACTCCGCCGCGAGGTCGGTGCAACGATCAAGATCGTCTTGCGTTAAGCTTGGGGCCGGCCCTGCATTATTAATTATTTGAAGGTATTTGTTGAGCCGCTGCGCATTGGTTTCCGCGTTGTTGCCCTCATCCAGAAAGGGCAGGGCCAGCTTGCACTCCATACGACGCGCCAGCTCGTTGTCCTGTGCCATGGCGACGCACAGGCGAGCGTTGTGGGTCTGAGCTAGCCGGCTGGGCGTATCCAACTGTCGCCAATACCGCTCTACCTCTTTCTGCAGCCGTGTTTTTGCCGCCGGGTCGAGCTTTTGTTCGGCCAGGCGAAGAGCCGTTGTCGTCAGCTCCAAGCCATCATGCTTTGGCCGCTGTTGTGGCCGCCGATACAGCTCTTGCTCTTCCCGCGGCCGTTTCCTCGCCACCCGATCGGGCTGTTGTTCGGTCAGGCAAAAATCCTTCGTCCGCTCCAAGCCATGCGTTGGCCGCCGATGCGACGACGCGGCGCTGGCGTCAGCGGGCATTTTGTCCGGGCGCCGTCCGGGCGCGGTATCGTGCCAGTGGGTGGAATCATCGAGCCGGTGCGAGTGAGTCGCCGGCTGTTGCTGGGCGCGCCCGTCCCATGCGCCGCCACGTGCTCCGGGTCGTGCATGCACGGGCAAGGGCGCCCTGCGTTGCGGTGCCGTTCCAGGCTCCTCCTGCTCTACCCGTCGCCGTTTGGGCGGCCGTGGAAGCGGCGGCTTACTGCCGCTGGTGCTAGTGCTAGGCTCAGCCTGCTTCAAGACCTGCCTGGGGGGATGCTCCTCTCGACGGAGAGACCTGTTTGTGCCGGATGAGCCCGGCTTGAAGGTGACCGGTGCCATGCCGCGCATCTTGACCGATCCACCTGCGAAGCGGCCTGCACAACGCGAAGCATTCAAATCGTTGGCGAACGCGCTCGCTGCGGGTGGGCAGTCGGTACTTCACCTGCAGCTCTTCACATGCTGCGAATGACGTAGCGGTCGTTCTTGTTGGCAGGCCGTTGAACGACCTATCGATGCAGACCTTGCTCGCCGACCTCGACGCATCGTTGGACTAGGAGGGAGTGATGGCAGCATGCGCGGAGTAGACGCATATATCGGCCCACGCCCGTGTGCGCCTGTCGCACGTTGGCAGCGGTCCCTCCGGTCCCTCGGATCGACCGACGACCGACGACCGACGGCGCCGATGCGTATCGATGGAACGTACGCGCGCAGGCATGGCGTGGCGGCGGCCGGTCAGAACTCGGTGACGATAGTCACGCCCGTTGTCTCGAACCGATCCATGTTCATCAGCGCATCGATGGACTGGTGGAGGGAGATGGTTTTGCCGATCAGCTTTTCGGGCGCCAGCTTGCCTGCGCCGATCATCTCCAGCAGCGCGTCATAGCGGTGCGCCTGCATGCCATGGCTGCCGTAGATCTCGAGTTCGTGGGAAATGACCTTGCTCATCGGTATCGCGGGCTGGCTGTGATCGGACAGCATGAGCCCGACCTGGACATGCTTGCCGCGGCGTCGCAAGTTATCGATGGAATTGAAGCAGGTGGTCGGATGGCCGAGCGCATCCAGCGACACGTGCGCGCCACCCTTTGTCGTTTCTCGCACAGCTCCGACGACGTCGGCGACGCGGCTCGCGTTGACGGTCGCCACAGCACCGAGCGAGCGGGCCAGTTCCAGCGCCTCGTCCGAGATGTCGATGGCGACGACGTTCGCTCCGATGGCGGTCGCGATCATGACCGCGGACAGTCCCACGCCACCGCAGCCATGAACCGCCACCCACTGTCCGGCCGTTGCCTTGCCTTGATCGACGACGGCACGGAACGCGGTGACGAAACGACAGCCCAGACTCGCCGCCGTGGCGAAGTCCATGCTGTCGGGCAGCGCGACAAGATTCAAATCCGCCTTGTGTATCCCGACATAGGCGGCGAACGAACCCCAATGAGTGAAGCCCGGCTGGAATTGGCGATGGCATACCTGTTGATTGCCGCTGTCGCATTCCGCGCAAGCGCCGCAGCCACCGACGAAAGGAACGGTGAGGCGATCGCCGACCTTCCACTTTGTGACGTCCTTGCCCACCTCGGCAACGATGCCCGCCAATTCGTGACCGGGCACGTGCGGCAGCCGGATATCCGGGTCATGGCCTTTCCAGCCATGCCAATCGCTGCGGCAGACACCCGTGGCGCGGACCTGAACGACCACGCCGTGACGCTCGGGCGTTGGATCTTCGACCGTCAGCAGATGGGGAGGCTGGGAAAAGGCTGTGTAGACGACAGCTTTCATGTGAGTCCTGGATGGTGCAACAGTGCGACGACATGCGCACGGCCCGGCGGTCCGCGCTCGCCTGGCGACTGCGCAGTAGTTTTGATAGCGCCTCTTATGCACACATTCGATTTATCCACATGTTGCACCTGATTCTTGAGAGCAACACTTTCGCGTCGTCTAACGCAGCAGCTGCGATGGCACGCGGATATTCATACCCACCGCCAGATGATCGGAAAACGCGGCCGGAATCGCCTCGGTATGTTCGATCACCAGACTGTCGCTGACCAGGATGTGGTCGATCGCCCGATCCGGTCGCCAGCTGGGAAACGTGTGCAGCACACAGCTCGGCGGTTGCAGACGCGTGTGGATATACAAGGCCTGCATTTCCGGTCGATCGGCCACGCAGTTGAAGTCGCCCATCAACATCGCGTTGGGATGATCTGACAACAACTCGGCGATAAAGGCCAATTGCGCCATGCGTGAATTTGCGCCCAGCGACAAGTGCGCCACGGCCACCGCAAGACCGTCGCGGCCTTGGCCGAACTTGGCCAGCAGGATGCCGCGCCCGCCGATGCGGCCTGGCAGGGCGTGATCCTGCACCTCCACCGGTTCCAACTTGCTCAGCAACCCATTCGCGCTGGAGGCCACCCCGCCCATGCGGCGGTTGGGTTGGTGGCTCCAGTAATCGAAACCGGCGCGCTCGGCCAGGTAGTGGGTCTGGTTGGTGAAGCCCGAGCGCAGACTTCCCGGATCGGCTTCCTGCAGGCCTACGATGTCGCGTTCGCCGGCCAGCTTGGCGATGCTGTCCAGGCTGGTGCGCTTGCTGCCCAGCGGCAGCGCGTGCGACCAGCTGCGGGTTACATAGTCGCTATAACGGCGGGTGCTGGAACCGGCCTGGATATTGGCGGTCAGCACCCGCAGGGTGCGCGAGTCCGAAGCGTTCACGACGTTGCGATCGCTCGGCTTACTTGGCCAGCGTGGCGCGTTCGCGCGCGATCAGGTGATCGGCGATGCGCAGCATGTCCGGGAAGTTCTGCCCCTTGACCAGATACTTGCCGTTGACGATCAGCGTCGGGGTGCCGGTGATCTTGCTGCGCTTGGCGAACTGCTTGGCGCGGTTGGTCTTGGCCGACACGCCGAAGCTGCTCATGGTGTTGATGAAGGTGTTCTGGTCCACGCCGTACTTGGCGTAAAACGCAGCGATGTCCTGCACCGAATCCTTGCCGCGCTCGCCCTTGAGGGTTTGCTCGACGTGGATGGCCTTGTACAGCGCTTCGTGGGTCTTTTCCTGCACACCCAGCGTTTCGGCGGCATAGAAGGCGCGGCCGTAGTCATCCCACGGGCCACCGAACATCGCCGGCACGTAGACAAAATGCACGTCCGAGGGCAGACCGGCCTTCCACGGCCCGATCAGCGGCTGGAACGCGTTGCAGGCGGGGCAGACATAGCCGAACACCTCGGCCACTTCGATCTTGCCGGCAGCCTGCTGATACGGCTGGCCACCTTCGATATCCAGATAGTCGGTGCCGGCGACCGGATCGGGGCCGTTCGGTGCACGCGGGGCAGCGCTGGGCGCGGCGGCCGGCGGCGTGGCGGCGCGCTCGCCAACCGCAGGCGGTGCGGCGGCGGCAGCCGGCGCAGGTGCCGTCTCGGCAGCCGGGGCGGCGGCAGGCGCGGTGTCGGACGAGCCGTCCTGGGCCTTGCAGGCGACCAGGATCGGCAGCAGCGCCATCAGCGTCAGGGCGAAGCGGGTCTTCATCGGATTGGATCTCCAGCGTGGGACGAGGAAAAGGCCGGGCGGCCGCGGGGCGCATGATGCCACGGGCGGCAGTCGGTGGCCGTTTGGGGTTCAGCGCTTGGCCGGCGCGGCGTGCTCGCGGGCGATCAGGTAGTCGGCCACGCGCAGCATGTCGGGGTAATTGCGCGCCCCGATCAGATAGCGCCCGTTGACGATGATGGCCGGCGTGCCGGGGATCTTGCTGCGCAGCGCGAACTCGCGTGCGGCCTTGAGTCTGGCGTCCACCGCTTCGCTCTTGAAGGTCTCGATGAAGCGCTGCTGCGCAATACCGTAACCGGCATAGAACGCGGCCAGTTCTTCCGGGGCCACGTTCTGGGAGGGCACGCTTTGCTTTTCGTGGATCGCATCGAACATGGCGCGATGGCTGCGCTTGGCCACACCCAGAATGTCGGCGGCCAAGTAGGCGCGCGCGAACGCATCCCAGGAGCCGCCGAATGCCGCCGGCACCGGAGTGAAGCGCACATACGGCGGCTGCTTGGCCACCCAGGCGTCCAGCACCGGCTCGAAATGCGCGCAGTGCGGGCAGGTGTAGCCGAACACTTCGGCTACTTCGATCTTGCCGGCCAGCGGGGCGTACGGCTGGCCGTCGTCGATCAGCAGATAGTCCTCGCCTTCGACCGGCGGCGCATTCTTGTCGATGGCACAGGCCACCAGCGGCACCAGGCTCAATAACAGCAGGGACAGGCGGGAAAGCAGATTCATGCGGGCTCCGTGGGGATGCGAGGGGGGATGAAACGACGACGCCGGTCGCGGGACCGGCGTCGTGAAACGGTGTGGCAGCTGCGGCAGTCAACTCATGAGCGTGCGGGTGTCCCGGCAGGTGCCCGTGCGGCGGCCGCATCGTCGGCGCGGTCGTGCAGACCCTGCAGATAACTGGCCAGCGCCTGGATCTCCTGCTCGGTCAGCGGGCGCGCCACCTGCGCCATGATATTGAACAGCGCCGGATTGCGCTCCTGGGTGGTGCCTGCCTGATATTCCTTCAGCCGCCGTGCCACGTACTCGGCATGCTGGCCACCCAGGCGCGGATACGCCGGCCCCGGATTGCCGCTGCCGGACGGGCCGTGGCAGGCCATGCAGGCCGGCACTGCGCGCGCGATGTCGCCGCCGCGGTAGAGTTTTTCGCCGACCTCGTAGAACTTCAGGCCCTGATACGGCCCGTCGCTGACCACCGCATCGTCGGCGACCCCGGCGGACGACTTCTGGGTGGCGAAGTAGGCACCCAGGTCGCGCATGTCCTGCGCAGTGAGGTCCCTGACGAACGGCACCATGACCGCAGACATGCCGGTGGTGCGCTCGCCGCTGGCGATCAGCGCGACCTGATGCGCCACGTAGCGCTCGGTTTGCCCGGCGATGCGTGGGTACATGGCCGCCGCCGGATTACCATCCTGGCCGTGGCAGGCCGCGCAGGCGACGGCCTTGGTCTGGCCTGCCTTGGCGTCGCCCCAGGTGGTTTTGGACAGGTCCACCTCCAGCGGCGCAACGCGCACGGGCGGCGGATCGGTGACCGGCGTGACCGCCGATTGCGCAAACGCCACGACCGCGATGACCGACACGGCGAGAGTGGCGAGGACAAGCACACGAGCATGGCGCATCAGCTAAAGCTCCGTATGGACCCGGCCCGCGCGCGTTGGGTGCTAGCTGTGGCAGGCGTGCTTGGATTATCGACACGCCTTTGCGCCAGGGTCAACGAACAGTGCAGCAAAACCGCCAAGCCCGAACGTGCGATCCTAGGGGGATGTCGCTCCTTATCGAACAAGCCCGCTACCACCTGTCTGCCCACAACGCCCGGCAATTGCCCGACGATGACGGCTACGAGGTTGCCTTCGCCGGCCGCTCAAACGCCGGAAAATCCAGCGCACTCAATGCGCTGACCCGCCAGAATGCACTGGCCCGCGTTTCCAAGACGCCTGGCCGCACCCAGCAGCTGGTGTTCTTCCAGATCCAGCCCGAGCGCTATCTGGTGGACTTGCCCGGTTATGGCTACGCCAAGGTGCCGCAGGACCTGCAGGCGCACTGGCAGGCCTTTATCGACCGCTATTTCCGCACCCGCGAAGCCTTGCGCGGGGTGGTGGTGGTCATGGATATCCGCCACCCGCTCAAGGATTACGACCTGCAGATGCTGGGCTATGCGGCCGAACGCGGCCTGCCCGCGCACGGCCTGCTGACCAAGGCCGACAAGCTCGGCCGTGGCCAACAGATGCAGACCCTGCAGAAGGTCCACAAAGAGCTCTCCGCCCGCTTCGGCGACAGCGTGACCGTACAGACCTACTCCGGCCAATCGCGCCAGGGCGTGGACGAACTGCGCAGCATCGTGGCTGGCTGGCTGGGCCTGGACTTGGAAGCGCCCGCGGCCGAGTGATGCCGTGCAGCAGGTGGTGGGGGCTCGGGCCGCCGATGCATGCGGCGTGAGCGGCGACGGACTTCGGCTCGCTGTCTGCGTTTGCGCGCGCCGACGGGTACGTTGGATGCCGAACCGTAAGGGCTCAGTTTGGCGATGTTGCCTTGCACGCATCCTGGCGAGGTGGGCTCAGATCACGCCGACGCTGCGATCGACTGCCGGCTCTGTTGGTATAAATCTCACGCCACGGCCGTGTCGCCAATCCTTTCCCGCCGGGCGGTTATAGTGCGGGCCTTGCGGTGGCAGGGGAGTCTCCCCACATCGCTCCACCCCTTCACATTTGCGAGCCTGTCCTTGTCGAGTCCCAGCTACGTCGTCGAAACGCCGATCACCGAACGCGCGGAACTGGTCCAGGTGCTGGCCTCCGGCGAGAAGCCCAGCGCGGATTGGCGGATCGGGACCGAGCACGAAAAGTTCGGCTTCCAGCTCGATGATCTACGCGCGCCCACCTTCGAAGGCGCGCGCGGCATCGAGGCCTTGCTGACCGGGCTGACCCGTTTCGGTTGGGAGCCGGTGCAGGAAAACGGCCACACCATCGCACTGCTGCGCGAAGGCGCGTCGGTAACGTTGGAGCCGGCCGGGCAGCTGGAACTCTCTGGCGCAGCAGTCGAAACCCTGCATCACACCTGCGTGGAAACCGGCACCCATCTGGATGAAGTGGCGCAGGTGGCTAGCGAGTTGCTGCTGGGCTTTCTCGGCATGGGCTTCCAGCCGAAATGGCGTCGCGACCAGATGCCGTGGATGCCGAAGGGCCGCTACCAGATCATGAAGAACTACATGCCCAAGGTCGGCTCGCTCGGTCTGGACATGATGACGCGCACCTGCACGGTGCAGGTCAATCTGGATTACGCCACCGAAGCGGACATGGTGAAGAAGTTCCGTGTATCGCTGGCGCTGCAGCCGATCGCCACCGCGCTGTTCGCCGATTCGCCGTTCACCGAAGGCAAGCCGAACGGTTATCTGAGTTACCGCTCGCACATCTGGACCGATACCGACGCCGATCGCACCGGCATGCTGGATTTCGTGTTCGACGATGGTTTCAGCTACGAGCGCTACGTCGATTACCTGCTCGATGTGCCGATGTATTTCTCCTACCGCAACGGCGTCTACGTCGATGCCAGCGGGCAGAGCTTCCGCGATTTCATGCAGGGCAAGCTGCCTGCATTGCCGGGGGCATTGCCCACACTGCGCGATTGGTCGGACCACATGACCACCGCGTTCCCGGAAGTGCGCTTGAAGAAGTATCTGGAAATGCGCGGCGCCGATGCCGGCCCCTGGGATCGTCTGTGCGCGCTGTCGGCGTTCTGGGTGGGCCTGTTGTATGACGACACCGCGCTGGATGCGGCCTGGGATCTGGTCAAGGACTTCAGCACGACCGAGCGCCATGCGCTGCGCGACGGCGTGCCCAGGCACGCACTCGGCCTGCCGTTCCGCAAGGGCACCGCGCGCGATCTGGCGGTGGAGGCAGTCAACATCGCGCGCGAAGGTCTGCGTCGGCGTGCACGCCTGAATCGCGACGGTCAGGATGAAACCGGCTTTCTGGACGTAATTGCCGAAATCGCCGAGAGCGGCGTCACCGCCGCCGAGCGCAAGCTGGCGCTCTATCACGGTGCATGGAACGGCGATGTCGATCGCGTGTTCCGCTCGTTCGCGTACTGAGCACGTGTTGCCGGCAGCGGTCGTAGAGCGCTGCTGATCTCGGGCACGTTGCTGTCTCCACAGGTGTGGATTCGGGCGGTGATCGCCGATCACGCTGCATCGTGCGCATGCGGCGATTCGGCTTTCCGGCTCTTCGACCGACCGGAGAGACGACGAGCGGGGGCTGGTCGTCACCTCAGGCGCCTTCTACGAGCATCGATCAAAACGCCTGTGCTCACCAGCAGGCGCGCACAACCGCGCCGGACGCGGATCCAGACGCATCATTCCACCGAGCAGATTAGCGGCCGATGCTCCGTGCTGCAGGTCTCACGTGTGCATGCCGAGCCGGGCGCGCAGTCTGCGTACATCTGATAACGGCGCGCCACGTCACTTGTTCGCATTGCGTAGAGTCGATGCCGGAGCCGTCGTCGTCGATCCACAGCACGCCGTCTTCGCCATCGCGCTGCAGCTGCAAGCGTGCGCGTTTGCGGTATTTCAAGGCGTTTTCCAGTAGATTCATCGCCGCGCGGCGCAATGCCAGAGGGTCGCCATCCAGGGTGATCGCCGGACCAGGCAGCAGTTCGGCGCCGATGTCGGTGGCGTTGTCGACCACGCTCTCCACCAGGATCTGGGTGCCGGCCGGCATGCGCGTGGACAGCAGCGCCACCACCTCCGGCGGGTGCACCGGCGGCTCGTAGATAGGGGTTCGCATCACCAGCAACGCGATACCCACCGCCTGGGCCGTGAGCAGCGCCACCGCCAGCAACACGAAGGTACGGTCGAAGATCGACAGCCCGCGACGTGCCGGTTTGCTCACAAGCGCGAGACGCCAGGCAGCAGCATGTAGCCTTCGTTACGGACGGTGCGAATCAACTCGGTATGGACACGTTCGTTGATCTTGCGGCGCAGGCGGCTGATCTGGCTGTGGACGGCGCGATCGTAGACATCGGTGTCGCGACCGCGGGTGTCGTCCAGCAACTGGTCGCGGCTCAGAACCCACTGCGGATGTTCGACGAAGGTACGCAGCAGCGCGAACTCCCCATCGGACAGATTGATGAAGATGGCGGCGCAGCAGGGCGCGCACCCGCGCCAGCAATTCACGCGGATTGCAGGGCTTTGCCAGGTAATCGTCGGCGCCCACTTGCAGACCGAATGATGCGGTCGGTGTCGTTGCCTAGCGCGCTGAGCATGATGACCGCAGGTGAACCGCGCTCACTGGCCAGGGCCGCGCAGCGCTCAGTCCGTCTTCTCCAGGCATCATCACGTCGAGTACGATGAGGTCCGGGCGGCGCTGCGAAATGCTATTGCGCATCTCCGCCGCGTTTCCGGCAACGTCCACCTGGTAGCCGTGGGCGCTGAGGAACTCGCCGATCAGCTTGCGCAGGGTGGCGGCTAGCGGATACATGGTGCTCGCAGTTGCAAGGCTGAAGCACTCATCAATAATGATCGAATTTGTCAACCATCGGCACACGTGTGACGCAACATGACAGAGCGGGACATCGCGCAGGAAACCATTGCATCGACGCTCCGCCCCTGCAATGGCGTGTGCACGCATGACAAGCCGTTTCCGATGATGCGGGTGATCAGCCGCGATAACGGCGTGGGGCTGACCCGTGACATGGTGCTAATGGCCGAAACGCTGCGCGATGGCGGCGTGCCGGTGCAGGAAATGGGATTCACCAGCCAGCGTTTGCAGGACACCGGGCGCGAAGCCCGCCTGTGGGCCAGCCGCGCGCTGTTCGGGCGTGTGCCGCTGCAGATCTTTTCCGAACGTGTATATGCGCGTTGCCTGCCGCTGGGTCGGATCAACCTTCTGGTGCCCAATCCGGAATGGCTGCTGCTCAAGTGGCTGCCGCTGCTGCCGCGCTTCGATGCGGTGCTGTGCAAGACCCATCACGCCGAGCGGATCTTCCGCAGCCTGGGATGCACTACGCGCTTTATCGGCTTCAGCAGCCCGGATCGGTACGACCCGCAAGTGCCCCGTCATCGCGCGTTCTTTCATCTGGCCGGGCGCAGCACCGCCAAGGGCACGCGCGTGCTGCTGGAGACCTGGCAGCGGCATCCGGAATGGCCGCCGCTGACGGTGGTGCAGAACCCGCGCACCGCTGGCAGGCCGGTGGTGGCGCCGAATATCGATCACCGCGTTCGCTACCTCGACGATGCCGAACTGCGTCGGCTGCAGAACGCGCATCTGTTCCATATCTGTCCGTCCGAGGCCGAAGGCTTCGGCCATTACCTGATGGAAGCGCTGAGCGTGGGAGCAGTGACGCTAGCCACCGACGGCGAGCCGATGAACGAATTGGTCAGGCCAGAGCACGGCGTGCTGATCCCAGTGGCCGAGGTGCGCCTGCGGCGTCTGGCGTCGTATTACTACGTGGACGCTGCGGGCATCGCCAGCGCAGTGGAAGCCGCGCTGGCGATGCCGCAGGCGCAGCTGGACAAGTTGTCAGCCAATGCGCGCGCGTTCTACCAAGCCAACGACGCCGCGTTTGCCGCGCGGTTTCGCACTGCGGTGCTGGCGTCGCTGCCGCAGCACAAGGTGGAGACCCCCGTGAGCGTGACGCCTGCCGTCGTCGAGAACTGACAGCTTTACCGTCCGCTTCGCAACAGCTGCAACATCGCAATCAGCGCATGCCAGCGATTGGGGTGCAGCGGCAAATGCGCGGCACATCCGCATGCAAGGCTTCCCCGACATGCGGCCCAGCCCCGCACCGGGCACGTGCATGCTTTGTGCGCACGTGCGCCATCCATCCAGGGAGATCGACGATGGTCCAGACGCGACCGACACTTGCTGTTACCAACGCGTTGCTTGCAACGCTAAGAGCGGCTAACAAAACGTAGCGAGCAGTCGTCAGGTGGGTGCGGACGGCGCGGAGGAACTAGAGTGTACGCGTGGTAGATGCCGATTCGAACACCGGCCGCGCCCGTCTGGCGGTGAACGCAGTCGTTTTGTTAGCCGCTCTAAGCCGTCGTTGAAGGCATTGCCCAGCAGCACGGCAGTGCCACGCGCGTTGAGTGCGGCCACATCGGTGGCCGGGCTGCGCAAGGCAACCCACGGCAGGAAGGCCTGCACCGCACCGTCGTAATCGCCGATGGCAACCCTTGCGCCGATCTGCGCCAGATTCGGGCCGGGACGCCCGTTCAACGCGCCGGCACCGACCCACAACCAGACCCCTTGTTGGCTGACGGTGCGATTGGAATGCAACGACGCCTCCAGATCAGCCCAGCCACTGAGCGCGGCCACCGCCTTGATGCGCGGGTCGCGCTCGACGGCCAGCAGGCTGATGCCCACCCCGTACGAAATACACGACGCGCCGATCGCGTTCGGGTTTGCCGGCGTATGCGCCAGCGCCCAGTCGATCCCCGCGCTGACGTCTTGCACGGTGTCCGCGCCGGCGATGTCGATCTGCCCGGCCGAATTCCAGAAACCGCGGGTGGTTGTAGCTGACAACCACGTAGCCGTCGCTGGCCAATTGGCTGGCGCGGCCCAGATATTCCAGGTTGGGTAACGACCAGCTGGCCGGCATCACGATCAGCGGAAACGGACTGCTGCCCTGCCCCTGAGGCACCAGCACCAGGGCGCCCATCGGCGCGCCATCCCAGCCGGGGATGCGTTCGTAGGTCTTGCTACAAGCGGCCGCCACCGCCGACGCAGATGCCACCAGCAACGCCATTGCGGCGATGCCCCCAGTCCAATGCTTGTTCATGCTGCTCTCTCCCACGCGAAGCCGGGCCGGGATGGCCCAGCGGCAACTGCCATGCATCCGTGGTACGTGAAAGAACGCTGCGAACGTACCAAACGGCACGGTATGGATCAAGGGCCAAGATTCGGGAGGCGACGAAGGTTAGCCAAGCTGGAGCGACACCCACTGCACGCTCCATCACGTAACCGCCCCTGCCGACACACCCTTCTCCCGCCTGCGAGAAAAAGTGCCCAAAGGCCGGATGAGGGGGAGCAAACGGCATTCCACATCTTCAAAATCAGCCCCGAATCCAGTTCAGAGGACATCACCGACATTCATGACGCGCCAACCGAGGCGCATGTCGTGATGATCAGTCGATGCAGCAGTGCCAAACGCAATCGTCAGCCTACGAAGTGCTGGTACCCACGCTGCGGCGGCTGCCACGGGTTGCCGTCGGCGTCGCGCACCACCACGCCAGGCGTGGCGACAATGTGACCGATACGCGTGGCGGCAACTCCGGCAAATTCCATTGCCTGCCGCACCTGCTCACGGTGTTGCGGCGCGGCGGTGAAGCACAACTCGTAGTCGTCGCCACCGCCGAGTTGCCAGCCGATGTACTGCCGCGCAGCGATCTGGGCGCTGCGTGGCATCGCCGGCAGTGCAGCCAACGCAAGTTGTGCCCCTACACCGCTACGCTCGCACAGATGCCCCAGATCGGCCAGCAACCCATCGGAGATATCCACGCACGCATGCGCAAGCCCACGCAAACGCAGCCCGGCCTGCACACGCGGCTGCGGACGCAGCAAGCGGCTGCGCCACTGCTCGTGCAATGGGTCGGCAGCCACACAGGTCACATCCAACTGAGCGGCCTGCCACAGTGCCAATGCCGCTGCGGCCTCGCCCAGCGCACCGGTCACCCACACCTCGTCGCCCACACGCGCACCATCGCGACGCAACGCAGCGCCAGGCGGCAGACTGCCGATGGCGGTCACCGCACACGACAACGGCCCGCGCGTGGTATCGCCACCGACCAATGCAATGTCATGCGCATCGGCCAGTGCAAAAAAACCATCGGCAAACGCATCCACCCACGCTGCATCGTCATGGGGCAAGGACAGCGACAAGGTGCACCAGCGCGGTTGTGCTCCCATCGCAGCGAGATCGGAGAGATTGACCGCCAACGTCTTCCAGCCCAGATCGTCCGCACGCGTTTCATTCGGAAAATGCACGCCCGCATTGAGCGTATCGGCAGTGATCGCCAGTTGCTCGCCCGGCGGCGGCTGCAGCAAGGCCGCATCGTCGCCAATGCCCAACGGCACATCGGCACGCGCCGCTATGCGCGCGCGTAGCCGAGCAATCAGATCGAATTCGGGCATGATGACGGGAATCGGAAGTGGGGAATCGGGAACCGCAAAAGCATCGGGCCATGTTGAGACAGGGCTGTTACGGTTCCCGAATTCTCCGTCATGCGGCGCCTCAGGCGCCGCTCGCGCCCGACTCAACCTTGCGCCACTCCACTGCGGCACGATCCAGCACGCCATTGATGTAGGTGTGGCCATGTTCGGAGCCGAAGCGCTTGGCGGTTTCGATCGCTTCGTTGATCACCACGCGATACGGCACGTCTTGCCGATACAACAATTCGTAGGTGGCCAAGCGCAGCACTGCGCGTTCGATCGCATCGACCTCTTCCACGCCGCGATCCAGATACGGGCTCAACGCGGTGTCCAGCTCGGCGCGATTGGTGAGCACGCCTTCGACCAGGCTCTCGAAATACGCCAGATCGGCAACTTCGTGCGCCTGCTCATGCGCAAACTGGCCGATCACCTGCCTAGCGAAACCACCGGAAATCTGCCAGGCATATATCGCCTGCAAGGCACGCCGGCGTGCGCGCGAACGCAACACCGGGTCGATGCCGTCGCGACGACCATGGCGGGCATGTCCACCGGGTTTGCTCATGGCAACAACTCCATCAAATTCACCAATTCCAGCGCCGCAAGCGCGCATTCTTCGCCCTTGTTTCCATGGCTGCCGCCAGCACGCGCCTCGGCATCTTCCACGCGCTCCACCGCCAGTACGCCGTTGAGCACCGGCACGCCGGTCTGCAACTGCACGCTCATCAGTCCTTCGGCGCACAGGTCGGCCACGTGTTCGTAATGACGGGTCTCGCCACGGATCACGCAGCCCAGGACGATGATCGCGCCATGCTGGCCGGACTGCGCCACGCGGTTGACGGCGATCGGAATGTCCCAGGCGCCCGGCACGCGGATCACGTCGATGGCGTCCTCGCCAATGCCGTTGCCGGCCAGGCTCTGGCGCGTCCCGGTGACCAACGCGTCGGTGATACGGGCATTCCAGCGGCTGGCGATGATCGCAAAGCGCGCGGTGGTGGGGCGAAGATCGCCTTCGTAGTGGGTCATGCGGGTCGGCAACTCAAGGGGTCGTAAAGTTTAACAGTTGCCTGGCCCAGGTCCGGCCGAGGCGTGCAGGCCGGGGCCGCCGAAGCAGACCCGGCCAAGCGTGTCAGACGTGCTTTGGAGCGGCGATCAGCCGATTGCGCAGCCGCCAGACGGATCGGTTGATGCGGCGAAACGGTCGCCATCACGCGACCACTGCAGTTCCCACGCGTCGTGCGTAGACACCCGATGACCACTCGCTACGGGCCGTCAGCCGCTCTCAGGGCACGGCAGCCGGCGGCAACGAACACACGCCTATGCCAGCGTGGCATTCCAGATACTCCACCACCTCCAGCCCGAACCCGGCCAACCCCACCTGACGCCGCGGCGTGCCCAGCACGCGCAGCTTGCCCAGGCCCAGTTCGGCCAGGATCTGCGCGCCAGCCCCATTGCGTCGCCATTGGCTGACGTCCTTGGCGTTAGCCGCGGCTTCGGGCTGCTGACGAAGCCGTGTCAACAACGATTGGCTGTCGCGCGGTGCCGAAAGCACCACCATCACGCCCTGCCCCTCAGCGGCGATCGCACGCAACGCGTCGGTTGCCGCCACGCCGAAATCATCGCGCCGCCAATGCAGCAGATCGGCCAGCGGGTTTTCTACCTGCACGCGCACCAGTGTCGGCGTGTGCGGATCGGCGGTGCCACGCACCAGCGCAAAATGCAGATCGTGCGCAATGCGGTCGCGGTAGGTCACCAACCGAAACGGGCCGAATTCGGTAGCGATTTCGCGTTCGTCCACGCGCTCGACGGTGTGCTCGTTGGCCAGCCGGTACGCGATCAGATCGGCGATCGAGCCCATCTTCAGCCCATGCTCGCAGGCGAATACTTCCAGCTGCGGGCGGCGCGCCATACTGCCGTCCGGATTGAGCACTTCCACCAGCACACCCGCCGGTTCCAGCCCGGCCAGCATCGGCAGATCGCTGGCTGCTTCGGTGTGACCGGCGCGGGTCAGCACGCCGCCCGGCTGCGAAATCAGCGGAAAGATATGCCCCGGCTGGCTCAGATCCTGCGGCTTGGCATCCGGGCGCACTGCGGTGCGCACGGTATGCGCGCGGTCGTAGGCGGAGATGCCGGTGGTCACCCCTTCGGCCGCCTCGATGCTGACGGTGAAGTTGGTGTGGAACTGCGCGGTGTTGTTGCGCACCATCGGCGCAAGGCCGAGCTGGGCGCAACGCTCGCGGGTCAGCGACAAACACACCAGGCCGCGCGCGTGGGTCACCATGAAATTGATGTCTGACGGCTTGACCAACTCGGCCGCCATGATCAGATCGCCTTCGTTTTCGCGGTCCTCGTCATCGACGATCACCACCATGCGCCCGGCGCGCAGTGCTTCGATCAGCTCGGGAACCGGCGCGAAGTTCATGCCTCACCCCGCGTGCCGAGCAGGCGTTCGACATAGCGCGCCACCAGATCGATTTCCAGATTTACTGCCGCACCTACCGCGGTCTGCGCAAACGCGGTATTTGCCACCGTGTGCGGAATCAACGCGACTTCGAAGCCGTCTGCGTCCACTTCATTGACGGTGAGGCTGACCCCATCCACACAGATCGATCCCTTCTTGGCGACATAGCGCAGCACGGCCGGCGGCGCGGCAAAACGCCAGCGCTGCGCGCGCGCATCGCCATGCACCGATTGCACCTGGCCCAGGCCATCGACATGCCCGCTGACCAGGTGTCCACCGAGGCGGTCTGTCGGGCGCATCGCACGCTCCAGATTAAGCAACGCACCTTCAGGCAATGCGCTTAGCGTGGTCAGCGACAGAGTTTCGGTCGAGGCGTCGGCCTGAAAGCTCTCCGCATCGAACCCGATCACAGTAAGGCACACGCCGTTGACCGCGATGCTCTCGCCCAGTCGTACCGATTCAAACGGCAGGTTGCCGGTCGCGAAGGTGAAACGCACATCGCCGGCTTGCGGCTGGCGCGCAGACAGACGGCCGACGCCTTCAATGATTCCGGTAAACATCAGCACGCCTCCGCTTGCGGCAGCGACGGGACGGATGGAGTGCGATGTAACATCGCGACGCAGCGCGACAGGTGACGCGTGGACATAGTCGTTTCTCGCAGGAGTTGAGCGAAAAACGCCACAAGGCAAACAGGCGCACACAGCCGCAACGCTGTGCGTTGGCCGTCTTCTTTCATCCGGACTATACCGTCGGCCCCGGCATCGCACCGGATCTGCTGACCTTGCGCACTGAAGAGCCCCAATACTGAAAATCCGGGACTGGCATGCGAAAGCGCTCGCGGGCTCGCACGCTTGCGCATGCATACCGCCGGTGGGGAATCGCACCCCGCCCTGAAGACGTTCGTGAGTGCCGGCAAACCGGCCCGCAAAGTCTAACAGGGCAGATCGGCACGCGATTGCTGAGCGTCAGGCAAGGCTGACAGGACACTGCGTCTTGTCAGGAAATCCCTCATTGCCAGCATTGTGAAATATCCGTTAATTCGCGTACTTGGACGAGAGGCATCAGCTTTTTCCGCCCTGCAACGCAGTGGAGCCACGAACATCAATTCGGAGAACACCATTTTTATGCGTGCAACTGATCCATACGCATCAACAACACACGCAAGAACAAGCGCGCTGCGCAGCAGTCACACCGCAGCAACCGGCGCGTAACGCAAGCGCAAATCCTGCCCCAGTTGGCGCACATCGAGCAGTTGCAACGCATACCGCTGCGCCATCGTTTCGATGCCAAGCCCGGCAAGCAGCGGCCTGGCGGTATCGCCGAGCAACACAGGTGCCACGTAGACCAGCAGTTCGTCGACCAGGCCGGCATGAAGTAACGCGCCACACAGCGTCGCACCTGCTTCGGCATGTATCTCGTTGACCCAGCGCTCGGCGAGCAACACCAAAACGGCGGTGAGATCGAAGTGGCCAGCATGCAGCGGCATGGCAACGAATTCCGCAGCGTCGATCGACGGCACCGCCACATCATCGCCATGCAGATACAGCGTCGGCGCATCGCCTTGACGAATGTGCTCGCACGCCAGCGTGCGCAACCCGGCATCGAGCACCACACGCAGCGGCGGCGCGAACTGCGTGTCGTCGCCCAGCCGTACCGTCATGGAGGGGTCGTCGGCCAGCACCGTGCCCGCACCGGTGAGGATCGCGCCGGCACGCGCACGCCAGCGCTGAACATCCGCACGCGCATCGGCGCCGGTGATCCATTTGGATTCACCGCTGGCCAGCGCGGTCCGCCCGTCGAGACTGGCGCCCAGCTTGACCCGCAACCACGGCCGGCCACGCTCCACCCGCGACAGAAATCCCCGATTGAGCGCGCGCGCCTGCGCTTGCATGACGCCGCTGTGCACCTCGATTCCGGCCTCGCGCAACAACGCAAAACCACCGCCGTTGACCTGCGGAAACGGGTCGGCCATCGCCGCGACCACGCGCGTCACGCCAGCCTCGATCAAGGCCAACGCGCACGGTGGCGTGCGCCCGTAATGCGCGCACGGCTCCAGGGTCACATAAGCGGTGGCGCCGCGCGCCAGTTCACCGGCTGCGCGCAACGCGAACACTTCCGCATGCGGGCCGCCGGCGCGCTGGTGGAAGCCTTCACCCACGCAGACGCCATCGCCCACGATCACGCAGCCGACCATCGGATTCGGCCGCGTGGTGTACGCGCCACGCTCGGCCAACCGCAATGCCTGCGCCATCCAGCGATGATCGTCGGCTGTCGCGCTCATTGCGCCGCCCCCTGCGGTTCGATGCACATCACCACGATCTGCATCGGCCCGAGCAACAACTCGGCGTGCGTGTGCCGGCCCAGCCGCTGATAGAACGGTGCCGACACCGGCTCGCAATACAGATACAACACGCTCACTCCCAGCTGCGCGGCGGCCTGCACGCAATGCGCCACCAGCGCTTCCCCAATACCCTGCCGGCGCGCCTGCGGTTGCGCATACAGCGAGGCCAGCCAGGGCGACCATTGCCGAATGCGGGTGTCGTCGTTATCCAGCAGACTCACCGAGCCGAGCCACTGCGCCTGATCCAGCACCACCAACGTCGTCGGGATCACCTCATCGCGGGTGTGACTACGCAACTCGCTCAGCGCCGCGTCGACGTTCCAGTCCGGGAGCAGACCACCAAAGGCCTGCAGATGCGCCTGCGCGATGGCAGACAGATGCTGCGGCGTATCGGCCACGCAGGCGATCCGCATCGCCTTCAACGCTTGCCGGGCTTGCCGGCACGTTCCAACGCCGCTTCCAGCAGTGGCAGTTGATCACTGCCAACCGGGAGTTCGCGCTCTAGTTTTTCGATTTCCTCGCGGAAATCGGCCACGTCCTGAAAACTGCGGTACACCGAGGCGAAGCGCACATAGCCGACATGGTCGAGCTTGCGCAGCTCGACCATGACGTATTCGCCCACTCGCAGCGAGTCCACTTCGCGCTCGCCCGACATGCGCAGCTGATGCACCACCGCGCGCACTGCCGCCTCGATCTGTTCTTCGGAGACGGGGCGCTTCTGCAGCGCACGGTCGAAACTGGTGCGCAACTTGCGCGCATCGAATGCCTCGCGCCCACCGTCGCTCTTGACCACGGCCGGCAGCTTGAGCTCGATTGTCTCCAAGGTGCTGAAACGCTCGCCGCACGCCTCGCACTCGCGGCGCCGACGGATTGTCGTGCCGTCTTCGGACACGCGCGAATCGATCACGCGGGTGTCGTTGTGCTGGCAGAAGGGGCAGTGCATCAGGCGGCCGGGAATAAGGAGATGGGAATAGGGAATCGCAACAGCAGAGCTATCAAAACGTTATTTTTACCATGCCCGTCTCCCTATTCACCATTCCCGCATCAGCCATACACAGGATATTTCCTGCACTGCGCAGCCACCGCATCGCGCACCTTCGACAACACCGCTTCGTCGGTCGGGGCGTCGAGGACGTCGGCGATCCAGTTGGCGAGGTCGATGCTGTCCTGCTCCAGATACCCACGCGTGGTGATGGCAGGAGTGCCCAGACGCAGGCCGGAAGTGACGAACGGCGAGCGCGGGTCGTTCGGCACCGCATTCTTGTTGACGGTGATGTGCGCCTTGCCAAGGGCGGCTTCGGCGTCTTTGCCGGAGACGTCGCGTCCGATCATGTCGACCAGCATCAGGTGGTTTTCGGTGCCGCCGGAGACGATCTTGTAGCCGCGCGCGATCAGCGTGTTGGCCATCGCCTGGGCGTTCTTGACCACCTGCTGCTGGTAGGTCTTGAACTCCGGCTCCAGCGCTTCTTTGAAGGCGACCGCCTTGGCAGCGATGACGTGCATCAGCGGGCCGCCCTGGATGCCCGGGAACACGATCGACTGCAGCTTCTTCTGCAGCTCTTCGCTGGCGCCCTTGGCCAGGATGATGCCGCCGCGCGGGCCGCGCAGGGTCTTGTGGGTGGTCGAGGTGACCACGTGCGCATGCTCGATCGGACTCGGGTACACACCGGTAGCCACCAGGCCCGCGACGTGCGCCATATCGACGAACAGATACGCACCGACGCTGTCGGCGATGACGCGGAAGCGTGCCCAGTCGATCTTCTGCGAATAGGCAGAAAAACCGGCGATGACCATCTTCGGCTTGTGTTCGGTAGCTAGGCGTTGCACTTCGTCGTAATCGATCAGGCCCTGCGCGTTGACACCGTACTGCACCGCGTTGAACAGCTTGCCGGAGGCATTGACCTTGGCCCCGTGGGTCAGGTGACCGCCGTGCGCCAGGCTCATGCCCAGAATGGTGTCGCCCGGCTGCAGCAACGCCAGATACACCGCCTGGTTGGCCTGCGAACCGCTATGCGGCTGCACGTTTGCATAGTCGGCTCCAAACACCTGCTTGATGCGGTCGATCGCCAATCGTTCGGCAATGTCAACGAATTCGCAGCCGCCGTAGTAGCGCTTGCCCGGATAGCCTTCGGCGTACTTGTTGGTCAGCTGGCTGCCCTGCGCCTCCATCACCAGTACACTGCAATAGTTCTCGCTGGCGATCAGTTCGACGTGATCCTCCTGGCGGCCGACTTCAGCGGCGATGGCCTTGGCCAGTTCGGGGTCGTAGGTTTCCAGTCGGACGTCACGCGAGAACATGCAGAGCTCCGGGGCAGCTGTGGCTAGATAGGGGCGCAGATTGTAAGCCCCCGCGTACACAGGTGACCAATCGCCATGCTGTCGAGGGCGGCATGCGCTTCATCGATGCCCATGCGCACGCAAAGGCGCACCGAAGTACGCCTTTGCGTGATGGCCGGCGCGATGCCCGACCAAGCCAAGCAGATCGGTGCCGCTTAGTGGTGGAGCACCAGGTCGGCAATGACGCCGGTGGCGATGGCGACCAGCAGCAGATTGCCGGCGTCGTCACGCTGCCAGCGGTAGCCATACGGCGGGCGACGCAGGTTGTAGCGGTCGTAATCGTTGATCACGTAGTTCGGGCCGTGGTAGCGCTGACCACGCGCCCAGTAAGGCGGCGGGACGGGACGGTAGACCCGCGCCGGGTAATAGGCATAGCCCAGGCCGCGATCGTCATAACGCTCCTGATGACGCGCCTCGCGATAGCCCTCGCGGTAGCCATTGCTGTAGTAATGACGGTCCTCACGCCACTGGCGGCGGTCGGCCCGGCGGTCGTCTCGCCAGTCGCGGCGGTCATCATGGCGATCATTGCGCCAGTCGCTGCGCTGATCGCGGTCAGGGCCGCGGCGATCATGGTCGCGGCCCCAATCCCCGGCGAATGCAGCCGGTGCGAAGGACCCCAGCGCAAGGATGGAGGAAAGCACAACGGTAACGATGCGTTTGCGGTTCATGACAGTTCCTGTTTGCGAGGTCGCGTTTTCATTAGCGCGCTAATCGCCTTAACGCATTCTGGCTGGAATCGATTACGAAAATACCTATTCAGGTGAGAAGTAAGCTGCCGTTTAGCTGCAGCGTCGCCGACGCGGGGCAAGTCAGTTACCCGTATAATCGCTGTCATTCCTTTTCCGCTGCCTCCGGCTTCGACCGGCGAGCTGCCTGCGTCCACGGAGCACCCATGTCGCAATATATCTACACCATGAACCGCGTCAGCAAGGTGGTCCCACCCAAGCGGCAGATCATTAAGGACATCTCGCTGAGCTTCTTCCCGGGCGCCAAGATCGGCCTGCTCGGTCTGAACGGCGCGGGCAAGTCCACGGTGCTGAAGATCATGGCCGGCGTGGACACCGATTTCGAGGGCGAAGCCCGCCCGCAGGCCGGCATCAAGGTCGGCTACCTGGCGCAGGAACCGCAGCTCGACCCCGAGCACACCGTGCGCGAAGCGGTCGAAGAAGGCGTTGGCGACGTACTGCAAGCCCAGGCCGCGCTGGACGCGGTGTATCTGGCCTACGCCGAAGAAGGCGCCGATTTCGACGCACTCGCCAAGGAACAGGAACGTCTGGAAGCGATTCTGGCTGCAGGCGATGCGCACACGTTGGAAAACCAGCTGGATGTGGCAGCCGATGCGCTGCGCCTGCCGCCGTGGGATGCAGTGGTCGGCAAGCTCTCCGGTGGCGAGAAGCGCCGCGTTGCGCTGTGTCGCCTGCTGCTGCAGAAGCCGGACATGTTGCTGCTCGACGAACCGACCAACCACTTGGACGCCGAGTCGGTGGAGTGGCTGGAGCAGTTTCTGGCGCGCTATACCGGCACCGTGGTGGCGGTCACGCACGATCGCTACTTTCTCGACAACGCGGCCGAGTGGATCCTGGAACTGGATCGCGGCCGCGGTATTCCGTGGAAGGGCAACTACACCGACTGGCTGACCCAGAAGGACGAGCGCCTCAAGCAGGAAGACAATCAGGAAAAGTCACGCCAGAAGGCGATCCAGAAGGAACTGGAATGGTCACGCCAGAATGCCAAGGGCGGCCGCACCAAGGGCAAGGCCCGTCTGGCCCGCCTGGAAGAGCTGCAATCGGTCGATTATCAGCGGCGTAACGAGACCAACGAAATCTTCATCCCGCCGGGCGAGCGCCTGGGCAATGCGGTGATGGAGTTCAAGAACGTCTCCAAGAAGTTCGGGGACCGTCTGCTGATCGATAATCTGTCGCTGATCGTGCCGCCGGGTGCCATCGTCGGCATCATCGGCCCCAATGGTGCCGGTAAGTCGACCCTGTTCAAGATGATCGCCGGCCAGGAAAAGCCCGATTCCGGCGAGATCGTGGTAGGCCCAACCGTGCAGCTGTCGTATGTGGACCAGAGCCGCGACAAACTGGAAGGCAACCACAACGTATTCCAGGAGATCGCTGGCGGCCTGGACATCCTCAATATCAACGGCGTGGAGATCCAGTCGCGCGCCTACATCGGCCGCTTCAACTTCAAGGGACAGGACCAGCAGAAGATGGTCGGCTCGCTGTCCGGTGGTGAGCGCGGACGTCTGCACATGGCCAAGACCCTGCTGCAGGGCGGCAACGTGCTGCTGCTCGACGAACCGTCCAACGACCTGGACATCGAAACCCTGCGTGCGCTGGAAGACGCGTTGCTGGAGTTCCCCGGCAACACCTTCGTGATTTCGCATGACCGCTGGTTCCTCGATCGCATCGCCACGCACATCCTGTCGTTCGAAGGCGACTCGCACGTGGAGTTCTTCCAGGGCAACTACCGCGAGTACGAAGAAGACAAGCGCCGCCGCATGGGCGATGATGCAGGTCCCAAGCGTCTGCGCTTCAAGGCGCTGAAGTAAGCACGACAAGGGCGCCGCAAGGCGCCCTTTCTACATGCGCAATGCAGTGCCATATCGCGCTGACAAGAAGCGCAGTCGATTATTGAGCGCACACGTTGTGTCGCTGCATTACAGCTCGTAGGACAACACGTCTTCAAAGCCGAAGGTGTCGAAGTTTTCGATGCGCGAGGGATACAGACGGCCGACCAGATGGTCGTATTCGTGCTGGACCACACGTGCGTGGAAGCCCTCGGCCTCGCGCTCGATCGGGCTGCCGTCTGGCGCCAAGCCGCGGTAACGAATAAAGCGATAGCGTGGAATGACTGCGCGCAGGCCGGGAATGGACAGACAGCCTTCCCAGCCGTTTTCCATCTCGTCCGATAACGGTTCGATCTGCGTGTTCGCCAACGCGGTGAGCGGCACCGCCGGCGCTTCAGGATAACGTGCGCTGGCTTCGAAACCGAACACCATCAGTTGCAGATTCACCGCAATCTGCGGTGCGGCCAGACCGACGCCGCGCGCATCGTCCATGGTGTCGAACATGTCGGCCACCAATGCATGCAGCTCGGCGCTGCCCAGGTTGGTCACCGGGGGCGCCACGCGCAGCAGGCGCTTGTCGCCCATGCGGATGATCTCGCGAATCATGCGGATACTCCTGAAAACGTTGCGCCGATCTTAAGCCAAGCGTTGTGGACAGATGCGCACTGTGGACTGCGCAGAGACCTGCGATGACGCCTTTACAGAGAGATGGCACGGTTGTTGGAACGATGCCCGAGCGACTGACAAACGTAGCGAGCAGTTTACAGATGTGCGTGAACTTTGCGCTCAAAGCCAAAGTGCACGAGTACTCCATGCCACACCGAGCATCGGCGGCGCCCGCCTGGTGGTGAGCGCATCGTTTTTTGTCTGCTGCTCTGAAGAACCATCCAACCGCCAGGCAGTCACTTCAGCCGCTGACGCGCTGCCCGCTGTCGTCCAGCACGCGCTGTCCGTCTTCTTTGAAGAATGCGCTGGTAGCCGCCGGCACGATCTCCAGCACTACTTCGGAAGGGCGACAGAGGCGCCCCCCAGATGGGTCTGCACGAACGGGCGAACGTCGGTCGTTGTTTACCACACGGCCAGCGAGGCACTTGAAGCCGTAAGCCCCTCTCCTGCAGGAGAGGGGTTGGGGTGAGGGTTCGGGGCGAAGCCACCTCGCGTATTGGGTGACTCCAGGCTTCACGCCCCTTCATCCGCCCTTGCGAAACAGCTTCTCCTCACTCGTCTCCTCCTCGAAGAGGACCGCAGTGCCGATGGGAGAAGGAATCAGACACCAGCACCTGCATCGAATACTACGGGCAACCGCTCCACAGAAGCATACAGGCGGACGAATATCCCGACACAAGCGTACGGCTAACTTTTTCGGGCCAATCCTTCGCATTCATCGGCCCATGTCAAAAGACCGACACAAGTCACTGATTCATGACTGAGTCATGAACAGACTAAGCCGAACAGTTCTCTCGAACGCTGGTGTCAACACAGCGTTTTTCCCCCGGTTGGACTCAAGGAAACCCGAACGATGATGAGCTTTCGCAAGCCAGAATGGATGTTGCCCGGTGTGTTGTGTGTCCTTTGCCTGCCGGCATTGGCAGCGGCGCAGGAGGTTGCCACCAGCAGTTCCAAGGTCGCTATCGATCTCACCACCGGCAAGCGACGTCCGCTAACCGACGCCGAAAGCGCGGCGCTGGATCAGCAAGCCCCCTCGACTGTCAGCAGCAGTAGCGCGCGCATGACGGTTCCGCAGACCGAGGCGGACGCACGCGCCACCGAGCGTCGCTTGCCCAATGGCACCGTGGTGCGCAAGTTACCGGCCACGCAAATGAGCGCGTTGGTTGCGACGCGTCAAGCCGACGGCAGCATCGTCATCGAGCACAGCGAAGACGCCGAGGCAGGCCAACCCGCCCACGCCGAGCAGGGAGCGCTGCCGCATGCACATGAATAAGCCCGTGTTTCTGTTGTCTCTAGCCGTGGGCGCCGCACTGGCGCCGCTGCATGCATCGGCTGCCAATGTCACGCTGATCAATGGCGATGCCGGCACCGTGGTCGGCTTGAACGATCCGACGGCCGCCGCGCCGTTGGGCGGCAATCCGGGCCGTTCGGTCGGCGAACAACGCCGGATCGTGTACAAGTACGCGATGGATCTGTGGGGCGCGGTGTTGCAGAGCAAAGTCGAGATCAAGGTGTCTGCCTCGTTCGCGCCCCTGCCCTGCAGCGCCGACTTCGGCGTTCTGGGCCGGGCCGGGCCGAATTGGGTCGTCAACGACTTCCCCGGTTCCAAGCCCAAGACGCTGTATCCGTCCGCGCTGGGCGATGCAATTGCCGGGCAGGATCTGGACCCGGATCCGAACGATCCAGCCGATGTGGTTTCGCAGTTCAACGGCGACCTGGGCAAGGACGATTGCGTGGCCGGTTCGGGCTGGTACCTGGGCCTGGACGGCAAGACGCCAGCGGGCCAGATCAACTTCCTCAACGTGGTGATGCACGAGCTGAGCCACGGTTTGGGAGTAATTGGTTTCCTCAACAATACCACCGGCGTGCTCGGCTCGGGCAGCGGCCTGACCGACGTCTATACCGCGCAGGCCTACGACAACGTGCAGAACAAGCGCTTCGACGACCCGGCCATGACCAATGCCTTGCGCGCCGAAGCGATGCGCACGCCGGGTCGCACGGTGTGGGCCGGGGCGCGCGTCAATCGCGAGGCGGCGTTGATCCTGGACCCGCGCACCCTGCTGCAGGTGACCGCACCGGCCAGCGCGGCCGGCAAGTTCGAAGTGGGCTTTGCCAGCTTCGGGCCGCTGGCGAACGCGGCCAATTTCCCGGCGCGCTCGGTGGTGACGGTCAACGATGGCGTGACTGCATCGTCGACCAGCGATGGCTGCGAAACGCCGTTCGTCAATGCCGCCGAGGTGGCCGGCAAGGTGGCGCTGATCGACCGTGGCACCTGTGCGTTTGCGATCAAGGTGAAGAACGCTCAGCTCAATGGTGCGGTAGGCGTGATCGTTGCCAACAACGCCGCTGGCGTGCAGACGATGGACAATGCCGACCCGCCGATCACCGACATCACCATTCCGGCCATCATGGTGTCGCAGGCCGACGGTGTGCGTCTGAAGCGCAGTACTGCAGTGGTTGCGGGGTTGTACCAAGATCCGCAACTGCTGCAAGGCGCCGACAGCGAGGGCCGTACGCGGTTGTACACGCCCAGCGTGGTGGCCGGGGGTTCGACGTTCTCGCACTTGGATACCGATCTGCAGCCGAACGCGTTGATGGAACCGGTCGACGCACCGGAGGTGCAGGCGCATCTGAACGTCGACCTGACCCCGGCGCTATTTGCCGATATCGGTTGGACCTTGAACAGCGCGCCGGCCAGGTTGGGCAGCTGCAACACGCTGGTGCCGACCGTGGAGAGCGGCGGTTTGATTCCCGGTGCGAACATCTCGGCCGAAAGCAGCCTGTGCAAGACGCAAAATGCTGGCAACCGTCTCGGCTACCTGACCTGCATGAACGAGCACGCGCGTGAGCTGCAAAGCCAGGGCGCGATCAGCCGCATTCAACAAGCAGCGGTCTTCGTTTGCGCGACCAAGGTACGGCCGTAAGCGACGATGGTTGTGTGTGGATCTAGGTCATGCGAACGGCGCCGAGAGGCGCCGTTCGTTTTCTCCGCAATTGCGTTGTTCGAAGCAGACCAAACGATCTGCACTGCGTCAGAGCGCCTCATCCAACGTCGCTGGCAATCGTCGCTGGTACGGGACGGCATGCAGATTCGGATGTACGCGCTCCAGAACACTTCGCGCACCTGCTGCTTGCCGTGTTGGCAACGCAGCAAGCGCTCCATACGCCTCAATGATCCACAGCGTATGGAGAGCTCAGCACCTCGGGCGCGACCCAAGGCAGCGCCCAAGCGATCCATCACCAAGCGCAGCTAGAAATTGCTGCTGAGTTGGTTGTCGTCGCGCGCATTGTTGAAGATCATGCGCCCGCCCAGCAACAACTGCCACGCAGTGCGGCCAGCGATGCGGCATCGTAGGCTGCGTACTGCAAGGTCAGGTCGGTGGGAAAATACGGCGAGGCATCGGTGGTGAAATGTGCTCCACGCCGATACTGGCATCGACCTTCAAAGTCACCGTCTGCCTCGCGGTGCGACCGCTCTAATGCACGGGGAAACCGAGGCCCACATAACCGTTCCTGAAATCCGATCGGCGTGCTGCCGATGTCGGCACTGAAACCACCGTTGCGATAGCGCACGCCGACGCCCACGCCGATGTAGTCCTGGCTGAGCCGGCGCGCGCCGTTGCCGGTGGCGCGTGTGGAAGTGCGCTTACAACCGCATTACCTTGTCGACATTGAGGCCGTCGCTGAACACCAGCACCTTGGTCTGTGAGTCGATGCGGTGCGCCTCCAGATGCGCGATGACGCGTTCGCCCCATTCGAACGGATCGCCGGAGGCGTGGCGCATGCCGTCGAACAGCTTGCAAAAGTACAGCTCAAAATCGCGCACAAACGTGTCCAGCCCGACCACATCTGACAACGCAATACCCAGATCGCCGCCGTACTCGCGCGCCCACGATTCCAGCGCGGCCACCTGCCAATCGCGCAGCCGCGGCAGCAACTCGCCATGCCAATGCCGCAAATAGCGCCGGCGTGTGCCTTCGAGTGGCTAACAAAACTTAGCGAGCAGTCCCAGGTGGGTGCGGCCTTGTTAGAAATCCGGCTCGGAGGTGTTGCGCAACCACACCTGATGGATGATCGCCAGCAACGGCACTTCGAACAGTATCGTATGCAGCCACGGGCAGCCGATGGTCAGCTCGATCTCGCCCGGATGGGTGGCCGATACCGACAGGCTCAGATACTTGCGATCCAGATGTAACAGCGCCAGAAAGTCGGCAACATCCGGCTTGATGAAGCGCAGGCTGCGCAGATAGTCCACTTCAGTCTTGGCGTAGCCGCAAGTCGTGTGTGAGGTGTCGGAAACGATTGGCCCATCCGAAGCCGCACTCGACCACCCAGCGACGCGGCAGCAACACGAGAGACTTTCTTCGCCTCCTGCAGCTTGATCACGCGGAGCTCGATATTTTTTTCCTGGCCACTTGCGCAGGTTCTTGCCCGGTGTCGCCCTGATCAGTGAAGGCCACCTTCACCGTTTCGCCAGCGACATGTTGAACCTCTTGCGCAAGCGATCGCACTTGCGCGCGCTCCTGTTTCGTTGGCAGGCGCGATCTGCACAGCGAGCACGCGGCAAATGTCACTTCTTCTGCAACAACCGCGGTACCTGAGCGGCGGCGTGGGTCCAGATCGCCAGCCATACACCGAGCCGAGTGATCGCCCCCCGCTGGCTCGCCTCGAACTTGCGGAAATAGCGCCACAGACCGCGGTGTTTATGCCATTCCACGAAGAACGGCCGCGCGCGGCTGGACACGCCGCGCACGTGCACCACCTGCAAATCGTTGGCCACCGCGACCAGCGCGCCGGACTGACGCGCGCGCCGGCACAGGTCAAGATCTTCGGCATGCAGCCTGTAGCCCCCGTCCCAGCCATCGAGCCGGTCGAACAGGCTGCGCTGCATCAGCATCAACGCGCCGGAAATGGCATCCACCGGCTGCAGGGTTAGCGACAAGTCGGCCGGCACCGCCAACTGCGATGCTGCGCGCGGCGCGCGCAGCATCGCGGCAAAGTCCGGGTCGCGTCGGCGCACCGCTGCATCTGGCCGGCCCTGCTCGTCCACCTGCTCCACCCCGAGCAGCACCGCCGCATGTCCAGCCGCGCGTGCGCATAACTGCAGCACGGTGTCGCGCTCGACCATCAGGTCCGGGTTGATGAAGACCAGCCAGGGCGCCTGCGAATCGCGCGCGCCCTGGTTGCAGGCGGTGGCGAAACCGGGGTTGTCCGGATTGGCGATGAAGTGCAGCCGCGCATCGGCCAATGCATGCCGTTGCACCACCTCCAGGGTGTCGTCGCTGGAGGCGTTGTCGACCACCCGAATCTCGCTGATGCCCTCGGCCGCACGCAATCGCGACAAGCACGCATCGATGGTGCTGCTGCTCTGGTAAGTCACGACGACGGCGGCGATCTGGACGGGAGTCATTCGGTCATTATCCGGTGCCAAGGCAGCGCAGCGCTATCTCAAGCAAGACGCTCTGGGCTCTGGGCTCTGGGCTCTGGGCGAAGGCGAAGGCGAAGCCGCGCCACGGCTGCGATAAACGCGCGCAGTGGCGCAACGGCGTACCTCGGGAACGGCGCGATTGCGCCAATTCGAGCATGTGCAATATCGCGCCCGCCAAAACCGGCATGACCGCCGGTGGCCGCAGAAGGCATACTGCACGCCCGGAGCCGCAAAGCGGCCTTTCGTTGGCGCCGCCCACGGCGCACTCCCACACCTGATCTTTGAGATGACGGCCAGCGACCTTTCGGTTCCGCGCTTCCCTTCACATTCCATGCTTCGCGACCGGCTGATGGTGCCTGCGACGCTGCGACGGCCCCGCAGCGCCGTCTTTGGTTTTGCTGGCGCGCGCGCCGGGTCCGTGTTATCGACCTCGGTCGATTGGTCTATACCACCAACTCACGCAGCCGGCCGCGCGGGCTTGCCGAGCGTGCGTCCATGAGTGCGCCGCACCAGGTGCATGGCATGAGCCTGGAGCTGGCGCTGCCGGACTGGCCGGTGTTGACCGCCGACGAAATCTCTCGCGTGTTGCGGCGCTTTCCTGCCCTCGGCCAATGCACCGCAGTGCGCTGGCACAGCGCGCGTCCGTTTTCCGCAGCCGCATGCGTAGACACCGCCACCGGCCCCACGATCATCAAACGCCACCACTGCAGCGTGCGCAGTGTCACTGCGCTGCGCGAGGAACACAGCTACATGGCGCATCTGCGTTGGGCAGGTGCACCCGTGGTCGAGGTGCTGCACGATGCACAGGGCCGCACTGCACTGGCTCAAGACGATTGGGTCTACGAAGTGCAACGCGTCGGCACCGGGCATGATCTCTACCGCGATGCGTTGTCGTGGACACCGTTCGTGGACGTCGCACATGCGCATGCCGCAGGTGCCGCATTGGCGCAACTGCACCGCGCCGCGCAGAGCTTCGATGCGCCCGCACGCACCACCAGCGTGCTGGTGGCCAACCTGCGGCTGTTCGCACAAGCCGACCCGGTGCAAGCATTGCAAGACGTGCTGCCAACCCGTCCGCGCCTGGCCGCCGCTTTGCAGCACCGCCCCTGGCAACGCGACCTGGCTACCCATGTTCTGCCATGGCATGCCCATGCATGGCCGCTGCTGTCGGCGCCGGGCGCCATGCCGCCGCTGTGGACCCACGGTGACTGGCATGCCTCCAACCTGCTTTGGGAAACCCGTTACGGGCACATCCAGGTCAGTGCGATCTTCGATTTCGGATTGAGCGATTGCAACAGCGCGCTGTTCGACCTGGCCACCGCGATCGAACGCAATCTGATCCCATGGTTGCGACTGGACACCGGCGCGCGCGCGCAGGCCGAGCTGAGCCAGCTTGATGCCCTACTGGATGGCTACACGCTACATGGCCCGCTGGACGCGACCCAATTGCGCTGCCTGGCGGCACTGTTGCCCATCGTGCATACCGACTTCGCCCTGAGCGAAATCGAATACTTCGCCGGTATCACCCGCTCGCCTGCAAATGCCGACATCGCCTATTACCGTTATCTGCTTGGTCACGCGGACTGGTTTGCCAGCGCCGATGGCCAGCACTTGCTTGAGCATCTGCAGGCGCGTGCGCGCAAGCTGCCATGAGCGTTTACTTCTGCACTTTTCGAGTCTTGCGCATGCCTGTCTCTACTACCAACCTGCTCTCCCGCCGCGCGCTCGCGCTGGCGCTGTGCTGCAGCACTCCTGCGTTTGCCCAGCAGCAACCCGATGCCGATGCGGTGGAGCTGGATGCGGTCAACGTGCGTGGCGAGCGCAGCGATGCCAACACGGCATTGACCGGATTTGGCGCAACCCGCCTGCTGGATGCGCCCGCCTCGATTGCCCTTATCGATCGACAGCAATTGCTCGACCGTCAAGCGCGCGTGCTCAGCGAGGTGCTGCGTGCGGATGCGTCAGCGGGCGATGCATACGCGCCGATCGGCTATTACGAAAATTTCGTGGTGCGCGGGTACTCGCTCAATGCCGCCAACAGCTATCGCATCAATGGCATGAACGCGGTGGGCGAGCAATCGATCGCGCTGGAAAACAAGCAGCAAGTGCAGATTCTCAAAGGCTTGGCCGGGCTGCAGTCCGGCGTCAACGAGCCGGCCGGATTGATCGACTACCGCACCAAGCGGCCCGAGCATGTGCGCAGCGTGATCCTGGGCATCGACGAGCAAGGCGCGCGCTATGTCGCCGCCGATCTGGGCGACTGGTTCGGTGCAGAGCGCACGCTGGGCCTGCGCATCAACGCTGCGCACGAAGACATCGACAGCTATGTCGACCATACCGATGGCTATCGCAATTTCCTCTCCCTGGCAGGGGAGTGGAAGATCACGCCGCATTCGCTGCTGCAGCTGGACGTGGAATATCAGCACCGGCAACAACGCTCGGTGCCCGGTTATCAATTGCTGGGCGGCACACAGGTCCCGCGCGATATCGATGTGCATCGTTTGCTCGGCTATCAGCCGTGGTCGCGGCCGGTGGAGATGGATTCGCTCAATGCGCAGCTGCGTTACGCCTACCAATTCAACGATAACTGGCGTGCCACTGCCGACGCCTCGCGTAGCCGTTCGGTGATCAACGATTTCTCTGCGTTTGCCTGGGGCTGCTATGGCGCGGCGAATTGCTCCGATCTCGCCATGCCCAACTTTTTCAGTGAGCAGGGCGAGTACGACGTCTACGACTATCGCAGCCCCGACGACACCCGCGTGCACGATCAACTGCGCGCCACGCTGGAAGGCCATGTGGTCGCCGGCGCGCTGGATCACCGCCTGAGCATCGGCGTCGATTTGCTGCGCCGCACCATCGATCGCTATGGCTCGGTCAACGCATTCGTCGGCAGCGGCAGCATCGACCGCGACCCGGAGGTGTTCGCGCAAACCGACGTGCCGTTAGACCCGAAGCAGCGCCGTCTGGACAGCCGTCAGCGTGCCTTGGTGTTGGCCGACCGCATCGGCTTCGGGTCGCAATGGGAGCTATCGCTGGGCGCGCGTTATGTGCGTCTGGACGAGCGCGCCTTCGATCGCGAGGGCGTACTGGAACGTCGCACGCGCAACAATGCCGTGCTGCCGCAGGCCGCGCTGCTGTTCAAACCGCAGCAGCAGACGTCGGTATATGCCAGCTACGCCAAGAGCCTGGCCGCTGGCGGCACCGCACCGTGGTTTGCCGACAACGCCGACGCGATCCTGCCACCTACCAACGCGTATCAGCTGGAAACCGGCGCAAAAATCGAGCTGGAGGGCCTGCGTCTGGGCGCGGAGTTCTTCGACATCCGCCAGGCCTATCAGTTCACTCAACCGCAGGCCGATGGTAGCTTGCTTTATGTGCAGCAAGGCCGCCTGAACGACCGTGGCCTGGAACTGTCGGCCGATGGCGCGGCCACCAGACAGTTGCGCCTGTTCGCCAGCGTCGCGGCGATCCGCGCACGCGCCGAAGACACCGACATTGCCGAGTATGAAGGCCACCAGGCGATCAACGTGCCCAAGTTGCGCGCCAGCGTGCAGGCCGATTACAACCTGCCCGGTGTCGATGGCTTGGCTCTGTTGGCCGGCGTGCAGTACAGCGGGCGCAAGTACGCCGACCGACGCGGCAATGCCAGCGTGCCGGCGTATACGGTCGCCAACCTGGGAGCGCGTTATGCCACTGCACTGGGCGGCCTTGCGACCACCTGGCGCTTGAACGTGGACAACATCTTCGACAAGCGCTACTGGCGCGATGCCGGCGAATACCAAGGCGATGCTTACCTGTTCCCCGGTGCGCCGCGTACTGTGCGTTTGACGGTGCAGGTGGATTTCTGACCCCTGCGCCTACCGCTTATTGGCCGCACCTTCCCCCCAGGCATTCCATGTCACTGCTCGAATCCATCGCCGTTGTGATCAACCTGCTCGGGGTGTGGCTGAGTGCGCGACGCCTTTACTGGTGCTGGCCGGTCGGTATCGTGGCGGTGGCGCTGTATGCCTGGCTGTTCTATCGGTGGAAGCTGTACTCGGACATGCTGCTGCAAGGCGTCTACGTACTGACCCAGCTCTACGGCTGGTGGCACTGGCAACCTGGGACAGCTGCGGACATGCGAATTCGCCCGTTGCCGATACCACGCGCCGAGCTCTGGGTCTGGCTATGCATCGGCGCTGCGTTTGCCGCCGCACTCGGGGCCTACATGCATCGCCGCACCGACGCGGCGCTGCCGTGGCTGGATGCGGCGCTAGCCAGCTTCAGCCTGGTCGCCAGCGTGTGGGCTGCGCGCAAACGCATCGCCAATTGGGTGCTGTGGATCGTGCTCGATTGCATTTACGTGGGCGTGTTCGTCAGCAAGGGCCTGTATCCAACCGCCCTGCTCTACGCGGGCTTCGTGCTGCTGGCAGTGTATGGATGGCGCAGCTGGAAAACCCAACAGAACCGGAACCTGGCGGGTGCCAGCTGAGCTAGGCGCTGTTTGCCCACGCGTTCTTCTTTACCATCGCCCCCATGCACCTCTTTACCCTCACTGCCTCGTCCATCGTTCGTGTCGTGCGTCGGCAGTTGTCGGCATGAGCGTGTCGCGCCAACACGCCATCACCGAAGTGATTTCCGCGCAGATCGCCGCTGGCGAATGGGGTCCGGGCCAACGCCTGCCGGTGGAACGCGCGCTTGCAGAGCGTTTCGGGTGCACCCGCATCACCTTGCGCGAGGCCTTGCAGCTGCTGGAAGCCGAAGGCCGTATCTACCGCGAAAACCGCCGCGGCTGGTTCGTCAGCGCACCGCGCGTGCGCTACGACCCCACCAGCATCGCAGGTTTCATGCAGTACGTAGCCGCACAAGGACGCAAGCCACGCACCGAATTGTTGAGCGCTACCCGGCAACCTGCGGGCGCTGCCTACGCTGCGGCGTTGCGATTGGATAGCCCGCATCAAAACGTGTTCGTCTTGCAACGTCGGCGCTGGATCGATCGTCGCGCAGTTTTGCTGGAAACCAACGTGGTGCTTGCGGCGTGGTCGCCGGGCCTGCTAGAACACGATCTTGCTGGGTCGCTGTCGAGCGTGTTCAACCAGAAACTCGGGTTGTTCCTGAGCCGCGCGCAGGTATCGATGCATCCGGCCGGGCTGGATGCCGCGCAAGCCATGCTGCTGCAATCTACCCCCGGCACGCCATGCTTCCGTCTGCAGCGGATCAGCTTTGCCGAAGACGGTCGCGCCGTGGAGCTGGATATCGAATCCTGGCGTCACGATGCACTAGAGGTGGTGGTGCGGACCGAGGCGCCGACGCGGGCTGCGCTGTAGCGCTGGGAATCGGGAATCGGGAATCGGGAATCGGGAATCGGGAATCGATGCAGAGCATGCGACGCTGCCGGCGGCCCCAACAACTCTGGCCGGCGCGTTCGCGAGACGGCTACGCGTCGAATAGCCTGCGTTGTGGATGCGACGGCGGTAAATCGGCCAGCAGCTGCGCGAGTTGATCGCGCTGTGCGCGCAGCGGGTCGTGCATGAGGAAGTTGGCCAGGCGCGCATGCCAGGCCGGCCAGCGAGTGGCCAAGGCATCCATATCGCCGTCAGCCGGGCGTCCCTCGCGTGGGGAGGCGACGAAAGCGGTGTCGCACAACACATTGCGCCAGCCCAGCCCGCCCATGCGCAGACTCAAATCCACCAGCGCGGCGTACCAGGAGCCGTAACTGCTAGCGTCCAGGCCACCAGCCTTGCGTCGCGCAGTTCGGTACAACAGCACCGCATGCCCAATCGCCGACGGGAGTTCCGGGTGCAGCGGCGGCATCGCGGCACAGGCAACCGCAAGCCGCTCGGGTGCGTCGGGCATCGGGTTGAGTTCGCCCAGCCGCGGCCAGCTGCAGGCCTCGCCCACATTGCTCCATGGCGTGGCGGTGGCAATCGCGGCATCGCGCGCGAAACATGCGGTAATCAGTCGTCCCTGAAAAACCCCAACCAGCCAATGACCGCAAGGCGTTGTTGGCGATACAGGCGTGCCAGAACTACCAGTTTTCGCGACGCTGAGGGCTGGTTTTTTGCAATTTCCGTCGATGCGTACACGCCGTCCTGCTGCCGAAGACAGACCCGCCGACGAATTGTTTCGTTCGCGCCTGGAGAACCAGATCGATCTGCGTCATCCGTTGGTGCAATTGAGCCAACGCATGCCGTGGGCGGCGTTGGAGCAGGCGCTTTTGCCACATTTTCCGGCCACGCCAGCCGGTGGCGGTCGTCCCGCGCTGCCGGCGCGGCTGATCGCCGGTTTGCTGTACCTCAAACACGCCGACGACCTGTTCGATGAAGCGGTGTGCGAGCGCTGGCTGGAAAATCCGTATTGGCAGTTCTTCACCGGCGAAGTCGTGTTCCAGACGCGCTTGCCGTGCGATCCCAGCTCGCTGACGCGCTGGCGGCAGCGCCTGGGTCATGCAGCGCATCCTGCGACATCAACGCACAGTGCTGGGACGGCTCGTACGCGACATCCAACGCAAACTCGATCAGGTAAACACCGGCGTGCGCGAGCGCATCGCGGTCTGGCTGGAACGTGCGCAACGGCTGTACACGCAGCGTCCGAAGGACAAACAAAAACTGTACGCATTGCATGCCCCGGAAGTGGAATACATCGGCAAGGGCAAGGCGCGTCAGGGGTTCGCATTCGGCGTCAAGGTCGGCATTGCGGTCACCGCCTGCAAGGGATTGGTCGTGGGTGCGCGCAGCTTCCCGGGCAATCCGTACGACGGCGACACCTTGGCCGAGCAGCTGGAGCAGACACGCGGGTTGCTGCAGGATGTGAATGTCACCCCGACGGTGGCGATCGTGGACCTTGGCGATCGCGGACGCGAGGTCGATGGGGTACAGGTGCTCCATCGTGGCAAAGCCAAGACGCTGACGCGACGGCAATGGCGCTGGATCAAGCGACGGCAGGCGGTGGAGCCGGTGATCGGACATCTGCAGGTTGCCTCGCTGCAGGCTGAAAGGTGCACAAGGCGATGCGCTGCACGTGCTCGGCTGCGCCGCTGGCTACACCCTGCGCTGGCTGCTGCGCTGGATCGCGTTTTTGCGTGCCTGGAGGCGGGCGATGGGATGGTCGTCATTTAGCGCCGTGCCGCTGTCACCGACGGCACTTGGCGCTTGAAAAGGGTTTTTCAGGGACGACTCGTTAAAAGTGCCGCCTACATTTGCGACGGCGACACTTTTATTTCATCAAGCGTTAGAACTTGATCATTTCCTACCTGCTTCCAGTTCACTTTCGCGAATCTGGCGCGTTAGCCTTGTGGGATCCTCAATTCTAACGCCTGTCAAACACTTAGATCCTGTCGCATCGAAAAACATTGTCGCTGCCGATCCCCCGGAAAAAAGCGCGTAACCGAACGTCGGCCTGGGATCGTTAGCCAGCGGTGGCGAGACCACCCTTCCAAGCAACAGCTTCTGCTTTGCAAAGTCCCGATGTAT
The DNA here is from genome assembly GCF_017603965.1 of Xanthomonas fragariae. Taxonomy (NCBI): domain Bacteria; kingdom Pseudomonadati; phylum Pseudomonadota; class Gammaproteobacteria; order Lysobacterales; family Lysobacteraceae; genus Xanthomonas; species Xanthomonas fragariae. Next base: position 692,358 of record NZ_CP071955.1, on the reverse strand, counting down.
ACAGCCCTGACTTGCTTCTAAGATAACTACTGGCTTGCCGTTTTCCTCTCGCAACTGAGTGTCGAAGAGTACATTTCCGAAACGCTTCTGTGTGCCATGCTGGATCTTTGGCAAATCGCTGGTCTTAGAAGCAGCTACTGTATCCGAAACGCCTATCTCGCTAGCGGCGACAGATAAACCCGCACTTCGTGCACGGGAAACGTCTTCAACGAATGAGAGCGCCTGAGACTGGGTCTCGATGGAGGCTTCTTCCCACTTCTTATCTTTTATTTCTTCAAATGCACTTATATCAAATGAAAAAGCAGCAAGAGCCACTACAAGACCAAATTTATTAAACATGATATTTACCTCACCAAGGATAGTTTGCATCGTAGTAACTCTCGTGTCGCTGCGTATAAGTCTCGCCTGTAGCGACATGATTATTGTCACAGAAAGTTTTCCCTATCTCTTCTACAAGCGCACCTGCTGACCACATCTGCCACAATGTCGATGAATTCTCAGATATAAGTGGAATCGAAACACTTCCATTAGTCCTACTGTGTCAGTAAATCCGCAGATGCGGAGGCATCCGGTCAAGTAGTGCCGCTGCGATGTCCATGGCGATTGTCCAGCGCAGCGTCGCGATCGAGTCGCTCGCGTGGCGCTGGGCGCGCGATTGCCTTGCCGCGCGGTCGGTAATTCTCGGGTAAGGGAGATTCCGCGCATTCCGAGGGTTTTTTTTGATGCGCCCCGCGCAAGCGTTCAGCAACCAGGTACCCATAGGCAGCGATGCATAACCTCGCGTGATGATGGAAGCCCCGCCAGCCACGGCCTTCGTAGTGATCCAGGCCAAATTCCTGTTTCAGATCCTGATAATCGCGTTCAATCCACCAGCGCGCCTTGACCGTCCTTACCAGATCCTTGCGCGGCGTGTTTACCGGCAGGTTGGACAGAAAGTATCGGGTCGGCCTGTCTTGGCCTTTGGGCCATTCGATCAACAGCCATTCCTCCTGACGCAAGCGATCACCTTGTGCTGCACGTACGCGTACGGCGGCGAAACGTCCCGACAACGGTGCGTTGCTGCCTTCCCGCCACGCGACTGTCCTGAAGGCGCGGGAGGGTAACGACAGCGCCAGCGCTTGCACCGACTGTGGCTGATGGTCGGCTGTACGACGATGGCGAACCGGAGGTCGGCCTTGGCCTTTCCACGCCGCCGGCGATTCGGGCCTTTGTCCGGGCGGCCAGACTTTCACGCTCGACACGATTCCCACCGCATAGTTCAGTTCCAGGCAAGCCAGCGCGTCACGCCAGGCCGTATTGCTGCCATAGGCTGCATCGGCCAACACCGTGCCGCGCGCCACTCCCGTGGCATGGGCTGCTTTCATCTGCGCCAGTGCGATCTGCGGTTTGGTCGCGAACTCAATCTCGTGGGGAATTCCCGCTTTTCCCCGGCGTGCTGCATCGCTGGCCCAGTCTTCAGGCAGATACAGCCTGAAAGCGATCGGAATGCTCGCTGCCGGCGTCGCCAACGATACGCTCACGGCCACCTGGCAATTGTCCTGCTTGCCGATCTCGCCGCAGTCCTGTCGGGCCACACCGACCGAATGCCTGCCCTTCTTGCGAAAACCCGTGTCGTCCACGATCCAGTACACCTCGTCTTTCAAATCCAGCAGCGACGAAACGTACTGACGAACCCGCTCCAACATGGCCGCATCGGACCACTCTGATTTGGCCACGAAGTGGTGCAAGGCTTGATGGCGAGCCCTGGTTCGAAGCGGATCCAGATGAGCAGCCAGGGGCTCAACACTCTTGCGCTCCAAAGGCAGCATCAACGCACTGCAATCGCCTCGCAGGCCCGCAGTGCGGTCAGCATGACCGAGCGCGGCGGAGAGTTCATCGAGATAAGCGGAGAAACGCGCTTTGTTGCTGACTGCGGCCATCACGATCCCGCCGTGGGAGAGACTGCTTGCAGGATAACCTATTTATGACACAGTAGGACTATGAAAACAGCGTCCCGGATATAGAGGCACCTCCGCTTCCATCGTCAGCAGCGTGTGTAGAACATGCTCAAGACAGCGAGTACGCCAATCGCACCCGACTACCGGCCAGCGGATGAGTTCAGAACGCATCTGGGGCATTTGCCCCAGACGCACAGGCAGACAATCCAACGCCGCATCGTCCACATCAACCGGCAGTACACGATGGGCAGGGCCATCGGCACTTACTTCTTGCCCAACGCCGGCAACGGCTCCATCGCCTTGAACTTCTGCCCGTATTCGTCGGTGAGATTGCGCGCTTCCTGCGGGTTGCGCACGATGGTCGGGGTCAGCAGCACGATCACTTCGTTGCGGCGCTTTTCCTGCGATTTCTGTCCGAACAGCGCGCCGACCACCGGCAACTTGCTCAGTAGCGGCACGCCGGAACTGCCATCGCTGGTGCTGTCGTTGATCAGGCCGGCCAACATGATGGTGTCGCCGCTCTGCACGGCCGCCTCGGTCTTGATCCGGCGCGTGTTGATGTCCACATTGCAGGCCGAGCTGTTGACCACGGTCTCGCCGGAGGTGCAGGCGGTGGGACGCGAACCGGGCGTGCTCACTTCCTGCACGATGTCCAGGAACACCATGCCGTCCTTGGTTACCCGCGGGCGCACTTTAAGGATCACACCTGTATCGATGTATTGTACCGACGAGTAGCTGCTGTCGCTGCCCAGCCCGGTGTTGATCGACGTGGAATTGATCGGAATTCGCGTGCCCACGTTGAGCGTGGCCTCAGCGTTGTTGCGCACGAACACCGACGGGGTCTGCAGCAGCTTGAGGTTGGTGACCTTGTCCAAGGCGGTGATCACCGCCGCGGCATTCTTGCCGAGGAAGGTCCAGCCCAAGCCGCTGCTGCCGGTGACCTTGCCGGCGATATCGCCCCAGATGCTGCGCCCGGCGGCGCTGGGCAGACCGGCGCCGACGCCGATGCCGGTGCCATTGGTGCCCACGTCGTTGGGGTCGGTGGAGGCATTGACCGAGTTCTCGAAGAACCAGTTGACGCCGTACTGCAGATCGCCGGTCAGGCTGACCTCAGCCACCTGCGCTTCGATATGCACCTGCATCGGCATCACATCGAGCTTTTCAATGACGTCGCGAATCGAATTCCACGACTGCGGCGTGGAGCGCACCAGCAAGGTATTGGTTTCGGCCACTGCCGATACGCCGACCTTGTCGCCTTCCACTTCCAGCGTTACCGCGCCATTGCCATTGCTGCGCGGCGAGAGCTGCAGGCTGCCGTTGCCCAAGCCTCCACTGCTGCTGCCACTGCCGCTACTGCCACCTAACGAGCTGCCATCGCCGCTCTCGCCGAGGCTGCCGCCAGTCATGCCCGAGCTGGCGCCCATGCTGCTGTCGCGATTGCCCAGTGCACCACCGAGCACACTGGTTTCCGACCCCGGTGCCAGCGAGGCATTGGAGTCGTTGCCATTGCCACGCCCGCCGAATACTTCCGACAAACGATCGGCCAGCTCCTTGGCCTTGATGTACTTCAACTCGTACGAGAACAAACGCACGCCGCCGCCAGCGCTGTCGATGCGGTCCAGCCACTGCTGGATCTGGTCCAGATAGCGTGGCTGCGGGGTGATCACCAGCACTGCGTTGGCGTTTTCCAGCGGCATGAAACGGAACATGCCGGCGCTGGGCGTCTTGCTCTGTTCGCCGAAGACTTTGTCCAGATCGGCAGCGACTTTCTCGGCCTTGCCGGACTGGATCGGAAACACGCCAACCGACATGCCCGACAACCAATCCACGTCGAAGATCTGCACCGTGCGCAGATAGTTTTCCAACTCGGCGCGGGTGCCGCCCAGGGTGATCACGTTGCGCGCAGGGTCGGTGCCGACGATAGCGTTGGGACGCGCGTAGGGCTCCAGCACCTTCTTCATTTCGCTGGCGGAAATGAACTTCAACGGCACCACGCGCACTTCGAAACCGCGTGCGGCCGACGGCGATGCGGTGCTGGGCGCGACGGTGCCGGCCAGCGCCTGGTCGGCAGGCACGATGTTGTAGCGGCCACCGTTGAACACCATGCGCGCGTTGTTCCAGCCCAGTACCATTTCCAGCAGGTTCAAGGCCTGCGCCGGCGACACCGGCTTGGGCGTGGCCAGAGTCACGGTGCCTTGCACGCCGGGGGCGATGACGTAGTTCTGGCCGAGCATGTCGCCCAGGATCGCCTTGACCACCGCCTGCACCGATTCGCCTTCGAAATTGAAAGTGGCGCTGCCGCTGCTGGCCATGCCGAGCGTGGGCGACGGTGCGGCAGCTGCGCTCTGGTTGATCATGGTGCCGCTGCCGCGACGGATCACCGGGCTGGGCTTGGCGCTGGCGTTGCCGTCCGTGCGCTGCTCGGCAGTGCTCTGGGTGGCGCCGGCAGCGCCGACGTGCGGGTCCAGGCGCGCGTCGCGGCGCACGTCCGGCGGTGGAGTGGTGGCGCAACCAGCCAGCAGGCCAATCAGCAGGGACACGGAAAACAGGCGCGGGGTCATGCATTCACTCACTGGGTCTGACCGGGGGTAGAGCCGCTCTGGCGCTGCTGTTGCAGCTGGCGGCGTCGGGCTTCGATACGTTCGCGGATGGCACGCATCTGATCGTCGGAGGGGCGTGGAGCTTCCTGGGCGCCGTCGCTGCGCTGCGGCGGCACCGTCGGCGCTGCCTGCCCACCGAGCTGCTGTGGCGGCGCGGCGGGCTGGGTCTGCGGCTGCGGCACCAGCGCAGCCGCAGCGTCGGCCGGCGGTAGCGGTGGGGTGGCGCCGGGAGCGACCGCATTGGCGGTCGGCGGTTGTCCGCCCTGGCCGTTGAACACCTGCAGCTCCAGTGTCTGAGTGCCGCCAGGACCTTCGATGGTTGCGCTGCGCGGCTGCAGCGCGAGCAGCCGCCAGCCCTTGACCGCCTCGCCGCCCAGTTGTACACGCACCGAGTCCTGCGGGTCCAGGGTCAGCGTAGCCATCTTGAAGTTGGATGTGAGCAGCACGCCGGTCAGGCGTACCGTCGATGCGGCGCTACTGGCATCGTTGCCGGACAGGAAGAACGGATGCGGCAGGCGGTCTTCGGCGAAGGCCGGATGCGCGGCGATTTCCGAATACTTCTCGAACGCTCCCAAGCGTTCCGGTGCCGGTGCCGACAGCGTGGGCAGACGCTGCACTAGTGCCGGGTCGTCGGGCAACAGCTCGACGCGCTTGCCCAGACCGGCGACGGCCAGCACGCACACCAGCAATGCCCAGCCGACCACAGTGGCCAACAACCAGGTGCGCAGGCCGATCATGTCAAGGCGCATTGCTGGCCTCCGCGGCGGCAGGAGCAGCGGGCGCGGCGTCGGTGTTCAGCGGTGCGGCACTGGCGCCCGGCCGCAGATAACCGGCCAGTTCGAAGGCGATATCCAGGCCGTTGCCGCTCTCGTTGGGCGAGAGTTGGTAGCGCTGGGCCATCACGTTGAGGTTGTCCACGAACAGCCGCGGCGTGCCGTTTTCCAGGCTGTACAACACCGAGGCTAATTCCGGCGTGCCGCAGCGCAAACGCACCTGCACCGCGACGCGGGTGAAGCGGTCCTTGCTTTCCGGCTGCAACGGCGAGCGGTTGCTGATGGCGCAGCTGCGGTTGCCGGGACTGGCCTCCACCACCGCGCGCTCCAGACGCTGCACCAAACCTGCCGAAGCCAGTTCGGCGGACGTTTCCGGCAAAAAACCTGGGCGGCTTTCCAATGTCTGGCGCGCCTGGCGCAGCCGTTGGCTGACCTGCGGGGCCTGCTGCAACTGCACGCGCACGCGCAACTCGCGCTCGCGCAGCGATTGCAGATCGTCCTGCACCGCGATCATCGGTTGGGTGAACCACGGGTGCACCAGCACCAGGTAAGCCACGCCGGTCACCAGCAACAACAGACCCAAAGCGATCCAGCGATCGCGCTTAACGCTGCGTGGCATCGGCCGCCTCCTTGGCGTCGGGGCCGACCAGCTCAGCGGTAATGGTGAAGCGGTCGACGTTGCGGCCGGCATCGCTCTGCAACACGCCGGTCAACGACGGTGTGCGCCACAGCGGCGAGCCTTCCAGACGACGCACCAGCGAGGAGGCTTCGTTGCTCAATCCAATCAACTGCAATTGCCCGCCTTCGACGGAGAATTTTTCCAGATAGGTGCCTCTGGGAAGACGCCGGCTCAGCTCGTCCCAGATTTCCACCGAGGTAGGCCGGGTGGTGCGTTGCTGCTGGAAGAACGTCGCACCTTCGACCAGATCCAGCAATTGCTGGCGTTCGGCGGCGACCTGGCGCGCGCGCGCGGCATTGGCCTGCACCTTGGCACGCAGATCGTCGGCGGCCTGCCGACGATTGTCGAGCAGCAGCCAACCGGCCACCGCCAGCAAGACCAGCGCGGCGGCAGTGAGCAACAGATTCCAGCGCTGCATCGGGTCGCTGCGACGCAGACGCCGCGCTGGTGGAAGCAGGTTCACGCCCAACGGCAGGCCGTGCGCATCGGCGACATCGATGCCCGACAACGCAGTGCTCCACGCCTCTGGCACACCGGCCAGGCCATCGATCATGCGCCGCGGCACCACCACCAGTTCGGCATCGAGTTGGCCGTCTTCGCGAACATCTAGCACGCGTGCGTCGAAATACACCTGGTCGGCAGTGAACGGGGTTTGCCGATCGATCTCGAAGCGCGCCACATCCTGCAAGCGCGCCGCTGCCGCTGCGGGCAGGCGCAAAGGCCGGCGCAATGCATGCGCCGCCGGCAACAGCCAATGCCGCGGCAGGCCTTCCAGCGCGGGCGGTAGCACGGCATTCACTTCCTGCGGTTGCACCGGCCACGGCAGGCTTGCGATGGTGTCGCTGCTGTGATCGCGCTGGCGCAGCAATTGCAACGCATCGCCATCGGGTTGCAACAACAGGCGTGCCTGGGACAAGCCCAACTGCCACTGCCAACGCTGCGGCAACCAGGCCAGCAGCGATTGTTGCCACCAGCGCCAAAAGCCTCCTGCCCCCGGCATGGCGCGTAAGCCGATGCGACCCAAGGTATCCCGCCATGCGGTCATTGCACTGCTGCTCCCTCTTCCCAACGCAATACGGTGTAGGCCGACCCTGGTAATGGGGACGCGCTGGTGGACACGACCGCCCGCAACACCGCCTCGCGCCCCTGACTAAGTCGTGCCCGGCTCTCGATACTATAAATGTCCGAGCCACCCACCGTCGCCTCGCTGCCCGGCAAACCCGGCGGCGCGTCACGCTGCGCCATCAGTTGCTGCGCATCCAGGCCCATCGCGGTCAACACCGGGCCCGGCGCAAAGCGCGCTTCCGGCCGCGAACGTCCGCTGTACAGCGTGAGATTGGGCAACAGCTTGCGATACAGTTCGCCATTCATGCCCAGTACCAGTCGCAACTCGCCCTGGGTTTCGAACGGGCTGTCTTTTGCGCCGTACGGCAGCCCGGCATCGGCGTAATCGCGGTCTTCCGCACCGCCGCCCGGCTGGCTCAGCGAATCGCCATCGCGCCAATCGACGATGGCCCCGGCAATGCGCGCGGCGCTGGCCTGATCGGCTCCGACCGCGCGTACCAGGCCGGCCAGCAAGGTAGGCTCGGCCATGTTCAGGTCCACCTTGCCGGTTTCGTCGGTGATACGAATTTCCACGGTGGCATCGTCCATCTGCCAACGATAGCGCCGACCGTCTGCGCGCCAGCGTGACTGCGTATCGGTGCTTCGCAATCGAGACAGCGCATACTCCAGGCCAGACTGAGCATACTCCTGCGCTTGCGCGCCATTGCGCAGCATGCTGCCTTGCAACGCTTCCACACGCGCGGTCAACGCGAACGCACCGATCATCGCGGTGAGCAGTGCGATCAACCACAACACCAATACCAAGGCAGCGCCGCGCATCTGGCTCATTGCCCCATCGCTCCGGCGTTGCTGGATTGCGGCAGCGCCACCACCAGCGGCGGCCAAGCAGCATCGCCGCTGCGGATCTGGATGCGCACCAACAAGGGCAGGCGGTCATGCCATTCCCATCGCGGCAACCAACCGCTCAGACGGCCGCTTTGCGGATCCATGCCGCGATAACGAAAGCTCACCTGCTGCATGCCCTCGGCGAGTTTTTCCGGCGGCAGCGTGGTGCCTTCTTCGATCGACTTGCCCGATTGCAGCATGGTCAGCGCGATCAGTACATTGCGCTGCTCGCCATCGCCGGCCACCGATAGGTCATGCAGATACGGCCCGCCACGGCCCAGATAATCCGGCACATCGGCAGTAAAGCGCATGCGCTGCGACTCACCGACGAACAACATCGGCTGCTGGCTCTGCGGGTCGATGCCCATCGCAATCGGCAATGCGGCCGCCAAACGCCGCCGCAGGAACTCTTCCACCGCACGCACCCGCTCGCTGCGCTGGGCGATCGCTTCGCCGCGCTGACTGACCACACTGGCCGAGCGCAGCGTAGCGAATGCCAATGCGAGCCCGCCGACCAGCAACATCGTGGCCAGCAGCACTTCGATCAAGGTGAAGCCGGCGCTGCGCGAACGGCTCACGGGGCGCTGCCTTGGGTTGCAGCGACCAGCCGCAAGGTGCGCCATCGCAGCATCTGATTGGGCTGCTCACCCCAGCGCACCACCAGGGTAAGTTGCAGCAGCATGAGCGCGCCAGGCGACACCGGCGCCTGGGGATTACGTCGCGGTTCGTCGTATGGGCGCACATCCATCGACCAGCGGAAATGCCCGTCTTCGAACGTGCCTTGCTGCTGCTCGGGCACCAGCGGTTTATCCATGCCTTGCAGCGCGAGCAGGGATTGTGCGTGCAACGTGGCGCGCGTGCTTTCGTCGGCTGCGCGCACCTGGCGTGCGGCACCGGACAGCGATCCCAGCAAGAGACTCAACGCCAGTGCGAGCAACGCAAAGGCGACGATCACTTCGATCAACGTATAGCCGCGCTGACGCTTCATGGCGATGGCGTGCGCACTTGCCCGGAGCGCACTTCGCCGGTGATCCAGCCTACGTCGACACGCCAGGTCGCGTCCTTGACGCGCAGATCGATGCGCCCGCCGGTGGAGGCGCCATCGGGGAAGAACTGAATCCCGCCTTGATCCTGCCGCGACTGCACCTGGCGCGCGCCGGTGAAACGTACCTCCAGCGACGACGGCAGATCGCCGTAATGGCCGCCGGGGGCTTCCCAACGACGTTGCTGCGGATCGATCAAAAAGCGCTGCGGCGTACCGGTGGCAATCGCCTGGGTGCGCGTGTAACGCAGCTGCGCGGCGATCGCCTTGCCTGCGGTGCGCAAGCGCATGCCATCGATCCCGCCATTCAATGCAGCGGCGGCGAGCACACCTGCCATCGCGATCAGCGCGATGACCAGCAGCATCTCCAGCAACGAAGTGCCACGCGTGCGTGTACGGCCAGGGCGCACTAGCGCACGTGGATGACGCAACGGCTGATACGCAACGCGCATGGCGACGGCTTATTGGTACTTGATGTCCGAGTCGTAGCTGCTGCCACCGGGACGACCATCCTTGCCCAGGCTGATCAGATCGAACGGCTGCCCATCGCCCGGCACGCGGTATTCGATGGTGTGGCCCCACGGATCGTTGAGTTCGACCGGCTTGGCGTAAGGGCCCAGCCAACCGCTACTGCCGCCCGGCTGGGTGACCAGGTCATCGAGCTTGCTCGGCAACTTGCCGGTGTCGAGCTGGAAGTTTTCGATCTTGCCGGCCAGGGTCTGGATTTGCGACTTGGCTAGATTGGCCTTGCCGCGATCGGCACCGCCGAGCACGCGGCTACCGACCAGCGTAAGCACCGCGCCGATCAGCACGATGACGATGATGATTTCCAGCAAGCTCATGCCGGCCTGGCCTGCGCGCAACGGACTGCGAGTGATGGAGCGCTTGATCATGAACGATTTCCTTGTACATCGATAAAGGATGCTGCCGCCAGAAGATGACCCGGCGGGCATCGCAATGGTTCCCGCGTCTGCGTTGCGCGGTCGCCGGAACGTTGTCGTGAAGACGTTGCCCAACCGAGAAAGCGGCTGGCAACACCTAGCGAGCAGTCGGTAGGTGACTGCGGACGGTGCATAACAACTGGAGTGTACGAGTGGTACATGCCGATTTCGAGCACCGGCCGCGCCCGCCTGGCGGTGAGCGCAGTAGGTTTGTTGGCACTCCTAGCCGATCGCATTGGTGAGGTCATACAGCGGCACCAGCACCGAAATGATGACCAGCCCCACCACCGAGGCCAGGACCAACGTAATCAGCGGCACCAGCGCGGCCAATGCGCGATCGATGGCTTGTGCGGTTTCCAGCTCGAAGGTGTCGGCAGTCTTGAGCAGCATCGTATCCAGCGCGCCGGACTCTTCACCCACCTGAATCATTTGCAAGGCCAGCCGTGGAAACCGCTTGCCGCGCGCCAACGATATGGCAAGACCATGCCCGTTCTTGACGTCGTCGGCGGCGGTGGCCACATCCTCCACCAACGCAAGATTGGACATGACATTGCGTGCGATGCCGATGGCCGCAAGCAGCGGCACACCATTGCGCAACAAAGTGCCCAAGGTGCGTGTCAGCCGGGCGGTTTCCAGACGTGCGATCAGGCTCCCAACCACTTTCTGCCGCAGCAGCCATTCGTCCAGCGCCGCACGAAAGACGGCGTTGCGACGCTTGCGATCCAGCCACAGCCCGAGCACGCCGGGCACCACAACCAGCACGACCCACCAGTCGCGCACCAACAAGCCCACGCTCAACACCGCCTGCGTGAACCACGGCAAGGCCACGTCCAGGCTTTCGTACATCTGCGCAAATTGCGGTACCACGTAACCGAGCAGGAACAACAACGCACACCCCACCACCGCCAGCAGGATCGCCGGGTAAATCAACGCGTTGATCACCTTGCCCTTGAGCGCGCGGCTGCGTTCCAGATAATCAGCCAAACGCTGCAGCGTGTCCTGCATGCTGCCGCCTGCTTCGCCTGCGCGCACCATGTTGATGTACAGCTTGGAAAACAGCCCGTGCTGGCGTTCCAGTGCCGACGACAGCGGCGCACCGCCACGCACGGTGTCGCGGATATCACCGATCACGCGGCGGCTTTTTTCGTCTTCGGGCAGATCCATCAGGATCGACAGCGCGCGATCCAGCGGCTGCCCGGCGCCGATCAAGGTCGCCAGCTGCTGGGTGAATTGCACCAGCGCCGCATTGTCGAACGGCTTCTTGCGCAGCAGCACGCGCAACGACGGCGAGTCGTTTTCGCCGTTAGCCAGACGCGTTTCCACCGGCAGATGGCCCTGCTCCTGCAGACGCAGCGCAACGTCCGCATCGCTGGCCGCTTCCATCTGGCCATCGAGCATTTCGCCGTGAGCGTCGAGCGCTTTGTAGCGGTACAGCGGCATCAGGTGGTTGAGCCGGCAATGCGGAATCGGGAATCGGGAATCGGGAAAAGCGTTTTACCGCACGACTGGAACCTGACCGCGCTACGGTCGGCACGTGCGAAAGCCGCAACCCTGCCGCTGCCCTGGCTATTGCCGGCCCCCGGTCGCGAACTCCCTGGTCCCGAGCACGTACTACCCGACCACACAGTCACCTCGCCGCTCACGCATCCTCCGTGACGCGCAGGACTTCTTCGATGGTGGTTTCGCCACGCAGCGCTTTGGACAAGCCGTCTTCGTACATGGTACGCATGCCGGCCTTGCGGGCCAGTTGTTCGATCTCGCCCATGCCGGCCCGGCGCATGACCGCACGCCGCAGTTCGTCGTTCATCACCAGGAATTCGACGATGGTGGTGCGGCCCAGATAGCCGGTCGGTGCGGCTGCCGAGGGACGCGGACGATACAGATAGATTTCGCCATCCGGCTGCAGACGCCGCAGATCGAACTTGGCGATTTCCTCAGGCGAGGCGGCGTAGCGTTCGGCGTTGTCCAGATCGAGTTTGCGCACCAGCCGCTGCGCCAGAATGCCGTTGATGGTGGAGGTGAGCAGATAGTCTTCCACGCCCATATCCAGCAAACGAGTGATGCCGCCGGCGGCGTTGTTGGTGTGCAACGTGGACAGCACCAGGTGACCGGTGAGCGCAGACTGGATCGCGATGCGCGCGGTTTCCAGATCGCGCATTTCGCCGATCATGATGATGTCCGGGTCCTGACGCACGATGCTGCGCAGCGCGTTGGCAAAATCCAGGCCGATCTGCGGCTTGGCCTGAATCTGGTTGATGCCCTCGATCTGATATTCCACCGGGTCTTCGACGGTAATGATCTTCACGTCCGAGGTATTGAGCTGGCTCAACGCGGTGTACAGCGTGGTGGTCTTGCCCGAACCGGTCGGGCCGGTCACCAGCATGATGCCGTGCGGTTGCTCGAGCACCTTGCGGAACTGCGGCAGAAAATCTTCGGTAAAGCCGAGTTTGTAGAAGTCGAACACCACCGTTTCGCGGTCGAGCAGACGCATCACCACGCTTTCGCCGTGGGCGGTGGGCACGGTGCTGACGCGCAGATCCAGTTCCTTGCCCTGCACGCGCAACATGATGCGGCCGTCCTGCGGCAGCCGGCGTTCGGCGATGTTGAGCTTGGCCATGATCTTGATGCGGCTGATCACCGCAGCGGTGAGTTTGGCCGGCGGGCTTTCGCCTTCCACCAGCACGCCGTCCACGCGATAACGCACCTTGAGCCTGCTTTCGAACGGTTCGATATGAATGTCGGAGGCGCGCAATTCCACTGCGTGCTGGATCACCAGATTCACCAGGCGAATCACCGGCGCTTCGGAAGCCAGATCGCGCAGCGCTTCGATATCGTCGCTGCTATTGGCATCGCCATCGGCGGTTTCCACGATCGTGCCCATTGCACTGCGACCCTGACCGTACCAACGCTCGATCAGATCGTCGATTTCCGAACGCAGCCCAACCTGCAGAAACAAGGGACATCCGGTGGCAAGGCGCACCGCATCGATGGCGTAATCGTCGTACGGATCGGCAATCCACAGATCCAGACGGCCGTCGCGTTCGCCGACCGGACACAGATGGAATTGTTTGAGAAACCGGAGCGACAGGCACTGTACTTCAGGCAGCATTTCCGGTGGGGTGTCGCCGAGTTGCCGCGCGTCCACCAGCGGCAGGCCGAGCACGTCGGCGCAGGTCTCTGCGTGATCGCGTTCGGAGACCAGTCCCAGACGGCCAAGCAAGGCGAGCAAGCCCATGCCGGATTCGGTCTGCAGTTGGCGCGCGCGCAGCAGATCGGTGTCTTTGAGACGACGGCGTTCAAGCAGCGCTTCGACGATGCGCGTCTCCGCACTTGGATGCTCAATTGGATCGACGGCAACCGCGTTCACACTCGTCTCCACTGGTCCGACCCTGACTGTAGCAGTTTGCCGCGACGATCAACCGTACGCATTTGTAACGCCCCGAAAAACGATGCCCCCGGTGATTGGCGGGGGCATCGGTCACACAATTTAGCTATTTACTGTTTACTGTCGTGCAACGAGCGTCAGCTTCGCATAGTCCTTCACACCCACCAACTTGATGTAATACCTCCCTGCCTTGGGAGCAGTGAAGCGCACGGTTTCGCTGTTGCCCGGGCGGGTCGACTTGGCGTGGTAACTGGTCGCGCTGGGCTCGGCGCCAAAGCTGACGTAGACCGACACATCGCCGGTACCGCCGTAGGTCATGAAGCTGAGCACGGCGCCGGCCTTGGCTTCGAAGCTGTACAGCGTGGATCTGGCATAGGCACCGCTCAGGTCGGTCACCGGTAGCTTGTTGGTCAAGGCGATGGCGGGCAGCGCGCAGCTCTCGGTGGCCGGATCGCATGGCTCAACCAGCACCGCTTCCAGCGCGGCCTTGGCATCGACGATACCGCTGCCGACCGGAGTGCTGGCCATCGGAGTCACCGGGAAGCGACGGCTGGTCTGCTTGAGCAATGCGTCGACGGCGGCCGGGGTGAGCGGGCCATTGCCCAGACCGATCGATGCACTCTGAACCAGGGCGACGACGCCGGCCACATGCGGAGACGCCATCGAGGTGCCGCCTAAGCCCATATAATCATAGGTCCCGGAGGTCGGCGTGGTCGCACCGGTGTAGCCGGCCTGCCAGATGTAACCGTCCGGATTGCCGTCCACGCTGCCACCACCGCCCGGGCCAGACAGGTCGACCTTGCTGCCGTAGTTGGAGTACAAGGCAATACCGCCGGTAATGCGCGTGGCACCCACGGTGATCGTGTTGTCGCAATTGGCCGGCGAATGGTTGGCCACATCTTCGCCACCGTTGCCGGCCGCCACCACCACAGTGGTGCCGCGCGAGACCGCGTCATCGATCGCCAACTGGGTGGCCGAATCGCAGACTTCGCCGCCACCGAAGCTCATGTTGATCACTTCGGCCGGGTTGATATTGGCCGGCACGCCTTGGACGGTACCACCGGAGGCCCACACGATCGCATCGACGATGTCGGAGATGTAACCGCCGCAACGGCCGAGCACGCGCACCGGCAGGATGGTCGCCTTCGGTGCGACGCCCGCCATGCCTAAGCCGTTATTGGTTGCTTCGGCGACGGTGCCCGAAACATGGGTGCCGTGCCAGGAGCTTTGCTTCGCCGCCGAGCCGGCGTAACAGACGTTGTCGGCCTCTTGCCAGTCGCCATAATCGAGCGCGCCAGGGACGCGCTCATCTGTCGGGCGACGCGAGACTTCGGCATCGGTGATGAAGTCGTAACCCTGCAGCAGGTTGCCGGCAAAGTCGGGGTGATCCGGCAGGATGCCGGTATCCAGCACCGCCACCACCACACCGGCGCCTTGCGACAGATCCCATGCGGCCGGCGCATTGATGCCGCCGTTGGGGTTGCTCAGATGCCACTGGCGCTGCGCATACAGCGGGTCGTTGGGAACCAGCTGCGGGCTCACATCGGTGGCTGCAAGACGCTTTATATCGATCTCGACCGGATGCAGCATGCGGTCGATCTGCACGTCGGCCACGGACGGGTCGTTCCTGAGCTCGACCACGACATTGTTCACCTGCGCGGTGGTCAGCGTGCTGGACAGCTTGATCAGGTCCGAACCGATGCCGAGCTTGCGCACATATGTCGCCTTGGCGGCGGCTGCGCTGGCGCGCGCGCCGCTGATCGCACCGACGCGACCGACTGCAGCCTGCACGGTGGTCAACTTCCTGGCGCGATCGGTCGCGGCAGCGGTGTTGTCTTTATAACGGACGATCAACCGGCTACTGGACGCCGCGCTGGCCGGCGCTGCCTGGGTCGGTTCCTTTACCAGCAGTTTGGGGGCTGCAGCGAGGGTGCCCGAAGCACTGAGGGCCATCATCAGGATGGCACCGGCCAGTGGCTTGAGACGGAAATTCTTGTCAATCACGGTGAAGTCCTCTTCGTGTTTTTCGTGGGTCAGGCTTGGAGCAGCTATCGAAACCGCTACGCAATCGCCAGGCGGTTCGCTACGTTTTTTAGGCCACTCCTGCTACGGCCATCACTCATGAGAATCCGTTGGCCGGCCTAGCCACGGTCCTTGCCCACACCCTCAGGCCTTGCTCTACCACGACGGCGCACATCGGCGCCGCCGCGTTTCATGCAAACGCGCGTTACCAGCCGAAACCGGCACCCACACCGATCGAGCGGTCCTGTCCACTGAGTGCGCCACCAACGGTCACCGTGGCGCGCGGGTTGATCGCACGCTGATAGCCCACCGACAACGCCGACTCGCCGTTCTGGAAACCAACGCCAGCACCGACACGGTTTTGCGAGGCAATACCGGCCACGCTGGCGGACATGTTCAACATCGCCGAACCCATCGCGCCCTGACGATCCAGACGACGGTTCTGCCGACGCAGGCGGTCTTCGATATCGCCCTGGTAGGTTTCGAAGCTGTCGGCCATCGCGTCGTAGCGGCTGTCGGTATAGCTGTTGGCAGCGGCAACGCCGTTGTCCAACTGGCCCTTGTTGACCGCATCGGTGGCACGCGTACCGGCCGCCACATTGGCCACCTGACGCTCGCCGCCGACGCTGCCCACCGACACCGTATCGGCACGATCTGCAACCGAGCCCTGGCCCAAGGCAACCGCACCTTGGGCACTGGCGCGTGAACCTTGGCCGATGGCCGTACCGGATGCCGCGGTGACCTGCGCCCCTTCGCCCACCGCCACTGCATTGGTCGCCACCGCCGCAATCTGCGTGTTGGCCCCAACTGCGGTGCTGCCATCGGCGTTGACGCGTGCATTGCTGCCGATCGCAGTGTCGTTAGGACCATGCGCATAGGCACCGCCGCCAATGGCAGTGCCGGTGACGTCGTTGGCCAGTGCGGCCGTGCCGACCGCCGTCGATGTTGCGGCTGCAGTGGTGCCGACCACCGCTGCGGTCGGCGTGCCTTGCACGCTTGCCGTTGCATCGGCGGTGTCGTCAGCGACGGACTCGGTCACTGCCGCAGAAGCCACCGCAGGCACAGATGTCGTGCGCAGCGACAGCGTGCGCGCCGCCGTGCTGGCGGTTGCGATGCCGCCACCCGCCGCCGCATCCAGCTCGGTAAACTTGTTGTCCAGCGCGGTCAATGCCGCACCCACGTTGTTGTAGCTGGCGCCCTGGATCACGTAGGTCGGTGCCACGAACACGCCTTGCGCACCGATCGCCGCACCACCGCCGAGGAAGCTGGCCGCGTTGCTCAGCGACTGGAACAACTGGCCGCCGGTGATCGCATCGCTGCTGGCATCGGCAATCGCACCGGCGCCCACATTGACGATGCGACGCGTGGCCGGGCCACCGCGGCCATTACCGCTGCCGATCGACACCGTCTCGGCTTCGTAGGTGCGCGAACCCGAGCCCAAGGCCACCGAATCTGCACCGCTGGCGCCGGCATTGGCACCGAGTGCTACACCGTTGACCGCGCTTTGGCGCACAAACGACTGGTAGCCCACCGAGACCGCGTTTTCGCCAATGACGTTGACCCGCCGACCGACACCGGTGCTGTTGATGCCGGTGGCCGACGCATCTACACCCACTACACTGGCGCCGACCGCATTGGCGAGGCTGCCACCACCCAGTGCCAGCGCGTTGTCGGTCAGTGCTGCCGCACTCTTGCCCAATGCCGTGGCATTGACGCCGTCGGCATACGAATTCCAGCCGATGGCAGTGGTGTAGTCGGCCGTGGCCCAGGCACCGGCACCGAATGCGGCCGCACCAGTGCCGGACGCACGCGCCGGGATGAACCCGAAAAACTTGCCGCCGCCGACGACGACGCTTTCTTCGCCAGTGGCCTCGCTGAATTCACCTACTGCCACGGCATTGGCACCGGAGGCCAGCGATGAGGCACCGACTGCGGTGCTGTAGTCGCTCGATGCGACTGCCCCGTAGCCCAGTGCCGACGCCAACTGGCCGCTGGATTTGCTGTAACCACCGAAAGCGGTACTGCCGACATTGGACGCGGCACTTCGGAAACCCGCAGCGGTTGCCATATTGTCGGAGGCTACCGCTTCGCTGCCGAGCGCGGTTGTGTAGGTCGAAATCGCCTGCGCGCCAGCACCGTTTGCAGCGGCCCCAACATCGTTGGCCACCGCGTTACTGCCGACCGCGCTGCTGTTTTCGCCTAGCGCCTGGGCGTTGCTGCCCACAGCTGCCGCGCCGATTCCGCTGGCCAGGGCGTTGACGCCCACCGCAGTTGCGCTATCGACCACCGCTTGCGCGCCTGCACCCAATGCAGTGGTACCAGTGCCGGTCGCATTAGCGCCCTCGCCTGCAGCCAAGGCGTTGTCGCCTTCCACGTAGGCGCCGGCGGCGCTGTCGGCGCTGCCGCTGGCCTGAAAATACTTGCTGGTGGATTGGGCGGTTTCGGCAACTGCGTTGAGCTGGTCCAGATTCACCGCATCGGTGCCTTGCGTGCCGGCAGCGACATTGGTGATCTGACGCTCATTGCCTGTACTGCCGACCGACACCGCAAACGCGCGGTCGGCCACCGAGTCGGCGCCCAGTGCCACGCTGCCTTGGGCAGTGGCTTCGGAGAAATTGCCCAGCGCCGTGCTGTTGAAGCCAGTCGCGCTGGAATAGCCGCCCAAAGCAGTGGTGTAGTTGCCGGTGGCTTTAGCGCCGAAGCCGAATGCGGCGGCGCTGGTTCCATCGGCAACGCTCTGCGCGCCGACCGCAGTGGCCGATTTGCCACTGGCGCTGGCGAAGTAACCCACCGCAGTGGTTTCGCTGCCATCGGCCACGCTCAGCATGCCGGCGGCCAACGATCCGTCGCCGTAGGCAACCGCGGCTGCACCGAGTGCGGTGCTCTGCGCACCAGCCGCTTCGCTCCCACCACCCACGGCTATGGCATAGTCGCCGCTGGCCTGGCTGTAGGCACCGGTGGCCACGCTGCTGTAGCCGCTGGCCGCGGCGTTGTAACCCGAAGCGCTGGCGAACTGCGCGGCGGCGCTGGCACCACTGCCAACCGCCAGGGCACCGGTGTCGAGCGCCTGGCTGCTGGAGCCGAACGCGCTGCTGTAATCGCCCTGTGCGCTGGCGCTGGAGCCGGCAGCGGTGGCGTCCTCACCCTGTGCATCGGCAATACCGATGCCGGTGCCCGCGTACAAACGCGCAGTGGTCTCAGCGGTCTCGCCGACCGCGTTGAGCTGGTCCAGATTCACCGCATCGCTGCCTTCGGTACCGGCAGCAACGTTGGTGATCTGACGCTCATCGCCGGCCGCACCGACCGACACCGTGTTGGCGCGCGTGGCCACCGCATTGGCACCCAACGCAACCGAATTGGCACCGCGTGCAGTGCTGTAGTCACCCAACGCCGTGCTGAGTTCACCGCTGGCCAAAGATTCCGGACCGATTGCAGTTGCGCCTTCGCCAGATGCGTAAGCGAAATAACCCACAGCGGTGGCTTCGGTGCCGGAGGCTGCGCTAAGCGTGCCCACCGCCGCGGTGTACGTGCCCGATGCGATCGCACCGGCGCCCAGCGCGGTTGATGCTTCGCCGCTGGCTTGGGTCTGCACGAACAAACCCAGGCCCGGAATAAGATCCACCGGACCGCCGAGCGCGGTGCTGCTGGTGCCACTGGCGCTGGTCTGCGTACCGACAGCGGTGGCGTAATCGCCACCGGCGTTGGCAACCGCACCGAATGCGGACGATTGCGCGCCGGCCGCATACGCCCCGACACCGAACGACGAAGCGGCAAATCCATCGGCACTGGCGCTGGCACCGACTGCGGTTCCGCCGACGCCGGCACTGGTGGCGCCGGTCGTGACCGGCAAGCCGCCGTTGGCGATCAAAGGCTCGCCATTTTCGTTCACCGCCGCGCCGCCGACGGCCACACTGCCCGGGCCGTTGGCCTGTGAGTTCTGACCGAAGGCTGCGCTGTTCTGGCCGGCAGCCAGTGCGTTGGCGCCCACTGCGGTGGCATTGTCGGCCACGGCAGTGGCGCCGGTTCCCAACGCCGTTGTCGCCGTGCCGGTCGCATTGGCGGCGTCGCCCGCAGCCAGCGCGCTGGCGCCTTCGACATACGCGCCGACACTGTCTTGGCCCGGCGTTGCCTTGAAGAAGATTGCGGTGTCATCGGCCACGTCCTGCGACTGCGCCACGTTGACCGAATCGGTGACGTTGATACCGGGGGTGACGTTGGTGATGCGGCGCCTGGCAAGGCCACCGCTGCCCACCGACACCACGCCGTCTTCGTGGGTGCGCGAGCCTGCGCCCAACGTCACCGAGTTGACACCGGTCCCGCCAGCGTTGGCAACGAGCACTACGCCGTTTTCGCCGCTCTGGCGCAAGAAAGTGTTGTAGCCGACGGCAACGGCGTTTGCGCCAATTGCGGTGTCCTTGCCGACCTGTGCCGATGCAACGCCGCTTTCGACCGGTTTCGCCATCGCGCAAAGAGGGATTGCGGTCGCAGCGCTACCCAGCACCATGGCGATCGCGGCGGCCAGCCCTCCCCCGCAGCGACGGTCGGTCGACATGGCCGGGGCCCCTGCACCCGGGCTGTCGCCGCTGAGCAATTGCGATGCCACGGCCAACACGCTCAACGATTTCTTCCAAACCTTGCGATAAATGCAATTCATCAACGCACGACTCCTGACGTTTTGGACTGGATTTTGGCGAATCCCACCGTCGCGAGGCCTTACCCAGCCGCTAACGATTCCCCGGAGTTATTGACGCCATAGGCCTGCTGGCGATGCGCGGAAAGCTGCATCCTGAGCAGTCAAAAAATGAATGCTACCCAACCAGAGAACTGGGCGAAGTGTTAACCGCAGTCAAATCAGGCGTCAAGTTTTTGACAGGAGGCGAATCGATGTATGATTTCCGTTAAAGTCCCGCTTGCTTTTATTATTTTTTGATAACTATTTGGAAAACAGCAACCTAGACGATGTCCTACAGGACATTTTAATCCTGAATACGCATGTCCATTGCAGACAAAAAAAACCGCTGGCAGGATGCCAGCAGACTTGGTTGCGCAGAAACAGCGCTGGTATGTGCCAGCGGACGGGTCAACACGCGTGGCGCCGACACGTCGGGCCGGACCAGCGCGCTGTCGTGTGTCGGATCACTGACGCGCCAGCAGGCTCACTTCATCCAATCGCGCACCATCGAGCTTGACGATGCAGGTCCCCGCACGCGGCGCGGTGAAGCGCACTGTCTGGCTGGTGCCGCTGCGACTGGACACGCTATGGTTATCGGTGGCGGTCGGCTCGCGCGCCAACGCCACATACAACGATGCCTGCCCGCTACCGCCATAGCTGATGAAGCTCAGTATCGCGCCGGCAGCCGCTTCGAAAGTGAAAGATCCGGTGTCGCCAGCCGCGTTGGACAAGCTGCGCTTGGGCACGCTGTTACGTAGTGCCCGTGCATCCAACTGGCACCCACATCGCCCCAGTTGCAATGACGCAATGCACGATTGACGGCAACGCCTGCATCCACGATGCCGCTACCAGCCGGTGTGCTCAACGGCAGTTGCACCGGGAACGCCCGTGCGCTGCGCTTGAGCAGGCGCTCTAGCGCCGCTGGCGTCAGCGGCGACTCGCCATCGGCGATCAAGGCGCTTTGCACCAGTGCAGCAGTGCCCGCCAAGTGCGGCGCCGCCATCGCGGTTCCGGCAAATCCAGGCCCAATGTAAGAGCGGCTAACAAAACGTAGCGAGCAATCGTCAGGTGTGTGCGGACGGCGCGCAGGAACCGCAGTGTACGCGTGGTACATGCCGATTCCGAGCACCGGCCGCGCCCGCCTGACGGTGAGCGCAGTCGTTTTGTTAGCCGCTCTAATGTTGTGCAGGCAGCTTGAGCAACTCACTGTCCACTGCCAGCGTGCGCACATGCTTCGGTGCGGCCTGCATGCCGCTGCGCGCTGCCGCCTGTGCCAACTGAACTGCCGCGCGCGACGCAGCTGCGGTGAGCGTGGCAGAAGTGGCAATGCCAACGCTGCGTGCAGTGACCTTTGTCACTGCGATATTTGACGATGATGCCGTCGACCGGCGCCATCGCGCATGGCCTGCTGAGGTTGCGCGGCCGCGCGCGCCTGCCTTACCGCGTCCGACGAGCTGCCATTAACCGCACCACACCCGCGCATTGCGGAATATCCGCAGCCATGGCGAGTCATCGCCCCAACCAGCCGGATACCAGCTCAGATTTGCGCTGCGCGGGGTACGCTCGGGATGCGGCATCAAAATGGTGGCGCGACCGTCGCTGCTGGTCAGCCCGGTAATACCGTCCGGCGAGCCGTTCGGATTGAGCGGGTACTGCAATGCCACTGCGCCATCGCCATCAATGAAACGCAACGCCACGCGTGCAGCAGCCAGGTCCACGGCGGTGTCGAACTCGGCGCGACCTTCGCCATGCGCCACTGCCACCGGAATCCGCGAACCGGCCATGCCGCGCAGGAAGATCGACGGCGACTCCACCACTTCCAGCATCGCAGTACGTGCTTCGAACTGTTCGCTGCGATTGCGCAGGAAGCGCGGCCAGTGCTCGGCACCGGGGATAATCTCCTTGAGCTGACTGAGCATCTGGCAGCCGTTGCACACGCCCAGCGCAAAGGTATCGCTGCGTGCGAAGAACGCGGCGAATGCATCGCGCAAGGCCGAACGCTCCAGGATCGAAGTCGCCCAACCACGGCCGGCACCCAGCACGTCGCCGTAGCTGAAACCGCCGCAGGCAGCGACACCTGCGAACTGCGCCAGATCCACGCGACCTTCGATCAGGTCGCTCATGTGCACGTCGTAGGCGCGGAAACCAGCGCGTTCGAAGTTGTAGGCCATCTCGATCTGCCCGTTGACGCCCTGCTCGCGCAGGATCGCCACCTTGGGCCGTGCACCGGTCGCCACAAACGGCGCTGCCACGTCCTCGGACGGATCGAATACCAGCTTCGGACGCAATCCCGGCGCCTGGAAATGACGCGCCAGCGCGCGCTCTTCGTCAGCGGTTTCGGGGTTGTCGCGCAACTTTTGCATGGCGTGCGTTACCGACCACCAGGCATCGAACAATTCTTCCCAACGCCACTCGGCCAGTACGCGCCCCTGCCCGCTCACGCGAATGCGCGGCGTGCCGATGGGGCGAGCAATGCGCTGCGCGCATTCGGTCAGCGCGTGACGCTCGACCAGATCGGCAAACGCGGCGCGATCTTCGCTGGCGATCTGCACCACCGCACCGAGCTCTTCGTTGAACAGGCTGCGGAAAGCATCATCGCCCCATGCATCGAGCGTGATATCCAGTCCCTGACGCGAGGCGAACGCCATTTCGCACAACGCTGCAAACGCGCCGCCATCGCTGCGATCGTGATACGCCAGCAACAGCCCGCTCCCACGCGCATCGCCAATCAGCTCGAAGAAACTACGCAGCCGCTGCGCATCGTCCAGATCCGGCACCTCGCCACCGAACGCAGGCAGCGCCGCATCGTCGGCATATACCTGCGCCAGCACCGACCCGCCCAACCGCTGTTTGCCGCCACCCAGCCCGATCAACCAGAGCTCGCTTTCTTCGTCGTTACGCAGCAACGGCGTCAGCTGAGTGCGCACATCGCCCACGGGCGCGAACGCACTGATGATCAGCGACACCGGCGAAACGCTTTTGTGCGTGACGGGATTGGAGAGCCTGGATTCGGGATTCGCAGAAACTGAGGGCTCTGGCGTTTCGCCAATCACGACCGTTGAATCAGCAATCCCGGTTTCAACCCACTGCGCCTGCATCGATAGCGAGTCTTTGCCTACCGGTATGCTCAGCTCCAATGCCGGGCACAGTTCCATACCGATCGCGCGCACTGCGTCGTACAACAAGGCGTCTTCGCCCGCATGGCCGGCGGCGGCCATCCAGTTTGCCGACAGCTTGATGCTATCCAGCGTCCGCACCGGTGCGGCGCACAGGTTGGTGATCGCCTCGCCCACCGCCATGCGTGCCGATGCGGCAGCGTTCAACAGCGCCAGCGGGGTACGTTCACCGATCGACATCGCTTCGCCAGCGAAGGTATCGAACCCGGCCATGGTGATCGCGCAATCGGCCAGCGGCAGCTGCCACGGCCCGATCATCTGCTCGCGCGCGGTCAACCCGCCAACGCTGCGATCGCCGATGGTCACCAAAAAGCTCTTGGACGCCACAGTGGGATGCGCCAGCACGCGCAGACCGGCCTGCTGCAGATCCAGCGTGGCGGTCTGCAGCACCGGCCAACGCGGCGCCGGCGGATGCACCGCATCGCGATGCATCTTCGGCGCTTTGCCGAACAGCACGTCCATGGGCAGATCGATTGGGAGTGGGGATTGGGGATGGCCAGGCTGTGGCCGGCCATCCCCAATCTCGTCACCAAACACGCCGTACCCGACAACCAGCCATTCCTCCGCAGTAGCCACGCCGACTGCGGCAAACGGGCAGCGTTCGCGGGCGCAGATGGCAGCGAATTCTTGCAGGCGCGCTTGCGGCACGCCAAGCACGTATCGCTCCTGCGATTCGTTGCACCACAGTTCCAGCGGCGACAGCGAGGGGTCGTCGGTGAGCACGCGGCCCAGGTCGATGATGCCGCCCACGCCGGAGTCGTGCAGCAGCTCGGGAATGGCGTTGGACAAACCGCCCGCGCCCACGTCGTGGAACCAGCGGATCGGGTTGTCGGTACCCAGCGCAACGCAGCGGTCGATGACCTCCTGGCAGCGGCGCTCCATCTCCGGGTTTTCGCGCTGCACGCTGGCGAAATCCAGTGCCTCGGCGCTGTCGCCGGCGGCTACCGAGCTGGCCGCACCACCGCCCAGGCCGATCAGCATCGCCGGGCCGCCGAGCACGATCACCGCATCGCCCGGCTGAAGGCGCAGCTTTTGGACCTGATTGCGATCGATCGCGCCGAGGCCACCGGCCAGCATGATCGGCTTGTCGTAGGCACGGCTCAGGCCCGGGCCTTCGGCCAGTTCGAAACTGCGGAAATAACCGAGCAGATTCGGGCGGCCGAATTCGTTGTTGAACGCGGCGCCGCCGAGCGGGCCCTCAAGCATGATGTCCAGCGCCGGAGCCATGCGCGGGTTCAGCGTACGCGGCGCTTCCCACGGCTGGGGCAGGGTCGGAATACGCAGGTGCGAGACCGAAAAACCGGTCAAGCCGGCCTTGGGCTTGCCGCCACGACCGGTGGCGCCTTCGTCGCGAATCTCGCCACCTGCACCGGTGGCTGCGCCCGGAAACGGCGCGATCGCGGTCGGGTGATTGTGGGTTTCGACCTTGATCGCAAACGCCGACGGCACAACCGTCTCGCTGCGGTATTGGCCGGTGGCCGGATCCGGGCGATAGCGCGCAGCCGGCACACCTTCCACCACCGCCGCGTTGTCGCTGTAAGCCGACAAGGTGTACTGCGGAGTCTGCTGATGGGTGTGCTTGATCATGCGAAACAGCGAGCGCTCTTGCGGCTTGCCGTCGATGGTCCAGCTGGCGTTGAAGATCTTGTGCCGGCAGTGCTCGGAGTTGGCCTGGGCAAACATCATCAGCTCGACGTCGACCGGGTCGCGGCCCAATTCGGCGAAGCGTTCGCGCAGGTAGTCGATCTCGTCCTGCGCCAGGGCCAGACCCAGGTCGCGGTTGGCCTGCTCCAGCGCATCCAGCCGCACGCATTGCAGATGGCCGCGATCGGGCACGTTGAACAACGCCTCGGCGGCGGCGGCCGAGCCGAGCAACGACTGGGTCATTGGGTCGTGCAGCAGCTTGGCCACGGCGGTCTGGTCGGCAGCATCTTCCGGCAAACCGGCCAGATCGATACGGGTGCCGCGCTCCACCCGCTGGATCGGCTGCCCGGCCCCGCGCACCAGTTCGGTGGCCTTGCTCGACCATGGCGATAGCGTGCCCAGACGCGGCACCACGTAGCGCGAGGAAGCGTCATCATCGCGCGGCGCAGGGGCGGCTCCGGCCTGCAGGATCCGCTGCAAGGTGGCCTGATCTGCCAATTGCCCGGCCTCGGCGCGGATGAAGTACACGTGCCAAGCGCCGGTGATGCGCAGCGCGGGGACGAGAGTTTGCAGGCGGGTTTCGAGCCGAGCGCGGCGGAACGGCGAAAGGGCGGAAGCGCCCTCGAGGACCATCATGTCCGGGGAACCGTGTCAGAAACGTGGCTGCAGATTGTAACGGAGCCGGTGGGCTCAGCGCCGGCCGAGCGTGCGTCGGCTGGCAAATCGGCTGGGTGATCATCCGCCACAGCCCTGCCCGGATTCGCTTCGCCATGACAGTGGCGATGCCAGCAGCAATGCCGGCGAGTGCTTATCGGTCGTCGCTCGAAAACTGCCATCTGCTCAGATGCCAGCGCAATGGCAGGGTACGCAGCGTTGGTCACGGCCGATACGCAGCCGTGCACTTAGAGCGGCTAACAAAACGACTGCGCCGCCGTCAGGCGGGCGCGGCCGGTGCTCGGAATCGGCATGTACCACGAGTACACTCCGGTTCCTCCGCGTCGTGAGCACCCACCTGACGACTGCTCGCTACGTTTTGTTAGCCGCTCTTACCCGAACAATCGATGCCACCCGCCTGCCCTGCAATACATGCAAAAGGCCCGAATGCATGCGCACCCCGGCCTTCTGGGCAATCACACCGACCGTCGAAGCGGCCAGCGCCAAAGCGGCATTAGACAACCGCTTTTTCCAACCGCTTTTTCGTGGATCAGCGGCTGCCGCCCGCCGTGGTCACGGCGCGCTTTTCCAACGCCTCACGCAGCTGCGCCGGCGGCAGATAGCCACCAAGCTGGGTGCCGTCCGGCGCAAAGATCGCCGGGGTGCCGTTGACGCCCAAACGCTGGCCCAAGGTGTACTCCATCGACACCGGATTCTTACAGTCCCTGGAATTCACCGGCTGCCCGGACTTGGCAGCCGTCAGCGCTTGCTTACGGTCGGCAGCACACCACACCGCGATCATCTCCTTGTGGTCCTGGCTGCCCAGGCCCATGCGCGGAAATGCCAGATATTCCACCGCAATCCCATGCTTGTTGAGTTCGCCGATCTCGCTATGCAGCTTGCGGCAGTAGCCGCACTCCACATCGGTAAACACCGTCACGGTGTACTTGGGATTTGCCGGCGCGAACACGATGCGGTCGGCCTTGGGAACAGTCTCCAGCTGCTTGCGCCGATAGGCCAGAAGGCCGGGGCTGGCAGCGAACTGCTTGTTCTGGATATCGAACGGCTGCGCCTGAATCAGGTAACGGCCGTTGTCGCTGACGTACAGCACCTGCCCACCAACGACCACTTCGCGGAAGCCGGGAAACGGTGCGGCGCCGATGTAATCGGGCTTGGAGTCAGGGTCCAGCGCCTTGAGCGCCGTGCTCACGCGCTGATCCACGCTGCCGGTGGCTGTAGCAGGCGCGGCGCCGGCATTGCTTGCCGCAGTTTGCGACGATTGCGCGCAGGCGGTAAGGCTGATTGCGCCCAGCAGCGCGGCGATGGCAAGACGATACATTCACGCATCCGGATGGAATGGGGTGCACGGATTCTCGCACAGCGCGGATGAAGCCAGGCAGCGGCCGTGACAGTTCGCTCGGTTGTCAGAAGCTGGGTTGGTTGCGCCCGGCAGCGCAGGCGTGGCTAGGCAAGCGGAATGTCGCAAGGATCCCCGGCCGTTACCCGCGCGGATGATGCGTGGCGTGCAGCTTCTGCAGGTGTTGCCGCGCCACCAGCGTGTAGATCTGGGTGGTCGACAGCGAACTGTGACCGAGCAGCATCTGCAGCGCGCGCAGATCGGCGCCGTGATTGAGCAGATGGGTGGCGAAGCTGTGGCGCAGCCCGTGCGGGCTGACGGTGGCCGGGTCGATGCCGGCCACGGCTGCGTAGCGTTTGACCAATGCCCAGAACCTCTGACGGCTGAGCGGCCTACGCGTGGCATCGATGAACAGCGGCACCTGCCCGTCCACCGGCGCCACCGGCTTGTGCTCGGCCAGCAGTGCGCGCGCATCGCGTAAATAACGCTCGAGCCAATGCTGGGATTCCTCGCCTAGCGGCACCAGCCGATCCTTGCTGCCCTTGCCGATCACCCGCAGCACGCCTTGACGCAGGTTGACCCCCACCGCCGGCAGATTGACCAGTTCGCTGACGCGCAGGCCGGCGGCATACATCAACTCCAGCATGGCGCGGTCGCGCAGGCCCAGCGGGGTGCCGATGTCGGGCGCCGCCAACAGCGCCTCGATCTGGCTTTCGGTCAGTGCTTTGGGCAGCGAACGCGGCAAGTGGGGCGGATCGATCAGCGCGGTCGGATCGTCGCTGCGCACCCCGTCGCGCAGACACAGTCCGTAGAACGCGCGCAAGGTCGACAGCAGCCGGGCAGTGCTGCGCGGGGAGTAATGAGCCTGCGAGCGCCAGCGCAGATAATCGAACAACGTCGCACGATCAAGGCCGAGCAACCCGCCGCCGGCACCGTCGCGCCAGCGCGCCAGCCCTTCCAGGTCGCGCCGATAACTGTCCAAGGTCTGCCGCGCCACGCCTTGCTCGGCCCAGAAACGGTCGACAAAGCGCTCGATGGTGGCGGCATCGGCTGCCTGCACTGGTGGCAGTTGTTGGACAATCTGACGGCGTTCGGCGGGACTGCTGGCAGACATCGCACCAGCATAGAACATGGCGCTCACGTTGGATCAAATGCGTTGCTTGCCAGCCATGCGGCTTGCCTCGATACCCAGCCAACCGTTCTACCTTGAGCGGCTAACAAGCGTAACGAACGGTCATACAGCTATAGGGCGAAGCTCGCGCTCGGAACGTGATGACGAGACCATCACTTGTCGTCTCTCCGGTCAGTCGATGATCGGAAGACTGAATCGCCGTTGCCGGAATAGACGCATGCCGCACGAGCGCTGGCCATATCGTCTGGGCGCTAGCGCAGGCGTTTGATAGACGCTCGTACTTCGAGGTAGCCACCCCATGTGGGACTCGCCGCTGCCGCAGCGCTGCGTTGCTCGATCGTTCGCGCCCGCTATGCTGGCGACATGACCTCGCTCCCCTCGCCTTGCGTTGTACGCGCTCCTGCCCTGGTGGGCTGGCGACTGCTGGCCATGTGCTACGACGTTTGGCCGGTGCTGGCGCTATCGATGTTGATTTCCGCCGCCTTCACGCTGGCCTTCACGCTTGCCGGGCACCCGGCACGCCAGAACATCGCCCCTTTCAGCGGCTGGCAATGGCTGCTGTGGCTGTGCTGCTGGATCGCCGCCGGCGTGTATGCCACCTTGAGCTGGCGCCACGGCGGCCAGACCCTGGGCATGCGCCCGTGGCGGTTGTCGTTGATCGGCCCGCAAGCTTCATGGCGCACGCTGTGGATACGCTACGCGGTCGGCACTTTGTCGCTGGCCTTGGCAGGCGCAGGGTTCTGGTGGGCCTGGGTGGATCGCGGTGGACTGGCGTGGCACGACCGAGCCAGTGGGACGCAGTTGCGGAGAATTCCCAAACCGAAGACCTAAGCGGCAATCACGCGATGCGATAGCTATCGCCACAAGCTGCATCTGCAACGCGGATCGCGCGTAAAAGCAGCTAACAACACGTAGCGAGCGCTCGTCAGGTGGGTGCGGACGGCGCGGAGGAGCCGGAGTTGTACGAGTCATGGTACATGTGGATTCCGGGCACCGGCCGCAACCGCATAGTGGCCGCGCAGTCGTGTTGTTAGTCGCTCTAGCTACTGCGCCGCCGGAACAACCACGCCGACACGCCCATCATCACCATCGGCGGCAGCGCGTAGGCGATGCGGTAATCGAGCTTGAGCGCGCCGGCCATGCGGCCGAAGAACAGCTGCAGCAGCCAGAACCCGAGCGCGAACAGGATGCCAAGGAACAGGCGCTTACCCAGCCCGCCGCTGCGCAGCGACCCGAAGGAGAACGGGATCGCCGCCATGCACAATGCCAGCACGTTGAGCGGATAAAACCAGCGGCTCCAGTACTGATCCTCGTAATCGCGCGCATCCAGCCCATTGCGGCGACGGTATTCGATGCTCTGTTCCAGATCGTGCGCGGACAGATTACGCGGCTTGGCCAGGCCGGCTGCCAGCGCTGCCGGGCTCAGCTGCGATTGCCACGGTAGCTCAGGGAAGGTTTCGCGCTGCACCGAGCGTTCCTGGAAGGTATCGCGGCGCACGTTCCGCAGCGTCCAAGTGCCACTGCGGTGCTCGGCAACGGCCGCATAGGTCAGCTGCTGCAGACGGCCGCCTGGATCGAGGTGGTACAACCGCACATCGTGCAGATCCAACGCGGTGCCGCCGCCGTCGAGCAGCTTTTCTTCGCCGCTCAGCGCATTGAGGAAGGTGTCGCCCTCTCGCGCCCACAGGCCGGAATAGCGCGACGCCGCCATATTGCTGTTGTAGCGGGCGGTGGTTTTCAGCGTGTCGGCCTGGTTTTGCGCCCAGGGGCCCACAGTCTCGCCACTGATCACCATGCCGACGGTCAGCAGCGCCATCGCCGCAACTACCGAAGCTGACATGCGCTTGCGCGACACGCCCAGTGCGCGCAAGGCGGTCAATTCGGACGTCGCTGCCAACTGGCCCAGGCCCATTAGCGCGCCGATCACTGCGGCCGTGGGAAACAAGGTATAGGCCCGGCGCGGCACGGTGTAGGCCACGTAAGCCACCGCATGACCGAAGCTATAGCTGCCCTGGCCGATGTTCTTGGCCTCGCTGGCGAAGGCGTTGACCAGGTCCAGGCCCAGCAATACCGACCAGGTCAGCAGCACGGTGAACAACACCACGCGGCCGACGTACACATCGTGTACTCGCGGCATCAGCCTCATGCGCCTGCCCTCGGCCGACGCACGCGGCCATCGCGCGCATACGCCCAGATCGCCACCGCCAGCAGTGGCAGCGTCAGCCACCACAGACCCAGCGCAGCAGGGGTCTTGCCGTTGGCGATCCACTGAGTACCGACGATCATCAGATTGGTGCCGACCATGTAGGCCAGGAAGGCCACCATGATCCGACCGTAGCGCTGCTGGCGCGGCGCGCTGCGCGACAACGGCAGGGTCAGCAGCGCGAACGCCAGCGCCAGCAGCGGCGGCGCCAGGCGCTCATGCAGCTGCGCACGCGCGGCCGGGCGCTCGTCGGAGAGCAACTGTGTCGTCCACATCACTTCCGGATCGTTGGCGTCGTGTCCGCGGGTGCGATCAGGTAAGGCCACATCGTTGCTGGCGAACTTCATCAGCCGGTAGTCCAGGGTGTCGCCGGCAGCCGGGCCTTCGATGCGGTAGCCGTCCTCCAGGCGCAGGAAACGGTCGGTCTTGCCTTCGAAGAACATCGCGCCGCGATCGGCGGTGACCACATCGATGCGGTCGTCCTTCTGGCGCTGCATGAAGACCTTGCCCAGGCCCTTGCCGTCGGCGGAAATCGTCGCCAGGTAGACCACCCCGCCACCGGACAGCGGCGTGAACTTGCCCGACTCCAGGCCGGCCATCAGCACGCTGCGGTTGGCGTCTTCCAGCATCGTCTCGGCGGTACGGTTGGCCCAGGGACCCAGCCACAGCGAGCACAGCCCGATCACCACCACGACTGGCACCACCAGCATCAACATTGGCCGCAACATGCGCCGCGGGCCAACGCCGATGGCGGTTATGACGGGCATTTCTGAATCGCGGTACAGGCGCGCCAGTGCCAGCAGCAGGCCGAGCATGAGCGCAAGCGGCAGGATGATGGGCAAATAGGCCACGAACTGCAGGCCAACCTGGGACAGCAGCAAGCGTGCCGGGATGCGGCCATCGGCGATGTTGCCGAGGATATCCACCAGCACACCGCCCACGCTGACGACCAGCAGCACGATCAAGGTGGCCAGGAAGCTCTGGGTGAAATCGCTAAGCAGGTATCGATCGAGCTTCGGCATGAGGTGGGCTTGTCTTAAACTCTCGGATTCGTTCGCGGCGTCGCCAGCCTAGTCCGGTTGGCGTAAACAGCCCGCGATTGTACGGATTTGCCTACGGAATCTGATCAATGGCCCTGCAATTCATCCTGAACCAAGACGCGCCGGCAAGCACCCACGTCGACTGCATCGTAGTTGGCGTGTTCGCCGACAAGACCCTTTCGCCTGCTGCCCAGGCGCTGGACAGCGCCAGCCAGGGCCGTTTGACGGCATTGGTGGCACGCGGCGATGTGGCCGGCAAGACCGGCAGCACCACCCTGCTGCACGACCTGCCCGGCGTGGCCGCCCCGCGCGTGCTGGTGGTCGGCCTGGGCGAAGCCGGCAAATTTGGCGTGGCGCCCTACCTCAAGGCGATCGGCGATGCGACCTGTGCGCTGAAGACCGGCGCGGTCGGCACTGCCCTGCTCACCCTGACCGAACTCCCCGTCAAAGCCCGCGATGCCGCCTGGAACATCCGCCAGGCTGTGATCGTCAGCGACCACGCCGCCTACCGCTACACCGCCACGCTGGACAAGAAAAAAGTCGATGAGACCGGCCTGACCAGCCTGGCGATCGCCGGCGCCGACGCCCGCGCATTGGCCGTTGGCGTGGCCACCGCCGAGGGCGTGGAGTTCGCCCGCGAGCTGGGCAACCTGCCGCCGAACTACTGTACCCCGGCCTACCTGGCAGAGACTGCCGCCGCGTTCGCCGGCCAATTCCCCGGCGCCGAAGCGCAGATCCTGGACGAGGCGCAGATGGACGCACTGGGCATGGGCTCGCTGCTGTCGGTGGCGCGTGGTTCGGCTAACCGCCCGCGCCTGATCGTGCTGAAGTGGAACGGCGGCGGTGACGCCCGCCCGTACGTGCTGGTCGGCAAGGGCATTACCTTCGATACCGGCGGCGTCAACCTCAAGACGCAGGGTGGCATCGAGGAAATGAAGTACGACATGTGCGGCGGCGCCAACGTCATCGGCACCTTCGTGGCCACGGTCAAGGCCGAGCTGCCGATCAATCTGGTGGTGGTGGTGCCGGCGGTGGAAAACGCCATCGACGGCAATGCCTACCGCCCGTCGGACGTGATCACCAGCATGTCCGGCAAGACCATCGAGGTCGGCAATACCGACGCCGAAGGTCGCCTGATCCTGTGCGATGCGCTGACCTACGCCGAGCGCTTCAACCCTGAAGCGCTGGTGGACGTGGCCACGCTCACCGGCGCCTGCATGGTGGCGCTCGGCCACCAAACCGCCGGCCTGATGAGCAAGCACGACGACCTGGCCAATGAGCTGCTGGCCGCTGGCGAGCACGTGTTCGACCGCGCCTGGCGCCTGCCGCTGTGGGACGAGTACCAGGGCCTGCTGGATTCCACGTTCGCCGACGTCTACAACATCGGCGGCCGCTGGGGCGGTGCGATCACTGCCGGCTGCTTCCTGTCGCGCTTCACCGAAAACCAGCGCTGGGCGCATCTGGACATCGCTGGCGTGGCCAGCGACGAGGGCAAGCGCGGCATGGCGACCGGACGACCGGTGGGCTTGCTGACGCAGTGGTTGCTGGATCGCGCCGCAGGTGGGAATTGAGCATCGGGAATAGGGAATCGTGAAAGCCCTCTTCTCTCAGGCATCGCCGCGACCTTCGAGGTCGCAGCGATACTGTGGCCATTCCCGACTCCCCTCTCCCGATTTTCTGCCCTGATGCCCCGTGCCGATTTCTACCTGATCGCCAAACCGCGCTTTCTCGACGAACCGCTGCGGCTGGTCTGCGAGCTGGCGCGCAAGGCCAACGACGCCAATCTGTCCACGTTGATCCTGGCGCGCGACGCAGCGCAGGCGCAGGCATTGGACGATTTGCTGTGGGCGTTCGACGACGAGGCCTATGTGCCGCACCAGATCGCCGGCACCGATGAGGATGACGAACTGACCCCGGTGCTGATCGCCGCGCCCGAGTTCACCGCCCCCTCGCGTCCGCTGGTGATCAACCTGCGCGACGACCCTTACCTGGGCGCCTGCGACCGCGTGCTGGAAGTCGTCCCCGCCGACCCCGCCGCCCGCGAACCGCTGCGCGAACGCTGGAAGCAGTACAAGGCCCGGGGCCTGGAACTCACGAAATACGACATGTAAGGAAAGGAAAGGGAATGGCATTGATCGAAGGCTTCCGGGTCCGCAACTATCGCGCGCTGCGCGACATCACTCTTGGCCGGCTTTCTGCCGAGCAACAAGGAGATCCGCTCACTCCTTTCACCGTAGTGATTGGCAAAAATGGTGTAGGTAAAAGCACATTATTCGATGCTTTCGGTTTCGTCGCGGACTGCCTTTCAAAAGACGTTGAATCCGCTTGTGATGACAAGCAGCGCGGTGGTTTCGAACGTATGCGCTCGTTAGGGACTGAAGAACCAATCCGTTTCGACATCTACTATAGAGAAGCAATAGGCGAACGCCCTATCACCTATGAGCTTTCCATCAACCTGGACAGCAGCGGGAGGCCATTTGTTGAATCAGAAGTTCTCAAACAACGCCGCAAGGGGCAGAAGCATGGGCGACCGTATCCCTTCCTACGTCTGCATCATGGCGTTGGAAAGGTGTGGGCTGGCGAAGAAGCAGTCGAAACGTCCAGCGGCGAAGAAGATCGCGCACAGGAAGACGTTGAACTTACTGACCTGCGCCAAATGGGAATTGCAACTCTCGGTACGCTGAAAGAGCATCCACGCATCAAACGTTTCCGTGATTTTCTGAAAGGCTGGTACCTTTCATATTTTCATCCAGACGCTGCACGTTCAATGCCGTCGGCCGGCGCTCAACGACATCTAGATATGCACGGCGACAACATCGGAAACGTTGTCCAGTACATGGAGCGCGAGCACAAGGAACGCTTCAAGACCATCCTCGATCGCATCGCAGCCAAAATTCCTGGTGTGCACAGCATCAAAACAACAGTGACCGAAGACAAACGGGTACTTCTTCAATTCAACGATGGCGCATTCGACGATCCATTTTATGCAGGCCAGATGTCTGATGGCACGCTTAAGATATTCGCATATCTGTTATTGATGGAAGATCCTGACCCACCGCCCTTCATCTGCATCGAAGAGCCCGAAAACGGCCTTTACCACCGTCTACTCGACTCATTGGCACGGGAACTGCGCAGCCATGCAACAGGAAAGAAGAACGCGCCGCAGATCTTTGTAACTACTCATCAACCTTATTTTGTCGATGCGCTTTCCCCAAAGGAAGTTTGGATACTTGAGAAAGGAAAAAACGGGTTTTCGGCCATTCGCCGGGCATCCGATATCGAACTCGTGCGCAATCTGGTAGAAGAAGGACTACCCCTTGGCGGACTTTGGTATAGCGACTACTTGGATACAAAATAAGTATGCATATTGAAGTTCTTGTGGAAGACAGCTCGGGGGCCAAAATGATTGGCATGCTGCTACCGAAGGTCATTGGTACGCATGCAGATCCACACACTTGGCACATTCATGAATATAAGGGAATTGGAAAACTACCCACTGGCCTTTCAAGCTCTTCTGATCCTGCCAAGCGAGCATTACTGAACCAGCTGCCTAGAATAATTCGCGGTTACGGCAGGACACCAGGCATTGATGCGGTCGTCGTCGTTCTGGATACCGATCAACGCGATTGCGCTGCATTTCTGTCCGAACTGAAGGCTATGCTGAGAAGCTGCAATCCTGCGCCGAAAACGATCTTTCGTCTTGCAATCGAGGAGATGGAATCTTGGTTTCTGGGTGACAAGCAAGCTATTTTTTCTGCGTATCCAAGAGCAAGAAGAGATATCCTTTCAGGCTATCAACAGGACAGCATCTGTGGAACTTGGGAACTATTGGCAGATGCAGTCCACCCTGGAGGATCCGCGACCATCATCAAAGCGGGATGGCCGTTGCCTGGCGAAATCAAGCATGCTTGGGCTGAAAAGATATGCCCAAAAATGGATATTGAAATCAATCAGTCCCCAAGCTTCCGCAAGTTCCGCGATGGGATACGTAAATTAATTGAAGATATAAAGTGCAATGGCCCTTGACAAGCGAACCAACATCTACGACACCCCATCACCGCTGTAAACATGAGCGCTGTCAAAGCGTTAACGGCAGCAAGGTCAAACCAAACCAACTACCGGCCTCCTTTCGGTTCCACCATGACTCAACTCGCCTCCAGCTACGAACCCTCTTCCTTCGAATCGCGCTTGTACGCTCAGTGGGAGGCTGCCGGTTATTTCGCGCCGTCCGGTGAGGGTGAGCCCTACACGGTGCTACTGCCGCCGCCGAATGTGACCGGCACACTGCACATGGGCCACGCGTTTCAACAAACGCTGATGGATGCGTTGGTGCGTTATCACCGCATGCGCGGCTTCGACACGCTGTGGCAGGTGGGCACCGACCACGCGGGCATCGCCACCGAGATGGTGGTGTCGCGCAATCTGGCGCTGGGAGCCAATGGCGACACGCGCGATTCGCTAGGGCGCGAGGGCTTCATTGCCAAGGTGTGGGAGTGGAAGGCAGAATCCGGCGACACCATCGAGCGCCAGATGCGCCGTCTGGGCACCTCCAGCGATTGGTCGCGCAGTACCTTCACCATGGACCCGCAGCCGTCGGCCGCGGTCAACGAAGCGTTCGTGCGCTGGTACGAGCAGGGCCTGATCTATCGCGGCCAGCGCTTGGTCAACTGGGACCCGGTGCTGAAGACCGCCATCTCCGATCTGGAAGTGGAAAACGTCGAAGAAGACGGCTTTCTGTGGTCCATCCGCTATCCGCTGGCCGATGGCGTGAGCTACGAACACGTCGAGCACGATGCCGACGGCGTCGAGACCCTGCGCGAAACTCGCGATTATCTGGTGGTCGCCACCACGCGCCCGGAAACCATGCTGGGCGATACCGCGGTGATGGTGCATCCGGAAGACCCACGCTACGCCACGCTGCACAGCGCGCGCATTGTGCTGCCGCTGACCGGCCGCCGCGTGCCGGTGATCACCGACGATTATGTCGATCGCGCGTTCGGCACCGGCGTGGTCAAGGTCACGCCTGCGCATGACTTCAACGATTACGCGGTCTGGCAACGTCATCAAGATGAGATGGCATCACCCATCAATATTCTTACTACTGATGCAAAAATTCTTGGACACTCCAGCTTCATTGATCCTAGCCATCAACAAGAGCCGGGCGGTAACGTAAAGCTACTGAGTCCAGTCAAAAGTATTGTTTCCTTCGATAAATTCGCGGGATTGGATCGTTACGACGCACGAAAGGCAGTGCTCGCCGATCTTGAAGAGCTAGCGTTACTAGTTGAAACAAAACCTCACAAACTTCAGGTACCGCGCGGCGACCGCACCGGCCAAGTGATCGAGCCCTATCTCACCGACCAATGGTTCGTGAAGATGGACGCGCTGGCCAAGCGCGGGCTGGAGCTGGTCGAAAGCGGCCAGATCCAGTTCGTGCCGCCGAACTGGATCAACACCTATCGCCACTGGATGGAGAACATCCAGGATTGGTGCATCAGCCGCCAGCTATGGTGGGGCCATCGCATTCCAGCGTGGTACGACGATTTAGAGCATCGCATCTTCGTTGGCCGGTCCATTGAGGAAGTGCGGGAGAAAAACGGCCTCGCAGAAAGCTACCCGTTGCGCCGGGAAGAAGACGTGCTGGAAACCTGGTTTTCCTCGCAACTGTGGCCGTTCTCCACGCTGGGCTGGCCGGATGCGAACGCGATGGCCGAGCGTGGTTTCGAGCGCTATCTGCCGTCGTCGGTGCTGGTCACCGGCTTCGATATCATCTTCTTCTGGGTGGCGCGCATGATCATGGCCACCGACAGCTTCACCGGCCAGGTGCCGTTCCGCGATGTCTACATCACCGGCCTGATCCGCGATGCGCAGGGCCAGAAGATGTCCAAGTCCAAGGGCAACGTGCTCGATCCGCTGGACATCATCGACGGCATCAGCATCGAAGACCTGGTCGCCAAGCGCACCAGCGGGCTGATGCAGCCGCGCATGGCCGAGAAGATCGAAAAAGCCACGCGCAAGGAATTCCCGGACGGCATCATCGCGCACGGTGCGGACGCGCTGCGCTTCACCATCGCCGCGCTCGCCACGCACGGCCGCGACATCAAGTTCGATCTCGGCCGCGCCGAAGGCTACAAGAACTTCTGCAACAAGCTATGGAACGCCACGCGCTTTGTGCTGATGAACACCGAAGGCGCGCGCTTTGTCGGTGTCCCGCAGCCGCGCACCGAAGCGGAGAAGTGGATCCTGACACGACTGGACAAGGTCACTGCAGAAACGCATGCCCACTACGCCAGCTATCGCTTCGATCTGCTCGCGCAATCGCTGTACGAGTTCGCCTGGAATGCGTTTTGCGACTGGTTCGTCGAACTGGCAAAGCCTGCGCTCAATGGTCATGACATCGACGCTGCAGCCAGTACCCGACACACCCTGCTCTACGCGCTCGAAGCGCTGCTACGTCTGCTGCACCCGCTCACTCCTTTCGTCACCGAAGAATTGTGGCAGCAGGTTGCCCCGCGCCTGGGCATCAACGCCGCCACGATCTCGTTGCAGACGTTCCCACAGGCAGGCGATATCGACATCGGTGGCTACACCACGGCGGAAGCCGATGTCGAATGGTTAAAGTCGATGGT
Source organism: Xanthomonas fragariae (assembly GCF_017603965.1). Classification (NCBI taxonomy): domain Bacteria; kingdom Pseudomonadati; phylum Pseudomonadota; class Gammaproteobacteria; order Lysobacterales; family Lysobacteraceae; genus Xanthomonas; species Xanthomonas fragariae. Next base: position 654,522 of record NZ_CP071955.1, on the reverse strand, counting down.
GTCGGCGCTACGCCGCGTGCGCAGCGAATTGAACGTGCCGCCGTCCAGGCAAGTGCGCCTGCTGCTGCAGGCAGGCACTGCCGACGATCGCACCCGTGTTGCCCGCTTCGCCTCGCAGCTATCGTTCCTGCTCAAGCTCGAAGCGATCGACTGGCTGGAGGCCGGCCAGGACGCACCGTCGGCCGCCGCCATCGTCGGTGAGCTCACGCTGCTGGTGCCGCTGGAGGGCCTGGTCGATATGGATGCCGAGCGCACGCGACTGGACAAGGAAATCAAGCGCGTGGAAGGCGAGATCGGCAAGTGCAACGGCAAACTCGGCAACGCCACCTTCGTGCAGAACGCACCGGCCGTGGTGGTCGAACAGGAACGCGCGCGCTTGAACGACTGGACCACCCAGTTGACTGGTTTGCGCGAGCAACGCGCCAAGATCTGAAGCGGTTGATCATTCGAGCGCGCCGCTTGGCGGTCACGCTCGGTGTTCGGAGGGACAACCGATCCGACCGAAGAATCTGATCGGGCGCGCCATCGTCCGATCGACGCAGCTCACGCACTGCATGCAACCATGCACACGGACATCCTCAAGTTCACTCGCCACGTTGCGAGTTGTCATAGGCTTGCTTGTGCACTCAGCGTGATCACCATGACGGGCGCGATCTACCAAACCAAAGTCAACCCTAGTGGACTTCTGAGATTGATTGCAGGGTTCTTACGTTCTGCTGCAGTGACCCGAAGCGGCGTGATGTTCGGCACATTCACTGCGTTGCGTACATACCGTATGTCTCGGGACATCGGGACATCGGGACATCGGGACATCGGGACATCGGGACATCGATGAGGATACTGGGCAATCGCACAACGCCTGCATGGCTGCAGGCGTTGTGCGATTTCTTGTGCGAGGATGCTCCCGTCATCGCAGCGTTGCAACTTGCAGCCACGCTTACAACTTGACTGCGCCAGCCTTTGCCTTGACGTCTGCAGGGACTTTGTCGACCGAAAGTAAGCTGTAAGAGCGACTAACAAAACTACTGCGCCGCCGCGCATACGCGCGTTGTGGTGAGATCCATTGCAGACCAAAGCACAGATGGCACCAACCGCGCCAAAGCACACTCATCAGCACATGCTGATTGTGCTCAGGAAAACCCTTCGAAGAACAATTCGATCGCCATCACCAACGCATCCTCGCGCCCGGTGTTGGACGGGTAGTAGCGCGGGCGCCGCCCGATTTCGTTGAAGCCTTCGGAATGGTAGAGCGCGATCGCCGACGGATTGGATGGCCGCACTTCCAGAAACGCACGCCGTGCACCGCGATCGCAGGCACCCTTGATCAGCGCGCGCAACAGCACGCGACCATGGCCTTGCGATTGGGCCTCCGGTGCGATGCAGACATTGAGCACATGCGCCTCGTCGGCGGCGATGCTGATCACACCATAGCCGATGACCTGCCCGTCCTGCTCCATCACCCAGCCGGGATAGCCGGCCTGCAGACAGTCGCGAAAGATGTTGCGCGTCCACGGAAACGGATAGGCGCGATGCTCAATCTCCATCACCACATCCAGATCGCTCTCGCGCAGTGCGCGCAGTGAGGTGGGCTGATGGGTTACGTTCGATGCGCTCACGCCGAATGCGGACGGCGCCGCAGCGCACGCAACTGCGGCCATAGAGCGCGCTTGGCGGCCGGGTTACCACGCAGATCGGCCAGCGGCCAGGACGCCATCAAGGCTTGGGTGTCCGGGTCGCCCGGATTGCAGCCAGAGGCACGAAGCAACGCCATCTGCAGACGGTCCGGCATGCCGACACGACTGCGCCGCTGTGGCGCAGCAGCCGGTGTCGTATTGACAGCACGCGGCGCCCCGGCCCGCGCAGCCGGGACCGTGCGGCATACGACAGGGGCAGCGACAGACGCAGAGTGCGGTACTCGTTCCAGCCGTGCAGGTGCGGGTACGGGTGCGCTGTCGACCACATCCACAGGTGCAGGCAAGGCATCGACCGCATCGCGATCCAAATACACGGTATGCCCCAAGGCTTGCAGATACGACACCTGCAAATCGGACCACATCGGCTCGGACGCCATCTCACTCATGACCAATCGCTCATAACAGCCCGCTCATGGCAACTCGGGCGTGCGCCGCCAGCGCCGCCACAGCCACATCAGCGGGCCGGACAGCGCATATAGCATGCCGATTACCAGCAACGAACGGGCCAGATCGATCACCAGCAGCGCGATCACCACCGTAGCGACGGCCAGTGCAAGAAACGGCACGCGATCGGCGCGCGGACCACGCGCGCCGCCCTTGAAGCTCCAGAAACGGATCCGGCTGACCATCAGCAAGGCAGACACCACCGTGATTGCCAACGCCAGGTAGCGCAGCTGTGCTCCATCGAAACCCAGGCTGTCGTCGGCAAATGCCCACACGAACGCCATCATCAAGCCGGCCGCAGCCGGGCTGGCCAGGCCGATGAACCAACGCTTGTCGACCACTCCCACCTGGGTGTTGAAACGCGCCAGCCGCAGCGCCGCGCAGGCCGCATACAAAAAGGCAGCCGACCAACCGACCCGGCCCATCACATTGCTGTCGTACTTCAGCGCCCACAGCGACCAGTGGTACATCACCAGTGCCGGGGCCATGCCGAAGCTGACCAGATCGGCCAGCGAGTCGTACTGCACGCCGAATTCGCTGCTGGTATTGGTCAGGCGCGCGACCCGGCCGTCCAGCCCGTCCATCACCGCAGCCACGAACACCGCCATGGCCGCCTGGACGAATTGCCCGTTGGCGGCGGCAATGATGGCGTAGAAACCGGAAAACAACCCGGCGGTGGTGAACAGGTTCGGCAGCAGGTAAATCGTGCGCGAGCGCGGAGGCGGTCTCATTTCATCCATGCGACAAGTGTAGGGCCTGAGGTCCGTCCGGCGGTAGCGCGCCCTTCATTCTTCCAGTGCCACAGCGCCATATCACTTGCCAGGGCAGGTCATGGATGCTGCAATTGTCGGGGCAATCATCCAGGGGAAGCCACATGCAGTTGTCGTCCGGGGTTTGCGCCCTGTTGATGCTGGTCAGCGCCGCCGCCGGCGCGACCGACCTCTATAAGTGGAGAGACGCCAAGGGCGTGACCCACTACACCGAAACCCCGCCGCCGACAGGCCAGCGTTACGAAGCGCGCCGCATCGACGCACGCGCCGGCACCGCAGCCACGCCGGAGACTGCGGCGCCCGAATCGGCCGACTGCCTCACCGCACGCCGCAACCTGGAACTGCTCAGGGGCAAGGGCGAAGTCACCATGGGCGCCGGCACCGACGGCAATCCGGGCGCCCCGCTGAACCCTGAGGCCCGAGCCGCCCAGCGCAATCTTGCCGAGGCTGCCGCCAAGGCCTATTGCACGCCTGCAGCGGGCGGCGGCCCGGCCACCTGAGTCCGAAGCGGCGAACAACACGTAGCCACCGTCTGGTGGGTGCGGACGGCGCGCAGGAACCGAAGTGTACGCGTGGTACATGCCGATTCCGAGCACCGGCCGCGCCCGCCAGACAGCGGCGCAGTCGTGTTGTTAGCCGCTCTTAACCCGTCGCGGCGTTCGCCACGGTTGTTGATCGAAGGCGCATGGACGAGTTGTTCAAAGCTTCCTTCGTGCGCTTAGCCAGACCGATCACGCACCGGCCCTTGCCGCCCTGCCGCGACCGCGCAACGCCGTCGGCGATGACCGGCAAGGCACGACACTGGCAAACTAGCAGCTTTCCGCTCAAGCGAAGCCAGATGCGTCTTTCCCAGTTCCACCTGCACACCACCAAGGAAACCCCGGCCGATGCCGAGCTGGTCAGCCACCGTCTGATGCTGCGCGCGGGCATGATCCGCAAGCTGGCCTCAGGGCTGTACACCTGGTCGCCGTTGGGCCTGCGTGTGCTGCGTAAGGTCGAAGCCATCGTGCGCGAGGAGATGAACCGCGCCGGGGCGCTGGAAGTGCTGTTCCCCACCATCCAGCCGCGCGAGTTGTGGGACGCCACCGACCGTTGGGAAAAGTTCGGCGGGCAGCTGCTCAAGATCAAGGACCGCAAGGAGCAGGAATTCTGCTACAGCCCGACCGCCGAAGAGGCCGCAGCCGAGTTCGCGCGCCAGGAAATCAACAGCTACAAGCAGCTGCCGCGGAATTTCTATCAGATCCAGACGAAGTTCCGCGATGAGATCCGCCCGCGCTTCGGCGTGATGCGTGCGCGCGAGTTCCTGATGAAGGACGCCTATTCGTTCCATCTTACCGATGCGGATATGGCGCGCGAATACGACAACATGAAGGCGGCCTACCACCGCATCTTTACCCGCCTGGGGCTGGACTTCCGCGCCGTGCAGGCCGACTCCGGCGCGATCGGCGGCGACGCCTCGCAGGAATTCCACGTCATTGCCGAATCCGGCGAAGACTCGCTAGCGTTCTCCACCGGCTCCGATTACGCGGCCAACGTGGAAACCGCCAGCGCCGCTCTGCCCGCCCCGCGGGCCGAGGCTGGCGAGGCGATGCGCCGGGTCGACACCCCCACCCAGAAAACCTGCGAAGACGTCGCCCGGTTGCTGGGCATCGCGCTGCAGCGTACCGTCAAGTCGGTAGCGGTGATGACGGCGGCCGGCTTCGTGCTGGTGCTGGTGCGTGGCGATCACGCAGTCAACGAGATCAAGCTAGGCAAGGTCGCAGGCATGGCCGACTACCGCCTGGCCAACGAAACCGAAATCCGCGAGCACCTGGGTTGCGAGCCCGGCTTCCTGGGACCGATGAACACCGCGCGCCCGGTGCGCGTGGTCGCTGATCGCGATGTCGCAGCGTTGGCTGATTTCGTGGTTGGCGCCAATGTGCCCGGCGCGCATCTGGTTGGCGTCAACTGGGGCCGTGACCTGCCCGAACCGGAAACCGTGGCCGATGTGCGCAACGTGGTCGAAGGCGAGCGCGCGGCCGATGGCGGCGAACTGCGCTTGACCCGCGGCATCGAAGTAGGCCATGTGTTCCAGCTCGGCAGCCAGTACGCGCAGGCGCTGCAGGCCACCGTGATCGACGAGAACGGCAAGGTCGCGGTGATGAAGATGGGCTGCTACGGCATCGGTATTTCGCGCATCGTGGCTGCGGCCATCGAACAGAACCACGATGACGCCGGCATTGTCTGGCCTGCGCCGATGGCGCCGTGGCAGCTGGTGGTGTGCGTAATCAATCCCAAGCAGGACGCGCAGGTGATTGCCGCGGCCCAGACATTGCTGGACGAATTGATCGCTGCCGGCATCGATGCGGTGCTGGACGACCGCGGGCTGCGCCCAGGCGCCATGTTTGCCGATATGGAACTATTGGGCATTCCGCATCGGGTGGTCGTCTCAGAACGCGGAGTGGCGGCCGGCACATTTGAATATCGCGCCCGTACCGCCGATACGACAGAAAACCTGGGTAAGGCCGGGTTATTCTCCCGCTTGGGCCGTTGATCAAACCGCCTGGAACCGCTTCAATTGGATGAACACAACACGCCGAATTATTTCGGCGCATTTGTCACGCGGGTTTTCTGACATTATGATGGTCAGCAGTGCCACGGACCGGCATTCTTTTTCCCTCATCTTCCGGAGTAGTGATGTCGATCGATCTTAGCGGCCTATCGGCCAAGCAGTTGGTTGCATTGATCAAGAATGCAAAGAAGCAGCAGACCGTGGTTGCCAAGCGCGACCCGATTGCCAAGGTCCGCACTCAGCTGACCCGCGCTGCAAAAGCCCATGGTTATTCCATTGAAGAGTTGTTTGGCGCTTCTGCCAGTGCAGGCCCGGGTCGTCCGGCCGCTGCCAGCAAGCCGGGCCCTCGCGCTGGCCTCAAACTGGGCAAGGTTCCGCCGAAGTATCGCAACCCTGCCAATCCCCAGGAAGCCTGGACCGGCCGTGGCAAGCAGCCACGCTGGCTGGCCGAGCTGACCGCCGCCGGCAAGAAGGTGGAAGACTTTTTGATCATCAAGGCTGGCGCCAAGAAGGCACCGGCAAAGAAGACCTCGCTGCGGAAAGCCGTCACCAAGCGCGCCACCAAGAAGTCCAAGGCCGCTTGATTCAAACCAATAAAAACGCCGGCAATCCCGGCGTCTTTATTGCGCTGTGTTTCTGCCCGTCATAAATTCTTGCGGGCCGGAATCAGCAGATTGCCAAACAGCAATCCGGCCATCAGCGCCATCACAATATTGGTGACCGCCAACAGCGCATTTTCTCCGACGCTGACATCTTGTTGTTGCACCAGAGCCAACAAGCCACGCAGACTGACGCTACCCGGAACCAGCATGATGATGCCGGGTAATCGGATCAGCGCACCTGGTTTGTGCACCACCCGCCCGAACAGATTCCCGGCAGCCGTCAATGCCATGGCCGAGGCAAATACACCGGCCGGACCACCCCAAGCATATCCTGCATGACGCGCAATGACATAACCGGACATAGCCGCCGCCATTACCCATAAATAATCGCGCCGACTGGCTTTGAACAACACCGCAAACGCGTAGGCGGCCACTGGCAGCGAAGCCCATTCCACCCAGCCGGCCTGAGGTCGCAACGCGGCCACCTGTGGATGCAGGCCTACCAATTGGGTCAGCGTCACCGCAATCACCGCGCCGACGGTGAGCTTGAGCACTGTGGTCACCGCACCGGCCAAACGCGCAGTGCCGGACACCCAATGCTGGCTGGCCAACTCGTTGAACGCATTGGTCAACGACATGCCCGGCAGCAGCACCACCAGCGAGGCGATGATCACCGTATTGAGGTTCAGCGGCCCGAGCAGCGAGGCCACCACCGCTGCCACCACACCGGCCAGCAAGCCGGCCAGTGCTTCACCAGCCTCTCTGGTCGCCGCGCGCTTGTCGGTGTATTGGGTCAGCAAGCCGATCGACATGCCGATCGCACCGGCGGTGGCGATATCCAGCCATGGTAGCTTCCACAACCCGGCCACGCCGGCTGCGGCCAGCCCGAACGCCAGTACCTGCATGGTCTTGCCGCGTCGATCCGGCTCGCCGTCCAACCGCCGCAGCGCGGTGTGGCCCTGCGCGATGCTCATGCGCCCATTGGCCACACTGTCGGCCACGTAATCGGCCACGCTGAGCTTGTAAAGGTCGTTTTCGCCCGGGGCCAGCCGGATCACGCGGGTGATGTCGCTGGAGCCGATCACCTTGGTCGGGTCGCTGAAGCTCAAAATAATGCCGGTGGGATTGGACCAAGGCTCACAGTCCAGACCCAGCTTTTGCGACAGGCCGATCAGCGCGGCCTCAAGACGCTGCGAGGTGGTGCCATAGGAATGCAGGCGCCCGGCGATTTCCGAGACAAAGGCGACGCGCTGGGCGTAGGTAGCGCTGACGGACTGGAGGACGATGGTGGCAGCGGACATGCGTGGCGAGTCGGATCGGAGAAATGCCTTCTGGCGAGACTGTCAGTGTATGCCGCCGCGCGCGCGGCCGGCGCTCCGATTGGCAGTACAACGGCCCAGGCTGAGAAGCGCCCCCAACATTCGCTTACGCCAGCCGCTGTATGCTGGAGCCACGGACAGGCCACCAATGATCAAGCCGCAACCTCCACGCATCGAACAAGACTCGCAAGATCACGCACAGGTCCGCCTCGCTGGCAGTTGGGTCCTTGCGACCGCTCTGCCCCAGGCAGAGCTGCTGCAGGCCGTGCCCGATGGCGTCCGGCGCATCGACGCGCGTGGCATCAAGCAACTGGATTCAGCCGGCGTGCTGCAATTGCTGCGCTTCGCCAGCCGCATGGGCTTGAAGGAAGACGCGATCCATTTCCGCGATGAGCACCAAGCACTGGTATGCACCATCGAGGAACTCAACGACGAGCGCCCCAAGCCCAAGCGCGATTACGGCTTTGTCGCCGCACTGGATCGCCTGGGCCGCGCCACCCATGGGGTGGGCAAGGACATCCTGGAACTGAACAGTTTCCTAGGCGAGAACCTGGTCAAGATCATGCGGCTGATCCACGAGCCGCGCCGCTTCCGCCTAACCTCCACTGTGCACCACATGGAGCAAGTCGGCCTGGATGCGGTGCCGCTGGTGGTGCTGCTGTCGTATCTGGTTGGCGCGGTGATCGCGTTTCTTGGTTCGACCATCCTGCGCGACTTCGGCGCGGAAATCTATGTAGTGGAACTGGTCTCCATCGCCTTCCTGCGCGAATTCGCCGTGCTGCTGACCGCAATTGTCTTGGCCGGCCGAACCGCCAGCGCCTTTACTGCGCAAATCGGTGCGATGAAATCGCGCGAGGAAGTGGATGCGATCCGCACCCTGGGCCTGGACCCGATCGACCTGTTGGTGATCCCGCGCTTGCTCGCCTTGATCCTGACCCTTCCGCTGCTGACATTCATCGCGATGATCGCCGGCCTGGCCGGTGGCGTGACGGTGGGCGCATTCGATCTGGATATTCCGCCGCAGATGTATCTGGCGCGCATGGACGACACCATCCAGTTGCGGCATTTCCTGGTCGGCTTGTCGAAAGCACCGTTGTTTGCGGTGGTGATCGGCCTGATCGGCTGCCTTGAAGGTTTGAAGGTCAGTGGCACCGCGCAGTCGGTCGGCGAGCGCACCACCTCGGCGGTGGTGCAGACGATTTCCCTGGTCATCATCCTCGACGCGATCGCCGCGCTGTGGTTTATGAAGATGGGGTGGTGAGGTGAGGGAGGGATTGGGCATTGGCAATGTGAGATTAACCAAAGCGGGCGCGTGCACCGTGCCCCGACATATGGGGAATGCGCTGTGACTCATCACCAATCCCCAATCACTCATCCCGAGATCGATACCGACGACGAACTGGCCATTTCCGTGCGCGGGCTGACCAACCGCTTCGGCAGCCAGACCGTGCATGAAGAACTGGACCTGGACGTGCGCCATGGCGAGATCCTCGGCGTAGTCGGCGGCTCGGGCACCGGCAAATCGGTGTTGATGCGCAGCATCCTGGGCCTGCGCGAGCCTGAAGCCGGCAGCATCCATGTGCTGGGGGCGGATGCGCGCTCAGGCCGCTTCGCCGACCGCCAGCACATCACCCGCAACACCGGCGTGCTGTTTCAGGACGGCGCGTTGTTCTCGTCGATGACGGTCGGTGAGAACGTGCAGGTGCCGCTGAAAGAACATCACGGCGAGTTCCCGGAGCGCTGGCATTTCGAGCTGGCGCTGCTGAAGATCAAGCTGGCAGGCTTACCGGCCGACGCGCTGGACAAGCTGCCGTCGCAATTGTCCGGCGGCATGCGCAAACGTGCGGGCCTGGCGCGTGCGCTGGCGCTGGACCCGCCGCTGCTGTTCCTGGACGAGCCAACCGCCGGGCTGGACCCGATCGGCGCAGCCGCCTTCGACCGGTTGATCCGGACCTTGCAGCAGGCACTGGGCCTGACCGTGTTCTTAATCACCCATGACCTGGATACGCTGTACGCCATCTGCGACCGCATCGCGGTGCTGGCCGATCGCAAGGTCATCGCCAACGCGCCGCTGGCCGAGGTCGAACAGATCGATCACCCCTGGATCCAGGAATATTTCCACGGTCCGCGCGCGCGCGCCGCGCGCGCGGCCAAGACCGACTCCACCGAGACCGCCTGAGCATGGAAACCAAAGCCAATTACGTGCTGATCGGCGCCTTCACCATCGTGGCGGGCCTGGCCCTGCTGCTGTTCGGTCTTTGGGCGGCCAAATACTCCTCCGACCGCACCTGGCAACAATACCGGGTGGTATTTCGAGAGGCGGTGACCGGCCTGTCGGTCGGTAGCCCCGTGCAATACAACGGCATCGCGGTCGGCTCGATCACCGAGCTGACGCTGGCGCCGAACGACCCGCGTCAAGTAGTCGCGCATGTGCGGGTCAACTCCACCACGCCGATCAAGAGCGACACCCGCGCCAAGCTGGCGATCACCAGCCTGACTGGCCCGTCGATCATCCAGCTCTCCGGCGGCACGCCCGAAGCACCGTCGCTGACCACCCTCGACAAGAGCGATGCACCGATCATCCAGACCACGCCGTCGGCGCTGCAAAACATCACCGACATCGCCAACCGCATCGTCGAGCGCATGGATCAGATGCTGTCGGACAAAAACGTCGCCAGCATCACTGCCACCTTGCAGAACCTGGAAAAGATCAGCGGCGGCATCGCCGATCGTGACGAGGGCATGCAGGCGCTGATCGTCAGCGCGCGCAATGCCGCGCGCAATCTTGACACCACCCTGACCACCACCAACGGCACCATCAAGCGGCTGGATCAGAATCTGGTACAGCAGCTGCCGGGCATCTTGGAGAAGCTCGATGCCACGTTGTTCAAGCTGGATTCTGCAGCCGGCAACGCCGACAACATCCTTGGCGAGAACCGCGCGGCCATCAATAGTTTTGCCAATGACGGACTAGGCCAGCTCGGCCCCACGCTTACCGAATTGCGCGGCCTGATCCGCGACCTGCGCCGGGTCAGCGACAAACTGGACAACAACCCTGCGCGCTACCTGCTCGGCCGCGACGCACCGAAGGAGTTCGAACCGAAATGACTGCCATGCGCCTGTTACGTCCCTTTTTGTGCGTCTGGTTACTGGCGCTGGGCGGCTGCTCGGCCCTGACCGGCGGCGACCAGAAACCGGCCACGATCTACGCCCCCAACGTGCGGGTCGCCCCGAATCCCGCCTGGCCGCAGGTGACCTGGCAGCTGTCGGTCTCCAAGCCCAGCTCGGCGCGCGTTATCGACAGCCCGCGCATCAATGTGCGCCCGACCCCGGGCGAGTTGCAGGTGTATCACGGCGCCGGCTGGGCACAACCGGCCACCGACATGCTGGAAGACAGCGTGGTGCGTGCGTTCGAGGATTCCGGCAAAATCGCCGCGGTCGCGCGCATCGGCATCGGCATTCGCTCGGACTACAGGCTGGCGATCGACCTGCGCCGCTTCGAGTCCGACTATGCCGGCCAGTCGCTGCCGTCGGCTACCATCGAACTCAACGCCAAACTGCTGCACGCCGCCGATCAGCGCGTGGTGGCCTCGCGCACCTTCATGGTCGCGCGCCCGTCCAGTGGCAGCGATATTGCTGCGGTTGCGGCGGCGTTCGAACAGGCGATGACGCAGGTCACGACCGAGCTGGTCGGTTGGACTTTGATCACCGGGCAGCATGACAGCGAACGCTTGCCGCGTTCGCTGTAACAGCAAGAGCCGACCTAGCGCTCGGGGAAGCGCAGCGCAATCTGGCGAAACGTCAGATTGATGCGCTCGCCGATCGGCTTTGCGGTGCGCGGCAAGGCATGTCGGTAATGTCGCTGGGTGTCGCCGCCCATCAGCAACAGATCGCCATGCCCCAACTCCAACGTCTGCTTCAACGTAGCATCGTCGCGATGTTTGAACGCGAAGCGGCGCATCGCGCCCAGGCTCAATGACGCAATCAGCGGTTGCGGCCCCAGCTCCGGCTCGTCGTCGCTATGCCAGCCCATGGCATCGCTGCCGCAACGGTAGCGATTGACCAGCACGCTGTTGAACCAATGCCCGGTCTCCTCCTGCAGGCGCCTACGTAATGGCTGCAGAACCTCCAGCCACGGATGCGGCGCGAACTGCGTGCCCGAATAGCGATAGCTCGCCTGCGGATCGCCGATCCAGCTGCTCAAGCGCGGCGAATCCACGAGCCGTCCAAAGATGCGGATGCGGTGCACGTCCCATTGCACCTGCACCAGCAACACCTGCATCAGTGCATCGGCCTGCGCGCCCTGCAACCAACCGCGACACCAACCGATCTCCGCCCCAGGCAGTGCAACGCGCATCTTCATGCCCGAAACGCTAGCACGCGCGCGCTCAGCCGTGCCGATGGCAGAGGGATGAATCACCGCGATTTGCCGCCATCACACCGAATCCCGGAAAATGCCTGTCAGCCATCGAGCCAACGGGAGCGGAACAATGTCGGAAGCAGGAGTCGGCGCACGTGCGCCAGAGCAGGTCGAGCGCGACGTGATGGAGTACGACGTCGTCACCGTCGGCGCCGGCCCGGCCGGGCTGGCCTTTGCGATCCGGCTCAAGCAGCTAGATCCGACCATCAGCGTATGCGTGATCGAAAAATCAAGCATCATCGGCGCGCATATCCTCTCCGGCGCAGTGATCGAGCCCGGCCCGCTGGATGCCTTATTGCCGGGCTGGCGCGACAACCCGCCGCCGATCTGCGTGGCGGCCACCGACGACGAATTCTGGTTTCTCGGCAAGGACAGCGCACGCAAGTTCCCGGTGGTGCCACCGGGCATGCGCAACCACGGTAACTTCATCGTCAGCTTGGGTGCGATGTGCGCGTGGCTCGCGCCAAAGGCCGAAGCTCTGGGCGTGGAAATCTACCCCGGCTTTGCCGCCGCCGAAACGTTGCATGACGACAGCGGTCAGGTGGTGGGCGTGCGCATCGGCGACATGGGCGTGGCCAAGGATGGATCGCACAAACCTGGCTATACGGCCGGCATCGACATCCGCACCAGGGTCACCGTGCTGGCCGAAGGCGCACGCGGCCATCTGACCAAGCGCCTGCTCAAGCGGTTCGACCTGACTGCCGACTCCGACCCACAGGGCTATTCGATCGGCATCAAGGAGCTGTGGCAGGTGCCCGAAGGCCGCGTCAGCCCCGGCAAGATCGTACACACGCTTGGCTGGCCGGCCGACAACCGCACCTACGGCGGCAGCTTTCTGTATCACTTGGACAGCAACCAGATCGCGCTCGGCTACGTTAGCGGACTGGACTACAGCGACCCGCAATATCAGCCGTGGGAAGCCTTCCAGCAATGGAAGAACCATGCGCTGATCAAATCGCTGCTCGAAGGCGGCAGCATCCTCTCGGCCGGCGCACGCGCAATCGTCACCGGCGGCTGGCAGTCGCTGCCGAAAGTGGAGATGCCCGGCGCCTTGCTGATCGGCGACACTGCAGGCCTGCTCAACGTTCCCAAGATCAAGGGCACCCACCAAGCGATCCGCAGCGGCATGCTGGCCGCCGAACATCTGGTGCAATCGCAGCTGGCGCCGCAAGGCTTCGACGCGAAACTGCGCGCGTCAGATGCGATGGCCGAGCTGAAGCAGGTACGCAACATCAAGCCAGGCTTCAAGAAAGGCCTGTGGTTCGGCCTGCTCAACGCCGCCTGGGAAACTGCGCTCAAGGGCGCCTCGCCATGGACGCTGAAGAACAAACCCGACTGGTCGGCATTGCACAAGATCGGCGACTACGAGCAGCCCAAGCGCGACTACGGACAACGCGAGCTCGCACCACGCGATCGTCTGCAAGCGGTCTACTTCGCCGCCACCGAACACGACGAAGACCAGCCCGTACATCTGCAGGTTCTCGACACCACGATCTGCGCCACACGCTGCGTCGCCGAATACGACAACCCCTGCACCCGCTTCTGCCCGGCCAACGTTTACGAAATGGTCGCAGACGCCAGCAGCCCCTCCGGCAAACGCCTGCAGATCAACGCCGCCAACTGCGTGCATTGCAAGACCTGCGACATCAAGGACCCCTACGAGATCATCAACTGGGTCACGCCGGAGGGTGGCTCGGGCCCGAACTACCAGAATCTGTGAGTACAGCTGGACGCTCGATGCAGTCACGTGTGCGCGCGCAACTGTTTGGACTGTTACGCGCGGGGTTTCGTGCAATTCCTTTAAATGATGCAACACGTGACCGGTGGCGTAGCTGGTTCCTGGACCGACATGCCGACTGGGTACCTGAGCCTGTACGCGGCCGTGCAGCCCATGGCATCTCGCGACGCCCTGCAACACGCAGTGACGAAGCGGCGATCGGCCACGTACCTTATCGCAGTGCCGCATTGCCCGAGACGCTTCCGGCAACCCTGGTTGCGTTCTATTTGCCGCAATTTCATCCCATCCCGGAGAACGATGCGTGGTGGGGCAAAGGCTTTACCGAATGGCGCAACGTCAGCCGCGCGCTCGCACAATTTGAAGGCCACCAACAACCGCGCCTTCCGGCGGATCTGGGCTTTTATGACCTTCGCACTCCGCAGGTCATGCGCGAACAGGCACGTTTGGCAAAGGAGTATGGCCTTGGCGCGTTTTGCTTTTATTTCTACTGGTTTGCCGGCAAAACCTTGCTGGAAACGCCGATTACCCAATGGCACGAAGATGCCTCGATCACGTTGCCTTTCTGCCTTTGCTGGGCAAACGAGAAGTGGGCACGCCGCTGGGATGGCCGTGGCGATGACATTCTGATCGACCAGTCGCACAGCGCCGACGACGACCTCGCCTTTATTGCCCATGTCGCGACATATCTACGTAATCCGACGTATCTGCGCGTGGATGGCCGCCCATTGCTGTTGGTGTATCGGCCACATTTATTGCCCGATCCCGCACAGACCGCAGCGCGTTGGCGCAAGTGGTGTCGCGATAACGGGGTCGGCGAAATTCACCTGGCCTACGTGCAGGGTTTTGAGCGCCCCGATCCGCGCGACATCGGATTCGATGCCGCAGTCGAATTCCCTCCCAATATGAGTACGCCAGCGTCGGTCACTGCCAGGCAGCGATTGGTGAACCCGGAGTTCAATGGCGATGTACTCGATTGGCGAGAACTTGCGCGCGACATGGAACAGCGACCGCTACGCGATTACACGCTATATCCAGGCGTAAATCCGGGCTGGGACAACGAACCACGACGCTCGGGAAAAGGGCGCATCTACCTGCATGCATCCCCCCGTCGCTATCGGGACTGGCTATCGCGCACCCTGCGACATCGCCTCGCCAGTACGCCGCAGGCTAACCGCATGGTGTTCATCAATGCATGGAACGAGTGGGCCGAAGGTGCGGTACTCGAACCAGATGCGCGCTTGGGACATGCGTGGCTGGAGGCAACACGTCAGGCGCTGACGCGTACACCAGAGGTTGCAACCAAAGCACATTCGCCAAGCGCATGCGTGGTCTTGCACGCCTGGTATCTTGATGTACTGAACGAGATGCTCGATGCAATTGTTGAGTGCGCAACTCCACTGCGCATCATCATCACGACCGACCTCACGCAGGTCATCGAAGTCAATAAATGCATACAGCAGCGCGGCATCCAGGCCGAGGTGGAAGGCTTTGAAAATCGTGGCCGCGACATCCTGCCTTTCCTACAAGTGGCCAACCGGCTACTCGATGAGGGCGTGCAGCTGGTTTTGAAGCTGCATACCAAGAAATCGACCCATCGCGATGACGGAAATGCATGGCGGAACGAGATGCTCGCAGCATTGCTTGAACCGCAGCGGGTCGATGCGATCGTGAACGCTTTCTCTACCGATCCGCTTGTCGGTCTCGTGGCACCTGACGGCCATCTATTACCGGTAACCGAATTTATCGGCGGCAACGCTGACGCACTGGATTATCTTGCTATTCGCACAGGCACGGATGCACCGGACGCAAATAGCTTGTTTGCTTCCGGCAGCATGTTCTGGACACGGCTGGAGGCGCTACGCCCATTGCTGGATGCGCATCTTCATCCGAGCGAGTTTGAAAGCGAACAAGGACAGATCGACGGCACCCTTGCGCATGCAATCGAGCGCTTCGTCGGTCTTGCAGTGACCAGTTCCGGGCATCGCGTCACCACGATCGAACAAACACTGGGCATTACCAAAACACCATCAGCCGAGCCTTATCGGTATGCACGCAAGGCGCCGTGACGGCGCCTTGCGGATTGCAACGCAACTAGTCTAGTGTTTGCACAACGAATGCGACACCGGTTTTGGCGCGCAACTCCTCCAGGTCTACTCCATCGGCCGACTCCACCAACACCAGCCCGCGATCGGTGACGTCGAACACCGCAAGGTCGGTAATGATGCGATCGACCACGCCGACGCCCGTCAGCGGCAGGTCGCATTCGCGCAGGATCTTATGGCTGCCGTCTTTGGCGACGTGCTCCATCAACACCACCACGCGCTTGACGCCGGCAACTAGATCCATTGCCCCGCCCATGCCCTTGACCATCTTGCCGGGCACCATCCAGTTGGCCAGGTCGCCGCGCTCGGTGACCTGCATCGCGCCGAGGATCGCCAGGTCGATATGACCGCCGCGGATCATCGCGAACGAATCGTGGCTACCGAAATAACTCGCACCGGCGCGCGCAGTGACTGTCTGCTTGCCGGCATTGATCAGGTCAGCATCGACTGCGTCTTCCGTGGGAAATGGGCCAATGCCAAGCAGGCCATTTTCCGATTGCAACCACACGTCCACGCCATCGGGAATATGATTGGCCACCAGCGTCGGCAGGCCGATGCCCAAGTTGACATAAGCGCCATCGGTCAGTTCGCGTGCCGCACGTTTGGCCATCTGATCTCTGGTCCAGACCATCACTGCTGTCCTTCGCGCACGGTGCGCTGTTCGATGCGTTTTTCCGGCGTGGCATTGAGCACCATGCGGTCGACGTAGATGCCGGGCAGATGCACTTGGTCGGGATCGATCGTACCCAATTCCACAATCTCCTCCACTTCGGCAATGCAGACGCGACCGGCCATGGCGCAGGCCGGATTGAAGTTGCGCGCGGTCTTGCGGAACACCAGGTTGCCGGCCGTATCGCCACGCCAAGCTTTGACCAGTGCAAGGTCGGCATGCAGCGCGGTTTCCAGCACGTAATGCTTGCCGTCGAATTGGCGGGTTTGCTTACCGTCGGCAACGATGGTGCCGTAGCCGGTCGCTGTGTAGAACGCTGGAATCCCGGCACCGCCAGCGCGCAGGCGTTCGGCCAATGTGCCTTGTGGGTTGAACTCCAGTTCGAGTTCGCCGGCCAGATATTGCCGCTCGAATTCCTTGTTTTCGCCCACGTAGGACGAAATCATCTTGCGGATTTGCCGGGTGGCCAATAATTGACCGAGCCCAAAGCCATCGATGCCGGCGTTGTTGGAGATCACCGTCAGCCCGCTGATTCCACTGGCGCGTACGGCTGCAATCAATGCCTCCGGGATTCCACACAATCCAAAGCCGCCGACCGCCAGAGTTTGACCATCGGCCAGCACTCCATCCAGCGCCGCTTTGGCATCGGTATAGCGCTTATCGCTTGCCGCACCACATGCATGATTGCGCATCACTGCCCTCGCCCGCTGGTGTGAAGCGCTCATTCTAGCCGCTGACTGTTCCCTGTCCTCGGTCGCAATTCTGCAACACCCAAGACGCGGCGCAGCCGCTAAACTCATCCGTCCCCCACTGTAGGAATTGCCCATGACGCTACCCGCCTTCAAGGCCTACGATATTCGCGGCCGCGTGCCGGATGAACTCAACGAGGACTTGGCGCGCCGCATCGGCGTGGCATTGGCGGCACAGCTAGATCAAGGACCCGTGGTCTTGGGCCATGACGTGCGCCTGGCCAGCCCCGGGCTGCAGGAAGCACTCTCGGCCGGTCTGCGCGCCAGCGGCCGCGAGGTGATCGACATCGGCCTGTGCGGCACCGAGGAGGTCTATTTCCAGACCGATTACCTCAAGGCAGCTGGCGGCGTGATGGTCACTGCCAGCCATAACCCGATGGACTACAACGGCATGAAGCTGGTCCGCGAGCAGGCGCGACCGATCAGTTCCGACACCGGCCTGTTTGCGATCCGCGACACGGTTTCGGCCGATACGGCGGCGCCAGGCGAGCCCACCGCCAACGAGCAGAGCCGCACCGACAAGACCGCCTACCTGGAGCATCTGCTCAGCTACGTGGACCGCAGCACGCTCAAGCCGCTCAAGTTGGTGGTCAACGCCGGCAACGGTGGCGCCGGCTTGATTGTCGATCTGCTCGCGCCGCATCTACCGTTCGAATTCGTGCGGGTCTTCCACGAGCCCGATGGCAACTTCCCCAACGGCATTCCCAACCCCTTGCTGCCGGAAAACCGCGATGCCACCGCCAAGGCGGTCAAGCAACACGGCGCCGACTTCGGTATCGCCTGGGACGGCGACTTCGACCGTTGCTTCTTTTTCGACCACACCGGCCGTTTCATCGAAGGCTATTACCTGGTCGGCCTGCTGGCCCAGGCGATCCTGGCCAAGCAGCCGGGTGGCAAGGTCGTGCACGACCCGCGCCTGACCTGGAACACCGTCGAGATGGTCGAGGACGCCGGCGGCATCCCGGTGCTGTGCAAGAGTGGCCATGCCTTCATCAAGGAAAAGATGCGCAGCGAAAACGCCGTGTATGGCGGCGAGATGAGCGCGCACCATTATTTCCGCGAGTTCGCCTACGCCGACTCCGGCATGATTCCGTGGTTGTTGATCGCCGAGCTGGTATCGCAGTCGGGTCGTTCGCTGGCGGATCTGGTCGAAGCGCGCATGCAGAAATTCCCCTGCAGCGGCGAGATCAACTTCAAGGTGGACGATGCCAAGGCGGCGGTTGCCCGCGTGATGGATCACTACGGCGATCAGTCGCCGGAACTGGACTACACCGACGGCATCAGTGCCGACTTCGGCCAATGGCGCTTCAACCTGCGCAGCTCCAACACCGAGCCGCTGCTGCGTCTGAACGTGGAAACGCGCGGCGACGCCGCACTGCTGGAAACGCGTACGCAGGAAATTTCCAATCTGCTGCGCGGCTGATTCACCCCCTCTCCCATCTTTAGACGCACTTTGGAGTTTCCCCCGCCCATGAGCGACATCCTCCCCATTATCCTGTCCGGCGGTTCCGGCACGCGCCTGTGGCCGTTGTCGCGCGAATCGTATCCGAAGCAGTTCCTGCCGCTGGTCGGCGAGCACAGCATGCTGCAGGCCACCTGGCTGCGTTCCGCCCCGGTGGCGGCGCATGCACCCATCGTGGTGGCCAACGAAGAACACCGCTTCATGGCCGCCGAGCAGCTGCAGCAGTTGGGCGTGAAGCCGTCGGCCATTTTGCTGGAGCACAAGGGTCGTAATACCGCACCGGCCATCGCCGTTGCTGCACTGGAAGCTACTCGCAACGGCAGTGACCCGCTGTTGCTGGTGCTGCCGTCCGATCACGTGATTCAGGATGAAGCTGCGTTCCAGGCAGCGGTCGCCTTGGCGGCGACTGCGGCAGAACAGGGCAAGCTGGTCACCTTCGGCATCAAGCCCACCGCGCCTGAAACCGGCTACGGCTATATCAAAGCAAGCGCGGGTACAGGCGTCAGCGCCGTCGAGCGCTTCGTCGAAAAGCCCGACCTGGCTACCGCACAAGGCTATCTGGCCAGCGGCGAGTATTACTGGAACAGCGGCATGTTCCTGTTCCGCGCCTCGCGCTATCTGGAAGAACTGCGCAAGTTCCAGCCCTCCATTGCCGATGCGTGCCAGAAGGCGTGGGAAGGCGGCAAGCGCGACGCCGACTTCATCCGCTTGGACAAGGATGCGTTCGCCTCCAGCCCGTCGGATTCGATCGACTATGCGGTGATGGAAAAGACCGCCGATGCGGTGGTGGTGCCGCTGGATGCCGGCTGGAACGATGTCGGTTCATGGTCGTCGCTGCTGGATGTGTCCAAGCAGGATGCCCAGGGCAACGCCCACCACGGCGATGTCATCCAGCTGGATTGCCAGAACACCTACGCGTACGGCTCGCGCCTGATCGCCATGGTTGGTCTGGAGAATGTGGTAGTGGTAGAAACCGACGACGCGGTATTGGTCGGACATCGTGACCGTATCCAGGAAGTCAAAGAAGTGGTCAGCCAGATCAAATCGGCCGGCCGTTCCGAGGCGACCTGGCACCGCAAGGTCTATCGCCCGTGGGGCGCCTACGATTCGATCGACATGGGCCAGCGCTTCCAGGTCAAGCGCATCACCGTCAAGCCGGGCGCCACGCTCAGCCTGCAGATGCATCACCACCGCGCCGAGCACTGGATCGTGGTGAGCGGCACCGCCGAGGTCACCCGTGGCGAAGAAGTGCTGCTGCTGACCGAGAACCAGAGTACCTATATCCCGCTGGGCGTCACCCATCGCCTGAAAAACCCGGGCAAATTGCCGCTGGAGCTGATCGAAGTGCAGTCCGGCAGCTATCTCGGCGAAGACGACATCGTGCGTTTCGAAGACACCTACGGGCGCACCTGATAGGTCGCTTGCAAGACTCTGCAACACATAAGCAAACAGCCGGGGATTTCCGGCTGTTTGTTTTTGCGGCTTGCATTGGTCGGCGGAAATATCGCCACCGCCCAGAGTCGCCGATTTACTACCTGGCAGCGGCGATTTCGGCAATCACGCGTTGCAGGCCGACCTGCCAGTCCGGCAACACGATATCGAAATCGCGCTGCAGTTTGTCGATCGACAGCCGCGAATACGCGGGCCGCTTTGCGGGCGTCGGGTAGTCGGCGGTAGTGATCGGCACCACGCGCGGTGCGCGCGACAGCAAGCCTGCGCTGACAGCTTCTTGGAAGATCGCCTCGGCAAAGCCATACCAGCTGGTCTGCCCTGCAGCCGTGAGGTGCCAGGTACCCGAAGTGTCGGATGTGCGTTGGCGCAGCAACTGCGCGGTGACATCGGCGATCAGGGCGGCGGGTGTCGGTGTTCCGACCTGGTCGGCCACCACACGCAGTTCCTCGCGCTCGGCACCGACACGCAACATGGTGCGCAGGAAATTCGCGCCATGCGAGGCATACACCCATGCCGTGCGCAGGATCAGATGCTGCCCGCCGGAAGCGCGGATCGCATCCTCGCCAGCAAGCTTGGTCTCGCCATACACGCCCAGCGGCGAGGTTCGTGCATCCTCCGGATACGGCGCGTTGCCCTGACCATCGAAGACGTAGTCGGTCGAGTAGTGCACCAACGGTACGTTGTTGGATGCACACCATGCCGCGATGACGCCGGGCGAAGTCGCATTGGCACGCAATGCGCCATCCCGATCCTGCTCGGCGCGATCCACTGCTGTATAGGCGGCGGCATTGACGACACGGCTCGGGCCGATCCGGTCCAGCAAGGACGTCAGCGTCTGCGGTGCGTCGAAGTCCGCTACCTTGCAGGCACTGCCGTCAGGCAACCGACCGCTGCGCGTGGTGGCTTGTACTGCACCATCGGCTGCCAGTGCGCGCAGCAGCTCGGTGCCGACCTGCCCGTTCGCCCCAAAGACCAATGTGGTCAAGGGGTAAACACCGGCAAGCGATCGACCGATACGTCGCCCAGGAACGGCGCGTCGGCATCCTTGGCAGACAGCAACGGATCGCTGATCGGCCAATCGATCCCAATCGCAGCGTCGTCCCAGCGCACGCCGGCATCGGCTTCCTTGACATAGACGTCGGTGCACAGATAACTGAACACTGCACGTTCGGACAAGACCGCAAAACCGTGCGCGAAGCCTTCCGGAATCCAGAACTGCTTCTTGTTCTCCGCGCTAAGCACCACCGCCGCCCATTGACCGAAGTTGGGCGAGCCGTGGCGCACATCGACGGCGACGTCATAGACCTCGCCCTCCAGCACGCTGACCAACTTGCCCTGCGGACGCGGCCATTGGTAGTGCAGACCACGCAGCACGCCCTTGGCGGAGGTGGACACGTTGCTTTGCACGAATTGCGTCGGCAAGCCGTGCTGGCCGAAGCGTTCGGCATTCCATGTTTCGAAGAAATAGCCGCGCGCATCGCCGAACACCGCCGGCTCGATGACGACGCAACCGGGTAGACGCGTTTCGATCACTTTCAAGGCACTACTCCTCGTACGGCCAATTCGTGCAGATACCTGCCATAGTCATTCTTCAACAACGGCGCCGCCAGACGCTCCAGCTGCTCCGCATCGATCCAACTCTGACCGAATGCGATTTCCTCCGGGCAGCACACCTGCAGACCCTGGCGCATCTGGATGGTTTCGATGAAATTGGACGCTTCGTGCAACGACTGATGCGTGCCGGTATCCAGCCACGCATATCCGCGCCCCAAGGGCTCAAGGTGCAGGTCGCCAGCATCGAGATAACAACGATTGAGATCGGTGATTTCCAGCTCGCCGCGTAGCGACGGTTTCAAGGCAGCGGCGTAGTCGCTGGCCTTTCCGTCGTAGAAATACAGACCGGTGACCGCATAATTGGAACGCGGCTGCGCCGGCTTTTCGGCAATGTCGATGACCTTGCCTTGCTGATCGAATTCGGCAACGCCATAGCGCTCAGGATCGTTGACCCAGTAGCCGAACACCGTTGCGCCTTGCTCGCGGGCATCGGCGCGACGCAAGGTATCGGTCAAACCGTGTCCATGGAAAATGTTGTCGCCCAACACCAGACAGCTCGGCTTGCCGTCGACGAAATCGCGGCCGATCAGATAGGCCTGCGCCAACCCGTCCGGGCTCGGTTGCACGGCGTACTGGATATTGACCCCCCACTGCGCACCGTCGCCCAGTAACGACTGGAACAGCGCCTGCTCGTGCGGCGTGTTGATGATCAAAATGTCGCGAATGCCCGCAAGCATCAGCACGCTCAGCGGGTAATAAATCATCGGCTTGTCGTATACCGGCAGCAGCTGCTTGCTGACGCCCTTGGTGATCGGATACAGGCGTGTGCCAGACCCGCCCGCCAAAATGATGCCTTTACGTTGTGTCATGAGGTATTCCTGTTAAAGCCCGCACACGAGTGCACGAACGCTTGCGAGGGGCTCGCTTATGCCGCGGCGCCGATGCGTTCCAGCCGATAGCTGCCATCCAGCACGCCCTGCACCCACGCCTGGTTGGTCAGATACCACTGCACCGTCTGCGCGATACCCTGCTCGAAGGTGTACGCCGGCTCCCAGCCCAATTCGTTCTTCAACTTGGAAGCATCGATCGCATAACGGCGATCATGTCCAGGTCGGTCGGTGACGTAGGTGATCTGGCTCTCGCGCGGCTTGCCGTCTTCACGCGGGCGATGCTGATCCAACAGCGCGCAGATCGCCTGGACGACCTCGATATTCTGGCGCTCGGAGTTGCCGCCCACGTTATAGGTCTCGCCGATCCGGCCTTTCGCGAGCACGGTGCGGATCGCTTCGCAGTGATCGCTGACGAACAGCCAGTCGCGCACTTGCTTGCCGTCGCCGTATACCGGCAGCGGCTCGCCTGCCAACGCCTTGGCAATCACCAGCGGGATGAGTTTTTCAGGGAAGTGGTACGGACCGTAGTTGTTCGAGCAGTTGGTAGTCAGCACCGGCAGCCCGTAGGTGTGGTGGAACGCACGTACAAGATGATCCGATGCCGCCTTGGATGCCGAATACGGCGAATTCGGCGCGTACGGCGTGGTTTCGGTGAACTTGCCGGTCTCTCCCAGCGTGCCGTAGACCTCGTCGGTGGACACATGCAGGAAACGGAACGCATCACGACGCACGTCCGGCAGTGCTTTCCAGTAATCGCGCACGGCCTCAAGCAAGGCCAAGGTGCCGACCACGTTGGTCTGAATGAACGCGCCAGGGCCTTCGATCGAGCGGTCCACATGGCTTTCTGCAGCGAAGTTCAGCACCGCGTCCGGCCGATGCTCCTGCAGCAGGCGGGTGACGAGCGCACCGTCGCCGATATCGCCCTTGACGAAGACATGGCCGGGGTTTCCCTCCAACGGTGCCAACGTGTTCAGATTGCCGGCATAGGTGAGCGCGTCCAGATTGATCACGCGGATACCGCGAGAGACCGCCTCAAGAACAAAATTGCCGCCGATGAAGCCGGCACCGCCGGTTACTAACCAAGTCGCCACTGTCTACCCTCATTGGTCGCGCGCGAACCGCGCTGCGTTTTCAGACCGCACAGGATATACGGTCAGAGCAATATCGGGCCTAGGCATTGATCCAACGACGCATCGAAGTGCTGCGCCGTCGCATCCATACGCCATCGCATGGTGCGCCTTGCCCGGTTAGAATGACGGCACTCCCGGGCCCGCCGCCGCGGCCGGGCCTTCCCGCAATAGCTGAAGGATCTCGTACACGATGAAAATCCTCGTCGCCTACAAGCGCGTGGTGGACTACAACGTCCGCATTCAGGTCAAGCCGGACGGCTCCGGTGTGGTCACCGACGGCGTCAAGCTGTCGCCCAATCCGTTCGACGAAATCGCACTGGAAGAGGCCCTGCGCCTGCGCGACGCCGGTATCGCCACCGAAGTCGTCGTCGCCACACTGGCACCGGCCGATGCTGCCGCCCATCTGCGTAACGGCCTGGCCATGGGCGCCAATCGCGCCATCCATGTGGTCACCGACGCGGCCATCCAGCCGCTGACCGCAGCGCGCACGTTGCTCAAGCTGGTCGAGAAAGAACAACCGGACCTCGTTATCCTGGGCAAGCAGGCAATCGACGATGATGCCAACCAGACCGGCCAGATGCTCGCCACGCTGTGGGGCCGCCCCCAGGCGACCTTTGCCGGCAAGCTGGTCGTCGCCGGTGGCAAAGCCACGGTGACCCGTGAAGTCGACGCCGGCCTGGAAACATTGGAAGTGGATCTGCCGGCGGTGATCACCACCGATCTGCGCCTGAACGAACCGCGCTTCATCAAGCTGCCGGATATTATGAAGGCCAAGAGCAAGCCACTGGAGACGTTGGCATTTGCCGACCTTGGCGTTGCTGCGCATGACAGCCTCAGCACCACGCACTACGCCGCGCCGTCCAAGCGCAGCCGCGGCGTGATGGTCAAGGACGCCGCCGAACTGGTGGCCGCACTCAAGCAGAAGGGGTTGTTGTAATGGTCAAGGTTCTCGTTGTTGCCGAACATTTCAACGGCCAGCTCAATGCAGCCACCGCCAAGACCCTCAGCGCCGCACTGGCGGTGTCGGCCGAATCCATCGACGTCGTCGTGCTGGCGGCAGATCCGGCCGCGGTTGCCGCCCAGGCCGCGCAGTTGGCGGGCGTTGCACGCGTGCTGACGGTGGCCAATGCTGCCAACGAACACGCCATCGCACAGGTGCTTGGCCCGCAGATCGCCCAGCTCGCCGGTCAGGGTTACACCCATGTCTTCGGCCCCTCTACGACCTTCGGCAAGGATCTGATGCCGGTCGTGGCAGCATTGCTTGGCGTCAACCAGATCTCCGACCTGATGTCGGTCGAGGATGCGCATACCTTCAAGCGCCCGATCTACGCCGGCAACGCGATTATCACCGTACAGGCGCCGGCCGACCAGATCGTGGTGGCGACTGTGCGCAGCGCCTCGTGGCCGGAAGCGGCGACTGGCGGGAACGCAACGGTAGAGCCCGTCACAGTCGATGCCACGCTACCGACCCACACCCGCTTCATCGGCCTGGCCGCAGGCAGCTCCGACCGCCCGGACCTGCAGAGCGCCAAGCGCGTGGTCTCCGGCGGCCGCGGCGTCGGCTCGGCCGAGAATTTCCAGCATATCTACAGCCTGGCCGACAAACTCGGTGCCGCCGTCGGTGCATCGCGCGCGGCGGTGGACGCGGGCTATGTGCCCAATGAGCTGCAGGTCGGCCAGACCGGCAAGATCATCGCGCCCGAGTTGTATATGGCCATCGGCATCAGCGGCGCAATCCAACATCTGACCGGCATCAAGGACGCCGGCACGATCGTGGCGATCAACAAGGACCCGGAGTCGCCGATCTTCGAGATTGCCGATATCGGGTTGGTGGGTGATCTGTTCTCTCTGCTGCCGGAGCTGGAGGCAGCGCTGGGCTAAGGCCCATCGGCTGCAATGGCGTTATTCTCGCCCCCCAACATCAACGGTGCCGCAACGCTGCGGCACCGTCTGGATTATCTGGCCGTTTTCGTCCTCGTGTTATGTGCCGGGTACGTCGCCACACTGGTGTGGGTGGATCACGGAAACGGCACATTTTCGCGCCTGAGCGAGGTCTGGCAGTTGATGTCGCTCGCAATCGTGCCTGTCTCCATCACCTATCTGTTTCGCTACTGGCGCTGGCAGTGGCTGCTGCGCCGCAAGGGGCATCGGGTACCGGTGTTGCCTGGCTTGGCCGGCTATCTGGCGGGCTTCGCGCTGACCGCCACGCCTGGCAAGGCAGGCGAACTGATGCGGATTCGCTATTTCGCGCGCATGGGTGTACCTGCTGAGCGCACGTTGGGCGTGTTCGTGTTCGAGCGTGCTTCCGACTTGCTGGTCATCCTCGCTCTTTCGTTATTGGCCGCAGCAGTGTTTCCAACGCTGGGCACACTGGTTGCGGTGGTTTTAGGATTTGTCTGTGTGTTGTTCGGCGCAGCGGCGTGGCCTCAGTTGCTTGGCCAGTTGAAGCGTTTGACTGAACGCCTGCCGGGCCGTTGGCTGCAACGCCTGATGCGCTTGGGCCTTGCCGCAGTGCTGGAACTGCGTAGCTGCCTGGACCTGCAGGCATTCGGGCAAAGCATGCTCGCCGGATCGATTGCCTGGGGACTGACATCGGCTGTCTTCGTGGGATTGTGCGTCGGGATGGGCTTACCTCTGGATCCTGTTGTCGCGTTCGGCATCTATCCGCTGGCGATGCTGATCGGCGCTCTGTCTTTCGTTCCCGGCGGCGTCGGCACCACCGAACTGGCTATCGTCTTGATGCTCAACCGGCTCGGGATCTCCACTGCAGACGCAATTGCGGTGGCTGTCGCGGCGCGCTTGGTCACGCTCTGGTACGCGATTCTGGTCGGTGCATTGGCAATGCCGATTGCGGAATTTGCCTCTCGCAAGAGAGCAGGTTGATCGACTAGGTATAATTGCCGCCTTGCCATGGATCGCTAGGTCGTCGATGCCCGCCCCTACCAACAGTTCCACTGGTCCAGTTGTTTCGGGACGCGCCTTGTGCGTGGATCTGGATGGCACGCTTCTGAATTCGGACATCCTCTACGAGTCGGTGCTTGCCTTGCTGGCACGCAACCCGCTGTACGTATTTTTGCTACCGCTGTGGTTGTTGCGCGGCAAGGCTGCGCTGAAGCGCGAGCTGGCTTCGCGCGTGTCCTTGCCTGCCGAAACCCTGCCATACAACCACCAGGTACTGGAGCTGCTGCGTACCACAACACAACGCCCGCGGGTACTGTGCACCGCATCCGATGCGTTGCTGGTGCAGCCCATTGCCGACCATCTGGGCCTGTTCGAACAGGTCATAGCCAGTGACGGCAAACGCAATCTCTCAGGCCGTAACAAGGCAGATGTGCTAGTCGAAATCTTTGGACAGGGCAACTTCGATTACGCCGGCAACGGCAGCGTGGATCTGCATGTGTGGGAAAAGGCGGGCGGCGCCTGGGTCGTCAACAACGGAACCTTACTTGCCAGGGGAGCTGCACAACGCACGACCGTTCACGCGCACTGGCCTGCACCGTCACGTGCCCGCGCGTGGCTCAAGGCCCTGCGGTTGCATCAGTGGCTGAAGAATCTGCTGGTGTTCGTCCCGCTGCTCACAGCGCACCGCTTCCTCGATCTGGAATGGGTCGTGCAATCCACGATCGCATTGATCGCATTCGGGCTGTGCGCTTCTGGCGTGTATGTCCTTAATGATTTACTCGACCTGACGCCGGACCGCCAGCATCCGCGCAAGCGCGAGCGGCCTTTCGCCGCTGGTCGACTTCCCTTGTTGCAAGGTCTATTGGTCGCTCCCGCGCTGACCGTCGCCGGACTTCTGCTTTCGTTGGCCTGCAGCGTTGAGTTCACGCTGGTCCTGCTGGCTTATTACGTCATGACCTTGGCGTATTCGTTACGCTTGAAGCGTATTGTCATGATCGATGTGGTGCTTCTTGCAGCGCTGTATACCGTGCGCATCATCGGCGGCGCCATGGCGATCGGCGTCGAACTATCGTTCTGGCTGCTGGCATTTTCGATGTTCATGTTCCTGTCGCTGGCACTGCTCAAGCGTTACACCGAACTGCATGCCGTGTTGAGCAGCGGCAAGACCAAGGCCAGTGGGCGCGCTTATTCGGTAGAAGACCTTTCGCTGCTGCAGTCGATGGGCGCGGCAGCTGGCTACATCGCGGTGATGGTGATGGCCCTGTATATCAACAGCCCCGAGAGCGTGGAGTTGTACCGGCATCCCAAGGTGCTGTGGCTGGTCTGCCCGGTGCTGTTGTACTGGGTGAGCCGGGTATGGATCGTTGCGCATCGCGGAGAAATGCATGACGACCCGATCGTGTTTGCCGCCACAGACCCAGTGAGTCAGATCGTTGTGGTGCTTTGCGGGTTGTTCGCCCTGAGCGCCATCTGATGGCAGCGGGGCAATCGTGGGGACGCTATCCCAAAGCACATCAGATACTGATACCGGTCAATGATCGCGCTGCGCCGTTGCCAACATTCGATGACCTTGCGCTGCCCCGCGGCAATGGGCGCAGTTATGGCGACAGCTGCCTGAATCCGGATGGGGCGCTGCTGTGCGCACGCGGGCTTGATCGATTCATCGCCTTTGATCCAGGCACTGGCGTCCTGCGCTGTGAGACGGGGGTCACCCTTGCCGAAATCATCGAGCTGGTGTTGCCGCAAGGCTGGTTTCTGCCCGTGACGCCCGGCACTCGTTACGTCACGGTCGCCGGCGCGATCGCCAACGACGTGCATGGCAAGAACCACCATCGCACCGGCAATTTTGGCCACCATGTGCGCGCATTCGAGCTGCTGCGCAGCGACGGCCAGCGGCGGCTATGCACCCCTGATGACGCCGACCGCTGGTTCGCAGCCACGGTGGGAGGGCTGGGATTGACCGGCCTGATCACCTGGGCGGAAATTCAGTTACGCCGTGTCGGCAGTCCCACGCTGGAAGCAGAGAACATCCGCTTCGGCTCGCTCGACGAGTTCTTTGAGTTGTCGGCGGCATCGGCCGACAGCCACGAGTACAGCGTGGCCTGGATCGATTGTCTGGCAAGCGGCAAGGCACGCGGACGCGGGCACTTCACCCGTGCCGATCACTGCACCGGGCTTGCCCAGGAGCGACCGAAATCGCCAGGCGCCAGTCTGCCCATGCCGATTACGCCACCGATGTCGTTGGTGAACAAATTATCCCTGCGACCTTTCAATGCGCTTTATTACTGGCGTCAGCCCGCACCGCGCAAACGCTTCGTCAGTCATCTGTTGCCGTTCTTCTATCCGTTGGATGGCATCCGCAACTGGAACCGCATGTATGGACCCGCCGGGTTTTTACAGTATCAATGCGTGTTGCCACCGACCGCCTCGCGCGATGGCGTCGACGCGTTACTTGCAGAGATTGCGCGCAGCGGGAGCGGCTCGTTTTTGGCGGTGCTGAAAGAGTTCGGTAATACATCGTCTCTTGGCATGCTGTCGTTTCCCAGGCCTGGTACGACGCTGGCACTGGATTTTCCCAATAGCGGCCCTGACGTGTTCCGCCTGCTTGAGCGACTCGACCGCATCGTCGACGAAGCAGGCGGCGCTCTGTACCCTGCCAAGGATGCACGTATGGCCGCGCATTCGTTCCAGCGCGCCTACGGTCGCTGGCGCGAATTCAGCAGCTATCTCGATCCACGCTTTTCTTCCGGCTTCTGGCGCCGGGTCACGGAGTAGACATGCAACGCGTTCTTATCATCGGTGCCACCTCGGCCATCGCCGAAGCAACCGCCCGCCGCTACGCCGCACGCGGGGCCGCCATCCATCTGCTCGGCCGACAGGCAGGCCGCCTGGAAACAATTGCCGCGGACCTTACGACGCGTGGCGCCAAGAGCAGCATCGGCGTACTGGATGTCAACGACAATGCACGTCATGGCGACATCCTGGATGCTGCCTGGGCTGCATTGGGCGGCGTCGATATCGTATTGATTGCACATGGCACGCTGCCGGATCAGGCTGCGTGCAACGCATCGGTCGAACTGTCGCTTCGTGAATTCGCAACCAACGGTACTTCTACCATCGCGTTGTGCGCAGCGATCGTGCCACGGCTGGCCTCGGGCGCCACGCTTGCAGTCATTTCTTCGGTGGCAGGCGACCGCGGCCGTGCCAGCAACTATCTCTACGGCAGCGCCAAAGCGGCTGTGACTGCGTACCTGAGCGGACTCGGCCAGCGTTTGCACGCGGAAGGCATCAACGTGCTCACGATCAAGCCGGGCTTCGTCGACACACCCATGACCGCAGCGTTCAAAAAGGGCGCACTGTGGGCAAAGCCGGACCAGATCGCCAGGGGGATCATCGGTGCAGTGGACAAGCGTCGCGCTGTGGCCTATCTGCCGGCTTTTTGGTGGGCCATCATGCTGGTGATCAAAAACATACCAGAATTCGTTTTCCGCAGGATCAAGCTCTGACATGAGCGACAAACACGCTATTGCGGTCTTCAGCACCAATGCTACTGGCCTTATTGATCACGGCGTTGTCTCCCCCCGCACTATCGGGAACCTACCCCTCTACGTCCTGAAGGGCCTGCTGCTCGCTTGTCTGTTGTTCGTGAACGGATGCAGTGCCTATAAAGACCCGGTTTTGGACACCAACGGCGGGTGTGCTCCAACAAGCTCTCCTTTCCTGCCGCCTGACCCAACGGTTGATGGCCGCATTACATATTGCGAGGGCGGTGACGGCTGGACCGGCACGATTGAATCCCAGACCTATCCGCCAGGCACGCGAAACGTCGAAGTCATGCTGACCGGCTACCCAAATACCCCGGGCGTGACCATCAGTGCGGTTGCCAATGCAGGCAAGGCAACGTTCCCGCTGTTTCCTTCCCAGCCACGAGAGCGCTGGCAACGCGTAATGCTAGAGATCCCGCCCCGTGTTTCGCAGGCCGGATTTCGGATCCGTATTGAAGATCGATCCGTCGACCATTTTGGCTGGGCGGGAATTGGCGCTTCAAAAGTTAGCCCTGCCAAGGCCTTTGCAAACGGTTTGCTGCCCATGTTGGCGGCCGTGCTGTTGGGCAACACGTGGCTGATCGCAGTGTGCTTGTGCTTTTCTGGAGCTGGAGTTGGTCACCCTCGCGATCGGCTGCTCCAAGGCTTGCTTGCCGGCAGCTGCGCCTGGCTGCTGATCTTCATTGGCTACGTCGCATCGCCCCAGTTGGGTGGTGTGATGGCGTCATTGTTTCTGATCTTGCCTTTCCCTGCTGCGCTGCTGCTCGGTTGGCGACGCCATACGCTGCTAACTGAGCTTGCCGGCATGCAAAAGGCACTGTTGCCTGTGCTTATGTTCGCAGTTCTGACGCTCTGGGTCGGTCTGTTCCCGTTCCACTGGGACGGGCAGCCCAATGGCGACCCTGCCATCCGGTGGTCTCACCTGTCGACAGATGCCTGGCTCCCGTTGTTCTTTGGCGACATGCTGGCACGCGGCAAAATCGACGTACCGATGGTAGGCGATTGGCTCAGTAGTGACCGCCCTCCCCTCCAGGTAGGGCTGTATCTCATGCTGTACAAGGTATTGCCCGAAACGCGTGCACTGGTTTACCAAGGCATATCGACTTGGGCACAGGCATTGGTGTTGCTACCCTTGGCTTCGCTGCTCGCTCGTCTAGTGAACACCAGGGCTCAGGCAATTGCGTTGCTTGTGCTCTGCCTTTCCGCGTCGATGCTCATCAATACGCTTTTCGTCTGGCCCAAGCTTTTTGCGGCAGCCTTTTCCCTGATCTACTATCTAGCGCTTTTCCCGGGCGAACGTATGCCCAGGCGATGGGGCCAAGCAGGCATCGCAGCAGCGATGGCACTGCTTGCCCATGGCGGCGCATTGTTTTTCCTGGTAGGCGCCTCCCTCGTGCACCTGGCTTTTTACCGCCGTCAGAGCGTGGCCATGTTGGTGCGGGCCGGCTCAATTGCAATCGTCCTCTATCTTCCGTGGATTGCATATCAACGGCTCGTTGACCCACCAGGAGACCGCCTGCTCAAATGGCATTTTGCCGGCAAAATCCCTGTCAGTGATGAAACCGCGATGCATGCCATTGCCAGCGCCTACTCTCAACTGACCCCTGCCACATGGATTTCTGGCCGAATGGAGAATTTTTCCGCGATCCTCAAGGGGGCGCTATCAAGTCCCTACGACTTAATGCGGACCATCGCGCAGCAAGACCCAGCAATGGCGTCGCGCTTCATCGATGATGACTTCTTCTATACATTCCATTCAATGTGGTTTTCTACGCCATTATTGCTACTGCCCTGCTTATCGCTTATTTACTTGCGCTCCCGACGCAGCAGACATGCCGATCTCGCATTCAAAGACATGCTGCAAATGGCAGCGACAATCACCCTTACCATATTCATTTGGGTCACAGCGCTATTTGAAGGCGGGACGACGACAATCCATACAGGCGCTTACGCAGGCACGTTGCTACTGCAACTTGTAGTCTTAGCTGCTGCCTGGCGCAGCAGCGCTTATCTTTTTTATCCGATCTGCGCCGCCAACGTCGCGGCCGCGCTTTTCATCTATATATTGGACAGACATTTCCTACCTGACCTGCAAGCGCTTTATCTATTGGGAACCATATTTTTCTGCGGCGGCTTGCTATTCGCATCGTTTATCTCTACGAGGGAGCGCAGTGATAGCCGATCGATCTGCCAACATGATCCTTTCCCAAGGACTATCCGGGACACCTATTGATACTGTTGCAAAAAACCTATCAACGACGAGTCGAATGCCATGTCAGGCGCCCGTTGTAAAGCTGCATGCTCTACAAGCAAAAATTGCCAATGCATGCTGCCACCAATGAATACTACGGCCGGCAATGATTGCTCAGTCGGCAACTCGATCGCATCATGACGCCAGCATGGCCCGTTTAGCTATACCGAAGCGCCACCCATGACATTGCCAGAGCGAATCTCATCCCATCCGTTTCCGAGTCCATCCATGGCACAGAAGAATGACAAAATCATCCTGACAGGCGCCGCAGGCCTAGTAGGGCAGAACCTAATCGTCGAGCTGAAGCAACAGGGTTATACCCAGCTGGTCGCCATCGACAAGCATGCGCATAACTTGGGCATTATGCAAAGCCTACATCCAGACGTTAAGACTATCCATGCAGATCTTGCCGAGCCAGGCGAGTGGGCCGAAGCCTTCCGGGACGCGCGGCTGGTAGTCCAGCTACACGCACAGATCACAGGCAAGAGCACCGATCAGTTCGTTCGCAACAACCAGACGGCCACGGCACACGTATTGGCCGCCTGCAAGGCGGCCGCAGTGCCTTATATGGTGCACATCAGCTCATCGGTGGTGAACTCGGTTGCCAACGATGACTACACCAACACAAAGCGCGCCCAGGAAGAGATGGTGGTGACCAGTGGCCAGCATCATTGCGTGCTGCGCCCGACGCTGATGTTCGGCTGGTTCGATCCTAAGCATCTAGGCTGGCTGTCTCGCTTTATGGAGCGCACGGCCGTGTTCCCGATTCCCGGCGATGGCCGCTTCATGCGCCAGCCGTTGTACGAGCGTGACTTCTGTCGCTGCATCGCCAAGTGCATCGAAACCGAACCGGAAGGCACCTACGACATCGTCGGCGAGACCCGGGTGGACTACGTCGATATCATCCGCACCATCAAGCGGGTCAAGAATCTCCGTACCATCATCGTGCACGTCCCAATCGGCTTCTTTGCATTCCTTCTACGCACCTACTCACTGTTCACCAGCAAGCCTCCTTTCACAGCAGACCAGCTCAAGGCACTGAGCGCTGGAGACGACTTCAAGGGGATCGACACCGAAGCGGTGTTCGGTGTGCGTCAGACATCGTTCGAAGACGCCATTCGTGAAAGCTACACCGACCCGCGCTATAGCCACATCGTGTTGCAGCGCTGACCAGACAGAATATAGACGGAACCACATCAATGAGCACATTCGCCATCATCGGAAGCGGCCCCATGGGCCTCATGGCAGCACTGGAGCTGCTTAAGAAGGGTCACCAGGTCGATGTGTATGAACGCGACGACCGTATAGGCGGCATGTCGGCCGACTTCGATTTCGATGGCCTGCGTATCGAGCGTTATTACCACTTCATCTGCAAGACCGACTACCCGCTGTTTTCGCTGCTCGATGAGATGCAGCTGTCGGACCGCCTGCACTGGACGGACACCAAGATGGGGTATTTTTACCAAGGCAGACTGCACAAATGGGGCACACCCTTTGCGTTGCTCGGCTTCCCGCATTTGGGGCTGGTGGACAAAGTGCGTTATGCGCTGCACGTGATGCATACCAAGGGAATCAAGGACTGGTCAGCCTTGGACAAGGAGAACGCGCGCGACTGGATCACCCGCTGGATCGGCCCCAAGGCCTACAAGGTAATGTGGGAGAAGGCCTTCGCACTGAAGTTCTTCGAGTATCAAAATGACTTGTCAGCATCCTGGATCGGCACGCGCATCAAGCGTGTGGCGCTGTCGCGGCGCAATCTTTTGAATGAAAGCATGGGTTACTTGGAGGGGGGGTCAGCGGTGCTGCTCGACCGGATGGCGACAGAGGTCCGTCGCCTTGGCGGCAACATCCTACTGAGCCAACCGATTGAGGAAGTCACGTCCAAGGACGGCAAGGTAACAGGCATCCTCACGCCGGAAACGCACAAGGCTTATACCAATGTGATTTCTACCGCACCCATCCAGTACGTCCCCAAGCTGGTCCCTTGCCTGCCCAAGGACTATGCCGACAAGATCGCCGTCATCGACAACATCCCGGTAGCTTGCGTGATCCTGAAGTTGTCGCACCCGGTCAGCGAAAACTTTTGGATGAACATCAGCGATGAGCGTATCGACATCCCTGGCCTGATCGAATACAGCAACCTCAACCCCGGCAGGGGTCCGGGGGAGCACATCGTGTATGCGCCTTACTACATGCCAAAGACCCATCCCAAGTGGAGATGGGCCAACCAGCAGCTCATCGACGAGGTGATCAGCTACTTGCCGATGATCAATCCAGCATTCAAGGCGGAATGGATCCGTGCAACACATTGCCACCGGTATGAGTACGCGCAGACCATCTGTCCGCCAGGCTTCCAAGACATGCTGCCGTCGATGCAGTCTCCTCTGGCGGGATTCTTCATGGCGGACACAGCCTACTACTATCCGGAAGACCGCTCGATCAACGAAAGCATCGCGGTAGGCCAGACGTTGGCCCGCCTGGCGGCCCAAGGTGCTGCCGGCAAGTGAAGGCTACCGTTCCGTCTCGTCAGTTCATCATGTTCCTGTTTGCGGGCGGTCTTGCTGCGGCGGTCAACTTCGGCTCGCGCATCGCTCTTAGCCACTGGATGGACTATGTGCCTTCGATCATCATTGCCTACCTGTTGGGTATGATGTCGGCATTCATGCTCAACAAGCTGTTCGTTTTCAGCGAAGCTCGCAATCGTCTCCACCATCAGGTCATGTGGTTCATCTTGATCAATCTGGTGGCTGTGGTGCAGACGATCGTCATCAGTCTCCTGCTTGCACGATGGCTGCTGCCTGCCATCGGTGTGGATTTCCACAATGAGACTATCGCCCACAGCATCGGCGTCGTCGTGCCGGTGATCACCAGTTACCTCGGGCATAAGCGATTTTCGTTCAGAACCTGAACCGCGTTCGCACACCGGCGGGCATTCCTGACAAAGCTCGCAGGCCGGCATTCCACGCGGTGGCTGAGCAGGCATCACGCAATGCATGGCGGTCGCTTCGTATCCTGTGGTCGAAGGCGGGCGTTAAAGTTACCGGAGCGCGGCATGTCACATCGATCGTCACTTTGAGCAGGGAAAACTTCCGGTGAACCAAAACAGTTCCGACAATCGATTTACTGACTCGAAACCGCTGCCACCGCTGTCCGAGCGGAGCCTGGGCCACTGGCGGGGCCTGCTTTCTGCGTGGTGGCTGCTTGGTGGCCTGGTCATTCTGCTCAGCACGATTTTCGGCGTCGCTCAGCACTTTTCGTCCACGATCTATATGGACGAGTGGGACGGAATGATTGGGTTCTGGCAGAAGCTCGGCAATGGAGACACGAGCGCATGGTGGGCACAGCACAATGAACATCGGATCGTGTTGACCCGCGCCCTGTTCTGGCTGGACCTGCACTTTTTCAAAGGGCAGGGCTATCTGCTGATTCCGGCAAATGTGATTTTGCACCTGGCCATCGCTGCCGTTTTCATCGTTGCATATATTCGCTTTGCCACGCAGCGCCACTCACTTACCGTCGTCGTCGGCGTAGTGCTTACCGGACGTTTTCTATGGATGCAGGACGATAACCTGACATGGGGTTTCCAGAGTCAGTTCATCGCCGTCTACCTTTTTGCCATCGCCTCATTCCTTGCATACAGCCGATCCACTCGGGAAGGACCCTTGACACCTCAGGTGCTTGGTCTGGTGCTGGCATTTACCTCAATGCTCAGCATGAGCAATGGCTTGATCGCGTTTCCCGTTCTGGTAGTCATGTCCTTCATGCTGCGGTTGACATGGAAGCACCGCCTCGTTGCGATTGCGGCCATGGGCGTTGCGTGGGCGCTGTATTTTCATGGTTACCGGAGCCCCCCTTATCATGCATCTCCGGTGGACGGCATACTGCACCATCCGATCGACGTCATCCATTACGCGCTGAATTTTC
Source organism: Xanthomonas fragariae (assembly GCF_017603965.1). NCBI lineage: Bacteria > Pseudomonadati > Pseudomonadota > Gammaproteobacteria > Lysobacterales > Lysobacteraceae > Xanthomonas > Xanthomonas fragariae. The sequence goes on along the minus strand of NZ_CP071955.1, from coordinate 618,354 downwards.
TGGGTTCCCCAGCGGCATTTCTCGGCGCTGGCCTGCATGCGCCACTGATCGTCGGCACGTTGCTGCTGATGGCAGTGACGACTATGAGTGTCTTGCTGGTGCGGCGTGGCGAGCTCAACAGCTATCGCTTATACATCGGAGCCGCCTTCGCGTTTGCCGCGGCAGCCGCTCTGTTAGCAGGCAGTGGCCGATACAACCTGGGCCTCGATACCGCGGTCACTAGCCGCTATACCACCCCTGCGTTGATCGCCTGGCTGAGTGCGTTTCTGCTGTTTGCCGATATTGCCAGCAAGACACGCTTCTGGACTGTCGTCGTGGTACTTGGCGTGCTGGTACTGCCCGCTGGTTTATGGAGCCAGCGCGTCATGATGACCATGCCGCCGCAGCCGTTCTACCGTGATGTTGCAGTGTTGGGCGTCAAGATGGGGATCCGGGATGGCAGCTATATCGACTGGATGTATCCGCGCAACGGGCAGGATATCGTCGTATCACTGATGAATTATGCCGACAAGGAAGGATTGACCGTCTACGGCAAGGATTGGGTTAGAAACATCGGAACGCTTGAATTCTCGCGCGATCGGGTGGACGCCACCGCATGCAAAGGCTCGCTGGATGATGCCAAGCACATCGATGGCGCCTGGTTGCTCAACGGTTGGGCATTGGCCGAAGCAGACCGGAAGGCAAAGCTTATCGTGCTCACCGGACAGGATGACGCCACTGTGGGCTATGGCGTACTCGGTGAGGTACGCCCCGACGTTGCTCAGGCCGTGGCAGGCGCCTCCGGCACAACCGGCTGGCGTGGCTATGTGATCTCCGCCAACGGCCAGGTGAGCGCATGGCTCTATACGCGAGGGCGGTTCTGTCCCCTGGCTTCGAATATCGATTTCAGGCCCTGAATTACCCTGACAAGCCCGGCGCCCTCGCCTTTCCATCGCGCCTGATCTGATTGCAGGCTGCTACCTGATCTAGCGCCCCACCCCCAGAGGCCGAAGATAAAGACGATGTCCTTGTAAAAGCGCAGGTGTTCGGACATGGCGATGCACATTGCGTCCGACCATGAAAGGTCGGCGCAGGAAAACCCGCATCTGATTGGCAAATAAGTTCCCCCGGCGGCTTCAACTCTGATTCGCAACACCAACAGTTGTGAAGTGGTCCAGGCGACCTGACCTGAACGACTTCACCGCGAAATGGAGTTGCCCATGTCATCAAGCCGCCTGGACCTGTCAGAACGATACCGTCTACATGCGTTATATGAAACCGGCATGTCGATGCGGGCCATCGCCAGTGTGTTGGAGCGTGCGCCCAGCACGATCAGCCGCGAACTGCGCCGCAATCAGCACGCTCGGCAGATCTGCCAGATCACGCGCAGCGCCTCAGCGATGCATCGGCGCACACGGGCCAGCCGGCGTCCACGCATCGACGCTGAGCGCATCGCACAGATCGAGATCTTGCTGGGCGAGGACTTCAGCCCGGAACAGATTGCCGGTCGCACCGGCTTGGCCAGTCACGAATGGATCTATCGGCACATCTACGCCGACCAGAAGCGCGGTGGTCAGTTGTTCACGCATCTACGCAAGCGCCGCCGCAAGCGCCGTCGGCGGGGCGTGCGCGATGGCCGCGGGCAGCTGACACATCGGCGCAGCTGGACACAGCGCCCAAGCGTGGTGGAGCAACGCAGCCGCATCGGCGACTGGGAGCTGGATACCATCAGGGCCTCACACGGAAAGGCTGTGGTGGTCAGCATGACCGAACGCCGCAGTCGCCTGCATCTGCTGGCTTACTCGCCTGACGGCACCGCCGAGAACGTACGCAACGCCATCGTCCAGCGGCTGGGTGGTCTACGCCAGACAGTGCACACCCTCACCGCCGACAATGGCAAGGAGTTTGCTGATCATCGGCTCATTGCAGCCTGCCTGCAGAGCGATTTCTATTTTGCAGACCCGTACTGTGCCTGGCAGCGTGGCAGCAACGAAAATGCCAACGGGTTGACGCGCCAGTACTTGCCACGACAGACCGATTTCAGCACCATCGCCGACGCGCACCTGCGATAGATCGAGCAGCGGCTCTACAATCGTCCGCGCAAGATACTCGGATTCAAAACGCCCCTCGAAGTCTTCTCCGAGGAGGTCCTTAACAGCGTTGCGAATCGGAGTTGAATTCGCCCCGGATTTCACGATTTTGTAGAACGTGAATGCTTCGGCCAAGGCGACTTCGTTGGATTTGCCAACGAACACCTCCTGCTGATAGACAGACGGAAAACCGGGCAACCCGAGCGAGGAGTCATTGATTGAACGGAGAAGAAGCTCATACCACTGCTGATCATCCATTACCATGCTCCGTTGATCGAACCAGTTAGGAAGGCAGGACGAAAATTCCCTGATTTTCGTAACTCTCCTGTCGTAAAGCAGCGTTTGGCGAACGCGTGGTAGCTGCGAAAAAACCTGCCTGCTCCACCCAAAGCACGAACAAGCGCTCAATCACATGCGCCAGCGTAGCATCCCGCTGCCCCGCTTCCGGGTCGAACTCGCTTAATCCGATGCTTCGCGCCCGAAGTGCACTCAGCGCGGCGGGACGGAACCAGAACATCGTACCTGCGAAAAAACCAAGACGGATCCGCTTTTCTTCGATGCCGGTCTCGGCTGCAAGAACACGCAGGCGCTCCTCGTTGCCCCCCCAAAATCTTGCGTTGCTGAGGTAAGCCGACTCGGGACCGACGATGCCGCATGCCGGATGATCATCAAAAGCGCGAAGCACTCTCAGAACGTCGAACGACGATCCCAGCAACGCCTTCATCAGATCATCGCGCCACTGGCCGCCGCCATCGTGGTAGACACTCTTCTTCGAATGTATCTTGCAGACAGCGTCGTAGCGATCGAGCAGCCCTGTGTTGAGCAGGCTGATGAATGGCCCAACATCGCGTCCAATATTAGGATGGATGAATACGGATGCCCGGATCTTATGCTCCTGAAAGTAACGAACCGCAATTCGCCGGTCGGAAATCGACTTCACAGACACGAAGACATCGTAATCGACGATCACGTTGCGCATATAGGCGCAAATCGAATCGATCAGATCGATATGAAATAGGTGCAGGACGATCCCAAAACGAGAGCTTAGACTTTCTGCATCTATTGCTCCCACACCGTAATGTTCCAGCTCATCCGAAGCGGGAGAATCGTCTCCAGTAACGATCGGCATGATGTTCTTACGTGTCTGGCGCATCCGCGCGACTTCACGCTCTATCATCGCCCGCACATCCGCATCGGGAATGACGCTTGCCAACTCCACGTCGAGCACTCCGTTCGGATCTTCGCGAAGCACTTCGCTCTTGATAAAGCCAAACCGGCGATACAGCTCGTCCCAGTGGTAATGAGCGGGATTGGCCTGGAGCACTCCCTGTTTGCTCGGCGCTGCGATAAGAGCGTTGACACCTTCGCGTAGCCGCTTGCGCTTTATTCTGGCCGCCGCCACCCGCTTTGCGGTTGCGTCAGGGCGATACGCAACCCCGATCTTCGCACCATGACTGAGGAGCCATTGGGTCAAGCCAACTTCATAGGAAAGAATGATTTCCCACTTATCGTCCAATACGCGGACATTTCTCCAGAATCGATCAAAGTAATGGCTAAAGAACGCGCTCTTGCGGAACACTAGGAAGTACGACTGAAGGTGGCGAGTGACCTGCAACGACTCTGTCATCCCCCAAACATCGCAGTCGACGTCGTGCATCTGTGCGAATGCCTTGCCGATGCCGCCCCGATCAATCGTGACCACGCTGTCATTGGCGATGATCAGCTCATCGTAGGAATACAGCGCCTCGACGGCAAAGATACCGGTACGAAACGAGTAAAAATCGTAGCCGACGTTTTCGCGCACGATCACCGTGATCCGGTCATCCAGACCAAGGGCCTGTTCGGGCGCCAACCGGGTCGATACCAATACGATCCGTTCGGCGTGCGACAGCAACTCGTCAAGCAGGCGCCGAGTGAACTCTGTAAGCAAGCCTTCGGCGTCGAAGTGTGCGACGACCGCTACCCGACGCGTGGCCGTCATCGGGTCCATACCTGGTAAACCTGGACGGCGAACGCACGAAATCGCGGGAAGGGCCTCAGCACCCTTCCAATCAAAGATCGAACGCGCGATGGCTTGATGAGAGGGGCTTCCAACGGCTTGGCGCGGCGTAGTTCCGCTGAAAGCAGTACCACTTCGTTGATAAGGCGGTCGCGATCATCCAGCAGCTCCGTCGCGCGTTCACCACCGAGCGCACGAAGCAGCTGACCGTCGCTGAAGAGTTCCTCCAGGTCGGGGCGCCCTCCCGTCACCGCGGCATGCGTCGCTTCAAGGTAGGCCAAGCCATGCTTCAGATCGGGTTCGAGATGGCAGCCCTCCCCCCATTCGTTCCAGGCGTTGATGAAGATCAGTTGATCTTCAGGGGCATTGTTGACACGCGTGTAATCGATCAGCCGGCGCAGCCAATACTGGTAGATCGACGGTGAAGAATCCAACAGGATGTGAGACGTGTGCTGACGTCTGGCAGTGTTATCCCACGAAGGGACAATGCCGCGGTACCAGCGAAAATCAGGTTTTTCGCGGCTGATGGACTGCGCGACAACCTTGCGATAGTCAGCTATGCCGCCCCGGAACTCCGGATTGAGCATATCGACATGATGGGTGACTCGGTTTTCGGAGCCGAGAAAGGTATGAGGTGGAAATTCGACGGCAGCGTCGAAACCCCAGTCGCGGGGATCGACGATTCCGTAAAACTGCACGGCGACCAGATGGATTTCGCCAATGCCGTGCTGCCGTGCGACATCGCGCCAGCGCTCTGCGGTGCGCTTTGAATCCGGAAACAAGTCTGCACGATAGACGAGTAGCATCGGCTTTCCGTCCACCCGGATCGCACGTCGATCGCTCAACAACGGCAAAATATCCTCAAGGAACCGGCGATCTTCATCCTCCCCGTGCTTCTGCTCTAACAGGACGTCCTTTTCCATGCCGTCCCAGGTCCGCGTCCAGTTCTCGTTCGCCCAGCAGATGCAAAATGGAAACTCGATGTCGCTCTTCAAATAGTTGTCGATCGGCAGCTCGAGGATACGGCGCCCATCGAACCAGTAGTAATAGAAACAGAACCCATGCACACCGTACAGCTTGGCAAGCTCCGCCTGTGCTCGCATATTGTCGACAAGACGCAGATCATAGAACCCAAGTTCGCGAGGAACATGCGGCTGATAATGACCAACGAAATTCGGCCGCCCTTTGGCTACATTGGTCCACTCAGTGAAACCAGGACCCCACCATTCTGAATTTTCAGCTACCGGGTGGTACTGCGGCAGATAAAAGGCAATTGGCTTTACAGTCGACATTGTTATCCCAAAAATTCAGATAGATCCCGGTTACCGAGACACCTTCAAGGCTGGAAGCAGAAATCCCCCTGCTACAGACCGCTTGATCGTACATGACCAGAGCCCTCTGGTCTTTTTGTGCTCTTGGCAACAACCTTACGGCCAAGGCACATGGCGTGAATTCAGTTGCCAATCAACGGCGCCACCAACGTTGTTGCAGCAACACCTTGTCGAGTTTTTGCTCACTACTCTCCAAACGTGGCACCACTAACGCCTTGATTGCATTCAGCGCTTGTGCGCGCTCCTCGGCAACTGCCCGCTGCAGCTCTGCAGACGCCGCGGAGTCCTGTGAAAGCTGCTGAACCTGCTGCTCCAATTGCTGGACATGCAACGCGTGTTGCTGGGACTGCCGTTCCAGGTCATGGAGGTGTTGCTGAGCCTGCTGCTCCAGCTGCTGAAATTGCTGCTGCAGCTGCTGTGCCTGCTGCTCCAAGTGTTGTACGTGCTGCTGCTGCATCTGCCCTTGCTGAGTCAGATGCATAACCTGACCACGCGCATCGGCCAGACCTGCATAGACGCGCTCAAGCTCCTCGATATTCTTGACATTGCGCCCAAGCACGTCGAACAAGCGATTAATCGGTGCGAACGCACCCGCCGAAGCGGTGTCGGCAAGCTCTAATAGAGCTGGATTACGTTGTTCGCCAACCAGCAGCACACCAAGCCCATAAGTGTGGGTAAATTCGAATGCAGGATATTGCTGGCTGATTTCGGCCCAGTACTGCCAGACTCCAAAACCACGCTCGCGCACACAGGTGTCGTGAAATAGCACAACACCACAACTGGTAAGCTTTGGCAACCACGTCTCGAAATCTTCGCGCACCGCTTCATAGGTGTGTAACCCATCGATGTGCAACAAGTCGATCGAGTCGTCAGCAAAGTATTCCAGCGCTTCGTTGAAGCGCATCCGCAGCATTTCGGAGATACCGGGGTAGTTGCGCTGCTGATAACCACGTAGCTCGTTGTAAATGTCGTCGCCATAGAAGCCGGCGTGTTCGTCGCCTTCCCAGCTATCGACTGCAAACACGCGCGAGGTGAGTTCCTGCTCCTCGACCGCCTGACAGAAGGCAAGGAAAGATGCACCACTATGCGTCCCCAGCTCCACGATCGACCGCGGCCGAAGCTGCTCAACAAGCCACGACGCGAACGGGACATGCCCCAGCCATGCGCTGAAAGGGACCGATCGCGGAGCGATCAACATACTGGGAGATAGTGAAAAGTCGATCATCAAACGGTCTGATTGGCCAAAGGAGAAGTGGACTCGTCACTCTGCGAGACGGCAGCAGCGAGAAACGCGCTGATATCGTCAGCGCAGAGAAGGGATTCGAATGCACGGATCTTTTCGATCGGCCATTGCCACCAGCGAATCTTCAGCAGTTGCGCGATGACCTGTTCGTCGAAGCGCATGCGCACTACACGCGCCGGATTACCCGCGACAACGGCATAAGGCGGCACATCCTTGCTGACGACTGCGCCAGCCCCGATGCACGCACCATCACCTACAGCGACGCCGGAAACCACCATGGCGCCATGCCCGATCCAGACATCGTTACCGATGACGGTGGGGCCTTTCGTGTGCGGATGTCCGTCCTGCCCTGCGCCCGGGGAGTTCAGTGCGATCCGTAGCGGATACGTGGTAACCCAATCCAGGCGATGCTCGCCACCGCCAAAGATGAGCACACCATCGGCTATCGAACAAAATGCACCGACATCAATGCGCTCACCCTCGCTCCACAACTTGAATTGTGGATTTCCGTAAGTGAAGCGACCAACGGAAATGCGCGGGTCGTCAGTCAACAATGGAGGAATGAATCCGTGACGCTCCGTCACCGACGGCAGAGCAGCTACGCTGCTCATGATCTTGCATCCGTCCGTTTCATCGTTACCTCATCGAACGGGATACCCACCAACCCATAGCGCAAACGCGGCGAGGCGACACGAATCAATACCGCATCATGCAACCAGGCGTGCTGGGTATTGGCGTATGGATCGCCATCGGCAATAGAGACCGTCATGGAGTACTCGCCGTTGGGCAGAAGTGGCAGAGTAAAACGGAATGATGCCTCCAGGCCGGTATCAGCCTCTACCTGCATGGGCGGCTGCACATAGGTATAGGTGTGTTCGCCGAACAACGATTGTCCAAGCCGATCCTTGACAAAAAACCCAATCAGCGGACTCTGCAGCGGTTGGTAGGCAGTGGCCCGCACCTTCAACAAGACATCTTCGCCACCGGAAAAAGAAGTGAAAGGTTCGCCCTGATCATTGCACAGGGTCACCGAGTCGATGCTGGCAACGCCAGATTGCCATCCACCCGAGTTGGCAACGTTGTCGAAGAGCTCAACCTTCAGGTCCTTCTCAATACGGACTGCCGGCGGTGCCTTTGGCTCGCTCTTCCCTGCCTGCCGCGACTGTAGCTTGACCGTGTCGCCATACACTTCCTGGGAGCAGTACTCAATATACACATTGCATGTTTCCTGCGCCGTACCGTGCATCCGCATTTCACCACGATCGAGCCACACCGCGCTCTGGCAGAAATTCAGTACCGAGGACGTGTCATGGCTGACGAACAGCAGCGTGCCGTTCTCGCGGAACTTGCGCAGGAAGCGCATGCATTTCTGCACAAAGATGGCATCACCTACCGCGAGCGCTTCGTCGATCACCAAAATATCGGCATCGACGTGAGCAATCACCGCGAATGCCAGTCGCACATACATGCCGCTGGAATAGGTTTTGACCGGCTGTTCGAGAAAGTCGCCAATGTCGGCGAATGCGACGATGTCATCGTATTTGCGATCGATATCCTCGCGCGTCAGGCCGAGGATCGAGGCGCTCATGTACACATTCTCGCGCCCGGTGAATTCAGGGTTGAAACCCGCGCCGAGTTCCAACAACGCTGCAATACGCCCGCGCACGGCGACTTCGCCAGTGGTTGGCTGCAAGGTGCCGCAGATGATCTGCAGCAGGGTGGATTTACCGGAACCGTTGCGCCCGATGATGCCCACCGTGTCGCCACGGCGCACTTCGAAGTTGACGCCTTTCAGCGCCCAGAACTCTCGATAGTGGGTATGACCGGGCTTGCCCAGGAAGCGCGACAGACGCGGCAAAATTGCCTGTTTGAGCCGATCCTGCGGCTGCGAGTAGACCTGGAAACACTTGGTGACATCCGATACACGGATAGCCAGCTCTGCTTCGCTTTGGACTGATTGCTTAGATGACATCGGCAAATCCTCGGCGCAGCTTCTGAAAGCACAAATAGCCAAACCAGGCAAAAAACGCAGCAAAGACGGTGTATTTACCCAACCCAGCGAAATCAGGCGGAAGGCCCCATATCAATACATTTCGCGACTGTTCAATGATGAAAGTGAGCGGGTTGAGGTAGATCCACTTGCGGATACCCTCGGGCAACGAGGTCACTGGGTAGAAAACCGGCGCCAGGAACAACAGGATCGTGGTCAAGATTCCGGTCATTTGTCCGATGTCACGTACGAATACGCCGAGCGCGGACAGCATCCAGGCCAAACCCATCGTCAGCATCACCAGTGGGAACAGTACCAACGGGAGGTACACCACCGTCATCGGCAAGACCCCACGGATAAACAACTGTGCAAGCAGCAGCACAGCCAGCGACACCAATGCATGGAACAGTGCTGCTCCCATTGCTACCCATGGAAGCGTCTCCAACGGAAACACCACGCGCTTGACGTAGCTTGCGTTACCGACGATCAGGCTGGGAGCGCGGTTCACGCATTCGGCAAAAATGCCGTGCACCAAGATACCAACGAACAGAATGATGGCGAAGTCGCCCTTGTTCGACGTCTCCACACCCCAGCGCGCGTTGAAGACAACCGAAAACACAAAGGTGTAGACCGCCAGCATCAGCAGTGGGTTAAAAAACGACCAGGCAAGACCCATCAACGAGCCACGATAACGACTGATGACTTCTCGTTTAGCTAGCTGGTAGATGAGGACGCGATTGCCGACGAAGCTGCGCAACATGGAGGTCGGCGAACCCGACGCAGCGATGGAAGAGGAGATCATTTGATTCATGAAGAAGTACCGCCAAGCGCCCGCTCCAAATCCCCCTGCAAATCCCCCACATCCTCAACCCCCACACTCAGCCGCACCAGCGCATCGCTGATGCCAAGCTGTTCGCGGCGAGCCACAGGAATCGAGGCGTGCGTCATAACGGCGGGATGATTCACCAGACTCTCCACGCCACCTAGCGATTCGGCCAGGGTGAAGAGTTTGGTCTTCTCGCAAAAACGCTTCGCCGCATCAAACCCGCCCTTGAGGACGATCGAGACGATGCCGCCGAAACCGGACATCTGGCGTTTGGCCAGTGCGTGCTGCGGGTGCGAGGCCAGGCCGGGGTAGATCACTTTTTCGATTGCGGGGTGGGTTTCCAGCCATTGCGCCAGCGCCAGGGCGTTCTCGCAATGCGCGCGCATGCGCAGCGGCAGGGTCTTGAGGCCGCGCAGGGCCAGGAAGCTGTCGAAGGGTCCTTGCACGCCGCCAATGGAGTTCTGGAGGAACCCCAGTTGTTCGGCCAACTCGGCGTTGTCGCCCACCACTGCAATGCCGCCGACCATGTCCGAGTGGCCGTTGAGGTACTTGGTGGCCGAGTGCACGACGATATCGGCGCCCAGGCTGAGCGGGCGTTGCAGCATCGGCGAGGCGAAGGTGTTGTCGACCACGATCGGCAGGCCGTGCTGGCGCGCAATGGCGGCAATAGCGGCGATGTCGACCAGCTTGAGCATCGGGTTGGTTGGGGTTTCGATCCACACCATCTTGGTTTCAGGGCGGATCGCCGCTTCGAAGGCGGCCGGGTCGGTCAGGTCGACGAAGCTGAAATCCAGGCCAGCGGTGCGGCGACGCACGCGCTCGAACAGGCGGAAGGTGCCGCCATACAGGTCGTCCATCGCCACCACGTGGCTGCCGGCATCCAGCAATTCCATCACCGTGGAGGTGGCGGCCATGCCGGAGGCGAACGCGAATGCGCGCGTGCCGCCTTCCAGCGTAGCCACGCAGCGCTCATAGGCGAAACGCGTGGGATTGTGGGTACGCGAATACTCGAAGCCCTGATGCTCACCCGGGCTGGACTGGGCATAGGTGGACGTCGCGTAGATCGGCGGCATCACTGCGCCGGTGCTGGGATCCGGCGACTGCCCTCCATGGATCGCCAGCGTTGCGGGCGAAAGTTCGCGCTCGCCGTCGTGGCTGGTGGTGGTGCGATTGGACATGGAGCTTCCCGGAAAAAGTGGCGGATTGTAACAAGCAGGTCTGAATGGCCGGTGCCGCGCGTCTTATCCAGGCGTGTGGCACTGCGCGATCACTGCACGCGGCGGCGCAGGTAGTTGAGTAAGTCGATGCGGGTGATCAGACCGAGGAACTGATTGCCGTCCATCACGATGGCAACCTGGCCGCGGTCGAACACCGGAAGCAGCGCTTCGATCGGGGATGCAAGATCCAGACGATCGAGCTTGCTGACCATGGCGGTGGAAATCGGGTCGCGGAAGCGCGCTTCGTCGCCGTACACATGCAGCAGCACATCGCTTTCGTCGACGATGCCGACCAGCTCGCCGTCGTCGATCACCGGCAATTGCGAGACGTCGTACAGCTTCATGCGCTGGTAGGCGGTGGTCAGCAGATCCTTGGGGCCGACCACCACGGTGTCGCGTTTGTTGTATGGGCGCAGGATCAGGTCGCGCAGATCGCCGTACTGCGGGCGCTCCAGGAAGCCGTTGTCCAGCATCCAGTAGTCGTTGTACATCTTGGACAGGTACTTGTTGCCGGTATCGCAGACGAACACCAGCACGCGCTTGGGCGTGGTCTGTTCTCGGCAATACTTCAGCGCGGCAGCCAGCAGGGTGCCGGTGGACGAGCCGCCGAGGATACCCTCCTTGGCCAGCAGCTCGCGCGCGGTGTGGAAGCTTTCGGCATCGCTGATCGAATACGCCTTCTTGACGCGCGAGAAGTCGGAGATATCCGGCAGAAAATCCTCACCGATACCTTCGACCAGCCAGCTACCGGACTTTTCGCTGACCGTGCCTTCTTCGATGTAATGAGTCAGGATCGAGCCGACCGGGTCGGCCAATACCAATTCGGTGTGCGGCGAAGCGGTAGCGAAGGCGCGCGACAGGCCGGTCATGGTGCCGGAACTGCCACAGCCGAACACGATCGCGTCCAGTTGACCGTCCATCTGCGCCAGGATCTCAGGGCCGGTGCCGAATTGGTGCGCGGCCGGGTTGTCGGGGTTGCCGAACTGGTTGATGAAGTAGGCGCCGGGCGTTTCGGATGCAATCTTGGCGGCCAGATCCTGGTAGTACTCCGGGTGACCCTTGGCCACGTCCGAACGGGTCATCACCACTTGGGCGCCCATGGCTTTGAGGTTGAAGATCTTCTCGCGGCTCATTTTGTCCGGCACTACCAGGATCAGCTGGTAGCCCTTCTGCTGCGCGACCAGCGCCAGACCCAGGCCGGTGTTACCGGCAGTACCTTCGACCAGCGTCGTGCCAGGCTTCAGATCGCCGCGCTGTTCGGCTGCTTCAATCATCGACAGACCGATACGGTCCTTGATCGATCCACCGGGGTTGGCCGCCTCCAGCTTGAGAAACAGTTCGCAGACGCCGGTGTCTAGGTGCTGTGCCTTGACGATCGGCGTGTTGCCGATCAGTTCGAGTACGGAGGAATGGATCGCCATCGGGGTGTCGTCACTGCGTCGCACAGGGCTAAGGCGCCCATTATCCGACGAACGGCTAGGGAATGCTCATTCAGACTTAGAGCGGCTAACACAACGTAGCGAGCAGTCGTCAGGTGGGTGCGGACGGCGCAGAGGAACGGCAGTGTACGCGTGGTACATGCCGATTCCGAGCACCGGCCGCGCCCGCCTGGCGGTGAGCGCAGTCGTTTTGTTAGCCGCTCTTAAAGCGATTGCGCCCGCCTATGAACGAGCGTACTCAATCAGGTGCTCGAAAGGCCCCAAAAAGTAAAGACGCGGACGGTGGCTAGCCGACGAGGAGGCTGCCACCGCCCGCGACGGTGAACTTGTTCTGACGGTGGGGAAAGATCAGTGCGTGAGCTGGTCGTACATCCGGGTGAGCTTTTCTTTGGCCTGCAATTTTTCGCGTTTCATCTGGCCCAAGGTCACGTCATCGATGGGGAGCACGCCAAGTTCGGCATCCATGCATTTCTTGTTCAAAAGCTTGTGGCGTTGGTACAGCTGCTTGAACTCGGGATCGGACTTGACCAATGCGTCGATTTCGGTCTGCGGTTGCCCTTCGAACATGGCATTACCTCCTTCTTATACAATTGAAACAAGAACGCCCCGGCCGCTTGGGGGACGGGGCGCTGCTTCGGGATGGAAGACCCGGGCGTCACAACAGCCAAAACTACAACAGCAGACGCGCGGGCTGAAACACCGGTTTTCTCACCCAATTGCGTGAATGCGTGCGCTTGCGTCACTGGCCCGGCCCTCCGTACTTCCAGGCAACGGGTGTGCTGCCCAGGAATACGACCCTACGCCGGTCGCGGAGGGGGTTCAAGGCCAGAACGGGGCTTTTGCCGTCCGCTGCGTCAATCAGTGACCGGGGTTCAACCAGGCGTCATGTCCGGGTTAAAAGGCCTTAACTTCCAACCACTTGCGTTACGGCGACACAACGACATCGGCAGCGCGCGTCTTGCTGGCGGCGGCCTTGCTACCGATCACCTGTAGCCGCGCACTGGTAACGCCAGCGGCGACCAGAGCGTCACGGACCGATTCGGCCCGCTTGTTGGCAGTGGCTGCATCGCTGTCGAAGCCGACGATGCTCACCCGACCTTTCTTGACGATGTTCAGATATTCGGCCAGCGCCTTGACCTGCCCTGCCGCATCGCCGGACAGTGCAGCCTTGCCACCGAACGCACCACTGCCCAACGAAAACACTTCGCCGCGGGGTTCGAACCTGGCGGACGGCAACTTGGCTCCGGACACCAGTTCGGCTTCCTCGTGCGCCAGTTGCACGGCTTTCTGCTGGGCCGCATTGAGCTTGGCGGTCTGCTTGCCGGCCACGCTGGTCAGCGCCAGCTCCGCGTCCTGGCGAGCCAACGTTTCCTGTTCGGCAGCCTGACGCATGCGCTCGGCCTCCTCGGCCTGGATCTGCGCCTGCACGCGCAACCGCTCAGCCTCCTGGCGCGCATGCGCGGCGTCACGGCGGCTGGCTTCGATCAGCAAATCGTTGCGAGTGCCTTCCAGCCGCTCCAGCTCGCGTCGTGCCAGTGCGGTGCGGGCGGTGAGCTCGGCGATTTCGACCCGGCGATCGGCCAGGAACACCAGTTCGTCACGGTCGCGGCGCTTGGCTTCGGCCAGAGCAGCCACGCTCTGCTGCGCCTGGAGCCGCTCGAAGCGTGCCAACTCGTTGGCTTGCGGGTCGTTTTGCAGGGCAGCCAAGCGCCGGTTAAGCGTGTCGGCCTGCGGGTCGTCCTTCGCGGCCATCGCCAGCGGCGGCAGTGCGGCCAAGCTCAATACACCGAGATAGAGGAGTGGATGCAGTTTCATCGGCCACTCTCCCCGGTGTTGAGGCTGTTCTGCAGCTGCGCAACTTCTTTGCGGCGCTGTTCCAGCTGGGCGGCGACCACCGCTTCTTCGCTGCGTGCCTTGGCCAAATCGGCATCGGCGGCTGCGCGCAAGGCGATCTGTGGCACCTGCTTGCGCTGGCGCTTGTCCAGTTGCGCCTGCTGGGCCTGCATCAGTTCCTGGCGGGCCAGGTTGACCAGATCGGGGGCATATTGGTCGGCATCGGCCTGGGTGGCGCGTTGCACGGCCTGTTCGGCGGCGGTGAGCTCCGGTGCCACCTGGGCGGCGACAGGAGAGGAAAGAACCATGAAAAAGGCGATGCCGTACAGGGATCGCCGCAAGTATGCGAAGCTAGCCGTCATTAGGGGAGCCGTAGCGAGAGGTCTTGAGCACGGCCATTGTCGGAAGCCTGCGGCGCACTTGCAACGAGACGCTGCTGTTTGTTGGGGAACCATTGCGCATGGATATCGGCTACTTCCTGAAGCTGATGACCGAAAAGAATGCCTCGGACATGTTCTTGACCACCGGCGCACCGGTGTACATCAAGATCGAAGGCAAGCTCTACCCGCTCGGCAATACGGGGTTGCCGCCAGGAATAGTCAGGAAAATCGCATATTCGTTGATGGACGAAGAGCAAGTGAGGCGGTTCGAGCGCGAGTTGGAATTCAACATGGCAATCGCCCTGCAGGATGCCGGGCGCTTCCGCGTGAACGTGTTCAAACAGCGTGGCGAGGTGGGGATGGTGATCCGCGCCATCCGCAGCAGGATCCCCAGCATCGAAGAACTCAATCTGCCGCAGGTGCTCAAGGACATCATCATGACACCGCGCGGGCTGGTGCTGGTGGTCGGCTCGACCGGCTCGGGTAAGTCGACCTCGCTGGCTTCGATGATCGACCACCGCAACAGCACTACTACCGGGCACATCCTCACTATCGAGGACCCGATCGAATATCTGCACAAGCACAAGATGTCGATCGTGAATCAGCGCGAGGTAGGTCTGGATACGCATACCTTCCAAAGCGCGCTAAAGAACGCGATGCGTGAAGCGCCGGACGTGATCCTGATCGGCGAAATCCTAGACGCCGAAACCATGGAGGCGGCGATCGCCTTCGCCGAAACCGGTCACCTGTGTCTGGCGACGCTGCACTCCAACAATGCCGACCAGACTATCGAGCGCATCCTCAATTTCTTCCAGGAAAGCGCGCACAAGAATGTGCTGATGAATCTGGCGCTGAATCTGCGCGCCGTCGTCTCACAGCGGCTGGTCAAGGGCGCGGACGGGCGCCGCCGCCCCGCTACCGAAGTGCTGCTCAACACCCCGATGATTCGCGACCTACTGCGTCGCGGCCAGGTGCACGAGGTCAAACAAGCGATGGAGGAATCTCTGGAAGAAGGCATGCAGACCTTCGACCAATGCCTGTTCCGGATGGTCAAATCAGGCGAAATCGAGCAGGAGGAAGCGCTGCGCTCAGCCGACTCGCGCGATGGCCTGGCGTTGAAGTTCCGCCTGTCCGAAGGCAGCTCCGGCGAGCACGACCCGTATGCGGATTACGAAACGGCAGCGGCGCCGAAGATCAGTCACGGGTTTATCTGAGCGAGGTTTGAGGTAGTGTGACCAATCAGCTGCTCGGCGACGCATCCAGCTGTGTTTCTGGTCGCGCCGCATCGAATGCCGGCAATGCCAGGCATGCCTGTTCGGTGCGCTGCAGAGTGGGATACGGCGTCAGGGCGATCTCAAAACGGTGCGCGTTGTAGAGCTGCGGGATCAGCACGCAATCGGCCAGGCCCGGCGTGTCGCCGTGGCAGAAGCTTCCGGTGTGAGGATCGGTAGTGAACTGCGCTTCCAGCGCCGCAAACCCGCGCTGCATCCAGCGATGCGTCCACTCCTGGCGTTGCGCAGCATCCAATTGCCATTCGTGCTCAAAGAACTGGGTGATACGCAGGTTGTTGAGCGGATGCACATCGCAGGCGATGACCTGCGCCAATGCGCGCACGCGGGCGCGTTCGGCCGGCGCTGCTGGGAGCAGATGCCTAGTGTCGGGAAACGCTTCTTCCAGATACTCCAGGATCGCCAGCGACTGCGGAATCACCACCGCACCATGCCGCAATGTAGGCACCAGTTCCTGCGGATTGAGCTGCGTATACGCCGATGCGTGCTGCTCGCCACCAGCGCGCACCAGATGCACCGGATGCGTCACGTAGGCCAACGCCCTCAACTGCAGGCCGATGCGCACGCGATACGCGGCGCTGGAGCGCCAGTACGAAAACAGCTCCAGTTGTTGCGCGCTCATGCACGGCCTCGCGTGACGTCTTTCGTGGACGTCATCGCAACCGTCATGGCAGCGGCTGACGTTCGACGCGCTGTTCGATCGCACCGAAGATGCTGGCGCCGTAGGCATCGAACATCTCGATCCGCACCACGTCGCCGAAGGACATGAACGGTGTGCTCGGCTTGCCGTCGCGCAGGGTTTCCACCACGCGCTGCTCGGCAAAACACGAGGCGCCCAGGGTGGTGTCCCAATTGGCGATGGTGCCCGAGCCGACGATGGTGCCGGCCGAGAGCGGCCGCGTCCTGGCGGCATGGGCGATCAGCTGGGCGAAGTCGAACTGCATGTCCTGCCCCGCTTCGGGCGCGCCGAACCAGGCACCGTTGACGTGGGTGACCAGCGGCAGATGCACCTTGTTGTCGCGCCATACCTCGTCCAACTCATCCACGGTGACGAACACCGGCGACAACGCCGAGCGCGGTTTGGATTGCACGAAACCAAAGCCCTTGGCGAGCTCGGCCGGAATCAGATTGCGCAGCGAGACGTCGTTGACCAGGCCGACCAACTGGATATGCGCGGCAGCCTGCTCGGGCGAGGCGCCCATCGGCACGTCGTCGGTGATCACTACCAGTTCGGCTTCCAGATCGATGCCGTGGTCTTCGCTGATCACCTTGATCGCATCGCGCGGGCCGTAGAACCCGGCGCTGGTGGCCTGGTACATCAGCGGGTCGGTGTAGAAGCTTTCCGGCACTTCGGCATTGCGCGCGCGACGCACCCGTTCGACATGCGGCAGGTAGGCGCTGCCGTCGACGAACTCATAGGCACGCGGCAACGGCGCGGCCAACGCCTGCATATCCAGATCAAACACGCCATCGGCACTGCCATCGTTGAGCGAGGCGGACAGGGCATTCAGCCGCGGCGCGAGGTTGCTCCAGTCTTCTAGTGCGCGCTGCAGCGTGGGCACGATGCCGGTGGCGCGGACTGACTTACGCAGATCGCGCGCGACCACGATCAGGCTGCCATCGCGGCCGCCTTCCTTCAGGGAACCTAGCTTCATGACCATCCTGTGCTGTACTGATCTGCCGATTGTATGGCCTGCCATACCAGTGGTCGCATCTGAAATAACTGACCCGGAGCCCAACCGCAGTCCTAGCCTTTTGTGCAGCGCGCCAAACGCGCGTATGCTTACCCGGTCTGCATGCGGCCGTCCGTTTCCCTTAGGGACAGCCGGCGAGGCCAGGATCGATTGATCCGCTCGCCCGCCCCACCCGACGCCTTTCGTGGTGCCGACAAACCCATCGCTCGTTTCTTGGGTCGATCCACCATCTCGCAGCGCGGTTCACGGGAACGCTCCGAGCCTCACTATTTTTACATCTGCAATGCGTCTGCGCTCCGGGCCTGTCCTGGCAGCGACGCTTTCCTTGGAGCTTCCTGATGTCTTTTGAATCCCTGGGCCTTGCGCCCTTCCTGCTGCGCGCGTTGGCCGAGCAGGGCTACGAAACCCCCACTGCAATCCAGCAGCAGGCGATTCCGCTGGTGTTGGCAGGCCATGACCTGTTGGCCGGCGCGCAGACCGGCACCGGCAAAACCGCCGCGTTCGGCCTGCCGCTGCTGCAGCACCTGGGCACCTCGCCGCAGCCGGTCAATGGCCCGCGCAAGCCCCGCGCGCTGATCCTGACCCCCACCCGCGAGCTGGCTACCCAGGTGCATGACAGCCTGCGCGGCTACAGCAAGTACCTGCGTATCCCGAGCGCGGTGATCTACGGCGGCGTGGGCATGGGCAACCAGCTCGACGCGCTGCGTCGTGGCGTAGACCTGCTGATCGCCTGTCCGGGCCGCCTGATCGACCATATCGAGCGTCGCAGCGTGGACCTGTCCGGCATCGAAGTGCTGATTCTGGACGAAGCCGATCGCATGCTCGACATGGGCTTTTTGCCGTCGATCAAGCGCATCCTCACCAAGCTGCCGCGCCAGAACCGTCAGACCCTGCTGTTCTCGGCAACGTTCGAAGAGAACATCAAGCAGCTGGCGCTGGAGTTCATGCGCAACCCGATGCAGATCCAGGTCACACCTAGCAACACCGTGGCCGAGAGCATTACCCACCGCGTGCACCCGGTCGATGGCGCGCGCAAGCGCGATCTGCTGCTGCACCTGTTGGCGCAGGACAGCCGCGAGCAAACCCTGGTGTTTGCGCGTACCAAGCATGGCAGCGACAAGCTGGCGCTGTTCCTGGAGAAGTCCGGCATCAAGACCGCAGCGATCCACGGCAACAAGAGCCAGGGTCAGCGCATGCGTGCCCTGAGCGACTTCAAGGCCGGCCGCGTGACTGTTCTGGTAGCGACCGATATCGCTGCGCGCGGTATCGATATCGACCAGCTGCCAAAGGTCATCAACTATGATCTGCCGATGGTGGCTGAGGATTACGTGCACCGCATCGGCCGCACCGGCCGTAACGGCTCGACCGGCGAAGCGATCTCGCTGGTGGCGCAGGACGAAGCCAAGCTGCTGCGTCAGATCGTGCGCATGCTGGGCCGCGATGTCGAAATTCGCGACGTGCCGGGCTATGAGCCGCAGACCCCGATCCGTTGGGGCAACAGTGCGCCGGGCCGTGCCGAACAGCCGAGTGGCGAGCGCGCTCCGCGCAAGAGCCACGCCCGTCGTCCGCATGGCGATGCACCGCGTCATGCGCATGCACATGCCGGACCGAAGAAGCCGGGTGGTCAGCGCAGCAGCGGACCGCGTCAGGCCGGTGTTGCCGCCGCCGGTGCGGGTGCAGGCCGTCGCGATGGTGGGCGTGGCGGCAGTGGCCGGCCGGCCAGCCGCGGCGTCTGACCTCAGGCGGTTTGACGACAAGGGCCGCGATGCGGCCCTTGTCGTGTCCGTCCATCGGCGCCCTGGCCACGTCCTCGGCGCTTTCTTTTCTCGTTCGATGTTTGCCCATCACGTCATGGATATCTTCAAAGTCTTTACGCTCGAAGCCGCGCACCGGCTTCCCAATGTGCCACCGGACCACAAGTGCGCCCGGCTACATGGGCACTCGTTCCGGGTCGAGCTGCACGTCAGCGGCGAACCGGGCGCCGAGACCGGCTGGATCATGGACTTCGGCGACATCAAGGCCGCGTTTCGGCCAATCTACGACCGCCTGGATCACCATTACCTCAACGATATCGAGGGGCTGGAAAACCCGACCAGCGAGCGTCTGGCGATCTGGATCTGGCAGCAGCTCAAGCCGGCGCTGCCGAGCCTGAGCGAGATCGTGGTGCATGAAACCTGCACGTCCGGCTGCCGTTATCGCGGCTGATCGACTGGCGCACTCGTGTGATGCCCAGCCGCCTTTAGGGCGGCTTTGTTGTTTCCGACGTTAGGTAACCTTTTGATTTGTAAAGGCACTTGAACAAAAGCGCTTGAAGCCGTTTAGGAAAATTTCAGCAAACGTGTTGCATCGCAATAAATAGTCAGCGTATGCTGCAACGCAACAACGATCACAGCCTTCCCCAAGGGGTTCGCAATGTCGGCGCAGTTCGAGAATGGCTTCAGCAGCTTTGCTTCCGCAGCGGCACGTGCCAACCAATTGGCGATGGAGCATGCGAAAAGCGCGTTTGGCCTGCAGTTGAAGACGCTTGAACGCAACGTCAGCGCGACCACCACTTTTTTCGGTGAGGTTGCGCAAGCACGTGGCTTGGACGCCTACAAGACCCTCTTGCCAAAGGGACTGCAACTGGCACGCGACAATCTGGAACGTCTGGCCTCGGCCAATCAGGAAGTAGTCGGCCTGGGCTTGAAGGCATCCGACGCGCTCGGCCAGCTGGCCAAGCAGCAGTTCGACGCCAAGAGCGAGCAATCCAGTGCCGGTAAGACCCGGCACAAGTAACGGCCAACACAATTCAGCGTCTTTGCATGGGTCCCTCCCCCCGTGCAATCCGGCCCGACAGATCCCTCCCTCTGTCGGGCTTTTTTATTGGCTGCTGTCTGACCTGCCTGCTGGCGCAAATCTTTGTCAGCGCAACAAGCAGGCGCCTTTGCAGTGGCCGATCGAAAGAGCGCGTACCCGCCAGGTGGCATGCGCTTGGTGCTCCGTGCGTGACAGTGCGATCCGGCTACCGACCACACCCTGGTGGCGACGCCATTACCGACCAGCGCTTTTGCTCAGATCGGCAATTGCAACTCCTGCGCCTGGGTCGCGGCATCGGCGCCCGGCCGCCACGCAATCCGGCCCCAGCACGGCATCGCCAGACGCTGGCGCAGCATGCCGATGTTCTCGTCGACGCGCTCCATCTGCGGATCGACTTCATTGGCGATCCAGCCGGCGCATTCCAGCCCATCGGCGGCGATCGCGGCGGCGGTCAGGCGCGCATGGTTGATACAGCCCAGCCGTATGCCGACCACCAGCACCACCGGAAGCTGCAGCGCGCGGACCAGATCGGCCTGGTCCAGATCGGCACTCAGTGGCGCGGCCCAGCCGCCGACGCCTTCAACCACCACCACCTCGGCCTGCGCACGCAATTGCGCGAAGGCGCCGGTGATCGGCTTGAGCGACAGGGTCACTCCGAGGTCGGCCGCGGCCAGCTCCGGTGCCAGCGGTGCCGGCAAGGCATAGGGATTGAGGGTGGCATAGTCCGGCTGCGGGTCGCTGGCGGCTTGCAGGGCCAACGCGTCTTCGTTGCGCCAGCCGTGCGGGGTGTGCTCGCAGCCGCTGGCGACCGGTTTCATGCCCACGACCGTGTGCCCGCGCGCGCGCAATACGTGCAGCAATGCGGTGCTGCCCATGGTCTTGCCGATGCCGGTATCGGTGCCGGTGACATACAACGCTGGAAGCTGCATGCGTTCGTTCCTGCGGCAGCGCCGCTATTGCCTTGAGGGCGCGCAGCATAGCGTGCGCATCCGAACGCTTCGCTGAGCAAGGCTGACAAATGCATTGGCCGAGCGGGAGCCGCTGCGCTCAGTACGCGAAACAGAAGTGCGAAATCGGCATGCTCCCTGCCGAGCGTCACCATTCCTGCACGTGCGCACTTGATTTCGTAGTGTCCGCCACCTGCGGTTGGCTGCTCGCGGTATCGACCGTATTCTCGACCTGATGCGGCAATGGCTAGCGCAGGTGCAACGCTGCGGACGGCCACTGCTAGACTTTACCGATGTTCGCAACCTCTTCGCTAACCGGCAGCAAGCCGGAATACTATGCCCAGCTCATCGCTCAGGCCCAGGCACTGGTGCACGGCGAGCCGAATCGCGTCGCCAATGCCGCCAATCTGGCCGCGCTGATCTTCCATTCGTTGCCGTCGCTCAACTGGGCCGGCTTCTATTTCTACGATGGCCGTGAGCTGGTGGTGGGGCCGTTCCAGGGCTTGCCGGCATGCGTGCGCATTCCGTTGGACAAGGGTGTGTGCGGCGCGGCCGCCAGCACCCGGCAAAGCCAGCGCATTGCCGATGTGGATGCGTTCCCGGGGCACATCGCCTGCGATTCGGCATCGCGCTCTGAGCTGGTGATTCCGCTGGTCAAGGGCGCTGCGCTGATCGGCGTGCTGGATGTGGACAGCCCGGAGCTGGGCCGCTTCGATGCGGACGACCAGCGCGGCCTGGAGGCGATTGCACAGGTCTTTGTGGACGCCTTGGCGTGACCACTGAGCGGATGCGCAATATCGGCCCCAAGAGCGCGGCATGGCTGCGCCAGGTTGGGCTGCGCACGCAGCAGGATCTGCAGGCGATAGGTGCGGTGGACGCCTTCGTCAAAGTGCGCCGTGCCGGGTTCAAGCCCAGCCTCAATCTGCTCTACTCGCTGGAAGGCGCGTTGGCCGATTGTCATTGGCAGCAAGTTCCGGAAGCGCGACGCCATGCATTACTCGCCGAATACGAAGCAGCCAGTGCGCTGTTGCCGGTGCGCAGCCGCGCAATCGGTGGTCCGGTGGAAACCGTGCATTTCGCGCGTGCCGACAACGACGATGGGCATAGCGACATGATCGATGCGGCCGATGACGATGCGACACCCGGCGAGACGCACGATGATTAAGAATATATTCGTAAATAGGTAAACTATCGATTCGAGCCGCATGAGCGTGCCACCCACTTCAAAAGTACCGCATAGCAGCTGTTGCGGGCCAAGCCAGATCGAATCCGAACGAACCGAGGGGATATCGCTTCGCCTGGCCGTGCTCGATCATGGAACAGGTCATCAATGCGACGATGGCTTCACCTCTGGATCGCAACACCAACGGTTGTGACGTGGTCCAGGCGACCTGACCTGAGCGACTTCACCGCCAAGTGGAGTTGCCCATGTCATCCAGCCGCCTGGACCTGTGAGAACGATACCGTTTGCATGCGTTATATGAACCGGGATGTCGATGCGGGCCATCGCCGATGCGTTGGAGCGCGCGCCCAGCACGATCAGCCGCGAACTGCGCCGTCACCGGCACGCTCGGCAGTATCTGCCCGATCATGCGCAGCGCCTCAGCGAGCATCGGCGCACGCAGGCCAGCCGGTGTGCGCGCATCGACGCTGAGCGCATCGCCCGGATCGAGCTCTTGCTGGGTGAGGACTTCAGCCCGGAACAGATTGCCGTCGGCGATTGGGAGCTGGACACCCTTCGCGCTTCGCATGGCAAGGCGGTGGTGGTCAGCATGACCGAACGTCGCAGTCGCCTGCATCTGCTGGCCTACTCGCCTGACGGCATCGCCGAGAACGTGCGCAACGCCATCGTCCAGCGCCTGGGCGGCCTACGCCACACGGTGCACACCCTGACCGCCGACAACGGCAAGGAGTTCGCCGATCATCAATTCATTACCGCGTGCTTGCAGAGCGATTTCTATTTTGCAGACCCGTACTGTGCATGGCAGGGTGGCAGTAACGAAAATGCCAACGGATCGACGCGCCAGTACTTGCCACGACAGACCGATTTCAGCACCATCGCCCACGCGCACCTACGATGGATCGAACAGCGACTCTACAATCGTCCACGCAAGGTACTCGGATTCAAAACGCCCCTCGACGTCTTCTCCGAAGAGGTCCTCAACAGCGTTGCGAATCGGAGTTGAATCCGCCCCTTCATCTTCAGTGCCTTGATGCAATGTGTCCGCGCTGCGAGCCTTGAAAACTGACGGACCGTTGCTCCCGATACACGACTCATTTTTTCGCAATATTAAGCTTGCGTTAAGCGAGCTAATCTGCAACTCTATGCTCCATAGGACTGCGTATCCGCAGCTGTAATGGAATTACGAGAAAGTGAGATGGGTAATAAAGCAGTAGCGCTAAGTGCAGCAGCACTAGCAGTCGTAGTAGCTGGCATCATCTGGACGCACGAAGCGCGTAAGGGCGAAGTCCCAACGCAGGGCATTTATCAAAATGAGACCTTCACTGAGTCGAACGAGTCAGTGGAAGCTCAGGGTGCATTTCAGGCGGTTGGCAAGGGCGTCAATCCTGATTCATCCACTCCTGCCAGGAACCCGTTTCCCGAGGTTCCGAAAACTCGAGATGGAATGAGCTTCGATAACGACCCTGGATATGTCGAAAGCAAGGCAGAGCAGAAGTGGCTAGATCGCCATGGCTTTCCTAATGAAAAGCAGCTTGAGGCCTATATGGGAGCGCCGGAGGCTCTGCTGAAGCAGGCATCGGAAGCCGGAGACAAAGTCGCTCAAACGATTTTGGACGCGCGGCTTCTGCCTTCTGATCCCATGGCGCAGCAGCGTCTGGTGGACGCTGGAGCGGAGGGCAACCTTTTTGCATTGAACATGCTGGCATCCTTTCAGGGCGGTAGCTCAAATGGCGATCCTGTCGCCGCGTATGCCGTGTCCCGCGTTGCTGAAATGCGGGGCGATGCTCGCGCAGCCATCACTCGCGAAGTCATGATGTCTAAGCCGCTTTCGACAGAGCAAAAGATGCTCGGAGAATCGGAGGCGTTGCGTCTCAATGCTGAGATAAACAGGATCTACACGTCTAAGCACGGTAGTGCGCCAGTACTGGATAGGCGTCCGATTGGTCAGTAGGTTTGTCCGATTTTCTTAAACAAAGGAGTGGTGTGTAAATGGGAATTATTGGTAAATTGGGCGTCATCGTGATGTCGTTGACCGGGCTTGCCGGCCTTGTATTTGCCGCGTGCTCGGAACTGCCGATGCCGCCGTTGCCGCCCATCAAAGTAAGTTTGTCGGAATTTCCAAAGTTCAGCGATTATAAGAATCCTGCAAATGCCGTCTTTATGGGTAAGCTTGATGACGCAGCCTCAAAGCTGCTGGGTCAGAGCAATTGGATTGCAAACTCCTACAAAGGGTATTTTTCCTATACCGTAAAAATTCTAATGCATACCGGTCGCGGCATGGTTTATATCGAGAAGCCGTGTGACAAGAAAGCGAAAGATATGGCCGAGCAGATCGCTCAACAGCCTTCGAATGGCGGTGGCGGTGGCGGTGGTGGCGGCTCCGCTGGAACAGGTGGTGGTGGTAGTGGCGTCCTAATCGGTGGCGGCTGCTACGGCACCTGCGGTGGCAGAATTCCGACCGGTGATATAGGTCCAATCGAAACCCTGCCAGGCTGATAAGGTCTGGTTTTGACAAGAACGCCCTAGTTAAATGCTGGGGCGTTTTACTTTGTCGCCGATTCATTCTCATCCTGCTAAAGATTAAGAGCGGCTAACAAAACGTAGCGAGCAGTCGCCAGGTGTGAGTGCGGACGGCCCGGAGGAACCGCAGTGTACGAGTGGTACATGCCGGTTCCGAGCACCGGCCGCGCCCGCCTGGCGGTGAGCGTGGTAGTTTTGTTAGCCTCTCTAAGCGGGACGGTGGGCGACACTAAAGAGTCATTCCTGAAAAATCCCCTTCAAGCGCCAAGTGCCGTCGGTGACAGCGGCACGGCGCTAAATGACGACCATCCCATCGCCCGCCTCCAGGCACGCAAAAACGCGATCCAGCGCAGCAGCCAGCGCAGGGTGTAGCCGGCGGCGCAGCCGAGCACGTGCAGCGCATCGCCTTGTGCACCTTTCAACCTGCAGCGAGGCAACCTGCAGTCGTCTTTCAGATGTTCGATCACCGGCTCCACCGCCTGTCGTCGCTTGATCCAGCGCCATTGCCGCCGCGTCAGCGTCTTGGCCTTGCCGCGATGCAGGACCTGCACGCCATCGACTTCGCGCCCGCGATCGCCCAGGTCCACGATCGCCACCGTCGGTTCTACGCGCACATCCTGCAGCAACCCGCGTGTCTGCTCCAGCTGCTCGGCCAAGGTGTCGCCATCGTACGGGTTGCCAGGAAAACTGCGCGCGCCCACGACCAATCCCTTGCAGGCGGTGACCGCAATGCCGACCTTGACGCCGAATGCGTACGCTTGACGCGCCTTGCCCTTGCCCTTGCCGATGCATTCCACTTCCGGGGCATGCAATGCGTACAGTTTTTGTTTGTCCTTCGGACGCTGCGTGTACAGCCGTTGCGCACGTTCCAGCCAGACCGCGATGCGCTCGCGCACGCCGGGTTCCACCTGGTCCAGCTTGCGCTGCATGTCGCGCAACACCCGCCCCAACACCGTGCGTTGACGCCGCAGCACGCGCTGCATGACCCAGGCGCTGCCGCCAGCGCGTCAGCGAGCTGGGATCGCACGGCAAGCGCGTCTGGAACACGACTTCGCCAGTGAAGAACTGCCAATACGGATTTTCCAGCCAGCGCTCGCACACCGCTTCATCGGACAGGTCGTCGGCGTGTTTGAGGTAGAGCAAACCGGCGATCAGGCGCACCGGCAGCGCGGGACGACCGCCACCGGCTGGCGTGGCCGGAAAATGTGGCAAAAGCGTCTGCTCCAACGCCGCCCACGGCATGCGGTGGCTCAATTACACCAACGGATGACGCAGATCGATCTGGTTCTCCAGGCGCGAACGAAACCGCACGTTAGCTGCTCAGTGTTGTTAGCAACTCTTGAGCACACGCAGGTGATTCCACGCGCTCTACTTCAACGCAAGCAATTCCCGCATGTCATCGATGATCGCCACCGCACCGGAGCTCTGTACATCGAAGCCGCGCAGATAGCCGTTGCGCACCATCGCCAAGGGCATTCCGGCGGCGTTTGCGGCAGCGGCATCGGTGGCCGAGTCGCCAACCATCAGGCACTGCTGCGGTGTGTGCTGGAACTGCTTGGCCAGCTGCAACAACGGTGCTGGATCGGGTTTGCGTTGCGGCAGCGAATCGCCACCGAGCACACTGCTGAAATGCGCGGCGATGCCCAGATGCTCCAGCAGTGGTGCGATAAAACGCGAGGGTTTATTGGTGCACAACGCCAGCGTGGCGCCCGCCTCGCACAAGCCTGCCAGCGCTTCGGCAACACCCGGATACAACTGTGGGTCGTGCAGCAGGCTCATTTCATAATGACGCATCATCACTGGCATTTCCGGATCGGCATCGCGGTTGCTGCCGGCTTCGCGCAGCGCGGTGGTCAGCAGCACATGCACGCCTTCACCGATCCAGGTGCGTATCTTGGATTGGCTGAACTGCTGCAACCCCAGTTCCTGCAATGTACCGTTGAGTGCTTCGGCGATATTGGGTGCGCTGTCCACCAGCGTGCCGTCCAGGTCAAAAATCACCAGCGGATACGGAAACATTCCGACGACCTCATGCGGGGGAAAAGCCGCAGTGTACGGAGTGCAGGATTCGGGGCGTGTCACCGTGATCGCCGAACACGGACCCTTCGACATGGCACATGCGTAGTGCTGCAGCAACGCACCCACTACGCGCTCACTCCGCCTGCGGCACGTCACCGAACAATTGCCCTTGCACCGCGCCCTCTTCCACATCGCTGAAACCGCTCAGGCCGACACCGACCAGGCGGTAACGCGTCTGCGCGGGCAATTCCACACGCCGGGTCAGTGCCAATGCGATCTCTGCCAGCGCCTCCAAGGACGCAGGCGGCGGATCGGGCGTGTAGGAGCGCGTCAAAATACGAAAATTCGACGTCTTCAACTTCAACACCACCGTGCGCCCGATGCGCTCGGTGCGGCGCATGGCGAGCCAGGTTTTTTCGGCCAGACGCAGAATATGCGGATCCAGCGCATCCAGGGCCAGGTCTTGGCTGAAGGTATCTTCCGAAGAGACCGATTGCGCCTCTTGATACGGTTCGACCGGACGCTCGTCGATGCCGCGCGCGCGACGATACAGGCTCTGCCCGAAGGTGCCGAAATGCGCCTGCAATTCTTCCAATGGACGCAGCCGCAGATCGCCGACGGTGACAATGCCCAACGCGGCCAACTTGCCGTCCATCACCTTGCCGACGCCGGGGATGCGATTGACCGGTAGCGGCAACAGAAAGGCATCGATACGACTTGGTGCGACGACAAACTGGCCATCGGGCTTGCGCCAGTCCGAGGCGATCTTGGCGAGGAATTTGTTCGGTGCGATGCCGGCCGATGCGGTGAGTTGGGTTTCTTCGCGGATCTGTGTGCGGATCAGCTGCGCGATCTCGGTGGCCAATTGCATGCCGGTCTTGGCTTCGGTCACATCCAGATACGCCTCGTCCAGCGACAACGGCTCGACCAGATCGGTGTGACGATGAAAAATCTCGCGCACCTGCCGCGACACCGCCTTGTAGCGTGCAAAATCCGGCGGCACAAACACCGCATCCGGACACAGGCGCTCCGCACGCATTGCCGGCATCGCCGAACGAATGCCGAAGGTACGCGCTTCATACGAAGCTGCGCATACCACCGAGCGTGCGCCTCGCCAGGCCACCACCACCGGCTTGCCGCGCAACGACGGATCGTCACGTTGCGCCACGGACGCGTAGAACGCATCCATGTCCACGTGCACGATTTTGCGCATCGAGCTGGTTTCTCTCCACAGGCGTGCGCACATGATAAGTCAGCTGCTTCTTACACCTTGCGCGGCGATCGACATGACCGCGCTGCCGGCAAACGGGCGCGACCGGTGCTCAATCGGCACGAATCACGCGTGCATAACAGTTCCTACGCTCCGGCCACACATGCGCGATGACCACGCGCTACGGGTGCGTGACCGCCCCTGATCTGGCCAGCACCGATCACTTGCGCAGTGCGCAATCTGCTGAAAACAGCACGCATGCGTACGGATAAAACGTTTGATTGAACCGCGCCACCTCATGCACCCTTCACCGCCTCGTCTTTCGCTCCGTGCAGGAAACGTTTGTCATGACCCCTCAAAATACGTACTCGCGCGATCAATTGGTGGCCAGCGCGCGTGGGGAATTGTTTGGACCCGACAGCGGCCGTCTGCCCAACGATCCAATGCTGATGTTCGACCGCATCACCGAAATCAGCGACACCGGCGGCGCACACGGCAAGGGCGTGATTCGCGCCGAACTGGAGATCCGTCCGGACCTGTGGTTCTTCGGCTGCCACTTCATCGGCGACCCGGTGATGCCCGGCTGCCTTGGCCTGGATGCGATGTGGCAGCTGACCGGCTTCTTCCTGACCTGGATCGGCGCGCCGGGCCGCGGCCGCGCGCTGGGCTGCGGTGAGGTCAAGTTCACCGGCCAGGTGCTGCCTAGCGCTGCGTTGGTGAGTTACGAAATCGACGTCAGCCGCGTGATCAACCGCAAGCTGGTGATGGCGCAGACCGACGCACGCATGCGGGTGGACGGGCGCGAGATATATACTGCCAAGGATCTGCGCGTGGGCATGTTCACTTCGACGGAGAACTTCTGATGCGCCGCGTCGTCGTCACCGGGATGGGCATCACTTCGTGTCTTGGCAATGACCTGGACACCGTTTCCAACGCGCTGCGCGAGAGCCGCTCCGGCATCACCGCGTTGCCAGATCACGCAGAGGCCGGCCTGCGCAGCCAAGTGGGCGGGGCGGTGGCATTGGATCTGGACAGCCTGATCGACCGCAAGCTCAAGCGCTTCATGGGCGATGCCTCGGCGTACGCGTATCTGGCGATGCGCGATGCGATCGCCGATGCCGGGCTGGATGCCGAGCAGGTCAGCAGCCTGCGTACCGGCGTGATTGCCGGCTCGGGCGGCGGCTCCAGTCAATGGCAGGTCGAAACCGCCGATCTGCTGCGCGGCCGCGGCGTGCGCAAGGTTGGCCCGTACATGGTGCCGCGCACAATGTGTTCAGGAGTGTCTGCGTCGTTGGCGACCGCCTTCAAGATTCGCGGCGTGAGCTATTCGTTGTCGGCCGCGTGTGCGACCTCGGCGCATTGCATCGGCACGGCCGCCGATCTGATCCGGCATGGCGCGCAGGACGTGATGTTCGCCGGCGGCGGTGAAGACTTGCACTGGACCATGAGCGTGATGTTCGATGCGATGGGCGCGCTGTCCACCGGCTTCAACGATCGCCCCGCAGTGGCATCTCGCCCATACGACGCGCAGCGCGACGGCTTTGTCATCGGCAGCGGCGGCGGCATGTTGGTACTGGAAGATTACGACCACGCCATCGCACGCGGCGCGCGCATCCATGCCGAACTGCTCGGCTATGGCGTAACCTCCGATGGCGCCGACATGGTCGCCCCAAGCGGCGAAGGCGCGGTGCGCTGCATGCACATGGCGATGCAAGGACTTACGCAGCCGATCGACTACCTCAATACCCACGGCACCTCCACACCTTTGGGCGATGTCACCGAGCTGGGTGCCGTGCGCGAGGTATTCGGCGACAACGTGCCGCCGCTGTCCTCGACCAAGGCGCTGTCCGGCCATTCGCTGGGCGCGGCCAGCGTGCACGAAGCGATCTACAGCCTGCTGATGCTTCGCGACGGCTTTATGGCCGGCTCGGCGCATATCGATGAACTCGACCCGCGCGCGGAAGGCTTCCCGATCCTGCGCGAAACGCGCCAGGCCTCGTTGAACACGGTGATGTCCAACAGCTTCGGCTTCGGCGGCACCAACGCGGCACTGGTGTTCGGCCGGGTGTGATGGCTGACGCATTGCAGATGCCGCACAGATTGAGGGTAAGCTGTGCGGCACCTGCGCCGTGTGCATTGGGTGTTACATCGCAAGCTGCTGGACACCTGCAGCTGACGGCGACCATCGGCTCGCCGCTTATAGGCTCCGCCCTGCCCCGTGGTGGCCACCAACAGGAAGCGATGGCGCGGGCAAGGCAGAATGCGCCGACCGCACCTGGACCGGTTCTGGGATAATCCAGTCATGATGGCTCCAATGAACCGCTGCAAGCGATGAACACACGCCCGACGTCCACTGCGCGGCAGGAAGAGATCGACCAGAACCCGGACGGACCGGCAATGACGCTGGCTGCGCGCCGCCGCCCTGGTGGAGAGGAATGTGCTGGAGATGGCTGATACGCGCCCCCCGGTCAGAGCGGAATTTGCCGCATTCAAACACGCCGACTGGCACGGCTTGCAACATGGTCCATGTGTGGTTTACCTGCTGGCGCATGCGCAGCGCGAGGCGTTCTACATCGACACGGCAACTGGTCTGGGCGACATCGAGAAAATGCGCCGGCGCATCATCTTGCAGCAGCAGGCGACCTTGCCCGCGAAACGCATGGTACCGCTGCTACTGGTCTGGTTCGAACCCTGCGCCGATCAGGCATTTGCCAGCGCCCGCGCCAAACAGCTGCGTCGCTGGCCGCACGCCTGGCAGCGGCGGTTGGTGGAGACACTGAACCCGGCATGGGTCGACCTGAACTCCTATGCCTTGGGATTTCCGGGCGTACTGCCACAGGTAGGCGAACGCCACGCAGTATGCCGCGACTTGCGGATTTCAGAGGATGAGCAGGACACCTGAGCCAGACAACCGTTCGCTGCTGCAGCAGCGAATCGACCAGCGTGTATTGCGTGTTCGAACTTCATATTGCGCCGCGCACTTGATGGTGCAGCCCTGCAGTGCTCACTCCTGGACCATTATCTGAGCGGGCTCCAAGAAGTTTCGCATGCCGCCGACGCGCACGACGGCGGTCAACTCGACAGGAAAACAGCAGACCTTAAGCTCAGCCCGCCATGCCGTTATGGCGCAACAATGCATCGATTTTGGGCGCGCGCCCACGGAAAGCGCGGAAGTTTTCTGCCGCGCTGCGGCTGCCGCCGCGCGCCAGTACTTCATGGCGGAAACGTGCGCCGATGTCGGCCACCTGCCCGGGCGCTTCTTCGAAGGCGGCATACGCATCGGCGCTGAGCACCTCGGCCCATTTGTAGCTGTAGTAACCAGCGGCGTAACCACCGGCGAAGATATGGCTGAACTGATGCGGGAAGCGATTCCATGATGGCGGGCGATTGACCGCCACTTCGTCGCGCACGCGCTCGATCAGTTGCAGCACGCTGTCCTGGGTCGGGTCGAAGCTGCTGTGAAGTTGCATGTCGAACAGCGCAAATTCCAGCTGGCGCACGGTGAACATGCCGCTCTGGAAATTGCGCGCGGCCAACAGGCGATCGAACAGGTTGCGCGGCAGCGGTTCGCCGGTCTGTAGGTGCGCGGTCATCGCCTGCACGCGCTTCCATTCCCAGCAGAAGTTCTCCATGAACTGGCTCGGCAGCTCAACCGCGTCCCATTCCACGCCATTGATGCCGGCTACGCCGAGCTCGCCAATGCGCGTCAGCAACTGATGCAGGCCGTGGCCCATTTCATGAAACAGCGTGGTGACTTCGCCATGCCGGAACGTGGCAGGTGCATCGCCGCTGCCGCGGCCGAAATTACACACCAGATACACCAGCGGGGTCTGCACGCCGTGGGCGGTGTCGCGGCGGTTGCGGCAATCGTCCATCCACGCACCGCCGCGCTTGCCTTCGCGCGCGTACAGGTCCAGATAGAACTGGCCGACCAACCCACCTTGCGCATCTTCCAGGCGATAAAACCGCACATCCGGGTGCCAGACCGGCGCGCTGTCGGGTTTGACGGTGAGCCCGTAGAGGCTGTGGATCACATCGAACAGGCCGGCCAGCACTTTGGGCTCGGTGAAGTACTGCTTCACTTCCTGCTCGGAGAAGCTGTAGCGCGCCTGCTTGAGTTTTTCGCTGACGTAAGCCAGATCCCATGCCTGGAGTGCGTCCAGGCCGAGTTCGTCGCGTGCGAAGGCGTCGAGCTCTGCGCGATCGCGCTGCGCATGAGGTTTTGCGCGCACGGCCAGGTCACGCAAAAAGCCCATCACTTCATCCGGGCTCTGCGCCATCTTGGTGGCGACCGAGTAGTCCGCGTAATTGGCAAACCCGAGCAGCTGCGCCAGCTCGGCGCGCAAGGCAAGAATGCGATCGATATTGGCACTGTTGTCCAAGGCTGAGTCGCCGAATTCGGACGCACGCTCGGCATTGGCGCGATACAGCCGCGCGCGCAGCTCGCGATTGTCCGCATCGCTTTGCACCGGCAGATAGCATGGCATCTGCAAGGTGAGCTTCCATCCCGGCACGCCGTCTTTCTCGGCAGCAGCGCGCGCGGCGGCGACCACTTCGGCAGGCAGGCCAGACAGCTCGTTTTCGTCTTCGGTGACGTACGACCACGCATCGGTGGCATCGAGCACGTTTTGCGAAAACTTGGCTGCCAGCGCGGACAACTCTTCCTGGATCTGCGCAAAACGCGCCTTTGAAGTGTCATCCAGCTCGGCACCGCCGAGGCGGAAATCGCGCAGCGCGTTTTCCAGCACCTTGCGACGTGCGTCGTCGTAATGCGCGGCTTCGGGCGATGCAGACAAAGCCTTGTATTGCCCATACAACGCCAGATTCTGCGCCAGCGCGCTGCCGAAGCGGCTCACCTTGGGCAAGTTGCTGTTGTAGGCCTCGCGCAGCTCGGCAGTGTTGACCACCGCCTGCAGATGCCCGACCTGCCCCCAAGCGCGCCACAGCCGCTCGGTGGCATCGTCCAGCGGAACCACAAAACTGTCCCAACGCACCGGGCTGACGCGTTCGGCCACCTTCACTGCCGCCTCGGCGTCAGCGAGCAGTTGATCGATCGCCGGGCCCACGTGCTCGGGACGAATCGCATCGAAGGACGGCAGTCCGGACAGGTCGAGCAGCGGGTTGGTCATGGAATGCTCCGGCGGTGGACTGAATCAAGAAGTAAAAAAGTGGCTGGCAAAAGATCGCGATGCGCAACAGTTTGGATAGCAGCTACAAGAAGATGGCGGTCATTCCAGCCCAGCACAAGGTAGCTGCGGCAAGTCGCCGCCATTCACTGCAATGGCGATGGCGGCATCGCTGGCGGTGACATCGATCTCGCGTGCCGCATACCAGGCCGGGTTGTAATAGCTGTGCGCGTAACGTGCGCCGGCATCGCACAGGATGGTAACGATGGAGCCTCGGCGGCCCGCGTCGCGCATGCGCTGCGCGGCCTGCAGCACACCGACGAAGTTGCTGCCGGTGGAGCCACCGACGCGGCGACCAAGCGTGGCGCTGACATGGCGCATCGCCGCCAGACTCAAGGCATCGGGCACCTTGATCATCACGTCCACGCAGCTGGCGATGAAGCTCGATTCCACCCGCGGGCGGCCGATGCCTTCGATGCGCGAGCCTCCGGTGATGGCCAGCTCCCTGGGGCATTGACCGTCCACCGCGCGGCAATAGCCGTCGAAGAACACCGATATTTCCGGGTCCACGCACAGGATGCGGGTGGCGTGGCGCCGATAGCGCACATAACGGCCAAGCGTGGCGC
The DNA here is from genome assembly GCF_017603965.1 of Xanthomonas fragariae. NCBI lineage: Bacteria > Pseudomonadati > Pseudomonadota > Gammaproteobacteria > Lysobacterales > Lysobacteraceae > Xanthomonas > Xanthomonas fragariae. Next base: position 584,617 of record NZ_CP071955.1, on the reverse strand, counting down.
TGGTGCCGCCGGTGCCGGGGCTGCACACGATCCATTCGGGAATCGGATGCGGCTCCTCGGCCAACTGTTTGAAGATCGATTCGGCGATGTTGTTGTTGGCGCGCCAGTCGGTGGCGCGCTCGGCGTAGGTGAACTGGTCCATGAAGTGCCCACCGGTCTCGCGTGCGAGCTGGTGCGAGGCGCTGTCCAGGTCGCAGGCGCGCTCGATCAGGTGGCAGCGGCCGCCCTGGAATTCGATCGCAGCGATCTTTTCCGGTGAGGTCGACGCCGGCATCACGGCAATGAAGGGCACACCCAGCAGACGGGCGAAATACGCTTCGGAAATCGCGGTCGAGCCACTGGACGCCTCGATCACCGGACGCCCGGCGCGCAGCCAGCCATTGGTCAGCGCGTAGAGAAACAGCGAGCGCGCCAGCCGATGCTTGAGACTGCCGGTCGGATGGCTGGATTCGTCCTTGAAGTACAGGTCGATGCCCGGATAGCCCGGCAGGTCCATCGGAATCAGATGGGTGTCGGCCGAGCGGTTGAAATCGGCTTCGATCTTCTGGATGGCGGCGGCCACCCACTGGCGCTGCGACATGGCAGGACTGGGCTATGAAAGAAGCGTCAATTCTACCGCCGCCCGGGCCCGCACCCACCGCGGCCAGGTCATCGGGCGGACAACTGGAGGCCGATGATATGCTCGCCGCACCTGTCATCTCCCCCGACCGCCTGTGCTGCGTTGCCTGCTCCGACTGCTGCTGTGCCTGTGCCTGGTCGCCAATACGGCCACCGGCGCGTGGGCGTCGGTGGGCATGGCGATGCCGCAGATGGCATCGGCTGCGTCAACAGCGCATGCGGCGATGCCGGCCGCGCTGCCGCGCCATGACGGCATGCCACCGCACGCTGCAATGCAGCTACCCGACAAGACCAGGCGCGCGCATGCAACCGATTGCCGCAAGCTGGGTAGCTGCGACTGCCTGCAGCACTGCAGTCTCGCCTTGCCGACCTTGCCTGCGGTGCCCGCGGGCCTGCCCGGTCACGCGACGTTGCCCGCCACCCGGGCCGAGGGGCGCAGCAGCCCGGTGCCCGAACAACCGGTTCGACCTCCCATCGCCTGAGCGCTGACGGCCTTGCCGTCATCGGCCCCGCTTGCGTATTGCGTGGGGTTTCCTAGCGATGCCATACGTCCGCCTGCACTGGTGGGCCGCACCGGAGATGTCATGTCTTTCGATTCCGATTCTTTCGATCCACCCTCCAGCGGCGGACTGAGCCGACGCCGCTTCGTGCAGGGCCTGGCCCTGGGCGGCGTTACCGCAAGCGCCGGCCTATGGCGCGGCGACGCACGTGCGGCGAACCCTGTGACGCAGGTGTTGCGCGGTAGCAGCCAAGCGCTGCAGATCGGCCGCATGCCGGTCAACTTCACCGGGCGCACGCGTCCGGCCATCACCGTCAACCAGAGCTTGCCCGCCCCCACGCTGCGCTGGCGCGAGGGCGACACGGTGAGCGTGCGCGTATGCAACGCACTGACCGACCAACCTACCTCCGTGCATTGGCACGGCCTGCTGCTGCCGGCAACCATGGATGGCGTACCAGGCATAAGCTTCGACGGCATCGCGCCGGGCCAGGAATATCACTACCGCTTCGCGCTGCGTCAATCCGGCACGTACTGGTACCACAGCCACTCGATGTTTCAGGAGCAGGCCGGGCTATACGGCGCGATCGTCATCGACCCGCTGACGCCGCCGCCGTATCGGCACGATCGCGAGCACGTGGTGCTGCTGTCGGACTGGACCGATCTGGACCCGGCTGCACTGTTCCGGCGGCTCAAGCAGATGCCCAGCCACGACAATCACGCGCAGCGCACCGTGGGCGATTTCATGCGCGATGCGCGCGAAGACGGCTTGCGCGCAACGCTGGCCGATCGCGGCATGTGGGGGCGCATGCGCATGACCCCGACCGACCTGTCCGACGTCAACGCCAACACCTACACCTACCTGCTCAACGGCGTCGCCCCGGCCGGCAACTGGACCGGGGTGTTCAAGCCAGGCGAGAAGGTATTGCTGCGTTTGATCAACGGTTCGTCGATGACGTATTTCGACATTCGTATTCCCGGTCTGCGCATGACCGTGGTAGCCGCCGACGGCCAATACGTGCATCCGGTCAGCGTGGACGAGTTGCGTATCGCTGCGGCCGAAACCTTCGATGTGATTGTCGAACCGCGCGGCCAAGATGCATTTACGTTGTTTGCGCAGGACATGGGGCGGACCGGTTTCGCCTGCGGCACGCTGGCGGTACGACATGGGTTGCAGGCGCCGATTCCCGCATTGGACCCACGTGCGATCCTGACCATGCGCGATATGGGGCATGGCGATGACATGACACATGGGGGCCACGCCATGCATGGGGATGATGGGGCGCAGAGCGATCCGCATGCAGCGCACGCGATGCCGATACCGGCAATGCACATGCACGGGCATGCAAGCGAACCGCCGCAGACCAAAACACCCCGCCATCCCGCAAGCGAAGACGGCCATCCCTTGATCGACATGCGCAGCAATGCCGCTGCACCGCGACTGGACGATCCCGGTATCGGGCTACGCGCCAACGGCCGCCGCGTGCTGTGCTACGCCGATTTGCACAGCGTGTTCGACGACCCGGACGGGCGCGAGCCTGGGCGCGAGATCGAGCTGCATTTGACCGGGCATATGGAAAAGTTCGTCTGGTCCTTCGACGGTATCGCCTTCGCCTCGGCAGAACCCTTACCTCTGCGTTACGGCGAGCGGCTGCGCATCGTGCTGGTCAACGACACCATGATGCAGCACCCCATCCACTTGCACGGCATGTGGAGCGACCTGGAAGACGCCGACGGCAATTTCCAGATGCGCAAGCACACCATCGACATGCCGCCCGGCACACGCCGCAGCTATCGCGTGCGTGCCGACGCACTCGGCCGCTGGGCTTATCACTGCCATCTGCTATACCACATGGAAGCGGGCATGATGCGCGAAGTGCGGGTGGAGGCATGAGCGCACTTCGCACTCAACACGTATTGCTGCTCGCACTGCTTGTCAGCGCATCGAGCGGAGCGCAGGAGCATGTGCATGATGCGATGGATGCATCCGCGCATGACGATCACGGGCATGCAATGGACCACGGTGCAATGGACCGCGCACCGATGGAGCACATCGAGATGGATCGCGCACTGCCAGCTAAAGCACAAATACAAACACCTGCATCGCCGACCAATACTTCACTGCAACACGAGCCGCTCCCCACGCCCACCGCCGAAGAGATTGCAGCCGCGTTTGCGCCGTTGCAACGCCATGCGATGCATTCGACGAGCATCAACCACTATGTCCTGCTCGATCGCCTGGGAGCTTTCGGCACTGATCGCGGCAGCGCTCAAGAGTGGGAGGCACGTGCATGGATCGGTGGCGATATCGACCGGCTCTGGTTGCGCAGCGAAGGCGAGCGGCAGTCTGGACGCGCTGAGCACGCCGCAGTAGAAGCCTTCTACGGCCATGCCATCTCGCCATGGTGGGATCTACTGATCGGCGCACGCCAGGAGATCGGCGCGGGTAAGCATCGCAGCCGGGCCGCCCTCGGCCTGCAAGGACTGACGCCGTACAAGGTCGAGACCGAAGCTACGCTCTACATCGGCAGCGGTCGCCGCGCAGCAGTGCGGCTGGAAGGCGAATATGAGGTACTGCTCACCAACCGACTGATCCTGCAACCACATGTGGAAGCCAACATTGCACTGACCGATGACGACCGGCGTGACGTTGGAAGCGGATTGCAACAGATCGAGGCCGGCATTCGTCTGCGCTATGAAGTCACCCGCCGCTTCGCACCTTACCTCGGCTGGGTCCACAGCCGTAGCTTCGGCGATACCGCCCAATGGGCCCTAATGGACGACGAGCTGCCGCGCGATAGCCGGTTCGTTGCCGGCGTGCGTCTCTGGTTCTGAGGCAACAACAGCGTACGCGATGGCCTGATCGTTCGACCCATGCCACGCCATAGACCTCGGGCATTGTGCCTCTTGCGATCGACGATAAAACACAGCGGCAAGATTACCGATTCTCGCCGTGCAGACATACCGACAACCCATGCCTGGCTAAAATCAGCGCCCAACGCAGCCAGAGCTGCGCCCCAATTCCATCAAGGAGCCATCATGCCTTTGACCGATCTGCAACACGTGCCAGGCGCCAGCGCCGCGCCGGCCGAGACCCTCGGCTTCGTGTTCAACCACACCATGTTGCGCGTCAAGGACCCCAAACAGTCGCTGGATTTCTATACGCGCATACTCGGCTTCCGCCTGCTCGATGCACGCGACTTTGCCGATGCGAAGTTCAGCCTGTACTTTCTCGCGTTGCTGCCGGAAGACACCACGATCCCCGATGACGACGCCGAGCGTCGCCTGTGGATGGCCGGCATCCCGGGCGTGCTGGAACTCACGCACAACCATGGCACCGAAATCCAGGACGGCCGGGTCTACCACGACGGCAACAGCGAGCCACGCGGCTTCGGACACATCTGCATTTCGGTCCCGGACATCCACGCCGCCTGCGCACGCTGGGACACCCTCAACGTGCCCTACCAGAAGCGCCTGGAAGACGGTCGCATGAAGCACCTGGCCTTCATCAAGGACCCGGACGGCTATTGGGTGGAAATCATTTCCAATACACCGCTGGCGTAACGACGCGAGGCCAAGCTGCCTGTTGGCGCTCTTGCAGGCAGCGCTGTCAAAGACGCGGGCAAAGGACATGGCGGACACTGTCCCCCGGCACCGGGCCTCCACCAGGGAGCTGACGAGGTAACTACGCGAGTACCGGAAACACGATCGAGCTGGAACAGACTTTTCGTTAACCTTCGCGATGGATGCAATCCGATGCTTGTATGGAACATTCCACTGGTCCATTTCTTGCGTCAGCAACGATTTCCGCATGCAAGCCGGCCACTTCGGATACCGCTACCAAGCTGGCAACACCGACTACGGCCACAGCCGCTACCGACCGACCTTCAAAAAATGGCGCTTCTCCCATGCAGGATGCGACCGAACAATTGCAGCCATCCCGCCCCCACAGAGTGCTGCTGTACTTCATCAGCAATGTAGACGCTGATGGCGCTCTTTCTTATGAAGTCGCCAATGGCAGCTGGATCAATGAACGGTGCCGAGCGCGAGAATCACTTTCCCGCGCCGGATACCAAGGCACCCCCGGCGCACGCCACCTTTATGACCAGCGAACCTGGTAGCAGGACGCCATGGAAGCTGCAAGGCATAGAACCCTACATTGGCGAGTTTGGCGGTAGCGAGAAAGGCAACCAGGTCGATACCGAGCGTAAGCCCCAGACCTGGAACACCCCTCGGGCAACACACAACTGGCGTTACCCACCTGATATCTGGGCTCGGGAGTCAGGATGCGGATGGTTGAGATCCTTCCATTCAATCTGCACGAACCGACGAAGGCCGACGACAACCCTTAGCGCCACCTGACGACGCTTACAAAAACGACGCCAGCTGCGGTCCAGACTTGCCAGGGTAGCGTGCGTGCGCAACGCGGTCATGACGGCCGGGACGGCCGCGACGCGTGCGTCGGGGCCGTCCCGGCACGCACCAGTCAGGCACGCAAGACCCCGCCCGCACCCGGCCGCCAACCGCGTGGCGTGCGCAGTGCGGCGAGTGTGCGCACCAGTTCGCGGTAGCTTTCGGCCAATTGTGCGAACAGGCCGGCATCGCTGCAGCGGCTGTCGGCCACGTCGGAATACGCACCGCGTCCCAGGTCGATGAAGTAATCCACGCTTAGCCTGCGGCGCTGCGCTACGCCGGGGAACAATCCTGCGATCAACAGACAGCCGTCGCCGACATCGCGCAGCAGATCGGCCCGCACGCTGCCGCTCTGCTCCTGCGCATGCAGCCACGCAAGCGCTTGCGTGCGCGAGAGCAGATGCGCATCGCGCTGGAAGCGCAGCAACACGAACACCAGATAGTGCTCGCGCGATTCGTCCAGCGGCCGCGCGATCCGCTGCCCCGCCTCACGTACCAGCGCCTGCCACACCTCGGCCGGCGCGCCCTGCTTGAAAGACTCGTGCATACGTCCTCCTACGTTGTGTAACCCTCGCCCACAGCGCATGCATAAATCGGGCCAAAGAACAGGTGTCCGGCCCAGGGCGACAGCCTCCCCACCCTGGCGTGGCGCAGCACCTGCGCAATGCACGTCCCATCGATCGACCCGCAACTTAGAGTGGCTAACAAAGCTATTGCGCTCACCGCCAGGCGGGCGCGGCCGGTGCTCGGAATCCTCATGTAGCGCTAGTACATTGCGGTTCCGCCGCGCCATCCGCACTCACCTGGCGACTGCTTGCTACGTTGACCAGGGCCACCAGCGATTGAGTGTGCTCGCTTCGGCAGACGTTCGCCTCCTGCATGATGCCTCCTCGGCGGCCATGACCGCGATGCCCACGTCGCGCTACCGTGGCAGGCTGGCTGGCTTGGCATCCGCCATCCTGCCGCCACGTGCCGCACGAGATGGAAGGCCTACTCAACCGTCACCGACTTGGCAAGATTCCGCGGCTTGTCCATATCGGTGCCGCGTGCCAATGCGGCGTGATACGCCAACAACTGCACCGGGATGGTGTGGATCACCGGCGACAGCACGCCGGCGTGACGCGGGGTGCGGATCACGTGCACGCCTTCGGATTGGCTGAAGTGGCTGTCCTGATCGGCGAACACGAACAACTCGCCGCCACGTGCGCGTACTTCCTGCATATTGGATTTGACCTTCTCCAGCAGCCGGTCGTTCGGCGCAATCACCACTACCGGCATCGCTGCATCCACCAGCGCCAGCGGGCCATGCTTCAACTCGCCGGCCGGATACGCTTCGGCGTGGATATAAGAGATTTCCTTGAGCTTGAGCGCACCTTCCAGCGCGATCGGATAATGCAGGCCGCGACCGAGAAACAGGGCGTTCTCCTTGGCCGAAAACCGCTCGGCCCAGGCCATGATCTGCGGCTCCAGATTCAAAGCGTGCTGCACGCTGCCAGGTAGAAAGCGCAGTTGCTCCAGATAGTCAGCTTCTTCGATCTCGCTGATGCGGCCCTGCAACTTGCCCAGCACCATGGTGAGCTGGAACAACACCGCCAACTGGGTGGTGAATGCCTTGGTCGAGGCCACACCGATCTCGGCGCCGGCACGCGTGTAGCAGACCAGTTCGCTGGCGCGCGGGATCGCGCTCTCCGGCACGTTGCAGATCGACAGCGTGTGCAGATGCCCCAGCGATTTGGCGTATTTCAGCGCCTCCATCGTGTCCAGCGTTTCGCCGGATTGGGAGATGGTGACGATCAGATGCTTGGGGTTGGCGTATGCGGCGCGGTAGCGGTATTCGCTGGCGATCTCCACGCTGCACGGCAGCCCGGCAATGGCTTCGATCCAGTAACGTGCGGTCATGCCGGCGTAATAACTGGTACCGCATGCCAGAATCTGCACGCCTTCGATGTCGCGCAACACCGCTTCGGCGTTCGGCCCGAACAACGAGGCGGGGAAGCCCTTCGCATCGATCGCCGCTTCGATGGTATCGGCAAGCGCGCGCGGCTGCTCGTAGATTTCCTTCTGCATGAAGTGGCGAAACGGGCCCAGTTCCAGCGATGCCAGCGACACATCCGACAGATGCAGCGGGCGCTCGACCGGCGCATCGTTGGTATCGAAGATGCGCACGCCATCGCGACGCAATTCGGCCGTATCGCCCTCTTCGAGGAAGATCACCTGGCGGGTGGCCTGAACGATCGCCGAGACATCGGAGGCGACGAAGTTCTCGCCTTCGCCTACACCGATCAGCAATGGGCAGCCCATGCGCGCACAGACAAAACGTTCCGGCTCGGCCTGGCTCATCACCGCCAATGCGTAGGCACCGGTGAGCTCCTTGACGGTGCGCTGCAGTGCGATCAGCAGGTCGCCTGCGCTGCCAAGATGATGATGGATCAAATGCGCGATGACTTCTGTATCGGTCTGCGACTCGAAGATGTAGCCGAGCGCACGCAGTTTCCTGCGCTGCTGTTCGTGGTTCTCGATGATGCCGTTGTGCACCAGCGCCACGCCTTCGCTGATGTGCGGATGCGCGTTGGCTTCGGTAACGCCCCCATGGGTGGCCCAGCGGGTGTGGCCAATGCCCAGCGTCGCACCGAACTGCTCGGCCTGCGCCGCCTGCGCCATCTCCACCACGCGTCCGGTACGACGTACACGGCGCACTTGCGCGCCATCGAGCACCGCAATGCCGGAGGAATCGTAGCCGCGGTATTCCAGGCGCTTGAGTCCTTCGATCAGGACCGGGACCACGTCGCGCCCGGCGATCGCTCCGACAATGCCGCACATAGAACATCCCTTGAGGAATTAAGCAGGTCATTTTAGCGTGTCCGCTCTTGTCCGCCGCATGACCGTGTCGGGACAGCGTGTCGGCGGACAATGCGACAGTCGTTGACGAGCACAAAGCTCATCGATGTTGCAGAACACGCCGGTGGCGATGCTGCTGATGGTGGCCGTTAGCGATGGCGTGCGCCGCATCGGGTTTTCCAATAACATCGCAAGCAAACTGTTGCACGACGGTCGCAAGCTCGAAGGCCAGCATCGGGACGACGTGCTCGGATCGACGCCGCACAGATCTAACAGGCTCTGCTCAATCTGCTCAAGAATGCCCACGAAGCCTGCAGCGAAGCGCAGCCACCCTACCGACAGTGATTTCCACTACCCGCGAGGCGTGTAGCACAGCGGCTACGCATCGAAGTGCTCGATCGCGGCAACGGCATGATCGAAGCAGTGCTGCACAATGCACTGATGCCGCTCTACTCGACCAAACGCGGGGCGAGCACCTTGCAGTGCCGATACAGCATCGCCGACAGCTGTTTTGGCGGTCCGTTTACTCGGGCCGCAACGTCCCGCGCTCCTCGATACGCGGTTTTTTCAAGGCTCCGCAAGCATCGTCTGCGCCGGTGGTGCGCGTGGCGACAATCGTGCCGTAATAGCCATTGCCCACGGTATTGTCGACAAACTGCCCGCCCTGCGAAGGGCATTCGACCTCGGGCTTTATCCAGTCCGAAAACGCCGCGTACTTGCCGGCCCTGACGAAGCGGTTGTCGCCGACGTAGGTGTTGTCCGACGCATCGCGGGTGCGCACGGCATCGCCGTTGACGTTGGTGAAGGTATTGTCTTCGATCCGGTTTCCGGACGAGTGACGCGCCAAATAAATCGCATGGATGAAACCAGATGTCTTGGTATCGTTTTCGATCGACACGAACCGGTTGTGTTCGATGCGGTTGTCGCGCGAGTTCTGCAGCCGGATCGCCGCAAACGAATAGGCCGCCTCACTGCTGCTGCCATAGACGCCACCGATGCGCTCGAAGGTCATGTCACGGATGACGTTGCCGCTATTGCCGTCGTCGCTGCGCTTGCTGCTGCCCAGATCGAGCGCCATCCAGTAATTGCTGACCTTCAAGCCGTCGAAGGTCAGGCGGGTGGCGGTATCCCGACCGCCTTTCAGCGTGAACCAGGTTGCGCCACCGCGCCCATCGAACACCGGTGGGCTGGCGACACCAGAGGCAGCGATAAAGCGGATGGGCGCGCCGTTGGCGAACGTCCATTGCACAGATTGCGTGAGATACGTGCCTGCTGCGATCACCACTTCCACCGTGCCGGCAGGCTGCCGCTGGAACAAGCGCTGTTGGGCGGCAGCCAGACTGCGCAGCGCTGTCGAGGCGCTGGTGCCTGCCGCGGCATCGTTGCCATCGGGCGCCAGATACAGCCGGTAGGTCTGTGCAGATGCAGCAACCGGCAGCAGCGCTACCAACGTCAGTACCAGCTTCGCCCGCAATGAGCAGCATCGCATTTCCATCCCGCACCTCATTAAGCACTCGTGACGCTAGCCATTCATTTTGCAGTGGCCTGGCAGCACGCGTTGCGACGTCCTGCACAGTGCGGCAAACCGCGTTACTTCGTGGTAGGTCGCTCCCAGCCTTCAATCACGGTCTGACGCGGGCGCGTCACACTGAGCTGGCCGGCCGGTGCATCGCGGGTGATCACCGACCCCGCACCGATGGTGGCATTGGCACCGATCTCGATCGGTGCCACCAGCGCGCTGTTGGAGCCGACAAAGGCGCCATCGCCGATGGTGGTCTGCGACTTGTTCACCCCGTCGTAGTTGCAGGTGATGGTGCCGGCGCCGATGTTGACCTTGCTGCCGATAACAGCATCGCCCAGATAGGTCAGATGGTTGGCCTTGCTGCCCACCCCCATGGTGAGTTTCTTGGTCTCCACGAAGTTGCCGATATGCACGCCATCGGCCAACACGGTGCCGGGACGCAAGCGCGCAAACGGGCCGATCATCACCGCGCCCTCGGTCACCACCCCTTCCAGATCGCAATGCGCGCGCACCTGTGTGCCGGCGCCCAGGGTAACGTCGCGCAGCCGCACGAACGGGCCGATGACCACGCCATCGCCCAGCGTCACATCGCCTTCCAGAATCACATCGATATCGAGCTGCACATCGCGGCCCACCTGCACGGTGCCGCGCTGGTCCACGCGCGCCGGGTCGGCCATGCGCACGCCTTGCAGGCATAACCTACGCGCCGCACGCGCCTGCCAGGCACGTTCGAGCTGGGCGAGCTGCCAGGTGTCATTGGCGCCTTCCACATCCTGCGGGTCGGCCACATGCACCATGTCGGCCGGGGTGAAATCGGCGGCGGCGCTAGCAAACACGTCGGTAAGATAGAACTCGCCCTGCGCATTTTCGTTCGACAAACCCACCAACCAACGCCGCAGCGCGGTGGATTCGGCGGTGAGGATGCCGGTATTGATGGTGCGGATGCGGCGCTGCTCATCGTTGGCATCCTTCTGCTCGACGATCGCCGCAACCTTGCCTTCCGCATCGCGCAAGATGCGCCCGTAACCGGTGGGATTGGCCACATCGGCCACCAGCACTGCCATACGTCCGGGTGCGCGCAGCAGTTGCAGCAAGTCGTCGGATTGGATCAGCGGCACATCGCCGTACAACACCAGCACCGTCGCCGCATCCGGAATCGCAGGCATCGCCTGCAGCACCGCGTGCCCGGTGCCCAGTTGCTGGCGTTGCCCGGCCCAGTGCAGGTCGCTTTGGGCTGCGAACGCCACCTGCACCTGATCGCCGCCGTGTCCGTACACCACGTGGATCGCGGCCGGTTGCAGTTGCCGCGCGGTGGCAACCACGTGCGCCAGCATCGGCTGGCCGGCCAGCGGCTGCAGCACCTTGGGCAAGGACGAGCGCATGCGCTTGCCCTCGCCCGCGGCCAGGATCACGACATGCAGGGGCAAAGTCATCGAAACGTTCCAAAGCGAATAGATGGTCAAATTCTAGTCGCTGTCTCGGCGGTGCGTCGTTACCGCCTGGCCGTCTTTTAGTGATGACGCTTTAAGCGCTGCTGCCGTTAGCATAAGCGCCCTTTCTCGATCATCAGGCACGCATGAGTCTGTTCCGCCAAGGCAGCCAGTTCATGATGATTGGCGTCCTGCAGTTGGCTATGGACTGCGGCATCTTCATCGCCGCCACCGCTGTAGGCATGCCTGCAGTGCCGGCCAATCTGCTCGGACGCATCAGCGGCGCGATGCTCGGGTTCTGGCTCAATGGCTGCTACACCTTCGCCCAAGAAGGCAGCGCGCGTCTGGGATGGCAGCGCTTCCGACGCTTTGCGCTGATGTGGCTGGCGCTGACGTTGATCAGCACCTGGCTACTATCGATGACGGTCGAGCTAATCGGCCTGCGTCAGGCCTGGCTGGCCAAGCCACTGGTCGAAGGCGGGCTGGCGATCGTGTCGTTCTTTCTGGGCCGGCATGTGGTGTATCGCTGATATGAAGAATCGGCAACGAACACATCGCGCGGACAGATAACGGAAGCAGCGTCACTGCCATCGTTTTCTGTCATGGGGTGCTTTTCTGTCATGGGGTGCCGCTCGACTCAGTGACAGAAATCGCCAAGACTGCGTACCAATGCAGCACGATGCAGCGCGTCCAACTGCCATCGCGCGGCGTAATGCGCTGCTACACGCGCGGTGCTGGTCGGACAGTCGGGCACTGCGCGTGCTGTCGCAACGTCGGCCAATGCATCGAGCAATTCGCCCTGCAGTTGATCCAGGCGTGCGCGCAGCGCGGTCAGATCCGGACGTGCGGTGTCCGGCGCGCTTCCGCGTGCGCGCCAGTGATTCAACAAAGCGTACTGCACCGACTTGTTGGCTTCGATCTGCGCAGCGAAGAAACGCGCCGCATCGTCGGCATCCAGCCCGTGCGCAGGCGCCTGATCGCGCACGCTCTGCAGCACCGCCGCTTCGCGGGTCTGGTCCAGCACCGGCTTGCCGCTGTCCCACTTGCTCAGCGCCACTGCATCGCCGATCGCATTGCGTTGCACGATGCGATCCAGCAACGGATCCAGCGGCGGCTGGCTGCGGGCAGGCAACGCGCAACCCAGCAGAGCCACGGCGAGCAGGCCTGTGAGCGCGTAACTGCGAATGCCAGCGATCAAGCGAGTCATTGCGGGTTCCTCGACATGCATGAGTGAACGCTGTGCCGCCTTCAGACGTCGGCACAGCGCAAAGCAGACAGTGTGCCTGCTGCCACAGCGTACGTGGGCCGCGCCACGCACGCGCATCTCCACAAACGAAAACGCCGACACGAGGTCAGCCTTTCCAGTCCACACGTGCGTGTGGCGATGCATCTGCTATCACGTTTGCGCGCGCCGTCCAAAGCGGCTCACGCCATCGCACTTAGTGCTTCAGCGTACGACGCAAACGCTCCAGCGCCTGCAACTGCACCGTCGCCTCGGCCAGCTGGCGCTGCGCTTGGGCCACGTCCACCGTGTCGCCACGGTTGGCCAGCAGACGCTCGGCCTCTTCCTTGACCTTGCGCACGGCGGCTTCGTCGATGTCCTGCGCACGCACCGCGGTATCGACCAGCACGGTCACCACCTGCGGCTGAACTTCCAGGATGCCGCCGGAAATGGCGAAGTCCAACTGTTCGCCACTGGCGGTGGTGACCACCACCTTGCCCGGCTTCAGGCGTGTGATCAGCGGCGCGTGCTTGGGCGCAATGCCCAGCTCGCCCAACTCGCCGGTGGCCACGACCAGGGTCGCCTCACCGTGGAAGATTTCCTTCTCGGCGCTGACGATGTCGCAACGGATAGTGCTCATGGTGGGTGCCTCACGTTGTTAGGCGGGGATCGGGTATCGGGCATCGGGCATTGGCAGCAGCGGCATTCGCCGTCATCACCCCCCTCGCCCACATCTCCCGATCACCGCCGTACCGAATTCCAAATCCCGGCTCTTACGCCTTGGCGCTCATCTTGTTGGCTTTCTCGACGGCTTCTTCGATGCTGCCGACCATGTAGAACGCCTGTTCCGGCAGGTGATCGTACTCGCCGTCGCAGATCGCCTTGAAGCCGCGGATGGTGTCCTTCAGCGAAACGTATTTGCCAGGCGAGCCGGTGAACACCTCGGCCACGTGGAACGGCTGACTGAAGAAGCGCTCGATCTTGCGCGCGCGCGAGACCGACTGCTTGTCTTCTTCGCTCAGCTCGTCCATACCCAGGATGGCGATGATGTCCTTCAGTTCCTTGTATTTTTGCAAGGTCTGCTGGACACGCTGGGCGGTGTCGTAATGCTCGTTGCCGATCACCAGCGGGTCCATCTGGCGGCTGGTGGAATCCAGTGGATCCACGGCCGGATAGATACCCAGCGAAGCAATGTTGCGGCTCAGCGTGACGGTCGAATCCAGATGGGCGAAGGTGGTCGCCGGCGACGGGTCGGTCAGGTCGTCCGCAGGCACGTACACGGCCTGGATCGAGGTGATCGAACCGCTCTTGGTCGAGGTGATGCGCTCCTGCAACACGCCCATTTCCTCGGCCAGGGTCGGCTGGTAACCCACTGCCGACGGCATACGGCCGAGCAGTGCAGACACTTCGGTACCGGCCAGCGTGTAGCGGTAGATGTTGTCTACGAACAGCAGCACGTCCTTGCCCTTGCCGTTTTCATCCTTCTCGTCGCGAAAGTACTCGGCCATGGTCAGGCCCGTCAGCGCAACGCGCAGACGGTTGCCCGGCGGCTCGTTCATCTGGCCGTACACCATCGCGACCTTGTCCAGCACATTGGAGTCTTTCATCTCGTGGTAGAAATCGTTGCCCTCACGGGTACGCTCGCCCACGCCGGCAAACACGGACAGACCCGAGTGCGCCTTGGCGATGTTGTTGATCAATTCCATCATGTTGACGGTCTTGCCGACGCCGGCGCCGCCGAACAGGCCGACCTTGCCGCCCTTGGCGAACGGGCACATCAGGTCGATGACTTTGATGCCGGTTTCCAGCAGTTCGGTGCTGGAGGACTGGTCTTCATACGACGGTGCAGCGCGGTGGATTTCCCAATGGTCCGACGCCTGCACGTCGCCGGCTTCGTCGATCGGACGACCTAGCACGTCCATGATGCGGCCCAGCGTACCGGCACCGACCGGCACCGAAATGGCGCGCTCGGTGTTGGTGGCCAGCAGGTTGCGCCTGAGGCCGTCAGTGGAGCCGAGCGCAATCGTGCGCACTACGCCGTCGCCGAGCTGCTGCTGCACTTCCAGGGTGATGGCGGTGCCCTCGACCTTCAACGCGTGATAGACCTTCGGCACTTCATTGCGCTGGAATTCGACGTCGACGACCGCGCCGATGATCTGAACGATCTTGCCCTGACTCATTATTGCTGCTCCGGTTAGCTTTGCTCTGTCCGAGTGGCCGATGCCAGCTCGTTGAATTTTGTGATGTGGGATGCGTGATTGGAGATTCGTAAGAGCGCGATCCGATGCGCTTTCAGCCAATACCAAATCCACACTCCGGGCTGTTCTTATACGGCGGCGGCGCCGCTGACGATCTCCGAAATTTCCTGGGTGATCGCCGCCTGACGCGCTTTGTTGTAGACCAGTTGCAAGGTGCCGATCATCTTGTTGGCGTTGTCGCTGGCAGCCTTCATCGCCACCATGCGCGCGGCATGCTCGGAGGCAACGTTTTCCAGCACGGCCTGGTACACCAGCGACTCGATGTAACGCGTCATCACGTGTTCCAGCACGGTCGCGGCATCGGGTTCGTACAGGTAATCCCAATCGTGGTGGGCCACCTTGTGCTCGCCGGCCGGCAGCGGCAGCAGCTGATCGAAGCTGGCCTTCTGGGTCATCGTATTCACAAAGCGGTTGTAGACCAGATACACGCGGTCCACCTTGCCCTCGACGAACGCATCCAGCATCACCTTGATCACACCGATCAGCTGATCGATCTGCGGGCTGTCGCCCAGATGCGTCACGCTGCCGACCATGTTGACCTTGATGCGCCGGAAGAATGCCGACGCCTTCTGACCGATGGTCACCACGTCGATCTCGGCACCCTTGTCCTGCCACGGACGCACTTCGCCCAGCATCTTGCGGAACAGGTTGTTGTTCAGACCGCCGGCCAGGCCACGGTCGGAAGAGATCACGATGTAACCGACCCGCTTGACCTGCTCACGCTCGACCAGAAACGGATGCTGGTAATCGGTACTGGCCTGCGCCAGATGCCCGATCACCTGCTTCATCGCCTGCGCGTACGGACGCGAGGTCTTCATGCGGTCCTGCGCCTTGCGGATCTTGGAGGCCGAGACCATTTCGAGCGCGCGCGTCACCTTGCGGGTGTTCTGCACGCTCTTGATCTTGGTTTTGATTTCGCGTCCGCCTGCCATTGCTCGCTCGCTTCGCTGGTGGGATTCGGGATTGGTGATTCGGGATTGGCCAAAGCCTCCCGCATCTCCCACCACGACTCCCGAATACCTGAATCTGGAGATTCGTAAGTGGTGCTTCGAGTGGCCTAAGCCCCCGAACCACCGCTCTTACGAATCCCGACTGCCCAATCCCGAATCCCGGCTACTGACTTACCAGCTACCGGTGGTCTTGAACTCTTCGATGCCCTTCTTGAAGCCGGCTTCGATGTCGTTGTCCCAACCGCCGGTGGTGTTGATCTTGGAGATCAGCTCACCCTGGGTGTTGGCGAAGTGGGCGTGCAAGCCTTCTTCGAACGCCAACAGCTTGTTGACTGGCACTTCATCGAGGTAACCCTCGTTGACGGCATAGATCGACAGCGCCTGGTTGGCAATGGACATCGGCGCGTACTGCTTCTGCTTCATCAGCTCGGTGACGCGCTGACCGCGCTCGAGCTGCTTGCGGGTGGCTTCGTCCAGATCCGAGGCGAACTGCGCGAACGCAGCCAGCTCACGGTACTGCGCCAGCGAGATACGGATGCCGCCGGACAGCTTCTTGATGATCTTGGTCTGGGCCGCACCACCGACGCGCGACACCGAGATACCGGCGTTCACGGCCGGACGGATGCCGGCGTTGAACAGGTCGGTTTCCAGGAAGATCTGGCCGTCGGTGATCGAAATCACATTGGTCGGCACGAATGCGGAGACGTCACCGGCCTGCGTTTCGATGATCGGCAGTGCCGTCAGCGAACCGGTCTTGCCGGTCACCGCACCGTTGGTGAACTTCTCAACGTATTCCTCGGACACGCGCGCAGCGCGCTCGAGCAGACGCGAATGCAGGTAGAACACGTCGCCCGGATAGGCTTCGCGACCCGGGGGGCGCTTGAGCAGCAGTGAGATCTGACGGTAAGCCACGGCCTGCTTGGACAGATCGTCATACACGATCAGCGCATCTTCGCCGCGGTCCATGAAGTACTCGCCCATGGTGCAGCCGGCATACGGGCTGATGTATTGCATCGCGGCCGACTCGGACGCGGTCGCAGCCACCACCACGGTGTGCGCCAGCGCGCCATTCTCTTCGAGCTTGCGCACGATGTTGGCAACGGTCGAGGCCTTCTGACCAATCGCCACGTATACGCACTTGATACCGGTGCCCTTCTGGTTGATCACCGCATCGATCGCCAGTGCGGTCTTGCCGGTCTGACGGTCGCCGATGACCAGCTCGCGCTGACCACGGCCGATTGGGATCATCGCATCGACCGACTTGTAACCGGTCTGCACCGGCTGGTCGACCGACTTGCGCCAGATCACGCCCGGCGCAACACGCTCCACCGGTGCGGTCTGGGTAGCGCCCAGCGGACCCTTGCCATCGATCGGCTCGCCCAGTGCGTTGACCACGCGACCCAGTAGCTCCGGACCCACCGGCACTTCCAGAATGCGACCGGTAGTCTTGGCCACGTCGCCTTCGCGCAGGTTCTCGTAGTCGCCCAGCACCACGGCGCCGACCGAATCGCGCTCCAGGTTCAGCGCAAGGGCAAAGGTGGGCGTGCCATCCGGAGCGGGCGGCAATTCGATCATTTCGCCCTGCATCACGTCGGCCAGGCCGAAGATGCGCACGATGCCGTCGGACACGCTGGTCACGGAGCCTTCGTTGCGAGACTCTGCGGACAGCTTGACCGCCTCGATGCGGGTCTTGATCAGGTCGCTGATTTCGGAGGGGTTGAGCGTGGTTGCCATCGTTCAGTCCTAGGTGCCGGCCGCGAGGGCCATGCGTTTATGTGAATTCAGTGGGCGAGCGAGCTTTGCAGACGCGCAAGCTTGCCCTTCAGCGAGCCGTCGATGACCACGTCGCCGGTGTCGATCACCGCGCCGCCGATCAACGAAGCGTCCACCGCAGTGATGATGTCCACCTCGCGGCCGAAACGCTTCTTCAGCGCAGCAGCGATCGTGTCGAGCTCTGTCCGATTCATTGCGGTTGCCGATGTCACTGTCGCCTTGACGACGTGTTCGGCGTCGGCACGCAGCTGTTCGTACAGCCCTGCGACTTCCGGCAGCAGCGACAGCCGCTGCGCATCGGCAAGCAGGCCGAGGAAACGCAGATAGTCTTCGCCCGCTTGCGGCGGGGCCAGCAACGCTACTGCCTGTTCCTGGCTCAAGGCCGGGTTGAGCAACAGCGCGGCCACGCGCGGCTCGCCGGCCACCTGCGACGAAAACGCCAGCGCATCGGACCAGGGCGCGACGTTGCCGCCCTCACGCGCGATTGCAAACGCGGCACGGCCGTAGGGACGGGCAAGTGTGAGGGCCTGACTCATCGATTAAATCTCCGCCGCCAGCTCGTCGAGCAGCGCCTTGTGGGCGTTGGCATCGATTTCACGCTTGAGCAGCTTTTCGGCACCGCTGACTGCCAGCACGGAGACCTGCTTACGTAGTTCCTCGCGGGCACGGGTCGCCGAGGCGTCGATTTCGGTCTGCGCCAGCTCCTTCTGACGGTTGGCTTCGGCAATCGCCTCATGCTTGGCCGCTTCGATGATCTGGTTGGCGCGCGCATGGGCCTGATCGATGATCTCGTTGGCCTTGGTGCGTGCGTCCTTCACTACTTCATTGACCTTTTCCTGCGCCTGCGCCAGATCCTTCTGACTACGATCGGCCGCAGCCAGACCTTCAGCGATCTTTTGCTGACGCTCTTCGATCGCCCGCAACAGCGGCGGCCAGATCTTGGTCGCGACGATCCAGATCAGACCGGCGAAGGCCAGCGCCTGGGCAAAGATGGTAAGGGTGATGTCCATGGGTCGCTCAATCGCTCTTTAGGGGTGAAAGCGCCACCGCATGGCGACGCTTTCCGACCTTCATCCGCAGAGGCAACCACGCGCGGTTGCCTCCACATCCTGCTACCGCTGGATCAGCCGGCAGCCTGCGACAGACGCTCGATGAACACCTGTGCCAGCGGGTTGGCGAAGGCGAACAGCAGGCCGACAGCGACGCTGATGATGAACGCGGCGTCGATCAGGCCGGCGGTGATGAACATGCGGACCTGCAACACCGGGATCAATTCCGGTTGGCGCGCGGCCGATTCCAGGAACTTGCCAGCCATGATGGCCAGACCGAGGCCGGCACCCAGCGCGGCCAGGCCGATCATGATGCCGACGGCGAGGACGGTGGAGCTCTGGACTTGAGCGAGGTTGGTCAGGACGGCGAGGTACATGATGATCTCCGAACGAAAGTTTCTAAGGGTGATGGATGAATCGGGATGAAGCGTATGTATGAAGGGTGTAGCGAAACTCAGTGACTGTCTTCGGCAAGGCTCAGATACACGATCGACAGCATCATGAAAATGAAAGCCTGCAACGGAATCACCAATAGGTGGAACAACATCCAGCCAAGGCCGAATACGCCGCCAGCGACCATGCCGGCGATGCCCGCACCGCCCAGCACCCAGATCAACAGGAAGACGATCTCGCCGCCGAACATGTTGCCGAACAGTCGCATCGCCAACGAAATCGGCTTGCTCAACCACTCGACGATGTTCAAAAGCAGGTTGAACGGCATCATCCACTTGCCGAACGGCGCCGTCAGGAATTCCTTGGTCATGCCGCCTACGCCCTTGGAGCGCAGCGAGAAGACGATCATCAGGAAGAACACGCTGATCGACATGCCCAAGGTGGCATTGACGTCGGCGGTGGGCACCGGCTTCCAGGAATGGATGCCTGCCCAACCCAGCGGGATGGCGATGAAATCGGCCGGAACCATCTTGATGAGATTCATCAACAGGATCCAGAAGAAGATGGTGATCGCGATCGGGGTCACCAGCTTGCTGCTGCCGTGATAGGTGTCCTTGGCCTGCCGATCGACGAACTCCAGGCAGATTTCCACGAACGCCTGCCACTTGCCCGGCACGCCGGCCGTTGCACTGCGGGTCGCCGTCCAGAACGCGAAGACCATCACCAGGCCCATCAACACCGCCATGACCAGGGTGTCGACGTGGATGGTCCAAAACGTACCGCCACCCTCACGAACCGGATAGATCAGGTTCTGCAAGTGATGCTGGATATAGGAGGTAGGTGTCGCTGCCTCGCCCGCCATGTGTCCGGAGCCCTTTAAGTTCGAATCAACGCCTGGCCAGAGCCAGAACCTGAAAAATCAGCCCGATGGCGATACCCGCCAACAAAGCCAGAGGAGGCAGCCGCAACAGGCCGAAACCAAGCGCCAGCGCCACGAAAACCAATACCCACTTCAACACCATCGCCAGAATCAGCCGGACCATGGCGATGCCTGCTGCCTGGATACCGCCACCTAGCGCGGTACGTGCCGCAATCCAGCCACCCAGCACCGTTGTAAATCCGGTCAACGCCAGACCGGCAGAGTAACGGAGACCGACCAACAGCAACCCCAGACTGGTTATAGCTACGGCGGCAAGCGGATATACCGCAGCGCGCAGCATCAACCGCCGACCCGCGTCAACGGAGTTCAGCACTACCGTTACCTACATGTGAATGAATGGGGGGAGCGCAGTTGCTTCCCGTCGAGCCGCAGAAGTATAGCAACGGGACAAATTGCGAGACAACCGGCAGAGGTCTCAGCTGCCGCAACGCCTGCACATCAAAGTAGCACCGCAGGCCGCATCCAGGAGACCGGGGCTCCTGCTTTTTACGCATTTTGGCGCACCCCGCTACTTTCCTGTCCGCGACCCAATCCGCCGCATCGCACGATCTTTACGATCTACGCAGCGCACGCAGCGATGGCTTAGCGATATTCGGATGTCGACGTTTTGGGTAGCCGGCGGTGACAACCGTACCGGATGGGATGCATTGCGACACACATCGCGCTCGCCGACGTCCACATCGAATTTGCCGTGATCGACGCATGATGCCTGTTTGTGTCTCTAGTTGACGATGCGGACCGTTTTGTCCGATTGCTATGAACACCTTGACAGGTATTCGACAACTCCTTCACTTATGGAGGACGTTGCCATATCCAATATGCACGGCACAGGCTCGACCGCCTGACCATTCCAAGCATTCGGAGCTCCCCATGAAACACCTCCTCGCACTGGCGATCCCGTGCGTTCTGGCTGTTGCCCATGCTGGGTCTGCGCACGCCGAAGATACCGATGACCGCTTCCAGATTCGTCTCGGTGCGATGAACGTCGACAACGACACCACCATCCGCGGCAACACGCTGATCGCAGGCAACAACGTGTCGGTCAATGAAGACTTCGAACTGGGCGGCAAGCAATGGGAGCCGCGCATCGATGGCGTGTTCCGCATCAGCACCCGTCAGCGCCTGATCTTCGATTATTTCAAGTACGACAAGGGTCGCCGCGAGCCCCTGACCCAGGACATCGGCGGCGGCTTCACCGTGCCGACCGGCAGCTTCATCAAGGGTAAGTTGAAGTACCAGGTCGCCACCCTGGTGTACGACTACTCGGTCATCGATTCACCGCAATTCAGCATGGGCCTGCAGATCGGTGCCGAATACGCCAAGGTCCAAGCCAATGCATATGCCGACCTGGGCAGCGTCTTCAGTGGCGACGTACTGGACGAAAGCCAAGACGGTGTTGCTCCGGTGGTCGGCATCCGTTTCACCGCACGCCCGAGCGAACACTGGTTGTTCAACGTGCAGGGCCAGTACCTCGACACCAGTTGGGGTGACTTCGGTGATTACGACGGCGACCTGAGCCGCGCGAATGCGATTGCCGAATACCGCGTCACCAAGCACTTCGGCATCTTCGCCGGCTACGACTGGTTCAAGCTCGACGGCGACCCGCGCGGCAGCGACGGCTTGATCGGCCTCAAGCATGAGTTCAAGGGCCCGGTCGCAGGCGTGACGTTCGCGTTCTGATGTGCTTGACCAGTCATCCGAAAAAGCCCACGTTTTGCGTAATGCTGTTCACTTAAGAAATCGAATGAACAGCATTACGCGCAAGGTAGGGCGTTGTAGGCAGCACAGGCGTGCGGCTTGTTACTTCTTCTTCGGAATATACAGATCGGTGATGGTGCCGTCGTAGACCTCGGCGGCCATGCCGACCGATTCGCTCAGGGTCGGATGTGCGTGGATGGTGTGGCCGATGTCTTCGGCTTCCGCGCCCATCTCGATCGCCAATCCAATCTCGGCCAGTAGATCACCGGCATGCACGCCGACGATGGCACCACCGATCACGCGGTGGGTCTGCGCGTCGAAGATCAGCTTGGTAAAGCCCTCGGTGCGACCTATGCCGATCGCGCGACCGCTGGCGGCCCACGGGAACTTGGCCACGCCGACCTTCAAGCCCTTGGCATTGGCCTCGGTCTCGGTGACGCCGACCCAGGCGATTTCCGGGTTGGTGTAGGCAACCGACGGAATCACCCGTGCAACCCATTCCTTCTTCTCGCCGGCAGCGACTTCGGCGGCCAACTTGCCTTCGTGAGTGGCCTTGTGCGCCAACATCGGGTTACCGACGATGTCGCCAATGGCGAAGATGTGCGGCACGTTGGTGCGCATCTGCCGATCAACCGGAATGAAGCCGCGCTCGGTGATGGTGACGCCGGCCTTTTCAGCACCCAGCTTCTTGCCGTTGGGCATGCGGCCCACTGCTACCAGCACGCGCTCGTAAGCGGTAGGTTGCAGCGCTGGCGTCTGGCCTGCGGTGGCCGCTTCGAACGACACGGTGATGCCGCTGGCATCGGCCTTGACGTCGGTGGCCTTGGTCTTGAGATATACCTCGACACCACGCTTCTTCAAACGATCGGCCAACGGCTTGACCAGATCTTTGTCGGCGCCCGGCATCAGCTGATCCATGAACTCGACCACGGTGACCTTGCTGCCGAGAGAGCTATACACCGTGGCCATTTCCAGGCCGATGATGCCGCCGCCGACCACCAGCAGGGTCTTGGGAATGTCGTGCAATTCCAGCGCGTCGGTGGAGTCCATCACGCGCTTGTCGTCCCAAGGGAAGTTGGGCAACTTCACCGCCTGCGAACCGGCCGCGATGATGCAGTGTTCGAAGCGCAGCAACTGGATCTTGCCGTCGTCGCCGACGATCTCCAGCTCGTTGGGCGAGACAAAGCTGGCTACACCTGTGACCGTGCGCACTTTGCGTTGCTTGGCCATGCTGGCCAAGCCGCCGGTGAGCTTGCCGACAACCTTATCCTTGTACTCGCGCAGCTTGTCCAGCGCGATGCTGGGCTCGCCGAAGTGCACACCGAAATCGTCTGCGTGCGACACTTCATCGATGACGCCAGCGGCATGCAGCAGTGCCTTGGACGGGATGCAACCGACGTTGAGGCAGACGCCACCGAGGCTGGCGTAGCGCTCGATCAGCACGGTATCCAGGCCCAGATCGGCGGAACGGAACGCAGCGGTGTAGCCACCGGGGCCGGCCCCGAGCACCACCATCCTGCAGTCGATATCGACCGGCTTGCCGCTAGTCAGCGCTGGCTTGGGCGCGGCCGGTTCGGCTGGGGCACGATGCGACGGCGTCACCGGCGGCTTACTGGCCGGCGCGGCGGCCGTGGGTGCGGCGGCAACCGGCGCGGCTTTGGTCTCAGCCTTGGCGGGCGCCGGTGGTGCAGCGGCGGCGCCTTCGGTTTCCAGCAGCAGCACGACTGCGCCTTCGGACAGGTTGTCGCCGACCTTGACCTTGAGCTCCTTGACCACACCTGCGGCCGAGGACGGCACTTCAAGCGTAGCCTTGTCCGACTCAAGCGTCACCAAGCCCTGATCCTTGGCCACGCTGTCGCCAACGGCAACCAGCACTTCGATGACCGGGACATCGCTGTAATCACCGATGTCGGGAACCTTGATTTCAATGACCGCCATTTGCTTCTCCTGTAACTCAACCGGCTGTGCCGGCAAGCGTCTGCTGGAGTTCATCCAGCGACGATTCGATTTGGGTCCAGCGCTTGTCGCGCTTGTTTTCCATGCCTTCGCTGGCTTCGATCAGCAATGCGTCCTGTTGCAGCAGCAACTCGCCCCCGCCGCAGCTTGGACGCGCTGCTGTCACGCACATCATCGAAAAAGTGGTCACGGAACCGTCATTGCCCACTGCCGGCGACCAGCCGCGCCCGAGCGTGCTTTCGCACTCGCGTGCTGCGCCCTGGTCAACGGCGGTACGCCGAGCATTAGCAGCGCCGCTCTCACAGCAGGACGCGTCGCATGTCGGCCAGCACCTGGCTGAGGTAGGTGGTGAAGCGTGCGGCCAGCGCGCCGTCGATGACACGATGGTCGTAGCTCAACGACAGCGGCAGCAACAGCTTGGGGGCGAATTCCTTACCGTTCCAGACCGGCTGGATCGCCGACTTGGACACGCCCAGGATCGCCACTTCCGGTGCATTGATAATCGGCGTGAACGCGGTACCACCGATGCCGCCGAGCGAGCTGATCGAGAAGCAGCCGCCACTCATGTCGGCCGGGCCCAGCTTGCCGTCGCGCGCTTTCTTGGCCAGCTCGCCGCTTTCACGCGCAATCTGCAGCACGCCCTTCTTGTCGACATCGCGGATCACCGGCACGACCAGGCCGTTCGGCGTATCGGCCGCGAAACCGATATGGAAGTACTTTTTCAGCGTGAGGTTTTCGCCGGTGGCGTCGAGCGAAGCATTGAACTCGGGGAACGTCTTCAGGGCCGCAGCGCTGGCCTTAACCAGGAAAGCGAGCATGGTCAACTTGATGCCGGCCTTCTCGTTCTCCTTATTGAGGGCCACGCGCAGCGCTTCCAGGTCGGTGATGTCGGCCTGTTCGAACTGGGTGACGTGCGGAATCATCGCCCAGTTGCGCGCCAGGTTGGCACCGGAGATCTTCTTGATGCGCGACAGCGGCTGGGTTTCGGTGTCGCCGAACTTGCTGAAGTCCACCTTCGGCCAGGCCAGCAGGTTCAGACCATTGCCACCACCGGCCGTGGCGGCGCCGGCTGCGGCAGGCGCGCCACCGCTGAGTGCGGCCTTGACGAAGCGCTGCACGTCCTGGCGAGTGATACGTCCGCCCTTCTCGCTGCCTTTGATCTGGCCCAGGTCCACGCCGAGCTCGCGGGCGAATAAGCGCACTACCGGGCTGGCATAAGGCACCTTGGACGGCAGCACGCTGTCCGCATCGAAGGTCACCGGCGGGCTGCTCGGACTACCGGCGGACGGCTGGCCACCCTGCGATTGCGGGGCAGGCTGCGACGGCCCGCTGAATCGTGCGCCCTGCACCTGCGCGATCTCTCGCTGAGCAAGCTTGTCCGGCACTTCGGACACGGCGACCGGCTCGACCTTGCCGGAGGTCTCGGAGGACTCGGTGGCGGGCTTGGCCGGCGGCTGCGCCGCACCGGCGCCACCATCGCTGGCGGCGATGATCGCCACCACGTTGCCCTGCGAAAGGGTGTCGCCCACCTTGACCCGCAGTTCTTTTACTACACCAGCGGCCGACGAGGGCACTTCCATCGTGGCCTTGTCCGATTCCAGCGTGACCAAGCTCTGGTCCTTGGCGACGGTGTCGCCCACAGCGACCAGCACTTCGATCACCGGGATGTCGGTGTAGTCGCCGATATCGGGCACAAGCGCTTCGACCAAGCCACCTTCCGAAGACGCCGCCGCAACCGGTTCGGCCTTGGTGGCAGGCGCCGGTGCAGCAGCGGCCTTGGTCGGTGCGGCAAGCGCAGGAGCAGGTGCGCTATCGGCGCCAGCATCGGCCACTTCGATCAACGCCACCAAAGCGCCTTGCGACAGTGAATCGCCGACCTTGACCTTGATCTCCTTGACCACGCCGGACACCGACGAGGGCACTTCCATCGTGGCCTTGTCCGATTCCAGCGTGACCAAGCTCTGGTCCTTGCTGACCGTATCGCCGACCGACACCAGCACCTCGATCACCGGGACATCGCTGTAGTCACCGATATCGGGGACAAGTGCTTCCTTGATTTCGGCCATACGGGGGAACTCCGGCAACAGAATGGGGGAAACCTCTATTGTGGCCGGCTGCGGGCCGCAGCGCCAACCATTGCTGTGGAAAAATCGCGCGCTGGGCGGGATGCAGCGTCGGCACGCATATGCGCTGGATCATCTCGATGCGCGTCGATCGACCCGCAAACAGGCGCAGTGGCCCCCCCCCCCCCGAGGGCAAACGATACGCCAGCGCATTGTCTAGTCCATCGACGGCTTCGACCAGCTCGCATCACTATCACTGCTGGGCGCAGGGTCGCAGTGCACCCGCTTGCGGCGCGATCGGACGCTCGATGGGCTTTTCCACACCATCGAGCGAACGCAGTTGCAGCGCGTTTCGGTCGGTGCCGGCTGCGCCGCACCGGCCACAACATCGCCGATCAGCTGCGACAGCGGTTCGGCCACCAACGCACCGAATGTCGTCATCGATATCGATCGGGGTCAACCGGTTTTTGCTGAAGCTCTGCTTCTGGCGCGCATCGATTGGCCGTGCCGCACGCGAACACGGCCAGCACTGCGGTGCGTACGCGTTGGCTCAGCCCACCGCAACGTTTGCACGCAGCTCAACCCGCCCTACTCATTCGACTCATGCAACGCGCCTAGTCCAACGCAGCGCGCAGCGGTTGCCAAGCCTCGCACAGACGCGGCAACGACCACGCGGCATTGGCCGGGCTGGTGGATGGCAATGCCCACAACGGCACTGTGCGCAGCTCTACCGGCAACAACGGCTGCACATGCCGACGCCATGCCTGCGCAGCAGCTGCGCCATTGCAGACCACCGCACGCAGTTGCGGCAGTGTTGCCAGCAATGAGGCGAAGGGGTTGACCACGATGCTGCCTGGCACGATCGCCGTATCCAGGCTGCCGCGCCGCTCGCACTGACCGATCACATCCCACAAGCCAACGCCGCGTTCGGCCAGTGTGTGCAGGCGCGTTGGGTACGCAGCGCTTGCATCGATGTGCAACAACACCTGCATCAGCGGCCAGAACCGATTGCGCGGGTGGGCGTAGTAGCTGCCTGCCTCCAGCGAGGCATTCCCTGGCATCGAGCCGAGCACCAGCGTGCGGCAATCGCTGCGAATGTGCGCTGGCAGGCATTGCAGCGTGGTGCTTTTCGTCACAGCAATCGCACCTGCGTGAATATCGTTTTCGGCGTGCATGTCGCAACCACGGCCTTCTTCGGAAATTTGCTGAACAAACGAAATTTTAGCGAGCTACGGGTAGGCGTGGATTCAGATTTTCAGGAATAGCTTTGGCGCGGCCCACTCCACGGGCCTGACAAGAAAACGAGGAGACCCCAATGCGTTCCATTTCCATCCTGAGCCTGGCTGCTGTATCCGCACTTGCGTTTGCACCGTCTGCTTTTGCACAAGACACTGGCTACACCGGTGACACCTCCTCGGCTTCCACCAGCGCCGATAGCGCCTCTGGCAAGCATTGGGCAGTGGTCGGCGGTGTTGCCCTGATCAAGCCGAAAAACGACCCGGCTCCAGGCCTGGACGTCGATGGCGGCCCGGCACCGACGCTAAGCGCCAGCTACTACATCAACGACAACTTCGCCGTTGAACTGTGGGGTGCAGCCGACAAGTTCAACCACCGTGTCAACGCCGATGGCGTGGGCAAGGTCGGTACCGTCGAGCAGCAGCCGATCGCCATCAGCGGCCAATATCACCTCGGCCAGGCTGACAACGTGTTCCGTCCGTTCGTGGGGGTGGGCTACTACGAGTCTAACTTCAGCAACGAGAAGATCGACGCGGCGTCGGCAAGCGGTCAGCACGTGGGTCTGGACACCGCAAAGGGTGTCATCGGCACCGTCGGTGTGGACATGAACATCAATTCCACCTGGTTCGCCCGTGCCGACGCCCGCTACATGCGTTCGCGTCCGGAACTGCGTGTGGGCGGCCAGGGCACCGGCAGCGAGCTGGAACTGGATCCGTGGACTGTCGGCTTCGGTATCGGCGCGCGCTTCTAAGCGCCTGCCTGAAGCACGTTTCAGCTGGAGAAAAACGGGCCGAAAGGCCCGTTTTTTATGCGTGAAGCGCGCAATCTTGCAAAGCTCGGCGTGCCAAATCTGTCGCACGACCTGCATGCGCACGTGAGAGGCGGCAGCAGTTCGGGCTTGCCGAGTGCGCATCAACAGCGTTAGCTCAACGCCAGTAGACGCTGCCGCGCAGACGCGCGCTGCGCCAGCGCCACCACAGCAACGTCGCGTAGGCAAGCGCATAGCCAAGCAAGACGCCGGCTGCGCCCAACAGGCTGGCATGACTGAGCCAGCCTTCGGTGGGCCAGACCACGCCCTGCCAGGCGCTGCGCCAGCCCTGCACCATGCCCGCAATCACACGCGCCACTACCAATGAGGTCAATGCCAGCACCAGCCACAGATTGGGCCGATAAAACAGGCCCTGCGTAGTGCGCTCGAAGCGGGTCAGGCGCAAGGCCAGCATTCCCAGTGCCAGCCCGCAGGCCCAGCCGAACGCAGCGTGGCCGATCGCGCCGGGCCAGAACGCCGCCGCGATCAAGGTGAAGATGACGAACAACACACTAGACATTCCGGCCGACACCAGATTGATCGTCAACAGCCAACCACGCGCCTGCCGACGCGCCGTGCCGACACGAAAGCGCTGCACCAGCGACAGCGGAAACAGCACCGCGAACACCGCCAGGGCGACGATCACGGCCAGCGGGATGGCAAGGAGAAGTGGCATCAGATGGTCGGTTGCGGCGAAGAGTGGTTGGCAAGCATGGCGAGCGCTGTGAGCTGGATGCCGACGGCGCGCTCAGAATCGGAGCGTAACCGAGCACCTGCCGGGAGGCTGCGCAATCTTTTGATGACCGCTCTTAAAAAGCCGGCAACACCGCGCCTTTGTACTTCTGCTCGATAAACGCTTTCACTTCAGGGCTGGTCAAGGCCTTGGCCAGCTTCTGCACGCGCGCATCGTCCTTGTTGTCTGCGCGCGCCACCAGGAAGTTCACATATGGCGAGTCCTTGCTTTCGATCGCCAGCGCATCGCGGATCGGGTTGAGGCCGGCGTCGAGCGCGTAGTTGGTGTTGATCAGCGCCAGATCGACCTGATCCAGCACGCGCGGCAGCATCGCCGAATCGAGCTCGCGGAATTTCACCTGCTTGGGGTTTTCGACGATGTCGCGCTGAGTCGACAACGCGTTGCCAGGATCCTTGAGTTTGATCACCCCGGCCCTGTCGAGCAGAATCAGCGCGCGGCTGTTGTTGCTCGGGTCGTTGGGGATCACCACATCGGCGCCGGTAGGCAGGTCGGCTAGCGCCTTGAAGCGACGCGAATATGCGCCGAACGGTTCGATATGCACGCCGATCACGGTCACCAGCTGGCTCTTGCGGTCGCGGTTGTAGGCGTCCAGATAGGGCTCGGTCTGGAAGTAATTGACGTCGATCTGCTTCTGCACCACCTGGTCGTTGGGCTGCACGTAGTCGTTGAACACGCGCACGTCCAGTTTGACGCCCTGCTTGGCCAACAATGGTTCGACCACCTTCAGGATCTCGGCATGCGGCACCGCCGTGGCGGCCACGGTCAGCGTGTCGCCGCCGCTGCTGCCGCCATTGCCACCACAGGACGCCAATGCCAGCGTGGCTGCAGCCAGGAAGGAACGAAACGCGAATGTGCTCATGTAGGGATCCGTGGGAGGAGGAATGCGGCACTGCCGCAGGCGGTAAACCTAACAGACACCGCTTATAGCAGCGATGCGTCGGACCTGTGTTCGTGGGTTGATGCGATTGCGTCGGCTGGTGCGGCCGAGCGTCGATGCCGGACCGGCGCGCTCCACGCCGGCTCAGCACCCGGCCTCACTGCAAGCTCAACGCCTGCTGTAACGCGCCACCAACCGGTCGCCCAGCATCTGCAGCAGCTGCACCAGCACCAGCAAGGCGATCACGGTGATCAGCGCGACATCCGAATGCGACCGCAGATAGCCTTCGCGATAGGCCACATCGCCCAGGCCACCGGAGCCGATCGCACCGCCCATCGCGGTGAAGCCGATCAACGCGATGGTGGTCACCGTGGCGCCGGCAATCAGACCCGGGCGCGCCTCGGGCAGCAGCACGCGCAGCACCAGTTGCCAGGTGGTGGCGCCCATCGCCTGGCTGGCTTCGATAATGCCGCGGTCCACCTCGCGCAGCGCGGTTTCCACCAGACGCGCATAGAACGGGGCGGCACCGACCACCAGCGGAAGGATCGCGCCGCGCACGCCTAGCGAGGTGCCCATCAGCATCAGCGTGAGCGGAATCATCGCGATCATCAGAATAATGAAAGGCACCGAGCGCAGCAGGTTGATCAGCGCCGCAAGCGCGCCATACAGAACCGGGCGGCGACGCAACTGCGGCGCGCCGCACAGGAACAGCGCAACGCCCAGCGGCAGGCCGATCAACAGCGTCAGCGGCAACGCGCCGGCCAGCATCAGCAAGGTATCGAGAGTGGCCTGACCGATGTCGCCCCACTTGCCGGCATCGAGATTGCGGAAGAACCCATCGGCGGTGGCAATCAACAGAGTCATACGCGCAGATCCTCCACGTGCACACCGGCGGCGGCGAAGCCGGCGCGTGCCGCGTTATGGTCGCCGCCGGTCAGCGCGACGATGAGCTGACCATACGGAGTGTCCTTGATGCGATCCACGCGCCCGGACAGGATGTTGTAATCCACGCCGGTCTCGCGGGCGATGCGGCCGAGCACCGGTTCGTAGGTGCCGTTGCCCAGGAAAGTCAGCCGCACGATGCGCCCGCCCACCGCAGCGAAGTCGCGATGCAGCTCGGCTTCTTCCACATGCTCGGCTTCGGAGACGAAGCGCCGCGTGGTGGGGTGCTGCGGATGCAGGAACACCTCGGTCACCGGGCCGGTTTCGACCAGCCTGCCGGCATCCAGCACCGCCACGCGGTCGCAGACGCGGCGGATCACGTCCATCTCGTGGGTGATCAGCACGATGGTCAGGCCGAGCTCGCGGTTGATCTGCGCCAGCAGCTGCAGCACGGAAGCGGTGGTCTGCGGGTCCAGCGCGCTGGTGGCCTCGTCGCACAGCAGGATCTGCGGCCGGGTGGCCAGCGCGCGCGCAACGCCCACGCGCTGCTTCTGCCCGCCGGACAACTGCGCCGGATATTTGTTAGCGTGCTGCTCCAGCCCAACCCGCGCCAGCAACTCGGCCACACGTGCATCGACCTCCGCGCGCGGGGTGCCGGCCAGCTCTAGCGGAAACGCCACATTGCCAGCCACGGTGCGCGAAGACAGCAGATTGAAGTGCTGGAAGATCATCCCGATACGCCGGCGCAGCGCGCGTAGGCCCTGGCTGTCCAGCGCGGTGACGTCCTCGTCGCCGATCAGCAGACGGCCGCCGCTGGGTTCTTCCAGCCGGTTGATCAGCCGGATCAACGTGGATTTGCCGGCACCGGAGTGGCCGATGATGCCGAAGACTTCGCCGGGGCCGATGCGCAGATCGAGGGGATGCAGCGCCACGATCTGGCGACCGTCAACGGCATAGGACTTGTGCAGGCGCTGAAACTCGATCACCGCGCGTGGCCGGTCTGGGGGTCGTGAAGCCTACCAGTCAATAGTTTGCGGACGATATTCCATTCGGTTCTAAGTTTAGGGAAGGTCTGAACAACTCCCCCTGATCCTGCGACAATCGCATAGAGCCAACGGAACGATAACGATGCAACTGTCTTTCGGCGACGCGGAGTACAACGGCAAACGCAAGCGGACACGGCGCGAGGTGTTCTTGTGCGAGATGGATCAGGTGGTGCCGTGGAAGGACCTGCTGTCCCTGATCGCGCCGCACTATCCGACGTCAGGCCAGCCGGGGCGACAGCCATATCCACTGGAGACGATGCTGCGCATCCATTTTTTGCAGCAGTGGTACGCACTGAGCGATCCGTCTGCGGAAGAGGCCCTGTACGACACGGTGTCGATGCGCCGTTTCGCCAAGATCGGCGGGTTGGACGATGTGCCGGACGAGACCACGATTCTCAACTTCCGTCACCTGCTGGAACAGCACGATCTGGCGCGCAAGCTGTTCAATCGGGTCAACGCGCACTTGTCGCGCAAGGGGCAGAGCCTGCGAGGCGGCACGATCGTGGACGCCACGATCATTGCCGCGCCCAGTTCGACCAAGAACAAGGAAGGTGAGCGCGACCCTGAAATGCACCAGACCAGGAAGGGCAATCAGTATTTCTTCGGGATGAAGGCGCACATCGGCGTGGACGATGCCTCCGGCCTGGTGCACCACGTGGAATGCACGGCGGCCAACGTGGCAGACATCACGCAGGCGCACAAGCTGCTGCACGGTAAGGAGGACACGGTGTGCGGCGACAGCGGCGACACCGGGTTGGAGAAGCGCGAAGAGATGGCGAGCAAGCGCAAGCTGCGCTATCTGATCGCGTAAAAGCCCTCGAAACTGAAGCAAATCAAGAGCAAGCGCGAATTGAAGTGGGCCGAACGCTGGGAGCACACCAAGGCCAGCCTGCGTGCGAAGGTGGAACACCCGTTTCGGGTGATCAAGCGTCAGTTTGGCTACGTCAAGGTGCGCTATCGCGGCTTGGCGAAGAAGACTGCGCAGGTGCTGACGCTGTTTGCGCTGTCGAACCTGTGGTTGAAGCGAAAGCAGTTGATGCCTGCCGTGGGGTGTGCCTGTAACTCGGGCAACACCCCGCAAACGCGCCGGAAACGGCGAAAAACCGAGGACCTGAGTCCGTGGATGTGGCCAATGTAGCTTGCCTCATCCTCCGGCCGCGTTGCTCAGAGCTTCCCTAGTCCTACTGTGTCATAAATAGGCTATCCTGAAAGCAGTCTCTCCCACGGCGGGATCGTGATGGCCGCAGTCAGCAACAAAGCGCGTTTCTCCGCTTATCTCGATGAACTCTCCGCTGCGCTCGGTCATGCTGACCGCACTGCGGGCCTGCGAGGCGATTGTAGTGCGTTGATGCTGCCTTTGGAGCGCAAGAGTGTTGAGCCCCTGGCTGCTCATCTGGATCCGCTTCGAACCAGGGCTCGCCATCAAGCCTTGCACCACTTCGTGGCCAAATCAGAGTGGTCCGATGCGGCCATGTTGGAGCGGGTTCGTCAGTACGTTTCGTCGCTGCTGGATTTGAAAGACGAGGTGTACTGGATCGTGGACGACACGGGTTTTCGCAAGAAGGGCAGGCATTCGGTCGGTTTGGCCCGACAGGACTGCGGCGAGATCGGCAAGCAGGACAATTGCCAGGTGGCCGTGAGCGTATCGTTGGCGACGCCGGCAGCGAGCATTCCGATCGCTTTCAGGCTGTATCTGCCTGAAGACTGGGCCAGCGATGCAGCACGCCGGGGAAAAGCGGGAATTCCCCACGAGATTGAGTTCGCGACCAAACCGCAGATCGCACTGGCGCAGATGAAAGCGGCCCATGCCACGGGAGTGGCGCGCGGCACGGTGTTGGCCGATGCAGCCTATAGCAGCAATACGGCCTGGCGTGACGCGCTGGCTTGCTTGGAACTGAACTATGCGGTGGGAATCGTGTCGAGCGTGAAAGTCTGGCCGCCCGGACAAAGGCCCGAATCGCCGGCGGCGTGGAAAGGCCAAGGCCGACCTCCGGTTCGCCATCGTCGTACAGCCGACCATCAGCCACAGTCGGTGCAAGCGCTGGCGCTGTCGTTACCCTCCCGCGCCTTCAGGACAGTCGCGTGGCGGGAAGGCAGCAACGCACCGTTGTCGGGACGTTTCGCCGCCGTACGCGTACGTGCAGCACAAGGTGATCGCTTGCGTCAGGAGGAATGGCTGTTGATCGAATGGCCCAAAGGCCAAGACAGGCCGACCCGATACTTTCTGTCCAACCTGCCGGTAAACACGCCGCGCAAGGATCTGGTAAGGACGGTCAAGGCGCGCTGGCGGAAGGCAATCGCGCGCCCAGCGCCACGCGAGCGACTCGATCGCGACGCTGCGCTGGACAATCGCCATGGACATCGCAGCGGCACTACTTGACGGGATGCCTCCGCATCTACGGATTTAATGACACAGTAGGATTAGGCGCTCTTATCTCAACCAAGCTATTTCAAGGCCAGATACAGGCCCAGTACGATGAGAAACACCACGATCAAGCTGATGGCAGTCCGCCCGCCACGCAGTTCCAATAGGGCATGCCACCACACGCGTGCTTCGGCTGTGCCGCTGGCATGATGCCGCTTACGATGACTGCTTTCGCTGTCCTGCATTCTGATGTGCTCTGTCCATTAAGTCGATGCATACCTTACTGATAACACGTTACACAGATGTGGAGCGGCTCACAATCTTCCGTGAAATGCGGCATTGCATGAGCGATGTCGCTTTCAATGCATCGCTACCGCATGCGTGGGCGAGGTTGCTTGCAGCAATCTGCAGCGACGCACATGGCATGCATCACGGCGCTGAGCTGATCACTGCAGCCTGGTCACACTTGGCACTCATACGCGCATTTGTCAAAAGCGATTGCTTGCATACGTAGCGTGTAGAAGTGCGAGAACAAACTTACCGATATAAGCGTGCACGGGTGCGCGATGCAGCGCAATAGTCGCGTTCGATGATCATTCGTTGACACACCCGTAGTTACTCTGCACGTCAAGTTTATTTAGCCTGGACCACCTCACGTCATGAGCAGAGATCCATCCGTCATCGATGTACAAGCCGAAATCGCGCATTGGCAGGCGCGGCACGCCCAGGGCAACCTCGGCGCAGGCAAGTTCAGCGAGTTGTCACCGGTGGTGAAAATGGCCTGCGATATCTATCTGCAGGCACCGCGTTCGAGCGATCAGGAACGTCTGCGTTTGTTTCGCGACCGCCTGGAGCATCACTTCATTTCATCCAACACGCAGTCAAATTACGAACAGTTGGCCACCGACTGCTGGCAAAGGTTGGGCACACGCAATAGCGATAGTTGAGCACGCAGTCGTTGATCAGGACCTGTACCCATTGGAGATCGTCATGAAAACCCAGTATCACGTGCAGCAGGAATTGGAACGACTGGAGCGGTTGGTACCGCACATCGTCAACGACCAGAGCGACCACGCGAAGGAAATCCTGGGCTCCATGTCGTCAGTCTGCTGGGCAACGCGCCAGCTAGCGAGCATGCAGTGATTGGCGAACGCACCGCGCACATGGCACGCGTCTGCCGTGCTGAGCAGGACGCAGTGTGGGCACCGATCAGACCCTTGGGCAGGACGCCAGTCGCCCAGCCGCAGCGGGCCTGATCGACACGTCACCGGAGCCGCACAGCAGCTCCTTTGCATCTGATCGTCGGCGACTGCCGACTCACTCCAGGACAGTCATGAAATCCACTCTTGTTGCTGCTTCGCTACTGGCCATTGTGACTCTCACCGCGTGCGATCGCCCCGGCGGCGATGCATCGCGCACTGCGCCATCCGTCTCGCCGGAACCGACGCCTGCGCCGATCAGCGGCAGTGGTGCGACCGAATTGGCCAAGGGCGATGGCGGCGCATTAGGGGTACTGGCGGCAATCGACGAGAACGAGATCGCGCTTGCCAAACAGGCCATCGACCAGGACCTGGGTGGCACCACCGCCGAGTTCGCGCAGCAGATGCTGCATGACCATGAAGCCAATCTTGAAAAAACCAAGGCGCTCGGCGCAACCAACAGCCCGCGTGCAGATGCGATGCGCGCCAAGGGCAAGGCCGCAGTAGAAGCGTTGTCAAAGACGTTGACCCTGCCCGACGGCAAGGACGCGTACCGCAATGGCTTCATGCGCAACATGGTCATGGACCATGGCGATACCATCAAGATTCTCGATTCCGAACTACTGCCCGCCGCCGAAAGCGCACCGGTCAAGCAGTACCTGGAACAGACCCGCCGCGTGGTGGCGGTGCATTTCGAACGCGCCCATGCGGTGTCTTCGTCGAAGTAAGCGCCGACGCTCGTCTTCAGCACGCAAACGCGCCAGCCTGTCCGGCGCGTTTGCGCTTGGGCGATCCGCCGCGCGCAGGGCACTCGGCACCAACGCCCATCGCGGCGATCGCTGCAACATCGCTGGGTCAGCTTCACTTCGCTGCGGTCCGCCCTGGCCTATCGTGCCGCATCGATTCGGCCCAGGAGCCTTTCCATGCATTTGCTCATCACCGGCGGCACCGGCTTCATCGGTCAGGCCTTGTGCCCGGCGCTGCTGCATGCCGGCCACCAAGTCAGCGTGCTGACCCGCGATCCGCGCCGCGCTGGCCGCACCCTACCCGGTGTCGCCGTTGTAGATACGCTGAACGGGATACAGGCCGACGCCGTCATCAACTTGGCTGGCGAGCCGCTGGCAGCCGGCCGCTGGACCGACGCACGCAAGCAGCGCTTCCGCGCCTCGCGGCTGGGCATCACCCGCCAGCTGCACGCCTGGATCGCCCAGCAGCCGACCGCACAGCGCCCGTCGGTGCTGATCTCCGGCTCGGCGGTAGGCTATTACGGCGAACGCGGCGACACCGCACTGACCGAAACCGATAGCGCTGGCGAGGACTTCTCCGCCGTGCTCTGCCGCGACTGGGAGGCGGAAGCGAACAGGATTGCCGCGCTCGGCCCTCGGGTGAGCCGGGTGCGCACCGGCATCGTGCTGGACCAGAACGGCGGCGCACTGGCGCGCATGCTGCCGGCGTTCCGCTTCGGCGGTGGTGGCCCGTTCGGCGATGGCCGGCACTGGATGAGCTGGATCCACCGCGCCGACATGGTCTCGCTGCTGCTCTGGTTGCTACAGCATGGCGAATCCGGCGCCTACAACGCCACCGCGCCGAACCCGGTCACCAATGCCGAATTTACGCAGACCTTGGCCAAGGTGTTGCATCGCCCTGCCCTGCTGGCGCTCCCCGCCGGCCTGTTGCGGATTGGCTTCGGCGAAATGGCCGATCTGCTGTTGATCAGCCAGAAGGTGCTGCCGCAACGCGCGCTCGATGCCGGCTTCCGCTTCCAGTACGTGGACCTGGAGGCCGCGCTGCGTGCCATCCTGCAGCACTAAGAATGCCTAACAAAACGTAGCGAGCAGTCGCCAGGTGGGTGCGGACGGTACGGAGAAATTGCAGTGTACGAAGGATACATGCCGATTCCGAACACCGGCCGCGCCCGCCTGGCGGTGAGCGCAGTCGTTTTGTTAGCCAAGCTAAGCCGGCCGCAAAAACGTGGTGCGGGCTGACCGGAACGGGTCGCCCGCCAGTCCTGACCTGCCGCGCGGACCGTGCACTAATATTTGCCTAACGACCATCTCCGAGAGTGCTGCGGATCTCGGACTGGCCTTGCGCCCGGCGGAAACACCTATGCACCTGCTCCTTGTCGAAGACGACACCATGCTGGCCAATGCGATCTGCGACGGCATACGCCAACAGTCCTGGACCATCGACCACGTCGGCAGCGCCAATGCTGCCAAGACGGTACTGGTAGACCACCGCTACACCGCGGTATTGCTGGATATCGGCCTGCCCGGCGAATCGGGGCTGACGGTGATCCGCTTCATGCGCAGCCATTACGACCCCACTCCGGTGATCGCATTGACCGCGCGTGGCCAGCTCACCGACCGCATCCGCGGCCTGGATGCCGGCGCCGACGATTATTTGGTGAAACCCTTTCAGTTCGACGAGCTGATGGCGCGGCTACGCGCGCTCACCCGGCGCAGCCAGGGCCGCGTGGTGCCGCTGCTCAATCATGGCGATGTCTGCGTGGACCCGAGCAGCCGCAAGGTCACCAAGAACGGCAAGTGGGTGGCACTGAGCGCACACGAATATCGGCTGCTGCTCGCCCTGATGGAGCGCGCTGGGCGCGTGGTCACCAAGGATCAACTGGAAGAAGGCGTCTACGGCGGTCCGTCGGAAGGCGGCAGCAACATGATCGCGGTGTATGTGCACCAGCTGCGCCGCAAACTGGGTGACGAGCTCATCTCCACCATCTATGGCCAGGGCTATATGGTCGGTAAGGCACCCGAATGAAATCGCTGCAGGCGCGCATGCTGGCGGTACTGGCCGCGATCGTTTTGCTGAGCTGGTCCACCTCCCTGTGGATCCTGGTCGCACTGGTCACCCAGGGCCATGAAAGCGTATTCGAGCAGGAGCTCAACCTGCTTGGCGATCAATTGATCAGCACCCTGCCCGATGCGCTGGAGCATCGCTTCGACACCCAGTCAGAGCCGCCCAATGGGGTGGACGCGCGCACCCCGACCGGCAGTATGTCCTCGCGCATGAGTTTCAAGCAGACGCTGATTGCGATGGTGCTCAACACCCTGCAATTGGGCATCTTGGGGCTGCTGGTGTGGTGGGCGGTGCGTGCCTCGCTAGGGCCACTGCGCGCCATTTCCGGCGCCATCGCCGAACGCACCGGCCTGGACACCGAACCGGTGCCGCTGGAGCAAGTGCCCGATGAAATCCGCCCGCTGATCGGCTCGTTCAACACCTTGCTGGCGCGGGTGGAAAAAGCCGTACAGGCCGAGCGCGATTTTGTTGCCGATGCCGCGCACGAACTGCGCACACCGCTCTCGGCGCTGCATGCCTACGCCGAGGTCGCGCTGCGCGCACCGACTTTGGAAACCAAGGACGCAGCGGTGCGCCAGCTGCTGGAGACCGCACGGCGCAGCAACCGCCTTGCCGAACAATTGCTGGATCTGGCGCGGCTGGACGCCGGTATTAGTTCGACCGCCTACCACCAGGTCGAAATGGGCGAGCTGATGACGCATGTGCTGGACGAATTCAGCGTGCAGGCCGATGCACGCCAGATCAATCTGCAGGCCGAGGCATCGCCGTGCCTGCTGCGCTGCGATGTGGATGCGATCGGCATCCTGATCCGCAATCTGGTCGACAACGCTATCCGCTATGGCCGCACCCACGGCACGGTCGAAGTAAGTTGCGGCTACTGCCTGCGCGCCGATGTGCTGCATCCGTTCGTGCAGGTCAGCGATGACGGCCCCGGCGTGCCGGAAAGCGCGCAGGCATCCATCTTCGAACGGTTTTATCGCGTGCCCGGCAGCGAGGTGCAGGGCAGCGGAATCGGGCTGTCGTTGGTAGCCGGCATCGCACGCCTGCACGCGGCAACGATCGAAACCTGCGAAGGCAACGATGGCCGCGGTCTATGCGTGCGCGTGGTGTTTGCCGGCGACCGTGCACCCAGCGCGACCTGAACGTCGTGTACGTGCTGCAACAGCATGCAGATAGACCCAATAAGTTCCCAAACACGCCTGCCTAAAGTTCACTCACCGCACGCATCCAGGATGCATGGTGATGTTCCACTCGATCCGTTCCACCCAACTCGTCCCCGCCGCAATGTCGCTGCTGGCCGCGCAGACCGCCGCCAACGATGGCGACGCTGCCACTGCCACTGTGACGCAGATTGCACCTACGCTGGATTTTCGCTGCGGCCGTACCGGCACACGCAATCGCGACATCTGGAGCGACTTGCCCGACATCCGCAGCGCAAGCGACGCCCGCCGCCTGCAGCGCTGGGCCACGAGCGGCGTATTGTTCACCGCCGCAGCCGCCGTGTTTGCGATGGCGCTGGCCAGTTTTCTGTTGCACTGAGCAGTAGGCCACGGCTACGCGCTGGCGCATCCAATCTGTCTGCTTCCTTTTTCAGGTCTTCTCCATGTCGCTCCATTCGCTTATCCGTTGCTTCGCACTCGCCCTTGTCAGCGTGACCTTGATCGGCTGCGCCAGCACCCGTCCGATGCCGTACAGCCAATTGCCGTCTTCGAGCTATCTACGCCCGCAGGAGGGTAGCCGCGGCGACCGCATGCCGTACGCCTACCACGGCGACGTGGATTGGACACGTTATCGCGCAGCACTGGTCGAGTCGGTGAGCATTTACCGCGGGCCGGATGCGCAATTTGAAGACGTGCCCGAGCACGATAAACGCATGCTGGCCGAATACATGCAGCAGGAGTTCGGCAACGCGATTGCCCAGCGCTGGGAGCGAACGACGTCGGCCAACCGCGACACCTTGCGTGTACGCATCGCCCTGACCGGCGCCAAGCCCAGCAAGCGGGTGCTCGGCACCATCATGAAGGTCGACATCGGCGGCGGCTCCTACAACGCGGTGCAGGCCGCACGCGGCAAGGAAGGCGCGTTCTCCGGCTCGGTCAGCTATGCGGTTGAAATCTACGATGCGCCCAGCAATCGCCTGCTGGCTGCCTATGTCGAAAAGCAGTACCCGAGCGCAATGAATATCAAGGCCAGCCTAGGTGCATACGACGCGGCGAAAGCCGGCATTCGCAAGGGAGCTGAGCAGTTTGTGGAGGGGTTGGAGTAGTGGGGGAATCGGGAATCGCTAGCGATCCCCATATGAAACAGGCCGGTGCTGTACCAACAGCGCCGGCCTTCTTTCCAACGTCAGCTCGCAGTGCAAGCGTCCGCGTTGCGCCCTCAGCGTGTTACGCGCTTGGCGACTTTCTTGCCGACCGCTTTGCGTGCGGCGGTGGTCTTGGCCACTGCGCGCGTTGCCGGGGTCTTGGTGACCTTGGCCGCCTTCTTCAGCGCGGTCTTGGTCACCGCTTTCTTGAGTGGGACCTTCTTCACCGCAACCTGCTTGGTCGCGGTCTGCTTGGAGACCGGCGCCTTTTTGGCCGCGGGCTTGGCAATCGTTTTGGCGACCGACTTCTTGACTGCTGCCGACGTGGCCGCCGCCTTCTTCGCTGCCGAACGCGCACCGACTGTGGCCACCGCAGTCTTGCGCGCCACGCTCTTGGCTGCGGTCCTGGCACTCAGTGCAGAGGCTTCGGCCTTGGCGTTGGCCTTGGCTATTTCCAGCTTCTGCTTGGCGCTGGCCCTGGTGTCGGCCACCTTTTTCTTGGCGGCATCGGCGGTGCTGGTCAACTTTTGCTTGGCCGCGTCTTTGGTCGTGGTCAGCTTCTGCTTGGCAGCGTCCTTGGTGGCGGTGAGCTTGTCCTTGGCGGCGTCTTTGGTCGAGGTGAGCGAGCGCTTGGTCCTGGCGAAGCTGCGCTTCACTGCAGTGGCCGCCTCGCTTGCTTTTTTGACGACCTTTTTTTCGACCTTGACCACCGCCTTGCGCGCCTTGGCCACGCGTGCATTGACCTCGTCCGCCGCCGTGCTGGCTACCTCCTGCACATTGGCAACCGCCTCGCTGGTGGTGCTGGCAATGGTTTCGGTCAGTTCGGTGGCGGTGCTCTTTACGCTATCGACGACGTCGGACAGGGTTGACGTTACACCATTGCCGTTGCTCATAGACCCTCCTTAAGGGCATCACTACTGGAAACGCGGGCGATGCGCGACGGCATGCTTCATGCTGAACAAGCATCGTATCGAGCGGACGCTACGCCGGGCTCATGCAGCTGTCAACGTAATGCCGGCAAGGGATGGGCGTCACTTTCACCCGAAGTTAAATTGCGCGCAGGCACTCTCGTTCAGCTTGATTTACGCAGTCAGACGCCCTATTTCTCTTCCACCGCGCAACCCGGAATACGTTCCATGCGACCGCTGCCCACCCTGCTGACTCTTTCGCTTGCCGCTGCCTTCGGCGGATTTGCCGCCACCGGCATCACTACCTGGCTGGACAATCGCGCCGAGGCAACCCCGGCCGGCAATGCTGCTTTCACCCTGCCTACCGCCGCAGCGCTCCCGGCAGCCGTCGCCGGCCAACCGGTACCGTCGCTGGCGCCGATGCTGCAACGGGCGATGCCGGCGGTGGTCAGCGTCAACACCAAACAAGTGGTGCGCGTGCGCAACCCGTTCTTCAACGATCCGATCCTGCGCCGGCTGTTTCCGCAGGTGCCGCAGGACCGCATCGACGAATCGCTAGGTTCGGGCGTGATCATCGATGCGCAAAAGGGCTATGTACTGACCAACCACCACGTCATCGAAAATGCCGACGACGTGCAGGTGACACTCGGAGACGGGCGCACGGTCAACGCCGATTTCATCGGCTCCGATGCCGATACCGATATCGCGCTGATCCGCATCAAGGCCGACAACCTCACCGACATCAAATTGGCCGACAGCAATGCGCTGCGCGTGGGCGATTTTGTGGTGGCGATCGGCAACCCCTTCGGCTTTACCCAGACGGTGACCTCCGGCATCGTGTCGGCGGTGGGCCGTAGCGGCATCCGCGGGCTGGGCTATCAGAACTTCATCCAGACCGATGCCTCGATCAACCCGGGCAATTCCGGCGGTGCGTTGGTCAATCTGCAAGGTCAGCTGGTAGGCATCAACACCGCCAGTTTCAATCCGCAGGGCAGCATGGCCGGCAATATCGGGCTGGGCCTGGCGATTCCGTCCAACCTAGCGCGCAACGTGGTCGAGCAGTTGGTGACCAAGGGCGTGGTGGTGCGCGGCACGCTCGGTCTGGAAACGCAGAATCTCACGCAGCAAATGCTGCAGGGCTTGGGTGTGGACTCTTTACGTGGCGCCTTGGTAACACGCGTGTTGCCGGGCTCAGCTGCGGCCGCCGCAGGCGTGCAGCCGGGCGATGTGGTGGTGGCGGCCAACGATCAACGCGTGGACAGCGCCGAAGCACTGCACAACTACGAAGGCCTGCAAGCCGTCGGTAGCGCGGTGACCCTGGACATCCGTCGCGATGGCAAACCGCTCAAGCTCAAGGCGACCTTGAAGGAGCAGGACCGTGCCGTCACCGGCGACATGCTGGACCCGCGCCTGAGTGGCGCCACCTTTGTGGACCTGCCCGAATCGCTACGTCAATCCGGCATCACCGGAGTGATGGTCAGCGAGGTCAAACGTGGTGGCCGTGCAGCAGCCAATGGTCTGGTCTCCGGCGACGTGATCGTGGCCAGCAGTGTGGGAGAGTTTGCGGACTTGGCCAGCTGGCGCGCCAACTTCCAACGCAAGCCCGAGCAGTTGGTCGTGCGTATCCTGCGTGGCAACGCGCAGTACGACGCGCTCATGCGTTGACTTGGCGTGCACTGCGGTACACGCCCACTAACACCCCCTACACTGCGACGATGCTATTGCTGTACCACGCCAGCAAGCTGTCGCAGCTGCCACCTAATGACCAAAAGGAGATATCGCATGAGCCCCACCAATACCGATCAGCTGAAGGAAAACCTGAGCGAAGCCGGCACCCATCTGAAGTCCGCTGCCAGTGCTGCCAGCGAAGCCGTCAAGGGCGCTACCAGCGCTGCAGGCGATGAGCTCAAGCTTGGCCGCGCCAACGTCAAGGCCGAACTGTCCGACACCGCACTGGCCGGCATGGCCGCTGCCGAGTTCGGCGGCGCCGCTGCCAAAGAACAGCTTGATGTACTGGTCAGCAAGAGCAACGACCTGCTGGCAAGCGCCACCGACTTGATCCGCGAGCGCCCGCTGGCCGCATTCGGCGTTGCCTTCGCGACCGGCTGGATCATTGCCAAACTGGCACGCAGCAACGACGACTAAGTCGTGAGCGATCAGGCTTCTACAGCTGCTGCCTCCGACGCGCAGAACGCGCGTTCGGACACGCCAGGACTGGACGAAAGCGTACGGGCGGTCGGTGCAGCCGGCCGCGCAACGCTGGGCTCGGCCAAAGACACCAGCCGTGCGCTACGCCGGCTGGTGTCGGCCGACCTGCAACTGGCACGCAGCGCATTCGGACGCGGTCTGGCATGGGCATGCGTCGCCGTGGTGTTCGGCGCCTCGTCGTGGTTGTTGCTGGCGGGCGCGATCATTGCCTTGCTGCAACGCGCCGGGTTGTCGTGGTTCCAGGCAATGTTTTTTACTGCGCTGGCCAGCTTGTTGGTCACCGGCATCGCGGCATGGCGGGTGTTCTTCTACTTCGATCACACCGGCTTGAACGCAACACGTCGTCAGCTGATCAAGTTGGGCATTTTCGATGACCACAGCGACGACGACGATGCCACCGCATCGCCTGCCAGTGGAGCACGTGCATGAAGTTCGGTACCTTGCGTCAGCGCGTCGAGCGCGCTGAATTTCTAGTGGAAGGGCGCGCCCAAGAGACGCGTCTGCATTGGGGTGAGCTGGGCCAGGCATGGCGGGCAGGATGGTCCCCGCTGCGCATTATGGTGGCCGGTTTCGGGCTGGGCTTCATCACTGGCCGCAACGAACCGCAGGCAGCGCTGGGCAGCATCGCCGGCAAGCTCGGCGGCATCCCCAAGATTTTGCAGATGGTCAGCACGATCTCTGCGTTGTTTACTGCGCACCGTGCGCAGGAAGCGTCCGAACAGGCCGCGCGTGCCGCCGACAATGCCGAAGAGGTCGCTTCCGATCCTCCTGTCACGGTTGTGCAGGTGCCGGTCGAGCACGCTGCCTGAGGCTAGGTCCGTCTGTCGAGCAGCATGGTTATTGCGCAGTCCGATGCGTGGCTTGGAGCGGCTAACAAAACGACTGCGCTCACCGCCAGGCGGGCGCGGTCGGTGCTCGGAATCGGCATGTACCACGCGTACACTCCGGTTCCTGTGCGCCGTGAGCACCCACCTGACGACTGCTCGCTACGTTTTGTTAGCCGCTCTTGGGCCGCCATCTGCAACGTCCCTTACTGACATCGTGCGCGCAGGCTTCTGTGCACGCCGTTGACGTGTTGTGCCGATAATGGCGCACCGCTGGCAGTACGCCAGTCTGCTGCCAGGGTCCACATGTCTCTTCCCGTCGACTCATCGGATGCTGCCGCACCGGCAGATTCGCTTCCGCCGCCATCGGCGCCACGCCCGCGCGCGCCTGCCTCGATGGTCGTGTTGGCCACGCTTGCGGTCGGCTACACGCTGTGGGCCGCGCAGACGATCATCTTGCCCATCATGCTGTCAGCGTTCTTCGCGCTGATCGGCAACCCCATCCTGCGCGGTCTGCGCAAGCTGTATATCCCGCGCTTTATCGGCGCATTGATGGTGCTGTGCCTAGGTCTGGCCGGCACCGTGACCTTGGCCGCGCAATTGGCAGGCCCGGCCGCCGAATGGGTGCAGCAGGCACCGCGACAAATGCGGCAAATTGCGCGCGATGTGCGCGATTTCACCAAGCCGGTGATGCAAGCCAACCAGGCGGCGGAAAATTTTGCACGCGCGGCCGGTGGCGAAGGCCAGCGCGGTGTGCAGATCGTGCGCACGCAGATGGACGACCCCTACAAGGCGCTGGTGCGCACGCCTAAGCTCGCTGCCTCGGTGCTGGCGGTGGTGCTGCTGACGTTCTTCTTCATGGTCTATGGCGAGAGCCTGCAGCGGCATGCAATTGCATTACTGCAGAACCGACAGCAACAACGCTTCACCACCGAAATCATGTTGGATATCGAACGCGAGGTGTCGCGTTACGTGCTCACCATCAGCGTGATCAACACGCTGGTCGGCCTGATTTTTGCCGGCATCTTGTATGCGCTACAGGTTCCGCTGCCTGA
This sequence comes from Xanthomonas fragariae, assembly GCF_017603965.1. Lineage (NCBI taxonomy): Bacteria > Pseudomonadati > Pseudomonadota > Gammaproteobacteria > Lysobacterales > Lysobacteraceae > Xanthomonas > Xanthomonas fragariae. The sequence goes on along the minus strand of NZ_CP071955.1, from coordinate 539,720 downwards.
AGCGTTGTTGTGGGGCACCGTGGTGGCGCTATTGAACTTTGCACCGTATGTGGGTCCGTCGATCGGCGTAATGCTGATGCTATTGATGGGCTTTGTGGAATTCCGCACCACTTTGTCCTCGCTGCTGCCGGCGATTCTGTATCTGGCACTGCACACCATCGAAGGCCAGGTCCTCACCCCGATCGTGCTCGGCCGACGCATGGCGATCTCGCCGCTGATGCTGATCCTGGCGCTGATGTTGTTCGGCTGGCTCTGGGGCATGGTCGGCCTGCTGCTGGCGGTCCCGCTGCTGGTCTGCATCAAGATGGTGCTGAGCCGGGTGGAAGGGATGCAGCGCTGGGCCAGGCTACTTGAGTGACCGGGATTGGGGAGTCGGCATTAGGGATTTGCAACGGCAGTTGCATTGCGCTGCGGGATTGGTCCAGGCGCCAGCACGTCGCTGTTGCGAGTTGCCGATCCCAACTCCCCGATCCCCTTTTCATCGCCACAACCGTAAGATCGGCGCATGAGCTTCCACATCAACGCCATCACTCTCGACCTAGACGATACGTTGTGGCCTTTTGCCCCGATCGGTGCGCGTATCGATCAGGTGTTGCACGATTGGATGCGCGAGCACAGTCCGGTCACTGCCGAGCGGTTTCCGGTGAAGGCAATGGGTGAGCTGCGCGAGCGCAGCTTTGCCGACAACCCGCATCTGCATCACGACCTTAGTGCGCTGCGTCGGTTAACGCTGGAGATGGCCTTGCGCGAGAGCGGCGGCGATCTGGCGTTGCTGGAGCCTGCGTATGAAGTGTTCTATGCCGCGCGCAATCAGGTGGAATGCTACCCGGACGCGCTAGAGGCACTGGCACGCATCGCCGCGCATGTGCCGGTGGCCGCACTCAGTAACGGCAATGCCGATCTGCAGTGCATCGGCTTGATGCATCACTTCGCGTTTCAGTTGGGCTCGCGCGAGCACGGCAGCGCCAAGCCGGATCCGAGCATCTTCCTGGCCGCGTGCGCGCGCCTGCAGGTGCCGCCGGCGCAGGTGCTGCATGTGGGCGACCACGTGCGCATGGATGTGCTCGGCGCACTCGATGCCGGCTTGCGCGCGTGCTGGATCAACCGCGACGGTGCGGTGTGGTCGCACCCCACTCGGCAGCCGGACCTGGAGTTCGACAGCATGACCGGGCTGGCCGATTGGCTGGACGCACAACGGCTGCATCCAGGCACGCCGCACGACGGCATCCGGGTTCACGCCTGAGCCCAACCTTTGCTCGGCGCACGGCGCCGCATTCGAGGATTTCCATGTCGCACCTCACCGGTTTCATCGATTCCAACGCTGCGGCCTTGCCGCTGTATGTGCTCGACCGCGAAGGCTTTGCGCGCTGGTGCGCCGAGCAGCCAACGCGCGTGCTGTCGTGGGCGCAGGCGCAGCGCTTCGACGCCGCGCCGGGTAGCGTGTTGTTGTTGCCGGGCGAGCAAGGACTGGCCGGAGCGATCCTCGGTATCGGCGATCGCGCCGATGCCTACGCTTACGCACATGCACCGTTGGCGCTGCCGCCAGCCAGTCGCTGGATGCTGTCCAGCGCATTGAGCGAGAGCGAACAGGCGTTGCTGCAATTGGGCTGGGGGTTGGGCGCGTATCGCTTCTCGCGCTATCGCAAGGTGCCGCGCGCGCCGGCCGAACTGGCGGCCACGCCCTCGGCAGAAACCTGCGCCTTGATCGAGGCCTGCATCCGCGTGCGCGATTGGGTCAACACGCCCACCGAAGACATGGGTCCGCAGCAACTGGAAGATGCCGTGCACACGCTGGCGCAGGCGCATGGTGCGCAGGTCGAGGCCATCGTCGGCGAAGCGTTGCTGGCGCAGAACTTTCCCACCATCCATGCGGTGGGACGTGCCTCGCATCGTGCGCCGCGCTTGATCGCATTGCGTTGGGGCGCGGCCGAGCATCCGCATCTGGTGCTGGTCGGCAAGGGCGTGTGCTTCGACACCGGCGGCCTAGATCTGAAGCCGGCCGACGGCATGCGCAACATGAAAAAGGACATGGGCGGTGCAGCGCACGCATTGGCGCTGGCCGGCCTGGTGATGGCGCAGCAGTTGCCGGTGCGGCTGACGCTGCTGATTCCTGCAGTGGAAAACGCAGTGGGCCCGAATGCGTTCCGTCCTGGCGAAGTGATCACCACGCGCGCCGGCGTCAGCGTGGAAGTGGACAACACCGATGCCGAAGGCCGGCTGGTACTGTGCGATGCGCTGAGCTACGCCACCGAACAGCGCCCGGATCTGATCCTGGATTTCGCCACGCTCACCGGTGCCGCACGTATCGCGTTGGGTCCGGACCTGCCGGCACTGTTCGCCAACGACGATGCATTGGCGCAGGCTTGGCTGAGTGCCGGCGAGCAGACCCGCGACCCGGTCTGGCGCATGCCGCTATGGCGCCCGTACCTGCGTTATCTCAACAGCCATGTGGCCGATATGGCCAACGCCGGCTCGCGCATGGCTGGCGCGGTGACCGCCGCGCTTTATCTGGAGCGTTTTGTCGCACCTGGCCAGTGCTGGGCGCATCTGGACGTCTACGCCTGGAACGACAGCGAGCGCCCCGGCCGCCCGGCAGGTGGCGAAGCGCTGGCACTGCGCTCGGCCTACGCGATGCTGAAGCAGCGTTACGGCGGTTAAGTAAGCGCTGCGATACAGCGCGGGCGTCCATAACGCGCAGCACGTTGCTGCGCGTCCAGCAAATGGCGATAAAAAACGGCGAACAGCCACGGTTGCAACGCCTCGAGGGTGTGCCGGGTGCGCGCCAGCGCCGCAGCGCGCGTTCCAGCGTGGCCTGCACCAAGATCCTCGGCAGTGACTGGCTCGCCGGTCAGCGAGCGCACAAGGCGGCGCAGTGCCGACAGCACCGCGCGAAGTCGGTCGTCCAGATCATCCATCGGCCGATTGTGGTGCTGGCATCACACAGTAGACGCACTAGAGCGTGGACTATTCCCACGGGTCGCGTGCGTGCCGAACTTTTTTATGTCGACGGAAATAAACCGTATCGCACGTCGTCTCACTGCATTGACGACCCACTGCATCGACCACTTGCCTCATCGAATCGCGGAGCCAGCCATGACCTTGCCACCTCCATCTCCACCGCCGCAGCGCGCACCTCCTCCCGTGGCGCCGTTGCTCGGCATTGCAGCGATTGCCTGCGGCATTGCGCTCGCGTTCGCCTGCACGGCCGGCTGGATCGGCGGCGACCGGCTCACCGCCGCGCGCATGACCGACACCATCGAAGCGAGCGGGCCACCGCATCCGGGCTTCCGTCGCGCGCACACCAAAGGCGTGTGCGTCAGCGGCCAATTTCAGGCCAGCGGCAAGGCGACCTGGCTGTCGTCGGCACGCATCTTCAGCCAGGCCAGCACGTCGGTGTTGGGGCGGATGTCGATCGGCGGCAGCGACCCGCACGGGGCCGATGGCGCGGCGCGGGTGCGCAGCATGGCGCTGCTGTTGCGTAGCGACGATGGGCAGGAATGGCGCACCGCGATGAACAGTTTCCCGTTCTTCGTGGTCGCCACGCCGGCCGGTTTTCAGGCGCTCAACATGGCCTCCAAGCCGGACCCGGCCACCGGTAAGCCCGACCCGGCCAAGCTGGCAGCATTCGGTAAGCAGTATCCGGAAGCGGCCAAGTTTCAGCAGTGGGCCAAAACCGCACCGTGGTCGGACAGCTGGGCCAACACCCAGTACAACGGCGTCAACGCATTCCGCGCAATCGCCGCCGATGGACGCGAGCGCTACATCCGCTGGTCGATGCGTCCGCATACGCCGTTCAAAGCGTTGAGTGCGCAGCAAAGGGCGCAGGCCGATGGCGATTTTCTCGCCACCGATCTGGACACGCGCCTGACGCAGGGACCGTTGCGCTGGGATCTGGTGCTGACCGTCGCCGAACCGGACGATCCGGTCGACGATCCGTCGCAGCCGTGGCCGGAAAGCCGCAAGCAGATCGTGGCCGGCACCGTGTCGATCGATCATGCCGAGCCGCAAGCCACCGGCCCCTGTCGCGATCTGAATTACGACCCGCTGATCCTGCCCAAGGGCATCGCCAGATCGAACGACCCGATCCTGGCGGCACGTTCTTCGGTGTATTCGCAATCGTTCAACCGGCGCGAGCATGAGATCGCCAACGGCCAAGGCAGCGCTGCCACCGGCCAGGAAGCCCACCCATGAGCAGCCATACCCACTTCAACCTGCCTGCCCGCGTGCTGCACTGGCTGATGGCGGCAATGATCCTGACCATGCTGTTCGTTGGCGTAGGCATGGTCGCCTCGGTGACGCAGCGGCCGTGGTTGATCGATCTGCACCGTCCGCTGGGCATCGCGATTTTGATTCTTGCGGTGCTGCGGTGGATCAACCGTCTGCGTCACCGCCCACCGCCGTTGCCGGCCGATCTGCCCGCTTGGCAGAAGGCCGCCGCGATTGCGTCGCACTGGTTGCTGTATGCGCTGATGCTGGGCATGCCACTGATCGGCTGGGCGATGTTGTCGGCCGGTAGTTATCCGATCGTGCTGTGGCAGGGCGCGAACTTGCCAGCAATCGCACCGCACGATCCGGCGCTATATGCGTGGTTGCGTAGCGCACACGGCTGGTTGGCATATCTGTTGTTCGCCACTGTGCTGGGGCATTTGAGCGCTGCGCTATTTCATGCCTGGATACGGCGGGATGGTGTGTTTTCCAGCATGGCGCGTGGGGGGCGGTAGGCCAGCTCTCGGATCTGTCCAGGGCTGCGCAGATCACAGGCATCTCCCCAGCTGGACAAAAGCTGGGGCACAAGGTCAATATGGCCAAAGGAGCCGTAATCAGCGCCCGGTTGCGATCCCTCGCCCGATCGCCGCCCGATAAGATTGGCTAACAAGTGGCGATTGCACGGGCGATCCTGTCCGACCCTACTTTTTTGATCTGCGATCAACCCACCGGCGATCAGCCAGAGCTCACCTGACGCGCGCTGCGGCTGAACGCATAGGGCACTGTCATCGTTTTGTCACTGTAGTGCGGTAGCTGCGCGAATTGGGCAGGTCGTAGGGTGCTTGGCCATTTGATCCATACGATGTGCCGCCATGACGCGTTTGTTGTTGCTGGCCTGCGCCTGCCTGTGGCTTGCCGGCTGTTCTTCGTCCTCGACCTCGCTCAGCGAGCGTCTGGTTGCGCCCGGTGGGGTGTCGCCGTTGCTGGACCAGGAGCGCATTGCCGCCACCATCGCCACGGTGCCCAACCGCAGCGGGCATGTGGTGACGCGCGATCAGGTGCCGATCTTCTGGCGTGCGATAGATCCCGGCCAGTACGCCATGCGCTATCGCTATCTCGGCCAACGCAACGATCCGGCACATGCGCTGGATGTGGACTTCAGCTTCAAGGCGCCCACCGTCGCGGCGCTGGCGCCGCGCGGCACCGTGGTGCTATTGCACGGCTGGATGATGGATGGCGACTCGCTGCTGCCGTGGTCGCTGCAGCTGGCGCAGGCTGGCTACCGAGTGATCACCATCGACCTACGTAACCACGGTCATTCCGGCGGTGGTCCGTCCGGTTACGGCACGCGCGAATCCGATGACGTCATCGCTGTGCTCGACGCACTGCAACCAAGCGGCGAAATCCGCAGCCCACTGTATCTGTTCGGCATTTCCTATGGCGCCGCCACCGCGTTGTTCACCGCCGACAAGCTTGGCGACCGCGTTGCCGGCGTGGTGGCGATGGAATCCTTCGCCAACGCCGGGCGCGGCATTCGCGACATGATGCCGCACCTGCTCGCCAGCCAGCCCAATGGTTGGCGCGCGCAGGCGGTTGCCGCGTACGCGCGTTGGCGGTATGCCGACCAGAATATCGATGCAGTGATCGCCGCGGCCGACACCCAACTCAAACTGGATCTGGATCGCATCGATGTCGCGCACGAATTGGCCGACATGCGCAGCTGTGTGTTGTTGTTGCATGGCGATGCCGATCAGCACATTCCGGTTGCGCATGGCCGCGCGCTGGCGCTGGCCAGCCCGCGCGTACGCTACGTCGAACTGCCCGGAGAGAATCATCTGAGCCTGCCGCTACGGCTGGATCTGCTCGGCGGGCCGATCGATCAGTGGCTGGCGCAGACGCAACAAGACCCGAGCCACTGCCCCGCGCCGCAGGCGCTGCCTGCTTCCACATTCGCGGTAGCAGCCCTACTGCCGGTGCCTCGCAGCTGATACCGCAACAAACGCGTTCTGACGCGCACCACGCGCCCAGCACGCAGCGACGCAATCCCTCAGCGCAGCACAACCGGCTGCCGCGAACGCAACACGCTGTCGCCGACGAACAGCAGCAAACCGACCCAGATGGTGGCGAAACCGATCGCATGTCTCTGATCAAACGGCTCCTGGAAAAACCACACACCTAGCAGCAACTGCAGACTCGGCCCGATGTATTGCAGGATGCCCACCAGCGACAGTGGGATCCGCCGCACACCATACGCAAACCCGATCAGCGGCAATGCCGTTACCACCCCGCCGAAGATCAGCAACAGATCGGTGCGCAGGCTCCAGCCGCTCAAAAATCCGCCCCAGTGTCCCTGGTCGCCGCATGTGGCCAGCAGCAGGGCCGGCACGAACAGATACACGCTTTCAACACCAAGACCGGCCACCGAATCCACCGAAACCAACTTGCGCAGCAAACCATAGGCGCCGAACGAAAACGCCAGCCCCAACGCGATCCACGGCGGCGCGCCGGCATCGAGGGTCAACCACAACACACCCGCAGCCGCGCACACCACCGCCACCCACTGGATGCGGCGCAAGCGCTCCTTCAACACCAGCACACCCAGCAACACGCTCAGCAGCGGATTGATGAAGTAGCCCAGGCTGGCCTCGATCACATGGCCGGCGTTGATCGCCCAGATATACAGACCCCAATTGAACGCGATCGCCACGCTGCTGCCGGCCAGCATCCGTAGCGCGCGCGGCTGTGCTGCAATCTCGCGCCACCAACGCACCCCCGATGTCGCCAGCAACCAGGCCACCACCAGCACGGTGCTCCACACGATACGGTGCGCAATGATCTGCAGCGACGGCACTGCCTTGAGCAGATGCCAATACAGCGGCACCACACCCCACACCACGAAGGCCGCTGCGGTGATCAACAGCCCACGACGTGTCTCGATCGGCGAGACCGCACTCATCTCCGCGCCCTGGCGAAGGCGACCACCAGCACGCCGCCGCACAGCATCTGCCCGACCGCGGTCATGGACGACGATGGCAGATCGCGCCCGCGCGAGCACACCCAACCGATCGGCGCGATCGGCAACGACACCAATCCGCCCGGCGTTGCGGTAAGGCTGCTGCCGGCGGTGAGCCAGCCCACGTCCAGAAAGCCGATCACGCTGCCCAGCCATTCGCCACGACTTGCGTGCTGCCCGCGCAACGCGCCAGACAAGACCATCCACAATGGCACCGATGCCACCGCAGTGGCGGGCAGGCAGGACGACACACTGCGCTCGGCCAGCACCGCCATGCCGTTGCCCAGCAGCAGCAACCCCGCACCCATTAACGCCACGTTCTTCGATTGCGCACGCGTTGGCGCGGCCACACCACACCAGCGCAGGACCGCATACAACACCGTGCCGGCCACGATGAAACGCGCACCCGACACCATAGTCGGCGGCTGCGCGCCACCTTCCAGCGCAAAGCGAATCGCCAGATAGGTCGAGCCCCACACCACATAGACCAGCAGCAAGGCCAGGACGACCAGCCCACTGCGTGCAGGCGCGGCAGCGTCGTGAAAATAAGACATTGGGCAGTGCCGACAATAGCCAGGACCGCCTATTCTAAATCAGCCCTGCCAGTGCAGTAGCGGACGCGACTGCGCGCTCAACGGATCACTGCATTGCACCCTTGCGGGCGGCACATTCAACACTGCACCGACCGCATGGCACTTGGAGCGATTACCAAAAGTACTGCGCAGCTGCCAGGTGGGCGCGGCCGGTGCTCGGAATCGGCATGTACCACGCGTACACTGCGGTTCCTCCGCGCCGTCCGCACCCACCTGGCGACTGCTCGCTACGTTTTGTTAGCCACTCTTATTTGCGTGCCGCCTCGCGCTGGGCGCGGATCGCCTTGAACTCCGAACTGTCCTGCCAGCCCGGCAACTGCCGGCAGTTGGCCAGCGCCACGCCCATGTCGTAGACCAGCGTGGTGTCGGTCGCGTGACCGCTGGCGTCCCATCGCAGGGTTGGTGGTAGCAAGCAGTACGCCGTAGTCAATGCGTCCACACACGTGCCGCGCACCGCCCAGGCTGCTTGCAGCGAGCAGCCAACCGCTCACACCATCGCTGCGTTTACGCCTCGCGCAGTGCGTGCATGGCCGCAAGAATCACGCATGCATCCACCTGCGCATGCACACCCGGCAATTGCAGATCGCTGGCCTGCTTGGCCTGTTTCAGCCGCGCAATCAACTGGCCGGCATCGCGCGGCGACGCGAAGCCGCCGCTCTGCAACAGCAACATGCCGGCACCATCGTTCAACTTGAAATAGAACTGCCCATCATTTTCGCGGTATTGCTTGAACGCCGGCAACGCGATTTTTTCGCCAGCATCGGTCGTAGATGTTCCGGTCTGACTGGACAGGTCGCGCAAGCCCACCGCATCGCGCAACTCGGCCAGCAACGGCGTGGCGTAGCGCGCGCGCAGACGTGCGCCACCGGCACGCAGAATCGCTTCGATCCTGGCCGGCTCGACCATCAGCGCTTCATAGCGCGTTCGCAGCGGCGCGATCTCCTGATCGATGCGTTCGAACACCTGCTGCTTGGCATCGCCCCAACCGATCCCACCGGCAAAGGCCTGCGCAAATACAGCCGTTTCCTGCGGCGTGGCGAATGCCTGATACAGCTGGAACAACGCCGAGCCTTGGGTGTCCTTGGCTTCGCCCGGGGCGCGCGAATCGGTGAGGATGGAGAACACCAGCTTGCGCAATTGCTCGCGCGGTGCGAACAGCGGAATCGTATTGCCGTAGCTCTTGCTCATCTTGCGGCCGTCCAGGCCTGGCAAGGTGGACACCTGCTCGTCGATCACCGCTTCGGGCAAGGTGAAAAAGTCGCGGCCATACACATGGTTGAAGCGCTGTGCGAAATCGCGCGCCATCTCGATGTGCTGGATCTGGTCGCGTCCCACCGGCACCTTGTGCGCGTTGAAGATCAAGATGTCCGCTGCCATCAGTACCGGATACATGAACAAGCCGGCGGTCACGCCCGCATCGTCGTCCTCGTTATCGGCGCGGTTCTTGTCCACCGCCGCCTTGTAGGCATGCGCGCGGTTGAGGATGCCCTTGCCGGCCACGCAGGTCAGCAGCCACATCAACTCGGTGGTTTCAGGCACATCGGACTGGCGATAAAACCACACCGTTTCCGGGTCCAGGCCGCAGGCCAGCCAACTGGCAGCGATTTCCAGCGTCGAGCGCTGGGTGCGTGCCGGGTCCTGCGCCTTGATCAGGCTGTGCAGGTCGGCCAGGAAGTAGAAGCTCTCCGCATCGGCAGCCGTGCTGGCCTGGATGGCCGGGCGAATCGCGCCGACGTAATTGCCCAGATGCGGGGTGCCGGAGGTGGTAATGCCGGTGAGGACGCGAGTGGTCATCTGCGTAATGCCAGGGAGTCAGCCGGCAAGTCTAGCGGTTCCGTGCACCTGCCATCGTCGCATCGGGCTGAACACGTAGTTCTTGCGAAGCCAACACAGAACGGGCCGCGTTAGAGCATTTATGCACGTTGGCATGAGTGCAAATCGGCCTGTGGCGCGCCGACACTGCGTTAGGCGCTTTGTCCAGGCCACCAGCCTGGCTGCAGCTCAGCGACTTTTCGCCGGAGCGCATACTGCGCGCGTTTGACGCGCCAACGCCCCTACGAAAACATCGGGCCAAAAAAACGGGCCTTGCGGCCCGTTTTTTCTGCATGCGGCGTTAGATCACTTGCGCGCAGCGTCTTCCACTTTCTCGCCAGCGCCCTTCACGTCCTTGCCGGCACCTGCGACGGTGTTGCAACCCGACAGCATACCGACCGACAACACCGAAAGCACCAGCAGCACAATTGCACGCTTCATAACAGACTCCTTCTTGGGTAAGCGGCGACTTGCCGCAGATCAATCAAATCAAACAACTAATATCAAACAAAACGCGAAATCAGCATTTACCGTCGCTGCAGTTATCGGCCTTCTTTTCGACCTTGCTGCCCGCGCGTTGGATGTCCTTGCCGGCGCCAGCAACGGTGTTACAGCCAGTCATCACGCCGACCGAAAACAGGCCCAGCACCATCAGTGTCAGCAGTCGCTTCATCGGTTTTCCTCTGTTATGCGCCGGTGCCAATGCACCGTGCTTGGCGCCAAATCTGACTGCGCGGCCGTGGATTTGATGTGAACGCGGCCCGCCGCGTTCAGCGGTCGATCAATCTCGCATCAGCGTCGACTTGCCGAACAGACTCTCGACCAGATCCACCGCCAGTTCGGCGGTGGCGTTGCGGTTGTCCAGTACCGGATTGAGCTCGACGATATCCAACGATCCCATGCGCCCGGTGTCGGCAATCATTTCCATCACCAATTGTGCCTCGCGGTAGTTGGGGCCACCCGGCACAGTGGTGCCCACCCCCGGCGCGATGCTGGGATCAAGGAAGTCGACATCGAAGCTCACATGCAGATGGGTGTCTTCGCTCATGCCGTGCAGCGCAGCTTCCATGGTGCGTTTCATGCCGGCTTCGTCGATGTAGCGCATGTCGTAGACGTCGATGCGGTGCTGCTTGATCAAGCGCTTCTCGTCGGGATCAACCGAGCGGATGCCGATCTGCCGCACCTGCTCGGGCAACAGCGCCGGCGCACTGCCGCCCAGATGAGTCAGCGCGTCTGGCCCCAGCCCGCACAGGCAGGCCACCGGCATGCCGTGCACGTTGCCAGACGGGGTGACCTGGCTGGTGTTGAAGTCCGAATGCGCATCCAGCCACAGCACCCGCAGTGGTCGCCCTTGCTCGCGGCAATAGTTCGCCACCGCGGTGATGGAGCCGATCCCCAGGCAATGGTCGCCGCCGAGCATGATCGGCATGCGTCCGGCGCGCAGTTCGGCATAGCTGGCGTCCATCAGCGCCTGGTTCCAGGCCACCACTTCATCCAGATGCCGATAGCCGGCCTGTGGGGCCTGCCAGGGATTACGCGGACCATCCAGGTTGCCCAGGTCGCGCACCTCCACGCCGCGGCCGGTCAATGCCTCCTGCAGACCGGCGATGCGCAGCGCTTCTGGCCCCATCCGCGCACCGCGATGGCCGGCGCCGATGTCGGTGGGAACGCCAATCAGGGAAACCGGCAGGTCCTGCGTTGCCATGCATTGCTCCAGCATCGATAAAGCCGTGCACTCTAGTGGCGCGCTCACGCCGTGACGCGCGGCAGCGCAGCATGGCACACCGCTCGCATCACTTCGGCGGCCAGCGGCAGACACCCGGACGCGCGCGGACCGGCGCCTGCAGGGCGACTTCCACGGCGACGCCGGAATGCTGATCCATCGATTACAGTAACGCGATGACAATCGAACTGAAGCCCGGCGGCTTATTGATCGTGATCGAAGGGATCGACGGCGCCGGCAAGACCACCCTCGCCCGCAGTCTGGCCACCACCCTGCAAGCGGCCGGCGCCCGCGTAGTGCTGAGCAAGGAGCCGACCAACGGCCCCTGGGGCACCCAGTTGCGCCAATCCGCCGCCACCGGCCGCCTGAGCGCCGACGAAGAAGCCGAGCTGCTGATCCGCGACCGCCACGAACATGTGGACACCTTGATCGCGCCCGCGCTGGCACGCGGCGACATCGTGATTCTGGACCGCTATTTCCCCTCGATGTTGGCCTACCAGGGCGCCGCCGGCCTGCCGCTGGACGACCTGCTGGAGCGCAACGCGTTCGCGCCGCGCCCGGACGTGTTGCTGCTGCTCGACCTGCCCCCGCCCACCGGCCTGGCCCGCATCCGCGCCCGCGGCGACGCACCCAACCACTTCGAAACCCAGGACAACCTGGAGCGCTGCCGCACGATTTTTGCGCAGCTGCAGTTGCCGGGAAAACACGTCATCGACGCCAGCGCCGATGCAGACAGCGTGCTACGCCAGGCCCACGCCATCGTGGTGACAGCACTGGCCGAACGCTTGAGCGGCGACGCTACGCACGCCGACGCCGACAAGGCCGCACTGGAGCTGCTATCGGCCGGTCGCCCGGCTTGAGTTGCTGCGTGTTACTGACACGCAAGCAGCAGAGTGTGAGTTGCGAGCTACGCCTGCGAGCGGCGAACAACGTACCCGTGCACAATCCTCAAGCGCTGCTCAAAGCCCCTCTCCCCCCCGGGTACGGCCAGCCAGCAGTTTTCGAAGCTGCCACACCCTCATGCAGCGCTATCTGCGCCCTCCGCCTCCAGAGAAGCACTAGCCCGACGTAAAGGGAATCGGCACTATTTATGCGCGATCAAATGACCCGAAGGAAGAAGCGCAACCCAAGCGCATCAGTGCGCCTGTTCAACAGAAGCGCTACAGCGACGGTCTATCTGAGATGGTGCCGGCACCCGGATTCAAGCCCCCTTGTGCTGTAAGGGTTTCCGCGCGGTGTGGGGAATTTCCGCTCAGCCGGACTTCAATCGGTTCTTAGTAAGCCGACTGCCGTATGGTGATCATCACAAAACGTTAAGGAGCTGACCCATGTTGCAGACCCGGAAATTCAAGATCCACAGCGTGGCAGGAAAGTTCAGCAAATCGGAGCTCACAAAAAGGTCACCTCAGTGGCTCGGTGTTCATTCACTGGAGGCGGAATGCTTGGAGTGCAGGAACTTGTAGACCGCACGCACTGGCGGAACCGACCTGATCACTCCGCTTGGCGGAGAATCTATCATCAGCTGCCCGAAATGCGGTGCCGAGGAAGCTATTATCAACAAGCAACTCCAGTCGTTGAGCGAGCGCGCTGAGTAGCAATGTGCCAGCGAAACAGACTAAGGGCTCGGACCGGCGGACGCGCGCCGAATGCCGAACTACCTCAACGTATGTGCGCCGCATCACAAGGAAACCATGTTCTATTTGAAGCAATTACAGTTTAGCCCTGAAACTGAAAATTGGAGCAATAACGTTCCACCTGATTAGCCCTGACCCTCAGCTACAGCAATTCCACGCTTCTCCCTACATAAGCCTAATTCAAGGCGGCGATAGGGCTTCCTGGCTGAAAAACGTCGGGCCAGCCACCACGCGTCAGCAACGCCGACAGTGGACATGGTTGCAAATGCCAAGCAAAATGGCCCCGTCTGTAGGGCCGTCGCGAAAAGGCCGGCTGAGAGTTCAGGGCTAATCAGGACGTTCCATGGAAACGCAAAAGGTGTTGACATTGATCAAGTGCGTGGTGAGTGCGGTGCTCGTGGCAGGGTTTGCTTTTTCGGCCTCAGCTTACGCAGCAGTCGGAATTTGTAATGATTGCAACCTTGGACAGAAGCAGACAATGTCTCGCGAGTTCGGGGTAGGTGATCACCATCTGTGGGATTTCAATCGCCGAACGGTCTACCACATGATCGTCTCGGTCAACGGCGGGGGTAGCCCACCAAATCCGATGTCTGTACCTGCAGCAGACTATGTTCGGCGTACCTCAGACCCAAAAATGACGGTAACTGCTGGTGGGCAACTTCTCGTAAAAGAAGTCGCTCTGACAGCTGTCGAGCAGCAGGGCCTCGCTGCAGGCCTCGCTGTGTACGATGCGAACGGTGGATCTCCCTATGTTGTAAGCACGCTGCCGGCAAACATCACTATAGCCACCTCCGCTGCAGCAAGCAAAATAGCAGCCAGGGTTGGTCCGCAGGCCGAAGCAACACGCCCCATGACCGCAATGGATGCTGTCACCACTCCCGCTTATCGAGAGGCTGCGACGCGAGCAGCTTTGGGCATCGACAATCTTGGGCCTTTTTGGTACTTAAACGAGCAGCTTCGAGTCGCGGTCTCGAATTTGACAAGCGTAATTAACATCGGAGCCATACAAAGCCCATTTGTCGTCACAAACATAATTCAGTTTCCCGATGGATCTCAGTTTAAAGTTGAATGGAATTGGGGCCTGAAAGATTACTCATACGTGAAGGGCTCTGCTAGGGATGCCGCTGGGAACATCATCCCTGAAAACAAGGCCGATGTCACAGGAGGAACCGATGGCGTGCGCAACTATGTCTACCCCAACTATCGAGAATCTCTGGATGCCGGCGAGAGAATGGTTGAGCACATCGGTAACCTCGGCGTCAGGTGGCAAGGGGCTACAACTAGGCCGGCAGACCGCAGCTTCCACTTAGCCTGCACAAGTACCCCATCAGGGGCAGTGTGCCAAATCGTCTTGATGTGAATATATGAATACTCAGATGCAAACTAACAATGCATTTGCGATCCGCTCTTTTCTATCACTTGCAGGCGGAGTGGTTTTATTTCAGGTCGGAAACTTGCTAGGTAAAGGCTCCGCGTATCAAATCAATTGGTACTTCATTGCGTTGTGCGCTTTTTATGCATTGGTTCCTATAGCCATCATTCGAGCTATTCAGCGCCGCCCCAGTTTTTCTAGGCGGCTCTATTCGATAACTCTAAGCACGTTGGCACTAATCGCAGTTGCAGGGGGAGTTGCTCTTTCGATTGCTCCTCTTCCTGGCCCCTAGCGCTCGGCAAGATCGGGGTGCCTTCTGGCCCGTACCGACGCAGGGTTATGTCTGTGTCGGCTCTTTTCAACTCACCTGCAGCCCTAAACGTTGATCTTCGCCGCACAGCGGCCGCATATTGCGAACAGAAGCGCCCTGCAATCTCGGCGCAAGCCGTCGCGCACGACAGCAGCGCCGCTTCGGTGGCGCGTAACGGCGCAGACCCCGACCCGCAGGGATCGTCAACGGCAGGGCGCCTGCCACGGCAATGCTGGAATGCTGGAATGCTGGAATGCGGATTCATCGATTAAAGTAGCGCGATGACAATCGAACTGAAGCCCGGCGGCTTGTTGATCGCGATCGAAGGGATCGACGGCGCCGGCAAGAGCACCCTCGCCCGTCGTCTGGCCACCACCCTGGAAGCGGCCGGCGCCCGCGTGGTGCTGAGCAAGGAGCCGACCAACGGCCCCTGGGGCACCCAATTGCGCCAATCCGCCGCCACCGGCCGCCTGAGCGCCGACGAAGAAGCCGAGCTGCTGATCCGCGACCGCCACGAACATGTGGACACCTTGATCGCGCCCGCGCTGGCACGCGGCGACATCGTGATCCTGGACCGCTATTTCCCGTCGATGTTGGCCTACCAGGGCGCCGCCGGCCTGCCGCTGGACGACCTGCTGGAGCGCAACGCGTTCGCGCCGCGCCCGGACGTGTTGCTGCTGCTCGACCTGCCCCGCCCACCGGCCTGGCCCGCATCCGCGCCCGCGGCGACGCACCCAATCACTTCGAAACCCAGGACAACCTGGAGCGCTGCCGCACGATTTTTGCGCAGCTGCAGTTGCCGGGAAAACACGTCATCGACGCCAGCGCCGATGCAGACAGCGTGCTACGCCAGGCCCACGCCATCGTGGTGACAGCACTGGCCGAACGCTTGAGCGGCGACGCTACGCACGCCGACGCCGACAAGGCCGCACTGGAGCTGCTATCGGCCGGTCGCCCGGCTTGAGTTGCTGCGTGTTACTGATCGCTCTTTTCTATCGCTTGCAGGCGGAGTGGTTTTATTTCAGGTCGGAAACTTGCTAGGTAAAGGCTCCGCATATCAAATCAATTGGTACTTCATTGCGTTGTGCGCTTTTTATGCATTGGTTCCTATAGCCATCATTCGAGCTATTCAGCGCCACCCCAGTTTTTCTAGGCGGCTCTATTCGATAACTCTAAGCACGTTGGCACTAATCGCAGTTGCAGGGGGAGTGGCTCTTTCGCTTGTTCCTCTTCCTGGCTCCTAGTCCTACTGTGTCATTAAATCCGCAGATGCGGAGGCATCCCGTCAAGTAGTGCCGCTGCGATGTCCATGGCGATTGTCCAGCGCAGCGTCGTGATCGAGTCGCTCGCGTGGCGCTGGGCGCGCGATTGCCTTGCCGCGCGGTCGGTAATTCTCGGGTAAGGGAGATTCCGCGCATTCCGAGGGTTTTTTTGATGCGCCCCGCGCAAGCGTTCAGCAACCAGGTACCCATAGGCAGCGATGCATAACCTCGCGTGATGATGGAAGCCCCGCCAGCCACGGCCTTGGTAGTGATCCAGGCCAAATTCCTGTTTCAGATCCTGATAATCGCGTTCAATCCGCCAGCGCGCCTTGACCGTCCTTACCAGATCCTTGCGCGGCGTGTTTGCCGGCAGGTTGGACAGAAAGTATCGGGTCGGCCTGTCTTGGCCTTTGGGCCATTCGATCAACAGCCATTCCTCCTGACGCAAGCGATCACCTTGTGCTGCACGTACGCGTACGGCGGCGAAACGTCCCGACAACGGTGCGTTGCCGCCTTCCCGCCACGCGACTGTCCTGAAGGCGCGGGAGGGTAACGACAGCGCCAGCGCTTGCACCGACTGTGGCTGATGGTCGGCTGTACGACGATGGCGAACCGGAGGTCGGCCTTGGCCTTTCCACGCCGCCGGCGATTCGGGCCTTTGTCCGGGCGGCCAGACTTTCACGCTCGACACGATTCCCACCGCATAGTTCAGTTCCAGGCAAGCCAGCGCGTCACGCCAGGCCGTATTGCTGCCATAGGCTGCATCGGCCAACACCGTGCCGCGCGCCACTCCCGTGGCATGGGCTGCTTTCATCTGCGCCAGTGCGATCTGCGGTTTGGTCGCGAACTCAATCTCGTGGGGAATTCCCGCTTTTCCCCGGCGTGCTGCATCGCTGGCCCAGTCTTCAGGCAGATACAGCCTGAAAGCGATCGGAATGCTCGCTGCCGGCGTCGCCAACGATACGCTCACGGCCACCTGGCAATTGTCCTGCTTGCCGATCTCGCCGCAGTACTATCAGGCCACACCGACCGAATACCTGCCCTTCTTGCGAAAACCCGTGTCGCCCACGATCCAGTACACCTCGTCTTTCAAATCCAGCAGCGACGAAACGTACTGACGAACCCGCTCCAACATGGCCGCATCGGACCACTCTGATTTGGCCACGAAGTGGTGCAAGGCTTGATGGCGAGCCCTGGTTCGAAGCGGATCCAGATGAGCAGCCAGGGGCTCAACACTCTTGCGCTCCAAAGGCAGCATCAACGCACTACAATCGCCTCGCAGGCCCGCAGTGCGGTCAGCATGACCGAGCGCGGCGGAGAGTTCGCGGCGGAGAGTTCATCGAGATAAGCGGAGAAACGCGCTTTGTTGCTGACTGCGGCCATCACGATCCCGCCGTGGGAGAGACTGCTTGCAGGATAACCTATTTATGACACAGTAGGATTGGGGATTGGGGATTGGGGATTGGGGATTGGGGATTGGGGATTGGGGATTGGGGATTGGGGATTGGGGATTGGGGATTGGGGATTGGGGATTGGGGATTGGGGATTGGGGATTGGGGATTGGGGATTCGCAACGGCAAGAGCGCCTTGCCTTTGCTTCAGCCAATCCCGAATCCAGACCTCACGGCCTATCCAATGGCGGCGGGCGGTCGGCACGCCGAATCCGCTCCCGGCGCAGCAAATACAGCCCGCTGGCGACGATGATGCCGGCGCCGGTCCAGGCCCAGTTGTCGGGCAGGGTCTGCCACAGCAGCCAGTCCCAGCCAATCACCCAGACCAGGCAGGTGTATTCCAGCGGCGCGATCATCGACGCCTCGCCGCGCAGGAACGCCTGGGTCAGCGCGATCTGCCCCGGCGCACCGGCCAAGCTCATGCCAGCGATCAACCCGGCGTGCCCGTCTCGCAACGGTACCCAACCGGGTGGGCATGGCGCATTATCGCTGCGCTTGCGCGCCGACCGCCAATGCTTGGTTCGACCGTGCTCACGGCGCGATGGCGTTGAGCACGATGGCCTAGAATGACGGTTGTTTTCAGACAGTAGGAGCGTTGCATGCCTTCCTTCGACGTGGTGTCCGAAGTCGACAAGCACGAATTGACCAATGCGGTGGATCAGGCCAACCGCGAGCTGGATACGCGCTTCGATTTCAAGGGCGTAGAGGCCAGGTTCGAGCTCGAAGACGGCAAGGTGATCAACCAGTCCGCACCCAGCGATTTCCAGGTCAAGCAGATGACCGACATCCTGCGCGCACGACTGCTGGCACGTGGTATCGACGTGCGTTGCCTGGAGTTCGGCGATATGGAAACCAATCTGGCCGGCGCGCGGCAGAAGGTCACCGTCAAGCAAGGCATCGAGCAGAAGCAGGCCAAGCAGCTGGTGGCCAAGTTGAAGGAAGCCAAGCTTAAGGTCGAAGCGCAGATCAATGGCGACAAACTGCGCGTGAGCGGCAAGAAGCGCGACGATCTGCAGGATGCGATGGCGCTGCTGAAGAAGGCCGACTTCGAGCTGCCGCTGCAGTTCGACAACTTCCGCGACTGAGTGCGGTTGCGTGAGTGCGGTGATTGGCGGTAGTGCGCGCGCGCTGGGTTGCGGTGCAGTGGCGCATGCACGTCGCTCGACGCACACGTAGCGGCCGCGACCACCTGGGTGACGATGTAAGCCGCGACCACTGGGCGCCACACTTGCGCGGCGCTTCACTGCGGTGGCCACGGCCGCTGGTTTAGAGCGTCTAACAAAACCCCTTGAATCTTGTCTCGCCGGTGGCAAAATTGCGGACATGACACGTCGCAAAGAGATCCCCATTGCGCTGTGGAAGCGCATCGAGCCGCTGATTCCCCAAGTGAAGCGTTCGCCCAAAGGTGGACGGCCGCGTATCAGTGATCAGCAAGCCCTCAACGGCATCGTCTATGTCCTGCGCACGGGCGTGCCATGGGAAGACCTGCCTATGGAGCTGGGCTATGGCAGCGGCATGACCTGCTGGCGCCGGTTGCGTGATTGGCAAGCCGCCGGTGTGTGGCATCGTCTGCATCAGGTGTTGCTGACCGAGCTGCGTCGCGCCCAGAGGCTGGATCTGAGCCGAGCCAGTCTGGACGCCGCCAGTGTGGCCTCCCCCCGGGGGGCGCCTACACCGGGCCAAACCCGACCGATCGCGGCAAACTCGGCAGCAAACGGCATCTGATCGTGGACCGCAACGGCGTGCCCTTGGCAGTGTGCGTCACCGGCGCCAATCGGCACGACTCGGTCGTGTTCGAGGAGTTGATCGACGCCTTGCCGCCAATTGGTGGCAAACCAGGGCGCCCGCGACGTTGGCCAGACAAATTGCACGCCGACAAGGCTTACGACATCGACCGCTGTCGCGCCTTCCTCAAGCAGCGCGGCATCATTGCGCGGATCGCACGCAAGGGGATCGCGCGCAACGACCGGTTGGGCCGTCATCGCTGGGTCGTCGAGCGCACGCATGCCTGGTTCGCAGGCCTGGGCAAACTGCGCATCCGCTTTGAACGCCGCATCGATCTCCACTTGGCGTTGCTCTCGCTTGCATGCTCCATCATCTGCTTACGGCTTCTTCCTGGGTTTTGTTAGCCGCTCTTACTGGTCAAGCATGACCGACGTGCGCGCCCTCTCGGCGACGCACACCCCGATGCGTGGTGCATCCAACCGCGCAGCGACCAGCATGATTTGGGCGGCCAAGCAGCTGCGTAACGACAGGTTCGTGCTGCTGTTCGAATCGCTGCTGGAATACAGCCTCTGCGTCGCGATGAACTTGCTGTTATCGGCATCCAGACCTATCTGGCTTTCATCCTGCTGATGTCGTTGAACGCGTTTCTGCCGTTCATCACCATCGCAGCAGTCGCCCGCGACGGGCAAAAAGCCACGTTCCCGGTGTTGCTAAGCACCTTCGTGCTGATGTTGCTAACTGCACCGGCGGGTTATCTGTCCAACCCGATCCATGCGCACGAGTTGTTAGGCATCTTCAAACAGCACGCCGACCATGCACGCTACTGCGCTCAAACCGGGCAACGCGGCGCGCAATCTGTGCCGGCGATGCTGCGCATGTTCGATGCACCTGGCACCGCGCCTGCACGCAAACTGGCGGTTGCCTTCGACATCGGTGCGCATGCGATCGGTTCGCCGCATAAGACGCTGCTGGCGGGCGAATTAGCGCAAACATCCATCGGCTTCTTGCGCGCAGGTGGGCGGCACGGTGGTTGCTGGCGCCACGCTCGCCGGTAACGTACAGGTCGGTAACAGGATGTGCCGATAGCGTGCCTGGGCCGAGCTACGTTGTTTGCGCTGGGCACGACCAGACGGTTGCGCTTGCTGCAAGACAGACAACCGCGCAGCACCCTCCCGGCTAAGCGGGCACCGATCGCATACACTGGCGTGCCATCACGCCGCCGCCACGATGACGTCCACGCCTGCCACGCCCGATCCGTTGACCGCCACCTGCAAGTGGATCGAGCGCGCGGTGATCGGTTTGAACCTGTGCCCGTTCGCGAAGGCGGTTTACGTCAAGGACCAGGTGCGGCTGGTGCTCAGCGATGCCAGCACGCCGGAGGCATTGCTGGAGCAATTGGCCGAAGAACTGGTGCTGCTGCGCGATACTCCGGCCGAGCAGATCGACACCACCTTGATCGTGCATCCGGACGTGCTCACCGATTTCCTGGACTACAACGACTTCCTAGACAACGCCGATGCGGCGGTGGAAGCACTGGATCTGCAAGGCGTATTGCAGGTAGCCAGTTTCCATCCGGATTATCAGTTTGCAGGCGCGGCTCTGGACGATGCGGCTAACTTCACCAATCGCTCACCCTTCCCTACCCTGCACTTGTTGCGCGAAGACAGCGTGGAGCGCGCGGTGGCAGCGTTTCCGGATCCGGATGTCATCGTCGAGCGTAATATCGAGACGCTGGAACGCCTGGGGCGCGATGGCTGGGACCGTGTGTTGAACGGGGGCGAACACTGAGCCACCGCAGGCACGTCTCGCGGATACACGCAACGTGTGGTAGCCGCAATCGGCGCGCTTGCTGACATTGGCTATCGCGGCCAGACGATGCAGCCAGTACAGCGCAATCGGCAGCGACCGATTGCCATCGCGCAGGTCGGCGGTCTACTTGCTGTTGTCGCAGTTGTCCGGCGTTGTGACCAGGCAGAACTTCATCGTCGATGGCGGGATGTCGCGCAAAATGCAATACGTCTGAAGCATTTTTTGTAGAAGCCCCGAGGTTGGGTCGACTTAAAACAACTGGGTGGGCGACTGGAATGAATCATCCGCATGTCGATGGCGCACCAATCTTTATATTAAGAGCGGCTAACAAAACGACTGCGCTCACCGCCAGGCGGGCGCGGCCGGTGCTCGGAATCGGCATGTACCACGCCTACACTTCGGTTCCTCCGCGCCGTGAGCACCCACCTGACGACTGCTCGCTACGTTTTGTTAGCCGCTCTTAATCAAAAATACATGCTCTACGGACCGATCTTCAGAAGATAGACAGCCCGAACAACACTTCCAGATCGCTCGCTTCCAACGCGCGCCAATGCCCCGATGGCAGCGCATCCAGCGATAGCCCTCCGATCCGGCTGCGGTGCAGCGCCGCCACATGATTGCCGGCGGCAGCGAACATACGCCGCACCTGATGGTAGCGGCCCTCGTGCAGGGTCAAGCGTGCCTGACGTGGGCCGAGCACTTCCAGTTCGGCCGGCAGCAGCGGTTTGGTTTCGCCTTCCAGCAACAGCGTGCCGCTGGAAAACAGCGCGGCTTCATCGCCACGCAAATCGTCGGCCAGCGTGATCTCATAGACCTTTTCAAGTGCGGATTTGGGCGAAATGATCCGGTGCAACAGCGCGCCGTCGTCGGTCATCAACAGCATGCCGCTGGTCTGGCGATCCAGCCGCCCCACCGGCGCCAGCACCGGCGCACGCGAACGGAAGCGCGTCGGCAGCAGTTCGTAGATCAGCCTGCCGGTGTCCTTGGTCGAGCAGGTGTAGCCACTGGGTTTGTGCAGCAGCAGGCTAAAACCCGGTGGCGGATCGAGTGGCTCGCCGTCGATGCGGATCGCGTCGTGCTCCATCTGGTCGTCGGCATACAACACCTCACCCTGCACATCGGTGACTGCGCCCTGGCGGAACAGCTGGGTGACCTGCTTACGGCTGCCATAGCCGAGATTGGCAATGTGCTTGACCAACTTCATGCGTGCGCTCCACGGCCGCGGATGGCAAAGATCAGCTTGAAACCGTCGCGCTCGGCGGCTACACGCACCTGGCCGAAACGTTCGTTGAGCACGTGTTCGTAAGGCAGATGCCGATTAGCAACCAACAACAACTGCCCTCCCGGACGCAACGCCTGCGCAGCCGCGGAAATGAAGCGTTGACCGATATCCGGGCGGTCCGCACGCGAGGGCGTGTGGAACGGCGGATTGCTGACGATGAAGTCGTACTGCGCCACCAGGCCGGCGGTGACGTCGCGCCAGTGGTATTGCAGCTGCGCCGGATGCGCGATGTCCTGCAGATTGCGCTGCGCAAGCGTCAACGCACGCGACTCGGCCTCATACAGATCCAGCGCAGTGATCTTGGGGCAGCGTGCCAGCACTTCGGCCGACAGATAGCCGAAGCCTGCGCCCAGATCGGCGCCATGCCCGGCCAGCGTGGCCGGCAGATGCTCGACGAGCAAGGCGGATGCAGGATCGATGCGGTCCCAGGCAAACACGCCGGGGCGGCTGATGAAGCGCCCATCCAGAATCTTGCGTGGCGCATCCAGCATCGCCCAGCGCGCCTGCAGCGCGACATCGGTGTCGGCAGGTAGCTGCGGACTCCAATAGGTGCGGCAGTGATGCTTGGTCAGGCTGCCGGCCAGGCCGGTGAGCTGGCGCAGATCGGCTTCGCCTGAGCGCGCGCCCTCGTTGTTGGACTGGCAGGCGACCACCCGGCCACCCGGCGCGGTCAGCGCCACTGCACGCGCAAGCAGCGCACGCGCTTCTTCGCGCTGACGCGGCGGCAACACCAGCACCAACGCGTAGCGCGTGCTGTCGGCCTCGATCTCGCTCTCTTCGCGCACGGTCCAACCGCTGCGCTCCAGCACCTCGGCGAATGGGCGAAAGCTCTGCTCACAGGTCAGCGTGTCGGCAGCTGCCCGCTCGCGCAGCGGGAAACCGTCGCGCGCGCGCAGGAACAGCACCGGCCGCTGGGGCCATGGCAGCACGCCTTCGGCGAAGGGCAAGAACAGTGCTTGAAGCGGGGCATCGTGCGGGCCAGCCATCGGATCGTCAGGTCGGGAACAGGCCGCCATTGTAAGGGACCGCTGCCGGTTGCCCGCCGCGCCGCCAAAGGAAAGGTAAGGGTTTGTCGACTGTAGGGATTCCAGCCGCATGCCTTCCAATGCCTATACGAACTATTGATGCGTATGCAACATCCGCCCACCTAGGCTGCAATTAGCCCCCACACCGGAGAGACGCGATGCGAGCCCTATTCGTAGGTGGAGTTGTCGATAACAGCGAAATGGATCTGGACGACACGCCGCCACCGATGCACTACCCCGAAAACACCGGCGCCGGCCGGCCCCGCTACCGCCTGCATCAGGTGGGCGAACGCGAAGACGGCAGCGTGGCCTACGCGGTCTACGGCGCACCGGAAATGGCCGACGACGATATCAGCCGCATTACCGAAGAGCGCGGATATGCACGCCGCTTCAGCGCATCGCCAGAGGCGCCGCGTTGATTCGCTTGCCTCAACAGACGCACATAAGCGACGTATGCGAAAAAACCGGGTATACGCCCGGTTTCTGGTTGTTCGCATGCGTGCCTTCAGCGAGTGACGCGTCTGCTACGCGATCCAGCCGATGAACGCTCGCAGCAGGCACGCATCGCAGTCCTGAGCTCTCATCGGCAACCTCGCTCAAACTCACTGGACACACTTGCCCAGTGCGTGTGCCAGCCGCGCTCAGCGCGTTTTAGGCGTCACGCGCCAGATCACATTGCCGACGTCATCGGCTACCAGAAGAGCGCCGCTGTTGTCAGGCCAGACGCCTACCGGACGCCCCTGGGCATTGCCTTCGGCATCCAGAAATCCATCAAGTACCGTGATCGGCGTACCGCTGGGCTTGCCATCGACGAACGGTACGAAGAGCACTTTGTAGCCGCTGGGCGGATCGCGATTCCATGAGCCGTGCTGGCCGATAAAGGCGCCCTGGCGGAAACGTTCCGGCAGCAAGCTGCCTCTGGCGAACGTCAAACCGAGCGAGGCGGTGTGGGGGCCCAGCGCGTAATCGGGCTTGATCGCCTTGGCCACCAGCTCGGCGTTTTGCGGCTCGACCCGCTCGTCCACGTGCTGGCCGTAATAGCTGTAAGGCCAGCCGTAAAAGCCGCCGTCGCGCACCGAGGTCAGGTAGTCCGGCACCAGGTCGCTGCCGATTTCATCGCGCTCGTTGACCACCACCCACAACGATTTACTCTGCGGCTCCCATGCAGTGCCAACCGGATTGCGCAAGCCGCTGGCGAATACGCGGCTGCTGCCGATGGCCGGGTCGATTTCCAGGATCGCCGCACGGTTGAGTTCGGCCTCCATGCCGTTCTCGGCCACGTTGCTGTTGGAGCCGACGCCCACGTACAGCTTGCTGCCGTCCGGGCTGGCCAGCAGCGACTTGGTCCAATGATGGTTGAGGCCACCGGGCAGATTGGCCACAAGCGTCGGCTTGGCGGTGATATGCGTATCGCCGGGCTTGTAGGGAAAGCTCACCAGCGCATCGGCATTGGCGACATAGAAACGATCACCGACCAGCGCCATGCCGAACGGTGAAAACAGGCCGCTGATGAATTGCGTGCGCACCTCGGCAGCGCCGTCGCCATCGACATCGCGCAACAAGGTGATGCGGTTGGCGCTGGGCACCACGGCGCCGGCCTTTTTCATCATCGCGCCCTGCACTTTCTTGCGCAGACCGCTGTCGCCTTCGGCACCTTCCGGCTTCGGCGGCTCGGCGGTCTCGGCCACCAATACATCGCCATTGGGCAGCACATACAGCCAGCGCGGGTGATCCAGGTCGAGGGCAAAAGCGTTGACCTGCAGATCATCGGCAGCGATGGGCTTGGCGTTTGCGGCCCAGCGCTTGACCGGCGCCACCTTGACAGTAGGGATCAGACGTTTGACCGGCTTGGGCAATTGCGGATTTGGCCCGGTGTCCTGTTCGATGGCCAGCGTGGCGGTATCGCCGCACGCGGCGAGAACGGCGACAGCCATCAACGACAGCGGCCAGCGAGCGAACTTCAACACCGGTGCATTCATTGCGAGGAATCCTGAACGGTTGCGACAGTCGGTCATCATGCCGACAGCACGACGGTGAGAAGTAAACACACCGTCAACACACCCGCCTCAAGGCATGACTTGCGGATCGGCTCCCAACAACAGCGGGTGCACCGCCACGATCCGATCCATCCAGATCCACTGCGGCTCCTGCGAGGCATCCAGTTGATCCAGACGCAGTTGCCCGTTCAAGCCTTCGTTGTCCTGATCGTCGAGATAGATCTGAATACTCGGACGCACTGCAACCGTGCCGCTGATCATGCTGCCGTCATCGAGTTCGATGCGCACGCGTTCCTGCCCATCGAGCAAGGATACCCAGTGCTCAAGCGTGGCGATCTGTACCTGTTCCGAATAAACATGCGGGGCGTATTTTGGCATCGTGACATCTCCACCACAGGAGCGTGCCACGCTAGGCCAGCGTGCGTGAAAGACGCAGCAAACTGCGTGTTTATGCAGTGCCTGCAATTGCGCGGCATTCGCGCCGCACGTGCATCACTCCACCGATTCGCGCGCTGCACGCACTGCGGTGACCAGCTGCGCCACGCTATACGGCTTGGCCAGATGCTCTTGAAAGCCAGAGTCCAGCGCCCGCTTGCGGTCATCGTCGCGGGCTAGCGCGGTCACTGCCACAGCCGGTAACGCAGTGGCATCCAGACCCATGTTTTCGCGCACGGTACGGATCAACCCATAGCCATCCATGCCCGGCATGCCGATATCGGTGAGGATCAGATCGAAGCGTGCGTAACCGCGATGATCGATCAACGCCAACGCATCGGTGGCACTGCCGGCAGTGATCACTTCGGCGCCCTGCTCTTCGAGCAGCCGGCGTAGATAATCGAGCATGTCCGGCTGATCTTCGACCGCCAGCAGACGCAGGCCGTTGAGCGCGCGCGCCTCGACGATCTGCTCGGACATCAGGCGCCGCCGCAGTTCGCGTCGCGGGCGTTTGGCCTGGTCGGGAATATGTTCGGGCAGGCGCACGGTGAATGTCGCGCCCTTGCCGCGGCCGCCACTGGTCGCACCGACCTGGCCACCGTGCATTTCCACCAGCTGCTGCACGATCGCAAGGCCCAGACCCAAGCCACCGTGCTGGCGCGTGGTGGTGCCATCGGCCTGGCGAAAACGGCCGAACAGATGCGGCAAAAATTCGGCCGCAATGCCGTCGCCGGAATCGCGCACGGCCACCAGCAGATGGCCGTCGTCGCGTTCGATGCTGACGTCGATACGGCCGTGCGCCGGGGTGAACTTGATCGCGTTGGAGAGCAGATTCCACAGCACCTGCTGCAGGCGCGTGGCATCGCCGAGCACCAGGCAGGGCGTGGACGGCACATGCAACTCCAGCACCTGATCCTTGCCTTCGGCCGCCAGTTCCTGGGTGGTCAAGGCTTCGCGCACCTGCTCGGCCAGATCCAGCGATTCGACTTCCAGCTGCACCTTGCCCAGCAACATGCTGCTGAGATCGAGCATGTCCGAAATCAGCCGCTTCTGCGCACGTGCGCTGCTGGCGATCACCGACAGGCCCTTGTAGTTGGGATGGCCCTCTTCGACCCGCTGCAGCAGCAATTCGCTCCAACCCAGGATCGTGGTCAGCGGCGTGCGCAATTCATGCGATAGCGTGGCCAGGAACTCGTCCTTCAGCCGCGCCATGCTCTCAGCTTCGCTGCGCGCGCTGCGCTCGGATTCAAGCAATTGCTCGCGCGCCAGTTCGATTTCGCGCTGCTCGGTCACATCCGGGCTGCTACCGGCCAGGCCGATAAACCGGCCATCGGCCGAATAGCGCGGCGTGGCGGTCATTTCGATCCAGCGCCACTGCCCATCGTGGCGACGTGCGCGCACCAGCGCACGCAGGCCGCGTTGTTCTTCCAGCGAAGCGGCGAGTTCGAACTGGAAAATCGGCAAGTCGTCAGGATGCAGCAACTCGCTCCACGCCGATACCGTGCCGCTGGAAATATCCAGACCAAAGAATTCACCATAGGCGCTGTTGACGAAACGCACCACGCCTTGCGCGTCCAGCACCCACACCGGCATCGGTAGGCCGTCGGCCAGCGCGCTGAAACGCGCTTCGCTCTCGGCCAGTTCGCGCTCGACGCGTTTGCGCTCGGTGATGTCCATGAACAGCACCGCGACCCGCGCTTGGTCCGGTTCTCCGACCCGGAACGCATCGACCGAATACCAGCGGCGCAGCGCCCTGGCCTGCATTTCGAAGTGGATGCGATTACCGGTGCGCGCGACATGGCCGTAGCGGTCGAACCACTCCTGTTCATGCTCGGCGAGCATGCCGCGGATGGACACATTCACCACGTTGGACAGACCGGTATAGCGCTCAAACGCGCCATTGGTCATGCGAATGACGTAATCGACCGCCTGGTCGCCCTCGAACACCATATCGATGACGCAGAAACCTGCGTCTACGTTATGGAAAATCTCGTGGTACATCCCCTGGTCCAGGAATGGCTGCGCGATAGCGGCAGGAAGGCCGGTGGCCGGGTCGGGACTGGGGGTCGAGGTGCTCAAATCGGGGGCCACGGGTAATGCCAGTGCGGATGACGAGCGGATAAAACCATGCTTGATGTCGTCAGCGGGTGCACAGGAGGCTGACCCGGCTCACGCTGCCACTGTCGCCGGCCGGGCGTTCGACCGGCCCGTTTTTCACCACCAGCTCGCAACGGCCAAGCCAATGCAGGCTGCCGATACCACGATTCCGGCGATCACGCCGCGGAACACCCACTCGCCTTCGCGGCGCAGTTGCTCGTCCATCCAGCGCTGTGCCTCCTGGTGCCAGGCGCTAGAACGTGCGTCGTCGGCGCACAGCAACAACAGGCGCACCTGCGGCAGCCCCAGCTCGACACATTCGCTGCGGCAGCGCTGACTGAAGCCGTCTTGGCCGCTGGCGATCTGCGCGCCCAGCAGCAGCTGCAATTCGAATTCATGCCTGGACATAACGCGGGCGCTCCTGATCAAGCTCGTGTTCCAGCGCCATCCGCGCCAGTTGTGAATAGTTGGCGCGCGGACCCTGTCCACGGCCGGTGAGCATTCCCTGATAGTCAAGGTCCTGCCAGACCCGACAAGTCCACTCGACGCAGTCCTCGGCAATCACCAGCATCAGCGAATAGCGGTAATCCAGGCCATTGGCAGCGGTGTAGACGTAAACCGGCGGGAACTGCACCGCGACATCGAGCTGACGCGCCAGTGCGGCCAAGTGCTCGCGCAGCGCATCACGCGCATCGGTGCCCGGCTTCAGACGTAGCGGGCGCGTGGCCAGATCCAGATCCACATCGCTTTGCAGGGCAACAAATGTTGCAGCGCCGGTGGCGGGGTTGTGACCGTGTTGTTTCGCCCAGTCGATAAACTGCAGGCGCACGTCCGAGGGCATGTGTGCCGGCGCCGGAGAAGCCGACTTTGTGCGGAAAGAGTGGGTGTCCATGCGAATGATCTTCTGGACTATGCCGTGAAGCCCGGGCGCAGGCGTGGTGAACCCGCCGTCACGGCCTGCCCGATGCGAATTAACCGCGCGGCAATACGCTTGCGAGCCCTGGCGCGCCACGCGTTGCGGGCGACCGGGCGCACCCCCGCACTGCTGGAACGCCCGGTACGCTGCCTACCTTCCGCTTGGAGGTTTTGCATGAAACGTTCCAGGTCGACGCATCGCAACGCGACGACAGCATGCAGTTTCTGCCCGATTTACCGCGTCGCCCTAGCCCGCCGCACCCTCATCCACATACACCCGCGGCACACGCTTGAGTCCACACAACAGTTGATACGCGCTGACGTTGCACTGCGCAGCCAACGGGCTCGCACGCGGCGCATCGCCCCATAACTGCACGCTGGCGCCGATCTGTGCCTGCGGATGATCGGTCAGGTCCACGGTCAGCATGTCCATCGACACGCGCCCAATCAACGGGCAGACCTGTCCATCCACCCACATCGGCGTGCCGTTGGGCGCGAACTGCGGATAACCGTCGGCATAACCCATCGCCACCACGCCGACACGGGTCGGCCGTTCGGCTACGAAACGGGCGCCGTAACCGACCGGCTCGCCGGCCGGCAGTTCGCGCACGGAGATGATGCGCGAGCGCAGCGTCATGACCGGGCGCAGTTGCGCGGTGGTGTCGGTTTCCCGCGCGAACGGGTTTGCGCCGTACAGCATCAGCCCCGGACGCGACCAATCGTTGCGCAAGGCTGGCCAGCCGAGCAGCCCGGGCGAATTGCGCAGACTGGTCTCCGCACGCATCCCGCCAGCGGTCAACGCGAAGGCGACGGCCTGTTCGTCGGTGCGGCTGCACTCCAGCTCATCGGCGCGCGCCAGGTGGGTCATCAGCACCATCGAAGCGATCTGTGGCAGCCCACGCAAACGCAACCACGCCGCACGGAAATCTTCCGGCGACAGGCCCAAACGGTGCATACCGCTGTCCAGCTTCAACCACACCCGCAATCGCCGCGGGCTCTGGAAATCGGCCAGCGCACGCACCTGCTGCGGTGTGGCCACCACCGTCCACAGATCGTGCTCGGCAATCAGGCGCAACTCGTCGTGCTCGAAGAAGCCTTCCAACAACAAGATCGGTGCGCGGATGCCGGCCTGACGCAGCTCCAGGGCTTCTTCGATACACGCCACCGCAAAGCCGTCGGCCTCGCCGTCCAGCGCCCGTGCGCAGCGCACCGCGCCGTGGCCATAAGCGTCGGCCTTGACCACCGCCAAGGCCTTACTGCCGCCCAGGTGCTTGGCCAGACGGTAGTTGTGACGCAATGCATTCAGATCGATCGACGCTTGCGCAGGGCGCACTACGCGGCCTCCTGCTGCGTGCGGGCGCTGCGGGGCGACAGGTAACGAAACACGTCCAGGCCCTCGCTATCGATATCGGGCGAGCGGCCCTGCATCACGTCGGCCAGATAGCGGCCCGAGCCGCAGGCCATGGTCCAGCCCAGGGTGCCGTGGCCGGTATTGAGGAACAGATTGGCGTACGGCGTGCCGCCGACCACCGGCGTGCCATCCGGCGTGGCCGGGCGCAGGCCGGTCCAGAACTCGGCCCGGGCCAGATCGCCACCGCCGGGAAACAGAGCGTTGACCACCATTTCCAGGGTGGCGCGACGACGCGGAGGCAACGACAGATCGAAGCCGGCCACCTCGGCCATGCCGCCGACGCGGATGCGTTCGTCGAAACGGGTGAGCGCGATCTTGTAGCTCTCGTCCAGCACCGTGGAGGTCGGCGCGCGTTGCGCATCGACGATCGGGATCGTCAGCGAATAGCCCTTGAGCGGGTAGACCGGCAGATGCAGGCCCAACGAGAGCAGCAGGTCGGCCGAATAGCTGCCCAGCGCCAGCACGTAACGGTCGGCGGTTTCGATGCGGCCATCGATCTGCACGCCGCTGACGCGGCGGCCATCGTGCTCAAGTCGCTCGATCTGCTGCCCATAGCGGAATTCCACACCGGCCTGCGCGGCCAGCTCGGCCAGGCGTTGGGTGAACAGCAGGCAGTCGCCGGTCTGGTCTTCGGGCAGGCGCAAGGCGCCGGCCATCTGCGCACCACCGCCAGCCAGGCCGGGTTCGAACTGCGCGATCTGCGCCGGGTTCAGCAATTGGTACGGCACGCCATACTGCGTCAATACTTCGATGTCCTGCGCAGCAGCATCCAGTTGCTGCTGGGTGCGGAACAACTGGGTGGTGCCAAGCTGGCGGCCTTCGAACTCGATACCGGTGCTGGCACGCAACTCGTTCAAACAATCGCGGCTGTAGTCGGACATACGCACCATGCGCGCCTTGTTCACCGCATACCGCTCGACAGTGCAGTTACGCAGCATCTGGCTCAGCCACGCCAGCTGGCGCAGGTCGCGGGTGGGCCGGATCGACAGCGGCGCATGCTGTTCGAACAACCACTTCATCGCCTTGCCGGGCACGCCGGGCGCAGCCCAGGGCGAGGTGTAACCGAACGACAGCTGCCCAGCATTGGCGTAGCTGGTTTCCAGCGCCGCCGCTGGCTGACGGTCGACCACGGTGACCTCCCAGCCGGCTTGCGCCAGATACCACGCGGTCGTCGTGCCGATGACGCCGCTACCGAGAATGAGCACACGCATGTCGTTTTCCTGGAAAGGGTATTCCCCCACAACCAAGCGCTGGGGAGACGGTCGGGCGCAGTATATTGCGAGCCGGGCAGTGCCATTTCGAAATCGGCACACCTTTGCAGTGGAACTTCCTGTCACACCTTGTGGAGACAGACCCCATGGCTGCCCGCCTGCATGAACCGGACAAGATCGACCGCAAGATCCTGCGCATCCTGCAGCAGGAGCGGATTTGCTTTACCGAATTGGGCGAACGCGTCGGCCTGTCGACCGCACCATGCACCGAGCGGGTGCGCCGGCTGGAGCGCAACGGCGCCATCGCCGGTTACTACATGCCACTGGACCCGCACTGTCTCAAAGCCAGCCTGCTGGTGTTGATTGAAATCAGTCCGGCCTACAAATCCGGCGACATCTTCGAAGAATTCCGTCGCACCGCGCTCAAGCTCCCCGACGTGCTGGAATGCCACCTGGTTTCCAGCGATTTCGATTACCCGCTCAAGACGCGCATCAGCGAGATGGCGTCGTATCGCAAGCTGCTCGGCAGCACCTTGCCGACCATGCCGCATGTACGCGAGTCCAGGCCGGCTGCGCGTCGCCAGCGATCCGCAGCGGTCGCCAGCCTTCCTGCCGCATTCGTCAAATAACGTTCAGCGCACCACGCGCATGCCATCACCGGCCGGGACTGCGTCGTAGTAACGCCCGGTTTTGGTGTCCAGCACCCGGTTGGCACCGGCCGGCTGCATGCCTTGCAGCAAGCGACCGTTGCGGTCGTAGACCATCGGTGCGGTGGCCGGCGCGACCTGGCTGCCCACGGGCGCAACGGGGGTCTGTGCCGGGCCGCGGGTCGGGATGGTCGGGGCAGACTGGCGCTGACCGAGCTGCGACGGCACCGGCGTGCTGGCCGCGGCCGGCTGGACGGCACGCGGCGCCGTGACGATGGGCTGCACCGGAGTCGGCGTGGTAATGGGCTGCAGGGTATTGGACGAACGCGTACTGGTTGCCGATTGCGCCACCGCCGTACCGGCAATGGCCAGCAGGCCGCACAGCAGCAAACCGCGTATTGAAGAATGGGTCGCCATGACATGCACCTTGAGTGATCGAGAAGTCCTACTTCGATGGGGGCGCCAGCGTGCGGCAGCAATGCAGACAGTCGGCTACCGGATGAACGCTTTCGTTAGGTCATTGCAACGCGAAGACGCAATTCCGTTGCCCATGCCGGCTCCTCCCTTATCAGGCAATTGCTCAGCCCAACCCCTTCTGCGGGAGAGGGGCTTGCGGCGCGGCCAGGTTGAACAATGCGCCCACCGCCCACATCCACTGGGGCAGGCGTCGGCACCCCGCGGGCGAGCGTATGCGAGAGCCTTATGAGCCAGTTCGATCTGACCCCTCCTTCCCCCGCCCAACGCGACGCGCTGACCGCCGGGCTCAGCGGCGAGGAACAGCGCGTGTTGCTGCAACATGGCACCGAGGCGCCGTTCTGTGGGGTGTTCCTGGACAACAAGCTGGACGGTGTCTACACCTGCCGCCTGTGCGGGCTACCGCTGTTCCGCTCCAGCGCCAAGTTCGAATCCGGTACCGGCTGGCCGAGTTTCTTTGCGCCCTATGATCCGACCCATGTGCGCGAGATCCGCGATATCGGCTACGGCATGATCCGCACCGAAATCGTCTGCGCGCGCTGCGACAGCCACCTGGGCCATGTGTTTCCGGATGGCCCGCCGCCGACCGGCGAGCGCCACTGCCTCAATTCGGTGTCGCTGGGCTTTACCGAAAACGGCCAAACGCTGCCCAACCCATTGCAGCGCGGTGGTGCCGAAGCGCAGCCGGCCTGATGGCTGCGGCAAGACGTCGTGGCAACTACCAAAGACGACGCCACTGCAAGCATCTGCGTACTGGCCCAACGCTACGACAAGGCATCACCGCAGCCTACCCAAGGCTCCCACTGTCATCGGCCGGCGGCCAAGCCGGTCCTTTGCGTGCATAAGGCCGCAGCGACAATCGGCTGATCGTTCAGTCACAGCGCACATCTTCACACCGCGCGCTTCAAGAATCCGCCGCGCAAGCCGAAACAACAGCAACCTCTGTTTGCTTCTGGCTGCGCCATGCTCATCATTATCGGCTTCATCGTCGTCATCGTCAGTGTCCTGGGCGGCTATGTGCTGTCGCATGGAAAACTGGGTGCGTTGTGGCAGCCGTACGAGCTGTTGATCATCGGTGGTGCGGCGCTGGGCGCCTTCCTGGTCAGCACACCGGCCAAGATCGTCAAGGAAACCTTCAGCAGCATCCTGGGCGTATTCAAGGGCCCGCAGTACAAGTCCGATGACTACAGGGACACGCTGAGCCTGGTCTACGAATTGTTGAACAAGGCCCGCCGCGACGGCTTCATGGCCTTGGAAGATCACGTCGAAAAGCCGCAGGACAGCACCATCTTCGGCAACTACCCAAAGGTGCTTGCCGACCATCACCTGCTGGACTTCATCACCGATTGCCTGCGCCTGATGACCGGCAGCAACATCGAGCCGCACGAGCTGGAGCCGCTGCTCGAACTGGAACTGGAAAAACATCACCACGAGGCGATGGCGCCATCGCATGCCTTGAGCAAGGTTTCCGACGGCCTTCCCGGCTTCGGCATCGTAGCGGCGGTGCTCGGCATCGTGATCACGATGGGTTCGATCGGCGGGCCGATCGAAGAGATCGGTCATCATGTCGGCGCCGCGCTGGTCGGCACCTTCCTCGGCATCCTGCTGGCCTATGGCTTTGTGGCACCGCTCGCGGCGGCGATGGAGGCGCGTGCAGACCAGGATGGACGCATGTACGAAGCGGTCAAGACCGCGCTGCTGGCGTGCCTGCGTGGCTACAACCCGAAGATTGCGCTGGAATTCGCACGCAAGACGCTGCCCTCCAGCGTGCGTCCGAGCTTCGGCAATTTCGAAACGCACCTGAAGACGATCAAGTAGGGCCGCGGTCATGGCCCAGGGCAAATCCACCGTCGTCATCCGGCGGATCAAAAAGGTACAGGGTGGCGGCCATCACGGCGGCGCGTGGAAAGTGGCGTTTGCCGACTTCGTGACCGCGATGATGGCGTTCTTTCTGGTGCTGTGGCTGATGGCCGCCACCACCAAGGAGCAGCGCGCCGCGATCTCGGAATACTTTCGCAATCCCAGCCCGTTGTCGGGCAAATCGCCGGCGCCTTCGCCGGGCATGAACGGCCCAGGCGGCGCCAGCACCTCGATGATCAAGCTCGGCGGCACCGCCGACATGGCCAAGGGGCAAAAGGACGAAATGGGCCGCAAGCGCGACGACGCCGCAGACAGCAACGAAGACAGCCGCGCCAAGGACAAGCAGCGCCTGGAAGCGCTGATGCAGGACCTGAAGGAAGCCATCGACAAGAGCCAGGCGCTGGAGCCGTTCAAGGACCAGTTATTGCTCGACCTAACCCCCGACGGCCTGCGCATCCAGATCGTGGACAAGCAGAATCGCCCGATGTTCGATATCGGCCGCGATCAGCTCAAGCCGTACACCGTGGACATCCTGCGTGAACTGTCCAGCTTCATCAATCAGGTGCCCAACCACATCAGCATCACCGGTCACACCGACACCACCGCCTACAGCAGCGATACCGGTTACACCAACTGGGAACTCAGCGCCGACCGTGCCAATGCCGCGCGCCGCACGCTGGTGAGCAGCGGCATGGCCGATGCAAAGGTCGCCCGCGTGGTGGGGTTGTCGTCGTCGGTCCTGTTCGACAAGACCAATCCGCAGAATCCGATCAACCGCCGCATCAGTATCGTGGTGATGACTCAGGACGCCGAGCAGACCGCGCTGGCCGGCGCCGGTCAGGGCGTGACGCTGGGCAAGTCAACCCAGGACGCCGACACCCATGTGCCGGACCTGAGCGCTGCGGCCGCCACCGGCGCCGCAGCGGTGGGAGCGGTGGGAGCGCCGGTTACGACGCCTGCTTCGGCCGGGGCAGCGGCAGCGGGCACTGTCAGCGACGCGGCGCCGGCCGCACCGCGCGTCTCCACACGCACCCAGTTGGCCTCGGCCACTGCGCTGGCCAAGGCTGCCGAAGCCGCCGCCGCTACCGCTGCTACGCCGCGTACGTCGGTCAGCGAGGCGCCCGAGCAGCGCTAAGCGTGGCCAACGTTGCCTGGCGCACAGTCGTCAGCTGGCTGCGTGCGGCGCGCCGTCTCAGGCGCCCATTTTCGACCACCATCGGCGCCGCCTGACGGTAAGCGCAAGAATTCCAGGACGCTCCAGGTAGTCTGGCGTGCCAGCTTCCCAGACCTGCAGGATGCTGGAAGAACCGATCAGCGAGGTCGCCGTCGCCGAGCCTGGAAGCGTCGCGTGAGCTGCGCCACGCACAAGCGCCTAGAATGGCTGGCCATTCCCAGCGTCGAGAACACCGTGTCCCGCAATTCCAAGGCCAAGCGCGACAAGCGCAAGAAGTCCCAACCCCAGCGCCCCATCGTCCGTCTGGGTCAAGCGCCCCAGGTCGTCAACCATGCCGTATTGCGGGACGCCGAAGGCCGCGTGGTGGCCGCGATCGGTCTGCAAGGTGGCAGCGAGTGGATGCTGTCGATCGGCGGCCAGACCATGGGCAGCGCCGACAATCCGGTGCCGATGCTGGCCATGCTCAAGCATCTGGCCAATCTGCAGGAGAAGGAAGGCAAGACCATCTCGCTGGAATACTCGACCCAGCTGCAGCAGATGATCGACGACCTGGCTGCCGAAGACGGCAAGACCGCCGAGGAATATCTGACCACGCTGGTGTCCGAATTCGAGAACGTTCAAGCCGGTGAAGACGACGAGGCTGACGAACACGAGACTGACGAAGACGGAGCTGGCGAGGAAGCGGCTGGCGACGAGGCCGGCGCCGACGTAGCAACCGATGCCAAAACAGCTGCCGAGACTGGCGAGGCGGCACAAGACGCCGCTGCCGCCTCCCACGACACGCAGGACGCAGCAGACAACGCGGATGCGGCCGACGGCAGCAAGAAAAAGCAGGACACACAGGCCTAAGACCTGCTTGTGGCCGTCTACGTCGACGATGCGGTGCATCTGTGGCGCGATCAGCGCTGGGCGCACCTGCTAGGCGATACGCTGGACGAGCTGCATGCGATGGCGGCGCGGCTGGGCATTCCCCGCCGCGCCTTTCAAAACAAACTCAGCGGCGCGCACTACGACGTGCCCGCCCCGAGACGCGCCGAGGCGATCGCCCTCGGTGCCATCCCGATCTCGCGTCACACCGACCGCATCTTGCTCAAGGCATTGATTGCCAATGCACGTGCGCAGGCGCGGGGCGAGGGGTGCTGTGATTAGGGATTGGGAATGACAAGAGCCCCAGCGTTTGGCAGCGCACACCCGCTCTTGCCAATTGCCAATCCATACTCCCGATTCCCCAATCGCCAGACTCTCAGAACGCCTCGTTTCCCAACCGCACTTCCACGCCCAGCAGCGAGGTCAGTGCCAGCATCGCTTCATCGTCGCGGCTGAGCGCGATCCAGCCGGAATACGCGTCGCCGCCGGTGTTCCAGTTCCACAGCGAATAGCCGTGCTCGCGCAGGCGATCGAATGCCACCGCCATCAGGTCGGGCACACTGAGACCGCGGGAAAATTCTTCGTCGTCCAGATCCCCGCCCCAGTCGATGCGCAGGTTCCAGCGCGCACTGAGTTCGTCGATGGCAGCAATGAACGCGTCGGTGTCCTTCCCGTCCACGTAGAAACCCGAGCGCCAGTCGATCGCATCCTTCAATGCCCACAACCAGGCATCGTCGCCTTCATCGTCGCCTTCATCGGCCTGCGCCTGGCGCCAGGCATCGAACTGGGCAAGTGCAGTGTCTTCGTCGCCGGGATTGATCAGCACCAGCAGATTCCACACCCGCGCCGGATGGTCGTCGACATCGTCTTCCTCGCTCTCGGGCTGCAGGCCTTCGTCGTCTTCGTAGTCGGCACTGTTATCGGGCATCGCGGGTCTCACTTCAAGATTGCAAGGCGCAAGTGTGAGGCTTGGCGTCGCGCAAGCAAACCGATCGACGCGTGGCTGCGTCGCCGGGGCTGGTCTTCACGGCGCAGGTCCGTATCCTGTGCGGTCCAAGACGGCCATCCCGGTCGCCATGACGTCTTCCCCATGAGCGATACCCCTCCCGATCATCTGGCCATCGACGCGCGCAGCCCGTTCCACAACGCCGATGCCCTCAGCCGCGGCGTCGGCGTGCGCTTCAACGGTGTCGAACGCGACAATGTGGAGGAGTATTCGGTCAGCGAGGGCTGGATCAAGGTGCAGGTCGGCAAGGCGCGCGACCGTCGCGGCAATCCGATGACGGTGAAGATAAAGGGTGAAGTGGCAGCGTATTATCTCGATACCAAGAACGAGGACACGCCTGCTGCCGAATAGAAAAGCAGCCCGCACGCTGGAGCGCGCAGTCGTCGGGTCTGTCAAACGAACTGTGTAACCTCAGTTTTCATAGCGCGTCCATCTGCACGCGGTCCTCGCCGAACATCACCTGGAAGCTTTGCAGAGCCGGTTTCGGATCTGGTTCGGCGCCGCTGGTTCCATCTTGATACTGGTGATGCTCATCGGCTGGGGGCTGCTGGGCTATTACACGCGTGAGTTGTCAGCAGCGAAAGAGGAACTCCAGCGCTACGAACAAGCTGTCCCAATCGTCCATGCATTCTATGCTTCTGATGCTTTCATTTGCGGCGCACGCATTTGCTCGAACGACGATCCCAAAGGAGAACGGGCGGGCGACAAGCGTCAGTATCGGCAAGCCAAGCCGCGCCCACAGAAATAAGATGCTCGTTCGGCACGCCGGGAGGATTGACAGGATCGGCAGTACAACGCATTGGTCGCAGAAGCTACTCAATACTTACGCACGCTTACGCGACTCGATCAGATCCAGATTGCGCACCAACCGGCGCGACAGATCGTCGGAGATCTCGTGGCGGCGCGCAAGCTTGAACAGCTCGTTGCGCTCTGCCACCAACGCCGCGTGACGGAACTGGCACAGCGCCTGTTCGTAGGCACCGGCTTCTTCCGGATCGGTTTCGGCCATGTCCACCGCGCCCAGCTTGCGCTGATAACGCTGACTGACCTGATTGGCCGCAGCGTTGTAACGCTCGGCATTCTTGCTGCCTTCCACCAACCGCTGGCGCAGTTTTTCCACTGCCTCCAGCGCGGCCTGCGAGGCGGCCTTGACGGCCAGGTCTTCCTTCAGCTGCTCGTCTTCTTCTTCCGGCAACTCCAGCCCGTGCAGCAGGCGCGGCAACGCCACGCTGGCCACCAGCAACGAGACCAGGATCACCGAGGCGGCCAGAAAAATCGCCAACTGGCGGGCCGGAAACGGCGAGCCGTCTTCCAGCATCAATGGCAGTGTGAGCACGCCGGCCAGGGTGATCGCGCCGCGCACGCCGGCCAGCGACACCGCCACCACGATCCGCCACGGCGGGCTGACATGCTGCTCGCCACGTCGCTGCGCCTTGAAGATGTTCCAGCGCAGCGACAGGAAAACCCACACGAAACGCAGTGCCATCAGGCTGGTGCTGATGGTCAGCACATACACCGCCAGCCACCACGGATTGAGGTGCCCAGCCTGCTGGACGCTGCGTACTGCACCGTCCAGGATCCCCGGCAACTGCTCGCCCAGCAGCACGAAGATGATGCCATTGAAGGTGAACTGCACCGTGTCCCACACTGCCGAGCGCTGCAGACGCATATTGCCCGGCGCGTTGCCGGCCATTTCCACGTAACTCATGGTGACGCCGGCGGCCACCGCGGCCAGGATGCCCGAGGCATGGAAGGCTTCGGCCAGCAGATACGCCGCGAACGGGGTGAGCAGGTTGACCAGAATCGCCGAACCCGGCTCCTCGCCGAAATGGCGCCAGATCCAGGCCTGGATGCGGCTCAGACCGAACGTGGTCGCCACACCCAACGCGAGCCCGGCCAACGCCACCCACAGGAAGGTCAGCGAGGCAGTGGCGATCGAAAAAGTGCCCGTCAACACGGCCGCCACTGCGAACTGGAAACACACAAGGCCGGACGCATCGTTGAGCAACGACTCGCCTTCCAAGATGTGCATCAAACGCTTGGGTATCCGCACTTTGGAGGCGATCGAAGACACCGCCACCGGGTCGGTCGGCGAGATGATCGCCGCCAGCGCGAACGCCACCGCCAGCGGCATCGCCGGGATCAGCCAGTGGATCAACAGGCCCGCTCCGATCACGGTGAACACCACCAGGCCCAGCGCCAGTTCGAGGATGGCCGCCTTGTCGCGGAACAGGCCTTGTTTGGGAATGCGCCAGCCATCCAGAAACAGCAGCGGCGGCAGAAACAACAGGAAGAACAGCTCCGGTTCCAGTTCGTGCCCTGCATCGAACACACCGGAGACCACCGCGCCAAGCGCGATCTGGACCAAGGGCAACGGCAGCAAGAACGGCAAAATACGGATCAGATAACCGCTGGCCGCGACCGCCAGCAACATGGCGAGGACGACATCGATCGAATGCATGAAAAACCTGGAAGAAGAAACGGCTGCACGTGCGGAATCGCATATTGCGACGCTCAACAACGCACCTATGGGACCATACCGGTTTGCAATCGGTGATGAAACCACCGCGCCGCTGTGGCCCGCCCGCGGCGCTGCACGACGGACCGCTACGAGAGCGCTTAAGGATGCAATTTCTGGTGCTGGTGCTGGTGCTGGTGCTGGTGCTGGTGCTGGTGCTGGTGCTGGTGCTGGTGCTGGTGCTGGTGCTGGTGCTGGTGCTGGTGCTGGTGGACCATACCCTGTTAGATACGCCGCCGAATGGAAAGGCACGCACCATGATGCGCGAGTACTTCATCGAGGCCGATGGCGCGCTGCGTAGTAGATAGTGACTGCAATCGCAGCTGGAAGACGCGCGCAACGCGCGCAGTGTATGCATCCGCAGTGGCAAGCCATGCGTCAGCGATGGCCCGCTTGCAGAGACCATCGTAAGTGCTCGGCCGATTCAATCTGACAGCGGCCGACAGCATGGACCAAGCGCTGCACATCGCCACGACGTTTGCATGAGCCGCGACCGGCTGCACCGGATGCATGCCATCGGCGACATGTAGGCGGTGCGTTGCCAGGTGGGCGCCGGAAGGCACGCTGCTACGGCCGGGATCCAACTACCGCTCAATGAGACCGGCACGCCCCGTGGGGCATGCCGTCTGCTAATAGCGTCCTTGCACGGCCACTGCGCGCCAACCATCTGCTGCCCAACCGTTTGATCCGTTGCATCTTCGACGAGCTTGATGCGCACAGGTTAGTTGCCTGCACCACCGTTGTGTACATCGTTCGCGTCGAGCACCTCGATATGCGCCTTCGAGAAAGCAAGCGTCGATGGACCGCCGCCCTTGTAGTTGGCACTGCCATCGAACCCGATATTTTTGTATCTATAGCTCAACAGGATCACTTGGGTGGGATGCCAAGATCCGCCGCCATCGTTATGACTTTCAACGTTGGCCACGCGCGCAGAATTGACCATGAACTCCCACTCGCCCGGGACGACCCATTTCTGTCCGGATCGATCAACTGAATTCACTGTTTCCGGACATCATTGTCTGCAGCCTCTGAGTCATTATTCGCCTCTCATGGTGGTACCCGGGATGGGGTCCAGCACTCACGTTGATTAACGCAAGTTGTCAGCACATCCCAGGAACGATTGCGCTTGCTCAATCGACGCCAGAGCGTACAACCTCAATCTGCATCGGTACGAAAAACACCCGCCACCGCCACTGATCGAGCAGCCTCAACCTTTGGCTATGGATCCAGTGCAATTCACCCCGACTGAGTCCGCAATCGCGTTGCAATGCAGCACGTCCATGTAAAAATCACGTGATGCATCCGCGTTGCATTGGTGCGAATATCCAGTTCAACGGTTGCCATCCAGGCGATCGCTTACCCAAAGGATCGATGCCTCATGAAGAGTTCATTCCAGTCGCTTGCCGTTGCCGCTGCCATTGCCCTGACCAGCGCGATGGCCCCCGCCTACGCTGCGTCCAATCCCATGGTAGGCGGTGCGCCGATGCTGGCCACCAAGGATATCGTCGACAACGCGGTCAACTCCAAGGACCACACCACCCTGGTGGCCGCAGTCAAAGCCGCCGGCCTGGTCGACACCCTGAAAGGCCCAGGGCCGTTCACCGTGTTCGCTCCGACCAATGCAGCATTTGCCGCACTGCCGGCCGGCACGGTTGAAACGCTGTTGAAGCCAGCATCCAAGCCCAACCTGACCAAGGTACTGACCTATCACGTGGTGCCCGGCAAGGTGGATGCCGCCTCGCTGATCGCCAAGATCAAGGCCGGCGGCGGTAGCGCCACGCTGACCACCGTGCAGGGCGAACCGCTGACCGCAAAGCTCAATGGCAAGAAGGTCACCATCACCGACGTCAAGGGCAACACCGCCAACGTCACCATTGCCGATGTCATGCAGAGCAATGGCGTAATCCACGTGGTGGACAAAGTGCTAATGCCGTAACTGCATGTGGTTGCATGCGAGCGTCTTTCGTGAGGTCCGCATGACCCCATCGGCGGAATGTCCGTTTATTCCGCCGATGGGCGCTGCAGCGGATCGACAGAGCTTGTTTGGTGGTGATTTTTTTACGTTTCCACGTCGCTGATAAAATGCGATCGCGCGCAGGTGCATTGCTGACCTCGATGTGAAAGGTCCAATCGCGCGATTCAAACAGAAGTGCCGTGGACGCGGCGCATTATCGACATCGTTTTGCCGCATCCACGTGCGCTCTCTACATCTGTGCAGAAAGATTCAAGTCACACTCTGCGCGGTGCGGGGGAGCCCTGTTTCCTGCACCGTTACCCGGCCGCGAAGCGGCGGTGACGGCACCCTTGGTTCGCCAGGGGTGCCGTTTGGCGTCTCGGTTGCCGGGACACCGTGCGCTGGCGCTTGCATGCGTATTTTTCTAAGAGCGGCTAACAAAACGTAGCGAGCAGTCGTCAGGTGGGTGCGGACGATGCGCAGGAACCGGAGTGTACGCGTGGTATATGCCGATTCCGAGCACCGGCCGCGCCCGCCTGACGGTGAGCGCAGTCGTTTTGTTAGCCGCTCTTAGCCCCAATCGAACCCTCCACCGGCATTGGTGGGTCCAGCAATTGGCGTAAGTCCTCGACAAACCTTCGATAGCCTTCTTCGCGCGCAGCGGATGGCTGGCGCAACACCCAGGACGGATGCACGGTGGTCAATACAGGCGTGCCATCGTCCAAGCGTTGCCACTGCCCGCGCTCCTGCATCAACCGAAAACCTTTGCCCAACACCGCTTGCGCTGCAATCGCGCCCAAACACACGATCTGCGCCGGACGCAGTTGCGTGCGCTCGGCCAGCAACCATCCGCTGCATGCCTGCATATGCGAACGTTCCGGATTGCGATGCAGACGGCGCTTTCCACGCTGCTCAAAACGGAAATGCTTGACCGCATTGGTCACATAGAACGTTTCGCGGCCGACACCCAGCTCGCCCAGCGCCATATTGAACAGGCGCCCGGCTGGCCCGACAAACGGACGCCCGCTCAGATCCTCCTCATCACCCGGCTGCTCGCCGATCACCATCACCGAGGCATCGTTCGGCCCTTCACCGAACACCGTCTGCGTTGCCGGTTGCCACAATTCGCAACGCCGGCAATCGCGCGCAGCCAAGCGCAACTGCGCCAGGCTTTGGGTTGCCACTTCCGGAACCGGTAGTGGGGCCACCGGAACCCGCCGCCGCACCGGCTCGGGGGCACGCTCGGCCATCTCGCGCACCCGCATACCGGCTTCGCGGATCAGCTCCGGCAACAAGACCGCTTCGGGCAGGTTCTTCCAGTATTTTTGCGGCATTTCCTGCCGCATCATGGTGGGATTGAGCCGCGCCGGATTGAAGATGTGCGCGTAGTACGTACGCCACAAGGTTTCCTGCGCATCGTCGGCCGGCACCTGCGTACGCACCGCGCCCTCGCCGAACGTCAATGCCTCGCCATCCCAACGCACACTGCGATACGGTGTGAGAATCGCCCAACGCATGCCAGCGAATCGGCGCGCGAAAAATGGCGCCACCCGATCCACGATCCAATGCTCGGGCTCGAACCACGCCATGAAGTCTTCTTCGTCGCCGGGCAGGCGCCGAAAGCGCACAAACGCCTTCATCTTGTGCGAGTCGCGCTGCACTGTT
Organism: Xanthomonas fragariae; assembly: GCF_017603965.1. Classification (NCBI taxonomy): domain Bacteria; kingdom Pseudomonadati; phylum Pseudomonadota; class Gammaproteobacteria; order Lysobacterales; family Lysobacteraceae; genus Xanthomonas; species Xanthomonas fragariae. The sequence continues at coordinate 496,272 of NZ_CP071955.1, read as the reverse complement.
TTCTGCCACTGGACCACACGATGCACATCGACATCGGTCGCCCGCTCCAGCAACGCCCGCTCTCCGGACGCCAACCGCCACAACAACCGATACAGCACCGCATACCGCTGCGGATCACGATGACACAACACCGCCCCCGCCATTTGCAAAAACTCCGCCGATACGCGCGGCGCAGCCAGAAACGCAGGCAAATCCAGCACCCCCGGCCCCATCAACAATCCACCCTGCGCCCCACCATTCCACGCAATCGAATCCGGCTCCACCTGCGCACGCCATCCCGCCCGCGCCAACGCACGCCACGCGTCGAGACTCCAAACCGGCTCTACTTCGGCACTGAACATCGCTTACACCTGACCTCTCAAGATGCGCAACCTCGCCACGGTGACTGCCGTCGATATCGTTGCGTTGTTGCTGTTTTTTGAGTTGGTGCCGCTGCTTGTCGCTGGCGATTGTGCTGCACCAAAACGCGCAGCGTCACAGGCGTAAACGGCAGTCGGTCAGCGGCACCATTGCGTACAGCCGCTGCTCATCGGCCCGTCGGGCACCTTTCCTCCTGAAGGGGACGCCCCGACGAGAGAAGGAAAGGCATCGCCACCACACGCGGACTCAATCGAACAAACCTGCCTGTCGCGGCGCTGGCGCTAACTGCGCACGCAACCTGGCCGGATCATCCAAGCGCTGGCGCGGATGATGATCCAGCACACTCACGAACGGCAGCAGCTTCTTCATCGGTACCCGCAACCGCGCCAGATCCCCTACCCGCAACCGCGCATGCCGTCGCGACAACAACAAGCGCTCCACATTGCGCGTGCCCAAGCCCGGTACCCGTAGCAACATCTCGCGCGGTGCCGCGTTCAAATCCACCGGAAAGCGCTCCGGATTGCGCAACGCCCATGCCAGCTTCGGGTCCACGTCCAGATCGAGCATGCCGCTGGAGTTTGCCGGCGCGATTTCTTCCACGCTGAACGCGTAGAAACGCAGCAGCCAATCGGCCTGATACAGCCGATGCTCGCGTTGCAGCGGCGGTGGCTGCAGCGGCAATTTGGATGACGCATCCGGGATTGGGCTGAACGCCGAGTAGTACACCCGGCGCATCCGATAATTGCCGTAGAGAGTGTGGCTGGTGTCCAGAATGCTGCGATCGTTGGCGTCGTCGGCGCCGACGATCATCTGCGTGCTTTGCCCGGCCGGTGCGAAGCGCGGTGGCTTGGCGCGGCGCACTTTTTCCGCCTTGCGCGCGAGCTGATTTTCTTCGATGCGCCAACGCAGTTCGCCCATCGCCGAGCGGATGCCGCCAACGCTTTTTTCCGGCGCCAGCAGCGTCAATCCCTGTTCGGTCGGCAGCTCCACGTTGATGCTCAGACGATCGGCATGGCGACCGGCCGCCGCCAACAACTCCGGCGTTGCATCGGGGATGGTCTTGAGATGGATGTAGCCGGCGAAGTGATGCACCTCGCGCAGCTGCCGCGCCACTTCCACCAGCTGCTCCATTGTGTAGTCGGAGTTGCGGATGATGCCGCTGGAGAGAAACAAGCCTTCGATGTAATTGCGCTTGTAAAAGTCCAACGTCAGGGTGACCACTTCTTCCGGTGTGAAGCGCGCGCGGCGCACGTTGCTGGAGACGCGATTGACGCAATACGCGCAGTCGAACACGCAGAAGTTGGTCAGCAAGATCTTCAGCAACGACACACAGCGGCCGTCTGGCGTGTAGGAGTGACAGATGCCCATGCCTTCGGTGCTACCGATGCCGCCGGTACCGAGCGAATTGCGCTTGTTCGCGCCACTGGAGGCGCAGGAGGCGTCGTATTTGGCGGCGTCGGCGAGAATGGCGAGTTTGTCGAGGATTTTCACGCGGTCAGCATGCGGCGATGGCGTCTCAGCCTATGAGACTGAGACGCACCGCATCGTGAATGCTTCAGAGCGCTACAAGCCTTGCACCGCAACCGGAGCCGTCAGCGCGTCATTACACCGACCGCAGCCTTACCGTTCGGGCCACACGGCACTAACACGCGGCCGGCCATTCTTCCACCGTCATGCCTCTTTTACTGCACGGAGTTTCCCCCATGCACACCCGCACGCTTGGCCGTTCCGGCCCCACCGTTTCCGCCCTCGGTCTCGGCTGCATGGGCATGAGCGCGTTCTATGGCGATCGCAGCGACGAAGCCGCCTCGATTGCAGTGATCCACCACGCACTCGATCACGCCATCAGCCTGCTCGACACAGCCGACATGTACGGCCCGCACACCAATGAAGTGTTGGTCGGCAAGGCGATCGCTTCGCGCCGGCACGAAGTGTTCCTGGCCACCAAGTTCGGCATCAAGCTCGATCCCAACGACCCGTCGGTGCGCGGTATCGACGGCAGCCCGGACTATGTGCAGTCCGCCTGCGAAGCCAGCCTGCACCGCCTGGGCGTGGAGCATATCGATCTGTATTATCAGCACCGCGTGGATCCCAACGTGCCGATCGAAGACACCGTGGGTGCGATGTCGCGTTTGGTCGAGCAAGGCAAGGTGCGTTTTCTCGGTCTGTCGGAAGCGGCCGCAGCCACCATTCGCCGCGCGCATGCGGTGCATCCGATCACCGCAGTGCAGACCGAATATTCGTTATGGTCGCGCGAGCCGGAAGACAACGGGGTGTTCGCTGCCGTGCGCGAGCTAGGTATCGGGTTCGTACCCTACTCGCCGCTGGGGCGCGGTTTTCTCACTGGCGCGTTCTCGTCGCCGGGCGATTTCGATGCCGATGATTACCGTCGCCATTCGCCGCGCTTCCAGGGCGAGAACTTCACTCGCAACTTGCAGCTGGTAGAACAGGTGAAGGCCATCGCAACCGACAAGGGCATCACTCCGGGCCAGCTGGCATTGGCCTGGGTGCTGGCGCAGGGCCAGGATCTAGTGCCGATCCCCGGCACCAAGCGCCTCGGCTATCTGGAAGAAAACATCGGCGCGCTCGATGTGGCGCTGATGCCGGACGAGCTCGCACGCATCGATGCGATTTTCCCGCCACAGGCCGCGTCCGGCATGCGTTACCCAGAAGCGATGATGCGTGCAGTCAACCGCTGAGGCGACGCCGCGCGGCCGCAGACGCTTGCGGCCGCGCACGACTCACACGCTTACGCCAGTGCGGCTTGCACACTTGGCACCACCACCGCACGAGCCAGACGCCCAATGCTGTCCTTCGTGATTCCCGCCCATGACGAGGCCGCGCTGATCGGCGACACGCTGCAGTGCCTGCATGCCTGCGCGCAGAGCATGCAGCTGGACTACGAAGCGATCGTGGTCGCCGATGCCTGCGGGGACGACACCGCAACCATTGCACGCACGCATGGCGCGCAGGTACTGGAAGTGCAGCTGCGGCATATCGCGGCCACGCGCAACGCCGGTGCACAACTGGCGCGAGGCGACCGGCTGCTGTTTCTGGATGCAGATACGCTGATCAATCCGCAGGTAGTCGGCGCAGCATTGGCAGCGCTGGATGCCGGTGCGGTGGGCGGTGGCGCGCAGGTGCATTTGCACGGCAAGCGCGTATGGTCCGAACGTGTCGCGCAAGCGCTTTTTGGCTGGTTTTTTCGTATCGGCGGTATCGCACCAGGATGCTTTTTGTTCTGCACACGCATTGCATTCGTCAGTGCGGGCGGCTTCGATACGCGTTACTACGCTGGCGAAGATGTGGCACTCAGCCGGGCGCTGGCGCGCTGCGGGCGCTTTGTGATCCTGCGCCAGACCGTGCACACCTCCGACCGCAAGCTGCGCAGCTTTTCCAAGCGCGAACACCTCGGCTTGCTGCTGCGCTTCCTGTGGCACGGGCGGCGCATGCTGCAGACCCGCGACGCACTCGGCTTTTGGTATCAGCGTCGGCGCTGAACCGGGCGTGTCCGCAATATCCCGCTACACGGCGGACCCCGCGCTCGCACCGGGACGTGGCACTGCAGGCCACTTACACTGCGCTGTCTGTTTCGGTTTCAAGAATTGCGCCGCATGGCCCCTTTGCACCGCCCCGTCCTGATCGCTGTCCTGTCTGTCGTGCTGCTGAGCACGGCCGCGTGTCACCGCGATAGCGCAGCGCCGGCCACGAGCGCGCACATCAAGCCGGCACCCAGCGCACCAAAGCTCGGCGATTTCGGTTTCGATGTTGCCGGCATGGACCGCAGCGTGGTGCCGGGCGATGACTTCTTCAGTTACGCCAGCGGCAACTGGGTCAAGACCACGCAGATTCCCGAAGATCGCTCCAGTTTCAACAGCTTCGTCAGCATCGCCATCGAAACCGAGCGGCGTAGCCGCGACATCATCGAAGGCGCAGCCGCCAATGACCGTGTCACCGGCGAAGACAAGCAGATCGGCGACTACTACGCCGCCTACATGGACGAAGCCAGCATCGAGGTCAAGGGCGTGCGTCCGGTCCAACCGGAACTGGATGCGATCGCGCAGCTGGACGACAAGCAGGCGTTGGCGCGCATCTTGGGCAGCCAGTTGCGCACCGATGTGGATCTTCTCAACTCCACCAATTTCCATACCGACCGTCTGTTCGGCCTGTGGGTCTCGCAGGATCTGCATCATCCCGGCCGCTATGTGCCATATCTGGTGCAAGGCGGATTGGGCATGCCAGACCGCAGCTTCTATCTGGATGACGGGCGCATGACGCAGCCGCGCGAGGCCTACCGCGCGCATATCGTCAAGCTGCTGAAACTTGCCGGCGTCGGCGACGCGCCGGCCAAGGCCGTGCGCATCCTGATGATGGAAACCGCGATGGCGCGCGTGCATGCCACCGCCGAGCAGACCAACAATGTGCAAGCCGGCGCCAATGCCTGGACACAGGCCGACTTCCCGGCAAACGCACCCGGCCTGGACTGGGCGCTGTTCTTCGAAGCAGCAGGTCTGAAAGCGCAGCAGGATTTCATCGTCTGGCAACCGCAAGCGGTGAGCGGGCTATCGGCGCTGGTGCACTCCGAATCGCTGCAGGCCTGGAAGGACTACCTGAGTTTTCGCGCGCTGGACCGCGCCTCGCCGTATCTATCCAAGGCATTCGCCAATGAGCGCTTCGCGTTCTACGGCACCACGCTGGAAGGCACGCCACAGCAACGCCAACGCTGGAAGCGCGCCATCGACGCGACCAATGCCGCGTTGGGTGAGGCGGTGGGCAAACGCTACGTGCAGAAGTACGTCAGCGCGCAGACCAAGACGCGCGCCGAAAAGATGGTCAAGAACATCGTCACCGCCTTCGGCAAGCGCATCGACGCGCTGGAATGGATGACCCCGGACACCAAGCAGCATGCCAAGGCCAAGATCGCCGGTTTGACGGTGGCGGTGGGTTATCCGGACAGCTGGCGCGACTACAGCGGGCTGGACGTGCGCCGCGACGATGCGCTGGGCAATGAGGAACGCGCCACGTTGTTCGAGTACCGCCGCAACCTGACCAAGCTGGGCAAGGCGGTCGATCGCCGTGAGTGGTACCTGCTGCCGCAGGAGGTCAATGCGCTGAACGTGCCGCTGGAAAACCGCCTGATCTTTCCGGCGGCGATTCTGCAGCCGCCGTTCTTCGATCCGGCTGCCGACGATGCAGTGAATTACGGCGCGATCGGCGCGGTGATCGGCCATGAAATCAGCCACAGCTTCGACAACATGGGTGCGCTATTCGACGAGCACGGCGAGTTGCACAATTGGTGGACGCCGCAGGACTTGAAGAAATTCCAGACCGCCGGCAACGCGCTCGCCGCGCAGTTCAGTGCCTACAAACCGTTCGAGGATTTGTCGGTCAACGGCAAGCTGACGCTGGGTGAGAACATCGCCGATGTTGCCGGCCTGGCCACTGCCTACGACGCGTATCGGTTATCGCTGCAAGGCAAGCAGCCGCAGACCATCGACGGGTTCAGCCCGGATCAGCGCTTTTTCCTCGGCTTTGCGCAAGCTTGGCGCGGCAAGTATCGCGATGCGGCGTTACGCAACGCAGTGCTCACCAACGTGCACGCACCCGTCCGCTTCCGCGCGCAAACCGTGCGCAATCTCGATGCTTGGTATCCGGCATTCGATGTAAAGCAAGGTGAGCAGTTGTATCTGGCGCCCAGGCAGCGGGTAAAGATTTGGTAGTGGTTGGGCGGTGACGAGGATTGCTGCGCAGTTGGCGCTGCGCGCAGGGCAAGGCGGGCTACGTGGGGTCTGCAGCAGCTGCCTGACACCTGCTCAGGCCACTTCAGCAACATCGCTGGCGGCAATTGCATGCGGCGACAAGCACGCGCAGACAGTCCATCGCGTAGCGCCGTACGAAACAATGGCGACAAACTTCGTAGCAAACGTGCCGACGCACGCGCCTGCGCGCGTTGCGTCGTGGTGCGGCCGAGCATGTCGCTGGCCCAGCTCGGCAACAACGCGGTGCCGGCACCGAGAAACACGCCGCGCGACAGAACTGCCGCCGGCACTGGCAACTGAATGCTGGTGAGGATGTCGAGCACTTCGCGCGAGCGCGCGTCCATGCACAGTTGCCCGCGCAGGTTGGCGAAATACGCATCCACCTGCGCCTGGCCGGCGGGCACATCGGTGGCGCCCAGAGCTTCGGCCACGCGTCGCGCCTCATCGTAGTAGCGGTCGGCGATGGCGGTAGGCACCTCGCGGCAATAACGCCGACATCCCTGCAAAAAGCCGTAGGCCTCGGTGACATGCACCCAGGTCAGCAGTTCAGGATCGTTGGCGTCGTACGGCACGCCATCGGCGGTATGGCCGCGGATATGCGAATGGATGTTGCGTACGCGGGCGATCAGCTGTTCGGCTTCCCCACGTGGCGCGTAGGTGGTGCCGGCAACGAAATTGGTGGTGCGGCGCAGCCGCCCGATCAGGTCGGCGCGAAAGTTGGAATGATCGTAGACCCCGGCCAGCGCGCGCGGGTGCAGCAGCTGCAGCATCAATGCGCACAACCCACCGGACAACATGCCCGGGAATTCGGAATGCACGCGCCAGGTGACGCTGTCGGGCCCGAAGATGCCGGCATCGCCAAGTGGTTGGTCGTATTGGATGCTGCTCTGGTCACGCGGAAACGCGCCAAGTACCCAACGGCGGATCTGCTCGGTGGCGGGGGCGGTAAGAGCACGCAGGACGGCTGACATACGGCAATGATACGCAGACGGTTGCAAGGCCATGTTGCGGCCTGGCCTGCACGCCTATCAGCATCTGCCTACTCGGCGGCGCTTGTTCCGGCTTCTCGCAAGTGTGAGCGATGGGTGAGCCGCCTGGGGCCGTTGCACCACGAGCTGGTCAGGGGCTCGATGGCAGCGGCAACGATGCAGCGTCAGGTGTGCAGTGCAACAAGATCAGCGATGCAGCATTGCTGCGATCTGGCGCCATCGCCCGTATACCGCATGAATTCAACGATTTGTGCGCAGATGCGCAAGATTACGCGGCCGTCGATTCGTTTGAGGCATTGCCAAGCACAGCGAAAGTGCTAGAACTAAGAGCGTCCGACGCACGCCATGCATCGCCCGGCGTTGGATTGGTCGCTCCAGGGCACCGGCAGCCGCCAGTGCAGCAAGTCGTTCGTACCAGCCATTCGTCAGGAGCTTGTCATGATCGCTTTGTTCCAGGGTTTGGGCCTGCTATTGCAGGACAACGCACTCCATCGGCGCTCTTTCGACGAGCAGGTCGCCTACTGGCGCGACAAGACCGACCAGCAGCTCGACGAGGAACTCACTCTGCTCGGCGTCGCCAAGAAACAATGGGTGATCGCCTCGATCATCGGCTGGCAGGCGATTTCGCTGGTGTTGCTGGGCGTGATCACCCACCAACTTTGGCAGAACGACTACCACCTGACCTTCAGCCGGGTGGTGATCATCTTTACCTCGTGGGCGTCGATCCTGTTCATCATGTGGTACATCGCCGATCTGTTCGATCACAGCGCCGGTTTCGAGCGCTGGTTGCGGGCATTCAACAGCCGCGCACGGGTGACACCGGACGCCGACTCGGTCGAGTGCGTTGCCGATGCGCTGGAAATGACGCGTCGCTATCCGGAAGTGCTGCGCTACAAGCAGGAAGTGACCTCCAAGCGCGAGCTACGCCACGAGGACATCGTCAACATGCGTGAGATGGGCAGACTGCGGCGCTACACCGAACTGCTGCGCGACCTCGACCGCTTCGATGGGGCGCCGCGCCTGGTGGTCAATTCCTGATCCAGTTGCAAGAACGCCAGCACAGGCAAGCGAAAACGGCCGGCGCGCATGCACCGGCCGTTTTTTGTCAGCGCTCTCGCTTGAAGGCGCTCAAGCCTGCGCAACCGCCTTCTCGACCGACGGCGTACGCCAACCGCTGCGCACGCCCCAGATGTAGAACACCAGGCCGACCGCGGCGACCGCCGCCAGATCGGTGCCGTAGCCGAGGTAGCCATGTCCGCCGAAATGGCTGCTGCCGGCCCAGGACAGCAGCGCGACCACTGGCAGGTAGCAGATCATCCAGACCGCGCCCTTAAGGTTGCGGCGCAGATCCGGCCAGCCCTGCTTGGCCTGGTAGTAGCAGTACACCGGCAGGGCAACGACCATCAGCAGGATGATTTCGCCGGTCAGGGGCCAGCGCGCCCAATACAGCAGCTCGGTCGCCATGACGAAGGCCACGCCGGCCAGCACCGGCAGCGCGGCGATGCGCAGCGGGCGATGCAGTTCCGGTGCGTGGCGGCGCAGCGACATCGCGCTGATCGGGCCGGTGAGATATGAAATGATGGTCGCCACCGAGATCACCGCCGCCAGCGTGCCCCAGCCGCGGAAAAAGAACAGGAACACGAACGACACCGCCAGGTTGAAGAACATCGCCATGCGCGGCACTCCCCAGACCGGGTGCAGCTTGCCAAACACCGACGGCATGGTGCCGTTCTTTTCCATGCCGTAGACCATGCGCGCGGTGGTGGCGGTGTAGGTGATGCCGGTGCCGCTGGGGCTGACGAACGCATCGATGTACAGCAGCATCGCTAGCCAATGCAGGTTGACGATGATGGCCAGCTCGGCGAACGGCGAGCGGAAATCGATGCCGTGCCAGCCGGCCTTGGCCAGCAAATCCGGCGGCACCGCGCCGATGTAAGCCACCTGCAAAATCACGTAGACCACCGTGGCCAGCGCGATCGAGCCCAACACTGCGAACGGAATGCTGCGGCCCGGGTTACGCGCTTCGCCGGCCAGGTTCACCGGGCTCTGGAAACCGTTGAAGCTGAAGACGATGCCGGCGGTCGCTACTGCGGTCAATATCGCGGCCAAGTCGAGCACGTGTTTACCGCCGTCGACGCCGACGCTGAAGTTTTCGGTATGGAAGCCGCTGGCGATCAAGGCCACACCGGTCGCTGCCGGCACCACCAGCTTGAACACCGTAATCAAGGTGTTGGAGCGTGCGAACAGCTTGACGCTCCAGAAATTCAGGAAGAAATACACCAGCACCAGCACCGCCGAAATCAGCAGGCCGGGCACCGACAACTCTCCTCCTCCACCGGGCGCATGCGCATACAAGCCTTGCGCCCAGGCCCACGGCCAGGAAGCCATGTATTGCACCGAGGCCTCGGCCTCGACCGGGATCACCGAGACGATCGCGATCCAGTTGGCCCAGCCGGCGATGAAGCCGACCAGCGAGCCATGCGAATAGTGGCTGTAGCGCACCATGCCGCCAGATTCGGGGAACATGGCGCCGAGTTCGGCGTAAGACAGCGCGATGGTGGTGATGATCGCTGCGCCCAGAATCCAGGCCCAGATCGCGCCCGGACCGGCCAATCCCGCCGCGCGCCAGGCGCCGAACAGCCAACCGGAACCAATGATCGAACCCAAGCCGGTAAGCATGAGGGCGAAGGGGCCAACGTCTCGGTGTAGCGTTTGTTCGGACATGAAGAGCCTAGCTGTGAGGACGCCGTGAACCGGCAACAAGCCGGTAATGATCGCAGAAGCGGCCGCTTGCCGTTAGTACGTATTCAGGCTTGCGTCGATTTCACATGGTTGCCCGCCCGTCGGTCGGCCCCGCCAAGCGCGATGCGACGAAAACGGAAACGGAGGCCTGGCCATGGCGATCGGTGCCGGGGGCGATGGCGTCAAGGCATCAAGAAGGCGTCATGCGGGAGTGGCGATCGGTCTGCCGCGCGATTGCCGCTGCCGAAACCGATACACGCCAGAGCTGCGCACGCAGCATCTTGCAGGACGGATTCGATGCCGGCATGGCACGCTCCAGCTCGATCGACATCGAGTCATGCAACTGTCGCCAGGCCTGCGCCACAGCACAGGTCGCCATCGCATCGGGATCACCGTTTCCACCGATCGTGCTAACACTGGCCGGACTAGCGTAGCGACTACGCGGTACTGCCTTGAGATACGAACGACGATGACGACGGTGCAATCCAGAGAACGCTTGGTGACGTGGCTGCAGGATGCTGACGCGATGGAGCAGGAAGCTGAGACCTTGTCGATCTCTAAGGCATCGCGCGTTGCGCATGACCTAGAGTTAAAGCTGCGGGCGGAGCAACACATGCAAAAAACGCAGCAGCAGTCCGCAAGTGTGCAGCAGTGTTGGGACCTGGTCGGTGGCGGCGTCCCAGCCCTCAAAGGCATGCTCGGCAGCGTCACGGTCGGCATGCGTGCCGCCGGCAAGGCATTGATGACCGATGAAGTGGCCAAGGGCGTGAGCATCAGCGACGCCTTTGAACATCTGGAGATCCCCACCCATCGCGCACTCGTCGTCGCAACGCGCGTTGCCAGCCAAACGCAGGTGGCACAGAACTGCAAAAACATCCTGCAGCAACAGTATCGAGATGGCCGTATAACGCCTCGGGCATCAGGAAGCAATCATGCTCGCGTTTCTCGAACGCCAATAACTGTAAGGCGTCACCGCCAGGCGGTGAATCGCATCGTTTCAACCCTCTAACCACTTGAAAGGAGCCATCCATGGCGATCACGACTGTCGAAGAACTTTTTATCCACGAGCTGTCGGACATCTACAGCGCCGAGAAGCAGCTGACCAAGTCCCTCCCGCGCTTGGCCAACGCAGCAACCGAGCCGAAGCTGAAACAAGCTTTTGCACTCCATCTGGAGGAAACCCAGGGCCAGATTGAACGCATCGATCAGGTCGTGGAAGCGCTGGGCATCAAGCTCAAGCGCATCAAGTGCGCTGCGATGGAAGGCCTGGTCGAAGAAAGCCGCGAGGTGATCGAAGAGATCGAAGCAGGCCCGGTGCGCGATGCCGCGCTGATCGGCGGTGCGCAAAAGGTGGAGCATTACGAGATTGCCTCGTACGGCACCATCGCCGCGATCGCCAAGCAACTGGGCTACGCCGAAGCGCTGCCGCTCCTGCTTGCGACGCTGGAAGAAGAAAAGGCCACCGATCAAAAGCTGACTTCGCTCGCCGAGCAAGGCGGTAACGAAAAAGCATCCAAGGCCAGCAAAGCGGCTTGAGCCATCGCGCAGCTCGGCACGGCCGCCCTGCGCTGGTTCGCATCTTTTGCGGGCATCCCCCGAAAGCCAAAGCCCCACGTTTCTGCCCGCTTCTTGAGTGGCAGCAGTCGCCGGGCGTTAGCCATGGAGCACGACCCATGTTCATGCATAACAAGCGTTTGATGTACACCGTCCGCGTTGCCGAACCGAATCCGGATCTGGCCACGTTGATGCTCGAACAGTTCGGCGGACCGCAGGGCGAACTCGCCGCTGCGATGCGCTACTTCACCCAGGCATTGGGCGAAGACGATCCGGGCCGCAAGGATCTGTTGTTGGATATTGCCACCGAAGAAATCAGCCATTTGGAAGTGATCGGTTCGATCATCGCCATGCTCAACAAGGGTCCGAAAGCAGTGCTCTCCGAGGGCATGGAAGACGCCATGGAGATGCGCACCATGACCCAGAACAGCACCAGCCATACCCAGCAGATTCTGTATGGCGGTGGTCCGGCGCTGGTCAATTCCAGTGGTGTGCCGTGGACCGCAGCGTATGTCGATTCAATTGGCTGCCCTACCGCGGACATGCGCTCCAATATCGCTGCCGAAGCACGTGCCAAGCTGGTCTATGAGCGTTTGATCACTGTGACCGATGATCCGGGCATCGTCGATGCATTGCGCTTTTTGATGACGCGCGAAGTGGCGCATCAGAAGTCGTTCGAAAAAGCTTTGTACTCGATCGAGCCGAACTTCCCGCCGGGCAAGCTGCCGGGCGATCGGCGCTTCACCGACAAGTACTACAACACCTCGCAGGGCGAAGGCGACATGGTCGGCCCGTGGAATGCTGGCGAGCAGTGGGAAGTGGTGACAGATCGCGAGCTGCAGGCCGCGGTCGATGGCGGCGATGGCTCGGCGACGGTAGCGCTGGATGCAACCCAGACGGCCGCGCTGGATGCGATGTCGCTGCGTCTGCTGTCCAACCCGGAACTGGATCGCATGACGGGCGCCGACCTGGGCGCAGGCCCAGGTGCCGGCTCCACCACCGGCGACATTCAGCGCTAAGAGCGGCTAACAAAACTACTGCGCCGCCAGGCGGGCGGGCGCGGACGGCGTGGAGGAACCGGAGTGTACGCGTGGTACATGCCAATTCCGAGCACCGGCCGCGCCCGCCTGGCGGCGGCGCATTAGGTTTGTTAGCCGCTCTAATAACTGAAACCAGCAAGGGGCCCGAGGGGCCCCTTGGCTTATGTTGCCTGGCATGATCGGTCACGCCCGCGCGACCTGCGCCGAGCGCTCTTCGCTTGCCCATTCCGGCCGCACACCGGCAGCAGGAGTGCAACGCTCCAACCGCCATGGGGTGAGATGGCGCATGGCCTCGTTGCCACCAGCGTGCAGCCACTGCCGTACATCGCCGTCGATACAGAGCGGCCGATGCGTCGGCATGCTCACCGATGAGGCGACCAGCAACGAAAATCCCATCTGCAGACGGCCGCCGATATCCATCACGTTGCGCAGGCCGGCCGCGTACACCGCACCGCCATCCTGGCTCAGCCAAGTGGCTGCGGTGGTACCGTCTGCCGACACCGTACAGGCGAATCCGCATAGCGGAATCGCGCAGCGCTGCGTTTCCCAAATGGCCAGATCAACGCCGCCCAACCAACCGGGTTCTTGCATATGGATCGAACGCTGCTGGCCCGGCGCGCGCCGTCCGAAGGTGGCACGCTCCTCGCGTTTGCCGCCACGGTCGGCGACCAGAATGTCGGCATCGGCACCCACACCGACCTCAACCCACGCGTTGCTCGCCGCGCGGGCAGACAACTGAAGAATGCGCGTAATCATGACTACTCCACTATGTGTGTGCATCTCGACGACATCAGTGGTCAAGCACAATACGAGCCAAGTTTTTGACTCTCGCAGATGTGGACGCTGCAAGCGTTTTACCCGGCCTCAGTTGCTGCACGCGCAATGGGAAAGTCGAATGTGTCGCAAGATCTGCACCGTCGCGCAGGATTTTCCGTACGGTACGCGTTTGCATGTACGTGCTGTCGTCTATGCATAGAGATTGCTGTGGTGCGCTAAGGAATGCACGACATGCGCGTTGTGAGCGCGCTAACTAAAAGTGGCCAACAAAACCGCTGCGCTCACCGCAAGGCGGACGCGGCCGGTGCTCGGAATCGGCATGTACCATACGTAAGCCGAGGTTCCTCCGGGCTGTGCGTACCCACCTGGCGACTGCTCGCGACGTTTTGTCAGCCAATCTAACGCCGCATGTTTCCAAACAGCAGTGACTGCAGCGAACCCCACCATCAAGCGATGCGTCATGCATCGAATCGAACATGCAACCCAAGGCGTCGGCGTGCACGCCTTACGTGCGCACGCGCACGATCAATTCCAACCAGTGCAGACGCGCTTGCACGCGTCTGAGGTCACGCATCCAACTCAACCGTGCAGCGAGTTGAGGGGCAACTGGATCTCGCATTCCAGCCGCGTGTCGCTGAGTTCGTAGCGTGTTTGCGCGTCGTGGCTGTACGGCAAGGCTTTTTCGATCAAGCGACGGCCGAACCCACCGGCGTCGTCGCGATCGTTACGCAGTTTTTGATTTACCCCTTCCTCGATCCACAGCAGCACCAAGCGCACTGGCGTGTCGCCGCTGGACACAACATTCCAACGGATCGATAAGGTCCCGGTGTCCACCGCAAGCGCGCCGTGCTTGAGTGCGTTGGTTGCCAACTCGTGCAACGCCAGCGCCAGTGTCTGCACGGTGGATTTGCGCAACGCCACGTCCGGGCCTTCGACCACGATGCGCTGCTGATCGGGCTCGGCACCGAGCGCATCCAGTTCCATGCGCAGCAACGCGCCGATGGTGGTCGGCATATTCTCCGATTGCGACAACAGCCCTTGCACGCGCGACAGCGCAGACAACCTGTCTTCGAACTTGCCGGCGAACTCCGGCATGTCCTGGCTGGTCTGCACAGTCTGCTTGGCGACCGATTGCACCACGGTGATCAGATTGCGGGTGCGGTGCTGCAACTCGCTCACCAGCACGCGTTGTTCTTCCTGCAGGCGGCGCAGGTTGTCCGATTCGGTGGAGGTTCCCAGCCATTCCAATACCTGGCCGCGCTCGTCGCGCACCGGTGCGCCGCGCGTATGAAACCAGCGATAGCCATGCTCGGCTGCGTTGAACAGGCGGTGCTCTACATCCAGCCCACCGTTCGACGTACTCTCCTGCCACGCCTTCATGGTCAGCTCGCGCTCGTCCGGATGCACCGCCTGCAGCCAGCCCCGCTCCAGGCTGTCGGCATCGCTCCGACCGGTGTAGCTGGACCATTGCGGACTGGACCAGGTCCAGCGACCGCCATCGAGCGAACGCCACACCAGCTGCGGAATGCCTTCCATCAAGGTACGCAGGCGTTGCTCACTGCTACGTAGCGCCTGCTCGGCGCGCGTGAGCGGGGTGACGTCCATGAAGGTCAGCACCGCACCACCAATGAAATTGTCCACCGTGCGATACGGCAGCACACGCACTATGTAACGCGCGTGGGTGCCGGGATTTTCGACCTCGCGATCGAGCACCGCCAGGGTGCGGATCACTCGGCGCACATCGTCCTGTAGCTCGTCATAGTCCACATGCATCTTGATGTCGCTGATCGGTCGGTGGATGTCGCTTTCCACCAGCGGCAGGATGTCGGTGACGGCAGGGGTAAAGTTGGTGACACGCAGCTCGTTGTCCAGGAACACGGTAGCGATCTGCGTGCTTTCCAGCAGGTTCTTCAGATCGCTGTTGGCCTGCGCCAGTTCCTGCACGCGATGGGCCAGTTCGCCGTTGACGGTGGTGACTTCCTCGTTGACCGACTGCAACTCTTCCTTGGAGGTTTCCAGTTCCTCATTGGCGCTTTGCAGCTCTTCATTAAGCGACTGGTATTCCTCGTTGGAGGACTTGAGTTCCTCGTTGGTGCTTTCCAGCTCTTCGATCATCGACTGCAGCCGCTCACGGGTGATGCGCAGTTCGTTTTCCAGCACCTGCACATGTTCGTTATCGGGGACGCTTTCGTGCGGCACGGGCAGCTCCACCGGTTCGCGCGCTTCCACTTCCTGGAACAGCACCACATAGCCACGCGGAGCCTCCGAATCGGAGGTAGGCTCCACGAATAGATCCACCGCCCAGCTCGATGCGTCTTCGTGCACCTGGATGCCCTTCACATGCACCGGCGACTTGTCCACCTCGGCGCGACTGAGCGCGCTACGCAGATCCAGGCGCAGATCGCGATGGATCAGATTGAGCAGATTGAGACTTGGCGCGCCGCTACCGGGACGAATGAAACGCCCGGCTTGCGAGGAAAAGTGCAGCACATCGAAATGTTCGTCCAGCACCGCATAGGCCGGCGCGTAGCGGTCGGCGATGCGCTCGCCGGCGCGCACCAACGCATTGCTGGAGGTGCGCTGCCGCTGCCGCTGCGGCGGCGCCGGCACGCGCCCGGCAGGCGCAAGCGGCAAGCTGGGGAATGTGGCATGCACGCGGCTGTCGGCATCGATCCGCTGGAACACGCGGAAGCTGCGCTCCACCGGAGAGAACAACTGCGCATGCCGTGAGACATTTTCCGCATTGCCAAGAAACAGATAGCCGCCCGGCTTGAGCGCGAAATGAAAGATCGGGATCACCCGGTTCTGCAGTTCGGCATCCAGGTAGATCAGCAGATTGCGGCACGACACCAGATCCAGCCGCGAGAACGGCGGGTCCTTGACGATGCTGTGTTGGGAGAACACGCACAACTCACGCAACTCTTTGCTCACCACATAGGTGTCGCCCTCCTTGACGAACCAGCGTCGCAAGCGTTTCGGTGCGACCTCACCCACAATGCTGGACGCGTAGCGCCCCACCCGCGCAGTAGCCAACGCGCGCCCATCGATATCGCTGGCAAAGATCTGGATGCGTGGCGCGGCATCTACCGTGTCGGCATACTCGCGCAACAGCATCGCCAACGAATACGCTTCTTCACCGGTAGAACAGCCCAATACCCACACGCGCAGACTGTCGCCCGCCTGCTTGCCCTGAAACAACCGCGGAATCACCTGCTGCTCAAGAAACTCGAACTCGCGGCGGTCGCGGAAGAACTGGGTCACGCCAATCAGCAGATCGTTGAACAGTTGCAACGGCTCGTCGAAGCGATTGCGCAGCACTTCCAGATACTGCTCCAGCGTTTCCACCTGCACCACCTGCATGCGCCGCTGTACGCGGCGCAAAAACGTGGCTCGCTTGTAACCGTGGAAATCGTGGCCGGTGGTATTGCGCAAGATGCCGGCGACCTGGCTGAGCTTGTCGTTCTCGCTGCCGTTGCGCACGCCCACCGGCGCGGGATGCCCGAAGCCGTGGTGACGCTGCATATGCGCAGCAATGCGCGCGGCTAAGCGTGGCAGCGGCAGGATATCGTCGGTGATCGCGGCCGGGTTGCTGGCGCTGCGCAGATCCAGCCCATGCAACAAGGCATCGTCCACCACCAGCGCCAGGCCACCGCACTCCTTGATCGCCGCAGTGCCCAAGGTGCCGTCGCCATCGAAGCGACCCATGATCAGGCCGATCACATTGCCGTCCTGATCGTGCGCCATCGACACGAAGAAGCTGTCGATCAACCCATGATCGCTTTCGTCATCCAGCAGTTTGCGCAGACGCAGCCGACCTTCTTCCAAGGTCACCAAGGTATCGCTGGGCGGCAGATAAAACCGGCCCGGCTGCAACCGATCGCCATCTTTGGGCACCACCAACAACGTGGCCTGTTCGCCGAGCAATTCACGCAGGCGCTGCTCGTCCAGCAACTGGCGGTCACGTAGCAACAACATGATGGCCAGATTGGAAGCGCCTGCGACCGCGTCGAGCAATTCGGCCAAGCGGGTCGCATCCAGGCCGGCAGCGCCGACTCCAAGGATGAACAATGGCGGATGCGTGGTGGGATCAGGCGCGGTGTCGTCGTGGGAAGATTCGTCGTCGGTCATGGCAGCGATCACATCGGCAGCGCCGGATTTCAAGCGCAATCTGTGATCATCGCGCAACCTGTCTCGACTGTCACGCACCACGCGCATGCAGGTGCGCAGCGCGTTGCAGAGACCGGTCTTGGAAGCGCCTGCTTACGCACGGCATTAACCCTGGCTACGCGCACCATGCGCACGCGCGTCTGTGATTGCGCCAACGCCCTGGAGTTTCCCATGCTCGACAATTCACTTAACGGCCGCCGCATCCTCGTGGTCGAGGATGATTATTTACTGGCTGAATCTCTCAACGACTTATTGATGGAAGCCGGCGTCAGCGTGGTCGGGCCGGTCGGCAATGTGCCCGACGCCCTGTCGCTAGTCAATTCGGGCCAAGCCATCGATGGCGCGTTGCTGGACGTCAATGTGCGTGGCCAGCCGGTGTTTCCGGTGGCCGATGCCTTGATGGAACGCGGTGTGCCGTTCTCGTTTTGCTCGGGCTACGACCGCTACACCTTGCCGCAGCGCTTCGCGCATCTGTCTTACTGCATGAAGCCGTACAACCCGCGCACGATCACGACGCTGCTGAACAACCAGTCCAAACCAGCCGAGCATCACTGATCGCTGCCCTCCGCGTTTGGTGTCTTTGTGGGTGCGTCAACGGCATGCTGCAGGGCGCGTTCTTCTGCGCCGATTTGATTGAGCAGCTCGACAGCGGACTGATGGGCGCTGCGTAGCGTTTCCAGCGGCTTGGAAGATTCATTGTGCATGGCGTACAGCGCAAAGCCCATCACGTTGAGACGGTTGCGCAACTTGTGCAGCAGGTCGCGCCGCTGCCCCTGCGATGCATCGAGCACTAGGTGTCCTTGTCGCTGAGCCGGTTGTGCAGCGTACGCACGCTGATCCCCAGCTCACGCGCCGCAGCCTTCTTGTTGAAGTGCGTGCGTGCCAGTGTCGCTTCGATCATGGCGTCTTCGGCCTGACGCATGGTCCAGCCAGCCGGAATCAATAACCCGTCCTGATCGGCCTGCGGCACCGTCTGCTCGATATCCGGCGCGCTCAATAGATCTCCATCCGAACGCAGATAAAGATAGCGAATAAACGAGCGCAGTTCGCGCACGTTGCCCGGCCATGTGTGATACGCCAGATAGCGGAGCAACGATTTGGTTGGCAGCTTGCGCTCGCCGTACTGCACGTTGAGCTCGTCGATCACGCGCAGGCCCAGCAGACGCGCATCGCCGCGCCGTTCGCGCAGCGGCGGCACCTGGATCGGGTATTCGTTGAGGCGATAGAACAGATCTTCACGCAGCACAGCGTGCTCGCGCTGCACATGCTGATGCGTGGCAGCCACAACGCGGGCCTCCAACGGGATTTCCTCGTTGCCGCCAACACGCATGAAGCTGCGCGATTCGATCGCCCGCAGCAGATACACCTGCAGGCGCTTGGGCATCTCGCCGATTTCGTCCAGGAACAACGTGCCATCGGCGGCTTGTTCCAGGAACCCGGCATGCCGACGATCGGCACCGGTGAAGCTGCCGCGCTCGTGACCGAACAACTGGCTGGCCAGCAGTTCTTCCGGAATCGCGCCGCAGTTGACCGGCACGAAGCGACCGCGACGGCCGGACACACGGTGGATGGCCCGCGCGACCAGATCCTTACCGGTACCGGTTTCGCCGGTCACCAACACATTCAGATCGGTCGGCGCCACGCGCACGATGTCCTTGCGCAGCATCACAACGCTGTCGCTATTGCCGACGATGCCCAGGTTGCCCTGCTGCGCTTCACGCAGCCCCCCGAGCACCCGCTCCAGACGTTCCGGTTCGAAGGGTTTGGTGAGGAATTCGCTGACGCCAAACTGCTGCGCGCGGCCCTGTGTTTCGTAAGCGTAATCGCCCGACACCACCACAATCTGCGGCGTGTGATCCGGGTCGAGCCGTTCGATGAGATCGAAACCGCTACCGTCGGGCAGACCAACATCCACGACCAGCAGGTCGGGGAAGTTGCTGTCCAGCCAACGGCTGGCTTCGCCAAGGGTGTGGATGCCCTTGGCATGGAAGCCGCTATCGGTGGCTAACTCAACCACCTGATCGCAGAACTCCACGTCGTCGTCGATGATGGCGCAGGAAAGACGGTCCATGAGCGCTTTTGTCCGCAATGACTAAATATGTTCAGTTGAGAATTGTGACAGCGGCGCGAACCCGCGTCTGCGCATCACATCGAGATTGCGTGCTGCTGTCACAACCATATGCGCCGTGCGACGCTCTCCCCCAAATCGAGCTTGCCGCAGTGAATGTGAGCGAAGTACGCACGGCACCGCCGGATTATGCCAGTGCCAAGAGCGCCATGGCCGGGGTCGGTCGCCGCGTCGAAAATGCCGAAACGCCAAAGAGTGCAAGGTTTGCAGCGGCTGCCACGCCAGTCCGAACGCGGACGCCGTTTTGATCGACGCATGGATCAGCTCGCTTGCGCTATTGCATCGCAACACAGGATGTCAGCCGACACCGACGTGAGCAACCCCAGTTCGCGGCGTCGGGCCAACCCGTTCGACGACATGCGCCGAGTTCGCTGGATGACCCACAGCCTACGCGCCGACTGTGGAGACGGTGTGCAGGGCGCGCTCACGATCTTCATTATTCTGCGCGGCGCGTAAGCCGGTCTGCCGTTGAGTTCGCCTGCGCAGTTGGGTGCGGGCATGCCTGGCGAGGTGACATGCCCACCACGCAGCGTGGTCGTACGTAGCGTGCCAAGTCACGCTTTTCGGCGCTGCATGCGCGCCGCCATATGCGCTGCTGGCAGTACCTGATTGATCCTCAAGACCGATGGTCGTATCGGTTGTTGCGCGGCAAGACCGCAGCAGACTTGGAGTATCTCCCTCCTCATTGAGCGCTGTTGCCTCGCGTGGCGTCCAGGCAACGCAGTGTGTTAAGTCGACGAACGCCTGAAATGAAAAGCGCGCGTATTTGCGGGCACTTTTCTGTCTGTTCGCTGGATGGCCTCAGCGTTTTTTCGAACCATCCGGGCGTTCGTAATCATGCTCTGGATCGGCCTTGTTCACTTCCGGATCGTCGTCGGGCATGTCGTGCACCTTCCATTCAACGTCCTCGTTGCGCTGCTCCTGCGGGGTGAATGGCTTTTGCTGATCATCTTCCGGACCCCATGGCTTTTTCGGTTCGCTAACCATGCTGCTCTCCTGCGTCGTCGTTGTGGCACCACGCTAGGCACAGGCGCATTGCATGGTGGTGAACGAAGACACGTGATGGCGTGAAGTGGTGCCTGTCGACAAAGTCGACCGCGCCCACCTGATGGCCGCCCAGCAGGTCTGATGGCTGCGCTACCCGCCGGTCTGCGAATGCGGTGCCTGCACCGGCTTGGACTGCGGCGAATCCTTCTGCCGCAACCAGATGGTCAACACCACCAGGGCAAACACTGCCAGGAATTCGCTCTGCCAGTTCTGCATCGACTCCAACCAGAACGATGCGCTGGTGAAATGGTCGAGCACGGTGATCGGCGGCAGGTCTTTTTGCGCATGCTCCAGCAACGCCAGCCGCCAGCTACCGATAAAGTGGAGCACAAAGCTCATCAGGAACAACGCACCGAAGGCGATCGCCAGCGAATGCTCGTACAAGCGTCGCCATAGACCGCCAGCGCGTACCGGCCAGGGCGTTGCACCGGGTTTGATTTCGGTGGTTTCTTGGTTCGGATCGAGCGGACGCGACTCGGCTGAGCCCACCTGACGCAGTTTCACCGTCAACAACACATACATGCCCATCTGCAGAAACTCGCTCTCCCAGTTCTCGAACAGTGCAGACATGAAGTGCGGGCTGTGCACATACGCAGCCAGCTGCAGCGTCGCCTGACCTTGCTCGGTCAACTCTTCGTTATAAGCATGCAACCCGGCGTAGATCTGGCAACCGATAAAGAACAACGTGAGCGCAAGCAAACACAACGACAGCCCATTGCGGCGGAAGAACATGGTTGAACTCCTGACGATGCCCGCAGTATCGAGCGTGGTCGGCAAAAGCACATGAAGTTTGCGTACCGGACACATCCAATGCACGCAGTGGTATCGCGCATGGCGTGAATACGCGAGCTATTTGCCGGCGCGCAACACACATGCCGCCCACATGGCTTAGCCCGGATGTTTACGTCTGCGTGACCACACTGACGCTCAGACACGTGCCCCTCGCCGCCAGGAGACACCAATGCCCTTGCCTAATTACCCGCGCCCGCCGTTCAAGCCACAGCAGCAGAGCTTCCCCGGCCGGACCGAGAAGATGGACCCGCGCCCGGACCATGGCGAAGACAGCTACGTCGGTCACGGCCAGTTGAAAGGCAAGCGTGCGCTGATCACCGGCGGCGACAGCGGCATCGGCGCTGCGGTGGCAATCGCCTATGCGCGCGAAGGCGCCGATGTGGCGATTGCCTTTCTTCCCGATGAGCAGGTAGACGCGGCCAGAATCGGCGCGCTGATTGAACAGGCCGGCGTCGACGCATTGCTGGTGGGCTGCGACATCAGCGACCCCAGCCAGGCTGCAGCGCTGATCGACAAGGTCGACGGCACGTTCGGTGGTCTGGATATCCTGGTCAACAACGCCGGCTATCAGAAGTATTTCCAGAGCTTCGAAGACATCACTCTGGATGAGTGGCGCAAGACCTTCGACACCAACGTGCATGCGGTGTTCAACCTGGTGCGCTTGTCGGTGCCGTTGATGACCGATGGCGGCTCCATCATCAACACCGCCTCGGTGCAGTCGAAGAAGCCGACTCCGAACATCCTGCCCTACGCGGCCACCAAGGGCGCCCTGGCCAACCTCACCATTGGCCTGGCCGGCGTGTTGGCCGAGAAAAACATTCGCGTCAACGCCGTGCTGCCGGGCCCGATCTGGACGCCGTTCATTCCCTCTGGCATGGACGAAGATTCGGTAGAAAATTTCGGCAGCCAAACGCCGATGGGCCGTCCCGGTCAGCCGGTCGAGCTGGCATCGGCGTACGTCATGCTGGCATCCGATACGGCCAGTTATACGTCGGGCACCTTACTGACGATTTCCGGCGGTGCAGTCACGCTGTAACGCGATATTCAAGGTGTCGCCACGCCCGCGTCACTTGCCCAGTGATGCGGGCTTTTTGTTGCCCGGCACGCTTGATTCAGCCGCATTGCATAGGCAATCGGCGAACGAACGAAAACACACAGAGGCAGTGAGCATCCGGTCAACGTTGTACTCGCGTGGCGCACACTAATCACTGCGTCTGCTCTCACGCCGCGCCACCTAACATAAGTGGCGTTGGACCGTGATGCACGCCCCCTTCTTCTCGCCCAGACCTGCCCGCCATTCGTGCGTGGCACAGATGCTCAGCACTGCTGGCGCGATGACATCACGCAATACGCATCGAAACGTGCGAGGTGGTGCATCCGCGCCATTGGCAGGCTAGCGCATCGGCGCTCCCACAAGGCAGACAACAATGAGAATTTTGGTCACCGGCGGTACCGGCTATATCGGCTCACATACCTGCGTCGAACTGGCGCGACGTGGACACGATGTGTGCATTGTCGATAATTTCAGCAATTCGTCCGAACGCGTGCTCGATCATCTGCAGCATCTGATGGGATTTCGACCGGAATTCCATCGTATGGATGTGCGCGCACCCGAGCTCGCAGAGCTGCTGATCGGCAAACGCATCGATGCGGTGCTGCATTTCGCTGCGCTCAAGGCGGTGGGCGAATCGGTGCGCGAGCCACTGCTGTATTTCAACAACAATGTCACCGGCACGCTGTCGCTGTTGCGTGCAATGCGCATCGCCAAGGTGTCCAACCTGGTGTTCAGTTCGTCGGCCACCGTGTATGGCGACGCCAACATCAGCCCGATCAAGGAAAGCGCGCCGTTGAAGGCGATCAATCCTTACGGGCGCACCAAGCTGATGATGGAAGAAATGATCGGCGATCTGAGCGCGGCCTGGCCTGAGTTCAACGCGGCGCTGCTGCGCTACTTCAATCCGGTCGGTGCGCATCCCAGCGGCTATCTGGGCGAAGACCCGCGCGGGGTGCCCAACAATTTGATGCCGTACATCGCGCAGGTTGCGGTCGGTCGCCGCGATGCCTTGCATGTGTTTGGCGAGGACTACCCCACCGAAGACGGCACCGGTGTGCGCGACTATCTGCATGTGATGGATCTGGCACGCGCGCACGTGGATGCCATCGATTACCTGCAACGCAAACGCAAGGGGCTGGTGGTGAATCTCGGCACCGGGCGCGGCTATAGCGTGCGCGAAGTAGCGGCCGCGTTCGAGCGTGCCAGCGGTTGCCGCATCCCGCTGCACATTGCGCCGCGCCGCGATGGCGATGTGGCAGTGTATTTCGCCAGTACCGCGCTGGCCAATCGGCTGTTGGGCTGGAAAGCCGAATACGACCTGGACCGCATGTGCCGCGACACCTGGCGCTGGCAGTCGATGCACCCGGATGGTTATGCCACCTCGCGCCTGCCCCGGCAGCGCACACCGGCAACCGTACCCGAACGCGAGGTTGCTCGCGAACCGGTTGCACCGGCACGCCGGCTGATGCTGACGGCGGATGGACGGCGCCGCAGCGAACCGGCACGCACGTTGGTGGTCGCCGACCGTCTTTCGCGCGCGTGATACGCGGTCATTCTTTTTTCTCTATTGGGGACATTCCATGAGTTGGGCTGGTCAGTTCCAATACGCTATCGGCAAGACCCGCCGAGCCGTTGCATCCGACAGCGCGCCGCAGTTCGACGCGTCACGGCCCACGCTATTGTGTCTGTCGCATCTGCGCTGGAACTTTGTCTATCAGCGACCGCAGCATCTGATGGCGCGCTTTGCCCGCGATTTCAACGTCCTGTTCTGGGAAGAACCCATTGCCTGCGACGAGCCCGATCCGTGGCTGCAGGTGCGTGGCGAGGAAGGCGGCGCGCATGTCCTGGTGCCGCGTTTGCCGGTCGGGCGCGAAGGCGACGATGCCGTGCAGGTGCAGCGCCGGCTGCTGGACGGCTACCTGGCCGAGCTCGGCGTGAGCGATCTGCTGCTGTGGTATTACACGCCGATGAGCCAGAGCTTCAGTGCGCATCTGCATCCACGCACCATCGTCTACGATTGCATGGATGAGCTGTCGGCCTTCCGCGGTGCGCCGCCCGAACTGGTGCAACGCGAGCGCGAACTGCTGCAGCGTGCCGATGTGGTTTTCACCGGCGGCTACAGCATCTGGGAAGCCAAACGCGCGCTGCATGCCAACGCGCACGCGTTTCCGAGCAGTGTGGACGTGGCGCACTTTGCTGCAGCGCGCGCGCCGCAGCAGGAGCCTGCCGATCAAACCGGCATCGCACATCCGCGACTTGGCTTCTATGGCGTGATCGACGAGCGCTTGGATGTGGAGCTATTGCGCACGATTGCCGTGCAGCGACCGCAGTGGCAGTTCGTGATGATCGGGCCCGTGGTCAAGATCGACTCGGCCGATTTGCCGCAGGCCGACAACATCCATTACCTGGGCAGCAAAACCTACGACGAACTGCCCGGCTATCTCTCTGGCTGGGATGTGGCGTTGATGCCCTTCGCGATGAACGCCTCTACTCGCTTCATCAGCCCGACCAAGACGCCCGAATATCTGGCCGGCGGCTGCCCGGTCGTGTCCACGCCGATCCACGATGTGGTGCGCACCTATGGCGACTCCGGCGTGGTGCGTATTGCCGACACTCCCGATGCCTTTGTGGCCGCTTGCGAGGCCGCGCTGCAGGACGGCGCCGATCGCGAGCGGTTGTTCCACTCCGCCGACCAGGTGCTGGGCGATATGTCCTGGGACCACACCTACGACTTGATGAAGGAGACCCTCTCTTGGATGCAATGACGCTTTCCGGCACTGCGCCGCTCGCCAACACGCGTACGCGCATCAGTACGCGGCGTGGCTTCGATTACCTGATCGTCGGCGCGGGCTTTGCCGGCAGCGTGCTGGCCGAGCGTCTGGCTGCGGGCCTGGGCAAGCGTGTACTGGTGGTCGATCGGCGTCCCCATATCGGTGGCAATGCCTATGACTTTCACGACGATGCCGGTGTGCTGATCCATCGCTATGGCCCGCATATTTTCCACACCAATGCGCAGCGCATCGTAGATTATCTGTCCAACTTCACGCAGTGGCGCCCGTATGAGCACCGCGTGCTCGCGCAGGTGGGCGAGCAGCAGGTGCCGATCCCGATCAACATGACCACATTGAACCGCTTGTACGGCTTGCAGCTCACCACCGAAGAAGAGGCCGCCGCATTTCTGGCCAGCCGTGCCGAGCCGGTGGCCGACATCCAGACCAGCGAAGATGTGGTGATCAACCAGGTGGGTCACGCGCTGTACGAGACCTTCTTCCGCGGCTATACGCGCAAGCAGTGGGGCCTGGATCCATCGCAGCTGGACAAATCGGTCACCTCGCGCGTGCCAACGCGTACCAACGACGACGACCGTTACTTTACCGACACCTTCCAGCAGATGCCGTTGCACGGTTACACGCGCATGTTCGAGCGCATGCTCGATCATCCCAACATCAAGGTGATGCTCAATACCGGCTACCGCGAGATCCGCGACGAGCTGGACTACGACCAGCTGGTCTACAGCGGGCCGGTGGACGAATACTTCGACTATTGCTACGGCAAGCTGCCGTATCGCTCGCTCAAGTTCGAGCACAGCACGCTGGATCAGGAGCACTTCCAGGCGGTGGCCACGGTCAACTATCCGGCCGAAGATGTCGCCTACACGCGCATCACCGAATACAAGCACCTGACCGGTCAGCAACACCCCAAGACCAGCCTCACCCGCGAGTATCCATCGGCCGAAGGCGACCCGTATTATCCGATTCCACGCGCAGAGAACGCCGAGCTGTACCGGCGCTACGAGCGCTTGGCGGCCGAGACGCCCAAGGTCACCTTCCTTGGTCGGCTGGGCACCTACAAGTACTACAACATGGATCAAGTGGTCGGTCAGGCCTTGGCCTTGTACAAGCGCATCGAAGAGGCCGAACAGCAGCGTCGCGCCGAACCGGCGATCTGATCGACAACGCCCCGCCCCTGCAGCAGTCCCGCTGCGGGGCAGTCATTGACGCTCCGCTGCCGACGCGCAGCCGAGCGTGCAGCAGGATGTCAGATGCATACCCCCACAGTGTTCGACAGTTTTTTCATGGCCGGATTCGAGTGTTCGAGCCACCGCCGCCGCGACGGGCGTCGGCTGGACCTGATCGCCGGCACCAAGCACGACCGTTGGGCCGCAAAGGATTACGAGGCGGTGTCCGCGCACGGCTTGCGCACCGTGCGCGATGGCTTGCGTTGGCACCTGATCGAGCAACGCCCCGGGCATTACGATTGGTCCAGCTTTTTACCGATGCTGCATGCCGCCAATACGGCCGGCATGCAGGTGATCTGGGACCTGTGCCATTACGGCTGGCCGGACGATGTGGATATCTGGACGCCGCAATTCGTCGACCGCTTCGCGCGGTTCGCCGCGGCGGCCGCGCAGTGCATCAAGAACGAAACCGACGCGGTGCCATTCTATGCGCCGCTCAACGAGATCTCGTTCTGGGCGTGGAATGGCGGCGATCACGCACACATGCATCCGATGGGGCGCGGGCGCGGCTTCGAGCTCAAGCATCAACTGGTGCGTGCCACCATTGCCGCGATCGATGCAGTGCGGCAGGTCCAGCCGCGCGCGCGTTTCGTGCAGGTGGATCCTGCGATCCATGTGGTGCCCTCCAACGATCGCCCCGGCCCGCGACGCGAAGCCGAACGCTTGCGCCTGGCGCAGTTCGAAGCCTGGGACATGCTGTGCGGAAAACAGTGGCCCGGCCTGGGTGGGGCGCCGCAGTATCTGGACATCATCGGCGTCAATTATTACTCGGACAATCAGTGGTATCTCGGCGGCGCGCCGATCCTGCGCAGCTCTGCCGACCACCGCCCATTCTCGACCATCATGCAGGAGTTCTGGCAGCGCTATCGTCGCCCGATGTTCGTCGCCGAAACCGGTGCCGAAGCCGATCAACGCGGGCCGTGGCTGGAGCACGTCGGCAGCGAAGTCGCGCTGGCGCTGCAGCAAGGCGTGGCGATGGAAGGCATCTGCCTGTATCCGGTGCTGGACTATCCGGGATGGGAAAATTATCGCCATTGTCCGACAGGCCTGTTTGGTTACGCGGATGAACACGGCGAGCGGCCGCTGCATGCCGGCCTGGCCGAACAGTTGCGGCGCGAGCATGACCGCTTCGGCCAGCGCGCACCGCCGTTTGCGCTGGCCGACATCGGCACGTGAAAACCGCCGCACAACCCGATCTCTTGCCGGATACACCGGCACGTTTCCTCTGGCATTACGTCTGCCAACGTCCCTGGCATTTTGGTGGTCTGCTGCTGTTGATCGTTGGCGCCGCCGGCTGCGCGGTTTGCGTGCAATACGGCATGAAGGTACTGGTGGACGCGATGGCCACCGACCGACGCAGCCAAGCCGATGTATGGCTGCCGCTGGGCGTGTTCATCAGCCTGATCGCGATCGAAAACCTGTTGTGGCGGCTTGGCGGCTGGCTGGGTTGCCGCACAGTGGTGGCCAGCGTGGTGGATATCCGCGTGGATCTGTTCCGCCATCTCACCGGCCACCCGATGCGCTATTTCACCGAGCATTTCGGCGGTGCACTGGGCAACCGAATCACCGCGCTCGGCAGCGCTTCCGGGCAGATCTTCGGAGGGTTGGCGTGGAAAATCGTGCCGCCGATCGTGGACTTCATCGGCGCAATCGTGTTGCTGTTGACGGTGGACTGGCGCATGGCGGCCACCCTGGTCGGCTTCATCGGGATTGTGGCGGCCATCATCACCAGCTTCGGCATCCGTGGTCGCGCCAAACATCAGCGCTTTGCCGCACAGGCTGCACGCGTGGGCGGCGAGTTGGTCGATGCGGTGTCCAATGTGTGGACGATCAAGGCGTTTGCCGCGCGCGATCGCGAAAGCGCGCGGCTGGCCGAGCAGATCGGGCACGAGGCGGTCGCACATCGGCGCAGCTGGATGTATGTGGAAAAAGCCCGCGTGATCCACGACATTTGTTTGTCGCTGATGGCCGGCGGCATGTTGATCTGGGCGATCGGCATGTGGCGCGCCAGCGCAGTGAGTGCAGGCGATGTGGTGTTGGTCAGCGCGCTGACTTTCCGCATCCTGCACGGCTCGCGCGATCTGGCGCTGACCCTGCTGGATACCACCCAGCAACTGGGCGCCATCGCCGATACGCTGCATATCATTCTGCAACCGCACGCCATCGTCGATTCGGATGCACCGTTGGCGCTGGCAGAGGGCGATGTGCGTTTCGAACAGGTGCGATTTGCTTATCCCGATCGGGCAGCGGTACTGGACGGATTGAACCTGCATATTCCGGCAGGCCAAAAGGTAGGCATCGTCGGGCCGTCCGGTGCCGGCAAGTCCACCTTGATCGCGCTGATCCAGCGGCTGGACGATGTGGAGTCCGGGCGCGTGCTGATCGACGGGCAAGACATCCGCAGCGTCAGCCAGGACAGCCTGCGCGAGAAGATCGCCGTGGTGCCGCAGGAAACCGCACTGTTCAACCGCAGCATCGGCGACAACATCCGCTATGGCCGGCCGGACGCCAGCGATGCGGAGGTGCACGAAGCAGCTCGCCATGCGTTCTGCGATGGCTTCATTCGACAATTGCCCGAAGGCTATGACACCCAGGTGGGCGAGCGTGGGGTGATGTTGTCCGGTGGCCAGCGGCAACGGCTAGGCATTGCACGCGCATTCCTCAAGGATGCGCCGATCCTGATCCTGGACGAGGCGACCTCGGCGCTGGATACCGAATCGGAAGCGGAAATCCAGGCCGCGCTGGATCATCTGATGCGCGATCGCACGGTGCTTGCGGTGGCCCATCGCCTATCCACCGTGATCGGCTTCGATCGCATCGTGGTGTTGCAGGAAGGCCGCGTGGTGGAAGACGGCGACCCTGCGCAATTGCGCGGCCGCGGCGGCGTCTTCGATGGCTTGTGGCAGCGCCAGGCGGCGGGATTCGAGCAGGCTGCGCCGCAGGGGCTATCACCCGATTGCGATGCATGATGCGCGCTCGATTGCAGCGCTGCACGGTTCGATAAACTGTGCCGACATCAGACTGGATCGATCATCGGCACCAACAAAAACAGGCAGCGCGTGCTACCTGTTTTGGTAATCGACATCTGATGCTCAATGCGGCGGTCGATAGCCGCATAACGCGATGGTCGCGTTGCCCATCTCCTGCACCGCTTTGTTGAGGTCGTCCGCGCAGATCGGCAGTTCGCGCGCCCAGAGCTGCAAATCCCATTCCTGGTTGATTCTCACTTTGTGCATGTCGGTTCATGCATGTCGGTGGGTTGACGATTTACGTTCTGTGGCCCGCCCATGGCGATCTCCGATGCGTTGCCGAGTCTGCAGCCGGTGGAGCAGGTGTCAGTGCGGCTGGCCCTGCTTGGCACGCAAGGCTCTGGCGTGTTCCAGATGCTCGGCGATGGTTTCGCGCGCATGCTGCAGTTCCTTGCCCAGATCGCTGGAGCCCGGCTCGCTGCTCAGCTGCGTATCGAGCAACGCCAGCGCCTGTTCGTGGCTGGTCACGCTGGCTTGCAGATACTGCGATTCGAACTGCTGCCCATGCAGGTCTTCCAAACGCTTGCGCGTGCCTTCCGAGCGCGCGGACGCAGCTTGGCCCAGCGTACCGTTGCGATCCGGGGCGAAACGACTGAGGTCGGTCAGCGCAGCGCTGTGCGCTTCGTCCATCTTGCGTGCGAAGTCGAGCACTTCCCCTTCGACGCCTTTAACCACTGCCAGCTGCGCGAGCGTGCGTTCCTGCTCATTGAACGCCGCCAGCGCACCCAGCGCCTGTTTGCGGTCACGGGCACCACCCACGCTGTCACGCAACGGGTCGCCGTGCGGCGGTATGGCACCGAGGACAGGTGCTTTGTGCATGTCCTGCGGCGCGCCTTGCGCGTTCTGCGTGTCCTCGGCCTGACCCTGCCGACGCTGCCACGCCTTGTAGGCCACATAGCCGACGGCACCGGCGGTCACCATCTTGAAAATTTCCATTCTTGCCTCCTGAGTGATCGTTGCTTAGCGATCGTTGATTGTTGGGTTCACGTGGGCAATGCATGCACCAGTTGCATGCGTTCCAGCGCGTGCAGCCAGAGTGCGAGGGCG
The DNA here is from genome assembly GCF_017603965.1 of Xanthomonas fragariae. Classification (NCBI taxonomy): domain Bacteria; kingdom Pseudomonadati; phylum Pseudomonadota; class Gammaproteobacteria; order Lysobacterales; family Lysobacteraceae; genus Xanthomonas; species Xanthomonas fragariae. Next base: position 465,769 of record NZ_CP071955.1, on the reverse strand, counting down.
TGGGTTATCCAGATGTGACTTGGGCATCAACGCGGCGTCGCCGATCGAGCGCGTCCACACCGTGCGCACGCACCGTACTGACGGGTTTAGAGCGGCTAGCAACATGCGCCCGCCTGCGGCCCTGTTCGGTTTCAGCCATTTGTACGGCGGTTTGTCCGGCGGCTAGACCGAAGTGCATTACGGCAACGCGGCGCTACGTTCGACAAGGGCCTGACCTTCAAGATGGGCCAGACGCATGTGCGAAAACACATACCGCATCTGCTGGAGCGCATCGGTAATGGCGAGCTCAAGCAGACTTCAATCATTTCGCAGCGCATGCCACTGGCCGAGGCAGCGCGCGGCTACGAGGTGTTCGACAAGAAGCTGGAAGATTGCCGCAAGGTGGTGCCGACCCCGTAAGCGTTGGCGTTGGCGTTGGCGATACTAATACGCAGACGGCGCGGTCCTTGGGCGCGCCGTCTGCCTTGATACAACCGCACAGGTTGCTCAGTCCAGCGGTTTGGCCGGTAAGAATGGCGACACAGGATCGCTGGCCGGGAAGGTTTCTTCCACAGCTTCGTCCCGCAGCGTGTCCTGCTTTTTCTTGTCGTTGTGCGCACGGCATGCACCGTGCGGCAACGCAATGCATGGCCAATCACCTAAGAGCATTTAGAAAAATCAAGGTAAGGGGCCGAAGGCAGATGATGGAGCAGGCAAGCCACAGCCACGCCAGATGGAGATCGACACGTCGCTGGAAGCGGATGCGTCGCTTGCAAACGTCGGCCTCGAAAACCACTGCGTCGTGTCGATCGGCGCCCGTCACACAAAACGCCAAGGGAACGCCGGTGCGGTCGACGATCTGGTACCGCTTGCTGCCGAGCTTGCAGCGGTCGGTCCGGTTCGGTCCGGTGTCGTCGTCATTATACCGATGACTTCAAGGTCCAATCCGTCACTCGACAAACGTTGCCAGCGCGCGCCTTAAACGCTCACGGTGGTGTTCGGCAAACCCGCTACGGCTTCGCTATCTGCGCACCGGGTGTGCGATCGATCGATCGATCACAATAATCGATTATCGAAGGCTAAATCGGCAGCACTCCGACTAGATGGAAAGCAAAGGTCATCAGTAGGGCAAATGCGCGAGAGCTGGCGGTGTTAAGCGGATATCCCTGCGCCGCATCAGCTTGACCAGATCCAGCAACGAGCCGTCTTTTTCATCATGAAGCGGAGCGAAAAAATGTGGAGCCCAAAGAGCAGCATTCGTCGGACGCATGCCCAGAGTACCTACCAAAGCCTGCCAGAGCAGCCGACTGGCCAGCCGGCGAGCCCGGGTGGCGCTCCGGCCGGAATGCCGTCGTCGTCAGCGCCCTCTGGCGTCCTCGGCGAACTGACAGCTCGACCGACTAAACTCCGTCGCACCGAGGCATCCGCTGCGCGTTCGGTGCCGGGATTGGGTGCGCTTCTGGCGCCGAACGGCACATCGATACCGTTTCCCTTCGCGCTGCATTACGACGACCTGCCCCCCAACAGTCATGTTCCTCATCCTCAACTTCGGCGCGCGGATGCGCCTGGGCCCCAGGGGACAACAGCGCAGCAGCCTGCTCTTGCAGACGCTGCAGTTGCACACGCCGCAGTTCATGAGGAACGTCAGGCGCCAGATAATCGTCCAGCCTTGTACGGTAGGCTCCGCACGTTCGCCGAGCTAAGCGACGCGATTCGAAACGGGATCTGGTCACCAGGCTCGGAAACACCCTATCGAGCCGATAGGGAACTCATCGTGCAGTTTGTAGACGGTGCCAACAAAGGGGGTGCCAAATTCAGGACCACAAAACAGTACGCCTATTTGTTGATGCGTTTTAGCGGTTGGCTCAGGCAGCAGCAAAAGGGTGGTCTACATCGGGTCTTCAACGACAAAGACGAGCTGAAACGCGATGCCTCGATGTCCCTGAAAAATAATGAGAATAACTCTCTGTTCGCGGCACTGGATCATATCCATGACGCGAAATCCCTCACCCACGGAATGGTAAAGATGCGGGGTTACCGCAACCATAAGGCTCCTGACGCTGATACACAATTCATCGAAAATGCGCATAGTTTTCTTTTCAATGGTTATGGATGTGCGTTGCGCGCCTTCAGTGCATGGCTCCATGCCCAGGGTAAAGAGGGATTATGCGAAACGGGCAGACTGCACTCCCAAACTTTGATGGATGAGGCCAAAGAATTCTCTAGAACGCGCACGGCGGGCAGTGCAAAGTCGGTTAGTGCGCTGCGGAAACTGCGAGACTTCTTAGACTCAACTTCCAAGTGCAACACCCTCATAGCAAGTAAGGTGTTCACATGTCAAAAAGCTATCTCCATCTGAGTGCAGAAGAGCGCGCGGTGCTGCAAATCGAAACACGGCGTGGTCAAAGCTTGCGCTCGATCTCCAGACTTCTGTGCAGAAGCCCATCGACATTGAGCAGGGAGCTGGTCAGGCAGGGCGCCACGAGCTACTGTGCGGCAGATGCGGCCAGGCGTTACAAAGCGCGGCGTCAGCGCAGTGTTCGGCGGCGTAGGCTGACCCCGGGGACGGATTTGTTCCAGCTGGTGCGTGATCATCTTGTGCTGTGGCGCTGGTCGCCCCAGCAGATTGCTGCCAAGCTCTTGATCATGCATCCGGATGATTCTGCCCAGCGCGTCAGCCACGAAACCATCTACGCAACGATCTATGCGCACCCGCGCGGTGGCCTGAAAAAGGAGCTGGTGGAGGCTTTACGCCAGGGCAAGCCTACTCGGGGATTGCGGCGTACGACCGCTGCCAAACGCACCTGGGTGCCGGAGGAACTACGCATCGTGCACCGGCCCGAAGACGTGCGACAGCGCCTGATTCCAGGTCATTGGGAAGGCGATCTGATCAAGGGCGCGTTCAATCGTTCCTGCGTTGGCACGTTGGTGGAGCGCAAGACGCGCTTTGTGGTGCTGTGCCGAATGGACGGCTGCACGGCTGCCGATGCGCTGGAAGGGTTTACCCGCCAGATGAAAAGGCTTCCCGCTTCGATGCGAACGAGCTTGACCTATGATCGCGGGACCGAACTGACGTGTTATGCCGAGCTGATGCAGGGACTGAACATCAATGTGTGGTTTGCCGATCCACACGCGCCTTGGCAGCGCGGAAGCAACGAAAACACCAATGGCCTACTTCGCCAGTTCTTGCCCAAGGGTGCGGATCTGTCCACCGTCAGTCAGGAGTACCTCAATCACATCGCATTACTGATGAACACCCGTCCACGCGAGACGTTGGGATGGAAAACGCCGAGCGAGGCGATGGAGCATGAACTGGCAACTTTCAAATCACGTGTTGCACTTGAATCTTGAGACCACCCTTTTACCGCCCCAGAACGACGGACTCCGTGGAGATAATTGATGGGCGTGAGATCTACGAAGTCGACCACCAATTCAACGAGAAATATGAAAATGATTTGTGTGAGTCCAGCGGTGGGAAAAGATATGCCGAGGGGGGAACCTACGCCAGTGAAATGTCATCCCGTCCGATGCACCAGATGTATCCTTCTAACGAGCAGTTGCCCGACCTGGGAAGCAGAGCCGAACCGGTGGAGCCTTTTTACTCCTCCATGTTTCCACTCACTCATGAGGGTGGTTGGCCGCAGGCGGCTGAAGACGTCTGGATTCCCGATACGCCCGAGCAGGAGGTGACGGGACCTGCGTGTCCAGACCAGCCCGATGCGTCGATTTCCCCCTTTGAATTCGACTGGGAGGGCGCACTGTATCAAACGGATGTTTTGTCGCAAACGCATCAAAGCAATTGGGATCTCGATACATTTTCTCATCAGTTCATGGCGCTTTCGTGGCCAACCCAGCCTGGGGCGTCGAGTTCCAGCTTTGCGTTCGACCCGGGTGCACCGCAGCCAGAAGCTACAGAGCACCAGCACACCAACGCTATGCCGCAAGCGTCGATACCGACCTTTGACCAGAATGACACTGGGCTCAACTGGAACGATGGTGAACGGCATGTTCCCGAATGACTATTGCATCATGGAGTTTACGACCGGCAGATGTTCGTCTCCGCAACGTGGAGTATTGCGTCGCGCTATACCGGGCACGGCCGACACGTGAAACCAGCCGCAACTTTATCTCTCTGCAATCATTAAGGTTGCTGAGCGATTCGCCCTATGCCTGTGGACCCGTTGCATGGCGCATCGTCGATGCAGTGCGCTGACGTCCCCGCCAGGAGCGGCTAACAACCCCCGAGGTGTGGAGATGGGCGCCAGTGACACGCACTGCCGAGGCCACGCCAGCTAGCGGCGTCCAGGCGCCCGGCCCAGGTCTAGCGTCTGGCCTGGACGCAGTTCGGCTAGCAAGACCTGATACAGGCGATGCCACACACGCTGGCTTGCCAATCACGCAACCGGCGCCGGCAGGTCATGCCGCTGCCATCGCCCAGTGTCAGGGGCAGTTCCTGTCGCGCAATGCCGGTCGCAGGACATAGACGATGCCATTGAGGGCGTGCTGTCGGCAGCACGCAATGACCTGACACGCACCTTGAAGACACCCTGCAAGTAGCATCGCACGCACAAACCAGCATGCTTTTCGAAGCGACACCGCATACAAGGGGGACCGGTTCACACCCCGGCATACCCAAGGTGTATGGTGCAGGGGGCGGCCGGAGTCCGGTGTCGCCTCCACTCTCATCTGGCCTTTTCCATCAAGAATCTCTGCGAACGCTGCGACGCCGTCTGTTGCCGGCTCACCGTCATGGTCGACCCATCCGACCGCATCCCTAACCACCTGACCAGCGTGACACCGCAAGGCTGGCACGTGATGGCGCGCGACGAGGAAGGTTGGTGCGTGGCCATCGACGCTGCGCGCATGTGTTGCTCGATCTACGACACGCGGCCGGCGATCTGCCGCCGTTTCGTCATGTCCGGCGCGTATTGCCGCGACGTGCGTGCCACCTACGACGACCAGCGCCGCCGGGGCATTCCCTTGACGCTTTACAACGCATGAGGATTCGCGATGAATAATTCACGCCGCCAGTCGATGACCGTTAGCAACCAGCCAGGCAAACCCCGCTTGTCCGAACAGCGCCTGGCCGCCGACCTTGAAGCATTCCAGCAGTCCGGTGGTGCAATCGAGCGTCTGGGCGATACGCCGTTGCGTCGCGAAAAAAAGCGCGGTGCGCCGGATGCCGCTCCCGTTGCAGCGGCCAAGCCGGCCACCGACGCCGAATAAGCAGCGCAGCAGCACGCCAAAGTGCGGCTGTGGCTCGATGGTGCAGCAATTGCAGAGCGCAGACCTGCCGCGCGACCGCCCAGCGATCACGCAGGGCTGGATCGCGCACAGCCGCCGATTCGAGCAGTCGCGAGCGAGCAACCCACGCAACTGGCGCGCAATCGCTCAGCAGCCTTGATTGGTGCCGAGAATCGGCAGTTGTTCAAGCATTCAGACCCCGAACGCGCGATCCGCACACGGCTGACATCGGTCTACGACGTTGTGTTTGGCGTTCTTACGCGGCAAATCACACTGCCGGGACTGCACGCTCATACAACCCAAGCCTTGTCCCGGTCACTCGCAACACACCGACCAACACGCGCCGCCGCCTCCTGCCGACGCATTGTCAGAAAGCACCGCCAACACGCGCCCAGTGCTGCATACACCGCGCATGTCGACAAAGATTCATGCGCACAGGCCAGATTGAGTTCGTGATGCCAGTGGATGCCGGCTTGTTCGCCCGGCCAGGGCGCGATTTGGTAGCCCTCGGGAATCGCCAACTGTGGCGGCGACGATGCACACAGCATCTGCCCGTCCTGCGGACCACCGACGACATGCAGACGCACGCAAGCTGTTTGTTCGTTCACGACCAAGCTCCTCGACGTGGTGCCGGATCACTTGCATCCTGCACGGCATCCTGCACGGTTGTTGGCGCGCCTGTGCAATGTCGAGCGAGGCGCGTCAGGCAAGACCGATCCAGCTTGCCCGGCGCATCGCCGACGGCGCCCCGACGGGCAGTGCGCGATCACCGCAACCATGCGCTGCCATCGACGCATCGACGATAAAAACAGGTACGGCAGATGTGCGTGAATTCTGCGGCAAGATCGAGTGAACTCAGCCACTGCCATCGTCACGTACGGCAATCGGCCGTGTTTGGCATGCACGCTGGCGTTGCCGGCACGCAGTGCAATCGGTGGTTACGGCAGCTGCGCGCGAGCGATTGCGCCAAGCCCTTGTGCCAGTAAGGCCATTTCGTTGGCCAAGTGGATCATGTCACCGCCGGCTTGCGCCGCGATGCCCATGATGCGTGATATGCAAAGCCGCGTCGTGATTGGCGGCGGACGTGGGCTGAGGGCTGATGGGCTTGGGTGCAACCCAATTGCTGGGCAATTGGCCGGGTGGCCGGGTGGCCGGGTGGTGGATCGCTCGCCGCTGTGCGTGCCCGTGGCCAAGCCAGACGCCCTGTGAGGTTGGCGGTCGTGCAGGGTCGGATGCAGACTGCGGATGGAGGTCTACCCCGGCGTTACTCACACCCGACATCACGCCGCCAGAGACCGAAATCTCCCGCAACACACCACATCAGGCAGGCTGAATGCCGCCAGGTCCGGCCTGCCCGAAAGGCCCGCAAGTGCCGTGCAAAGCGCCGAAGCGCATACATTCCCGTGTAAAATGCGTGGTCTTTGACCGGAAGAATGGCGAAAGTTTCTCCACGGGCGCCCCTGTCGGGCCCGGCGTTCATTCGCCTGCTTGCTCGCCTCAGCGATGCCCACCTCGCACAGTCCAATCGTGCGCTGGCCGATCGGCTGAGCCAGTGGATCGACTGGACGCGCGCGGTCGCGGTGTCCAAGGCACTGGATGACAAGCTGCCCGATACCGATGACCTGCCCGAGCCGCGGCCGCTCGATGTCGAAGCCTGCACGCGCGTACGCACTGCCCTGGCGACCAGCAGCGTGGCCGATCTGGACGCCGTGGTCGCGCGCATCCGTGCCGATACACGCACCGCAGCCCAGGCCGATGCGCCCACACCCGTGCTCGACTACGCGCCATTCCGGCAGCACTACCTGACCATGCAACGCAGCATGCGCACCGCTACCGGCGATCTGCGTAGTCGTCTGCGCAACCTGCTGGCGCTGGTGTCCAGCGAGATGGCGCGGCTGGCCGAAGTGGATGCGGCGATGGAGCTGACCTTGAGCCCACGCGAGCAGACCCTCTTGAACACCGTGCCGAACCTGCTCGGCGCGCGCTTCGAGCGCCTGCGCGATGCCGCGTACGCGTCCAACCCGTCAACCGACCACGATGCCGCACCGCGCGTGGTGTCCGATGGCTGGCTGGATGTCTTTCGCAAAGACGTGCAGAGCGTGTTGCTCGCCGAACTGGATGTTCGTTTTCACCCGATCGAAGGCCTGCTTGCAGCGCTTCGTACCCGCTAACTGGGACGTCATGTTCAGAACTCTTGTACACGCGTGCGTGTTTCTCGTCGGCCTGTTGGCGGTTTGCTGGGTCGGCATGGGTTATCTCGGCTCCAATCCGCTGGGCGCCTGCGTCGCAGCGGTGATTGGCGCCTGTTATGTGGCCGGTGCATTGGAGCTGCACCGCTATCGCCAGGCCAGTGCGACGTTGGAAGATGCGGTCACTGCGCTGACCACCGCGCCATCGGCGTTGAGCCAATGGCTGGAACGCCTGCATCCGAGCTTGCGCAATGCGGTGCGCCTGCGCATCAAGGGCGAGCGCGTCGCGTTGCCGGCACCGGTGCTGACGCCATATCTGGTCGGGTTGCTGGTATTGCTCGGCATGCTCGGCACCTTGCTCGGCATGATGGCCACGCTCAAGGGCACCGGCGTTGCGCTGCAAAGCGCCACCGACCTGCAGGCCATTCGTGGCTCGCTGGCGGCGCCAGTGGAAGGCCTGGCCTTCGCGTTTGGCACCTCGATCGCCGGTGTTGCGACATCGGCCATGCTGGGGCTGTTATCGGCACTGTGCCGGCGCGAGCGCCTGCATACGATGCAACGGCTGGATCTGAAGATCGCGTCCGAACTGCATCCGCATTCGGATGCGCACCAGCGTAGCGAGGCCTTCAAGCTGCAACAGCAGCAGAGCGCGCTGATGCCGGCGTTGATCGATCGTCTGCAAGCGCTGATGAGCAACATCGAGCAGCAGAGCATTGCGGCCGACGCACGCCTTGCCGCACAGCAAGCCGAGTTTTACGCCAACAGCGAGGCGGCGTATGCACGCCTTGCCACCTCGATGGAGCAATCGCTGCAGACCGGCGTTGCAGAAAGCGCACGCGCCGTAGGTGCGGCATTGCAGCCAGCGATGGAGGCCACAATGGCCAGCATCGCGCGCGACACAGCGGCCTTGCATGAGCGTGTGACCCAAGCCGTGCAGCAACAGCTCGATGGCATTACCAGCGGCTTTCGACACAGCGCCGGCAACGCAGCCGAGCACTGGAGCACCGCGCTTGCCGCACAGGAACGCGCGCAGCAAACGCACAATGCGCAGCTACAGACCACACTGGAACAGATCGCCCAGCAAACCACTGCATTGCAGGATGGCGTGAGCACGGCCGTGCAGCAGCAGTTGAACGCGCTCAGTGATGGCTTTGCACGCAGCAATGCCGCCACCGCCGACAACTGGGCAGCGGTGCTTGCCGAGCAGCAACGCACAACCCAATCGCTCAGCACGCAGTTGCATGCAACGCTGGAGCAACTGGCCCAGCAGACCACCGCAGTGCAGGATGGTCTGCACCAGGCCGTGCAGCAACAGCTCGATGGCCTGAGCACCGGTTTCCAAGCCAGCACGGCTGCTGCGGCAGCCGCCTGGGCTGGGGCCGTGGCCGAGCAACAACGCGCCAATCACGCACTCACGCAGGAGTTGCAGAGCACGCTCACCCAGTTCGCCAGCACCTTCGACGCACGTTCGGCCGCGTTGGTCGATGCGGTGTCCAAGCGCATGGATCGGTCCGGCAACGACACCGCCAGCGCATGGAGTGAGGCGCTGGCGCAGCAGCAACAGGCCAGCGCCGCATTGGCGAGCCAGCACCACAGCGCGCTCGCTGCGGCAACCGCCAGCTTCGATACGCACGCCGCAGCCTTGGTAGGCACCTTGCAGCAATCGCACGCCGACTTGCAGGCTGCATTGGAAGCGCGCGACACCCAGCGCCTGACATTGTGGAGCGAGCGCTTCACTGCGATGAGCGCTGCCTTGACCGCGCAGTGGGAGCAGACCGGCGAACGCGTCACCCAGCAACAGCAGGCGATCTGCAACACCCTGGCCATCACTGCCAGCGAGCTGTCCACGCAAGCGCACGCACAGGCCAGCGCCGCCATTACCGAAGTGGCGCGCCTGATGCAGATCGCCTCCGAAGCGCCCAAGGCCGCCGCCGATGTGGTCGCCGAGCTGCGCCAGAACCTGTCCGAAAGCATGGTGCGCGACACCGCCATGCTGGAAGAACGCAGCCGCTTGCTGGCCACGCTGGATACCTTGCTCAACGCGGTCAATCACGCCTCCACCGAACAACGCGAAGCGGTGGATGCGCTGGTCACCACGTTGGCGGATCTGCTGCAACGCGTGGGCAGCCAGCTCACCGAACAGATCGGCAACGAGACCGGCAAGCTTGGCGCAGTCGCCGCGCATGTCAGCGGCAGCGCAGTGGAAGTGGCCAGCCTGGGCGACGCCTTCGGCATGGCGGTGCAGGTGTTCAGCGGCGCCACCGGTGAGCTCAACGAGCGCCTGCAGCACGTGGCCGCTGCATTGGATGCCTCGCTCGCCCGCAGCGACGACCAGCTGGCCTACTACGTCGCGCAGGCGCGCGAAGTGGTCGACCTCAGCATGCTCTCGCAAAAGCAGATCATCGAAGAACTGCGCCAGCTCGATCGTGGCCGCAGCGATACCGGCCAAGGACAGACGGCATGAACGACGAGATCGATATCGACGGCGAATCGGGCGCACCGATCTGGGCTGCCTTCGGCGACCTGATGTCGGTGCTGCTAGGCGCGTTCGTGCTGATCCTGGTCGGCATGATCGACGTGCAACTGCAACTTTCCAGCCGCCTGAACCAAGAGGTCAAGCAACGTCAGGCCGAAACGCAGCGCCGCAAGACGCTGGAGCAAGCGCTGGCCGCACCATTGGCCACCGGCCGCGTGACGCTGGTCGATGGCCGCATCGGCATTCGCGGCAATGTGCTGTTCGCCTTCAATTCCGATCAATTGCAACCGGAAGGCCGTGAGGTATTGAAGACGCTCGCTGCTCCGTTAGCGCAGTACCTGCGCTCGCGCGAAGAGATCCTGATGGTCAGCGGCTTCACCGACGACCGCCCGGTGCTGGGCGGCAACCGGCGCTACACCGACAACTGGGAACTCTCCGCGCAGCGCGCGCTCACCGTGACGCGTGCCTTGATTGCCGAAGGCGTGCCGGCAGCGTCGGTGTTCGCTGCGGCCTTCGGCTCGCAACAGCCGGTGGATTCCAATGCCGACCAAACCAGTCGCGCAAGAAACCGGCGCGTGGAGATCGCGCCGATCGCGCGTTTGTCCTCCTCGCGCGCGTCCTCTCCCGCACAACCAGACCCGGCCGCAACGACGCGATGAGCACGCAAGCCACATCCGCACGCGCGCGGCTGGAACGCTGGCGCAGCCAGGGTGCCGACCAGCTCGACCCGGTGCGTTTCCATTTGATGCAGACGTTGGCGACGCGTGCGCAGACGCAGGCCGATGCGGTACGCGCGGTGCTGGAAGAAAAACTGGCGCGTTTGATCGATGCGTATGCGGCGACGCTCAAGAAAACGCCACCCCGTTACTTGACCGGTGCAGATGCGCCGAGTCCATTCCAACCTGGCGCGGGCGGTCAACGCAGCGCACTCGGCGCACTGACCGACCAGATGGCAGGCCATGCGGCACGGATGGAAGTGGACAGCAGAAAAACCTCCCGATCCGATGCAACGCTGTTCCCCGAGTTGCCGGCACTGGACGATTTCCGCCGCATCTGGACCACCGTGCGTACCGCAAGCCAGGTGCGCCAATCGCTGCAGGATGCCCCCAAGGATGCCGGCCCGCTCAATTCCAGCGTGCTGGTGCACCGCTGCATCAGCCTGATGCGCGAGCGCTCGCCCGGTTATCTGCAGCACTTTCTCGGCTATGTCGATGCGCTGTCGTGGCTGGAACAGATGCACACCGCTCGCGCTTTGGCAAACGATGACCTCGTACCGGTCGCGCCCGGCAAAAAGCGCAGCAAGCGTTCGTCCACGCGTCGCGGCTAGATCGACCAATCGAACCATGCTGCGTCTGCACGGATGCGGCCCCTGCCTGTAGCGACACGCGCCCACGGCGATTGCCGGGCCTGGTTCGCACTCTCAGATCAGCGTTCGCCACATCCATCACGCCACTTACTCAGCTGTGGAGGGTCGGTCTCGATGACATGCAATCGCCGATCAAAACCGCAACCGCACACCCACCGTCCAACTGAGCGGCGCGCCGGGATACACCCATTGCTCGCTGTAAGAGAACGCGGCGTAGCGGCGGTCGGTAAGGTTCTCGACCCTGGCATACAGGCGCAGGCGCTCGCTCAGATCGTAATGGCCAGCCAGCCGCCAGACGGTATAGGCCGGCAGCACGAAATCGGTATTGCTATCCACCGACCCCAGCCGTTCGCCAGCATGCGACACACCCACACCGACAGCGGCACTGCGCTTGCCGATCAGCGGCTGCTCGTAGTTGACAAAGGCGTTGCCGCTGAAGCGCGGCACATTCGGAAAACGTCTGCCCTCGGCCAAACCGGTGCTGGCGGCAGCGGCGTTGCTGCTTATCACTTGCGAATCGGTAAAGGCCAGGCCCACCGATGCGGCCAAGCGCGGGGTCAAGCGACCGAGCAGATCCAGCTCCATGCCCTGACTGCGCATTTCGCCCACCGGCAACGAGAAACTGGTGTCGGCCGGATCCAGGCTCAGCACATTCTTCTTATCGATACGGAACGCGGCCAAGGTCGCTTCCAGACCATCGCCGGGTCGTACGTATTTCAACCCGGTCTCCAGCGAGCGGCTTTTCTCGGGTGCGAAGCTCTGCCCATCCGCGCCCACACCGCTGTTGGGACGAAAACCCGCCGCCGCGCTCGCATACACCGACAACGCATCGTCGACATGAAAGACCAGCCCCGCACGTGGGCTGACCACGCCATCGCAAGCGCGCTGCGTGGTGCCGCGCAATTGGTCGTTCAGATCCTGCTGGTAATGGTCGTAGCGCAGACCGAGCAAGGCTTTCCAGCGCGTCCCCAGACCGATCTGATCCTGCGCATACACGCCCCACGCCTGCTGGCGCTCATCGGTATCGGTGATCGTCGCCAGCCGCCCGGGCTGGGCAATGCCGTACTGCGGTGCGAGCACATCGATGCTGTACGGCGCGGCCGCCGAGCGGGCGCGCTGCTGAAAACGGCTGTCGTCGAAGCGATTGCCGTCGATGCCGAACAACACGTTGTGGGTGACGCTGCCCGCCTGCAAGGTGCCAAGCAATTCGGCACGCGCAGCGATATCGCGGCCCTGGTAATTGCGGTAGCGGTGCTCGCGTCGCAGCGTGCGGTCGTCGGCCTGCAGCGTCCACGGTTCGGTCGAAAATCCCCGCATGCCGCTGTCGCGATAGGTTGCCCCACCCTGCAGCGACCAGGTCTGATTCAAACCATGCACCACAAATACCTGGTGGCCGGTGGAATGCAGATCGATATCGCCATCGCGCGGTTCGCCCAGAAAACGCGATGCCGGCAGACGATTGGCATCGCCATCGATGGCAGTCACGCCACGATCGAACGGCGCGTGGATGCGCACCAATTCCAGCTCATACGACACCGTGGTATCGGGCGTCGGCATCCATAGCAATGACGGCGCCAACAGTGTGTTGTCGCTGTCTACGGTGTCACGGAAGCTGTGCTGATCCTTGTGCATCACGTTCAAGCGATAGGCCACGTTCTCGCCCAGCGGGCCGGTGCTGTCCACCGCCGCGCGATAACTGTCGAAGCGACCAGCCGACAGATCCACGCTGTGCTGAGGCTGGAACAACGGCTTCTTGGTCACGATATTGACCGCCCCGCCCGGTTCGCCGCGCCCGTACAACGCCGATGCCGGGCCTTTGATCACCTCGATGCTCTGCGTGTTGGCCGCATCGCGCAAGCCGTTGTACCCGCGGCTGGCGTTGAAGCCGTTGACCATGTAATCCGAACTGAAATTCGGGTCGCCGGTGAAGCCGCGTATCGAGTAACTGTCCCACAAGCCGCCCAGGTTATTGGCCTTGGTGATGCCGCTGGCCATCTCCAGCGCGCCGGCCAGATCGGTGACACCTGCATCCTCCAGCAAGGTCTGATCGAGCACACGCGCACTGATCGGCAGATCGCGCAACGGTGCATCGGTCTTGGTGGCGCCGGTGACGCTCAATGCGCGATACGGCGTGTACTGGCTGCGCACCTGCACCGCATCCAGATCGCGCGCCTGCGGCTCGGCGGCGTCGGCAAATGGACCGATGCCGGCGCAGGTCAGCACACTGAGCAAGGGCAGCGTGCGCGCCATACGGCGGCGTGGCGTTAACACGGACATCGGGCAGAACTCCTGAAGGGCACGACGCGGTGGCCGTGTCGCGGATAAAAAAAGACTGAGGCAATCAGTAAAACACAGCTGCCGCTATGGCGCGGGATCAGCCGTCGCATCGAATCGTGGCGCGCGCCCGAAGTCGTCGCGCGTAAATGGCAGGTCGCGGAATAGATAGCCGTAATAGAACGCCCGCAACGCCTGGTGATAGACGCGGATGCGATCTTGATAGGCCAACTGCGCTTGCAGATCGGTGTCCGCCAGGCGCGTCAACGCTGCCTGCAACGCAACCGGCGGCAATACGCTGGCGACGCGTTGCGCCAGCGCTTCGCGTCGCTGCAATCCTTGGCGATACGCTGCGACCTGCGGCGCCACCTGTTGATCGCCGTTTTCGTGGAAAGCGAAATACCACTTGTAATGGAACGCGCTGGTCAGTGGCGCCGAATCGGCCCATTGCGGATTCTTCGTATAGAACGCCTGCATGGTTTCCGCACGCGGGATATCCCAGGCATGGTTGACCGCCTCGCGCTGCAGCCGCGCGATCTCGGTGCCTTGATTGACCGGCACCGCCTGATTGATGACTACATGTGCAAACGCCGGTGCCACCAAGGCCAGCACCACCCAGCAGGTCGCCAATGCAGTGGCATGCGCGGCCGGCCGCCAGCGACTGCGCCCGACCAGCACCGCCAGCAACACCCAGAACAGCAGATGGACGCAGCTCAATGCCAATACGGCCAGTTGCTGCAGCAGCGGCACCGCGTTGAGGGTTGCAGCCACCGCAAACGGCACACTCAGGCACACCAGCACCGCCGCCGCACGCACCGCCACGCGCCGCACCAATAAAGCGGTGCCGGCACCCGGCAACGCAGCCAGCATGCGTGCACGCCCGGCTTCGCGTTCGCCGGAGCGCAGATCGAACAGCAACGCGATCGCGAACAGCGGCAACAAGAACACCAGCACGAAGGCATAATCGAAGCGTCCGGCCAAGGCGAGCTCGGGGTTGTAGCTATCGCCATCAAAGATCTGTGCTTCCAGGCCCAGTGCCCGCACACGCAGGATGTACGGCGATACATCGCGCATTCCCACCACTGCAAACGCCAGCGGCGATGGCATGTCCCACGTGGGGTGGAAGCTGTAGTAAGCCGCGCTGCCGGCATCGTTGGAGCGCGCCACATAATCCGCCACCGCAGCATCGTCTTCCTGCTGCAGCGCTGCAATACGTGCGATGTTGTCGCGTTGCGCATCGATCGTATGCTGCCCGGAGACCAGGCTGCAGACCGTCAACAAGGTAAGCAGCAGCAATCCGGCAAGCGCCGCGCGTGCGCGCAGCAACAACAGCAGTTCGTACTTCCACAGCACCATCAGCGCGCCACTCCCACACCTCGCCCGGCCACCACCACCATGCACAGCGCAGCGAGCAACCATGCTCCGACCAGGCCAAGCGCAGCACTTGCCGCATGTACCACCTCAGCGGCGAACGCCGGCTGGAACGCGAACACCGGAATCTTGTGCCAATGCTCGGACGAAATGCGCTTGCGCTGGTCGGCGCCGGCATCCTGCGCGGTGTCGTCGGCCATGCTCACTGCATCGGCTTGCAGTTGGTTGAGCTGCTGCACCAGCGTGTAGCGATAGCGCTCAGCCTGGGCGAGAAAACGCGCGTGCGCATGCAGATCGGTTTCTGCCAGCGTCATCGACAGTTCGCGTAATGCGACTGTCGGGCTCAGCAAAGCGAAAGTGCGTACTAGCAGATTCTGTTCCTTCTGAATGCGCGAATCGCGCGCCGCGTAGCGTTCGAACAAGCTTGAGGTGAGCCGCTCGCCTTCCAGCGCAAGCAGGCCTTTGTAGTTCACCGGCAGGTCTTCCACGCGCTGCACGCCGTAACGATCGAGCGTCTGCTGCTTGAACTGCGAAAAGTGCGGGTCGTCCGGAGTGTGGCTGTCGCCGAGCGTGCGCAGATCGCGCTGGATCGCCACATCGGTTTCCAACCGCGTCGGCAAACGATAGGCGGCACTGGCCGCATCCGGTGCCATGCGCGGCACCAGCAATGCCAGCCATACCCAAAGGGCCAGCGACACCAGCAGCGCATCGCGGCCGCGACGGCACAGCATGGACACCGCCAGCACCAGCGCGCACCACACCAACAGATAAGCGCTGTAGGCCAGCACCAGCAGCGCAACCGGCAACGTCTGGCCCGGCAACACTGCGATAGGCGCCAGGCCCACCAGTGCCGGCAACAGACAGGCGCCGGCCACTACAGCGAGTGCGAGATATTTGCCGCCAAGCAATTGCCAACGTGTCGCACCCTGCAGCAACAGTGCGCGCAGCGTGCCGGTCTCCTGCTCGCGCGCCACCACGCCGTAGCCCAAAAACACCAGCATCAGCGGTGCCAGCACCTGCAGCACGAATGCAGGCGTCAGTTGGCCGAAGCGCACCAGCAACGAGCTCTGACGCACGTCGCCGAAGTTGGCGGTGTTCTGGCGATGCCCTTCCAAAAACATGCTGTTGCCGGTGAACGCATCCACGCCGGAATCGAACGCGGCAAGCGCCGGTAACGGGCGATAGATGAAATGGCCGTAATGCACCACCCGATGCGGATGGCGATCCGGTTGCGCTTGGAATGCCTGCTGTGCGGCCTGTTGCTGACGCGCGCGGAACTCGGCGACCTCACGCTGATGATGCGCCGCTGTCAACGTCGCCACCAGCGTGATCGACATCAACAGAACCACACCGATGGCAGCGGAACGATTGCGCGCCAGAAAGCGTAATTCTTCGCGCGCGACCAACAGCACAGGACTCATGCGGCCCGGTTCTGCGGATGTGCGAAGCGTGCATGCAAGGTGCGCACGTCGAAACCGCTGTCGCCAGCGCCGATGTCATCGGCAATGCGGCCGTTTTCGAGAAAGCCGATACGGTCGGCCACATCCACCGCGCCAAGCAGATCATGCGTCACCATCAGCACCGCACCGCCGCGCTCACGCACGCTGCTGACCAATCGATTGAAATCGGCGATGGCGCGGGGGTCCAGGCCGGAGGTGGGCTCGTCCAACAACAGCACCGGCACCTGGCGCAGCGTGGCGACCGCGATGGCCACTTTCTGCCGCATGCCTTTGGAGAACCCCGCCAACCGCTGGTTCCAAGCCTCGCGCTGCAAGCCTGCGGCTGCAAACACCTGGCCAATCTCTGCCTGGCTGCGGCGCTGGCCGGCAAGTGAGAGCAGATAGTCGGCATTTTCCAGCGCACTCAGGTGTTCGTAGAGCGCGACGTTTTCCGGCAAATACGCCAGGCGCGCACGCGCCTTGCCCGGATGGGCGACCGGGTCGATGCCGTCCACCAGCAAGCTGCCGGAGGTGGGTTTGACGAAACCCAACAGCGTGGAAAGCGTGGATGATTTGCCAGCGCCATTGCCGCCCAGCAATGCGTAAACGGTACCTGGCGCGACTTGCATATCCAGGCCCTGCAGCACGGCGCGACCACGATAGGCCACGTGCAGGCCGGAGATTGAAATTGCAGGGGGCACTGGGGAGCTGACAAGCATGGCTGGGTAACGCATGACAAAATGATACGTTATCACATTTCTTACGAGATTCGATTCGGGTGGGCCGATGCAATTGGCACTGCGGCAAGCCGGCGGGAGCGGCACGCGTACTCCCCCAGGCCTTCTTCGGCGACACCCGCATCGAAATGATCGCTCGAAAAACCGCGGTTCCTGCCACGTCTCTGATCAGGACCTGCGCTTTGTCATCACCGGCTTCACGGTGCAGACAATGCCATCCGGCATTTGCAACCGCTGCTGCTGCCCCCATCGAGATCCCTCGCGCCCCACATGACTTCCGATATGCCCCCCTAATCCTACTGTGTCATAAATAGGTTATCCTGCAAGCAGTCTCTCCCACGGCGGGATCGTGATGGCCGCAGTCAGCAACAAAGCGCGTTTCTCCGCTTATCTCGATGAACTCTCCGCTGCGCTCGGTCATGCTGACCGCACTGCGGGCCTGCGAGGCTATTGCAGTGCGTTGATGCTGCCTTTGGAGCGCAAGAGTGTTGAGCCCCTGGCTGCTCATCTGGATCCGCTTCGAACCAGGGCTCGCCATCAAGCCTTGCACCACTTCGTGGCCAAATCAGAGTGGTCCGATGCGGCCATGTTGGAGCGGGTTCGTCAGTACGTTTCGCCGCTGCTGGATTTGAAAGACGAGGTGTACTGGATCGTGGACGACACGGGTTTTCGCAAAAAGGGCAGGCATTCGGTCGGTGTGGCCTGATAGTACTGCGGCGAGATCGGCAAGCAGGACAATTGCCAAGTGGCCGTGAGCGTATCGTTGGCGACGCCGGCAGCGAGCATTCCGATCGCTTTCAGGCTGCTTAGACTCAACTTCCAAGTGCAACACCCTCATAGCAAGTAAGGTGTTCACATGTCAAAAAGCTATCTCCATCTGAGTGCAGAAGAGCGCGCGGTGCTGCAAATCGAAACACGGCGTGGTCAAAGCTTGCGCTCGATCTCCAGACTTCTGTGCAGAAGCCCATCGACATTGAGCAGGGAGCTGGTCAGGCAGGGCGCCACGAGCTACTGTGCGGCAGATGCGGCCAGGCGTTACAAAGCGCGGCGTCAGCGCAGTGTTCGGCGGCGTAGGCTGACCCCGGGGACGGATTTGTTCCAGCTGGTGCGTGATCATCTTGTGCTGTGGCGCTGGTCGCCCCAGCAGATTGCTGCCAAGCTCTTGATCATGCATCCGGATGATTCTGCCCAGCGCGTCAGCCACGAAACCATCTACGCAACGATCTATGCGCACCCGCGCGGTGGCCTGAAAAAGGAGCTGGTGGAGGCTTTACGCCAGGGCAAGCCTACTCGGGGATTGCGGCGTACGACCGCTGCCAAACGCACCTGGGTGCCGGAGGAACTACGCATCGTGCACCGGCCCGAAGACGTGCGACAGCGCCTGATTCCAGGTCATTGGGAAGGCGATCTGATCAAGGGCGCGTTCAATCGTTCCTGCGTTGGCACGTTGGTGGAGCGCAAGACGCGCTTTGTGGTGCTGTGCCGAATGGACGGCTGCACGGCTGCCGATGCGCTGGAAGGGTTTACCCGCCAGATGAAAAGGCTTCCCGCTTCGATGCGAACGAGCTTGACCTATGATCGCGGGACCGAACTGACGTGTTATGCCGAGCTGATGCAGGGACTGAACATCAATGTGTGGTTTGCCGATCCACACGCGCCTTGGCAGCGCGGAAGCAACGAAAACACCAATGGCCTACTTCGCCAGTTCTTGCCCAAGGGTGCGGATCTGTCCACCGTCAGTCAGGAGTACCTCAATCACATCGCATTACTGATGAACACCCGTCCACGCGAGACGTTGGGATGGAAAACGCCGAGCGAGGCGATGGAGCATGAACTGGCAACTTTCAAATCACGTGTTGCACTTGAATCTTGAGACCACCCTGTATCTGCCTGAAGACTGTGCCAGCGATGCAGCACGCCGGGGAAAAGCGGGAATTCCCCACGAGATTGAGTTCGCGACCAAACCGCAGATCGCACTGGCGCAGATGAAAGCGGCCCATGCCACGGGAGTGGCGCGCGGCACGGTGTTGGCCGATGCAGCCTATGGCAGCAATACGGCCTGGCGTGACGCGCTGGCTTGCCTGGAACTGAACTATGCGGTGGGAATCGTGTCGAGCGTGAAAGTCTGGCCGCCCGGACAAAGGCCCGAATCGCCGGCGGCGTGGAAAGGCCAAGGCCGACCTCCGGTTCGCCATCGTCGTACAGCCGACCATCAGCCACAGTCGGTGCAAGCGCTGGCGCTGTCGTTACCCTCCCGCGCCTTCAGGACAGTCGCGTGGCGGGAAGGCAGCAACGCACCGTTGTCGGGACGTTTCGCCGCCGTACGCGTACGTGCAGCACAAGGTGATCGCTTGCGTCAGGAGGAATGGCTGTTGATCGAATGGCCCAAAGGCCAAGACAGGCCGACCCGATACTTTCTGTCCAACCTGCCGGTAAACACGCCGCGCAAGGATCTGGTAAGGACGGTCAAGGCGCGCTGGTGGATTGAACGCGATTATCAGGATCTGAAACAGGAATTTGGCCTGGATCACTACGAAGGCCGTGGCTGGCGGGGCTTCCATCATCACGCGAGGTTATGCATCGCTGCCTATGGGTACCTGGTTGCTGAACGCTTGCGCGGGGCGCATCAAAAAAAACCCTCGGAATGCGCGGAATCTCCCTTACCCGAGAATTACCGACCGCGCGGCAAGGCAATCGCGCGCCCAGCGCCACGCGAGCGACTCGATCGCGACGCTGCGCTGGACAATCGCCATGGACATCGCAGCGGCACTACTTGACGGGATGCCTCCGCATCTGCGGATTTAATGACACAGTAGGATTAGGCGCTCTTGGAGCGACTCCTGGTCATCCTCTTCGTCCTCTTCGTCCTCTTCGTCGTCCTCCTCATCCACGTCGTCTTCGATGCCGTCGTCGTCATCGATCTGGCTGATCTGAGCAGGCCCATCCTGAAGCAGGTCCTCATTCTTGCCGGGTGCCTTGACACCATTCGGCGGACGCAGATCGTCGATGCCTTGATTGCCGTTCTTGTCGTTACTCATGGTCAGCTCCAGCGGCAGAAGACCGCATGGTCACCCTCCTCCCGGCCATGTGATGCACACGTGTGTCCTGCGCCTACGTTTAAACGTTCGTCGCGTCCACTTAAAAAACGCGGCCGCATGAGACCGATAACCCGCATTGCATCGATCTGCATCCGGCCGGTGCGCAATGCCGTAGATGCCGGCTAATTTCAGGCTACGGCTTCGACTTTCGGGAGGTCTCCTCGATATCAGCACCAATGCCTCGCTGCGAGTCTTGCGATATGGCCAGATCGCGCGCATCGACCTTCCGGGAATCCCGCAGCACATCGTGCAGCGCGGGAACAACCGCTTGCCGTGCGTTCTGGATGATGGCGACCGATTGCGGTACCTGCATCTGCTGCATGAGGCACTACACGCCACAGGCTGCCAGTTGCATGCCTATGTATTAATGGACAACCATGTGCACTTGCTTGCCACGCCACCTGCAACAGGAGGGATCAGGCAGCTGATGCAGCGGCTTGGGCGCAATTACATGGGAAGGGCGCTACAAAGCCTGTCTTGTCGATAGTGCCGACTACGTCCTTCGCTGCCATCGCTACATTGAATTTAACCCGGTGCGTGCTCGCCTGACCGACGACCCAGTGGCGTATGGAGCGACAGCCGGAAACTGCACGTTTTGGCGTCCAATCGTGCCTGCGAGTTACCGCCGATGCAGGCCAATCGCAGTGATCCACTCGATTGCCAGTTAGTGGTCTACGCCAAGACACGGCAAGGGCGCAAACAGTGCAATCGCCGCTCACCCGCCAAAGCCTCGCGTGCGTCATCGAGTCTGAAGGCCGCAGCGCGTGAGCGCGAGCCCTGGTTGATCGTTGCATCCCCGCAGCTGCAGGCACCCAGCGCTAAGCGGTTGGTGAATGTGTACGCACGACGGATGCAGATCGAACTGGCATTTCGCGATCTGAAATCACATCGCTACGGCCAGGCGCTGGAAGACAGTTTGACCCGACGCGGCGAGCGACTACAGATCCTGCTGTTGATCAATACGTTGGCTGCATTCGCCAGCTGGTTGGCAGGGCTGGGATGCGAAGCTACCGGTATCGCCCAGTGGCTGTCTCCACGCAACAGCACACGCAAGCTTTACTCCACGCGACGCATCGGCCGAGAAGCCTTAGAGTGGCTAACAAAACGTAGCAAGTAGCGTCAGGTGGGCGTGGACGGCGCGCAGGAACCGGAGTGTACGAGTGGTACATGAGGATTCCGAGCACCGGCCGCGTCCGCCTGACGGCTGCGCAGTAGTTTTGTTAGCCGCTCTTAATCAGGCACTGGCCGATGGAGCCCGTCTCACGGTGGATAGAGCGCTTGCGCGCACTGCCTGCGGCAGTGCGCGAGCAGATGATGCTTACGGTGTAAAACGTGGGGATACCTTAGATCCTGACACCGTTACTCACAAGAAGAAGACCTCAGCCTGACCGGAGCGATACAGGCCCGCTATCAGACATCGCCGCGCAGGCCTGTACGACCGGTTCGCTTAATTACCTCCGCCCCCTTTACTTTCGTTATTTCCGTTAATCCAACGGATTCTTCCTTCCCCTTTTTCTTGTCCCTTTAGAATTTGAAACATCAGTCTGTCCAGAAGCATACATTCGAACATAGTTGTCTAGCAGGCGCTCAACAGCCAAGTCGCCCGCATCTACTTTTTCAGGACTCCTTAGTTTTGAAAGGATGGTAACCAGCTGTTGCGCTGGAAATTTTATTATTAATTTTCCTTTGCTGTAAAATTCCCTGAAAGCGTCTAATTCGGCACCTTTGCGGAGACCTAACTCGACATCTCGACAGATTATAAACGCGAGCTCGCCGTACTCTCTTCCAAGGTAGCCGAACACCTGTCTAAATTCATCAACGCCAATCTTTGCGTAGTTCTTGACCTCAAAAATCACTTGCCGTGTCTTGTAGTCATTCAATATCCGCTGCCATACGCCGCCTCCCTGGTTAGTAGCCACGATATCGCGCCGTTGGGTAGCGCTTGCATTAGGTCTTAGCTCTATATTTGACAATCGCTTTGAGAACGCTATTTCAACAGCCTTTTTACACCACACCTCAAACTGAACAGCACCGGCCACACCCTCCGAAATACTGTTTAATTCCGACATTAGCTGGCCAAGGATCCGCTTCCGCTGCTCGCCACTTTGCGACTCAATTGCAATCTCGTATTCATCGTATATTTCCTCGGCTTCGCCTTGAGTCAACTCGAAACCGCTAATGTTCAGCGCAGGCCAATAGCATGGATGTATCATCAAAATATCATCAGACGTAAGAGACTTCTCGAATCTCTTGCCATCATGGGAGTAGACAAAACTCGCGATCTGCCTGTCAAATATCCCGATAAAGCCAATACCATGCAATCCCTTAAGCACTTCTTGAGGACTGCCCAATATCTGGAAGTGCTGAGACTCAGCTAATGTGAGAGCTGGACTCTCCATAACTTTTGAAATTCTCTCCTGAACCTCAACCAATCTTAGCTTGGCATCCCCACTAGAGAACGAAGAAACCAAGGCGCGCAACCCTGGAAAAACAGCCTCGTACTCTTTCCCAAGGTCATTAAATCGCGTCAACGATATGCTCTTGGCCGACTCATCAAAGTCGGCTTCGATAAGCGTCTCCCGCCCTTGGCGCTGCGCTTGATAAAATGCAGTGTTAAGGAGCGCAATAACATCTCGAGGCCTATACAGGGTGAGTCTGAGGCATCTCCTAAAACCTTCACGCCCGTGAAGTTCGTTCGCAGTAATAGCATTCCAAACTTTTACGTCACTTTCTTTAGCAATTCCAAATGCATATCTAATCCTCATTGCTACCATGTAGAAAAGCTCTTGAGGATCCCAGTGAAGGCGAAGAACTTGAGATTCAAGATTCCTCGTAAAATCCTTATCCTCAACCTCAATTGCTCGGAGCATATTATCGCGTATAAAAACGATCGCCCTGAAATGGCCCACAAGAGATGACCTAATTTCGTCGGTCCCGTATAGAATGCCGTCAATTATGCTTGTGCCAACAGTATCTGGTTCATAGCCTTCGTCCAGTCGATCTACCAGCAGCACATACTCTTGGCCCGACTGAGAAACTATTTCACATATTTCATTCGTCAATCGTTCCACGGCAAGAAACGCAGGAAGTTCCGCGATCCGCTCATCCTCTCCCTCGACTTTAGATTTAAAGTCTTTCAGCACAGATCGGACTCGTTCGACAGGAGATGTCCCGCGCTTGCGCCAGATTGCGATTTTCTCTGCAAGATCCTTATTTGCTTCAATGTGGCGTTTGAGCTTGTAATCAAGAAGGAGCTCAGATCCAATCTCCATTAAAATCGTGTACTTCCAAGCAATCTTGATTCCTGCCCGCATCTTGGACAGAGTTTCGCCAAAAATTTTTGCCAATGGCCGAAGGCCGATCATCTGCTCCTCAGCAGGAGCGATCTTAATTACCGGAGTCTTTCGATCGGACCAAACTTTACTGAGGCGATAAGTTATAGCGCTTTTCCCAGTACCGCGCCGTCCCACCACGATAAAGCGATCGACGCTCTCGAAGAGTGTCCGATAGTCTTGCCACTCATAGAAAGATTCATCGAGTGCTTTATGGTCATTTTCTCCGCGCACATCCCCAAATGCGTTAGGCTTCGCCCCCATTTCACACCCCACCAATCAGCAAGTTCGTTCCAAAAAAAGGGCAGCTAACGCTGCCCTTTATCATCAATCAAACCCCAACAGGATTAGCCTTTTCAGGATCGATCCCGTACTGCTCAATCGCTCTCGCCACATCCTTCCCCGTCATCTTTCCATCCTTAGCCAGCGCGGCAATCGCCGCATGCGCGATGTAGTAGCGATCGACTTCAAAGAACCGGCGCAGGTTCGCACGCGTGTCCGAGCGACCGAAGCCATCCGTGCCGAGGACGGTGTAGGTCATCGGGACGAAGGCGCGGATCTGATCGGCGAAGGCGCGTACGTAGTCGGTTGCGGCAATCGCCGGGCCCTGGCGGCCTTCCAGCAGCTGGGTGACGTAGGGCTTGCGCTGTTCGGCTTCCGGGTGCAGGCGGTTCCAGCGTTCCACGGCGTAGCCGTCGCGGCGCACTTCGTTGAGGCTGGGGCAGGACCAGATGTCGGCGGTGACGCCGAAGTCCTTGTCCAGCAGCTCGGCGGCGGCAATGGCCTCGCGCAGGATGGTGCCGCTGCCCAGCAGCTGCACGCGCAGCTCGCCCTTCTTGGGCTTGCCGGCGTCCTTGAGCAGGTACATGCCCTTGATGATTCCCTCGGCTGCGCCGTCCGGCATGCCGGGGTGGGCGTAGTTCTCGTTCATCAAGGTGAGGTAGTAGTACTCGTCGATCTGGTCTTCCATCATCGCCTTCATGCCGTGCTGCATGATGACAGTGACTTCGAAGCCGAAGGTCGGATCAAAGCTACGCACATTCGGGATGGAGCCGGCGATGACCTGGCTGAAGCCGTCTTCGTGCTGCAGGCCTTCGCCATTGAGCGTGGTGCGACCGGCGGTGCCGCCGAGCAGGAAGCCGCGCGTGCGCATGTCCGCTGCCTGCCAGGCGATATCGCCCACGCGCTGGAAGCCGAACATGGAGTAGTAGATGTAGAACGGCAGCATCGGTACATCGGACACCGAGTAGCTGGTGCCGGCGGCCATCCAGGAGGCGATGGCGCCCGGCTCGCTGATGCCCTGCTGCAGCACCTGGCCGGTCTGGTCTTCGCGGTAGTACATCAGCTGGTCGGCATCGACCGGCTTGTACTTCTGGCCGAACGGGGCGTAGATGCCGATCTGGCGGAACATCCCTTCCATGCCGAAGGTGCGCGCTTCATCGGCCACGATCGGCACGATGCGCGGGCCAAGTTCCTTGTCGCGCAGGGCGATGTTGAGGCTCTGCACGAACGACATGGTGGTGGAATAGCTGCGCTCGCCGCTGTCTTTGAGCAGGCGCTCGAACTTGTCGAGCGTGGGCGCCACAAACGACTTGCTGGCCTTGGGACGGCGCGAAGGCAGGAAGCCGCCCAGCACGTTGCGGCGCTCTTTCAGGTACTGCACTTCCGGGGAATCTTCGCCGGGGTGGTAGAACGGCACCTGGCCGTCTTCCAGCTGGGCGTCGGTGACCGGGATGTTGAAGCGGTCGCGGAAGTGCTTGACCGCCGCGTCGTCAAGCTTTTTGGTCTGGTGGGTGGGGTTGAGCGCCTCACCGGCCGAACCCATGCCGTAGCCCTTGACGGTCTTGGCCAGGATCACGGTGGGCATGCCGGTGGTGTGCACGGCCTGGTGGTAGGCGGCATACACTTTGTGCGGGTCGTGGCCGCCACGGTTCAGGCGCCAGATGTCTTCGTCGGACAAGCCAGCGACCATGGCCGCGGTCTCCGGGTACTTGCCGAAGAAGTTGGCGCGCGTGTAGGCGCCGCCGAAGGCCTTGCAGTTCTGGTATTCGCCGTCGACCGTTTCCATCATCAGCTTGCGCAGCACGCCGTCGCTGTCCTTGGCCAGCAGGGCGTCCCAGTAACCGCCCCAGAGCAGCTTGATGACGTTCCAGCCGCCGCCACGGAACACGCCTTCGAGTTCCTGGATGATCTTGCCGTTGCCGCGCACCGGGCCGTCCAGGCGCTGCAGGTTGCAGTTGACCACGAAGATCAAGTTATCGAGGCCTTCGCGGCCGGCCAGTGCGATGGCGCCGAGAGTTTCCGGTTCGTCGCTCTCACCGTCGCCGATGAAGCACCAGACCTTACGGTCGGACTTCTCGATCAGGCCGCGGTTTTCCAGGTAACGCATGAACTGCGCCTGGTAGATGGCGGCCAGCGGGCCCAGGCCCATCGACACGGTGGGGGTTTGCCAGAACTCGGGCATCAGCCACGGGTGCGGGTAGGACGAGATGCCCTGGCCGTCCACTTCCATTCGGAAGTTGTCCAGCTGGGCCTGGGTGATGCGGCCTTCGAGAAAGGCGCGTGCGTAGATGCCCGGGGCGCTGTGACCCTGGATGAACAGCAGGTCGCCCGGATGCGTGTCCGAGGGCGCACGCCAGAAGTGGTTGAAGCCCACATCGTAGAGCGTTGCGCTGGAAGCGAACGAGGCGATGTGGCCACCCAGGTCGCCCGGCTTGCGGTTTGCGCGCACGACCGTGGCCATGGCGTTCCAGCGGATGATCGAGCGGATCTTCCACTCCAGCGCCGAGTCGCCGGGGTGCTTGGCCTCGTTGACCGGTGCGATGGTGTTGACGTACTCGGTGGTGGGCGAGAACGGCAGGTAAGCGCCGGCGCGGCGGGTCTGTTCGACCATGCCTTCCAGCAGCTGATGGGCGCGCTCCGGGCCTTCGACGTCGATGACGGCCTTGATCGATTCGAGCCACTCCTGCGTCTCAAGCGGGTTCGGATCGTTGTGCAGCACTTCGTTCAACCAGTTCATTAGCGCTCCCGGGGGACACACCCCGCGGGTGTGTCGACATCGTGAATTCGTGAACCCCCAAGTGTACCGCACGCGCCTGTTGGCACACCTCGCTACGGATGCGTATGGAATTGGGCGGTGTTGTGCGTGGGATGGCGTGCTGCGGCGGGCCGGGTTGAGCTGGGCGACCGAGTGACCGGCTCAGGTTGATTGAGCTGGCTGACGTCGGCGCCCTTGGCGATTCTCAAAGCGAAAAAATGCCGACATAGCGAGTGCGCGATATTTTCGTCAGCGCGTTGTTGTGCGATTGCAGCAGGAAATCAACGCATCATTGCGCGATGGAAGGAAAAACACCGGGCTGGCCGGCGTTTTTTTTGCAACCTTCGATGGAGACAGTTGTGAGGATTGAAGCAAGGCCGCGTGCCGGATGCTGGCCGGGTAAAGCAACACCCTTACGCCGCTAACGGGTGAACGCGCTCAGCACATCACGCGTGCACCCTGCTGTTGCTGCTGGGGCTGTGATTGCTGCGGTTCCAACGCCGCCGACTGACACGCTACATTTTCAGCGACGCGCTGACTGCTCTGCTCTAGCGAGGTGTTGATGGCGATTATCGTCTCCACGCTAACACGCAACTGGGCCGGATCATCCACGCGGCCCTGCACGGCGAAGGTGCGCGATGCATCGGGGCTCATCACCACCTCGTCGATGCGCGTGCCGCCCACCGAGTGCATTTCCGATGCCAGCGCGCCGGACAACTGGGCACTGTGCTGGTCGGGAGTGCGTCCTACACGTGCGTCCTGCGCATGCACGCCACGCTGCGCATCTTGAAACAACGCATTGCCCACATGCCCTGGCTGATCGATGCGCAGGGAGGTGTGATCGGTACCGTGCTCGCGCGCGTCGCGCTTGGCGGGTTGGCCCGGTGCGAGCGGGCCGCGGACGGCGTCGATGGCGTCCTGGCAGAGGCCTCGCGCGCTGCGCGTCAGGATGGTCGTGCCGGTGCGAAGCCCGTCCACATCGCTCCGGTATTCGTCGATCATGCGCTTGTTTTGCTCGGCAAGCGGGCGGGCGTTGGGATCGGTGAGCACCGAGCGCTTGTCCAGGAAGTTGCCCAGCTCATGCGCGCCCAGCGAGGCGCCGGCAGCCACCAGCGGGTAGTCCGGGAGCAGAAAGTTGGCCTTGCTGTTGCTATAGCCGGCATCACTCAACGTGGCAATTTCATCTGGCTTGGCGTAAATGCGCACCTGCCCGAAATGCGGCGAGGCGGCGCTCACCGGATCGGACGCCATGACGTGGTTGACCACGCTATTGCCGCCGCCTTCCGGAATCCGATAGCTCAGGCTGGCGGCGCCATACGAATTGAAGGTTTCGCCCTTGAGGTGGTAATGGTGCGCGGAGACCTGGGCAAGCGCGCCGCCGAGGGAATGGCCGGTGACGGTGACTTCGGGTGCGTGACCAGTACGCTTGCCAGCAATCTCCGAATAATCGAGCGCATGTTTGGTCAACGCCAATGCATCGGCTGCCTGCGGATTGGTCCGCGAGGTGACCATGGTCGCGTCGGTAAGAATGTCCTTGGCAGCGCCCTCGGTGCCTCGATGCGCAACCACGATCTCGCCACTGCCTTCGCGGCGGTAGATCGTGCCTTGATAGCCGTTGAACTTGTTGTTGACGTGTTCGAGAACGGCGTAACGCTGCCCCTCGATCGTGACAATCTCTTCCTGGCCCGGTACGCGTCTGCCTACGGCGCGGTCCTTATAAACATCGTCCGACAAGCCAGCGTATTGCTGAGTGAGAAGGGATGGTCATGGCGTCGCTTCCTTGGCGGCCAACGTGATGGTGAAGAGCTTGTCGCGAATCTCCGGCTTGAACTTCTCAGGAGTCAATTCACCGACATCGGGGAAGTCATCCATTCCTGAGCGCGGATAACCCTCTCTCCAGTAATACTTTGTCTGCGACTGCTGCGCAGTCACCGTCTTGCCGTCGATAAACGACAAAAAGCGCGTCTCTTCTTCCGCACCCGTGGCCTTGAGCAGCACGCTGGCACCACTGAATTCCCAATGGCAGACGCCGCGGCCGTAATAGTCTTCGTCCTGCATCAGGTCCAGATAGACGGTGCCGCGGTATTGGGTGTCGGAGATCTTCTTGAGCGCGAAGTCTTCCTGGCTGGTGATGCGCCCGGCGGTGCCGGTGTCGGGCTGGATCTTGCCGCATTCCTGCTCGTTGGCGACGTCGTATTGCGCCGCGCCTTGCACAAGCGCGAATGCGCCAGGCGCGTCCTTCAAGGTGAGCGTGACCTCGAAAGCCTTGCGCGGGTTGGGATTCAACTTGGCAAGGCCGCGGCCACCAGCCTCCACGTCGGCTTCTGCGGCAGCCTCGGTGGCGGGGGATGGAGTCTGGGTCATGCTGGTCTCCGGAGCGTTACAGGCCGTCAGCAAAAGGGCCAGCAGGCTCGGTGTGAGAATCTGGCGCAAGGCCGGCCTCCATGGCAATAGGAAAAGTCAATCTAGTCCGCTCGCGCTCGGCAGGTCAAGGTACCGCGCCTGGGGATGCGACCACTGCAACCTGTTATGCACGACAGCAAAGCTGCCATGATCGAGCGCATCCGCCGCCAGAGAAAGCGTGCCATCGCCACCCTTCCTCGATCGCTGTCACAACCAACACCGGTCGCCCCACGCGTGCACTGGCGCAACAGCTTGCGCATGCGCGTGCTGCTGGCGACCACCGCCGTGTTGGTGGTGTTGCTGGCGGTGTTGGGGACGGTGTTCTACTTGGGTGCGCGGGCCGAGTTGGTGGAGGCCGCGCGCACCGAGGTCAATAGCTTGACCAAGCAGACCGCGCGCAGCTTGGCGGCGATGCTGGACTCGGTGCAGGTAAGTGGCCGCACATTGGCGGCCAGCAGTGGTGGCGTTGGCCTGCAGCCGTTCAATCTGCGTGCGTTGCTGCTGGCGACGCTCACCGGCGACCCGCATATCGGCGCGGCGCGCCTGATCATCGAGCCGCGTACGCAAAAAGCCGGCGACACCGGGTTTGTCTGGTACGTGCATCGCGATGGCACGCGTACCGTCGAGACGTCGGCATCGGAATTGGGCTACCACTACCGCGCGATGCCGTGGTATCTACGCACCCGGCGCGAGGGCCGCGCGTGGTGGTCCGAGCCCTATATCGATGCGAATGGCAGTGGCTTGTACACCAGCTACAACCTGCCGCTGCGGCGGCCAGGGGATGCGCCGGACGCGGTGCCGGTGGGGATGGTCAGCGTGGAACTGCCGCTGCACCATCTGCGTAACATCATCGACCAGTTGCCGCGCAATAGCAGCATCGAGCCGATGCTGGTATCGCCGGAAGGCATGTTGGTGTTCAGCCCAGATCCGGCACTCAATCTGCATCGCACGCTCGATGCCTACGTGGCGCGTTCGCGACCGGACCTGCTGCCGTTGCAGCGCGCGGTCGCTGCAGGCCAGCCGATCTCGTTCTCGCACACGGCCCCCGATGGCGAGCGCTTTCTCACCCATAGCGCGGCGGTGGGGCGCAGCGGTTGGACCTTCGTCTTATCCGCATCGGAAGGCTATGTGTTGGCCGGCCTGAACTGGCTGGCTGCATGGGTGTCATTGGCGGCGCTACTGGGAGCGGCGGTGTGGTGGTGGTTGATGGGGCGGATCACGCGCAAGTTGACCCGGCCGATCGAAGAATTGACCGATACCGCCGAGCATTTTCGACGCGGCCAATTCGAGTATCCGCTGCAACACATCGAACGCAATGACGAGGTGGGCGTGATGGCACGTGCGTTCGATAGCGCGCGCGATGCGATCGCTCACCACATCGCCGAGATCGGCGAGATGACCGCCGCACGCGAACGCATGCACAGCGAATTGCAGATTGCGCGCGAAATCCAGCAAGCGATGTTGCCATCTGGGCGCACCTTCGATCGCGCCAGTTCGCATCTGGAAACCTGCGCGTGGCTGGAACCGGCCAAGGCGGTGGGCGGGGATTTTTACCACTTCGTCGAAACCGAACCCGGATTGTTGTGGTTCGTGATAGGCGATGTGTCCGACAAGGGCGTGCCGGCAGCCTTGTTCATGGTGCGGGCGGTGAGCATGCTGGAAATTGCCGCACGCCGGCACACGCACCCGGACAGCATCTTGATCGCCGCCTCCACACGCCTGGCCGAGAACAACGACACCTGCATGTTCGCCACGGTGCTGTGCGGGTTGATCGATGTGATGAGCGGCGAGTACTGCCTGGCCAGCGCCGGCCACGAGCCGCCCCTGTTGATCGACATCGACGGCAAGGCACGTCCGTTGCCGCTGGAAACCGGTGCGCCGTTAGGCATCGAGCCGCAGGTATCCTACCCGGTGCTGCAGGGCCGCATGACGGCCGGGCAGACATTGCTGGGCTATACCGATGGCGTGACCGAGGCGATCAACGAACACGGTGCCGGCTACGGGTTGGACCGGCTGCTGGCCGCGCTGCACCCGCGCCGCAGTGCTGCGGCGCAGTGCAAGGCAGTGATTGCCGACATCGCCCGCTTCACCGGCAAGGCCGATCCGTACGACGACATCACGTTGCTGGCGATCCGGCTGCGCCAGGAGCATGCTGGACCGGTCGCAGAGACTGGCCGGGACACGCCCGGAAATGCAACGGCCCCATGAAGTTCGATCTGGCCATCGTGCCGTCGCTGGCCCAGCTGGCCGGCGCCAACGACGCACTCGAAGAATCGCTGGCGCACGAAGGCCTGCATGCCGAGCGCATCAACCAGGTGCGGCTGATCGTGGAAGAGCTCGGCTGCAATGCGCTCACCCACGGCCAGTGCGCCGCCCAGCCGCTGCGCCTGCAACTGCAACTAGACCCACAGGCGCTAGTGCTGGAAATGCACGACCCCGGCAGCGCATTCGACCCGTGTGCGGCGCCCATGCCCGATCTGAATGCCGAGCTCGACGAGCGCGCGACCGGCGGTTTAGGGCTGTTTTTGGTACATCAGTTTGCCGATCACATCGGCTACAGCCGCAATGGTGCATACAACATCGTGCGCGTCACCCTGCTCCACCCGTACGCCCCTGTCCCCGAGGCCTTGTCATGACCACGCTTGCCATTCAGATCGACCCGCCACAAGACACCAGCCAACGCGTCATCCTGACCGGGCGCCTGGACACCCACACCTATCAGGAACTGGACGCGGCGCTGTCGCCGCTGCTGGGCACCCGCATCACCACGTTGGTGCTGGATCTGAGCGCATTGGAATATATCTCCAGCGCCGGCATCCGCTGCATCTTCAAGGCGCGCAAAGCCTTAACGACACGCCAGGGCAAGGTGCTGGTGGCCAACCCGCAACCGCAGATCCGCAAGGTCTTCGAAATGGTCAAGGCCGTGCCGCTGAGCGATGTGTTCACCTCCACCGAAGAGCTGGATGCGTATCTGGCCGCGATGCAGCGCAAGGTGATCGAAGAGCACGCGCACGGCGACACGCCGATCGTGCCGCACTTTGCCGAAGCGTAAATCGCATCGTCTGCGCGCACATGTGGGGATGTGTGTGGGTGCGGCGCGCGAGCGGCCTTGGCCAGGCTATGACGCGCTGACATGTTGCGTCGCGATGGCTGCACTGCTCATCTTGGATTTCGACGGCACCCTATCCGATTCCTGGTGGCCGATTCGTTCAGTTGCAGGCCCTCGGCGGCGAGCAGCTTGAGGCTCTCGCGTATAAGGAGTAAGGCTGATGCCGAGTTCTTCGGCCAGGGCCGGTTCGTCGATCCATTCGCCCGGTGGCAGCGCGTAGTCGTAGATCTTCTAGCGCAGGCGCTCGGCCACTTCCTCGTAAAGCGGTACGCGCTTTTTGGCAGTGCGCCAATCAGCAGCGAAGGTCATGGCAGGCGGGTCGTCGGTATCGGATCGGAAGCGCTCATTCTACGCAGGCCCCCTGGCCCTGCCGCACGCCGGCCGGATCACAGCCAGCCCGGCACAACCAACAGCAACCAGGCCAACAGCAGCCCAAACAGAGCACCACCAGCCCGCTGTAGACCAGGAAGCAGCGGAACAGCGCGTCGCGCTCCTCTTTCGCAGCCAAGGCCAGCACCAGCGCGCCATTGGTCGAGAACGGGCTGACATCGACGATGGTGGACGACACGCACAGCGCGCAGATTACCCCGGCCGCGCCGAGCTGGCCCTGCATCAGGAACGGCATCGCCAGCGGAATGGTGGCACCGAGCACCGCCGCCGATGAGGCGAATGCAGAGACAATGCCACCGACACAGCACAGCAGCAGCGCGCCCACTAGCGGTCTGTGCGATCTGCGCAGACAACGTGTCGATCACCAATGCCTGCGTGGTGACCGCACGTGCATCGACGCCGGCAAGCACGCGCAACGTGGGCGCAGTGATGTTTGCTGTCTTCAGTTCTGTGGCGAAGGAGTCGGCGGCCGCGCGTAACCACGGCGTATGCGCGGGCACGCTCACTGGTAACAGTGTGATGCGTGGGCCTTGCCACTGTGCAGCATCGCCAAGGATTTGCAGTGCATCGCGCGGGCCACCGAGCACGGCATGGTCGTCGCCGTTGATGATGGCAAGCGCTGCACCACGCGTTCGGCATAGCGTTTCAAGCACACGTCGCGGCAGGCCGACGACGGCCATCAATCCGGCATTAGTCTGGACTGGCCGCATCCATCCATCGAGCGTGCGCGCGTGGCGGACAATTGCAGGCAGCTGTCGATGTCCATGCTGCCAGCCACTGCGTGCGCGGCAAGCTTGCCGACGCTGTAGCCGAGTACCAGGAGCGGCGTGGGGAGTTGCTCGCGCACTACCTGCCATTGCGCCAATGTGCCTGCACACACCAGCGGCTGCGCGACAGCGTTTTCCGCAACCGGGACAAGGACACCTGTTCCTGCGACTGCGAGAAGGGCGACACTGCTAGGCGCGCAGGCCGGCTGTGGGTCTGCCGCTGGAAGGGCAAGAACACTTAGAGCGGCTAACAAAACGTAGCGAGCAGTCGTCAGGTGGATGCGGACGGCGCGCAGGAACCGGAGTGTACGCGTGGTACATGCCGATTCCGAGCACCGGCCGCGCCCGCCTGCCGGTGAGCGCAGTCGTTTTGTTAGCCGCTCTTACTCAACGCAGCGGCGACAGCAGCGCATGCACCTGATAAGTCGCCTAAACAAAAGCCCGCCAATCGGCGGGCTTTTGCATTCCACACATCGGTGCGATTACACGCACCGATGCATCAACCGCGCGGCCAATTACTTCGAAGCAGCAGCGTCACCGGCCTTGGCCTGCAGGGCTTCGGTGGTGATGCGGATCTTGACTTCGTCGCTGACGTTCGGGGCGTACTGGTCCACGCCGAAGTCGCTGCGCTTGATCGTGGTGGTGGCGTCGAAGCCGGCCGCCGGCACCTTCTTCATCGGGTGCTCGCCGGCACCGTTGAGGGTGACGTCCAGCACGACCGGCTTGGTCTGATCCTTGATGGTCAGATCGCCGGTGACGGTCAGCTTGTTGGTGCCGGCGGCTTCGACTTTGGTGCTCTTGAAGGTGGCGGTCGGGAACTTGGCCGCATTGAAGAAATCACCGCTCTTCAGGTGTTCGTCCAACTTGGCCGTGAAGCTGGTCAAGCCGGACAGCGGCAGGGTGACCTGCACGGTGGACTTGGTCACGTCGGTCGCGTCGTACACCAGGGTGCCGTCGACATTGCCGAAGTGCGCGGTCGGGTTGGAGAAGCCGAAGTGGCTCCACTGCGCCAGCACGTCGGTGTGGCCCGGATCCAGCGTGTAGGTGCCGGACTGCACTTGCACGGCAGGTACGGCAGGCGCGGCCGAAACGGTGGACTCGGCAGCAGCCGGTGCCGGAGCAGCAGCGGTGGCAGCCGGTGCGGTGGCAGCCGGGGTTTCGGCGGCAGGAGCGGCCGCCGGGGCGGCGGCATTGTCGGCCGGCTTGGAGCAGGCGGCGATGGCCAGGGTCAGGGCAAGCGGCAGCAGCAGTTTATGGGTGGTCTTCATTGAAATTCCTCGTGATGACAGACGCGTTGGATCAACGCAGATGGGACGAAATGCAGACGGACGAAGACTGCAGGAATGTGAAACCGCACGCCCAAAGCGGCTAATGCACGTAGCGAGCGGTCTGTACACAACCAAGGACCGCGCGTCGGAACCGGCGTGTGCGTGGCTGCAAATCGCCCCGAGCACCGGTTGCGCCCGCCTGATGGTGAGCGCAGCCGTTATCGATCTTATTCAATGCGTGCGGCTTCGTCGAAACTCAGGCGCGGCAAGCGCGGGAACAACCCGGCCGGGTCACCGTAGCCGAGATTGACCAGGAAATTGGACGTGATCGGGGTGCCGGCAAAAAACGCCGCATCCACCTTGGCATTGTCGAAGCCGGACATCGGGCCGGCATCCAGACCCAGCGCACGCGCGGCCAGGATCAGATAGGCGCCCTGCAACGAACTGTTACGGAACGCAGAAGGTGCGCGCGCCTCGCGCGGGCCGTCGAACCAGCTCTTGGCATCGGCGTGCGGAAACAGGTACGGCAGCTTCTCGTGGAAATCCTCATCCGACCCGATGATTACTGTGACCGGCGCAGCCAGCGTCTTGGCAGCATTGCCTTCGGACAGCGCCGGCGTGAGCTTCTGCTTGGCCTCCGGGCTGGTCACGAACACGAAACGCGCCGGCGAACCGTTGGCCGCGGTCGGGCCCCACTTGACCAGGTCGTAAAGCTGGCGCAGCTGATCTTCGCTGACCGGCTTGTCGAGAAAGGTGTTTTGCGTGCGGGCAGTGCGAAACAGCTGATCCAGTGCGGCAGCGTTGAGCAGGTCGGACATGGCGACTCCGGGAGGCTGAGGAATGGACGACAGTAGGATGCAGCACGGGCGCTGGTGTGAAGACCCGCAGTGTAGAGTGACGCCATTGCTGCAACACACGCTCAATCTGAAACAAATCCTATGTCGGATCTGAAACGATGGCGCTGACCTGGGCGGTCAGCGATGGCCTGGCCGGCAATGCCCGCCAGGCCGAGGCACTGGCACGTGCGCTGCGGCCAGCACCGATCACTGCACAGCATCTGCGGGCCCGCGCGCCATGGCGCTGGGCAGCGCCGCACCTGCTGCCCGGCGCACACGTCTCCTTTGGCGCGGAGTTCGCCAGGCAACTGGAGCGGCCGCCGGCGTTGGCTATCGGCTGCGGACGCCAAGCTGCGCTGGCAACCCGGCTGCTGCGCGCGCACGGTAGCCGGACGGTGCAGATCCTGGACCCGCGCCTGGATGCACGTCACTGGGATCTGCTGATCGTGCCCGAGCACGACGCATTGCGTGGCGCCAACGTCATCACCCTGCTCGGCAGCCTGCATCAGGTGAACGATGCCTGGCTGTCGGCCGGGCGCACCGCCTTTGCCATGCTCGGCACCCTGCCCGGTCCGCGTCTGGCCCTGCTGATCGGCGGCCCGACCGCACAGGTGCCCTGGACCAGCCAGGCGCTGGCAACGCTGTGCGCGCACCTGCGCGAGCAACTGCACGCGGTCTGCGGCAGCCTGCTGGTCACTACGTCGCGACGTACCCCGCCCGAGACAATCACAACGCTGCGCACGTTGCGCGCAGACTTGCCCGGCCTGGTGTGGTGCGATGAGCGCGATGGCCCGAACCCGTATGCCGGCCTGCTGGGCTGGGCCGATGCGATCGTGGCCACTGCCGACTCGGTCAACCTGCTGTCCGAGGCGTGCGCCACGCGCGTGCCGGTGGCGGCGGCGTTTTGCGATTGCGCGCGAGGACGCGTTCGGCAGTATGTTCGAGCACTGCAGGCGCATCGACGTTTATGCGACACCGCCGACATTTTCGCAGCACAGTCAGAACCCACTCCACTACGCGAAACCCAACGCGTTGCCGCACTGGTGCGTGAGCGCCTGCACATATGATGGTGTTGCAGTGAATGACACGGGGCAGGCACAAGCACGCTGTCAGCCGATGCGGATCGAACACCGAACGCGCACCTGGCCGAGGCAATGTGTTGGGTAGGTTGTGTGTCCCTACGATATTGGTGCTGCTGGTGGCCCGTGGGCACGCATCGAGCGCAGCGCCTGCTGTGCCACATGCATGATCGATGCAACCGGTTCGCTTGAGTGCGCTGCTGGATGCGAGTGTGCTTGCTGTTGCTTCTTGCCGATTGGGTCTTTAGGCCTGCGGCCATGTACACGATCATGTACACGATCCGGACCACCATCGGAGCGCGTTATCCTTGTCGCGCCAGCCGCACTGGCCCGCACGCGTCCAGACGCGGATAATCGCGCAACCCTGCCACTGACGCACCGCCATCCCTGCCACACCTCCCAGTTTGTTTGCCCCGCTCACCGCACGCGCATTGATGTGGGCGGTGCTGTCCATGGGTGCGGTGGTGCTGTTGTCCAACATCCTGGTGCAGTACCCGATCAACGACTGGCTGACGTGGGGCGCGTTCTCGTATCCGGTGGCATTTCTGGTGAGCAACCTGATCAATCGTCGCTTCGGGCCACGTGCGGCGCGCAAGGTCGCCTGGTGCGGGTTTGCATTGGCGGTACTGCTGTCGATCTGGCTGGCAACGCCGCGAATTGCAGTGGCCTCGTGCAGCGCCTTCATTGCTGCACAGCTGCTGGATATCAGCGTGTTCGACCGCCTGCGCAATGGCAGCTGGTGGCGCGCGCCGATCGTGGCCACCACCTGCAGTGCCATGCTGGATACGGCGATCTTCTGGAGCATTGCCTTTGCCGGCGTGGGCCTGCCATGGATCAGCTGGGCTGCCGGCGATCTGGCGGTGAAACTGGGCATGGGCGTGTTTCTGTTGGGCCCGTTTCGTGCGTTGCTGTGGAGGAATGCGCCACGCCCGAGCCGCTAAGCGTGGCCAGCAGCGACGAGACCAATGCAAGCGATAATGTGTGCCGCAGGCAGCACTGCTTGACTTAAGAGCGGCTAACAAAACGACTGGGCCGCAAAAAAACAGCTGGTACTACGGACAATCTCAGAGGCCTTTTCCTGGCGGAAATCGTAACTGCTGCGCATCTGCAATCGCTGCAACGATAAGGCATGCATCCCGAACCACCGGCGTGGGTGCGATCAAGCGCGGCCGGCGGTCCAACGTACAACTCAGGCCGGCCTCCACCAGCGCGGCGTGTGCCTGATGCAGCGGTGCTGCGCTGTCGCTCGGTAGCCAGTGCGCGTGAACAAGCGCATCGATCAGCGCGGGCGTATCGCAGGCCAGCAGCAGTTGCCGGTGCTGCGCCGCCTGGCCAAGCACGCCGGCCTGCAGCACGAATTCCAGATCGACCAAGCCACCGGCACCTTGTTTGAGATCCAGCCGACCGGCATCGCTGCGATCCAGTTCGGTGCGCATGCGTGCGCGCATCTTGCGCACGTCCTCGTGCAACTGCACGGGGTCGCGCACGCGCGTCAGCGTGTCGCTGCGCACATGCGCAAAAGCATCGCATAGCGCAGCATCGCCGGCGACTGCCCGTGCGCGCACCAACGCTTGATGCTCCCAGGTCCAGGCGCGCGCGCGCTGGTACTGGCGATAGCTGGCCAACGACGACACCAACGCGCCCTTGCCGCCATCCGGGCGCAGCCGCACATCGATGTCGTACAAGCTGCCGGCGCCTGTCTCGGCAGCGAGCAGTGCCATCACTTTTTGCGCAAGCCGCGCAAACCAGCGCCCGGCTTCCAGCGGCCGCTTGCCATCGGAGGCTTCTACCGCGCGCGGGTGATCGTAGAGAAACACCAGATCCAGATCTGAACCGAAGCCCAGTTCAAAGCCGCCCAAACTGCCATAGCCGATGATGGCGAAGCTGCCTCCGGGCACTTGCCCATGCGATGCGACCAGTTCACTGCGCGCCAGCTGCAACACGGTTTGCACCACGGCTTCGGCAAGCCAGGCGAGTTGCTGCGTGCTTTGCACAGCCTGCTGACGGCCATCGAGCGTGGCCAATGCAATCCGAAAGCTCAGCGCGAGCCGGCGTTCGTTGAGCTCGCGCAGCGCTGCTTCGGTATCGTCGATGTGCAGCATCTGCGCACAGGCTGCATGCAAGGCCGCACGATCGGGCAATGGGCCGCTGATGCGGGTGTCGAGCAATTCGTCCAACAACAACGGATGCGCAGCCAGGTGCTCGGCCAACAAAGCGCTGCGCGAGAGCACCTCGACCAGGCGCGCAAGCGCGCTGGGCTGTTCGTCCAGCAACGCCAGATAGCTGGTGCGGCGCAAGGTGGCCTGCAACAGGCCGAGCATGCGGCGTACTGCGGCATCGGGTTGGCTGGCGCGGGTGGCCGCATGCAGCAACGCCGGCATCACCCGATCGAGCCGTGCGCGTGCATTGTCGGAAAGCGCTCGCACGCCGGAGGCCTTGGCAAAATCGGCCAGCGCCTGATGCGCGCCGCCGGGATCGTGCAATCCAATCCCCGCCAATGGCGTGGCATCGCCTTCCGGCAGCGCGCGCCAATAGTCGGCTAGCGCGTCCGGTGCGGTGGCGCGCACGCGTGGTGCCAACAGTTCGGCAAATTCGGCCGCCACGCGCGTACGTTGCGAGGTAAGTGCCTGCAGCAATGCCGACCAATCCGCATAGCCCAGGCCTAGCGCAATGCGTTCGCGATCCAGCGGTGCCTGCGGCAAGGCATGGGTCTGCGCATCGCGCAGCATCTGCAGGCGATTTTCGAGCCGACGCAAAAAGCGATACGCCTCGGTCAATGCCTGGCCATTATCGGGATCAATCTGGCCTGCAGCCACCAGCGCCCGCAAGGCAGGCAGCAAGCGGCGCTCGCGCAATGTCGGTTCGCGTCCGCCGCGAATCACCTGCAGCGATTGCGCCAGAAACTCGATCTCGCGAATGCCACCCGGCCCGCGCTTGATATCATCAATACGATCGTGCCGCGCGACTTCGGCAGTGATCGCCGCCTTCATCTGGCGTAAGCCATCCAGTGCGGTGAAATCCAGATAGCGCCGGTAGACGAATGGCCGCAGCGTTTCCAGCCAGGCTTGGCCAGCGTCGATGTCGCCGGCCACTGCGCGCGCCTTGAGCCAGACGTAACGTTCCCAATCGCGCCCTTCGCGCTGGAAATACTGGTCCATGCCGGCGAACGACAACGCCACCCGCCCGGCGGTGCCGAACGGACGCAAGCGCAGATCCACGCGATGACTGAAGCCATCGGCGGTGGTTTCGTCGAGCAGTTTCGCCAGCTGCTGGCCCAGCCGCGCGAAGTATTCTTCGGCCGCAAGCGGACGGGCGCCATCGGATTGCCCGCCCTGCGGATAGGCATAGACCACGTCCACGTCCGAGGAAAAATTCAGTTCGCCGCCGCCCAACTTGCCCAGCCCGAAGACCACCAGCTGCTGCACGCTGCCGTCTTCGGCAATGACATGGCCGTGGCGGGTATGGAATTGCTGCTCAAGCGCC
This sequence comes from Xanthomonas fragariae, assembly GCF_017603965.1. Lineage (NCBI taxonomy): Bacteria > Pseudomonadati > Pseudomonadota > Gammaproteobacteria > Lysobacterales > Lysobacteraceae > Xanthomonas > Xanthomonas fragariae. The sequence continues at coordinate 425,892 of NZ_CP071955.1, read as the reverse complement.
TGCAAGCCGCATTGCAGGCAATTATCGGCCAGCCGGGTTGCACCGGCCAACGTGGCGTCCACGCTGTCCAGATCGAGCACATCGCGCCACACCAGGCGGGCGGATTCAGCACTGCGATAACGCCGCAATTGCGCGGGCCACAGCTGCGGTTGCGCAGGATCGAGCACTGGCAATGGCAGCGGCGGCGGATCGGCCTGCGCCAAGTGATGCACCAATGCGGGCTGACGCGCCAAGGTATCGAGGGCGAATTCGCTGACGAGCCCGACCTGTTCGAGCTGCCGATCAAAATCGCCGCCTGGCCAGCGCTGCTCGGCCGGTAGGGCATGACGGACACGCGCCACGGCACGCTCGATCAGAGCGGCCAACGCAGGAGACACGGATGGGCTGGGCAGCGACATGCCTGGATTCTTGCATCACTGCGCGGACGCAGCACGTGGCCGTGGCCGTGGCCGTGGCCGTGGCCGATCATCGCATCGCGCTGCCGTTGTGAGAGCTTCGATGCGTTGAACGCATCGCTTATGCAACCCTGACGATAGCCGTGCTGCACTGCGGCTTTCCCACGAGGCTCGGCCATGTCGCCCATCATCCTGCCCGCGCAGTTGCTGCCGTCCCAGATCCCGCTCGACAACGACGGCACAAATCCAGAGTTGCCACCCAGCCTGCCGTTTCTGCATCTGTGGACCTGGCCGGATGGCAAGAGTCGCCTCAATGCCTCGCAATTGCCAGGCTTGGGCAGCAAGAGCATAGGCGGCGGTGCGGCGCCGCAATGATGGACAGCCACTGCCGCGTGCGCCCGCCCGGCCCGGCGCAACCAACCGACTGCGCGCCACCGAGCACGCAGCACGCCGCGCTGGCCGCGCGCTTTGGCCACGCGCGGCTGCACACGCTTTACGATCAAGCCACCTGGAGCGAAGGCCCGGCCTGGTGGGAGGCCCAACGCACCATGGTGTGAAGCGATGTGGTCGGCCGCCGCGTGCTTGGCTGGCGCCAGGACGGCGCGGTGGACGTGCTGCTGAACGCCACCGCCTTCACCAACGGCAACGCGGTCGATACCCAGCAGCGGCGGTTATTCATTACCGGCGGCAATTGGTTGTGGCTGCTTGAACTGAGTTAAAAACCGCGTCTTAGAGCGGCTCCTGGGCTTGACTTGCCAGACCACAGGCAATAAAAAGCCCGCTTGCAGCGAACTGCCAGCGGGCTTTGCTCCCTCCCCCACGTCGGGATGCACAATCATAGTGCGCGCCCCCAACACGACTTGCACGCTGCACTGCAAAACAACACCAGGCAGTACAGAACTGGAGCTTTTTCCTTCACGCCAAGGCGCCGCATCCGGCCGTCACCGCAGCAGATCCGGCTGCGCCTGATACCACTCCGGCGCGCGCAGCAGATGCCATTGCGGAGTGTCGTTACGCAAGCCCACCGCCGCACTCAATACCCCCCAGCGCGCAAGCAGGCTTCCGCTACGTTGAGTGCCCTGCAAACGTAGGCGCGCATCGACCTGGAAGCGTTCATTGCGCGCCTGCAATCGGTCGACGATGACCGTTTCACCCTGCCACTGCACGCGCGCGGTCAGTTGCGCCTGGCCTGCGTCCATCGGTTGCAGCATCCAATTCGGAATCCAACGGTCGCGCGCATACAACGACATCAAAAATGCCAGGTCGCGCACCTGGATGCGCACGCGTCCATCCACAGCCATCGGCTGACGCCATTGCATACGTGTGTTCTCCAGCACGACACGCGCCCACCAGCCATCGCGCCGCTGTCCATTCGGACCGGTGAATCCAACATGGCTTAGCTGGATCCTGCTGGCATCGAGGCTGAAAGTTTCTGCGCGCAGATCACCGCGCTGCAGACGCAGATCGGCATCCACATCGCCACGCAATGCAAGACCGGCAAATTGCAGCCGCGCCGCACGCGCACCAATGCGTAGACCGCCCTTGCCGATGCGACCGCCGGGTTCGATCTGCAGATCACCGCTAAGCACACCATTGCCGCCATCGAAACGCAGCTGCTGTTGCGGCAGATAACGGTTATATGCGCGAAGATCCGGCACGCGTGCGTTGTCGAATACCAGATGCGCACGCGTGGCATCGCGCAACGTTGTCAGAGTGTGTGTATCGGCGCGCGTCTGCAAATCCAGGCGCAGATCGCGGCCTTGCACGAACGGGCGCTGCGGCGCATCCCGATGCGCAATCGAGAACTGCTGCATCTGCAATGCGAGTGCAGGCAGCAACTGGCCGTTTGCATCGGCATCCACGCGCAGATCGGCAGTGGCTTGCCCGTCGATCGTATGCCCCATCACGCCGACCTGCGCACGCACATGCGGCACCTGTAGACGGCTGCCGGCACCGAGCTGGCCGCGATCGATGCGCAGATCGGCATCGACCAAGCCATCGCCTTCCAGCGTCAGCCAGTCCACATCCGGAAACAGCGCTGGAATCCAGCTGAGCGAGGAGAGTTGCCAATGCAGCCGCGCATGCCCGGAGGTGCGCGGCAACAGGCTGCGCATGGACTGCAGCGGCAGCTGCCGGCCTCGCACACGCAAGTCGGCATCCAGCGTCAACCCGGCATCGGCCGGCTCCGGCATGCTCACCTGCAAACGCAGGTTCTCATCGACCTGCAGCTGCGCTGCAAGCTTGCCCAGTAATGCAGCGGGCGTTCGTGTGCTGTCGTGCAACGGCGCACGCCATTGCAGTTGGCTGCCGGGTTGCAACGTACCGCGTGTCCAACGTAGCTCGCCATCGGCGCGGCCCTTGCCGGCGCGCGTTGCCACCGTATGCCGGCCTTGCGCGTTGCGTGCGACATCCAGCGCCGCCGTATCGCCATGCACGGCCACCAACGCGTCGGTGATCTGCAGCAACGCAAGCCCGCGCGCCTGATCCGGTGCATGTCGCGCAATGCTGGCTTCGATGCGCAAATGACCATTGCGCATCACCTCGTCCTTGCCCCAACGCACGCGTGCTTTTTCGAACACCGCACGCGAGGGGAACAGTTCCATCGGCCCGCCGCGCAGCTGTTTGAAAAAGCCTAGCTGCAATTGGCCGTCGCCTTCGATGTGCAACTGACTTAGCGATAATGCCTGCACTTGCTCGGCGATGATGCGGTCCAATTGCAGGGTCCAGGCGGGAGCGGTCGACGGAGGGCGGGCAGGTGAGTCGGCGGCCTGGGTGGGTTGCTGCGTGCTGGCTGGCACTCCAATCTTGGGTGTGGGTGTGGGTGTGGGTGTGGGTGTGGGTGTGGGTGCTTTGTCTTGCGCCACCGCGCCCGCAGTGGTGCCAGGTGCGCCATTCACTGAAGCAGCGGATGCCTGCGCGTTGGACCCTGTGCTGGGCGCTTGTCGCGCGAGGGCATTCGGCATCGCGACAGCCGCCTGCATGCCACCACGCACACCGCGCGCATGCAGCTGCGGCACCAGCAACTGCCGATGCAGCAATGGCAATAACCGAATCTGCCCGCTCATGCGCTGCGCACTGACATTCCAGCTATTGCGCGTCGAATGGCCCTGCAGATCGACGTCCCATAGCACCAGTCGCCCAGGCCACCAGGTCAGTCCCGGACCCCAATGCATTGCGAATGTGTCCGGCTTGCGATTGAGCGCTGCCGGTCCGAGCGGCGTGTTAAGCAACAGGTTGCCCAGCAGCAAGTAGCTCGCGTACAGCGCAATCAGCGCCAGCACTGGCCAACGCACCGCGCGGGGCAACCCGCCCCAGCGGGCGCGAACAGGCATCGTCATGACGGCAGGCTCCTGAAGACCGCGTACGCGGCCCCGCGCAGTGTGCCAAGCCGGCCGTGAGTGCGATGCGCAGCGGTCTCACAGGTTGCCGGCGAGCGGGTACACCGCATACAGCGCGCCCATTGCACGACACCATGGCCAGGGCCAATCAAGGTCGCACCCAGGCCGGTGCGTGCAGCGGCGATAATTGCGTTGCCCCCGTTGCCGCTAGGCCGCCCATGCCCAACCAACGCATCCTGCACGCGCCGCTGCGCGACCGCCTGGTTTCTGCCGAGGCAGCTGCCGCGCTGATTCAGCCCGGCTGGACCGTGGCGGTGAGCGCAGTCGTTTTGTCAGCCGCTCTTAATGGTTCTCGAACTTCATTGCTATCGGGTCATGCTGCGACATCGCAATGGCACGCGTGTGATGGATAACGTTCTTGTGAGTGCATCGCGTCATTGCGAACCTGCGGTTTTGGATAACTATACTTCCGCCGCGCCCTCCCCCCCTCTCTCCCCCCTCCCCCCCGTGAAGGGGAACGAGATCCCGAGGGGAGAGGGTTTTATGGCCTGAAGTCCGGGCTGCCTCGGCAATCACGCAGCCTCGGCAATCCGCCTTGCACGGCGTGCACGCACCGCCGTCGCCAAGCGCTCCAGCACTTGCACCGAAGCGTCCCAATCCAGGCAGCCGTCGGTGATGCTTTGGCCGTAAGTCAGTTCGCAGCCTGGCACCAGCTCCTGGCGTCCACCGACCAGGTGGCTCTCCACCATGACACCGACGATGCGCGTTTCACCGCCTTCCAATTGGCTGGCGATGTCGTCGATGACCTTGGGCTGGTTCTGGGGATTCTTGCCGCTGTTGGCGTGGCTGGCGTCGATCATCAGGCGTACCGGCAAGCCAGATTTTTTGAGCAACTGGCTGGCCGCTTCCACATTGGCCGCATCGAAGTTGGGCTGCTTGCCGCCGCGCAGAATCACGTGACAATCCGGATTGCCCGCAGTCGCGGCAACCGCCGTGTGGCCGTCCTTGGTCACCGTCAGGAAATGGTGCGGATGCGAGGCCGCGCCTACCGCATCCACCGCAATCTTGACGTCGCCGTCGGTGCCGTTCTTGAAGCCCACCGGGCACGACAACCCTGACGCCATTTCGCGATGCACCTGGCTTTCAGTAGTACGCGCGCCGATCGCGCCCCAGGCCACCAGGTCGGCGATGTACTGCGGCGAGATGATATCGAGAAATTCCACGCCCGCCGGCAGGCCGAGGTTGTTGATGTCGCGCAGCAGACTGCGCGCAAGCCGCAGGCCCTTGTTGATCTGGAAGCTGCCATCCAGATCCGGATCGTTGATCAGGCCCTTCCAGCCCATGGTGGTGCGCGGCTTTTCGAAGTACACCCGCATCACGATCTCCAGCGCATCGCCGAGCTGCTCGCGCAGAGGTCGCAGACGGTGCGCGTAGTCCATCGCAGCGACCGGGTCGTGGATCGAGCACGGTCCGATCACGACCGCCAGGCGGTCCTGGCGCCCGTGCAGGATTGCGTGCAGCGCGGCACGCGAATTGGTCACAGTCTCGGAGGCACCTTCATCGCAGGGCAGCAGCGAGAGCAGCTGCGAAGGTGGTACGAGGGCGTCGATTTTGCGGATACGCAGGTCATCGGTCACAGGCGGCATAACGAGTGTCTCGGGTCAGCGGTTACATCGGGGAACCAGGCGAGGCGGCAACAAAAAAGCCGCCAGTTATGCGCTGGCGGCTTTTCGGGAATGCTGCTGAAGTTTCCTTCAGGGTGAACGCAATCCTTCCTCCGCCAGCGGCATCGGAAAACTGTAGTACCAAAAATAGAATTGGCTGCGGGGTGCGTTCATCGGTTGCATTGATAACACGCGCATGTGTGCGTTGCCACTGTTTCATCGGCAACGGAACGTTGCAGTCATGTGATCGGGGATCATGCCTGCCAGCCTGCGTTAAACCCGCGCTAACGTTCCCGCGCAACTTGATCGAGCGCACCACATGCCACGGCCATAACGCCATGACGCCATGACGCCATGACGCGTGATGCGTGATGCGGCAACAGCGTTCGATCAGAACTTAAACACGTATTACCCCGCCACTTCGCGGCCGATCGGGTTGAACAATGTGGTGTTGTAGAAACCGTATCCGTAGAAACGTTCTTTATTTTCGTAACCCACTTCGTTGAACGCGTTATTGACGTTAACCTTGGCGCGGTCGGTGATCTTATAGTCGATGCTGAAGTTCCAATAGATCGCCGGCCTGGGCGGTCAAGTTGGAATAAGAGCGGCTAACAAACCGTAGCGAGCAGTCGTCAGGTGGGTACGGACGGCGCGCAGGAACCGGAGTGTACGCGTGGTACATGCCGATTCCGAGCATCGACCGCGCCCGCCTGGCGGTGAGCGCAGTCGTTTTGTTAGCCGCTCTTAGACATGTCATCGGCGTCGTCCACCGGCGGACGATCGCGCCCGCTCAACGGGTCGCGCCGGTTGGCCTGCAGTACGTAAGTCAGGCTCCAGTTTTCGCCGGTGCGCCCGCCCGTGACACGTCGAAACTGTCGCTCGCGGTGCCGCCGCGCAGACGCAGCCGATCGCTCTGGCAGTCGCGCTTGAGGATCACGTTGATCATGCCGGCTACGCATCCAATGACATCGGTATCAATGTCCCAACATAAATGTATGCTATCTGCCGCAAATCAACCTATTCAACTGCATTGCATGCGTCTCAGCGGCCCCATCCGTGTACGGCCTGTGGCCCCAGAATCAATTCGCCGGACCTCAGTCACCGATTCACCGCCAATTCCGGTGGCAAAGCACGATTTCGTTTTGTCGTCTCCGGTTTGGGCCGGGGGCCATTGTGCGGATCATGTCAAGATCATCAAATACTGCGATTTTTGGTATCCCCCACCGAACGGAGACATCTGATGAATATTAATGAAACCAAGGTGGCCGGTCCATCTTCGCCAAGCGCGTTGCAAGAAGCGCACGAGCACGATGAAAGGACGGTGGCACTGCAACCACCTTCACCACCGCCGCAAACCCCGCTCAACCCGGCGCTAGCGCCGCTTGCCGCGCTCAATCGCTCAGGCGCCTCGCCTGCCGGCTCAGCGTCGGCGTCCTCTAGGTCGGCGTCGCCCGCCGAACCAGCATCGCCCGCACCGCATGCGCGACACTCGGCTCCGACAACTGCCTCATCCATTGCGGCGACGCTGGCCGCGCGCGCGAACTCCGCGCTGGCAACCGGCGTCCAGCACGCGTCCGCTGCGGTGTCCAAGGCCGCGTCCAATCTCTGGTCGTTGGCGGATCTGCGCACCATGCTGCAGATGCATGCAGACGATCCCGCGTTTTTGCGGATGGTGCGCCACACCGACCCGGAACAGCTCGCGCCCCACAGCCTGGCCGCGTGCCGCCAGCAGATCACGCAGCTGCGCATCACTATCGAAGCTGCCAACGGTCTGGAACCACGCTTCCGTCGGCAATTGCTCGGCGACATCAAGGCCGTGGAAGACGCGCTGCAGCCGCTGGAGCACGGGACACCCGCGGCCGGGCGGGCGCTAAAGTCGCTGGTCAATCTGGTCAATCTCTGGCCAATAGCCGTGCCAAGTCCGCTCCTAGGCAAACAGGCCAAGACCTTCGCCTACACCGTCGCTGCTTCCACCAAAAACGTCCTGAGCATTTCTGCATCGGCTTTACGTCCCACCGCCGATGGGCTTCCGTTCCCGCTGATGGGTGGGCAGCTGGGACGCGAAGCGAACGAAATGCACTTCTACTCCATCATGCTCAAAGGAATGTTTCTCGCAACCGAACTCCCCAAGAAATTCGGCAACCCGTCCATACAACGTCAGGCCGAAGCAGCGGAAAGCAATGTGGGATTTGCCGCAGCCGCATCGACCGCCTGCGCGGCGTTGATACTGACGCCCTTCTTCTGGAACAGCCTCAATGCAATGGGGAATCGGCTACATAGCGGTGCCTCGAAAATGAGCGCCAAGGCCATGCAAAGGCTGGGCTACGGCTCGCAGGCGGAGCAGTTGCGCAAGCAACTGACACCCGGCCAGATCAGCGACCAACTGCGTAGGCAACTCAACGATATCTGCGCCGCTCTGGAGACTGGCCACGACGCCTTTCAGCAAGCGCGCCGAAACTTCACCGGACCCAGCGCAGGACACGAACTCACCCGGACGCTGAATGCCCAATGCACGCATCTGCTGGAGACGCTCGATCAGTGCAGCAAGCGACTGAGCGCGTCGCTGCAACTTGATCAGAGCCAGCCCGAAGCCATCCCGCGCCAGGTGAACAACCACGACTTCTCCTCCAAATTGGCACTGACGCTATTGGGCGCCGGCGTGACCGGGCTGACCGTCTACCTGATCCAGCCGGATCGGATCGGAACAGTGGAGCTGCTGGCCGACTCAGCCATCTTGACGACGGTGATGATGCAGTCGGCGTTGAACAAGCGAGCGACCCGTCAGGACGCGATGGAACGCTTCAAGTCAATGTGCTCCGGCAGCATGGTCATGGCGGTGGCGCTTGGTGTGGAGAAACTGTCCAAGACGTTCGCAGACAAGAGCCTGATCGAATCCTCGTCCTCATCGCCCTACTACGCTGGCGCCATCATGTCGCTGATGTCGATGACGATGCCTGGCCCAATGGCGCGCGGCGCGGAACTGGCGATGAACTGGGGCGGGCATCAGGTCATGCGGGTATTCAAGGGGCCCGATGGCACACCGCTCGCAACCCGCATGCCTTCCTCGCCCGATGAGCTGGGCGAGACCATGCAAAACACATTGACATATATGCAAAGCCTGACAGACGCGCAGTTGGATGATTACAGGACGATCGTTGCAGAAAGTACTCTGCAAGCGATCCATGATGCGGGCGCGGGTACGCAGACGCGGCCTAGCAGCGTCACGATCAGCGAAATTACCGAGATGGACGACGCCGCCGAGGTGGCGATGCAGACCGCATCCCCCGAACCGGCAGCGCCTGCGCAATCGCATCCATCCAGCGATGACGCCGCAACGCGCACGTCACATTCGTCCTGATGTTGCAACCAGCAGCAAGTGATAGCAGCCGCAAATGCATCCATTCAGATCCGTATTTCATGCGTCTAATCGCGTCACAGCGCGCCTATGCATGCACAGCTCTCGTCCCAGAATCAATTCGCTGGACCTCAACCGCCGTTCTCATTGCCACTTCCGATGGCAGCGCACCAGTTCGTGTCTCCGGTTTGGGCCCGGGGCCTTTGTGCAGATCATGGAAGAGCACCAAGCATTGCGATTTGGTGCCCCCTACCGAACGGAGACATCCGATGAAGATTAATGAAAGTCCATCTTCGTCAAGCGCGCTGCAGGAAGCGCGCGAGCACGATGAAAGGACTGTGGCAGTGCAATCGCCTTCGCCAACGACGCAAACCCCGGTCAACCCAGCGCTAGCGCCGCTTGCCGCGCGCAGTCGGTCAGGCACCTCGCCTGCAGGCTCCGCGTCGGCGTCGCCCGTCGAACCAGCATCGCCCACACCGCAGGCGCCACCTTCTGCACCGACAACTGCCCCGTCCACTGCGGCGACGCTCGCCGCGCGCGCGAACTCCGCGCTGGCAACCGGCGTCCGGCACGCATCCGCTGCGGTGTCCAAGGCCGCGTCCAATCTCTGGTCGCTGACGGACCTGCGCACCATGCTGCAGATGCATGCAGACGACCCCGCATTTCTGCAGATGATGCGCCATACCGACCCGGAACAGGTTGCGCCCCACAGCCTGGCCGCGTGCCGCCAACAGATCACTGAGCTGCGCCGCGCTATCGAGCCTCTAAACAGCGGTCTGGAAGCACGCTTCCGTCAGCAAATACTTGGCGACATCAAAGCGGTGGAAGACGCCCTGCAGCCGCTGGAGCATGGGACGCCCGCCATCGGGCGCGCGTTGAAGGCGCTGGCCAGCCTGGCAAATTTGTGGCGAGTGGCCGTACCAAGCCCGCTCTTGGCCAAACAGGCAAAAACCTTTGCCTACACCTTTGGCGTTGCATCCAGGGGCGCGGCAGTGCTCGCGGCCTCGGCACTGCGTCCAACCGCCGACGGCTTTCCTTTACCGCTGTTTGGCGGACAGTTGGGGCGCGACGCCAACGAGCTGCATCTGTACGCCAGCGTGCTGAATGGAATGTATCTGGGCCCTCAGATTGCCAAGAAGTTGGGCAGCCCGTCCACACGGCATCAGGCCGACGCAGTGGAAAACAACCTGGGATTTTCTGTAGCCGCCTCAACGGCATGCGCAGCGCTGGTAATCACGCCCTTTGTTTGGAACAGCGTCAGCGCAGCCGGCAATCGGCTGCACCACTGGGCATCGCATCTGGGGGCAGACATGGCGCAGCGCGTGGGGTTCGGTGCGCATGCGCAGCAGATGCGCGCTGACCTGACGCCCGGCCAGATCAGCAGTTCACTGCGCGATCAACTCGACGAGGTCGTTTCCGCGCTACTGACCGGCCGAGACGCATTTCAACAGGCACGCCGCGACTTCACCGACCCGAGCCAAGGGCGCGAACTCACCCGCACGCTCAATGCCCAATGCACCCACTTGCTGGAAACGCTCGATCAATGCAGCAAACGCTTGAGCGATGCCCTGCATAATGATAAGGACCGGCCCGCTGCAATTCCACGGCAAGTGCCCAACCAAGACTTTTCCTCCAAAATGTCGCTGGCCTTGCTGGGCGCAGGGTTGAGCGCACTGGGTATCTATCTGGTCCAGCCGGACCAGATCGGCACGGCGGATACGGTGGCGGACACAGCAATCGTGACAGCGGTAATGATGCAGTCGGCGTTTAACAAGCACGCGACCCGCCAGGACACGATGGAGCGCTTCAAGGCCATGTGCGGCGGCAGCCTGGTCGTCGGGCTGGCGCTAGGCGCGGAGAAACTGTCCAAGACGTTCGCAGACAAGAGTCTGATCGAAGCATCGTCTTCATCACCTTATTACGCTGGCGTCATCATGTCGCTGATGTCGATGACGATGCCTGGCCCGATGGCGCGCGGCGCGGAGCTGGCGATGAACTGGGGTGGGCGTCAAGTCATGCGGGTATTCAAGGGACCCGATGGCACACCGCTCGCAACCCATATGCCTTCCTCGCCCGAAGATCTAAGCCAGACCTTACAAAGCACGGCGAGATATCTGGAAAGTCTGACGTCGGAACAGGCGCAGCAGTATGAGCAGATGGTCGGAGATATCGCGCTGCAAGTGATCGAGGACGCGGGTGCGGGTGCACAGCCCAAGCCCAGCAGCAGTGTCAAGATCACCGACATCACCGACATCGCCGGGATGAACGATGCCGCCGAGGTCGCGATACAGACCGCCTCCCCGGAACCGGAAGCGATTGCGCAAGCGCACTCATTCAGCGATGACGCAGCAATCAGCACAGTGCGCGCGCCCTGACGTTGCGACCAACGGCAATGGGCTGCCAGTAGGCAGCTGCTAAGAACGGCTAACAAAACGACTGCGCTCACCGTCAGGCGGTCGCGGCCAGTGCCCGGAATCGGCATGTACCACGCGTACACTGCGGTTCCTGCGCGCAGTCCGCACCCACCTTACGACTGCTCGCTACGTTTTGTGAGCCGCTCTTAGCTTGATGTCATATGCCTGAGCGATGTTGCCTAAACGGCTGTCGGTTCGTGGCCAACGCACGTCCGATCGCGATAGGCGCATTACGTGTGCGAGCAGACCCAGCGACTTTGCGTTTGCGCTTACCAACAGACCTTACGTCGGCGACACTAGCAACTACCGCACCGACCCACTCACACCAGGTACCGCCGGAACCACTCGATGGTGCGATCCCAGGCCAACGTCGCGGCCGGCTTGTCGTAACGCGGCGTGGAATCGTTATGGAAGCCGTGATTGGTACCCGGATACATAATAGGCCTGATAGACCTTGTGCTGCGCCTTGAGCGCGGCCTCGTATGCCGGCCAGCCGGCGTTGACCCGCTCGTCTTCCGCCGCGTAATGCAGCAACAGCGGCGCGCGGATGCGCGCGACGTCGGCGTCGGTGGGCTGACGGCCATAGAACGGCACCGCCGCCGCCAACTCGGGATAGGCCACCGCCGCCGCATTGGCCACACCGCCGCCATAGCAGAAGCCGGTGATGCCGACCTTGCCGGTGGTGCGCTCGCGGCTCATCAGAAATTCCACCGCGGCGAAGAAGTCGTTCATCAGCTTGGTCGGGTCGACCTGCGCCTGCAGCGCGCGGCCCTTCTCGTCGTTACCTGGATAACCGCCGACCGAACTCAGGCCATCCGGCGCCAGCGCGACGAAACCGGCCTTGGCCACGCGCCGCGCCACATCTTCGATATATGGATTCAAGCCGCGGTTTTCGTGCGCCACCACCACGCCCGGCACCGCAGCGGTGACCTTGGCCGGACGCACCAGATAGCCGCGCACCTGGCCATGGCCGTTGGGCGAGGGATAGGTGATGTACTCGGCCACGATGTCCGGGTCGGTGAACTCCACCTGCGTGGCCAGCGCGTAGTTGGGGCTTAGCGATTCAAGAATCGCCGCCGCACTCAAGCCGGCTACCGCGAACGCGGCGGCACGGTCGAGAAAATCGCGCCGGCTGAGTTTGCCGTGCACGTAGCCGTCGTACAGCGCGAGCAGATCGGGGTGGAAATCCTGGGCGGTTAAATGGCGCATTGGCGTTCTCTTTAGAATTACGTGCAGGTTGAAATTTTTATGCGATATTTTCCAAGATCTTCTTGTAACGCATGCGTAGCGCGTTTTCACCGCCTTCCATGATCGTGCAGATCGCCTTGCGGGTACCAGGTTCGGATACTGTACCCAAGCCAGTCGCATCCACATCGATTTGACCTTCATGGAAATGCATTGGTATTACCCATTCGGCGTCCCCGTTGACCACCACATTTGGATTATGGGTAACAACGATCAACTGCCGATGCGTCTTGTTGGCACGTATCTGGCTGACGACCAGATCCATTACCATTGCGTTGTCGAGATCGTCTTCAGGCTGATCCACGATCAACGGCTCTCCGCCAAACGCCAGCAGTAGAGACAACACAGCAGCGCTTTTCTGGCCTGCGGAAGCTCCGTCCACTGATCGCGATTTTCCGCTCTGCGTGAACATAAGATCGAGACCATCATCTGGAAACCACGTCAGCAATTCATCAATCTCCAGCTCACCAAGTCTGGTTTCGATGTGCGTTCGTAGTCGTTTGTTAACTTTCTCGCCCAGTAGGTCCTCATGCTTTGCAGGTTCCTGCCGCATGCGTAGGATCTCTTTCTTCAAGGAAGAGAGCTCCTTCTCGAAGTCCGCGACAGATGCGCTGAACAACCGGTGCAGCACACCGCGTTCGGCGCCGCCCTCCAGCACTTCGTAGATATCCTCGGCGAACGCTGTGGGTTGTTTGATCAACTCACGGAAGCGAGTTTCGGCAATTTCCGGCGTACCGAAACGCGACAGACTCAGACGAATTCTATTCCCTGCCCGCTGGTTGATCTCTGTGATGAAATCTTTACGGCTTTCGCTAATCTCATGGCGCAGCTGCATCAATTCCGCAAGTACCTGCTCTGCTTGCTGTTTGTAGCCAGCCTGTTCCTGAAGACCTGCATCCAGACGCTTTAGCTCCTTCTGCAGTTCGTCCCTCCGGGCGACCAGTGACGCGTATTGATCGGGCGACTCCACTCCCTGAGACTTCAGCCTCTCCAGCAGCGCTTGATAGTCGGCCTGCGCCTGCGTAATCGCAACCTGCAAGCGTAAGGCGCCGAAACGGGCTGGTGTCGTCGCCAGGGTAGCCTCGATCTGCGACACGGCAGTCCGAACCTGCTCGTAGTGGCCGCGTAGCTCCGACTCAACCTGCTCGACCAATCCTATGAACTCGGCTTCATCGTCATCGCCCTGATCGAATCCTTCGAACTCGATCCGCCGAAACAGGTCGGAATCCTCAACCGCTGGTCGCATGCTTTCGAGGTCGCTCTGCCACTGCGCGAGCAGGTTCTGCTGCGCGCTCAGTTGGTGCCGCGCACGCTGATAGGCCTGCAGGCTGCTTGCATGGTGCGACAGTTCCAGCGCTGTGAGCTTGCGCTCGGTGTCACGCAGTTCGGCTTCAAGCGCAGGCCGCTGGCTCAAATCGGGCGCCAATTGCCGCGCTTGTGCACGAAGGCCAAGGAAGCGTTGGCGCATCGCGTCGAATCGACGCTGCCATTGTGCTTTGTCAACCTGCGGCTGCCGGTCAAGCAGCTCGAGTAGGTAGCCGCGCTGTTCGGCAAGCGCATAGATCTGCTTCTGGCTCAGTACCGTCACCGGGAAGCGATTGCGCACATAGTCGTCATCAATTTGTTCCGGCACCGGCGACCAGTCGCTGCCAGTATGTTCTTCGATCGCTGTCAGGCCGGAACGCTTGTCCCATGCCACAGCCATCGCTTGCCCATCCTTGTTCAGTTCGACCCGAATTTTGGTATCGGAACGCAGGGCGCCATGGCCTTCCTTGTCATTGGCAAGCGCAAAATTCTTGAAGACATCATGGATCTGCGCTAATGGACCACTACGCTCGCCTGCCAGATCCCCATCTCGACGAAGCACGATTCTTAGCAGCTCCACCAACGACGACTTACCAGTGCCACGTCCACCGATGACGGTGTTGAACCATGGGTTGAACTCGACGTTTAGCTGACCCTGCTGCGGATTCTGGCGCAGCTGCAGCGGGCCAGTGCCAAGACCGCTCAGCCACAATGAAGGCGTGCGGTTAGGGTTCGGCAGTGTTGAATCGAAACGCTGGACGCTACCTTTATTGTCAACTAGTGCCATACGCAATGCCCGCAAGCCAGGACGAGTCATCTTGACCCAGGTGCTAGCCGAGCCAGCTTCTGCAGGCGTGTGCGCATCCGAACCAGCGACAATGGCGACACGCTCGCGTAGCGCCGGCAGATAGCCGGCGATTGCGGGGTTGCATTCGTTCACCACCTGGGCCGCATCTATTCCGCGCAGGATTTGGAAGAGTGTTCTTGATTTCAAGCGTGTTTTATAGCTCGTCACACCACTGGCGGACGTGGTGGCTTGTGTCTCGTACAGACCGTTGTTGCTGTCCACATGGGCGGCAACGACAAGCCCCCCTTCCTTCCGAATTGCCTCGATCGCGTCTAATGCATTCTTGCCGCACTGCTTCTCGTGATTCTTCCCCAGCTTCGGGCAATCGATGCGGATCAATACCCGATTGATGGTGTTCGCGGGTTCAGCCTCGTCGAAGATCGCCAGCAGATGCAGACCTTCAGAAGTAGTAATTTCTACGCCGGGCAAAAGTACCAGTGGGCGATAAGCTGGATCAGCCGGCTGTTGGGCAGCAATAACGGCCAAAGCGCCGCGCAATGCGTCAATGCGGTCGCCACAGTTGTGATCGGTTATCGTAACGCAGTCGATCCCGGCACGCATGTAGTCCAGAAGCCAATCACGATCCGAGTATGCGGTGTCGCCACGGTAGTCGCTGGATGCCGGCATGTGATTGTGGAAATCGCAACGCCACCAGCGCGCTCCTGGGAAGTCTGTCATAGCGGCTCTCCTTGGCTTATGTGTCGGTTGTTTCGTATTTCAACTTATATCTGCCTGCGGCCGCAGGTATAGTTCTTGGTACGAGAGCTAGCGACTCCAATTACTTCTATCAGCGGCAGATCAATTCTTCAGTCATCGTCGCGGGCAAAGCCCGCATGGGTGAGGCCGACACTGCCTCTACCGGTTTCGTTCAATAGCGGGCTCGTTTCAGGATCGGCCGCGTACAACGTCACACGTAATGCATTTACACCCAGCAGCTCGAACTTTGGCCTGCGCCCGGACAGCCGCTCGCTGCGATTGAGTATCTGCGGCACGCCCTCGCCACGTTTCTCCATCACGCGACTCCGGCCAACGCCTTCCATATCCACCGGGCAGCGCGCCAGCAGGTTGGTCAGCAGTTCATTGCGGGTGGCGGTGCGCAGGGCGATCGACTCTACCGATTGGGAGTTGGGTAACGCGCCGGGCGAGGTGATCTCCAGCCGGTCGGTGAACAGATGCACCTGCACAGGCGCCCCGCTGATCGAGTAGTCGCGATGCGCACCGGCGTTGGCGATGGCCTCGAATACAGCCTCTGGATCGAACTGGGGCACGTCGATCCGGCCCAACTGCTTGCGTGCCGCGGTGCGCATGCCGCGCAGCACGAAGGCGGCAGCCTGGCGAATCTGCTGATCCAGCGGGCCCTGGATATCCTGCGCATCCAGTTGCTCCTGGGCAGTCTTCTCGGTACCGGCATAGTGCACGCATTGCACATAGGCCTGCGGCAACCAATCGCTTGGCGTGGCCGTCGCCATCAAGACGCCAGCGACGCTGGCCCATTCCTCGCCAGGCTCTCCCGGAACCAGCAGCTTCAGCTTGCGCAGGCGCAGTTCCTCAGGTTCATCGGTTGTCCCGAGAAAGCGGCCGTACAGCGCAGCATCAAAGTTCGCCTGCGTACAGCCCAGCACGGGCATCTCGTCGAAACCCAGGGTTCCGGCGCGCTGCCGCGACTGCATGAGGCGCAACAATTCGTTCGGCGGCAGATCGTGCTTGGAACTGCCCTGACGGCGGAAATAGCCGCCTGGTGCGAGATGGACATAAAGCGAACGCGGTATGTCGATCACCAAGACAGCATGCTCGGTGCCGGAGCGATCAGGAACAAGCCTGCGCCGCAGATAAAAGGTAGGCTCGGGCGTGATGCGGTCGCGCACGCAGTTCTCGACCCAGATGCTGACTGCATCCAATCGATCCAATGGAATCCCGACCACGTCGCGGGTCT
The DNA here is from genome assembly GCF_017603965.1 of Xanthomonas fragariae. Classification (NCBI taxonomy): domain Bacteria; kingdom Pseudomonadati; phylum Pseudomonadota; class Gammaproteobacteria; order Lysobacterales; family Lysobacteraceae; genus Xanthomonas; species Xanthomonas fragariae. The sequence goes on along the minus strand of NZ_CP071955.1, from coordinate 409,396 downwards.
TGTCGTCCACTCCCAGGATCAGGCGCCCACCGATGGCGTTGGCGAATGCCGCGATCTCCTGGCAAAGGCTATCCCCGTTCGGCCCTTTGATCTTGTCGTTCTCGAACACGATGCGCTTGAATTCCAGCTGCGAGTCTTCGCCCAGCCGAATCTGCTCGAGCAGATCGCCCAATTCACGTGAGCTACTCATTGAGCGGGATGCTCCAGTGTCCACTCCACATCGAACAGCACCTGCACGGTGTGCTGCGTGCGCAGCGCATTTTCGACCCGCTCCAGCATCTCGTCCTGGCTGCGCTCGATGCGCTTTCTACCTTCAAAAAAATCCAGCATGGCATCGTCACGCTGCTGCTCGATCCGCTTGATCTCGCGTTTGAGCTGGGCTTTTTGCTCCAAGGTCTCGAGTTGACGCAAGGTGCGTTTGGCATCGCGTACCTGCAGGTCGAATTCGTCGATACTCTGCTGCAGCAATAGCCTTTGATCCTCGCCCCAACGATCAAGGCGCTCGGATTCCTGCAAGAACCAATTCTCGTTGCGCTTGTTTGCCTCAGCCAGCACGCGCTCCACTGCCGCTTCGAAAGCAGGAAGCGCACGATCTTCGGCGACACAGTGCCTTGGTACAAAACGGGCAGGAACTTCCATCAGACGCGCAGCGGTTTGGTCAGGCACGACGCGACCATCACTGCACAGCGCACTGCACACCAGTTCTTCCAGCACTTCCTCTGCGGTCTGGATGGTGACCAACGCTACACGCAGCTGCCCTCTGCTTCCCAACCACTGGCGCACATCGACACGCTGTGCATCCACAGCGGCGTAATCGAAATGAAGCGTGCCAGGTGGAGTCGGACGTTCTTTGGCCTGGCGGCAGAGCCTTTCCCCCAACCCCTTGTCCGGCCTCAACAGCCCGGCGTTGGCTTCTTCGGCCGGCGGCCAGCTGACCGCGTAATCGCCTTCCTCCAGTTGAACCAGTTTGTCGCTGATGCGCGCCTTCGGCCGCTCGGCTGCGATCAGGTGCAGAAACTGACTTTCATACTGATTGATCTTGTGTAGCATGCCTGCGCGACGCGAGCGCAAATTGCGCACGACATCCTCGTCGAAATGCTCCAGCAGCATGCGCCGCGCACTTTCCTCGCGCCGGCCGATGCTCTCGTCCAGTTCAGCCTGCAAGGCAGCGAACTCAGACTCGATTTGTGCGGCGTCGCGACAGTTTTGATAAATGCGCAGGATCCGCTGCTCGATGTCCACACCGGATTCGATCGCTCCCAATATCTCGTCGCTGGCACCAAATACCCCGTCAAATAGTTTGAACTTCTTTTCCAGGAGCTCAAACACCAATTGATCCGCACGATTCTTGCGGTTGACGAAATTCACCACAACCACATCGCTCTTCTGACCATAGCGATGGATTCGCCCGATCCGCTGCTCGACACGTTGCGGATTCCAGGGCAGATCGTAGTTCACCAACAACGAGCAAAATTGCAGGTTGATGCCCTCGCCGCCTGCTTCGGTGGTGATGAGAATATCCCGTTGATCGCGAAAAGCTTCGACCACTGCGGCCTTCATGTCTGCCGTCCTGGAACCTGAAACAAGCGCAGAGCCGGCGTGACGCTCCAGCCAGTCGGCATACAGCTGCCTGGAATCGACGTCGTCGTTGCTTCCATTAAGCAGAACGGTTCGCCCGGCATAGCCATGTTCTTCGAGCAGGACGCGCAAGTACTCCTGTGTGCGCCGCGACTCGGTAAAGATCACTGCCTTGCGTTGCCCGCCAAGCTTTTCGGCCATCGCAAGCGCTCGCCCGAGGACCAGCAAGAGCGCGTCGCCCTTCCGATTGCTTTGAATCTGCTTGGCCAGGTCACGGTAGCCGCGCAGACGATCGATTTCCTGCGCGCGGCAAAACAGCTCTGCCTGCAAGGTATCGCTATCCGGCGCATCGCCCTGCCTTTCCATTCCATCGGAATCCAGCTCATCACTGAGTTCGTCGACGGTCTCGAAATCTTCGATCTGCTTGGCAGTGAGCGCCTGGTTGGACTCGAGTCGACCGATGATCGTGTCGAGCGTATCGGCGATGGCGAACGTCGAGGAGGCCAGAATTTTGCGCACCACCAATGTCACCAGATGCCGGGCCGTCGGCTTGATGGCAAGGATGGAAGGATCCTGCAGGTAAGCCGAAACCTTGTCGTAGAGCTCAAGCTCCTCGTCGGAGGGCGTGAAGTCCTGGGTGATGGAAAAGCGCTTGGTAAAATTGATGCCACCCTCGGCCTGTACATGACGACGCAAGGTACGGTGACAGATCCGTTCAAGCCGATGCCTTAAGTCATTAAGCCGCGCCTCTGAGCTCCGACCTGAGGCGTACTGCATCTGAAACGCCTTCTGACTACCAAAGAACTCGTCGCTGATGAAGGACACCAGCCCATACAACTCCATCAACGAATTCTGGAACGGCGTGGCGGTCAGCAGGACCTTTCGCCTTCCACGCAACGCTTCGTTCAAGGCGACAGCACGCTTTGACGCGCTCTTGCCTTTGTACAAGTTGCGCAGCTTGTGCGCTTCATCCAGCACGACCAGATCCCAGCGGACCCCAGCAAGCTCTTTTTGCTTGCTCGCGGCAAACTCATAGGACGTCACGATGATCGCATCATCGATCTGAAATGGATTGCTTACATCAAGTCGACGAGAGGCATTGAACGACTTGCTCTCAAGAATGCGGGAGGGCAGCTGAAACTTCTCTTCCAGCTCCTGTGTCCACTGCTTGCGCAGCGTTGCAGGGACGATCAACAGCAGACGGCGGCGGCGTTGTGCCCAATGCTGGGCCAGCACCAGGCCGGCCTCGATGGTCTTGCCGAGTCCAACCTCATCGGCAAGCAACACGCCCGCCTCCACAGGCGATTTGAGCGCGAATAAAGCGGCATCCACCTGATGCGGGTTCATATCGACGCGCGCAGCAGACAAGGCACGTGCAACTGCCGATTCGTCCCGACTACGCAACGTCAACCAGTGGGCAAAGAACTTGCCCTGATGATGTGAGTAGCAATGCAACCCCGGCTGACCACTGGGATAGACACTGCCGGTCGATGGCGCTGGCAGGGTGGACATGGAGAATGCCTTTATGAAATACGTCGAAACTCTCTCCAGAGTATGCAGAGTGAAAGAAAACTTCGCCAACACGCGCGCACATCTGCGCAAACGTGTTGCGACAAAAAACCCCGCCTTTCGGCGGGGTCCTTTGTGATGCAACAGCCGAGTGGCCTGGATCAGAAATCCATGCCGCCCATGCCACCCATGCCGCCGCCGCCCGGCAGAGCCGGCTCGTCCTTCTTCGGTGCATCGGCCACCATGGCTTCGGTGGTGATCATCAGGCCGGCGATCGAGGCTGCGTTCTGCAGCGCCGAACGGGTGACCTTGGTCGGATCCAGGATGCCGAACTCGACCATGTCGCCGAACTCGCCGTTGGCCGCGTTGTAGCCGTAGTTGCCGGTGCCTTCCTTGACCTTGTTCAGGATCACGGACGGCTCTTCGCCGGCATTGGCGACGATTTCGCGCAGCGGGGCTTCCATGGCGCGCAAGGCGATCTGGATGCCGTGGGTCTGGTCTTCGTTGGCACCGGTCAGGTTACCGACGGCCACCAGCGCACGCACCAGGGCCACACCGCCGCCCGGGACCACGCCTTCTTCGACGGCTGCGCGGGTGGCGTGCAGGGCGTCTTCGACGCGTGCCTTCTTTTCCTTCATTTCGATTTCGGTCGAGGCGCCGACCTTGATCACTGCAACGCCACCAGCCAGCTTGGCCACGCGCTCCTGCAGCTTCTCGCGGTCGTAATCGGACGAGGTGTCTTCGATCTGGGTCTTGATCTGGCCAACGCGGGCCTGGATCGTGGCCGAATCGCCAGCGCCGTCGATGATGGTGGTGTTCTCCTTGGAGACCTGTACCTTCTTCGCGCGGCCCAGATCCTTGATCGTCGCCTTCTCCAGGGCCAGACCCACTTCTTCGGAGATCACGGTGCCGCCAGTCAGCACGGCCATGTCTTCCAGCATCGCCTTGCGACGATCGCCGAAGCCAGGCGCCTTGACGGCCACGACCTTGACGATGCCACGGATGGTGTTGACCACTAGGGTGGCCAGCGCTTCGCCTTCGACTTCTTCAGCCACGATCAGCAGCGGCTTGCCGGCCTTGGCGACGCCCTCCAGCACGGGCAGCAGGTCACGCACGTTGGAGATCTTCTTGTCGTGCAGCAGGATAAACGGATCGTCCAGATCGGCCGACTGGCTCTGCTGGTTGTTGATGAAGTACGGGGAGAGGTAGCCGCGATCGAACTGCATGCCCTCGACAACGTCCAGCTCGTTTTCCAGGCCCGAACCTTCTTCAACGGTGATCACGCCTTCCTTGCCGACCTTCTGCATCGCTTCGGCAATGATGTTGCCGATCGATTCGTCCGAGTTGGCCGAGATGGTGCCTACCTGAGCGATCGCCTTGTCGTCGGTAGTAGGCTTGGAGATGTTCTTCAACTCGATGACAGCGGCCTTGACGGCTTGGTCGATACCGCGCTTGAGGTCCATCGGGTTCATGCCGGCGGCCACAGCCTTGGCGCCTTCGCGGATCAGGGCCTGGGCCAGCACGGTCGCGGTGGTGGTGCCGTCGCCAGCGTTGTCGTTGGTCTTGGAAGCGACTTCCTTGACCATCTGCGCGCCCATGTTCTCGAACTTGTCGGCCAGTTCGATTTCCTTGGCGACGGAGACGCCGTCCTTGGTGATGGTCGGCGCGCCGAAGCTCTTCTCGAGCACGACGTTGCGGCCCTTCGGGCCCAGGGTGGCCTTCACGGCGTTGGCAAGAACGTTGACGCCACGAACCATACGGGTACGTGCGTCTTCACCGAAACGAATGTCTTTAGCAGCCATTAGTTGTTACTCCGGAAATTAGGGGATAGGGGGATAAGGAAAATCGGTAGAGCTATCAAGGGCGGATATCGGGACGGGATCAGATGGTGAGGCCGTTAGCCGCTCTACCGATTCCCACTCCCGATTCCGGCGCGTAGCGCCTGATTAGCCGATGACCGCCAGAATGTCGTCTTCGCGCAGCACTTTGTACTCGGTGCCCTCGGCCTTGTAACTGCTGCCGGCGTACTGGCCGTAGATGACCTTGTCACCTACCTTGACCACCGGCGCACGCAGGCTGCCGTTGTCCAGCGGCTTGCCGGCGCCAACAGCGACGACTTCGCCCTTGGTGGACTTTTCCTTGGCCGAATCCGGAATCACGATGCCACCGGCGGAAACTTCGTCGGCTTCGATCGGCTTGACTACAACGCGGTCGTGAAGCGGCTTGATGCTCATAGAGAAAGACCCTCTTAAATGATTGATTGGTCTGGAAATTATCGGCGATGTTAGCACTCGTATGTGACGACTGCCAGCATAGCGCGCGGAAAAACCCGACAGAACGGGTGCGAGCCAAAGATTGTGCTGTGTGGGCGGCTTTCAAGGGCTGAGGGCAAAATTTTTTCGCTTTGACGGTTCCATCCGGAGACCGGGGGGCTGCCAAAAGCGTGCCGCCTGGTGCTCGGGTGAATGCGCGCCTTGCGCTCGGCACTAATGGTTTTTGTGCGGGATACCGCACCGGCCGTGCCCGCTTGGCGGTGAGCGCAGCCGTTTTGCTGGCGCCCTAAAAATGGAACCAGGCTCCAGCACTTGTCATGCACAGGTTCTGTAGTGTCCGCCGCCGGCCAATCGCTGAGCGACTACCGCATTAAGCCGTACGCCACCTGCACCAGCAGTTGCGGCGAGCGGGTGACCGAGGTCAACGACGGCAGTGGCGGCGGCAGCGGGCGGTACCCGGGCAATTCCAATGGCACCGGTTACCAGACATTAGGCGCAACAATACAATAAGGTAACGGCGTGTTCCGGAATCGGCGGTCGATCCCCAGCAGGCAGGGGATTACACTGCTCGGCCCGATGAACACCTCCCCCCTCCATTTATTGTTCAGCACCTGTCCGGATGCCGACAGCGCCGATCACATCGCGCATGCGTTGCTGGACGAGCGGCTGGCCGCTTGCGTCACCCAGCTCCCCGGCGCGCAGTCGCTGTATCGCTGGAACGGGGCGATCGAGCGCAGCCAGGAAGTGCAGTTGCTGATCAAGACCTGGGAAGACCGCCTGCCCGACGCCATTGCGCGGCTACAGGCATTGCATCCGTATGAACTGCCGGAAGCGGTCGCTGTCCAAGCCAGCGCCGGGCTGTCGGCGTATCTCGATTGGGTCCGGGCCGAAACCCGCAAGGAATCCTGACGTACATGAAGTCTCTGTCCCACTGGATTGCTCGCTGCGCTCTACTGACCGCCCCGTTGTTCGTGGCGCCACCCCCAGCACAGGCCGCGGTGACCGAGGCCGACCTGCTGCCGGTGGACCAGGCTTTTACGCCGAGCGCGACGGCAAACAGCCGCGAGAGCATCGCGCTGAGCTGGAAAATCGCGCCGGGCTATTACCTGTATCGCCACCGCATCAGCGTCAAATCCGGGCAAGGCTTTACCGCCGGTGAGCTGGCGCTGCCGGAAGGCGAGAGCAAGCACGACGAGTTCTTCGGTCAGGTGCAGATCTACCGCAAGCAGCTGCAGGCCACGCTGGCGGGCAAGGCCGAGCCTTCCTTGCAGACCGCTGTTTTGCAGGTGCAATACCAAGGCTGCGCCGATGCCGGCGTGTGCTACCCGCCGCAGCGGCGCGAGATCCGGGTGAGCTTGCCGAATGCGCAAGGCGGCGGTGCCGCCACCAGGGCGTCGGCTGCAACCTCTGAACTCGGTCAACAGCGCGAAAACCTGGGGGCATTGGTGCCGCGCGCTCCAGCAGGCCAGCGGCTGTTCGGCGGCTCCGGTCAGGCCGCCGGCGTGGACGCATTGCCGCTACCGGCCGAGCAGGCGTTCACCTTCGAGGCCATCGTCGGCGACGGCAACCGCCTGTTGCTGCGCTTCACTCCGGCGCCCGGCTACTACATCTACCGCGACCGCACCTCGCTGGCACTGGAAGGCGCCGGTGGCGTACGCACCGGCCTACCGCGCTGGCCGCAAGGCAAGTCGCATCGCGACGAGCATTTCGGCGATGTGGTGGTGTATTTCGGCCAGGCAGAAGTCACTCTGCCACTGCTGCGCGACTACGCCGACCCGGCCCATGTAACGTTGGTGGCCACCTTCCAGGGCTGCCAGACCGATGGCATCTGCTATCCGCCGATGACGCGGCGTGTGGCGCTGGACCTGCCGACCGGCACGGTGTCGCCACAGAACCAGGCGCAGGCAGCACCGCTGATGATTTCACCGCTGGCCGCCGGGCAGGCGCCGGTCGAACCTGCGCCTGTGCCGACGCGTGGCACCAACGCCAACCCCGCCGCAGACGCTTCGGCAGACAACCCGCAGCGCACCCAGCCACCGCATACCGATAAGGGCCTGCTGGCGATGCTGGCGCTGGCCCTGCTGGGCGGATTGGTGTTGAACCTGATGCCCTGCGTACTGCCGATCCTGTCGCTGAAGGTGCTGGGCCTGGCCCACAGCGGCGAAAGCCGCGGCCACGCGCGCAGCCATGCGATCTGGTATTCGCTAGGCGTGCTGGTGTCGTTCGCCGCCATTGGCGGATTGGTGATTGGTCTGCGTGCGGCAGGCCAGGCTGCAGGCTGGGGCTTCCAGCTGCAGCAGCCGTGGTTCGTGGCCGCGCTGGCGTATCTGATGTTTGCGGTTGGCTTGAGCCTGTCGGGAGTGTTTACGTTCGGCAGCAACCTGGGCGGCATCGGCCAATCGTTGGCTGCACGCAATGGGCCGCTGGGCGACTTCTTCACCGGCGTGCTGGCCTGCGTGGTCGCCAGCCCCTGCATCGCCCCGTTCATGGGCACCGCGCTGGCCTACGCATTCACCGCACCCGCGCTGCTGGCGATGCTGGTGTTTCTGGCGTTGGGCCTGGGTCTGGCGCTGCCGTTCCTGCTGATCGGCTTCATCCCTTCGCTGGCGCGCCGCCTGCCCACGCCCGGTGCGTGGATGGAAACGCTCAAGCAGGTGCTGGCGTTTCCGATGTATCTCACCGCAATCTGGCTGTTGTGGGTGCTGGGCAAACAACGCGGCGTGGATGCACTGGCGTTGATGCTGGTCGGCGCCACCTTGCTGGCTCTGGGCCTGTTGTGTTTCGAGCGCAGCCGCTGGAAGAGCCATCGTCCGGGCATGCGCCTGGCCACCGTGATGCTGGTGCTGACCCTGGTGCCGGTGGTCGCAGTGACCCGCCTCGGCCTGCCCGTCACCACCGCTGCCGAAGGCGTAGTCGCATTCTCGCCGCAGCTGCTGGACCGCCTGCGCGCCGACAACCGCGTGGTCTTCGTCAATATGACCGCCGACTGGTGCGTGACCTGCAAGGCCAACGAAAAGAACGTACTGAGCGGCGCCGACTTCCGTGACGCGCTGCGCCGGGTCGATGCGGTCTACATGAAAGGCGACTGGACCAACGTCGACCCCAAGATCAGCACCTTCCTCGACCAGCACCAGGCCGTCGGCGTCCCGCTCTACGTGGTCTACGGCCCCGGCGCACCACCGGCGGTGCTGCCAACGGTACTGACCAACGCCATCACCGAAGACGCGTTGCTGCGCGCTGCGCGTTGATTGTGCGCACTGCCCGAGTGCAAATTTTGGTTACGACAATTGGCTACGGCAATCTTGCCGCGTCGCCACAGACAAGCCGGCTAATAGCGACTCACACCAGGTAACAGGCCGCCGTCGGGTGGGTGCAGACGGCGCGCACGAGTGGGAGTGTCCGCGTGGTAAATGCCGCGTCCGAACGCCACCGCATACCCAAGCGTCAGCGTGGTGATGTTTCAGTCGCGGCGGATCCAATTCTGGTTCGCCATGCTGTTGAGGATTTTCTCACTACATCAAACAACTACGGCAAGGCATCGACACCTAGCCGAATATGCGCCTTCATGAAGCAGTCGCCCCTGAAAAGCCCGCTTCAAGCACCAATCGCAAACGTGCCTGCCTCGTCATGTGCGTCATCAATGGTCAATACCCCGACATCTGCCTGGGTCTGTTTGACCACACGACCGCTCCAGGTGCCTGCCGCGTCTTCAAACTCATTGAACACCACGCGCTGATTCTTGCCGTCATAGATGGCTTGCAGCCGGACCTGGCCAGGAAGCGTCGCGTCCTGCTCGCGCACCTTGTAGGTGAAACTGCGCGTACTGCCATCTGGACGGGTCACCTTGCTGAGATATCCGTCAGCGTTGTACGCGTAGGACCAGCTGCTGCCCAAGGGATCCTTGACGGTGCTGACCCGATTGCTGCTGTCGTAGCCGATTGCCAAATAACGGCCATTGGCCGACACGATCCGGTCGGGCCGATTGCTTGTCATAGGGTAGTTACACAGTTTAGTTTACAGACTCCGGTCGCCAGTCTGTGCTGCCCGCCGTCATGCTGCGGCGCAAAGCTATTACGGCTTCTTCTCACTTGGCTCCACTGGGGTCCCATTCGGAGAAACCGTTACTGAGCCTAGAGCGGCCTTATCCCCAACCATTACAACCCATACGGTCACGGAGATTGCAGGAATAGCAAAAACGGCTGCCGCAATCAACAGTCTGGTTCTTATGCCAAACCGCGCGGAAAGTGCATATGCAATGAGTGCCGCCACAGCGGCGAGGAGATAAAGAAAAATCATTTATGACAAGCCATCGTTCCCACTGGACTGTTCAAAAGTCGCTTGTATTCATCTTGAACGCTGCTAGCCCAATCCTGGCAATTATTCCCAATCAAATGATAGGTTCCAAGTTTCACATTTTGCACAGCAATTCGCATCAGGCAGTCGTCGTAATGACCGGGGATTGGGCGATACCCATTTTGATTTGGCTCCGTTTTTAGCGTTCCGTCTCCAAAGAAACCAATATTTGCAGGACTCATTTTGTCTTCAAAAAAAGCTGCTCATGGGATATGGCGGTGTGAGATGCATTATCGAGTGGGTTGTCCGACAAGATGCCAAGCCACGGCAGTCCAGCCAAAGGGCGATACGCAAAATATGCAAGCCCACGCGGGTCAACGCGGCTTAATGGGTTGCCTGCAACATATGCGTAATAATTAATCCCGCCCGCCAACCCAATCGGATCCTCACTAATAAACCGCCCCCACTGCGGCCGATAATACCTCGCCCGGTAGTAATACAGGCCGTTGGCATCCTTCTCCCGCCCTGTGTACTGGTACGGATTGGTATAAGCCGTGCTACTCTGCGTCGTCGTTCCATACGGATCATATTCATACCGCTGCACCACACCGCCTGCTGCATTCGTCAGCAGGCGCGTGCTGCCCAACTGGTCGCTCAGGAAGTACGTCCTGCCACCCGTGTCGTTGCGTGCATAACGCTGGTCGATGCCAAGACCGGTCAGGATCGGGTTCACCGTGCTGCCTTGTGTTTCCTGCACTACATCCTGGCCGTCATACAGATACTGCGTGCTTGTGCCGCCTTCCGTCTTGACCGTCCGCCGTCCCAGCGCGTCATAGCTGAAGCTGGCGATCGTTGTGCCGCCCTGCTGGATCTCGCTCAGCCGGTCGCGGTCGTCCCAGACATATTTGCGGCTGCCGTCGTTGAGCAGGTGGCCGCTTTGGTCGTAACTCAACCCGACGTTGTTGGCTTTGGTCTGCCGGTTATTGTCGTCGAAGCTGTTGCCACTGCTCGCCGGTGGGAGGGACTGCGATGCATGCGTGCCGGTCTGCGCAACCAGTTGGCCGACACTGTTATAGCCGTAGCCCAGACTACCCAGCGCCGCCTGCCCGGCCTTGCCCCAGGCCAGGCCGGTGACCTGATTGGCGTTGTTGTAGGTGTAGGCCGTTTGCACGTGGTTGGGTAGGGTTTGGGTGATGCGTCGGTTGGCGGGGTCGTAGGCGAAGATGACCTTCTCGGGGCCTTGGGTGATGCCCGTCAGGCGGTCGGCGGTGTCGTAACCATAGACGACTGGCGCCTGGGTGGCCGCCTGCATCTTCGTGCGACGGCCCGCTGCATCGTAGCCGTAGGTGATCGTGCCTTGCGGGCTGTTGGCGGCGGTGACCTGATCGAAGCTGTCGTAGCTCCAGCCCAGCGTGCCGGACACGCTGTCGGCCAGCGCCACCATCCGGTTGCCGGCGTCGTAGCTGGCCGTCACGCTGCCGCCCATGCCTGGGAACGTGGTCGTGGTCGGCCGGCCCAAGGTGTCGTACGCATAGGTGGTGACACGAAGGATGGCGTTGACGACCTGCAGATGAGTCATGCTGACGCCGCCTCGCTGCACCGGTAGACAATGCGGCAATGGAGGATGGTCAGACATAAAACTCTACCGACAAGTCGATTTCGAGCTCGACCAAAGTACTCATCTCTACGGTTTTTAGAATAAATCCAGATGACGAATCTATAAAAACTCCGACAAATAGATCCAACCTGCCTCCCTCTCGCCTAATTTTATTGAAGTAAGAGCGTTTTTCGCGCAATAAAGGAAAAGCAGAATTTACTCCATCGACAAAATATCCAGACACCTTTTCCGTAATAGAAAAAGTACAGTAACTCTCCCTATAAAATCCATCCAACTCCATTCCGTTTGGATTTTTCCGCCTTTCACCAACATCTTGTGAAAATTTAGAATTTAAGCCAATATTATTGATAATTGACTTACTTGGCGATGTTGGATGCCAAATACGCAAAGAAATTCTATAACTATCATCATTCATTAGCGACCTCATGGAAGATAAGGTCCGTAGGGACCATGATTCTCACCAACTCCGCCAGGTCTACCTGTCCATACATCACCATTTGGCGCAATACCTGTCCAAGTCCTGGGACCTGCACGAACGCCTTCTTTAATTCCGTGAAGGCCATCCTTATCAAATCCAAATTTTCCTTTAACCTTATCAATAGGCAATGTTCCCGTCGGGCAGTTTTTTGGTTTTTGTTCAGAATCTTCTTTTGCCTGCCATAAATCTTCTAACTGCTTAGCTATATTTTCATTGGCTGCTTGCCCGGCAGGGTGGAATTATAGGCAATCCATGCAAGCAAGCCTGCAAGCAAGCCTGCAAGCATAGTTTCGCAGCCACCTTCCGCACACACAAAGGGGATCGCCAGCCACGCTATTGTTCCCTTTGAATCCACGTACGAAATTGGATTTCCGCCTACATACGCATAGATAGTTCGCCCCGGCGTGCGCCATCAACCGGCTGCGATTTCCCTTGACGCGATAAGCCCTTGCGAGCGCTGCGGGCATTGAGATGGGTTTTGGGGTTGGCAAAATTTCCTTGATGCGATTTTTAGCCCACAACCCGATGTAAACATCCGATCAATCCTGGATTACGCTGCGCTCCATCCGGCTGCGCTGGCCAAGAAAGGCCCCATATGATTGGGGCCTGCAGGCGGTCTATACCTCATTTATTTACGCGAAAGGTGAAAAGCCCCGCCCCTCACATAGCCACGCCCACCTTGATACTCAACTTCAACCACATAGTCCGCCTTATTCAAGTAAACTAACTTCTTAACTGGCAGGGGGCGCGAAGCTACCCCCAATACTTCCGGACCATCTGATTTTTTATAAATCGTCACTTCGCCAATGGGAATGATTTCCATATCTGGAGCACAACCCGTAATAGTCGACGCCAGCAAAAGAGTCATGAACAATTTCCGGAACCGCGTAATCATGGCCTAGCCTGAAAGAGTGAATATGACTTCGTCACAGCCGGACTGGTATACAGCATCATATTCAGAGTCTCCGGAAAAATAGCATTCAGTGGAGATAGTGGCATCCCCATCTCCCTTAAGCAATTCTGAAGCGGGGAACCACAGTTGTTCGTCACGCCATACTTCCCCTGATCTTTTGACAAGCAGGTAGCCAAAGCTTTTTCCTGCGATAGGCTCATATCTAGGTGGTGTATCACTGCATCCCTAATTTCATGCTGATTGCTGGAATACCAAGGATCTATCGTGTTTCCTGCCGGGCCATATGAGAAACCTTGACCGTAAGCATCCACCGACACGTGGCCAAAAGTTGAGTGCAATTTCCCGTAGCTGGGGATGCCGCCCGTATACGGCAATGGCATCCAAATATAGACATCAGCTAACCCTAGTGGATCGATTTTGCCATTGGGATTCCCGCCGACATAGGCATAGCCATTTACTCCTCCAGCAAGCTTGACAGGATCTTCACTAATAAACCGGCCCCACTGCGACCGATAATATCGCGCCCGATAGTAGTACAGGCCGCTCGCGTCCTTTTCCCGCCCAGTGTATTGGTACGGATTGGTGTAAGCTGTACTGCTCTGCGTCGTCGTTCCATACGGATCATATTCATACCGCTGCACCACGCCGCCCGCTGCATTCGTCAGCAGGCGCGTGCTGCCAAGGTGGTCGGTCAGGAAATACGTCCTGCCACCCGTGTCGTTACGTGCATAGCGCTGGTCGATGCCCAGCCCGGTCAGGATCGGGTTCACCGTGCTGCCTTGTGTTTCCTGCACTACATCCTGGCCGTCATACAGATACTGCGTGCTTGTGCCGCCTTCCGTCTTGACCGTCCGCCGTCCCAGCGCGTCATAGCTGAAGCTGGGGATCGTTGTGCCGCCCTGCTGGATCTCGCTCAGCCGGTCGCGGTCGTCCCAGACATATTTGCGGCTGCCGTCGTTGAGCAGGTGGCCGCTTTGGTCATAGCTCAGCGCGACGTTGTTGGCTTTGGTCTGCCGGTTATTGTCGTCGAAGCTGAACCGCCCCGGGATTTCGGGAGGCTCCAACTCTTGAGAAGATGGGGCGATGAGCAAGACGAAATATTCACCGGAAGTGCGAGAGCGCGCGGTTCGGCTGGTGCGGGAGCATCAGGGCGAGTACGGCTCGCAGTGGGCGGCGATCGAATCGATTGCCGGGAAGATTGGCTGTTCGTCGCAGACGCTGTGCAACTGGGTGCGTCAGGCCGAGCGTGATGCCGGCAAGCGTCAGGGGCTGACGACGGACGAGCGGACGCGGATGAAAGCGCTGGAACGCGAAGTGCGCGAGCTGAGGCAAGCCAACGAGATCCTGCGCAAGGCCAGCGCGTATTTTGCCCAGGCGGAGCTCGACCGCCGCTTCAAGCCCTGACCACGTTCGTGACCGAACATTGCGATGTTCACGGGGTCGAGCCAATCTGCAAGGTGCTGCAGGTTGCCCCGTCGACGTATTACCGCCACGCGCAGCGGGAAGCGGACGCGAACTTGCGCCCGAACCGCTGGTGGAAGGACCAGGCGCTGCGCCCGCAGATCCGGCGGGTATGGGAGCAGAACCGACAGGTGTACGGCGTGCGCAAGGTCTGGCGGCAGCTCAAGCGCGAGGGCTATGCGGTGGCCCGCTGCACGGTGGAGCGACTGATGGGCGCACTTGGCCTGCGCGGCGTGGTACGCGGGAAGGTGGTCAAGACCACGATCAGCGACAAGCGGCCGTGCCCGCTGGACAAGGTGAACCGACAGTTCCATGCGCCGTCGCCGAACCGACTGTGGGTCAGCGACTTCACGTATGTCTCGACCTGGGCCGGGTTCGTGTACGTGGCCTTCGTGATCGACGTGTACGCACGGCGGATCGTGGGCTGGAAGGTGTCGCAGACGGCGCACACGGACTTCGTGCTGGACGCGCTGGAGCAGGCGCTGCATGCGCGTCGTCCAACCGAAGGCGGCCTGATCCACCACTCCGACCGCGGCGTGCAGTATGTGTCGATCCGCTACACCGAGCGGCTGGCCGACGCCGGGATCGAGCCGTCGGTGGGCAGCGTGGGCGATAGCTATGACAACGCGTTGGCCGAGACGATCAACGGGTTGTACAAGGCCGAGGTGATCCACCGGCGCGCGTGGCGCAACCGCCAGGATGTGGAACTGGCCACGCTGGATTGGGTGGACTGGTACAACCACAAACGCTTGCTGGGGTCGATCGGGAACATTCCGCCAGCGGAAGCCGAAGAGGCTTACTATCGACAACAGGCCGGTTACGCCAAAGCGGCGTGACTCAAACCAAACAGCCTCCCGAAATCCCGGGGCGGTTCAAAACTCTACCGACAAGTCGATTTCGAGCTCGACCAAAGTACTCATCTCTAAGGTTTTTAGAATAAATCCAGATGACGAATCTATAAAAACTCCGACAAATAGATCCAACCTACCTCCCTCTCGCCTAATTTTATTGAAGTAAGAGCGTTTTTCGCGCAATAAAGGCGACGTCCCCCCGATTTTGAGTAGCGCCTCAGTTTGGAGTCCAATTCCCTACCCCGAGGAGATTGGACGTGAAGAAGCGTTTTACCGAGGAACAGATCATTGGCTTCCTGCGTGAGGCCGAAGCGGGCGTGGCAATCAAGGACCTGTGCCGGCGGCATGGCTTCAGCGAGGCCTCGTACTACCTGTGGCGCAGCAAGTTCGGCGGGATGAGCGTGCCCGATGCCAAACGGCTCAAGGACCTTGAGTCAGAGAATGCTCGATTGAAGAAATTGCTGGCCGAGCAGCTGTTCGAGAACGACCTGATCAAGGATGCGCTGCGAAAAAAGTGGTGAGCGCACCGGCGCGTCGTGCGCTGGTGCGCGAGTGGATCGGGTGCGGTGCCAGCGAGCGCCGGGCCTTGGCAGCGATCGGTATGAGCGCCAGTGCGCTGCGCTATCGCCCCCGCGAAGATCGCAACGTCGAACTGCGTGAACGCATCTGTGCGTTGGCGCATCGCCATCGCCGTTATGGCGTGGGGATGATTTATCTCAAATTGCGACAGGAAGGACGCATCGTGAACTACAAGCGGGTGGAGCGGTTGTACCGCGAGCAGCAGTTACAAGTCCGCCGCCGCCAGCGGAAAAAGGTTCCAGTGGGCGAGCGTCAGCCGCTGCTGCGGCCATCGCAGGCCAACCAGGTGTGGTCGATGGACGTCGTGTTCGACCGCACTGCCGAAGGGCGGGTACTCAAGTGTCTGGTGATCGTGGACGATGCAACCCACGAAGCGGTCGCCATCGACGTGGAGCGCGCAATCTCGGGCCACGGGGTGACGCGCGTGCTGGACCGACTGGCCCACAGTCGCGGTTTGCCGCAGGTGATCCGCACTGAGCGCGAAGCCTGCCCTCGGGGCACAACGGCAAGGAGTTTTGCGGTAAGGCAATGGTCGCCTGGGCGCATGCCCGTGGCGTGCAGTTGCGGCTGATCCAACCCGGCAAGCCAAACCAGAACGCCTACGTCGAATCGTTCAACGGCCGACTACGCGACGAATGCCTCAACGAGCACTGGTTCCCAACACTGCTGCATGCACGCACCGAGATCGAACGCTGGCGGCGCGAATACAACCAGGATCGACCCAAGAAAGCAATCGGCGGCATGACACCGGCTGCTTATGCCCAACATCTGGCCAACACCGATATCATTAGCACTGGACTCTAAACCCGGCCGCTACTCAGGGCGGGGGGACGTCGAAGGAAGAGCAGAATTTACTCCATCGACAAAATATCCAGACACTTTTTCTGTAATAGCAAAAGTACAGTAAGTCTCCCTATAAAATCCATCCAACTCCATTCCGTTTGGATTTTTCCGCCTTTCACCAAGATCTTGTGAAAATTTAGAATTTAAGCCAATATTATTGATAATTGACTTACTTGGCGATGTTGGATGCCAAATACGCAAAGAAATTCTATAACTATCATCATTAGCGACCTCATGGAAGATAAGGTCCGTAGGGACCATGATTCTCACCAACTCCGCCAGGTCTACCTGTCCATACATCACCATTTGGCGCAATACCTGTCCAAGTCTTGGGGCCTGCACCAACGCCCTCATTAATTCAGGAATCAGCCTTCATGATATCTATCATAAAATTACTTGATTAGCCCTGATCCTCAGCTGGAGAAATTGCGAGCCCCTCGTAAGAATAGACACAATGAATGCTGGGAGCACATCATGGCTGCAAAAATTCGCATCGGCACTTCGTGCAGGCAGAGCTTGTGTCTGAAACGATGGGAGGCTACGAAAAATAGCACCCTACGCGGCCCAATGTCTAAAAACTGGCTGATATTCAGGGCTAATCGAAAAATCTGTAAAATTCACCTTTCACAGAAATCTACATTCCTTTTTACAGAACCATCGACAGATGAATCAGTGACGCACCATCGTCCAACTTTCTTTTTTAAATTTATTTTAACCGCGACGGAGTGACTTTCACTACATTCCGCAGATAGATGAAATTCGGCGTACCCGCTATCTCCGATAACTTTTATACGAACGGGAAATAGTTTAACACGCACAGAGGTAGCCCCTGCACTGCCACATATTTCCAAGGATTCATTTTTAACATAATTAATGGAAGTTTCTGCCGCCCTTCCATTAATTATTACAATCAAAACCCCCACGAAAAATATTATAATTAGCAAAACTAAGTAAATTATTTTTGTTTTTTTCTTCATAATTAACCTTCAATGTCTGTATGGGCGCCCGCCATGTAGAGTTAACTCGACGCCTACGGAAGCTTCTGCATTTATTCCCCCGCTATCTCCCAGAGAGGCAGATGGCTGAAAATCACCATATGGTGTCAATTTCGATTTGTCTGACGGAGTCCACTTCCCTCCTCCATATAGCTCAATTCCTGCTTGTATAAAGAGTGCATTAAAACTGACTTCACCGTACCCACCAAGGCCAAAGCCTCCATTGCTACAGGGATTTGATCCTGACGCATTTCCAAGAGGTTCAAATGAAATACCACCACCTATACCGAAACCGGCACGTATGCCAATAAAACCACCGGAATTTTCATCCTTACCAAAGAAAAGAGATCCTCCAAAAAAATCAAATATTGATATAGTCACTTTCCAGAGCCCTAATGGATCATTGTATTGCAGCGGGCCATCCTCGACATAAATATATCCGTTTACTCCTCCAACCAACCCAATAGGGTCCTCACTAATAAACCGGCCCCACTGCGGCCGATAATATCGCGCCCGATAGTAGTACAGGCCGCTCGCGTCCTTTTCCCGCCCAGTGTATTGGTACGGATTGGTATAAGCCGTACTGCTCTGCGTCGTCGTTCCATACGGATCATACTCATACCGCTGCACCACACCGCCTGCTGCATTCGTCAGCAAGCGCGTGCTGCCCAACTGATCGCTCAGGAAGTACGTCCTGCCACCTGTATCGTTACGTGCATAGCGCTGGTCGATGCCAAGACCGGTCAGGATCGGGTTCACCGTGCTGCCTTGTGTTTCCTGCACTACATCCTGGCCGTCATACAGATACTGCGTGCTTGTGCCGCCTTCCGTCTTGACCGTCCGCCGTCCCAGCGCGTCATAGCTGAAGCTGGCGATCGTTGTGCCGCCCTGCTGGATCTCGCTCAGCCGGTCGCGGTCGTCCCAGACATACTTGCGGCTGCCGTCGTTGAGCAGGTGGCCGCTTTGGTCATAGCTCAGCGCGACGTTGTTGGCTTTGGTCTGCCGGTTATTGTCGTCGAAGCTGTTGCCACTGCTCGCCGGTGGGAGGGACTGCGATGCATGCGTGCCGGTCTGCGCAACCAATTGGCCCACGGTGTTATAGCCATAACCCAGACTACCCAGCGCCGCCTGCCCGGCCTTGCCCCAGGCCAGGCCGGTGACCTGATTGGCGTTGTTGTAGGTGTAGGCCGTTTGCACGTGGTTGGGTAGGGTTTGGGTGATGCGTCGGTTGGCGGGGTCGTAGGCGAAGATGACCTTCTCGGGGCCTTGGGTGATGCCCGTCAGGCGGTCGGCGGTGTCGTAACCATAGACGACTGGCGCCTGGGTGGCCGCCTGCATCTTCGTGCGACGGCCCGCTGCATCGTAGCCGTAGGTAATCGTGCCTTGCGGGCTGTTGGCGGCCGTGACCTGATCGAAGCTGTCGTAGCTCCAGCCCAGCGTGCCGGACACGCTGTCGGCCAGCGCCACCATCCGGTTGCCGGCGTCGTAGCTGGCCGTCACGCTGCCGCCCATGCCTGGGAACGTGGTCGTGGTCGGCCGGCCCAAGGTGTCGTAAGCATAGGTGGTGACACGGTTGCGCCGGTCCGTGTAGTGGGTGACCCGGTCCATCTTGTCGTAGGTCCAGCGCTCCATCTGGCCCAGGGCGGTTGACAGATCACAGACCTCATATCGAAAAAATGACCTGTTACATTATTAGGACCCACCCTTTCGGCCAATCCCTCTAATAAAAACCGCAAGCCCGATACCTAGGAAAAAAGGCACAACAAACCACAAGGCGACTGGATATACTTCATTCATATCTTTCGCGAAGGATATAGGAACTAAACATACGCCGAACCAACAAAAAAAACCCATCAGCTGAAGAATCATAACTCCAACCATACCGAAGCGAGCGGAATTCAGCCTGATACGAACCGAATTTCCATTCAAAGCACCTAATGCTATTCGCGTGGGAAGCTCCAATATCCAGGGAGTAAACGCGCCAAAGTTAACCACAAAAATAATGACAGCCCACCTCAGCATTTACTTGCACCCACACTTAGAACCGGAATTACCGGGCTCCGGAATGTTGCCCCACATTCCACCACCAACGTTTCTTAGTAGACTACTTGCACCTGTATTAGCAGCAATATCCCCAGTTTCATTCATACTTTTTGCCACTCCAGCACCAAGCCAGGGCGATGCTTCATCCCACCTAATTCCAGAACGACTGAATGCACCACCGATTATTCCACCACCCGCGCCAGTAACGCCACTCCAGCCTAAGCCACCAGCAGTAATATCTTCATTATTTGACAGCTGAGTCAACCCATATTGCGCCATGTTAGAACTTGCACCGAGAGCTGCCGCCACCATACCACTAGCAGCAAAAGGCGCAAGTGCTCCTGCTACAGCACCAACACCTGTGGCGATAGCCGCATCACCCCAATCCACACAGTCTAAATTCCCCCCATTTTGAAGGAGCTGCATAGTCAAATTCGTGCCACCCCCAATTACTGCTCCGATGACGCCGGTAACAACGTTGACTAAAATTTTCCCGGTTGGATCTGAGTGCGATATCGGGTTGCCGCCGACATACGCATAACTATTCAGCCCAGCCGCCAACCCAATCGGATCCTCACTAATAAACCGCCCCCACTGCGGCCGATAATACCTCGCCCGGTAGTAATACAGGCCACTTGAATCTTTTTCCCTTCCTGTGTACTGATACGGGTTGGTATAAGCCGTACTGCTCTGCGTCGTCGCACCATACGGATCATATTCATACCGCTGCACCACACCGCCCGCTGCATTCGTCAGCAGGCGCGTGCTGCCCAACTGGTCGGTCAGGAAGTACGTCCTGCCACCCGTATCGTTACGCGCATAGCGTTGATCGATGCCAAGCCCGGTCAGGATCGGGTTCACCGTGCTGCCTTGCGTCTCTTGTACTACATCCTCGCCGTCATACAGATACTGCGTGCTCGTGCCTCCCTCGGTCTTGACCGTCCGCCGTCCCAGCGCGTCATAGCTGAAGCTGGCGATCGTCGTACCGCCCTGCTGGATCTCGCTCAACCGGTCGCGGTCGTCCCAGACATACTTGCGGCTGCCGTCGTTGAGCAGGTGGCCGCTTTCGTCATAGCTCAGCGCAACGTTGTTGGCCTTGGTCTGCCGGTTATTGTCGTCGAAGCTGTTATTTGCACTGGGCTGCGGCAGGGTCTGCGATGCATGCGTGCCGGTCTGCGCAACCAATTGGCCCACGGGGTTATAGCCATAACCCAAACTGCCCAGCGCCGCCTGCCCGGCCTTGCCCCAGGCCAGGCCGGTGACCTGATTGGCGTTGTTGTAGGTGTAGGCCGTTTGCACGTGGTTGGGCAAAGTTTGGGTGATGCGTCGGTTGGCGGGGTCGTAGGCGAAGATGACCTTCTCGGGGCCTTGGGTGATGCCCGTCAGGCGGTCGGCGGTGTCGTAACCATAGACGACTGGCGCCTGGGTGGCCGCCTGCATCTTCGTGCGACGGCCCGCTGCATCGTAGCCGTAGGTGATCGTGCCTTGCGGGCTGTTGGCGGCGGTGACCTGATCGAAGCTGTCGTAGCTCCAGCCCAGCGTGCCGGACACGCTGTCGGCCAGCGCCACCATCCGGTTGCCGGCGTCGTAGCTGGCCGTCACGCTGCCGCCCATCGCCGGAAACGTGGTCGTGGTCGGCCGGCCCAAGGTGTCGTAAGCATAGGTGGTGACACGGTTGCGCCGGTCCGTGTAGTGGGTGACCCGGTCCATCTTGTCGTAGGTCCAGCGCTCCACCTGGCCCAGGGCGTCGGTGCGGGTAAGGCGGCGGTCGCGCTTGTCGTAGCTATACGTGACGCCGTTGCCATGCGGCAACAGGATCGCCGCGACATTGCCGTTGGCATCAAACCCCGTCTGCACGGTATTGCCCAACGGGTCGATCGACTTTACCGCCCGACCCAGCACGTCGTACTCCATCCGCGCGAGGTTGCCCTGTACGTCCTGGGCGGCAATCATCCGCCCCAGCACGTCGTAGCGGAAATGCACAGTGCGGCCGAGCGGGTCGCTGATCTGGGTCAGGTCTTCGCCGGTCCACGTGAAGGTGGTGGTGTGATTCAAGGCATCGCTCAGTGTGAGGCGTTGCCCTGCGGCGTTGCAGGTGGCTGTGGTGACTTTGCCCATGGGGTCGGTCACCGAGGTCAGGCAGCGGGCCGTGTAACCAAAACGGGTCGTGCGGTCGAGCGGGTCGGTGATCGATGCAAGATCGCCATCGGCGGTGTAAACCAATGTGGTGGTGCGGGCCGCGCTGGTGCCTGCCATCGCCTTGATCTGCGTCTTGCGACCGCTGCCATCGTAGGCATATTCGGTACGCCGCCCAAGCGGATCGATTTGGGCAGTGATTTGCCCACCGGCACCGCGTTCGTAGCTGATGGTCTGGGCCAGCGGCGTGCCGTAGGCGGCAGTATCGGTCTTCGGATAATGGGTTGCTGGATCAAACACCACCCGTCGTTGGCTACCGTCCGGCCGGGTGATCAGCCGACCACGCGTGCCTGCCTCGTCATGTGCGTCATCAATGGTCAATACCCCACCATCTGCCTGGGTCTGTTTGACCACACGACCGCTCCAGGTGCCTGCCGCGTCTTCAAACTCATTGAACACCACGCGCTGATTTTTGCCGTCATAGATGGCTTGCAGCCGGACCTGGCCAGGAAGCGTCGCGTCCTGCTCGCGCACCTTGTAGGTGAAACTGCGCGTACTGCCATCTGGACGGGTCACCTTGCTGAGGTATCCGTCAGCGTTGTACGCGTAGGACCAGCTGCTGCCCAAGGGATCCTTGACGGTGCTGACCCGATTGCTGCTGTCGTAGCCGATTGCCAAATAACGGCCATTGGCCGACACGATCCGCGCCACCAGGCCGGCATCGTAAACATAATCGACCCGGTTACCAAACCGATCGGTCGTCCATTCGAGCTGGTTTGGAGAGTACTGGTTGAAATACATCTTGCTGCCATCGCGCAAGGCAAGCAGGTAACCGTGCCCCGATGGAGTGCCTTGCGTAATGGTGGCGCCCGCATATCCCGACAGAGAGCCGGACTGCGCCCATTGGCCGGTCAGTCCACTCCCCGATGTCCGGATGAACACGATCGGCGCACCGCTTGGCAGCACCAGCTGCAGCTGATTGTAGTCCGCTGCCGGCGCATACAAGGTGTAGCGGAAACCCGCTGCGGTGCCGATGCCAAAGTCGCGCTTTACAGTTTCGTGCGGCCGGTAGAAACGCGTGAGCGCGATCGGGGAAAGACCCCCAACCACCGCGTCGCTCTCTTCATAGGAAAACTCGCCCGTGAAAAGGTCGATCGGATCGCCTGCAGTCGCACCCGCGCCACCGGCATCGCAATTGCAACCGTCGCTCACTGGCGGCTTGTCAGGCTCGGGAGGCGGGGTGTTGCTATCGATGCTGTAACTTGCCCCCATGGCCTGATACAGGCCCACACCGGCCTCTGGCGCGATACGTGTGCCATCGGAGGTCACCCGTCCCTTGCCGTAAACACGCCAACCCTGCGCCGGTTCGTAGATCCAAAAGTTGGCTTGCGTTCCGGTCGGCAACTTGTCGTAGTTGGGATACAGCACCTTCACGCCCTGCGCGGCTTGCGGCGTCAAGCCCTGGATCAGCGCACCACCTGGCTCAAGCGTGAAATACATCGGGTAGTTGGCAGGCACCGGGAACGGGGCCCGATTGACGGGGGTGGGCACGATCGCCAATTCGTGGACCAGACGACCCTTGCGATCGCGGATCACGGTGCCGGCCGGAAGATGGATCTGCAATCCGGGAATATCCGGATGGGTGACCACCACGTCATGCTTCAATGGGGAGGCAAGGTGTGTCTTATCGCGTGCACTGATCTGCGGCACGTACATGGTGTAAGGCAAACGGGTGAGCTGGCCGACCTTCAGATCCACACCCACCACGAATTGGCCATACTCACGTCCGGCGATATTGGCGCACGTGCCATCGACATACAGCGCTTGGCGCCCTTGGGCGATACCCGTCAGCACAAAGCGTCCGGTCGGATCCGTACGGGTCTTGCTTGACCCGACACTGACCTCCACACCCGCAAGAGGCCGACCATTGACCAGCAGCACTTGGCCGCTGACGCTGGTCAGCCCACTGGCCATGGCGGCAACTTCGGGAGCACTGATGGGCAGGGTTTGTGGCTGAGAACCTTGGACCCGCCAGCGTCCATCCGTACTGTCCTGCCCTGGCCGCCAGGCGCCTTCGCTCAACGACGACGACAACTTGCAGGGCAACGGATGGTCAGTGCCGCACCCCAACAGGGCCGGGGCTTTGCCGATGGCTGCGCTAGCCGGCGCTGCGCCCTTGGCAGTGACCGGTGTCGCATCGGCAGCACTGGCAATCGCAGCGGTCTTGAACTCAACCACAGACAGCGGCACCGCTTTGCCATCCAGACCATGCAGTCCCTGCACCAGCACCGTGTAGCTGGTGTCCGGAAAGAGGGTTGCCTTGGGATGGATAAAAACGAGCCGGCCACCTTCGGCTGTGGACACGCGTGTTTCCACCAGGCCACCCGGCCCCATCAGCGACACCGTCGTGTCTTTGACGTCCGCACCTTGGACCGGGCGCGTAAAACGCAGCGCGATCCGCGTGTCCGGATCGGCCTGGGCTTGCCCACCTGCCGGAAGGGATGCAGCCAGCGCCGTGTCCGCCGCCGCTGCCCAGCGCGGCTGCGCTGGACTGAACCTCTGGCTTGCCGGGTCGAACAGCAGATCGGTACGCGACCCGGCACCCGTTCCCGTCCCACCAGACAAACGCACTTGCCCGTCGGCTTGCAGGGTGGCTGTTTGCCCGGTCCTGGCAGGCATGACCAACGTCACCACACGCTGGGTCTGGGGATTCCAGAGTTGCGCTTGACCCGCAGTTCCCTCACCGCCAGCCAGCAGCAACTGGCCATCGGTCAGAACCGTGGCGCTATGGTGCGCACGTGGATGCAGACCTGACAACGCAACCGGCTGCAACGTATCTTGTTCCGGGTCGATCAAGTATCCGCCAACGCGCAGGGCGCCTTGTGCACTGGCGCCACCCCAGACCAGCACCTGGCCATCGGCTAGCCGCGTCAGACTGGCCCCTAGGCGTTGCTCAGGAAGACGCCAGGAGCGAACGCGCAGTTGCCTGTCCTGTGGCGTCAACACGATGGATCTGCCCGACGCCTCCAGACGCAGCGTCTGATCGCCGCCAAGCACAATGCGTTGCGCCACTGCTGCATTGCCAGGAGCAGAGGCGCTCACATGCGTCGCAGCAGCGCTCGCCAAGCTCGGCGACTGCGCCCAACTGACCGAGCCCGTGCTCGACACAGCCGCCAGCATGCCCAGACTCGTGCTCCAGAGCCAATGCGTGCGTGTCTTGTTGCCAGATTCCATTTCGCCTTCCTTGAAGTCGCCTGGTAAAGTCATTTCGATAGGCCGAGCGTTAGTTGGCTGCTGAGAAACCTAACTGCCCTATGACAAGCGACCGGCCTCGACCGGTGAGAGGAGCAGGCAAGCTTGCGTTACGTCAACGCCGGCGACAGCAAGGCGGTGGTGGCCGCGCTCAAGCGCATCTATCAGTCAGCCACGGCGGAGGAAGCGGCGAGCGAACTGGATGCACTGGACGCGCAATGGGGCGGCAAATACCGTGCAGTAGTTCGTCTGTGGCGCGGCAATTGGGACACCATTATTCCGTTCTTCCAGTTTGTGCCGCAGATTCGCAAGGTGATCTACACCACCAACGCCATTGAATCGTTGAACATGGTGATGCGCAAGCTCACCGGCAACCGGCGCATTTTTCCCAACGACGATTCGGCGCTCAAATCGCTGTTTTTGTCCGTGCGCGAGGCATCCAAGAACTGGCGCTCGATCCATCACTGGAAACCCGCTCTGCAAAGCTTCGAGGTGATGTTTGGCGAGGACCGCGTGCCAATGGACGCGCTATGAAAACTGAGGTTACACAGTTTGTTTGACAGACCCCAGTTTGTTTGACACACCCTCATACCCGACAGGTTACATGAATTGCTTATTAGTATTAACAGTTCCTAGTAAAAAATTTACCTCAGTAGAGCACAAAAAAATTCTTCCGGAAGGAGCTAACAAAATCTCTAAAACTTGCACACCGTTGATTTCATTAATTGAAGCCTCGTAAATTCTAATTTCATTTTCCGGTTGGCTGATATCAAATTTCACTGAACTAATTCCACTCAATATCAGACACCCTGGTTCAGGGCCAGAGTATTCTGGAAGACCAATGAAATTTTCGTTTAAATCAGCAATAAATATTTTAAGGAACTTAAAGCTAGAACCCCATTCCATACGAATTATCTTGCAATCATGAAGGTCACCTTTATCAGCAAGAGTACGATTTATTTCACTTATATTTAATTTCATCAATAAACTCTTATGGGATAGGAATTAAATTTCTTGGAGGAAACGCACGAGACCCTTCTGACATAATCAAGTAAATAATTAGGGCTCCGCCAGTTAATCCTGTGATTTCACTCATTTCATCAATGAAATCCTTATCTTCTAAATTATCTTGATCTAATGTCGGGCATTCGTCACCTGGCGAGTAGTGCTTATCTCCTCCATTATGGTGCCAATGATCCTTACCTCTCCAACCTGGTTTACCAGCTCTTCCCCTATGAAAATCAAGAACATCAGTACCGTTAGTCCAGCGCTCGCCGTTCGGATCCCGATGAGAAGAATCTGGTTTATAGCCTGACGGAAGTCCAGAGGGATTCTCCGGAAGTTTGATCAAACCGAGGGGATCAGTGAAGGCGAGTGGGTTGCCTTCAACATACGCATAACTATTCAGCCCAGCCGCCAACCCAATCGGATCCTCACTAATAAACCGCCCCCACTGCGGCCGATAATACCTCGCCCGGTAGTAATACAGGCCACTTGAATCTTTTTCTCTCCCAGTGTACTGATACGGATTGGTGTAAGCCGTACTGCTCTGCGTCGTCGTTCCATACGGATCATATTCATACCGCTGCACCACACCGCCCGCTGCATTCGTCAGCAAGCGCGTGCTGCCCAACTGATCGCTCAGGAAGTACGTCCTGCCACCTGTATCGTTACGTGCATAGCGCTGGTCGATGCCCAGCCCGGTCAGGATCGGATTGACTGTGGTGCCCTGTGTTTCCTGCACGGCGTCTTGGCCGTCATACAGATACTGCGTACTTGTGCCGCCTTCCGTCTTGACCGTCCGCCGTCCCAGCGCGTCATAGCTGAAGCTGGCGATCGTCGTACCGCCCTGCTGGATCTCGCTCAGCCGGTCGCGGTCGTCCCAGATGTAGCTGCGGCTGCCGTCGTTGAGCAGGTGGCCGCTTTCGTCATAGCTCAGCGCAACGTTGTTGGCCTTGGTCTGCCGGTTATTGTCGTCGAAGCTGTTGCCACTGCTCGCCGGTGGGAGTGACTGCGATGCATGCGTGCCGGTCTGCGCAACCAGTTGGCCGACACTGTTATAGCCGTAGCCCAGACTACCCAGCGCCGCCTGCCCGGCCTTGCCCCAGGCCAGGCCGGTGACCTGATTGGCGTTGTTGTAGGTGTAGGCCGTTTGCACGTGGTTGGGCAGGGTTTGGGTGATGCGTCGGTTGGCGGGGTCGTAGGCGAAGATGACCTTCTCGGGGCCTTGGGTGATGCCCGTCAGGCGGTCGGCGGGGTCGTAACCATAGACGACTGGCGCCTGGGTGGCCGCCTGCATCTTCGTGCGACGGCCCGCTGCATCGTAGCCGTAGGTGATCGTGCCTTGCGGGCTGTTGGCGGCGGTGACCTGATCGAAGCTGTCGTAGCTCCAGCCCAGCGTGCCGGACACGCTGTCGGCCAGCGCCACCATCCGGTTGCCGGCGTCGTAGCTGGCCGTCACGCTGCCGCCCATGCCTGGGAACGTGGTCGTGGTCGGCCGGCCCAAGGTGTCGTAAGCATAGGTGGTGACACGGTTGCGCCGGTCCGTGTAGTGGGTGACCCGGTCCATCTTGTCGTAGGTCCAGCGCTCCACCTGGCCCAGGGCGTCGGTGCGGGTAAGGCGGCGGTCGCGGTTGTCGTAGCTATACGTGACGCCGTTGCCATGCGGCAACAGGATCGCCGCGACATTGCCGTTGGCATCAAACCCCGTCTGCACGGTATTGCCCAACGGATCGATCGACTTCACCACCCGACCCAGCACGTCGTACTCCATGCGCGCGAGGTTGCCCTGCACGTCCTGGGCGGCAATCATCCGCCCCAGCACGTCGTAGCGGAAATGCACAGTGCGGCCGAGCGGGTCGCTGATCTGGGTCAGGTCTTCGCCGGTCCACGTGAAGGTGGTGGTGTGATTCAAGGCATCGCTCAGTGTGAGGCGTTGCCCTGCGGCGTTGCAGGTGGCTGTGGTGACTTTGCCCATGGGGTCGGTCACCGAGGTCAGGCAGCGGGCCGTGTAACCAAAACGGGTCGTGCGGTCGAGCGGGTCGGTGATCGATGCAAGATCGCCATCGGCGGTGTAAACCAATGTGGTGGTGCGGGCCGCGCTGGTGCCTGCCATCGCCTTGATCTGCGTCTTGCGACCGCTGCCATCGTAGGCATATTCGGTACGCCGCCCAAGCGGATCGATTTGGGCAGTGATTTGCCCACCGGCACCGCGTTCGTAGCTGATGGTCTGGGCCAGCGGCGTGCCGTAGGCGGCAGTATCGGTCTTCGGATAATGGGTTGCTGGATCAAACACCACCCGTCGTTGGCTACCGTCCGGCCGGGTGATCAGCCGACCACGCGTGCCTGCCTCGTCATGTGCGTCATCAATGGTCAATACCCCACCATCTGCCTGGGTCTGTTTGACCACACGACCGCTCCAGGTGCCTGCCGCGTCTTCAAACTCATTGAACACCACGCGCTGATTTTTGCCGTCATAGATGGCTTGCAGCCGGACCTGGCC
The DNA here is from genome assembly GCF_017603965.1 of Xanthomonas fragariae. Lineage (NCBI taxonomy): Bacteria > Pseudomonadati > Pseudomonadota > Gammaproteobacteria > Lysobacterales > Lysobacteraceae > Xanthomonas > Xanthomonas fragariae. The sequence goes on along the minus strand of NZ_CP071955.1, from coordinate 381,072 downwards.
AGGAAGCGTCGCGTCCTGCTCGCGCACCTTGTAGGTGAAACTGCGCGTACTGCCATCTGGACGGGTCACCTTGCTGAGGTATCCGTCAGCGTTGTACGCGTAGGACCAGCTGCTGCCCAAGGGATCCTTGACGGTGCTGACCCGATTGCTGCTGTCGTAGCCGATTGCCAAATAACGGCCATTGGCCGACACGATCCGCGCCACCAGGCCGGCATCGTAAACATAATCGACCCGGTTACCAAACCGATCGGTCGTCCATTCGAGCTGGTTTGGAGAGTACTGGTTGAAATACATCTTGCTGCCATCGCGCAAGGCAAGCAGGTAACCGTGCCCCGATGGAGTGCCTTGCGTAATGGTGGCGCCCGCATATCCCGACAGAGAGCCGGACTGCGCCCATTGGCCGGTCAGTCCACTCCCCGATGTCCGGATGAACACGATCGGCGCACCGCTTGGCAGCACCAGCTGCAGCTGATTGTAGTCCGCTGCCGGCGCATACAAGGTGTAGCGGAAACCCGCTGCGGTGCCGATGCCAAAGTCGCGCTTTACAGTTTCGTGCGGCCGGTAGAAACGCGTGAGCGCGATCGGGGAAAGACCCCCAACCACCGCGTCGCTCTCTTCATAGGAAAACTCGCCCGTGAAAAGGTCGATCGGATCGCCTGCAGTCGCACCCGCGCCACCGGCATCGCAATTGCAACCGTCGCTCACTGGCGGCTTGTCAGGCTCGGGAGGCGGGGTGTTGCTATCGATGCTGTAACTTGCCCCCATGGCCTGATACAGGCCCACACCGGCCTCTGGCGCGATACGTGTGCCATCGGAGGTCACCCGTCCCTTGCCGTAAACACGCCAACCCTGCGCCGGTTCGTAGATCCAAAAGTTGGCTTGCGTTCCGGTCGGCAACTTGTCGTAGTTGGGATACAGCACCTTCACGCCCTGCGCGGCTTGCGGCGTCAAGCCCTGGATCAGCGCACCACCTGGCTCAAGCGTGAAATACATCGGGTAGTTGGCAGGCACCGGGAACGGGGCCCGATTGACGGGGGTGGGCACGATCGCCAATTCGTGGACCAGACGACCCTTGCGATCGCGGATCACGGTGCCGGCCGGAAGATGGATCTGCAATCCGGGAATATCCGGATGGGTGACCACCACGTCATGCTTCAATGGGGAGGCAAGGTGTGTCTTATCGCGTGCACTGATCTGCGGCACGTACATGGTGTAAGGCAAACGGGTGAGCTGGCCGACCTTCAGATCCACACCCACCACGAATTGGCCATACTCACGTCCGGCGATATTGGCGCACGTGCCATCGACATACAGCGCTTGGCGCCCTTGGGCGATACCCGTCAGCACAAAGCGTCCGGTCGGATCCGTACGGGTCTTGCTTGACCCGACACTGACCTCCACACCCGCAAGAGGCCGACCATTGACCAGCAGCACTTGGCCGCTGACGCTGGTCAGCCCACTGGCCATGGCGGCAACTTCGGGAGCACTGATGGGCAGGGCTTCAGGCTGAGAACCTTCGACCCGCCAGCGTCCATCCGTACTGTCCTGCCCTGGCCGCCAGGCGCCTTCGCTCAACGACGACGACAACTTGCAGGGGAACGGATGGTCAGTGCCGCACCCCAACAGGGCCGGGGCTTTGCCGATGGCTGCGCTAGCCGGCGCTGCGCCCTTGGCAGTGGCCGGTGTCGCATCGGCAGCACTGGCAATCGCAGCGGTCTTGAACTCAACCACAGACAGCGGCACCGCTTTGCCATCCAGACCATGCAGTCCCTGCACCAGCACCGTGTAGCTGGTGTCCGGAAAGAGGGTTGCCTTGGGATGGATAAAAACGAGCCGGCCACCTTCGGCTGTGGACACGCGTGTTTCCACCAGGCCACCCGGCCCCATCAGCGACACCGTCGTGTCTTTGACGTCCGCGCCTTGGACCGGGCGCGTAAAACGCAGCGCGATACGCGTGTCCGGATCGGCCTGGGCTTGCCCACCTGCCGGAAGGGATGCAGCCAGCGCCGTGTCCGCCGCCGCTGCCCAGCGCGGCTGCGCTGGACTGAACCTCTGGCTTGCCGGGTCGAACAGCAGATCGGTACGCGACCCGGCACCCGTTCCCGTCCCACCAGACAAACGCACTTGCCCGTCGGCTTGCAGGGTGGCTGCGTGCCCGGTCCTGGCAGGCATGACCAACGTCACCACACGCTGGGTCTGGGGATTCCAGAGTTGCGCTTGACCCGCAGTCCCCTCACCGCCGGCCAGCAGCAACTGGCCATCGGTCAGAACCGTGGCGCTATGGTGCGCACGTGGATGCAGACCTGACAACGCAACCGGCTGCAACGTATCTTGTTCCGGGTCGATCAAATATCCGCCAACGCGCAGGGCGCCTTGTGCACTGGCGCCACCCCAGACCAGCACCTGGCCATCGGCTAGCCGCGTCAGACTGGCGCCTAGGCGTTGCTCAGGAAGACGCCAGGAGCGAACACGCAGTTGCCTGTCCTGTGGCGTCAACACGATGGACCTGCCCGACGCCTCCAGACGCAGCGTCTGATCGCCGCCAAGCACAATGCGTTGCGCCACTGCTGCATTGCCAGGAGCAGATGCGCTCACATGCGTCGCAGCAGCGCTCGCCAAGCTCGGCGACTGCGCCCAACTGACCGAGCCAGTGCTCGACACAGCCGCCAGCATGCCCAGACTCGTGCTCCAGAGCCAATGCGTGCGTGTCTTGTTGCCAGATTCCATTTCGCCTTCCTTGAAGTCGCCTGGTAAAGTCATTTCGATAGGCCGAGCGTTAGTTGCGCACTGAGCGTCTCGCCGTAGTAAGGGTCGACAAACACTGTGTACGTCCCCGTCGTCGGCAGGTTAGGCAAATTCAACGTTGCCGCCGAGTCGGTGGTAAATGAATTCAATACCGAGCCATCAGGTTTGTAGACCGTGTAATAAACCGTCTGACCCTTCGGCACAATCGTCTGGCCCGCCACCTGCAACGCTACCGTCCGACCAGCCGTGCCCGTAAAGCTCAACCGGCCATTCTGGCCACGGCGGCCCAACGTCAACGTCTGCACCTTGTCTACTGCAAGCACTCCGGTTACATCCGTCGACAACGTGCTCTTGAAGCGCATCGTCCGGTCGCCATCAGAAGGCGGGGTTATCACGACGCTGTAGGTGCCAGCCTCCAGGTTGATCAAGTTCGTTTGGCAACCGTTGTCGGCGGCATAGCACACCTGACCTGCGACAGTGCTACCGTCCGGCTTGTAGACCGTCAAATAGGCATAGCTCGTCGCGTTCGGTGTCACCAGATCGCTCAGACCCAAGCCCAGGTTCTGGCCAGCCGTGGCGGTAAAGGTCAAATAGACATTCTGACCAGGCACCGTTGTGGCGAAACTGCCACTGGCGCCATTAGCCACTTGCCCACCAGTAACGCCAGTGGACAACAGCAGCTGCGCACTGAGCGTCTCGCCGTAGTAAGGGTCGACAAACACTGTGTACGTCCCCGTCGCCGGCAGGTTAGGCAAATTCAACGTTGCCGCCGAGTCGGTGGTAAATGAACCCAATACCGAGCCATCAGGTTTGTAGACCGTGTAATAAACCGTCTGACCCTTCGGCACAATCGTCTGGCCCGCCACCTGCAACGCTACCGTCCGACCAGCCGTGCCCGTAAAGCTCAACCGGCCATTCTGGCCACGGCGGCCCAACGTCAACGTCTGCACCTTGTCTGCTGCAAGCACCCCGGTCACATCCGTCGACAACGTGCTCCTGAAGCGCATCGTCCGGTCGCCATCAGAAGGCGGGGTCATCACGACGCTGTAGGTGCCAGCCTCCAGGTTGATCAAGTTCGTTTGGCAACCGTTGTCGGCGGCATAGCACACCCGACCTGCAACAGTGCTACCGTCCGGCTTGTAGACCGTCAAATAGGCATAGCTCGTCGCGTTCGGTGTCACCAGATCGCTCAGACCCAAGCCCAGGTTCTGGCCAGCCGTGGCGGTAAAGGTCAAATAGACATTCTGACCAGGCACCGTTGTGGCGAAACTGCCACTGGCACCATTGGTCACTTGCCCGCCAGTAACGCCAGTGGACAACAGCAGCTGCGCACTGAGCGTCTCGCCGTAGTAAGGGTCGACAAACACTGTGTACGTCCCCGTCGCCGGCAGGTTAGGCAAATTCAACGTTGCCGCCGAGTCGGTGGTAAATGAACCCAATACCGAGCCATCAGGTTTGTAGACCGTGTAATAAACCGTCTGACCCTTCGGCACAATCGTCTGGCCCGCCACCTGCAACGCTACCGTCCGACCAGCCGTGCCCGTAAAGCTCAACCGGCCATTCTGGCCACGGCGGCCCAACGTCAACGTCTGCACCTTGTCTGCTGCAAGCACCCCGGTCACATCCGTCGACAACGTGCTCCTGAAGCGCATCGTCCGGTCGCCATCAGAAGGCGGGGTCATCACGACGCTGTAGGTGCCAGCCTCCAGGTTGATCAAGTTCGTTTGGCAACCGTTGTCGGCGGCATAGCACACCCGACCTGCAACAGTGCTACCGTCCGGCTTGTAGACCGTCAAATAGGCATAGCTCGTCGCGTTCGGTGTCACCAGATCGCTCAGACCCAAGCCCAGGTTCTGGCCAGCCGTGGCGGTAAAGGTCAAATAGACATTCTGACCAGGCACCGTTGTGGCGAAACTGCCACTGGCACCATTGGTCACTTGCCCGCCAGTAACGCCAGTGGACAACAGCAGCTGCGCACTGAGCGTCTCGCCGTAGTAAGGGTCGACAAACACTGTGTACGTCCCCGTCGCCGGCAGGTTAGGCAAATTCAACGTTGCCGCCGAGTCGGTGGTAAATGAACCCAATACCGAGCCATCAGGTTTGTAGACCGTGTAATAAACCGTCTGACCCTTCGGCACAATCGTCTGGCCCGCCACCTGCAACGCTACCGTCCGACCAGCCGTGCCCGTAAAGCTCAACCGGCCATTCTGGCCACGGCGGCCCAACGTCAACGTCTGCACCTTGTCTGCTGCAAGCACCCCGGTCACATCCGTCGACAACGTGCTCCTGAAGCGCATCGTCCGGTCGCCATCAGAAGGCGGGGTCATCACGACGCTGTAGGTGCCAGCCTCCAGGTTGATCAAGTTCGTTTGGCAACCGTTGTCGGCGGCATAGCACACCCGACCTGCAACAGTGCTACCGTCCGGCTTGTAGACCGTCAAATAGGCATAGCTCGTCGCGTTCGGTGTCACCAGATCGCTCAGACCCAAGCCCAGGTTCTGGCCAGCCGTGGCGGTAAAGGTCAAATAGACATTCTGACCAGGCACCGTTGTAGCGAAACTGCCACTGGCACCATTGGTCACTTGCCCGCCAGTAACGCCAGTGGACAACAGCAGCTGCGCACTGAGCGTCTCGCCGTAGTAAGGGTCGACAAACACTGTGTACGTCCCCGTCGCCGGCAGGTTAGGCAAATTCAACGTTGCCGCCGAGTCGGTGGTAAATGAATTCAATACCGAGCCATCAGGTTTGTAGACCGTGTAATAAACCGTCTGACCCTTCGGCACAATCGTCTGGCCCGCCACCTGCAACGCTACCGTCCGACCAGCCGTGCCCGCAAAGCTCAACCGGCCATTCTGGCCACGGCGGCCCAACGTCAACGTCTGCACCTTGTCTGCTGCAAGCACCCCGGTCACATCCGTCGACAACGTGCTCTTGAAGCGCATCGTCCGGTCGCCATCAGAAGGCGGGGTCATCACGACGCTGTAGGTGCCAGCCTCCAGGTTGATCAAGTTGGTCTGGCAGCCGCTATTGCTGGCGTAGCAGTATTGACTGCCTAAAGCACTGCCATCCGGCTTGTAGACCGTCAGATACACATAGCTCGTGGCATTCGGTGTCACCAGATCGCTCAGACCCAAGCCTAGGTTCTGGCCAGCCGTGGCGGTAAAGGTCAAATAGACATTCTGACCAGGCACCGTTGTAGCGAAACTGCCACTGGCACCATTGGTCACTTGCCCGCCGGCAGTGCCACTAGACAACGTCAGCTGCGCACTGAGCGTCTCGCCGTAGTACGGGTCGACAAACACTGTGTACGTCCCCGTCGCCGGCAGGTTAGGCAAATTCAACGTTGCCGCCGAGTCGGTGGTAAATGAACCCAACACCGAGCCATCAGGTTTGTAGACCGTGTAATAAACCGTCCGACCCTTCGGCACAATCGTCTGGCCCGCCACCTGCAACGCTACCGTCCGACCAGCCGTGCCCGCAAAGCTCAACCGGCCATTCTGGCCACGCCGACCCAACGTCAACGTCTGCACCTTGTCTGCTGCAAGCACTCCGGTTACATCCGTCGACAACGTGCTCCTGAAGCGCATCGTCCGGTCGCCATCAGAAGGCGGGATCATCACGACGCTGTAGGTGCCAGCCTCCAGGTTGATCAAGTTGGTCTGGCAGCCGCTATTGCTGGCGTAGCAGTATTGACTGCCTAAAGCACTGCCATCCGGCTTGTAGACCATCAGATACACATAGCTCGTGGCATTCGGTGTCACCAGATCGCTCAGACCCAAGCCCAGGTTCTGGCCAGCCGTGGCGGTAAACAAAATCCTATTGCTCTGTGCCCCGGCAGAGAGCGCTTGCGATAACGCTAAGCCGTTGACGGCCAGTAGCGGCGATTTTTCCACAGCCAGTTTCCAACTGGCAGGAGCGCTGGAAGGGCGTAATAGCAGCAAATAGGTTCCGCTAACCGAAATCCTCGGCAGGTGGACGGTTGGACTTGTTGCTGAAACCGAACCGGAAACAATGTTGGCGTTCGTTGGATCATACGCGGTGTAGTCGACAGTCACTGCCCCCAGGCTGCTGAACTGCAGACTTGGAAAATCGCCCACGGCGGCGTCATATAAGACAGCAATGGCCTTGCCTGTCGTATCAACCGCCAAGGTTTGCGCGGCAGCATTGAGCGTTAGCCGCTTCGCGGACTCGATATTCGTGGTTTCAACATTTGCGGGGGCTACTACCACATCCTGACTGGTGGTGGCCGAGCCGTACGGCGTAATAACCGTGACCTTGCCGCTGCCCACCTTGGCCGGAACGGGAAACACGATTTGCGTATTTGACGAACTTGACGTGGAGACCGCCCGCCCGTTGAGAAACGTTGATGTCTGTCCTGCGACAGGCAATAACTGTTTACCCGCAATCGTAACCTGCTCGCCAACCGCTACCAGCGTGGGAGTGACGGATGTGATCGTCGGAACCGCCGCAGCGGCATCCACGACAAAATCGAGTGGACTTACGGCGACCGCTTTGCCAACCGTAACTGAAATGGGGCCTGTGGTGGCACCAGCGGGAACAGTGGCTGTTATTTCGTTGACGGTCGCAGCTACAGTCGTTGCCACCACACCATTGAACTTAACCACATTTTGTGTGGCGGTCGTACCAAAGCCCTGGCCCTTGATCACGACGGCCGTGCCTGGAGCGCCGCGTCCCGGGCTGAAGGTAAAAATTGCCAACTGATCTGCAGCGAATCGATCTATGGTGAGCAGATTGCCTATGCTGTCGTAGATATATCGAGCACTAGCCCCGGCATCGTCACTGACCGCAACCAATTTGCCGCTTCCGTCATAGACATAGGTGGCGGCCGAGGACGCCATGGACAGAAGCATCAATAACGCTAGCAGGAGTACTTTGCCTGCGCGCCAGAAGCCAAGTGGTGCCCTCATAGACTGACGCACGTCCGTTGCTTGCTTACAATGCGAGGTCAATCGCCCATCCATGAGGCTTCCTTTGATCCGTCGAGCGGTTAACTCGAGGCTAGATTTTTGTGAGCGACATTCATACTCTGTTCAACCCTCGAAAGCAAGAAAAAATGTCGCAAAAAGTCATCATTCCGGTTTTCTTTGTCGTCGCCCTGGCTGTGCTGGGGGGCGGGTGGTTAGTTGGATTGAATTTGGACCATGAGCCAGTCAATCAAGCCAAGGTAAACCTTGGCGAGACCTTGTTCCGCGACGCCTCCCTCAGTGCAAATCAAACCCTGTCCTGCGCCTCATGCCACGATCCTGGCAAAGCGTTTGCCCAAAATGTCGCGGTCCCAACGGTCTACGGCCGGCGCACTGGCACGCGGAACGTGCCTAGTTTATTGGACCTTCCCTACTTCACTCACTTCTTCTGGGATGGTCGCGAGGATCGGCTAGACCAAGTAGCGGTGGCGGCCTTCACCAATCGGGCTGAAATGGCCCAGCCGGATATGAACATGGTGATCCAGGCGATTTCAAAGAAGTTGAAGTATCGGACACAATTTGACGCAGCGTTTGGCGATGAGCGCGTCGATCAGGGACGCATCTCAAGTGCCATCCTGGCCTATTTGGCATCTGTCACCACTGGCCGCAGCCGGTACGACGCTTTTGTCGCTGGAAATACGACTGCCATGACAACGGAAGAACGCCGCGGCCTGGATGTGTTCCGTGGAAAAGCCGAGTGCTCCTCATGCCATGCATTGAATGATGCGCCGGCCGCTTTCACGGATAATCAGTTTCACCATTCTAATGTCGGAATGGATCAGATGGCCGGGCGAATCGGCACAACCATTCAAGCCTTTAAAAACAAGTGCGAACAAGGTGTTCCGGTCGCTGAACTGGTGTTGTCGGACCCGGACATCGCGGCTTTGGGGCGATTTGCAGTCAGCGGCCAAGGCAGCGACCTGGCGGCCTACCGCACACCAACACTACGCAACGTCACCCGCACGCCACCATACATGCACGATGGCAGCGTGCGAAATCTTGAAGAGGCTATCCAACGCGAAATCTATTACCGCAGCCTCGTGCGTGGCATGCCTATCTCACTGACTGCGGAAGAACAGAACGATCTAAGCGCATTCCTGCACTCGCTGGAAGACCTACCAAGCAGCGCAAATTAAGATTTAGCGTCGACTTTGGCAGCGGCCGAGGGTTGGCCCTGCATCACGTCAAACTCGCGCTGAACTACTTTTCCAGTCTTGCCGAGTCGTGCTTCCAGCAAATGGCGCCCCTCAGACCAAGGCTGAGCAGGCTTGAATTCGAATTGCACCGAATGACTATCAGCTGCTATCCGCTGAGTCTGCTCGCCTAGCACCTGACCGTTCTTTAGGTCGATCAACCGAAGCGAAATAAGTGGTAAGTCAGGCTCGGAATAGGTGACTGATACGGTAACTGAAATCGGCGAATCAGGATTTACCGGCTTGGGTCGATTCTGGGCAGTAACCTCGCTTCCCTGACTAACTACCAGAATTTCTCGAACCTTTACTGAACTTGTAGGTGGCTGAGCAGCTGCTGCCGCTTGCGGCTCTTTTCCAGCGCTGCCAGCAGGTGCGGTGCAGCTGCATAATGCGCCGACCAACAAAGCCAGAGTTCCTTTCATCAGCAATTGCATAACCTTTCCTTTTGGCGAACCTGTCGCGGACGATGCAAGGTTATCAGGAACCAGAGGCGTTAGCTGACTTGGGTAAGCAACCTAGCGTTATCCAGCCAGCTCCGCCGCCTCAACGCTGTGCTCGCCGCGCGCCGGCGCCAGCGCGGCGAGCACCATCGCCGCGGCGATACCTGCGGCAGGATTGATGCGGAAGCGGCGCGGCAGAACCGGAGCTAGCGCACCCAGCACGAGGCTGGCGATGTGCTCGCCGCTGCGGCGTTGTTCGCGTTTGCCGCCGATCAGGCCGGGGCGCACGAAGGTGAGGGAGGGGAAGCCGACCGTGCGCAGGTCACGTTCCAGTTCGCCTTTGACGCGGTTGTAGAAGATGCGCGATTGCGCATTCGCATGGGCCGCCGAATTCAGCACGAACACCGAAGTGCCCTGTGCGCAGGCCGCGCGGGCCAGCGCTATCGGATAATCGTGATCGATGCGATAGAACACCTCGCGCGAGCCGGCTTGTTTCATCGTGCTGCCCAGCGCACAGATGGCCGCTTCCATGCGCGGTGCGGTCCAGCTGTCCAGGCGATCGAAATCGATCACCTGGTTGCGTAGTTTGGGATGGATCTGCGCCAGAGGCCGACGTGTGATCGCCACCACGCCGGTGCAGCGTGTATCGGCCAGTAGCTGTTGCAAGACATGCTTGCCGACCAAGCCTGTTGCGCCTGCCAACAACACATCCATCAGACCACCCCCGCCATCAGCGCGCACCGTCGGAGACGATGCGCGCACTGCTGGCGATGCGATCGCGCTCTACCGCCAGCAATGTCAGCGAATGCGCAGGCGCCTTCCATTCGCTGCCGCCGGCCACCACACGGCCGCCATGCCGCGCGGTATCCACCAGGACGCGCCAATGCTCATCGTGCATCGTCGGCAGCGTGAACGACACGCTGATGGAGGCGGCATTGATCAGCATCAGTAAGGTGACGTTGGCGGCGATCTCGCGCAGGCCGGTGGCTGGCGCGCGGCCGTCCAGACGCAGCATCAGCGCGCGTGCTTCCGGGTCGTGCCAGCCGGCTTCGTCCATTTCGTTGCCGTTCGGCGCCAGCCAGGTGAGATCCTTCAGGCCCAGCGTTTCATCGAACTTGCCGTCGAAAAAACGCGCACGATGCAGCAACGGGTAGCGCTGACGGATCCGGATCAATCGCCGCACGAACGCCGCTTGATCGGCGGCCGCAGCCTTGGTGACCGCCGTCCAGTCGATCCAGGTCAGCGCGTTGTCCTGGCAATACGCGTTGTTGTTGCCATTTTGGCTATGGCCGAATTCATCGCCGGCCAGCAGCATCGGCGTGCCCTGCGACAGCAGCAACGTGGCGAGCAGATTGCGCATCTGCTGACGGCGCAGCTGCTTGATGGCCGGGTCCTCGGTGTCGCCTTCGACGCCGTAATTGGCCGAGATATTGTGGTCGCTGCCGTCCCTGCCCTCTTCGCCGTTGGCCAGGTTGTGCTTACCTTCGTAGCTGACCAGATCGCGCAGCGTGAAACCATCATGCGCAGTAACGAAGTTGACCGATGCTGTCGGACGGCGACCGCTGTGGTTGAACAAGTCCGCCGAGCCGGTCAGGCGCGTGGCCAGCTCGGCCAGTTGGCCACCATCGCCACGCCAGAACGCACGCACGTTGTCGCGGAATTTGTCGTTCCACTCCACCCAACCCGGCGGGAAATTGCCGACCTGATAGCCGCCCGGGCCGATATCCCAGGGCTCGGCGATCAACTTGGTCTGACTCAACACAGGGTCCTGGCGCACCGCATCGAGAAAGCTGCCCGACGGATCGAATCCATAACGCTCGCGGCCGAGGATGCTGGCCAGGTCGAAGCGGAAGCCGTCCACGTGCATTTCCTGCACCCAGTAGCGCAGCGAATCCATCACCATGCGCAGCGCACCGGCATTGGTCAGATCGAAGGTGTTACCGGTGCCGGTGTCGTTGATGTAGAAGCGGCGATCGTCGGCCAGACGGTAATAGCTGGCGTTGTCGATTCCCTTGAACGACAGTGTGGGCCCGAGTTCGTTGCCTTCGGCGGTGTGGTTATAGACCACGTCCAGCAGCACTTCCAGCCCGGCGTGGTGCAGACGCGCCACCATCTGTTTGAACTCGGCCACTTTGCGCGTTGACATGTAGCGCGCCTGCGGCGCGAAGAAGCCGAGCGTGTTGTAGCCCCAGTAATTGCGCAGGCCTTTTTCCAGTAGATATTGATCGTCGACAAAGGCGTGTACCGGCAACAGTTCCACTGCGGTGACGCCCAGTGAGCTGATGTGGTCGATTAGCTCGTCGGTCTTCAATGCGGAGAAGGTGCCGCGATTTTCCGGCGGCACCGCCGGGTGCAGCATGCTCAATCCGCGCACGTGCGCTTCGTAGATCACCGTGCGATTCCAAGGCGTCTGCGGTGGGCGATCCTGGCCCCAGGTAAACGCCGGATCGATCACCGCAGATTTGGGCATGAAGGCGGCACTGTCGCGGCGATCGAAGCTCAGGTCCTTATCGCGATGACCGATGGTGTAACCGAACAGATGCGGCGCCCATTTGAGCTCACCGACGATCTGCTTGGCGTACGGGTCCAGCAACAACTTGTTGTGATTGAAACGATGACCGGCGTCGGGCGCGTATGGCCCATGCACGCGATAGCCGTACAGCTGGCCGAGGCGCGCGTCGGGCAGATAGCCGTGCCACACCTCATCGGTGTATTCGGGTAGCACCAGACGCTCCTGCTCACGGCCCCGTTCGTCGAACAGACACAGTTCCACGCGGGTGGCGTTGCGCGAATACAGCGCGAAGTTGACGCCTAGACCATCCCAGGTGGCGCCGAGCGGATTGGGACGGCCTTCGCGGATGCGCGAGCGCTGCGTGAACTTGCGAGTGGCCATCAATAACTCCTCAGAACGTTGAACTCAAACGGTGTGCGATTGCGGATGCCTCTCCACGCTTGCATGGATCGGCCTGCAGCTAGCAGTGGCTGACAACACATGGCGGGCAGTCGCCAGGCAGGTGCGGATGGCGCGCTCGGAACCGGAGTGTACGGAGGTAATACCGATTCCGAGTACCGACCGCGCCCGCCTGATAGTGACCGCTGCCGTTGCTAGCCGCTCTTAAGCTGTACAAGGTGACAAAAGCACCGTTACTGGCGTGCAGTGATCGGCGTGACAGCATGCTCGGCGGCTTGCTCGGCTGCGCGTTCTTCGGCATTCACCAACCGCTCGGCCATGGCCCAGTGGCGGTCTGCATGCCCATCCGGACGACCTTCGGCCTCCCAGATCTCCTGCGCCAACTGGCGAAGCCGCGCCTGCCGTTGCGTGTCGTTCATTGCGTAGGTTCTCTCAGGTGGTCGACAACACTGCCACTGGCGTACGTGCAAACAGCGTGGATATCGCCACGCGGCCTCGCTGCGGCTGCAGCGTGCTGCCGTCGAGCACATGATGGTACGTGCCCTCCGGCAACGCCAACGACGCCTGACCCCAGCTCGCCGACGGCACCAGCAGCGGCAGATCGCCGTCGCTCTCATGGCCAGCACCCAGCCGCGTCACTGCGACCACCAGCGACTGCCCGCGGTACTGCCGACGGAACGCCAGCACCTGCGCATCGCCACGGACGGTCGCGTTCAACGGCTGGTAGTCGCCCTTTGCAAATAGCGACGGATATTCGGCGCGTAGCTGCAACAGCAGCGCAGTGAGACGTGCCTTGACCGCCCCATCGCGCCAGCTGCGCAGCAGGGTGTTCCAGTCGCGCGCCTGTTCCAGCCACTGCTGGCGCTGCGCGTAATCGACCGGGCGGCGGTTGTCCGGATCCACCAGCGACAGATCCCAGCCTTCGGTGCCCTGATACAGATCGGGCACGCCGGGCACGGTCAGGCGCAGTGTGGTTTGCACCAGCGCATTACGCGCGCCGGCAGCGGCGATATGATTGCTGGCGCGCAGCAGCGCGCGTCGCAGCGGCAGTCCGACGCGGCTGCACAGCACCTGCTCCACGGTGGCCTGTACGGCATGTTCATAGGCCGGCGAACCATCGGTCCAGCTGGTGTGCAGCTTGGCTTCGCGCACCGCCTTGAGCAGCCATTGCGCCACGCGCTCGGCGTAGGCGGCGAGCGGCTCGGGCTGATCGGCGCCCAGGCCGATCGGCCAGGCTGCCACCAACGTCTGCCACAGCATCTGCTGGTCGCCACCAGCCAGGGCCGGCGACTCCAGTGTCTTGGTCAGCGCATCGAACTGGGTGCTCTGCTCGATCCACCACCGCGGCTGCTCGGACAGCACCGCCAGCCGCATGCGCAGGTCTTCGCCACGCTTGTGGTCATGGGTTGCAGTCGCCAGCAACGCGCGCGGGTAGTGCTTGGCGCGCTCCTGATTCTGCGCATGGAACTCGGCAGCTGCGTTGGCGAAATGGGTCGGATGGCTGCCGACCTCATTGCGCGACAACAGCACGCCATGTCGATAGAACGCGGTGTCTTCCACCGCCTTGGCATTCAATGGTGCGGACAACTGCTCCACGCGGCGACGCAGGATGCGACGCAAGGCGATCTGTGCGCGGTCGGCACCCGCGTCGTCGAGCAACCAGCGCTCGATCGCATCCACTGCCGCCACGATGGCCTCCGGCATGCTCTCGCGGGCACGCGCGGCGGTGGCGCGCAAACGTTCTGCCTCGCTGCCGGCCACGCCCTTGGCGCCGGCATAGGTGCGGTACACCGGGAACCAGCGCAGCAACACGCACAGGCCGCGCGCCAGCATCTGCGGGCTGAACTCGCGCGTCGGCGGTTCCAGTCGCGCCAATGCCGACAACGCACCGACGGCGCGATTGAACTCCGTCTGCAACGGGCCGCGCAACATCTCGTCGCGCGCGGCGCGTTCTTCCTGTGCAAAGTCGCCACTGCGCCCACTTGCGCGCTGCCAGGCACGCGCCAACGGCTTGAAGCCGGCCGCGTCATGCAGGAGGCCGCCGACCTGGTCCATGAAGTCGTATCCGGTGGTGCCATCGCAGGGCCAGTCGGCCGGCAGGTGCTCGCCCGGTGCGAGAATCTTTTCCAGATACAGGCCGAGCGTGCCGGGCTTGAGCCCGCGCATGCGGCCGGCCGCATCCAGCCGGCTGCGCAGCTTGCGCACGTAACCGGTGGGGTCGGTGAGTCCATCCACGTGGTCGATGCGCACACCATCCAGATGGCCTTCGGCCACCAGCCGCAGCGGCAATGCATGCACGGCGTCGAACACTGCTGGCAGTTCCACGCGCAACGCCACCAACGAAGTGATGTCGAAGAAGCGGCGGTAGTTGAGCATGTCGTTGCCTACGCGCCACCAGTTCAACCGATACGGCTGACGTTCGATCAACTTGTGCAAACGGCCATCGCCACGCTTGGCGCCGTCGTTGTAGTCGCGCAACCACTGCGCACGCGCGGATCTTTCCGGTATCTCCAGTGTCTGCGGACGGATCGGGTAACGCTGGTCGTAATGCGCCAGTGCCGCGCTGCCATCGTCTTCGACCACCAGGGTGATCAGGCCTTCGGCAAGCGCAGTCGCATATGGGCGATCCAGCACCGCCAGCCACAACTTGCCGTCGCGGCCGGGCGCGCGCCAGTCGATATCGAACCAGTCGGCATGCTTGGCGCTGCGGCCATTGCGCAGCACATCCCACCACCACGCGTTTTGGGCATGCGTGGCCATGTGGTTGGGCACGATGTCGGCGATCAGGCCCATGCCGTGTTCGCGTACGGCATGCGACAAGGCGATCAACGCCGCTTCGCCACCGAGCTCGGGATTGACCACGGTCGGGTCGATATTGTCGTACCCGTGCGTGGAGCCGGGCACCGCCGTGCCGATTGGCGACAGGTAAAGATGGCTGATGCCGAGCCCGGCGTAATACGGCACCTGCGCAAGCGCAGCGTGCAGGGTAAAGCCGGCATGCAGTTGCAGGCGGGCGGTGGCGCGTAGGTCGATCATGGATGCGGTTCCGAAACGGCCGCGACGCGACGCGCCTCGGCAACGCCCTGCAGCGCCGTGCTCAGGCGCGCATGCGGCAAGGGGTCGGGCAGGCGTCGACGCCAGTTGGGATGGACCTCGACGGTGCCCGGCAGATTGGGTTGTTCTTCCAGCGCCAACGCGTCTTCCACCGGCAACAAGGCCAGTGGCGAGATGCTGGTGGCGGTGAAACGCAGCGCGCCCAGCAGCGGATCGTCCGCACTGGTCAGACCAGCGCGTTCGACTGCGGCATCCAGACGCGCCAAGTCCTTGGTACGGGCCTTGGCATCGTCGGTTGCCTGGTCTGGCTGGATCAATTCCAGCTTGCGTCGCCACGCGATGTCACGGCCTTCGCGCCAGCCGGTCAGCGTCGGCAGGTCGTGCGTGGTGGTGGTGGCGATCGCATCCGGGCGCCATCGCGCAGGCGACACGAACGCACCGTCTTCGTCACGGGTGAACATCAACACATCGATGCCCATCACCCCGCGTCGCGACAGTTCTTCGCGAATGCCCGGCGGCACCACGCCCAGGTCTTCGCCGATCACGATGGCCCGATGCCGCCACGATTCCAGCGCGAGCAGATTGAGCAGATCGTGCAGCGGATAAGCCAGGTACGCGCCTTCATTGGAGCTGGCCCCTTCCGGCACCACCCATAGCCGCATCAGGCCGAGAATATGGTCGATACGAATGCCGCCGCGGTCGCGCAACACAGCACGCAGCAGCGCGATATACGGCGCGTAGCCGCTACGTCGCAAGGCAGTCGGCGAGTACGCACCGATGCCCCAATGCTGACCATCGGCATTGAAAGCATCCGGCGGCGCGCCCAGCACCAGCCCACGCAATACGGTGTCTGCCGCGGCCGCGGCTTCGGCGCCATTGGGATCGAAACCAACCGCCAGATCGGCGATCAAACCGATCTTCATGCCGCGCTCGTGCGCCTCGCGTTGCGCATCGGACCAACTACGCGCCGCCAGCCATTGCGTGAACACATGCAACTGCGGATCGTTGTCGCCGAAATCCTGCGCGGCAAAACGCGCGAAGCCATCCAGCGCATCGCCGCCCTGGGTACGGAAGGCAACCAGATCGGGGTGATCGGACGGCACGCGGGTGTACAGATGCCGCAGCAACGCCCACTTGGCTTGCGCGGACGCAGGCCAATCGATCAATGCACCGGTGTACAACGCGTCGAAGCGTTCGCGCAGGCCGGGCACCTCGTTGATCGCCTCCAGCGCCAGCTCGCCGAGGATGCGCACCGGCGCAGCATGCAACGGGTCCAGAAAGCGTCGATCGCTGGGCGAATACGGGCTGTAAGCGCCGGTGACCGGACGCGAGGCATGCACCGGGCTCAATGCCAAGGCATCGGCGCCGGCAAATGCCGCTTGCCGCAACCATTCGACGGTGCCGGCGGCATCGCCGATGCCCCCATCGTCCAGGCTACGCGCCGAATACACCTGCAACGCCATGCCCCAGACACGCGGCGACGGCTGCCCACAGGCATCGGCCACGCTGAAGCAGCGTTGCGGTGCGACCGCGACCTGCTGAACGACATTGCCGATCTGCAGCGTCCAGTAACCATAGCGCTGCGGTGCGCGCAGCTGTCCTTGCGCATCCGCACGCGCTTGCTCGCTGGCGCCGCTGTCGTCGGTCCAGCGGCCGCTGGCATCGGCCGCAACGCGCAGCGGCAAGCGTTCGCTCACTTGCACGGTCAGCAGCGGGACCGGCTCGGCGGCCTGCGCCTTGCGGCGGCGCAGGCTGTCTTCGCATTGTGCCGCGGTCGCAGCAGGCAACTCCAACGCGGTGAGCACCGCATGTATCGACTGCTCGGAAACCTGACGCGGCTGGTCGCTGGCGTCCACCCAATCCACCATCACCCCAGCCGCAGCGGCCAAAGCGTGCAATGCGTCCGCGCTCATGCCCGGTCCTCGTGCCAGGCGATAAAGCCATCGACCGGCAATTGCTGCGTATCGGCATCGACGTTTTCGGCATGCGCCACACGCCCGCGCAACGGCGGCAACGGCACTGCCGCCTTACCCACGTTGAAGGCGATATGCCACAGCCCGCTGGGCAATTCCCAACTGGCGGTCACTGCACCTTCGGCCAGCACGCGGGCGCCAACAGCGCGCGCTTGCGCAAGACCGGGCACCAAGCACTCGCGGCGCACGCCCAACAGCGCGGTGAACCATGCGGTCCACTGCGCGCCTTCACCGTGCGCGGCATCTTCGATCGGCGAACGCGAGGCGGCGAAGGTGGCGTGGCTGTTCGGGTCGGGAATGGTGGCGCGCTGGGCCTCATCGGCGAACGCAGCGAAGTGGGAGAACTCGCGGCGGCGACCTTCGCGCACCGCATCGTCCAGCGGCGGGCCGAAGTCGGTGAAGAACAGAAACGGCTGTTTGGCGCCCCACGGTTCGCCCATGAAAAACAGCGGAATCATCGGCGTCAACGCGGTCAACGCCAACGCGGCGCGCAGGCGTTGTTGGGAGACCAGCACGCTCAAGCGCTCGCCACGCGCACGGTTACCGATCTGGTCGTGGTTCTGCGCAAAGATTACGAACTTGTGCGGCGGCAACGCCCCGCTTGGCTCGCCACGCACATGTCCACGCGGATCCGGCTGGCCCTGATAGGCGAAGCCTTCGCCAAGCACGCGCGCCAGATGCTGGGTCGGTTGATCGGCGAATGCGGCGTAATAGCCTTCTTCCTCGCCGGTCAGCAGCACATGCAAGGCGTTGTGGAAATCGTCGTCCCACTGCGCGGTGTAACCGCGTTGCAGCTGCGAGGCCTGATTGAATTCGTTTTCCAGCACCAGATGCACATGACGGCCGGCCGGCAGACTGGCCTGCACGGTCTTGCGCAAGGTATCGAGAAATGCGTTCGGAGTGATCGCATGCACCGCATCCAGACGCAGGCCGTCGAAGCCGTATTCGTGCAGCCACATCAGCGCGTTGTCTAGGAAATAACGCTGCACCGGAAGCTTGCGGAAATCGATCGCCGCGCCCCACGGGGTGGGCTTGTCTTCGTTGAAGAACGGAGCGGCGTAGCTGTGCAGGTAATTGCCGTCCGGGCCGAAGTGGTTGTAGACCACATCCAGCAACACCATCAGGCCGTGCCCATGTGCGGCGTCGATCAGCGCCTTCAGTTCGTCCGGGGTGCCATAGGCTTCGACTGGTGCGTACGGCAGCACGCCGTCGTAGCCCCAGTTGTGCGCGCCGGGAAACGCGCTCAACGGCATCAACTCGATTGCGGTGATGCCCATCGCCGCCAGCTGCGGCAACTGCGCCTGCACACCGGCATAGCCGCCGCAGGTGCCCACATGCAATTCGTAGATCACCGCTTCATCCCATGGCCGTCCTTGCCACTGGGTGTTGTTCCAGCGGTAGCCGTCGGTGCGCAGCACTGCGCTGGGGCCATGCACGCCGTCGGGCTGCCAGCGAGAGGCCGGATCCGGCAACGGCTCGCCGCCATCGACGCTGTAGCGATAACGCGCATCTGCCGCGCAATCGACCACTACGCTGAAAAAACCGTCTTGTCCCGCTTGCAGCGCGACCCGCGCGGCATCGTCGAAAACCACATCCACGCTGTTGGCATCCGGTGCCCAGAGCGCGAAGCGCACCTGTCCCTCACCCGCTGGCCATGCGCCCCATGCCGGCGTGGTGTCGTTGCGCTCGTTCATTGTTATTTCTCCGCTTGCAGATAGATTGTGGCCAGCGGCGGTAGGGTCAGGCGCAGGCGTTGCGCGTGCCCATACATGCCCATCGGCTCGGTCGCAAGACGACCGCTGTTGCCCAGGTTGCTGCCGCCGTAGTGGGCACTGTCGGTGTTGAGGATCTCGCGCCAGTTGCCGGCACGCGGCACCCCCACGCGATAGTCGCGATGCGGTTGCGGGGTGAGGTTGCTCACCACAAGCAGTGACGCACCGCCATCGGGATCGTAGCGGATGAAAGCCAGCACGCTGTTGCGCGCATCGTCGGCCACGCTCCAGTCGAAACCGTCGGCGCGATGGGTGCCGCGATACAACGCCGGCACGCGGCGCAGTGCGGCGTTGAGATCGCCCACCAGTTGCTGCACACCACGATGCGGCGCGCCATCGAGCAAATGCCAGTCCAGCGACTGGTCGTGATTCCAATCGTTCCACTGGCCGAATTCGGCGCCCATGAACAGTAATTTGTCGCCCGGGTGCGCCCACATCAGCGCCAGATAGGCGCGCAAATTGGCGAAGCGCCGCCAGTCGTCGCCCGGCATCTGACCGAGCAGGCCGCCGGTACCGTGTACCACTTCGTCGTGCGACATCGGCAACACGAACCGTTCGGAGAACGCGTACACCAGGCCGAAGGTGAGTTGGCTGTGGTGCTGCGCGCGCTCGACCGGATCACGCTGCATGTAGCTCAGCGTGTCGTGCATCCAGCCCATGTTCCACTTGTGCGTGAAGCCCAGACCTCCGTCGCCGATCGGCGCGGTCACACCGGGCCAGGCGGTGGATTCTTCGGCGATCGTCATCACGCCGGGAAAGCGCTCAGCGATCTCGTGATTGAGCTGGCGCAAAAACGCCACTGCTTCGAGGTTTTCGCGGCCGCCATGCGCATTGGGCACCCACTCGCCTTCGGCGCGACCGTAGTCGCGATACAGCATCGAGGCCACCGCATCCACGCGCAGGCCGTCGAGATGGTAATGGTCGATCCACTCCAGCGCGCTGCCCATTAGGTAGGCGGTCACTTCGGGCCGACCGTAGTTGTAGATCAGCGTATTCCAATCGCGATGCCTGCCTTCGCGCGGGTCGGCATGTTCGTACAGGGCCGCGCCGTCGAACTGCGCGAGGCCATGCGCATCATCGGGGAAGTGCGCGCCGACCCAATCCAGAATCACGCCGATGCCGGCGCGATGGCAGGCATCGACGAACTGCGCAAAACCGTCCGGGCTGCCATGGCGCGCGGTGGGCGCATACAGGCCCAGCGGTTGATAGCCCCACGAGCCGTCGAACGGATGCTCTGTGATCGGCAGCAATTCGATATGGGTGAAGCCGAGTCGCTGCACGTACGAGATCAGTTGTTCGGCCAGAGTCGGCCAGTCCAGCGGCTGGTTGTTCCCATCGCGCCGCCATGAGGCGGCATGCACCTCATAGATCGACAACGGCGCCGGCGCCGCGCTCGCATCGCGATTGGCCATCCAGGCAGCATCGGTCCACGCGCACGCGGCGGCACCCGGCACCACCGAAGCGGTAGCCGGCGGCAGTTCGCTTTGACGCGCTACCGGGTCGGCCTTGAGCAGGATCCGACCATCGGCGGCAGTGACGGCGTACTTATAGCGGGCGCCGGCCTCCACGCGGGGCAGGAACAGTTCCCAGAAGCCACCGATGCGCTGACGCATCGGATGCCGTCGCACGTCCCAGCCATTGAAATCGCCGACCACCGCGACGCGTTGTGCATGCGGCGCCCAGACCGCGAAGCGCACGCCCGGCACCCCGTTGCAGCGTAGATGCTGCGCGCCCAAGGCGCTGCGCAATGCCTGACCATCGCCTGAAGCGATCTGCAGCAAGGTCGATTCGTCGAGGCTGGCCGCAAACGCGTAGGGGTCTTCGATCTCCTGTACCACGTCCGGCCAGACGATTCGCAGCCGGTACGGCGCTTCGACCGCCAGCGTGCCTTCAAACACTCCTTCGATCGGGCTGGCCTGCATACGCGCCAGCAGCTTGCCGCGCGGATCGATCAGATCCAGCGCCTTGGCACCCGGGGCCAGCACGCAGACGTGGCGGCGACCGTCGGCTTGTGGGTGCGGGCCCAGCACCGCGAACGCATCGGCGGGCAGTCCATCGGCCAGTGCCTGCAAGATCTGCGAGATCTCGGACATGTCTGCCGTGGTCCCACCGTCTGCTTCCGTGTGCCGCCCTTGCACGCCCAACCGTTCGCTCATGACACCGTCGCAAACGCGGGCGCGGTTGCGGCGGTGCGTTCGTAGAGAGACAGATACTTCTTGCCGGCCACATCCCAGCCACTGGGACGCAGCATCGCCGCACGCCGCATCGCCGCCAGCAGGCTGGGCAGACGGAAGGTGCGGAACGCGCGCTCCAGGCAGCGGCGCAACGCCTCCACGCTGGCGTGCTGGAACAGGAAACCGGTGACGCCATCGTCCACGGTGTCGATCAGTCCACCGGTGGCGTGCGCGATCGGCAGGCAACCGAAGCGCTGCGCGTACATCTGGCTCAGGCCGCAGGGCTCGAAGCGCGAGGGCATCAGCAGGAAGTCGGCACCGGCGAACATGCGCCGCGCCAGACCTTCCTCGAAACCGATGAAGGCACCGACCTGGCCAGGATAGCGCCGGGTCAGCTCGGCAACACGTTGTTCGATCTCCGGCTCGCCGCCGCCGATCACTGCGATCTGGCCACCGGCCGCCACAATCTGCGGCGCAACCTCGCAGATCAGGTCCAGGCCCTTCTGATGCACCAGCCGCGACACCACCACAAATAACGGGCCGGTGCTCTTGCCTAGCCCGAACGCCTTGCGCACCTGCACGGCATTGGCCTGACGGCCATGCCACTGGTTCACGCTGAAATGCGAATCCAGGTATTGGTCGGTCCGCGGGTCCCAGCTGGCATCGATACCGTTGACGATGCCGGTGAGTGTGCCCTTGGCCGCACGAGCGGCCAGCAAACGATCCAGCCCGCAACCCTGCGCCGGGCCGATGATCTGCTTGGCGTAGCTGACACTGACCGTGTTTACATGGTCGGCATTGACGATGCCGCCGCGCAGAAATGACATCTGCCCGTAAAACTCCAGCTCGGCCACACGCTCGGCGGGAATGCCCAGCGCAGCGGCCATCCAATACGGCACCAGCCCCTGATAGGCCAAATTGTGGATGGTGAGCAGGCACGGCGTGGTGCCACCGGACCAACGCACATACGCCGCCGCCAAAGCGCATGGCCAATCGTTGAGATGCAGCAGTCGCGGCTTCCAGCCCAGCCCGGCATGGCCGGCGGCGATCTGCGCGGCAGCATGCGACAAGGTGGCGAAGCGAATCGGGTTGTCTTCGAACTCCGACCCGCTGGTGCTCACGTATGGCGAGCCGTCGCGTTCGAACAGTTCCTTGGACAACAGGATGTAGATCGGCAGGCCGTCGGATTGCACGATGCGGCCGATGTCGCAGGCCGGCAGCGCAGCATGCGCCAACACGCGACCAACGATTTCCACCTTGCCGGCGCGCTCGAGCACCGCACGGTAACCGGGGATCAACACCCGCACGTCGTAGCGATGGCGCAGCGCGCGTGGCAGCGCGGCCGCCACATCGCCCAGACCACCGGCCTTGATGAAGTCCGCCATCTCCGACACCACGAACAAGGCACCGCGCGTGTCGGCCAGCGACACCGGCAACCGCTCGTGGTGACGGATGAAACGTCCGCGTGCATCACGCGGTCGCCCGCTCTTGTTCAGAGTAGGGAGCATCGTGCTGCGCTCTAGGCGTGCGGTGGTAGCGTGAAGCGGCATCATGGCAACCATCTAAACGCCCGTCGTAAAGTGGATGGAGACGGAAAACAGCGAAGCGAAAACCATCGTCTGCCAATTCAGCCAGACAACCTGCTACGAACGAGGAGCGGGGGCAACGCGCGTGTTCCACTGTCGCCCTTGCCTGTGAATCTACACCCCGACCAAATAAAATATGCGTGAACACGTGTTGACTTTTCTGCAACAGCCCACATTCCTTGATGCACAACAGCGCATGCATGCAGGCATAAGCCCGACATTGGCAGTGCGATGACATCACTCTATTGGTGCGTCAGGAATGAAACGCACCGAATGCGGGAGATTGCAGCTGCATTCGTTCTCATCTGCATAACTTGCTCATCTGCATAACTTGTTCATTCGCGCTTTCGCCTCGTCAGTGGCGACATTGCCTCGCTCATTGTCTGCATACTTTTGCTGTGCAGTACGGCCCAGCTTGCTCAAGCGACCCGCATGCGCGCCGATAACAGGCGTTAGCACTACGATCTTTGAGACCCTGGCGCATGGCGGACCAGCCTGAACACCCAAGCCGCCCGCGTAGCGGGCTGCGTCGCTTGCTGCCTTGGGGCGGCGCAGACACCGCACGCCCTGCCGCTGCGATGCCCAGCGTAATGAACAGCAGGCGCGACGGGCAAGACTTGGCGGCGCATCGGTTGGTCCCGGCCAAGGCCAAGTCCGGCACGCACGATCCAGCTGCTGCCACGGCACTATTGATGCATCTGTTTTCGCATGCCGCCCACCCGGAAGCGCTGCTGCTGGCGTTTGCCGAAGGCATCACCAGCCTGCACGGCGAACTCGGCGACATGGGGGGGCGTCTGAGCGCGGCGTATGCGGCCGGCGACTGGCCCGGCTACGGTCGCGCACTGCGTCAATTGATCGATAAATACATCCGCACCGTCGATACCGGCGATTCGCTGGCCGAAGGACGCACCGAAGCCGAGCAACTATGCGACCTGCTGCGTCATGCGCTGGGCAATGCGCTGGCCACCCTGCTGCAACGCAGCCCGGAGCTGGCCGCAGAGGCGCAGACGCTGGCATCGGCGCTGCGCCATTGGCGCCCGGGGCATGAGCTGATCACGCTGGAACAACGGCTGCGCGAACTGAGCCATCAGATCGGGCTGCGTGCCGAAGACGCCAGCGAACAGCAGAACCTGTTGTTCGGCCTGTTCGATCTATTATTGGAAAACGTCGGCGAACTTCTGGACGATCGCAGCTGGTTGCAGGGTCAGATCTCGGTGGTGCGGCAGCTGATCTCCGGCCCGCTGGACGTCAGCTCGATCGAACAGGCCCGCGGCACCTTGCGCGAGGTTATCTACAAGCAAGGCGTGCTCAAGCAAGGCATCGCCGATTCCAAGACCGCCATGCGCGAGATGATGGTGTCCTTCGTCGACCGGCTCGATGGGATGGCCACCAGCACCGGCGAATACCACGATCGCGTTGCCGGGTATTCGCAGGCGATCGGCGACGCTCGCGGTATTCCCGACCTCAACCGGCTATTGCAGGATCTGCTGCAGGACACCGCCGGCGTGCAGGCGCAGGCATTGGCCGCCCGCGATGAACTGCTCTCCGCACGGCGTCAGGTCGAAGATTCCGAACAGCGCATCGCCTCGCTCCAACAGGAGCTCAAAGACGTCGCCGGTCTGGTGCGCGAAGACCAACTCACCAGCGCGCTCAACCGGCGCGGCTTTGAAGAACTGTTCCAGCGCGAAGCCGCACGTACCCAGCGCAGCGGCCAACCGCTGTGCGTGGCGATGCTGGACCTGGACGACTTCCGCCGCCTCAACGAGACCCATGGCCATGCCGGTGGCGACGCCGCACTGCGCCACACCGTGGACGTGGCCAAAGCGGTGTTGCGTACCACCGACGCCATCGCCCGTTTCGGCGGCGAGGAGTTCGTGTTGTTGCTGCCGGACTCGACCATTTTCGAGGCCAGCGCAGCGGTGATCCGCCTGCAACGCGCTTTGTCGCAGCGCTCGCTGTTGTACGACGACGCGCGCGTGTTCATCAGCTTCAGCGCTGGTGTGGCGCTACGGCACATCGACGAAGCTCAGGACGAGCTGATCCGCCGCGCCGACCGCGCTATGTACGAGGGCAAGGCGGCCGGCAAGAATCGCGTGATCAGCGCCGACTAGAGGCCGGCCCTCAGGTGGGGTGCCGACGCCGCTAGAACCCGGAGCACGCATGGAGACACGACAACTTGGGGTAGCTAGCACAACCACTCGGCGGCGGGTCAGTTGCGCGAAGGATCTTGCCAACGCAGCTTGAGATAGTCCACGACCTGTCGGGTCTGGGTTGCAGCGAGAAATCCCTGTCGAAACAGCATGCACCCACCAACCTCCGGCAGTGATGCATTCACATCCAACTGGCGGGCAATCTCCGGCACGCCGCCGTCCACTGTCCAATCCGGCTCCAGCGCACTGGCAATCCCGACTTTGTACAACGCCATGCCGATGTAAAGCTGCACGCGACGACCGCGCACGGTGTCCGCCCACCAGCGTGCGAGGGTGTCGTAGCGCACTGCTTGACGTGCGAGCGGCCAGTAGATCTGCGGCACGATGTAGTCAACGATTTCTTCGCGTACCCAACGGCGAGTATCGGCGTACACGGTATCGAACGCGGGGCCACCCGCCTGCGTGTCCGACCCCAGCGGATCATCCTGCCGATTGCGCCATACGCCAGCCGGGCTGACCCCGAATGCCACACCCGGCCTGATCGCGCGAATGGTCCCGGCCACCTCGCGCATCAAACGATAGGTGTTGTGGCGACGCCAATCGCCTTTGTCGGCGAACCCGGCCCCATACGTGGCGTAAGTCTGCGCGTCGTCGAATGGAGACTGCGCCGATTCGGTGTAGAAGTAGTCGTCGAACTGCACGCCATCGAGGTTGTAGCAGGCCACCAGTTCCGCAACCACTGTGCAGATCCAGCGGCGCACGGCCGGAAGTCCCGGATTGAGCATCAGCCGATCGGCAGCAACGCCAACCCAGTCCGGATGCCGCACATAGACGCTCTGCGGCGAATCATTCGATGCGGTCGTGAACGCATCGAGCGTGGCCTGATCCAGGCCGGTCGACACGCGGTAGGGATTGAGCCAGGCATGCACGTGGATGCCGCGCGCATGCGCATGCCGCAGCAGGAATGCCAGCGGATCGAAGCCTGGGTGCTTTCCAAGCACGCCGGTCAACACCGGCGACCACGGCAGAATGCGCGAGCGGTACAACGCGTCGGCACAGGGTTTGACCTGAAAGACCAGGGTATTCAAATGCATCGCCTGGGCCTGGTCGACGATTGCCAGCAGTTCCTGCTGCTGCGCCCTGACGCGCTCGGCAGGGTCGACAATCTGGACAGACGCGGCACTTGGCCAATCGAGATTGAAAACGCTGGTCACCCAGGTTGCGCGCATCTGGCCAACGAAGGGAATCGCCGCGCATGCCGGAGCACCCACGATCCCGGCCGCCACCGCTGCCGAGCCCAAACCAAGAAAGCGTCGTCTATCGATGCCACGGCGCCCTGCACTGGACGCAGTCGGTTCATGCGGCGCTCGCATCGCCAGCTGCTCGTCGCACGGTGGCTGCGAGGCGGCCTGGATGGTCTGCGCAAGATCGAGATTTTCAGTCGTCTTCTTCATACGCATTTACCTACGTCGCACAAGCGAGGGGCCAGCTCATTGCATGGTCTGCGCGCCCGGTCAGACTCGGTTGCCAGCAGGTTGGGCATGAGCAGCAATCCGTTTATGGCGTAGCAGCCAGCTTAACAAGCGCGATAGTCCCTCAAGGAGGTAGGATCGGAATTGGGGAGGTGACTTCGCAAGGTGCCGCCGTGGCGCAGGCGGAGAAACGGCGGTGCGGCCATCCGGGGAGCCCGCGCACTGTTCGCGCATCGCCAACAACCGCTTGCGCGTTTTCTCACTCCGCCCGGAGGCGCCCAATCGACAGACCACATCGAGCCGAGGCTACCCGCTACCCTCATGACCCCGATAAAACCCAATCCCTATTCAATGAGGCTTCTTCCCACGCAGCTTCTGGAAAAGCGTCACCGCGCCCAGCACGAGCGCACCGGCAACGACGCCGACCGACATGTTGCTCAGCGCCTCGACTAACCAGCCCAGGCTGCCGGACGAGTTGGCCAGATCCACCGCCAGGTGGTGCAGCGCCGAGATGTTGTGCACCAGGATACCGCCGCCGACCAGGAACATGGCCAGCGTGCCGGCCACCGACAGAAACTTCATCAGCCATGGTGCGGCCACCAGGATGCCGCGACCGAACGCGGCAAGTGCGGCGCCCTTCTTGGTCAGGTACAGGCCCAGGTCGTCCAGCTTCACGATCGCCCCGACCAAGCCATATACGCCGATGGTCATCGCCAGCGCGATCGCCACCAGAACCGCGATCTGCTGCCCGAACGACACGCCGACCACCACGCCCAACGACAGCACGATGATCTCTGCCGACAGAATGAAGTCGGTGCGGATCGCGCCCTTGACCTTGTCCTTTTCCAGCGCCACCAAGTCCACGTTCTCGTCGGCCAGCGCGCAGATGCGTTCGGCATGCCGCTGCGCTTGTTCTTCTTCGTTGTGCAGGGCCTTGTACGCCAGTTTCTCCACACCTTCAAAGCACAGATAGGCGCCGCCGATCATCATCAGCGGCATCACCAACGGCACGCTGTAACCGCGTCCGCGTAGCCAGGCTTCCAACGCACTGATCGCCAGCGCCGCCGGCACCAGGATCACCTTGTTGACCAGCGAGCCCTTAGCCACGGCCCACACCACCGGCAATTCGCGGTCGGCGCTGACGCCGGTCACCTGCTGCGCGTTGAGCGCTAGATCGTCGCCGAGCACGCCAGCGGTCTTTTTGGCCGCAACCTTGGTCAAAACGGAAACGTCGTCCAGCAGCGCGGCGATGTCGTCGAGCAGGGTGAACAGGCTGGCACCGGCCATGCGGAGTTCCTTCGTTAGTGATTGTGAAGTTTCGCCGATCCAGCGCCTGTGGGGGGTGATGGCGGGCCATTGCACGGTGTTTGGCCGCTGTTGCAGGGGTGATGCGGGCATCGGCGTAGCAACACTTGCGCCCGGTAGTGGCTGGTTCCGGTAGGGCTCGCATGCACCACGCTGGAGCGGTTGGATTCACCACGCAACGACCCGGCGCTGGCCAAACTCGCCGCTCGCACGACGTACCGGAGATGGCCTTGAGTCCGAACGACCCACACCGCGCACCGGCCCAGGCCGCGAGCCCGGCAGATACTTCCGTGGTGGGCGGCATGAATCGGCGGACGCAGATCCTGCGCCTATTGCTGCGGTATCGCGGGTCGGGTGTGTTTGCCGGCATGAATCTGGATCCGGCAGCGATCAACGAGTACGAAGTCCCCGCAGAAGGTACGCCGGACCAGTTCGTCTCCGACCTGGAATCGCTCGGCCCCACCTTCGTCAAACTGGGTCAGATGTTGTCCACGCGCCCGGACATCGTGCCGCCGAAGTTCGCCACCGCGCTCGAGCGCATGCAGGAAAACACCAGCTCGGTACCAGTGGAACGCATTCGCCAGATTATCGAGGAAGAGCTGGGCGTGGCAGTCAACAAGGCGTTCTCTTTTTTCGATACGGTGCCGCTGGGCTGCGCCTCGCTGGCGCAGGTGCATCGCGCTGCGTTGCGCGATGGCACTCCGGTGGCGATCAAGGTACAAAAACCCGAGGTCGCCGCGCAGGTGCGCTCGGATCTGGACGTGCTCAAGAGTTTTGCCACCGCTGCCGATCGGCTGACCGGCATCGGGCGGCGCGTGCGCTTTGCCGATTGGCTGGGCGAGTTCGGCAAGACGCTGCGCGCCGAACTCAACTACGAAGACGAAGCGGAAACCTTGTTGCGCTTCGGTCAACATCTCAAGCCATTCCCGCTGCTGTGGGTTCCGCAACCGGTCTGGGACCTGAGCAGCCGCAAGGTGCTGACCATGCAGCTGGCTGAAGGCGTGCGCGTGGACAGGATTTCGGGCCTGCGCCGTACCGAACAACCGATGGACAAGCTGGCGGCCGAGTTGGTCAAGGGCTATCTGGACCAGATGTTCGTGCATGGCGAAATTCATGCCGACCCGCATCCGGGCAACCTGCGCGTCCTGCAAGACGGGCGCCTGGCGATCTTCGACCTGGGCATGGTTGCGCACGTCCCGCCGCGCTTGCGCGAGCGCCTGCTCAAGCTGTTGTTTGCGGCTGTCGATGGCCGCGGCGAGGAAGTCGCCGAAGAGACCATCGCACTTAGCACGCGTCTGGAGGATTACGACGAAGACCGCCATCAGCGCGAAACCGGGCAGATGATCGCACGCTACGCCGCGCATGACACGACATCCGAAGGCCGCGTAGTGCTGGACCTGGTGCGCATCGCCACGTCCAACGGTTTGCGCACGCCACCGGAACTGAGTCTGCTTGGCAAGACGCTGTTGAATCTGGAAGGCGTCTGTCGCGCGTTGTCGCCCACTCTGGATACACGTCGCGTCGTCGAGCGCCATCTGCAACACGTGATGCGCGCGCGCCTGAAAAAATCGCTGTCCGCTGCCAACCTGGCCAGCGAAGCGATGGAGCTGCAGCATCTGGTGCGCGAAGGGCCACGCCGCATGTCCGAAATTCTTTCGCTGGCCGCGGAAAACCGATTGCAGATGCGCGTCACCGGCCTTGAAGAGTCGCACCTTATGGAAAGCCTGCAAAAGATAGCCAACCGCGTTGCGGCCGGCATCGTGACTGCAGCGCTGATCATGGCCTCGGCGCAGATGATGCGTATCGAAACCGGCTTGCAGCTGTGGGGCTATCCGGCGATAGCGCTATCGCTGTTCCTGCTCGGCGTCGTGCTGGGCTTGGGCATCGTGCTCAGCGCATTATTGTTCGACCGCCGCGTGCGTGCGCGCGAAGAGCGTGGGCATCGATAGATGCGTTGGCAGAGGTAGCACGACGCAAAGCGGTATCGCTTGACGATACCGCTTTAAGTAAGGCGCTTAACTGCGATCGTGCAACATGGCGTTATTGATACGCGCCATGGTACGCATCGCAGGCGTATACGCAGCAGGCGCTCTCAACGTCGTCATTGCCTGGTCGCGTCGCGTATCCGGCAGCGTCACTGCGAAGAAGTCGAAGACTCCCCATTTCCGGCATCGCGCGCCACTGCCGCGCCCGCACGACTGAAGCGGATCTCCTGGGGCGACTGCAACGCAATTGCCATGGCGCCCATCCGCTGCAGCAGCGCGAAGAACAACTCGCTACGTACGCCATACGAATCGCGCGGACTGCTGACGTAGGCGAACGAATTGAAGTTGACGTACCCGCCGGCCAGCGAATCGATGAACACCGACGGCACCGGATCGGCCAATACCTTCGCATGCTCGGAGAACAATGCCAGCAGCATGTCGCGCACCTTGGCCACGTCGGTTTCCAGCGGCACCGAAAACTGCAGCTGCACCCGGCCCATCGGATTGGACAGCGTCATGTTGCGCACGCTCTTGGTGATCAATTCCGAATTAGGCACGATCAAGGTAGAGCGGTCGCCCACTTGAATTTCGGTCGCTCGTACGCTGATCTTGCGCACGTCGCCTTCTTGGTCGCCGATACGAACCCAGTCGCCGATCTTCACCGGCCGCTCCGCCAGCAGAATCAGCCCCGACACGAAGTTCTGCGTGATCGCCTGCAGACCGAAACCGATACCCACCGACAGTGCGCTCAACACCAGCGCAAGCCGTTTCAAGTCCAGTCCCAACGCGGTCAGACCCCACACCACCACGATCAACCATCCCAGATAGCGCGCCACCGTGCTGATCGAATTGCGCGCGCCCGCATCCAGCTCGGTCTTGGGCAGATAGGTGTTGAGCAACCACTTCTGCACCACGTGCACCAGGCCCATACCGAGCAGGAACACGCATAGCGCCCTGGCCACGTCGCTGGGCGTGATGATCAGCTCCTTGCCGATAGTGATGCCGTGCGAGACGTTCTCCAGCCAGCCGGTCACGGCGGCTATGTTGGCACCGTACGGCGTCACCAACGCTGCAATGCCCAGCAGCACGAGCAGCACACGGACCGCCGCGGACATCAACAATCCCACCTGCACCAGCCGGCTGCTGCTGATGCTCAACGCATGCGACAGCGCACGGCTGAAACGGCTCTCCGGCTTGAACACCCAGGTAGTCAGATCGTCGGCAAACATCACCAGCAACCCGAGCACGCTGCACACCAAGGTGATCCAGATGATCTGCTGCTCCACGAACAGCGCCAGATTGATGTAGCCGAACAAGGCCGCCACCAGCGCCACGATCACTGCCAGATGGCCAAGCAGGCGGATCAGCACGATGTAACCACCACCGCGCGAGACCACCGGCGGCGGGGCGTTGCTGTCGGGATCGGCTGCGCCAACATTGGCGGCGTGCGCGCGTAATGAAAGACTCAAACCAGCCAAGGCAGACAGGATCAACCCGGCATACAGCAGTGCCGCTACCGCATCGGTGGCGGTGGTCAACGCGCTACTGCTGCGTGCCACATCGTTGATCCTGATCGCCATGCCACTGCACCAGCTCACCGCCGCCGTGGCCAGGCAATGCACACGCAAACGATCCACCGTGGCATCGTCCAGCGGGAACAGCCGCCAAGTGGGCTGATGCTTCATCAACAGGCTGGCGGTGAGCGAACCGACGAAGGCAGCGACATAACTGATTACCACAACCGCACTCAGCAACTGCTCCAGATCCGCAGGAAGTTCGCTCAGCGCGCGTACGCTTTCGGCCAGCACCCATACGGCCGTACCCAGGCTCAGCGTGCCGACCAGCAGGAACCACAGGGCGAGCCCGGAGCGTCGCAAGCGCCCGCCGGGCGCACGTGAAGCCGCATAACGCCGCCCCAGATGCCGCAGGAAGATGCGCAGCGGAAACGCCAGCAATAGCGCCACCAGCGTACCGGTCACCAGACCTGCGATGCCGTTGGCCGGTGCTCCCGTGCGCACCACCTGCACCGCCTTGTCGGAAAGTCCCTGCAGGCGTGCGCGGTCGTCGGGCCATTGCTGCGCGATCTGGTTCCACAGCTTGGGCGACAGCGGCGAAGCCACCCGCGTGGACAACAGCTCGCTGAAGCGGTGCGCGCGCGCGCTCTCGAGCCGATCGGCCAGATCCTTTGCTTCCAATGCCAACAGGTTGGCGCGTTTGAACTCAGCATCCAGCCGATCGCGCTCTTTGGTCAGTGACTGGCGCTGGTCATGTAAGTCGGGCGGTTCATTTTTCTGTTCGACCCCAAGCCCTTCCAGTCGTACGCTGAGTTCTTTAAGCGGCGGCTCCAGCGTGCGCGCAAGATCCTGTGCCTGCCGTTGCGCGCCTATGACCTTATCGGCCAGCTCACGCAGCTGGTCGGTGTTGGATTCGTCCATCCCCGCTTCGGCCTGAGTCAGCACCTTCTGCATGCTGTCCAGCTGGGTCTGCGCATCCTCCAGCAGCGTGTCGTCCTGCGCCACCGCAGCGCCCACGCCCACCATCCACAGCGCGGCAATCAGTAGCACACGCCGCAACACGCCACGATGGGCACCCAAGACACATCGAAATTCGGACACAGGCAGGCATCGGACAGGCGCGGGACCACCGCGGGTGCGCGCATCTTAAGCCACTGCTCCCGGTCGAGCCGAGCAACCGGCGCCGACGATTCAGCCACGGCGGGCATGCGTGAGCCGATGGCGGCACGCGCAATGCGACTGGTCCTGGACATCCAACGACGCACTCGCATCGGCGGTGGCCCGACTTTGCCTCCCTATCCCAAGTTACGCATGAATGGGGCGAGCGTTTGTCACTTTGCGAAAACACGCCGCTGTCGCAGAATCCAGCTACCGCTAAGGCAGACGCAGCGGATGACCGCAAAGGAGACACTTCATATGCAAATTCAGATCCAAACCGACAAGCACGTGCCGCACGATCCCTCTGTCGTGCAGCATGTCGAGAAGACCTGCTCCGCCCAGCTGGCGCATTTCGCCAGCGACATCACCCGCGTTGAAGTGCACTTACGCGATGAGAACGGTCAGCGCGGCGGCGCAGCGGATCGAACCTGCAGCATTGAAGCCCACGTCGCCGGCCTGCCGCCGATCGCAGCCACCAACAGTGCCGAAACCACCGCCTCTGCCGTCACTGGAGCCGCCCGCAAGCTACGCGCGGCCATCGAACACGCACGCGGCAAGCAACAGTCCAAGGCGACTGCCCCGCCGCCGGAACACATCTGATTGACCCCTGACAAGGTGGCGCCGCGGCTGCTCGCCCGCTGGCGCCCATCCAGGCCGTGATCGCCAGCAGCGGCAAGATCAACACGCCGCCGATGTGAATCGCCCAGATTCGCAAGACCTTCCAACAGACGGCCTGCACGGCAGGCGCCTGCAATGCACATCGACCGGGTTAACGCTCTCGCCGTCACAGCCCGCAAACGACTTTGGCCCGCTGTCATGGCAATGCATGGCAGCGGGCCGACTGCTTCAATCTGGTGCGCCCGGAGGGATTCGAACCCCCGACCAATGGCTTCGGAAGCCACTACTCTATCCGGCTGAGCTACGAGCGCCTGGCCGCGCATTATGCCAGAACAGCCGTCGCGCGCGTGACTGCGCTTGGCGACGCGGGGCATGCCAAACAGGTGGGATAGGCAGTAGCGTGCCGTAGCCTGGGGCTTGCGCGGACTGCGGTCATGGGATGGGTGGCGTCAGGTCGACGTTGATCGCACATTCGCCGCAGATTGCTCAAGCTTTATACCGATATCGCAATCGGTGGAAAACACCTTACGGCATGGACGTCGATGTCGTTGGTTGTTGATGGAGCAATTCACCGGCAAGGCTGCTTAAGAGCGGCTGACAAAACCCATTGAATATTGTCTCACCGGCGGCAAAATTGCGGACATGACACGTCGCAAAGAGATCCGCCATTGCGCTGTGGAAGCGCATCGAGCCACTGATTGCGCAACTGAAGCGTTCGTCCAAAGGTGGACGGCCGCGTATCAGTGATCAGCAAGCCCTCAACGGCATTGTCTATGTCCTGCGCACGGGCGTGCCATGGGAAGACCTGCCTGTGGAACTCGGTTATGGCAGCGGCATGACCTGCTGGCGCCGGTTGCGTGATTGGCAGGCCGCAGGTGTGTGGCATCGTCTGCATCAATCGTCTGCATCAGGTGTTGCTGGCCGAGCGACGTCGCGCCCAGACGCTGGATCTGAGCCGAGCAAGTCTGGACGCCGCCAGTGTGGCCTCCCCCCGGGGGGCGCCTACACCGCGCCAAACCCGACCGACCGCGGCAAACGCGGCAGCAAACGGCATCTGATCGTCGATCGCAACGGCGTGCCCTTGGCGGTGTGCGTCACCGGCGCCAATCGGCACGACTCGGTCGTGTTTGAGGAGTTGCTTGATGCCTTGCCTGCTATCTCCGCAAAACCAGGGCGCCCGCGTCGCGGGCCAAGCAAACTGCATGCCGACAAAGCCTACGACATCGAACGGTGTCGCACCTCCCTCAAGCAGCGCGGCATCATTGCGCGGATCGCACGCAAGGGCATTGAGCGCAATGACCGGTTGGGCCGTCATCGCTGGGTCGTCGAGCGCACGCATGCCTGGTTCGCAGGCCTGGGCAAACTGCGCATCCGCTTTGAACGCCGCATCGATCTCCACTTGGCGTTGCTCTGGCTTGCTTGCTCCATCATCTGCTGACGGCCTCTTCCTCGGTTTTGTTAGCCGCTCTTAGAAAAGCCGCCTGCGTGTGTCGCCTTTGCGCTGCGCATGCACTGTGCGCAATAGACATCATGCGTCTTGCAAACCGACTCGCATGCGAAGCAGATCGACGCATCGCGATGTTTTGTATTGATCGATATCAATGGCATCACGAAGTGCCGCTGCCAGTTTCATACCGAAAACTTCGTATGTAGCGCGCAACGTATCATGCCAGCCATAAAATGCGCAGCGTGTCACATAGATACCATATATCGCATGCCTTGCAGGCGGGGATTGCCCACTTTCTAATCGAGGCATTGGCGATGCTGACGCAATCGCCAATATCGGCTGCGCACAGGGGAGCCGATGGATGATCTAGTGGCACCATTCCAACTTCTGTAAAGATACGTTACGTGACTTTTTGGGATAAACGAACATGACTCCTGTCGCCGCCTCTAGGCATTCTTTCATCATTCACCGAGCAATCGACCCGCAATGTCGGCCACTGTGGCCAGCCTGCAATGCAACATGCGTCTAGACGGCTTTAATGCTTGACGGACTTTTCCTAAACCGGCCAATAGCGCCGGGTCTTCGCTCCCAACACATCTTCTGGCTCCACAGACTCGGACTTCATAGGCGCGAGCTAGGTTGGATGGAGCAGCTGCAACGGCCGATCGCCCCATTGGCCGGAACGAGGACTGTGTCGCTTCGACCGTGCCTACCCTTTGACTGGAACCAAACGGAATGAACTCTTTTCTCAGGCGACCTCTCGCCCTGTTGATCGGCGCCCTCCTGATCGGCAGCGCGCCACCCTCGGCGCTGGCCGCAGCACCGGTGACGGCTACGGCTGTCAATGCCAACTCCAGCTCCAACTCCAACGATCCATTGCTGCGCTACCAATGGCATCTGCTCAATCAGGGACAGGCAGTGATCGGCGACAGCCGCCCGGTGCCTGGCGTCGATATGGATGTGGAAATCCTGCACGCCTTGAACATCCGCGGTCGCGGCGTGCGGGTCGGCGTGGTAGATAACGGATTGGAGCTGGGTCACGAAGATCTGTCCGACAACATCCTGCCCAACGGCTCGCACAACTTCGGCGATGGATCGCACGACACCACGCCTATCGACCCTGATAATGGCCACGGCACCGCTGTCGCCGGCATCATCGGTGCGGTCGGCTGGAACGGCCGCGGTGGGCGCGGCGTGGCGCCGGAAGTACTGCTGGCAGGATTCGATTTCCTTGCACGCGCTTCGTCCAATAACGACGCAAGCGTCCGGTATGCGTGGGGTGATGGGCCAGAGGCACGCAATATCGATGTATTCAACAATAGCTGGGGGACGGTTGCAACCGTTTATTTAGACATCTCCGATGAGGAACGTCGCGCATGGGAAACCTTGATGCGCTCGACGCGCAGCGGTCTTGGCGGCATTTACATCAAGTCGGCGGGCAATAAATTCAGGGACCTGAGCGTAGTAGACGAAAACGGAAATATCGTCAACCTCTGTAGCGAACTATCGCGCACACTGAACGTCGGCTGCATATTGGCTAACGTCGACCCGTTAACAAATCTGCCCGGCACCATTGTTGTGGCCAGCGTCAATGCCAAGGGCGAGCACGCTTCGTATTCCTCGTCAGGCTCTGCCTTGTGGGTCTCCGGTCTTGGCGGTGAATTCGGTTATCAACGCAAGTTCTCTCCCGATGCGGCGTCCAGTCTTCCGCCGGAGTTCGCACCATTCGCTTACGACCCGGCCATCGTCACCACCGACCTCAGCGGCTGCGCCGCAGGCGACAACGCGGACGATCCCACCACGGTCGACAATGCCTTGGACGGCAGCAAGTCCAAGATCGACCCATCGTGCAACTACAGCGCCACCATGAACGGCACCTCGGCCTCCGTGCCCACCGTCTCCGGCGTCGCTGCGCTGATCCTCAGCGCCAATTCCAGCCTGAGCGCGCGTGACGTCAAATACATTCTTGCGACAACTGCGCGCCAGATCGACCCGTGGCAACCGCCTGTGGTCTATCAGGGCAGCGTGATCGATCCGGGATGGATCACCAACGCGGCAGGACATCGCTTCAGCAACTGGTACGGCTTCGGTTTGGCCGATGCAGCTGCGGCTGTCTACAAGGCGAGCCACTTCACACCGCTGCCGCCTGTACGCGACACGCAGTGGGTGAGCTCCACCGATGCGGCCAGCCAGATCGGTGGGCCGGCGCGGCCGGGGAAACTGCGCATCCGTATCCAGC
This sequence comes from Xanthomonas fragariae, assembly GCF_017603965.1. Taxonomy (NCBI): domain Bacteria; kingdom Pseudomonadati; phylum Pseudomonadota; class Gammaproteobacteria; order Lysobacterales; family Lysobacteraceae; genus Xanthomonas; species Xanthomonas fragariae. The sequence continues at coordinate 344,351 of NZ_CP071955.1, read as the reverse complement.
AGGCGATGAAGGTCGAAGCGGTACAACTATCGCTGCATTCCGCGCACAAGACACCCTCCAACCTGCGGGTGGTTCTGGTGTCGCCGAGCGGGACACGCAGCGTAGTCGCCACGCCCTTCTCCGCATTGGATCCGGCCCCCTATGCAAAGACCGGCTTCTACATCGACCTCACTTCCAGCAATGCGTTTCTGGATGAGGCATCACGCGGGGTCTGGACCTTGGAAGTCACCGACATGAGCGAGCCCAGGACCACCGTTGCACTCAACGCCTTCAAACTTCGCATCCTGGGGCACTGACATGAAACCGATGATCGTTGCTTGTGTACTGACGCTTTCCATCGCCTCCATCGGTGCCGCGCATGCATCCCAATACATGGATGCCCAAGCCCTGCAAACGGCAGCCACGGGCGAGCGCTTTCAATCCGGCCCGGACATGTTCCGCATGCTGCCCGGCACGGTCGTGACCGAGAACCTGCAGCTGGACGCTGCAACAACAGCGCATGGATCGGCTGGCGGTGCGCATGCACGGATGGCGAGCGCATTCCCCAATGGCAAGGTTGCCGCCCGCATCGGGCCGTATGCCGTAATACTGGATGCACCCGCAAGCGCGGCGCGCAGTCTCTCCACCACCGCAGAACGCAGCATTGCCGCTGCAGTGAACGAGCGCAACGGCCGTGTGGTGCTGGTCAACCCACACGTCAAACTCACCGGCACCACGCCTGCAACTGCGAGGTCGCTTGCGAGCAGCACCGGCGGGACCATCGCTTATACCTCGACCGTGGACGGCAGCGCGGTCATCGTCTATCCATCGGTAGAAAAAGCGCAACGTGCGCTGCCCAGCCTGCAACACAGCAGTGGCGTTGCGCAGGCATCGCTGGTGGTGATGCAGGCAATCAGGCAACCGATGTGAGCGCGACGGCCGCAGGCTGACACCTGCGGCCTTTGCTATGCCGAGCGGCATGACAGTCGATGTCGCCGACACCCTGCAAGACTCGTCCTATCCATTTACCGACAACCCACCATGACAACCTCTACTCTGCGGCGCCTACCGCTGCATTGCGCTTGCGTGCTGGCGCTTTGTCTTTCTTCGCTCGCAGCGAATGCGGCAACCCCGACCGGTGTCAACCCACCGATCAATGCGAAGGAGGCCAGCGACCCGTTATTGCACTACCAATGGCATCTGCTCAATCAAGGTCAGCCGGTGATCGGCGACAGCCGCCCCGTGCCCGGCGTGGACCTGGACGTGGACATCCTGCACACGCTCGGCATCCGCGGTGCAGGCGTCAATGTCGCCGTCATCGATGACGGCCTGGAGATCGCGCACGAGGATCTTGTCGACAACATCGTCGCCGGCGGGTCGCATAACTTCTTGAAGGACTCCAACAACCCCACCCCGCCTGCGGACGAGATCGACAGCAACCACGGCACTGCGGTCGCCGGCATTATCGCCGAGCGCGGATGGAACAACATTGGCGGGCGCGGTGTTGCGCCGGACGCCGGCCTGGCCGGCTTCAACGCGATCGCTGAAACCGATGGCAGCAAGCAATACGTCGATATTCGCTACGCGTGGGGCGATGGGCACGAGGGGCGTCGCATGGACGTGTTCAACAACAGCTTCGGCGTCTCCGCGCCGTCCTATCCATTCAGCGACACCAACGAACAACGCTCGCTTGAAACGCTGATGCAGGCCCAGCGGGGCGGCAAAGGTGGCATCTACGTCAAGTCGGCAGGCAACGATTTCAATACGCTGATCGATGTGGATGCGCAGGGCAAACTGATCGACCGCTGCGCCGACCGGACGCGGCAGCTCGGGGTTGGTTGCAGCAGTGCGAATATCGACTACATCAACAGTTTGACGACCATGATCGTCGTCGGTGCCGTCAATGCCGACGGGGTACGCGCGAGTTACTCGTCGCCTGGATCAGCGTTGTGGGTGTCCGGGCTCTCGGGCGAGTTCGGCTTCCAGCGTCGCTTCGATCCGCATCCGGAGACCTTCAAGGAGGTCTATGGAATTCTCAATGCGCAGGGCCCGCAGCCATTCTTTTCGCCGGCGATCGTCACTACCGATCTGAGCGGCTGCACCGCCGGTAACAATCGTGATCGCAACCGTGCACCACAAAACGGACTCGATACCAGCCGCTCCAAGATCGATGCATCGTGCAATTACAGCGCACGCATGAATGGCACCTCTGCCTCCGCACCCACCGTGGCAGGCGTTGCCGCGTTGATGCTGAGCGCCAACCCGCAACTGACGCTGCGCGATGTCAAATACATTCTTGCCACGACCGCAGTCCAGGTCGATCCCAACCAGCCCAAGGCCGTTTACAAAGGCACGGTGATCGAGCCAGGGTGGATCACCAATGCTGCTGATCACCGTTTCAGCAACTGGTACGGCTTCGGGCTGGTCGATGCGGCGGCGGCGGTGGAACGTTCCATGCACTTCACCTCGCTGCCTGCGATGCAGGACACCAAGTGGAGGGTGTACGCGGGCAAGAGCAGCACTATTGGCGGTGTCGCTGCGCCCGCCAGGTTGTCGTTGAACATCACGCAGTCTTTCAAGGTGGAAGGGGTGCAGCTGTACTTCTCGACCACGCACAAGGATCCGAGCAATCTGCGGGTGGTGCTGGTATCGCCCAGCGGCACGCGCAGTACGGTGATGACGCCATTTTCCACACTCGACACGAGCCCGGATGGCACGGTGGTCTGGCTGACCTCCAGCAATGCCTTCCTGGACGAATCCTCGGCCGGGCGCTGGACGTTGGAGGTCAACGACATGCTCGCCGACAAGGGCAAGGAACAACTTCAGGAGTTCGAAATGCGCGTGGTGGGCCACTGATATGAAGACATCTCTGATTCCCCTGCTGTTGGTCGTTGCCGCTAGCGTGTCCACTGCTGCTTCGGCACAGAGCCTGGGCAGCAAACACCTGCACGATGCCGCCACCGGGCAGACCATTGCGGTAGGCCGCACAAGTTTCCGGCTAATTCCCGGTGCGGTGGTGCGTCCCGTTCAGGCTGCACGTGCGACGACCAGCTCGCAATCGCTGTCGACCGCACAGACAACTGCGGACACACCGCTGGCACGCTTCGATCGCTATGCCATTTATCTTGACAACGCGACTGCGGCGCGCGCGGCATCGGCCGTCCGTCCTAGTGGACAGCAGCCGACCGTGGCCGCCGCGATCGAGACACGGACCGGCCAGCTGACCTTGCTCGGTACCTCGATCAAATTGTTCGACACCACGCCCGCGGTTGCGCGTGCACTTGCCACACGGACCGGCGGCAAATTGATCTACGCATCCGACATCGATGGCAGCGCGATGATCGGCTACGATTCGGTGGCCACTGCATTGGACACCTGCAAGCAATTGCAGGGCAGCAAGGGCGTGGGTGCGATCATGCCCGAGGTGATTCAACGGGCTGCGCAGCTGTTGTGACGCTACTGCTGTGTTGCGGCTGTTGTGTTGCAAGGTGCGCTTGCAGCGCTTCATGAACAGCGTTTCAGTAGCGGCGACACAACTTCAGACTTGTCCCCGGCGCCAGAATTCAACGCCAGGCACAGGCCGGCCCGCGCAACGACCCGCCCGCTGCGCGCCGCGCTGGCGCTGCGGGCAATGTCGGGATGCCGGCAGGCGTGAACCCGATGTCATCACGCTTGGCCGAGCAGCGCGCAGCACCAGCACCGTCCCTGCAGGCGGTGCCGATAAGCCCACGTTGATGGTGACGGTCAATCAAGACGTAATCGTGCCCGCTTGGTAGTGGCTAACAAAGCGTAGCGAACAGTCGCCAATTGGGTGCGGACGGCGCCCAGGAACCGCAGTGTACGCGTGGTACATGCCGATTCCGATCACCGGCCGCGCCCGCGTGGCGGTGAGCGCAGTCGTTTTGTTAGCCACTCTAAGTACTTTGGGAGGTCAGTACAGGCACACGACGCGGCGCAATCTCCAGGCGAGGCATGACCACAGCCGAGCCGCGCTGCTACTCTTTGCCACATGAGCAAGCATGGTGTTGAACAGATACCCGCAGCGTCCGCGCTGACGTGGCCGCTGCGACTGGGTCAATACTGGAAGCTGGTGCGTGGCGACCGCCCGATCGGCAGCCTGTTGCTGCTCTGGCCTACCTGGTGGGCATTGTGGCTGGCCGCAGACGGCATGCCGCCGCTGTGGACGCTGTTGGTGTTCACCGCCGGGGTCTGGCTGACCCGCTCGGCCGGCTGCGTGATCAACGACTATGCCGACCGCTGGCTGGACCCGCACGTGGAGCGTACCAAGTCGCGTCCGCTGGCCGCTGGTGCGGTTTCCGGACGCGAAGCGCTATGGTTATTCATCGCACTGATGCTGGTGGCGTTCGCGCTGGTGCTCACCCTCAACTGGCTGACCGTGGCGCTGAGCGTGCCCGGCGTGTTCCTGGCCGCCAGCTATCCTTATCTCAAACGCCACACCCACCTGCCTCAGGTCTATCTGGGCATGGCATTCGGCTGGGGCATCCCGATGGGTTTTGCCGCAGTGCAAGGCAGCGTGCCGCTGCTTGCGTGGCTGCTGTACGCGGCCAATATCCTGTGGGCGACTGCATACGATACCTGGTACGCCATGGTCGACCGCGAAGACGACATTCGCATGGGCAGCAAATCCACCGCCATCCTGTTCGGCAAGTTCGACCTGGTCGCACAAGGCGTGCTGTATGGGCTGATGTTTGCAACCTTGGCACTGGTAGGCCTGCGCGCACAACTCACCACGGCGTATTGGGCAGGCCTGGGCATCGCAGCGCTGCTGGTGATCTATGAATTCTACATCGCCCGCCATCGCGAACGCGGCCCCTGCTTCCGCGCTTTCCTGCACAACAACTGGATTGGCGTGGCAATCTTCGTCAGCATCGCTGCCTCGCTGGCGTTGCGCTAGGTGCGCCATCATCGTCGGCACGCGCGCATCAAGCGTGCCAACTCCAGCAACTGTTCGGGCATTTGCCAGGAGAGTCCGGCGTGGCGACCTCACTTCCTCCCGCGGCCGCTCAGAATCGTAAAGAGAATATAGAGGATAAGGGGTTGCGGTGAGGGTACAGGCGAAGCCTCGTCCTCGTCCTCACGGCACCCGTGCACACACCCACGCATCCACCCGCTGCACACCCGCACGACGCAATGCCTGCGCAGCAGCATGCAAGGTCGCGCCGGTGGTCATCACGTCATCCACCAAAGCCACATGCGCCGGCAACGCGCCACGCGCGACGAAGGCATCGCGCAGATTGCGCTGGCGCTCGGTCGCATCCAATTCGGATTGCGGCGCGGTCGCGCGCACACGTTGCAGCAATGGCAGGCAGGGCAGTTGCAGCGCGCGGCCAAGCGGCTTGGCCAGCTCCAGCGCCTGATCGTATCCACGCTGACGCAAGCGCTGCCGATGCAGGCTCACCGGCACCAGCGCATGCGGGCGTGGCAGGCCCGCACAGCGTTTGGCCATCAACTCGCTGAGCAGCCGGCCCGCCGCCAAGTCCTGATGAAACTTGAAACGCCGCAGCAAACCGTCCACCGGCCAGCGATAGGTAAAGCACGCATGCACACGCTGCAGCGGCGGAGGATGCTGCAGGCATTGCCCGCACAGCGCCACCCCATCGGGGTCATACAGCTGGGTGGCGCAGCACGGGCAGGCGTGGCCGTGATCCGGCAAGGCGGCACGACACGAGAGGCACAGATCGTAATCGGCAGTGCCGGCTTCTGCGCAGACCAGGCACAAGCTCGGCAGCAGCAGCCGCAACATCCGTCGCGGCCACTTGTAAACCGATCGCACCTCATTGAAGTTGACAGTATCTTCCATGCTCACCAGACTGCCTGGCTTCCAAGCCGCTGACCGTCAGGAAACTCCGATGTCTGTTGTCGTCCGCCATGACTGGGATCGCAAAGAGCTGCAGGCGCTGTTCGATCTGCCGTTCCCGGAGCTGCTGCACAGCGCCGCCGGCGTGCACCGCGCTCACTTCGATCCAGCCGAGGTGCAGGTGTCCACGCTGCTGTCGGTCAAGACCGGCGGCTGCCCGGAAGACTGCGCTTACTGCCCGCAGGCGCAGCGCTACGACACCGGCGTGACCGCGCAGAAACTGATGGAAACCGAAGAAGTCGTCGCCAAAGCGCGACAGGCCAAGGCCGCCGGTGCGTCGCGCTTCTGTATGGGCGCAGCCTGGCGCTCCCCCAAGGAGCGCGACATCCCCAAGGTCGCAGCGATGATCCGGGAGGTCAAGGCGATGGGCCTGGAAACCTGCGCCACGCTCGGTATGCTCGACGCCGGCCAGGCGCGCGCGCTCAAGGATGCCGGGCTGGACTACTACAACCACAATCTGGACACCGCGCCGGATTACTACGACTCGATCATCCACACCCGCCAGTATCAGGATCGCCTCAACACGCTGGAGCATGTGCGCGATGTCGGCTTGAAAACCTGCTGCGGCGGCATCGTGGGCATGGGCGAAACGCGTGAACACCGCATCGGCCTGCTGCTGGCGCTGTCGACGCTGCCGGCGCATCCGGACTCGGTGCCGATCAACCAGTTGGTGCAAGTCGCCGGCACCCCGTTGCATGGCACCCAGCAACTGGATCCGTTCGAGTTCGTCCGCATGATCGCCGTCGCCCGCATCAGCATGCCCAAGTCGATGGTGCGCCTGTCGGCGGGCCGCGAAGCGATGAGCGACGAACTGCAGGCGCTATGCTTCCTGGCAGGCGCAAACTCGATTTTCTACGGCGAAAAACTGCTCACCACCGGCAACCCAGACACCGAACGCGACCTGGCGCTGTTCCAGCGCCTGGGCCTGCGCCCGATGCAGGTGACCGTCGACGCTGCCGAGCACGACCACCACGGCACCGTGCATGCCGACATCACCGTAGTGCCGCTTGCGAGCACGCCGCCCGATCGCGACTCCGGCACCGGTCGTCGGTGTCGGCTGGGCGCACTGAGCCCGGCACGCTAGCCTAGCGGCCCTTCTTCGTTGTTGACCGACCCCATGGCTCGCCCCGATCTGCACGAACGGATTTCGTCGCTGCGCACATTGCGTGTTGCTCAAGAACGGGTGCGGGTGCGGCGTCAAGTGAGCCGCCGCGATGGCGTGCGGTTGGAAATCGATGGCCGCTGGCTGACCGGTTTCTGTTCCAACGACTATCTGGGTCTGTCGCAGCAGTTCGAAGTGATCGCAGCGCTGCAAGACGCCGCGGCGCGCGATGGCGCCGGCGCGACCGCCTCGCATCTGATCTGCGGCCACCACACCGCGCACGAAATGCTGGAGCGCGAGATTGCCCAATGGTTGGGTTATCCGTCGGCCTTGTTGTTAGGCAGCGGCTTCATCGCCAATCTGGCCGTGCAGCAAGCCTTGCTTAGCGAAGAAGACGATGTCTGCGTGCAGGACCGGCTCAATCACGCCAGCCTGCTCGATGCCACACGCCTGGCCGGCTGCCGGTTGCGGCGCTATCCGCATCTGGATGTGGGAGGTGCGATGCGTCAACTCAAAGGGTCGCCCGACGGTACGGCGATACTGGCCAGCGATGGAGTTTTCAGCATGGATGGCGATGTCGCGCCGCTGCGTGCGTTGAGCTTGGTCGCACGCATGCAGGAAGCGTTGTTCTATGTCGACGATGCACACGGCGTGGGCGTGCTCGGTCCGCAAGGGCGCGGCTGCGTGGCCGATGCCGGACTCGGTGTGGCCGAAGTGCCCCTACAATTAGTGACGCTGGGCAAGGCACTGGGCGGGTATGGAGCGGTGGTGGTCGGCGAGCAAGCGCTGGTGCGTCATCTGGCCGAAACCGCGCGCCCATACATCTACAGCACTGCGTTGCCGCCGGCGCAGGTCGCTGCAACGTTGGCGGCGGTGCGCTTGGCGCGTCGCGACGATTGGCGGCGTGCGCGACTTGTCGAGCTGATCGGCACTTTCCGCAATGGCGCGCGTCGGCATGGTTTCGAACTGATGGCGTCCGATACGCCGATCCAGCCCTTGCTGTGCGGCGAAGATGCGACCGTGATGGCAATGTCCGCTGCGCTGGAACAGTCCGGTTTCATGGTTGGCGCAATTCGTCCGCCTACCGTGCCAGAAGGCAAGGCGCGCCTGCGCGTCACTCTGTCTGCATTGCATACGCCGCAACAAGTGCAGGCGCTGATCGAGGCGATCGTGCAGGCGCGCGATGTGGTAAGCCGGCAGCCGTTGCGTGTGTCTGACTGAGGACGACTGTCAGAACGACAGCGCAGCGGGCGAGCGCGGTGCAACGGTATCGAGGCGACATGGTCCCTCCATGCAGTCCCTGCGCACCACATGCGCTCACCTGAAAGCTCATCGCTGACGTGTCGTTAGCCATTCCAAACATGACGACACCCACACCAGCACAACGCCGCGTGCGGGAAGCCTTGTTGCCGCTGTATCTGGACAGCGGATGCGACAACCAGCACGACAGCATTATGCAGATCTTGGCCGCCTCTCCATTCCCGCTGGCGCAACTGCGCACGATGGTGTCGTACGCGGTGCATCCGCTGTTGATCGGCGATTTGCGCAGCATGGCCAGCGTGTGGGATGGATTCGATCCGGAAGGGATGGCCGCCGCGATCGCCGCGCGGCATGCACGCCGCTGGCGCTGGCCGGACCGTTGATGTTGGCGCGATTATGCGCATACGCAATGGGACTGGCACGCACCGAAGATCGGCGCGCTACGCGCAAGCTCCACGCGCTGACGCAAGACACATCGACCCACACGCACTGACCCATGCGCCGGTCAGCGACAATCAGCGACAATCCCCGCATGCATATCGATGTCATCGGCCAAGGGCCTGCGCTGGTTTTTCTGCACGGTTGGGCACTGCATGGCGGCGTATTCGCACCGCTGGTGGAGCGCCTGACACCGCACTATCAAGTGCATCTGGTGGATCTGCCTGGGCACGGTTTCAGCCGCGAGGACAGCACGCCGCTGGCACTGCCGTACGTGGTCGCGGAAATCGCCGCGGCGATACCGCCAGCGGTGTGGATCGGCTGGTCGCTGGGCGGATTGTTCGCGCTGCATGCCGCAGCCACCCAACCGCAGGTGCGTGGGCTGGCGATGATCGCGGCCACCCCGCGCTTCGTAAAAGGCAACGATTGGCTCGATGCGGTCGAACGCGACATATTCGTGCAATTCGGCCAAGACTTATTGCGTGATTTTCACGGCACGCTGGAGCGTTTTATTGCGCTGGACACGATGGGCTCGGCACACGCACGCTCCGAGTTGCGCAGCCTGCGCGAAACGCTCACTGCGCGCGGCGAACCGGCTGCCGAGGCATTGCAACAAGGCCTGAGCCTGCTGGAACGCACCGACCTGCGCCGCGCACTCCAACAGCTTGCACGCCCCAGTCTGTGGATTGCCGGACAACGCGATCGCCTGGTCCCGGCCGCCGGCGTGCATGCTGCTGCTGCGCTGGCTCCGCAGGCGCAGGCACTCACCATTACCGGCGGCGGTCACGCACCGTTTCTCGGCCACGCCGAGCAGGTCGCCGAGGCACTGCAACGCTTCGTTGCGTCCCTGCCTTGAGCAGAGCACCGATCGTGCGGCATCGATGATCGAGGGAGAAACGCATGGATTTAGGAATCGCCGGACGTCGGGCATTGGCGTGCGCCGCTAGCAAAGGTTGGAGATTGGGCTGTGCACGCACATTGGTCAGCGAAGGCGTCGAGGTGGTGATCGTGGCGCGTGGCCGCGATGCATTGGAACAGGCTGCCGACGCGCTGCGTGCGCTTCCGGGTGCAGGCGAGGTGCGCAGCGCGGTGGCCTACATCGCCACACCGCAAGGGCGCACCGACGCGCTCGCCGCCTGCCCGCAGGTGGACATCCTGATCAACACCACCAGTGGTCCGCCGCCTGGCGATTTCCGCCAGTGGGAGCGCTAGGATCGGCTGCGCGCATTGGACGCCAAGCTGCCCGGCCAGTTCGCCACCGACCGGCTGCGCGGCAATTTCGCCGCCATCGCACAACAACAAAGCAGCACAGCCGAAGACGTCGCCGAGCGCAAGCGTGCAGGCATTCCGGCCAGGCGCTTCGGCGAGCCGGACGAGTTCAGCGCAGCCTGCGCGTTTCTGTGCAGCGCTCAGGCCACCTATATCACCGGGCAGAACCTGCTGATCGATGGCGGCAGCTGGCAGCTATCCAGGTACCTTCTAGAAGTTGCGTGTGCGCACGCAGTTGCATTCCACGCCACCGGCCCTGTCGCCTGCAACCGGTGTTGGTGTTGGTGTTGATCATGGTCAGCATCGGCACCTTCAGCTGGGGATCGTTCCGCGATTTGCGCCATTAGAGAGCGTGTTGTGCACTTTGGGATGAGATGCGTTGGTGGCCGGTGGCGCGCCACAGCAACTACCTCCAGACCCACCGGATGCATGGTGGTGGGCCTGCGCAACACATCGATTCCCTCCGCCGCGCGCAGCGGCGACAATAACGCCTCTAATGAACAGTACTCTCGACCCCCGCCACGTCCGGCGCGCCTTTGCGCGTGCCGCCAGCAGCTATCTCGCCGCCGCCGCGCTACAGCGCGAAGCGGAAACGCGCCTGCTCGAATCGCTCGACTACCTGGGCGAGCAGATTCCCAAGGTGGTGCTGGATGTGGGCGCCGGCCCGGGCCATGCCAGCAGCGCAATCAACAAGCGCTGGCCCAAGGCCCAGGTCATCGCGCTGGATCAGGCCATGCCGATGCTGCACCAGGCGCGCAAGGCAGCCGGTTGGTGGAAGCCATTCGCGCAGGTATGCGCCGATGCACGCGCACTGCCCATTGCCGATGGCAGCGTAGATGTGATCTTCAGCAATCTATGCCTGCAGTGGGTGGAAGACCTGCCGGCGGTATTCGCAGGCTTCCGCCGCGCGCTGCGACCGGGCGGGCTTTTGCTGTGCTCCACCTTCGGCCCGCAGACGCTGATCGAACTGCGCGAGGCCTTCGCGCAGGCCGACACCGCCCCGCACGTCAGCCGCTTTCCGCCGATCGCCCAGTTCGGTGACGCCTTGCTGATGTCCGGCTTCCGTGACCCGGTGCTGGACCGCGACCTGTTCACGCTCACCTACAACGACCTGCCCGCCCTGATGCGCGAACTGCGTGCGATGGGCGCCACCAACGCGCTCAGCAACCGCCGCGCCACCCTGACCGGACGTGGCCGCTTTGCTGCGGCCAGCGCCGCCTACGAACCGTTACGACGCCCGGATGGCGCCCTGCCCAGTTCCTGGGAAGTGATCTACGCCCACGCCTGGGCGCCGACGCCGGGTGCGCCCATCCGCGAACATGGACACGACATCGCCAGCATACCGTTGGCCTCGATCCCGATCCGCCGCCGGATCGACTGAGCGGCGATGCAAATCGCCGATCGCGACGCAGCCGGTACCGGTGAGACACGAAGTATTGGACCCACGCTAATGCCGATCGGACAGACTCGACAGCGACACTTGCTAGAATTCGGTAATTGACAGCCGCACCCCCTGTGACGGCTTGCCTTGCTCTCCCCCCGACTGGAGTGGCACCGCACGCCGCGACGGTGAGCGCCGCGGTTTTCGGTCGCCGCCCCTACGTTTGCGTCTCCCGCTCCCCAATCGGCCTCCCCATGTTCAAGTGGCTCATCATCGCGCTGTTCATCGCATCGGCGCTGTACATCCATTACCGCGGTCGCGTGCGGCACCGGCTTAGCCGGCAGCTGCTGGACCATTCCACCTTCATGGCACCGATCAACACGTTGATGTATCTGTGCTCACGGGTGCCGACTACGCCGTTTATCGATCCTTGCAAAGAATTTCCGGAACTGGCGCCGTTGCGCGCCAACTGGTCGCTGATCCGCGATGAGGCCTTGCGGCTGCGGCAGATGCAGAAGATCCGCGCCGCCGACGGCTATACCGACATCGGCTTCAATTCCTTTTTTCGCCGTGGTTGGAAGCGCTTCTATCTGAAGTGGTACGGCACCGCGCACCCGTCGGCGGCAGAGTTGTGCCCGCAGACCACCGCGCTGCTGCACGCCATCCCGACAGTGAAGGCGGCAATGTTCGCCCAATTGCCGCCAGGCAGCGAGTTACGCCCGCACCGCGACCCGTTCGCCGGTTCCATGCGTCTGCACCTGGGCCTGGTTACACCCAACGACGACCGTTGCTTCATCGATGTTGACGGTCAACGCCACAGCTGGCGCGATGGCGAATGGACCATATTCGACGAAACCTACATCCACTACGCGCGCAACGACACCGACCAGGACCGCATCATCCTGTTCTGCGACATCGAGCGCCCAATGCGCTGGCGCTGGGCCGCCGCGGTGAACCGCTTCGTCGGCCGTAGCCTGCTCTCGGCCGGTGCCTCACCCAACCAGGAAGGCGACAAGACCGGCGGCATCAATCGCGTATTCCATTATTTCTACGCCGGACGTCTAAAGGCCAAGGCGCTGAAGGAGCGCAACAACCCGCTATACCAGGTGCTCAAGTGGAGCATCTTCATCCTGGTGTTGGTCGGAATCGTGTTGCTGTAACGCCAAGACCAGCTTTGCAGGAGCGCGATGAGGCGTTGCCGGTAACGCCACATCGCGCGCCAGCGCGCTCCTTCAATCTCCTTGGGGTAGGGAATTGGACTCCAAACTGGGGCGCTACTCAAAATCGGGGGGCGTCGACCCGGCACCACATAGTCGTCGGCCAGGAACGCTACCATGCCGCCCCAATCGCCACGGTTGAATGCCTCGTAGTAGGCCTGGACAAGGCCGTTGGCGCGTTGTCGATTGCGCGCGCTCGAACCTGCCGCTGTGAAAGCCGCATCATAGGCCCGCTATCAGGATCCTTGCACCAACAGATCGCGGTGGAAGAAATAAACCTCCTGCAACAGGAAACGCCAGCTGGTATGGAAGCTGCGAAAGCGCGTGCTGGGAGTGGACGAGGCCAGCGCATCCACGCCCAGCTCCTGGCTCAGCCGCAGTGCGCGCGCCATGTGCAGCGGGTCGCTGACGATGATCGCCCGGTGCATGCCGTGGCGCGCCATCAGCGTGCGGGCCTGCTCCAGGTTTTGCCGGGTGGTGCGGGAGACCGTTTCGATCACGATTGCTTCTGGCGGGATGCCATGGCGCAGCGCATAGCGGCGGGCCACCTGCGACTCGGCAAAGCGCGCGCCATGGCCGAAGCCACCGGTGAACAACATCCGTGGCGCGTAGCCCTGCGCGTACAGATCCAGCGCATGCCGGATGCGCTCCTCGAACACCGGCGACGGGCGCGCGTCGTAGGCCGCCGCGCCCAGCACGATAATCACGTCGGCCGGCGCGGCCTGGTCGCGGTCGCCGATGAAGACGATCCAGCCCGCCACGCCCACCAGCCAAATCAGGGCCAGCATGCACAACCGCCAACACCAGCCCAACAGGCAAATTCCGCGCGACCGCCTGCTCACGCCGCGGCCCACGGCAGCGCGTCCAGATCGACGTTGCCCCCGGACAGGATCAGTCCGACCCGGCGCCCGGCGAAACGCGCCGGGTCAGCCAGCACCGCAGCCAGAGTAATCGCCGACGACGGCTCCACCACCTGTTTGAGAATCTGCCAGATCAGCCGCATGGCCGACACCACCGCGGCATCGTCCACCGTAATGACCTGTGCACCGGCAGCCTGCAGCAGCGCGAAGTTCGGCGCACCAAAAGTGCCGCGCAGACCGTCGCAGATGGTGTCCGGCACGAAGTCGACCAGCCGCTCGCCGGCCGCCAACGACCGCGCGGTATCGGCCGCACCGCTCGGCTCGGCCAGCACCAGTTCGCAACCAGGCATGCACTGCAGCGCCAGCGCCGCACCGACCGCCAGCCCACCGCCGCCGACCGGTGCCACCAGGACGTCGAGTCCGCCGCTCTGATGCAGCAGCTCCAATGTGGCAGTGCCCTGCCCTGCGATGACTGCAGGGTCGGTGTATGGATGCACTATCGCCACGCTGCTGCTGGCCTGAACCTCGGCGCACAGCTGCTCGCGCGCGGCGATGGTCGGGGCGCACCGCCACAGCGTGGGGCCGTGCCGGGAGATATTGGCCAATTTGGCCGCCACCGCACCCTTGGGTACCACCACATGGCAACCGATGCCACGGCTGCGCGCGGCGAGCGCCAGCGCGGCGCCGTGGTTGCCCGATGAATGCGTGACTACGCCGCGTGCAGCGAGCTCGGTTGGCAACGACCATACCGCGTTGCAGGCGCCGCGGAACTTGAAGGCACCGCTGCGCTGCAGATGCTCTGCCTTGAAGATCAACTGCGCACCGCTGAGTGCATCCAGGCTGTGGGAGGTCAGCAACGGTGTCGGCGCGCAGTGCGGCGCAATGCGCGCAGCGGCTTGCAGGACGTCGGAATGCGTAACAGAGACCGGGTCGATCATGCCTGCAAGATTAACGTATCCCTTAACTCTCCACGGGTCGCACGCACAGTGCCCGCGCATGCGGGATCGACGAAAAAGCGCCACATTGCCGCACAGTTAAGGACCGATTCAATACATCGGTTCGAAAGTGAGAGCATGGTTGCAGGAGCCCCTTATCCATGAAATTACGTCTGATCTTCGCCGCCGGGCTTATGGCCCTGAGCGGCTGCGCAACCTATGACTACGCTGGCGGTGGGTCGGGCGGCTATTACCGTGGTGCTCCTGCTGTACAGTATCGCTATCCGCCCGATTACTCTCCTTATTCCTACGGCAGCCCGTACGGGGTTCCGTATGAATACGGCGCGGGCTCGATCGGCTTGTATGACTACCCGGTGTATCTGGTCTACCGCGGTGGCGGTGGCTACTACTACCCGCCGAGCGACCGCCGTCCGCATTACCGACCTTCACGACCAAACGGTTCGTTCAACAACAGTCCTCGTCCCGATGGTCCGCGCCCGAAACAGTCAAATCGCCTACCGGCGACCGAGGCTCCGCCGTTGCGGCCACCGCCACGCATTGGAGCTCCACCGCGGGTGATCCGGGAGATCCAACGGCAAACGGCACCACGCAACACTGGCGAGCAGATTCCCTGAGTAGCTGACTGCGATGCAGCACACGGATGAAGAAATTGGGGGCTTGCGTTCAGCCAGCACCAGGTCTCAAACTAGATGCCGTGCTGTGTCCGCTACGTTACTTTTTGACCAAGCCCGCCTCATTGACCGACTTATGTACTGACAGACTTATGTCGATGTCCGACAGGTAAATCTGGATCCCCCCTGTTCCGGCCCTGTCGGATATCGGCGCCTTGAATGCATAAAGCCACGGCATGCGGGGCTTTATGTTTTTGTCGTGGTGTCGCGGTGCAAACTCTGCAAGCATTAACCTGGTGAGAAAACACCGGCGGCGGCGCCGAATCGCAGAAAAAAATAAGGATCGGTAGTCCCCCGACTACCGATCCTTACGCTACCCCATCGCACGCGCGGCTGGCCCCTGTTCCAATTCCAGCCTGTGCGCCCATGTCGCAATGCCACGATTGGGTGCGATAGGGGTATCCGCACTAAACACGCCAACTTGAGTGCGAGTACTCTGAAGTGCGATTTCCATCGCGTTTTTATCCAATTGGTGGCCCGCAAGCGCCTTTCAGTCGATACTTCCGCGGCCGTTTTCCTCCTTACTACTTCCCACGTCCATGTCCGACTCTTTTTATCGCTACGACGTCATCGTGATCGGCGGCGGCCATGCCGGCACCGAGGCCGCGCTGGCTTCCGCGCGCACTGGCGCCCGCACCTTGCTGCTGACCCATAACATCGAGACGGTGGGCGCGATGAGCTGCAACCCAGCCATCGGCGGGATCGGCAAGGGGCATCTGGTCAAGGAAATCGACGCGCTGGGCGGAGCGATGGCACGCGCGGCTGATCTGGCCGGCATTCAATGGCGCACGCTCAATGCCTCCAAGGGTCCGGCGGTGCGGGCCACGCGCTGCCAGGCCGACCGCAATCTGTACCGGAATGCGATCCGCTGCGTTGTCGAGGCGCAGCCCAACCTGAACGTGTTCCAGGCGGCGGTGGACGACCTGATCATCCACAACGCGGCCGAGGGCGACAGCGTTCGTGGCGTGATGACCCAAACCGGGCTGCGCTTCGAAGCGACCTCGGTGGTGCTGACCGCCGGTACCTTTCTGGCCGGCAAGATCCATGTCGGCCAGACCCAATATGCAGCCGGGCGCATGGGTGACCCGCCAGCCACCACGCTGGCCGCGCGCCTGCGCGAGCGGGCATTTGCGATCGACCGGCTCAAGACCGGCACGCCGCCGCGTATCGACGGGCGCACGCTCCACTACAGCGTCATGCACGAACAACCGGGCGACGACCCGTTGCCGGTGATGTCGTTCATGGGCCAACGTAGCGACCACCCGCGTCAGGTCAGCTGCTGGATCACCCACACCACCGAGCAGACCCACGCCATCATCCGCAGCGCACTGCATCGCTCGCCGCTGTACTCGGGGCAGATCGAAGGCATCGGCCCGCGCTATTGCCCGTCGATCGAAGACAAGGTGGTGCGCTTTGCCGACAAGACCAGCCACCAGATCTTCGTCGAGCCCGAAGGCCTGGAGGTGACCGAGATCTATCCCAACGGCATCTCCACCTCGCTGCCGTTCGATGTGCAACTGGCATTGGTGCGCTCGATCCACGGATTTGCGCAGGCGCATATCACCCGCCCCGGCTACGCGATCGAATACGATTTCTTCGATCCGCGCGGGCTCAAGGCCTCGCTGGAAACCAAGGCGGTGGGCGGGCTGTTCTTCGCCGGGCAGATCAACGGCACCACCGGTTACGAGGAAGCCGCCGCACAGGGATTGCTGGCCGGCCTCAACGCGGCCCGTCGTGTGCAGGCGTTGCCGGCATGGTCGCCGCGTCGCGACCAAGCCTATCTGGGCGTGCTGGTGGACGATCTGATCACCCACGGCACCACAGAGCCATATCGCATGTTCACCAGCCGCGCCGAGTACCGGTTGCAACTGCGCGAGGACAATGCCGATGCACGTCTGACCGGCGTGGCGCGCGCGATGGGTCTGGTCGACGATGCACGCTGGGCGCGGTTTTCGGCCAAGCAGGAAGCCGTACAGCGCGAAAGCGCGCGTTTGTCGGCGCTATGGGCGACACCAGGCAATGCCTTGGGGCGCGAAGTGGCCGAGACGCTGGGCGTGGAGGTCAGCCGCGAAACCAACGTGCTGGATCTCATCAAACGCCCGGAGCTGAACTACGCGGCATTGATGCAGGTTCCGACGCTGGGGCCGGGCGTGGAAGACGCACAGGTGGCAGAGCAGGTCGAAATCGGTACCAAATACGCCGGTTATCTGGAGCGTCAGCGCGACGATATCGCTCGTCAGCAACGGCATGAAACCACACCGATTCCCGATGGTTTCAATTATGCCAGCGTGCGCGGCCTGTCGATCGAAGTGCAGCAGAAACTTGAACGCGTGCGCCCACAAAGCATCGGCCAGGCGCAGCGCATTCCGGGCATGACGCCAGCGGCGATGTCGCTGCTGCTGGTGCATCTGGAGCGCGCGCGGCGCAGTCAGGTGGCGTAAGTGGTTTGTAGTTGCGATCGGCGATGCGTCATCACGCGTGACCGATTAACCAGCATGACAGTTTATTAGTCGCTCTAAATTCTTGAATAGTTCCACTGGCGTTGGCAAACCTGCTTGGCAGCGCTGCGAACACCCGTGTTGTCGGGCTTTGTGGCTGCGCTGCGGATCGTTGGCGCGAGCATGCACAAGAATCAGCGCTGCTCCGGGTCTTGCTGCGCTGTATCGCGTCCGTTGGGCCAACGCACGCTGCCACGAAAAACCGACCGCGGTGTGCAGCCCTCGCGTACGAAGTGCCACTGCACTGTTGCTGCTATCGCGCCGTAGAGCGCGCAGCACACCGGCCTAGTCTTCGTCCTCCGCGGCCGCTGCGCGGCCTTGCTGACGGATAAGATTTTCCTGGCGTGCATCTTCGATCGAAGCACGGATGGCGCGCACATCGACGCGGCGGGTGTCGAACTTGAAACGCCCGGTCAGCACGCTGTCCGGGCGCAGTTCGCCCTTTTCGAACAGCGCCCACATCTCTTCGCCGTAATAGGTTTCCAGCAACTCGGGGGCAAAGCGGCCGAGGCAGTCGCGCAGGTTGTGCACGTCGCGCAGCAGCATGTCGCGCGCGGCGTTGTTGCCGGCAGCGCTGACCACCTGCGGAAAGTCGATCAACACCGGGCCATCGGGCGAGACCAGCACGTTGTATTCGGACAGATCGCCATGTACAAGACCAAGCGACAGCATCTTGACCACGTCGCCGATCAGGCTGGTGTGGAAGAGGCGCGCCTGCTCCGGTTCCAGGTCCACTTCACCCAGCCGCGGTGCGCTGTGGCCGGCTTCGTCGGTGACCAGATCCATCAGCAGCACGCCGTGGAAATAACCGCGCGGCTTGGGCACGTGCACGCTGGCGTCCATCAATTGATAGAGCACCTCGGCTTCGGTGTTCTTCCACGCGGTTTCGGCTTCGCGCCGGCCGAACTTGGTGGCCTTGCCCATCGCACGTGCCTGACGGCTACCACGCACCTTGCGGCCTTCCTGGTACTGCACGCGCGCCTGGAAGCTGCGCTGCGCCATGTCTTTGTAGACCTTGGCGCACAGGATGTCGGCGCCTGTGCTGACCACATAGACGGAGGCTTCCTTACCGCTCTTCAGTGGTCGCAACACCTCGTCGATAATGCCGTCGTCGATCAGCGGCTGCAGGCCCTTGGGGGTTTTCATGGACTAAGAGGACCGATCCGAAACAAACCAGCGGCGATTATGCGGCAAGCAGGGTGAAGCGCTTACATGCGGAGCATGCATTGGCGCGCGCTTACCATGCAGGGGACCTGTTCCATCCGCGTTCCAATGCCCGAGCCCTCCTCCAGACGCCGTAAACGTCCCGCCGCCGTGGTCGCGGCCGGTAGCCAGCGCGGTCTGCCGCATGAGTTGATGCAGCAAATCGCAACCGCCCGGGGCGACCCGGACTTCATGACCTCGCTGGAGCGCGGGCTGGTGGTGCTAAGAGCGGCTAACAAAACTACTGCGCCGCCGCCAGGCGCGCTGAACGCGGCCGATGCAGAAAGCTGACCACCGCATCCATCCAGGCGGCATGGGTGTTTTCGACATGCGCCACATGATCGGCGTGCGGCAAGGCGACCCAGCTGCGATCTTCGCTGCGCAGGCGTGCGCACAGGTAGGGATTGTCTGACTGCGTGGCGATCGGATCGTCGACGCCTCGCAGCAGCAACACCGGCAGCGTTGTCACCCGCTCGGGATGGAAAGCGAATTGCTCCTTCGCGCGCCAGTCCGTGCGCACCGGATCGGCTGCCAGTACATTATCGCCGTAGGCGGCCTGGACGCCGGACGGCGCGGCATCGGCAGTGATGCCGCGGCCGTGGTGCTGAGCGCATGCAATGGTTGAGCGGGCGATGGCGTGAAGTCGGGGCCTGCATCGACATCGTCACAAAGCATTGAATGACTGGACATAAGCCATCCAGGCACCGTCAACGGAGAGAAGAGCCGGCCGGCACGCGATCGATCCAGACCGACGACATACCGCGCAAGCTGTCCGCATCGGACACTGCATGCAGTTGCGCTTGCGCGGGCACCGCGCTCACTTGCGTAACGTCGCTGAGCACCTCGCGCACATGCTGCTGCGCCGGTGCGCGTGCCACGACCTGTTCGACCAAGGCGTGCGCATGCGCCTTGTGCCCAACTGCGGTGCCAGCGCGAACACTGCCGCGTCGGCATAGAGCACGCCGCCGTGGCTGTGCAGATGCAAGTCCATGCGCGATCATCTGCGCATGGAGTCGACTCACTACAAGACTGTCCCGGCGCTGGCGTTGAACCCGCGCCAGGAGCAATTGGTGGCATTGGTACGACAGCAGGGCTTTGCCGACGTGGAGGGCCTAGCGACGCGCTTTGAGGTCACGCCGCAGACCATCCGTCGCGATCTGACCTTGCTGTGCGATGCCGGCGTGCTGCGCCGTTACCACGGCGGCGTCAGCATGCCCTCGAGCGTGGAAAACCTAGCCTATACCGCACGCAAAACGCTACAGCCGCGCGAGAAGCAGCTCATCGCTGCACATCTCGCGCGCTTCATTCCCGACGATGCCTCGCTGTTCATCAACCTCGGCACCACCAACGAAGAGGTGGCGCGTGCATTGCTGCAGCACCGCGGCCTGCGCGTGATCACCAACAACCTCAACGTGGCGGTGATGCTCAGCGCCAACCCGAGCTTCGAGGTGATTGTGGCCGGCGGTGTGGTGCGCGGGCGCGACCAGGGCGTGACCGGGGAGGCGACGGTGGAGCTGATCCGCCAGTTCAAAGTGGATTTCGGAGTGATCGGCATTTCCGGCATCGATCTGGATGGCGCCTTGCTGGACTTCGACTATCAGGAAGTGCGCGTGGCCCAGGCCATCATCGAGCACTCGCGGCAGGTACTGCTGGCCGCAGACCACAGTAAATTCGGCCGCAACGCCATGGTGCGGCTGGGGGCGATCGCCCAGATACACGACTGGTTCACCGACCGACCACCGCCGCAGGAACTGGCCGCGATACTGGCCGAGGCCGGCACCCGCGTGCATCTGGCAGACGCTGGCGGCGTCGGCTAACGATCGGTGTTCGTTTTTGTGCGTTTTTTATGTGCGGCAGCCGACAGGGGCGCAACCGCATTCGAAGTTCGGATCGAACGTCGCGCCTTGATAGCTCATACCATTCGCCTCTTGCGCTAAAACATAGCCAATCCTTAGATTCACGCGGCAACAAGGCTCCATGTTCGAATATGTTTGAAAACGACAACTTGGGTTCGCTCACATGCGCGCCCGGACGGAGACACCGATGGGCGAGCGGTACGATCTTCTGGTGATAGGCGGCGGCATCAATGGGGTCGGCATCGCCCGCGATGCGGCCGGCCGCGGCTTGTCGGTGTGCCTGTGCGAGCAGGACGATCTGGCCGCCCATACCAGCAGCGCCAGCACCAAACTCATCCACGGCGGCCTGCGCTATCTGGAGCAGTACGAATTCTCGCTGGTCGGCAAGGCGCTGGCCGAGCGCGAAGTGCTGCTGCGGCTGGCGCCGCACATCATCTGGCCGCTGCGCTTTTTGTTGCCGCACCAGCCGCATCTGCGCCCGGCGTGGATGATTCGCGCCGGCCTGTTCCTGTACGACCATCTGGGTGGCGGCAAGCGCAGCCTGCCGCGCTCACGCCAGCTGTCGCTGCGCACGCATCCGGTCGGCCAGCCGCTGCAGGAATCGCTGCGCACCGGCTTCGTGTATTCCGATGCCTGGGTGCAGGACGCGCGATTAGTGGTGCTCAACGCAATGGATGCAGCCAGGCGCGGCGCAACCATCCTGACGCGCACGCGCTGCGTTGGTGCCTGGCGCGATGCCGGGTTCTGGTACGCCGAACTCGAAGACCGCGCCGGCCGCCGCACCGTGCAGGCGCGCGCGCTGGCCAACGCGGCCGGGCCGTGGGCGGTATCGTTCCTGGACAACGTGGCCGCGGTGCCGCATCGACATGCGCTGCGGTTGGTCAAGGGCAGCCATATGGTGGTGCCCAAATTGTTCGACCACGACCACGCCTACATCTTTCAGCAACCGGACCGACGCATCGTGTTCGCCATTCCGTACGAGCACGACTTCACCTTGATCGGCACCACCGACGTGGACTACGCGGCCGACCCCGCCTCACCCAAGATCGATGCGGCCGAAGTGCAGTACCTGTGCGATGCGGTGAACCTGTATTTCCAACAGCAGATCAGCTCGCAGGATGTGGTGTGGAACTACAGCGGCGTGCGTCCGTTGCTCGACGACGCCGAAGACAACGCCGCCGAAGTAACCCGCGATTACCAACTGGAGGTGGTCGCCGACGGCGCGCCGTTGCTCAACGTGTTCGGTGGCAAGCTGACCACTTACCGCAAGCTCGCCGAAGAGGCAGTCGACCGGCTGACGCATGCGCTGGGTGCGCGCAAGCCGGCCTGGACCGCGCGCGGCGATGCCCTGCCGGGCGGCGAACAACGCGATATCGCCAGCCTGCTGGAACGTGTGCGCAATGCGCATCCCTGGTTGCCGGCGGCCACCGCACAGAGATTAGTGCGCAACTACGGCACCTGTGCAGAACAACTGCTGGGCGATGCACAAGATCTGGCCGGGCTCGGCACGCACTTCGGTGCGGACCTGTATCAGGCCGAGGTGGAGTATCTGCGTCGGCACGAGTGGGCATTGACCGCCGACGATATCCTGTGGCGCCGCAGCAAACTCGGTTTGCGTATCGATGCGGCCGGGCGGCAGCGGTTGGAAGACTATTTGCAGACTCAATCGGTCCAGCAGACCGATGTGGTATCTACGTGAACATACCGCGTTGCCGGCGAGAACGGGTCGTCCGGCAACGTATCCTGGCGTATACGCCGGCATCATCCTGAGTCACGTTGAGGGCAACCCAGATGCGCATCACCGAGCACCCCTGCGCGCTGAAACGCGCGTCGCACCATCCCGCTTGTATCGCTGACGCCTCCACGGGCACGCGCGCATGAGCCGCCAATTGGTGGGTGAGTTGATCTCCGAAGCAGTGGCGATATTCATCATCATCGCACTCGGCGATTCGGTCGCCGCGATGTACGTCCTCTACGACCCCAGCCCGTACCAGAATGCTTATTGGGGCGTATGCATTGCCTGGGGTTTGTCGGTGACGCTGGCGATTTATGTCACCGGCGCGGTCTCCGGCACGCATGCCAATCCCGCGGTGACGCTGGCGCTGGCGTTGTTCCGCGATTTTTCATGGAAGAAAGTGCTGCCCTACTGGGTCGCCCAAGTCGTCGGCGCCTTCCTGGGCGCGGCGATCGTCTATCAGCTGTACGGGCCGGTGATCGACCACTACAACCAAGTACATCAGCTCACCCGCCAATCCGGTGGCGCAGCTGGGATGTTCTTTACCGCACCCGGCCTTGCAGTCACGCCGATGCATGCACTGATCGACCAGATCGTCATCACGGCGTTCCTGATCTTCGGCGTCTTTGCCATCACCGAACAGTTCAACGAGGCGGCGCCGACCGCCAATTCTGGCGCGCTGATGATCGGCTTGCTGGTAGCAACGTTGGGCGCGTCGATGGGGTATCTCGAAGCCTGGGCGATGAACCCGGCGCGCGACTTCGGGCCACGGTTGTTCGCCTACTTCGCTGGTTGGGGCGAAGCCGCCTTGCCGGCAAAGGACAATTACTGGTGGATTCCGATCGTCGGCCCGCTGATCGGCGGCCCTATCGGTGCGCTGGCTTACCAATGGCTGATTCTGCCGTTTTTGCCGGCGCGCGTGCGCCATCTGCAGGGCGGTACGCGGCCGCTCGATCCGCCGTGATTGCCCTGCCTTGAGGCGAACATCAAACCGACGAGGCATCTGCAAACAGTCACCGACCTGTTGCCGCTCACATGTCGTCACCAAGCTACACCGACCACTTTCGCCGCGCGCCAGCACAGGCATTGCTTGAGGAATCTCCGATGGAAAAGCAGTACGTCCTTGCGATCGATCAAGGCACCACCAGCTCACGCGCGATGTTGTTCGATCGCCGGGGCAGGGTGGCCGGTGTGGCGCAGCGTGAATTCGGCCAGATCTTTCCGCAGCCGAGTTGGGTGGAACACAACCCGCGCGAGATCATGACCAGCGTCTACACCACGATTACCGAGCTGCTCAACAACGCGCAGATCGATGCGCGTTCGATTGCCGGTATCGGCATCACCAATCAGCGTGAAACCGCAGTGGTGTGGGACAAGGCGACAGGCCAGCCGATCTACAACGCCATCGTGTGGCAATCGCGGCAGACCAATGACATCTGTACCCAGCTGAAAGCGGCCGGGCATGAGCAGATGGTGCGCGACAAGACCGGTCTGCTGATCGATGCGTATTTCTCCGGCACCAAGGTTAAGTGGATCCTCGATCATGTGGAAGGCGCGCGCGAGCGTGCGCGCAGGGGCGAGCTGGCGTTCGGCACCATTGACAGTTGGCTGATCTGGAACCTCACCGGCAGCAAGGTGCACGTCACCGATTACACCAACGCCTCGCGCACCATGATGTACAACATCCACACACTGGAATGGGACGCGGACCTGCTGGAGATGCTCGACGTGCCCCCGCAGATGCTGCCCGAAGTGCGCTCGTCCAGCGAGGTCTATGGCATGACCCAGACCCAGTATTTCTATGGCCAACAGGTGCCGATTGCAGGCATCGCTGGCGACCAGCAGGCTGCGCTGTTCGGCCAGGCCTGCTTCGAACCGGGCATGGCCAAGAACACTTATGGCACCGGCTGTTTCATGCTGATGAATACCGGCGACAAAGCGGTGGCCTCCACGACCGGTTTGTTGACCACCATCGCGTGGGGCATCGACGGCAAGGTCGAATACGCATTGGAAGGCGCAATTTTCGTGGCCGGCTCGGTGGTGCAGTGGTTGCGCGATGGTTTGCGCATGCTGGGCAAGGCCAGCGACTCACAAGCGTATGCCGAACGCGCCGGCGACAACGACGGCGTGTATATCGTGCCGGCCTTCGTCGGACTGGGCGCGCCGTACTGGCGTAGCGATATTCGTGGCGCGGTGTTCGGGCTGACGCGTGGCACCAGCAAGGAACACTTCATCCGGGCGGCTGTCGAATCCATGGCGTATCAGACCCGCGACGTGCTCACCGCGATGCAACTGGATTCGGGCATCGAATTGAAGGAGCTACGCGCCGACGGTGGCGCAATCGCCAACGATTTCTTGGCCCAGTTCCAGAGCGACATTCTCAATGTACCGGTGCTACGCCCGGAAGTGGCCGAAACCACCGCACTTGGTGCAGCGTATCTTGCAGGACTTGCGACCGGGTTTTGGAGCAGCCGCGAAGAGATCGCCAAGCAGTGGGCGGTGGATCGCCGCTTCGCGCCGGATATGGCCGAGGACAAGCGCAAACAGCTCTATGGCGGTTGGCAGCAGGCGGTGGAAGCGACGATGGGCTTCCGTATCAGTTGAGAGAGCTATTGCGCAGCTGTCAGGCACGTGTAGGTGCGCGAAGCGGCATTCGTTACGCGGCTACTGCGATACCGCCGCGTAGTGCATGCCACCTGACGACCACGTTAAGTAGCACTCTATTCTTTCGTTCACTGTAATAGCAGCCAACACAACCTCTTGCTGCTATATCGATAATAGCGAAAATTGCGGTCATGGCACGTCGCAATGCGATCGACATCGACCGCTGCCGCGATCACCTCAAGCGGCGCGGCATCATTGCGCGCCTCGCCCGCAAGAGGATTGGGCACAAAGATTTGTTGGGCCGCATTGCAGGAGCATCAAACACCCCCAAACCTGGTTTGCAGGGAGGGGCGAACTGCTCATTCACTTGGAACGCCGCAGCGCTATCGACCTGGCGTTGCGCTCGCTCGTTTCATCATCTGCTGACGGCGACTTTCTGTGTTTTGCTAGCCACTTCTGGCGGGATGTCAGCGCACGGCATCGACGATGCGTGATGCAACGTGTCCACACGCATGGGGCGAATCGCTCAGCACCTCAAAATTGTTCTGGATTAAGCCAAAGTTGGGCCTGGTTCACCCCATCGACCTCGCGCTGTTTGGTAACGACGCGATACGCAATGCCACGGATATGAACCATCTGCTTATCGCGAACCTCATGCTGCAATAGCCATTCGGGAACCTGCTGTACACCACGCTTCCAACTGGGCCCAGTATCCTTCTCGTCGAAGCTCAGTATTGACGCTTGCGACATCGCGATGGTGTGCTGCGGCTCTGTCGCTTCTTGATACGGTGCCTCCCAGTCGAATGGAATGTTGTAACTCGACGCCTCGGGCTGAGCGGACGACGCAGGTCCCGTCACCTCCTGCTCTGGCGTATCGGGGATCCAGTCGCCTTCAGGCGCCTGCGGCCAACCACCCTCAGGAGTGAGTGGAAACATGAAGGAGTAGGAAGGCTCCGCCGGTTCGGCTCTGCTTCCGAGGTCGGGCAACTCCTCGTTGGAAGGATACATCTGGCGCACTTGCATCAGCATGTGTCTCATAACACTTTTGTAGCCTAAGCCCTTGCCACGGATGTAAAGCTCCAAATCCCTATCCAGCATTGGCTCGTGCAAACGCGACACCAATGGCTCCTTTTCGTTCTCCTGTAGCCAGGCGCTGAAGTGGCGCACATGGGCTGACAGCAAGCCGGCGTATTTTTCCTGGTCAATGGATGTCGTCTCGCGGCCGGGCGCCAAAAAATCAGCTATAAATTGCTCGCTGAGTCGGCGGTCCACCTCGTGGGCCTGAAGCTTATTGCCCTGCTCGGACGACTGCACGTCAGAAGGAAAAATATCCCGCATTTGCGCCAGCATGCTTCTCATATTCCTGTCATGGTTTTTGCAATTTATATTGGTAAATATATTAAAATCGTCATCCAGCGTTGTATCGTGCAAACGCGTCGCCATTGCCGCCTTCTGATTCGCCTTTAGCCAACCGCTGAAGCGGCGCACCAAGCTTAACATCTTATTGGAGTAGGTTTGCCCACAATTGTATTTCTTTTCGGGGCCGGACGCTGACAAAGCAGCCGACAAAGCATATTGGTATTGCTGCCTGAGTTGGCTGTCGACTTCCTGGATCTCACGCGCATTAATATCATTCCAGAGGTCCGTCTCTCCGTTGATTTTAAATTTCCGCAGTTGCCGCAGTTGCCGCAGTGCACTGACCGACTTTCTACTGCTCGCCAAGCGCGTTTTTGCGAATTTTTTGGCGTCATCCATCAAGGCTTGGGAGTGCAGTCTGCCTGTTTCGCACAATCCCTCTTTACCCTGGGCATGGAGCCATGCACTGAACGCGCGCAAGGCGGTTGCATACGAGGGGTCAGCAGAAAGCGCATCATTGATGAGTTTTTTATCACCGTCAGAAGCCTCGTGGCGGGGGATAACCGGGATTTTTACCGTTCCCTCGGGGCTAGATTCGAAGGCATGCAGATAGTTCAGTGCCGTGGCCAGGAAATCGCGTTTCATCCCTTTTTGGAAATTCGTGGCATCGTCTCTCAGCTCTTTTTTGATGAGCCCCTCTTGCAGACCACCCATGCTCTGCTGCCTGAGCCAATCGCTAAAACGTATCAACATCTTGGCGTGCGTTTTTGTGGCCGCGAAGCTGCTGCCCCCGCGCTCTGCGCCTTCTACAAACTGCGCGATGAGTTCCTTGTCGGCTTGATAGATTGTCTTGGAGCCTGACCGCCTGGTTCCGCTTCGAATCTGTTCGCTTAGCTGGGCGAACTCGCCGAGCTTACCGCTCAAGGGTGGGCGATTATCTGCCGCCCGACAGTCTTCATGAACTGCCGCGTTATCCAAAGCAGGCTGCTGCGCTGTTGTCGCCTGGGGTTCAGGCGCATCAGCGCGCCAAAACTGAGAATGAGAAACATGACTGTTGGGGGGCAGGTCGCCGTACGGCAACGCGGAGGAGGAAAACGGTATTGATGTGCCGTTCCGAGCCGGATGCGCGACCGATTCCGGCGCCGAACGCGCAGCAGATGCTTCGGTGCGACGGCGCTTAGTCGGTCGAGCTGGCAGTTCGTTGAGGACGCCAGAAGGCGCTGACGACGACGGCATTCCGGCCGGAGCGGCGCCCGGGCTTGCCGGCCGGCCAATCGCCTGCTCTGACACGCTTTGGTAAGTGCTGTGGGCATGCGTCTGACGATTGCTGGTCTTTGGCCTCACCATTTTTCGCTCCGCTTCATGATGAATAAGTATTTGATTTTCAGCGTGGACAATCGTAGCGTTCGAACAACATTCTTGGATTTTCTAACAAAACTACTGCGCTCACCGCCAGACGGGCGCGGCCGGTACCCTGAATCGGCATGTACCATGCGTACACTGCGGTTCTTCCGCGCCGTCCGCAGCCAACCGGCGACTGGCGGCTGGTCGCTACGTTTTGTTAGGTGTTCAGTCCTGGCATTAGATGGATCGGATTCACCTTGAACCGCTCGGGCTCGGATGTCCACTGTTTGCAGATGAATTCGTACGGTGTGAGACCCTTCAGAGCGTTGAGCGTGCAACCGATATTGTAGGCGTCGATATCGCTCAGCCATCTTGTGAGTGCAGAGAGAAATAAAGTTAGGGCTGGTTGCACGTGTCGGCCATGCCCGGTACAGCGCGAGGCAATAGTCCACATTGCGGAGACGAACGATCTGCCGATCGTAAACGCTATGATGCAATAGTCATTCGGGAACACGTTGTTCACCATCGTTCCAGTCGAGCCCAATGTCATTCTGTTCAAGGGTCGGTATCGACGCTTGCGGCATAACGTTGGTGTGCTGCGGCTCTGTGGCTTCTGGCTGCGGTGCATTCGGGTCGAACGCAAAGCTGGAACTCGACTCCCCAGGCTGGGTTGGCCACGAATGCGCCATGAGCTGATCAGAAAAGTTATCGAGATCCCAATTGCTTTGATGCGTTTGCGACAAACTTTGATGCCCCTGCAACAAAAAATCCGATTGATGCAGTGCGCCCCCCCAGTCGAATTCAAAGGGGAGACTCGACGCCTCGGGCTGGGCTGGCAACGCAGGTATCGTCACCTCCTGCTCTGGCGTATCGGGAATCCAGACGCCTTCAGCCGCCTGCGGCCAACCACCCTCATGAGTGAGTGGAAACATGGAGGAGTAAGAAGGCTCTGCCGGTTCGCCTCTGCTTCCCAGGTCTGGCAACTGCACGTTGGAAGGATACATCTGGCGCACTTGCATCAGCATGTGTTTCAGAACACTTTGGTAGCCTAAATCCTTGTCACGGATGTAAAACTCCAAATCGCTATCCAGCGTTGGCTCATGCAAACGCGACGCCAATGGCTCCTTTTCGTTCTCCTGTAGCCAGGCGCTGAAGTGGCGCACATGGGCTGACAGCAAGCCGGCGTATTTTTCCTGGTTAATGGATGTCGTCTCGCGGCCAGGCGCCAACAAAGCATTTTTGAATTTCTCGCTGAGTTGGCGGTCGACGTCGTGGATCTGAGGCTTATTGACCTGCTCGGGCGACTGCACGTCAGAAGGAAAAATATCCCTGACTTGCGCCAGCATTCCCCTAATATTGCTGGCATATATTTTGGAGTTACTACCCTTAAAGATATTCAAATCGTCATCCAGCGTTGTGTCGTGCAAACGCGTCGCCATTGACGCCTTTTGGTTCGCCTTTAGCCAGCCGCTGAAGTATTTCATGAAGCCTGACATCCTAGCGGAGTAGGTTTGCCGGTTATTGTATTTCTTCTCGGAGCCGGACGCCGATAGCGTCATCGACAAAATATCTTTATATTGCTCGTAGAGTTGGCGGTCGACTTCGTGGATCTCACGCGTATTACTCTTCTTCGTGAAGTCCATCTTTCCGGTGAGGTAAAAGTTCCGCAGTTGCCGCAGCGCTGTAACCGACTTTTGACTGCCCGCCAAGCGCGTTTTTGCGAAGGTTTTGGCGTCATCCATCAAGGCTTGGGAGTGCAGCCTGTCCGTTTCGCACAATCCCTTTTTATTCTCGGCGTGGAGCCATGCACTGAACGCGCGCAACGCAGTTGCATGATAGGGTTTAGTAGAAAGCGCAGCATTGATGAATTTTTTATCAGCGTCAGAAGCCTCATGTTGGGGGATAATCGGTATATTTACCGTTCGGTCGGGGCTAGAGTCGAAGGCATGCAGATACTTCAGTGCCGTGGCCAGATAATCGCGTTTCATCCCTTTTTGGAAATTCGTGGCATCGTCTTTCAGCTCTTTTTTGAGGAGCCCGTCTTGCAGACCACCCCTGTTCTGCTGCCTGAGCCAATCGCTAAAACGTATCAACATGTTGGCGTGCGTTTTTGTGGTCACGAAGCTGCTGCCCCCACGCTCGGCGCCTTCTACAAACTGCGCGATGAGTTCCTTGTCGAGTGGATAGAGTGTGTTAGAGCGTGACCGCCCGGTCCCGTGTCGAATCTGTTGGCTTAGCTGGGCGAACCCGCCGAGCCTACCGCGCAAGGGTGGGCGATTATCTGCCGCCGGACAGTTTTCATGAACTGCCGCGTTATCCAAAGCAGGCTGCTGCGCTGTTGTTCCCTGGGGCTCAGGCGCATCAGCGCGCCAAAGTTGAGAATGATGAAGATGACTGTTAGGGGGCCGGTCGCCGTACGACAAAGCGGAAGAGGAAAACGGTATCGATGTGACGTTCCGAGCCGGATGCGCGCCCGATTTCGGCGCCGAACGTGC
The DNA here is from genome assembly GCF_017603965.1 of Xanthomonas fragariae. Classification (NCBI taxonomy): domain Bacteria; kingdom Pseudomonadati; phylum Pseudomonadota; class Gammaproteobacteria; order Lysobacterales; family Lysobacteraceae; genus Xanthomonas; species Xanthomonas fragariae. Next base: position 314,249 of record NZ_CP071955.1, on the reverse strand, counting down.
AGCAGATGCCTCGGTGCGACGGCGCTTAGTCGGTCGAGCCGACAGTTCGTTGAGGACGCCAGAGGGCGCTGAGGACGACGACATTCCGGATGACCCGGCGCCCGGGCTTGCCGGCCGGCCAATCACCTGCTCTGGCACGCCTTGGTAAGTACTCTGGGCATGCGCCCCACGAGTGCTGCTCTTTGTGCTCCGCATTTTTTTCGCTCCGCTTCATGATGAAAAAGACGGCTCGTTACTTGGTCTCGTCAAGCTGATGCGGCTCAGCGATATCCGCTGAACACCGCCAGCTGTCGCGCATTTTCCCCACTGATGACCTTACTTTCCATCTGGTCGAAACGCTGCCGATCCAGCCCTCAATAATTATTATTGTGACCGATCGATCGCACACCCGGTGCGCAGATGGCGAAGGCGTAGCGGGTTTGCCGAACGTCAAGGTAAGCGTCTAAGCAAGCTCTGAACAATTTTTCCATGCGCTTTGGATCAACAACTGAGGCAATCGCTGTTATGAGCAATTGTTTGATTTTCAGCATAGGCAATCGCCGCCTCATCTTCAACGGACGAAATCGCTCAGCACCTCAAAATTGTTCTGGATTAAGCCAAAGTTGGGCCTGGTTCACCCCATCGACCTCGCGCTGTTTGGTAACGACGCGATACGCAATGCCACGGATATGAACCATCTGCTTATCGCGAACCTCATGCTGCAATAGCCATTCGGGAACCTGCTGTACACCACGCTTCCAACTGGGCCCAGTATCCTTCTCGTCGAAGCTCAGTATTGACGCTTGCGACATCGCGATGGTGTGCTGCGGCTCTGTCGCTTCTTGATACGGTGCCTCCCAGTCGAATGGAATGTTGTAACTCGACGCCTCGGGCTGAGCGGACGACGCAGGTCCCGTCACCTCCTGCTCTGGCGTATCGGGGATCCAGTCGCCTTCAGGCGCCTGCGGCCAACCACCCTCAGGAGTGAGTGGAAACATGAAGGAGTAGGAAGGCTCCGCCGGTTCGGCTCTGCTTCCGAGGTCGGGCAACTCCTCGTTGGAAGGATACATCTGGCGCACTTGCATCAGCATGTGTCTCATAACACTTTTGTAGCCTAAGCCCTTGCCACGGATGTAAAGCTCCAAATCCCTATCCAGCATTGGCTCGTGCAAACGCGACACCAATGGCTCCTTTTCGTTCTCCTGTAGCCAGGCGCTGAAGTGGCGCACATGGGCTGACAGCAAGCCGGCGTATTTTTCCTGGTCAATGGATGTCGTCTCGCGGCCGGGCGCCAAAAAATCAGCTATAAATTGCTCGCTGAGTCGGCGGTCGACGTCGTGGGCCTGAGGCTTATTGCCCTGCTCGGGCGACTGCACGTCAGAAGGAAAAATATCCCGCACTTGCTTCAGCATGCTTTTAATAGTCTTGGCATAGTTTTCGCAGTTTCTATTGGTAAATATATTCAAATCGTCATCCAGCGTTGTGTCGTGCAAACGCGTCGCCATTGCCGCTTTTTGGTTCGCCTTTAGCCAACCGCTGAAGGAGTGCACCAAGCCTGACATCTTACCGGAGTAGGTTTGCCCGGCACCGTATTTCTTCTCGGGGCCGGACGCCGACAGCGTCGTCGACAAAATATCTTTATATTGCTCGTAGAGTTGGCGGTCGACTTCAGGGATCTCACGCGTATTAATCCTATTCGCGAAGTCGGTCTTTCCGGTGAGGTAAAAGTTCTGCAGTTGCCGCAGCGCCGAAATCAAATGGTGACTGCCCGCCATGTTCTTTTCTTTGAAGGCGCGGGCGTCATCCATCAAGGCTTGGGAATGCAGCCTGCCCGTTTCACACAATGCCTTTTTATTCTCGGCATGGAGCCATCCACTGAACGCGCGCAACGCGGTTACATACGCGGGGGTAGCAGAAAGCGCATCATTGATGAGTTTTTTATCGCTCTCAGGAACCTCATTGCGGCGGTACCGCCGGGTTTTTATTGTTCCGTCTTTGGCAGATTCCATATTATGCAGTTTATCCACTGCCACGATCAGACGACGGTTTCCCGTCTGTGTTTGGAAATTCATGGCATCGCTTCTAAGCTCGTCTGAGTCTTGCAAGAGCCGGCCTTGCAGACCACCCTTGTTCTGGTTACTGAGCCAAGCGCTAAAACGTATCAATACATGTACGTGGTCTCTTATGGTGTGGAAGTTGTTCGCGCTGTTCTCGGCGCTTTCTACAAACCGCTCGATGAGTGCCGTGTCGTCTGGATAGGGTTTCCCGTAGCTTGACCATCTGGTCCCGTTTCGCAAGTTGTTTCTTAGCTTGGCGAACTCGCTGCGCATATCGCCCGAGGTTGATGGACAATCAACTTGCGCCTGACGTTCTTCATGAACTGCGGCGTCCTCAGAAGCAGGCTGCTGCACTGTTGTCCCCTGTGGCTCAGGCGCATCGGCGCGCCAAAGTTGAGAATGATGAAGATGACTGTTAGGGGGCCGGTCGCCGTACGACAAAGCGGAAGAGGAAAACGGTATCGATGTGCCATTCGGAGCCGGATGCGCGCCCGATTCCGGCGCCGACCGCGCAGCAGATGCCTCGTTGCGAGGGCGCTTAGTCGGTCGAGCTTGCAGTTCGGTGAGGACGCCAGAAGGCGCTGAGGGGGAGGACATTCCGGGGGCAACTGCACCCGAGCTCGCCGGCCGGCCAGTCGCCTGCTCTGGCAGACTTTGGTAGGTGCTCTGGGCATGCTTCCGACGATTGCTGTTCTTTGGACTCAGCATTTTTTCGCTCCGCTTCACGATGAAAAAGACGGCTCGTTGTTGGATTTGGTCAAGCTGATGCGGCTCAGGGATGTCCGCCGAACACTGCCAGCTCTCGCGCATCGGCGCCACTGATGAGCTTGCTTTTCGTCTGGTCGAAGCGCTGCCGATCCAGCTCTCGTGTATCGAACATCGTGATCGATCGATCGCAAACCCGCTGCGCAGATGGCGAAGGCGTAGCGGGCTTGCCGAACACCAACGTGAGCGTCTGACGGACGCCACCTGGCACCGTGTGTCGAGTGATAGCTTGGGCCTTGACGTCATCGGTATAACGACGACACCGGCCAGAGCTCAACCGACCACGGTCGAACTTGCAGACAGGCGCGATGGCATCGACTTGGAAAGGCAATGCACGCACAACGACTACGCCAGCCAGAGTTTCTCAAGATCGCGGAAGCCCCAGTCGGTCGGGCTTTCCATCTGCGCGATGCGGTCCTGGCAATCCGGCCGCGAGAGGTCGATGTCCTGCACCAACACGTGGCTGCGCAGCTTGGCCGAATAGAACACGCGCACCCTCGGCTTGAGCAGCGAATCGGGCGACTGCTCGATCACCACCGCCAGCTTCTGCGATTCCAGCCGCACCAATGAGCCGACCGGATAAATGCCGAGTCGACGCACGAACGCCTGAAATACAGCCGGGTCGAAATGCCCCTGCCACGACGCCATGCGCTTGAGCGATTCGGCCGGATCCCAGCCGCGTTTGTAAGGACGGTCCGAGCTGATGGCGTCGTACACATCGCACACCGCGCCCATTCGCGACATCAGCGAGATATTCTCGCCCACCAATCGATTCGGATAACCGCTGCCGTCGATCTTTTCGTGATGATGCAGCGCGATCTCCAGCACCACCGCGCTCTGCACGCCGCCGGCCACCAGCAAACGGTGGCCATCCAGCGGGTGCTGGCGCATGACCTCCATTTCTTCGTCGGTGAGCTTACCCGGCTTGTTGAGAATTTCCAGTGGCGTCACCGCCTTGCCCATGTCGTGCAACAGGCCGCCCATCGCCGCTTCCACCACCTGCGCCTCGGGCAGACCGAGTTGGCGTGCCAACCCGCTCATCAAGCCTGCCACGGCCATTGAATGCAGATAGGTATAATCGTCGGCGGTTTTGAGACGCGCCACGCTGATCAAGGCTTGCGGATGCCGCAGCACCGAATCGTTGATGGCTTCCACCAACGGCATCGCCGCCTCGGTGTCGACCGTGCGACCAAGCCGTACATCGCGAAACATCGCCTCGACCGTGTCGCGGCCGTCTTCGAAAATACGCCGCGCGCGCACCACCTCGGCCTCGATACCGACCTGTGCAGTGACGCTGTTCGTTCGCGCGGTGCGCGCCTTGCCGGCAGGCTCCGGCGGTTCGGGAGCGGATGGCTCGGTTGCAGACGGCAGCGGCGGGCTCGCGGCAACCGGCTCGGCTTGCGCAGCGGCCGCAGGCGCCGCTTCCACATCCAACCCACGCGCGGTATCGATCACCAGTTGCTCGATGCGACTACCATGGATCTTGTCCACATCGTCGGAGTCGACCAGAAACGAGGTCTTCCAGAACGGATGGTGCACCCACGCGCCCAGCAGCTTGTAGACATACATGCCGGGGCGCAGTTGACCTGAGTCGATGGTTTTGAGCATGCCGGCGCTGGTTTGCATGATGTCCAAGGAAGCGCCCGCCACAGGCGTGACAGGTCTTCCCGGTTATCGGCACATGGCAGGATTTCTTTGGTGCGCTCGACCTTGCCAGACAGCGTGACGGCCTATCCGACAACGCAGCACCCGGGTGCGTCGCACGCACCCGTGCACCGCCCGCTATCATGCAAACAGTGCCCGCATCGGGCGACACGTTAGATTGCCGGAGAGTGCCGTGACCCCGATCCGTTCGTTCCTGGACCACACCCCACAGCTAGGCGCACGCGTCTACGTCGACCCGGCCTGTACCATCATCGGCAAGGTGAGCCTGGGCGATGACGTGTCGGTTTGGCCGGGCACGGTGATTCGCGGCGACGTCAATCATGTGCAGATCGGCGCACGTACCAACCTGCAGGACGGCACCATTATCCACGTCAGTCACCACAGCCCGTTCAACAAGGCCGGCTATCCGACCGTGATCGGCGAAGACGTCACCGTCGGCCACGGCACCATCCTGCATGCGTGCACCATCGAAGACCTGTGCCTGATCGGCATGGGCGCCTGCGTGCTCGATGGCGCCACCGTCAAACACTACGGATTTGTCGGCGCCGGTGCGGTGGTCGGCCCGGGCAAGATCGTCGGCGAAGCCGAGTTGTGGCTGGGCAATCCCGCGCGCCTGGCGCGCATGCTCAGCGACAAGGAAATCGAAAGCCTGCATTACTCCGCGCATCATTATGTGCGGCTCAAGGATCAGTATCTGGGCGTGCCCAGCAGCAGCTGATGGCTGCGCTGCCCGCGCGAGCCTTCAAGGCCCGGTCGCACGCTTCAGCGCCGTGAGCATCGTCAGCGCCTGCTCGCGCGATGTGCCACACATTCCATCGACGGCTGCAAACTGCCGCATACCGCCGGACGCGTCGGCGAGCCGAATGAACAGCTGCGTGCTACCGTGCTGGATCACCTGAATGCGCCGCGACGGTTGCAGCAGCAACAGTCGTGACGCGTTCTAATTGCCAGCCACCACTCGCCGATCAGCCGTCCAATTCGCCATGCCCGAGTACCGCTCCAAGACCTCCACCCACGGCCGCAACATGGCCGGCGCCCGCGCACTGTGGCGCGCTACCGGCATGCAGGATGGCGACTTCCACAAGCCCATCATTGCCATCGCCAACTCGTTCACCCAGTTCGTGCCCGGGCACGTGCATCTGAAGGATCTTGGTCAGCTGGTCGCGCGCGAGATCGAACGCGTCGGCGGCGTGGCCAAGGAGTTCGACACCATCGCGGTGGACGACGGCATCGCGATGGGCCACGACGGCATGCTGTATTCATTGCCCAGCCGCGAAATCATCGCCGACTCGGTCGAATATATGGTCAACGCACATTGCGCCGACGCGCTGGTGTGCATTTCCAATTGCGACAAAATCACCCCCGGCATGTTGATGGCCGCGCTACGGCTCAACATCCCGACCGTGTTCGTGTCCGGCGGGCCGATGGAAGCGGGCAAGACCAAGTTGTCCGAACACAAGCTCGACCTGATCGATGCGATGGTGATCGCCGCCGACGATAACGCCTCCGATGAAAAGGTCGCCGAGTTCGAACGCAGCGCCTGCCCCACCTGCGGCTCGTGCTCGGGCATGTTTACCGCCAACTCGATGAACTGCCTGACCGAAGCGCTCGGCCTGTCGTTGCCCGGCAACGGCACCGTGGTGGCCACGCACGCCGACCGCGAGCAGTTGTTTCTGCGCGCCGGACGCGTTGCGGTGGAGCTGTGTCATCGCTGGTATGGCGGCGAAGATCCCACCGCTCTGCCGCGCGGCATCGCCACCTTCGAGGCATTCGAAAACGCGATGACCCTGGACATCGCGATGGGCGGATCGACCAACACCATTTTGCATCTGCTCGCCGCCGCGCAGGAAGGCGAAGTACCGTTCGGCATGCGCGATATCGATCGTCTATCCAAGCGCGTGCCGCAGCTCTGCAAAGTCGCACCCAACACGCCTCAGTACCACATCGAAGACGTGCATCGCGCTGGCGGCATCATGGCCATCCTCGGCGAACTCGCGCGCGGTGGCCTGCTGCATACCAACGCAGCCACCGTGCACGCACGCAGCTTGGCGGACGCCATCGCGCAATGGGACATCACCCAGACCGACGATGAGAGCGTGCACACGTTCTACATGGCGGGTCCGGCCGGCATTCCCACGCAGATCGCCTTCAGCCAAGCCACCCGCTGGGACACCCTGGACACCGATCGCAGCGAAGGCTGCATCCGCGATGTCGCGCACGCGTTCTCGCAAGAAGGCGGCCTGGCCGTGCTGTACGGCAATATCGCGCGCGACGGCTGTGTGGTGAAAACCGCCGGCGTGGACGAATCGATCCACGTGTTCGAAGGCAACGCCCGCGTCTACGAAAGCCAGGATTCGGCCGTCAAAGGCATCCTCGCCGACGAAGTCAAAGCCGGCGATATCGTGGTGATCCGCTACGAGGGCCCCAAGGGCGGCCCCGGCATGCAGGAAATGCTGTATCCCACGAGTTACCTCAAATCCAAGGGCCTGGGCAAACAATGCGCCCTGCTCACCGACGGCCGCTTCTCCGGCGGCACCTCGGGCCTGTCCATCGGCCATGCCTCGCCGGAAGCAGCAGCGGGCGGCGCGATCGGCCTGGTGCGCGACGGCGACAAGATCCTGATCGACATTCCAGGTCGCTCGATCAATCTGCGCGTCTGCGACGAGGAACTTGCTGCGCGTCGCGCGGGGCAGGATGCCAAAGGATGGAAGCCGGTCGAAGTACGCCCACGCAAGGTCACCACTGCGTTGAAGGCGTACGCGTTGCTGGCGACCAGCGCAGATAAGGGCGCGGTGCGGGATAAGGCGCTGTTGGATGGGTGAGACCACCCAGCGATTTCCCAAGCGTCGGCAATTTCCATCGAATGCTTGAAACGTGCCAGAGCCGCAATCGATCACGCACCTGATCCAACAGCTTCGGCGCCCGCGTCGATCCAACAGCTTCGGCGCCCGCGTCGCTGGCCAGGCAAACTGCATGCCGACAAAGCCTACGACATCGAACGGTGTCGCACCTTGCTCAAGCAGCGCGGCATCATTGCCCGGATCGCACGCAAGAGCATTGAGCGAAATGATCGGTTGGGCCGTCATCGCTGGGTCGTCGAGCGCACACATGCCTGGTTCGCAGGCATGGGCAAACTGCGCATCCGCTTTGAACGCCGCATCGATATCCACTTGGCGTTGCTCTGGCTTGCTTGCTCCATCATCTGCTTACGACTTCTCCCTGGGTTTTGTTAGCCGCTCTTAGAAGAGCTTGATATACAGGTTGTCGTCGTTCTGCTGTGCCGCGACAGATGTCTGGTGTTCGGCCAATAGGGTGTCCATCTGCTCGACAGCCGATTGCGCGATAGTGAGCGCCACCTTATCGCCAAGGATCGTGGCGATGGCATGCAACGCCCGGGCGAACAAAGACAACGCGACGGCTTCCATGTAGGCCGTATCTGAGCCGATTCTCGCCGAGCGATAGGCGTGCGTGGCACTGCGCAGGGCCGGCGATCCCTGTTCGCAGAGCAGGTAATTCTGTGTGCCGGCAGCCAGTAGCTGCGTGGCATTTGCCGCCGACGCCATGACCGGATGAACCCAGCGCCCGACCCCTGCGGCATCGGCCCGGGCGCCCAGGCCCGGCCAGTGGGCGGCATCGGCGTACCAGGAGGTCTTGCGGCTGTCAGATGCCAATTTATCTGCCCATTGGCTGGCGACGGTCTCTTCCGGTTGCGCCACCTGCCATGCCTTGAAGCGGGCGATCTGGGCGTCGATATGGTGCCGTAATGCGGCCGCGATGCGATCTCCCTCCAGGTCGCCAAGCAGATAGAGAACGTCGACCGCCATCTCAATGGTGCCCTGTGCCAGCATCTGGGCACCCGAATCGTGTTCGTCAGTCAACGCACGCAGCGTTGCCGCATGGGCATCGGCCAATGTTTCGAGGCCATACCAGGCATAGATCAGGGTGGCCGTCATCTTCCCTTTGGTCTGTAACTGCCCTACGCCGTGTGCGAGTTCGGCTTGGCAAGTGTGCATCACCGGGAGTTGACGCTGGCGCAGCGCCGTCAGGGCTGCGGCATGCACGTGCAATTGGTCAGTCGGTTGTTTATTCAACAAGGCGCAGTGTCCGTGTGTGGGGTTGCGTTGCGATCATGCGATGCCTCTCACTACCGGCTATAGGACGGCGGCTCGCGCGTGCTGGTCAACTCTGCTTCCAGTGTCTGCTGCTGGGTCTGCACGTGCTGGAGGGTGGCCTGCATCGACGGCGCCGGTTCGCGCAGGTCTAGGCTGAAGCGGTTGTAGCAGGCATCGAGATCGATGACATAGAGCGTATCGCCCTTGACCGCGAACTGATTATTCCCCCCTGGGCTCATGTCATAGAGCGCCATCTGGCCGACGACCTGATGCAGGCGTTCCTCGGACATCGGCACGTCCTTGCCTTCCAGGGTGGTCTTGGTCTGGGCGTAGAGCGCGTGCAGTGGGGAATTGGGGTTGCTGTAGGGTTCCAGCGCCTTGGGCGCGGCTTGCTCTTGAGCCGGGGTCAGGTCGGGGCGCGGCGGGGCCGGGTGCTGGGCGAGGGCATCGGCCAAATGGGAAGAGGCAGGCTGGGCGTGATCGGCAAGATGGCGACCTGGGGCGAGGTCCTGCGCCTTCTGGCGGGTGGCGAACTGGGCATGCGTTTGCAGTGCTTCGAGTGTGCCTGGATCAGCGATGCCGGTGGTGTTGCGGCCGGTCCAGAGTTGGAAGTTCTCCACCGCCTGCTGAGTGCGTGGGCCGTAGTGCCTGTCGTCCTTGATGGCGTTGCCATCGCGGTCGGTGGCGCCGATGGTTTGCAAGTGTTGTTGCAAGGCGTGCACGGCGGCGCCGCGGTCGCCGGGCTCCAGGGGCTGTGTCGTCGTCAGCGGGAGGTGTGGTGGTTTCGCCGTCGGCGGGGTGAGCGGCACATGGCCCGTCGTTGGCCCGCCCACAATGGGATTGTCATGCCGTGTGGCGCTCTGCGAGTGCGCCGCTGATGGCATGCCGGGCATGTGCTGATCGAGGGTGGTCGCATGCGCATGCACGCTCTGGTGCAAGGTGCCAGCGTCATGGCCGTGGTGCGCGTGCGCTGATGCAGGGCTGTGGTGGTGAAGCGACGGATGCGTGACGTGCAGCAGGCTGTGGGTTTGGCCGTTGCGGTTGAGATTGACGTCGAGGGTGCCGTCTTGATTTTGAGCAAGGGCAAGTTCGCTGCGGGAGACCTCCGACCACTGGCCACCGACGAAGGCGCGCCCGTGTCCATCCCGATCCCATTGCACGAAGTCTTTGCCTTCGGCGTAGAAACCACGGGAGTTGGATTTGGCGGGATCGCCGTAATTGTGCGAATTGCCGTGTTCGAGCGCTTGCACAAAGGCGCGCCCTTGAACCGGATCGACAAAGACGGCTTTGACCGTGGCGTAGTGCTCGGCAAGGTGGGGATGTTTGGGGTCGGCGTGTAGTTGAGTGGGGTCGACCAGGGGATTGGCCATGACGGCCTGCCAGGGGGCTTGTAGGGGGTTGGCTTCGCTAACACGTCGAATAGCATTGAGCGTTTCGGCACCAGATAATGCTGCGTCACGACCAGTTCGCATGTACTCTGGGGAAGAGTCGATCTTATTGTTAATTTCGGAAAAGCTTCTTATTTTATTATTTTCTATGTCTCCGAGAATTCCTGAACTATGCTTTGATCCAACAACAAAAGCCGGGTTTTGATTGTATGCTTTTGCTAAGGAGGAAAATATTTTCACCTGATTTTCAGGCGTTGCGTTTTTATAAAGATCGGTAGTTTTTAAGCGTTTTCCGACGTCGTTTATCAAGATGTCAACTTGCCTGATATCTTGTTTGTGAACGAAGCTTTTTCCATCATTGGTTGACAAGTAAGTATTTAGGTGTGATTTTAAATTTTTATCTATATCGACGCCGGCAGCAGGTAGGAGGCTGCTTTGGATTTGCGATCCATGATGCTCGCTCATATATTTTTTATTGTGGGCATCATATTGCGGGTCGCGAATATGATGCCCATCCCGACTCAGGAGAAATGCGAAACGCGAAGCATCCTGCTCTTTCAGCATCCAATCTGGATGATTAGCTGCAGCCCATTTTTGAAATGAACTTACGAGATTGCTTGCAATATCTTTGTTGGCGCCAAAGTCAGTTTGCATTTCACCTATAGTGTAGCCACTATTGCCAATTGGCTTGAGCATTTCTGAGCCATCTTCATTATTCGGCACAGGGTTGCCGCAGAAACCAAGTTGATAAGCTATATCAGAGCCTTCTGAGCCGACACCAATTGCATAGTATGCTACGGCACGCAATTCGTCATCTGTTAAATTTTGCATAATATATTGCCTATTCTGTAAATATTAAAATTAAATTTTAACTAGTGCATTTGCTATCTTTAATTAAGACATTTCCATTAATAGTCGGGTGTAACAAGAGATGTTTTTCAAATTCATTTCCATTTTTACCAAGCGTTAGCTTGTACCATATCAGATCTCTGCCTTGACGGACAAAATAGTCGCTAGATTCAGATTCGTACTCAGGACAGATTGGATGGTCTGAATTTTCATCATCCCCACAATAATGTACGAATAGCTTTCCGTTCTTGATGCTACCCTTGAGTTTTCCAGACGTGCCTGATCCTCGTGTACTCCCATCACTCCATTTCCCGTCCACTTGATTTTCTTTCTGAGTCAATTCAATCGATGCTACCTGTTGAGGGCCGCAGGTCTGTTCATAAACCCATTTTCCATTGAATTTATTATTCTTGGCGGATGCTTGGATAAAAAATCCAATAGATATTACTGCAAGTAAGTAAGTAAAAAATTTCATAATTTTATCCCGGTGAATTTTCTTGTTGCAAATTAAATTAATTATTATTTTCGGACTGATATATGCGCGATAGTCACTATTTCCAACTGGCTTTAACATTGCCGAACCGTCTCTTTCATGTATGATACTGCCTGCAATACTGAACTGATTAGGAAATATCCCCGCTCTCTGAGCTTACTCCGCTGCAATAATATGTCAAAGCGCGCAACTCGTTGTCAGTTAAGTTCGGCATCATTAATCGTCCTTGCAGGATAGGTTTGAGGATGTTGGAAGTTCTAACGCATCTGCCAAGTAGCCTGTGGGATTCTGTATGCTTTTATTTTTGATCTGAGAGACTGCATCGCGCACTTCTTTTTCAGCAAAAACGCTCAATGCTGGGGCAGAACCAGCCGGGGACAGATCAGACTTTTTTAGTCGGAATACGAAGCAACCTTCGGCAGCCAAAAATGTACCATCGTTCAAGTCAATTGCGGATGTAATAGAAGAGTGAAAGCTTCCAGTTGTGCACTCTTTGGGTCCACTCATCGAATGATAAATTGGGAATTTACTCCATTTTGGAGTGGATTTCGAATCCCTGTTATCGATGGAAATCGTAGAATTTAATCTTGCATAGCAGCCATCTTTATCATTTTTCAAATATATGCTGGATCCGCCGAAGTTTATCCCCGGCAACTCTAATGGCGAGGCAGTTCCGGAAAATTCGTAATCCTGCCCTATGCTGGAATGAAATTTCCCCTCGGGGTCGGTAAAGGACTGTTCCTGATGGCCATCGTCTTCCCTGTCTACCTTGACTTTCATTTTCTGGCCACTGAAAAAATCCAATGCCTCGACATTCTCCCCCCCAGCAGGCTCCGACACGACCCATGCGCGGAGCTTGCCATGGTCGTTTTCAACAAACATCGTCATGGCGTTTGGAAGAATACGTTGTGCAATCCCGTTATCAGGCCATGCTGGCTTAGGCACGGCATGCCCGGCTGTTGGTTGGACGGCGCTGGCGTTTGCAAGTACAAACCCCAGTACCGATCCAACGATGGCGAAGCCGATTTTTCTGCGGATAAAATGGCGATTAATGCGTTTTTTCATGTGTGCTGTCCTCGCGATTAAATGGCCGACTCAAGTTCCAAGTGTAAATTGAATCAAATGAATTGCCTCAGTCCACGAAAGGGACGTCCTTGCCTGCCCCAGTCCGCTGATCACGTATCACGACCATCGGCGCAATCTCCACCGGCGGCAGGATGCGCTTGCTGAAGAAGGTATCCTTGAAAAACCAGTTCTTCTTGCAGCGGATCGGCTTGCATCCTTCGAGGAACAGCAACGCGTCGTCGTTGGGCAGTTCCTTGAGTTCCTGGGGCAGCATCAACGCCCGTTTTTCTTCGGTGTAGTTGATGTTGTAACTGCTCCCTTGCGCGCTGCGACCGTGAGAGCGGTGCTTGCGGCGGATGGTCTTGAACCCCAGCTGCTCGCTATAGGCGTTGGCGTCGGTCTGTTCGCGCGGGGTGTAGACCGCGCTGCCGGCGTGGTTGGTGGTGAAGTTCTGGGCGTCGTGCTCGCCGTAGACCGAGCGCAGTTGGGCGTTGCTCTGGATGATGCACAGGTCGCGCACTCCGTAGCTGGCCGAGATCGAAATCCGCTTGGCCCACACGTCCATCCGCCCCATGGCGGTGAATTCGTCCATCAGCATCAACATCTGGTACTTGAGCGATGGGTCATCGCCCAGTTGCCTGTCCAGATTGTTGCCGATCACGGTGCTGAAGAAAATGTTCAGCAACTTGCCGCTTTCGTCGAGTTTCTGGGCGGGAACGACCGTGTAGATGGTGGTCTTGCGCTTGCGGATGGCGGTCACGTCGAAGTCGGTGGCATTGGTGGCCGCTGCCAGGACCGGATTCAGGAACTGCTGCAACGGCGCCTGCAGGGTGGCGATGACGCTGGAGAAGGTCTGCTCGGCCATCCCTGCCAGGTTGCGCAGGGTGGTGCGGGTCTGCTCGCTGACGAAGGGAAACTGCTGTTGGCCCGAGGCCGACAGCCAGCGTTCGACCATGCGCTTGACGCCCTTGCTCCCTGCACCGGACGAGAGCCGCAGGATGCGTTCGAAGCTCGGAAACGCAGGGTGCACGTTGGGATCGAGAGGGGTTGGGGAGTCGGGCTTTCCTTGTGCGTTGGTTCCTGGGAAACCGGTACGTTCCATGTCGTTCCAGTTTTCGAACATGAACGAAGCGAAGGCGACAAAGATGGCACGGGCCTGGGTCGCCCAGAACGGGTCCTTTGCGGAGTCGTCCGGGTAGAGGATGGCGGCGATCGTTTGCAGGTCGGCGATGTACTGGCCCGGCCTGACAAAGGACAGCGGATTGAATCTATGGGTTTTGCCATCGGTGGCATAAGGGGCGAACTTGTAGATACGCTGTCCTTGCGAGGCCCGCCAGCCGCTGGTTTCCTTGAACAACTCGCCCTTGATGTCGAGCACGCACATCGAGTGCTCGTAGGTCAGCAGCACCGGAATGGCGATGCAGGTGGTCTTGCCGCTGCGGGTGGGCGCCACCACCATCACGTGGCGCGCACCGTTGATGTAGAGGTAACGCCCCCGGTACTTGCCGACGACGATGCTCTCGGGTTTTTTCTCCAACAAGTCGGCCCGCTTCATGTCGTGCAGGCTGGCAAAACCGGCATCGCCATGCACAGACGCATCGCGTTGACTCAGTCGCAAGAGCATCAGGGCCAACGGCAGCCAAAGCATGAACATCAGGCCGAAGCCCAGCATGCCGCCGATCCTGATCTTCATCGCGTACGGGCGGACCTGCGGCAGGTCCAGGGCGCGCACGTATTGGGTGTAGGTGCTCCACTCAAGCGGAATGTCGAGCTTGAGCAGTTGCAAGGTGATGTAACCGGACAGGTACAGGCCAGCGAATGCGGCAAGTAGAAGCAAGGCCAGTGCGGTTCCTAAGCGGGCTTTCATTCCCATGGTGACGATCCTTTGTAAATCCTTTCAAGGCGCAGTCTTCGTGGTGCAAGTTCGGCTTGGCAAGTGTGCATCACCGGGAGTTGACGCTGGCGCAGCGCCGTCAGGGCTGCGGCATGCACGTGCAATTGGTCAGTCGGTTGTTTATTCAACAAGGCGCAGTGTCCGTGTGTGGGGTTGCGTTGCGATCATGCGATGCCTCTCACTACCGGCTATAGGACGGCGGCTCGCGCGTGCTGGTCAACTCTGCTTCCAGTGTCTGCTGCTGGGTCTGCACGTGCTGGAGGGTGGCCTGCATCGACGGCGCCGGTTCGCGCAGGTCTAGGCTGAAGCGGTTGTAGCAGGCATCGAGATCGATGACATAGAGCGTATCGCCCTTGACCGCGAACTGATTATTCCCCCCTGGGCTCATGTCATAGAGCGCCATCTGGCCGACGACCTGATGCAGGCGTTCCTCGGACATCGGCACGTCCTTGCCTTCCAGGGTGGTCTTGGTCTGGGCGTAGAGCGCGTGCAGTGGGGAATTGGGGTTGCTGTAGGGTTCCAGCGCCTTGGGCGCGGCTTGCTCTTGAGCCGGGGTCAGGTCGGGGCGCGGCGGGGCCGGGTGCTGGGCGAGGGCATCGGCCAAATGGGAAGAGGCAGGCTGGGCGTGATCGGCAAGATGGCGACCTGGGGCGAGGTCCTGCGCCTTCTGGCGGGTGGCGAACTGGGCATGCGTTTGCAGTGCTTCGAGTGTGCCTGGATCAGCGATGCCGGTGGTGTTGCGGCCGGTCCAGAGTTGGAAGTTCTCCACCGCCTGCTGAGTGCGTGGGCCGTAGTGCCTGTCGTCCTTGATGGCGTTGCCATCGCGGTCGGTGGCGCCGATGGTTTGCAAGTGTTGTTGCAAGGCGTGCACGGCGGCGCCGCGGTCGCCGGGCTCCAGGGGCTGTGTCGTCGTCAGCGGGAGGTGTGGTGGTTTCGCCGTCGGCGGGGTGAGCGGCACATGGCCCGTCGTTGGCCCGCCCACAATGGGATTGTCATGCCGTGTGGCGCTCTGCGAGTGCGCCGCTGATGGCATGCCGGGCATGTGCTGATCGAGGGTGGTCGCATGCGCATGCACGCTCTGGTGCAAGGTGCCAGCGTCATGGCCGTGGTGCGCGTGCGCTGATGCAGGGCTGTGGTGGTGAAGCGACGGATGCGTGACGTGCAGCAGGCTGTGGGTTTGGCCGTTGCGGTTGAGATTGACGTCGAGGGTGCCGTCTTGATTTTGAGCAAGGGCAAGTTCGCTGCGGGAGACCTCCGACCACTGGCCACCGACGAAGGCGCGCCCGTGTCCATCCCGATCCCATTGCACGAAGTCTTTGCCTTCGGCGTAGAAACCACGGGAGTTGGATTTGGCGGGATCGCCGTAATTGTGCGAATTGCCGTGTTCGAGCGCTTGCACAAAGGCGCGCCCTTGAACCGGATCGACAAAGACGGCTTTGACCGTGGCGTATTGCTCGGCAAGGTGGGGATGTTTGGGGTCGGCGTGTAGTTGAGTGGGGTCGACCAGGGGATTGGCCATGACGGCCTGCCAGGGGGCGTGTAGGGGGTTGGCTTCGCTTGCGTTGCGCAAGGCGTTGAAGGTCTCGGCGCCTCTCAGTGCGGCATCGCGGCCAGACTCCATGTAGGTGGACTGGTCCGGGTGCTTTGGGTCTCGTTTTACGAACCCGCTGATTTTCTTGTTTATATCCTCGATGCTTTTTATTTTATTATCATTTATATCATCAATAATATCCTGTCCCCAGATTTCATTCTGGTTGAAGGCTTTGGCTGTTGCGGCGAATATTTTTGCCTGAATTTCTTGTGAGGATTTTTGATAAAGCTCCGTCCTCTTAATAGGGGTGCTAACTCGATCAATTAATTCGCCAATTTGATTTCCATCTTTTTGATGAATAAATTTTTTGCCTGAATCGGAATTTAAGTATGAATTTAGATGTGATTTGAATTCTTGATTTAAATCTGGTCCTTTTTCAGGAATGTTGGCATGAACCTTTAGATCATGTTCGTAATTCGGGTCTCGGATATGGTGTCCCGTTCTTTGTAAGTCATTTGTAAACTGTGTGCGTTGATGGTCATTCAATGTCCAATTTTGATGGTTGGATTTAGACCAATCTTGGAAGGAGTCGACAAGGTCGCGGGCATCTTTAGGGCGTTGTCCAAGGTCTGATTGGAGCGTGCCAATGGAATATCCACTATTGGCGACAGGCTTAAGCATCATTGAACCATCTTTCTCCAGAATCGCTTTGCCTGCAAAGCTGAGCTGGTAAGCAACATCTCCACCTTCAGAACTCACTCCGATACTGTAGTAGGCCAACGCGCGCAATTCATTGTCTGTTAGGTCTGCCATGCTTCAGTCCTCTCTACAAGATACTTCGGAAGTAGTGGATAGATGTAGTGCATTAGCTAGATATAAGCTGGCATCTTGAATGTTATTTCCTTTAGCTTGGTTGATCGCCGTTTTTAATGTGTCTGTATCGATTATATGTAATGATGGCGCCGAACCGACCGGAGACAAGTCGGATTTATGCAAACGAAAAACCCAGCAGCCCTGTGTGACAAGAAAAGTCCCGTCTTCAAGATCGAGAGCAGTGTTGATAAGAGACTTAAATCTACCACTAGGGCATCCTGTTTTTACAGGGGAAGCATGATAAATAAGAACTTTACTCCACTTATTGGGAGCCTCGTCTGGACTATTGATTGCATTCAAATAAACGTCGCATGATGGATTTCCTGCTTGCAGGTTTAAGCTGGGTCCATCAAAGGTGTAGTAGCCCATGCTTGAATTTCTTGAAGGGCCTTTGAAAGAAAGTCCGTTATCTTCACCTGCATGAATCTTTCCGCTGGCGTCAGTAAACGCAAAATCCTGCGTGCCATCTTCCATAAGTTTAACTTTTACTCGCATCTGATTTCCGCTGAAAAAATCGATCGCTTGTACATAATCACCTTTTTTAAGCTCCAATATCCATGCATGCCATTTTCCATTTTCTTTCTCTACGAACATAATAGAGCCATGGGGAAACGTCCGTTGAGCGATACCATTGTTCGGCCACGCCGGTTTCGACGTGGCCTTCTGGCTAGCTTTCGGCTGCGCCATGCTGGCGTTTGCAAGTGCCAACCCCAATGCCGATCCAACGATGGCGAAGCCGATTTTTCTGCGGATAAAATGGCGATTAATGCGTTTTTTCATGTGTGCTGTCCTCGCGATTAAATGGCCGACTCAGGTTCCAAGTGTAAATTGAATCAAATGAATTGCCTCAGTCCACGAAAGGGACGTCCTTGCCTGCCCCAGTCCGCTGATCACGTATCACGACCATCGGCGCAATCTCCACCGGCGGCAGGATGCGCTTGCTGAAGAAGGTATCCTTGAAAAACCAGTTCTTCTTGCAGCGGATCGGCTTGCATCCTTCGAGGAACAGCAACGCGTCGTCGTTGGGCAGTTCCTTGAGTTCCTGGGGCAGCATCAACGCCCGTTTTTCTTCGGTGTAGTTGATGTTGTAACTGCTCCCTTGCGCGCTGCGACCGTGAGAGCGGTGCTTGCGGCGGATGGTCTTGAACCCCAGCTGCTCGCTATAGGCGTTGGCGTCGGTCTGTTCGCGCGGGGTGTAGACCGCGCTGCCGGCGTGGTTGGTGGTGAAGTTCTGGGCGTCGTGCTCGCCGTAGACCGAGCGCAGTTGGGCGTTGCTCTGGATGATGCACAGGTCGCGCACTCCGTAGCTGGCCGAGATCGAAATCCGCTTGGCCCACACGTCCATCCGCCCCATGGCGGTGAATTCGTCCATCAGCATCAACATCTGGTACTTGAGCGATGGGTCATCGCCCAGTTGCCTGTCCAGATTGTTGCCGATCACGGTGCTGAAGAAAATGTTCAGCAACTTGCCGCTTTCGTCGAGTTTCTGGGCGGGAACGACCGTGTAGATGGTGGTCTTGCGCTTGCGGATGGCGGTCACGTCGAAGTCGGTGGCATTGGTGGCCGCTGCCAGGACCGGATTCAGGAACTGCTGCAACGGCGCCTGCAGGGTGGCGATGACGCTGGAGAAGGTCTGCTCGGCCATCCCTGCCAGGTTGCGCAGGGTGGTGCGGGTCTGCTCGCTGACGAAGGGAAACTGCTGTTGGCCCGAGGCCGACAGCCAGCGTTCGACCATGCGCTTGACGCCCTTGCTCCCTGCACCGGACGAGAGCCGCAGGATGCGTTCGAAGCTCGGAAACGCAGGGTGCACGTTGGGATCGAGAGGGGTTGGGGAGTCGGGCTTTCCTTGTGCGTTGGTTCCTGGGAAACCGGTACGTTCCATGTCGTTCCAGTTTTCGAACATGAACGAAGCGAAGGCGACAAAGATGGCACGGGCCTGGGTCGCCCAGAACGGGTCCTTTGCGGAGTCGTCCGGGTAGAGGATGGCGGCGATCGTTTGCAGGTCGGCGATGTACTGGCCCGGCCTGACAAAGGACAGCGGATTGAATCTATGGGTTTTGCCATCGGTGGCATAAGGGGCGAACTTGTAGATACGCTGTCCTTGCGAGGCCCGCCAGCCGCTGGTTTCCTTGAACAACTCGCCCTTGATGTCGAGCACGCACATCGAGTGCTCGTAGGTCAGCAGCACCGGAATGGCGATGCAGGTGGTCTTGCCGCTGCGGGTGGGCGCCACCACCATCACGTGGCGCGCACCGTTGATGTAGAGGTAACGCCCCCGGTACTTGCCGACGACGATGCTCTCGGGTTTTTTCTCCAACAAGTCGGCCCGCTTCATGTCGTGCAGGCTGGCAAAACCGGCATCGCCATGCACAGACGCATCGCGTTGACTCAGTCGCAAGAGCATCAGGGCCAACGGCAGCCAAAGCATGAACATCAGGCCGAAGCCCAGCATGCCGCCGATCCTGATCTTCATCGCGTACGGGCGGACCTGCGGCAGGTCCAGGGCGCGCACGTATTGGGTGTAGGTGCTCCACTCAAGCGGAATGTCGAGCTTGAGCAGTTGCAAGGTGATGTAACCGGACAGGTACAGGCCAGCGAATGCGGCAAGTAGAAGCAAGGCCAGTGCGGTTCCTAAGCGGGCTTTCATTCCCATGGTGACGATCCTTTGTAAATCCTTTTTAGCGGTCGCACCCTACGTGTTGGCGTGTGGCGCACTCCATCCACCCAGGCAATTGTCTCGCCTCGGTTGAGGGTAGCGGGGCGGCGTTTAACTTTTCAAGCCATGAGCTGTCACGCCAGGGCCTTCGGGTGTTTGATCCCAGGTTTTGATGGTGCACTCTTTTCCCTCGAATGGAAGGAAGCACTATGGGCCAGGTTCTGCATGGGAGCGCCACTACGACGGAGGCGATCCGTCGAGCGATACAACAGAGTCAAGAGAGCCTGAGAGCGCTTTCCAAGCGCTACGGCATCAATCAAAAGACGGTGGCGAAGTGGAAGAAGCGCAGTTCGGTTGCGGATCTGCCAACTGGGCCGACGCACCCACGTTCCACGGTGTTGTCCATTGAGGATGAGGCGGCGATCGTCGCCTTCCGCAGGCACACATTGCTGCCGCTGGACGACTGTCTCTACGCACTGCAGCCGAGCATCCCGCATCTGACGCGCTCATCATTGCACCGCTGCCTGCAGCGCCATGACATCTCGCGACTGCCAGACATCAAGGGCGACAAAATCGACATCGCACAGGTGCAAACGGCCCAGGGCAAGCTCTATCTGTTCGTGGCCATCGACAGAACGTCCAAGTTTGCGCTCACCGAGCTTCATCCCTCGGCCAACAAGCTGAGTTCCTGCGCAATGTGATTCAGGCGGTGCCCTACACCCTGCATACGGTTCTGACGGATAACGGCATCCAGTTCACCAACCGCAGTTCCGACCGCTACGCCTTCGTGCATCTCTTCAGTCGCCTCTGCGAGGAGCACGGCATCCAACACCGCCTAACCAAGGTCAAGCATCCCTGGACCAACGGGCAGGTCGAGCGGATGAATCGGACGATCAAGCAAGCCACTGTCAAACGCTTCCATTACGACGATCACGCACAACTGCAACAGCATCTGCCCAACTTCATCGACGCCTACAACTACGGTTGCAGGCTCAAGGCACTGAAGGGTCTGACACCGTACGAATTCATCTGCAAACAGTGGACATCCGAACCCGAGCGGTTCAAGGTGGACCCGATCCATCTGATGCCGGGACTGAACAGCGGCGCATTGGGCGCGCTGCGGCGTTTAGCGGAGGCGCGAATTTTTGAGGTTTGCATCACAAATTCACACTGGCCGCCTGTCCCTACGAATCTGCCGACCGTGGGTGACTGCGTGATGGTGTCGCCGCGTTGTACCAGCTGCAACGTTCGCATCTGGACGGCAGCGAGGGCAGCCGGGAGCGGCTCGACCGTTCTCGCTGCCAAGCCTGAGACGGTGCGGGCAGGCGATCTGACCAGCCCCCTCGCCTCACGCGCGGCAGCAGTGATCGCTGTGTTTGGCAGCACGCAGCCCATGATCGGCCGCTGCACCGATCCGACCCGTCAGCCGGCGTCGCTCTGGCTCATCGGTTCCTGCACCAGGCCACCCTGCGTACGCCTTCGCCTACGCCAGCGCCTCGTCGGCATCCAGCACGCTCATCGTCTGCTGGGCGCGATCGAAACGCTCGCGGGCGGCGCGGATGCTGGCGTGGTTTTCGCCTGCCCAATTGAGCAGTTGCGAGACCGGGCCAAGCAGTGCCACGCCCAGTTTGCATAGTGCGTATTCCACGCTCGGCGGTTTGGTGGCGTAGACCTTGCGAGTGATCATGCCGTTGCGCTCAAGATTGCGCAGTGTCTGGGTCAGCATCCGCTTGGAGATGTCCGGCACGGCTCGCTGGATGGCGCTGAAGCGAGACGGGCCAGGGATCAGCGTCAACAGGATCAGCAGGGTCCACTTGTCGCCGATCTGATCGAGCACATCGCGCACGGGGCACTTGGTGGCATCGAACGGACCTTCCAGAGACGGCGGCGGCGGGAACAGAGCAATCGCATTCACAGGTGTATCTCACAGTAACCAGGGTGGAGGAAAACTGCCTCCTTGAGGAGGATCGAACGGCCCTGACAATAGGTCGGCAGACAGCAAGGTCTAGCCACTAGACCAAATCTCGTCTCGATACCTGTTGGAGTCTATCATGGCACACGCCTCACCCCCCTGAGTCCTTGTCACCGGCGCCAGCGAGTGGCTGGCGCACTGGTGGGCGAAGCACTGCTTGAGCGCGTACCAGCCACGCGCATCGTAGCAACGACCCGTAATACTGCGTCACTCGCAGAGTTCGCAAAACGCGACATCAGCGTGCGTCGCGCTGATGTCGCGGCCCCTTAACAATCGGGCAGGCAATACACACACTTCAAACGCTCCATCGAGCATCACTTGCAAGCATGGCCGCGTGCCAAGCGCATGACAGGGCAAACTTCTATTGCCATAGCGCGTGGGTCTCCCAGTTGTCGGGAGCCCCCATGCTGGCTCTATGCGACGGGTCGACCAGGAGAGGTCGTAGGTGATCGCTTACCGTCGTCCGCCAGTGCGTGACATTGGCCGCAGTGTCTTTGAGAAGGTGGTTCAACACGCACAGCATGAAGAACAGGCGTGTTTGTGGAACCATCGAAGACGTGCTTGCCCAGACTCCGTGCCTGGGCAACTTCGGCGACACGCCAAGCACCCGATTCCACAAGCGACCGTGATGCGCCGCAATGTTGCGGACCACAGAGACGGCGTGAAACCAGTTAAGCAGAACCGGTATAGCCGTGTGGAACTCAGCGGCAATTGCGGCTTGATCTACGCCATGCATGGCACGCACCAGTTTGGACAGCGTGCCCAGGGACATCACCTCGCTGGCCATATAGATAGGCACTTTGGGGAAAGGTGGGATGGTGTACCGGCGCCTATAGTGGTCTATGAACATCTCCCTGGCACGGCAGACCTCTTGGTCGACATCTCGCAACCAAATTTGGTGCCAAGTGCCTGGGTTGTTTCGATCCCCAACGTCAGGTCGGAAGTTAGCCGCATTGCGATGGGCAAAGCTCCCATAGGCGTGAGCCAGCCTGTAGGTCACTGCCGTCCGCGCGGCCACTTCGATATGCCCGATGGCTTCGCCTACGAGATGGCGCAGATGACGATCAAACTCATAAAGCCTGAGCGCGGTGTCGATGCTCGCGCCTGGCAGATAGGTGTCGCTACCTGCCACTCGCAAAGGAAACAGGTAGCCCATCAGGCGGTAATAGCCGACCTTGCGCAGGTAAAGCTCTGCTTTGACAGGATCGACGATAGCCAGACCTCGGCACTGCAACTGCCGGATCTGCTGGGCGTAGTCCAACGCCTCCTTCGTGTACCGCACCATCCCTGCCCCCCCTTGCCCAAGGCAAAAAAAACCCGCCAAATTGCGCTTCCAGCAAGAGCTGTAGAGGCGTGGCGGGTGTGTTAGGAAAATTCTGCACCATTCCGCCCTACACATCAACAAAATTTTAGCCGGAGATAACATGTCCGCTTCTGGCAAGAGGCATCACGTTCAGCGTGCAGCCTTTTCACCTGTCAAGAGTACGAGGCCGCCCTGCCCAGGCAACTTCTAGGTAGCGTGCCCCAGAGCGAATAGCGGGCGAGAACTTCAAGGCGTTTCGCCATCTGGATGTCCCGCTCAATCCCACAGGGAGCTGCTTGGGAAGCGCGCGTTGCGTTGGAACAAAAACGGGCGCCAGGTCAGCAATTCAAAAGCAAATCGCCGTGACGATTCACTTGCCGGAATTACACGCATTGCTAGCGCTATATGGGTGTGCAACTTGCAGGTCATGCGGCTATCCACAGTTTTGCTTGACCACCGCCACGTCTGCGCCTAATCTGCGCACGCCACGGTTTCCATCGCTTCATTCGGATGAAGCGATGGGATTAAACGGGAATCCGGTGAAGGGTGCGATCTGCATCCCATTCCGGAGCTGCCCCGCAGCGGTGAATGGAAACGAGCTCCGTCAACAGCACTGGACCGGCCACGGTCTGGGAAGCGGCGGACAGTAGGCACTCCGTGCGTTTGCACGGCGACGTCCATCAGCCCGAATACCGGCCCTGGCCGGGGGACACGACCGTCCTTCGTTTCGACCTGGCGCTCTGCGGGGAGCGGCCGGACTCGTGCGCCGCCTGCATGGTGGCGTGCGTATCTGCCGCTGCCCGTGGATTGCCGGCTCGCCCGCGGGGGCGAAGGTCGCTGGTGTGGCGGGCCTGCGTGCAAGCGCGGAGACGTTGCGCGGTTCCTTCGTTCCTCAATGCCATCCATGCAATGAGGACATGCAACATGACGATCGTGACCAATCTGGGCTTCCCGCGCATCGGCGCGCGACGCGAGCTCAAACAGGCGCTGGAGCGCCACTGGCGTGGCGAAAGCGACGCTGCCGACTTGCAGGCCACTGCACGCGCGTTGCGTGCGCGGCACTGGGAGCTGCAACGCGATGCCGGGGTGGATGTACCGCCCAGCAACGACTTCAGCCTGTACGACCACGTGCTCGACACCGCGTTTGTGTTCGACGCGATTCCGCAGCGCTATCGCGCGCTCACCGAGCGCGACCCACTGGCCGGTTACTTTGCAATGGCACGCGGCCATCAGGCCGATGGCGTGGACGTGCACGCGCTGGAAATGACCAAGTGGTTCGACACCAACTACCACTACATCGTGCCGGAACTGCATGCCGACCAGACCTTCGCGTTGCGCGGCGACAAGCCGGTGGCCGAGTTCCGCGAAGCGTTGGCGCAAGGCATTCGCACACGGCCGGTACTGCTTGGCCCGGTGAGCCTGCTGCTGCTGTCCAAGACCACCGATGGCAGCGACCGGCTCGCCTTGTTGGAGCGCCTGCTGCCGGTCTACGCGCAGTTGTTGGCGCAGTTGCACGACGCCGGTGCGGAATGGGTGCAGATCGATGAGCCGGCGCTGGTGCTGGATCTGGATGCCGCTGCACAAGATGCCTACCTCACCGCGTATGCGGCACTGGCCAATGGCCCCCGTCCGAAGTTGTTGCTGACAACGTATTTCGGTGCCTTGGACGACAACCTGCGCTTGACTGCCGCGTTGCAGGTGGATGGCCTGCATATCGATCTGGTGCGTGGGTTGGAACAACTCGATGCGGTGCTCGGCGCGCTACCAAGCGAACGTGTGCTGTCGCTTGGTCTGGTCAACGGCCGCAACGTGTGGCGTACGCCGCTGGATAATGCCCTGACGTTGGCCCGCTATGCGCGAGGGCGTGTGGGTGGCGACAAGCTGTGGCTGGCACCGTCGTGCTCGTTGCTGCATGTGCCAGTGGATCTGGATGTGGAGAAAAGCCTCGATGCAGATCTACGTAGCTGGTTGTCGTTCGCCAAGCAAAAACTCGGCGAGCTGCGCACGTTGGCCGATGCGCTCGATGACAAACCGCACGCCAACGCCGCGCTTGAGCAAACCCGCGCCGCCGTGGAGGCACGTCGCTCCTCGCCTAAGGTGCACCGGCCTGACGTGAGCAAGCGCCTGGCAGCATTGGATGGCGATAGCGCGCGGCGTGCATCGGCCTATCCGCAGCGGCGTGTGGCGCAGCAACAGGCGTTGCAATTGCCGGCGTATCCCACCACCACGATCGGCTCGTTCCCGCAGACGCACGAAGTGCGCGAAGCGCGTGCGCGCTACAAGTCCGGCAAGCTGTCGCAAGAACAATACGATGCGTTTTTGCGCGTACAGACCGAGTCGTGCGTGCGCTTCCAGGAAGCGATCGGGCTGGACGTGCTGGTGCACGGCGAGTTCGAGCGCAACGACATGGTGGAATACTTCGGCGAACAACTCGAAGGCTTCGCCTTCACCAAGCTGGGTTGGGTACAGAGCTACGGCTCGCGCTGCGTGAAGCCGCCGATCATCTACGGCGACGTGGCACGGCCGGCGCCGATGACGGTGTATTGGTCGCAGTACGCGCAATCGCTGACCGATCGCCCGATGAAAGGCATGCTCACCGGCCCGGTGACGGTGCTGCAGTGGTCGTTCGTGCGCGATGACCAGGAGCGTGCGCAAACCTGCCGACAGATTGCACTGGCCTTGCGCGATGAAGTGTGCGACCTGGAAGCGGCCGGCATCGGTGTGATCCAGATCGACGAACCTGCGATCCGCGAAGGCTTGCCGTTGCGGCGTGGCGACTGGGCCGCGTATCTGGAGTGGGCGGTGGAGAGCTTCCGCATCGCCGCTTGCGGCGTGCGCGATGCCACTCAGATCCACACTCATATGTGCTATTCCGAGTTCAACGACATCATCGCGGCGGTGGCGGCGATGGATGCGGACGTGATCTCGATCGAGACATCGCGCTCGCGCATGGAGTTGCTGGATGCATTCGTGAAGTTCCAATATCCCAACGAGATCGGACCAGGCGTGTACGACATCCATTCCCCGCGTGTGCCCGATGCAAACGAGATGGTGCAGCTGCTGGAAAAGGCGCGCGCCGTGCTCAAGCCCGAGCAGTTGTGGGTCAATCCGGATTGCGGTTTGAAAACGCGTGGCTGGGATGAAACCCGCGCTGCATTGCAGGCGATGGTGGATGCGGCGCGCACGCTGCGTGCATCGTTGGCGAAAGCAGCCTGATCGGCGAAGGCATCACCCAAACAGCATAGGCCAGAGGGCAGCGCATCCGTGCGCTGCCCTTCTTTGTTTGGGAGAAAGAGCCGTGTTCGCGAGTTCGATCTCATTCTTTTGGGTTTGATGCGCGGGAATTGTGTGCAGCGTGTGAGGTATTGCAATGCGGTGATGAACGCCAACGCAGCGAAGTGATACCGTTCTAGAGTCGTGCAAGACGATGGCCGGCGCATGCGTAGGCCATCGTGTCTGGGCAAGGCGCTAGCGTTGCGCGACCGGTGCCTGGACTTGTGTTGATGTCACAGTTGATTGCGCATCGACACCACCGCCAAGCACTTTGTACAAGGTCACCCGATTGCTCGCTTCGATCAGCCGCAAGCTGATCAAGGTCTGCTGCGCGCTGTAGAGCGCGCGCTACGCGTCCAGCGCCACCGGATAACTGTCTACGCCATTACGGTAGCGCGCATCCGGGCGCGTGAAGCCGCGTTGCGAGGCATCGACCAAGGCGCGTTGCGCATCCATGCGTTCGTCCGATTGCGTGCGTTGAGCGAGCGCATCGGCCACTTCGCTGAAAGCGCTCCAGAACTAAGGTATCCCCACGTTTTACACCGTAAGCATCATCTGCTCGCGCACTGCCGCAGGCAGTGCGCGCAAGCGCTCTATCCACCGTGAGACAGGCTCCATCGGCCAGTGCCTGATTAAGGCTTCTCGACCGATGCGTCGCGTGGAGTAAAGCTTGCGTGTGCTGTTGCGTGGAGACAGCCACTGGGCGATACCGGTAGCTTCGCATCCCAGCCCTGCCAACCAGCTGGCGAATGCAGCCAACGTATTGATCAACAGCAGGATCTGTAGTCGCTCGCCGCGTCGGGGCAAACTGTCTTCCAGCGCCTGGCCGTAGCGATGTGATTTCAGATCGCGAAATGCCAGTTCGATCTGCATCCGTCGTGCGTACACATTCACCAACCGCTTAGCGCTGGGTGCCTGCAGCTGCGGGGATGCAACGATCAACCAGGGCTCGCGCTCACGCGCCGCGGCCTTCAGACTCGATGACGCACGCGAGGCTTTGGCGGGTGAGCGGCGATTGCACTGTTTGCGCCCTTGCCGTGTCTTGGCGTAAACCACTAACCGGCAATCGAGTGGATCGCTGCGATTGGCCTGCATCGGCGGTAACTCGCAGGCACGATTGGACGCCAAAACGTGCAGTTTCCGGCTGTCGCTCCATTGCTCTGCCTCATCCGGCACGTTCTGCGGCTTGACTTGCGGGCGTCCGCGCAGTCGCCCAACTCAACACCAGCCCATGGCCGATACGGCGCGGAACCACGGTGTCCGGAAGCCGGCGTCAGTGACCAGGATCGGGCGAACATCGTCCGGAACCAGTGCCCTCAGTTATTGCAAGAAGCGTTTTTCTGCACCAGGCGATCCCTGCTGCTTTCCTGGCACCAGCATGTCCAGCAAGGTGAGTGTGCGGCCGCCCACCGGCACCGCTGCGCGCAGCAGACACCACGATTTGTCTGGCTTCAAATCGCTCCAGTCGATGACGATTACCGGCTGCGCGCCGCGCACGTCCGTGCAACAACGCCTCAACCGCATGCAGCAACGCGCGTTCGCGCAACGCATGCATCCCGGACAGTGAGTTGGGCAGGCACTTCTGCAATACTTCGCTGGCGCGCATGGTCGTCAACCTTCTCTGGCTTAGTCACCTTGAAGAGTGCCCCATGCGCGCACTTTACTTCCAGACGATCATGTCGCAAGTGATTGATCTGCCCGGAGGAAATGTGGGGAAACCTCAGGGTCTGGATCGCCAACTCGTACTGGGCGATGGTGATGTCCTTTTGCGACTTGGCTACATCCAGCTCGGCCTTCAGCGCGCCGGCGCGGAAGATCGGCACGCTTCGGTGTCGCCGCGCTATTTGGCTGGCTCCGGCATGCACACAGGCATTACCGCGGCGGGGCTCACGTTGCACGTCGAAGGATTCGAGGCGCCATTGCATATCGACAGCGACGAGCGGCGTCTGCAGCAGCTGTTGTCCAACGTGCTGAAAAACGCGCTGCGCTACACCAATGCGGCTAGTCAGCTGCAGGTGCGATGGGCGCGTCGTAGGCGCCGGCTGGAGATTGTGATCGAAGACAGCGCGCCAGACGTTGCACCGGACAAATCTGAAGTGTTTGTTCGAGCGCTTCTACCGCGTCGAAGGCTCGCGCATGGGCTGGGTCTTGCGATCTGTCGCAATATCGTCGTTGCGCATGATGGCCAGATCAGCGCAACACCCTCGGCGTTGGGCCGCCTATGTGTGACCCTACGTCTGCCGGCATTGGAGGCGTGATGGACACACAGCATCCCCCGACTGCGCATGTCTTGATCGTCGAAGACGAACCGCGCCTGGCTGCCGTACTCTGTGCGAGTATCTGCATGCGGCCGGGTACTCGCATCATTGGGTCGCCGATAGTGCGCAGGCGATCGATGCGTTTCGCGCGCAATCGCCGGATCTGGTCGTGCTGGATCTGATGCTGCCAAACCGCGATGGCCTGTAGATCTGCCGCGAGCTGCGCAGCATCAGCGCGCTGCCGGTGATCATGGTGACCGCACGCGCCGAAGAGATCGACCGCATGCTGGGCTGGAGATCGGCGCCGACGACTACATCTGCAAAGCCTTCAGCCCGCGCGAAGTGATGGCACGCGTACGGGTGGTGTTGCGTCGGCATCGGCATGATCCCAACGCGGTGCCGACGCGCAGGTTGGTCGTCGATGACTCCGCCTGCCGCGCCAGTGTCGCCGGGCGCGATCTGGATCTCATGCAGGTCGAGTTCCGACTACGCACGCTCTGTGCATCGCCTGGCCGCGTGTACTCGCGCGAACAGCTGATCGACCGCGTGTATGTGGAGCACCGCATCGTCACCGACCGCACGGTCGACAGCCACATCAAGAACCTGCGCCGCAAACTGGCCGATGTCGGCGGCGAAGAGTGGGTGCGCTCGGTGTATGGCATGGGTTATCGCTTCGAATATTTATTCGCCGAGTCGTAATCTTTGCTCTGCCCTTCGCAGAGATTGCTTGCGTGCAGTAAGGCGTTACCGACAACCCAACAACTGCACGTCAACAATGCCCAGCGCTCACATATTCAACCACCGCGTAGAGAATAGCCGCAGCCACCATCAGCACCGCAACGCCGATCAACGCGCCAACCAAGCCAATGCCATGGGCGGCGAACCCGATCAATGCCGGGCCGGCCAGAATGCCGGCATAGCCGAGTGTGGTAACCGCGGTGATGGCGATGCCTTCGGGCATCCGCGTCTGGTTGCCTGCCAGCGAGAACAATGCCGGCACGATGTTAGCGCAGCCCAGGCCGACCAGCCCTTAGAGCGGCTAACAAAACGACTGCGCTCACCGCCAAGCCGGCGCGGCCGGTGCTCGGAATCGGCATGTACAACGCGTACACTCCGGTTCCTCCGCGCCGTCCGTACCCACCTGACGACTGCTCGCTAGGCTTTGTTAGCCACCCTTAGCCGGCCAGCGATGCCTGCCATGGGCTCACCAGCGTGAGCACGAGAACGCCCGCGCTGGCCAGCAGCGCGCCCACCACGATCGAGCGGATGCGCCCCAGACGCTCCACCACCGCATCGCCCAGTAAGCGGGTCACGGTCATGGTCAACGCAAAGGCGACATAGCCGACGCCGGCCTGGCAGGGCTTACCTGGTGCGCATCGGCCAGGAACACCGAGCTCCAATCCAGGATGGTGCCTTCGGCCAGGAATACCACGACGCCAAGACGCCGATGAACAGTACGCTCCCTTGGGCAGGGCAAGCCAGGGCCCATCCTGCCAGACGCGCTCGGTACGCCAATAGCGAACGGACAACGCGCCTACCACCAGCATCGCAAGCACACCCACAATTGCCGCAGTCAGCGGACCGATCTGCGCCGACAACAGCAGCGTCATCGCGCCGGCACCGACAAAGCCGCCGATGCTGAAAAACGCAGGCAACCCAGACATCATCGCGCGCTCGGCATCGCGCTCGACCGCCACCGCCTGCATGTTCATCACGCAATCCATAGCGCCCACGCCGGCACCGAACACCAACACCACCGCGCCCAGCAGCCACTGGTCGGCAACCAGCGCCAGGAACGGCAGGCTGATGCAGATCAGCGCAACGGTTGCGATCGTGACCGTGACCGCGCGCGGACCGAAGCGTGCTGACAAGGCGCCGGCCAGCGGCATCGCCACGAACGACCCTGCGCCAAGGCACAACAGGATCAATCCCAGCGCGCCATCGTCCACGCCGGTCCTGGCCTTGGCAAACGGCACCAGCACCGCCCAGATGGATGCGGCAAAGCCGGGAAGAAGAACGCCGTGCACGTGGCGTGCTGTTGCGCGCGTGCGCTGGAAGCCGGTGCGAGGGATGCAGACGATTCCGATGGGAGCGGCAACACAGCGGCGCGGGGGCCACCCGGCCGGAGCGCTCGCTAGGCGGAAGTGGCATAACCACCGATCCACTGCGCTTGCTGCACCCTTGGCCAATGGCATGCGGCGTGAATCGCTAGCGGAACACCACCGTGCGATGACCGTTGAGCAGGATGCGGTGTTCGACATGGCGACGCACTGCACGGGCAAGCACCAGCGATTCGGTGTCGCTGCCCAGCCGCACCAGATGGCGCGGGGTCATTGCATGGTCCACCCGGGCGACGTCCTGTTCGATGATCGGGCCTTCGTCCAGATCTTCGGTGACGTAATGCGCGGTGGCGCCGATGATCTTGACTCCGCGTGCGTGCGCCTGGTGATACGGCTGCGCGCCCTTGAAGCTGGGCAGGAAGCTGTGATGGATATTGATCGCGCGCCCGGCCAATGCACGGCACAACCCCGGCGACAGAATCTGCATGTAGCGCGCCAACACCACCAGATCGATCTGCAGGTCTTCGACCAGGGCGAGCAGCTGCGTTTCCTGTGCGGCGCGCGTGTCTGCGGTCACCGGCAGATGGTGAAAGGCGATGCCGTACGAAGCGACTAGCGGTGCGAAATCGGCGTGGTTGGACACCACCGCGGCGATGTCAACCGGCAATTGCCGGCTATGCATGCGGAACAGCAGATCGTTGAGACAATGCCCCTGCTTACTCACCAGCACCAGCAGCCGCGCGCGACGGCGTGCATCGTGCAGCTGCCAGTCCATCCGGAATTCATCGGCCAGCAGCGCAAACCGCTGTTCCAGGCTGGCGATCTCGGTATTGGGCGGCTTGTCGAAGTGCACGCGCAAAAAGAAGCGGTCGCTTTCGTCGTCGCCGAATTGCTGTGCGTCGAGAATGTTGCAGGCCAGATCGAACAGCAGCCCGGTCACGCGATACACGATACCGGTGCGGTCTGGGCAGGACAGAGTGAGGATGTAGTCGGAGCGCATCGGCCAATGATAGCCAATACGCGCAGTGACGGGCTCAGTATTTGCGTCCGCCATCGTTGCAGTGTGACTCAGCGCGGCGGCAGGCGCAGCATCGGGCGCCGATTGATCTCATCCAGCTGCACCATCGACGCCTCGGCCGAGGTCTCCATCGCTTCTTGCGTGGTGATGTGCGCACGCAGATGCGCAGGATCGGAGGGTTCGCTACGCACCAGGAACGCGTTCTCGTCCACTTCGCCGACGTACCGGATGAGTACCACGTAGTTGAACTGGTCAAAGCCATGCTGCCTGGCCGGCGGCAACAGGCACGCGGCTATGCGCTCGCTGGCCTCGTCGGTGGGCATTGCTCAATGCGGCGTCCCGCACGCTCACCGCTTCGCAGATCTGCGCAAACAGATAATGGTCCGGATCTTCGGAATGGTCCGGGCGTGTCAGCCTCCCGTAAAATCGATCCAGCCATAACTAGAGGTCTCCGGGCACACTAGCCACCAAGAAGACCACCGATGCGCAAGAGCAAGTTCACCGAGAGCCAGCTTGTCGCCACGCTGAAGCAGGTCGAGGGCGGCCGTCAGTTCAAAGATATATGTCGTGAGCTAGGCATTTCCGATGCGACGTACTAGGTCTGGAAGTCCAAGTACGGCTGGATGGAGGCCGCTGACGTGCAGCGCCTTCGCTACCTGGAAACAGAGCACAACAAGCTTAAACGCATGTATGCGGAGCTGGCGATGGAGAACCATTCACTGAAGGATGTCGTCGCAAAAAAGCTGTAGGCCCGGCGCACAAGCGCCCGCTGCTTGCCTGGCTCATCGAGCAGTATGGCTGGAGCGAGCGTCGGGGCTGTTCGGTGGTTGGCGTGGCGCACTATCGGCGGCGTCCCGACCGGGATGATGAGGTCATTGCGCTGTTGTCCGAATTGGCCGAGCGTTTTCCCGAGCGTGGATTTGGAAAACCGTTCCAATGCATTCGCCGGCGCGGACATGTGTGGAATCACAACAGGGTCTGGCGTGTGTATTGCCTGATGAATCTCAATCGACGTCGCCGCGTCAAACGCCGGATGCCGACGCGCCATCCACAACCGTTGGCATGCGGTGACCGACTCGATGCTGGGTGGTCGATCGACTTCATGTCCGATGCGTTGTGGGACGGTCGGCGCTTTCGCACGTTCAATGTCATCGACGATTTCAGTCGGTAAGCCTTGGCGATCGAAGTGGACTCGAATCTTCCGGCCGCCCGCGTCATCGGCACGTTGTAGCGCACGACAGCTTGGGAGGACTAACGCCCACCGATTTCAGCGATCAACATCAACCGCAGACCTCTAGTTCTAGCTGGCACTGAATTGTGGGGAGTCGATATCCCAAGCGCACTAACCACGCACATCGAACATAAGTGGTGTGCGTCAGCTGGCCAACACGCCGCGCGCCTCGCGCGGTTCGCAGCGCAGGTATTGCGGTGCGGCGGTGACCGATGCGCCAAGTGCGGCAGCGGCATGCCAAGGCCAACGCGGATCGTACAAAATGCCGCGTGCCAACGCGATCGCATCGGCCTGGCTTCCTTGCAGAATCGCTTCGGCTTGCGTCGGCTCGCTGATCAGGCCCACGCCGATCACCGGCGTATCTACCTGCGCCTTGATGGCCTGCGCAAATGGAATCTGATAACTCGCCTGCACCGGAATCTGCTGGCGCCGGTCCAGCCCGCCACTGGAGACATGGATGTAGTGCGCACCGCGCACATCCAGCGCTTTCGACAAGACGATGCTCTGCTGCAGATCCCAGCCGCCGTCGACCCAATCGGTGGCCGAGATGCGCACGCCGATCGCAATGCGCTCGGACACCGCCGCACGCACCGCATCGAACAGACGCAGCGTCAGACGCATGCGATTTTCGAGCGACCCACCATACGCATCGCTGCGTTGATTGCTCAGCGGCGACAGGAACTGGTGCATCAGATAACCGTGCGCGGCATGCAGCTCGATCAGGTCCAGACCCAGGCGTTCAGCCCGTTTGGCCGACGCGACAAACGCCTCGACCACCGCATCGATGCCGGCCTCGTCCAGTGCCTGCGGCAATGGCTGACCGTCACCGAACGGCACTGCCGATGCAGACACGGTCTGCCAGCCATGCACGTGATCGGGTGCGATCGCTTCGCCGCCCTTCCACGGCAGATCGGTGGACGCCTTGCGGCCGGCATGCGCCAACTGGATGCCGATCGGCATCGGCGACCAGCGTCGTACCGATTGCAGCACTTCGCCCAAGGCCTGCTCGGTGGCGTCGTCGTACAAGCCCAGATCGGCGTAAGAGATGCGGCCCTGCGGCTGCACCGCGGCCGCTTCCAGAATCAGCAGGCCGGCGCCGGATTGCGACAACGTGCCCAGGTGGATGCGGTGCCAATCGCTGGCGCGACCATCCTGTGCGGAGTACTGGCACATCGGGGCAATCACGATCCGATTGGCGAGCGCAAGCGGACCGAAGCTGATGGGAGAGAACAACTGGCTCAAGAGGATATCCACACGTGACATGCAAGAGCGCCCATTGCACTGCGCCACACGCGTCGGCACAACCGCTGCGATGGATCACTGCGTCATGCAGAGTGCGCACTGGCGTCATTGACGCTACGTGCACGCAGCGGATCGACCGACGCCTGCAGAAACGCCAACGCCTGCGCGCACGACTGTTCCACCTTCAAACTGAGCAATTCGTCGGCGCGTGTACGTCCGAAGTTAAGTGCGGCAATCGGCAAGCCGTTGCGTGCAGCGGTCTGCACGAAACGAAAGCCCGAATACACCATCAGCGACGAGCCCACCACCAGCACTGCATCGGCCGCGTGCAGATGCGCGAATGCACGCTCAACGCGCTCGCGCGGCACGTTCTCGCCGAAGAACACCACATCCGGCTTGAGCACCCCACTGCACACCGGGCATGGCGGCACCACGAAACTGTCGAAGGCCACATCGTTCAAATCCGCATCGCCATCGGGCGCCTGCGCCGCTTCCAAGTCGGCCCAAACGGGATTGGCCTGCTCAAGCCGCATCTGATGTTCAGTGCGTGGCATGCGCCGCTCGCAGCCCATGCAGCGCACCACATCGAGCCGGCCGTGCAGATCGATCACCGCCTGGCTGCCAGCGGCCTGATGCAGGCGGTCCACGTTTTGGGTGAGCAGCACTTCCAGCTGGCCTCGCGTTTCCAGCGCAGCCAGTGCGCGATGCGTCGCGTTGGGTTGGGCCAAGCCGAACCGTGGCCAACCGACCAGACTGCGCGCCCAATAGCGCTGACGTGTGGACAACTCGCCCATAAAGGCCTGGAAGGTCACCGGTTGCGGACGCTTCCAACCGCCTTGCAGATCGCGGTAGTCGGGGATGCCCGAATCGGTGCTGCACCCGGCGCCACTGAGCACGAACAGGCGCCGATGGCGGTCGATGAAATCCTGCAGCGCGTTGCTGTCTTGAACGAGTGCCGCACTCATCGGGCAACTCCGGTGGCGAAGAGATCACTGTGCAACAACACCATCTATTGTGCGTGTAGCGGTGCAACACGCGCGGCCAGCGTGCCATCTTCCAGCAGGCTTCTCAACGGCCCGGTGATGGCAAACATGTCGATCCCGGCCACGGCATCGCAGTCGTCCAAGCGCACCTGCGAGGCGGCGACGAGCGCTGCCACAAACGCACGCGGCGAGCGCCTGCGCGCCCAGCGCGGCGGCCCCATGCCGTTCGCAAATGGCAGAGCGCACGCCTGAAAAGCGCGCTCACTCGCACCGCGCAGGATGCGGTATGAACATTCCGTACGGGCGCGGGTCATCGGCACGGTGGCGCAGCAGGGACGCAGCAGCAAATGCGAGTGCCAGCAGCGTCAGGCACATGCAGACCAACCCGCCCCAGCCACCGTGTTGCCAGAACCAGCCGCCGAGCGCGCCGATCACGCTGGAGCCGGCGTAATACGCCAGCAGATACAGCGACGCGGCATGACTGCGATGCGCACCGCCGAGCCGGCTCACCCACGCACTGGCGGCCGAATGCGCGATGAAAAACCCGATCGTCAACAGCACGATGCCAACCACCACCAACGCCAGCACATGTGCCAAGGTCAGCGCCACACCGAGCACACATACCACGATGCCGGCGATGACCACCGAGCCGCGCCCGAAACGATCCGACGCGGCGCCGGCCACCGACGAGCTGACAATGCCGAACACATACGCGCTGAAGATCATGCCGATCTGGCTCTGGCTCAAGCCGAACTCCGGCCCGCCCAGACGAAAGCCGGCGTAGTTGTAGAGGCACACGAACACACCCATCAACAAGAACGGCAGCGCGAACAACAACCGCAGATTGCGATCGCGCAAATGCCCGGCCCAGGCACGCAGATGAAAGCGCAGATTGATGCCATGCCGGCGCGCAAAATGCCGCGACGGCGGCAGTAACCAGACGAACGCCAGCGCACACAGCAGGTCGAAAACGCTCAACATCGCCAGAGCAGTGCGCCAATCGTAGTGATCGGTGAGCACGCTCATCACGATGCGCCCGCTCATGCCGCCGAACGCATTACCGGCCACATACAAGCCGGTGGCCGCGCCCAGTTTGTTCGCCGGCAACTCTTCGCCCAGATAGACCATCGCCACCGCCGGCACTCCACCCAGTGCGATGCCCGACAAGGTGCGTACCGCCACCAACGCGCCCCAATGCGGCAGGAACGCGGCGATCAGATTGAGTACCGCAGCGAGTGCGATCGACACGAACATCAGCCCGCGCCGGCCGAGGTTTTCCGATACCGCGCCAGCGCAGAAGATCGCCAACGCCAGCGCACCGGTCGCCAGCGACAACGGCAACGAGGCGGTGGCAGCATCCACGCCGAAGGCGCGCGCGAACTCGGGCAGCACCGGCTGCACGCTGTACAACAGCGAGAAGGTGGCAAAACCGGCCAGGAAGAGCGCCAGCCGGATGCGCCCGCTCGCGGGCGCATCGATTTCGACAACGGCAGTTGTGTCCCGCAACGTGTCGGGGCGACGACCAGAGGAAGACATGGGTGCGATACCGAGACCTGAGACGGCGAGTATTGGCCTACTACCACCCCCTGTCCAATTATCTGATGCTGGCAGTTGCAATATGCAAATGGCTGAGCGCACACAACCCCCGCTCGTTACACTTACTCAGCTTTCCCAAACGACACCCGCAACGTGCAGTTGATCGATATCGGCGCCAACCTCACCCACGACTCTTTCGACCGCGATCGCGATGCGGTGCTGCAACGCGCACGCGATGCGGGCATTGCGCAACTGGTGATCACCGGCGCCAGCCGCGAGCATTCGCCGTCGGCACTAAAACTGGCCGAGCAACACCCCGGATTTCTCTACGCTACCGCTGGCGTGCACCCGCACCACGCGGTGGAATTCACCGCCGAATGCGAGACCGAAATGCGCACGCTGCACGCGCACCCGCAGGTGGTGGCGGTGGGCGAATGCGGGCTGGATTACTTCCGCGATTTCGCACCGCGCCCGGCGCAGCACAGGGCCTTCGAACGCCAGCTGCAATTGGCTGCCGACAATGGCAAACCATTGTTCCTGCATCAACGCCAGGCGCATGACGATTTCCTGTCGATCATGCGCAGCTTCGGGGGCCGCCTCGGTCCGGCGGTGGTGCACTGCTTCACCGGCACCCGTGAAGAACTGTTCGACTATCTGGACCGCGATTACTACATCGGCATCACCGGCTGGCTGTGCGACGAGCGCCGCGGTGCGCATTTGCGCGAGCTGGTGCGCAATATCCCGGCCAATCGCTTGATGATCGAAACCGACGCGCCTTACCTGCTGCCGCGTACGCTCAAGCCGATGCCCAAGGACCGCCGCAACGAGCCGATGTTTCTATCGCATATCGTGGACGAACTCGCACGCGACCGCGGCGAAGACGTTGCGCTGACTGCGGCCAACAGCACCACCGCGGCGCGTGTGTTCTTCCGTCTGCCGGCCCCTGCGGCCGCTGCATGAGTGGGACGGCGCAGCCCTGGCTGTGGCGCATCCACCCTGACCCGCAAACCATCGGCCCGCGGCAGCTGGCGCTGCTGTGGGAGCCATTGCCGTTCCTGGACGACCGCCAGGCCATCGTCGACAGCTACATGGCCTACGACCAACCCGACTTAGTCGGCCAATGGCCGCACCGACTCAGGCGGTGGCATGAGCACGCTATCCACGCATGTGCTGTACCGCCACCGGTCGCCCCGCCGCTGGCGACACGTTGCGCTTTGAAAGCGTCGCCAAGTCAGGACCGACGCTGCCCGGAGCTGGTCGCGCTCGACCTGCGTCTCTTGCGCGCCGTCCGCATTCGCCCGACGGCTGCCCGCTGCGTCTTGTCGGCCACCTGACCGGCGTCAGGTGCGCACCCGTTCGGTTCGCCACATGCCGCGTTCTGCTTTGGCCCCGTAGAATGCGGCCTTTCCGGCGACAGGCCGGGACAC
This sequence comes from Xanthomonas fragariae, assembly GCF_017603965.1. Taxonomy (NCBI): domain Bacteria; kingdom Pseudomonadati; phylum Pseudomonadota; class Gammaproteobacteria; order Lysobacterales; family Lysobacteraceae; genus Xanthomonas; species Xanthomonas fragariae. The sequence goes on along the minus strand of NZ_CP071955.1, from coordinate 276,619 downwards.
CGGAATTGTCATGATCCACAACGATGTACTGCGCAGTATCCGCTACATGCTCGACCTCAGCGACGACAAGGTGGTGGACATCACCCACCTGGCCGACCCGGAGTTCGCGCTCGACAAGCCGCAGGTACAGACCTGGTTGAAGAAGGAAGACGAGCCCGGTTTCGAGCCGTGCACCGATGCGATGCTGGCGCGCTTTCTCGACGGCCTGGTGCTGCGCTTCCGCGGCCGCGACGAGAGCCAGCCTGTCCGCCCGCTGGAAACCCGCGTCGGCAACAATCTGGTGCTGAAGAAACTGCGCGTGGCCTTCGAACTGAAAGACGTGGACATGCACGCCATCTTCGCCAGCGCCGGCTTCCCGCTGTCCAAGCCGGAACTGTCCGCGCTGTTCCGCCAACCCGGCCACAAGAACTTCCGCCCCTGCGGCGACCAACTGCTGCGCGCCTTCCTCAAAGGCCTGACCGCACGGATGCGCGAAGCGAGTTGACGCACCTCAGCGCATGACCTTTACAGCGGCTAACAAAACGTAGCGAGCAGCGTCAAGTGGGTGCGGACGGCGCGCAGAAACCGGAATGTACGCGTGGTACATGCCGATTCCGAGCACCGACCGCGCCCGCCTGGCGGTGAGCGCAGTCGTTTTATCAGCCGCTCTTAGTCGGTGCGGAGAGCGATGCGCCATCCGCACCGACCTGGTCGTCGGACCACGCTGACCCGGCAACCCGCAGCAAACGCTGCAGATTGCGATCAGCTTAAGCGTTTGCAGCGGATCTGTTCGCGATCTTCGTCAGTCAGATCATCGATGTGAACGTAGTAGACACCTGCGCCGCGCGGAGCGCTGAGCAGCTGCGATTCGATCTCCGCCTCGCCGCAGTCGGGTGCCGAGATCAGGCCCACAATCGATCCATGCGGGGCCACTCGCCAAAGCGCCACACGTTGAAAGACGCGCGCTTCCCGCGCATCGGTGGACGGTTCTTGCGCATTGGTGTGTTGTGGATACGTGGCGTACCAACCGTCTGCAGGAAGGTAGCGATAGGAGCCGTAGTCGTTCATAGCGTCTTTAGGTTGGTGTGGTGGCGACGCACGATGGCAGTGCGCGCTGACAAGTGCGATGCGGAAGTTTCTTTTTTGGCGCTGCGATTACGCAAGTCGGAAAACCGCTTCGCTGAGGCGCGGAGTGTTTCGCGCTGCTTGCCGTCCATCGCACCCACAGCAGCAGATCCGTATCCTTGCTGCGCATGACAGACGTTGTCTTCCCCATCTCCGCGCTGCTGCCGCAAATCCGCCAGACCCTGGCCGACCACTCGCGGCTGGTGCTGGAAGCCCCGCCCGGCGCCGGCAAGACCACCCAGGTACCGTTGGCACTGTTGGATGCCTCATGGCTGGCCGGCCGCAAAATTGTGATGCTGGAGCCGCGCCGCGTGGCCGCCCGCAGCGCTGCAGTGTTCATGGCACGCCAGCTCGGCGAGCCGGTCGGCGAGACCGTGGGCTACCGCATTCGCTTCGAGAACAAGACCTCTCCACGTACGCGGATAGAAGTGGTCACCGAAGGCATCCTGACCCGGCTGATCCAGGACGACCCAATGCTGGAGAGCATCGGCGCGCTGCTGTTCGACGAATTCCACGAACGCCATCTGGCCGGCGACCTCGGTCTGGCGCTGGCGCTGGATGTCCAGGCGCAGGTGCGCGAGGACCTGCGCATCGTGGCGATGTCGGCCACGCTCGATGGCGAGCGGCTGGCCGGCTTCCTCGACGCACCGCGCTTGAGCAGTGCCGGGCGCAGTTTTCCGGTGGATGTCGCGCACTTTCCTGCACGCCGCCACGAAACGCTGGAACCGCAGGCGCGCCGCGCGATCGAACACGCCTTGTCCACGCATCCGGGCGATGTGCTGGTGTTTCTGCCCGGCCAACGCGAGATCGCGCGCGTGCACAGCGCGCTGCAGGAGGTGCTTGACTCGGAGGTTCAGGTGCTGTCGCTGCATGGCGAGCTGTCGGTCGAGGCGCAAAGCCAGGTGCTGCAGCCCGACCCGCAGGGGCGCCGCCGCGTGGTGCTGGCGACCAACGTGGCCGAATCGTCAGTCACCCTGCCCGGCGTGCGCGTAGTCATCGACAGCGGGCTGGCGCGCGAGCCGCATTACGACCCTAATAGCGGTTTTTCGCGGCTGGACGTCACCACCATTGCGCAAGCCTCGGCCGACCAGCGCGCCGGACGCGCCGGACGCATGGCCAGCGGCTGGGCTTACCGGCTATGGCCGCAATCGCAGCGGCTGGAACCGCAACGACGTGCCGAAATCACCCAGGTGGAATTGGCTGGCCTGGCGCTGGAACTGGCCGCCTGGGGCAGCACCGCGCTGCGTTTTGTCGATGCGCCACCGAGCGGCGCGTTGGCCGCCGCACACGAATTACTGCAGCGGCTGGGCGCGCTAAGCGACAACGGCGGCATCACCGCGCTGGGCCGGCGCATGCTCGCGCTGGGCACCCATCCGCGTCTGGCCGCAATGCTGGCGCAGGCCGGCGATACAGCGCACGTGGCGCTGGCCTGCGACCTGGCCGCCTTGCTGGAAGCGCGCGACCCGCTACGTCAGGGTGGCGACGGACTGGCCGCGCGCTGGCGCGCACTGGCCGCATTCCGCCAAGGCCGCAGCGCAAACGATGCCAACCGCGGCGCCCTGGCCATCATCGACAGTGCCGCCAAACAATGGCGACGCCGGCTGCGTTGCGACACCGCCCCGCCGACCAGCGTGGAGGCGCACGCGCTCGGCGACCTGCTCTCGCATGCCTTCCCCGACCGTATCGCCGCACGCCATCCCAGCGACCCACTGCGCTACCTGCTCGCTAACGGTCGCAGCGCGCGTCTGTTCGACCACAGCGATCTGCGCGGCGAACCCTGGCTTGTCGCCAGCGAGCTACATTACGAGGCCAAGGACGCGCTGCTGCTACGCGCCGCACCGGTGGACGAGGACTATCTGCGCCGCAGCGTGCCCGAGCGCTTCGTGCAACAGGACATCGTGCAGTGGGACGCGGACAAGCGCGCTCTGATCGCGCGCCGGCAATCCAGCTTCGACCGCATCGTGCTCGACAACCGCCCGGCCGGTCGCGTCGATCCGGCGCAAGCCGCCGACGCGCTGACTGAAGCGGTGCGTCGGTTCGGTCTGGATGCCTTGCCATGGACCGATAGCCTGCGCCAATGGCGCGCACGTGTGCAGTCGCTACGGGTGTGGATGCCCGAACTTGCGTTGCCGGACCTTTCCGACACAGTGCTGTTGGCAACGCTCGATAGCTGGCTGCGCCCGGCCTTCGTCGGCAAGACCCGGCTCGATGCACTGGACGAAACCATCCTGGGCGAAGCGCTCAAAGCCGCATTGCCGTGGGACCGCCGCCAGCTGATCGACCGCCACGCGCCCACCCGCATCAGCGTGCCCTCGGGCATGGAACGGCCGGTCGGCTACGCAGTCGACCACGCTGCGCAGCCGCTGCCGCCGGTGCTGGCAGTCAAATTGCAGGAACTGTTCGGCCTGGCCGAAACTCCTCGGATCGCCGACGGCCGCATCCCCCTGACCCTGCACCTGCTCTCCCCCGGCGGCCGTGCGCTGCAGGTGACCCAGGATCTGAAAAGCTTCTGGGCGAACACCTATCCGAACGTCAGGAAAGAGATAAAGGGGAGATACCCCAGACATCCATGGCCAGATGATCCATGGACGGCGGCAGCGACGCATAGAGCCAAGCCGCGCGGAACGTAATCGCCCTTCTTCCTTTAGAGCGGCTAACAAAACGTAGCGAGCAGTCGTCAGGTGGGTGCGGACGCGGACGGCGCGCAGCAACCGCAGGGTGCCCGTGGTACATGCCGATTCCGAGCACCGGCCGCCTGCCTGGCGGTGAACGCAGTCGTTTTGTTCGCCGCTCTTAACCGCAAGCCAAACAGACCCGAACCCCGCTAACGCCGCCTATACGCGCCACCGCACAGACTGCGCAACACGTACTCAGAGAGGAAACGACTATAATGAGCAAGCTGACTGTCATCACCGAACGCGCCCTGGAGCGCGCCCTGGAGCGTGCCCTGGAACTGGCTGGCAATGCCGGCGGCCACCTGCGTCACGCCGCATCCAATGCCAGCGATCAGGCACGTAACGCCGGCAGTAGCCTGCGTCATTTCGGCCCAGGCGCCAGCCAATGGCTGAAGACCGGCGCTGCACTGGGTGTCGTACGCTCCGGCGGCAAGGCCGCCAGCAAGTTGGTCAAGCGCAACCCGGCCGTCACCGTCGCCGCAGCTGTCGCAAGCCTGGGCCTGATCGGCTACGCGGTGTATCGCAAACGTCAGCGTGATCAGCAGGTGCTCGGCGGTAACGTGCACCGCCTCGACCGCGAAAACCCCGGCAGTGCCAACGCACGTCGTGCGGCCTACCAGCGTCGCGGCGCAGTGACCCCGAGCGACGGCATCGAATAAGCCCTGTCTCCCAGGCAATTCCTCAACGCCACGGCCCTGTGCCGTGGCGTTGTCGTTTGTGGGGTGCAATCCATCATGATGAAGGCGCCGCTGGCACAGGAAGCCATGGGACCCAACCCGACGGATCGGGGAAAAAGGCAGCAAGCACCACCTGCTGGTGGACGGCCGTAGCGTCCCGTTGTCGCTCGTCGTGACCGGGGCCAACGTCCATGACTGCAAGTGGCTTGCGGCTTGATGTAGTTTTGTTAGCCACTCTCAGCCGGTGCCGTCCAATAACAACTACAGCGTGCTGCCCGATCCCAAGACCGTCGCAGCCTCCGGCATCGGACCTTCGTTCCAGGACCAATCATCCTGGGCTTTTCCAGGACGCTCGATGACAGCTGCGTCTACTGCGCCAGGGCCACCTACCGATTGCTGCGTAGCGGCGTGGACGATTACTGCGACATCGACGCAGTGTTGGCCAAGTCCGATATGCGCTGGGCTACAACGTTATCAAAGCAAGCAATCCGGTCAGCTGCTGGTTGATCGATCCCGACAAGGCCAACACCTTCACCCTGGTCGAGAAACATACCAACGGCCCGCAGCGTAACGATCACACCCGTCAGCTCAAGTTGTACGGCTATGACCAGATCACGCCGCAGTGGCTGCTGTCGGCCAATCTGGCCATGGTCACCGGTTGCGCGCCATGGCAGAGCTTGTAGTTGCTGTGGGTGAGCAGGAATCCGTGGAAAAATTCTTGGCTCACAACGAGTCAGCTCATTTTTGGCTGTTTTTTACACCAATCCCTGCCGCCCCCCCTCTATCGCCGATGGTCGAATTGCTAGAACTTCCACAACTTGCTTTTCTTTTTCTTCTGTTCGATGGGCGGCTCGGGAACTGACCTGACGCTGCTTTGTGCTGGAGCTTGCTCCGCTTGGGCAAGACGATCCCTGATGAGGCCGCGGTCTGGTTCGATATCGCTCAGGTCCCTGCCGCCCGCGTAGTCGAACGCGCCGTCGATCACCCTGTGAGCCAACACCTCGATCCCGGTCAGCACATGATCGCCGCAGGAATAACCGTCCGGCTGTATCGCGGTGGGCATTTTATTGACTTGGGAAGCATCAAGGCCCAAGCGCCAGGCTACCATTTGCGCATGCCAGTGCTGATGTGGATGCGGAGTTCCCATGGAATCGTAATGGTAGGCTGCAGGCGAGTGGTTATCTCGACGGTCGAGGACGAGCAGCGACCAATGGACGTTGTCTCGGTTGATTGGGATGAACACGATGGGTGGAGCAGGGTTGTCTGCGTCTCCGACGAGACGACGCAACGCAACGTTTCTCTGCGCTTCGTCCTCGGAGTTCAGCATGGTGACTACCTGCGAGTCGGCAAATTGGAGTAGATGGGCATTGGGCTCCCCCTGCAATCGGCCAGCGAGGTTGTTGGTGTAGGCGTGCAAATGTCCGTCTAGCAGCCACGAAGTCGCTGTCACTTGAGGAAGCTCGGGGTCTGCGACGTCCTGGGGCGACGGCAGATTGTCCACATCGATCCTCTCGGGACTCATGGGGGGTGTAGCCGAGTGCCCCATGGAAGTCTGCGTGCCATAGTCTCCATAGGTGCTCCAAGGCTGCTCTTCCTGGGGCGTATTGAGGTCGAATTCGCGCCCGTAATGACTCATGAAGAAGAGTCCGCCGAAGTTCGAAGCTGGACTTTGAGGGGGGTATTGCGGGGTGACGGGTTCCGGCTGGTAACCCATACGTATCCAATCTGTGCTCACCCCGGAGAAGAACGATGGGTGCGGCAGATTTTCTTCCTGCGGATGAAAAAAGGTCCGAGGGGGGCTGTTGGGGGGCAGGTCCGGTTGCTGGTAACGACTTCTGAAATTGGCGCGAATTGCCGCCTGGGTGCCTTCGGATGCTCCTGAAATCACTACTTCACCCAAACTGGTAAATTCGCCGGTTTCCTCGTCGACTATTTTTTCGAGGTCTGATTGTGATAAATATCCACTGCTTGCATCGTTGATACTGCACGTTCTATTTCTGAATTTTCTTGAGATTTCAAGAATTAAATTAGGTTTTTTATAAAGGGACAGGGGTACTCCTCTGGGCACATCGCCGTCCTTGGGGGGCAAGGACTGCCGGCGCGTCTTAATTGCACAATCAAATCTTTTCTTCTGATCTGGGGTGGCGTATTTAAGGATGGAGGGTGCAAGTGGGCCATATGAGCCATCATCACACAAGTACTTGTTGAAACCGGCCATATCATTGGCGATGGATGGCACTGGTTCTGATTTTTCATATCTTGGTAGTAATCCGATAATTTTTTCGATCGTGTATACGGAAGTCTTTTTGATAAGGTCATAGTTTTCGGCTTTAGTTTGTGTTTTGGCTTTGACTTTTGCTTTGACTTTGGCTTTGGCTTTGGCTTTGGCAATGCGATCCAACTTCAGGCCATGTTGGCTCAGTGCAATTTCTTGCTTTTCGGGACCCAGGAGAGCGGTACTGCAATCCAATTCCAGCTGGGTCAGCGCAATTTCTTTCTCTTCATGATGCAGGTGATTTTTAATTCTTCTTGTTATCTGATGTAATAGACGGTCGCGTTGATTTTTGCTCAATTCCCGAAGCATCTGTATGCCAAACCGATGTGATAGGCCGTATTCCGTCAAAAAAGAGAACAAACTTGGAACAATTTTTCTCAGTTCGGCAACGCGTTCGCCATCGCCATAGCGTTCGATTATCTCGAATATTTTTGAGTAATATCTATAGGTGTGGGAGGTCGGCACGGCTTCACACATCCGATGGACCGAGCTATCGACATGCACTTGCGTGGGATTTCTTCGTGGGAGGGATTCAAGCAGCGGATGCGTGTTGGAAGCAGTGCTGTGGTTTTCCCTTTGTTCTTCAGAGGGCGAAGAATTGCGATGATCATTCATCGCTTCCGTCGTTCTGCGATATTTATTATAGTCAGATTTAAATAATCGGTCCATTATTTGAAATGCCCTGTGGGAGTTGATGTTGGGATTGTTACGCGTTCACGATGTAAGTGACTCTCGGAGGCGAATTCGTTTTCTTGAAAGCGACCTTCCTGTGTCTGACCCACCCCCTCCGCCTGAGCCGGCTCACCCCCGGTCGAGGTGGTTCAGTCAGTACACCCCGCTCCCGGCGGGCAGGTCGCGGCACAGCGCGCACGCGGTACCAGCCCGGTCAAGCGTCGCGGCGCTGGCGATGGGCAATACGCATCGAGCCAGACGGCCTGCAGATATGCTGTGACGGACTGGAAAGCGGAGTGATCAATCCTCAGTTTTCAGGTGGTGGCGCAAGATTTGGCTTTTTTTTGCACGCATCCTCGCCGACCCTCGGCGCGCCTGTTCAGGCCTTGGTGCTCGGCGGCCGTCAGGCGCAGCGCGTCGCGCTCGCGCTGTTGGCTGTCGGCCCCTGACGTGCCTGCGTCGGTTACCGCTCCAGGCGGGTATCAATCAGCCTTGCAATTCAGTCACTTAGAGCGGCCAACAAAACGACTGCGCTCACCGTCAGGCGGGCGCGGTCGGTGCTCGGAATCGGCATGTACCACGCGTACACTCCGGTTCCTCCGCGCCGTCCGCACCTACCTGACGACTGCTCGCTACGTTTTGTTAGCCGCTCTTAGACAGCTTTTGGCCCTGGACATAATGACTCCCCCTGCCGACCCTCTATTCGGAACGCGCTCCCGGGCGACCCAATGCGCTGTACGGAGTGGCCAATGTGCGGCAGGCGCCACGGTCGTTGCGTTGTTTCTGTCAATTGCTTTGGAATGGACACACTGCGGCTTTTGGTCGCGGTGCGTTGCTGTGTGGCGAGGCGTTTGTCGAATGCGCAACGACTAGCGTCGCGTCCGGCGCGGGCGCGCGCCATGCGTTTGTTCTGTCCGCCATTGACCAAGCGCAAGCGCGTCCAGTTTCCAATGGCCGATGGCCACGCGCACCAGCCGCAAGGTCGGCAAGCCGACCGATGCGGTCATGCGGCGTACCTGACGATTGCGGCCTTCGGTGATCTGCAATTCCAGCCAGGCATCGGGCACGGTCTTGCGCACGCGCACCGGCGGATCGCGCGGCCACAACGCCGGTGCCGGGTCCAGCCTGCGCACCTTGGCCGGATGGGTCGGGCCATCGTTGAGCACCACGCCATCGCGCAAGGCCTGTAGTTGCGCCGGATCCGGCTCGCCTTCCACCTGTACCCAATAGGTCTTGGGCTGCTTGTGGCGTGGGTCGGTCAAGCGATGCGCCAATGCACCGTCATCGGTCAGTAGCAGCAAACCTTCGCTGTCGTGATCCAGACGGCCCGCCGCATACACATCGGCCGGCAGACCAAATTCGGCCAGCGTGCGTTTGGGCGGTTGCGAGCGGTCGCTGAATTGCGACAGCACGCCATAGGGTTTGTTCAACAACACCAACATCCGAATCCTGTTGCGCAAGCTTGCTGCCCCAACATGATGCTCGCGCTTGGCATCGTGCGAGTGGTCGAAGTAGGCGAAGAGTGAACAGTGCGGAAGAATGCACGTGCAAAACCGGAGCAACCGCTGCGTCCACGTCACCTTTGTTGCACCGCGCGACACCATCAATCGACCACGACAGCGCACCGCCGATAGCCGTATGCCGGACAGGTTCTACGCGCCGGCATGCAGGCCTGTCATCACTGCTTGACGAACTTCAAGGTCATGCGGTCGCTCTCGCCGATCGCCTTGTACTTGGCATCGTCGGCGGCTTGGTGGTTGTTGCTCGGCGGCAACGTCCACACGCCGCCGGGGTAATCCTTGGTGTCGCGCGGGTTGGCGTTGACCTCGCTCTTGCCGGCCAGAGTGAAACCGGCAGCTTCGGCCATCGCGATCAGCTGTGCCTGCCCCACATAGCCGCTTTTGTCGTCGGCCGGCACATCGGTCTTGGCGCGATGCTCGACCACACCGAGCACGCCACCGGGCTTGAGCACTTTGTAGAAGCCGGCGAACATCGCCTCGGCATTGCCGGCCATGCGCCAGTTGTGCACGTTGCGGAACGTCAGCACCAGATCGGCCGAATTGTCCACGCCGAACGACGGCGCCTTCGGCACATACGATACGAACGAGGGCTTGCCGTAGAGCTGCGGCTTGGCCTGGAACTTCTTTTCCAGCTCGTCACGCGCACGTTGCGCACCGTCGCGGCTGCGGCCTTCCGGCGCCGACGCCGGGTCGACCACTGCCGCCACGTACTTGCCCTTTTCACGCAGATACGGCGCCAGGATTTCCGAATACCAGCCACCGCCAGGGGTGATCTCGATAACGGTCTGGGTCGGCTTGATGCCGAAGAACGCCAGCGTCTGGCCGGGGTGGCGATAAACATCGCGCTGCACGTATACCCGGTCGCGCCAGTTGCCATCGATGGCCGCCTGCAGCGCGGCATCGGACGCCGGCAAGGTGGCGCTATCGGCCGGCTTCATCGCCATCGCCAGCGGCGCACTCATTGCCACCACCACACTCATCGCACACGCACAGGCCAGCTTGTTGCGGATCATCGCAGCGCCCTCTTCCGAGAAAAAGTAGCGCGAGCCTAGCATGCGATCCGGAGCACGCCATGTGCCCGAAGCGCTGCTGCATAGGCCGCGTTGCACTGCGCCTGGTGATCGACATGTTCAAGTCCTGTGAGCCGATGCGCATGATCGGCTGAACGCTTAACCTACATCGGTGTCACACGCAACATCGGTGCGCATGACTATCCTGTGGCCAGTTCGAATCAGGAGCATCCGTGATGACCCAGTCCCGCGCGCTAGGCCGCTCCGGCCTGCAGATTCAACCGATCGTGTTCGGTGGCAATGTGTTTGGCTGGACCGCCGATGAAGCGACCTCGTTCGCGTTGCTCGATGCTTTCGTCGATGCCGGCTTCAATCTGATCGATACCGCCGATGCGTATTCCGGTTGGGTGCCCGGCAATCGCGGCGGCGAATCGGAAACCATCATCGGGCGCTGGCTTGCACGCAGCGGCAAACGCGACAAGGTGCTGATCGCCACCAAGGTGGCCAAGTGGAGCGAGCATCCGGGCCTGTCGCCGGAGAATATCGCCGCAGCAGTGGAAGATTCGCTCACCCGTCTGCAGAGCGATGTGATAGATCTGTATCAGGCGCACGAGGACGACGAATCGGTTCCGCTGGAAGCCACGCTTGCTGCATTCGGTCGATTGATCGAGCAAGGCAAGGTGCGTGCGATCGGCGCCTCCAACTACACCGCCGCGCGTCTGCGCGATGCGCTGGATATTTCAGAGCACTACAAGCTGCCGCGCTACGAAAGCCTGCAGCCCGAATACAACCTCTACGAGCGCGCCGGTTACGAAGCCGAGCTGGAGCCGCTGGTGCGCGGATGCGAGTTGGGCGTGCTCAGTTATTACTCGCTGGCCAGCGGCTTTCTCACTGGTAAATACCGCAGTGCCGACGATGCCGGCAAGAGCAGCGCGCGCGGTGCGTCGGTGGTCAAGCAATACGTCAATCCGCGTGGGTTGCGCATTCTCCAGGCCCTGGATGATCTGGCCGCGACGCACAACGCCACGCCGGCGCAGGTCGCTCTGGCCTGGCTGATCGCACGCCCGGGCCTGACCGCGCCGATCGTCAGTGCCACCAGCGTGACCCAACTGCATGACGTGCTGGCCGCCGCACGCGTGTCGCTGGGCGCCGATCAGATTGCGCAGCTTGATGGCGCAAGCGCGACGGAGCGGTCTGAGGCGACTTGACGCAGCACGTAGGCAAAGCGCGCCACACCTGCCGAGCTTCTTCCGGCACTTCCCTCGCGCAGTCGCCCTGGCGGCTGTGCTCCCTCGACCGCACGCACGCGGTCTATTTGCGAGGAATTCCACATGGCATCGATACACAACCGGCGCATCGTGCTGGCCTCGCGCCCGCACGGCGAACCCGGCGTATACAACTTCCGCAGCGAAGACGTCGCCGTACCACCCACCGGCCACGACCAGATCCTGGTGCGCAATCGCTTCCTGTCGCTGGATCCGTACATGCGTGGACGCATGAACGAAGGCCCGTCCTACGCCGCACCGGTCGAAATCGATGCGGTGATGGAAGGCGGCACCGTCGGCGAGGTGCTCCAATCGCATCACCCCGACTATCACCCCGGCGATCTATTGGTGCTGCCAGGCGGCTGGCAAACGCATAGCCTGCTGACACCGACAACGCCGTTGCGCAAGCTGCCCAAGGACGACGCCTTGCCGCTGAGCACTGCGCTGGGTGTGTACGGCATGCCCGGCTTTACCGCGTACGCGGGCCTGCACGAAATCGGCAAACCGCAGGCAGGCGAAACGTTGGTGGTTGCGGCCGCCACCGGGCCGGTCGGCGCCACCGTGGCGCAGCTTGCACGCCTGCAAGGTTTGCGCGTGGTCGCCATTGCCGGTGGCCAAGAAAAGGTGCATTACCTGCGCGATACGTTGCGCGTGGAGGTGGCACTGGACCATCGCGCCGACGACTTCGCCGAACAGTTGCGCGCCGCCACGCCGGACGGCATCGACATCTATTTTGAAAACGTCGGTGGCAAGGTGTTCGACGCGGTACTTCCACAGTTGAATGCGTTTGCGCGCGTGCCGGTCTGCGGCATGGTTGCCACCTACAACAATCGCGGCCAGCAGCTGCCGGGGCCGGATCACTTGCCAGATTTCATGGGACAGGTCTTACGTAAACGCCTGACCGTACGGGGCTTCATCCAGCACGACTTCATCCGCCTGATGTCGGCCTTCCTGCGCGAAATGGGCCAATGGCTGCGCGAAGACCGCATCCAGTATCGCGAGCATGTCCTGCACGGCCTGGACAGCGCCCCGCAAGGCCTGATCAGCCTGCTACGCGGCGAAAACTTCGGCAAAGCCGTCGTCGCACTCGACTGAATCAACTCGCAGCGCAACGCACAACTTGCACGTTTACCAATCCCCATTCTCCAGTCCCGAATCCGGTTACCAAAGGAACAACATGACTGTCCCAGCATTTGGCTTAGGCACCTTTCGTCTCAAAGACCAGGTCGTCATCGACTCGGTACGCAACGCACTGGAGCTGGGCTATCGTGCGGTCGATACCGCGCAGATCTACGACAACGAAGAACAGGTCGGCCAGGCGATCACGGCCTCCGGCGTGCCGCGCGATCGGCTGTATCTGACCACCAAGATCTGGGTCGACAAGTTCGACCGCGATGCCGTGCTGCCGAGCCTGCAGGACAGCCTGCGCAAGCTGGGCACCGAGTATGTGGATCTCACCCTGATCCACTGGCCGTCGCCAAAAGATCAGGTGCCGATGCGCGAGTATCTGGAAGCGCTGGCGCAGGCCAGGCAGCAGGGCCTGACCCGTGCGATCGGCGTATCCAATTTCACCATCGCGCTGACCAGGCAGGCCATCGAGATCCTGGGCGCCGACGCCATCGCCACCAACCAGATCGAAGTGCATCCGTATCTGCAGAATCGTGCGTTGATCGCCTTCCTGCACGAGCAAGGCATCCATGTCACCTCTTACATGACGCTTGCGGTTGGCCAAGTGCTCCAAAACCAGGTCATCCAGGCAATCGCCGCGCGTCACGCTGCCACGCCGGCACAGGTCACGCTAGCCTGGGCATTGCAGCAGGGCTATTCGGTGATTCCCTCCTCGACCAAGCGCGAGAACCTTGAAAGCAACCTCAAGGCGCTGACGCTGCAGCTAAGCGAACAGGACATGAGCGAAATCGCCGCACTCGACAGCGGGCGACGCCTGGCCAATCCGAAGACCATCGCACCCAACTGGGACTGAACACTCGGTTTACGTACGCATCGGCGCCGCCCGATGCGCGCACAACCAGCGCGTAACGACCGCCCGTCGTCGCATGCTGGTTGTCTGTGCCGGCACTGCTACGGTGCCGGCACAGTGGGCAGTCTCGACAACGGAGTCCTACCCATGCAAACCGCATCTGTCTTGACCCGCCGCGTCGTCAATCTCGACGCAGAGATCGCCTATTGGCGCGATGTCCATGCCGAAGGCCATCTGGGCGGCTACACTTTTGCCAACTACGTCCGCCTGGCGGCGGCGCAGTAGTTTTGTTAGCCGCTCTTAGTTCAACTGATGACCGATCGCCATCGCCTGACGGTCGATGCGGTGCTTCTCGGCCAGTGCCTGCATGCCTTGCAGCGTGGCGGCGATCAGGCTGGCGTAGCGCAGCCGCCACAAGTTGGCGCGATCGTTGTCGTCGTGGGTGCTGCCCAGGCCATCGAGCACCTCCGGCAGGCGACGGTCGGCCAGTGCCGATGCAGCCAGATAGGGCTTTTCCGGTGCGATGACATCCACCGGTGCGCGCCAGTCGTTGGCGACATGGCGGGCGATGCCGGCCAGGTGCGAGAGCTGGTGCATGCCGATCAGCGTCTCATGCAGCATCTCGCGGCACGCCCACTGCCACAGCGCCACCTTTTCCGATGGATCCTGGGCGATCTCGGAGAGCGCCAGATCAACCTTTTCGATGCGTGAGTCGAGCATTGCGGAGCTCCCGATGCTGCTGTGCAACATAATTCACGCCATACGCGGTGAGAATCAAGTGAGCCAGCGGTTCGGAGGATATCTAGTGTGTCGATGCACGACTTGGTTCACGCTTTGCAGCGACTGTTTGTCGGGTTGCACGTTCGGCACCCCGACTTTCTGCCCGTGGCGGCTTGCAGGGCCTTGCACGATGCCGTGCACACGCTCCAGCAAGGCCTTCGTCTCGCCAACGCACGGGGATGCACGTAGTGGTGCATCGAACGCTCGCCGAATCGGTGGAAGGCGCTTGCGCCGCGCATGCTGACCTCCTTGGCGAGGCGTTCGGGCGAATCGGCACGCGCGCGGGTATCCGGCAAGGCGAGCCGCTTCACACGCTCGGGCGCGATACGCAGGATTTCCTGAGCGACTTAGCCGCCGAAGGAAAACCCGGCCAAGGCGGCAGCTGCGTCGCCAGCTCACGCATGCTGTCGGCACGGGTGAAATCGCCGACCACACACCCGGCAACATCGGCCAACGCTTCGCGCTGCGCATGCCACCACGCGGCATCGTTGAGCAGCCCAGGTAGCAGCGACAGCGACCATCACCACCCAGTGTGCCGCGCATCGATGTGGAAGAAGCGGCATCTGCTTGAACGCATGCGGCCCGACGCATGCGCCGGGCCGCTGCTGACCCGCGATGCGCACTACGCACGGCGCACTGGCATCGATCAGGCCAGGGTGAGAGTGACGTCGATATTGCCGCGCGTTGCATTGGAGTACGGGCAGACCTGGTGGGCCTTGTCGACCAGCGCCTGCAGTTCGGCCTGATCCATGCCCGGCACGGCGATGCGCAGTTCTACAGCGATGCCGAAACCGCCCGGAATCTGGCCGATACCGACGCTGCCATCGATGCTGATTTCACCCGGCAGCTTGAGCTTGTCCTGCGCCGCCACGGCCTTCATCGCGCCAATGAAGCAGGCCGAATAGCCGGCAGCGAACAGCTGCTCCGGGTTGGTACCGTCGCCGGCAGCGCCGCCCAGCTCGCGCGGGGTGGACAGCTTGACGTCCAGCGCCTTGTCCGAGGACACGGCACGGCCTTCGCGGCCGCCGGTTGCAGTGGCGTGGGCGGTGTAGAGGACTTTTTCGGGTGAGGCCACGGTGGTTCTCCAGGGTGAGCGCAGTCAGCGCGTAGTGTAGTTGAATAGTCGACGATGTTAAGAGTGGCCAACAAAACGTAGCGAGCAAGTCGCCAAATGGGAGCGGACGGCGCGGAATAACCGCAGTGTACGAGTGGTACATGCAGACTCCGAGCACCGGCAGCGCCCGCCTGGGAGTGAGCGCAGTTGTTTTGTTAGCTACTGTTGGCATGACTATGGTAACCATCGGCTGACCTGTCGCCGGATCCGTCGGCCATAGCGTTGCAATGCTCAACCAGGCGCCGCCAAACTGACCCAGACCGCAGTCCTCATCGGTAGCAACGATCTTGTGGAATCCTGGGCCGGGGCGCGCGTGCACGTTCACGGCCGATGCGCAGCGGCGAGATATTCCACACTCTGCATTTCGATCAAACGCGACGCGGTGCGCTCGAAAGCGCCAGCCAGACGCTGGCCGCTGTACAACGTGGACGGGGCATCCTGCGCGGTGCAGACCAGGTTGACGTGTCGGTCGTACAGCTCGTCGATCAAATTGACGAAGCGGCGCGCGGCATCCTCGTTCATGCGATCGAAGTGCGCAATGCCGCCCAGCAACAAGGTGGTGAATTCGCGCGCGATCTCGATGTAATCGCCTGGGCCGCGAGGGCCTTCGCAGAGCGCGGCAAAATCGAACCAGACGATGCTTTTGCCGCATGCGCGTACCGCAATTTTGCGCGACTCGATTTCGATATCGCCGCCGGGTGCCTCGGAATTTCCGCTCAGTTCGCTCCAACGCTGCGCAAGCCATGCATCGGACTGCGCATCCAATGGCGTGCGATACACCGGCGAGCGCGTCAATGCACGCATGCGATAATCTTCGGTGCCTTCCGCGTAAAGTTCCACGCAGAACTTCTGCAGCAAACCGATCGCCGGCATGAAGCTTTCGCGCTGCAAGCCATTGGCGTAAAGATTTTCCGGCGCGGTGTTGGAAGTAGTCACCAAGGTCACGCCTTCGGCGAACAGGCGTTCGAGCAAGCGCGCCAGCAACATCGCATCGCCAATATCGGTGACGAAAAATTCATCCAGCACCAGCACACGCAGATTTTCGCGCCATTGCTGCGCGATCCTGGCCAGGGGGTCGCTTTGCCCGGCATGCTCGCGCAACTGCTCGTGCACGCCGCGCATGAAGCGATGGAAGTGCGTGCGGTATTTCTGCTTGATTGGCAAACCGTCGTAGAACAAGTCGACCAGAAAGGTCTTGCCGCGCCCTACTCCACCCCAGAAGTACAGGCCGCGCACCGGCTCGGGGGTTTTCCAGAATGCGGACAGCCGATCCAGCCAGCCCTCCTGCGCGCTGTCCACCAGCGCCTCGTGAATACGGCTCAGTTCCGCCAAGGCCGCCTGCTGCGCGGGGTCGGCGCGCCAGTCGCCGCGTTCTACGCCGGCGGCGTAGCGCTGCGACGGGGTCATCTCACGCATCGTTTTTCTCCGCGGGCCGGCTGCTGCCTTGCCCGCTCAACGGCGCATCGCTGGGCGATACGCGTGGGCCGTGCCGCGGTCAGGCTGCGGCCGGCAACCAGCGCCGGACACCATGCTGGATCGCACCGCGCAGGTCGATCAATTTGCGGTGGAAGAAGTGGCTGGTGTCGGGCATGCGCACCAGCTCGGGTTGTTGCTCCAACGTATCCAACCAGTCGTAAACCCCCTGCGGATCGACGATTTCGTCGGCATCGCCCTGAATCACCAACCACTGTGCAGGCGGCTGCATACTGCTGAAATCCCAGCGACCGGCCGGCAGTGCGATCGAGATCAGCGCCTGCGGTTGGAGCGAGCCGGCAGCACGCAACGACACGTACGCGCCAAAGCTGAAACCGCCCAACCACAATGCGTCGCCGGGACGTTGACTGCGCACCCATGCCGCGACGGCGCGCAGGTCGTCTTGCTCGCCATTGCCATGATCGAAGGCGCCGGCCGAGTTGCCGACGCTGCGGAAATTGAAGCGCACCACTGTGATGCCCAACTGGCGCAGCGCGCGCGCGGCCATGGTGACGACCTTGTTGTGCATGCTGCCGCCCTCGGTGGAGAGGGGATGGCAAATGATGGCGGTGACGGCTTGTACGGCGACGTCCGGCTCAGGCAGATCGACCGCGACATCGAGCGGGCCGATAGGCCCATCCAATGTCAACGCAGCGGATTCGGTTGGGAAAGGAGGATTGGACATGCGCTCATAATAGCCGTCCCGCCGGCCGCGTTCATCGCCCTGCCTGCCGCCGCGTTGCATTGCCCATGCACTATTTTGCTGTCTGCCGCTGTCTGCCGTGTCCTCGTCTCGGTGCTGTTGAGGCTGCTGCCGCCCAGCCCGGCAACCGTCTTCGCCAACATTGAGTCTGAGCGTGGTCGTCCTGGGAGCGCGCATCGGCAAGCTGGGGTTTGCCGAGCGCATCGGCGGCCGTGGGTGGATGGAGCTGTTGCTGGCGACCCCTGCAATTGCTGCGATCGCTTGGGGTATGCGTCCGGGCTGCCGATAAAGCGTTCGGCTTGCGCGACACCGGTTCGCGGTACGCCTCAAGGGGGCGACACTAGTAGCTACCATGGACGTCCAAGGCCAATGGGAGTGTGTGATGCGCCTGCCAGCTCTATTTTCGACCAGCCGTCATCGAGTCGCCCCGGAACCGCCCACCTCAACCGACGCGGCAGAGCCGGTTCAAAGCGGGTCACCGCAGCACCCGCTATCTCACGCCCCCAAGTCCGCAGCAGGACAGGGCGCGTCGAAATCGCATCGGGGCATGCTTGCGTCAGCGCGTAGATCGCTGGCATCGCTGCGTAAGCAGCTGCCTTTGATGCGCATAGGCTCTCCAACGCTTGAATCAGTAGAGCGCCCGCCTCCGCGTACGGCACCCGCCTCGCCCAGTGCAATGCCCAGTCGCACGCAACAGATGCAAGGGCAGCAAGGCCGCGTCGATGAGAGATTGCAAGCACCCACATCCAACGGAACGGGTCGTGAGTGGGTGCAGCGGTCGGAGCCGGAGCCGCAGCACACCCTGCCAAGATCACATTCCGCGCCGATGACGCCCAAGCCATCGCGCACGCAGCAGATGCAAGCGCGGCAAGGCGGCACCAATCAGAGATTGCAAGCACCTGCACCCAACGGAACGAGTCGTGAGTGGGTGCAGCGACCGGAGCCGGAGGCGCAGCACACCCTGCCAAGATCACATTCCGCGCCGATCACTCAAAAGCCGTCGCTATCGTCAGTGCTTTCTCCAGTGCCCCAGCAAGGGCGGCAACCATCACTGCGTGGTTTGAATCAGAAACTGGCAGGGATGAACAAGCAGTGCAGTGAAATTCAAATGCGCCTGTATATGGAGCAACGCGAGGCAACGCCAGATGAGCAAAAAATGCTCAATGATCGTGCGGCCCTGATCGCCCAGCGCAACGAGGTCCGCGATGGTCAGCTCGATGCGCTGCTGGCCGCGCTCGCACCGATGGAAAACATCCATGCACCGCAAGCCACGAACAGCTACCTGGGCATCGTTCAAAAGGACGCCATTCAGCAGAATCGAAACCAATTACTGAAGGCAAAGCGCAAATTCGTCAATAAAACCGACTTGGCAAGACACTATGCGCGCGCGGAACGGCGTCTGGAGTCTCTGAAGGAAAGCGGCGCACCATCTGCCCAAATACTGCGTCTGCAACGCATGATGCAGGGCTACAACAACATGCTTGCATTGGAGCAGATCGTTAAAAGCACCGACGACCAGCTGGAACAGATGGGGTCGCCCCGCCTGATGGACAGCATTCCCACCACAGCCAAAGAGCGTCAATTGTCCTTTGAGAAAGCACTAGATGCCCATCAAGAGGCTATCGACAACGGCTACTTATGAGATCCGAACATCGGCCCGCGCGTGCAAAACGCCCGGCGGCCACATGTGACGCATGCGACACCCATCCACGTGGTATCACGTCCCGCACGCCATGTTGAGGTTTGACTTGACAGTCCGCAGCGATTTCACCTCGATTGCGGGCCGGCAGGTGTGGACACCGTGATCCAGGACGCCATCAACGCTCTCATTGGGGGAACCGATCGTTCAGCAGTTGCGACTGTGCCGGACCCCACTGACGCAGTTGCTGCTCGCTCAGCAGGCAGGCAGGCAGGCATCCAATGCGGCACAGGTGTGCGGTCCATGCATGTCCACACCGATGACCACCGGCTCCTGAGGGCGGTCTTCCCACAGCGGGCGCCACAGCCGCTGCATTGCTAGCGTATTCGGTTGCCTCGCACACTTCGTGCAATTGCGGTAACGGCGCGGTCCGGCGCTGCGTCTGCTGCCGCTGCCAACCGATGTCGGTATACGGCAGTAGCGGTCGAGCCGAAATCGGCCAGGAAGCGGCTGCTGTCCACCAGCGTTACCATGGTGTCGAGCCAGGGCGATATCCGACAACGGGCGATATCTGACAGGCTGAAGCCGTCCGCATGGCGCACCGCAAAAAGTGGCCGCCACTGGCATCGGCTCGGCAATACCGGTAGATTCGATCAACAGATAGTGGTAGCGGTCGTGCTCGGCCAATCCACGCACTTCCCAGCAGATCTTCGCGCAGCGTGCAGCAGATGCAGCCGTTGCTGAACTTCACCGACGTCTCTTCAGTGCGTCGCGACGCTGCGCCGCCGTCGCGCACCAGTCGCGCACCAACTGTGCACCGATGTTGACCTCGCTTATGTCGTTGACGATCACTGCCACACGCAGGCCGTCGCGGTTATGCAGGATGCGATTGAGCAAGGTGGTCTTGCCCGCGCCGAGAAAGCCGGACAACACAGTGACGGGAAGACGCGGATCTCGGGCGGTGGATACGAAGATCCAGGGAGTTTAGAAGAATGAAGTGTTACTATATAACACTTATTCGACAGGAGACGCTCGATGCGCGCCCCCGCTTCTCTGCTGGACAGTTCGGCCCTCGCCTTATCGGGACTGTGTCTGCTGCATTGTTTGGCGTTGCCACTGCTGGCCGCCGCGCTACCGCTGTTCGGCGCCTGGAGCCAGGCCGAGTGGGTGCATGTGGTGTTCGCCACCGCAGCCGTGCCACTGAGCGGCTATGCGCTGTGGAGCACCCACCGCCGACGCGCGCTGCCGGCACCAATGTGGGTGCTGGCAATCTTCGGACTGGCGGGCCTGGTGGTCGGCGCAGGCGGATGGGCCGGCGGCGCCTTGGAAACACCGATCACAGTGGCCGGCAGCGTGCTGCTGGCCAGCACGCATCTGGTCAATCTGCGACTGCGTGGCCGTGCCGGGACGTGCGCAAGCTAGCGCGCTACAGCGAAAAACCCAGCAGCACCGGGTCGTGATCGGAACTGCGCCACGGGCCGGGCAGATTGCGCTTGGCGTAGCCGGCGTCGTCCATGACATCGGCGTTGATATGCCATTCCACCGCGCCGCGCAGTTGCTTGGCCATCGCCGGACTGAGCAGCGCGTGGTCCAGCCGCCCGCTCATGCCGTCGTAAACGTAGCTGTAGGGCTGCTTGACCCCGGCCACTGCGAAGGCGTCCTGCCAGCCGCTGGCCCGCAGGCTGCGCATCGGCGTTTCCATCGCATACGCGTTGAAATCGCCAAGCAACACCGCAAGCTTGGTCTGCGCACCGGTGGGGTCGGTCTGCAGCCATTGGTGCAGGCGCTTGGCCGATTCGGTGCGGGCGGCGTTCCAGCAGGCCTGGCCGTCCTGCTGATCGGTATCGGCGCCGCTGGCATTGCCGCAGCCCTTGGACTTGAAATGGTTGGCGACCACCACGAAGGTAGCGCCGCGGCTGCTGCGAAACGCCTGTGCCAATGGCACGCGGCTGTGGCTGTCGAACGGCCCACCGGTCAGCGTGGCCGGCTTGCCAACTGGGGTGACCTGCGAACTGCGGTACACGATGCCGACCCGAATCGCGTCGTCGCCCGGGCCGCTGCCGGTGTCGACGAACCGCCAGTCCTTGTCCTTGTCGGCCGCGTTGAGCGCGGCGACGAGTTGCGCCACGGCAGCATCGGCGCGATTGCCATCGTTTTCCAGCTCCATCAACGCGGCCACATCGGCGCGCAACGGCACGATGGTGGACACCAGCTTGGTCAGCTGCGCCTGGAACTGCTCATGCGTGCGCGCGCCACGCTTGGTCGGGAACCCGACGCCGCGGCCATTGCCGTTGAAGAAGTTTTCCAGATTGAACGAGGCGATACGCAGATCGCCACCGACCTGCGGCGCCACCGCTATTGGCATGGCCGGCAGCGTCAGCGGATTCAACATCTGGATGCGGTACTGGCCGTCGTAGCGCTGATCGACGATGCCGTCCACCGACTTGAGCAGGCTGCCGCTGCGTAGCACCGGATCAACAGGCAGATAGGGCGCCGTCCTGAGGTTGCGGCCGTTGCGCGCATCGTCCAGCAACACACGGCGCCGCGCGTTGTCGGCGTCCACTTGCGCAAAGGCCGGGGTGCCGGCGGCGGCTACTTCGCTTGGCTGCCACAAGCGTCCACCGAAGGCAGCGACCAGCTCGCCGTAAGTGTCCAGACGGTCGCTGCCGTTGAGCGTGAGCGCGGCGATGCGCACATGCTCGCCTTCGAGCGCTTCCCAGCTGGCCGGCGGCCCGCTGAGCATGCGCACCGGCACCGGCTGACCGCTGGCGAGCCGTTCGATGCTGCTGGCATCCACCGTGGTCAGGCTCCCCTCGCCACCTGCCGAAACCTCGCGAACCGCGCCGACGATGCGCACCCGATCGCCTACCGCTACCTCGGCATTACCTGCACCGGTAACGAATAGGCCATGCGAACGCCTCGGCTCAAAACCGGGTTGCTGAACGAACAAGCCGGCCAGGCCGGCGCGCGTATCTGCAGTGACGATGCCTTCCACTTCGACCACCCGGCCGTCGTAGGGGCTGCGTGCGTCTTCACCCTGCACATCCGCAATCGTCAGAGGTTGCGGCGCGCCGTCGGCGGCACTGCCGAGCAGCGGGGCCAGCAGACCGATCACACAAAGCACAACCAGCGAGCAACGCGACATCGACACACTCCCAAAATGAGGTAGACCACATGCAAGCGCAGCCCCCAAAGGTGGCGGATGCGCAGCGTGCAGGCGGCGGCGAAGTACGTCCAGTCCGGCGGCTCGGCGCTGGCGTGGTCATGCAGAGGAACCGTAACGCTCAAATGACACTGACGACCGTGAACGTGCCAGCGCGCGGCATCGGCGACTGCTGGCTGGCACTGCGATCGCTTATTTCAGATTGGCCAGCATCCAATCGACCGTGGCTCGTATCTGTTCTTCGGTGAGCGCCGGATTGCCACCCTTGGGCGGCATGATGCCGCCGTCCGGCCCGCTATAGCCTTCGATCGCGTGCCTGTACAAAGTGTCCTTGCCCTGGGCGATGCGCGCGTCCCAATGCGCGTGGTCCAGCGTCGGCGCCTTGCCCACGCCGCTGGTGTGGCAGGCAGTGCAAAGGTTGTCGAAGATAGTCTTGCCATCGGTGCTGCCACCGTAAGCGGCCTGCGAGGCGGTCTTGGCCAAGGCTGCGGCCTGCGCCGCGGCTTGCGCGGACGCGCCAGTGGTGCCTGCGTATACCGCGCCTGCAGGAGCGATGCGTTGCTGCACGCGCTTGGCGGCGGTGGGTGAGACTTCGTCGGGGACAGCGCGTTGCAAATAGGCTGCCAGGGCGATCAGGCCCAGGGTGATCACTACCAATAATCCGATCACCATCGAGAATTTTTTCAGAAACTCGAGGTCGTAATTCCGCACGCGCTCACCTCTGGCTGTTGGTCCAAGACCTCTGCTAGCGCCGGAGTATAGAGGAGTATAGAGCACAGTTCGCACCAGTCTGATCAGCGCGCATGACAGCTGTCGCAGCTTTGCGTACTGCGCCTTGGCGGGCTGCAGATCTTGCTAAAGACACACGCTCGCGCCCGCTGACAGATTGCCGCGATGCCGCATGGCGACACCGGCAGGCATTGCCGGCTTTGTCGGCCAGCCCCCTATTCGTAGCTTGATGACCAGAGGCTCCTTGGCCAAGCTCGCTTTCGAACTGGTGCCCACCGCTGCGAGCGGAAATACGCTGGCCGTGCTTTATCGCAACAAGCCACTGCCCAAGGTCGAGGTGACGGTGAACGACCCGTAGCAGTGGCAAAAGGCGCTGACCTCCGATGCCAGAGGTCAGGTGACCTTGTCGAAGCTGCGCACCGGTCGCCACATTATGGCCGCCACCAACGGCTGCATTTGGATCTGCATTATCTGCCGGTGGTGTGGTCGCGTTACATCGTCGGGTTCTGCGCGATATTCATGCTGGTGGCGATCATCAGCGGGGTGATCGCGCACAAGAAAATCTTCAAGGACTTCTTTACTTTTCGCCCCGGCAAAGGCCTGCGCTCGTGGCTGGATTTTCGCAACTTCAGAGCCGTGACCGCGTTGCCGTACCACGTGATGATCACCTGCACCGGCATCGTGACCTTGATGTTCATGTACCTGCCGTGGGGCATCAAGGCGCAGTACCCCGACAACGCAATGCGCTTCTACCAAGAGTCGGCCAGTCGTCTCGCCGATATGCGGCAGGTTGCAGGTGGAAGGTCGGACGCATCGGATTTGGCCTGCGCCTGATGGATGCGCTCAACATCGGCACGGTCGCCGGCTTGCCGATCGCCTTCGCCGTTTTCTTCTCGGCAAACCGATTGTTGCCGATGACGTTGGAGGCGCGGACTGCAATGGAAGCGAACCTGTTCTTCGCCGCCTGGGCCACAGCGTTGTTGGCCGCGTTGGTGTGGCCGCGTCGCGCCATGTAGAGCTGGCAACTATATCTGGGGGTGACGTTGCCGGCCGGGCAATGGACGCTGGCCGGTGTCGATCTGGTGTGTCTGGAACTAGGCGTGTGTCTGGCATATTGACGTTTGCAGCATTGGAAATGCACCGCAGCCCGCGTCTGCGCGACGTGCGCGCGCCACTGCCGCTGTGCCCGTGCGGGGCAACGTATCGATGCAGGAAAGTGCATGAGTGTGCTGCTGTTGCTGGCGCTGAATTTGTGACTTGCTGGTGGACTGATCGGTCAGGGCCAGGGAATTGAGGACGGCGACCATCGCACGACTCCGGCAAGGTAAATGCACAGTCAGATGCATCGAAGCAGCACAGTGGGTCGTGCGCTCAGTGCGCTGTCAGCGCACAGCCTGGCGCGCGCCGACCGCACGCAAACAAAAGCCACAGATCGCTTCGACCAGCTGTTCGCCTTGCTGCGAATCGCCACGGCTGGGCGCAACCGGCCCCACCAGGGCCTCGGTAAAGGCGCCGACGATGCAGGCCGCAGTCGCATCCAACGACTGCTCGGGGAATTCGCCAGCTGCAATACCTTCGACAAGCAGCTGGCGAAACACCTCGCCAAACAAACGCCGGCCGCCGATACGCTGGGCATCTACCTTGCCCTCCACTGGTTCGGCGATGAAGGCATAGGCCAGCGCCGGGCCCGCCAAGGCACGCCGCACGAAGGTAGCGATCGCGTTGCGCAGGCGCTCGACGGCGCTGACCTGCGTGGTGATGATGGTGCGCAAAATGGTCATTTCCCGCTGTACGGCGGCGTTGAGAACTTCAACGAACAACTCAGCTTTGGATGGGCGGCTTCAACTCTGATTCGCAACACCAACGGTTGTGAAGTGGTCCAGGCGACCTGACCTGAACGACTTCACCGCGAAGTGGAGTTGCCCATGTCATCCAGCCGCCTGGACCTAGCAGAACGATACCGTCTACATGCGTTATATGAAACCGGGATGTCGATGCGTGCCATCGCCAGTGTGTTGGAGCGCGCGCCCAGCACGATCAGCCGCGAATTGCGCCGCAATCAGCACGCTCGGCAGTATCTGCCAGATCATGCGCAGCGCCTCAGCGAGCATCGGCGCACACGGGCCAGCCGGCGTCCACGCATCGACGCTGAGCGCATCGCACAGATCGAGATCTTGCTGGGCGAGGACTTCAGCCCGGAACAGATTGCCGGTCGCACCGGCTTGGCCAGTCACGAATGGATCTATCGGCACATCTACGCCGACCAGAAGCGCGGTGGTCAGTTGTTCACGCATCGACGCAAGCGCCGCCGCAAGCGCCGTCGGCGGGGCGTGCGCGATGGCCGCGGGCAGCTGACACATCGGCGCAGCTGGACACAGCGCCCAAGCGTGGTGGAGCAACGCAGCCGCATCGGTGACTGGGAGCTGGATACCATCAGGGCCTCACACGGAAAGGCCGTGGTGGTCAGCATGACCGAACGCCGCAGTCGCCTGCATCTGCTGGCTTACTCGCCTGACGGCACCGCCGAGAACGTACGCAACGCCATCGTCCAGCGCCTGGGCCGCCTACGCCACACGGTGCACACCCTCACCGCCGACAATGGCAAGGAGTTTGCTGATCATCGGCTCATTGCCGCCTGCTTGCAGAGTGATTTCTACTTTGCAGATCCGTACTGCGCATGGCAGCGAGGCAGCAACGAAAATGCCAACGGGTTGACGCGCCAATACTTGCCACGACAGACCGATTTCAGCACCATCGCCGATGCGCACCTACGATGGATCGAGCAGCGGCTCTACAATCGTCCGCGCAAGATACTCGGATTCAAAACGCCCCTCGAAGTCTTCTCCGAGGAGGTCCTTAACAGCGTTGCGAATCAGAGTTGAATTCGCCATGGAAAATGTCGGTAGATCTGCCCGGTCGAAACACCTGCAAAGGCGGCAACTGCGGTGACCGGCGCGTTGCGGTGGCCGCCCTCAGCGATCAAGGCCCGGGCCGCGTGCACAATGCGCTCGCGGTTGCCGGCCAGGCGTTCTTCCATCAAGGCGGAGCGTCGATAAACCATGGTGAGATTCTGGGTTCAATAGTTGAGTTTTAGTTCACTTTTTTGTTGCCGACCGCTAGGCTGCTCACAAACGCCGCGCGGCATGGCCGCTCCCACCCGGCACGTCCAGATCATTATGGAGTCGCTCCATGCATGTGCCGTCCTTGAACTTCGAGCTTGGCGAAGAGATCGATCTGCTGCGCGAAAGCGTCGCGGCCTTCGCCAGCCACCATATCGCCCCGCTCGCCGCTGCGGCCGATCACGACAATGTCTTTCCCGCGCAGCTGTGGCGTCTGTTCGGCGCGCAGGGCCTGCTCGGCCTGACCGTGGAGGAAGACTACGGCGGCAGTGGCATGGGCTACCTTGCCCATGTGGTGGCGATGGAAGAAATCTCGCGGGCCGGTGGCGCGATCGGGTTGTCGTACGGCGCGCATTCGAATTTGTGTCTCAACCAGCTGCGCAAAAACGCCACACCCGAACAGAAACAGCGCTATCTGCCGAAGTTGTGCACTGGCGAGCATGTCGGCGCGCTGGCGATGAGCGAGGCCGGCTCCGGCTCGGATGTGGTGTCGATGAAGCTGCGTGCCGATGCGCGCGGCGACCGCTACGTGCTCAATGGCAGCAAGATGTGGATCACCAACGGCCCCGATGCCCATGTGTCGGTGGTGTACGCCAAGACCGATCCGGATGCGGGTGCACGCGGCATCACCGCATTCATCGTCGAAAAAGGCATGCCGGGGTTTTCCACCGCACAGAAACTCGACAAGCTGGGCATGCGCGGCTCCAATACCTGCGAGCTGGTATTCAATGAGTGCGAAGTGCCTGCCGAAAACGTGCTCGGCACGCTCAACGATGGCGTGCGGGTGTTGATGTCCGGTCTGGATTTCGAACGCGCGGTGTTGGCTGGCGGCCCGCTCGGGTTGATGGCCGCCGCCATGGATGTGGTGCTGCCGTATGTGCACGAACGCAGGCAGTTCGGCGAGCCGATCGGCACCTTCCAGTTGATGCAGGCCAAGCTGGCCGACATGTACGTGGGGCTCAACGCTTGCCGCGCGTATGTCTACGCTGTGGCGCGCGCCTGCGATGCGGGGCGCACCACGCGCCAGGATGCGGCCGGTGCCATTTTGTATGCGGCCGAAAAAGCCACCTGGCTCACCGGCCAGGCGATCCAGGTGCTGGGTGGCAACGGCTACATCAACGACTACCCCACCGGGCGCTTGTGGCGCGATGCCAAGCTGTATGAGATTGGTGCGGGCACCTCGGAGATCCGACGCATGTTGATCGGCCGCGAGTTGTTCGATCGCACCGCCTGACGGAGCCATCATGAGCGTGATCAACAGCCAGCTGCAGGTCGGCGGCGAGAGTTTTCAACACAACCTCGCTGCGATGCGCGAGGTGATCGACGATCTGCGCCGCACGCTGGCGCAGATCGCGCTGGGCGGTAGCGATGCCGCACGTGCAAAGCACACCGCGCGCGGCAAGTTGCTGGTGCGCGAGCGCATCGACGCCTTGCTGGATCCGGGCAGCGCGTTGCTGGAGATCGCGCCACTGGCCGCGCATGGCATGTACGCCGATCAGGTGCCGTGCGCGGGAGTGGTGGCGGGCATCGGGCGCGTGTCCGGCGTTGAATGCGTGATCGTGGCCAACGATGCCACCGTCAAGGGCGGCACCTACTATCCGATGACGGTGAAGAAACATCTGCGTGCACAGGAAATCGCGCAACACAATCGCCTGCCGTGCATTTATCTGGTCGATTCCGGCGGTGCGTTCTTGCCGCTGCAAGATGAAGTATTTCCGGATCGCGATCACTTCGGGCGCATTTTCTACAACCAGGCCAATCTCTCTGCCAGCGGCATAGCGCAAATCGCTTGCGTGATGGGCTCATGCACCGCCGGTGGTGCCTACGTGCCCGCAATGAGCGACGAAACGGTGATCGTGCGCGAGCAAGGCACGATCTTTCTCGGCGGCCCGCCATTGGTCAAAGCCGCCACCGGCGAAGAAGTCAGTACCGAAGAACTGGGCGGCGCCGATGTACACACGCGTATCTCCGGCGTGGCCGATCACTTTGCCGACAACGATCTGCAGGCATTGGCACGTGTGCGCGCCATCATTGCGCAGCTCAACTGGCGCAAACCGCCGGCATCGCTGGCACTGCAGACACCGTTGCCGCCGCGCTATGGCACCGACGAACTGTATGGCGTGATTCCTGCCGATACGCGCAAACCGTTCGATGTACGCGAGGTGATTGCGCGTATCGTCGACGACTCGCGGCTGGACGAATTCAAACCACGCTACGGCAGTACGTTGGTGACCGGCTTTGCGCATCTGCATGGCTACCCGGTCGGCATCGTCGCCAACAACGGCATTTTGTTTTCCGAGTCCGCGCTCAAGGGCGCGCACTTCATCGAACTGTGCACACAGCGTGGCATTCCGCTGGTGTTTCTGCAGAACATCACCGGCTTTATGGTCGGGCGCAAATACGAACATGGTGGCATCGCCAAGGATGGCGCCAAGCTGGTGATGGCTGTGGCCTGCGCCAAGGTGCCGAAGTTCACCGTGGTGATCGGCGGCTCGTTCGGTGCCGGCAATTACGGCATGTGCGGCCGCGCGTACTCGCCCAATTTCCTGTGGATGTGGCCGAATGCGCGCATCGGGGTGATGGGCGGTGAGCAGGCCGCCAGCGTGCTGGCCACGGTGCGGCGCGACGGCATCGAAACCAAAGGCGGCGCATGGTCGGGCGAAGAAGAAGAGGCGTTCAAGGCGCCGATCCGTGCGCAGTTCGAGCAGCAAGGCCATCCGTATTACGCTAGCGCACGGCTATGGGACGACGGCATCATCGATCCTGCCGATACGCGTCGCGTGCTTGGGCTGGGGTTATCGGCCGCGCTGAATGCGCCGATCGAGCCGACACGCTTCGGCGTGTTTCGGATGTGAGGTGGTGAAGTGCGCGTGCACTGGCATTGCTGCGCGCTGCGATCGCGGATGCATCTGCCTTTGGGTGCACGCTGCGGAGTTCGCTACTTGAGTACCCGCACTATTTGGTCTCCAAACAGCTGGCGGCGCTGTTGCACAGCAGAGACAAACTTCCATCGCAGTCGCAGCTTTCATGCAGTAAGCGCAACCGTTTCTTCTTCGTAGCGCCACCCGCCGCTCCGGCGACGTGCAGAGACTTATCCGATGACCCAGCGCGACCCTATCGCCGCAGCAAGGCAGCCGTACTTCGACAAAATCCTGATCGCCAATCGCGGCGAGATCGCGTGCCGGGTCATCGCGACCTGTCGCAAGCTCGGCATCGCCACCGTAGCGGTGTACTCGGATGCAGACCGCGATGCACGGCATGTGCGATTGGCCGACGAGGCGATTCATATTGGTGCGGCACCGGCGCAGCACAGCTATCTGCGTGGCGATGCGATTGTGGATGCGGCACGCGCGAGCGGCGCGCAGGCGATCCATCCCGGTTATGGATTTCTCTCTGAAAACGCAGCGTTCGCCGACGCATGTGCGCAGGCCGGCATCGTGTTTATCGGTCCGCCGGCAGCCGCGATCCGCGCGATGGGCGACAAAAGCGCGGCCAAAGCGTTGATGCAACGTGCCGACGTGCCGCTGACCCCGGGCTACCACGGCGATGAGCAGGCCCCGACCTTCCTGCGTGCGCAAGCCGATGCGATCGGTTACCCGGTCTTGATCAAGGCCAGTGCCGGCGGTGGCGGCAGGGGCATACGTCGGGTGGAGGCCAGCGACGCATTCGAAGAGGCGTTGGCCAGCTGCCAGCGCGAGGCGCAATCGGCGTTCGGCGATGCGCAGGTGTTGGTGGAAAAATATGTCGAGCGCCCGCGCCATATCGAGATTCAGGTATTCGGCGATACGCACGGTGACATGGTGTATCTGTTCGAGCGCGATTGCTCGGTGCAGCGTCGGCATCAAAAAGTGCTGGAAGAAGCGCCGGCTCCCGGCATGACCGAACAACGCCGCGCGGCAATGGGCAAGGCCGCCGTGGATGCGGCGCGCGCAGTGGGCTACGTCGGTGCGGGCACAGTGGAATTCATTGCCGGCCCGGACGGCGATTTTTATTTCATGGAAATGAACACCCGGCTGCAGGTCGAGCACCCGGTGACCGAATTGATCACCGGTACCGATCTGGTCGAATGGCAACTGCGCGTTGCAGCGGGCGAGCCATTGCCGCGTCGTCAGCACGCGCTCAGCATTCACGGGCATGCGCTGGAAGCGCGCCTGTATGCCGAAGATACAGAGCGCGGCTTTTTGCCTTCGATCGGCACGCTGCGCCAGCTGCAATTGCCTGCCGCCAGTGCCCACGTACGCGTCGATGCCGGCGTGGAGCAAGGCGACACCATCAGCCCGTACTACGACCCGATGATTGCCAAGCTGATCGTGTGGGATGTCGATCGCCCCGCCGCGCTGGCGCGCATGCGCGAGGCGTTGACGCAGTTCCATGCGGTGGGCGTCACCACCAACAGCGCGTTTCTCGCACGCCTGATCGGCACCGAATCGTTTGCCTCCGCCAATCTGGACACCGCATTGATCGAGCGCGAGCATGCAGCGTTGTTTCCGGATCCGGTCAGTCCGGGCAGCGCCTGGTGCCTGGCGGCAGTGTTGATTGCCGAGTCGTTGCCGAAGGCCGCGGCAGATCCAGCCGACCCATTTTCGCCGTGGCAGCACAGCGATGGCTGGCGCATCGGCGCCCATGCGGCGCAGGCCGTGGTGCTGGAGGCAGGCGGTGAGCGCCGCCAGTTCGGCGTACGTCGGCTTGTCGATGGCTGGCAGGTAACGTCTGCAGGCAACGCCCAAACGCTGCGCTACCACGCGCAGCACAATGCAGTGCGCGTGGAAATGGATGGTCGGCAATGGCGCATGCAGACATTGCGTGACGGCAACATACTGACCCTGATCGGTACCACGCAGCGGGTGGTGTTCCGTCACCACGACGCGCTGGTCGAAGCGGACCAGCCGGCGCACGACGCCGGCGGGCTGACCGCACCAATGCCCGGCCGCATCGTATCGCTGGTCGCAGCGGTGGGTCAGCCTGTCACCCGCGGGCAAGCCTTGGTGGTGCTCGAAGCGATGAAGATGGAGCACACCCTGCACGCACCCAGCGACGGCATCGTAAAGGCGTATCTGGCTGCGGAAGGCGATCTGGTATCTGACGGCGTCGCACTGGTGGAATTTGTATCCAAGCCCGATTAGATTGGCTAACGACACGTAGCGGGCAGTCGCCAGGCGGGTGCGGACGGCGCAGAAGAACCTTAACTTGTACAAGTGGTACATGAGGATTCCGTGCACCGGCCGCGGCCGCTTGGCGATTGCGCAGTAGTTTTGTTAGCCACTCTAAATGCTGCCCCAGCCAGGAAACCGAGCAAATGGACGAGCTATCGGCTTCAGATCTCAAGACCATCCTGCATTCCAAGCGGGCGAACATCTATTACCTGCAGCACTGCCGCGTGCTGGTCAATGGCGGCCGGGTCGAGTATGTGACCGATGCGGGCAAGCGTTCGCTGTACTGGAATATCCCCATCGCCAACACCACCACGGTGCTGCTCGGCACCGGCACGTCCGTCACCCAGGCGGCGATGCGCGAGCTGGCCAAAGCAGGGGTGCTGGTCGGGTTTTGCGGCGGTGGCGGGACACCGTTGTTCTCGGCCAACGAGATGGACGTGGAAGTGGCCTGGTTCTCGCCGCAGAGCGAGTATCGCCCGACCGAATATCTACAGGCCTGGGTGTCGTTCTGGTTCGACGACGACTTGCGCCTGATGGCGGCCAAGGCATTCCAGCAGGCGCGCGCGGTACGCATCGGCGAACAGTGGCAGCAGCGCGCACTCAAGGACGCCGGCTTTGTGCCAGATGCGGCCAGGCTGGAAGCCTTGCTGGCCAAAACACGCCGCAATATCGAACAGGCGCAGGACAACGCCTCGTTGCTGACCGAAGAAGCCAGG
Source organism: Xanthomonas fragariae (assembly GCF_017603965.1). NCBI lineage: Bacteria > Pseudomonadati > Pseudomonadota > Gammaproteobacteria > Lysobacterales > Lysobacteraceae > Xanthomonas > Xanthomonas fragariae. Next base: position 244,854 of record NZ_CP071955.1, on the reverse strand, counting down.
CTGACCAAGGCCTTGTTCAAGCTGGCGGTCGACACCGTCGGCTATGGCGATTTCACTCGCGCCAAGCGCGGCACGGGCGGCGACCCGGCCAATCGCTTCCTCGACCACGGCAATTATCTGGCCTACGGGCTGGGGGCCACCGCCAGTTGGGTGCTGGGCCTGCCGCATGGACTGGCCGTGCTGCATGGCAAGACGCGCCGCGGCGGGCTGGTGTTCGACATCGCCGATCTGGTGAAGGACGCCAGCATCCTGCCGCAAGCGTTCCTGTCGGCGATGCGTGGCGACGACGAGCAGGCGTTTCGGCGCAGCTGCATCGAAGCGCTCACCCGCAGCGAGGCGCTGGATTTCATGCTGGACACGCTCAAGGCGGTGGCACTGCAGACAGCGGCGGCCAGGCAGGCGGATCCGGCGCCGTGAACATCCTGCTGATCTCGCAGTGCGACAAGCGCGCATTGACCGAAACCCGCCGCATCCTCGACCAATTCGCCGAGCGACGTGGCGATCGCACCTGGCAGACGCCCATCACCGACGCTGGCCTGAGCACACTGCGCAAGCTGCTGCGCAAGACCGCGCGCAAGAACAGCGCCATCGCCTGCCACTGGATTCGCGGTCGCGACCATTCCGAGCTGCTGTGGATCGTCGGCGATGCGCGTCGCTTCAATGCCGAAGGCGCGGTGCCCACCAATACCAGCACGCGCAACATCCTGCGCCGCGAGGACGAAAACGACTGGCATCGCGCCGAAGACATCCGCCTGCTCGCTCAGCTTGCCGCCTTGCTGCACGATCTGGGCAAAGCCAGCAGCGCCTTCCAGGCGCGCCTGCGTGGAAACCTGCGCGAACGCAACCTGTATCGCCACGAATGGGTCTCGCTGCGGCTGTTCCAGGCGTTTGTCGGCAGCGACGACGACGCAGACTGGCTGCAACGGTTGGCCGACCCGCACGCCTTCGTCGAGGCGCACTGGCTTGCCAACGGGCGCTATCAACGCGATGGCATCGATGCGGCATCGCGCTATCCCTTTCGCGAACTGCCGCCGCTTGCCGCGGCCGTGGCGTGGTTGGTGCTCACCCATCACCGGCTTCCAGTCGTACCGGTCCGGCAGGACAACGGCAGGCAGGACTGGCTGGGCAAGCGTGCGCTGAACTTCAACCCGGCCTGGCTGGAAACACCTCTATCGCTGGTGGCGCACGACTGGAACGAAATTGCGCAGCCCGCCGAGCCCGACAGCGTTCTATCGTACTGGACACCTGCCGGGCCATTGCCGGTGATGGAACCGAAATGGCGCGCCCAGGCCGCACGGTTGGCCAAGCGTCTGCTCGCACTGCGCCTGCGGCGGGACCATACCTGGCTGGACAATCCTTACGTCCTGCATCTGGCGCGGCTGACGTTGATGCTGGCCGACCATCATTACTCGGCCCTGCCCGGAAGCTCGCCGCTGCGCGTGCATGGCGATGGCAAGACGCAGCTCTACGCCAATACCGACCGCGACGGCCTCAAACAACCGTTGGACGAGCACCTGCTTGGCGTCGCCCGCGATGCCGGGCTGATCGCCCATGCCTTGCCCGGCTTCGAGCGCCATCTGCCCAGACTGGCCAACCACCGCGGCCTGCGCAAACGCAGTGCCGATCCGCGTTTCGCCTGGCAGGACAAGGCGTTCGACGCAGCCACCGCAATGCGCGAGGCAGCGCGCGAACACGGCGCCTTCATCGTCAACATGGCATCGACCGGCTGCGGCAAGACGCTGGCCAACGCGCGCATTCTCTATGCACTGGCCGATCCGCAGCAGGGCCTGCGTGCTACCTACGCCTTGGGCCTGCGCACGCTCACCCTGCAGACCGGGCGCAGCTTCCGCACCGACCTGCATCTGGGCGAGGACGAACTGGCCATCCGCGTCGGCGGTTCGGCCAGCCGCGCATTGTTCGAGTTCTACGCGCAACAAGCCCAAGCGCACGGCTCGGCCTCGGTGCAGGATCTGCTCGACGAAGACAGCCACGTGTTCTACGAAGGCGTCACGACCGACCACCCGCTCTTGTCGCGTGCCTTGCACGACCCGGACATTCGCAAGCTGCTGTCGGCACCGATGCTGGTCTGCACCGTGGACCACATGGTGCCGGCGACCGAATCGCTGCGCGCCGGCCGCCAGATCGCACCGATGCTGCGCTTGATGAGCGCCGATCTGATTCTTGACGAGCTGGACGACTACGACCTCAACGACCTGCCTGCGTTGACCCGGCTGGTGCAATGGGCCGGCATGCTGGGCACGCGCGTGCTGCTGTCTTCGGCCACGCTGCCGCCGTCGCTGGTGGCCGGCATGTACCTGGCCTACCGCGCAGGTCGCCAGCAGTATCGGCATAACCGTGGCCAGGATGGCGGTCACGCTGGCGCCGCGATCGACATTCCCTGTCTGTGGAGCGACGAGTTCGGTGTGAAGTCCGCCACATGCGGCGGCGGCGCAGGCTTTCTCGACCAGCACATGCAGTTCGTCGAAAAACGCATCGCCACGCTCGCCAAGGCCCCAGCCCTACGGCGCGGCGAACTGCTGCCGCTGGATCTGCCGCGCAACCTGCCGGACGCAGACCTGTATGCGCGGTTCGCACCGCATGTACGCCACGCCTGCCTGCGCCTGCACCACGCGCATGCCGAACCCGATCCGGTCAGCGGCAAGCGCATCAGCTTCGGGCTGGTACGCATGGCCAATATCGAGCCGCTGTTCGACGTGGCGCAGGCACTGCATGCGGCCGGCGCACCGGAGGGCACGCAGATCCACCTGTGCGTCTATCACGCCCGCTTTCCGCTGGTGCAGCGTTCGGCCATCGAGCATCAACTCGACCAGGCCTTCAACCGGCGCGGCGATGGCAACGGCGTCTATCGCCTGCCGGGCATCCGCGCCCTGATCGACGCGCACCCCGCACGCGAGCAACTGTTCGTGGTGCTGGCCTCGCCGGTCTGCGAGGTCGGCCGCGATTGGGATGCCGACTGGGCGGTGGCAGAGCCCTCCTCCATGCGCTCGCTGATCCAACTGGCCGGGCGCGTGCAGCGCCATCGCGGCAAGGCCGGCGCAACGCCCAACGTGCTGATCTTCGATACCAACGTGCGGCATTTCCGCAAGGGCGAGCAGGGCGGGCCGACCTACATCAGGCCAGGCTTCGAGAAAGAAGCAAGCAGGAAAGAGACAAGCAAATTCCTGCTGGAAACGCCGTGGCTACGCGAACTGCTCCGGGAGGACGACTACCGCACACTCAGCGCCGTGCCGCGCATTCGCCCGCGCCCCGACAACGCGCAGTGGGAGCCCTCCAAGCGCCTGGTGGATCTGGAGCAGGCGCGCATCGCCGCCAGCATGCTGACGCAGGCAAACGCCACGTCGCTGGAGCGCGACCACGCCTTCGCCGCCCGGAAACACCCGCATGCCGCCCTGACCGGCGTACTGCCGCAACAGCAACCATTCCGCGACGACAACCAGCCCCGCGTCACCCTGGTGTTCCTGCCGGACGACGACGAGGTGCCGCGACTGCATCGCGTCGAGAGATCCCCCGACCGTCATGCCGCCGACCTGTATGTCCGCATCGAGCAGAGCCAGCGCCATGACCTCGCGCTGGCATCGGCGCCGGGCATCGGCCCCTGGGGCCGCTTCAAGTTGATGAATCTGCTCATCGAGCAGGCCGATTCCCTCGACCTGTCACTGGAGCAGTGCGCCAGGAAGTTCACGATAGTAGAGGTGCCGGCCAGCGAAACCGGCTGGCGGTATCACCCGTGGCTGGGGTTTGCGAAGTTCAAAGGATGATCGGTTGCTGCGTCTCATCCTGTGATACTGCAAGCGTTTATCAAGATGACACCCTGAAGTACCGACAAGGAGATTGGGGATGACAGAACCAACCGAGAGAGCAAAACGCTTCCGCTCCGCCATCGCCGATTTCATCCAGACACGGCGACTGGCCAAGCTGAAGGATGGCAAAGACGATGCCGGTACGGCATCGAAATACGACTACGCGACATGGCTGGCCGATGCGGCAGATAGGGCAAGACATCTTCAGTCTGCGACGCACGTGATCAAAGCCACCCATCCCAGTGTGAAAAAAAGCAGTAACGCGTACGTATTGCCAAGCGACATGATCCAAAGGCCGGAAATAGGCACGCACAACGTAGGAGCAAATTTCAAAGAGGACACAGCCGTTTCCGACGCCAAACATCTGGATGTGTCTGCGCTCCTGAAGCAAGTGGTTGATGGGCATAGATTGCTTGACTGGATTCGCCTTGACGATCCAGACCTTCGCCACGCGTTAGATCCAGATCCGAAAACTTCGGACGCATGGATTGCTGCGTTCAAGGGGCTTATTCGTAAAGAAAAATCCTACTCGTCGAGCACGCTTGCCAAGCAGGTCTATTGGCTGGTCGGCGACCAACCAACCGATGACACGCAGTACCACCTGCTGCAACCGATGTTCTCCAGCACGCTGGCGCATGTGGTGCACGCCGACATCCAGGATGCCCGCTTTGGCGAGGCCAACAAGCTAGCCCGCCAGGCGCGGCGCACCAAACAACCGTACGACGGCAGCTACCGCGATTACCGCAATCTGGTGGCACTCAAACTCGGCGGTACCAAACCGCATAACATTTCCCAACTCAACAGCGAACGCGGCGGCGTGAACTACCTGCTGGCCTCGCTGCCGCCGAGCTGGACGCTGGAACATCCGCGCAGCCTGTTGAAGACCGACTCGGCGATAGACCGGTTCGGCTACGGCAAGGACGTGCGCGCGATAGTGAAGACACTGGCCGACTTTCTGCTCGACGACCCGCCGCCCAACGACAAGACGCGCCGAATCCGCCAACGCATCGAACAAGAACTGAGCGCACAACTGGCCGTGTTCGCCGCCGAAACCCAGACGCGCTTCGCTCCCGGCTGGACCCGCGATGCGGACTGCACGCTGCCGCTCTACGAACAACTGTGGCTGGACCCGGAACGCACCGAGCTGCCGGTCCGCCGCGATCCGCAACACCCGCAATGGACCCAGGACGACGACGCCTTCAACGCTGCCTACACCTTCGGCGACTGGCCGGACCAGGTCGCGGGTCGCTTCGCCAATTGGGTCAATGCGCAACTGCACAAGGCAGGGCTGACCAGCGTCGGCGATAACGAGTACCGACACTGGGCCAGGCAGGCGATCATCGAGGCGACCTGGCCGGTGCCACTGCAGCGACGTGCGTCTGCCGGAGGCCAGGCATGAGCCGCTGCCCCGCTTTCAGCCACTTGCTGGTGCTGCCGCATCTGCATGTCCACAACGCCAACGCCGTTTCCAGCCCGCTGACCCACGGCTTCCCGTCGATGACCGCGTTGCTGGGCCTGATGTGGGCGCTGCAACGCAAGGTCCACGCCGCCGGGCTGGAGCTGACGTTTCACGCCATCGGCGCGGTCTGCCACGCCCATCAGGAACAGGTGACCGAGGGCGGCTTCGTCAAGGCCTTCCACCTGACCCGCAATCCGGTCGGCAAGGACGGCAAGACCGCCGCCATCGTCGAGGAAGGCCGCATCCATCTGCAACTGAGCCTGGTGCTGGGCGTGCACAGCCAACGTTGGAGCGACGACCCGCAGGCGCAGCAAGCCGACACCGCCACCGTGGCCGAGCTGCTTGGCGGCATGCGCATCGCCGGCGGCAGCGTGCGGCCACCGGCGCAGCCCTGGCGGCATCGCTACCAGCCATGGACGCTGGAGCTGACCGGCACCGAGGACGACCGCACGACGCAATTCCGCAAGGCGCGCATGCGGCTGCTGCCCGGTTTCGCGCTGGTGGAACGCGCCGACCTGCTCGACGCCCGCCTGGCCGAACTACAGGCCACCGATCCCGACGCCACTCGGTTGGATGCCTGGTTGTCGCTGTCGCGCATCAACTGGCGCTATCACAGCGACACTACTTCGCACGCCACGCCCGGATGGAGCAACGACCGCAGCGGGCGTGGCTGGACCGTGCCGATCCCGGTGGGCTACGGCGCTCTGGGCGAGCTGCAGGCAGCCGGCAGCGTGGCCAATGCACGCGACAACGCCACGGCCTTCCGCTTCGTCGAGAGCCTGTACTCGCTCGGCCAGTGGATCAGCCCGCACCGCCTGGACGCACCGCAGCAACTGCTCTGGTACGCCAACAGCGACCCCGGCCAGGGCCTGTACCGCTGTCGCAACGACTTCGCTGCGACCGCTATTGCCACCGAAACGTACGATTTCACCTTCTCTCTCGACTGACCTCACGACAAGGAATTCCAGCATGACAACCGACCTCAAGACCGCCTCCGTCCTCGCCTTCGAGCGCAAGCTCGATCCCTCCGACGCGCTGTTGTTTTCCGGCGCGTGGGCAGCGCGCGCCACGCCTGCCGACTGGCAGCCAGTCAAGCTGCGCGAAAAATCCGTCCGCGGCACCATTTCCAACCGGCTCAAGGCCAAAGACCAGGACCCGACCAAACTCGATGCCGCCATCGAGAACCCCAATCTGCAGACCGTGGACGTGGCCGCCCTGCCGCTGGATGCCGACACGCTGAAGGTACAGTTCACTCTGCGCGTGCTCGGTGGTACCGGCACACCCTCGGCCTGCAACGACACCGATTACCGCAAGAAACTCACCGCTACCGTTGCCGCTTATGTACAACAGCATGGCTTCGACACGCTGGCCCAGCGCTATGCGGCCAACCTGGCCAACGGGCGGTTTTTGTGGCGCAACCGTATCGGTGCGGAGCAGGTGGAAGTGCAGGTCGCGCATCTGAAAAATGGCGTGCCTGCCGCGCAATGGACGTTCCAGGCGCACGACCATTCGTTGCGCACCCTGCAGGCTCCATCTGCCGAAGCGGCGGATCTGGTCGCCTTGTCCTCGCTGATCGCCGCTGCGCTGGCGGGCAATGCGCACCTGCTGTTGCAGGTCACCGCGTTCGTGCGTGTCGGTGCGGGCCAGGAGGTGTTTCCCTCGCAGGAGCTTATTCTGGACAAGGGTAGCAGCAAGAAAAGCAGGACCCTCTACGCCGTCGGCGATGGCAGCAATGCAGTGGCTGCGATCCATTCGCAGAAGATCGGCAATGCGCTGCGCACCATCGACACCTGGTACCCGGAGGCAGACGACAACGGCCCGATCGCCGTGGAGCCGTACGGCTCTGTCACCACGCAAGGCAAGGCCTACCGGCAGCCAAAGGCCAAGCTGGATTTCTACAACCTGCTCGATGGCTGGGTGCTCAAGGACAAGCTGCCCGAGCCGGACCAGCAGCATTTCGTGATCGCCACGCTGATCCGGGGCGGTGTCTTCGGCGATGCGGGCTGACGCCATGGAGCATTATGTGGATCTCCAACTTCGTCCCGACCCGGAGCTTGCGCCGCACCAGCTGCTCAGCGGCCTGTACCTGCGCCTGCACCGCGCACTGGTGCAGCAGCAACGCCAGGACATCGGCGTCAGCTTTCCACGCCATGACGCGCGCAAGCCAAGTCTGGGTGCCCACCTGCGCTTGCACGGCCAACAGACCGCTTTGCAGACGTTGATGGCGAACCCCTGGCTGCACGGGATGCTCGATCACCTGGCGGTATCGGCCATTCTCGCTGCTCCTACCGACACCCAGCATCGGCACGTCACCAGGGTGCAGGCCAAGAGCAGCCCCTCGCGCCTGCGCCGTCGTGCCATGCGCCGTCATGGGATCGATGCCGAGACAGCCGCCCAACGCATCCCGGATGCGGCAGCCGAACAGCTGCCACTGCCGTTCGTCGTACTGGGCAGCCGCAGCACGGGACAGGCGTCATTCCCGCTGTTCATCCGTCACGGCCCCTTGCTATCGGAGCCGACGAACGGCAGCTTCAACAGCTACGGCCTGAGCCAGGAAGCGACGGTGCCCTGGTTCTGACCCTTTTTTCCGGACAGAAAAAGGCCGCTTTAGAATCAACCACTTGGCAGGCACCATGCTTCAAAGGGTGCCTGCCCTGTTTTTTCGGTATTTCTTTTATTTATCAATGGATTGGTGAAGTGCTGATCTTGTTCACTGCCGCGTAGGCAGCTCAGAAAAAAGAAGCTAGAGCCGTCCTTGAGAAGCTGCAGTTCACTGCCGCGTAGGCAGCTCAGAAAACGGTTCTGATGAGATGGAGGGCTTTGGTAAGGTTCACTGCCGCGTAGGCAGCTCAGAAAGAGGAAAAGATCCTTAGGCGGGCCGTGAAAGCGTTCACTGCCGCGTAGGCAGCTCAGAAATTTGCCGTAGCCGTAGCCTTTGCTGTAGCCATGTTCACTGCCGCGTAGGCAGCTCAGAAATAGTACGGATGACCTAGTAGCCTTGTGGAAAAGTTCACTGCCGCGTAGGCAGCTCAGAAATACTAAATGCACACCGCCGAGACTTAGAGATCGTTCACTGCCGCGTAGGCAGCTCAGAAATAACCCTTTTGCAGGTCTTTACACTTCTGGTAGTTCACTGCCGCGTAGGCAGCTCAGAAAATTTCGTAAGCAATTGCGGTCGAGGCTGCTTTGTTCACTGCCGCGTAGGCAGCTCAGAAAACTCTCGGTGCTGGTAGCGTTGTCCTCGTTAAGTTCACTGCCGCGTAGGCAGCTCAGAAATGCGTAGACCACATAAATGGTAACCCCGGAGAGTTCACTGCCGCGTAGGCAGCTCAGAAAAAGCACCCAGGATGGATTGCTAAGGCAGCTAAGTTCACTGCCGCGTAGGCAGCTCAGAAACAGGGCTCCCATGTTGAGCAAGGCACTGCGAGTTCACTGCCGCGTAGGCAGCTCAGAAACCGCCACGGCTTGCCGGCCGCTCTGCTAGGAAGTTCACTGCCGCGTAGGCAGCTCAGAAATGCATGGTCCAGAGGGATGTGTAAAAAACACTGTTCACTGCCGCGTAGGCAGCTCAGAAATGCAAAAACGCGTGCGGTAATTGAAAGAAACCCGTTCACTGCCGCGTAGGCAGCTCAGAAATCTAAGGTCGGCTCCTCGCAACGACACCCCAGGTTCACTGCCGCGTAGGCAGCTCAGAAAAGGGCGTCACCTTGGAAGAAAAACACGTTGAAGTTCACTGCCGCGTAGGCAGCTCAGAAATGGTGGAGCAGAAGTAAAGGGGATTTTTATGAGTTCACTGCCGCGTAGGCAGCTCAGAAAAGGTCCTTAAACCGGAGAGAGACAAAATGAACGTTCACTGCCGCGTAGGCAGCTCAGAAAGTCCAGGTTCGCCCCCGCCCAGTCCGCATGACGTTCACTGCCGCGTAGGCAGCTCAGAAAAAAGCCATCACCGTCGCCATAGCAGTAGCCGTGTTCACTGCCGCGTAGGCAGCTCAGAAACGCAATAGCCCTAGAGAACCCCGTTTGCATCATGTTCACTGCCGCGTAGGCAGCTCAGAAATGTATTTTCTTGTTGCCCAACTGCTTATCCAAGTTCACTGCCGCGTAGGCAGCTCAGAAAGCAATTAGCTTTGTAAGGCAATACATGATTCGGTTCACTGCCGCGTAGGCAGCTCAGAAAGCTTTGGGATAGGCCCCGCACACATTGCTGCCGTTCACTGCCGCGTAGGCAGCTCAGAAATGTGCTCAGGGGAATAGTTGTAGCCGTCATTGTTCACTGCCGCGTAGGCAGCTCAGAAAAGAGACATGGTTTGTTCGTAGTGACATAGAAAGTTCACTGCCGCGTAGGCAGCTCAGAAACCCTTGATCTGTGCTTGGGTAAGCCTACTCATGTTCACTGCCGCGTAGGCAGCTCAGAAAAAACATGATGACAGATGGAAAACCTGCCCCCGGGTTCACTGCCGCGTAGGCAGCTCAGAAAGTGGCCCGTGGGGGGTACTTCGTACCGGACAGGTTCACTGCCGCGTAGGCAGCTCAGAAAGTGCGCACCTACACTTACACCCACATACAAAGTGTTCACTGCCGCGTAGGCAGCTCAGAAAAGGAAAGCGGGATACGAACGCCCGTTTAACTTGTTCACTGCCGCGTAGGCAGCTCAGAAAGCTGCAACTTCCCCGACTCTAGGCAACCCTGGGTTCACTGCCGCGTAGGCAGCTCAGAAATGGCGGCGTCATTGCGAGTTTCACAACATGAAGTTCACTGCCGCGTAGGCAGCTCAGAAACTTTGCTATCTGCTCATGCAATAGGTGTAGCTGTTCACTGCCGCGTAGGCAGCTCAGAAAAGCACCGGAGCCCATCGGAAACTGCTGAAGCCGTTCACTGCCGCGTAGGCAGCTCAGAAATGCTACATGAGGGTGTTCCAAATGCCCTTGCCGTTCACTGCCGCGTAGGCAGCTCAGAAATGCTCAACAAAGTAGTTTGCCCAGCTTGTACCGTTCACTGCCGCGTAGGCAGCTCAGAAAGATATGCAAGCGCGTTCATGCGGCTTCCCACTTGTTCACTGCCGCGTAGGCAGCTCAGAAACTAACTCCGCAAGCCGTGCCTTTGCATCTTGGGTTCACTGCCGCGTAGGCAGCTCAGAAAGTAGCCGTAGCCGTTGCCGTCGCCGTAGCCGTGTTCACTGCCGCGTAGGCAGCTCAGAAAGGTTACGGAATCCCTAGGGAGGAACTATTACTGTTCACTGCCGCGTAGGCAGCTCAGAAATGTGGGTCCCTATTGATGTGATCAATCTCCTCGTTCACTGCCGCGTAGGCAGCTCAGAAACCCAGGTACGGGGTGAGAGACATCGGGACTTTGTTCACTGCCGCGTAGGCAGCTCAGAAACACTGGTGTCACTTGCATAGCCGAAGAAAACACGTTCACTGCCGCGTAGGCAGCTCAGAAATGCACAAGCAATTTGTGGGGCATGATGACATCGTTCACTGCCGCGTAGGCAGCTCAGAAACTATTGAGAAACTTACTATGAGCAAGCAGTGCAGTTCACTGCCGCGTAGGCAGCTCAGAAAGTCACCAAAACCGTAGCCGTCGCCGTCGCCGTGTTCACTGCCGCGTAGGCAGCTCAGAAACAAGGCTGGTACTCGCCCAGCCTTGAGTAGTGGTTCACTGCCGCGTAGGCAGCTCAGAAAATTCATAGACGGGGCGCCACTTTGCGCGGTAGGTTCACTGCCGCGTAGGCAGCTCAGAAAAATATGGGAGCCGGTGCGGCTCTAAATCGCATGTTCACTGCCGCGTAGGCAGCTCAGAAAATTTTGCGCGGTAGGTCGATTCGTCGCGCCCTGTTCACTGCCGCGTAGGCAGCTCAGAAAAGTCACTGCAAACTCGCTCTTGTATTCCATGTTGTTCACTGCCGCGTAGGCAGCTCAGAAATCTATCGATCTACCGTTGCCGGAAAACAAGGAGTTCACTGCCGCGTAGGCAGCTCAGAAATTGATCTCAGCCATCGAAGACTCAGACAGCGAGTTCACTGCCGCGTAGGCAGCTCAGAAATTGACTTTTCCGACGCTCTGCGCGCAAACAAGGTTCACTGCCGCGTAGGCAGCTCAGAAATCACCCGTGTGCGCCTGGGTCGGCGACATCATGTTCACTGCCGCGTAGGCAGCTCAGAAAGTTGCGCTTGGTCAGCCGTGAAGCGTTGTACGGTTCACTGCCGCGTAGGCAGCTCAGAAAGCTTTCCGAGCTCTACGATCTTCTCGCAGAACGTTCACTGCCGCGTAGGCAGCTCAGAAATCCCTCGTGACTTGCGTCAATCGCATCTCCTGGTTCACTGCCGCGTAGGCAGCTCAGAAAATCGACACGCATGGCGAACTCGCGCTGGCCGCGTTCACTGCCGCGTAGGCAGCTCAGAAAGGGTCTGCCGGTGGAGCCGCCACCTTGCTGAGGTTCACTGCCGCGTAGGCAGCTCAGAAAAGCTCGATGCGCTGTCACCACTACGGGGCGGCGTTCACTGCCGCGTAGGCAGCTCAGAAAACTCGAAAGCTCGTGAAGCTGAGAGATGCTCCGTTCACTGCCGCGTAGGCAGCTCAGAAATTCAGGCCCTTAGCCTCCCGGGCGTCTTCATCGTTCACTGCCGCGTAGGCAGCTCAGAAATACGTCCAAAGTCAGGGCGAGCTAGGCAGGGCGTTCACTGCCGCGTAGGCAGCTCAGAAATTGTCGAATCTTTCCATTTGTCGGGACGCGAAGTTCACTGCCGCGTAGGCAGCTCAGAAATCACCGCCTCAGCGGACTTGAGTTCGTATTGTTGTTCACTGCCGCGTAGGCAGCTCAGAAACAAAACCGTAACCAAGGCGCCCGCACCAGTTAGTTCACTGCCGCGTAGGCAGCTCAGAAATTAACGTCCATCCGCCACGGCCTGACAAGCTTGTTCACTGCCGCGTAGGCAGCTCAGAAATGCTGCTGAGCACGCAACTGCTGTTCAAGCTGGTTCACTGCCGCGTAGGCAGCTCAGAAAGATGAACTCGCGCGCGCTCGTGTGCTGAGACGGTTCACTGCCGCGTAGGCAGCTCAGAAATTGATTTCCTCGCCTGTAGGCTGGGTCCACCGGTTCACTGCCGCGTAGGCAGCTCAGAAATTGCCTTGCAGTCGAACCTTGACGAAGCCAGAGTTCACTGCCGCGTAGGCAGCTCAGAAATTGGAGGAGCGCGAACATTGGTTCACGCCCGCGTTCACTGCCGCGTAGGCAGCTCAGAAATTGCAGTTCGACATGGCCGAACATTTCGAGCCGTTCACTGCCGCGTAGGCAGCTCAGAAAAGCGTCTTCGGGCCTTGAACGTGACGATCAGCGTTCACTGCCGCGTAGGCAGCTCAGAAATGGTGCGTGTGGCAAATTCTCCGACCTGCACAGTTCACTGCCGCGTAGGCAGCTCAGAAACCACGATGGTGCGAATCACGACAAAGTGTTCAGTTCACTGCCGCGTAGGCAGCTCAGAAATCAACGGCACCCGGTATCTCCTGCAGGCCAAGGTTCACTGCCGCGTAGGCAGCTCAGAAAGCCCACGTTGAGGAGTGATCCATGCAACTGACGTTCACTGCCGCGTAGGCAGCTCAGAAATGTTGGCGTGCTGGGCGGTAAAGCAGATCCGCGTTCACTGCCGCGTAGGCAGCTCAGAAATTCACAGCCGCTTTCTCAGAAGCACGGTTGATGTTCACTGCCGCGTAGGCAGCTCAGAAAATCAAGTAGGTCTGTCCAACATCGCCACTCTGGTTCACTGCCGCGTAGGCAGCTCAGAAATGGCTCCGCCAATTCGTCTTGGCGATGTGGAATTTCACTGCCGCGTAGGCAGCTCAGAAAAAGGGCAACTAGCGGCAGCTACGCAAGCATGCGTTCACTGCCGCGTAGGCAGCTCAGAAAAATGCGTCTACGGTCCTTCTCCATGCGCACGGGTTCACTGCCGCGTAGGCAGCTCAGAAAATGTGCTTCGCTGCGATCTCCTCGATCTGGTCGTTCACTGCCGCGTAGGCAGCTCAGAAATGACACGCCGGAAGCCAATCATCGGCAAGAAAGTTCACTGCCGCGTAGGCAGCTCAGAAATGTCGCAGCCGTATCGCAAAGCGGCCGATGTTGTTCACTGCCGCGTAGGCAGCTCAGAAAACTGCCCTGCGGGCCTCTCACGCCTCCGGCCGGTTCACTGCCGCGTAGGCAGCTCAGAAAAGCAGCAGTTCTTCGAAGGTGAAGGGATCAATGTTCACTGCCGCGTAGGCAGCTCAGAAACCGACGGCGACGGGCAGCGCTGCGCGCTGGCTGTTCACTGCCGCGTAGGCAGCTCAGAAATTGTAAATGGTGCGAACCAGACCGGCACTTCCGTTCACTGCCGCGTAGGCAGCTCAGAAATGATAATCAGCGGGGAAGCGTGCGGCCATCGATGTTCACTGCCGCGTAGGCAGCTCAGAAATTGCGGGCGTGCGCTCTTCGGAACGACGACGAGTTCACTGCCGCGTAGGCAGCTCAGAAAAGGCATCGAACTGCTCGGCAGCAGCAGGCTTGGTTCACTGCCGCGTAGGCAGCTCAGAAAGGGCAGTTCAAGTGCAGATCAAAGCTCAATGGGTTCACTGCCGCGTAGGCAGCTCAGAAAACTCTGTTCAGTGATAGACAACGGAACAACTTGTTCACTGCCGCGTAGGCAGCTCAGAAAGATGCGGTCTGAGCGCTTCGCGTCGCTCAATGGTTCACTGCCGCGTAGGCAGCTCAGAAAAAGCCCTCGAAGACTTTGCGCTCAGCAGCACGGTTCACTGCCGCGTAGGCAGCTCAGAAATACGGCACATCTGCAATCCCCGGCGCGTACCTTGTTCACTGCCGCGTAGGCAGCTCAGAAAGATTCGAATTATCGGCGATGACGGCGCAGAGAGTTCACTGCCGCGTAGGCAGCTCAGAAAAGCATTGCGTCTGCTCCAGCTCACGCCTGACTGTTCACTGCCGCGTAGGCAGCTCAGAAAACTGTGCTTCGTACCCTGCAATCGACTCAGCGGTTCACTGCCGCGTAGGCAGCTCAGAAATCGGCCTGGCATATTCGACATGTTGTCGGAGTGTTCACTGCCGCGTAGGCAGCTCAGAAAAGTAGCAGGATCGGGATACGCGACGAGTCGGCGTTCACTGCCGCGTAGGCAGCTCAGAAACGAAGAACTCTTGCGAAAGCCTCTGCCGGTACGTTCACTGCCGCGTAGGCAGCTCAGAAAAGACTTCAAATTGCTCAGCAGCAGCAGGCTTAGAGCGTCTAACAAAACCCCTTGAATCTTGTCTCGCCGGTGGCAAAATTGCGGACATGACACGTCGCAAAGAGATCCCCATTGCGCTGTGGAAGCGCATCGAGCCGCTGATTCCCCAAGTGAAGCGTTCGCCCAAAGGTGGACGGCCGCGTATCAGTGATCAGCAAGCCCTCAACGGCATCGTCTATGTCCTGCGCACGGGCGTGCCATGGGAAGACCTGCCTATGGAGCTGGGCTATGGCAGCGGCATGACCTGCTGGCGCCGGTTGCGTGATTGGCAGGCCGCCGGTGTGTGGCATCGTCTGCACAATGTGTTGCTGACCGAACTGCGTCGCGCCCAGAGGCTGGATCTGAGCCGAGCCAGTCTGGACGCCGCCAGTGTGGCCTCCCCCCGGGGGGCGCCTACACCGGGCCAAACCCGACCGATCGCGGCAAACTCGGCAGCAAACGGCATCTGATCGTGGACCGCAACGGCGTGCCCTTGGCAGTGTGCGTCACCGGCGCCAATCGGCACGACTCGGTCGTGTTCGAGGAGTTGATCGACGCCTTGCCGCCAATTGGTGGCAAACCAGGGCGCCCGCGACGTTGGCCAGACAAATTGCACGCCGACAAGGCTTACGACATCGACCGCTGTCGCGCCTTCCTCAAGCAGCGCGGCATCATTGCGCGGATCGCACGCAAGGGAATCGAGCGCAACGACCGGTTGGGCCGTCATCGCTGGGTCGTCGAGCGCACGCATGCCTGGTTCGCAGGCATGGGCAAACTGCGCATCCGCTTTGAACGCCGCATCGATCTCCACTTGGCGTTGCTCTCGCTTGCATGCTCCATCATCTGCTTACGGCTTCTTCCTGGGTTTTGTTAGCCGCTCTTAGTTCACTGCCGCGTAGGCAGCTCAGAAAGAGCAATGGGTCAGCATCTTCACTGTCGCTGAGTTCACTGCCGCGTAGGCAGCTCAGAAATGACTCGACAGCTCGTGCAGCTGAGAGATGCTGTTCACTGCCGCGTAGGCAGCTCAGAAAGCCTGGCGCGTCGGTGCAACGAAACTGACGGTGTTCACTGCCGCGTAGGCAGCTCAGAAATTGCGCGGCTGGTCCGGATCTACATGTAGCACGTTCACTGCCGCGTAGGCAGCTCAGAAATAAAGCTCTGAATCGCAAGAGGTTGGAAGACCGTTCACTGCCGCGTAGGCAGCTCAGAAATCAGAGCAAACCAAATGATTCGTGCAGCGGTTGTTCACTGCCGCGTAGGCAGCTCAGAAATATTTCGTCGCAAGAAACAGGAGGATCAGGGTGTTCACTGCCGCGTAGGCAGCTCAGAAACATCAAGTTCGTCAATCCGCGCAAGTTCGGCGAGTTCACTGCCGCGTAGGCAGCTCAGAAAAAAAAGCGCACGCCCACAGGCCAGCTATCGGCGTTCACTGCCGCGTAGGCAGCTCAGAAATAACTGCAAAGGCAATGCTTTCGCAGTCATCAGTTCACTGCCGCGTAGGCAGCTCAGAAAGTGAAGCGACGGGATCGGCTGTGATCACGCCAGTTCACTGCCGCGTAGGCAGCTCAGAAAGCCCTCGAAGACTTTGCGCTCAGCAGCACGCCGTTCACTGCCGCGTAGGCAGCTCAGAAACGTCTCGACGCACAAGGGCCGTGGCGCGGCTTGTTCACTGCCGCGTAGGCAGCTCAGAAAGGAGGAGTTGGCCTCAGCGCCTCGTCCATGGAGTTCACTGCCGCGTAGGCAGCTCAGAAACGGAGGTCAGCAAATAGTGCACCTCCTCTTGCGTTCACTGCCGCGTAGGCAGCTCAGAAACTCCACAAGCACGCCGCGTGCTATTTCGATGGGTTCACTGCCGCGTAGGCAGCTCAGAAACCACTCGGCGCAGGAACGACCGGCACCGGAGCGTTCACTGCCGCGTAGGCAGCTCAGAAAAGCAAGCGCTGGAGCTTGTCGTTCTGCGGCAAGTTCACTGCCGCGTAGGCAGCTCAGAAAAAAGGCGTGTTCACTGCGCGCACTATCGCCTGGTTCACTGCCGCGTAGGCAGCTCAGAAATAAGCCCATCGCGATACCGCCCCCTTGCTGCTGTTCACTGCCGCGTAGGCAGCTCAGAAAAACAGCTCCGCGCATCTGTGCCGGATGGGGACGTTCACTGCCGCGTAGGCAGCTCAGAAAAAAAGGGCCAGGTCGAAGACCAGGACACCTCCCGTTCACTGCCGCGTAGGCAGCTCAGAAATCTAGTGGGACTCTTTACAGGGCGCTCTTACAGTTCACTGCCGTGTAGGCAGCTCAGAAATACCATTGCGCCACGCAGAGCAGACCGATGCATTCACTGCCGTTTAGGCAGCGCATAAATGCGACTGGTCCGTCCGCTCTCGCGCTGTATTTGCCACGACTGTCGCGTGTCATGGACAGGCGACCTGCAATGCTCCATGCATCGGCATGTGCTGTTGAACAGGTGACGTAGACCATGCGCGCGTTGGAAAGGCATGTTTGCGCAGGCTTAGCAGTGTACGGCGCATGCCGTCGTCGACGCCTTCAACAGACGTGCAACGCAGGGGAAAACCGGCGGAAGATGCGCTGCGATAAAGCCACGCCGCGCGCATCGCCCGCGCGTGCACTCACTTGCGTCAGTAAAACCCCAGAAACATCGCCACCGCCGATTCGGCCACTTGCGTCTGTTGCTCCGGCGACAGCGGCGGCGGCTGGCCCTTGGCGAGCTGCGGCCAGAACGCGAAGCCCTTCACCAACGCCTGCAGCTGCTGCGCGGCGAAGTCCGGCTCCGCGCTTGCAAGCCGCCCGTCGGCCAACGCAACGCGTCGCCATCGCCAGGTGGGGTTCCTTCCTCCTTGCTGCCCAACTGCGACAGCCGCGCGCTCGCTCCGGCATGGGCGGGGCAGATGCGCGTGCGACGCCAGCTGCCGCGTAATGCTTCGCCAGCTCTGCTATCGGCCAGCAACGCGCCAAACCTCCGATATCAGCAACGTACGGAGCGATTCGGGCGCAGCGACATCAGTTCGCTGTCTGGCCAGAATGTTGCCTGCAGAGTGATTCAATCCTCGCTCAATGCGGTCCGCAGTTTGGATCTTTCATCTCAGCAATGGCTGCGTCGCGTACCTGAACTCGATGCTCTCTTCGAGATATGGCAACTGCGCCGTCCGTCGACGATGCACTCAGCTTCAAGGCTGCGTGGCGGTCGCATTCCTCGGCACCGGCCATCGATCGATGCCGTCACTGCACTTAGAGTCAGGACATATCTGATGAAGACTACTACATCCGCCAACTCGGTCAATCGTAACGCGGCGGCGTCAAACCCAAACATCCAGGACATCGGAAAAGAAGCATCCTCCAGCGTTTTACCCGGCCATTCGGACATCCAGGGCGATACTCTACTGACCATACTGCCGCGCCGTCCCAGCAGACGCGGCAAGGAGGTCGCAGGCGCCACTGCGCCTGCGACGCAGGCGGCGACGCAGGCGGCTGGGCAATCGGGCGCCGTCGGCATGCACGGTGTGCCGCCTGCAGTTTCGTCGAACTTTCGTGGGTCACGTCTGACGCGGCTCAAAGACAGATTGGCTGCCGACAACCGGCGCCAGGTCCAGCCCCAACTGGCGGCGGCACTCATCAACGCGATCAGGCCGATGAATGGGCAGGTAAAACTGCCGGACGGCACCGGCGTGGAGGAACGTGCAGCAACGCACGCGGATCTGTTGAGCCGCATCAGCGAAACAGATGCGATGGATTGGTACAAGGCGCAGGGATTGAGCGAAGGCGAGGTTTCCAAGTTGCGACGTACCGCGCTGCTGTCCGGCATGCCCAATCCCACCGGCAGTTTTTTGAACAATGCGATGCAGTACATCGTCTCGCCCTGGATCAACTACGCAACCGGTCAGCCTTGGGCGGGCGCAGGGTTCGGCGTTGCGACAGCGGCCGTCGCCGCACCGATGAATGCGGCCCAGCAGTCGGCGGTGGTCAGCCTGTGCGAGTCGATCCGCGAGCACGGCGGTCACGTCATCGTGCCGGACAAGAATCAGATCAACGACAAGCATTGGCTACCGGACCTTGCGAAGGCGTTGGAAATCCATGTCGCAGAATTCAGCGGTCATTGCGATCAGTTTCGCGAACTCAAGAACGTCGCAGACAACACATCCTCGGCGACGGCAACTACCAACCTCATGGCCGCTGCCCACAACTTGCTGGAAGCCGAAGCACGCCTGCATCAGGGCCAGCGCGACTTTGTCATGACCCAGGGCGCGCACGACCGGCAATGGATGGGCAATCGCTGGCAGGCCGTCCCGCGCATCCTGCGCTCACCATTGGCGGGCACGCTGGGCCTGCTCGGCAAGACCGGCGCAATGCGGGCGCTGTCGCCGACCGCGCAGACCGTCGGTGCCCTGCTGATGACAGCTGCGCAGCATGTGGCCGCCGGCTTCGACGAACAGGCAAAACAGGATTACAACAACAAGCTCAATCTGCTGTACGCCGATGTATTGACCGAGACAGGCAAGTCAAAATTTGCGCGTGGCGAACCGGTCGCGGCAGACGATATCGATCAGAGCAAACTCCGTAAACTGATTCAGTCGCCCACGCAAGCTTTAGTCAAACGCGTCACCAACGCACTGGCATCGATGGAGAAAGCGCTCAAGGCGGAGGTGGCGGCACCGCCCTCGCTGCAGCGGGCGGCAGACGCCGACGACCTGGATCTGGAATTGGGTCACGGCGCCGGCCCGGCGAAGGCCTTGGAACTGCTGAGCCAGGACCTGCAAGCCTTGCGCGAAGGCAAGTTGGACGAGCTTGACCCAGACGGTGTGGCTGCGGAGGTGCTGCTCAACGCCGAGAAGTCGGTGGTGTCGGATCAACTGATCAGCGATATCGCCAAGAAGTACACCTTGCGCGAATTCTCCGCACAGACCGCTCAACGCATTGGCCAGATGTTCCACCTCGGCGTGCTGGGCAGCGCGGCGTCCTCGGTGATCGGCAAGGCCAGCTCAGCGGCGCATGGCGGAGCACGCAAGGTGCCGACGAAGCAGACCCTGGCGATCTCCGCACTGTCGGGAGCCATGGCTGCGGTCGGCGCCCTGAATCAGCACACCGCCATCACCGTCAAGAACAATCGCCGCGAGGGCGACACCGACATCGGATTGAAGCAGCAAGTTCTCCGCGGTGTGATGGGGGGCGCCAGCGAAGCGCTGTCCCAGCGTCGGGCCACCAAGGCGAGCCTAAAGATCAGTGAGCTTCTGCAGGACAACGATGTGGAAGACTTGTTGTATAAAGCCCGGGAGGTCATCCAAGAGTCCCGGGCCACGTCATCCGGAGTGCAGACCGCGCCGTCGCTGACCCTGCCGCAGGCGGTGGAACAACTGCGACCGGCAGTGGCGTCTGCGCCGCAGTCGCACGAGGTGATCGTGGAGATCGGGGACGATCAGGCGCCGCCGCGACCGGCGTGATGCGGCGCCGACCAGTGCGATACATTTAATGCGACGCAACAAAAACGGGATGGCCGCAAGGCCCTCCCGTTTCGATCGTTGCCGGCATCCGCGCGTCGTGCACGCGGCTTGTTTACTCGGTCAAACCACGATCTTTCAGCAGCGCCTTGACGCTGGGGTCCTTGCCGCGGAAATCGCGATATAGCGTGGCCAGATCAACGGTATTGCCGCGCGAGAGAATCTTGGCGCGGAAGGCGTCGCCATTCTTGCGATTCAACCCGCCGTTTTCCTTGAACCATTCGAACGCATCTTCGTCGAGCACTTTCGACCAGAAATAGGCGTAGTAACCGGCCGAATAACCGCCGCCCCAGATGTGGTCGAAATAGCTGCTGCGGTAACGCGGCGGTACTTCGGCCAGGTCCACCTTGAAGCGCTTCAAGGCATCGGCTTCGAACTTGCTCACGTCCTGCAACGGCGCGTCGGCCGGCTGGGTGTGCCAAGCCAGATCGAGCAGTGCGGCCGACAAGTATTCGGTGGTCGCGTAGCCGCTGTTGAAGGTCCTGGCTTTCTTGATCTTCTCCACCAGCTCGGGCGGCATCGCTGCACCGGTCTGATAGTGCTTGGCGTAGTGCGCGAACACCTTGGGATCGGAGGCCCAATGCTCGTTGAACTGCGAGGGGAACTCGACGAAGTCGCGCGAGGTGCTGGTGCCGGCGATCGAGGGGTACTTCACCTTGGAGAACATGCCGTGCAGCGCGTGGCCGAACTCATGAAACAAGGTGGTGACATCGTCGAAACTCAGCAACGCCGGCTGGCCGGCAGCCGGCTTGGTGAAGTTGCAGACGTTGTAGACCACCGGCTTGGCGCCGGTGAGGCCGTCCTGCGTGACGAACACGTCCATCCACGCGCCACCGGACTTGCTGTCGCGCTTGAAGTAGTCGGTATAGAACAGCGCCATCGACGTGCCGTCGTGATCGAACACCTCATACACCTTCATGTCCGGGTGATAGGTCGGGATGTCGGTGCGCTGCTTGAAGGTGATGCCGTACAGCTGGGTGGCCGCGTAGAAAACGCCGTTCTGCAGCACGTTGTCCAGTTCGAAATACGGCTTGATCTGCGCTTCGTCCAGGTCGTACTTGGCCTTGCGCACCTGCTCGGCGTAGAAGTCCCAATCGGAGGCGGCGAGCTTGAAGTCGCCCTTCTGCGTATGGATGACCTTCTGCATCTCGGCCGCTTCGCGGCGTGCCTTGGCGGTAGCTGCAGGCACGGTGTCGGTCAGCAGCTTGAGCGCAGCGTCCGGGGTCTTGGCCATCTGGTCGCCCAGACTATAGGCGGCGTAGTTGCCGAAGCCGAGCAGCTTGGCTTTTTGAGCGCGCAACTGTGCCAGGCGCTGGATGGTCTGGCGGGTATCGTTGGCATCGCCTTTCTCTGCGCGCGTTTCCGAAGCCTTAAGCAGGTCGGCGCGCAGTTGGCGGTCCTTCAACGAGGCCAGTACTGGCTGCTGGGTGGTGTTCTGCAAGGTGAGCAGATAGTTGACAGCGAGCTTGCGCGCCTTGGCGGCATCGGCAGCGGCGGCGATATCGCCCTCGCTCAGGCCATCGAGCCTGGCCTTGTCGTCGACTACCACCGCGCCGGCAGCCGAGGCGGCCACCAGGCGGGTGTGGAACTGCGTGGAGAGCGTGGTCTCTTCGATATTGAGCTTGCGCAGGCTGGCCTTGTCGTTCTCCGACAGCTGCGCACCCGCACGCACGAGCTCTTCGTAATCGCGCTCGACCAGACGCTTCTGCTCCGGATCCAGGCTCAGTGCGTCGCGCTGGTCGTAAAGGGTTTTGACGCGGGCGAACAATTTCGGATCGAGATCGATCTCGTCCTTGTGCGCGGCCAACTTGGGCGCGATGTCCTCCTGGATTTTTTGGCGTGCATCGCTGGTATCGGCTTGCACAAGCCCGAAGAAAATGTGCGAGACACGCGTGAGCGTTTGGCCACTGCGCTCCATTGCCTCGATGGTGTTGTCGAAGGTGGGTGGCTCGGGGTTGTCGGCGATCTTGCGGATATCAGCCAGATGCAGGCGCATGCCTTCATCGAAGGCGGGCAGATAATCGGCATCCTTGATCTTGTCGAACGGCGGCGCCAGGAACGGCAGCGTACTGGCGGTCAGCAGCGGATTCGGCGCAGCATCCGCGGCCGGGGTGGTGGCGGTCTTTTCGGGCACGGTGGTGGACTCCTTACCGGACGGTTTTTTTCCAGAACAAGCAGCCAGTGCCAGGGTGATGGCAACGGCCAGAACGACGGTACGCGACATGGCGTGTAAGTCCTGAGTGGGTAGAGCAGCCAATTACACTAGCGGGTTTGCCTCCCGCTGGCATGTGCCGTTGGGTTGGGTCCTGCGTCGGCGTGTGCTGCTGGATGGGGTGATTGGGTGTCGCGGCCGTTGGGCCCTCATCCGTCCTTCGGGCACCTTCTCCCTTTCGAGTGGAGAAGGCATACCGCTAATCTGAGTTGCCCCTCTCTCCCATGCGCAAGCGATGCCTTCACCTGGGTGCGAGCAGTTGCTTCCACGGCACCACCTGTTCCATCTCGGCCAGGAAGATCTCACGGCAGGG
This sequence comes from Xanthomonas fragariae, assembly GCF_017603965.1. Classification (NCBI taxonomy): domain Bacteria; kingdom Pseudomonadati; phylum Pseudomonadota; class Gammaproteobacteria; order Lysobacterales; family Lysobacteraceae; genus Xanthomonas; species Xanthomonas fragariae. The sequence continues at coordinate 222,305 of NZ_CP071955.1, read as the reverse complement.
CTGCTTGCACTTGCCAAGACCCTCGGCATCACGTAAGAGCGGCTAACACAACGTAGCGAGGCAGTCGTCAGGTGGGTGCGGACGGCGCGGAGGAACCGGAGTGTACGCGTTGTACATGCCGATTCCGAGCACCGGCCGCGCCCGCCTGGCGGTGAACGCAGTCGTTTTGTTAGCCACTCTAAACGTCAGTTGCATGGATCACTCCTCAACGTAGGTGTGTAGTGTTGCGCAGCCAGGAGGAGTTGTTCAGAGGTTCTCTAATCCTACTGTGTCATAAATAGGTTATTCTGCAAGCAGTCTCTCCCACGGCGGGATCGTGATGGCCGCAGTCAGCAACAAAGCGCGTTTCTCCGCTTATCTCGATGAACTCTCCGCTGCGCTCGGTCATGCTGACCGCACTGCGGGCCTGCGAGGCGATTGCAGTGCGTTGATGCTGCCTTTGGAGCGCAAGAGTGTTGAGCCCCTGGCTGCTCATCTGGATCCGCTTCGAACCAGGGCTCGCCATCAAGCCTTGCACCACTTCGTGGCCAAATCAGAGTGGTCCGATGCGGCCATGTTGGAGCGGGTTCGTCAGTACGTTTCGTCGCTGCTGGATTTGAAAGACGAGGTGTACTGGATCGTGGACGACACGGGTTTTCGCAAGAAGGGCAGGCATTCGGTCGGTGTGGCCTGATAGTACTGCGGCGAGATCGGCAAGCAGGACAATTGCCAGGTGGCCGTGAGCGTATCGTTGGCGACGCCGGCAGCGAGCATTCCGATCGCTTTCAGGCTGTATCTGCCTGAAGACTGGGCCAGCGATGCAGCACGCCGGGGAAAAGCGGGAATTCCCCACGAGATTGAGTTCGCGACCAAACCGCAGATCGCACTGGCGCAGATGAAAGCAGCCCATGCCACGGGAGTGGCGCGCGGCACGGTGTTGGCCGATGCAGCCTATGGCAGCAATACGGCCTGGCGTGACGCGCTGGCTTGCTTGGAACTGAACTATGCGGTGGGAATCGTGTCGAGCGTGAAAGTCTGGCCGCCCGGACAAAGGCCCGAATCGCCGGCGGCGTGGAAAGGCCAAGGCCGACCTCCGGTTCGCCATCGTCGTACAGCCGACCATCAGCCACAGTCGGTGCAAGCGCTGGCGCTGTCGTTACCCTCCCGCGCCTTCAGGACAGTCGCGTGGCGGGAAGGCAGCAACGCACCGTTGTCGGGACGTTTCGCCGCCGTACGCGTACGTGCAGCACAAGGTGATCGCTTGCGTCAGGAGGAATGGCTGTTGATCGAATGGCCCAAAGGCCAAGACAGGCCGACCCGATACTTTCTGTCCAACCTGCCGGTAAACACGCCGCGCAAGGATCTGGTAAGGACGGTCAAGGCGCGCTGGCGGATTGAACGCGATTATCAGGATCTGAAACAGGAATTTGGCCTGGATCACTACCAAGGCCGTGGCTGGCGGGGCTTCCATCATCACGCGAGGTTATGCATCGCTGCCTATGGGTACCTGGTTGCTGAACGCTTGCGCGGGGCGCATCAAAAAAAACCCTCGGAATGCGCGGAATCTCCCTTACCCGAGAATTACCGACCGCGCGGCAAGGCAATCGCGCGCCCAGCGCCACGCGAGCGACTCGATCGCGACGCTGCGCTGGACAATCGCCATGGACATCGCAGCGGCACTATTTGACGGGATGCCTCCGCATCTGCGGATTTAATGACACAGTAGGACTAACGCCTCCGTGCTTTTCCAAAGTGCATGACTGGCTCTGGCGGCACAGCTGGCGCTGCGCATCGGCTGCATGCGCGGCACCGCTTTCCTGCGCTCGGCCAGCCAACCACCCGATACCTGTTCGAGCCGTTGTCGAGCGGCGTTTAGGCCGCTCGACAACGCCTTCCTTCAAAGCGTATCGCGATGCTTGCCGCGCCAGGGCCGGTACCAGGTGCGAATGGCGGCGATATCGGCTGCCATGTCGCTCCCGGTCCAGAACGGCTCGCCGATGCCCACGGTCTTACTGGGATAATCGAAATATACCGGCAGGATCGGTACCTTGGAATCGGAGGCGATCTTCCAGAAGCCAGCCTTCCACTGCTCCACGCGCTTGCGCGTGCCTTCGGGAGTGATCACGTACCACATCTGTTCGGAATTGCGGATCAGCCGCACCGCCTGGCCGATGGTGCCCTGCGGCGAGCTGCGGTCCAGGGGGATAGCGCCGAGCTTGCGCAGCAGCGGGCCAAGCGGCCACCAGAACAATTGCGACTTGCCCAGCACACGCACCTCGAAGCCGAGCGCGAACTTGGCCGCAAAGCCGACAAATCCGTCCCAGTTGGACGAATGCGGGGCGACGATCATCACCAGCTTGGGTTCGTCGGGCAGCCGCCCGACCAGGCGCCAGCCAGTCAGGCGGAGCGCGGTGCGGCCAAACCAACGGCCGAAGCGACCGTGGGCTTGCGGCATGTTGGGCGGGGATGGCTGTAGCAGGATGTTGGCCTGTGTTACCGGTGGCAACGACGGGTCGGTGTGACTCACGCTTACTCCCAGTGGGACGCAGAGCGTCCACGCTTAATATGGCTGCGCTCACGCTTGGCATCCAGCCGCCGCAGCTTGGCACCATGACTCGGTTTGGTGGCGACCCGGCGCTTGGGCACCGACAGGCACGCGCTGATGATCTCGAACAACCGCTCGCGCGCATCGTCGCGGTTGCGGTCCTGGGTACGGAAGCGCTGCGCATCGATCACCAGCACGCCGTCGGCGGTCATGCGGCGGTCGCGCCGCGACAGCAGGCGCGTGCGCAAGGATTCGGGCAGCGTCGGCGATCCGGCCACGTCGAAACGCAGCTCCACTGCAGTGGAGACCTTGTTGACGTTCTGCCCGCCCGCGCCGCTAGCGCGCACGAAGCGTTCGACGATCTCGCTGGGCGGAATCGTCAGGCTGGGGGAGATCTGGATCGGGTCGCTTGGCATACGCTCAATTGTATCGGCAGCGGCGTGGACGCGCGCGAAAACGCCGGCCTCCCGTATGCTGCTGCCGTTTCCCCGACTGCGCAGATGCTCCGATGCCACTCCCCCGCTCCGTTGCCGCCGCCCGCGCGCGCGCGCGCCGTCTGTTCTTGCTGGCCGCGCTGGCGATCGCCACGCCCGCCGCGTTCGCACAGGCGCCCAGCGATGCCGAGATCAACCGTTTGCTGGCCGCCTCACGCGCGCAGACCATGCTGGATACGATGCTGCCGCAGGTCGAAGCGATGCAGCAGCAACAATTCGCTCAGCTCACCGCGCAACGCCAGCTCAATAGCGCGCAACAGGCGCAATTGCAGCGTATCCAGGAACGTACCCGCCAGACCGTGCGCAAAGCACTATCGTGGTCGGAGCTGCGCCCAATGTATGTGGACATCTACAAGCGCTCGTTCTCGCGCGAGGACGTGCTGGCCATGGCCGAGTTCTACGAGAGCTCGGCCGGCCAGCGCCTGCTCGACAAGACCCCGGCGCTGACCCAGAACCTGATGGGCGCGATCCAGCAAAAGATGCTGCCGATGTTTGCGGATCTGCAGAAGGATCTGGAGAAGATCGTCAATGAGCCTGCGGCGGCGCAGAAGCCCTGAAGAGCTGGAATTCGGGAATCGGGATTGGGGTAGTAGATCGAATGCGGATCAGCTCCTCTCCAGCGCGTAGCCAGAGGCGGCAAAACTGGTGCCAAGGAATCTCCAGCTCACCGGTGGCCAGGGGCTGGAAGTGCGCCACTGCCGGCTTCTCGACCGGTGTGCCTGGACCGCCATCCAGGTCGTGGTCGACGATAAAGCGCTCCTCGACCGGCCAGCCGCGACGCACCGCCACTGGTAGCGCGATCGAGCCGGTGCGCCAGAAAGATCGACCGGCCCAGTTGCCTGCGCATACGGTGGGCAAGAAAGTCGTCTTCCCCGCGTGCCAGCTTGCTGTCGTGGACCATCGGGCCTGCGGGTTTGTCGACGACGGCCAGGACGTCGTCCTGGTAGAGAATCAGCAAATGCTTTGGGGATGTGCTCACCGGCGGATTATCCGTGTCGCTGACACCGCATGCCACTGCGTCGCTGCGCTCACCTGCCCGTTGACCGCGCCAGGCGGCTGGCAGAGCATGCCGGTTTCCCATCAAGGAAGTGCCTCTATGCGCACCTGGCTCCTGCTCTGCCTGCTGACGGTTGTTCCGCTGGGCCACGCCGTGGATCTGCCCTACGACGAACACGCCGATGCGAGCGCGCAACTGCGCCATGCGCTGGCGGCCGCCAAGAAAGCGCACAAACCCACCCTGGTAATCTTCGGCGCCAACTGGTGCCACGACTGCCGGGCGCTGGACACCTCGCTGCACACCGCGAAAAATGCGCCGTTGATCAGCAAGTCGTTCGTGGTGGTGAAGGTGGACGTGGGTAATTTCGACCACAACCTGGACATCAGCCAGCGCTATGGCGACCCGATCCAGAAAGGCATTCCCGCCGCGGTGGTGATCTCGCCCGCAGGCAAGCTGCTGTACACCACACGTGCCGGCGAGCTGGCCAACGCGCGCAAGATGAGCGACGACGGCATCTACCAGTTCTTCGACCACGTGGCGCACGCCAACCACGCCCCCTGACGCAGGTCCGTATGCATGGTCTGCGGTGTGCGCTCAGGCGGCGCCGCGGGCCGCCAGCAACGCGCCGGTATCGGGGGTGATGAGCATGCGCTGATCACGCGCGTGTTGCTGCATATCGTTGTCGTTGCCTGCCGAAACGGGCCAATTCGTTTTCCTCGCTTGGCCGCCCCCTGGCTGCGTCGGCTCCATTGCGCATGGCCGTGCCTAACGACGCAGCCAAGCAACCAGCAAGGCCACCGAGCCGGCCGCGCCACCGACCCAACTCCACACCGGCACCGTGCCCAGATACCAGCCATCCGGATGCAGCCCGTACAGCACCGCGGCGACCACCAGTAGGCCGCTGCCGGTGATGGCGGTGACCACGCGCGTCTGCAGCTTGCGCAGGCTCAGGTCCAGCGCGTGCAGTTCGGCCGAGCGGATGTCCACCTGATGGCGGCCTTCCACCTGCTGCTTCAACCAGCTGTGCACCAGGCGCGGCATGTCCGGCGCGTGGGTCATGATTTCCGGCAGCCGCTTGCGCAGTTCGCCAAGCACGCGCCACGGGCTGTAGCGCTCGCGCAGGATGCGTTCGAGCACCGGCCGCGCCACCGCCCAGATATCCAGGCTGGGATCGAGCTGACGACCCACACCTTCGATATTCAACAGCGTTTTCTGCAACAGGATCAGCTGCGGCTGCAGCGTCAGTTCGTAGCGCTGCGCGACGCGGAACAACTTGATCAGCACTTCGGCCAGCGAAATTTCCGACAACGGCCTAGTGAAATACGGCTCGCACACCGAGCGCGCGGCCGCTTCCAGTTCGTCGATGCGCACGTTGTTCGGCATCCAGCCCGCCTCCACGTGCAGCTCGGCAATGCGGCGATAATCCTTGTGGAAGATCGCCATGAAATTCTCCGCCAGGTAGTACTGATCTTCCTGCGAGAGCTGGCCCATGATGCCGAAATCCAGCGCGATAAAGCGTGGATTGAGGCGGCGCTCCGGGTCCGAATCGACCCAGATGTTGCCGGCGTGCGCATCGGCATGGAAGAAGTTGTCGCGGAACACCTGCGTATAGAACACGCGCACGCCCTTGGCCGCGAGCGCCTTGCGATCGATACCGGCAGCATCGAGCTTGGCGATGTCGTCGGACGGAATGCCGTACACGCGCTCCAACGTCAGCGCACGCTCGGCGGTGTGCGACCAGATCACTTCCGGCACGTACAGATCGTCCGAACCTTCCCAGAAACGGCGCAGCACGCTGGCGTTGGCGCCTTCGCGCTGCAGATCGAGTTCGGCCGACAAGGTGCCTTCGATCTCGGCCACCACTTCGCGCGGACGGATCTTGTCCGCATGCGAGTGGGTGCGCTCGACCAGAGTGGCCAGCGAATGCAGCAGCGTGATATCGGCGTCGATCTGGCGCTCGATGTCCGGGCGCAATACCTTGACCACTACTTCGCGGCGCATGCCGTTGACGTCCGGTGGCAGCGTAGCGGCGTGCACCTGTGCGATCGAGGCAGACGCCAGTGGCACCGTATCGAACGCGGCAAATGCCACGCTGATCGGCAGACCCAGCGCGCGCTCCACGATCAGCCGCGCCGCCTTGCCATCGAACGGTTTAACCCGGTCCTGCAGCAAGGTGAGTTCTTCGGCGACATCGGCGGGAATCAGATCGCGCCGGGTCGACAGGATCTGGCCGAACTTAACGAAGATCGGGCCCAGCTCCTCCAACGCCAGCCGCAAGCGCGCACCACGCGATTGCGCAGCGATTTCGGCGCTGGCGCGCGGCACGAACGGCTTGGCCAAGCGCAGCCAGCGCTCGGCCGAGGTGCCTTGCAACAGGTCGTCCAGGCGATAGCGCAGGATCACCCGGCCGATGCGGCTGGCGCGCAGGAGCGCCTTCATGGCGCACCTGCGGCAGCGCGTAGCCGGGTGATACGTGCGGCCAGCCGTTCGACGTCGTCGCGCAGCTCGTCGACATCGTCGTAGAAGGCCTCAAGTTCGGCGCGTGGCACCACATCGCGCGATTCTTCGGTGACGAATTCGGCCGCAGTCTGCGCCAGATCCACCGCGCTGCGACGCGCCTGCTGCAACGCTGCACGCACCGCACTGGCGACCTGCACGCCGAGCATCTCGCCGAACACCGCCACGAACGGCAGCTGCCAATCCGGATCGAAGCGGCCGGCCAGTTGCTGCAGCCGGCGTGCCAGCTCCGCATCGCCGGAGACCTTGAGCCGGCCGGCCGGCGCGCCGGGGCGGCGCGCGTTGACCAGAAACGGCAGCTGCCCGAGCAAGCCGGCCAGGCTGCTGCGTACAGCCAGGTCCGGCTCGTGCGCCTGGTCCACCGGGCCGACCAGCAACCGACGCTCGTGCACGCGGATCTGCAGGGCCAGGGCCGGCGCCTCCAACGTCAGCGCGATGCGTTGCCCTTCCAGCGGCAGCAGGGCATCGCGGGTATCCGGGTCCAACGCCAGGACACGGTTGAGCGCCGCCTGCAGGGCTTGGCCGGCGAGCGGCTTGAGTGAGTTGAAGAGTGATCCGGGCATGCGCGCATTCTACCGCCCCTGCATGTCGCAGCTGTTTGACGGACGTGCATGCGCTGATCGCGCAGTTGAGTTTGCCTCTGTTCGTCAAACCGGCCAACCAGGGCTCGTCGTCAGGCGTCAGCTAGCTGCGTACGGCCGACGCGTTTGCCGCCGTGCTCGCATTGGCCTTGGCCCACGACCACAAGATGCTGGTGGAAGCGGCGATTGTCGTGCGCGAGATCGAATGCGCGGTGGCTGGGCAACGCCATGCCACAGGCGAGCATGTGCTGTGAAGTGGTCGTGCATGACGCGTTCTATTCGTACCAGACCAAGTACATCAGCGAGCACGGCGCCGATATCTTGATCCCGGCTGATATCCACGCGCAGATGCAGCAGCGCATCCAGCAGATCGCCGTGCACTGGACTGCGCCGGCATGGCGCGTGTGGACGTGTTTGCATGCGCCGATGGCCGCATCGTGATCAACCCGGCCGATGGCCTGTTGGTCGCACTGGGTCAAAGCGCGGCATGCGCCAATCCGAACTTTGCATGGCTGACCGAACGCTTTGCGCACGTTGTGCCGGAGAATCTGCTGTCACCCGTGAAAAATCCGATGCAAACCGCCACAACGCACATGGCCCGCCTCCTTGCGGAAGCGGGCCATGTGAGCGCCGACCGGCAGCGCCGCTGCCGTAACGTATCGCAGCTTGGGCGTTAAACCTTGCCGCGACGGAACATCGAGATCACTGCCAGGATCAGGAACACCACGAACAGGATCCAGGCGATGTTGGTCGCCGCACCGGCGATACCACTGAAGCCCAGCACAGCGGCGATGATAGCGATGACGAAAAAGATGATGGCGTAATGCAGCATGGCAAGGTATCCAGAAGGTGTGGTGCCAAATCGGCGCAGACGTATCTTGAAGAGACAGCGGTCTTTACCGGGTGATGGCGATGTGGTTGGAAGATGAGGATCGCAGCCGTTGCAGCCCCTCTTCGATGCTGATCTGCGGCACATAGCCGAAGTCACGGCGTGCCGGTTCCATGCTGTACCAATGCGGCGTACACAGCTGTTCCACCAGAAAACGCGTCAACGGCACTTCTCCTGGCAGACGCAACAGTGGCCACAACGTTTCGCAAACCGCACCGATGCGATATGCCGTCTTGAACGACAACGAGCGCGTTACTGCCGGCGTGTCCACCGCAGCGAGCAAGCGATTGAGCAACTCGCGCATCGGCAACGGTTCGCCATTGGAAATGAAGTACGCCTTGCCTGCGCATGCGGCGCCCGGTGCAAGATGCTCGAACGCATCGAAATGCGCTTGCGCAGCGTTGTCGATGTAGGTGCTGTCGACCAGGTTGCTACCGTCGCCCACCATGCGTAGCCGCCCGGCGCGCGCGCGCGCGGCAAGACGCGGCAACAGATGATTGTCGCCCGGCCCCCAGATCAAACGCGGACGCAACGCCACCGTCGCCAACTGCGCATCGTTGGCCGCCAGCACCGCACGCTCGGCGATCGCCTTGGTTGCCGCATACGCCGCGCGCAGGTCTTGGCCATATGGCACTTCGTCGGCACCAAGACCTTCCACCGGATGGGTGGCACGGTGGGTGACGCTGGGCGTAGAGGTGTAGATCAGCCGCTGCACGCCATTCGCACGGCACGCATCGAGCACGTTCTGCGTACCCACCACATTGGCCTGGTGATAGCTGTCGTAACTGCCCCACGCACCGGCCTTGGCGGCATTGTGGAACACCGCATCGACACCGGCGAAGGCATGCAGCACCGCCTGCGGATCGGCCAGATCGCCACGAATCTGGTCCACACCCAGGCTTAGCAGGATCGGGTAATCGCCGCGCTGGAAGCTCACCACCTCATGCCCGCGCGCGCGCAGTCCGCGGCACAACGCCTGGCCGAGAAAGCCGCCACCGCCGGTTACCAGGATTCGCACACACCACCTCCATCGCAAGGACGCACACGATAACGGGCGCAACCGAGATTGGCGACGCGACCGCATGCATGCGCAGCCTGCAGCAGCAGATCAATCACGCTGCTGCGCCGCCCAGACCGCCAGCGTTTCGCGGCCAATCTTGGCGTTGTGACGGATATCCACAGGAAAGCCGGTGTGGCGCAAAAAACGCCCGATACCAGCAGTGTGCCGATGCGCTGCGCCCAGTGCGCGCAACACAGTTTCCACTTCCGCAAATACCGATGCGGACACGCCCGGTTGCAGCTCCACGCATAGCACCGGCAGCTGTTGTCCGGGCGCGCCCACTCCAACTAACGCGGTGCGCCGCACTTGCGGATGCATGTTGAACACTGGCTCCACCTGCTCGGTGTACAGCGGGCCGGTGGCGGTTTCCACGCGGTGCGTTTTGCGCCCGCAGAACCATAGCCGCCCATCGGCATCGAAATAGCCGACATCGCCCATGCGGTGCACGATGCGTTCGCTGCCATCGGCGCTGCGTTCGCGGATCTTGGCGATGCGCGTGACCGCATCGCGGTTGAAATAGGTATCGGTGGTGGTAGGGCCGGCGACGGTGATCTCACCGACCTCGCCCACCGCCAGCACGCGCGTGCCGCTCCAGTCGGGAATGGCCGCATCGTCGATGGCAATGATGCGTACCTCGTTCGGCGGCACCACCTGCCCCACGCAAGTGCCCGCACCTGCCTCGGTGGCAGCGCGGGTGGCATCCAGCGTGCGTCCTTCGATCGCTGCCACCGGCAAACACTCGGTGGCGCCATACGGTGTCCAGAACTGCGCATCTGCCGGCAACAGCGCGCGGATCTTGGCCACCACGTCCGGTGGCACCGGCGCACCGGCCGAGGTGGCCAGACGCACGTTGGGCAACGGCTGGCCATAGTCGGCCAGTACCCGCATCAACGCCGGCGAGCCGAACAACTGCGTCACCCCGAAGCGATCGATCGCATCGTGCAATTTGCGCGGATCGGCCGTAGCCGGGCGGGTTGGATCCATGTCCGGAATCACCGAGGTCAGCCCCAATGCCGGATCGAACAAAGCGAACGGCGGGAACGTCGGCAGATCCACACCGCCGGGCTGCATGTCGAAGGCATTGCGCAGCAATTCGATCTGCCCGACGAAATGCCGGTGCCGATACACCACGCCCTTGGGCACACCGGTCGAGCCACTGGTGAATAGGATCGCGGCCATGTCGTCGGGCCCAGTGTCGGCCAGCTGGCTGCCGGCGCCTGCGCCATCGTGCTCCATGCGTGCCAGGGTCACCCCGCCCCACCCATAGTGGCCACCGACGGTGACGATCTGACTGGCAGAGCGCGCCCAGCGCAACAAGCGACGCGCCAGCTGCGCGAGTGGAATGCCGATAAATGCCTGCGGCTGCGCTTCGTCCAGGCATTGCTTGAGCGCGCGCCTGTCGATGCCCGGATCCACCAGCACGGGCACCGCACCGGCTTTGAACAACGCAAACATCAGCAGGAAGAACTCCGGCGACGGCCGCACCATCACCACTGCGCGCGCACCACGTCCGATGCCGTGCACTGTCAATCCGGCGGCGATCGCATCGCTGCGCGCATCCAGCTCGGCATAGCTCAAGGTCACATCGTAGGCAGCGAATCCGTTGGCGGCACGACGGCCCGGGCAGCGGATGGCGATCTGATCGGGGCGCTCGCGCGCCAGCTGTGGCAGGGTGGCGGCGATATTGCAGAGAGTCGTCATTGCCGCATTATCACCCATGCGTCGGTGGCGCCGGCCGCTTGCGCCACTTTCAAAAAGTCACGCGCGCGATTGAGTGCACCGTTCCCGATATCGCTTTGATTCGGCGCCATTCGGCCATAACGAGGCTGCGCGGCGTTAGCGCGACACGCTCTGCACAACGTGCGACTCGCTCCCCATCGCGTACATGCGCTTGCCCGACCTGCGCAGATGAACCGCTAATCGGCGCGCGTCCGTGCCACTTGTATCGCACCGTGGTTCGGTCAGAATGCCGCGCTCTCCACATTGTTTCGCCGCGCAAGGCCCGGCATTCCATGGCACACCCCTGCCTTACCTGCGGCGCCTGCTGCGCCTACTTCCGCGTCAGTTTCCACTGGAGCGAAGCCGACCCCGTATTGGGCGGCAGGGTGCCGATCGAGCTGACCGACGCGCTGCGCACGCACGAGCGCGTCATGCGCGGCACCTCGCAATCGCAGCCGCGGTGCATCGCGCTGGACGCGGACATCGGCCGCTACAGCCGCTGCAGCATCCATGACCGCCGCCCCTCGTCCTGCGCCGCCGTGCCGGCCTCGCTGGAGTTTGGGAAGCGCAGCGCGCAATGCGACAAGTCGCGATTGGCGCATTGCCTGCACGCGCTTACCGAAACCGATTGGGTCGGGGTGGACGACGCACAGCGCAATCCGCTGCCGCCGCTGTAGTTCGCTTTTGAAGGTTCAAGCTTTTTCCGCAAATGCGAGAAGGCGAAGAACATTTTTTTGAAGCATTCTTTGAGGATTTATGAAGGGTGGTCTCAAGATTCAAGTGCAACACGTGATTTGAAAGTTGCCAGTTCATGCTCCATCGCCTCGCTCGGCGTTTTCCATCCCAACGTCTCGCGTGGACGGGTGTTCATCAGTAATGCGATGTGATTGAGGTACTCCTGACTGACGGTGGACAGATCCGCACCCTTGGGCAAGAACTGGCGAAGTAGGCCATTGGTGTTTTCGTTGCTTCCGCGCTGCCAAGGCGCGTGTGGATCGGCAAACCACACATTGATGTTCAGTCCCTGCATCAGCTCGGCATAACACGTCAGTTCGGTCCCGCGATCATAGGTCAAGCTCGTTCGCATCGAAGCGGGAAGCCTTTTCATCTGGCGGGTAAACCCTTCCAGCGCATCGGCAGCCGTGCAGCCGTCCATTCGGCACAGCACCACAAAGCGCGTCTTGCGCTCCACCAACGTGCCAACGCAGGAACGATTGAACGCGCCCTTGATCAGATCGCCTTCCCAATGACCTGGAATCAGGCGCTGTCGCACGTCTTCGGGCCGGTGCACGATGCGTAGTTCCTCCGGCACCCAGGTGCGTTTGGCAGCGGTCGTACGCCGCAATCCCCGAGTAGGCTTGCCCTGGCGTAAAGCCTCCACCAGCTCCTTTTTCAGGCCACCGCGCGGGTGCGCATAGATCGTTGCGTAGATGGTTTCGTGGCTGACGCGCTGGGCAGAATCATCCGGATGCATGATCAAGAGCTTGGCAGCAATCTGCTGGGGCGACCAGCGCCACAGCACAAGATGATCACGCACCAGCTGGAACAAATCCGTCCCCGGGGTCAGCCTACGCCGCCGAACACTGCGCTGACGCCGCGCTTTGTAACGCCTGGCCGCATCTGCCGCACAGTAGCTCGTGGCGCCCTGCCTGACCAGCTCCCTGCTCAATGTCGATGGGCTTCTGCACAGAAGTCTGGAGATCGAGCGCAAGCTTTGACCACGCCGTGTTTCGATTTGCAGCACCGCGCGCTCTTCTGCACTCAGATGGAGATAGCTTTTTGACATGTGAATACCTTACTTGCTATGAGGGTGTTGCACTTGGAAGTTGAGTCTAAGAAGGCTTGTCCTGACTCTTGGATTCCCATGTACTGATGATAGAGCTGGACATCAATCTCTCGCCCGTCCTCTCCAAGCCTGTAGATGAACCATGCGCGGTCAAATGCCCGCCTCCTCCACCAAGAAAGATGCGGCCGAAATGCCTCGACGGCCTGCTCCAGCTTTGGATAGACATCCCGTAATCTCGCTTTGACATCTGAAGGCCAATTCGAGGGTGTCGGATACATGCCTGATAACGCTTCAATGAACGCGCTTGTGAATGCCTCCGATGCACGTTTGGCTCTAGCGCGATGCTGAAGAAATGCACCACTAAGGGCTCCTAAAAAGAAGCTCGAAAGAGCGACGACAATCATCTGAGAACTAATTTCCGGCAAAAATATCGACCAGTCGTCCACGAAAAATTACCCTTTTAGCGGATTGCGCTCCAGAAACGCACGGATCGCCGGCACCAGCACCTCGCGCTTGTCTTCCAGCACATAGTGATTGGCATCCTCGAACGCAGTCACTTCGGCATTCGGCAGTGCTTTGCGGAAACCGGCCAAAAAATGCTTGTCGAAGCAGATATCGCGCAGACCCCACGCGATGAAAACCGGGCGATCGGCGAACGATGGCAGCGCCTGCGCCGAGCGCTCCAATAATGACCAGGCCTGGTCGGCTGGCGACAGCGGAATATCCTGCATGAAGCGGGTGGTGGAGATGCGGTTGCGCCAGTTGTTGTACGGCGCTACGTAGGCGCGACGCACGTCCGCCGGCATCCGCCGCGATACGCCCAGCCATGAGGCACCGGCCGAAAACGCGTTGAAGGTGCGGATGAACCACTCGCCCGGCCGCCAATGCCGGCCCATCGCGATCTGCCACGGCATCGGCTTTTCCGCAGGCAACGGGAACGCCGCGGTGTTGGTGATCACCAGCCGCTTGACCTGCGCGTGATGCGACAACGCCCAGCCAAACCCGATCATGCCGCCCCAATCGTGCACCGCCAGCGTGATCGGCCCGCTGATGCCCAAATGCCGCAGCAGCGTGTCCAGATCGTCCACGCGCGACTGCAGCGTGTAGTCGTAACGCGGCTGCACGTCAGGCGCATCGTCCGGCTTGTCGGACAGCCCCATGCCGATATGGTCGGGCACGATGCAGCGATAGCGATCGGACAGGCCACCCACCAGATGTCGCCACAGATAACTCCACGATGGGTTGCCATGCAGCATCACGACCACCTCGCCATCGCGCGGACCTTCGTCCAGATACGACATCGCAATGCCGGGTCGCACCTCAAGGCGCTTGGGAGTGAAGGGATAGCCGGGGTAAATCATGCCGAACGCATCCGATTCAGTTCGAGGGAGTCCGCATGGCGCAAGCGTTGGCCTGGCGCGTGCGCACGAAGGGCGTTGTGGATATCGCTATGCGCTATCAAAGAATTAAGTGCAAGCGTGAAGCGTTGTTCGCTGCGCATCAGTGCTGGCCGCCATGCGGCGATGCATACCGTTGTGCTACGTGATCATTGTCGGACAGCAGGCGCAGATATGCAGGGTGCAAGAACAGTTTCTCCTTGCCCATGCGCTGTTCGCGCAGCACACCGATATCTGCGAGTTCGCGTAGATAACGCGCCGCAGTTTCGCGCTTGGCAATACCCGCATCCACTACGTTTTGAATGCGGCAATAGGGTTGGCTGAAGAGCACGTCCACCAGTTCACGGCTGTAGGTTTTCGGGCGTTCGGCACGAATCCACTCACACGCATGCTCATGCAATTGGCGGATGGCGTCGATCTTGGAACCGGTCCAGCGGGCGGTGTCGGCCACTGCATCCAACATGTAGGCGACCCAATCTGCCCACGCACCATCGCGCGTGACAGACAACAGCAGGCGGTAGTAATCCGCTTTGCGTTCGATGATGTAACGCGACAGATACAGCACAGGCTGGTCCAACAGATCCTGTTCGACGAGCATCAACAGGTTGAGCACACGCCCGGTACGCCCGTTGCCATCGGTGAAAGGATGGATAGCTTCGAATTGATAGTGCGCTACCGCCATGCGAATCAGTGGATCGATCTCAGCCGCGTCATGGATAAAGCGCTCCCAATTGGCCAACTTTTCGCGTAATACCGCCTCTCCAACCGGAGGCGTGCAAATCACTTCGCCCGTTTGCTGATTGGCCAAGGCAGTGCCAGGCACTCGCCTGACCTGCATCTGCACATTCTTGATACGCGTGCAAACGATCTCTGCGGTACGTGTGGAGAGCGGTCGCTCACGTAAGGACACGAAGCCCTCCTGCAATGCGGTGCGATAACGCAGTGCCTCGCGCGTTGCGGGATTGGCCGCGTCCTGATGCTCGGCGTAACGAAACAGCTCATCCGTGGTGGTGACGATGTTCTCGATCTCCGAACTCGCCTGCGCTTCCAGGATGGGAATGGTGTTGATCAACACCGCTGGGTTCGGCAAATGGCCGGTGGCTTGGCGCAACGATGCCAACGCCTTATGCGCTTCAATGCACGCCTTGAGCAGGTCCCGCGTTTCAAGCTCCACTGCAGGTGGCAGCGGCGGCAGGTCGTTATGGGGACGCGGGGGGTCCATGCGATGCGCTCATGTCGACGGAATCGACATGATGCCTGCGACATGTCGAAAAAACTCAAATCTCATGCTTGACGAGATTATCCCTCGGCAACTCGGCTTGCGTAACCAACTGCCGCTTTGGCATTGGCCCGCCAAAGCAGGGCGCCATCTCATCCCTGAGATAGCCCTGATCGCTTCACCAAACCACTTCCGCCATCGAGCAGTTCAGCCCCGAGCCAATGCCCAGCAGCGCAATCCGGTCGCCCTTCTTCAGGCGGCCCAGTTCCTTGAGCTTGCTCAACACGATCGGCACCGACGCCGGGCCGATGTTGCCGTGTTCGCCGAAGATGGTCATGACCTTGGCCGGGTCGATGCCGAACGATTTCACGAACGCGGCGGTGTGGGGGCGGCTGACCTGGTGGATGACGAATTGATCCAGCTCGTCCACCGCCCAGCCCAATACCTGACGGGCCGCTACGAAGGTCTTCTGCGCCAGCTTGATGCCCTCGATCAGCAGCAGGCGGGTGTCGGTGACCATGCGGTCAAGGTTGCCCCGGCACAGCTTGTTCCACTCGGTGGCCGAGCGGGTCACGCCACCCTTGTAGCGCGGCGCGTCGGGCACCAGCTCGGTGCGCGCCATCACCATGGCGGCGGCACCGCAGCCCAGCGTGAGCGCGGCCAGTTCGTTACGGAACTCTTCCTCGGTGACGTCCGGCGAGGTCATGCGCTCGAGAGTCTTCTCGTAGACCAGGTTGGCGGTCTCGCCATCGACGACCAGCGCGTAGTCGATCTCGCCGCGTTCCAGCATGCGCGCGGCGATGTCCATGCCGCTGATGAAGGCAAGGCAGGCGTTAGCCACGTCGAAGGTGACGCAGTAGTCGCCCACGCCCAGGTTGCCGGACACAATGGAGGCCGTGGACGGCTCCAGGTAGTCCCGGCTCACCGAGGTGTTGATCAGCAGGCCGATCTTCTCGATGCCGATACCGGCGTCGAGCAATGCCTTGCGCGCGGCCTGGGTGGCGGCGTCCGATGCCTGGACATCCTGGTCCCACAAGCGCCGTGCATGGATACCGGCAACATCGCCCAACACATCGGTCTTGATCCCGAGGCGGTCGTAGGTCGGTTGCAGGCGCTCGTTGATTTCCTTGGAAGTCAGCGTGTGCGGCGCATCAATGTGCGCCAGTCCCGCGATGGAGACGTTCTGGAAGAGCATCGAAGTAGCGCCATGGCGTCAGGCGAGGGGGCGCTAGTCTAGCTGCTGGCCGCTTTTACCGCATCTTTACAATTTACGGCACGCGCGCCAGCCCAACGGTTCAGCGCGGCGGGCAGCGGAACGCGTTGAAACGCTGGCTACCGTCGGCCGGCTCACCCTGCGCTTGCACCGCATTGGCATTGGCACCCGGCGCCTCGTTACGTGCCAGCGTTTCCAGTTCTTCCTGTACGCGCAGCGGGTTGCGGTTGTAGAAACCAACCTTGCTCTCGACCGTCACCACCACCTCGCCCTGCTGCTGACATCCAGCTGGCGCAGGACCTGCGGGCAGGACCTGCACACTTTTACCGCTTTGTTCGATCGGCACCCAGGTGCAGGCCGCGGTGGTGGTGGTGGCAACCAGAACAGACAGCATCAGCACGCGCATAAGTCACAACACCTGAGGGAAAGCCGGATTGTGCCGCAGTTGTCCGTTCGCAATCAGGCCCGGCCTGCACCTGCAACACACCCATTCAGCGCCCTGAACTGCGCCTAGAACGACCGCAATACCCGGTCTGCCGCATTGCCCGCCGTTCTCCGACCCGTCCGGGTGTCCGGACGCGGACACTTCCGCGCCGCAAAAGCTCCTTTCAAAACGCGCTGGTGGTCCAGGTCTTCGTCAACCTGCCGGTGCCGCAGCAGCAGCCCTCACCGTTCGAACTGGAAGCACTGGCCAAAGCCGCCATCAGCGCACACGCAGCTACACTTGCGCGCATGTCAGCACCCGTCCTCCATGTCATCCTGTTTCAGCCCGAAATTCCGCCCAATACGGGCAATGTGATCCGCTTGTGCGCCAATACCGGCGCGCGCCTGCACCTGATCGAGCCGCTCGGCTTCGACCTCAGCGACAAACAGCTCAAGCGCGCCGGCCTGGACTATCACGAATACGCAACACTGCAGGTGCATGCCGACCTGCCCAGCGCACTGGCCGCAATCGCGCCCAAACGCGTGTTTGCATTGAGCACCCGTAGCACGGTGCGTTACGACACACCCCAGTTCGCCGATGGCGATGCGTTCTTGTTCGGCCCGGAAACGCGCGGCTTGCCGGCTGAGGTACTTGAGTCGCTCCCGCCGCAACACCGGCTACGTGTGCCGATGCGCGCCGACAACCGCAGCCTCAATCTGTCCAACACCGTGGCGGTGATGGTGTTCGAAGCCTGGCGGCAGTGGAATTTCAACGGCGGCCAGTAAACCTGGCGATCAAATGACAGCGTCACTGCTAGGCACTGCCCCAGCATCACGTCGCCATGCGCGGCATCGTCCGGCGTGGCGGCATGGCACGCGATCTCGTTTTCCACCGCCAACCGCATGCTGGCGATCTGATCTGGTTGCCGATCTCGTGCGCCACCGTTGCCATCATGCGTCCCAAACGGCCAGACCTTCGTGCCGCGACAGCTCATCGGCCAGCCGACGCGTCTGCACCGAGGCCTGTGTGTCGTCGGTCACGGCAGCGCCAAGTCGATCCAGTTCCGGTGGCCCGTGACCGGAATCTGTGGCGTCTGAAGTCTCGGCGGCCAGCGCCTGCTGCATGGGATGCAAACATCGCCGACACCGCCACCATCGCAAAGATCAGCAGCATGCCGAGCACCAACGACAGCCACGCATCCGAGGTGCTGGCCGGCAGACGCGAGATGATCCATGCAGCCGTGTCGGACGTCATCGGGCAGGCACTGATCAACAGCACCTGCCGACTACCATCACGGCGGAACTGCACGAGCTTGTTGCACACCGCACTTTGCCGCGCGGTACTGGCAATCGTGGTCCACTCGGACGCGTGAATATCGGTCTTGTGATCGCTGCCGTCCTAGGTGGGATAGGCGTACGCAATGAACCTTTTTCCAGGTTCCACACACCGCCCTCCAGGCCAGGCGCCTCGGCCAGTACCAACTGCACCACCACTGCCGCCAACCTTGCCCTTGCCCCCTATTGTCGCCACGACGCGCCGCGTCCTTACGCCGACATAACGCTGCACGATGCGCGTGCACTGGACAGTCAATTGCTGGCGCGCTTCATCCAACCGCACGCCTTCGGTCTGCCGGTACAACCCGTACAACATCGTGGCAACGCTCACGCAGGCGGCCACGATCTCACCAACCAGCTCGGCAGCAGTTGTCGCAACAGCGAACGAGGGATGAGCAACGACCCGTAGAGACGTGCGATATCTTCGACACAAGCAGCCGCGTCAGCGAAAGTTGGTCTTGACCAATTCGATCACTTCATCGCCGCGCCCTGTCATCACCGCCTTGAGCAGGTACAAGCCCATGCCCTTGGCCTGTTCAAGTTTGATTGCCGGCGGTGCTGCCAGCTCCTGCGTGGCGATACGCACATCCACCAACGCCGGTCCGGAGTGCACGAATGCTTGCCGCAGTGCTCGCTCCAGCTGTGAGGACTCATCCACCCGGATGCCGAGGATGCCCATTGCATTGCTCATCGCCGCAAAGTCCGGATTGCGCAACTCGGTACCGGTATCCAGATAACCGGCGGCCTTCATCTCCATCGCCACGAATCCCAGCGACGCGTTATTGAACACCACTACCTTTACCGGCAGATTCAACTGCGCCAGCGAGAGAAAGTCGCCCATCAACATCGCAAAACCACCGTCGCCCGACAGCGAGATCACCTGCCGCGCCGGAAACGCCGCCTGCGCGCCCAGCGCCTGTGGCATCGCATTGGCCATCGAGCCGTGGTTGAACGAACCCAGCAAACGGCGCTTGCCGTTCATGCGTAGGTAGCGCGCAGCCCATACCGTCGGCGTGCCGACATCGCAGGTGAACACCGCATCCTGATCGGCGATCTGGCTGATCAGCCGTGCGACGAACTGCGGATGCAACGGCTCGCCCGGATCTGCCGGCACCGCCAGATCGTCGAGTCCTTCGCGCGCCTTTCGGTAATGCGCAAGCGATTTATCCAGGAAGCTGCGCTCCTCGCAACGCTGCAGCTGCGGCAGCAACGCGGCGATGGTTTCGTCCACATCGGCAGCGATGCCCAGCTGCAGTGGCGTGCGCCGCCCCAGCGCGCTGGGGTCGCGATCCACCTGCACGATGGTCGCTTCCTTCGGATAAAACTGCCGATACGGGAAGTCCGTACCCAGCATGATCAAGGTGTCGCAATTGAGCATTGCGTGATAACCGGAACTGAAACCGATCAGACCAGTCATGCCGACATCGAACGGGTTCTCCCACTCCACATATTCCTTGCCGCGCAGCGCATGCACGATCGGTGCACACAACGTGTCGGCCAAGGCCACCACCGCATCATGCGCGCCCGCGCAACCACTGCCGCACAACAATGTGACCGCCTTGCTGTGCCGCAGCAGCTGGGCCAGTTGCTGCACATCTTCAGCTGCAGGCAACACGCGCGGTGCGCGCAGCGGCGGCCAAGCGGTCGACAGCTGCGTGTCCACTTCCAGCAGCGCAATATCGCCGGGGATCACCAGCACCGCCACGCCTCGCTGCAGGATCGCGGTGCGCATCGCCCGATGCAGCACTTCCGGCAGTTGCGCCGGATTGGTGACCAACTCCACGAAGTGACTGCACTCGCGGAACAATTCCTGCGGATGGGTCTCCTGAAAATAGCTCAGCCCGATCTCAGACGATGGAATGTGCGCGGCAATCGCCAGCACCGGCTGGCGACTGCGATGACAATCGAACAGCCCATTGATCAAATGCAGATTGCCCGGCCCGCAGCTGCCCGCACACACCGCCAGCTGCCCGGTCACCGCAGCCTCGGCGCCGGCCGCGAACGCAGCAACTTCCTCGTGGCGTACATGCATCCATTCAATGGTCTGCATCTGGCGCAACGCATCGCTCAAGCCGTTGAGGCTGTCGCCGGTTACACCCCAGATCCGCTCAACACCCGCGCTCTGCAGCGTTTCGGCCAGAAATCGCGCCAACGTATTCTTCTTCGCCACGATGCAGCTCCGCACAAGCCCAAAGAGCCGCAATGCTCACAGCGATGATGTCAGTACAATGTGCTCGCATGCGAGACCGCGCAAAAGCGCCGACATTTCTGCATTCCTGAACACGCGTCTCACATTTGCGCCGCGCAACCACAACAACGTCACGCTTTGCACGTGCGCTACGCGCGTTCATACGTAACCACAAGGCAGCGGAGCTGAATCTGGCGCGATGATTCATCAACTGGTCAGTCGTTAATTCATCTGGCGTTCCATCGAATAACGGAGAATTTACATCTCGGCAGCGAACGGCATTCGCCTCAGCGCCGGCCCAAACCATAAGTACAGGTACCGATCATGAAGAACTCACTGCTGGCCCTCGGCCTTCTTGCAGCCCTGCCGTTTGCGGCCTCCGCTGCTGAAAACCTCTCCTACAACTTCGTCGAAGGCGACTACGTGCGCACTCCGACCGAAGGCCGCGACGCTGATGGTTGGGGCGCGAAGGCGTCCTACGCCGTTGCCCCGAACTTCCACGTGTTCGGCGATTACAGCAAGCAGAACGCTGACGACGACGACAACGTGTTCGCCAGCTCCAACTCCGACTTCCAGCAGTGGGGTGTCGGTGTGGGCTATAACCACGAAATCGCCACGAGCACCGATTTCGTTGCCCGCGTCGCTTACCGCAAGCTGGACCTGGACACCCCGAACATCAGCTTCGACGGCTACAGCGTTGAAGCCGGTCTGCGTAACGCCTTCGGCGAACACTTCGAAGTGTATGCTCTGGCTGGCTACGAAGATTTCTCAAAGAAGCGTGGCGTCGACATCGGTAACGACTTCTACGGCCGCCTTGGCGCCCAGGTGAAGTTGAACCAGAACTGGGGCATCAACGGCGATATCCGTATGGATGGCGACGGCAACAAGGAATGGTCGGTCGGCCCGCGCTTCAGCTGGTAAGCACAAGCCGACACGCCAGCATGTTTGACCGCAGCGCCCGCGTTTTTGGCGCGCTGCACCAGAAGCCCGGTCACACGACCGGGCTTCTTTGTTTTGGATAGGGCCGGCAACCCGTCGTCGCGTGCGCCTCGGAACGCTTTCTTCCGATAGTCGGCAGCAGCGCCGCGCAATGACTGGAAGCCCGCGCTAGCGCGGCGTGGGCCATAAGCTGTTGGCGCAGCGTACGGTGTCAGGCAGCGCTGAAGATGCCGCGACCGTTGCAGCATCAGTTCTTCATTCGGGGGCGAAATGCATGCCACTGCAGCGGCATGCGTCGCGCAACTGGGCTAGTGTTGCCTGGGCAAGACAGAAAACGCCGGTCATTGCCGCGCGTTTTGCTGTTCTAGATGCCGTATTCCGCAGCCGGCTGGCCACCAATCAGGTAAACAGTCGCTCCTGAAAAAACCCCGTATCCGTAGCTACACCAAGCCTGGGCGAAGCGAGGATTGGAGGAATTGCTAGCGCAGACGATCAACGCGCGCAGGGCGATGCACTGAGCGCCATCGGCGCCACTGCTGGCTATAACCTGCGCGCTGGCTGATGCGTTGGATCGTGTTTTGTTGTGTCTGGCTCCGAGCCATCGTGATGACGTCGATGGTGCCCAGACCAATGCTCTATGCGGCAAGGACTTGCTGAAAGCTATTTTTTCAAGGCCGACTAAACAAGGTCTGCGGATACTCGGGCTTACGCTCGCGTGCCAGCAATTCTTTCAAGCCTGCTTCCGGGCTGATCTCGCCATGCAATACGGCACGCACGGCGTTGGAGATGGGTAATTCGATGCCGTGGTGTTCGGCCTGACGCATGACTTCGTCGGCGGTCTGTACCGACTCGACGACCTGGCCGATCTGGCCGATCGCATCGTTCAGGCTCTGCCCACGTCCCAACGCCAATCCCAACCGACGATTGCGCGACAGATCGCCAGTGCAGGTCAGCACCAGATCGCCCAACCCGGCCAGGCCCATCAAGGTTTCTGGACGTGCACCGATGACTGCCGCCAGGCGCAGCATCTCGTTCAAGCCACGCGTGATCAAACCGGCGCGTGCGTTGAGGCCGAGTTGCATGCCGTCGGCCACACCGGTCGCTACCGCCAGCACATTTTTCATCGCGCCACCGAGCTCGGCGCCCACCATGTCATCACCGGTGTAGGCGCGGAAGGTGGGGCCATGCATCGCATCGGCTACTACTTGCGCAAACGCCGCATCGTCGCCGTGCACAGTAATGGCGGTCGGCAAGCCGAGCGTGACTTCCTTGGCGAACGACGGCCCGGTTACTACGGCAAGCGGAACGCTGGGGCCGAGGATGTCGCGCGCAACTTCATGCAGAAACCGCCCGGAGCCGGGCTCGAACCCCTTGGTCGCCCACGCAACACCTTCACCGCCCGGACGCAGCGGTGCAATCAGCTGGATGGTCTCGGTGAACGCATGCGAGGGAACCACAACCAGGATCCAACCTGCAGCGGCAATGGCCAGCCGCAGATCGGTGGTCGCGCGCAGATTCTCAGGCAGCGTAATGCCCGGCAAATAGCGCACGTTCTCGTGGCTGCGATCGATGGCATCCACCATCGACGCATCGCGCCCCCAGAGCACGGTCGGGTGACCGTGTCTGGCGAGCAGTGCGGCCAAGGCCGTTCCCCAGGAACCGGCGCCGAGAACGGCGATCTTCTGTTTCGAATCGCTCATCGGCGCAGGCGATGCTTAGGCATTGCCACCCGGCTCGGAATCGGCCAACGAGGCGTCTTGGCCCTGCGAACGTTGACGCAGAGTCTCTGCGTACAGAGCTTCGAAATTGATCGGCTGCAGATAGAACGGTGGGAAGCCGCCAGCCTGGATCAGGTCGCTGACCAGGGTGCGCACATACGGGAACAGAATGTTCGGGCATTGGGTGCCGAGCAGCACGTCGATCGCCTGCGGGTCCAGACCGACCAGGCCGAACACGCCCGCCTGCTGCACTTCGGCCACGTACGCGGTCTTGCCGCTGGCGGTGCAGGTCAGGGTCACAGCCAGCACGACTTCGAAGGCGTTATCGTTAAGGCGCTGCACCTTTTGATTAAGGTTCAGCTGCAGCTCGGGCTGGTTGGCGTCATTGAAGACGGTCGGTGCGTTCGGCGATTCGAAAGAAACGTCCTTGACGTAAATCTTCTCGATGGTGAAAGCGGGGCCAGCAGCGGCGTCGGCCGGCGCAGCCGCGCCGTTGATGATTTCGTCGGACATTCCTAACTCCAGAAACGGTTCTGTGGATGCAGCGTTGAATGATGCAAGATGTGAAAGCACGAGTCTCTCACGCAAGCAATGGGGACTTGCCCAGCGCCTCACAAGGTGCGATCAGGCGCGGCCCTTGACCAGCGGCAGCTCGGCCACCTGCCAGGCAGCCACGCCACCTTCGAGCCAGTACACCTGCGCGAAGCCAGCCTTCTTCAGCGTCTTGGCGGCATCTGCGGAGGCGTTGCCGTTACGGCAGACCACCACCACAGCGGAGGCCTTGGCATTGGCGAGCAACTTGCCGGCCGGCTCGAACTTGGCCAGCGCCACACTCCGGCTACCGGCGATATGGCCTTTTTCGAAATCGGCGGTGGGCGACAGATCGATCACCAGCGCGTTTTCGCTGTTGATCAAACGGGTCAGCTCGGCCGGCTGGAGTGCGCGGTACCCACGGAACAGGCGCGCGACTTCGGTGACGATCAGGGCGATGGTCAGGCCCACCAGGGCCAGCGACAACATGGGGTTGCGGCCGACAAAGGCCTGCAGATCTTCGAAATTCACGGGTTCAGGGTCAATCAAAGCGGGCGGGAATTGTCGCATAGCTGGCGCACGCGACGGCCAGCGCAGAAAGCGCCGGGCTACTGGCCCTGCCAAAGATCGGGCAGGCCACTGGCCAGCCACCAGCGTTTGCGCTCGGCATCCCAGCGCCACAGTTCGATGCTGCGCACCAGCCGCTCGGCCTGGGTATTGCGGTTGACCACGCGCAGTTCGACCTCGCGGCGCATGGTCCCATCGACGTCTTCACCCACGCGCACCTCGCGGTAGCCGGAAATCTGCACCTGCTCGTAGCGCGAGCGTTCCAGGTCGCTGAGCGGACGCGCCAGCGCATAGGCCGGTTCGACAAAGCTCTGCGCGGCATCGAAATCGCTCCAGCGCACTGCGGCCGTGTAGGCGGCCTGCGTTATTTCCAGTGCGCGCGCCTGGGTGCGACTGCTGGCATTGGCCACCCCGCTCACCAGCACCAGCACCAGCATCGCCACCATTACTGCACGCATGCGCATTCCCCTTGAATCCAGCCCGCATCTCTACTGTTTCGCAAACGCCACGAAGCGCCCGCTCAATGTGGCCGCCGCCGTACCGGAGCCCAGCGCGATCTGTGCACGCATGCCGATGGGGGCCTTGCCGCGTTGCCGGAAGGTAGCCAAAAATGCCTCCCAGCTCGCCATTTCGGACGGCTCGGCGTTGGCCACCAGATCCTCGTACACCGGCGCGACATAGCGCAGCTGGCTGTCGGCGACATAGACATCGGCGCTGTGGCCGGCCAGTCGCAGTTGCAGGGTCAACCATCCCCAGCTGGCCAATGTCATCAGCGAGGCCAGGCTGCCGCCGAACGCATTGGCCTTATCGTTGACATTGGCCTGCAGTGGCGCGCGCAGACGCAGCGCACCGTCGTACAACCCGTCGACGGCGATGCCCATCGACAGCACTGGCGGCATGGCGCTGAATTGCTGCTGCAGCGACTGCAGGGCGGATGCGAGCGGGCACGAAAGCGTCATCGGCAAAGGCTGAAAAACGGCGAAGAGCGGCATCATGCCGCAATGTTCTGCGAGCGTCTTGTGCACCTGGATGACATGCGGTACCGCATGGTGAACGCGTGCAGCGTTGTCTGGTGACACGGGCTGGTTTTTTTGAATCGCTCTCAGGCGCAAACACAACGATGTCGACCATGATGCGCCAGCGCGCTTCGGCAGCCATCAGCAATCGCGCGCTTCCCGGGTGATGATCAATGCTCCGGCGCGCACAGGACAGCAAGGCTGATAGGTCGATTGGGATACCAGACCTAGCCGCCGCTCGGCAGCGTCGGCCACTTTGAAATGCGCCGACATGGTCTGCAGACGGTCGCTACTGCGCTGCATATTGATGAGGCAGGGCCTGATCACGGCGCCACTCCAAGTGCGGTTGTCGCGCCGGGTCACGACTTGATTCAGCTATTTTTCAAGTGGTTACGGATTTTCCCCTGGCGCTTAAACGCCGCCTTGGTGTCTGTATGCATGTGCTGGCGTATGCCCGGTCGAGCACCGCAACGGCAGCCATGGCGCATGAACGGAACCGCGACCGATTGCCGCTGTCCCGCCATTGCGCCGCTCTAGCATAATCGGCGGATGACGCGCGCCGCCCCATCCGCCGATGCCTGGACCCTGATCTCGCTGAGGCCCAGCGGCGACCACGCGCCGCTGCGGCGACCAGTGGCGCGGCATGGCGGGCGCGTCCTCGCGCTGTCACCGTGGCGCTTGCAGACCAACGACACCGCGCAGTCGCGAGCTGCGTTGCGGAAAGCGCTGGAAGCACCGATCGCAGTGTTCACCAGCCCTGCAGCCGTAAAGGCGGCGCACCGTCTTGCGCCGCTGCAACGTCCGGCGCAGGCGCAATGGGTGAGCGTGGGCGACGGTACCGCACGCACATTGCAGGCCTGCGGAATCGACACCGTGGTACGCCCTGCGCGCATGGATAGCGAAGGGCTGCTCGCGCTGCCGCTGTTCCAGCCACCGCCGGACACGGTCGGATTGATCACCGCACCGGGTGGACGCGGCATGCTGGCACCTGCGCTGGAACAGCGCGGCGCACACATCCTGCGCGCCGATGTCTATCAACGCATTGCACTGCGATTGCGGGCATCGGCAGTGCAGGCCTTGTCCGTCGCACTGCCACGCAGTGTATTGGCACTGAGCAGCGCCGAAGCATTGTCATTGGTCTTGCAACAACTGCCTGCTGCGCTGATCGAGGCGTGGCGGCAGCGGCCAGTGGTGGCCTCCAGCGATCGCATGCTCCAATCCGCACACGCTGCCGGCTTCATGCATGTCGTACGTGCCGCAGGTCCACTGCCCGTGCACTTGGCCGCTGCCGCTGCCGCAATCATGACGCCGCTGCGACTTTGCTGAACTCCGAACTCAAACACAGCTTGCGGGCGTCTGCCGCTGCACGCCATGCTGTATGAGATGACTGCGGCGCCTACGCCGGTCGTGACCGCCCGAGGATGCCCGAATGACTGACATGCCCGCTCCCACGCGACGCTTTCCGTTGGCATGGCTGCTGCTTGTCGTCGCCGTGGTGGCGGTGGGCGCGGCGCTGTTTCTGGGCTGGCGCACATGGCAGACGTATCAGGCCGAACAGCTGCAGGCGGCCGAAGCGCAGCAACAGCGCTGGGATGGCATGCAACAGATGTTGGAAACGCTGCGACGCGATCAGCGATTGGCCAACGAGCGTCAGCAAGATGCGGCGGCAACCAATCGCGTGCTGCGCGATGAGATGCTCGGCTTGAGTCAGCGCAGCGCGCTACTTGAAGAAACCATGCAAAAACTGGCAGATCCCAATCGCCACGGCGCACAAGCGCTGCGGTTGGATGAAGTGGAATTGCTGCTTCGGCTCGGCCAACAGCGGCTTAGCATTGCCGGCGATGTCGATGGTGCGCGCCGCGCCTATGCGCTGGCGAACGGCACGCTCAACGGCATCGACGATCCGGGGTATCTCAATGTGCGTCAGGCACTAGTGCAGGAACGCGATGCGCTAGATCGCCTCGGCGCCGGCCCGCAAGCGCAGGTCGGACGAACATTGGACAAACTGGCCACCGATCTGCACCGTTTGCCGGGACAGACCGCGCAAAAAAACAATGCAGCGCAACCGTGGTGGCAGAAAGTACTGGCACCGCTGGTGGACATTCGTCCCAGCCGTGGCGATGCCCTGCTAACCGGCGGCGACCGCAACGCTGGGCACGATGCGTTGCAGATCGAAGTCAGCCTGGCCCGCGCGGCGGCAGAACGTGGCGATGTCGATGGCTTCGCGCAATCGTTGCGGCGCATCGATAGCTGGATTATCCGGCTGTGGCCGGATTCGCCACAACGTCGCCAGGTGCGTACGCGCCTGCGCACCCTGCAACAAGCGCCACTGCGTCCGCGCCTGCCGGAACTGGGCACCACCCTGCTGCAATTGCAGGCCATGCGTGAAGGGAGATCCACTCAATGAAAGTGTTGCGTACCGTCTTGATTCTGTTGGTTGCCGTAGCGCTGGGCGTGCTCGGTGCGCAGTGGCTGTCGCACCAGAACAGTTACGACCTGGGCAACGTGGTGGTCAGCGTTGATGGCAACGACTACCGCGCGGCCATGCCGCAAGCGGCGCTGATCCTGGTCATCGCGCTGTTGGTGTTGTGGCTGTTGTGGACGCTGATCAGCCTGCCGTTCCGCGTCTGGGGCAAGTACCGCCACAAGAAAGGCCGTGCGCGACTGATTGAAGGCCTGCGCGCGGCCGATCATGGCCAGTGGCAGCGCGCCGAACGCCTGCTGGTAAACGCCAGCGAAGACGACGAAGTCAGCGGCATTGCGTTGGCAAGCGCAGTGCGGGTGGCCGACGCGCGCGGCGATGAGGCAGGGGCCAATGCACTGGCCCAGCAATTGGCCGAGCGCGACCCCACCGCGCATGCATTGCTGCAAGGCGAGCGGTATCTGGCACGGCAACGCCCGGTCGAGGCGATCAATGCACTCGACATCGCCAACGCTCAACCGCTGCCGGCGCGCGGCCTGCTGCTGCGTACGCACGCATTGGCGCAGATCGGTCGCGCCGATGAAGCTTACGGTCAGCTTGGCGCCTTGCGTCAGCAGGCAGTGCTGGCACCCGACGCCTACAGCGCGCTGGAAGCGACGTTGGCCGAACAAACGCTGTTGCAGGCCAGCGACGCCAATGCACTGGCCGAGCGTTGGGAAACATTGCCCAAACCACTGCGCACTTATCCAGCAGTAGTCGGCGCTTACGCACAGCGCGCGGCGATACTGCATTGGGACGATGCGGCCGTCCACAGCCTGGAACAGGCGCTGGATACGCAGTGGGACGAATCGCTGGTGCGTCTGTACGGCGTGCTGCCTCTGGAAAAATACGATTCGCGTCGCGCCAGTGCGCAGCGTTGGCTGACCCAGTATCCGGATAGCCCGGGTCTGTTGCTGACGCTGGCGCGGCTGGCACGCCACCAACAGCAGTGGTCGCAGGCCGAAGAATTTCTGCATCGCGCTGTGGCCAACGGTGCTGGTAGCCCGGCCTGGGAAGAACTCGGACACGGCTTCGCGGCGGCAGGCGATCTGTTTTCAGCGCAGCATTGCTATGCCAATGCCTTGCGTGCCGCACGTGGTGAACCGGTGCACGAGACCATGCCGCAGCACTCACTGCCCGAGTCGATCTTTTCGGCGTATGAAACACCGCCAGCCGATCCGCTCGCGCCGGACGATCGCGTTCTGTAGTCGATAACGTTTGATTACAAATAAGCAATTCGGGATTCGGGATTCGCAAAAACAGGCTTCCCCTTCGCGAATCCCGAATCCCGCTGCGCAGCAGCGATCAGCGCTCGACGATTGCCACCACACCCATGCCGCCAGCCGTACAGATCGAAATCAACGCACGGCCACCACCGCGTTCTTCCAGCTGTTTGGCCGCGGTGGTCACCACACGCGCGCCGGTGGCGGCGAACGGGTGGCCGGTGGCCAGCGACGAACCAAGCGGGTTGATCTTGTCCGGGTCGATGCGGCCCATGGGCGCGTCCAAGCCCAGGCGATTGCGGCAGTAATCTTCACTTTCCCACGCGCGCAACGTGCACAACACCTGCGCGGCGAAGGCTTCGTGGATTTCATAAATGTCGAAATCCTGCAAGGTCAGGCCCTGGCGCGCCAGCATTTGCGGCACCGCTATAGTTGGCGCCATCAACAAGCCTTCACCATGCACGAAATCCACTGCCGCCACCTGCGCATCGCACAGATAGGCCATCGGCGTGTGGCCGTGCGCCAGCGCCCAGGCTTCGCTGGACAACAGCACCGCAGCGGCGCCATCGGTAAGCGGCGTGGAATTGGCGGCAGTCAGCGTGCCGCGACCGGAAGCCTTGTCGAACGCCGGGCGCAACGTGGCCAGCTTTTCCAGCGAGGTATCTGCGCGCAAGATGTTGTCGCGCGAGACGCCGCGAAACGGGGCGATCAGCGAATCGAAGAAGCCGCGCTCATACGCTGCGGCCAGCTTATGGTGCGAGGCCACCGCCCACTCGTCCTGCGACTCGCGCGAGATATTCCATTCCTTGGCCATGTCCTCGCAATGGTCGCCCATGCTCTTGCCGGTGCGCGGCTCGGCCACGCCTGGGAATTCGGGCTTGAGTTCGCCGAATTTGAAACCTCCCATCAGGGCTTTGAGCTTGTCGCCGGTGGCCTTGGCCCGATTGGCCGCCAGCAACCGTGCTCGCAACTTCTTGCCGTAGACGATCGGCACTTCCGAGGTCGTGTCCGAGCCGCCGCCGATGCCCGAGTCGATCTGGCCCAACGCGATCTTGTTGGCGATGGTAATCACCGAATCCAGGCTGGTGCCACAGGCACGCTGCAAGGTGGTGCCTGGGGTCAACGGCGACAGCCCGGACGACAGCGCCGCCTCGCGCGCCAGGTTCCAGTCTGCGGAGTGCTTGATCACCGCGCCCATCGCCACCTCGCCCAGTTGCCGCCCATGCAGCCCGAAGCGCTCGACCAGTGCGCCCAGCGTGCGCACCGACATGCCCAGGTTGCCCACGTCCGCGTATGCGGTGTTCTGACGACAGAACGGGATACGGACGCCACCCAGAATGGCGACGGGACGGGCTGCGGGCATCGGTTG
This sequence comes from Xanthomonas fragariae, assembly GCF_017603965.1. NCBI lineage: Bacteria > Pseudomonadati > Pseudomonadota > Gammaproteobacteria > Lysobacterales > Lysobacteraceae > Xanthomonas > Xanthomonas fragariae. The sequence goes on along the minus strand of NZ_CP071955.1, from coordinate 192,139 downwards.
ACCTGGCATGGAGGACTCGGGGGACATCGCCTGCACATGGCCGGCAGGCATAATGGCCGCAGTGTAGCTTCGACCCCGTGATGGGCCAACCGCAAATCATGAGCAAGACCGAACACGGCGTGATCGCCATGGGTGTGATGGCGCTGGAATTGTCGGGCGGAACCTTCCCCGAGCGTGGCGCCCTGCCGCCCGAGCAGGCTGGCATGCTGGCCGAACGCATCGGACGCGACTTGGCGCAATGGATTCCTGAAGTGCGCGCGCTGGAGCTGAGCGTGGCGATGGCGCATTTCGACCCGGCCGAAGTGCTGCGACCGGGCTGGCCGCTGCATCGCCGTCTGGAAGAGCTGCGCGCGCGCGCGCCCGGACGCGACCAAGGCTCGCGCGTGCTGGCCTTCGGTGCCGATGCGCAAGGCCAGATTCCGCTGCCCTTCCAGGCCGAGCCACAGCTCACCGGCGGCAGCTTGCGCGTGCTGCCGTTCCTGCTTTGCGGCGATCCGGAAATCGTCGCCACGGTGGCCGATGCGATGGAGCAAGTGCTGCTGGCTCAGGGCATGGCCCAGGCCGACACCGCGCTGCTAGCGCAGGAAAGTTTCGGCGCACGCATCGAACATGCGCGTTACCTTACCGCGCACGACCTTGCAGCGATGATTTCCATCCAGTACGACAATCAGGGCCTGGCACCGTTGTGGCCACTGATTGAAGCCGCCCTGCTCGCCCCGTACACCGAAGAATGGCTGGAGCAGTCGCCTGAACCGGTGCTGCGCTACGTCGACGGCGAAGTGCGCATTGCGCTGTTCGACCCGGCCGATTGGTGCGATTACTACACGCATGATCGCGAGAACTGCGAACGCCTGCGCGGCGTGTACGAGCAATATCTCTCCCGTCAGCGACAAATGGCCGCTGTCTTGGAAGCACATGGGCTGCCGGTGCTGTATGTGCATGTAGAACCGGGCCAGGGCCCGCGGCAGGCGTTGGCGGCGTGAGCGATACGCCGGTGTCTTCGGCTCCTGCACTGCAGGGCATGCTGGAAACCGGCGTCATGTGGCCGAGCTGGACCGCGTGCGTCTCACGCACGCGTGTTGGGACTGGAACCGATGCACCACGATGCGCATGGCCGCCTGGACAGGTGTTGCTGCTGTTCTTGCAGGGCAGCACGGCGACACGGTGAGTTTAACCGGCGACACGATCCAACCGCATGACGGCAGTGTGGCCGCATGCATCCAAGAGCGGCTAACAAAACGTAGCGAGCAGTGTCCAGGTTGGTGCGGGCGGCGCGGAGGAACCGGAGTGTAGGCGTGGCACATGCCGATTCCGAGCACCGACCGCGCCCGCCTGGCGGTGAGCGCAGTTGTTTTGTTAGCCGCTTTAAGCTGTCTGCGGATTACGGCGGCCGGCAGCTCATCAACATCCAAAATCAACGCCGCGGTGATAATCACCGCGGCGTTTCAAGTAATTAATCGGTTCGGTTTAAGTGCCTACTTTGTTGCAGCCTGCGCGTTGTCGGTGGTGATCACACCGCACGCCAGACGGCCGCCGGCGTTGCCGGTGGGCTGGGTTTTGTAGTCGTCCGCATCGGCGTGCACGATCAATGCGTGGCCGGCGATATCGAACTGGTCTGCCTTGCCAAGATTGACGTTGCTCGACACCGGGCCATCAATGCGGGCATTTCCCTGCGCATCGGCTTTGATGTTGGGCATATCGCCGCCGTGGTGCGGGTCGGCGCTGACATTGCCGTGATCGGATTGGGCCGGATTGAGGTGCCCGCCGGCACTGCTGCCGTCCGGTGCGCTGCAATCGCCCTTTTCGTGGATATGGAAGCCGTGTTCGGTGTTGGGCTTGAGACCGCTCAGCTGACCGGTCACGCGTAGCGCGCCGTCGACGGTCTTGAATGTCACCGTGCCCTTGACCTCATTGCCCTTGGTCGGCTGGAGCTCGGCGGTTGCGGTTGCGGTGGTGGTGGCCGCCGCCTCGGCGACCATGGGGGCGGCATGCTCGCCAACATGCGCCGCTTCGGCTGGCATGCTGGCCTGCGGTGCGGGTGCAGGGTCGGCCGGTGCGGGCTCGTCGCGCTTGCACGAGGTCAGCATCAGCGCGGTGGCCAGGAATAAGGTCGTCGGAAGAATGCGCATGCAAAAACTCCTTTAGAGAGGCCGCAGCTGCGGCCATTGATGCCCAATTCAGGGCTGCGAAGGGGAGGTGCGCGATTTGGCGACGCGAATGACGCCGCAGGCCAGACGTGCGCCGGCATTGCCGCTGGGTTGGCTTCGATAGTCGTCCGAATCGGCGTGCACGATCAGCGACTTGCCCATCACATCGGTCGGTGCCGCATCGCCAAGACTGATGCCGGAAACGATCATGTCCAGATATGCGACGCCTTCGGCGTCCGCGCGCAGATTGTCCATATCGCCCAGGTGATGCGCGCCATTGCCGCTCCGCCCGTGCGGCGCACCGGTCGGATTGAAATGCGCGCCGGCACTGCTGGCATCGGCGGCGCTGCAATCGCCACGTTCGTGCACGTGAAAGCCGACGACGACGCCCGGGCGCAACCCACCGACGGTGCCGGTGATGCGGATACCCCGTAACGCAGGCACCAGCACCACACGACCGCTGACCAAGCTGCCCGAAGCCGATGCCAGCGCTGCTTCGGCCTGCTGCACCAGGCGGGTGGGCACGATCCGCACCGCTTGGGGCGGCGGCGGCGGAGTTGGTGGCGTGCTGCTGCAGGCAGCCAGCGCCAAAGCGGTGAGAGCAATAATCGTGGACGACCGGTGGGGCATCGAGCTGTTCTCCTGATCAGGCTGGAAACCTATGCGGGCGCATGTTCACGTGTCATGAAATGCGCGTGCAGGCAGCTCGAGTGTTGACGGGGCTGGTGTGGTGGGCGGGTTGTTTGAGGATGTGGGTTGATGGGGTGCGGTGCGAGGTACGAGATGGCGTCGACTCCTCTTCGAGAGGCAGCGCTTTTATCGGCGCAGGCACCTCACCCCAACCTCATTATTGTCTCGGCGGTCTACCACAATAGGTGTCGAGAGCCGGCGTTGCCGACCGATGATTCACTGGTCTGAGCGCACCCTGGGAAAGCGAGCTCACGGAGGGCGAGGGGCTTGCAACCGAGAGGCCGGGTTAGCGCCGTTTGCGGCCTGGGCCCAGTTTGCGGGTGACGGTGTTGCGGCCCAGGCCCAGGCGTGCGGCGGCTTCGGCACGGCGGCCTTGGGTGAGTTGTAGGGCAGTTTCGAGTAGGGTCTTGTCAAGGCGTTCGCGGGCTTCTGCGTGCAGGCCTTGAGCGCCTTCGCTCATGCGCTGTGCGGCCCAGCTGGAGAGCATTTGGTCCCACTGCCCGTCGCTGCGGCCGCCACGGTGACGACGGCCGCCACGCGCCAGTGCGGCTTCCACATCGATCACATCGATGATGTCGGCAGTAGCCAGCGCGGCCAAGCGCCAGCACACGTTTTCCAGCTCGCGCACGTTGCCGGGCCAGTCGTATTGGCGCAGGTCTTCCAACGCGGCCGAGGACAATCGCTTGGGCAACATATCGAGTTTGCGGCCGGCCATGGCGAGAAAGTTTTCCGCCAATTGCGCGATGTCGCCGCGGCGTTCGCGCAACGGTGGCAATTGCAGACGCACAACATCCAGACGATGCAGCAGGTCGGCACGGAAGCGGCCTTGTTCAACCAATGCTTCCAGATCCTGGTGAGTGGCAGCGATCACGCGCACATCGACGCGGATCAACTCGCGCCCGCCGACGCGGAAGAATTCGTTCTCCGCCAACACGCGCAGCAAGCGGGTCTGCAGCGGCAGCGGCATGTCGCCAATTTCGTCAAGAAACAACGTGCCGCCATCGGCTTGTTCGAAGCGGCCGATATGGCGTTTGGTGGCGCCGGTGAAGGCGCCGGTTTCGTGGCCGAACAACTCGCTTTCCAGCAATTCGGCAGGAATTGCTGCGGTATTGAGCGCAACGAAAGGTTTGCGTGAGCGTGGCGATTCGTTGTGCAGCGCGCGTGCGACCAGTTCCTTGCCGGTGCCGGTTTCACCGTTGATCAACACCGATAGCGGTGCCTGCGCGAGCCGGCCGATGGCACGGAACAGCGCCTGCATGGCGGGCGTGTCGCCGATCAATGATGCAGAGCCTTCGGCCGGCCGCGTGCCGACGATTTCGTCGACACCGGCATCGGCATCCGGCAGCGCGCGCGCGGCCAGTGCCACTGCGTCATCCAGATCGAATGGCTTGGATAGAAACTCGTGCGCGCCGCCGCGGAACGCGCCGGCCGTGCTGGTGACATCGGTGTAGGCCGACATGACGATCACCGGCAATTGCGGGTGCTTGGATTTGAGCTTGTCAAGCAGTGTCAGGCCGTCTTCGCCAGGCATGCGCACGTCGGTGAACAGCAGATCCGGGGTGGGCTGCATCGCCAGCGCCTGCAGCGCGGCGGCGGCGCTGGCGAAGCCGTCCACCGCGTAGCCGGCATCGCGCAAGGCGGTGGACAGCACGAAGCGGACCGAGCGGTCGTCGTCGACCACCCAGATACGGTGAGATGCCGCGGCGGCCTCAGCCATGCAGATGTTCCTTGTGGTGATCGCCTGCCAGTTCGGGCAACAGCAGAGTGAAAACGGTATGGCCCGGACGCGAGCGATAGGTCAGCGTGCCGTGGTGTTCGCGCGAGACCTGCTGGGCCAGCGCCAACCCCAGCCCACTGCCTTCGGCGCGTCCGCTGACCAGCGGCAGGAATAGATGCTCGGCCAGCTCGTCCGGCACGCCGCCGCCGTCGTCGATGATTTCCAGCCGCAGCGACATCGCATGCACGCGGTCGCGGATGCGCTGGCCATGCTCCACGCGCGTGCGCAGCGTTACCCGCATGGCCCCGGCCTGGAACGCGTTGCGCACCAGATTCCACACCGCCTGGGTCAGGCGGTCGCCATCGCCAAGGATGTCGGGAATGCTGGGGTCGTAATCGCGCTGCACCTGCACCGACCAGACGCCCTCGGCTTCGGCCAGGCGCAACACCCGCTCAAGCACGACGTGGATGTTGAGGCGGTCGTGCGGGCGCGCCGGTGTGGGCGAGAGCAAACGTTCGAGCAAGGTGTGCAGGCGTTCGATTTCGGTGCCGATCAACTCGATCAACTCGCGCTCGTCTTCGTCGCGCCCCGCCGAGCGACGTGCCAGCAACTGGGCGGCGCCCTTGAGCCCGGCCAGCGGATTGCGCAGTTCATGCGCCAAGCCCTTGAGCGCAGCGCTCAAGGCGTTGGGCAGCGCGTGGGTGGGATCCAGCGCAGGAAATTCGTCGACCGGATGGGTTTCCAGCAGCCAACCGCCGTCGTCCAGCCGCGACAACCAGCCTTCGGCAAAGCGGGGCGCATCGTTGGGCAGGCCCAGGGCAAGCCGATGTAGGCGCAGCACGTCGCGCTCGTCGTTGAGCAGAAAGCGGGCCAACGCGTCGCCTTGTACTTCCAGTGCGGCCAGTGGTTGGTCCACCAAACGCCGCGCGCTGACCCCAAGCCAGCGCGCGAAAGCCGGGTTGACCGCTATCACGCAACCCTGGCGGTCGGCCCAAGCCACCGGGGTGCCCAGGCTATCCAGCGACGGCATCGGAGCCGACATCACCATTGCACCAATTTAGTGCAAACAGCATCGGCTTGCGCGGATGTCGCGCAAAACGAAGCATGCATGGAAACAAGTCGGAGCCGGATGGCGGCGGATCGCATCTGACCAGCACACATCAGCGCCGAAAGTCACAGGCGTGCGGCTGGTCATGCAGGCACCTCGGCAGTTGATTCGCACTCGTCAGGGCGGCGGGGAAAACGGACCCGGCAAGGCAGCTCTCCGGCCGGGGTCGTTGCGTCACCCGCGGCAGCATGGCCGCGGGTATGCATGCTCAGGACTACTCGTATGCGGCTTCGCCGTGCGAAGTGATGTCCAGGCCCTCGCGCTCGGCTTCTACGGTGACGCGCAGGCCGAACACCAGCTTGGCGAACAGGAAACCCACGACCGACACGACGCCGATCCACACCAGGGTGATGCCCACAGCCAGTGTCTGGATGCCGACCTGATGCACGATGTCGTAATCGCCACCCTTCTGGCCGCCCAACGATGCTGCCGAGAACACGCCGGTCAGGATGGCGCCGATGATGCCGCCCAGACCATGCACACCGAACACATCCAGGCTGTCGTCGGCACCGAGTAGGCGCTTGAGACCGGTGACGCCCCACACGCACAGCACGCCGGCCGCAAGACCAATCGCGATCGCACCGAACGGACCCACCGTGCCGCAGGCCGGAGTGATGCCGACAAGACCGGCGACCATGCCAGAGGCCACACCTAGGGCGGAGGACTTGCCCTTGATGATCTTCTCGGTCAGCGACCAGCCCAGGATGGCAGCGGCGGTCGCCAGCAGGGTGTTGAGGAAAGCCAACGCCGCACCGGCGTTGGCTTCCAGATTGGAGCCGGCGTTGAAGCCGAACCAACCAACCCACAACAGCGAAGCTCCGACGAAGGTCAGGGTCACGTTATGCGGCTTGATCGCCTCACGCCCCAGTCCGGCACGCTTGCCGACGAAGTAGGCTCCAACAAGACCGGCAATACCAGCGTTGATGTGCACCACGGTGCCGCCGGCAAAATCCAGTGCGCCCAGCCCGAACAGGTAACCGCCGGTGGCCCAGACCATGTGCGCCAGCGGCAGATAGCCGAAGGTGAACCAGATCACCGAGAACAGCAGCACCGCGGCGAACTTGGCGCGTTCGGCGAAGGCGCCGACGATCAGTGCGCCGGTGATGCCGGCGAAGGTCGACTGGAACGCCACGAACACGTATTCGGGCAGACTGACACCCTTGGTGAAGGTCGCCGCCAGCGTTTCGATGGTCACGCCCTTTAGCAGCGCCTTGTCCAGATTGCCGATCCATGGGCCTTCGCCGGAGAACGCCAGACTATAGCCATACACCACCCACAGGATGGTCAGCAGCGAGAACACCACAGCGACTTGGATCAGCACCGACAGCACGTTCTTGGCGCGCACCATGCCGCCGTAGAACAGCGCCAGGCCCGGCACCACCATCAGCAGCACCAGCAGCGTGGAGGTCAGCATCCAGGCGACGTCGCCCTTCTCCACCACCGGCGCGGCCTCGGCGGCAGCCACCGGTGCAGTTCCCGGTTGCGCGGAGGGCAGCGGTTCGGTGGTGACCGGCTCGGTCGGCAGCGGAGTGACCTGTGGAGTGGACTGCGCATACGCGTTGCCCATGCCGCCAACCACCAGCGCGCTGAAAAGCATCAGCATGCAGACGCAGAACCAGGCCTTCCACCCGGCAAAAAGAGATGTCTTCATAAGGACTCCGGGGGGGAATGAATCAGAGCGCATCGGCACCGATCTCGCCGGTGCGGATACGCACGACCTGCTCGATGGCGGTCACGAAGATCTTGCCGTCGCCGATCTTGCCGGTGCCGGCTGCGTTCTGGATTGCCTCGACCACCGCGTCCAGCCGATCATCGGTGACCACCGTTTCGATCTTGATCTTGGGCAGGAAGTCGACGACATACTCTGCGCCGCGATACAGCTCGGTGTGACCTTTCTGGCGTCCGAAGCCCTTGACCTCGGTGACGGTGATTCCCGACACGCCCGCTGCAGACAGGGCCTCGCGGACCTCGTCGAGCTTGAACGGCCGGATGATAGCGGTGATCAATTTCATGCGCATACCCCGAATGGTGGAAAGAACCGGCCGGCATTGCGCCGCCCGGCGGTGTTATTCACCTGGATGCCAACCCCGGCATCCGATCGTTCGCGATCACGCAGACCCTAGCAGATGCCATGCATTCGCCTTATAACGAAGTCCAGCCCCGCGCGCCGCGATCGAGTGCTTTCTCAAATAGCCATTTGGTCCACGGCAGATGCCATGGGCCGATCGATCATGTGCGGCGATGGCGGAGGTGGGAGGGGGGCCTCCGCCATCACCGCGGTGGAACTCAGTTGCCGTAGTACAGCTGGTACTCCAACGGGTGGGTCGCAGCACGGAACTTGGTGACCTCCTGCATCTTCAGCGCGATATAGCCGTCAATGAAGTCGTCGCTCATCACGCCGCCGGCCTTGAGGAACTCGCGATCCTTGTCCAGCGCTTCCAGCGCCTGGTCAAGGCTGGAGCAGACCTGCGGGATCAGCTTCTCTTCTTCCGGCGGCAGGTCGTACAGATCCTTGTCGCTGGGCGCGCCCGGGTCGATCTGGTTCTTGATGCCGTCCAGGCCGGCCATCATCAGCGCGGTGAAGGTCAGATAGCCGGACTGCAACGGATCGGGGAAGCGCATTTCGATGCGGCGCGCCTTGGGGTTGGTGACCCACGGAATGCGGCACGAGGCAGAGCGGTTACGGGCCGAATAAGCCAGCATCACCGGTGCTTCGAAGCCCGGCACCAGACGTTTGTAGCTGTTGGTGCCGGAGTTGGCGAACGCGTTGATCGCGCGGGCGTGCTTGAAGATGCCGCCGATATACCACAGCGCCATCTGCGACAGGCCGCCGTAACCGTCACCGGAGAACAGGTTGGTGCCACCCTTGGCAAGCGACTGGTGCACGTGCATGCCCGAGCCGTTGTCGCCGACGATCGGCTTGGGCATGAAGGTGGCGGTCTTGCCGTTACGGTAGGCAACGTTCTTGATGATGTACTTCATCGTCAGCAGTTCGTCGGCTTTCTGCACCAGCGAGCTGAACTTGGTGCCGATCTCGCACTGGCCGGCGGTGGCCACTTCATGGTGGTGCACTTCGGTCTCAATGCCGACCTGTTCCAGCGTCTTGATCATTTCCGCGCGCAGGTCGTGCAGCGTGTCGGTCGGCGGAACCGGGAAGTAACCCCCCTTGACGCCCGGACGGTAGCCGCTGTTGCTGCCGTCGTACTTGGCACCGGTGTTCCAAGCGGCCTCTTCCGAACCGACCTGGAAGAAGGTATGCCCCATTTCGTTGGCGAAGCGGACCGAATCGAAGATGAAAAATTCCGGCTCCGGGCCGAAGAAAGCCTGGTCGGCGGTGCCCGACGACTTCAGATAGGCCTCGGCACGCTTGGCGATCCCGCGCGGATCGCGCTCATAGCTTTGCATGGTGGCCGGATCGAGAATGTCGCAGGTCAGCACGATGGTCGGATCGGCGAAGAACGGATCCAGATACGCCGTGGCTGCGTCCGGGAGCAGGACCATGTCCGACTCGTTGATGCCCTTCCAACCCGCGATCGAGCTGCCGTCGAACATTTTGCCTTCTTCAAACAGCGCCGGCTCGATGATGTTTGCCGGGAAGGTGATGTGCTGCTGTACACCACGCATATCGACGAAGCGCAGGTCGACAAACTCGACCTTATTGTCCTTGATCAGCTTTTCAACATTTTCCACGGACATCGGAAGAAACCTCGGCAGGAGTTGGAGTGGCTCGTGAGCGGAAATTACAGCAGGGACCATGCCAAGCTTTTGAATTTCACAAGCCTTTGATTTTGCATGCATCGCTCGAGACCGCTCACACATAGATAGCACTGTATTGGTGCTAGCGGATTGCATTTTGCACTGATATGGGGCATGCCGCAATGCACTATCCTGACCCCTCCCCCATCTCCTCTCCAGTCCGATGTCCGATCTGATTTCCGCCCTGCTGTTGGGCATTCTCGAAGGTCTTACCGAATTCCTGCCGATCTCCAGCACCGGCCACCTGTTGATCGCCGAACACCCACAATTGCTCGGGCTCGGACGCCGTTCTGACTTCTTCAATATCGTTATCCAGGCCGGTGCGATCCTGGCCATCTGCCTGGCGCTGCGGCAGAAGCTGTGGACCCTGGCCACCGGCCTGGGCGAGCGCGAAAATCGCGATTACGTGCTTAAGATCGGTACGGCCTTCATGGTCACTGCGGTGGTTGGGCTGATCGTGCGCAAAGCCGGTTGGCAGCTGCCGGAAACCGTACACCCGGTGGCGTGGGCGTTGCTGATCGGCGGCCTGTGGATGCTGGTGGCCGAACATTTTGCCGGCAAGCTGCCCGAGCGCGATGTGGTGACCTGGAAAGTGGCCATCGCCGTCGGTCTGGCGCAGGTGGTGGCCGGCGTATTTCCAGGTACCTCGCGCTCGGCGTCAGCGATCTTCCTGGCCATGCTGCTGGGCCTGAGCAAGCGCTCGGCCGCAGCGGATTTCGTGTTCATGGTGGGCATTCCGACCATGTTCGCGGCCAGCGGTTACGCGCTGCTGGAGATGTACAAGGAAGGCGGCTTCGGCGCTGAGAATTGGGCCGACGTGGCAGTGGCCTTTTTGGCGGCAACCATCACCGGTTTTGTGGTGGTGAAGTGGCTGCTGGGCTACATCAAGAAGCACCGCTTCACAGTGTTTGCGATCTACCGCATCGTGCTCGGCGTCGCCTTGCTGTTGTGGTTGCCGGCTGTGGCGTGAGACCACAACCGCAGACGCGTGTCATGCACATTGCGGCAAGGGCGTGCATGACATCCGCCCAGGCAGTGAAGCGCGTCATTGCCCTGGGCGCATGGTGGCGGTATCACTGACGCATCGATCACCGGGAGCCGCCCATGCGTGCCGTGTTCTTCGCCCCTGCACTGCTGGCGGCGGGCGTGACGGCCTGCGGGTCGAGCGCAGTGCCCGGCTCCCACGCCGCTGCCACCGAGTCGGCCTCGGTGAGCGCGCCTGCTGCCGACAACGCCCCGCTGCGGGCTGTCTTGCAAGCGCAGCACTGGCAGTTGCAGCAGGCCAGTGATGCGCATGGGACTGCCTTGCGCAGCCTGTTCGTCGATGGCACACCGCCCTTGCAGCTGGATTTCAGCGATCTACGTATACAGGTCAGCCAGACCTGCAATGCGCTGGGCGCCAATTACAGTGTTACCGAGACGCAGTTGCAGATCAGCCGAGTGGTGCCGAGCAAGCGCCTGTGCGCGCAGTCGCGACGGATGGCGCAGGAGCGCGCGGCGAGCGAGTTGCTGTGCGGCCGCTTCGCGGTGGTGCTAGACAACGCGCAGGCCATGTCCAGGCTGACCCTGACCCGCAGCGACGGCACCCACTTGGTCTTCGGCGGCGTCGCCACAGCACACTCGCGCGATGACGGGCCTGGCTAGACGCTGCCCTGATCCAAGTGGCCGCCGACACCGTGCCGCGCGCTTCCGACCCGTCGCGCCAATACCTGCAACTGCGCGAGCAAGATCCGGCGCGCAGGCCGAGGCACCGGTATCAACGGCTTGGCACACCTTCGACGGCCAGATCGAAGGCTTCGAGCACGACGCCAGCATCCGCACCTTGCTGCGGGTGACGCGGTACCCCGCGGATACGGGCGCAGACGGCGCGCCGGTGTATGTGCTTGACCAGATGATTGAAGCCAATGGTTAGTGAAGCCAATGGTTAGCGATCGAACATCTCGCGTGCTGTGATCATCTGCAAGTGGGCGTCGGGACGATCCGTGAATAGCAGTTGGATCGTTGCTGGACGCAAACGCACGACTGCTGGTGGTTTCAGCATGTCTGGGAAATAGGACTTCGATCGCAAGTGTGATGTGTTGTGCGCATTGCGTCAGCGGCGAGGATGCCATCGCAATGGAACCCTTTGGTGCGCGCGACCGGGTTTATTGCTGCCGGCTCACTCCTGCGGGTAACCGAAGCGCACCGCCATCGAGGTGAGCAGATCGAACTGCGCGCCCAGCACACCACGGTAGTTGCGCCACCGGCCCGAGGCCAACCGCGCCGGGCCGCGCGGTTCGACCAGCGGAAAACTCAGGCCGAAGGCCTGCTCCAGCGCGCTGGAAATCCCCTGCGGGTCGCTCTCGATGCCATCCAGCCGGATGATGCGGTGGGAATACAGATCGCGTTCGTGTAGCACGGCAAGTTGTTCCAGCGCAGCCAGCAACCAATCGGTGGCCTGCTGCGGCGACTGGACGGCCAGTGGCGCGGGCGCGCCGGCCGACAGCCAGTCCAGCAGCATGTCGCGCGGGTCGCGCAGCGCAATCGCCAGCCGGCCTTCGGGCAGATGCGGGCGCAGCGCGGTGAGCAAGGTGTTGTCCCACCACAGCAGCCAGTCGATAACGTTGCCGTCGTCGATGCCGCGCCGCGGCAGCTGCGCCTTCCAGCCTTCCACCAACGCCATCGGTGCCAATTGGCCGGAAGCCAGTTGCTCGACGGTGCGATAGCTCTGCAGTGCGTCGGACGGCGGCGTGGTGCCGTAGCGGTCGCCGCGCACCAGCGGGGTAGCTGCGCCCATCACTGCGATCAGGCATTCAACATGCGAGCCGGGCGTGCCCCAGACGAACAGCGGACGGGCAGTGACGGTGTCGGGAATGGTGCCCAACGCCGGCCATTGCATCGGTTGCTTGGCGGCCTGCGGCGGCAACGGCAGACGGTGCTGGGCCTGTTCGCGCTGGAACTGCATCCAGGTCGCCAATGCGGCATCGGGCTGGTCGGCGCGATCCTGCACATTGCCCAGCCACGGCCGCAACAAGGTCTGCCGAGGCTCGGGCAGCGAGTCGATCAAGGATTGCACGCAGGCGATCGCCGCCGGCGGGTCGCGTTCCAGCAAGGCTTCGACGATGCGCTGCTCCCCGCTGATGCGGCCCGGTTCCACCGCCACGATCTGGCGCGCCACCATCTCTGCTGCGTCGGCGTGACCTTGCATGTCGTGCACGCGCATCAGCGCTTCCAGCGCCGGCAGATGCTCAGGCATGGCCAGCAGCCAGCGCTCGATCACCACCTGTGCCTGCAGCCCGCCGACCGACTCCACCGCCAGGCGCGCAAGCCATAGGTCGTGTGCATTGGCCGAGGTGGCCAGCGCCGCGTCCAGGGTGTCGCGCGCCTCGTCCAGCGCGCCCAAACGCTCCCAGGCGGTGAGCAAGGCGTGCAACGTGCGCCGGTCGGCCGGCCAATGCGCCAGCGCCAGACGCAAATGCGCGGCGGCCTGATCAGGACGCCCGGCGTGCAATTCCATCTCGCCGGCGAGCCGGCGCATGGCCGGAATGTCGCCGTCGGGCTGAGCGAGCACGCCATGCATCGCCGATAGCGCATCGTCCAGACGCCCTTGGCGCTGGGCGAGCTGCGCAATGAATGCGCGCAGTGCTGTACCGGGGGGTGTGAGTTCGATCACCCGCTCGAAGGCGCGCTCGGCAAATGCAAAGTGTTCTTTGTGCAGATACGCAAAGCCCAGCGAAAGCAATACCCGCGCATCGTCCGGCAACTGCTCGGCGGCGCGCGTGAGCAGCGACAGCGCACGGTCGCTTTGCCCGCGGCGCATTTCCACCAGGCCATCGACGGCCAGCAACTGCGGATGCTCCGGCGCCAGGCGCGCGGCGGTGCGGCTCAGCCGTTCGGCCTCGTCCAGATCACCGCGCGCCACCGCCAGATGTGCCTGCATCACGTAGGCGTTGAACTGGTTGGGGTCCAGCGCGGTGGTGCGCAACAGCGCGGCATCGGCGGCGGACAGATCGCGCGCGTCCAGCAACACGCCGGCGCGCAGAAGATGCAGGTCGGCATCTTCAGGCGTCAGCGTCAGTGCGGTGTCGAGGCTGGCCAGCGCCAGTGTCGGCTGACCTTGCTGCTGCAGGGCAAGCCCGAGCCAGCAATGCGCGGCGGCGGTGTGCGGCGCAGTCGTCGCCCATTCGCGTGCCAGCGCCACCGCATCGTCGGCCGCATTGCGGCGCAAGGCTTGAAGAATGGCGTCTTGCATGACGGCGGCGTATCCAGGACAAACGCCTATTGTAACGAGGCGCGGCGCCGGCTTAGCGCGGCTGACAAAACGACCGCACGCTCCGCCAGGCGGGCGCGACCGGTGCCCGGAACGGCATGTCTCATTCGTACACTGCGGTTGCTCCGCGCCGCCCGCACGCACCTGGCGACTGATCGCTACGTATTGTCAGCCACTCTCAAGCTGTGTGCCGTCAGTCGCTCAGCCACCCAACGCTCGGCGAAGCCGTCGCCGCGGGCGTTTTCCAGAAAGCCGCAATGACCGCCCCAGCGCGCGATTTCCAGCTGTGCGTGCGCGGGCAAATGCCAGGCGGCGAAATCGGCGAACGGAATCACCGGGTCGTCTTCGGCCATCAGGATGTCGACCGGCACCTGCACGTTGGCCAGGCGTTCGCCGGTGATCGAATAGCTGTCGAAATACGCTTCCAGCGAGCCATGACCAGTGTGCTGTTCGGCCAGCCAGGCCATCAGCCCGCGCAGGTCCAGCGCCAGGGTAGCGTCGTCGTAGCCGTGTTGATCGGGGAACAGCTTGCGCTTGCGCAGCAACGATTCGCGCCATTTACGACGGAAATACCAGTCGTAAAACTGCGGGCCTTTTTCCAGTTGCAGCATTGTCGCCGCCGGATCCAGCAGCGGGCACACCGCTGCCACGCGCGCCAGTGGCAAGCCGGCGGCCGGCGCGCGCAGCGCAAGCCGCAACGCGAAATTGCCACCTAGCGAGTAGCCCGCGGCCAGCAACTGCGGCGCGGGAAAACGCCGCCACAGATCGCCCGCAGCGTTGACCACTTCTTCGATGCGATCGGAGTGGAACAGGTCCACGTTGAGGTGATGGGTGCCGCCGTGATCGCGAAAATTCAGCCGGAACACCTGATAGCCCAAGCCGAGCAGGCACGCGGCGGTCAGGCGCATGTAATTGGAATCGGCGCTGCCTTCCCATCCGTGCAGCAACAACACGGTGCCGCGCAGGGGTGTCTGGCCAGGTGGAACGCTCATCCAGCCCTGCAGGCGCACACCGTCGCCGCCATCGAGAATATGTTCGCTGGTGGTCGCACCGCTGGCAGCCAGCAACTGACGGCTGCGGATCCGGCGCAACGCGCTGCTGCCCAGCACCGATTGCACATGCGGGTTGCGCAGCCAGCGCGGCGGCAGGTAGTCGGAGGCGTTCATGCGCTCATCGGCCCAGAGAGGGTGGTGCTGGCCGCAGCAGCGATACGCGTTTGCATCGTCGGCTCAGGACGCCATCGCAGCGATGATGCGTTGACGCGAAGTGTCGGCCAGGCGGCGACGTCCTTCGATATCGAACCGGCGGATCGGTTCCAGAAAATGCACTTCGGCCAGCCGCGACGGCTCGCCGAGCACGCGCACGATATTGGCGAAGAAACTCTCGCGTTCACCGAACGCGACCACCGCCTGCGCATTGCCACGCACGCCGTAACGCAGCGCCACCGGCTGCACCGGTACGCCGGACTCGACCGCGGCTTGAAAGATGCGCGCATGGAACGGGCCGACCTCGGTGCCGCCGCGGGTACGCCCTTCGGGAAACACGCCCACCGGCTTGCCGCTTTGCAGCCGCGCGCGCATCTCCTGCAGCACACAGCCCAGCGATTCGGTATTGCCGCGTTGATGGAAGATGGTCTGGCCCTTGGCCGCCAGCCAGCCTATCAGCGGCCAGCCGGCGATTTCGCGCTTGGCCACAAAGCCCATCACGCGCTGGCTGTGCAGCATCGAGATGTCGATCCAGCTGACGTGATTGGCCACGAACAGGGCCGCGCCCGGTAGCGGGGTACCGAAGTGACGCGGACGAAACCCGAAGATGCGCATCAGATTGCTCTGCCACCAGCGAATCATCCACTCGTCCAGGGTGTCGTCGCGCCCGGTGCGGATGCGCGCCAGCGCCGGAACCACCACGCACAGCATGGTGATCGGCAAGCAGATACTTAAGTGCAACAGTAGCAACGGCACCCGATACAGGTACCGGAACCAACGCCACGCACCGCCAGCGTCACGCGTAGCTTCAAGGGATGACTCGCTCATTCGACGAACGGGACCGGTAAACAGGGGAAAGAGGCGCAACAACTATTTTGACAGCAGCTTGGCCGCTGCGCAGTGCCGGCAGCGGATGGCGCTGTTGCACGCATACGGTTGCCGAGCGGACTCAACCATTGGTGCGTGGAACCACCGCCAGGGTCAGCCGCGAGACGCATACGCGCTTGCCGGCAGGGTTTTCGATGGTGATATCCCACACCTGCGTGCTGCGCCCCACATGCACCGCACGCGCAGTGCCGGTGACCAAGTCCTGGTAGGCGGCGCGCAGATGGTTGGCGTTGATCTCCAGCCCGACGCACATATGGGTTGTCATATCCACGCACAGGTTGCCAGCGCTGCTGCCCAGGGTTTCGGCCAGCACTACCGAGGCACCGCCGTGCAGCAGGCCATACGGCTGTCTGGTGCGCGCATCCACCGGCATGGTGGCGCGTAGCCAATCGTCACCGGCCTCGGTGAACACGATCCCCAGATGTTCGATCAAGGTGTCGCGGCTGAAGGCGTTGAGGGCTGCTAGATCGACTGGTTCGCGGAAGGTCATAGGCTGGGATTGGGATTGGGATTGGGAATCGCGACAACGTCTGCACGTCTGCGGCCGAGGGGGGCCGGTTCAACTGCTGCTAACTGCTTTTGGTTGATCCGACTTAGAGGGGCTAACAACACGTAGCGAGCAGTCGTCAGGTGGGTGCGGACGGCGCGCAGGAACCGGAGTGTACGCGTGGTAGATGCCGATTCCGAGCACCGGTCGCACCCGCCTGGCGGTGAGCGCAGTCGTTTTATTAGCCGCTCTTACTGCTACAACCAGTGCTGATGGGCTGTGTGCTGGTGGGGCATGTCATTGCACAGCAGATGTGACAGTACAGCTATCACTGCGTGCACCAGGCCACGCTTGCAGCTCGGCCAACCTTCCAACTACCGAACGACCACCTCAATCAAAGAATTGGCACCAACCCGGCGCCGAAGGCGGTAAGCATCCTTACCAGCAACCATTTCGGGCCGACGTTGACCTCCGGGAAGTCGCCTACCGCCACGTAGCATTGCCGAAATTGCGGGTCCTGACGTTTGAGCGGGAACGGGCAATTGGGGCCGGGCTGGAACTCGTAATTTGTGGCGTAGCGCCAGGGCCAGACGTCCAGCACCGGCAAGGCTTCGGACACTTTGCCGACGCCGTCGTTCAATCCGCTCAGCACCGGCGATTTTTCGCGTGAGGCCACCGTCCAGGCGTTTTCCGGGGAGATGTCGCGCTCGATGCTGGCGGCCAGCGCCTGCGCAAAGCGTGCATCGTCGATCACCACCGCCGCCTCGGTGTTGTAGTTTTCGCTGCGCGGATCGAAGTTGTGCGTACCGATCACGCCGATGCGGCGGTCCACCACCAGCGATTTGGCGTGCAAGCCCATACGTGCACCGGCGCGTGTCACCGGCAGCGGTTTGTTGACTGCGCGCGTGCCCAGGAACGAGGGCCGCGTTTCGGTCCGCAGCACACGTCGATCGACCTTGCTCCCGCCGGGCGCGCGGCCAGCGCCGCTGCCGCGAATCGCATTACCGGTTATTCCATCGCCATCGCCGCCACCGCTGCTGCCACGCATCGCATTGCCGGCCGCGCTGCCGCCGATCACGCGATTGGCGCGACTGTCGTCGCTGGCAGGTTCGGGCTCCGGATTGAGCTGATCCGGCACCAGGCTGGCGTAGTCCACCGGGGCATCCAGCGGGAACGGCTTGAATTCGTACACGTTGAAGCCCAACTGGCGCATGTTGCGGCGTTTGAACTTGTACGACAGCGCATACACGATCGGGTTGTCGGTGGCAGCCAGGCTATTGGTCGACACCACGATGCGCGGAGGCTGCGGGTGCCGGCGCAGATCGCGGAAGATTGCCTGCGCCTCATCGGACAACACCAGGTAGGGCGTTTGCAGCAACACTTCCTGCTGCGCGCCGGCGATCAGGCTATCCAGTTCCGGCGCCGTGGACACCGCCCTGCCCGCGTGTTCCTTGCGGTGTTTTTGCGGTAGATCGGCCGCATACAGCACGCCTTGCACCGGCATGGCCGGGGTCACAAAGGCATCGCGCACGAATTGCGGGTCGTGTGCTTCGCGGTCCACCCGCGCCACCCGGTCGGGCCGGCGAAAGTTGGCTGGCGGCATCTTCGGTGCTCCCTGCTCCAACAGCAGACGCCCCACATCGTTCAGACGCTCGGCCGGTACGCTGCGCCTGGCGCGCCAGAACGCGTCGAAATTGATCGCCATCGCGCGCACTTCCGGGCCGGCCAGAATCACGTCGCGGTCGCGGAAGTTGTATTCGCTGTCCCAGTCGAAATAGTCGTCTTGGTAATTGCGCCCACCGACCATGCCGAGCACGTCGTCCACCACCAGCAGCTTGTTGTGCATGCGCTGGTTGAAACGACGGAAACAGCACACCACGCTGCTGGCGTAGTCGAAGTAATTGAGTTTGACCTTGCCGAAGGTGGGGTTATAGATACGCAGTTGCAGGTTTTCGTGGGTGCTGGAGAGCGCACCAAGAATCTGCAGATCGGCGATCGCCGACAGCTGGTCGATCAGGATGCGCACCTTGACACCGCGCTGCGCTGCATCGATCAGCGCGTCCAGCACCATGCGCGCGCTGTCGTCCTTGTCGAATATATAGGTCTGCAAATCGACGCTGCGGGTGGCGCTGCGGATCAGATTGAGCCGGGCGACCAGCGATTCCTCCCCGTGGTCGACGATAGTGGCGTAGTGCCGCGGCGCAGCCGGCGTGGAGGCGGTGATGGCTTCGCCGCCCAGCGCGCGCAATGGTGACGGCTGCGCGCAGCGATTGGCCTGGGTGCAGTTGACCGCGGTGCTGCGCGCCGCAGCGGCAACGCCGGCAGCACGGTTGCGTTCGATTCGCGATAGGCCGGCGCATCCGGTGCCGAGCAACAGCGTTGCCAGCACAAGAATCCTCAACACAAACCTCACGGGCGCCGCGCCTCCTGCAGTCGCCCGCGCAAAATGAACGTCACCCTGTCGCCCAGGGCCATCTCCCACGCATTCATTCCGTAACGTCCACGCAGGACCGTACCTCGGCTGATCACATCGCAATCATAGCCCGGCCGCGCGCATTCAGCTGGCGCCACATGCAAGGTCTCGACATGGGTGATTCCGCGAATGGTCAGGTTGCCGGTGATGTCGCCGCCATGCTTGGCCACCTCATCGGTATAGGGAAGCGAGTCGAATTCCACCACCGGGTACTGGGTAACGTCGAAAAAATCCTCGCCACGCATCCAACTCGTGTAGCGGTACTTGCCGGGGATTTCCACCTGCGTGGCATCCAGGCGGAAGCGCACCTGCTGGCGTCCGTCGGGCAACTCCAACACTTCACCGCGAAAACGCGGAAAGAACCCCTCGATCTTCATGCCGAAGCGCGTCCTGATCTCGAACCCGAAGCGCGATTGCACTGGGTCGATGGAGTGCACCTTTTGCTGCGCCACGCACGGGAATACGACCCAGAGCGCGAGCCAGGCGTACCAGCGCAGCGACGTTGACACCGATCAAGGCCACCAGAAGGCAGTCAGGCGGGCGATACCTGGCTCGATGGTCGCGTCCAGCGGCAGTGCAAGCAATGCGATCGACGCAGTCGGCATGCCGCGGTAATCGCCGGTCTGGCCACTGTGCATCAATGCCGCCAGCCGCTCCAGGCCCGGGTTGTGGCCGACCAGCAGCAGGCGCTCGGCCTCGCGGTGTTCGTCCATGAGGCTGGCCAGGGCGCCCGGAGTGGCTTCGTAAATGCGTTCGTCCAGCTGTTGTTCGATGTAGCCGGTGAGCTCCAGCACCGCTTCCAGCGTCTCGCGAGCGCGCCTGGCCGGCGAACACAGGACGCGGTCGGGCACCAGACGCTGCTCGCATAGCCAACGCCCGGCCGCTTCGGCCTCGGCGATGCCATGCGGGGACAGCGGGCGATCGAAATCGGCTTGACCGGTATCGGCCGGCTCGGCATGGGCGTGTCGCAACAGGATCAATTCGCGCATAGGAACGTTCCGGTTAGGCCTTCTTGAGCCACTTGAACAGTGGCTCCCAGTCCTGTTGATGGTCGCGCACCTGCGCCGAGCGGTAGTCGAACAAGCTGCGCCCCAGCCCGGCCATGACCACATAGGCTTGGGTGTCGCGCAGTTGGGTCACCAGCGGGTACGGCCAGGCGCCGATCATCTCGGCCGCCTGCTGCGAGGTCTGGGTCCAGTAACGGGCGCGGTTGAGAACCAGGCCCACAGGCAATTTGCGCTGGTGCACGCGCGCCACTTTGGCCAACGTATTGAGGAAGCCGACCACCGCTTCGATATCCAGCGCCGAGGACAGCACCGGCACCACGATGGCATCGACATGGTCCAGAAATCCGCTCAGGTCGTCGGCCATCGCCCCGGCCGGGGCGTCGATGATCAGCTTGTCGGTGCCATCGGGAACGGCGGCTTGCCAGTTGCGGCGACGGGTGGCGTCGATCGGCAGCACCGCACTTTCCAGGCTGGCGCGGCGTTGTGCCCAACGCGTGGACGAGCCTTGCGGATCGGCATCTGCCAGCACGGTGCGCTGGCCTTGCAATGCCGCATGTGCGGCCAGATTGGTGGCGATCGTGGTCTTGCCGACGCCGCCTTTGGAGGCGGCCACCAGGACTGTCTTCATGCACGCCTCGCTTCCGGGAGCAAGCCGGCAGCGTACACCGCGACCAGGTGAGGAAGTAGTCGAAACGCGTTAAACGCGATGGCAGAGCGCTGGCGCGAGCATCGGGCGCGTGTGGTCGATGGCCGAAGATCCTTGTGCGGCGTATGTGTGGTTGCCAAGTGTTGCATCGCCGTTGTTGTCATCGCAGTGCACCATTGCAACTGCGATCGGCTGGCGTCGTGCATGCAGATCAGGCTGCGGCTCGATCGCCGTGCCGCTCTTAGTCGATACCGCAGCGCGTGCGTCAACAACAACGCATTACGCCACCAGCCGTGCAAGCAACCAGGCCCACGCGGGCAAGGTCAGCAACGATAGCAGGATGCTGTAGCCGACCATGGCCGCGGCAAGGCGCGGTGCCAGCCGATGCGAAATGGCCAGCGCGGCGGCGGTGATCATGGTGGGCATGGCCGATTCGAGCACGTTGGTCTGCAGCATCTGCCCGTGCAGGCCAAGCGCCCAAGACAGCGGCAATGCCAGGATCGGCATTACCATCAGCTTGAACACCAGGCCCACCGCCAGCGGTTTGAGCTCGTCCGCAGGCAGGCGCAGTTGCAGCGAGAAACCCACCGCCAGCATCACCAGCGGCAGCATCGCATCGGCCAGGCCCTTGAGCCCGGAGCCGATCCAGGCCGGCGGCCGCTCCGGCATCAGGGTCAGTGCGAACAGCAGCGCCCAGAGCGGCGGGAAACGCAGCACCCGCAGCAGGATCAGCCTGGCGGTTGGTGGGGTGTCGCCACTGTAACGGGCCAGCACATACAACCCGAAGGTGGACAACAGCACGAAGGTGCCGAACTGGTCGTAGACCACCGCATACGGCAGGGCCTGGTCGCCGATCAGCGCACGTACCATCGGAAACCCGATGAAGCTGGAGTTGGTAAACACCACGCACATCAATAACGCGGCG
This sequence comes from Xanthomonas fragariae, assembly GCF_017603965.1. Classification (NCBI taxonomy): domain Bacteria; kingdom Pseudomonadati; phylum Pseudomonadota; class Gammaproteobacteria; order Lysobacterales; family Lysobacteraceae; genus Xanthomonas; species Xanthomonas fragariae. The sequence goes on along the minus strand of NZ_CP071955.1, from coordinate 170,841 downwards.
TATTCCTCGCGCCGGAAGCCGAACAGGCGGCTGCAGCCCCACAGCAAGGGCACGATGATCGCGGTGAGCAGCCAGGGTGTGGCGATGACCCCACCCAGCGAGGCTTCCAGGTGCAGGCGCGGCACATAGGTCAGCACCGAGGCCGGTAAGCAGATGTACAACACGACGCGGTTAAGCACCTCGGCGCTGTTGTCCGGCAATAACCGCAGGCGGGCGAATAGCAGGCCCAATCCCAACATCGCCAGAATCAACGAAAAGGCATCCACCGCCATGGTGTGGTCATGTCTGTCGGAAAGCGATGCGCAGGATCGCATAGTAGGGGGCGGGACCGTATCCGCGGCGCGCTGGCCTGGCTAGCGTGCCTGAGCGGATGCCGCAGCATGGTGGGTCTGCAGCCGGATCGACGCATGCCCATGTCGCACCCCTGCACACCGACCATTTCCAAGATCCTTGTCCGCCCACCGTCGCGACACCTTTGGCAGCATGGACGCCGCCAAAAAGCCAGCAGGAACGTGCTTGCGGCGTGTTCCATGTTGGTGCGCGGGCAAGGGCGTCGGCACGCCATGCCGCGCAGCGATCCTTGTTGAAACGCGGCGCGCGTGGGGATGGGCGCGCGCGATATGAAGCGATCGGCCACGAACAACGCCTGTAGTGCTGGCTCATGAAGCCCCGCGCACTTTGCGCAGGCCGTGTCCATGCAAACGCAGCCACCCGTGCAGATGGCCGTCGCAGAATCGGCTGATGCACGGCATCGCGCTGCGGCGGTTTTCCGGCAGCGCGATGCCGACTTACGGAAACGCCGGTGGGTTGGCCTGCCAGGCCACAAAGACCTCGGCCAGACTGGCGCGCTCTGCCTCCCGCCAGTCGGGCAGCAGGCCGGCATAGTTGGCGGGGCTGCTCCAGCAGTCCGGCCAGGTACGCACGGCGGCGGCGTACCACCTCGACCGCCTCCTGGTTGCGCCCGGCACGCCATAGCGCCAACGCCGCGGTGGTCGGCAACCATGCCGACGCGGCCGGACGACCGTTGGCCAGCTTGGCCCACTGCTGCAACGCTTTGTCGGCCGGATCGGAACGCAGCAGGTCCCAGCCCGTCGTTCCCGACGATGGCACGGTATTGCCGGCTACCGTTGGAAAGCAGCCCCCCAACGCGCCCTGATAGAGCTCGGCGCATACAGGCGTACGCCAGTCAGGTCAGCTGTGTGCACGTCACCGGGCATGTAAATAGCGGCTGCTACAATCGTCAGGCCGTTTTGGAGCCCCTTGTTCCAGCCACCCTTTCCGGGCATGCCATGACCATTACCGCTGCACTCTCTTCTCCCGACTCTGCCAACACGCCGGAGCTCGGCCAGGTGGATGCGGACTACACGCTGGAGCACAAATACACGCGCGCCGACGGGCGCATCTACTTATCCGGGGTGCAGGCGCTGGTGCGGCTGCCGTTGATGCAACGCCTGCGCGACAACGCCGCCGGCCTGGACACCGCCGGCTTCATCAGCGGTTACCGCGGCAGCCCACTGGGCGGGCTGGATATGGAATTGTGGCGTGCGCGCCAGCATCTGGACGCGGCCAGGGTGACCTTTACCCCCGGCCTCAACGAGGACTTGGCCGCGACCATGGTCTGGGGCACCCAGCAGACCAATCTGTTCCCCGGCGCCAAGGTACAGGGCGTGTACGGCATGTGGTACGGCAAAGGCCCGGGCGTGGACCGCAGCGGCGATGTGTTCAAGCACGGCAACGCCGCCGGCACCTCGCCGTATGGCGGCGTGCTGGCGCTGGCCGCCGACGACCATGCCTGCCGCAGCTCGACTCTGCCGCACGGCTCGGAAGAAGAATTCGTCAGCGCGATGATGCCCATCCTCAACCCGGCCGGGGTGCAGGACATCCTGGATATGGGCCTGCTCGGTTGGGCAATGAGCCGCTACACCGGGCGCTGGATCGGCTTCAAGACCATTGCCGAGACGGTCGAATCGTCCGCCTCGGTGGAGGTGGACCCATTCGCACGCACCATCGTGCTGCCGGACGACTTCGCGCTGCCGCCGGGTGGCTTGAGCATCCGCTGGCCGGATCCGCCCGTGGATCAGGAGATGCGCCTGCACCGCTACGCGATCGCCGCCGCGCAAGCATTCGCGCGGGCCAACCGGATCGACCGGGTGGTGCTGGAGTCGCCGCATGCGCGGCTGGGCATCGTGACCACCGGCAAAAGCTATCTGGACGTACTGCAGGCGCTGGAATATCTGGGCCTGGATGCGCAGGCGTGCCGCGACATCGGCGTCCGCGTGTACAAGGTCGGCATGACCTGGCCGCTGGAGCCGGTGGGCATCGGCGCATTCGCGCAGGGGCTCGAAGACATCGTGGTGGTGGAAGAAAAGAAAGCCTTCATCGAGCGGCAGATGAAGGAGCTGTTCTACAACTGGCCGGCCAGCGCCGGGGCGCGACCGAGCATCGTCGGCAAGTACGACGAGCACGGCACGTGGATTCTGCCGTCCACCGGCGAGCTGACCCCGGCCACGATCGCGGCGGTGATCGGCAAGCGCATCCAGCGCTTTTTCACGACTGACTCGATCGAGCAGCGACTGCACTGGATGGACACCAAAGAAGCGGAAATGGCCTTGCCGCGCGTGCTGTTTCCGCGGGTGCCGCACTACTGCTCCGGCTGCCCGCACAACACCTCCACGGTGGTGCCGGAAGGCTCGCGCGCACTCGGCGGGATCGGTTGCCACTACATGGTGACCTGGATGAATCGCGCCACCGACACCTTCACCCACATGGGCGGCGAAGGCGTGACGTGGTCTGGGCAGGCGCCGTTTACCGATACGCCCCACGTATTCCAGAACCTGGGCGATGGCACCTACTTTCATAGCGGTTCGCTGGCGATTCGGCAGTCGGTCGCCACCGGCGTCAATATCACCTACAAAATTCTCTACAACGATGCGGTGGCAATGACCGGCGGCCAGCCGGTGGACGGCACACTTACCGTGCCGGACATCGCGCATCAACTACGTGCCGAAGGCATCCACGAAATAGCGGTCGTCAGCGACGACATCGAAAAATGGACGCGCAGGCGCGAGCGTTTTCCCAGCGAGGTGGCCTTCTACGATCGCAGCGAGCTGGATGCGGTGCAGCAGCGTCTGCGCACGGTCAAGGGCGTATCGATCTTGATCTTCGATCAGACCTGCGCCACCGAAAAACGCCGCCGTCGCAAACGCGGCAAGCTGATCGACCCGCCCAAGCGCGTCATGATCAATTCGCTGGTGTGCGAAGGCTGCGGCGATTGCGGCGAGAAGAGTTTCTGTGTGTCGGTGCTGCCCAAAGAGACCGAGTTCGGGCGCAAGCGCGAGATCGATCAGTCCAATTGCAACAAGGATTATTCCTGCGTGTCGGGCTTTTGCCCGAGCTTTGTCACCGTGCATGGCGGTGCGGTGCGCAAAAGTAAACAACGCGATGCGAGCGCGTTGTTGGACAACCTGCCCCTCCCGCCGCAGCGCACCACACTGGAACAGCCCTGGAACATCCTGATCACCGGCGTCGGCGGCACTGGCGTGGTGACCATCGGCGCCCTGCTCGGCATGGCCGGGCACCTGGAAGGCAAAGGCGCCACGGTGCTGGATCAGACCGGCCTTGCGCAAAAAGGCGGCGCGGTGACCACCCATATCCGTATCGCACGCCAACCAGCAGATATCCACGCGGTGCGCATTGCCGCTGGCGAAGCGGATCTGGTGCTGGGCTGCGACATGGTGGTGGTCAACGATTACTGGGCGTTGTCCAAGGTGCGCGATGGCCGCACCCAGGTGGTGCTCAACACCTACGAAGCGATGCCGGGCAGCTTCACCACCCAGCCGGATCTGCAGTTTCCCGCCGCCGAGATCATTGCCGGCGTGCGCATCGCATTGGGCGGCGGGGAGCCTTTGTTACTGGATGCCACGCAACTGGCGACGGCGCTGCTGGGCGATGCGATCGCCAGCAATCTGTTCGTACTCGGCTATGCCTGGCAGCAAGGGCTGGTGCCGTTGTCGCACGCGGCGCTGATGCGCGCGATCGAACTCAACGGCGCGGCCGTGGCGATGAATCAGCAGGCATTTGCGTGGGGCCGCCTGGCCGCAATCGATCTGCCGGCAGTGCGGCGCGCTGCGGGTCTGCCGAACGTTGGCGGGTCTGCGCGTGCGTATGGCCACATACCGCAAGCGCATGCACCCGGCAGTTGGGATGCGCATGATCTCAGTGGCCAAGGTGCGCCACGTGCCTTGGCGCAAACCGATGGCAGCACGCTGCATGGCGATGTCGATGCGCCGGCGCATCCGCTCGACGACGAGCAACTGGCGCAGTCGTTGGATGAAGCCATCGTGCGTCGCGTCGCGTTTCTGACCGAGTATCAAGATGCCGCTTATGCACAGCGGTATCTCGCCCTGGTCGAGCGCGTGCGGTTGCAGGAGGCGCGATGCGTGCCCGGCAGCAGCGCATTGACGCAGGCCGTCGCACGCTATGGCTTCAAACTGATGGCCTATAAGGACGAATATGAAGTGGCGCGGCTGTACACGCGCGGCGATTTTCAACGCCGGTTGCAGCAACAGTTCGAGGGCGACTACAGGCTGCGTTTCCACCTTGCGCCGCCCTTGCTCGCCAAGAAGGATGCGCATGGCCATCCGATCAAACGCGACTACGGGCCGTGGATGTTCATTGCCTTCAAACTGCTGGCGCGGTTGAAATTCCTGCGCGGCGGCAAGCTCGACGTGTTCGGCTACAGCGCCGAACGGCGTGGCGAGCGTCAGCTGATTGCCGATTACGTGGCAACAGTCCAATCACTGCTGGAGCGCCTGGATGTCGACAACGTCGGCCTGGCCGCACAGATCGCCAGCATCCCCGAACACATCCGCGGTTACGGCCATATCAAGCATGCGCATCTGCAAGACGCCAAGGCGCGTGAGGCTGCGTTGATGGCGCAGTGGCGTAATCCCAAGGTGTTGCATGTGGTGCAGGCGGCGTAACAGTGGCGGATCAGCGTTACGGTGCTGTTTTGGCTAGGCACGGTTGATGCGGTTGCGAGTCTGATTGCGTGGCGGTTGTGGTTGATGCTCGTTATGGGATCGGGCGCGATCTCTCAGCGGCAGCGGGCTTTGGATACCCTGCGCCACGCCATCACAGGTGCTTCATTCGAAATGCGAGCCGCGCATCAAACGGATCGGACCACGCGCGGTGTCCAGGTCGACCACCTCGCCCTGCTGGGTGATCCGCACGATGTCCTTGCGTGCCAAGTCGGTGGCCACGGTGCGCACCTGCGGCATCAACGCACGCCAGGCAGTGGCGTCATCGTTGATTGCGCGAGCTACTTCGGAAGGGCAGATCGAGCGCTCCGGCAACCGGTGTGCAAGCAGTGCGCGCATGACCGCTGCGATCTGCACGTCATCGACCTGTTGCACGCCCAACTCCGCGACGTCAAAAAGGGCGCAACAAGCGCAGCCCGAACCAATCCTTGGCATCGTTCCAACCGTGCGTCACTTTCAACCCGGCAGCGGCGGCGAGTTCGGCGAAGTGCGCGTCGGTGTATTTGTAGCTGTATTCGACCTGCATCGCTTCGCCTTCGGCAAAGTCGAAGTTCTTGCCGCCCACGTGCACGCGCTGCGCGCGTTGGCTGATCAAAAAGGTTTCGATGCGGCCGCGCTCGCGCGCATACACCGCATGGTGGCCGAAGCCATCCAGATCGAAATCGCTGCCGATCTCACGGTTGAGCCGTACCAGCAGATTCAAGGTGAATTTGGCGGTGACGCCCGCGGCATCGTTGTAGGCGGCTTCGATCAAACCGGCGTCCTTGTCCAGATCGATACCGATCAAGGCGCAGCCATCGCTACCCATGGTCTGGCGCATCGCATTCATCAACGCGATGGCAGCCGGGTCGGTGAAATTTCCCAGCGTGGAGCCGGGGAAGAACATCAGATGCCCACACGCCGGGCGCTGTGCATCGGGCAGGCGCAGCGGCTTGGTGAAGTCGGTGCAGACCGGCAGCATCTGGATCTGCGGAAACTGCTGCGCCAGCCGCGCAGTGCTGTCGAGCAAGGCAGTGCGCGATATTTCCAGCGGCGTGTAGGCCACCACATGGTGCAAGCCCTGCAACAGCAGTTCGGTCTTGCGACCGCTGCCACTGCCGTATTCGACCACGTGCACGCCGGCGCCGATCGCCTGCGCAATCGACGGCATGCTGGCTTCCAGCAAACCCAGTTCGGTGCCGGTGAGGTAGTACTCCGGCTGCTGGGTGATGGCTTCGAACAGCTGCGAGCCGTGCGCATCGTAGAAATATTTCGACGGCAACGTCTTGGGCGTTTGCGACAAGCCCGCCAGTGCGTCGGCAGTGATGTCGTCCGGCTGCGGGCGCAGGTCGGTCAGCGCGGCGTGCGCGCGTTGCATGGCATGGGCGGCGGCGTTCAAGGCAGATCCTTGGCAAGGCGCACGCCAGCAAACTGCCACCGCGCATCGGACGGGAAAAAATTGCGGTAACTGGCGCGGATGTGGCTAGCAGGCGTGGCACAACTGCCACCGCGCAGCACCCATTGCGCGTTCATGAATTTGCCGTTGTATTCGCCCAGCGACCCGGGCCACGGCGCGAACCCCGGATACGGCAGATACGCACTGCCGGTCCATTCCCAGATATCGCCGAACAGCTGCTGGATGCCGGTATCCACAGCCTCGGCACCACGCGGATGCAGCGCGTCGGTGTCGACGAAATTGCCTTGCACCGGCACGCCGGTGGCGGCCTGTTCCCATTCGGCTTCAGTGGGCAGACGTGCGCCGGCCCAGCGCGCAAACGCATCGGCCTCGAACACGCTCAAATGGCAGACCGGTGCATGCGGGTCGCGCGCACGCCAACCATCGAGGGTGAACTCGCGTCCATCCACGTCCCAATACAACGGATGCTGCCAACCTTGTGCTTGCACCATCGCCCAACCATCGCTGAGCCAGGTACCGGCGCTGCGGTAACCACCGGCATCGATGAAGTCCTGGAACTCCGCATTGGTGACCACGCGGTTGGCCAGGGCATGCGCGCCGACCAGCACGCGGTGACGCGGCGATTCGTTGTCGTAGGCAAACGTGTCCGACTGCGGCCACGCTGCGGCACCGATTTCAACGATCTGTTCGTCGCGCGCATGCCAGCGCAATGTGCTGGCGAGGGCCGCAGACGGTGCCGCTGCATTGCGATACGCCGGCTGCAGCGGATTGCTCCATAACGCGTGCTTGATATCGGTCAACAGCAATTCCTGATGCTGCTGCTCATGCTCAATACCGAGTTGCACGATTGTGCAAGCCTCGGCGTCCAGCTGGCCCGCTTGCAGACGCTGTTGCATCTGCACATCGACCGCAGCGCGGTAATCATGCACCTGCTGTAACGAGGGACGCGACAACACCCCACGGCGCCCCCGCGCATGCATGGGGCCTACGCTCTGGTAATAGCTGTTGAACAAAAAATCCCAGGCCGGATCGAACACGCGGTAAGCCGGATCGGCCTGCAACACGAAGCGTTCGAAGAACCAGGTGGTGTGGGCCAGATGCCATTTGCTGGGGCTGGCGTCGGGCATGCTCTGCACCATCGCGTCTTCGGCGCTCAACGGTGCGGCGAGACGATCGCTCAACGCGCGGGTCTGCGCGTAGCGTTCCAGCAGGGTCAACTGCTGGTGCTGGTGGTGGCCCAGCAGGGGGGAGAGTGCAGACATCAGCATATGCTTGAGGAGCACACGTGAACGCGCCGTGTCGGCAGCGTGGCAGCCAGCGGTAAGCTGTCTTTATGTCACCTTCCTCCCTGTCCAGCCTGCTCCCTGCGCCTCTCAATTGGACGCAGCGGCACCAGGCATTCGCGTTACCTATCGAAATCACTTATCTGGATACGGCCTCGCGTGGCCCGCTGCTGCGCGCGGTGCAGGCGGTTGCGCACCAAGCCATCGACGCAATGGCGACGCCCTGGCAGCTGCCGTTCGATGCGTGGCTGCACGACATCGAACATTTGCGCGGGCTTGCCGCAGGCTTGTTCGACAACGATGCCGACGGCGTGGCGATGGTGCCTTCGGCTGCGCATGGTCTGGCCACTGCCGCGCGCAATCTGCCATTGCAACGCGGGGAAGCGGTGTTGCTGCTGGAAAGACAATTCCCGTCCAACTTGCTGATCTGGCAACGGCGCTGTGCCGAAGTGGGGGCGTACATCGTGGCGGTATCGACTACCACCGGCGACGCGCTGACCGATGCGGTGCTGCAAGCGATTGCCCAGACGCCTGCGCTGCGCATCGTGACGCTGCCGCATGCGTACTGGCTGGATGGGCGAGCACTCGACCTGGACCGCATCGGTGCGCAGGTGCACGCGTGCGGGGCAGCGCTGGTGCTGGACTTGAGCCAGAGCCTGGGCGTGTTGCCAATCGATCTGCGGCGTTGGCGGCCGGATTTCGTGGTCAGCGTCGGGCACAAATGGTTGCTCGGGCCGATGGGATTGGCCTGGCTGTGGGTAGCACCGCAGTGGCGTGCGCACGGCGTGCCGATCGAAGAACACTGGATCGGGCGCGATGCCGGCAGCAGTTGGGAATTCCCGGTCGCCACTGCGCCACTGTATCGCAGCGGTGCGCGGCGATTCGATGCCGGCGGCGTTGCCGATCCCTTGCGTGTCGCGATGGCGACCATGGCCTTGCAGCAAGTCGCTGCATGGGAACCAGCGCGTATCGCCGAGGCACTTGGTGCGCTCACTGCGCAATGGGACGTGGGGTTGCATGCGCGTGGCCTTGGCAGCTGGTGCACGCCTGGTCATGCGCCGCATCTGACCGCGCTGCGGCCGCCAGCAGACCAGTTGGAGGCGGTGGCGACAACGCTCGGCGCGCTTGGTGTGATCTGCACAAGGCGGCACGGGCGTTTACGTATCGCACCGCATCTGAGCGTCACCGAGCACGCACTGTCGCGGTTGATCGGGGCGCTGCCGGGTGGGTGATGCCGCGCGGGCCGATCGTCGAATGCCGAGCGCGCCCACCACTCTCCTGCAATAGCAACTCAACCACGTTGACTGAGCCGCAACCCGCGCGGCGTGACCCAATGCTCCAGCCCTTCGAACACCGATTGCACCAGCAGTGCAAGAACGGCCGCGGGAATTGCGCCTTCCAGAATCAAGCCAATGTCATCCAGGCGGATACCGGTGAGAATTGGCTGGCCATAACCACCTGCACCGATCAATGCGCCCAGCGTGGCGGTGCCCACGTTGATCACCGCTGCGGTCTGGATGCCGGCCAGAATCGTGCGGCGGGCCAGCGGTAATTCCACACGCCACAAGCGCGTCCACGCCGGCAATCCGATCGCCTGAGCGGTTTGATGCAACTCACGCGGGATCGAGGTCAGCCCGGCATGCGTGTTACGCACGATCGGCAACAGGCTGTATAGAAACAGCGCAGCAATCGCAGGTTTGGCGCCAATGCCGAACAACGGAATCATGAAGACGAATACCGCCAGCGACGGCAACGTCTGCAGCACCCCAGTCAACGACAGCACCACCTGCCCGAGGCGTGGACGCCGCGCCGCCAGCACGCCCAGCGGTAACGCGATCAGCAAAGCAAAACCCAACGAGATGCCGACCAAGGCAAGGTGTTGGCGCGTGTGTCGCAGCAAACGGGTACTACGCGAGTCGGCTTCGGATATGGGCGCCACTCCCAACCACTGCGCTGCGACTGCCGCTTCGGACCGACGCTCCAACTTCACCTGTGCATTGAGCCGCTGCATGGTCGCCTCATCGATACGTCCTTGCAGCCCCTGCAAGGCCCGCAACATCGCCGGCGAGCGTTGCGCCAGGTCCTTGCGATACAGAAACACGGCCTTGTACTCGGGGAAATACTGGCGGTCGTCGCGCAGCACCTGCAGCCGGTAATACGGAATTTCCGCATCGGTGCTGTACAGATCGGTGACCTCGATCGCCCCGCTCTGCAGTGCGCGATACGCCAGATCGTGATCCAGTCCGGTCGCGGTCTGCGGCAGCGCATATGCGGCACGCACGCCCGGCCAACCATCGGCGCGCTGCATGAACTCATTGCTCAGGCCGATCTTGAGCGTTGGGTGACGTGCCAGATCAGAGAGCGATTCAATGCCCAATGCCCGCGCACGGTCGCGCCGCATGCCCAACGCATAGGTGTCCTGAAAACCAAGCGAGTCGGTCATCGCAAGTCCACGCGCATCCAACGCGGCGCGCAGTTCGGCCTGGCTGGCATTTGGCAGTTGGACCAACTCCTGCGCCAGCGTGCCGGTGTATTCGGCATACGCATCGATCTGCCCGGTCTCCAGCGCGCGCCACAGGATGCGCGTGCCTCCGAGCTGCGCGCGATGCTGTACCTCCACCCCGTCGCGCTGCCCGGCGGCAGTGGCGATTTCGCCCAGGATCACTGCTTCGGTGAAGTTCTTCGAGCCGAGCGTCACGTGCGCGGCCTGCGCACCGATGCTGCAGATCAACAGGACACCTGCCAACAGCGCGCGCGCGATCATGCGGCATCGCCAATGCTGCGCTGCGCGGTGAGAAAGCGCTGCACGAACGCATCGGCCGGCTGTTCCAGCAAGCTGCGTGCACTGCCCTGCTGCACCACGCGGCCGGCGCGCATCAGTACCAAGGTATCGGCCAGATACGCCGCTTCGGCAACATCGTGGGTGACCAGCACCAGGGTCTTGCCGAGTTGAGCGAACATTTCGCGCATTTGCGCCTGCAGGTCGTAACGCACGATGGGGTCGAGTGCGCCGAGCGGTTCGTCCAGCAACAACGCCGGTGGATCCAGCATCAAGGCGCGGATCAGGCCGACACGCTGGCGTTGGCCGCCCGACAATTCAGCCGGGTAGCGCGCCAGCAACGCCGGCGGCAATTGGCACAGCGCGCACAAGGTCTCCAGGCGCGCATCGATGCGTTGCCGCGTCCAGCCCAGCGTCTGCGCCAGCAAGACCACATTGCTGCGCGCATCCAGATGCGGAAACAGCCCGCCTTCCTGGATCACGTAACCGATGCGTTGGCGTTGCGCCTGCAGACTGGCGCGTTGCAGTGGCGTGCCATCGAAGGCGACCGTGCCGCTATCGGGCCATTCCAGCCCCACCAGCATGCGCAGCACGGTGGATTTGCCGGCGCCGCTGGGGCCGATCAACGCGGTGGTGATGCCGCTGGCGAAGTTAAGCGACACCGCATCCAGGGCGATGGCCTTGCCGTAGCGGCGGCTGACCTGATCGAGAGTGAACATGTGCTCAAGCTTGCCGAACGCGGCATCAGATGCGCGCGAAGGCGCGCATCAGCGCGGTGGCGCCAGCAATTCGCGCGCGCTCAAGTAACCGTCGCCGTTGGCGTCCTGGAGTGCGAAGCGCTCGATCAAGGTAGCGCGATGCGCAGCACGGGTGACCGGTTTGCCGCGGCGACCTGGTAGTTCATCGCCCTGCAGCACACCGTCGTGATCCAGATCGCGCTGATCGAAGGCGTAACGCATCCAGGCCAGATATTCGTCGCCACTGACGCGGCCATCGCCGTCGGTATCCATGCGTTGCAGATACGCTTGGCTATCTTGCACCTGGGCCTGCGCGACGAATGCAGGAACGCACGCGCTGCATACGATCAACACGCCGCACAGGATCAAGCCACTCGATCTGCGCGCGCACACAAGCGCCTGAAAGCAATGCGACAACAGCGCTTTCAGGGTATCGGCGTTGGGCACGGCGATCCGATGCGCCTGACGGCGATGCAGGTACAAGATCACGGCAAAGAGGGTGCGCTGGGTGGCCACTGGCAGCACCACCAGTATGCTCCATACACCCAGGCCAGCAATGCCCGAGGCCAGCAAGTCGATGATCGGATCGGACAACACCGGCATCTCCACAGCAGCGCCATCGCTCGGTCGATACAGACATAATGGGGGCAATCGCGGCAAACCTCACCCTTCGGATGCGTAGGGTGAGGCCTACATTTCTAAGAGCGGCTAACAAAACGTAGCGAGCAGTCGTCAGGTGGGTGCGGACGGCGCGCAGGAACCGCAGTGTACGCGTGGTACATGCCGATTCCGAGCACCGGCCGCGCCCGCCTGGCGGTGAGCGCAGTCGTTTTGTTAACCGCTCTAAATGCGGTTCGCTCACCCACTTCTCCACTACGTTTGATGCCACTCGTATGACTGTCGCTGCCGATGTTTATGCCAATTGTGCTGTTGCGAACGCCATCCCGTTGATCGAACTCGACCAGGCCAGCGTGATGCGCGGCCAGGTGCGGGTGTTGCACGCACTCAGTTTGCGCATCGCGCTAGGGCAGCACACCGCCATCCTTGGTCCCAATGGTTGCGGCAAATCCTCCTTCATCAAATTGATTACGCGCGAGCTGTATCCGCTGGCGCGCGCCGACGGCCAGCCGGCGGTGAAGGTGCTCGGGCAACCACACTGGCAGGTGGGCCGGTTGCGCTCGCAGCTGGGCATCGTCACCGGCGACTTGAGTGTCAACCTGGCAAACATGCCGGGGCTGGATGTGGAGAGTGCGGTGCTATCGGGCTTCTTCGCCAGCTACGTGGTGCCGCCGCATCGCAAGATCAGCGACGACATGCGCACAAGGGCACGTGAGGCACTCGCGTTGGCACGCGCATTGCCGCTGCTGGATCGGCAATTTGCCGAGTTGTCGGCCGGCGAGATGCGCCGGGTGCTGATCGCGCGCGCGTTGGTCGACCGCCCACAGGCACTGTTGCTGGACGAACCATCCACCGGGCTGGATCTGGTCGCGCGCCAGCACCTGCTCCACACCATGCGTCACCTCGCCCAGCAAGGCATCACGTTGGTTCTGGTGACCCATCACATCGAAGAAATCGTGCCCGAAATCGCGCGGGTGATTCTGCTGCGCGCCGGTCGTGTGGTGGCCGATGGTCGGCGCGATTCGCTACTGACCGACGCTAGCCTATCGGCCGTGTTCGACGGCCCGGTGCGGGTGCAGCGCGATGGCGAACGGTATTGGGCCACAGTTGGGGCGTGAGGCCGCGTCCCAATCAGGCTGCGCTGATTTTTGCTGACGGCTGTTCCAGGTTGGCGAACGCCGTGCTGATTTCGCGCTGTATGCGTGTACACACTGGCGCAGGTGTCATACCAGATGCGACAACGGCAGGCCTTCCGCGGCTTTCACCGTGCGCAAGACGAAGCTGGAATTGACGTCGGACACGCCGGTTGCATTGAGCAGACGATCGAGCAGAAAGCGCGAAAAATGTTCGAGATCACGCACCTGCACATGCAGCAGATAATCCATGTCGCCGGTGAGTGCCCAGCACGCGACCACCTCGTCCCAGCCGCGCACGCCCTCGGCGAAATGGTCGATATCGGCCTGTCCGTGCTGCTCCAGCTGCACGCGCACAAATGCCTGCAGGCCAAGCCCGAGTGCACGTGCATCCAGGCGCGCGCCGTAGCCGGCGATGATGCCGGCCGCTTCCAGTCGCTGGGTGCGACGCAGGCAGGCGGACGCCGACAAATTGACCTGCATGGCCAGCTCGGCGTTACTGCTGCGCCCCTGCGTCTGCAGCAGGGCAAGCAACCGCAAGTCGGTGCGGTCCAAGGCGATTTTCTGGTCCATTTGTTGCGCATTAGTAAAGAATGACGCACGGATCTTGCGCCAATTAGCCTGATTCACGCAAGATTAGCAATCCTGTTGCGCGGCCATCCGGCTAAGGTGAACGCTGATCATCGGGAAATGCCGCTGCATGAACACTGCGCCGCTACGCGTCGAAAATCAGCTCACCGACAAGGGCTACGTGCCGGTCTACACAACCGCCGTGGTCGAGCAACCGTGGGACGGCTACAGTGCCGACGATCACGCCACCTGGGGCACGTTGTATCGCCGCCAGCGCGCGTTGCTGGTCGGCCGCGCCTGCGATGCATTTCTGAAGGCGCAGGACGCGATGGGGATGGGGGACACCCACCTCCCGCGCTTGGACGCGCTCAACGCCGTGCTGCAAGCGGCCACCGGCTGGACGCTGGTCGGTGTGCAAGGCCTGCTGCCGGAGCTCAATTTTTTCGAACATCTGGCCAACAAACGCTTCCCGGTGACGTGGTGGATCCGTCGCCCCGATCAGATCGATTACATCGCCGAACCGGATCTGTTCCATGATCTGTTCGGGCACGTGCCGCTGCTGATGAATCCGCTGTTTGCCGACTTCATGCAGGCCTATGGCCGTGGCGGGGTCAAGGCGCATGGCATCGGTCCGGACGCGCTGCAAAACCTTACCCGGCTGTATTGGTACACGGTGGAATTCGGCCTGATCAACACCCCGCAGGGGCTGCGTATCTATGGCGCCGGCATCGTGTCGTCCAAGGGCGAATCGCTGCATTCGCTGGAATCGCCGGCGCCCAACCGGATCGGCTTGGACCTGCACCGCATCATGCGCACGCGCTATCGCATCGACAGCTTCCAGAAGACCTATTTCGTCATCGACAGTTTTGCGCAATTGATGAGCGCCACCGCGCCGGACTTTACCCCGATCTACGCCGACCTGGCGCAACAAGTGCAGGTGCCGGCAGGCGATGTGCTGGAAACCGATCGGGTGATCCAGCGCGGCAACGGCGATGGCTGGAGTGGCGACGGCGACGTGTGAGGAGTGCACGGGCGCGATGATCGCCGCGGCGAGATGGTTGAGTGCGAGGAAACTGCGTTTGCGTTTTTTCGAAGCGCACGAGCAACCGGTCCACGCCCCGCTGCGTAGGCGCTTGCGCAAAGCGCATGCTGATCAGGCCGCTGCCGGCGACAACGACGTCCACGGCCTTGGTTGGCTTAGCGTGCCAGCCAGCCGCCGTCGACCGGGATAATGGCGCCGTTGACGTAGTCTGCGGCGCTGCTGGCAAGGAATACCGCGGTGCCGCCGAGGTCGGCCGGCACGCCCCAGCGCGCGGCCGGGATGCGGTCCAGGATCGACTGGTTACGCGCTTGGTCGGCGCGCAGTTGGGCGGTGTTGTCGGTGGCCATGTAGCCCGGCGCGATCGCATTGGTAGTGACGCCCTTGCTGCCCCACTCGTTGGCGAGCAGGCGGGTGATGCCGGCAATGCCCGACTTGCTGGCGGTGTATGAAGGCACGCGAATGCCGCCCTGGAACGACAGCATCGAGGCGATGTTGATGATCTTGCCGCTGCCCTGGCCGATGAAGTGGCGGCCGGCGGCCTGCGCCATGAAGAAGGCCGACTTCAGGTTGACGTTGAGCACGTCGTCCCAATCCTGCTCGCTGAAATCCACCGCGTCGGTACGACGAATCAGGCCGGCATTGTTGACCAGGATATCCAGGCGCCCGAGGCCGGCCAGGGTTTCGTTGAAGATGCGCTGCACCGGCTCGATGCTGATCAGGTCGGCTCGGATGGCGACGAAGCGACGGCCCAGCGCCTTGACCTTTTCCTCGGTCTCGGTGGGTGCCTGGATGCCGGCGGCGGCGATGTCGGCGCCTGCCTGAGCCAGTGCCAGCGCGATACCCTGGCCCAAGCCGGTGTTGGCACCGGTGACCAGTGCGACCTTGCCTTCGAGACTGAACGGATTGCGCATTACCTTATCGCTCCTGCCGGGGGTGCCACATTGGATGAGTGAACCGCGCCGTACGCGGCCGCTGGCGTCGTTCGAGCCGGTGCTTGGCAGCGCCAGTTCGGATAGCGCTAACGCTGTTAGAGCGAGCTTGAAGAAAGACCGCTTTGTTGGAGCGGCCTCACTTGAGCTGGCAGATGTCCAGCACGTGCATGTCGGTGTAATCGAGGTTTTCGCCGCCCATTGCCCAGATGAAGGCGTAGTTGCTGGTGCCGGCGCCCATGTGGATGGACCACGGCGGCGAGACCACTGCTTGGTTGTTCTGGATCACGATGTGACGCTGCGCCTCGGGCGCGCCCATGAAGTGATAGACGCGATCGTTGGCGCCGAGGTCGAAGTAGAAATAGATCTCGCTGCGGCGATCGTGCAAATGCGGCGGCATGGTGTTCCACACGCTGCCGGGCTTGAGCACGGTCAGCCCGAGCAACAGCTGCGAGGACTGGCAGGTGGCCGGCACGATGTACTGGTAGATGGTGCGCTCGTTGCTGGTGTCCAGCGCGCCGCGCTCCAGTGCCACTGCATCCTTGATCGAGAGCTGTTTGGTCTGGAAACGCGCGTGCGCTGGGGTGGAGGCGAGATAGAACCTGGCCGGGTTGGTAGCGTCGTCGGAAGCGAAGCCGACCTCGGTACTGCCCATCGCCACGTACAGACCGTCCTTCGGCCCGAGCGTGTAGACGGTGCCGTCCACGGTCACGCTGCCGGTCCCGGCACCGACATTGAGGATGCCGAGCTCGCGACGCTCCAGGAACGGATGGCCGGCGGCAGACGCCGGTTCGGTCTGCCTGGGCAGCTCCAGAGTCTTGCCGAGCGGAGCGGCGCCACCGAGCACGAAGCGCTCGTAATGGGTGTATTTGAGGGTCACCGCATCGTCGACGAACAGGCCATCGAGCAGGTAAAGCTCGCGCAGGTCGTCGTTGCTGGCGCCCTTGATGGCATCGGGATGGGTAGCGTAGTGGGTCTTGCAGTACAGGGACATGCGCGATCTCCGGAGCAAGCGAGGGGGATATTGGCTTGCACCGGGACATTCTACCGGCTCTGGTCAACCGGTGTCATTGCGCAGCGCACGAATTTCCCGATGCACCCTGTCCGAC
Source organism: Xanthomonas fragariae (assembly GCF_017603965.1). Lineage (NCBI taxonomy): Bacteria > Pseudomonadati > Pseudomonadota > Gammaproteobacteria > Lysobacterales > Lysobacteraceae > Xanthomonas > Xanthomonas fragariae. Next base: position 154,206 of record NZ_CP071955.1, on the reverse strand, counting down.
GCAATCATCCCCCGCCGCACCCCTGAGATTCGATGGTCATGGGACTGGATCGCAGGTGGGAGCTAGAAGCGTGGCTCAGCGGGGCGCGACGAGCGAACGGGTCGCCGCGATGATCTGCTGCGCCTGGACCGTGCGGGCGGCGCCAACGACACCTAGCTCGCTGGCGATCCGTTCCGCCCGCGCGAGCAGGTCGGCACTGACCGGAGACGTGTCGAGTTGCGCGCGGACGCGACCGGCAAAGGCATCGTTCAGTACATGCTGTTCGCACCAATCTCCGATGCCGGACGGCAGGAGCGAATCGATGAACGCGACGAGGCGCGCACTGAAAGTCACGCCCTGATTGATCCGCCGCTGCACTTCGGCTGGACCCTTGGCGCGCATCTCCAGGATAAGGTCGTTGGTTGCGATGCGGGCATCGCGTCCATTGGCTGCATCCAATTGCACGTTGCTCTGCAACTGCTCGCGCATGGCTGCGAATCTCGAATCGGGCGCAAGAACGGCCGGCCCCTTGGCCCACCCGTCCATCACGATGGTGCTTGAGCCTGTAGGATCGTCGACCGGCACGCGCGCCTCGGCCCAGGAATGGTTACTTCCACTGACGTGATGCACCGTCTCCTGGGCACCCAGCCGGCTGCTGTGATACACGCTTGTGGTGCTCGCATATTCACCGCAGTTACCTGAGCCGAACACGACAGCGGCCGCAGCCGAGTGGCGCATTTGCTCGGCATACTCGGCGAATTGTCCGTCGCTGCGCACGCAGAGTTCATCCTTGAGCTGGCGCGCAGCTTTCGTGCGCCAGCCGCTTTCGTTGTGGGTGTGGCGCAAATCGGTGTCGACATTGCCGCGCCCGAACCGAAGCAATTGCCGCGTGTTGCCGATGCTGTCATTCGCCTTACGCAGGCGGCTCACATCCGTTGTGTGAACGCGGCGCCCATCCATATCGCGGGCAAGCAGGTATGCGGCAAGAGCAAGATCGTTGCTCGACAAAGCCACGTTGGATGCAACCGATGCAGACGACGACGCGGAGGCGGCGCTGGACCGGTTCGGACGCGGCTGGCGCAATCCATCGAGCAGGCTCGAATCCGAAGCATCGGCGGGCCGCACATCGACGTCGACCTGCCGCGTGGATGCCTGCCGGGGGGGTGTCGAGGCTGTAGTCGATGCAGCGAACGGCGAGCTGCTATTAAGTTTGGAGAACATACGGAACTCCCGGAACTCCTAATTTTTGATCCGCTGCGTGATGCGCTGCGTTCTCAAGCAACAGCAGCACATCATCAAGTGATCGGTGTTCGGTCCCTCTCCGATCGCCGACAGGACGCTGCGGTTTGATCGGCAACAGCGTATGGAGATCCTCACGACCGCTGCCTCGCGCCTTATAGTCTGCCATCGTGTCCTGGGCCACAGCAGCAGGGCTGAGGAGCATGTACGCATCTGCGAAGCTAAGAGCGGGGAGCTGGCGCGGTCGTTTGACGATCGGCCAATGGTAATCAGCGTCCGACTTGCGGCAAGGCGCTGTGCACCCTACTCGGATCAATCTTCCGGCGGTTGGCAGGAGTCGCGCACGATCAGGTGCGGGCGCACGCTGGCGGTAGGTAGCTGCGGGGCGTTGTCGGGTTGGATCAGCATGGCGGCGGCGGTGCGGCCGGTGTCGCGGGTGTGGCGGCGCACCGAGGTCAGCGGTGGCCACAGCCGCGAGGCCAGCGAGCTGTCGTCGTAGCCGATCACCGAGAGCTGGCGCGGGATGTTGATGCCGGCGCGCAGGGCGACCTTGTAGATGCCGGCGGCCATTTCGTCGTTACCGGTGAAGATGGCGGTGGGGCGCTTTTTGCCCAGCAAGAGCTTTTCGGCGGCGGCCACGCCGGATTCGAAGGTGTAGCCGGCTTGGACAATGCGCTCGGGCGGCAGTTCGATACCGCGCCGGGTCAGTGCGTCGGCAAACCCCGAGGTGCGTTCGATCGATGAGCGATAGGCGCTGGGGCCGGTGACCAGGGCGATGTCGCGATGGCCGAGCGAGAGCAAATAATCAGCCGCCTCGGCGGCACCGTCGCGGTCGTGGGTGATCACCGTCTGCGAGGTGGTGTCCAGGGCGACCGAAGCGATGCGGGTGTAGCGGCAGCCGATCTCGGCCAGCATGTCGGCCAGCGCCTGGTCCTCGGAGGCACGCGGCACCAGGATCACTCCATGCAGCTTCTGCGCCTGGGCAAACCGGCGCACGCCTTCGATGTAGCCGGGGCTGCGGCTGTCGCAGGGGTGCACCACCAGCTCGAAGCTGGAGCCGCGCAGCGCGTCCAGCGCGCCGTACTGCATGTCCACGATGTACTGCGCGGTGGGGTTGTCGTAGACCATGCCGATCAGGAACGAGCGCCGGAACGCCAGCCCGCGCGCGAGCGGGTCGGGCGCGTAGCCAACCTCGCGCATCAGCGCTTGGACCTTCTCGCGGGTATCCTGCCGCACCAACGGGGAGTTGTTGATGATCCGCGAGACGGTCTTCTTGGAGACGCCCGACATCCGGGCGATGTCGTTGATCGTTGCTACCTTGCCCTTCGGCAGGCCGGGCACTCCCTCGTCGGGCATCTTGCGGGCGGGCATAGCGGTCAACCGTTGAAGTTGAGTGGATTCTACCGGCCAGCGGGCCAGCAAGCCCTAGCAGGCCTGCCGACTCCCTTGTCCGCAGTGCCGGTTCCCGCAGCCAACCGCGCCCCGGCATACCCGGCAATGCAGAGCGGTCAGTCCAGGGCGCGGTAGCGGAAGTTGCGGAACTCCACCTGGCCTGGGCCGGCGGCGTACAGTGCCGGCTTCAGTGCCAGGAACTTGCCGGCTACGTTGTGGTGGTAGCCGGACACTTCCATCTGCACCGGATACTTGGTCCAGATGGTGCCGTCGGTGCTGCTGTGAACGGTGACGATGTGGCGGTTGTTGGTGACGCGCAGCCACAGCGCGCCGCCCTTGCTGCTGGGCGCCAGTCTGGCCGGGCGTTCTTCGCCGTAGCGGTGCATGACGAAGTTTTCGCCGTTGCTGCCGACGCCGGCATAGAGCTTGTCGCTGTAGAACAGCAGCGCCCCGCCCTGCCCGCCTGGAGCGACGGTCATGTGTACCTCGAACCGGTAGGCCTGATCGGGCGCAATCACGGTCAGCGGCGAGGCATCGCGCGGGGCGCTACCCTTGCCCTGCAGGCGCAGCACGCCATTGCCAACGCTGAGCCGCCTGACTTCGTCGGCGGCCGGGTTGAAAAACGCCCACTGCGGGCCGAGCGTGCCGGTGCGAAAGTCGTCCGACAACCTCAGGCCGTGCGGCAACGCCTGCCCACTGGGCTTTTTCAACGGGGTTGCCAGGTCGCCCCCCCTGGCGACGAACCAGCCGTCGGGCATCCACTCGATCGGGTCGAGCAGCGCCTGCCGGCCCAGCGTCCAGAAGCCGTGTTCGTAGCCGTGATAGAGCATCCACCAGCGTTTGTCAGTGCCTTCCACCAGGGTGGCGTGGCCGCGCGACCACCACGGCTCGTCGGCGCTCCTGGTGCGGGTGATCGGGTTGTTGGGCGCGTTCTGCCACGGGCCATGGATCGAGCGCGCGCGCGCGGTGATCACCATGTGCCCGGTCGGCGGGCCGGCGGTGCCGCCGACTGCGGTGGTCATGTAGTACCAGCCGTTGTGGCGGGTGATCTTGGGGCCTTCCTGCGCGTAGCTTTCCACGTCCCAGTGTTGCGGGTATTTCCAGCCGTCGTAGACGTGTTTGGGCGTGCCGACGACCTTGAAGCCATCGTCGGACAACTGCACGTAATCGCCGCCGCTCAGGAACAGATAGCGCTTGCCGTCTTCGCCCACCGCATGGCCGGGGTCGATGTACTTGCCCAGGCCGATATCGATCGGCGCGCTCCACGGGCCGTTGATGGCGTCGGCCCACACCACGAAGTTGCTGCGCGCGCCCTGGTCGCCGCGGCGTGCCGGGAAATAGATGTAATAGCGCTTGCCGTGCTTGATCAGATCCGGCGCCCAGATTGCGCCGACGTTCTGGCCGATGGCATGACCCAGCGGCTGCCAGTTGACCAGATCGCGCGAATGCCAGATCGGCAGACCCGGGTACGCATCGAACGAGGACAGCGTGAGGTAATAGTCCTCGCCATCCTTGAGCAGCGACGGGTCGGGGTGATCGCCGGCCAGCACGGGATTGAGAAAGGTGCCATTGCCTTGATCGGCGATGCGCTGATGCTCGATACCGCGCTTCCAATCGGCTGCAGCGCTCAGGCCAGCGCACAGCAACAATCCGCTGGCCAACATCCAATGCACACGGGTGAAGGGACGACGCACACGCATGCTCTCTCCTTGCCCACCGAATACGGGGCGATGCGGCGGCCGACGCCTGGACTGTCGTCGGCCGCTTGAATGAAGGCGGACACTTCCGCCGGCAACTGCGCTCAGGCGCGCAGCGCCCTGGGCAACCACAACGACAATTCCGGGAAAAACGCCACGATCAGCAGCACGCACAACGCGGCCAGCCAGAATGGCCAGATGGTGCGCATGCTTTGCGCGACCGTGATCTGGCCGATCGAGGTACCGATAAACAGCACCGAGCCGATCGGCGGCGTGATCAAGCCGATACCGCCGGCCAACACCATCACCAGACCGAAGTGGATCGGGTCGATGCCGTAGGCTTTGACCACCGGCAGAAAGATCGGCGTACAGATCAGGATCTTCGGCGCCAGGTCCATGAACATGCCCAGCAGCAACAGCATCACCACGATCATCAGCAGCACCGTGTTCTTGCTGTCGGCAATGGCCTGCAGGAACTTCACCGCCGCCGCAGGCACTTGCAGGTAAGCCAGCAACCAGCCGAACACCGCCGCCGTTGCGATCACGAACAGGATCACACCGGTCGTGCGCGCGGCATGCGTGACCGCGGCGAAGAACTCCGCCCAGCGCAACTGCCGATACAGCAACGCGGTGACGATCAACGCGTACACCACGGCAATCGCGGCGCTTTCCACCGCAGTAAAGATGCCGGCGCGAATACCGATGAAGATCAACGCGACCAAGCCCAGACCCGGCAACGCGCCGAACAGACGCAGCGCCACCGCACGCCAACCCGGGAACGGCTCGGTGCCATAACCGCGATGACGTGCAACCGCATAGCCGGTGACCATCATCGCCGCGGTCATCAATAGCGCGGGGAAGATACCGGCCGCAAACAGATCGGCGATCGAGATGCCGCCACCGGCCGCCGCAGAGAACAAAATCAAGTTGTGCGAAGGCGGCACCAGCAACGCCACCAACGCGGCAGTCATGCTCACATTGACCGCATAATCGCGGTCGTAGCCGCGCTTGATCATCTGCGGAATCATGGTGCCGCCGACCGCCGAGACGTCGGCAATCGCCGAGCCGGACACGCCGCCGAAAAACAGCGACGACAACACGCTGACCTGGCCCAGACCGCCACGCACGCGCCCGACCAGCGCCGAAGCCAGGGCGATCAAGCGCTCGGAAATACCACCACGCAGCATCAGCTCGCCGGCGAAGATAAACAGTGGAATGGCGATCAACGAGGCCGAGCCGCTGCCAGCGGAAATCTGCTGCACCAGCACCACCGTGGGCAGATCCAGATACAGCAACGTGGCCAGTGCGGCCGCACCCAGCGCGTAGGCCACCGGCACGCCGATCAGCAGCAGCACCACAAAGGTTCCCAACAACATGGCGATGCCCATCAGCGCACCCCTGCATTGCGGATCGGGCGTAGCACTTGCCACAGCTTGTACAAGGCGAACACCACCATCAGCGCACCGCCGATCGACAGCGGCAGGTAGTTGATGCTCTGCGGCATCTGCGCGCCAGCCATCTTGATGTCCAGCCCATCCAGCAGCAGCGCCGCACTCCACCATGCCAACACCGCGCCGATGGCCATGATCATCAACGGGCGGATCAGATCGAACACCGTGCGTACCAGCGGCGGTACGTATTCGCCCAGCAGATAAAAGCCGAAATGGCGGTTGGTGTGCACGCCAGCGGCGGCGCCCAGGCTCAATGCGGTACTCAGCAACAGCAGCGTCACCGGCTCGGTCCAGCTGGGCGAGTCGTTGAGCACGTAGCGGGTCATTACCTGCCAGCCCTGCACGACCACCAGGCCCAGCAAGGCGAGCGATGCCACGCCAACGGCGATATCGGAAACGCGGTCCAGCGCGCGCTGCAACGGCGCGATCGGGATGGCGACAGTCTCGGGTTCGGTCATCGGGTTACCTCTATGCGAAATCGCGGATGCGGCGGTACAGCGCTTCGATCTCCGGCTGCTTGCGGTATTCGGCCAGCAGCGGGGCGGCGGCGGCGCGGAATGCCGGCATGTCGACCTGGTTGAGCTTTACGCCGTAGTCGATCACCTGCTTGCGCGCGATCACTTCCGAGGCATCCCACAAATCGCGCATCACCGGCACCGAGGCGCGTGCCAGTTCCACCACCAGCGCGCGATCGACCGGCCGCAGGGATTGGAAACTCTTGCGCGACATCATCAGGATGTCCGGCGCGTAGGAATGCTCGCTCTGCGACCAGTAATGCGCGGCTTCGAAATGCCGGCTCGACTGAAAGCTGCGCATATTGTTTTCCGCACCGTCGATCATGTGCGTTTCCATCGCCGAGAACGTCTCGCCCAGCGACATCGGCGTGGGGTTGGCGCCCAGCATGCGCATCAGCTTGAGGAAGATGTCCGACGAGGCAACGCGCAGTTTCAGGCCATTGAGATCTTTCGGGCGGTGCAGCGGATGCTTGGTGTTGTAGAAACAACGCGCGCCCGAATCGTAGATCGCCAGGCCCACCAGATCGCGCTGCTCGAAGCTGCGCAATACGCTGTCGCCGACGTGGCCGTCGATGGCGCGGCGCAGATGCGGTACCGAGTCGAACACGTACGGCAGGCACAGCGCCTGGGTGAGCGGAAAGGCGTTGTTCAACGCACCCGAATACACGCGGGTGATGTCGATGGCGCCGAAGCGCGCCATGTCGATCGCCTCCGACTCGCGACCCAACTGGCCGGAGTGGTATTGGCGCAGTGTGAGCCGGCCATTGGTGCGCGCTTGGAGCTGCTTGCCGAACCACCGCACCGCCTCCACGGTGGGGTAGTCGCTGACGTGCACGTCGGTGGCGGTCAACAACTGCCTGCCGGGGATCGGCGTGGTGGCGCCGGCGCCCAGCCAGGGGCCGACCGCGGCGGCACCGAGCCCGGCACCGAGAAAATGTCTGCGTGTGATCATTGGCGCTCTCCCAAGCGGCTGGTCACTGTGTCCGCCATGATTTGGCAGACACAGCCGTACAGGAAATGTCGCCGATGCCAGCGAAGCGAATCAGGGCACGCTGTCCCACTTGGATGTCATGGATACCGGTGGCATTGCCCGTGGCGATGAGATCGCCGCGCTTGAGCGGACGTCCGCGCTGAGCCGAACGACTGAGCGCAAATGCGTAGGCCGCACGCAATCCGCCCGGCAACGTGGTGGCCCCACCGGTGCCGACGATCTGGTCGTCGATCAGCGTCTGGGCGGTCAGCGAGGACGCCTCACGCCCCAGCCAATCGGTCACTTCCGGCCCAAGAATCAGGCCATTGTTGTTGCCGAAGTCGGAAATCACCACGCGCGGGCCCAGCGTGTTGATGATGGCCAACGGGCTGCTGGCGATTTCCACGCCAATGAACAGCGTGGCCGGCAACAGCGCCGCCTCATCCTGGGTGAAATGGGCCTGCTCGGCCGGCGCGTCTGCGCCCAGACGCAACACGTACTCGGCCTCGACCGCGCTGAAGCCGCCCTCGTAGATCGGAAACTGCGTTGTTCCACCGGTAGCATTCCAGAGCTTGTGCAAGAAGATCGGACCGAGCAGACGCTCGTCGCCTGACGCGTCGCGGCGCCCGGCGGCAATATAGCCCACCTTCCAGCCGACCACCTGATCGTCCCACTGGCTGATGGCAATGTCCTGCACCTGATAGGCAGCGACCAGATCGTCGGGAATTTGCCCGGGAAAATCAGGCAGCGATGCCCCTGCACGGCGTGCCTCCACAAAGCGCTGAGCGATCTGCGACAGCGAGGATGCGGACGATGCTGAGGTGGCGGCGTCGTTGCTCAAGGGTGTCTCCCCGATAGGTGTTTGTGTTGCACTGCCAATCGACAATGGCACGGTGTGTTGTATATGGTAAACCGGTGTCATTAGCAATATGCAGTGCGGCATTGTGCCTGTCAAAGCAAAGCGACCCTGGGAGGAGTGCATGGAACAGAAAAGCCAGAGGCGCGGTTTTGCCGCGTTTTCGAGCGCCGTGCGTCGGTGCATGACGCTGGTGGTGGCGGGGTCGCTACTGGCCGGGCCAGTGCTGGCTGCCGAGGTGCCCAGCGCCGACACCGCCGCCGAACAGGCCAGCCGGATCGAGCTGTGGCCCAAGGCCGTGGCACCGGGGGACAAGACCCTGCCGCAGCCGCAGCGCATCGTTCAGCGCGGCAGCGACCCCGCCCTGCCCGACCGCTACATCCAGCAGATCAGCACGCCCTACCTGGTGGTCTACCGCCCCAAGCGGCCCAATGGCACTGCCTTGCTGGTCACTCCAGGCGGCGGCTACCAGCGCATCGTGCTGGACAACGAAGGCAGCGCGCTGGTACCAAGCTTCGTCGACCAAGCAGGGATCACGGTATTCGTGCTGCGCTATCGACTACCAGGCGAAGGCCACCCCAACGGCGCCGATGTGCCGCTGGCCGACGCGCAACGCGCGCTGCGGCTGATCCGCGCCAACGCCGCACGCTACGGCATCGATGCGCAGCGGGTCGGGGTGATAGGCTTCTCGGCTGGCGGCCATGTCGCGGCCAGCCTGGGCACGCACTACGCCGCGCAGGTGTACCCGAAGGTGGACGCGGCCGATGCGCTGAGCGCGCGGCCGGATTTCGAGTTGCTGATCTATCCGGTCATCGACATGGACAGCGCCAACGCGCATATGGGCTCGCGCCAACGCCTGCTCGGCACCACGCCCAGCGCTGCCCAGCTGCGTGCGTATTCGCCGCACTTGCACGTGGACGCACGCACGCCGCCGACCTTCCTGCTGCATGCGCAGGACGACACGGTGGTGTCGGTACGCAACAGCTTGCTGATGCATGACGCGCTGCTGCACGCCGGGGTGCCGAGCGAGCTGCACGTGTTCCCGCAGGGTGGCCATGGCTTCGGGACTGCCAGCACCACCGGCCTGACCGTGGCCGCGTGGCCGCAGCTGGCGCAGGCGTGGATCGCACATGTCGCCAAGGCGCAGGTGTCCACAGCCGCACAGGACACTGCGCAATGACCGCACCGTCCATGCCCGACGCGCGGCGCCGCACACTGTTGTGCGGCGGTCTGCTTGCCAGCGCTGCGGCAGCCCTGCCCGGCTTCACTGGCGCGGCCGCAGCGCCGCCGCCACGCGACGACGTTGCACCACTGGCACAGGTCCGCAGCGGCGCGTTGCGCGGTTATCGCGACCAAGGTATCTGCGTGTTCAAGGGCATCCCGTACGGCGGCGACACCGCCGCGCGCCGCTTCCAGGCGGCAGTGCTGGAAACGCCGTGGCCCGAGGCGCGCGATGCCAGCCATTTCGGTGCGGCGGCGCCGCAGCTCAAAGCCAGCGAGCCCACCAGCGAGGACTGCCTGTTCCTCAACGTGTGGACACCGGGCCTGCGCGATGGCGGCAGGCGGCCGATCCTGTTCTATATCCATGGCGGCGGCTACACCACCGGCTCCGGCAGCGACCCGCTTTACGACGGCGTGCGCCTGTGCAAGCGCGGCGACGTGGTGGTGATCACCGTCAATCATCGGCTCACTCTTTTCGGCTACTTGTCGCTGGCGCAGCTCGGCGATGCGCGCTTTGCCGACTCCGGCAATGCCGGGCAACTGGACCTGATCCAGGCGCTGCAATGGGTGCGCCGGCATGCGGCCGAATTCGGCGGCGATGCCGGCAATGTCACCGTGTTCGGTCAATCCGGTGGCGGCGCCAAGATCGCAACGCTGATGGCGATGCCGGCCGCGCGCGGGCTGTTCCATCGCGCCTGGACCATGAGCGGGCAACAGGTCACCGTTGCGGGACCGCGTGCGGCCACGCAACGTGCGCAGATGTTGCTGGATGCGCTGAAACTTTCGCCTGGCGAACTGGCGCGCATTCGCTCGATGCCGATTGCGCAATTACTGGCCGCCGCGCAGGTGCGCGACCCCTCGCGGGTGGAAAACAGCGCGCTGTACTTCGGCCCGGTGCTGGATGCGCGCAATGTGCCGGTGCATCCGTTCTGGCCCACTGCGCCGCTGCAATCAGCCAAGATTCCAATGGTGATCGGCAATACCCGCGATGAAACGCGCGCGTTTCTCGGCAACGATGCGAGGAACTTTGCGTTGAGCTGGGACGAGCTGCCGGCCAAACTGGAAACCCAGCAATACGTCGACCTGTTGCCGCAGGTAGTCATCGCCGAATACCGCCGGCTGTATCCGCAGTATTCGCCCTCTGATGTGTTTTTCGCGGCGACCACCGCAGGCCGCTCGTGGCGTGGTGCGGTCGAAGAAGCCGAAGCACGCGCACGCCAGGGCGCACCCACCTGGGCCTATCAACTGGATTGGGGCTCGCCGCTGGATGGCGGCAAGTTCGGCGCCTTCCACACGCTGGATATTCCGCTGGTGTTCGACACCATCGCGCAACCCGGTTCGCGCACCGGCAACGGCGCCGATGCCCAACGCATGGCCGAGCAGATGAGCCAGACGCTGATCGCCTTCGCGCGCAACGGCGACCCGAACCACCGCGGCCTACCGCGCTGGCAGCAATATTCGTTGCAACGCCGCGAAACGCTGCTGTTCGATACACCGAGCCGGCTCGAACACGATCCGCGCGGTGGCGAGCGCAAGCTCTATCAGCAAGCACCGTTTATTCAACGCGGTACGTTTTGACCGCATTGGTCTGCTGACCGCCCCTCCTCTCCGGATCACCACGCATGAGGCATCAGCTTAAAACAGGCACCGGCGCATCCGCTTCAATGACGTGCTCGCGCTTGAGCTCTTCCCAAACGGCTGCCGGAATCGCCACACGCATCGAGGCTGCGTTTGCGTGCGCCTGCTCGGCAGTGCGGGCGCCTGGAATCACTGCAGACACCACGTGCGGGGCGGCGGCAAATTGCAGCGACACCGTGCGCAAATCCACGCCATGGCGGTCGCAGATGGCCAGCGCTTTTTGTCGCTTGGCTGGCGCCCATTCCGGCACGGTGTCGTCGTAGAGATAGCGATCGCGACCGGCCAGATAGCCCGCCAATAACGGCGCGCCGACCACGACAGAAGCGCCGTGCTTGGCGATCTTCGGGAAGGTGTCGTGCAGCGCTTGTGCATGGTCGAGCAGCGAGTACTGGCAAGCCAGCAGGAAGATATCCGGGTCGGCTTCTTCAATTGCGCGCAAGGCAGGCTCCGGGCGATTGACGCCGAAGCCCCAGGCCTTGATCAGCCCTTCCTTGCGCATCTTGGTCAACTCCGGCATCGCACCTTTCACCGCTTCGGCAAAGCGCTGTTCCCACGGCGTGCCGAGGTCTTTTTCGTTTTCCGGCGACAGGTCATGGATGTAGGCGATATCGATCTGCGATACGCCCAGGCGTTGCAGGCTGTCTTCGATCGAACGACGCACACCCGAAGCACTGTAGTCGTAGCGATAATCGAATGGCGATGGCTGCTGCCACATCGTCTTCGGCGGCTTGTCGGTTGCGGTGAGCAGGCGCCCGACCTTGGTCGACAACACGTAGTCGTCCGGCGCGTGGCGATGCAGATGGTGGCCGGTGCGCCGCTCGGACAATCCCAGCCCATACCATGGCGAGGTGTCGAAGTAGCGCACGCCCGATTCCCACACCGCCGCCAAGGTCTGCTCACTCTGCGCATCGCTGGTCGGTGCAAACGCGTTGCCGATCGCTACACCGCCAAAACCCAGACGACTCGTCGGGCGGTAGCGCCCGCTCCTGGTGACGGGATTGGCCGGCAATGCGATGGCAGCGGTTTTGCCGCGTGTGGGCATCACGCTGCCAGGCGCAGAAGACTGCGCCATCAACGGCGCAGCGGCCAATGCGGCGGTGCCGGCAGCGGCAGCACAGAGAAATTGACGACGTGTATTCATGTGGAATTGCCTGCAACGACGTGATGCATCAGGATGGCCCGGCAGTCGTGCAGATAAGGTCAGCGCATGGATTGCGAACGTGCACAGGAAATCATCGCACGCATCGCTTTCAGACTCATGTGTTGTCGCTCGATCTCCCCGACGTGCATCGCGGCCGAATGTCGAACGCCACGACGCACTCTCACTGGCGAACCACTCACGCTCCATCGCCGGGCCAATAGCGCGGCGATGGAGCGATATATCAGCCGTGCGGGGTCAGCACAATGACACCTAGCGGGGGCAACAACAGTGGGAGCGACTGTGCATGACCATGCATGGACTGCTGTTGTGCAGTAACGATGCCACCATTGCCAAGATTCGACCCGCCATAGATGGCGGCGTCGCTGTTGAACACTTCGCGCCACTTGCCGCTGTGTGGCGCACCGATGCGATAACCGTGCTGCACGATCGGGGTGAAGTTGATCACCACCAGCATCGGTGCATCGCCGCGTTTGCCCTTGCGCAGGAACGCGACCACGCTGTTGGCAGCATCATCACCGACCACCCATGCGAATCCGGCCGGATCGTCGTCGTATACATGCAGCGCGGGGTATTGGACATACAGCCGGTTCAAATCGCGCACCAGGGTCTGCACACCGCGGTGGCGAGGGTCGTCGAGCAGATGCCACGGAATGCCGCCATCGTGGTTCCATTCGGTGGGCTGGCCGAACTCGCAGCCCATGAACAGCAACTTGCGCCCGGGGTGGGTAAACATGAAGCCCAGATACGCACGCAGATTGGCGAAGCGCTGCCAATCGTCGCCCGACATACGACCGAACAACGAGCCCTTGCCGTGCACCACTTCATCGTGCGAGATCGGCAGTACAAAGCGCTCCGAATACGCGTAGACCATGCTGAAAGTCAGCTCGCCGTGGTGATAGCGGCGGTAGAGCGGATCCAGCGCGGCGTAATGCAAGGTGTCGTGCATCCAGCCCATGTTCCACTTGTAATGGAACCCCAAGCCGCCGTGCGCAACATCGGCCGTCACTCCGGGAAATGCGGTAGATTCTTCGGCAATCATCACTGCGCCCGGGGTGTGCTCGCGCACCACCTCATTGAGCCTTCGCAGAAACGCGATGGTTTCGTAGTTTTCGCGTCCGCCATGGATATTGGGCACCCACTCGCCGGCATTGCGGCTGTAATCGCGATACAACATCGACGCCACCGCATCCACGCGCAGACCATCGACGTGGAAACGCTGCAGAAATTCCAGCGCGCTGGCAATCAAAAACCCGGAGACCTCACGGCGCCCGTGGTTATAGATCAGCGTATTCCAGTCGCGATGGAAGCCTTCGCGTGGGTCCGCATGCTCGTAAAGAGAGGTACCGTCGAAATGCGCCAGCCCATGTGCGTCGGTAGGAAAATGTGCAGGCACCCAATCGACGATCACGCCGATGCCTTCGCGGTGGCAGCGATCGACAAAGCGGGCCAGGCCATCGGGCGAGCCGAAGCGCGCGGTCGGTGCGAACAGGCCCAGCGGTTGATAGCCCCATGAGCCACCGAATGGATGCTCGGTCACCGGCATCAGCTCGACATGGGTGAAGCCCATATCGGCCACGTACGGAATCAGGCGATCCGCCAGGCCATCCCAATCCAGATCCACGCCTTCTTCGCGCAACCAGGACCCGGCATGGATTTCGTAGATGCTCATCGGTGCGTCGTGCGCCTGTCGGCGCGCGCGCGTGGCCATCCAGCCGTCATCGCTCCACTGATGCGGCGTGGGGTCGGCCACGATCGAGGCGGTGCCTGGCGCCAGCTCGGCACGGCGCGCCACCGGGTCGGCCTTGGCCGGCAACTCGTTGCCGTGCGGGCCGCGTAGCTGGTACTTGTAATGCGCACCGGGGCCAACGTCGGGAATGAACAATTCCCACACGCCGGACTGGTGACGCAGCCGCATCGGGTGGCGACGCGCATCCCAACTGTTGAAGTCGCCCACCACCGCCACGCGCGTAGCGTTCGGCGCCCACACGGCGAAGCGCGTGCCGCGCACGCCATCGACTTCAATCGCGTTGGCACCGAGCGCATCGGCCAATTGCAGATGATGGCCTTCGCTGATCAGATGCAGATCGAAGTCGCTGAGCTGCGGCCCGAAGGCGTACGGGTCTGCGGTTTCCTGCTCGCCACCGGGCCATCCGATACGCAGCCGATAGCCGCCCTGCGCCGGCAAATCACCGGCGAACAGGCCCGGCTCCGGACCTGCTTCCAATGCGATGAGCTGCCCATCGTCGAGCACCGCACTAACGTGGTTGGCGCCTGGTTGGTAGGTGCGCAACACACGCCCCGCGTCGGTCGGGTGCGCGCCCAGCACGGCGAAGGCATCGCCATGGCGTGCCTCGGCTAGGGCGCGTGTGACGCCGGGATCCCATCGATTGGTCACCGCAGTCATTGCTCCACTCATCATGTGTCTCCTGCACCAGCGCGTACGCCTTGCAGGATGCGTCGCAAGCCTTCGATCGGCACCATTAACCAGCTGGGGCGGTTGGCAGCTTCATAACGCACTTCGTAGCAGGCCTTTTCCACCAGGAACAGCAAGGTGGCTGCGTTGAACGCTGCCGGCGCAATCCACGGATGGGCGCTGGCATCGAGCACGGCACGGTAAGCGTCCAGGAAGGCGTCGGTGGAGCGGCGACGGAACTCCACCAGGAATTGGTCCAGATGCGTGTCCACGCCCACGCCTGCACGGGCGGCGGTACCTTCTTCGCCACGTGCCGACACTTCGCTGGCGTAATCGAGCGAGCGCAGGAAGCCGGCCACATCGCGCAGCGGGCTTGCCTTGGCGCGACGCACGGCCAGCGGCTTAGCCGGCTCGCCTTCGAAGTCGATCAAGATGACATCGTCGAACGCCACTAGAATCTGCCCAAGGTGGAAATCGCCATGCACGCGCGTCAGCAGCGAATCGGCCAGCACGCTCGGTGCCTTGGCCAGCAGCGCCTCCAATTGCGGGCGTTCGTCCAGCACCGCTTCCAATGCGTCGCGCTCGATCGCATCGTCGCTGCTCGCCAGACGTGCATTGACCGTGTCCCAGATGTCTTCGACCTGACGCGCGACGCCGGCCACCACATCGTTGGCGGTTGGCAGATCGATACGCTGAGGTGCGAAGTCGGCATCGTCGGTGTCGCGCGACAACGCCGCATGCAACTCGGCCAAGCGCTTGCCCACCACAGCGGCAAACACGTCGTAACCGGCGATGGCTTCAGCGCGCGACTCGTCGGTTTGTGCCGTGACGTACTCGTCGAAACTGCGTGCCAGATGGTCCAACGTCCAGCGCCAGGCATCGCCCTGATTGCGGATAAAGCCCTGCAACAACGCGATGGTGGTGACCGTGCCCTGCCCGTCAATACGGCTGACGCTACCCAGCAACGGCGCGGCGTTGGCATAACCCATTTCGGTGAGGCGACGGCCGATTTCGATCTCCGGATTGGCCCCATTAGCCACATGCCGCAGCAACTTGAACACCGCCTTGTCGGCGACCACCAGCGAGCTGTTGCTCTGTTCGGCAGACAACCAACGGATATCCGGATCTTGCGGAATATCCAGCGTGGCCAATGCAGCGGTCGCTTCGAAACGCACCTGCCCTTGTTGCGAGGCATCGTCGCCATCGCGGAAATCCAGCGTGGCGTTTTCGCGCAGCGCATCGATCACCCCGCGCACCATCGTCTTGAGTGCGAACGCATCGGTGAGATAACCCACCTCGCGCCCTTGACGCACGCGCGCCAGGGCCAGCTGTTCGGCCAAGGTGCTTGGCTGGTCGCGCTCCCACACGATGCCGACCGGCAACATGTAACTCTCTTGGTGGCCGTCTTCCAACTCCACTTCCAGTTCCAGCAAGCTCATCGGCTCATCGCCCGGCAGCGGGGTGCGGCGCGAAATACGCACGTTCTTCAGCACCCGATCCTTGGCCGAGAACCAGCGGCGTGCCGACAACCAGGCCGGCAGGATCTCGGCTTCCAGCGTGGGCAGATGCGGCAGCAGGGCGTTGCTTTCGTCGGTATCGCTGCGCAGCACCAACGTGTGGTAATCCGGCAATGGCACAGGGGTGGGCACATGCCAATCCGGCAGCGTGCCTTCGCTGACCAGCTGGAATGCGTAAAAGCCGAACGGCGGCACCGTGAGCAGATAGGTCAAGCGCCCGACCGGCGGGAAGCTGCCGCCGCCGATGATGTCCACCGGCACGCGGCCTTCGAACTCGGAAAGGTCCAGCTCCACCGCCTGCAGCGTGTGCGACAGGTTGGCCACGCACAGCACCGTTTCGTCCTGATGCGAGCGCAGATACGCCAACATGCGGCGGTTGCCCGGATACAAGAAGCGCAAGGTACCGCGGCCGAACGCCTGGTAGCGCTTGCGCACGCTGAGCACGCGGCGGGTCCAGGTCAGCAGCGAATGCTGGTCGCGGATCTGCGCTTCCACATTCACCGCCTGGAAGCCGTACAACGGGTCCATGACCGGCGGCAACACCAACTGCGCCGGGTCGGCGCGCGAGAACCCGCCGTTGCGGTCGATCGACCACTGCATGGGTGTGCGCACACCGTCGCGGTCGCCCAGATGGATGTTGTCGCCCATGCCGATCTCATCGCCGTAATACAGCACCGGCGTACCGGGCATGGTCAGCAACAGGGACGTCATCAATTCGATACGGCGGCGGTCGCGTTCCAACAATGGTGCGAGACGACGACGAATGCCCAGGTTAATACGCGCGCGACGATCGGAAGCATAGGTCTGCCACAGATAATCGCGCTCCGAATCGGTGACCATTTCCAGCGTCAATTCATCGTGGTTGCGCAGGAAGATCGCCCACTGGCAGCTCTCCGGAATCTCCGGGGTCTGGCGCATGATGTCGGTGATCGGAAAACGGTCTTCGCGCGCGATCGCCATGTACATGCGCGGCATCAACGGGAAATGAAACGCCATATGGCATTCGTCAGCGTTCTGGCCGAAGTACTGCTGGGTGTCTTCCGGCCACATATTGGCTTCGGCCAGCAACATGCGGTCAGGATATTCGGCATCCAGCGTGGTGCGAATCTTGCGCAGAATCGCGTGGGTTTCCGGCAGGTTCTCGTTGGAGGTGCCCGAGCGTTCGATCAGGTACGGCACCGCATCCAGACGTAGACCATCCACGCCGCGATCCAGCCAGAAGCGCATCACTTCCAGTACCGCTTCCAGCACTGCGGGGTTGTCGAAGTTGAGGTCTGGCTGATGCGAATAGAAACGGTGCCAGAAGTATTGCCCGGCGACCGGATCCCAGGTCCAGTTGGACTTTTCGGTATCGCAGAAAATGATCCGCGTGCCTTCGTATTCCTGATCGGTATCCGACCACACGTAGAAGTCCCGCTCCGGCGAGCCGGCCGGCGCGTTGCGTGCACGCTGAAACCACGGGTGCTGATCGGAGGTGTGGTTGATCACCAACTCGGTGACGATGCGGATGCCGCGCGCATGCGCCTGCGCGACCAGCTGCTCGAAGTCGGCGATGCTGCCGTAGTCCGGATGCACCGCCATGTATTCGGCGATGTCGTACCCATCGTCGCGGCGCGGGCTGGGGTAGAACGGCAACAACCAGATGGTGTCCACGCCGAGTTCGGCAATGTAATCCAGCTTGGAAATCAGACCCGGAAAATCGCCGATGCCATCGTCATTGGAGTCGAAGAACGACTTGACGTGCACCTGATAAATGATCGCGTCCTTGTACCAAAGCTGATCAGCAACCACGGCGGATTGCTCCGCATCGGCCTGTAACGATGCCACTGCCTTCATGCAACCTCTCCTGCGCGGATACGCCATAACGCGAACGGTCGCGTTGCCTCTAGACGGATGTGTTGGTATTTGCCCTGCCATTCGAACCGATGGCCGTCCCATAGATCGTCCACCGCCACGGTGGCGTGATCGGGCAGGCCCAGTTCCCATAGCGGGATTTCGATATCGGCATCCTGGCCGGCATCGGGGTCCAGATTGATCGCTACCAACACCATGCTGCGGCTGCGCGACAGGTAGCCGGCATCCAGGAACTTGCCGAAGTACAGCACCTGATCGTGATGCGCCTGATAGAACCGCGTGCCCAGGTGCGACTGCAACTCCGGATGCATGCGACGCAGCTGATTGAAGCGGGTGATCTCATCGACGATGTCGCCCGGCGCACGTTCGGGCCAGGCACGCAGCTGGAATTTTTCCGAGTCCAGGTACTCTTCCTTGCCCGGCGCCAGCGGTGTGGCTTCGCAGAGTTCGAAGCCTTGATACATGCCCCACAAGCCGGACAACGTCGTGGCCAGCGCGGCGCGGATCAGATGCCCATTGCGCCCGCTGGTCTGCAGAAACAGCGGATTGATGTCCGGCGTGTTGACGAAGAAATGCGGGCGGAAACATTCGCGCGGCACGCCTGCATTCACCTCTTCCACATACTCTTGCAGCTCGTGCTTGTGGTTGCGCCAGGTGAAGTAGGTGTAGGACTGCGAAAAGCCGCACTTGGCCAGGCGGTACATCATCTTTGGCCGGGTAAAGGCTTCGGACAGGAACACCACGTCCGGCCGACGCCCGCGGATTTCGGCAATCAACCACTCCCAGAACGGGAACGGCTTGGTGTGCGGGTTGTCCACACGGAATAGCCTGACGCCTTCGTTGACCCAGAACAGCACCGCATCGCGCAGCGTGTTCCACAAGTCCGGCACCGCGCCGCTGGCGTAGAAGTCGACGTTGACGATGTCCTGGTATTTCTTCGGCGGGTTCTCCGCATACGGAATCGACCCATCCGCGCGCCAGGTGAACCAGTCCTTGTGATCGCGCAACCACGGGTGATCCGGAGCGCATTGGATCGCCAAATCCAACGCCACTTCCAAGCCATGCGCGCGCGCAGCCTGGATCAGCCGGCGGAAACCGTCCAGCCCGCCGAGCTCGGCGTGCACTTCGGTATGTCCGCCATCGGTCGCACCGATCGCATACGGGCTGCCTGGCTCGCCGTCGATCGCGGTGACCGAGTTGTTGCGACCCTTGCGGTTCTTCGCACCGATCGGGTGGATCGGTGGCATGTACAGCACGTCGAAGTGCATCGCGCGGATATGCGCCAAGCGCCCGATCACATCGTCAAAAGTGCCGTGGCGCTGCGGATCGCCACTTTGCGAACGCGGGAACAACTCATACCAACTGGCAAAGTGTGCCGCGCGACGCTCGGACTCCACCCGGAACGTCACCGGGGTCTCGGAGCGGAACGGTTTGTCGTCGGCCAGCGCCATCGCCTGCGCGGTGTCCGGCTCCAGCACGATGGCCAGCTGCTGCAACGGCTCGCTCTGCGCACCGATACGGGTGAGGATGGCTTGCAAGCGCTTGGCCAAGGCGCCGTCGCTGCGTGCATGTGCGGCCTGCACCACAGCCACCGCTTCCTGCACATCGACCGGCAACACCGTGTTGGCCGCTCGCTTCTTTTCCAGATCGGCATGCAAGGTGGCAAACACATCGCGCCAGGCCTCCACACGGAATTCATAGGTGCCGATACGCTCCAGCGGGAACTCCGCGCGCCAACGGTCGTTGCCCAATGCACGCATCGGCGCGCTGGCCCAGGTCTTGGCGTCGGCCGGACGCCAAAGCACCGCCACCGCAATGCGATCATGCCCGTCACAAAACGCGTCGGCCTCGACACAGAGACGGTCGCCCACCGCACGCTTGACCGGGAAACGGCCGTTGTCTACCGACGGCGTCACCGATTCGATGCACACACGTGGCCATGCGGCAGCGGTCTGTGCACGCTGGCGCATGCGCGGCACCGCCAACACATGGCGTGCCGGCACGCTGCGATACACGCGCACTTCGCCCGGCTCCAACGCCTCTAGCGTCGCACCGGACAAGGTACGGCCGTCTTCGCCCACCAGACCTTCCGCATCGCCAAGCAAACGCAATAGATCCGATGCAGGTACCGGCACCACATGGTTGGCGTCGCCATTGATCAACAACAACGACGGCAGCCCGCCGAGCGGCTCGACTGCCACCGCGGTAAACCCGGTGACCTCGCTCAGCAGCGGACGCAGCCGCATGCCCGCGTTGCTGGTCGGCAAGCCATCGGTTGCGCGGATAGACACTGGCACCGCATCCAGATGCGCATCGTCCAGCAGCCAGGCGCCGCCCAAGGCGCGCGCCAATTGCCATTGCTGCTCGGGCATTGCTGCGCGCTTGCCGTCGGGCGCGTGCAGTACCGCAACCACGTGCGAGGCCAGCGCCCGCAGCGCGGTGTCTTCGTCGAAGAACCAGCTACTGCGGCCGTCCCACCACGCGAGTGAGGAAAACGCCGCATCGAAACCGGCACCGGCCAACTGCCGCAAGGCTTCCAGACCCAGGCCCGGCGTCCACGCCGCAAACACCACCTCAGGCGCCTGCGCATGCACGTGCGCGATCAGCTCGCGCCAGCGTTGCACCGGCACCTGCTGCGGCTGCAACAGACGAAAACCACCCACGCCCTGCCCAGCCCAGTCCAGCAAGCGCGCAGCCCACCACGCTACCAACGCCGCACCTTCCTGCGCATAGGTGAAGCGTGCCTCGGCGATTTCCGGCGTCGCACGCGGCTGCCGTGGGTCCGGTACCGCCGTGCTACGCGCGCGGAACCACTGCGGGTTATCGCGCACTACCGCGCTGGCGCCACCCACTTCGTCCAGACGCACATCGATCAGCAGCTTGACTCCGGCCCGATGCACCGCCTGCACCGCTTCACGCAGACGCTCACCTTGCGCGTCCGCACCCGCAGACGGCTCGATCAATCGACCGTCCGCATCGCGCTCGAACGGCGCGGCCATCACCACGTAATCGCAGCCCGCCTCGCGCGCGGCCACACAGCGCTGATCCAGCCCGATAGGCGAAGGCGTCACTTCATTGAGAACACAGATCCGCATGACGCCCCCTCAGCTGACGACAGCGCGAACACGCGCCGTGACGATGGAAACAATGCGGCACAGACCACCTCGCAGATCCGCAAGCGCGCGCTCACCACGCACCAGTCCCATTCCCGTCCAGATCGACCTTTGCCGGTTCAATGCCTGGCCGACCTTTCCCACTGTGACTGCACTCATGCGTACTCCGCAACGATTCTTGACTTGTTACAGTCAAACACCTTCGTTGCGAATTTCATGTGTCCGTCCAATTGACGAAAATCAAACAAGCGCGGCTGTGGCAGGCGTCGATGTGGCAGTGCGTGGCTTATGGAAATGCTTGTTAAGCGGCTGTGTATGACGTGCAGCCCTCCGCCGGTCGCCCTCATGGGCGAGGCAGCAGAATCTGTCGCCCGATGCAGGGCGGGAGGGCGGCTGCCCGCCCGCCAGGGGGATCGCTGGTGCACCAATCGGATCAGGTAAAGGCGCCGGTGGAGTGAGCCGATGGCTCACCGGTAATTCTGCACGGCCCTCTACTCCTTAAAATTCGGGTATTGACGAACCAGCGCCAGCAGTTTGGTGTGCAATACACTTGGGTTGTCTTTTGACTCGCGAACAGCGATCGCGACACCCTTTCGAACAAGCGGTCCTAGCTGTCCTTTTTCGATGGATTTGAGAAGATTTTGTACCCGCAGCATTTCCTCGTCTTTCGGGGCAATGATGCCGGTCTCGTAGCCGCCCACCATGTTCGAAGCAATCGCTAGCGCACTCCTGGAAGCGGTAGGACAGGCCACCATATCCATAAGACCATCCTCGCCGCCGTTTTTGGCCCCCATCAACGCGACGTCGATCCTGCCCACGAGTCCCTTCATCTTCTTAAGCGTATCGCTGTCTTGCTCGGTCTCGACCAGACTGACAGAGGACTGCGCTGGTTTATCTCCGATCTTCTTCTTTAACAACTCCACTTGTTCGTTAAAGTCGTCGCCACCGATTATGTTTTCCCCGCTGACACGAGCAAGCATATCCTCTAGCTGCTTAATTATTGATTGTTGGTAATTCGGGTTTAAAGTATCGATCCTGCAGCCGGTATATTCAAACAAATCGTGTGCCAACCCAGTGACACGCGACCGAATTTTCTTGTCCCATTTTTCTAGCGCCGCCGGTGGCTCCGACGGCCCGGCCCGGCCCGGCGTGCGAGGAGGCAGCCCATGCAGTGGCGACTGGCCCGCCATGGGTGCCGATTGCGCCTGGCGGCGATCAGGCGTCGTGTGTACGTACTCGTCATAGGTTGAGCGCGCGTGGGAGCTGTTGATACCGCCTGCGCAGATGTTTCCCATTGCCATTCCTCATCAATATCCATTGGAAACGCAGTAAATCAGGATAAAATTCACAATTACGAAGGATGCGCGAATGAACGCTGCTAAATCCGAAGTTATATCGTGCCAGAAAACCTCTGAACAACGCACGAGGTGCCGAATGAGCCTGGAACTGAATGAACCTGGAACTGTGCGCACACGCGACAACCGCCCATGCTGGAAACCAAGCCGCTTACGCACAGCGGCGATTGCCTCGGTTGTTGATCGAAGGCTCATGGAGGAGTTGTTCGGAGCTTTCCTAAATCCGGGAATCGCTCGACCAGCGCCAGCAGCTTACCGAGCAATACCTTAGGGTCGTTGTTCAACTCTGCAACAGCGTTCGCAACCCCCCTTGGCACGGACTCTCCTTTGAGAATATTTCCAAGAAGATTTTGTATACGTGTCTCAACTTCTTGTGTCAGCGGACTGGCACCGGTCTCGTCGACGCGGGTCTTGAAAAGGGACGCCATGTCCGAAGCAGCATTTACCAAGCCCCTATTCAAAGTAGGACACGGCACTAACTCCATAGGACTTGGATCGCCTGCCTTTGCCTCCTCGAGCGCGAGTTCGATTCTGCACATCAGTTGCTGCATCTGCTCAAGCTCGAAAAGGTTATCTGCGGTTTCGATGTGGGCGGCAGGGTTCAGCGCTGGAGCATTGCCGCTCTGCTTATCAATCCGCTGCTGAATCTGCTTTATTCGCTCCATAAAGTCGTCGCGGCCACCGTGTTTTAGCTCCCCACCGACACGGCCAAGCATCTGCTTCAGCATCTGAATTACATCTTTTTTGATTCTCATGTCCAACTTATCGAAGATGGGGCTATTCGACTGAAAAAAATCGTGCGCCATATCGCGGACACTCTGCCGAATGTCCTTGTCCCATTTCTCTACTGGCCTCATTGGCCGTGACGGCCCAGCCCCGCGGTGCGGGCGAGGAGCCAACCCATCCAGTGGCGACTGATTCGCTCCGGGTGTCGCGGGCGCCTGCTGGACAGGCTTCTTCTGCACTTGCGCGTCATAGCTCATGCGCGCCTGGGAACTGCTGATGCCGCGTGCGCAGGTGTTTCCCATTGCCATCCCTCATCAACATGAATTGGAAACGCAGTAAATCAGGATAAAATTCACAATTACGAAAGATACGCGAATGGACGCTGCTGGATCCGAAGTCGTGCCGCGCTAGCCAGGCACTCATGAAAATACGCAATAAACATAAATAGAAAATTTCATACTCTGATTTTAATTTAAAAAAATTTCGCGGCATTGCTAATATTCGATACCTACCGAACTGCTCGCACTGGTGGGATGTCACGCGCGCTTTTAGCCGCAGATCCAATATTGAACGAAAGATGTCGCTCCACAGCAATCGCTATTCCTGGTTTGGAAACTTCTCGGGTGAGGATTCACCACCACCGCGCAGGTGAAACAAACTGGCGAGCAACGCAGAATCGATCGTGGATCGGTGTACCTTCGCATCGGTATGACCGAGCGCTCGCATGAGCGTCTCCCAGCGCTTTCCCAGATTCTTCTCCTTCGCGGTCTTGAGATGGACGGCGGTAAACGCCTTGTAGCCGAGCGAAGGCAGCGCATTGGCTGTCACCGGCTTGGCAGTGTGCAAGTGCACGAACCACGGCGCAGGGCGCTGGCCGTTGGACAACGGCGCGTGCTCGATACGCATCTCGAACAAGGTGCCGCGATCTGCGCTGTCGTCCTCGGACCGCAACCGGGTCGGCGAGGTCACGCGGGCGACTTGATTCATCGCCAGCAAGCGCGACAAATGCGGCGCGCGCGGCTGCGGGTCGCTCTTCAGCGCATCTGCCTCGCGGATCTGCACACGCTGCTCGATCATGCCCAGCAGTTCCAGCCGCTCGCTGAGTTGAGCAATCCGCTCATCGCCCGGCGACAGTTTCGCTTTCGCTTGTAGCAACTGGTCCTTTGCGAACCACTCCTGCACCGAGGACCGCACAAACGTGAAGGCAATCACCGCATCCTGCTTGGAGCCATGCATCATCTTGTCAACGCTACTGGTGTCTTTCCCCAGCTTGTTCGCGATCGGAATCACGTCCGCATCCAGTTCGGTCACCATGGCGCGTTCCAGCGGAACCTTTTTCAACAGAATGTCCGCCTGCTGCTGCGCAAGCGTACGTGTATCGTTCGGGACTGCAGGGGCCGCAGGGACGAGGCTGGACTCTGCGGCCGCTCGATTGCCAGGCTTGCGATGCTTGCGCGTCGATTTCGTCCGCACCCTCGACACCGGCGGCTCCTCGATCGTTGCCGATGGCGGTGTGACGAGCTCACGCTTTCCGGGACCGACGGAACGGATCAGGTCGAGCACACACTGTCGATACTCGGTCGATGCCTGCGCCAGATCGAGCATCGATTGCCAGATGTGATCGTCGCCGTCACCCTTGATAAGACCGGCGACGTCCAGGCATAACCCCAGACCGACGCGCCCAAATTGTTCTGCATAGTCTTCAAGGACGTCCTTATGCCGTGCCACTATCTGCGGGGTCAGCGCAGCGCCGGCTTCCGATGGGCGTATGGGCTCGGTCACGACGCGGGCCAGCGTTCCAAAAGCCTCTCCCACAGTATCGCCGAGGTAGTCCCTGGCCTCTTCCAGTTCATCCAATCGAGCCATGACCATGACATCGTGCAAGTCGCTGGCTTCGACCTGACGCGCCAGCCGCAGGCGATAGATATCGACGAGCAGACATCGGATCGACCGCATCGTTTCATGGCAGAATGCGTGATCGGCACTGATCAATCTCATTATGACGGAGGTATTTTTGAGTCTTTCTCCGTGTGAATCCGGCTTTTTCATGCGTCTGAGCGACTCATTCATTGCTGACCGGTACTGCTCGAGTTCGCTCAGATACCCGTACCATTCGTCGGGATCCTGACGTTCCAAATCAGCGCGGTGCAACGGCGCCCGCACAACGACGGGGCAGAGCATCGGCTCGGTGAGCTGGGTGACGCCAAGCTGATCCACCCACTTGTTTTCTATCAGTTGATTACGTGCTTCGTAAGCAGCCGCAGCGGACGCTCCGAGAATCGTAAACAACGCAGCTTCGTGCTCCACTGCGTCCTTTGACCTCAGCCGGTTCCGTAACTTCAAATCAACGATGGCCTGCAACCCTTCGCGGGCAGACTTCATGGCGTTCTGCGAGATCTTGATCCGCTGCTCCTTGGACAACAGCGGTGCAGCTCCCGGTTGACTGTGCAGCTCGTCATCTTTAGCAACCACGTCGTTCCAGACGTTGGCCTTGTCCATCGCTATTCTCAGAATGTCTGCCGGGTCTATCAGCCGCGTTTGCGTGGCAGGCTCGCGCGATGAAACCGTGCGTGATGGCCCAGGCAATGCAGCAGACGAACCGGCAACGGGCGGCTTTACAGGTTTGGTGGGCCTGGCAGACAGCCCCTCCAGTGGCGAGGACTGCCTGGCCGAACCCTCGACAGAAGGGCTTGTTGCCGCTGCCGGATCTGCAGGCGCGGCGGCAGGGTTCACCGACTCTGCCAACTCTGTAGAACGCTGCTTGATTCTTCCGACGCGATGCATGGTAATTCTTCCTTTTATGGGCGCTCACAGCACTTGCAATGCGCCCATTGATACTGCTGGTATTGGTGGGGTGTCACGCGCGCTTTAGAGCGGCTAACAAAACGACTGCGCTCACCGCCAGGCGGGCGCGGTCGGTGCTCGGAATCGGCATGTACCATGCGTACACTGCGGTTCTTGCACGCCATCCGCACCCACCTGACGACTGCTCGCTACGTTTTGTTAGCCGCTCTTAGCCGCAGATTCAGTCTTGAACGAAAGATGTCGCTCCACAGCAATCGCTATTACTGGTTTGGAAACTTGTCGGGTGAGGATTCACCACCACCGCGCAGGTGAAACAAACTGGCGAGCAACGCAGAATCGATCGTGGATCGGTGTACCTTCGCATCGGTATGACCGAGCGCTCGCATGAGCGTCTCCCAGCGCTTTCCCAGATTCTTCTCCTTCGCGGTCTTGAGATGGACGGCGGTAAACGCCTTGTAGCCGAGCGAAGGCAGCGCATTGGCTGTCACCGGCTTGGCAGTGTGCAAGTGCACGAACCACGGCGCAGGGCGCTGGCCGTTGGACAACGGCGCGTGCTCGATACGCATCTCGAACAAGGTGCCGCGATCTGCGCTGTCGTCCTCGGACCGCAACCGGGTCGGCGAGGTCACGCGGGCGACTTGATTCATCGCCAGCAAGCGCGACAAATGCGGCGCGCGCGGCTGCGGGTCGCTCTTCAGCGCATCTGCCTCGCGGATCTGCACACGCTGCTCGATCATGCCCAGCAGTTCCAGCCGCTCGCTGAGTTGAGCAATCCGCTCATCGCCCGGCGACAGTTTCGCTTTCGCTTGTAGCAACTGGTCCTTTGCGAACCACTCCTGCACCGAGGACCGCACAAACGTGAAGGCAATCACCGCATCCTGCTCGGAGCCATGCATCATCTTGTCAACGCTACTGGTGTCTTTCCCCAGCTTGTTCGCGATCGGAATCACGTCCGCATCCAGTTCGGTCACCATGGCGCGTTCCAGCGGAACCTTTTTCAACAGAATGTCCGCCTGCTGCTGCGCAAGCGTACGTGTATCGTTCGGGACTGCAGGGGCCGCAGGGACGAGGCTGGACTCTGCGGCCGCTCGATTGCCAGGCTTGCGATGCTTGCGCGTCGATTTCGTCCGCGCCCTCGACACCGGCGGCTCCTCGATCGTTGCCGGTGGCGGTGTGACGAGCTCACGCTTTCCGTGACCGACGGAATGGATCAGGTCGAGCACACACTGTCGATACTCGGTCGATGCCTGCGCCAGATGGAGCATCGATTGCCAGATGTGATCGTCGCCGTCCCCCTTGATGAGAGCGGCGACGTCCAGGCATAACCCCAGACCGACGCGCCCAAATCGTTCTGCATAGTCCTCAAGGACGTCCTTATGCCGTGCCACTATCTGCGGGGTCAGCGCAGCGCTGGCTTCCGATGGGCATATCGTCTCGCTCAAGACGCGGGCCAGCGTTCCAAAAGCCTCTCCCGCAGTATCGCCGAGATAGTTAGTAGCCTCTTTCAATTCATCCAATCGAGCCATGACATACTGCAAGTCGCTGGCTTCGACCTGACGCGCCAGCCGCAGGCGATAGATATCGACGAGCAGACATCGGATCGATCGCATCGTTTCATGGCAAAATGCATGATCGACACTGATCAATCTCATTATGGCAGAGGCACTTTCGAATCTTTCTCCGTGTGAATCCGGATTTTTCATGCGTCTGAGCGACTCATTCATTGCTGACCGGTACTGCTCGAGTTCGCTCAGATACCCGTACCATTCGTCGGGATCCTGACGTTCCAAATCAGCGCGGTGCAACGTCGCCCGCACAACGACGGGGCCAAGCATCGGCTCGGTGAGCTGGGTGACGCCAAGCTGATCCACCCACTTGTTTTCTATCAGTTGATTACGTACTTCGTAAGCAGTCGCAGCGGACGCTCCGAGAATCGTAAACATCTCAGCTTCCTGCTCCACTGCGTCCTTTGACCTCAGCCGGTTCCGTAACTTCAAATCAACGATGGCCTGCAACCCTTCGCGGGCAGACTTCATGGCGTTCTGCGAGAGCTTGATCCGCTGCTCCTTGGACAACAGCGGTGCAGCTCCCGGTTGACTGCGCATCGCTTCATCTTTAGCAATCATGTCGTTCCAGAGGCGGGCCTTGTCCATCGCTATTCTCAGAATGTCTGCCGGGTCTATCAGCCGCGTTTGCGTGGCAGGCTCGCGCGATGAAACCGTGCGTGATGGCCCAGGCAATGCAGCAGACGAACCGACAACGGGCGGCCTTACAGATTTGGGGGGCCTGGCAGACAGCCCCTCCAGTGGCGAGGACTGCCTGGCCGAACCCTCGACAGAGGTGCTTGTTGCCGTTGCGGGATCTGCCGGCGCGGCGGCGAGGTTTTCCGACTCAGCCAATTTTATAGAACGCTGCTTGATTTTTCCGACGCGATGCATGGTAATTCTTCCTTATTATGTGCACTCACAGCACTGCTTTCAGGCAGTCGCCGCTACTGGTTTGGGAACTTCTCGGGTGAGGATTCACCACCACCGCGCAGGTGAAACAAACTAGCGAGCAACGCAGAATCGATCGTGGATCGGTGTACCTTGGCATCGGTATGACCGAGCGCTCGCATGAGTGTCTCCCAGCGCTTTCCCAGATTCTTCTCCTTCGCGGTCTTGAGGTGCACGGCGGTGAACGCCTTGTAGCCGAGCGAAGGCAGCGCATCGGCTGTCACCGGCTTGGCAGTGTGCAAGTGCACGAACCACGGCGCAGGGCGCTGGCCGTTGGATAAGGGCGCGTGCTCGATACGCATCTCGAACAAGGTGCCGCGATCTGCGCTGTCGTCCTCGGACCGCAACCGGGTCGGCGAGGTCACGCGGGCGACTTGATTCATCGCCAGCAAGCGCGACAGGTGCGGCGCGCGCGGCTGCTGGTCGCTCTTCAGCGCATCCGCCTCGCGGGTCTGCACACGCTGCTCGATCATGCCCAGCAGTTCCAGCCGCTCGGTGAGTTGAGCAATCCGCTCATCGCCCGGCGACAGTTTCGCTTTCGCTTGTAGCAACTGGTCCTTTGCGAACCATCCCTGGATCGAGGACCGCACAAACGTGAAGGCAATCACCGCATCCTGCTTGGAGCCATGCATCATCTTGTCAACGCTACTGGTGTCTTTCCCCAGCCTGTTTGCGATCGGGATCACCTCTGCATCCAGTTCGGTCACCATGGCGCGTTCCAGCGGAACCGCTTCCAACAGAATGTCCGCCTGTTTTTGCGCAAGCGTACGTGTATCGCTCGGGACTGCAGGGGCCGCAGGTACGAGGCTGGACTCTGCGGCCGCTCGATTGCCAGGCTTGCGATGCTTGCGCGTCGATTTCGTCCGCGCCCTCGACACCGGCGGCTCCTCGATCGTTGCCGGTGGCGGTGTGACGAGCTCACGCTTTCCGGGACCGACAGAATGGATCAGGTCGAGCACACACTGTCGATACTCGGTCGATGCCTGCGCCAGATCGAGCATCGATTGCCAGATGTGATCGTCGCCGTCCCCCTTGATGAGAGCGGCGACGTCCAGGCATAACCCCAGACCGACCCGCCCAAATTGTTCTGCATAGTCCTCAAGAACGTCCTTATGCTGTGCCACTATCTGCGGGGTCAGCGCAGCGCCGGCTTCCGATGGGCGTATCGACGCGATCACAACTTCGGCCAGAGCCGTAAAAGCCTCTGCCACAGTATCGCTGCGGTAGTTCTTGGCTTCGTACAGTTCGTGCAATCGAGCCGTGACGTCTTGTGAGCCGCTGGCTTGGACATGACTCTCCAGCCGCAGGCGATGGATATCGACGAGCATACCTCGCGTCGTATGCATCGTTTCATGGCAGAATCCTAGAGTGGCTCTGATCAACTCCATCATGGAGGGGATATTTTGGATTGTTTTTCCGTGCGCTTCCGGCTTCTTCATGCGTCTGAGCGACTCATCCATTGCTGACCGGTACTGCTCGAGTTCGCTCAGATACCCGTACCATTCGTTGGGATCCTGACGTTCCAAATCAGCGTGGTGCAACGGCGTCCGCACAACGACGGGGCCGAGCATCGGCTCGGTAGGCTCGGCGATGCCAAGCTGATGCGTCCACTTGTCTCGTATCAGCTCCTCACATGCTGAGTAACCATTCGCAGCGGACGCTCCGAGAATCGTCCACAACGCAGCTTCGTTCTCCACTAAGGCGTCAGAGGTCAGCGGATTCTGCAACTTCAAATCACCGATGGCATGCAACCCCTTGCGAGCAGAACTCATGGCGCTATGCGAGAGCTCGACCCTCTTCTCACTGGACAACAGTGGTTCACCCCCCTGTTGACTGCGCAGCGCCTCATCTCTAGAGGCCACCGCTCTCCAGACTTCGACCCTGCGCAGCGCTGTTTTCAGAATGTCTGCCGGCACCGTCGACTGCGGTTGCTTGTCAGACGCGGGCGATGAAGCCGTGCGTGATGGCCCAGGCAATACAGCAGACGAACCGGCAATTCGCGGCTTTACAGGTTTGGTGGGCCTGGCAGACAGCCCGTCCAGTGGCGAGGACTGCCTGGCCGAACCCTCGACAGAAGGGCTTGTTGCCGCTGCCGGATCTGCAGGCGCGGCGGCAGGGTTCACCGACTCTGCCAACTCTGTAGAACGCTGCTTGCTCGTTTCAACGCGATGCATGATGGTTTTTCCTTCTCTGGGCGCTCACAGCACTGCTTTCAGGCAGTCGCCGCTACTGGTTTGGAAACTTCTCGGGTGAGGATTCACCACCACCGCGCAGGTGAAACAAACTGGCGAGCAACGCAGAATCGATCGTGGATCGGTGTACCTTCGCATCGGTATGACCGAGCGCTCGCATGAGTGTCTCCCAGCGCTTTCCCAGATTCTTCTCCTTCGCGGTCTTGAGATGGACGGCGGTAAACGCCTTGTAGCCGAGCGAAGGCAGCGCATTGGCTGTCACCGGCTTGGCAGTGTGCAAGTGCACGAACCACGGCGCAGGGCGCTGGCCGTTGGACAACGGCGCGTGCTCGATACGCATCTCGAACAAGGTGCCGCGATCTGCGCTGTCGTCCTCGGACCGCAACCGGGTCGGCGAGGTCACGCGGGCGACTTGATTCATCGCCAGCAAGCGCGACAAATGCGGCGCGCGCGGCTGCGGGTCGCTCTTCAGCGCATCTGCCTCGCGGATCTGCACACGCTGCTCGATCATGCCCAGCAGTTCCAGCCGCTCGCTGAGTTGAGCAATCCGCTCATCGCCCGGCGACAGTTTCGCTTTCGCTTGTAGCAACTGGTCCTTTGCGAACCACTCCTGCACCGAGGACCGCACAAACGTGAAGGCAATCACCGCATCCTGCTCGGAGCCATGCATCATCTTGTCAACGCTACTGGTGTCTTTCCCCAGCTTGTTCGCGATCGGAATCACGTCCGCATCCAGTTCGGTCACCATGGCGCGTTCCAGCGGAACCTTTTTCAACAGAATGTCCGCCTGCTGCTGCGCAAGCGTACGTGTATCGTTCGGGACTGCAGGGGCCGCAGGGACGAGGCTGGACTCTGCGGCCGCTCGATTGCCAGGCTTGCGATGCTTGCGCGTCGATTTCGTCCGCGCCCTCGACACCGGCGGCTCCTCGATCGTTGCCGGTGGCGGTGTGACGAGCTCACGCTTTCCGTGACCGACGGAATGGATCAGGTCGAGCACACACTGTCGATACTCGGTCAATACCTGCGCCAGATGGAGCATCGATTGCCAGATGTGATCGTCGCCGTCCCCCTTGATGAGAGCGGCGACGTCCAGGCATAACCCCAGACCGACGCGCCCAAATCGTTCTGCATAGTCCTCAAGGACGTCCTTATGCTGTGCCACTATCTGCGGGGTCAGCGCAGCGCTGGCTTCCGATGGGCATATCGTCTCGCTCAAGACGCAGGACAGAATCCTAAAAGCCTCTGCCACAGTATCGCTGCGGTAGTTCCTGGCCTCTTCCAGTTCGTGCAATCGAGCCATGACCTCCTGCAAGCCGCCGGCCTTGACCTGATGCTCCAGCCTCAGGCGATAGATATGGAGAAGCAGACATCGGATCGACCGCATCGTTTCATGGCAACATCCGTGACTAAACGTGATCAGCGTCATTGTGCGGTGAATAATTTCGAGTGCGTTTCCTGGTGCAGCCGGCTTCTTCATGCGTCTGAGCGACTCATCCATTGCTGACCGGTACTGTTCGAGTTCGCTCAGATACCCGTACCATTCGTCGGGATCCTGACGCTCTACATCAGTGCGGTATATCGGCAACCGCTCTTGTATCAGTTCATTGCGTGCTGTGTAACCAGTCGCAGCTGACGTTCCAAGAATCGTAAACAACGTAGCTTCATACTCCACTGCGTCCTTTGACCTCAGCCGGTTCCGTAACTTCAAATCAACGACGGCCTGCAACCCTTCACGGGCAAAGTTCATGGCGTTCTGCGAGAGCTCGACCCTCTGCTCCATGGACAACAGTGGTGCAGCCCCCTGTTGACTGCGCCGCTCGCCATCGCTAGTGATCACCTTGTTCCAGACTTTGGTCTTTTTCAGCGCTATTTTCAGAATGTCTACCGGGTCTATCAACTGCGTTTGCGTGGCAGGCTCGCGCGATGAAGCCGTGCGTGATGGCCCAGGCAATGCAGCAGACGAACCGGCAACGGGCGGCTTTACAGGTTTGGTGGGCCTGGCAGACAGCCCCTCCAGTGGCGAGGACTGCCTGGCCGAACCCTCGACAGAAGGGCTTGTTGCCGCTGCCGGCACGGCGGCAAGGTTCACCGACTCTGCCAATTCTGTAGAACGCTGCTTGCTCGTTTCAACGCGATGCATGGTGGTTTTTCCTTCTCTGGCGTTCACAGCACTGCTCTCAGGCAGTCCTGGTGTGGGCTGCTGACTTACACATCCAAACCCCGCTGCGCCATGTCCAAAGGCAAAGAGCCTGAGACTGGCCCGATGCTGGCAACATCAAGCGCCACCTTGCAATGCGGCCTGCCTCAGCAGGCCCGCCATTTGGCTTCATCGTGTTGCCTGATTTAAGGCGGGATTTTTTGTAGTAGGAGCTCCGCACGAATTTCAAGGCATCGCACACCGCATCCTGGCCGTCGGATTGCGCACTTCGCTCCGAGAATGATCGGGACACAGGCCGGCTGCGGTTCAAGTTGCTCAATCAACGTAAGCGGCCGTCGGCCAGACTGACATTGCTCGCGCGTTCCAGTCTATTGCCGGTCTGCGGCGAAGACATTGGAGAGCTTTCGGTGTATGAAAATCTTCCCGAGTGCCATGCCAACGGTGTACTGAGCAGCACGCACCCATGGCATATCACCTCAATGATTGAATATGGCTGGTATGGTGGCGACAGACGCCCGTCACACAAAAGAAAAAAGCGAAGTGATCTACATATGTACGAATCGTAGTTTCTTGCGCTAGGGGAGGGTCCGAACAACTCACGACGTGGCGAGCAAACTTAGAATTTTGATCGAACGCGACGATCGTCCATGCTGAAAATCAAACACTTACGCATCGCGGCGATTGCGTCAGTTGTTGATCGCAAGCGCATAGACAGATCAATCTATGAATGATGCACCGACAGTTGCTAGCTGCCAAGGGCCAATGCCGTCTTTGACGGCTAAGAGCGGCTGACAAAACGTAGCGAGCAGTCGTCGGTGGGTGCGGACGGTGCGCAGGAACCGCAGTGTAGGCGTGGTACATGCCGATTCCGAGCACCGGTCGCGCCCGCCTGGCGGTGAGCGCAGTCGTTTTGTTAGCCGCTCTAAATAAACCGCAAAAGGTTGAATGAATGACCCCACTCAAGGCAACTGCACGTCTTATCTAGGCGACGCTGATTGAAACTGCGAGACGTTGGTTGGTTGCTCGGAACTTCTTTGGGTTGTCGCCGAGCGCGATACATTTCATTTAATGAATTTACATTTTTCACATTAAAAATCATTGATTAATTAAGACTTCCATTCGCTTCGAGAAGAAATTTTGCGGGTGATATGACATCTTTATTTCCTGCACTATATAAAATTCTAACGTGTCATCCAGACAAACTAATTCATTTCTAAATAAGTGAGAGCACATGAAACCGAATCTTGTTAGATCTGCATCTCTGCCGTCACTTACGCAAGCGCAGTCTCACACCTCTAATTTGGACAACGGCGCTTCGCGTTCGGACCACGACATCCAGCCCGGCCATGGCAGTCAACATCAGGTCGATGACGGCAGGTTGCCGACCGGCAGACCTCCGCGTCGGCGAAGCGCCAGCAGGGACCGAGTAATCCCGGTTAATACTGAGCGCACATCCGAGTTCACTGATCGCGGCGATCTGGAAACTTCATTACTTACGTCTTTGGCGAAGTTCTGCCCACCCTCGCAGCTTCCACCTGTGCATGTAGGATCGGTCCACAGGAAGGATGGACGTGTTATCTCCGATCATCCAGTCGTGCAGGCGATGCTATCTTTCGTGCAGGCTGATCAGGCATTGCCACCACAGGCCGCAAGCATTAAAGGGGTCAAGCTGGAAATACGGCCGCGTCGGGATCCGGAAAAAGCACTTGAGGAATTCAAAGCCGCCTTCACGGTGGAGAAGGCGCAACTGATGCCCGATGCCGACTCGTCGGAGCGGGTAAGTGAGGAGATCAACGCAGACATTCATATCCCCTTACTGCTCAAGGCTATCGAGCGGGGGGCAGCTGCATTTGGATCAGGCGCGATGATCGAGGCGCCGGATGGCAGCCAAATCAGCGCGAAAGCGTTTCTTGCCTCGTGTGCTCCCACGATTACGTCCAATGACGATGTCCTGGCAGAGTTCGTCAACCAGAAACTCGAAAAGGACGACGATCTAAAGGTCCGCCTGGGCGCAGAAGAGTTGTTGCACGCAGCCACCAAGAAACACTTCCAGCTAGGCGGACTAGCCGGCAGCATTGGCGTCAGCAGCATACTCGGCTCGGCATGGGAGCTTGGCGCTGCGGAAGTGCTGAAGAATGCCGTCTTCGGCAAGGGTTTCTCACCCAGTAAAAATGCTTTGCAATTGGCCGGAATCGATTCAGTCCCTCCTTTGCTGATTGAGACCATGGACACCATGTGTGTGCTGGCAATCGTCAAGGGCATGAAGGGTGAGGATTGGTCGATGCGCGACCTGCTCCCCAAAGCGATGAAGGCAGGCGCTATCTCCTCGGTGGTTTCATTCCCCAATAACCTCTTGCAATACACTGGTTTCAAATCCAGAGTCGGTGATTTTGCGGCCAACACGGCGACAACCGAAGCGGCCATTTTCGGCGCCGCCTCCGGTATTCCACCCGAGCTGAAGGAAAGTGAAGAGGTAATGCGTGCTGGCTTGTTCCAGAGCATGAAGGACGGCGTGATCGCGCATCCCGGGGAGGGGATGGGCGCGAAGGAGGCGATTGAGCAGATGACTCGCCATGCGCTGGATGTTGCCCCAGGTGAAAGCACCGCTGTCAAATCCATGGGTCTGGCATCCATTGTCGGGATGATTCCGCTGATTGCCAGCAAAAAGGCCACTGGATTGCTGTCGGAAAAGATACTGCGTATTTTCCGAAGCACCGTCTTCAATCCGATCGAAGCCATCGCCCTGAACGCGTTGGCGCTTGGCGGGCGCGTCCAAGTTCCTGGGCTATTTGACTCCGACAACGCCAAGCACGCGCGCGTGGTGCAAACCATTCTTGCGCGTGCTAGCCAGAACATGGAAAGCGGAACACGTGAGATTACCGCCGAAGAATTGCATCGGACGTTGGCTCCCAGGAGCGAGTTGTTGCGTCATGTAGGGTCAGCAATTGTCAGAGGCATGAATGCCAGTTTCGAGGCCCTTCCAGCGCTGGCCCGGATGCTCGGATATGGCGAGGCTCCATTGGCCGAACGTATCCCGTATCAGGACGTGGCTACGCCCGATACGCCCCATCAGCCGGCGCCCTGAGCGGTAGTCGAGGCAGTTGACGGAGGTATGGCGCTGGCAACGACAGCGCCCACATACCGCAACGTTTGCAAACACCAACGCCTCGATTCTGTCGGGGCGCTGGTGCGATTTCGAGGTCGGCGTTGAAGTACGGGCTTGGCCAAGTCGGTTGACTGCCGTCAACCAGTTCGCCTGGTCAGCTATCCGAGTACGCTTTTACGGCTCGGCTCGGCTCGGCGGGCTGCCCTATCCGATACTCCTGGATGTTACGCAATGCGTTGGTGGCATCAAAGATGGCTGGTCCTCACATGCATCATCGAGTCTGATGGTAGCAGCCCGTGAGCGCGAGCCATGGTTGATGGTTGTATCCCGTAGCTACAGGCAGCCAGCGCAAGGCAGTTGGTAAATCTGTGTGCACAACGGATGCAGATCGACCTGGCATTTCGTGATCTGAAATCCCATCGCGACGGCCAGGCGATGGAAGACGGTTTGACCCGCCGCGGCAAGCGGCTGCAGATTCTGCTGCTGATCAATCCACTGGCCGCATTCGCCAGCTGGCTGGGCTTGGATGCGAACTTTTCGGCCTGACACGCAGCAGAAAAAAGCGTCAAAGTGCGGTGCGGTGCGTTTCGTTGGTTGCGCCGAAACTATTGCTGCGCTGTCGAGTTTGCGTCGTATGGACAAGCTCGCCGCCAGCAGCATGACGTCATCTCCAGGACGCCACGCCGTTATTGAAAAGCCGGGAACTACGGGTTGTCATGGGTTACGTTAGTTGCCGTCTGGCGTGTGGTTTAACTCGGTAATACGTCGTGCGTGGGGGCTTAATATCGACATCTGAGGCTTGTCGCGACCTTGCGCGTCGGGGTGCACGTTGAATGGATATGTCCAACTCCACCACACGCCGGCCGCCCAATAGGCCCAGCCTATCCAGAAATCGCTGTTGGACTCGATGTACTTCAACATACTGTTGAGTGCGGCATTGCATTTGGCGTTGTTGCCAGTGCCGAATTCGCCAAGAAAACCACGTTTTTTATTTAGGCGCAGCCAGTTGGTGAAGCTACTCAGACGTTCGGCACCGATTGTGGCACTGACGCAACCGGCGCTGGTGCCGCTGGAATCCCTATCCATATACTGATGCACTTCGATCGCGTAGCGATTGAGTGGATCGTAAATCGAGGCAAGCGCCACCGCGTTGGATTGCCCAGCATTAGTGGAATACCAGCTATGCGCGCCCGTCCATCGCGCGCCGGGAACCAGAATCAAATTGTTGGCGCCCGTTTTACGAATCGTGTCGATCGATGCCTGTGCCGCCGCTGCCCACAATTGTGGATTGATGTTGTACGGCTCATTCATCATTCCGAAGATCACTGTGTTGTCGCTCTTGAATGTGATCGCCAGACGTCGCCACAGATTGGTGAAGGTACTGATGGGCACCTTCTTGCTGCCGATCGTGTTGCCGTAATACTTGGCGTAATTGTGCACATCCAAAATCAGATACATCTTCGCGGCCTTGGCATTGGCGACCGCCTTCCGGATCAATGCCAACTGCGCCGGATCCAGTTCGCCGCCAGCCTTGGGTTGCACACGCTCCCACAGGATCGGCAGTCGAATGGTGTTCATGTGTTTGCTGGCGAAATACGTGTAATCGCTGGCTGCCGGATATATGTAATCGATGTTGACCATGGCGTTTTTTTTCGACGATTTGTTTTCTGCGCCCGAGAGATTGACGCCTGCATACTTCAGGACGTTAGCGCTTTGTGCGTGTGCGAACGGTACGATGGCAAGCAGCAGCAAAAACAGCGCGCGGCTACGTAGCTGGCGCGTCCGGGGGGTGATGGACAACATGGCCTACTCCTAACGACTACTGGGTGCGAAAGATGTTTGTGAAGAAGATGCGTTGGCCTTGGCGTTAGCTCGCCGTGTAAATGACAACGACACATTTTTCACAAGAGTAGGCGTATTAACCCGCACAAACTACGGATGGGAGGTATCAAAACACTCAAGCTGTGCGGTGACTCGCAGTTATGTTTCAGCGGGTACTCGCGCGGAAGAAGTAAGAGCCGCTAATAAAACCAAGGCAGCACCCGTCACTAAATGACCGAGCAAGTAAGCGAGAGCAACGCCAGGTGGAGACCGATACGGCGTTCAAAGCGGATGCGCAACTTGTCCATCCCTGCAGACCAGGCGTGGGTGCGCTCGACGCTCCAGCGATAACAGCCCAACCGGTTGTTGCGCACGGTTCCTTTGCGGCCGATCCGCGCACTGAATGCCGCGCTGCCTGAGGCAGTGGCGGCAGCGGTCGATTGCGTAGGTGTTGTCGGCGTGCAGGTTGTCTGGCCAGCGTCGCCGGCGCCCTGCCTTGTCGCCTATCGTCAGCAAGGCAGCGACCAATTCCTCCAACACAACAAAGGCGTGGCGATGGGCGAACACTTCACTTGCGCAATCGGCGGTCCGATACGCTTCCACGCGATAGCGCGTACGCCTCACAGTCGGCCGACGAGGTTGGCTCAACAACCGACAGCCCCGTAACCGGCGCTGCTCCAAACGAAACGGCGGCCACAACCGTTGTTGCGACCGCCGCACTTATACATACCTGAATTACTTGCCGGCGCGGCGCGCGTATTTGCTCAGGATCGACATCTGCGGCTTGTCGCTGCCGTCCTTGCCCGGCTGCACAGTGAAAGGATAGTCCGGCTTCCACCATGCGCCGGCAGCCCACCAGGTCCAGCCAAGCCACACATCGCTGTTCTTTTCCATGTAGGTCAGCATGCCTTCCAGTGCCTGATTGCAGACAGGATTGTTGGCGGTGCCGAACTCGCCCAGGAATCCCTTCTGCTTGTTTTCACGCAACCATGCAGTGAAGCCACGCAACTTCTCTTCGCCCACGGTTGCGCTCGTGCAGACCGGTTTGGTGCCGCTGTAGTCGCTATCCAGATATTGATGCGCTTCAAAAGCCAGCTTGTTACCGGGGTCCTTGACGATCTCCAGCGCCTTGGCGTTGGAGACGCCGTAATTGGTGCTGCGCCAGCTATGCGCACCGGTGTAGGCGGTACCTGGCACCAGGATCAGATTCTTTGCGCCGGTCTTGCGGATCGCGTTGATCGCGCCCTGCGCGACGCTGGCCCAATCGGGCGCGGAAATGCCGTTGGGTTCGTTCATCAAGCCGAAGATCACTGCCTTGTCGTCCTTGAATTCCAGCGCCAGCCGACGCCACAGATCGGCCACCGCCGCAGCGGGGATCCCGGTGGTACCGATGCGCTGGCCGTTGTATTTGGCGTAGTTGTGCAGATCCAGGATCAGGTATTGCTTGTTGGCCTTGGCGGCTCGGAGCGATTTTTTGATCAGCCCCAGCTGGGCCGGATCCAGATTGTCGTTGAGCTTGGGCTGGACGCGTTCCCATAGGAACGGTAGGCGGAT
This sequence comes from Xanthomonas fragariae, assembly GCF_017603965.1. Taxonomy (NCBI): domain Bacteria; kingdom Pseudomonadati; phylum Pseudomonadota; class Gammaproteobacteria; order Lysobacterales; family Lysobacteraceae; genus Xanthomonas; species Xanthomonas fragariae. Next base: position 114,977 of record NZ_CP071955.1, on the reverse strand, counting down.
CGTATTTATGCCCTTGGCGGCGAAATAGCTGAAATCCGACGCCGCCGGGTAGGTGTAGTCCTTATACAAGATGCCGGGTTTCTTGCGCGAGTTGAATTCGGCGCCGGACAGACTGACGCCGACATATTTCAGCCCAGCGGACTCTTTCTTCGCGCCAGCAGGCTCCTTGGCATGCGCCAATGGCAGTGTAGCGAGCAGGGTCAGCGCGAGTGCGGCACCGCGCAGACGCTGGAATTTTGGGGGAGAGCGGAACATGGAAGCCTCCTTCGGCATCGACGTGGGCGGCCGCGGGGGGAGGACACGGCCAGCGGCGATGGTGCAGGGCGATCAGGTGCTTGGTCCGCCTAGAAGCTCAGGCGTTAGCGTGCCATTCACGCATAGCACGGCTTTGATCGAACGCCAACACGCATACGGCGCATCATGGTGCTCCGGTAGCGTTCGCGAAAGGGCAGACAAGACGGACTGTCGCAGGAGCGCGACACGCTCTGTTTTAAGCTACCGATTCCTTACTTTTCTGTCGTTTGCAACTTGTCGCCGACGACGCAACGCCCCGGAGCCTTTCCCATGAGCAAAGCCTACGCTTACGCTGCCCAAATCGCCGACCAACCGCTTGCGCCGTTCGTGTTCGAACGGCGCAAGCCCGGCCCAAACGACGTGCAGATCGACATCGCCTATTGCGGCGTGTGTCACTCGGATCTGCATACCGCACGCAACGAATGGCACAACACGCTTTACCCGTCGGTGCCTGGCCACGAGATCGTCGGCCGCGTGACGGCCGTCGGTGATGAGGTGACAGGCTTCAAGGTCGGCGACCTGGCCGGCGTCGGTTGCATGGTCGACAGCTGTCGCAGCTGTGCCTCCTGCGAGGAAGGCGAAGAACAATATTGCGAGCAGGGCTTCACCGGCACCTACAACGGGCCGATGTTCGGTGGTGGCGAGAACACCTACGGCGGTTATTCCGACCATATCGTGGTCGATCAGAAATACGTGCTGCATATCTCGCATACCGACAACCTGGCCGCCGTCGCACCATTGCTATGCGCCGGCATCACTACCTATTCGCCGCTGGCGCACTGGAAGGTCGGTCCCGGCCAGAAAGTGGGCGTGGTCGGCCTGGGCGGCCTGGGCCACATGGCGGTGAAGATCGCCAAGGCAATGGGCGCTACCGTGGTGCTATTCACCACCTCTGAGGGCAAGCGCGCAGATGCCCTGCGCCTGGGCGCCAGCGAAGTGGTGGTGTCCAAGGACCAAGCGCAAATGGCCGCGCAGGCCAACAGGCTGGACTTCATCCTCAACACCGTGGCCGCGCCGCACAACCTGGACCCGTTTCTCAACGCGCTCAAGCATGACGGGGCGATGGTGCTGGTCGGTGTGCCCGAGCACGCGCATCCCTCGCCGAGCGTGTTCAACCTGATCATGAAGCGCCGCACGCTGGCCGGTTCGTTGATCGGCGGTATCCGCCAGACCCAGGAAATGCTGGATTTCTGTGCCAAGCACAACATCGTCTCGGACATCGAAACAATTCGCGCCGACCAGATCAACGAGGCTTACGAGCGCATGCTCAAGAGCGACGTGAAGTACCGTTTCGTGATCGACATGGCCACACTGGACAAGGCGGCCTGATCGCCCGGGCGATCGCCTGCATAACCCGCGCAGCCCCGCAATGGGGCTGCGCGGGTTTCGATGCGACTGTGGCGAAACTGTGGCGAACGTATGCGCAATGGCGCGCTCAACACCGCGCCATTGCGCATACAGATGCAGCGCTTATGCCGAAGCCGGTTCTTTTACCTGCGCCTTGACGCCCAGCAACTGCACGATGCTGCCAGCGGCATCGCGGCCTTCGGCTACCGCAGTCACCACCAGGTCGGCACCGCGCACACAGTCGCCGCCGGCGAACAGCCGCGGGTTGCTGGTCTGGTAGGGCAGACGGCCGTTGCCGTCGGTTGGCGCGACAATGCGGCCATTGCTGCTGGCGTCAACGCCTTGCGCCGCCAACCAGTCGGGCAGGGTCGGCGAGAAGCCGAACGCGATGATGACCACATCCGCTCCCAGCAAAGATTCGCTGCCTTCCACCGGCACGGCGTTACGGCGCCCGCTGGCGTCGGGTTCGCCAAGCCTGGTTTCCACCACGCTCACGCCGACCGCTTCGTCGTCGGCGCCGGATTCGATCGATAGCGGCTGACGGTTGAACAAAAAGCGCACGCCTTCTTCGCGTGCGTTGGCCACTTCGCGCGCCGAGCCCGGCATGCTGGCTTCGTCGCGCCGATATGCGCAGGTGACCTTGGCCGCGCCCAAACGGATCGCGCTGCGCACGCAGTCCATGCCGGTGTCGCCACCGCCCAGCACCACCACGCGCTTGCCGTTGAGATCGGGCAGGGCGAGCTGGTCTTCCCAGCCGGCGATCGGCCGGCCATGCGGGTCGTTGCCGCTGACGATGCGGCTGTTCTGCACCAGGAACGGCAGCGCCGGCAGCACGTTCTTCAGGTCCTGCCCAGGCAGGCCACCGTCGGTGTAGCGGTACGCGCCGGTGCCCAGGAACACCGCGTCGAACTCGCCCAGCAACTGCTCGATGCTGACGTCTTTGCCGATCTCTACGCCCAGGCGGAACTGCACGCCCATGCCTTCGAGAATTTCGCGGCGCTTGCCGATCACCGACTTGTCCAGCTTGAAGCTGGGAATGCCGAACTGCAGCAGGCCGCCGATCTGCTCGTAACGGTCATAGACCACCGCTTCGATCCCGGCGCGCACCAAGCGGTCGGCGCACGCCAGGCCGGCCGGGCCGGCGCCGATCACCGCCACCCGCCAGCCGGTCGGCTGCACGTTGCCCAGATCCGGGCGCCAGCCCATCTTGAAGGCGGTATCGACGATGTATTTTTCCACCGCGCCGATGGTGACCGCGCCGAATTCCTCCAGTGTGCAGCTGCCTTCGCACAAGCGGTCCTGCGGACACACCCGCCCGCACACTTCCGGCAGCGGATTGGTGGAATGGCACAGCGCGGCGGCTTCTTCGATGCGGTTTTCCTGCACCAACTGCAGCCACTGCGGAATCGCGTTGTGCACCGGGCACTTCCAGCTGCAATACGGGTTGCCGCAGTCCAGGCAACGGCCGGACTGGTATTGCGCGTCGGCCTTGTCGAACTTGCCGTACAACTCGCCCCAGTCACCGGACGTGCGCAGCTCCAGCGGAATACGCGCGGGCATGGTCCGGGGCAGGTCGAGGAATTGGAAGGCTTGCTTGCGGCTCATAAAAGAAATCCGTGGCTGATTCTATTCTCCGACCGGGAGAAAGGTGCCCCGAAGGGGCGGATGAGGATACCGAGCGCGTCGACGCCCTGACCCCCAACTCCTCTCCCGCTAGCGGGAGAAGAGAGCACTCAGGCGGCGCGCCGCAGCGACTCTGTCAGCGACTCAATGCTGGCGGCCTTGGGTTTGACCAGCCAGAACTTGCCGATGTAGTCGCGGAACTCGTCTAGGACCTGTTGCGCCCAGATGCTCCCGGTCAGCTCGCGGTGGCGGGTGATCAGGGTGTGCAGGTGCTGGCGATGGTTCTCGAAGCCTTCGGAAGAGACGCGGTGGATGTCGATCAGCTCGTGGTTATAGCGGTCCACGAAGTCGCGTTCGATATCCAGCACGTAGGCTAGGCCGCCGGTGAAGCCGGCGCCGAAGTTCAGGCCCACCTTGCCCAGCACCAGCACCACGCCATCGGTCATGTATTCGCAGCAGTGATCGCCTGCGCCTTCCACCACCGCCAGGGCGCCGGAGTTGCGCACTGCAAAGCGCTCGCCCGCGCGCCCGGCCGCGAACAGCTCGCCGCCAGTAGCGCCGTACAGGCAGGTGTTGCCGACGATCGGCGTGCTGCGCGCCTCGAAGCGCGCGCCGCGTGGCGGACGCACCACCAACCGCCCGCCAGCCATGCCCTTGCCGACGTAGTCGTTGGCTTCGCCTTCCAGCTCCAGCTGCAGGCCACCGGCGTTGAATGCGCCAAAGCTCTGCCCGGCGGTGCCGCGGAAGCGCAGGTTCAACGGCGCATCGCTCATGCCGTGGTTGCCGTGCACGCGCGCGATGGCGCCGGACAGTCGCGCGCCGATCGAGCGGTCGGTGTTGTGGATCAGGAAGCGATGGTCGCCGCCGGTCTTGTTGGTGATCGCAGCGGCGAGCAGGCCATCCATCTGCGTGGCCAGGCTGTCCGGAGAGTCGTACAGACGCTGGGCCGCGCAATGGCTGCCGTCGTAAGGCGCATATGTGAGCAGTCGGGACAGATCGACCTTGACCCCGGCACGCGGCGAGACCTCCAGCTGTTCCAGCAGGTCGGTGCGGCCGACGATGTCGTCCAGCGAGCGCACGCCCAGATACGACAGCCACTGACGCACTTCTTCAGCCAGCAGGCGGAAGAAATGCTCCACCCGTTCCGGCAGGCCGGTGAAGTAGCCCGCGCGCAGGCGTTCGTCCTGGGTGGCCACGCCGGTGGCGCAGTTGTTGAGGTGACAGATGCGCAGGTACTTGCAGCCCAGCACGATCATCGGCGCGGTGCCGAAGCCGAAGCTGTCGGCGCCCAGCAACGCAGCCTTGACCACGTCAAGGCCAGTCTTCAGGCCGCCATCGGTCTGCAGGATGGTGCGGTCGCGCAGATCATTGGCCACCAGTGCCTGGTGCGATTCGGCCACGCCCAGTTCCCACGGCACGCCGGCATAGCGGATCGAGCTGACCGGGCTGGCCCCGGTGCCGCCGTCGTGGCCGGACACCGTGATCAGGTCTGCACCGGCCTTGACCACACCGGCGGCGATCGTGCCGACGCCGGCATGCGCGACCAGCTTTACCGACACCAGCGCGGTTGGATTGACCTGCTTGAGGTCGTAGATCAGCTGGGCCAGATCCTCGATCGAATAGACGTCGTGATGCGGGGGCGGCGAGATCAGGCCGATGCCGGGCTTGGCGTAACGCAGCCGCGCGATCAGTTCGTTGACCTTGTGGCCGGGCAGCTGACCGCCCTCGCCGGGCTTGGCGCCCTGGGCGACCTTGATCTGCAGCACTTCTGCATTGACCAGGTATTCCGGGGTCACACCGAAGCGGCCCGAGGCCACCTGCTTGATCTTGGAGCGCTTCTCGGTGCCATAGCGGGCCGGGTCTTCGCCACCTTCGCCGGAATTGCTGCGCCCGCCCAGGCGATTCATCGCGATGGCCAGTGCTTCGTGCGCCTCGGGCGACAACGCGCCCAGGCTGATCGCGGCGGTATCGAAGCGACGCAGCAGATCTTCGGCCAGGGCGACCTCAGCCAGCGGGGTCGGCGTATCGGCACGCTTGAGCTGCACCAAGTCGCGCAGCGTGGAGGCCGGGCGCGAGTGCACCGCGTCCACGTACTTCTGCCAATCGCCGGCATCGCCGGTGCGGGTAGCGCGTTGCAGCGTCATGACCACGTCGGGGTTGTACATGTGGTACTCGCCGCCGTGCACGTACTTGAGCAGGCCACCCACTTCCGGCTTGAGCTGGTCGTTCCAGGCGCGTGCGGTGAGCTCGCGCGCCTCGGTGTCCAGCCGCGACAAGCCTACGCCGCCGATGCGGGCAGGGGTATCGGCAAAGCACAGCTCCACCGCGTCCGGGTCCAGCCCGACGATCTCGAACAACTGCGCGCCGCGATAGCTGGCGATGGTGCAGATGCCCATCTTCGAAATGATCTTCGACAGGCCCTTATAGATGCCCTTGCGGTAACGGCGACCGATCTGCGACTGCTCGCCGCCCTTGCTCAGCTGCAGGATGCCACGCCGACCCAGATCGAACAGCGTCTGGTAGGCCAGATACGGGTACACCGCAGTGGCGCCGAAGCCGAGCAGGCAGGCCATGTGATGCGGGTCGCGCGCGGTGCCGGTTTCGATGATCAGGTTGACGTCGCAGCGCAGCCCCAGCTTGCACAGGTGGTGATGCACCGCGCCGGTGGCCAGTAGCGCATGCGCCATCGGCCGATCCGGCACCGGGTAGCGATCGGACAGCAGCAACATCACCGCTCCGGCGCGCGCGGCCGCTTCCACTTCGTGGCAGATGCGTTCCAGGCCGGCCTTGAGGCCTTCTTCCACACTGTAGGACAGGTCGATCAGGCGATTGCGCTCGACGTATTGTTCCATTTTCAACAGCTGACGCAGCTTACGCTGGCTCAGCACAGGCGAGTTGAGGATGACGTGGTTCACCGTCTCGGCGCCGGCGTGAAAGATGTTGGTCTCCTTGCCGAGCTGGGTGGTGAGCGACATCGCAATGCCTTCTCGCAGCGGGTCGATCGGCGGGTTGGTGACCTGCGCGAATGCCTGGCGGAAATAGTCGTACAGCGGCCGGGTCTGGCGGCTAAGCACCGCCATCGGTGTGTCGTCGCCCATCGAGCCGGTGGCTTCCTGCTCGGTTTCGGCCAGCGGGCGCAGCACCTGTTCCACTTCCTCGGTGCTGAGCTGGAACAGCTTGTGGTAGCTGCGCAGGGTCTGTTCGCTGAAGGGTTCTTCCACCAGCGAGGGGTCGATCAACTCGGTCTGCAGATAGGTCACGCCCTGCTGCAGCCATTGCTTGTAGGGAGCGCGCGCACGATTGATGCGGTCGATGGCATCGGAATCGAGCAGGTCGCCGCGCTTGAGATCGATCGCCATCATCTCGCCGGGGCCAAGCTTGCCCTTGCGGGTGATGCGCTCGACCGGCAATTCCCACACGCCCGCTTCTGAAGCGACCAGGAAATGGCGGTCCGAGGTCAGCATCCAGCGCGCAGGGCGCAGGCCGTTGCGATCGAGCATGCAGGCGGCATAGCGGCTGTCGCAGGCGACGATGCCGGCCGGGCCATCCCACGGCTCGGTGTTGAGGCCGTAGAACTCGTAGAACGCGGCCAGGTCGGCGTCCTTGAATTCCAGCGACTGGGTCGCCGGCGGCACCAGGATGCGCAGCGCCTGCAGCAGGTCCATGCCCCCGGCGATCAGCAGCTCGAGCATGTTGTCCAGGCTCTGCGAATCGGAGCCGTGCATGGAGATCACCGGGTCGAACTCGGCAATATCGAAGCGCGGGGTCTGCCACACCTTACTGCGCGCCTGCGCCCAACGGCGGTTGCCTTCGATGGTGTTGATCTCGCCGTTGTGCGCCAGCAACCGAAAAGGATGCGCCAACGGCCAACGCGGCAGCGTGTTGGTGGAAAAACGCTGGTGAAAGACAATCGCGCTGGAGGACAGATCGCTGCGCTGCAGATCCGGATAGAACGTGCTCAGCTTGTCCGGCAGCACCATGCCCTTGTAGCTGATGCCATTGGGCGACAAGGTGGTGACATAGAAGTTGTCCACCCCGAGCAGCGCCTGCTCAGCGCGGCGGCGCGCCAGAAACAGCGCCAGGGTGAAGCCGTCTTCGGTCTGCTGCGCGCCGGCGTCGACGAATACCTGTTCGATGCGCGGCAAGGTATCGCGTGCCAACTGGCCGCACACGCTGTGATCGGTGGGGACCACGCGCCAGCCGCAGAACTGCACGCCGGCAGTGTGCAACTGCGTTTCCAGTTCGGCCCGACATCGCGCCGCATCGCCCTCGTCCAGCGGCAAAAACACCACGCCAGCGGCGTAGCGCGTACCCAGGGTAATGCCGGCATCGCGCGCCAGCCCATGCAAAAATGCATCGGGTTTGCGAATCAGCAGACCGCAACCATCGCCGGTGAGCCCGTCTGCGGCAACGCCGCCACGATGGGTCATGCGCGAGAGCGCCGCAATCGCGGTGTCCACCAGCGAACGGGAAGGTTGGTCGTCCAACTGGGCGACCATGCCAAACCCACAGGCGTCGCGCTCATCGCGCGCGCTGTTGTAGAGACCGTCGTTGTCGAGCCCTTGGCGAGTGCGGGGGGCCATGTCTGCCTCTTTGGGATCCAGGAGAGCGGCGACGACGTTGCAGCGCTCGATCCCTGGAGCGTTTCGAGGAGGTCACCGGATGATCGACTAGACCACAGTTGATGCGGTGCCGCAATACCCCATTACAGCTGCAACGCAGGCTAGTGCGATCCCTTGTGCCAGCTGGCTTGGCGCCGGCCCAACGACAGGCACCAATGCCTGTTCAGCCGCAGCGTAGCGAGGCAATGACGTTCTTGGCATCAACCTCCAGATTGAGCCGTTCGCCGTTGAACTCCATGCTCACCATCTGACCGGGTTTGAGTACGCGCACCGACTTGGCGCCAGCATCGCTGCGCGCCTGTTCGCTGACCGCATCGGTCAACGCCTGACCGACCAGCGACTGCACCTGAGTGGCATCGCAGCTGCCGATCGGTGGGGGCTCTGGCGCAGCGGCCGGTGCCGGTGCGGAAGCTTGCTCGGCCGCTTGTTGCGCCTTGGCGGAGACGGCTTCCTGCTCGTCCAATTGCGGCTTGCCGCAGGCAGTCAATGCAGCCAGCACGACCAAAGTGCAGGCCAGGCGGGTGGTAGGCAGGACAGACCTCATCGATGACTCCAATAACAGGGTAATGCTCAAGCATAAACGCGCATGACCTGCATTGCCTGCCCACGCGCAGTTGTCGTTACGTTGACGCCGCCTGTGTCTTGCCGCGCTCGACAATCGAGGCCAGTTCGTTGTACCTGGGCATACCCAAACGGGTAGCCGGATCGCATCGCCCGGCTACGCCAATGGTGCTGTCGACCACGAACCGACCCGGCGACTGCACCGCTTTGACCGCGGCGGATGTGACCTTGTCGAAGCCACCGCCACGGGGCCGAACAGCACCGTGGCGGCACCGCGATTGAATCGGTGGATCTTGCGGTTATCGGCCTTCTCCTTGAGAGTTGGGTGCCAGGTCGTGCGATGCCTGGCGATTGCTGGCGGTGACGGCCGCCCTGAGGTGGTGAAGACGCGCTGGGAAAAGATGCTGTGGTCCAAAGAGGTGAGGGCGCAGTTGGCCGACGCACCACCGGCACGCCGGCGAGTAGCCGGACAGACGGCGTGGCGAGGTTGCTGTGCTGCAGTCCGTGACTGCTAGAAGTGATCCTATGGATTCAGTGGGGATCGCGTTTGCAAGAGTTTTCCTGATTCGCCCTGACCTTCAGCCAGCAGTCGCAGAATCTGCGCAGCGCTTTGTATTTGTAGATGCTGCTGTCACCTGAAGCCGACGAGGCGGCGCGATGCGCATCGATGCCCTGCAGTTCCGAGCTGGATTGTCGATGTCCTAGTTCTTCGCGTCCTAAAGTACCGAGGCCAAGTGCTACCGCGCTGTGTGCAAATAGCGGTGGCCGCAGGGGTTCGCTGCCCCTGCTGTGCTGGACGGGCGCGGTCGCGTTTCAAGCGTGGTACTGGAATCTATTACCAATGCAGCGCGTGCCGTCATCGGACCAATCTGATCGCTGGCAGCGATGTTCGAAGGCACCAAACTACCGCTGTGCACCTGCATGCTGGCACTTTGGGCAGTGCAGCGCATGGACGCTACCGCTCCACGCAGGGCGTGAAGACGGAATCGTCCTTCTAGGCTCAGGCGACCAATGACCATTTGCAACTCCACTTGCCAGTGAAGGGGCAAAGGTCAGCTCACCTGTGCCTCTTCACAACCGCTGGTGTTGCGACCCATAGTTGAATTCGCCCTCAAGCATATACGCGCATCCGGGTGGTGGCTTGAAGAAAGTACGCAACCGCCGCTAAACGCACCTGGGTGCCGGAGAAACCGCGGATCGTGTAACGCCCCGAACAGGTACAGCAGCGATTGGTTCCAGTATTGGGAAAGCGACCTGATCAAGGGGCGTTCAATCGTTCCTGCGTTGGCGTACTGGTGGCGGCAGCTCCGCTAGCCGTCATCGAGCATCAGCTAGACAGATGCTCGATGGCGGCGACGCTGCCGAGGCGGTCGCCGAGCTTCTTCAACAAGGCGAGTCGATTGGCGCGCAATTGCGCATCCTCGGCATTGACCATCACCCCATCGAAGAACGCATCCACCTGTGGGCGCAGACGCGCCAGGCGCGCGAGCACGGCGACATAGTCGTGACGGTGCAATGCATCGCCGGTATCGCCGATGGCCGCTTGCACCGCTTCGGCCAGCGCTTCTTCGGCTGGTTCGCGCAATAGGCTGGTGTCGATATCGCTGGGGATCTCTCCTTCGACCTTGCGCAGGATGTTGCGGATGCGCTTGTTGGCTGCGGCCAATGCTTCGGCTTCGGGCAGCGTGGCGAAGATGCCGATCGCATCGATACGGCGATCCAAGTCGTGGAGAGATCCGTGGGTCGCGCCCGAGAACAATGCAGCAACTGCGTTGAAGTGCGTGGCAGGTACGCCTTTGTCTGCGTAGTAGCCTTTTAAGCGGTCGAGGATGAAGTCAACTAGTTCGTCGGCGAGGCCATTAAGGACTCCAGTCTCATCGAACTCGATGCCGGATATCTTTACTCCGTCCTTCTCTGCTTTTTCCGAAGCCTGTGCACGTGCATGGAACTTCAAGAAGCTTTCCATCATTGCAATCTGGGTAAGCGCTTCTTCGACAAGTGCACGGATATTCAGATCAAACCCCGACTCAATCACCGTCCGCGCCAATCCCAACGCATTGCGTCGCAGTGCAAACGGATCCTTGTTGCCAGTCGGCTTCAACCCGGCCGCAAACCCACCGGCCAACGTATCCAGACGCTCGGCAATCGCCAGCACCTTGCCCAGCGGCGACAGTGCGATGTCATCGCCGGCAAAACGCGGTTGGTAGGCTTCGTCGATGGCCAGCGCAATCTCGCTCGGTTCACCGGCGGCCTTGGCGTAATGCCGCCCGGCGATACCCTGCAACTCGGGGAATTCGTTGACCATGCGCGACTGCAGATCGTTCTTGGCCAATTGCGCAGCACGTGCTGCCTGCTCGGCATCGGCTCCTACCTGTGGCGCGATCAAACGTGCCAGCGCAGCTACGCGCGCAACTTTGTCGGCCACCGTGCCCAGCTTGGCCTGATAAGTGACGCTGCCCAAACCCGCGCCCATCGCCTCCAGCCCCTGCTTGAGGTCTTCGTCGAAGAAGAACTTGGCATCGGCAAAGCGCGGACGGATCACCCGCTCGTAGCCCTTGGCGACCTCGGCAACGTCCTTGGAGACGATATTGGCGATGCCGATGAACTGCTCGGTCAACTTGCCGCCGTCGTCCAGCACCGGGAAGAATTTCTGGTTGATCTCCATGGTTTCGATCAACGCTTCCTGCGGCACCGCAAGGAAATCGCGCTCGAAACTGCACAGCACCGCCGACGGCCATTCGACCAGGTTGACCACCTGCTCCAGATTATCGTCGCTGATGCGCGCGCGGCCACCGGCCTGCCTGGCCGCAGCTTCGACTTCGTCGAGGATGCGCGCACGGCGTGCGTCCGCATCCACCAGCACATGTGCGGCGCGCAGCGCATCGACATAATCGCCCGGCGCGGCCAGCGACACTTCGCCCTGATGCATGAAGCGATGCCCACGGGTGATGCGGTCGCCACGCACGCCCAGCAATTCGGCAGGAATCACGGCCTCGCCAAACAACAGCACCAGCCACTGCACCGGCCGCGCGAAAGTATATTCGTGCGCGCCCCAACGCATCGGCTTGGGGATCGGCATCGCCGCAATCGCCTCATGCAGAATCTCCGGCAGTAAATCGGCGGTGCGCGCGCCCGGCGTCACCGCGCGATGCACGAAACGCTCGCCCTTGGCATCGCTGGTGCGCTCAAGCGCAGTCCAGTCGATGCCAGCTTTTGCAGCGAAACCGGCCAGCGCCCTGGTTGGCTTGCCCTCGGCATCCAGGGCGATGGTGAGATACGGGCCCAGCACTTCGGAGCGCTGCTCCGGCTGCTCGGTGGCCACGCCCGGCAGCAACACCGCCAGGCGGCGCGGGGTGGATAGCGGTTTGGCATCGCCGCGGGTGACGGCGATGCCGCGCTTTTCCAGCCCGCTCAGCACGCCGTCGAAAAAGGCCTGCGCCAGACCCGGTAGCGCCTTGACCGGCAGCTCTTCGGTACCCAGTTCGATCAGCAGGGGAAATTTTTCGCTCATGTCAGGTGAACCTTGCGTGTGTCCCTTCTGCCATCAACGGGCGAAGGTGGCTGGGGAATGTCCTTCTCCCGCACGCGGGAGGAAGGTGGCGCACCGCGCCGGATGAGGGTCGTGCCAGGACGGCGGAGACGTGCTGACCCCATCCGCCCTGCGGACACCCTCCCCCGCGAGCGGGGGAAGGCAACAGCATCAGCGTTTGACCCCGGGAAAGCCCAGCTTCTCGCGCTGCGCGTAATACGCCTGCGCCACCCCTTGCGCCAACGCGCGCACGCGCAGGATATAGCGCTGGCGTTCGGTGACGCTGATCGCGCGACGCGCATCGAGCAGATTGAACGCGTGGCTGGCCTTGATCACCTGCTCATACGCCGGCAGCGGCAACCCAACCTCGACCAGATGCCTGGCTTCGGCTTCGCAGGCATCGAAGCGATGCAATAGCTCGGGAACATTCGCGTGCTCGAAGTTGTAAGCGCTCTGCTCCACTTCATTCTGGTGGTACACATCGCCATAGCTCACCGGGGTGCCATCCGGCCCGTAGGTCCACACCAAGCCGTAGACGTCGTCGCAGCTCTGCAAGTACATGCACAGCCGTTCCAATCCGTAAGTAATCTCGCCGAGCACCGGCTTGCATTCGAGCCCGCCAGCCTGCTGGAAGTAGGTGAACTGGGTCACCTCCATGCCGTTGAGCCAGACTTCCCATCCCAGGCCCCAGGCGCCGAGCGTCGGCGACTCCCAGTTGTCTTCGACAAAGCGCAGGTCGTGCACCAGAGGGTCGATACCCAGCGCTTGCAACGAGCCCAGGTACAGATCCTGGATGTTGTCAGGATTGGGCTTCATCGCCACCTGATACTGGTAATAGCGCTGCAGGCGATTGGGATTTTCGCCGTAACGGCCATCGGTAGGACGGCGCGAGGGCTGCACGTAGGCCGCATTCCACGGCTCCGGTCCCAGCGCGCGCAGGAACGTGGCCGGATGGAACGTGCCCGCGCCCACTTCCAGGTCCAGCGGCTGGATCAGCACACAGCCCTGGTCGGCCCAGTACTGGTTGAGGGTCTGGATCAGGCCCTGGAACGTGATTGGAACGCGCCGAAAATCGGACATGCAGCAAAGGCCGTGCGGAATGGGGTGCGCTAGTATACCGGCCGACCCGCAGCGCTTTGCCGCGGAGTACCGCTGCCGGGGACGAACAAGCATGGAACAGCGGCGTACGGCCGATCCGGACAGCGCAGTGACGATCCTGCCGCGCGGCCGGCTGATGTTCGACCCGGTAGCCGCCGCTTTGCTTGCCGATGCCATGGTGGTTCCGCACGAACACGAACGCGTGCAGTTCTCCGCCGCCGGCGTGCGCAACGCCAGCGAGGTACATCCGTTGGTGCTGCTGGCCAACCTCAAGCTGCACGCCGCTCAGCCGCCGGCCGGCGAACTCGGCCTGGAACGACTGACCGAATGGCTGGCCACACGTACCGGGCTGCGCTATCTGCGCATCGACCCGACCCGTATCGATGTCGCCGCCGTCACTGGCTTGGTCTCGCACGCCTATGCGCGCCGGCACCGCATCCTGCCGCTGGCGCTGGATGCCGAGCGCGTGCTGATCGCCACCAGCGAGCCGCTTGCGCTGGAATGGTTGGCCGACGTGCAGCATCTGAGCCGTCGCCGCATCGAACTGGCGCTGATCAATCCGCTGGACCTGCATCGCTACACGATGGAGTTCTTCGGCGTCACTCAATCGGTGCGCAGCGCGCGCGGCGATGTGCGCAGCGCCGAACCTGGGGCGGGCCTGCCCAGCTTCGAACAGTTGGTGGAACTGGGCCGCGCCAGCGACGTCAACGCCGATGACCACCACATCGTGCACATCGTCGATTGGCTGCTGCAGTACGCCTACGAACAGCGGGCAAGCGATATCCATCTGGAGCCGCGCCGCGAGGCCGGACGCATGCGCTTCCGCATCGACGGGGTGCTGCACAAGGTGCTGGAAGTGCCGCCGTCGGTGATGACCGCCGTGGTCAGCCGCATCAAGGTGCTCGGCCGCATGGACCTGGCCGAGCGCCGCCGCCCGCAGGACGGGCGCATCAAGACCCGCTCGCCGGGCGGGCGCGAGGTGGAAATGCGCCTGTCCACCATGCCCACCGCGTTCGGCGAAAAGTGCGTGATGCGCATCTTCGACCCGGATTCGGCGTTCAAAAGCATCGAGCAGCTCGGTTTCAGTGGCGAAGAAGCTGCCGGCTGGAGCGCGCTGGTCGAGCGCCCGCACGGCATCGTGCTGGTTACCGGCCCGACCGGCTCGGGCAAGACCACTACGCTGTATTCCACGCTCAAACGCCTGGCCACGCCGGATGTGAACGTGTGCAGCGTGGAAGACCCGATCGAAATGATCGCGCCGGAATTCAACCAGATGCAGGTCCAGCAGAACATCGACCTGGATTTCGCCAGCGGCGTGCGTACGCTGCTGCGCCAGGACCCGGACATCATCATGATCGGCGAGATCCGCGACCTGGAGACCGCGCAGATGGCGGTGCAGGCCTCGCTCACCGGGCATCTGGTGCTGTCCACGCTGCATACCAACGACGCCGCCTCGGCGATCACCCGTTTGCTGGATCTGGGCGTGCCGCATTACCTGGTGGCTTCCACGCTCAATGGGGTTCTCGCGCAACGCCTGGTGCGCACCCTGTGCGTGCACTGCAAGCGCCCGCACACGCTCAGCGACGACGACTGGGCGGCGATCCGCGAACCGGGCGAAGCGCTGCCGGACACGCTCAACGTGCACGCCCCGTTGGGTTGCCTGGAATGCCGCCGTACCGGCTATCTCGGCCGCGTGGGCCTGTACGAATTGCTGCCGGTGAGCCCGCGGTTGCGCAGCCTGATCCGCGCCGACACCGACCTGGCCAGCTTCAGCCAGGCCGCGCGCGGCGACGGCCTGCGCACGCTGCGCCGCACCGGGCTGGAAAAGGTCGCCGCCGGGCTGACCACCATCGAAGAAGTGCTGTCGGTGCTGCCGCCGCGAGAGTAGGCGGTCGACGGGAATGCTCCGGGGGTTCTTCGAGTACGCGCGGCGATCGGCTCGCAACCGCTGCCGTCCCACATTCGCTGTCATAGCATCCATCGCCGTGCTGGCGGACGAGGAGCGCCAAAAGCTGGGGGAACGGCACGAGCAACCCTCCCCCTCACTCCGAGCGCCCCTGGCACGCGCCAGTGGGGCGTAGTGCCCAGCAGGGAGAGGGAAGCGCCAAGGCCTTGTCTCGCAATGCTTGGCGACTTGACTCCTATTCGAAGAGAGCCACCCCGCCTGCAATCCGTCCCTTCTCCCGCCGGAATGAAGATGCCCGAAGCGCTGGTAAGGGTTGGTCGGCACACGCATGTCGCCATCGGTGCGACCGCGGCCTGGCCATTGACCAGGTACGTGCCCCGGCCGGTGACCCTGACCATCCCAGCCATCATTACGCTTACCTGCACAGCACGCGCAGCACGGCCCACCATCACCAACAGACCATCAACACATAACCATCCGACATAACCTTAGCTGGATGCGTTGGCACGCAAGTTGGAAAAAACCGGCGCGGGCTGCCTACAATCGGGCACATCCGCCACTGCTGGATTCTGGCCCACATGTCCGCCCTGCCGTTCCTGATCATCGAAACCGGCCAGCCCGTGGCGGCGGTGAAGCGATACGGCCGTTTTCCGCACTGGATCCGCGTGGCGGCCGGGCTGGCCGAGCATGAGACCGTCGCCATCGACGTCGCCAATGGCGACCGCCTGCCAGACCGCGGCGGCTTTGCCGGCACCATCGTCAGCGGCTCGGCCGCCTTCGTCACCGACCGTGCCGAATGGAGCGAACGCAGTGCCGAATGGCTGCGCGATGCCGCTCACGAAGGGATGCCGTTACTGGGTATCTGCTACGGACACCAGCTGCTGGCGCACGCGCTGGGCGGCGAAGTCGACTACAACCCGGCCGGGCGCGAATCCGGCACGATCGCGCTGGAGCTGCATCCGCCGGCCGAGCAAGATCCCTTGTTTGCAGGCTTGCCGGCGCACTTTCCGGCGCACGCCACGCATTTGCAGACGGTAGTGCGTGCCCCGGAGGGGGCCATCGTGCTGGCACACTCGCGCCAGGACCGCTGCCACGCCTTCCGTTGGGGCCAGGCCACCTGGGGGGTGCAGTTCCATCCGGAATTCGCCACCCACCACATGCGCGGGTATGTGCAGGCGCGCGCAGAGTGCATTGCCCGCCATGGCCTGTGTGCGCGCAAGCTGGCGCAAGAGGTCACCGCCGCGCCGGTCGCGCGCAAGTTGCTGCGCCGGTTCGTGCATCATGCACGCGGTCTGCAAACTAGTGAACGCTGATCCCGCCGCGCACACGCAAAAGCAGCGATAATTGGGCTACGCCGGATGGTCCGGTGCGTATCGATCCGGAATGGGAATGAGCGAAATCCGCAAGGTGCCGGCATCTGCCGGCGCAGAATGGCTGTTGACCGGTTTCTCGCTGCTGAAGCGGGCGCCGCTAGCGCTTGGCTCGCTGGGGGTGATCTGGAGCGTAGCCGCCTCCCTGGTGGTCTCGCTCTCGGTGCTGGTGCCGCTGCTGGGCCCGGCCTTGCAATTGTTGCTGGTGCTGGCCGGCCCGCTGTTCATGGGCGGGCTGTTATGGGCGATCCGCGAAGTGGACGAAGGCCGCGTTGCCAAACCGTCGCATCTGCTGCACGGTCTGCAGAACGGTCGCGCGCCGCATCTGCTGGTGTCGCTGCTGCCGCAGCTGATCGCCGGCCTGCTGCTGGGCGTGCTGCTACTGGTTATGATTGGTGCCACCGGGCTGCAACAGTTGTCCGAGGTAATGGTCAAGATCAATCAGATCACCCAGTCCGGCGCACAGCCCGACCAGGCGCAGATCGAGCAGCTTGCCGCCAGTCTGCCGGCCGGACGCATCCTGCTGTGGCTGCTGCTGACCATCGCCACCTTTGCGGCAATGACGCTGGCGCTGTTCGTGATGCCGCCACAGGTAATGTTCAACCGCAGCACCGGCGGCCACGCGCTGCGCGCCAGCCTGCGCGCCAGCCTGCACAACCTGCCGGCGATGCTGGTGTTCTTTGCGCTGGCCTTCATCGCCATCTTTGCGATCTATTTCGCGGTGATGATCGTGGCGCTGATCATTGGCCTGGTGGCCGGCCAGACTGTGGCGATGTGGCTGGCCCAGCTGCTGCTGATGGCGGTGCTGATGCCGGTGTTCGCCGGCTCGGTCTATGCTGCCTGGAAGCAGATGTTCAGCCACGAAGGCGCCGTCGCACAGCCCGCCCCGCCGTCGCGCCCGGATGTGTTTGCGGCTTGAGTAGCCGCGCGTGTCCGGCAACGATCACTCGGCCAGCTACCCGTACAGCTGTTTGCACTGCAACTACGCCGGCAAGTGCATGACTGCGTAAGTCACAACACCTGTTGCAGCTCTCAATCTGCCTGCGCCATCTCCACCCGAACGACCTCGATACAGCTCGGGATCGCGTGAAATGGCAACGGATAAGCTGCAAAGGCATTCTCATAAAGTGTTACCGCGGCGCCGCCAAGTGTTCTACGCAGGTGACCTACACCACTAAAGGAGGTGTTTGCATCCTCACGCAGGCGCGCGTTACGGCCATGAAAGGGCCCGCTCATCGCTTGGCCCGACGGATTGATTTGAAGCGTCAACTCTCCGTACATGGCGCACAGAAAATCATGTTGCTCAGTGCCGAATAGCTGAAATGGATCGACCGCGTTGTAAATCAGCAGGACTGCCGGCATGCCTGAACTAGCAACCACACGCATTTGGGCACGCGCTTCGGAGATCTTTTGACGCACGTGCCAACCGACGGTTCTCGACCAGGTCCCACCCGTCGGATCGATCCCACGCTCACTTTCGATCTGTTTGATCTCGACACCGATGAGCGTGTCACCAATTTGCAAGTGGTAATCGGGTGTCTTGCTCGACGTTTCAGCTATCCGGCGACACTGCAGCAAATGCTGCGCGCAAAATTTTTCGAACAACTGCTCTGATACGGTGTCTTGCATTTCCGATCCGGCGTTGCGATATCCAAAGACAGACTAAGCGGCCTTCGGCCCCACCGCACGCGAGGCGATGATGCCGAGTTCGTAGAGCAGGCACATCGGGATGGCGAGCATCAGCTGCGAGACCACGTCCGGCGGGGTGAGGACCGCGGCCAGGATGAAGATGCCGACGATGGCGTAGCCGCGGCCTTCGCTCAGTTGCTTGGGGGTGACCCAGCCCAGCAGCACCAGGATCACCAGCGCCACCGGCAGCTCGAAGCTCGCGCCGAAGGCGAAAAAGATCGCCAGCACGAAATCCAGGTACGAATTGGCGTCCGGGGTAATGGCGATCACGTCCGGTTTGAACGTGGTCAGGAAGTGGAACACCGCCGGCAACACCAGGAAATACGCGAACGCGCAACCGATGTAGAACAGCGCCACCGCCGAGGCCAGTAGCGGAAATGCGAGCTTCTTTTCGCGCTGATACAGACCCGGCGCCACGAATGCCCAGGCCTGATAGAGCAGCCACGGCACGCTGAAGAACACCGCCACGAAGAAGGTCAGTTTGAGCGGGGCGAAGAACGCGCCGGCCGGGTTCATCGCGATCATGGTCTGCCCGAGCGGCAGCTGCGAAATCAGCGGCGCGGCCAACCATGAATAAATCGCGCGCGAGAACGGCAGCAACGCCAGCAGCACCACGCCCAGGCCGATCAGCGCGCGTACCAGGCGCGCGCGCAATTCGACTAGATGCTCGATCAGACTGCTTTCGGCCTGTGCGTCGTCGAACAGGCTCACGGCTGCTTCTCCTGGATCTTGCTCGGTGCGGTCAGCTCGGTCGGCGCAGTCAACTCGGTCGATGCACTCGGCGCGATCGGCGTGGCGGTTACCGGCGTCTGCGCAGGCGCGCTGGTGAGATGCGCGGCGTGCGGCGCCGGCACCACAGGGTCATGGGGGGCCGGTATCAGCGTTTGATGCGGTGCAGGGGCAATGGGCTGTGCCTGAGCGATGAGCGGTGCCGCAGTGGCTGAGCCGGCAGCATCCGCTGCGCCAGCGGCCAAGCCTGGCGTTGGCTCAGCGTTGCCTCCTACCGACGAATTGGCTCCGGCCGACACATCCGCATGCGCCAGCTCCAGCGGCGTGGCACTGCTGCGGATATCGATATCGCGACCCACATCGTCATGCAGCGCGCACGCGCCCTGCTCGACCTGCTGCTGCGTGTTGCGCAACTGATCTTCGGCCCCACGCAGAGAGGCCTGCACATCCCGCAGGCTGCGCTTGAGTTCTTCGGCCTCGAGCTCGCGTTCCAGTTCCTGCTTGACCGAATCCCATTGCGCGCGGGCACGACGGACCCACAGTCCGGCAAATCGGGCCGCCTTGGGCAAACGCTCGGGGCCGAGCACCACCAGTGCGACGACCGCAATCAGCGTCAGTTCGCCAACACCTATGTCAAACACCGACGCCGCTCCGGATCAGCGCGCGTCGCGGTCGCGTTCGGTCTGTGCCTCCCGCGCCTGCTCGGCAATGCGGGAGTCATCACCGAGCTTGCCGGCCGGCTTGTCGTCGTCGTGCATGCCTTTCTTGAATTCTTTGACCGCGCTGCCGAGGTCCTTGGCACCGCTGGTGAGCCGCTTGGTACCGAATACCAGCAACACGATCACCAGCACGATCAGCCAGTGCCAAATGCTGAAACTGCCCATGATCCGCTCGCTCGCTGACAAAGAAGGAAGACGCAGGATACCCCAGCGCAGCGGGCAGGGGGATGACAGCGCGTCATCGGTTGCCGTCTAAGGATTCGCTGCGAATTTCGCCTTCTGACACCGGCTGAAATCCCTGCTGCGGAGGCGGGTTGGTGCTGGGCTGCATCGGCACGGTGCTGGCTTCGTTGACCGGCGCTGGCGGGGTGGTCGGAACCTGCGTTGGAGGCGGCGGTGCCGGCCGCGGCTCGGTGGCCCCGCCATTGCTGCCGCGATTGGCGCGCGCGGTGTAGGTGGCCTCTTCCAAGCGATCGCGGAAGGCGATCACGTCGGTGGACGGGCGCTCGTTGGTGCGGCCCTCGAAGATCATGCGCGGGGTGGCGCCGCCGCCGTAGGCATTGAGGTCGGCGGCATCGTCGATCTGCAGCACGGCACCGTCCAGCGCGACGCCAGCGAACAGACCGCGGGCGCGCGACCACGACCAGATTTCGGCCTTGAGTTCACCATCGGTCGCCGCGGCGGCATTGCGACCGACTGGGCCTGCAGCTACACCGGCATCGGCGCCAAGGGTGAATTTACCGTTGACGATGTTGTCCAGGCTGCGGTCGTTGCGGAACACCAGCACCACGTCGGAAGACTGCACGCCCGCCTGGAAGCCGATGCTGCCGCCGGTGAGCTTGACGAACACCGGCTGCGACCAGCTGCCGTCGGCGTTCTTCATCGACATCAGGCCGTGCCCGCGACGGCCGCCGATCACCAAGCCGGCCTTGAGGGTGTCGGGGATGACCACGATAGCGCGTGCTTCGTCGAGCAGTTTGTCCGGGATGGCCTGCTCGGGGATCTTCATGATCTCGTTGAGCACCCGCACCGCATTACGTGCGCGTTGGTCCTCTTCCGGGCCGGCGACGGCGTGGCCGGCGGCGAAAGTCAGCGACAACAACAAGGCCAGGCGCGACAAACGAGGCATGACAAGCTCCAAATGATATTCCGTCAAAGATAAATCAAGAACCGACGTTAGTGTCGGCGCTATGAATCGGTGGTGAGCGCACTCAAGCGTTGAGAAGCGGCCAATGAGAACGATCGGTGCGCTGTAGTCGGCAGCCTTGCCCGGCTCTGCCAGAATGGCGCACATGAACACGACTCCCGATACTGCCCTGCTGGTTGTCAACCTCGGTACGCCCGAATCGCCTACCGCCCCGGCCGTGCGCCGCTACCTGGCTGAGTTTCTCAGCGATCGCCGCGTGGTCGCGATCCCGCCGCTGTTCTGGAAGCCGCTGCTGTATGGGGTAATCCTGCCGATCCGTGGGCCCAAGTCGGCCGAGAAATACGCCAAAGTCTGGCTGCCGGACGGCTCGCCACTGGCGGTGTACACGCGTCGTCTGGCCGAAGGTCTGAAAGAGGTGATGGCCGACTGGCACGTGGAGTGGGCCATGCGTTACGGCGCCCCGGCGCTGCGCAAGACGCTGGATGCACTGCGTGCGCGCGGCATCAAGCGCCTCGTGGTGCTGCCGCTGTATCCGCAGTATTCCACCACCACCACCGCCTCGATCCAGGACGTGGTGGATGCGTGGCGCCCGAGCGCGCCAGAAATTGCGGTGGAGGTGATTCAGGAATATTGCGAAGACGCCGGCTGGGTCGCTGCGATCGCCGATTCGATCCGCGCGCATTGGCAGACCCATGGGCGCAGTGAAAAGCTGATGTTTTCCTTCCACGGCCTGCCGCAACGCGTGGCCAATGCCGGCGATCCGTATTCGCAGCAATGCGAGCGCAGCGCGCAGGCGATCGTCGCTGCGCTGGGCCTGGGCGCGGACGAATGGCAGATGGGCTACCAGTCGCGCTTCGGTGCGGAACGCTGGCTGCAGCCCTACGCCGAGCCGACGCTGTGGAAACTGGCCGAAGACGGCGTGCGCAGCTTCGATCTGGTCTGCCCCGGATTCGCCACCGATTGCCTGGAAACGCTGGAAGAAGTGGCGCTGGGCTTTGCCGAAACGCTGGCCGAGCGCGGTGCCACGCTGAGCTATATCCCCTGCCTCAACGCCAGCGATGCGCATGCGCAGGCACTGGCCGCCGTGGCGCGCCGCGCGTGAGGTTGGAGCCGTATGCGTGTGGCCTGGACATCGGCCGGATCACTGGGCTGCGCAATCACGAACGCGGCCCGCGCCGGGTGCTGGCACTGCATGGCTGGCTCGATAACGCGGCAAGCTTTCTGCCGCTGAGCGCGCATCTGCAGGCACACGACCTGGATCTGGTATTGCTCGATCTGCCCGGCCACGGCCATAGCGCGTGGTTGCCGGTGGGTGCCGAATACACGCTCAGCGGTGCGATCGGCATTCTGTTGCAGGTGGCCGATGAACTAGGCTGGGAGCGCTTCAGCGTGCTCGGCCATTCGTTAGGCGGCGGCGTTGCGAGCTTGTTGGCGGCGGCGGCGCCGGAGCGCATCGAAGCATTGATCGCGATCGAGGCCTTGGGCGCACTGGCCGAACCGGTGGAAAGCACCGCCACCCGGCTGCGCGATGCGGTGGCCTCGGCACGCACGCTGCCGCAGCGGCCATTACGCGTGTTTCCGTCGATGGAGATGCCGATACGCGCGCGCATGATGGCCAACCAGCTCACCGAGCCGGCCGCACGGCTGCTGGTCGAACGCGGCGTGTGCGTGGTCGAAGGTGGTTACAACTGGTGCAGCGACCCGCGCCTGACCCTGCCCACCGCGATCCGCATGACCGAGGCG
This sequence comes from Xanthomonas fragariae, assembly GCF_017603965.1. Taxonomy (NCBI): domain Bacteria; kingdom Pseudomonadati; phylum Pseudomonadota; class Gammaproteobacteria; order Lysobacterales; family Lysobacteraceae; genus Xanthomonas; species Xanthomonas fragariae. Next base: position 92,600 of record NZ_CP071955.1, on the reverse strand, counting down.
CAGATCGAGGTACTGCTGGCGTCCGTCGCCTGCCCCACCCAGGCGATCTTCGCCAAACCGGCGCAGCCGTATTTCCCGGATGCCCTGCGCGATCATCGCGTGGCGCTGATGCGCGATGCCCGCCTTCACCTGCTGGCGGGCACGCATCATGTGCATATGGAAGCGCCTGCGGCAGTGGCGGCGGTGATCAATGGGTTTTTGGCCGAGTTGCCGCTGCCGCGCGGCTGATGGTGGATGTGAATGATGCAGGTGTACTGCATGACGGGCGCGGTGTTTGCGCAACGCAGCGACACACGCCACTCACTCGGCCTGCAACAAACGCCGCAATTGCGCCTTGAGTTGGCGGCCGTGTGCGTGGAAATAGCTGCGCTCGTCGCGCCAGGCGGGGAAGCGCTGTTCCACTTCGGCCCAGAACGCGGGCGAGTGGTTGGCCTGCACCAGATGGCAAAGCTCATGCACCAGCACGTATTCGAAAGCGGATGAGCGACCGAGCACCAGCGCCAGGTCCAGCGCCATCGAGCCATCCGGTGCGAGCGAGCCCCACTGCGAGGACATCACTTTCAGCCGCAGACGTGCCGGTGCGCGCGGCAAGCCGGGCAGATAGCTCGGCAACCAGCGGCCGACATCGGCACGTGCCTGCGCTTCGTAAAATTCCTTCAGCGTGCGGCGTACACCGGAATCGCCTAATCGCGCAGGCACCTGGAATTGCGCGCCGTTATCGGTGATCTCGATGCGCGCATAACGCCCTTCGTGCCAGCTCAGTGGCAGCAACGCACCGCGCAACGGTAGCTGCCCAGGCACACCACGGTCGAGCGCTGGAAATGCATCGACTTGCCGATAACGCGACAGCTGCGTACTCAGCCACTCCAGATGCGCGAGCAAAAACCGTTCGCCGGACACCAAGCTTGCGCGAATCGGCAAGGTCAGGCGCGCGCCACGCTCGTCCACACTGAGTTTGATGCGCCGCGCACGCGGGTCGCGCACCCGCAGCACCGCGATCTCGCGTCCGTCCAATTGAAGGCGCACGAAGTCGCGTTCGACCACCTGCGGTGTGGGCGCGATAAGGCGGCGGGCGGACTTGAACATTGGCACAGAATAGCGCTGCAATGTGTCAGGCGGTGGGACGGAATGATTGATGCGTCCGATGGTGGCGAGACGGCGATCCGCGGTCACGTTTGCATGCGTGCGGCGGTACTTGGCGCAATGCGCGACACCCAGCCAGACCGTTTAGCCGGGCGCGCGCAGCAACGACACGTCAGTGGCCTGCGCGATACGCGATCGGCGCGCAGCAACGTGCAGGATGGCACCATCGATGCCTGATCAGGTGCCGTCTGCACCGGCGCCCGGCCACTGTCGGCATTACTCGGCCTTGCTGAGTTTTAACGCCGTTTCCAGCAACAGGAACAAGCGTCGCACTTCGGCGCTCATCAGTGCGAAGCGTGCATCGAGTTCGGCGCGAGCGCCGTCGTCGTCACTGTGCTCGAGCTGGTCCAGTGCGCCGTCGAGGAACTTGAGCTTGCGGATCACCAGATCGTCGCCGAGCACGAACGACAGATTGTCGTCCAGCACCAGCGCCAGCTTGGTGACCTGCTTGCCGGCTTCCAGATGCTTGTCGATCTCGTCGCCACGCAGTTCCTGATGCTGGCACTTGACCACCGCGCCGCCTTCGATGGGGTCCTTCATCTCGCACTCTTCGCCCAGGCTCAGGCCTTCGGGCAAGGGCTCGCCGGCGATCCAGCCGGTGAGGATGGCGCGCGGTGCCACTTCGGCGTTCAACGGCAGTGCCGGGAAGCTGCCGAGCGCGCCACGGATCTGGCTCATCACGTTCTCACCGCTCTTGCGGCTGGAGGTGTTGACCGCGATGTAGCCATGCTGCAGATCCAGGATGGCGTCGGTGCGCGAGCTCTTGACGAAAGCGCGCGGCAGCAGCTCATGGATCAGGTCGTCCTTGAGCCGCTTGCGGGCTTTACCACCGGGGCGACGGCCTTCTTTCTCTTCGATCTCGGCGACCTTGCGCTCGAGCAGATCGTTGACAACCGCGCCGGGCAGGATCTTGTCCTCACTACCGACGGTGAGCCACAAAAAATCTTCCAGGCGGTGCGAAAGCACTTCCTGCTCGTCGCGACCGAACGGGGAGATGAAACCGCGCGAGCTCATTTCCAGTGGGCCGACCGGCTTGAGCTGCACCTGCGGCAACAGCGTATCGATTTCGGAAAAATCCAGCGTGGTCGGAAAACGGAACAAGGTGAGATTGCGAAAGAACATGCGTAAGACCAAAGAAGAAGAAACGTGGAGTGTGGAAGGCGGACCGCGACCGGAGGGGCCGCGTCAGTCGCTGTCGTGTGGGGTGTCGCTGGCGGCCAGCCATGCGTTCGAATCGGGACCGGCCGCTGCTGCGTCGCTGCGGCCCAGCGACCAGAAATCGAACAGCGTGCGGTCGGCCAGTTGCTCGGGGCGCACATCGCCCAGTGCGCGGGCGATCTGATCGACACGCCCCGGCTGCTCGCGGTCCCACTGCTGCAACATCCTGCCGACCTGCTGGCGCTGCAGGTTTTCCTGGCTACCGCAGAGGTTGCACGGAATGATCGGAAACTGGCGCGCCTGCGCGTAGTCGGCGATGTCGGCTTCGCGCACATAGGCCAGCGGGCGGATCACCACATGCTGGCGGTCGTCGCTGTGCAGCTTGGGCGCCATCGCCGCGAGCCGGGCGTGGTGAAACAGGTTCATGAAAAACGTGGCCACGATGTCGTCACGATGATGGCCGAGCGCGATCTTGGTCGCGCCATGCGCCTGCGCATAGGCGTACAGCGCGCCGCGCCGCAGACGCGAGCACAGCGAACACATCGTTTTGCCAGCCGGAATCACCCGACTGACCACCGAATAGGTGTCCTGCTCGACGATGTCGAACGGCACGCCGAGGTTGCGCAGATAGCTCGGCAACACGTGGGCGGGGAAGTCCGGCTGCTTCTGGTCCAGATTGACCGCCACCAGGGTGAACGGCACCGGCGCCTTGCGCTGCAACTGCAACAGCATGTCCAGCATGGTGTAACTGTCCTTGCCGCCGGACAGGCACACCATGATCTTGTCGCCGGCCGCGATCATGCCGAAGTCGGCAATCGCCTGGCCCACCTGGCGCTGCAGGCGTTTGGCCAGGCGCAACTGCTCGGGCGGTAACCGCTGGCGTGGGTCACGCGGCGCAGGGTCGGTCGGAGGAGGGCGGGGCAGCGGCAGGGCAGCGGTCATAAGCCGGCCATTGTAGCTGCCCCGAGCACGGCAGGCCGGTGCCGAGCGTGCGCGGCTAAATGAGCGGTCAGTCGGCCGATGACAGGTCGTTCCGGGCCTGTGCGCCCTGTCGTGACGCTAGCGAGCCCATCGCGCTGGAACGGTGGCGTGCCGAGCGTTACGCCAGCTTGGGCAGCGGCGCTGGTGCGGCGTTTGCCGACGGCACCGGCACGTTGTGGTGGATGTGGTCAAGTATGCCGCGAGCAGCGGTGAGCCGACGCAGATCAGCGGCCACCAGCAAGCGTAAGAAAACCCGATCAATCCGTCTCTGACGCGTTGATGTTGCGCAGGTAATCGCCTGCTGTGCGCGCACCGTTGCGTGCAGCGCTACGGCGACTCGGTTGTCTCCGACGCAGCCGGCGCGGCCACCGAATCCCGCTTGACCAACAGGTGCGGGACCACATGATCGACCATCTTCGCCGTGCGCTCCTTGGCGCGAATCCTCTTCAACACGATATCCAGCGCGGCATCGGCCATTGTGGCGATGGGCTGCCGCACGGTGGTGAGTTCGGGCCACACGGCCGTGGCGGCGGAGGTATCGTCGAAGCCGACCACCGACAGATCGCGTGGCACATCCAGCCCGCGTCGATGCGCCACCGAAATCGTAGCGGCGGCCATGTCGTCGTTGCTGGCGAAGATAGCGCTGGGGCGACGTTTGCGCGCCAGCAGTTTTTCCGCAGCGATCAAACCCGACTTGTAGGTGTATTCACCCGGCTTCACCAGATGCCGATCCAATCGCAACCCTGCCTCGACCAGCGCAGCCTGGAAACCTTCGAAACGACGCGTACTCGCAGACAAATTGGGATTCCCGGCGATGTAGCCGATGCGCGTATGCCCCTGGGCGATCAGATGCTCGGTGATTTCCTTGGCAGCGGCGAATTCGTCGATACGCACGCAGGCCACATCGGGAAGGAAATGGTTGGAGGCGATCGCCACCACCGGCACCTTGGCGCGCACCAGTGCCAATACCGTCGCCTTCGACTCGCACAACGGCGGCGGCAGGATTGCCCCGGCAACGCCTTTGGCGAGCTTGCGTGCGGCCTTGCGCTCGGCGTCGGCATCCAGGTCGTCCCAGCAATCGATCACCAGCTGGATCGAAGTGCCCGATACCACCCGCAATACGCCCAGCAGCAACTCGCGCAAGTACGCGCCCCTGGGGTCGCTGTAGATCAATGCGATGCGCGTACTCTGCGCGGCCGCCAGCGCGCTTGCCGCAAGGTTGGGCGTATAGCCCAGCTTGTCGACCGCGCGCCGGACTCGCTCGCGGGTCGCATCGCGCACGCTGCGGTTATTGTTGACCACACGCGAGACCGTCATTGGCGACACCTTCGCCAGCGCCGCCACTTCATCGATGGTAGTCGCGCGGCTGGTGCGGCGGACCGATTTCCTGACCTTCTCCAAGCGTGGCCTCTTCAAGTGAGTGCGAAAGCTGCGGGATGCACACGTGCTGTTGCAACAACCCCCGGCGCCATGTACCTGCATGCGTGTGCAAGTCATGGTACCGGGAAGCAGGCAGAGCGGCGACATGCGCCTGAGCACGTCAACGCCGCTGGAACATGCCGCATGCGCCTGATGGGATGCTGTGGCGGATATTGTCGTGCGTTAGTGCTGATGTGGCTGGCGCCGCCATGTGGCGGCATGTTGGCCACTGCCGGTGCACATGCCGAGGATGGCTACGATTTATGGTTGCGCTACCAGTGGCTGGCCAACGCCACGCCATCGCGTGACAGCGCAAGCGAGCTGGTGATCATTGGCGACGCGCCGACCTTGCACGTGGCGCGTGAAGAATGACAACGCGGCTGCATCTGCGCATGCTCAATCATTGGCACAACCTCGATGGCCTGGCCGAACGGGGCCATGCCGGTGCCTCGCTGTGGAACTGGCTGTTGTTCTTCGATGCCGATGGCACTGCGTACCTGCTCAACAACGGCTCACCGGAAGGCACACCGTTCGCTAGCATGCTCGGGCCTTTTGCCCAATGGGAACCGGACCGTACCGAGGTGTTCGACTACATCGAAATGTTCTACAACCCAAAACGCCGTCATGGTTCAACTGGCGACCTGTCGCCTGTAGAGTTTGAACGGCGCTACGCGCAACGAGGGTCTTGAGTGTCTACGGAACCCTGGGCGTATCAGTTTCGCGCACGCCCTGCGCAAAGGGCTGACCCACGTAGCCGCTATCGCACAACACACTCTGCACGTGCTTGAGGCCCGATGTGCAGCGTTCGAGCGCCTGCAACGCCCCTTTGCGGTCCGTCACCTCGGCGGTGGTCACTGCCACCGCGTGCGGCAGCCCCTGCGTGTCCACCGCGATGTGCCGCTTGATCCCCGACACCTTCTTGCCCGCGTCATCGCCCTTCAAGCCTGCCGTGTCCGCGTTCTTCACGCTCTGCGCGTGGATGATCAAGAATCTGCTGCAAGCGCTGCGCCCCTGTCGCGCGCGGGCCGCGCCAACCTGATTTTTTTAAAGCCTGCTCCAGCAGGCTGCCACCTTCACGCGGCTCACTCCAGATGGCAAAGTACGCATGCACTGTGCGCCATTTAGGAAACTCCTCGGGCAGCATGCGCCACTGGCAGCGGCTTCTGAGCAGGTACAACACCGCACAGAACACCTCATACAGGTCTACTCGCCTGGGACTGGTTCTTCTACGCGCGCTTTCCAACAGCGGCTTGATGACGTCGCATTGATCGGGACTGATGTCGCTCGGGTAGCTCTTCCTCATTTCACTAGGTTCCCATACGTAGGGAAGACTTTGAACACGTTCTTAGAGCGGCTAACAAAACGTAGCAAGCAGTCGTCAAATGGGTGCGGACGGCGCGGAGGAACCGCAGTGTACGCGTGGTACATGCCAATTCCGAGCACCGGCCGCGCCCGCCTGGCGGTAAGCGCAGTCGTTTTGTTAGCCGCTCTAAATCGGCGGTCGGCCTGACACTGGGGCGGGCATGCGGCATCATCGGCGTATGCCTGCGCCAAGCCCTTCCTTGTTGCGATCTCTGCCATTACGAATGGCGCTGCTGTTGCCTGCGCTGGCTGCTGCGCAGACCGCGCCTGCAGCCGCACCTGCGTCAGAAGACCCAGCGCCGGCAGTGATGATGCCCGGCACCGGCGATGCGTGGGTGAATCAACATTTGGCCGACATGGACAGCTACGCGCAGCGCTATCCGGATAGTTTCATCGACGAGGTGGCGCGCTACACCGGCACGCCGCGCGGGTACGTGCAGGCGCTGCTGCAGGTGCATGGCTGGCATGCGGGGGACATTTATTTCGCCTGTTTCTGGGCACAGACAGTGCAGCTGTGGTGCCGCGACAGCGTACGTGCCTACAGCCGTGACCATCACGATGGTTGGGAGGGCGTAATCGCGCGCCTGTCGGTCGCTCCGGACCCCGTGCACATGCGCGCATTGCGGCATGCCATCGTCGCCAGCTACGACCGCTGGGAACGGCCGATCAGCTTGGACCCGTTGCTGCGTCGCCAGCTCGGCGATCATGCGCAGCGGCTGGACGCGGCGCGTCAGGCCAGCAAAGCGGCAGAAGCGGCCGCGCAGGCCGGGCTTTAGCGCGGCTTGGCGCAGCGGCAAGCTGTAGCGCAGTCGGCCGCTTGTGCGGCTGTCTGCACGCCAATGTGCTCCCCGCGATGCTGCCGTGCAGCTGGCCGGCGCATGGCGCCGTCGGCGACAATGCAATAACCCTGGCGTTGGCCGGCTCTGCCAAGACCACCTCATGCGCGATACCGTGTTTGTCTCTCCCGATCAGATCCGCAGCCTGTTCGCCCAGGCGATGTCCGACATGTATCGCGCTGAGGTGCCGTTGTACAGCGACTTGATGACGCTGGTGGCGCAGGTCAATGCCGACACCCTGAGAGCTGATGCTGCGCTGGCTGTACGGCTGCAGCGCAACGATGAGCGCGCGCGGCTGGATCTGGAACGGCATGGCGCCATCCGGGTCGGCACGGCGCAGGAACTGTCCACTTTGCGCCGGCTATTTGCGGTGATGGGCATGCACGCGGTGGGCTATTACGACTTGTCGGTAGCCGGCGTACCGGTGCATTCAACCGCGTTCCGCCCGATCGACGATGTGGCGCTGTCGGCCAATCCGTTCCGCGTGTTCACTTCGCTGCTGCGGCTGGAACTGATCGAGGATGCCGCGTTGCGCGAGCGGGCGGCGCAGATTCTCGAGCAGCGGCAGATCTTCACTACCGGGGTCCTGGAGTTGATCGAACAGCGCGAGCGTGTCGGCGGGCTAGATGCGATGCAGGCGCAGCAGTTCGTTGCCGAAGCGCTGGAAACTTTCCGCTGGCACGGCGATGCTTCCGTGTCGCTGCAGACCTATCGCGCGCTGAGCCAAGCCCACAAGCTGATCGCCGATGTAGTGAGCTTCCACGGCCCGCACATCAATCACCTGACCCCGCGCACACTGGATATCGATGCGGCGCAGGCGCAGATGCAGCGCGCTGGCATCGCTGCGAAAACGGTGATCGAAGGGCCGCCGCGCCGACGCATCCCGATCCTGCTGCGCCAGACCAGCTTCAAGGCGCTGGAAGAACCGGTACGTTTTTTAGGCGACAGTGGACAGGCCGAATATGGCACACATACCGCGCGCTTCGGCGAAATCGAGCAGCGCGGGCTTGCACTGACGCCCAAGGGTCGCGCGCTTTACGACGCGTTGTTGGCACAGGCCCGCGGCAGCGATGGTGCGGGCAGCACCGGTGCCGATTACGCCACGCGGCTACAAACCGCGTTTGTAGCGTTCCCCGACGATGAGGCGGTGCTGCGTCAGCAAGGCCTGGGTTATTTTCGCTACGCGTTGACCGATGCCGGCCGCGCCGATCCGGCGCAGGTGGCCGCCATGCCCGCAGAAACCGCGATTGCGCTCGGCCTGGTCAGCGCCGATCCGATCATCTATGAAGATTTTTTGCCAGTGAGTGCGGCGGGCATCTTCCAGTCAAACCTCGGCGGCACCGAACAACGTGCGTACGCCGCACATTCGAGCAAGCGCAGTTTCGAGCAGGCGCTGGGCGCGCAGGTGCATGACGCGTTTGCGTTGTATGCGCAGCTGGAGCGCGCGTCGCTGCAGGCGTTGTTGGGGTAGGCAGACGACAGCGGCTGCAAACCGCAGCCCTGTGGCAACAGTTGTCGCCCTCGATTTACCACCCCACTGCCATGGGGGTACGGGTCGCCTGCACCACCGAGGTCCCGGCGAAATGGGAACTGAAATACGTGGCCCGCTTTTCTACAACGTAGTCATGCACCCAGGCGCGCGAGCGGCGCGCCAGGACAGCATCGGCGCAGAAGCATGAGTTCCAGTGCAGAAAACACGCTGCGACGCGCTTGACCTTGTGCTGTCGCGTAGAAGTTTTCTTCGGCGCGTGCGTAGACGTAGCGTGCGTTTGGAAAGGTCGGCGCCCAACCGTTATCTGTTCTGACGGTGTTCCAACCGGTGTGGTCGACATGCAGATGGGTCAGTAAAACAGCGTCTACATGGGCCAGCACGGCCGTGAACTGCGGACGAGCTTTGTGGTACATGACATGGGCACGCTCACAGCGCGCATGGAAAAGGCGAGGTGGACCTGTATGTAGGTGCGGCAAGGACGCTTCCGGAAACTCTAAAGCAGCGACCATTGCTCAACGATACGTTTCGCATGGCTGAGCGCAAAGGGCATCCCCGCGGAACTGCGTAGCTGGACCTGGAAACGTATTGCGGGCTGGAACACGTGTTGGTGTCGCCAGGCGGCGAGTTCACAATTCCTGTCGAGCGCGCCTGAACGAACTCGACGTCGAGCGCCGTGTGGTTCTCACTGTGCCCGGCTACAACCAGGCCGCCCTGCTGCATGCCCCATGCCGACTGCGTGGCCACTCTGCCCAGCCGAAGTCTTTTTCAACTACAACAGCCTTGCACTTCGCGAGTGAATTCACCAGGGCCAGCACCAGAAAGCCGGACAGAGACAGCCCGGCCACGGCAACGGGCAGCAACGCGACGACGGCAACAACGAATTTGGTGCGCGAACGCATAGGGAGGGTCTTCCTTGGGAAAGAGGGTGTGCGGGATGCTGCAACGCCTCGCGGTGGTGAACTCGTCGGGCGTGATGCGGTTCGGCGCATGGCTGTCCATGCGGTATTGCCTGGATGATCATGGGTAACCGGTTACTACGCCATGGCCTGCCCCTGCATCTGCCCTTGCATTTGCGCGGCGCGTTGGGCCTGCATGGCCTGTTCGGCGAGGTTCTGCTGCTCCACCGTTTGCAATTGCTGGCTGGCCTGGGCGACGTCCGGCGCTTGCGTCAGTTGCGGCGCAGCGACTCTCGCCCATAGCTCCCCGTTGGATTGCACCCCGTAGTGCGGCGTTTGGGTCGCGTGGCCCTGCGGCATCCCCAGGTAGATCTTTTCCACTTCGGTCTGGCCCAACTTGCGTGTCTCCACAACGACTTGTGCGGCATGACGGTCCAACTGCGCCGCATCGGGCACGGGCCGGCCCCAGCGTTCATGGACATCGGCGATGGCCTCGCGGGCCTGTGCGAACAGCGCATGGCGCGGATGCGCGGGATGGCGCATGTCCTGGGCCGTGATCGCGACCGGGGCGATGGCGCGGCTTGGCGGCGCCGGTGCATGGGTCGCTTCGCGCGCTCGCCACGTGGCGGCATGTTGCTCGGGCGATTGCGCTAATGCGTGCTGGGGATCGATCCTGAGCACCTTGCCCTTTTGGTCGAACGAGGGCGGCTGCTCATAGGCCAGCAGTTGGCCTTGGTGCTGCTTGAACCCCCTGATGTCGTGGTTGAATCTCATCTCGGCGCCGAGCGCGTCGGTGAACCCGGCCGCCAGCCGTTCCTGCTGCGCGGGGCCGTAGGGCAATGTGTCGCCATTCCTGGGCAGGGTATGGGACTGTTCCAGCGCATTCTTGAACAGGGTATAGCGCCTGTGCAGCGGATGGTCCGGGTGACGGAAGTCGGTGAGGTGCTCGTCCGAACCCGGCGGACGCGTCGGCGGGGTGTAGAGCATCGGCTCGGCGGCTTGAGGTTGTGTGTGGGGGTGCGGCCGGGTGTCCTGGGTGTGGCGCTGTGCGTCGTCGCGTTGCTGCGCCTCCATGGCCTGACGGTGCAGCTGGGCATGCTGCTGCGCGAGGTGGTGTTGCTGCGCGCGCGCGGCCTGCGTGTGCGGTTCCTGCTGCTGCGGTTGCGCCATCCGCGTCTGTTGCTGCCTGTCCACGCTGGCCGGTTTTTCCGTGGCCGGGGCGGTATGGGAGGGCTGCGCCATTGTCTGCCGGTGAGAGGGCGCCAGTTGCGGTGCGTGCTGCTGCGCCTGTTGGATGCGCTGCTGGTGCTGTTGGGCGGCGTGGTCTTGCTGCATGCGCGTGTGCGCATCGACAGCCAGGGGCGGCGTGGAGGCGGCAGCGGAGGAAGAGGACGACGAAGACGTGTCGGCGTGTGTCGATCCGGTGTGGGTGGACGGTGCCGCCGGCAGCGGCGGTGCCACCACGGCATGAGGCGCATGAGGCGCTTGCCGGAAGAACGCTGGCAGCGTGGGGTCGGTCTGTTCGGCCGACACGTGCACCGGGCGCAGCGGATAATGCGCGCGCAGCGCCGCATCACCCAGCTCGGCGCCGGTGCGGCCTTCGCGCATCGCGATGCCGGCCAATGCATCCACATGCACGCGATGCCCAAGCGCCGCCGCCACGGCGGTGGTGTAGAACGCTTGGTGCTGTTCGGAGCGGTGGATGACGTTCATTGCCGGTGCGCTGTGCACCGTGCGCGGTTGCAGGAAGGGTGTGTCGCTGAGGGTGTTGATGTAATCGGTGAGCAGGTTGCCGTTGCGCACGGCCAGGCCATCGAGCAGGTAGGAACCGCCGATGTCCGAATGCGCGCCGGGATGGACCAGATGGAGCAGACGCCCGTCGTGCGATTGACCGGGGGGCACGATGTCCTTGACCGGGAACGTATCGCGACGCTCATCGCGGGCGGTGAGTTGCAAGCCCGACACCACCGAAGACGGCAGGCGGACATCGTGCAGATTCATGTCGCCGGTGGCGACCGGGTCCAGCAAGCCGACGGTCTGCGCGGTGCGGCCGGGCGGCACCAGCGGGGGATGGGTGGGGGTGAGTTTGAGGATTTCGTGGTGCGGGCCCTGTGCGATTTTCATGCCGACCGGATCTTGGATACCGCGCTCGTGAATCATGCGGGTGAACATGGCCGCGGTGACCGCGCCACGGCTGAAGCCTGTGGACACGATGCTGATTTCGGCTTGCGGATCGTGTTTTCTCCATTCATGAGCTTGGCGGATGAAATTCAAGTACATCTCTTCCATCCGCGGGCCGTAGCTGTAACCCAGGGCACCGTCGAGATTGCGGGTGAACGCATCGTCCTGTGTGCCCACGCCGGGGACGTAGTAGCCGCTGATATTTTTAATGCCGTTACTTACTGCCGTTTGCACCTGATCATCCAATATTCCGATATTGGTAATGTGCTGAGGGTCCTTGTATTTGTCATTACCTGTGCCATCAAAACAAGCCACGAACAAACGTGTGTGCGGGTTGTGTTGACCGACCAGCAGGGGCACCTGGAACTGCGCCAACACATGGCGACTATGTGCATATGCGGCCAAGTCTTGTGCACTCGCCGGGTAGGTTTCCACCTCATCCGGCCACGTTCTTGCATCATGATGCTGGTTTGCCATTACATGCTCCCTGGCGAAGACGCCATCAGTAGGTTTTGGTGTATGCGAGGATCAGGTCGTTGCGTGAATCGCTATATTTGTTACCGGGCTCCTGCAAAACAGTCGTCTCCACAAAGGCCCGCATATACACATTGATGGTGCGGTCGTTCACTTCCAGAATGATATCTGGAGAGATATCGGCGTGCAGGATCGGCGGCAACTGATCCTGCGGCACATGATGCAGGATCACCTTGTCCTTGAAGATGGCGTCGAGATCGACCAGGGCATGGTGTGCCTGGCCGTCCTTCGAGCGCCATGTCACCTCGGCGGGGGACGGAAAGTGCGGGAAATTGCGGATGCCGATCGTATTGGCTTTAAGATTGCTGGGGTAGACATCCCCTAGCGACGCCGACGAGATTCGCTTGACATCGTCAGGGAAGTTGGCTTCGTACCTACCGTCGTACAGCACTTTGCAGCCATAAGCGTCATAACAGACGGCCCCAAACGCATGCGTACTAAACGGTATCGGCTTGCGCGTATCGATATGCACGGTGTTATGGGCATCGACGGGCATATTGCCGATCAGGTGAATGCCGGACGGATCATTGCCAGGTGTATTCATGCGCGAACATCCAGTGAGAGAGTTGGCGAAGACGGCGGTCAGCAGGACAGGGAGCGCTGCACGGGACGGCGTAAAAAAAGAAGGTTGCACAGCCATGTTTCCACCTGTGGGAAGGGAAAGGCAGCCTACTGCCTGCGAGGTGATCAGGGTAGCGCGGTGCCGGCGTGGCGCTGCTCAACGCCCTAGCCGTGAGCGGCCGTTGGCGCCTCGCACAGGGTCGCTATCGTCGCGCATGCCGTTGGCCGTGGGCTTCGGTAATTTGCCCGTTGTTTTGTAGGATTTTTCCTACCCCGTTGCTGTGCAACCCGGCATCCAGCGCTTGGGCATCGTTGGAAACATGGGTCTCGACCGTGCCAGACAGGGGATGCCATGCACGCGATGCCCAAGCGCCGCCGCCACGGCGGTGGTGTAGAAGGCCTGGTGCTGTTCGGAGCGGTGGATGACGTTCATTGCCGGTGCGCTGTGCACCGTGCGCGGTTGCAGGAAGGGTGTGTCGCTGAGGGTGTTGATGTAATCGGTGAGCAGGTTGCCGTTGCGCACGGCCAGGCCATCGAGCAGGTAGGAACCGCCGATGTCCGAATGCGCGCCGGGATGGACCAGATGGAGCAGACGCCCGTCGTGCGATTGACCGGGGGGCACGATGTCCTTGACCGGGAACGTATCGCGACGCTCATCGCGGGCGGTGAGTTGCAAGCCCGACACCACCGAAGGCGGCAGGCGGACATCGTGCAGATTCATGTCGCCGGTGGCGACCGGGTCCAGCAAGCCGACGGTCTGCGCGGTGCGACCGGGCGGCACCAGCGGGGGATGGGTGGGGGTGAGTTTGAGGATTTCGTGGTGCGGGCCCTGTGCGATTTTCATGTCAGTCGGATTCTGGATACCGCGCTCGTGAATCATGCGGGTGAACATGGCCGCGGTGACCGCGCCACGGCTGAAGCCCGTGGACACGATGCTGATCTCTACTTTGGGGTCTTGGTCGCGCCATTGTTTGGCTTGGTTGATGAACTTCAAGTACATCTTTTCCATCCGTGGGCCGTAGCTATAGCCCAAGGCGCCGTCGAGATTGCGGGTGAACGCATCGTCCTGGGTGCCCACGCCGGGGACGTAGTAGCCGCTGATATTTTTAATGCCGTTACTTACTGCCATTTGCACCTGATCATCCAATATTCCGATATTGGTAATGTGCTGAGGGTCCTTGTGCTTATCGTTACCTGTGCCATCAAAACAAGCCACGAATAAACGGGTGTGCGGGTTGTGTTGACCGACCAGCAAGGGCACCTGGAACTGCGCCAACACATGGCGACTATGTGCATATGCGGCCAAGTCTTGCGCAGTCGCCGGGTAGGTTTCCACCTCATCCGGCCATGTCCTTGCATCGTTATGTTCGTTGCCCATTACATGCTCCCTGGCGAGGACGCCATCAGTAGGTTTTGGTGTACGCGAGGATCAGATCGTTGCGGAAATCGCTGTCTGGGTTGTCTGGCTTCTGTAGTACTGTCGTCTGCACCATTGCTTTCATATAAACATTGATGGTTCGGTCGTTCACTTCCAAGATGATATCTGGAGAGATATCTGCGTGCAGGATCGGCGGCAACTGATCCTGTGGCACATGATGCAGGATCACCTTGTCCTTGAAGATGGCGTCGAGATCGACCAGGGCATGGTGTGGTTGGCCGTCCTTGGAGCGCCACGTCACCTCGGCGGGGGACGGAAAGTGCGGGAAATTGCGGATGCCGATCGTATTGGCTTTAAGATTGCTGGGGTAGCCATCCCCTAACGACGCCGATGAGATTCGCTTGACATCGTCGGGAAAGTTAGCTTCGTACCTACCGTCGTACAACACTTTGCAGCCATAGGTGTCATAACAGACTGCCCCGAACGCATGGTCGGCAAATGGTATCGGCTTGCGCGTATCGATATGCACGGTGTTATGGGCATCGACGGGCATATTGCCGATCAGGTGAATGCCGGACGGCTCATTGCCAGGTGTATTCATGCGCGAACATCCAGTGAGAGAGTGGGCGAAGACAGCGGTCAGCAGGACAGGGAGCGCTGCACCGGACGGCGTAAAAAAAGAAAATCGCACAGCCATGTTTCCACCTGTGGGAAGGGAAAGGCAGCCTACTGCCTGCGAGGTGATCAGGGTAGCGCGGTGCCGGCGTGGCGCTGCTCAACGCCCTAGCCGTGAGCGGCCGTTGGCGCCTCGCACAGGGTCGCTATCGTCGCGCATGCCGTTGGCCGTGGGCTTCGGTAATTTGCCCGTTGTTTTGTAGGATTTTTCCTACCCCGTTGCTGTGCAACCCGGCATCCAGCGCTTGGGCATCGTTGGAAACATGGGTCTCGACCGTGCCAGACAGGGGATGCCATGCACGCGATGCCCAAGCGCCGCCGCCACGGCGGTGGTGTAGAAGGCCTGGTGCTGTTCGGAGCGGTGGATGACGTTCATTGCCGGTGCGCTGTGCACCGTGCGCGGTTGCAGGAAGGGTGTGTCGCTGAGGGTGTTGATGTAATCGGTGAGCAGGTTGCCGTTGCGCACGGCCAGGCCATCGAGCAGGTAGGAACCGCCGATGTCCGAATGCGCGCCGGGATGGACCAGATGGAGCAGACGCCCGTCGTGCGATTGACCGGGGGGGCACGATGTCCTTGACCGGGAACGTATCGCGACGCTCATCGCGCGCGGCTGGATCTGGAACGGCATGGCGCCATCCGGGTCGGCACGGCGCAAGAACTGTCCACTTTGCGCCGGCTGTTTGCGGTGATGGGCATGCACGCGGTGGGCTATTACGACTTGTCGGTGGCCGGCGTGCCGGTGCATTCAACCGCGTTCCGCCCGATCGACGAAGTGGCGCTGTCGGCCAATCCGTTCCGCGTGTTCACTTCGCTGCTGCGGCTGGAACTGATCGAGGATGCCGCGTTGCGCGAGCGGGCGGCGCAGATTCTCGAGCAGCGGCAGATCTTCACTACCGGGGTCCTGGAGTTGATCGAACAGCGCGAGCGTGTCGGCGGGCTAGATGCGATGCAGGCGCAGCAGTTCGTTGCCGAAGCGCTGGAAACTTTCCGCTGGCACGGCGATGCTTCCGTGTCGCTGCAGACCTATCGCGCGCTGAGCCAAGCCCACAAGCTGATCGCCGATGTAGTGAGCTTCCACGGCCCGCACATCAATCACCTGACCCCGCGCACACTGGATATCGATGCGGCGCAGGCGCAGATGCAGCGCGCTGGCATCGCTGCGAAAACGGTGATCGAAGGGCCGCCGCGCCGACGCATCCCGATCCTGCTGCGCCAGACCAGCTTCAAGGCGCTGGAAGAACCGGTACGTTTTTTAGGCGACAGTGGACAGGCCGAATATGGCACACATACCGCGCGCTTCGGCGAAATCGAGCAGCGCGGGCTTGCACTGACGCCCAAGGGTCGCGCGCTTTACGACGCGTTGTTGGCACAGGCCCGCGGCAGCGATGGTGCGGGCAGCACCGGTGCCGATTACGCCACGCGGCTACAAACCGCGTTTGTAGCGTTCCCCGACGATGAGGCGGTGCTGCGTCAGCAAGGCCTGGGTTATTTTCGCTACGCGTTGACCGATGCCGGCCGCGCCGATCCGGCGCAGGTGGCCGCCATGCCCGCAGAAACCGCGATTGCGCTCGGCCTGGTCAGCGCCGATCCGATCATCTATGAAGATTTTTTGTCAGTGAGTGCGGCGGGCATCTTCCAGTCAAACCTCGGCGGCACCGAACAACGTGCGTACGCCGCACATTCGAGCAAGCGCAGTTTCGAGCAGGCGCTGGGCGCGCAGGTGCATGACGCGTTTGCGTTGTATGCGCAGCTTGAAGGTGCCTCGTTGCAGGCGTTGCTGGTGTAGCCAGGCAACCGCGCAGCGCCAATGCAGACGCCGGTCAGGTCTGTGCACAAGCTGGTTGCCGCACAGTTCCTGCGTAATCTCATCCAGGCGGTGCCCTACACCTTGCAGACGGTTCTGGCGGATAAAGGCACTCAGTTCACCAACTGCAGTTCCGACCGATATGCCTTCGTGCATCTCTTCAGTCACGTCTGCTTCTGGATGGCGTATTGAACATTATTTCGACAACAAATTAATAATATATTAACATATATGAAGGTAAGCTTGTACGTAACGAAAATTATGTGAATATACGGCAAAGCTACCTAAATTGCCTGATGCTGATCTGCTCCTCATCTAAATACATCAGCGGGATAGCTATCAAGACGCTAGGCCATCGGCTAACAATAAGGAAGTTGTAATGAGAGAACTCACGAAAGATGAATTGCAGCTTGTAGCAGGTGCAGCCGCTGCAGCAGATGTCGACCCAAGTGAACCACCTACGGAGATCCCGCCGATTGTGGTGAATCCTCCCTCTGAACCACCGACTTTCCCTCCGTCGCTGCCACCAGAAAGTCCTCCGCCCCCAACTGGGGGTGGAAGCGGTGGTGGGAACGGGGGCGCTGAGACGGTTACCGGAGAAAGTTGGGAGTACAAAGATTCTGCGGAGCTGGATGGTAGCGGAATTGCTAAAGCGTCTCAGAGCTGGATCAATCCAGACCATAACCTCGCCTTTAACGTTTCGGAGAGCGTAAACTTAACGGATGGCAGCTGGAACTTGGCGGGGAGCGGCAATTTTACTTGGAATGGAAGCAGCTATTCCCTGGCGATGAGCACGGATCAATTTTCAATTTCGGGATTAAATGCCTCTTACTCCTATGATTGGGGTGGCGGGTTGAAATTTGATTTCACCGTAAAATATGACACCGCGACAAATCAATACAGCGGCCAAGCGACGCTGACAATACCCACGCCTTGATAAGGCCTTGCTGATTCTCATTCGAACGAGAGCGCCGCACTTCGGCGCTTTCTCCAATTAAAGAGCAAGAAATGTTGACGAGATTTCTCATCTTCTCTTGTTTGACACTCACCTGCTTCCAAACCTACGCTGAGAATATCCTTCCACAGGATGGTCCAGGTATCACGCTAATGGTGCTACGGGGAGAGGTTTCCCCGCTCGAAAAGCTCTCCAATAGTGACGGCCTTGCCAAACTACCGGCGAAAGCTGGACTCTTCAGGGTTGAATCAAACTTTGACGCTTCGAACAAAGCGGTTGAAGAGTGTTTAAAAGATCGCAAGGTGTTGGCGCAAAAGGGAGCAGGGGCTCTTTATCTATGCAAGAGCCTCCAAGCTGGAAACTCGCTCGCTCTCGGTGATATCGCCGGATGGGCTCGTACGATGCTGGACGTACGAAAAATCTACTTGGAAAACATAAAGCCCAGTTTTAAGGCGGGTGATGATGCCGAGGCAATTACCCGGCCACACTTTGAAGCCTTTCTGGTGCGTAGACAGTCAGGAATACTTAAACCAACCACAACCACGTCTGTCACTCTACCTCTTGTTAATGCCGGTGGCGTCCCTGTAGTGAAGGCAACCATACATGGGGGGCTTGATGGCAAGCGCCGTGACGTGATCTCGGATTTTGTGGTGGACACTGGCTCTACGAGATCGATCCTTAATGAAAGATTTGCTCGCTCTCTGGGACTTAAAATTACAAATAATTTTAATAGAGACGCCATCGGCGCATCAAGAGAAGTTTTATTTAACTTGGCCGACCCGGTCGATTTGAAAATGGGAGAGCTGACTCTGCAGGATGTCTCTTTTTCGACCAGCAATGATGTACCCATCAATATCATCGGAATGGACTTGCTTCGGCAGTTTGGCGCAGTGGAGATGTCCAAAGAAAGCTTTAAAATTCTAGGGCGCGACTCACGCCAAGTCTGCAACGATAACTTCAGACTGACGTCCCTGATCTGGGGCTCTCCAATGACACCCAGGATACCCGCAATCATTCGCGGGCGCGAAGAGTTGGTGCTGCTGGACACAGGATCATCCACATCACTTGAAGCATCGGGGATTGATTTAACCGGATTTCCGCAGAAAGACCTCAGGACAAAACGCATCGTCGATCTTCTCGGGGAAAGGACGATAAGCTATGCGGAATCCACGGTGACGATGGTGCTAAATTCGCGGACATTCAATATAAATGCTTCGGTCACTGATCAGAAGGGAATGGTTTTCCCAGTTTCATGGCGAATGGGTTACGATTTCATTTCAAGATCCAAATTGCATCTGGATGCCATGCATGGGCGTGCCTGTCTGATCGAAGGCTAAAATATCTGGCAGGCAGGGTTTATTGCCAAGTATCCATCAGGCATGTTGGCGAGAATCTTTTAGAGCGGCTGACAAAACGACTGCGCCCACCGCCAGGCGGGCGCAGCCGGTGCTCGGAATCGGCATCTACTACGCGTACACTCCGGTTCCTGCGCGCCGTCCGCACCCACCTGACGACTGTTCGCTACGTTTTGTTAGCCGCTCTAAGTACAGAGATCTTGCCGGTCGACGCTTTTCAAACAACTTACCGCCACTTCTTCCAGACGACGCAGGCTTTGCTCAAACATCCTGCCGTAACGGTGAAGACAGTGATGGCAGACAGATCATACAAACAGAACCCGGTCCGAGGCTCGACTCAATGCTCTCCGAGCTGCATTGGGTCTGGGCTGCCGCTTACAGTCGCAGTGCTAGGTTGGAAATGCATCCAGCGCGCGGCACCACAGGATCATGCGTCATGACAGATGTACTTCCCGCCGCGCTGGCCGAGCTGCTGGCCGCGCGGCTTGGACCCGATGGCTGGTTGACCGGCGCCGACGCGCGCCGCCGTTATGGCGAAGACGATTCGCGTCGCTGGGCATTACCGGCCGCCGTTGCCCTGCCGCGCGATATCGATGATGTGGTGGCGATCGTGCAGGCGTGTCGCGCACATGGCGTGCCGATCGTGGCGCGTGGCGCGGGCACCGGCACCACCGGCGCGGCGGTGCCGTTTTCCGGTGGCATGGTGGTGTCGATGGCGCGCATGAATCGCATCCTTGCGCTGCGCCCGGAAGACCGCTGCGCTATCGTGCAACCCGGTCTGCTCAATGGCGAGCTGCAGCAGGCGCTGCAGCCACACGGGTTGTTTTGGCCGCCGGATCCGTCCAGCGCGGAGATCTGCAGCATCGGCGGGAATCTATCGACCAATGCCGGCGGCCCGCGCGCAGTGAAGTACGGCGCGACCCGCGATAACGTGCTCGGTCTGGTCGCAGTCACCGGCACCGGCGAGGTGATCCGCTGCGGCGGTGCATACACCAAAAATTCCACCGGCTACGACCTCACGCACCTGCTGGTCGGCAGCGAAGGTACGCTGGCGATCATCGTCGAAGCGACGTTGAAGTTGACTCCACGCGCAATCGCACGCGCCGGCATACGTGCGCTGTACCGCGATGCGTCCAGCGCCGCAGCTGCGGTGTCGCGCTTGATGGCGCAACCGACCACGCCGACGATGCTGGAATTCATGGATGCCAGCGCGATCTCGCTATTGCGGCGCAATGGCAGCGATGTGCCCAAAGCAGGTGCGATGTTGCTGATCGAAGCCGACGGCGATCACGACACACTTCCGTACGCATTGCAGGCCCTGCACGCCGCCGCCGATGGCCAGGGCGTATTGAGCCTGGATGTGGCCCCCGATGGCAGCGCTCGCGACAGGTTATGGGCCGCGCGCCGCGCGCTGTCGCCGGCATTGCGCACAATCAGGCCGGGCAAGGTCAACGAAGATGTGGTGGTACCGGTGTCGCGCATCCCCGCGTTGGTGGCCGGTGTGGAAGCGCTCGCCGCCGAATTCGCATTGCCCATCGTCGCGTTCGGGCACGCAGGCAACGGCAACTTGCATGTCAACATCATGTACGACCCCGCCGATGCCGACGAAGATGCACGCGCGCAAGCCGCATTGCCGCGCTTGTTCGCACTGGTGCTTTCGCTGGAAGGTACGTTATCGGGCGAACACGGTATCGGCGTGACCAAGCGCGACTTCATGACGCAAGCCTTCAGCGCACCGACGCTGGCGGCGATGCGTGCGATCAAGGCGGCGCTGGATCCGGATGGGATTTTGAATCCGGGTAAGGTGCTGCCGCCATTGTGAGTCGCGCGGGTCATCCCGCACCCAATCAGTGCTTTGCTATAAGCGGCCACATAACGATCGCAAGTATCGCAGCCTTTTTTATGGTGACGATTTAGAGCGGCTAACAAAACGTAGCGAGCAGTCGTCAGGTGAGTGCGGACGGCGCGGAGGATCCGGAGTGTAGCGTGGTACATGCCGATTCCGAGCGCCGGCCGCGCCCACCTGGCGGTGAAAGCAGTCGTTTTGATAGCCGCTCCAATTTGGTTGCCCAGATCTTGAGGTCTTCAATGGCGTCAGCGCAGTAGTTGAGTGGTTAAACGCGATCATGCTGCATGGCGGCGATTGTTGAGTCCTGGGCTTTGCCTGACGGTACTGTCTTTTGTCGCCTGCACGCTGGCCATTGGGATCGACATTGGCGCATACGCGATCGCCGCAGATGACAGCATCGGAGGCGTAGTAGGCTTGCAAAACTGGGATTGCATTGTCCTAGCGCTCTGGCTCCTCATACTCGGATTCAAAACGCCACTTGACGTCTTCTCTGAGGAAATTCTCAACAGCGTTGCGGCGATTGGGCCTTGAGGGTTTTCAGGAGCGACTATGCAGTGCAAAGAACCCGCGTGTGCCGCGCAGCCGTTCGATAGCCGCTAAAAACCGAAACGCAAAAATCCGCCATCCACCGCAATGCATTCGCCGGTGATGTAACTGGCCGCCGGCAGACACAGGAAACTGACAGCGGCAGCGACTTCTTCCGGTTCGCCGATGCGGCGCATCGGCGTGCGCTCGATCACTTGCTCGTAATAATCCGGATCTGACAACGGTCCGGAGGTACGCCGCGTGCGGATATACCAGGGCGCCACCGCGTTGACGCGGATGCCGTCCTCGGCCCATTCCACCGCCAGATTACGCGTCATTTGCTGCAGCGCGGCCTTGGTCATGCCGTACGGCGCGCCGCTGCGCACATGCGTGATGCCCGAGACGCTGCCGACGTTGACGATCACCGAGGCGGCGTGTTTCGCCAGCAATGGGTGTGCATAGCGCGACAATTCGAACGCAGAAAACACGTTGGTTTCGAAAATGCCGCGCCACTCGTCTTCGGTGTAATCGATCGCCGCACGCGCGATGTTGCCGCCTGCATTGTTGATCAGTAGATGCAACCCATCTGTATGGTCTTCCACCCAATCCAGAATGGCGCGGCGTTCCTCATCGTCGGAGACATCGGCGGCCAAGCCGTGCAGTTCGCGTTCGGGAAACTCTTCGGCGAGCTCATCGCGCGCCTGCGCCAATGCATCGGCATCGCGCGCCACCATCAGCAGATCCGCGCCGAAGCCAAGCAGCTCGCGCGCGATAGCCAGGCCAATGCCAGCACTGGCGCCGGTGATGAGGGCGGTCTGTCCATCCAGCCGCCAGCGATGCGTTGTCACGTGGGTGATCCTCTTCAAGACTCAGGAAACGGCCGCTGCAGCGCAGTTGACGCGCGCATATGGCCCGAGCGTAGGATACCGCCACCCCGAGCGAGGTCACGACGATGAAACTGCATTGGATTCTTGCGGCCAGCCTGACGCTGCTGATTTGCGGCTGCCAGCAGCCGCAACCTGCGCCCACCGAGCAGAAGCCCGAGCCGCAGGCCACCGCCTTGCGCGACCACATCCAGGAACCGCTCAACAGGGCGCACGCGGTGCAGGCGGCGACCGATCAGTCCGAAGACGATCAGCGCAAGACAATCGATGCGGCGACACAGTAAGCGCACCGCATCGCGCGCGCGCCTGGAGGCCCAAAAGGCTGCAAGCGCTCGCTCTGCCGCGCGAAATTCTGGATTAGCACTTGTGCAATTTCTCGAGAAATGTTGCGGACGCTGCACTACAAACGCACAGAGACCGCAGAAACGACAACGCCGGCGCAAGGCCGGCGTTGTCGACAAATCTAGCGCACACGTGTCGCGTCAGAACCCACAGAAGCAGTAAGCCAGCGCCTTGACCGGCGCACCACCAGCCTTGTTGTCGTGCACGGCGTCTTCGACAAAGCGTAGTTGCGTGTCCACTTCCGGCAGCGAGCGCGACAACATGGCGCGCGCCATGCCGGAATTGCCCAGCATCCAGGCACCCATGCGGCTGCCAGCGAATCCGCTCATGAACTGCGAGAACGGTGTGGCCGGCTTTTCCACATAGCTGACCCGGAACTTGCCCTTGCTCAGCTTTGCGCGGTTGGCCGCATCGGCCACCGCTTCCTGCATGCCACCGAACGCATCCACCAGGCCGTGCTGCTTGGCCTGCGCACCACTCCACACCCTGCCGCGCGCAACCTTGTCGATGGCCTCCACCGACTGGTGACGCGCCTGCGCCACCTTGCCAGTGAAGTCTGCGTAGCCTTTGTTGATGACAGCCTGGATGACCTGGCCGGCAGCAGGATCCAGCGGGCGCGTGATGTCGAAGGCACCGGCAAAGCGCGTGGTGCCAACGCCGTCGGTATGCACGCCGATCTTGTTCAGCGCGCGGGTCAGATTCGGCACCATGCCGAAGATACCGATCGAACCGCTGATGGTCGACGGGTCGGCATAGATGCGATCGGCATTCATGCTGATCCAGTAACCGCCCGAGGCGGCCAGATCGCCCATCGACACCACCACCGGCTTACCGGCCTGTTTGAGCGCGACTACTTGGCGACGGATCTGCTCGGAGGCGAACACTTCACCGCCGGGCGAATCTACGCGCAGCACCACCGCTTTGACCTCGTCGTCGTCGCGCGCCTGACGCAGCAGCGCTGCAGTGGACTCGCCACCGATACGGCCGGCCGGCTGCTCGCCATCGCTGATCTCGCCAGCCGCCACCACCACGGCCACCTGCGGACGGCTGTCCATCGGCGAACCCTGCGCCTGCAGCTGGGTGAGATAGCTGGAAAAATCGATGTTGCGGAAGCCACTGTCGGCATCGCTGTCGGCCACGCCACGTTTGGTCAGCAGCGCATCGACCTCTGCGCGGGTCTTGAGCCCGTCGACCAGCTTCTGCTGCAGCGCGAACTTGGCCAGGTCGCCACCTGCCGCCGCCACGCCTTCGGGCAGCGTGTCGATGCCGGCGGTCAGCTGCGCCGGGCTCAGCTTGCGCGCGGTGCCCACGTCGGCCAGATAGCGCTGCCACACGTCGTTCATCCAGAACAAATCCGCTTCCTTGGCGTCGGCCGAGGCCGCATCGAGGATGTATGGCTCGGCGGCGGATTTGTACTCGCCCACGCGGAACAGGTGTACGTCCACACCGAGCTTGTCCTGCAACCCTTCGCGAAAATACTGGCGGTAACGGCCGAGACCTTCCAGCAGCACGCTGCCCATCGGGTCCAGATAGACCTCGTTGGCCTGCGCAGCGAGCAGGTACTGGCCCTGGCTCATACTCTCGCTGAAAGCCACGATCTGCTTGCCGGAGGCACGCAGCTTCTGCAATGCGGCTGCAACTTCGCGCTGCGAAGCGAAACCGGGCGGCTGCAGCTTGTCCAGGTTCAACAGCACCCGCTCGATCTTGCGGTCCTTGCCGGCCGACTCGATCACCCGCATCAGGTCACGCAACTGCACTTCTTCGGCACCCTTGTTGCCAACTGCCTTGGCCAGCGAACGGCTCACAGGGTCGGCGCTGAACTGCTCGACAAGCGTGCCTTCAGGATTGATCACCAGCGTGGTGCGCTCGGCCAGCGGTTTGGTGCCGTCGCCTCTGGCGATCGCCACCACCAACAGCAGCAGCATCAAAAACAGAAAGCCGAAAAACACCAGGTTGAAGATCAGGCGCCGGGTGAAATTCATCACATCCCATAGGCCGACGAAGAAACTGGCGATGGGATTGCGACGCACGGGGTGGTTCATGGAAAACTCCGTCGAAAGACGCTGCATACAAGTTAATGGTGTCCAGCATACCGGCTGCGCAGCGTGAGCGGCATGCGCTGGAAGTCAGGGTGCCGCGGTGGCAGTCAGCCGCCGGCTGGTCTGCCGGAAGCGCAGCCCCATCAGGATCGACGCCACGGTCAGGCCCAGAATCAGGCCGATCCACATGCCTTGCGGTCCCCAACCCAGTCCCAGGCCAAGCCCTGCGCCGATCGGCATGCCCACGCCCCAGTACGAAAACATCGCCAAAAACATCGGCACGCGGGTGTCCTTGAGCCCACGCAACGCACCGCTGGAGAGCACCTGGATGCCGTCGGGAAACTGGAACGTGGCGGCGAACAGCAAAAGCACCGATGCCAACGCGGCCACCGTCACATCATCGGTATAGACACTCACAATGGCGTCGTGACCCAGCAACAGCACGCTGGCCGACAGCGCCTGCGTGCCAAGCACGATGGCGTAACCGGCCCATGCCGCACGCCGCATGCCGAGCGGATCGCCGCACCCTACCGCATGTCCGACGCGCACCGTGGTGGCTTCGGCCACGCCCATCGGGATCATGAAACACAGCTGCGAGACGTTGATCGCAATCTGATGCGCGGCCGCTTCGGTGGAGCCGAGCCGACCGATCAACAAGGCGGTGACAATGAACAGGCCGCCTTCCATCAGCACAGTGATGCCGATCGGCAAACCGGTGCGCAACAGACCGTCGATGGCGCGCCATCGCGGCCCTTCCAGATGATTGAACAACTCCAGATGGGCAAAGCGACGCGAGCGCCGCAGGTACAGCGCAAACACGCTTGCCTGCACCCACATCGTGATGGCCGAGGCCATGCCCAGCCCTTGCGCACCATGCTCGGCAATCCCGAACGTGCCATAGGTCAGCGCATAGCCCAGCGGCGCCAGCACCAGCAACCCGCCAAAGCCCAACAACATGGTGGGCAATGTCCAATGCATACCTTCGCAGAGATAGCGCATGCAGAAGTAGAATGTCAGCGCCGGCCCGCCCCAGCGCACTGCATGCAGAAAATCGGTTGCACCCGGCACGATGTCCGGCGCAATCCCGAATGTGGGCAGCAGCGGCGGCACTGCGCTCAGAAAGGCGAACATCACCGCGCCCAACGCCAGCGACAGCCACATCGCCTGGCGGAACAACGGCCCGATCTCGCGCTCGCGACCTGCGCCAACCAGTTGCGAGACAGAGGCGGTCAACGAGATCAACGTGCCGATCGGCACCAGCATCGGCAGCCACAACAGCGAGGTGCCGATGGTGACCGCAGCCAACGTGGCAGTGCCGTGGTGGCCGGCGATGACATTGTCGACGAACCCGAGCAGTCCGCTGGAGACGTGGCCGAGCACCAGCGGCAACGCAAGCAAGCCGGTGGTGCGCACTTCCGAGGCGAAGCTTGGCGTCACGGCCGAGGGTACAGAAGCAACAGACATGAAAAACCGATCGCTGCGCGGACTACGGCCGTGCCGGGAGGCGCTGGCACCGGGTCGCGCGGGCCCGCCATCTTACGCGTACTTTCCGACTGCGGCCTTGTCGTGCGCTGGTAGAGCCTGTTGCGCCTGCACGCGTGCGGGCAAGAAAACGCGCCTGCCGACGCGGTGGCGCATGGACGCGCAGTCCTGGCTGGCCACCGGCCTCACATACATTGGCTTGAGCGGGGGGAGTTGTTTGTCGTGACGGTTGCCGCCGCATTCCTGATGGTGAGGAGTCTGGCGCGTCTTCAAGCGTTGCGTGCGTCTGAGCATCGTGCCGAAGACAGCTACGTTGAAGATCATCAGGTCACTGCGTGAGGTCGATGCGTGGATCGATGTCGAACGCGATCCGCTGCGGCAGCACGTTCTTGCAGCGGCGATGTTCCCCGCTGCCGACTACCGCGCCAGCTGGCGCTTCAACCAGATGCTGCGCGTGGCCGGCGCTTCTGCCAGCAAGGCATCGCGCAAGGCATCGCGATCCTGTGGCGGTGTGCGTTGTGCCAGTACCGCCAGCTGCTCCAGCTGCCCGGCATCCAGACTGCGCAGCACCGCCAGCACGCTGTCGCGCTGCGCAGCGGGCACGTAGCCGATCAACGGCTGCAACTGCGGATAGAACGCGCCCAGCTGTGAGCCCAGGCGCCAGCCATCGCGATGTAATCGGTCCATCGCGGTGAACTGCGTGCGCAACGCACGCTGCTGATCCTCGGGTAAGGCATGCAGGCGCTCGCGCGCCTGGCGCAACACCACTCGATCGGTGGCGGTGAGCCCGTTCCAGGCCGCATAGCGGGCGCGCAGCTCGGACTGCTGCGCAGGCGTCAATGCGTCCCAACGCGCTTGCTGCTGGGCGGCGCTCGGCGTTGCCGGAATGGGCGCATCGGAAGACGCAACGGCACCGCTTTCTTCCAATGGGGTCGGCAAGGTTTGTGCGGCAGCACTGCCGGCCAACGCGAGCAGCAGCCCGCACCAATTAATTAGTTTCGTCATCGACCGTCTCCAATGCGGCGGAAGGCTGATCGGCCACAGTGGCGTGCGCGCCAGATTCGTCGGCCGGCATTGGATGGCCGGCCGCGTACCAGGCGTAGAAGTCCGCCGCGCGTGCCAGCTCCAGATCCGGGTCGGCCAGCATCGCTTGGTCGCGCGGATCCATGCCGGGCGCTGCCAGCGCATCCGGCCGGTGTGCCGCGGGTAGCTCTTCCACCAGCACCGGCGCAGCGTCGGTCACATGCAAGACGCCTGCAGGCGCCTGCGAGACCGGCTCAGGCGGCAGTGCCGGCCGGCGATGGGTCCACCACCAGCCGAGTGCCGCAAGCAGCAGCGTCAGCGCCAACACGCCCAGCACGTTGCCTGCGTGGCGGCGGTCGACGCGTGACCAATGCTCTCGGCGCGCAGCGCGCATGCGTGGGGCAGCCGGCTGCCTCGGCTCGGTGGGTACAACCACAGCCGCTGCTGGCTGCAACGGCATGCCGGCCAGCGCTGAGTCGCGCAGTTGACTCAGCCGGGTCAGCTGGGCAGGGGTAAGATCGCGCAATTTCGACTGCACCGCTTCGGCCAGCACCCGCCAGGCCTGCGCATCCGGGTTGCCGGCTGCATCGCGCGGGCAGGCACGGGCGAGCGACTGGCGATAGACCGCCACGTCGATGCCATGCACCTCGCTTGCCGCGTTCTCTTCCAACCCTGCCACGATTCGCAACAGCAGTGCCAGCCGGTCAACGGTCTGCATCCGGCCCAACGCGGTGAACGGAGGCAGCCAAGTGCCCGGCATCGGCTCGCGGCGCAGCGGCGGTGCGGTAGCCAGCAGGCTCCAGAAGCGCATCGGCCAGACGGCCATCGGCCGACCCGCAGCTTGGCTGTTGAAGGCGCGCAGGGTAGCCGCCAAGGCCTGCTCGGCGGCGGCAACATCGCCGCTTTGCAATTGTGCGAGCACCAGACCCCGGCGTTCGACACCGCGCAGGAAGGCCAACAGCGCGGCAGGGGCCACAGGGGCATCGGGGACTACGGTCATGAGAACTCCAGCATCGGCCGGCATGATACCGACGCGATTGCCCCCCGCCGATGGCTTGACAGATCGACCTCGCCCCGCTCCGCCCTAACGCCAGCGGAGCCTGCCATCGGCGCAGGTTGTGCACAGCGGCAGACATACCGATAAGTAGGCGTCTGTCAACTGCTGGTTTTTCTTTGTTGCAATTGTGTTTCACGCTTAAGCTGTTGATATTATAATAGACTTATGCGTGCTGGCTAAAAAATGTCCAAGAGGTTGCAGAGGCTGGAGAATCCATCGTCACAGCGTGGAGCACCAGACTAATTCACAGGTTTATCCACAGGCAATGTGGATAAACCGGTTTCCTTAGCCCTCACATAGGTTTAGGTCGTATTTATCCCACCGGTCACAGAAACGCGCCGTAGGCCCGCGCGCGGATTGGGGGTGATCTGAGGTTCGCTGCCTGGCGCTGGAACGGGTTGGTAGACTGGTTGGATGTCTTGGACCGTCGCCACCCTGCGCGTCGCCTTGCCGGTGCCGTTGCCCCAATTGTTTGACTACCTGCCGCCGGCCGATGCCCCCCTGACCGATCTGGCGCGGGTCGGCTGCCGGGTGCGAGTGCCGCTCGGCCCGCGCGAATTGGTTGGGGTGGTAGTGGAGATTGGGCAACTGGCCTCAGCCGAGGGCCTGCGGCAGGCGCTGGCGTGGTGCGATGCCGCGCCGCTGCTGGTCGACGAGCTGGACCGCTCGCTGCAGTGGCTTGCCCGTTACACCCACGCACCGCTCGGCGAAGCACAGGCCGGCGCACTGCCCGGCCCGCTGCGTCGTGGTGAGCCGTTGGCCGACACCCACGCCTGGGCATGGCAGCTCACCGAGGCTGGCCGTACCGGTGCGGCCAGCCTACGTGCGGGGAGTCGACCCGCCTTGTTGGCATCGCTGCTATTGACCGCTGCAGTGGGCGAAGACAAGCTGGACCCGCTGCTGCCGCAGTGGCGCGAGGCAGCGCGCAGCCTGGTCAAGCGCGGCTATGCCGAACGCGTGGCAGTGGCTCCCGATACGATTGCCCCGCGGCCCAGCAGCGGCCCCCCGCTCAACGACGAACAACAGGCCGCCGCCGACACCATCCGCGCGCGCAGCGGCTTTGCCACTTATCTGCTCGATGGCGTCACCGGCAGCGGCAAGACCGAGGTCTACCTGCAAGCAATCGCAGACTGCCTGGCCGCCGGACGCCAGGCGTTGGTGCTGGTGCCGGAAATCGGCCTGACCCCGCAGACGCTGGGTCGCTTCCGCGCCCGGCTTGGGGTGCCAGTGCACGCGCTGCACTCGGGCCTGTCCGATGGCGAACGCGCCCGCGTCTGGGCCGCGGCCTGGCGCGGCGAGGCCAAGCTGATCGTTGGCACGCGCTCGGCGGTGTTCACCCCACTGCCCAACGCCGGGCTGATCGTGATCGACGAGGAGCACGACGGCAGCTACAAGCAACAGGACGGCATCCGTTATCACGCGCGCGACTTTGCGCTGGTGCGCGGCAAGGCGCTGGACGTGCCGGTCATCCTGGGCAGCGCCACGCCATCGCTGGAAAGCCTGCACAATGCGTATTCCGGCCGCTTCCAGCATCTGCGCCTGTCGCGCCGCGCCGGCGAAGCGCGTCCGCCGCGCGTGCGCGTGCTCGACGTGCGCAAGCGCCCGCTCAAGGACGGCCTGTCGCCAGAGGTACTGGCCGGCATCGGCACCACCCTGGCGCGCGGCGAGCAGGTGCTGGTGTTCAAGAATCGCCGTGGCTATGCGCCGGTGCTGCTCTGCCACGACTGCGGCTGGACCGCCGCCTGTCAGCGCTGCAGCACGCCGCTGCACCAGACTTCGATGACCGTGCATGCCGGTGGTCGGCGCCTGCAATGCCACCACTGCGGCGCGCGCCAATCCGCACCAGTGGCCTGTCCGGCTTGCGCCAGCCTGGCGCTGCAGCCGCAGGGCATCGGCACCGAGCGGCTGGAAGAACGCCTGACCGAGGAATTCCCGGATTTTCCGGTCGTGCGCATCGACCGCAGCACCACCCGGCGCCGCGATGCGCTGGAAACCCAACTGGCACGCCTGGGCACCGAAGCCGGCATCCTGGTCGGCACGCAGATCCTGGCCAAGGGCCACGACCTTCCGCGGCTGACCATGGTGGTGGTGGTCGGCATCGACGAAGGTCTGTTCTCGGCAGACTTCCGCGCCGCGGAGAAACTTTCCCAACAATTGATCCAGGTGGCAGGACGCGCCGGACGTGCCGATCGTCTGGGCGAGGTCTGGCTGCAAACCCATCACCCCGAACACCCCTTGCTGCAGACCCTGGTCAACGGCGGCTATCACGCCTTTGCCGATGCCGAACTGCAACAGCGCGAGGCGGCCGGCTTTCCGCCTTCCGCGCATCTGGCGCTGTTCCGCGCCGAAGCCAAGGATGTGGCGGCGGCCAATCAGTTCCTGATGGCGGTGCGTGGCTTGACCAACGCAGACACCAGCGCGGAATCGCCCGCGTTTGCAGCAGTGGAATGCTATGGCCCGATGCCGGCACCAATGCCGCGTCGCGCCGGTTTTCAACGCACGCAATTGTTGTTGTCCGCGCAACAACGCTCTGCCTTGCACCGATTGCTCGATGCGCAACTGCCGGCAATCTATACGCTGCCGCAAGCGCGGCGCGTGCGCTGGTCGCTGGATGTGGATCCGATCGATTTGTATTAAGAGCGGCTAACAAAACTACTGCACAGCCGCCGGGTGGGCGCGACCCGTGCGCTTGACGATTCCGGCATCCGCATCAGCCTGATCGACCGCCAGAACCGCCATTGTTCTGGCCGCTGCTATATCAAGTCGCCACCGCCGGCCTGTCGGCGCCGGATATTGCCGCGCCGCTGCGGCACATCCTGCGCGAGCAGCGCAATGTCCAAGTGCTGCTCGGCGACGTCGCCGAAATCGCACCAACGCGCCGCGCGGTCGTCCTGACCGATGGCAACACGCTCGGCGACGACATGCTGCTGGCCACCGGCGCCACTCATGCCTATTTCAGCAACGACAGAACACATGCAGAGCCTGAAGACGCCGTATAACGCGCTGGTACTGCGGCGCAAATTATCGCTCGCTTTCGAACGTGCCGAGGCCGAATCCGACCTCGCAGCATGTGCCGCCTGGCTGAGTTCTGCAGCGGTTGGAGGCGGCCCGACCGGCGTTGAACTGACAGGCACACGTGCGAAAATCGCCCGCCACCCGCTCAAGAACGAATTCCGCCACATCGACCCACGACAAGCGCGCGTGCGTCTGGCCGGAGTCGGTCCACGTGTGCTGACCTCGTTGCCGGACGATCTCACCGACAAGGCGCGCAAGCAGCTGCAGAGCCTGGGCGTGGAAGTGCATATCGGGGCGCTGGTCACGCATATCGACGCAAGCGGCTACCACCTTCGTACCGGCGCGCGCACCGTCGTCTGGGCTGCTGGCGCGCACGCTGGGTGTGCCGCTGGATAGAGCCGGACGCGTGTTGGTGGAGCAGGATCTGAGCGTGCCCGGCCACCCGGTACCGGGCGTGGCGCCGGCTGCCAAACAGAGGCGACTGGCGCAAGCGTATGTTCCGGCCTGCGCCTTATGGCGATCCGCCACGGCCGGCATCTGCCGGTAGCGCGCCTGCCGCCGAAGTAGTGAAGCTGCAGCGTTACTTGGTCGGGTAAGTGCCCGATGCCATGTCTGCTGGGCGATGCGCGGGGTTTGTTAGTGCACTTGATCCAGTGAAATGTCCACGTATGGCGTAAATGCATATGCTCTCATTCGCAGCAACAAGATCGGCAAGGGAGCAGACGTTTATAGACTCCGCGCCCACCGCCACAAACGCAAACGGCCCGGATATCCGGGCCGTTTGTGCAACATCTGGCGCATGGTCGAAGAGATCAGGCAACAAACAATGCCTTCATCTTCTTCAGCGCGTTCGCCTCGATCTGGCGGATGCGCTCGGCCGACACACCGTATTCATCAGCCAGCTCCTGCAGCGTCACCTTGGAATCGGAATCCAACCAGCGACGCTTGACGATGTCGCGCGAGCGCGTATCCAAACCGGCCATGCCTTCGCGCAGCAGCTGCAACTGGTTGTCTTCGCTGTCGTGACGCTCGTAAGCCTGCGACGGGTCTTCATCGTTGGCTACCAGATAGCTGACCGGTGACGGCGGACCGTGATCATCATCTTCGTCGGACGAAGCATCGAAACCGATATCGCGACCGGACAGACGCGACTCCATCTCCATCACTTCACGTTCTGAGACGTTCAGATCCTTGGCGACCGCGGTAACTTCAGACGCATTGAGCCATCCCAGACGCGTCTTGGACTTGCGCAGGTTGAAAAACAGCTTGCGCTGCGCCTTGGTCGTGGCGACTTTGACGATGCGCCAGTTCTTCAGGATGAACTCGTGCATTTCGGCACGAATCCAGTGCACTGCGAAGCTGACCAGACGCACGCCCATTTCCGGATCGAAGCGCTTGACCGCCTTCATCAGGCCGATATTGCCTTCCTGGATCAAATCGCCCAGCGGCAAGCCGTAGCCGTTGTAGCCGCGGGCCACGTGCACCACGAAGCGCAGGTGGGAATGGACCAGTTCGCGCGCGGCGTCCAGATCCAGCTCATCGCGGAAGCGACGGGCAAGATTCTGTTCCTCATCGACCGACAGCACCGGGATCTGGTGCACGGCACCGATGTAGGCGTCCAGCGAACCGAGCGCACTGGGAATCGGCAAGTTGTTTGCCACAAGGGCAGTCGAGGTAGTCTGGTTCATAGGCACCATCTTAGCAGTCGAACTATTGGACTGCCGGGTACAGAAAGAGTTCCCAGCGTTCCACTTATAGGACGTTCGGACTTTTTGCATCCCTGGCATTCTACGGCATCGCTCCCGAATTCAACACCTAAACTACCACCGCAGCCCTGTGCAGACCGTGACAACTCGTTGCGAAACAGGCTTGCGCCTGTTCCGTTCAGCCACCGGCCGACGTGGTGTCCAGGGCGTTGCGCGGCGGCAGCGACCAGTCGATCGGGCTGACCCCACGTCGCTGCAGATGCTCATTGGTCTTGGAGAAATGCTGGCAGCCCAAAAAGCCGCGATGCGCCGACAACGGCGACGGGTGCGGCGCCTTTAACACGCGGTGGCGCGTCTGGTCGATGACCTTGCCCTTGGACTGCGCGTAACTACCCCAGAGCAGGAACACCACTCCTTCGCGCTCACGGTTGAGGGTTTCCACGACGTGCTCAGTGAAACCTTCCCAGCCCTTGTTCTGGTGGGCTCCGGCACGCCCCCGCTCCACCGTCAGCACGGCATTGAGCAGCAGCACGCCCTGACGCGCCCACGGCATCAGATAGCCGTGATCCGGCCGCGCGATGCCCAAATCGTCCTGAATCTCTTTATAGATGTTGAGCAGCGACGGCGGAACCGGCACGCCGGGCAACACCGAGAAGCACAGCCCATGCGCCTGGCCTTGGCCGTGATACGGGTCCTGGCCCAGTATCACCACTTTGACCTGCTCGAACGGGGTGGCATCGAAGGCGGCAAAGATCTGCGGACCGGGCGGAAACACCCGCGCGCCAGCCGCCTTGCGCTGGCGCAAAAATCCCGATAACTCCTGCATCTCCGGGCGCAGCAACCAATCGCCCACGCGCGCCTTCCACGACGGTTCCAGCTGAATACGCCCCTCCGCTTCGGTCATAACGTGACAGCCTGATCCTCAAGACGCGCCAAGCGCAGCTGGAACAACACCTTGGTCACCAATAGACGCTCTTCGATCGGTTTCTGCACCAGATCGTTGGCGCCAGCGCGCAGCAGTTCGGACTGGTTGCGCGGATTGGTGTCGCCGGTCATTACCAATACCGGCAGACGGCGCTTGCCGTAGGCGAAATCGATACGGATACGCTCGACCACGTCGCGGCCGTTGAGCTCGCCTTTCAGGGTCACGTCGGTCAGTACCAGGTCGATGCGGCGCTCGGTGCGGCCCAGTGATTCGGCGGTGAGCAGCGCGAAGGCGTCTTCGGCGGTGAGCACGTGCACCACTTTCAGGCGTTGACGCTCGAGCATGCGCTTGGTCGCTTCGGCCACCACGCGACTGTCTTCGATGTAGAGCACGGTCGCGCCGACGACCGGCTCGGGCTGCACGTAGCCGCGGATAAAGGTCGCCAGGGCCTCATGACCCAGCGCCTTGTCGAAATAATCGGTGACGTACTCGGTGAAGCGGCGCTCGATCAGGTGCTGTTGCGCATCGCCGGAGACCACGATCACCGGAACATACGCCTGGCTCGCCGCTTCGCGCACGCTGCGCGCCAGCTTCAAACCATCGCCATCGGGCAGCGACAGCGAGGTCGTCACCAGATCCACCGCACCGGCTTCCAGCGCCTGGCGTGCTTCGGCGATGCTGGAGCACCCGATCACCTGCACGTTCGGCAGATCACGCTTCAACACATCGGCAATCAGCTTGCGCACCAGCTTGGAGCCATCTACCACCATCACGCGCGGCGCGGCGCTGATCAGGTGCTTGAGATCTGATGGGTGCATGGCAGGCATCAAGTTTCGGTGGGACGGGTCTGACGAAGGAAATGGCCGGTCACCAGCCAGGCACCCAGCCAACCCAGGACCAGGGTGCCGACCAGCACCATCACAGAATGCGGCAGATCCAGCCCGTGGAGGGTAAAGGAACTGCCATAGCTATCGGCCAATATCGCCAACGGCGCGCGTAGCGCCAGCCCGGAGGCAGCAATCAGAGCGAGCGCAACAGCGCCGGCACCGAGCCCGTACCACGCACCCAGATACAGAAACGGGCGGCGAATGAAGCCATCGCTGGCCCCCAGCAATTGCAGCACGCCAATTTCTTCGCGTCGCGATTGAATATCCAGCCGCACCGTATTGCCGACCACCAGCACTGCGCCGATGCCCAGTAATGCAGACAGCACCTGCACCAGCCGCTCGCCAAAACGCAGCCAGCCGTCCAGGCGCTTGCGCCACAACACGTCATGCTGCACCTGGTCGGTCTGCGGCAAGGCCTGCAGCGCGCCGGCCAGTTGCGCATCGTGGGCGGCATCGGTCGGAGTGACGATCAACAACGTCGGCAACGGATTGTCGCCGAGCGCATCGATCGCTTCGTCGAGCTTGGCGCTTTCGCGCAATTCGGCCAGCCTCTGCGCGGGCGTGCGCAACGTAACCTGGGCAACGTCCGGGCGCGCACGCAGCTCAACGGCCAGCGCCTGCGCCGCATCGGCGCCGACATCGACCTTCAAGAACAGATTGATCTCTCGCGACTGCTGCACACTGCCTGCCAGCAACTTGACGTTGTCCAGCGCGATCGACAGCCCCAGCGGCAGGGCTAGCGCCAGGGCCATCACCACGATGGTCAGCAAGGTTGCCCATGGCTTGCGCATCGCGCGGCCCAGGCTGAAGGCGATGCTATGCAGGTGGTGGTCGATCCACACGCCGAACCGCGACGGTGCGATGGCTTCGGTATTGGCGGGCTTGTTCATTCGGCCAGATCCTGCGGCGAGATGTCGTCGACCAGCCGGCCGTGATCCAGAATCAGCACGCGCTTGCGCATTTGCTTGAGCAGCGCCAGATCGTGGCTGACCACCAGCACGCTGGTGCCGCGTGCCGGCAGTTCGGCAAATAACTGCATGATTTCCGCTGCCAGTGCCGGGTCCAGGTTACCGGTGGGCTCATCGGCCACCAGCAAGCGCGGTTCGCCGATGATGGCGCGGGCGATGCCCACGCGCTGCTGCTCGCCAGCCGACAACTGCGACGGCAAGGCTTTCTCGCGATGGGCCAGCCCGATCCGCTCCAATGCCGAACGCACACGCTTGCCGATCTCGGCGCGGCGGGTGCCGCGCAGGATCAACGGCAAGGCCAGGTTCTCGGCGATGCTGCGGTCGTTGAGCAAACGGTGGTCCTGATAGACCGCCCCCACCTGACGACGATGCAGCGAAATCTGCCGGCCACGCACCTTCAACAGGTTGCGTTCGCCCAGCAGCACCTCGCCCTGGCTGGGCCGCTCGCTGAGGTGGATCAATTTGAGCAAGGTACTTTTGCCGGCACCTGAGTGGCCGGTCACGAACAGCATCTCACCGTCGGCCACTTCGAAGCTGACATCGGTCAGCGCCTGGTGGCCACCGGCGTAGTGCTTGCTGACGTTGTCAAAACGCAGAACGGTCATCCAGTGATTATGCCGGAGCGCCAACGCTTACGTCGCATCGCCGAAGACCGGCAATGCGATTGATGTCCACGCGCAGTCAGTTACCGGGAGACCAACGACCGCAGGCGGCGACCGATGCGGCTCAACAGCGATGGGCTGCCGGACGGCTTGGCGGCGGCGCGCACCGGCTTGGCGATCACCTGGGTCGGCTTGCGCGGTGCGGCAGGTTCTGCAACCGGCGTGGCGGCAACCGGCTCGACACCTTCGATCGGGCGGCCGTTGCGACGCCGCCGACGCTTGCGCGGTGCGCGTTCGACATCGGCCACGATGCTGGTGGAAGGCGCCTCTGCCGCCGCTGCAGCAACCATCGGTGTTTCGGTCGGCGCGGCAGTTGCCGGAGCTTGGCCTTGGACACGCGGCTTGCGACGCGGACGCGGCTTGCCATCGGCGCCATCCCGGCGACCGCCGCCACTGCCACTGTGCGAGGCGCTGCCCGGACCACCGCGACCACCGCCACGACGCTGCTCTTCGGCGGCTCGCTGCTCGCGCGCTTCGCGGAAGATCGTGCCCACGCTCTCGCCTTCATTTTCGTCGACCTCTTTGCCTTCCACCGGCACGCGTGCCGCACGCGGCAACGGCGTCAGCAACTCGGAAGTCACCGGCTCGACCGGAATCTTCTGTTCGATATAAGCCTCGATGTCCGGCAGACTCATCGCATAACGCTCGCAGGCGAAGCTGATCGCGTCACCCTCTTCGCCAAGGCGTGCGGTACGGCCGATGCGGTGCACGTAGTCTTCTGCGTCGAACGGCAGATCGTAGTTGTAGACGTACTTGACCCCGTCGATGTGCAGACCCCGCGCCGCCACGTCGGTGGCGACCAGGATCTCCAACTGGCCCTTCTGGAAGCGATTGAGCAACGATTCGCGCTTCTTCTGCGGCACATCGCCCGACAGCACGCCGACCCGGTATCCATGACGCTCCAGGGTGCGCGCCACGCGCTCGACGAACGCCTTGGTGTTGACGAACACCATGGTGCGCGCGCCTTCACTGCGCGAAAGCAGGCCCAGCAGCAGTGTCTGCTTTTCTTCGTCGGATGGAAAATAGATGCGCTGGCGCACGCGGGCAGCGGTGATGGTCTCGGTTTCGACCACCAGCTTTTCCGGCTCGTTCATGTACTCGTAGGCCAGCTCCAGCACGCGATGGCTGAGCGTGGCCGAGAACAGCAGCGTTTGCCGGGTGCCGCGCTCGGGCATGCGCCGCAGCAGAAAGCGGATGTCCTTGATGAAGCCCAGATCGAACATGCGATCGGCTTCGTCCAGCACGCAGATCTCGCAAGCGTGCAGCGAGACCACTTTGTGCTGCCTGACGTAGTCGATCAGCCGGCCCGGGGTGGCGATGATCACGTCCACGCCTTGCTGCAGCAGCTCGCGCTGCTTGTCGTAGTCCACCCCGCCGTAGACCAGCGCAAAGCGCAGGCCCAGATCGGCGCCAAACTTGACGGCATCCTTGTGGATCTGGATCGCC
The DNA here is from genome assembly GCF_017603965.1 of Xanthomonas fragariae. Taxonomy (NCBI): domain Bacteria; kingdom Pseudomonadati; phylum Pseudomonadota; class Gammaproteobacteria; order Lysobacterales; family Lysobacteraceae; genus Xanthomonas; species Xanthomonas fragariae. Next base: position 55,060 of record NZ_CP071955.1, on the reverse strand, counting down.
AGCTCGCGGGTCGGTGCCAGGATCAGCGCGCGGGGGTCTTCCGGCTTGCGATCGGCCAACGCCGAGCGAATCAGCAGGCGGTTCATCACCGCCACCAGGAACGCCAGGGTCTTGCCGGTACCTGTCTGGGCCTGGCCGGCCACATCGCCGCCCGGCAGCGCAACCGGCAAGGTCAGCGCCTGGATCGGGGTACACCGGGTAAACCCGGCGCTCTCCAGCCCGGCGATCAGCGCGGGATGCAGGTCGAACGTGGAGAAGGTCAAATCGGTCAGCGGTTTGTCGCTCATTATTCCGTCTTCGTGAGGCGCCCTGAGCAGCCCGGGCGCGGCTTGCATCAATGCCGACAGCGCCGCAAACTGCGGCTATTGTGGCGGACAGCGCGGCTTCAGGACTGATACTTGATTCAGTCGCGCAATGCCCCAGTTTAACGCAATGTGGCGGCCTGCCTGTTCGGGTGGGCCGTTTTGGTTTCCAGGAGACCCAACGTGAGCGACAAGGTTCAACATGTCGGCGATGCCGACTTCGATACAGCTGTACTGCAATCCAGCGAACCGGTTCTGGTGGATTTCTGGGCCGAATGGTGTGGCCCGTGCAAGATGATCGCCCCGGTGCTGGACAGTCTGGCTGATACATATCAGGGCCGACTCAAGGTTGCCAAGGTCAATGTGGACCAGAACCGTGCTTTGGCTATCAAGTACCACGTGCGCTCGATCCCAATGCTGCTGCTGTTCAAGAATGGGCAGGTGCACGCAACCCAGATCGGAGCGGTTGGCAAGGGCCAGCTGACCCAGATGATCGACAAGACTCTGGGCGGCGCAGCCGCCTGAGTGAGTGGGCGTCCAGCAACGGACGCCCTGTAATTCGCCGGCAGTTACATCCTGCTCTGACAGAGGCTTGCGCCGTTGCGCACAGCAGTGATAATGTCAATGAATCCGGCACACGTTCGTGGGCCGCCGTACCCCTCTAGAAAGCTCCTCTAGACTCCCATCACCATAGTTCGCCCCCCAGCCGGGCGCTCGCACTCTTAGCGAGGGATCACACACTTGTCCGATCATCCTTCTTCCGATATCGGGAGCGTCGACGCTCCCGTCGAGAAACGCGTGCGCAAGCCGCGCGTGAGCAAGACCGCAGTCACCAATGAAGATGGTGGCGCACAGCAGCCCAACCTGCCCTTGCCCACCAGCCCCGCACCCGATGCCCCGCAGGTACCGTCGCGCGCACCGGCGCAGACCTCCAGCGATGGCGTACACGTCGGCAGCGCGCAAAGCGCCAGTCAGGGCGGCGACAATCACGGCGAGTCCCGCGAGGGTGGCCAGTCGCAGCAGCAGCGCTTCAACCAGGCGCAACAACAGCAGCACCAGAATCAGGCGCAAAGTCAGGGGCAAGTCCACAATCAGGGGCAAGTCCCGGCGCAGGGTCAGAGCGCCGTCCAAAATCAACAGGGCCAGGGCCAGGGGCAGAACCAACAGGGCAATCGCCGCGATCGGTTCCGTAACCGCCGCGACCGTGGGCCGCGCGATCGCTTCGGAAACGAAATAGGCGGCAGCGGCATGCCATCGACCGATGGCAGCAACGAGCCGTTCATCGCACGTCCGCACCCGGCCGTGCCGGAAGGCTTCCCGGTCTATTCGCTGAGCGATCTCAAGCGCATGCCGGCACAGAAGCTGCTGGATATCGCCGATCAGCTCAATATCCAAGAAGGCGTGGCGCGCGCCCGCAAGCAGGACGTGATCTTCGCCCTGCTCAAGGTGCTGACTCGTCACGGCGAAGGCGTTGCTGCCGACGGCGTGCTGGAAATCCTACCAGACGGCTTCGGTTTTCTGCGTGCCGCAGAAGCCAGCTACTTGGCCGGTCCGGACGATACCTACATCTCGCCGAGCCAGATCCGCCGCTTAGTTCTGCGCACCGGCGATCACCTGTCGGGCCGCATCCGCTTCCCGAAAGACGGCGAACGTTATTTCGCGCTGTCGATCATCGACACCATCAACGGCGAGCCGCTGGAAGCGAGCAAGAACAAGGTTCTGTTCGAGAACCTGACCCCGCTGTTCCCGCGTCGCCGCTTCCGTCTGGAGCGTGGCGATGGATCGACCGAGGACATCACCGGCCGCATTCTGGATCTGATGGCCCCGCAGGGTAAGGGCCAGCGCGCGCTGATCGTCTCCCCGCCCAAGGCCGGTAAGACGATGATGATGCAGCAGGTGGCCACGGCCATCACCAGCAATCATCCCGAAGTGCACATGATCGTGTTGCTGATCGATGAGCGCCCGGAAGAAGTGACCGAGATGCAGCGCACTGTGCGCGGCGAGGTCATCTCCTCCACGTTCGACGAGCCGGCTGCACGCCACGTGCAGGTCGCCGAGATGGTGATCGAACGGGCCAAGCGTCTGGTCGAACACAAGAGGGACGTGGTGATCCTGCTCGACTCGATTACCCGTCTGGCGCGTGCCTACAACAACGTGGTGCCCAGTTCCGGCAAGGTGCTGACCGGTGGTGTGGACGCCAACGCGTTGCACCGTCCGAAGCGTTTCTTCGGTGCGGCCCGTAACGTCGAAGAAGGCGGCTCGCTGACCATCATTGCCACTGCGCTGGTGGAAACCGGCAGCAAGATGGACGAGGTAATCTACGAAGAGTTCAAGGGCACCGGCAACAGCGAAGTGCATTTGAATCGCCGCATCACCGAAAAGCGCGTTTACCCGGCGATCGATATCAACCGCTCGGGCACGCGTCGCGAAGATCTGCTGATCGAGCCGGAGTTGCTGCAGAAGATCTGGATCCTGCGCAAGTTACTGCATCCGATGGACGAGATCGCGGCAATGGAATTCCTGTTGGACAAGATGAAGACCACCAAGTCCAACGACGACTTCTTCAGTTCGATGAAGCGCTGATTTGGATTGGCGTTATCGCGCTATTTGGTAGCAAACGCCCCAAATTCTAGACCGGTCCATACGCCTATTACCCACTTGCTAACGGTGCGTTGCAAGTGGAGCGTGCTATCATTTTTTCATGTTCAGGCTCCACGATCCTTGCTACTTCCGAATACGGGTGTGATCCGACCGATCACGCCCCTGTAGCTCAATTGGTAGAGCAGCGGATTTATATCCCGTCAGCGCCAGATAAGCGGCAAGTGCCGGTTCGAGCCCGGCCAGGGGCACCACCTATTCTGGCATCTTAGATGGAGCTCTGGCGTGCGCCTGCCTTTGGCCGCTCACCCGACGGCTTGGGTCGTACCACAGCATGTTTTGCTCTATGCCGAAGCGCTACCTTCAGCGCTCACGCTCCGAGACTGCCTGCGAGCCATGCTCGAAAGAAACTTCATTCCTTCAAATCCGAATATGGAAAAGCGCAGCGCCTAGGTGGACGAGAACGACCGCAAATAGGCTCCATCCAAACAGCCCGTGCAGGTCGCGTATGACTTCACAGGTGATGGGATCCTTGGACATGACTAGGGTAGATTTTGATCTTCTCCGGGCGTCATCGAGCGCCATGAACCAGTGCGCTTCATGGCGACAGGCCTCATTGGGCCTGAGTGTCGCCGAATTTTCTAGTTCGGGCTGTGGTCCAAGTTGTATGGAGGAGGTCAGCACAGGCCGATGCATACGCCGCACGCGTAAAAGGGTTTCTGGATAACTTCAAGCTGGAAGCAGCTATGGTGATCCTTTTTGAATCAGAGAGCCCCGCTCAGAAGGCTGATCTCGTTCGCTTTCTCTGGAAGGGGAGCGGCTTGGCGCCATTGGCCAGTTGGCGGTGATGAGCCACTCAACTTTTACGTAGCTCTTCAGAGCGCGAGGCATACCAACGGATGCACTGCTCTGCGGCAATTCGCGCGCATGCAACTAGACTTGAGAGTTGTTCCGGCGGGCATTCCTTGCCAGTGGCACGAAAGTTTGCCTTGGCATGAGCAAGCTGATTCCTGGATGCAGACAGTGCTGCCGCTAGTTCGACGAGCGCCTGCTTGCGTTGTTCCGCGGAACTAGAGGGGTCGATCTTAGAGAAGCTACGAAGAAACTGCGGGGCATAGATCTTCATGGGTAGCGGATCGCAGCAGCGTTCGACCGACAAGCGCAAAGCCTCTGCGTCGCGGCTGAAGACCCGATTCTCTTCGAAGAGAACCAGTAGCCCATCCATGAACTCTGCGTTTGGTTTGAGTGCATCTCTCGACAGTAGGCGCTTGCGAAGATCTTCGTACTGCTTCTCCCTTACCACCGTGGCTGAGACGTACTCGATGCATTTGACGTACGCGAGAAGTGCAGCTCCGCCGCTAGAGGATCCATTCACACTGTTGAACTCGGAAAGGACCGCCAGAAGCCCAGGGCCTATAAGCAGCGGCCTAATGCTGCGTGCGCGTTGAACCAAGTCGCCGATCTCTTCATCCTCGGGATACTCAGGATCGAAGTCGACAGGACGAGGGAATTCAAAAAACTCCAGGCCGAGAGTGACATGCAGTTCGAATAGGTAAGCCTGGATCAGGGAATTTGCTTCTTCTGCCGTCGCCCCTTGCGGGTGGTGCACTCCAATATAGAACTCTTCCCATCCTAGTGGAGGGTTATATTTGTCATAGAAATGATCTTTGACAACGACTGCTGCGCTGAAGTGTGGCGAAGGTGATAGCAGTGAAATTGACGCAGGGTGTCCAGCTATCTCGCCAGCTATCTTGCCGACATCATTCTCCAATGAGCTGATCCCACTGACAAACCCTTCTGATCGCATGTCCCAAGACTTCATCCTGACCACTGTTCGATGGCTTGAGTGATAGGTGAGGCCATCGCAAGTGGTTGCTGGATGTGTCACCTCGTTCGATAGGTCTATCAATTCTTGGATCGTGAGGTCAACGGAATCTTCTGATCGCGGAAATTGCATCGTTACGACGGTTTCCCGAGAAAACGTGACGCTCTCATCTAAGTCGAGCTCAAGATCGGGATCCAGTTCGGTTCCCTCCCAATCGATTCCGAAGGTAGTGCCTAGCCTGACAATTGCGTCCCGCAATGCGGCTTCGAGTTCTGGAGAGTCAAAGTTCAACATTGGGCACGGTCAGGGTTAGGGGGCTTCTTGGCAAGCGCATGAAGCCTAGTTTGAATCACCCAGGCTTTTGTGGACAGTCGCAGCCGTTTATGGCGTGCTGCCGCTCGAACTTCCGTCGGGGATAGCCCGTCGGCGGATGGGCCGGTCTAGAATTTGGGGCATTTGCTACCAAATAGCGGGGTATGTGGGTCTGCGCGGGTTATCCGAATGCGGGCTACCGATGGCTTGATCCGGGGAGTTGGATCAACAAAGACGGTCGGTGCTGGATAACGCCGAAGCCGAAAGTGGGACGTTATTTGTTGTCTTCCACGAAACCACTTTCGCCAAAGCGAGTCGTAACGCCATAACGTCATGTTGATCTGCGCTGCGATCAGATCGTCGACCTTACCGTTGCATCCGATTTTGAGCAGCAGATAGGCAAAGCCTGTCGCATCTTCTCAAAACGTATTATCGGATAGGCGGGCGGCGGCCTCGATCTGCGCCTGTGCTGTGCTCTGACGATGCTTGCATCGCGCCGATATTGGTCGACGCCAGCAAAATGCCACCGCCTCTGATCGAGGCGGGCCTTGGATGTCGCACTGGCTGGATGCAGCGACAGGCGGTGCGGTGGATCAGGCTTTCAGCGTAGCCAGCACTTCGTTGAAGGTTTTGCTCGGGCGCATTGCCTCGCTGACCTTGGCCAGATCCGGGTGGTAGTAGCCGCCGATCTCCACCGGCTTGCCCTGAGCGCCGTTGAGCTCGGCGACAATCGTGGCTTCGTTCTCGGTCAGGGCCTTGGCCAGCGGTGCGAACTTGGCCTGCAGCGCGGTGTCTTCGGTCTGTGCGGCCAGGGCCTGCGCCCAGTACATTGCCAGATAGAAGTGGCTACCGCGATTGTCAAGCTCGCCGATCTTGCGCGCCGGCGACTTGTTGTTCTCCAGGAACTGGCCGTTTGCCACGTCCAGCGCCTTGGCCAGCACCGTGGCCGAGGGATTGTCGTAGCGGTTGCCCAGATGCTCCAACGAAGCCGCCAAGGCCAGGAATTCGCCGAGCGAATCCCAGCGCAGGCAGTTCTCTTCGACAAACTGCTGCACGTGCTTGGGCGCCGAGCCGCCGGCACCGGTTTCGAACAGACCACCACCTGCCATCAACGGCACGATCGAGAGCATCTTGGCACTGGTGCCCAGCTCCATGATAGGAAACAGATCGGTGAGGTAATCGCGCAGCACGTTGCCGGTGACCGAGATGGTGTCCTGGCCCTTGCGGATGCGTTCAAGCGAAAAGGTAGTCGCTTCCACCGGCGGCAGGATTCGGATGTCCAAGCCGTTAGTGTTGTGATCCTTCAGATATTGCTCGACCTTGGCGATTACCTGCGCATCGTGCGCACGGGCGGTGTCCAGCCAAAACACCGCTGGTGTGTCGCTCAGACGTGCACGCTCGACCGCCAGCTTCACCCAGTCCTGGATCGGCGCGTCCTTGACCTGGCACATGCGCCACACATCGCCGGCTTCCACCGCATGCTCGAACACCACTGAGCCGCTGCCATCGATAACCTTGACGGTGCCGGCGGCAGAAATCTGGAAGGTTTTGTCGTGCGAGCCGTATTCCTCGGCCTTCTGTGCCATCAGGCCGACGTTGGGTACCGATCCCATGGTGGACGGATCGAACGCGCCGTGCGCCTTGCAGTCATCGATCACCGCCTGATACACGTCGGCATAGCAGCGATCCGGAATCACCGCCTTGGTGTCCTGCAGTTTGCCCTGGGCATTCCACATCTGGCCGGAGTCGCGAATCATCGCCGGCATCGATGCATCGACGATCACGTCGCTGGGCACATGCAGATTGGTGATGCCCTTGTCGGAGTTGACCATCGCCAGACCTGGACGCTGCGCATATTCGGCCTGGATGTCGGCCTTGATCTGCGCCTGCTGGTTTTCCGGCAGTGTGCCGATGCGTACGTACAGATCGCCGATGCCGTTGTTGGGGTCAAAGCCAACCGACTTGAGCGCATCGGCATGCTTGCTCAAAGTGTCCTTGTAGAACTCGCCGACCACCACGCCGAACAGCACCGGGTCGGAGACCTTCATCATGGTGGCTTTCAGATGCACCGAGAACAGCACGTTCCTGACCTTGGCATCTTCGATCTGAGCATCGATGAAGCTGGCGAGCGCGCGCTTGCTCAGCAAGGCGGCATCGACGATTTCTCCGGCCGTGACCGCAACCTTGTCTTTCAGCACGGTGCTGCTGCCGTCGTTGCCGACGAACTCGATCTTCAGCGTGCCGGCGTCGACCACCGTGGTGGATTGCTCGCTGCCGAAGAAATCGCCTTCGTCCATATGCGAAACGTGCGACTTGGAGTCACTGCTCCACTTACCCATGCGATGCGGATGCTTGCGTGCGTAATTCTTCACCGACAGCGGTGCGCGACGATCGGAATTGCCTTCGCGCAGCACCGGGTTTACTGCGCTGCCCTTGACCGTGTCATAGCGCGCCTTGACGTCTTTTTCGGCAGCGTCCTTGGGCGCATCCGGATACTCCGGCAGCGCGTAGCCCTGGCTCTGCAATTCCTTGATCGCGGCCTTGAGCTGCGGTACCGACGCGCTGATGTTGGGCAGCTTGATGATGTTGGCTTCCGGCGTTGTGGCTAGTTGGCCCAACTCACCGAGGTCGTCGGCAATCTTCTGCGCGTCGGTCAGCTGTTCCGGAAACAACGCAAGAATGCGGCCGGCCAGCGAGATGTCGCGTGTTTCGACCACGATGCCGGCGGTGTCGGTGTAAGCATCGATGATCGGCAGCAGCGACTGCGTGGCCAGGAAGGGAGCTTCGTCGGTGAGCGTGTAGATGATCTTCGGTGTGTTGGACATGGAGTTTGCGTTGCCTGAAGGAATGAGGAAAGAGCATTGGGCGCGAACCCGTCAGCGGGCACCGGGGGCCTCCATTGTCGCGTGTCGGCAGGCCATGGGCAAAAGCCGGTTCCCGTTGCAACCGCCCGATCATGAGCAAAGTCGTGCGTTACATTTTACACTTGACACGATGACGCCCCCATCCACGAGTTCCATCGATTCACGGCTGCTGCAACGCTTGGCCGACCCACGCAGCTATGCGCGTGGATTGGCGTACTTCGAGCAAGGCAGGGCAGTGCTTGTTCAAGCCACCGAAGGCCGCGTAGCGGCCAATGTCATAGGTAGCGAGAACTACCGCGTCACCCTGGAGTGGGACGGCACTCTTCTGCAGGGCGAGTGCGACTGCCCGATAGGCCGCAGTGGGGACTTCTGCAAGCACCAGGTCGCTGTCGCTTTTGCCTGGGCCCGCGGCCAGGCGGTTGCACCTGAAAATACGAGCACCGGGCGCAAGCGCAGTGCCGGGACGCAACAGCCCGTCACGGAAGTAGAGCAATGGTTGGCCGAAGTGCCTGCACAGGCAATGCGCTCGCTGCTGCTGGAACTTGCAGCCGCCGACGCCAGCATTGGCAAGCGCCTGCTGGCGCAGGCACGCATGGCGCGCAGCACGCCACAGGAGTGGCGCAAGGCAATTACGACCCTGCTCGGGCGCAAGCGCTTCATGGATTATCGCGCCAGTGTCGCCTATGCCAGGCATATCGCTCCCTTGCCGGACCTGCTCGACCAGGCACTGCAGCGCGACCCGATGGCAGCGCTGGATCTGCACGAATATGCGCTAAAACGCCTGATGACGATCTACCGCGAGTGCGACGATTCCAGTGGCCATGTCGGCGACGCATTGGCATCGCTGGCGCGTTCCCACGCGAGGTTTGCGGCAGCCGCCCATCCACAGAATCTGCCGCGCCGCCTGCTCGACCTGGGCCTGCAGGATGCCTGGGGACTGATGCCGCCACTGCGAGACTATTGCCCGCCGCTGGATGAGCGCGACGTGGCAACGTTGCAGCACGCCACACTGGAAACACTCCAGCAACCTTTGTCGGCATCGGAGCAGTTAGCAGCCGAGAAGCTGCTTGAGGACGCCGCGCGCAATGGCGGAGAGGTCGATGCGATGCTGCAATGGTTCGCTCCCCAGTGCAGCAGCGGATGGGACTATTTCCAGATGGCGCGCCGGTGCCGTGAGCATAGGCGCGAACGTGAGGAGACCAGTTGGCTTGAGCGAGGCATCAGGGCTTGCCCGGACGATGGCCGTCTCAAGGAAACACTTGCCGCGGCCTATACGCGCGACGGCATGACCGAGGAGGCGCTACAACTGCGCTGGGAGGTATTCACGCAGACACCGTCCGAAGACGCCTATCTGGCGCTGCGCCACGCCACACGTGCGGCCCACGTGCCGTGGGAAGCCTGGCGTGCACGTGCACTGGCAGCAGTCGCCGCAAATCGATCGCTGCAACGTCATGCGCAGGATCTGCAGGTGCGGCTGTTTTTGGCCGAGGGTGAGCATACCGCTGCGCTGCAAGCGAGTGCGGCACATCAGGCAGACATCGCGATGACCACGTGGGAACGCCTGCTGCAGGTCGCCGAATCACACGATGTCAGCTTCGCCGTCCGCATCTATAAGTTGCTGATAGAAAACAAGGCCGAACGCACCAATCAACAGGGCTACAGCGCGGCGCTGAGCTTGCTGCGATCGCTTCGACGTTTGTGCGAGATGCACAATACAATGAGCGAATTCGACGATTATCTAGTCCAGATCCGCCAACGCTATCGCGCCAAACGCACCTTCATCGAGATGCTGAGCCAGGCATTCGGACCCGGCTCCGGTTCATGAGCCTGCAACCGAACAGCTGGTCTTGATACTTGATAGACGAAAGCGCTGTCGCAATGGATTGCAAGGTCTGCCAAACCATTCACGCCTTTTCGGGCGCGAATGGTACAGCGTGAATCGTTCTTGCCTGACGGAGCTTACTTGACCGTAATAGTCTGCGCAGTTCCCGCCGGCTTGCCATCCACCATCACCTGCGCGGTGTAGGTGCCGGCCGGCCAGCCATCGGGCTTGCTGAAGCTGAGGTTGGTGGTTTCGGCGCCAGTGGTGGTCAGTGTGGCGTTCTGTTCGCTGGCAACCTGACCATCCTGATAGGTGAGCTTGGCTGCGACGGGCACATTGCTCGCACTGCCATCGGTCTTGACCGAGACGATGATGGTGTCCTTGGTGCCGATATTGGCGGATGGGGTCACCGTCTTGTCGGCAGCTACCTTGGTGCCGACCGCAACGCTGGAGACGGTCACTGTGGAGCCGGCTGCAGCGCCACCACCAGTGCTGTCCGCCACGGTTGCGCTGCTCTGCCCTGCCTGATCGCTCGCTGGCGGCGTGCCCGCCGGGCCTGGCATTGCATCAGCGGCAGCGCCGGAGGTCGGATCCTGGGCGACATTGGAATCGTTATTGGCTTCCTTGCGGCAACCCGATAATGCCAGAACGCCAGCAAGCCCAATCGCGATGGTGCTTGAAACGGATTTAGTACGCATGGATCAATCTCCGAATATCGAATGAATCGTTGTTTCTGGGATGTTTGTGAAATGAGTTACTAAGAGCGGCTAACAAAACGTAGCGAGCAGTCGTCAGATGGGTGTTCACGGCGCTGAGGAACCGGAGTGTACGTGTGGTACATGCCGATTCCGAGCACCGGCTGCGCCCGCCTGGCGGCGGAGTAGTTTTGGGCGGAGTAGTTTTGTTAGCCGCTCTAAGCCGACGAACCAGTTAGGGCTTGGGCGTGGCATTATGCTTTCGGCGGTAAACGCAGCATCTGCCCCGGGAAAATCTTGTCCGGGTCCTTGAGCGTTTCGCGATTGGCTTCGAAAATGCGCGGCCACAAATTGCCGTCGCCCAGATGCCGTTTGGCAATGCTGGACAGACTATCGCCTGCTTGCACGGTGACCGACTCCTCGATGAGCTGCGCGGTGCTTTGCACGCTGGTGCGGACGTTGGAAAAGTCTGCATCCGGTGCGACATCTGCGGTACTGTCGACTGAGGACGTCACATTGGAAAAATCTGCTTTTTTATCGACACTCATTTACTGCAATCCCTATGCATTACGATGCCTGTAGCGTACACGGAGCACCGTTAAGCGTGGATCGCGCCGTCGTGAAGCTGGCGCGATCCTTGGCAGCAATCGACTTAGAGCGGCTAACAAAACGACTGCGCTCACCGCCAGGCGGGCGCGGCCGGTGCCCGGAATCGGCACGTATCAAGCGTACACTCCGGTTCCTCCGCGCCGTCCGCACCCACCTGGCGAGTGCTCGCTACGTTTTGTTAGCCGTTCTTACTGACGCAGGTCGCGAAAGATCGACAGCGGTGCAGGCACGCTCGGTGAGCTGCGCAGGGGATTGATGTCCAGTCCGCCACGACGGGTATAGCGCGCTTCCACCACCAACCACTCGGGTGCGCAGCGAGTCAGCACGTCATTGAAAATGCGCTCCACGCATTGCTCATGAAACTCGGCGTGGTTGCGGAAACTCACCAGATAGCGCAGCAAGCCGTCGCGATCGATCGGTGCACCGCGGTAGCGCAACGTGACGCTGGCCCAATCCGGTTGACCGGTAACCGGGCAATTGGATTTCAGCAAGGCCGAGGTCAGCACTTCTTCCACCGTGGCCTGCGCATGCGCGAGCAGATACTCGGCATTCGGCGGACCGTAATCGTCGATGCTGACATCCAGTGTGTCGATCGATTCGCCCTCGCCCACCGCATCGATCGGCGGCAGACCGAAGTCCACCGACACATCCGCACCGGCACGCGTGGATAGATCGCTTGCGATGCGAGTGCGCACCCCTTCGGCGCTGTTGAAGCGGGTGGCATTGAGCGAGTTGAGATACAGCTTGAGCGACTTGGACTCGATCAACGACGGCGAATCGCTGGGCACATGCAAGGTAGCAGTCGCCACGCACGGCTTGCCCTGCGCGTCGAGCCAGCTGAGTTCGTAGGCATGCCAGCGATCGCATCCGATGAAAGGCAAGGCGCCGGTCAGGCCGATGGCCTCACGCCCGGCCGCACGCGGAATCGGAAACAGCAAGGACGGGTCGTAGCCGTTGGGATAAGCGACCTCACGACCGAGCGTGGAATCTTGTGGGCTATTCATCGCGCCATTTTAGGCGGCATGGGCTGGCCTTGAGGTGTATGGCGAGCGCCGAATAGCGTAGCTAGGCGAACGTGAAAGTCGGACGTCACAGGGCAGGCCCCTACCTACCCAGTTGTCGATCGAAAGCAGGATTTGCCCAGCCGCAGACCAATCTCCAATCTCGACTCCCCAGTCCCAGCTCACCCCTGCTGCAAATAATTCAACGACATCGCGCCAAGGCCGAGCACCGCTGGATGCCTGGACAGGTTGGAAGATCAGCATCACTTCGCCGGGCAGCTGCTCGCGCATGCCGACCAGTTCGGAGTGCTGAATGAAGTCGCGCCGCCACTGCACCAACTTGACCTACAACGGGGCGGCAGCGGTCTGGACTGCAGGCCGCTGCACGGTCTGCGCGGCGGCGAGCGTAGGCAGGGCGAGCAACAGCGTGCTGGTCAGCAAGCGGGGGTGGCGCATCTAGAATCCTCCAATAATGGAACTTCACTGTTGTGCGCCCACGCGCTCGATGTGCTGCAGTGAGGCCCGATTCTGCCCGACGATCAACCGGCGCCAACCGTGGCGCGTTGCCGCATTCATTGCATCTGTGAACGTTGTGGTCGTTTCGCCAGGCGAGCCATTACTTCAGTAACGCTCAATCGTTATGCTCTGCAAAGCTGTACGCCGGTCGCACCCACGCGCCCGGCCCGTCCTCAGGAGTTGTCGCATGTCGCGTTTTTGGAAGATCACACTGCTGGTCGTAGCGGTGCTCGCCGTGGTGTTCGTCGCAATGCGGATGATGGGTGGGGGCAATCACGGCAAGCGCACCGGCACGCAGGACGGCAATGGCACCGAAAACAGCGGCCCGGTGCCGGTGACGGTGGTGGCCGCCACGACCCAGGATGTGCCGGTCTACGCCAGCGCCCTGGGGACGGTCACCGCGCTCAATACGGTCACGGTCAGCCCGCAAGTCGGCGGCCAGCTGATGAGCCTGAACTTCAAGGAAGGCCAGGAAGTGAAGAAGGGCGACCTGCTGGCGCAGATCGACCCGCGCACGCTGCAGGCCAGCTACGACCAGGCGCTGGCGGCCAAGCGGCAGAATCAAGCGCTGCTGGCGACCTCGCGAATGAACTACCAGCGCTCCAACGATCCGGCCTACAAGCAGTACGTCTCGCGAACAGACCTGGATACCCAACGCAACCAAGTGTCGCAGTACGAGGCGGCGGTGTCGGCCAACGACGCGCAGATGCGCTCGGCGCAGGTGCAGTTGCAGTTCACCCGCATCACCGCGCCCATCGATGGCATCGCCGGTATCCGTGGCGTGGACGCAGGCAATATCGTCAGCAGCACCTCCACCATCGTCACCTTGACCCAGATCCGCCCGATCTACGTGTCCTTCAACCTGCCCGAGCGCGAATTGCAGGCCGTGCGTAGCGGTCAGGCTGCCGCACCGCTGGGCGTGGCGGCGCTGGATCGCGGCGATATGCATGTCATCAGCGGCGACGGCAAGCTGGATGTAATCGACAACCGCATCGCTGCCGATAGCGGCACCTTCGGTGCGCGCGCGATCTTCGACAATGCCGACAACGCGCTCTGGCCAGGCCAGTTCGTCAACGTGCGCCTGCAACTGCGCACCATCTACGGCGGCACCGTAGTGCCGACCCAGGCCGTGCAGCGCGGCCCGGACGGCGATTACGTCTACGTGGTCGGCACCGACAACACCGCGCAGATGCGCACCGTGGTGCAGGGCGTGGAAGTGGACGACAGCCATGTGCAGATCACCAAGGGGCTCAAGCCCGGCGAGCGCGTGGTAACCGAAGGCCAGTTCCGCTTGAAGCCGGGCAGCAAGGTCAGCGCGCTCAAGCCAGGGGAGACCCCACCGGAGCCGACCGAGGCCGAACTCAAGGCCGCGCAGAACAAGCAGGAACGTGGCGGTGGTGGCCGACGCGACGGCGGCCCGCGCTAAGTTTCGACCACCGGCGACGGGACTTCCGTTGCCCGTGTGCGTCGGCGCTACGTGCGCCGGCTTCGATTGACGTCTTCAGCAAGGACACCCCGTGGGCTTTTCGACCATCTTCATCCGCCGCCCGATCGCCACCTCGTTGTTGATGGCCGGCGTCCTGCTGCTTGGCATCCTGGGCTACCGGCAGCTGCCGGTCTCGGCATTGCCGGAAATCGACGCCCCCAGTCTGGTCGTCACCACGCAATATCCCGGTGCCAACGCGACCACCATGGCATCGCTGGTGACTACGCCGCTGGAGCGCCAGTTCGGGCAGATTTCCGGGCTGCAGATGATGACCTCCGACTCGTCGGCGGGCTTGTCCACGATCATTCTGCAGTTCTCGATGAAGCGCGATATCGACATCGCCTCGCAGGATGTGCAGGCGGCGATCCGCCAGGCCACCTTGCCCTCGTCGCTGCCGTATCAACCGGTCTATAACCGGGTCAATCCGGCCGATGCGGCGATACTCACGCTCAAGCTCACCTCCGATTCGCTGCCGCTGCGCGAGGTCAACCGCTACGCGGATGCGATCCTGGCCCAGCGACTGTCGCAGGTGCCGGGCGTGGGCCTGGTATCGATCGCCGGCAATGTGCGCCCGGCCGTGCGCATCCAGGTCAATCCGGCGCAGCTGTCGAACATGGGCCTGACCATGGAGTCGCTGCGCAGCGCGTTGACCCAGACCAATGTTTCCGCACCGAAGGGTTCGCTCAACGGCAAGACCCAGTCCTACAGCATCGGCACCAACGACCAGCTCACCGATGCGGCGCAGTACCGCGAAACCATCATCAGCTACAGCAATGACCGCCCGGTGCGCCTGGCCGATGTGGCCAACGTGGTCGATGGAGTGGAAAACGACCAGCTCGCCGCCTGGGCCGACGGCAAGCCGGCGGTGCTGCTGGAAATCCGTCGCCAGCCCGGCGCCAATATCGTGCAGACGGTGGAGCAGATCCGCAGCATCCTGCCGCAGCTGCAGTCGGTGTTGCCGGCCGACGTGCATCTGGAAGTGTTCTCCGACCGCACTGAAACCATTCGCGCATCGGTGCATGAAGTGAAGTTAACCCTGGTGCTGACCATCGCGCTGGTGGTGGCGGTGATCTTCGTGTTCCTGCGCCGGCTTTGGGCCACCATCATTCCGTCGGTGGCGGTGCCGCTATCGCTGGCCGGTACCTTCGGGGTGATGGCGTTTGCGGGCATGTCGCTGGACAACCTGTCGTTGATGGCGCTGGTGGTGGCGACCGGATTCGTGGTCGACGATGCAATCGTGATGATCGAAAACATCGTGCGTTACATCGAACAGGGCAAGAGCGGTGCGGAAGCGGCCGAAATCGGCGCCAAGCAGATCGGCTTCACCGTGTTGTCGCTGACCGTGTCGCTGGTGGCGGTGTTCCTGCCTCTGCTACTGATGCCGGGCGTCACCGGGCGGCTGTTCCATGAGTTTGCGTGGGTGCTGTCGATTGCGGTGGTGATCTCGATGTTGGTGTCGCTGACGCTGACGCCGATGATGTGCGCCTACCTGCTCAAGCCGGATGCACTGCCCGACGGCGAAGACGCGCACGAGCGCGCGGCGGCCACCGGCAAGACCAATCTGTGGACACGCACTGTCGGCGCCTACGAGCGCAGCCTGGACTGGGTGCTTGCACACCAACCGTTGACCCTGGCGGTAGCGATAGGCGCAGTGGCGTTGACCGTGGTGCTGTATATGGCGATCCCCAAGGGCTTGCTGCCCGAGCAGGACACCGGCCTGATCACCGGGGTGGTTCAGGCCGATCAGAACGTAGCGTTTCCGCAGATGGAGCAGCGCACCCAGGCGGTGGCCGCTGCATTAGGTAAGGATCCGGCGGTGACCGGCGTGGCCGCCTTCATCGGTGCCGGCACGATGAACCCGACCATCAACCAGGGGCAGTTGTCGATCGTGTTGAAGACGCGCGGCGACCGCGATGGCCTGGATGAGGTGTTGCCGCGCCTGCAAAAAGCCGTGGCCGGGATTCCGGGCGTGGCGTTGTTCCTCAAGCCGGTGCAGGACGTCACCCTGGACACGCGGGTGGCCGCCACCGAATACCAATATTCGATCTCGGATGTGGACGGCACCGAGCTGGCTACCTGGGCCGGACGCATGACCGAGGCGATGCGCAAGCTGCCCGAACTGGCCGATGTGGACAACAACCTGGCCAACCAGGGCCGTGCGCTGGAGCTGACCATCGATCGCGACAAGGCCGGCATGCTCGGCGTGCCGATGCAGACCATCGACGACACCTTGTACGACGCCTTCGGTCAACGCCAGATCTCCACCATCTTCACCGAGCTCAATCAATATCGCGTCGTGTTGGAAGTGGCGCCGGAATTCCGCAGCAGCACCTCGCTGATGAACCAACTCGCCGTGGCCAGCAACGGCAGCGGCGCGTTGACCGGCACCAATGCGACCAGCTTCGGCCAGGTGACCTCGTCCAACTCGTCTACCGCCACCGGAGTGGGCGCCCAGAACACCGGCATCGTGGTCGGCGCCGGCAGCATCATTCCGCTGGCCGCATTGGCAGAAGCCAGGGTCACCAATACCCCGTTGGTGGTAAGCCATCAGCAGCAGCTGCCGGCGGTCACCATCTCGTTCAATCTGGCGCCGGGACACTCGTTGTCGCAGGCCGTGGCGGCGATCGAAAAGGCGCGCGAAGACCTCAAGATCCCGACCCAGGTGCATGCGCAGTTCGTCGGTAAGGCCGCTGAATTTACCGGCAGCCAGACCGATATCGTGTGGCTGTTGCTGGCCTCGATCGTGGTGATCTACATCGTGCTGGGCGTGCTCTACGAGAGCTACATCCACCCGCTGACGATCATCTCCACGCTGCCGCCGGCCGGCGTCGGTGCACTGCTCGCGCTGATGATGTGCGGGCTGAGTCTGTCGGTGGACGGCATCGTCGGCATCGTGCTGCTGATCGGCATCGTCAAGAAGAACGCGATCATGATGATCGACTTCGCCATCGACGCACGCCGCGAAGGAGCCAACGCGCATGACGCGATCCGTCGCGCCTGCCTGCTGCGCTTCCGCCCGATCATGATGACCACCGCTGCGGCCATGCTGGGCGCGTTGCCGCTGGCTCTGGGCACGGGTATCGGCTCGGAATTGCGGCGTCCCCTGGGTATCGCGATTGTCGGTGGCCTGCTGCTGTCGCAGCTGGTGACGTTGTACACCACACCGGTGATCTATCTATACATGGAACGCGCCGGTGAGCGGCTGCGGGCATGGCGGGAACGGCGTGCGGCAGCAGCGGCGCATGGGCGTGCGGAGGGACGGGCATGAGCAGCGGCGTCGGGACCGGGGACCGCAGATCCGGGACCCGGAACGCGTCGACCGTTAGAGCCGCCGAGCCGCTCTTGCATCTGCTCTCCCGGATCCCGACGCCTGAAGGCATCACGGCCTCGGAATCTTCCCGATGAACATCTCCGCGCCCTTCATCAAGCGCCCGATCGGCATCTCGCTGCTGGCGATCGGTTTGTTCGTGATCGGGCTGATGTGTTATCTGCGGCTAGGCGTGGCGGCGTTGCCGAACATCCAGATCCCGGTGATTTTCGTGCACGCCACGCAGTCCGGTGCCGATGCCAGCACCATGGCTTCCACCGTCACCGCGCCGCTGGAACGCCATCTGGGCCAGTTGCCCGGTATCGACCGTATGCGCTCCTCCAGTTCGGAGAGCAGCAGCATCGTGTTCATTGTGTTTCAGAGCAATCGCAACATCGATTCGGCCGCGCAGGATGTGCAGACCGCAGTCAATGCGGCGCAATCGGATCTGCCCTCCGGGCTCGGCACGCCGGTGTACCAGAAAGCCAACCCGAACGACGACCCGGTCATCGCCATCGCGCTCACCTCGGACACGCAATCGGCCGATGAGCTCTATAACGTCGCCGATTCGCTACTGGCACAACGGCTACGCCGGATCACCGGGATCAGCTCGGTGGATATCGCAGGCGCCTCCACACCAGCGGTGCGCGTGGATGTGGATCTGCGCGCGCTCAACGCGCTGGGTCTGACACCGGACGATCTGCGCAATGCGGTGCGCGCAGCCAATGTCACCTCGCCGACCGGATTCCTGTCCGACGGCACCACCACCATGGCCATCGTGGCAAACGACGCGGTGGCCAAGGCTGCGGATTTTGCGCAGCTGGCGATCTCCACTCAGTCCAACGGGCGAATCGTGCGGCTGGGCGATGTGGCCACCGTCTACGACGGCCAGCAGGATGCGTATCAAGCGGCCTGGTTCGACGGCAAACCTGCGGTAGTCATGTATGCCTTCACCCGCGCCGGCGCCAACATCGTCGAAACCGTGGATCAGGTAAAGGCGCAGATTCCCGAATTACGCGCCTATCTCCACCCCGGCACCAAGCTCACCCCTTACTTAGACCGCACCCCCACCATTCGCGCCTCGCTGCACGAGGTGCAGGCCGCGCTGATGATCAGCCTGGCGATGGTGGTGCTGACCATGGCGTTGTTCCTGCGCCGGTTGGCACCGACGTTGATCGCCGCAGTCACCGTGCCGTTGTCGCTGGCCGGCTCGGCGCTGGTGATGTACATGCTCGGCTTCACCTTGAACAACCTCAGCCTGTTGGCGTTGGTGATCGCCATTGGCTTTGTGGTCGACGATGCGATCGTGGTGATCGAAAACATCATGCGCCATCTCGACGAAGGCATGCCGCGTCTGGACGCTGCACTGGCCGGTGCACGCGAGATCGGCTTCACCATCGTCTCGATCACTGCCTCGCTGGTGGCGGTGTTCATTCCGATGCTGTTTGCCAGCGGCATGATCGGTGCGTTCTTCCGCGAGTTCACCGTGACTCTGGTGGCGGCGATCGTGGTGTCGATGCTGGTGGCGCTGACGTTGACGCCAGCACTGTGCAGTCGCTTTTTGTCGGCGCATACCGAGTCGGAAAAGCCCAGCCGTTTTAGCGCTTTGCTGGACCGCATGCACGCGCGTATGTTGGCGGTCTACACGGTGGCGCTGGATTTCTCGCTGCGGCATGCCTTGTTGCTGTCGCTGACGCCACTGCTGTTGATCGCTGCCACCATCTTTCTCGGCGGTGCGGTCAAGAAAGGCGCGTTCCCCGCGCAGGACACCGGCCTGATCTGGGGGCGCGCCAATTCCAGCGCCACGGTGTCGTTCGCCGACATGGTCAGCCGCCAGCGCCGCATCACCGACATGCTGATGGCCGACCCGGCGGTCAAGACGGTGGGCGCGCGGCTGGGCTCCGGTCGCCAGGGCTCCAGCGCCTCGTTCAATATCGAGTTGAAAAAACGCGATGAAGGCCGTCGCGACACCACCGCGCAAGTGGTCGCGCGTCTGAGCGCCAAGGCCGACCGTTACCCGGATCTGGATCTGCGCCTGCGCGCAATCCAGGACTTGCCCAGCGATGGCGGTGGCGGCACCAGCCAGGGCGCGCAATACCGCGTGTCGCTGCAGGGCAATGATCTTGCGCAGCTGCAGGAATGGCTGCCCAAGCTGCAGACCGCGCTGAAAAAGAATCCGCGCCTGCGGAATGTCGGTACCGATGTGGATACCTCCGGTTTGCGCCAGAACATCGTGATCGACCGTGCCAAGGCCGCGCGCCTGGGAATTTCGGTTGGTGCGATCGATGGCGCGCTATATGGCGCGTTCGGCCAACGCTCGATTTCCACCATCTATTCGGATCTCAATCAGTACAGCGTGGTGGTCAATGCGCTGCCCTCGCAGACTGCCACGCCCAGGGCGCTGGATCAGATCTTCGTGCCCAACCGTGCCGGCCAGATGGTGCCGATCACCGCCGTCGCCAACCAGATGCCGGGTCTGGCGCCGCCCCAGATCATCCACGAAAACCAGTACACCACGATGGATCTGAGCTACAACCTGGCACCGGGGGTGAGCACCGGCCAGGCGGATCTGATCATCAAGTCCACCGTGGATGGGCTACGCATGCCCGACGGCATCCGTCTCAGCGGCGGCGACAGCTTCAACGTGCAGCTCAACCCCAACGCGATGGGCGTGTTGCTGCTGGCGGCGGTGCTCACCGTCTACATCGTGCTGGGCATGCTCTACGAGAGCCTGATCCACCCGGTGACCATCCTGTCCACCCTGCCCGCTGCAGGCGTCGGCGCACTGCTGGCGTTGTTCATCACCAACACCGAGTTGTCGGTGATCTCGATGATTGCATTGGTGTTGTTGATCGGCATCGTCAAGAAAAACGCGATCATGATGATCGATTTTGCACTGGTGGCGCAGCGCATGCACGGCATGGACGCGCGCGCGGCGGCACGTGAAGCGTCGATCGTGCGTTTCCGGCCGATCATGATGACCACGATGGTGGCGATCCTGGCCGCCGTGCCGCTGGCGGTGGGCCTGGGCGAAGGCTCGGAACTGCGCCGCCCGCTCGGTATCGCGATGATCGGCGGCCTGGTGTTCTCGCAAGGTCTGACCCTGCTCAGCACCCCGGCGCTGTACGTGATCTTCTCGTGCCTGAGCGAGCGCTGGAAGGCGCGTCGCGCACGTGCGCGCGCACGTCGTGCCGAGCGCGCGGCAGCACGGCGCCCGGCGACGTCGGCGCACTGAGCCATGCGCAGTTTTCACGCCGGCCTGATCTGGCCGGCGTGATCGGTCGTTAGTCGCCCCTGAAAAACCCCAATCACCCAACGACCGCAAGGCCTTGATGTCTGCACCGGCGTGCCAGAACTACCAGTTTTCGCGACGCTGAGGGCTGGTTTTTTTGCAATTTCCGTCCATGCGTACACGCCGTCCTGCTGCCGAAGACAGACCCGCCGACGAATTGTTTCGTTCGCGCCTGGAGAACCAGATCGATCTGCGTCATCCGTTGGTGTAATTGAGCCACCGCATGCCGTGGGCGGCGTTGGAGCAGACGCTTTTGCCACATTTTCCGGCCACGCCAGCCGGTGGCGGTCGTCCCGCGCTGCCGGTGCGCCTGATCGCCGGTTTGCTCTACCTCAAACACGCCGACGACCTGTCCGATGAAGCGGTGTGCGAGCGCTGGCTGGAAAATCCGTACTGGCATTTCTTCACTGGCGAGGTGGTGTTCCAGACGCGCTTGCCGTGCGATGCCAGCTCGCTGACGCGGTGGCGGCAGCGCCTGGGTCATGCAGCGCGTGCTGCGGCGTCAACGCACGGTGTTGGGGCGGGTGTTGCGCGACATGCAGCGCAAGCTGGACCAGGTGGAACCCGGCGTGCGCGAGCGCATCGCGGTCTGGCTGGAACGTGCGCAACGGCTGTACACGTAGCGTCCGAAGGACAAACAAAAACTGTACGCATTGCATGCCCCGGAAGTGGAATGCATCGGCAAGGGCAAGGCGCGTCAAGCGTACGCATTCGGCGTCAAGGTCGGCATTGCGGTCACCGCCTGCAAGGGATTGGTCGTGGGCGCGCGCAGTTTTCCTGGCAACCCGTACGATGGCGACACCTTGGCCGAACAGCTGGAGCAGACACGCGGGTTGCTGCAGGATGTGCGCGTAGAACCGACGGTGGCGATCGTGGACCTGGGCGATCGCGGGCGCGAAGTCGATGGCGTGCAGGTCCTGCATCGCGGCAAGGCCAAGACGCTGACGCGACGGCAATGGCGCTGGATCAAGCGACGACAGGCGGTGGAGCCGGTGATCGAACATCTGAAAGACGACTGCAGGTTGCCTCGCTGCAGGTTGAAAGGTGCACAAGGCGATGCGCTGCACGTGCTCGGCTGCGCCGCCGGCTACACCCTGCGCTGGCTGCTGCGCTGGATCGCGTTTTTGCGTGCCTGGAGGCGGGCGATGGGATGGTCGTCATTTAGCGCCGTGCCGCTGTCACCGACGGCACTTGGCGCTTGAAGCGGATTTTTTAGGGACGACTACTTCCGCAGTTACGCCGCCGCGGCCGCGCATCACAAGCAGATCGAAGTCACAGCGAACGATGAATTCTATTTGGTGCAGATGCGCACCTTCGTCAGCGTGGTGCATGACGAGTTTCAACGTTACCGGCCGACCTGGGGCGCTGAGCCACTGCGGCTTTCCCACCATTCTGGGAAAACCAGTGGTTCCCAGCGTGCAGATACTCGCTCGTTGGCAGCCACTGCCAGGGCTCAACCGCACATGCAGAAATTCTGGGGCTGCGCTTACGCGATGGCGCTGCTGCGCCGGGCGCATTCGGCAGTGCGTTATATCCGCCGCCGTCGCTGGTCGATTCCACAGCGACCACGCGTGGACGGCCGGTCACGCGCCAAATCATCTTGGCAGCACCATACGACCGGTCGAGGCCATGCCGGAATTCAGTCCGTACTACATATACATCGCGTTCAAAGAGAACTTCGCCGGTTTGGCCTGGGCACGCACACGGAGTGAGAAGCCATCATGCAACGGACGTTCGGTAATGCGAAAGACTTGGGCAAGCGTGAGCAAACCAGCCGAGAGATCTTTCTGGCCGAGATGGAACAGCTGTTTCTGTGGAAGCAACTGCTCGCGCTCATTGAACCGCATTATCCGGTGTCGGGCCGGCCTGGTGGCAGCCGGACGCACTGGCGACGATGTTGCGGATTCATCGACATGAAGACGCTTATCGGGGCGGATGTGGATGCGGTTGCGGGCGATCGAACGGCAGTCGGCTACACCAAGGTCCGCTATCGCGGCCTGGCCAGGAACGTGGCGCAGGTGCTGACGTTGTTTGCGCTGTCCAATCTGAGCATGGTGCGCCAGCAGTCGCTGCCGGCCAGAGGATCATGCTGCCGGGCCGTGGGATAAGCCGCCAGACGCCGCATGATGCCGCCACTCAAGCCAATCGCACGCCTCATCTGGACGTTGCTGGTTGAACTTGGAGATGCTGGCTGGTTGTTCAGTCTTTCCTTAGCTGAACGCCTGTTGTAAACGCCGTTGGGTTTTCACCTGATGGCAATTGGAGCACGTCCAGCATGAGCGCACCTCACTGCAAGAGCATCCCATGACACAGCGATTGATGAAAACCGCCCTGATCGGCGCACTCGCCTTGGCCTCGCATGGCGCTTTTGCGCAAGCGGCCGCAGACAAGCCGGTCAAAGCGCTCACATCCACCGAAGTCACCAGCATGCTCACCGCCAAAGGTTACACCAAGGTGCATGACGTCAAATTCAAGCACGGCGTGTGGACTGCCGACGCGCGCAGTGGCGATGGGAAGGATGTGGATGTACGCATAGACCCGGTCACCGGCCGTGTCTATGGCGACCGCACCACTTCAAAGCTCAGCGAAGCCGATATTCGCGCAGCGCTGTCGACCAACGGCTACTTGAATGTGCACGACCTCACATTCGAAAACGGGTTATGGAAAGCCGAGGCAAAGCGGGGTGGACAAAAGGTTGATCTGCAACTAGATCCGGAAGACGGACACGTGGTCAGCGTCGACAATGACTGACGGGGTTGCTCAGTCGTCAGGTGGATGCGGACGGCGCGCAGGAACCGGAGTGTAGACGTGGTACATGCCGATTCCGAGCACCGGTCGCGCCCGCCTGGCGGTGAGCGCAGTCGTTTTGTTAGCCGCTCTTAATACAGTCACGCGAACGCTGCAGGCGTCAAGCCGGCGACGCGTCCTCACTTCTCAACGCGCGGGCGCCGCCTTCTTGGCACTCGCATCGTTCTTGCCATTCTGATTGCCACTGTCTTCGGCTTGCGGCGTCTGCACATCCGCCGCCGCACGTGTGCCCGGCCTACCAGCCATCATACGGTCGCGCGCGGCCTTGAACGGGTTGCCTGCATACCAGTTGGGCCAGCGCTCGCCAGCGGCCACCTCCTTGCCTACGCCATACACCGCCTGCAAGTCTTCGATGGTGCCATCGAGTTTCCAGCTCGCTGCATCGTATTCATCGCCCGGTGCGTGATAGCGATTGCGCCCGTAGTCCTTGGCGGCCGCACGTCCGGCCCTAGTGCCGCCTTCGCGCAGGTCTTCGCCGCCATCGGCATACAGCGCCGGCACGCCGGCCTTGGCGAAGTTGAAATGATCCGAACGGAAATACGAGCCGCTTTCCGGCGTGGCTTCGGCATGCAGGGTGCGGCCCTGCATCGCGGCGATCGGCTTGAGGATGTCTTCCAGCTCCGAACTGCCCATGCCGACCACGGTGACATCCCGCGCGCGCCCGGCCACCGACATCGCATCCAGGTTGATCACCGCGGCGATCTTGTCCAGCGGAAAGCTGGGATTGGCCACGTAATACTTGGAACCGAGCAGGCCGGATTCTTCCAGCGTCACTGCCGCGAACACCACCGAACGCGCCGGTTTGGGATCCTCATGCGCGAAGGCATCGGCGATTTCCAGAATGCCCGCCACGCCGGTCGCGTTGTCCACCGCGCCGTTGTAGATGTTGTCGCCGCTCTCGCCCGGATGCTTGCCCAGGTGATCCCAGTGCGCCATGTACAGCACCGCTTCGTCGGCGTGCGTGCTCCCCGGCAGCACGCCGACCACGTTGCGCGAGGTCTTTTCGGCGATGGTGCTTTTCAGGTCGACCGACCAGTTGGCCTTCAACGGCACCGGCTTGAAACCGCGCTTGCTGGCGTCCCTGTAGGCTTGTGCCAGATCCAGCCCGGCGTTGGCGAACAGCTGTTTGGCCGTCTCGGCGCTGATCCAGCCCTGCACCGGCAGGCGCGCGTCGGGATCGTCCTTGGCAGGCAAGTCGTATTGCGGGCCGGACCAGGAATTTTTCACCACGTCCCAACCATAGCTGGCCCCAGGCGTGTCGTGCACGATCAAAGCGGCGGCCGCGCCCTTGCGTGCGGCCTCTTCGAACTTGTAGGTCCAGCGGCCGTAGTAGCTCATGCGCTTGCCATCGAACAGCTTGGCATCGCCGGTGTGGAAGCCGGGGTCGTTGACGAACATCACCACCGTCTTGCCTTTCCAATCCTGGCCGGCGTAATCGTTCCACTGCTGCTCGGGCGCATCCACGCCGTAGCCGACAAACACCAGCTCGCTATTGTCCAGCTTGACCTCGGGTTGACCGGTGCGCGTGCCCACCACGATGTCGCTGCCGAAGGCGAGGGTACGGGTCTGATCGCCACTGCGCAGGCTAGGTGCGGTGGATGGGGCGACCGTGGTTTCCACCATCGGCACCTCCTGGAACCAGCTGTCGCCATTGCCCGGCTGCAACCCGATGCGCTGCATCTGGTCGCGAATGTAGGTGACGGTCATTTCTTCGCCGGGCGTGCCCGGGCCGCGGCCTTCAAAGTCATCCGATGCCAGCGTTTTGACCAACTCGGCGAAATCGCCGCTGGTCAGCTCGGGCAAAAACGCGTGTCGGCTGACCGGCGCGCTGGGCGCGCGATCGACCGGCGTCTGCGCTGCGGGCGCGGTGGGCGCGTCGGCGGGTTCGCGTTTGCAGCCGGCCAGGGCCAATGTGGCGGCCAGGCACCACAGGATCTTGCGGGGCATCGGAACTCCTCGTGCGGCAGAATCCCGATTTTAGAGCGTGTTTTGGACGTTGCGGTGAGTGCGAGGCGCTCTGCGGTGCGTCGACACAAGAACTCCGCGTGGTAGCGCGTCATTCCTTCTGAGCAACGTCGCTATTGAAGCTGCGCGCGGTGGCGCCGCTGACCACGGCGATCTTGGGGCTGATGCGGCCGTCGACCTCGCTGATGTCCTCGTCGGCCCAGGCGCTTGTGCAGACCGCGGACAACGCCAGCAGAAGATACTGGGGCTTCATGCTGAACCTCGCGCGGCGGCGCTTGTCTGGTGCGTGGCGGCGATCACACCATGCTTGGCTACAATCGCGCACCTGCCTGAAGTTACTGGACCTTTCGTTGCCCCCTTCGCCCGCACCGCTGCCGCGCCTGCCGTTTGCTCCCGCCATCGGCGGTGGACGCGTGTGGCTAGCAGCGACCGTGCTGGCTTGCGCACTGCTGGCCAGCGCGGGAGCGGATGCGCAGAGCCAGCGCGAAACCGAGCGCAAACTGCAGCAGCTGCGCGATGAGTTGAAGACCATCAGCGCTGATCGGCGCGAACTGGAAGGCAAGCGCGGTACCGCTGCCCAGCAGCTGCGCCAGGCCGACGAGAAGGTGGCCAAGACTGCACGCGCATTGAGCGAGACCGAAACAGCGATGCACGAACAGGAACAACACCTGTCCAACCTGCAACAGGACCGCGCGCAATTGCAGCGCGGCCTGCAAAGTCAGCGCGTGCAACTGGCTACGTTGTTGCGCGCCGCCGATCAGGTCGGCCGCAATGCACCGTTGAAGGTGTTGCTATCGCAAGATACCGTTGGCGATGCCACACGCATGCTGGCAGATCACCGCTATGTGCAGAACGCACGTGCGCAGCGTATCCAGGCGCTGACCACGCAGTTGGATGCCTTGGCGAAAGTGGAACAGGACATCGCCAGTCGTCGCCAGGCACTGGATGCGGCGCGTGCGCGACAGAAGGCCCAGGCGTCCTCGCTGCAGAAAGATCGCTCGCAGCAGGCGGCCACCGTCGCACAACTGGACGACCGCTACAAACAACACGCCGAACGCGAAAAAGCCCTGGGCCAGGACGCCCAGTCGCTGGAACAACTGCTCGCCAATCTGCGCGCAGCTGCTGCCAAGGCCGAAGCCGAACGACGTGCCGCCGCCAAACGTGCAGCTGCCGAGGCCGCAGCGCAGGCCAAGCACAGCAAATCCGATCGCCCTGATCGTCCCGGCAAGACCCCGCCCAAGCTGATCGCCAGCGCACCGGCGCCCAAGGTGGGTGGGCTCAGCTGGCCGGTGTCGGGCAACTTGCTGGCCCGCTTCGATGCCACCTTGCCGGACGGCCACACCAGCAAGGGCGTGCTGATCGGCGCGCCCAAGGGCAGCACCGTCACCGCAGTGGCTGACGGCACCGTGGTGTTCTCCGACTGGATGACCGGCTACGGCATGATCCTGATCGTGGACCACGGCAACGGCTACATGAGCCTGTACGCGCATAACGACACGCTGTTGCGCGATGCCGGCGCGTCCATCAAACGCGGCGAAGCAGTGGCCAAGGTCGGCAGCTCGGGGGGGCAGGGCGTGCCGGCGTTGTACTTCGAGCTACGTCGCAATGGTCAGCCGGTGGATCCATCGAGCTGGTTGCAGCGTCGCTGAGTGCGGCGCGCCGCCAGCAATTCAACGCGGATTTACTGCAGCTTCGCGCATAATCCAGCCAGCTCCGTCGTGCGGGGCGTCTTGTCTCTTTGTCGGAGTGCTTCATGCGCGTAGCCGTCCTGTCCGTTGCCCTGTTGTTGGCCTTGTTCGCGTCGCCTGGTTGGACGCAGACCGCCCGTCCCGCTGCGGCCCAGGCCACTGCGGACGATCCGGAAGCCAATGAAGCCGCCATCTCAAAGGTGCCGCTGGACGAGATCCGCCGCTTTGTGGCGGTGTACAACGCAGTCAAGCAGGCCTACGTCGATCCGGTCGAAGACAAAAAGCTGATGCACGCAGCGGTGCGCGGCCTGCTCTCGGATCTGGACCCGCACAGCACTTATTTCGACAAGGAAGACGCCAAAGCCTTTGACGAACAGGCCACTGGCGCCTACGACGGCATCGGCGTGGAATTGCTGCAACAGCAGGACAACACGCTCAAGGTAATTGCGCCGATTGACGACACCCCGGCTGCACGCGCCGGTATTCGTGCCGGCGATGTGATCGTGGCCATCGATGGCAAGCCGATCGATGCCAGCAAGGCGATGGAACCGCTGCGCGGCGAATCCGGCAGCAAGGTCGTGCTGACGATCCTGCGCGACAAGGCGCCCAAACCGTTCGACGTAACCTTGCAGCGCGAGACCATTCGCGTGGCCAGCGTGCGCAGCAAGCTGCTCGAACCCGGCTATGGCTACATCCGCATCAGCACCTTCCAGGCCGACACCGGGGCTAACTTTCAGAAGAACCTCAAGCAGCTACAGGCCGGCGGCAAGCTACGCGGCCTGGTGCTGGATCTGCGCAGCAACCCCGGTGGTCTGCTGACCTCGGCAGTGCAGGTTGCCGACGATCTACTCGACAAGGGCAACATCGTCAGCACGCGCGGGCGCATCTCGATCAGCGATGCCAAGTTCGACGCCACCCCGGGCGATCTGCTCGGCGGCGCACCGGTCGTCGTCCTCGTCGACGCCGGCTCGGCCAGCGCCTCGGAAGTGCTGGCCGGCGCGCTGCGCGACAACCAGCGCGCGCGCGTCATCGGCAGCCGCACCTTCGGCAAGGGCTCCGTGCAGACGGTGTTGCCGCTGGACAACGGCGACTCTGTCAAGCTCACCACCGCGCGCTATTACACGCCAAGCGGCAAGTCGATCCAGGCCAGCGGCATCGTGCCGGAAGTGCTGCTCACCCCCGAACCGCAACCGGGCGATACCGACGTGCCGGCCAGCCTGACCGACTACAGCGAAGCCACCTTGCCCGGCCATCTGCGTGGCGACGAAGAGGGTGAGGAGGGCTACAGGACCGGCGACGTGCTGCCGGGCGATGGCCCGATCGCCACCGCATTGGCCGAACTCAAGCAGCCCGGCTCGGCCGCCAAGGCGCAAGCCGCGCTCAAGGCCAGGGCACAGGCGGCACAGAAGGCAAGGGCGACCAAGACAGCAGCCGAGCCGAAACCGGCAGCAGCACGTCCAGCCACTGCAGACAAGCCCAAGCGGACCGAACCGGTCAAGTAAGGCGCAAGACCAAGACAAGAAGTACTGCAGCTGCCTCACACCTGCAGTGTTTGGCGAAGCGGAAAAGTGCGGGGATCGTGACCGAGCGATTGGCAACCACGCCATCGATCGTCGAGAAGCACATGCTTCCCGGAGTGACTGGTCGCGAGCAGCTTTCCTGTAGTTTCCAATGCGCACCCAACGCTTGACGCGATGCGCTGCCCGATCAGTGACTACTGCAGCCGCACGCGCGGCGTCGCGGGTCGCGCTGCAAGGCCTCGTTGCAGCGCGCCGTTAAGGCGTAGCGCTTTGCTGGAGATGTAGCGCTTTGCTGGAGATGCCCATCCCACGATGGCCGCCTTGCTTCAAGGCGCACGCGATCTACTGCTCAACCGATCATTATCGCGCAGTCGCCAACGCTTCGAGATTGACCAGATTGCGCGGCGTGCCCGCCGCAAACGCCCGCACATTGTCGAACGCGGCTTCGAAATACAGAGCGTAGCTGTCACGTTCTACGTAGCCCAAATGCGGCGTCGCCAACACCCGCGGATGCTGCAACAGCGGATCGCGCGGATCCAGCAGCGGTTCGCGTTCGAACACATCCACTGCTGCCTGTGCTGGCCGACCGGCGTCGAGTGCGGCCAACAACGCACCGGGTGCGATCAATTCGGCACGGCTGGTATTGACCAGCAAGGCATCGCCACGCATGCGCGCCAGATCCTGCGCGCTCACGTGATGGCGAGTCTGCGCAGTGAGGCGCCGATGCAGCGACAGCACGTCGCTACGTTCGAACAAGTCCTCACGGCTTTCAGCGATTTCGAACCCATCGCGCGCGGCTTTGGCACAGGAGTCTTCGCCGCCCCACACCAGCACCTGCATGCCGAACGCGCGTCCAAAATTGGCCACGCGCTGGCCGATCCGCCCATAACTCCAGATGCCCAGCGTGCGCTCGTGCAGCACGCGTCCCACACCCGGATCGCCGAGTGCTTGCCAGCGGCCTTGATGCAACGCGCGCTGGTACTCGCTCAAACGACGGCTGGCTGACAAGATCAAGGCCCATGTCAGTTCGGCTGGCGCCACCGACGAGCCGACGCCTTCGGCCACCGCCACCCCAAATTCAGTGCATGCGGCCACATCCACATGCGCGCCCACCCGTCCGGTCTGACTGATGAGCTTGAGCCGCGGCAAGCGCCGCAGCAGCGTGGCGTCCACGCGCGTGCGCTCGCGGATCAACACCAGCGCATCGGCTTGCACCAGACGCTGCGCCCATTCGTTGGGATCGGTCGCCAACGCGCCCAACACCTGTACATCGTGCCCTTGCAGCCGCTGCAAACACGGCAGCTGACGCACCGCGCCCTGATAGTCGTCGGGCACCAGGATGCGCATCAGCGTGGTTTGGTCGGCGACGGAAACGGCGTGACCACCTTGTCGCCGGTAGTGGCATCGCGAATCACCGACTGGCCTTTCTTCTCCACTTCTTCGATGCGCACGATGCTCTGCATCGGCAGGTGCAAGGTCTTGGTGTTGCCGAACTCTTCGCGTAGGCGCTCTTCGGTGGGATCGACCACCACACCGTCGTGCACGTCCAATACCAGCTCGCCAATCTGGTTGAAGCCCCACAGATGACTGCCGGTGACCTGGCGCGCGTAGAGCTCGTACACCTTGCCGTGATTGAGGAAGGTGACTTTGTACAGAGGCTTGGACATGCCGCAATTATAGGCGCGCCAACGCGCCCAAGGCAGTGCAAGAGAGCCGCCATCGCACGCTCGCGCTGCCATCAACGAGCGTTAGCGACGGTTTGCGCGCCGCGCTAAAACCCGTGGCGCTTGCGCAGCCGCCGCGCGATCGCCGCGCGCACGTACAACCCATAGACGATGCCGAACGCGAAACCGGCGATATGCGCCGACCACGCCACCATGCCGAACGCCGGGCCGATGTAGGCGAACACCACCTGCAGCAGCGCCCAGACACCGATCAGCAAAGGCGCAGGCACGCGGATGAATTCCAGAAACACCCCCAGCGGCAACACCACGCCCAGCTTGGCGCCGGGAAACAGCGCCAGATAAGTGCCGATCAACGCCGACACCGCGCCCGAGGCGCCGATGATCACCCGGTCCGGCGTGCCGATCGCAAAGATCGCCGCCAAGTTGGACGCCGCGCCACCAACCAGGAACAACAGCAGCAGCCGCCATGGACCCAGGATGCGCTCGGCCGGCAACCCGAAGATCAACAGGAACACCAAGTTGCCGAGCAGGTGCGACCAGTCCGCGTGCAGAAACAAGGCGGTGAACAGCCGCAGCACGCTGCCGTCGCGTAATGTGGCCCACCAGTCGCCTAGGTTGGACACGCCGCTGGAAAGTGCCCCCCAGTCAAGCCACAGCGTGCTGCGCGCTTCGCCCGGTCGGCTGATCGACCACAGATAGGCCAGCCAGACGATTGCGAACAGCAGCGGCACCGCCCAGCGCGGCGCGGATTTCTTGCGGGAGGGGATCGAGACGAACATCGGAGTGGCACTCTAGCGGGTTCACGGTCCTGAACCCACCCCTGTCTTGTCCAGCCGGCCAAAACGCACTTCGTTATTGTTCGGTTAATCGTCCTGGTTATACTGCGTACGGCGTCGTTGGTCGGGGGAGGGGCTCCGGCGCGCTCCAGCAGCCACTTGGCGCTGGGTGCGGACGCTGTACCTACCACTGCAGTTTTTATCCGGAGAGCACTACGCTTATGTCTACCGCTTCCACTCTCAGCCGCGCCACCCTGTTGGCCGCCGGTATCGCTGGCGTAATGGCCGTTGGCCAGGCACATGGCGCCGCATTCCAGCTGAAAGAAAACAGCGCCAAGGGTCTTGGCCGCGCCTTCGCAGGTTCCGGTAGCGCCCCGGACGATGCCTCGATCATTGCCAACAACCCGGCCGGCATGCGCCAGCTGGACGGTCGCCTGTTTCAGGCCGACGTCAGCGTCATCGGCTTCTCGGCCAAGTTCCAGCCTGACAACGCCACCTACGCCAACGGTGCCCCGGTCTCCGGCGGCAATGGCAGCGACGCTGGCATGATCGCGCCGGTCCCGGCGGTGTACTTCCATGTGCCGTTCGGTGAGAACGACAGCATGCACCTTGGCACCTCGCTGACCGTGCCGTTCGGCTTCAAGACCGAATACGACCGTGATTGGGCCGGCCGCTACCACGGCACCCACACCGAGCTGCAGGCGATCGACTTCAACGTCGCGTTCTCCTACGACGTGAACCCGTATGTGTCGTTCGGTGCCTCGGTGTTTGCCGAGCGTCTGGATATCGATCTGGCCAGCGCGGTAGATTTCGGCAGCATTCTGGCCGCGCGTCGCGCGCCGGGTTTCGCCCCAGGCAGCGCCGACGGTTACTCGCGCATCAAGGGCGACAGCACCGAAGTGGGCTTCACCCTCGGTGGCTTGTTCAGCATTGATGAGAACACCCATATAGGCTTCAGCTACCGCTCGGAAGTGGAGCATAAGATCACCGACGGCGACGCCGACTTCACCGTGCCGGGCAGCGCCGCAAGCGTGTTGGGTGTCGCCGCACCGGGTACCTTTGTCGATACCAAGGGCCGCGCTACCGTCAAGCTGCCGGCCACCGCCACCGCCAGCTTCACGCACAACGTGAACGAGCAGTGGTCGATCATGGCCGACGTCACCCGCACCGCCTGGAGTAAGTTCGACCAGGTGACCGTGGACTTCGCCTCCAATCAGCCCGACAGCGTGCTGGACTTTTCCTACCGCGACACGACCTTCGCCTCGATCGGTGCCGACTACCGCATGAGCGATACGCTGACATTGCGTGGCGGTGTGGCGTACGACCAGACCCCCACCACCGCAGACCATCGCGACGTGCGCGTGCCGGATGCCAGCCGCAAGTGGGTGTCACTGGGTCTGAGCTGGCACCCGTCGCAGCAGGCCGAATACAACTTCGGTTACACCCACCTGTTCACCAGTGACCCGACCAGCGACACCCGCAGCGCCACCGGCGACCGTCTGGCTGGCAGCTATACGGTGAAGGGCGACGTGCTGGCCGCTTCGATCAACTACAAGTTCTGATCGTCACAGCGCGCGTTATGTGATGAAAACCCCCGCATAGCGGTAATGCTGTTCACTTAAGCAAATGAGTCACCGAAAATCCGATACCAGACTTCTGGTATCGGATTTTTTTGTGTCCCTTCAACAGCAGCTGTTCGACCTTGGCGACCTGTTCAACTTCTCCAACCTGAGCACTTTTACGCAGAATATTCCGGTGGAGCCGGTGCACGAGCTCGCACCCAGAAAACGCAATCCAGCGCTTCCCACGCACTGGGACGTGCGTGAAGTGAGCTATCTGCATCAGGGGAAGAGAAAAGTCGGTACTGACCTCGCTGCCTGCCACCACTTACAGCGCCAAGTCTGTCGCAACGCTTTACCAGCAGCGATGGGAAATCGAACTGGGTTTGCGCGACATCAAAAGCTCGATGCAGCACAACGCGACGACCTTACGCAGCAAGAAGATCGACTTGGTGTACCAGGAAGTCTGGGGGTTGTTGCTGGCTTACAACATCATTGGACGTGAAGCCGGTCAGGCAGCTGTGGCGTTTGGCACAACGCCTGCGGACATCCGATTCACACCGGTCTGCCAGTACATCGCAGTGCAACTCATCGTGATGGCCGCAGCCAATCCGGCTTCCGCCACAGGAAGACGCCTATCCCAACTTCGCTCGGGCATCGCGAGCCTGTTCCTCGAATGCCTACGCGGCCAAGGACGGTGAAGATCTCGAAGACCCGCTATCCGGTAGATCGAAAGGCTGCTCCGCTTAAGTGAACAGCATTTCGAAACACGCAAGGCCATCGGCTTGCAGCGAACCACTGCTGCAGTTCACCACAAAGGCGAAAACGAGTTCCTATTCCCAACGCAAGGCGCGCCCACGCACCGACAGCCTGCTGATCGCCCCCACCGTCTTCACCCACACCCACCACGGCAACCGCTTGGGTCGGCGGCGACAAATTCATCGCCACGAGCTGGATTCTGTTCCAGTCGGCGCAGGTGTTGTATGACGAGGATTCATCATTAGGGATTAGGGATTCGTAACGGCAACAGCACGCCCGCTCTTGCGAATCCGGAATTCACGTCCCTAGAACAACTGCCCCTGCGGCGATTACGGCACCGGCTTGGCAGGCGGAGTTAGACGCCTGAATTTCCGGGTGTTCAACGCCGGCATCGCGCGCACGTCGAAGCCGGCGCGGCGGTGGGCGAGAGCGAAGCGTCTCGCCATTAGCCTTGTCCGCGCATGCGGGCGCCGAAGGCGCTGTCGTAATCCTTGCCGCCACGGAGCTGCTGGATCGTGCTCATCACATGCCCGGCGCGCTGCGCGGGTAATGGGTTTGCAACCAGTCGCGAAACAACGGCGCCACCTCGTGCTGTAGCCGCAGCAGCACGTAGCCGGCACTGTGCGCACCGGCACCAGAGGCGGCCTGCAGGATCGCTTCCAATTCGTGGTCGTTGATCCAAGCAATCACCGGCGCGGCCATCACCCCGACCGGCACGCCGGCCTCGTGCAGCGCACGCATTGCGCGCAGACGTGCATGCGGTGCGGACGCGCGCGGCTTGAGTTTGGCCGATACGTGCGGGTCCAAGGTGGTCACCGAAAAATGCACATTGACCAGTCCTTCGCATGCCAACGGGGCGAGCAGATCCAGATCGCGCGTCACCAGAGCGTTCTTGGTGATCAGCGTGAACGGATGGCGCGTCTCCCACAGCACCTCGATCAACTGCCGCGTCAGCGCGTGTTTGCGCTCGATCGGCTGATACGCATCAGTATTGATGCCCAGCGCAATCGGGCTGGGCACATACCCCGGCCGCGACAACTCGCGCCGCAGCAGTTCCGGCGCATTTGTTTTGCGAACAACCTGGTTTCGAAATCCAAGCCCGGCGACAGATTCAGATACGCGTGCGAGGGCCGTGCAAAACAGTAGCTACAGCCATGCTCGCAGCCGCGATACGGATTGACCGACTGCGAGAATCCGATGTCCGGCGATTGATTGCGGCTGATGATGCTGCGCGCGGTTTCCTCGGTGACCTGGGTGCGCAATGCGGACGAGGCGAACGCCTCGCTGTCGTCGACATACCAGCCATCGTCCACCGCCCGTTGGGTGGTGACCTCGAACCGTCCGGGCAGATGGCCGGTCGCACCACGGCCCTTAATCGCATTTGCCATCTCGTCATCGTACGACCGGCAGGTCTCATGCGGCGCGCCTGCACGTTCAACACGATGAAGCTTTCAGACCGATGCGGCGCAGCCGCGTTGGCCACACAGTCATCGTAGCAGCGAGCGCGACCCGTAGAATCCGCGCATGCTCGCACATGTACAAAGCGCGTGGGACTGGCTGGCCACCATTCCCCACCTCGAAGCGCTTCTCCTGGCCGCCTACGTGCTGTACCTGCTGTGGATCGTCGGCTGGATAGTGCTGCAAAAGCGCGAGCCGGTGGCCACGCTGAGCTGGGTGTTGTCGCTGGCTGCGCTGCCGTATCTGGGGCTGCTGATCTATTACTGGTTAGGCCCGCAGAAGGTGAAACGCCAGCGCTTGCGGCGCGGCCGTTCGCGCTCGGGCATGGAGAGCTATAGCAGCGTCTGCCCGCCGGACGCCAACTGCACCGAGTTGGCCAAGGTCGCCCAGTCCACCACCGGCCTGGCGCCGAGCAGCGCCACCGAAGTGCACTGGCTGGTCGACGGCGCAACGACCTATGCCGCCATCATCGAAGCGATCCGCAGCGCACGCGACCACATCCATCTGGAGTACTACATTTTCCAGCCGGACCGCAGCGGCACTGCGATCTGCGACGCGCTGATGGAGCGCGCACGCGCTGGGGTCAAGGTACGCTTGCTGATGGATGCGGTGGGCTCGTCGGCGATGACCCGGCGCGCATTGCGCACGCTGGGCGAGGCCGGCGTGGAAACCGCTTGGTTCCATCCGTCTCAGTTCCTCAAGCCGTTCAAGCGGCCCTGGTTGAATCTGCGCACCCACCGCAAGGTGATCGTCATCGATGGCCGGATCGGCTTCACCGGCGGCATCAACGTGACCGACGACGAAAACGAATACGTGCGCGCCGATGCGTACCGCGATCTGCACGTGCGTCTGCAGGGCCACGTGGTGCACAGCCTGCAGCTGGTGTTTCTGGAAGACTGGCTCTACGCCACCCGACAGAGCCGCGACGCATTCCACGGCCAGAAGCTGTGGCCGGAAGACGTACCGACGCGCGCGCAAGGCACGGTCGATGCGCAGGTGCTGGTATCCGGGCCGGATTCGTCGTGGGAAGCGATTCACCGCCTGATGGTCGCCGCCATCCACGAGGCCAAGCATCGCATCTGGCTGGTTACGCCGTACTTCGTCCCCGGCGAAGCTGCACGCATGGCGCTGACCTCCGCCGCGCTGGGCGGCCTGGACGTGCGCCTGCTGGTGCCGCGTGTCAGCGACTCGCGCCTGGTGACTTACGCGGCGCGCTCGTATTTCGACGAATTGCTCGAAGCCGGCGTGCGCATCTACGAGTACGGCCCGCGCATGTTGCACACCAAGGCGCTGCTCGCCGACGACGAGGTCTGCATCGTCGGCAGCGCCAATTTCGACAGCCGCAGCTTCCGTCTCAACTTCGAGTTATCGATGCTGTTCCGCAACCAGGCGGTGGCCGCCGAACTGGCCGGGCTAATCGGCACCGACATGCAGCGCGCGCAGGAAGTGCGCTTTGCGCGCCATCGACCAATGTGGCGCTCTCGGCTTCCCGAAGCCTTCGCACGGCTGCTGTCGCCGCTGCTCTGACGCGGGCCTCTCTTATCACGTAGAACCGTGCCTAGCACGGCGCTACACTGCCGCCACTCAACGGGGAGTTCGTCATGCACTGGCTGTTTCTGCTTATGGCACTTGGTGCGCTGGTGCTGGCCTTCAGCACACCGCACGTGTGGTTGCTGGTGGTCTCGCTACTGGTGGCATTGCTATTCCTGCTGCTGTGGACGCGCGGCTGGTTTGCCTCGTGTATGGGCGACACCCAGCGCGATACCGGCAGCATGATCGACCCGGCAGAACTGCGCCGGCTGCGCGAACTGGCGGAGGCACGCAAATCTGCTGCTGTTGACGCCACGCACGGCAGCGAGCCGCAAGCCTGAGAACGACATCGTGACGACCCGGCTCAGCGTCAACGTCAACAAGATCGCTGCGCTGCGCAATTCGCGCGGTGGACACGATCCGGATGTGGTGCACGCCGCACGCACCTGCATCGCCGCTGGCGCGCACGGCATCACCGTGCATCCACGCCCGGACCAGCGGCATATTCGCGCCGACGACGTGCTGGCGCTGAGTGCACTGACGCGCGCGCACTCAGTCGAATTCAATATCGAGGGCAACCCGTTCGCGCCGCCGCGCGATGGCTATCCGGGATTGCTGGAACTGTGCCGCGCCACGCGTCCGGAACAGGTTACGCTGGTGCCCGATGACGATGGGCAACTCACCTCGGATCACGGCTTCGATTTTGCGCAGAACACCGCGCCGCTCGGCGATTTGATCGCTGCGTTCAAGACACTTGGCAGCCGCGTCAGCCTGTTCGTCGACGCCAGCAATCCCGACGTAGCTCGGGCAGCCGCACTTGGTGCAGATCGCATCGAATTATACACCGGCCCGTATGCGCAGGCGCATGCAAACGGGCAGCCGGATGCCGCATTCCGGTTGTTTGCCGATGCTGCGCGAGGCGCCAGTGATGCAAGCCTGGGCATCAATGCCGGGCATGATTTGTCGCAGACCAACCTGGGCGATTTTCTGGCCGCTGTCCCAGGCGTACTGGAAGTGTCGATCGGCCACGCATTGACCAGCGAGGCGTTGTATCGAGGACTTGATGCGACGGTGCGTGCGTATTTGCAGATACTGCGAAGCGCGTCAATTAAGGTTTGAGATATTTAGAGCGTCTAACAAAACCCCTTGAATCTTGTCTCGCCGGTGGCAAAATTGCGGACATGACACGTCGCAAAGAGATCCCCATTGCGCTGTGGAAGCGCATCGAGCCGCTGATTCCCCAAGTGAAGCGTTCGCCCAAAGGTGGACGGCCGCGTATCAGTGATCAGCAAGCCCTCAACGGCATCGTCTATGTCCTGCGCACGGGCGTGCCATGGGAAGACCTGCCTATGGAGCTGGGCTATGGCAGCGGCATGACCTGCTGGCGCCGGTTGCGTGATTGGCAAGCCGCCGGTGTGTGGCATCGTCTGCATCAGGTGTTGCTGACCGAGCTGCGTCGCGCCCAGAGGCTGGATCTGAGCCGAGCCAGTCTGGACGCCGCCAGTGTGGCCTCCCCCCGGGGGGCGCCTACACCGGGCCAAACCCGACCGATCGCGGCAAACTCGGCAGCAAACGGCATCTGATCGTGGACCGCAACGGCGTGCCCTTGGCAGTGTGCGTCACCGGCGCCAATCGGCACGACTCGGTCGTGTTCGAGGAGTTGATCGACGCCTTGCCGCCAATTGGTGGCAAACCAGGGCGCCCGCGACGTTGGCCAGACAAATTGCACGCCGACAAGGCTTACGACATCGACCGCTGTCGCGCCTTCCTCAAGCAGCGCGGCATCATTGCGCGGATCGCACGCAAGGGGATCGCGCGCAACGACCGGTTGGGCCGTCATCGCTGGGTCGTCGAGCGCACGCATGCCTGGTTCGCAGGCCTGGGCAAACTGCGCATCCGCTTTGAACGCCGCATCGATCTCCACTTGGCGTTGCTCTCGCTTGCATGCTCCATCATCTGCTTACGGCTTCTTCCTGGGTTTTGTTAGCCGCTCTTAGAGCGGCTAACAAAACGTAGCGAGCAGCCGCCAGGTGGATGCGGACGGCGCGCAGGGACCGGAGTGTACGCGTGGTACATGCCGATTCCGAGCACTGGCCGCGCCCGCCTGGCGGTAAGCGCAGTCGTTTTGTTAGCCGCTCTTAGTCGCATAAGGCAAGATCGACCTTGCGTCATCCACTATTTAGTCGCCCCTGAAAAACCCCAATCACCCAACGACCGCAAGGCCTTGATGTCTGCACCGGCGTGCCAGAACTACCAGTTTTCGCGACGCTGAGGGCTGGTTTTTTTGCAATTTCCGTCCATGCGTACACGCCGTCCTGCTGCCGAAGACAGACCCGCCGACGAATTGTTTCGTTCGCGCCTGGAGAACCAGATCGATCTGCGTCATCCGTTGGTGTAATTGAGCCACCGCATGCCGTGGGCGGCGTTGGAGCAGACGCTTTTGCCACATTTTCCGGCCACGCCAGCCGGTGGCGGTCGTCCCGCGCTGCCGGCGCGGCTGATCGCCGGCCTGCTGTACCTCAAACACGCCGACGACCTGTCCGATGAAGCGGTGTGCGAGCGCTGGCTGGAAAATCCGTATTGGCAGTTCTTCACTGGCGAAGTCGTGTTCCAGACGCGCTTGCCGTGCGATCCCAGCTCGCTGACGCGCTGGCGGCAGCGCCTGGGTCATGCAGCGCGTGCTGCGACGTCAACGCACGGTGTTGGGGCGGATGTTGCGCGACATGCAGCGCAAGCTGGACCAGGTGGAACCCGGCGTGCGCGAGCGCATCGCGGTCTGGCTGGAACGTGCGCAACGGCTGTACACGTAGCGTCCGAAGGACAAACAAAAACTGTACGCATTGCATGCCCCGGAAGTGGAATGCATCGGCAAGGGCAAGGCGCGTCAAGCGTACGCATTCGGCGTCAAGGTCGGCATTGCGGTCACCGCCTGCAAGGGATTGGTCGTGGGCGCGCGCAGTTTTCCTGGCAACCCGTACGATGGCGACACCTTGGCCGAACAGCTGGAGCAGACACGCGGGTTGCTGCAGGATGTGCGCGTAGAACCGACGGTGGCGATCGTGGACCTGGGCGATCGCGGGCGCGAAGTCGATGGCGTGCAGGTCCTGCATCGCGGCAAGGCCAAGACGCTGACGCGACGGCAATGGCGCTGGATCAAGCGACGACAGGCGGTGGAGCCGGTGATCGAACATCTGAAGAAGACTGCAGGCTGAAAGGCGCCACGGCAATGTGCTGCACATGCTCAGTTCTGCGGCGGGCTAAAACCCGTGTTTGCCAGTACCTGAATCGCATTTTTCCACAAATGGATCCGGGCAATGACAAGAGCCAATTGCGACTGTCAGCTGCGGCGCCTGCTATCTAAGGGGGATTTTCAGGGCCGACTTAGATCGGCTAACAA
The DNA here is from genome assembly GCF_017603965.1 of Xanthomonas fragariae. NCBI lineage: Bacteria > Pseudomonadati > Pseudomonadota > Gammaproteobacteria > Lysobacterales > Lysobacteraceae > Xanthomonas > Xanthomonas fragariae. The sequence goes on along the minus strand of NZ_CP071955.1, from coordinate 15,286 downwards.
ATCTACTGCGCTCCACCGCCAGGCGGGCGCGGCCAGTTCTCGGAATCGGCATTAACTACTCTTAAACTGCGGTTGCTGTGCGCCGTCCTTACTGATCTCAACACTGCTCGCCACGCTCTGTTAGCGGCTCTAAGCAACGTGATGGCTCGGCCACTGCCGCGAATCAGCAACGATAGCCTTGGAAGGCTCGCTTTTGGCGTGATAGTTTCCGAAAATAAAACTTGAATCCTTGCCACTTCACATATTCTGAAGGTTACCTTCTAACTACCTAACATTCATTATTTATGTGCTGGAATGGACAAGCTTCCACGGCGGTAGCTGCTTGCGGCCTCTTAGGATGCGCATACTCGGCCTACAAAAAAGAACCGTTCGAATTGTGGGGATGCCTTGCATTCTTTTCGCTAATGGAAATCCTACAGGCTTTCACCTACACCGTAATCAACTCCTGCAGCAACCCGATGAACCAGGTCGCCACGTTACTCGGGTTCCTTCATATCGCAATACAGCCTTTTTTCATAAATGCGATATCACTTTATTTTATCCCAGAAGCGGCGAAAAATAAGGTGAAGAATTATGCGTATTTCGCTTGCTTCATCTGTCTCATCCTGATGATCCTCAAAATCTACCCCTTCGAATGGGCAAGTCACGTGCCCAAAGGAACGGCTCTCTGCTCTGATCGCCTTTGTTCGGTCAGTGGAAACTGGCATATAGCCTGGGAGCTACCCGTCAACGACCTCCTCAGCGTTACCATCTTTGGCTTCAAGGTCGTCTGGGCACCCTATATCTTCGCCGCCTTCATCGTTCCGCTAGCTTACGGTTCATGGAGGTTTACGATTTTCCATCTTTTGTTGGGTCCAATTCTGGCTAGGCTGACCACGGACAACCCGAATGAATTCCCGGCCGTCTGGTGCTTGCTTTCGATCGGATTTCTTTTGCTAGTGATCAAGACGCCGGTACGCAGCTGGCTTTTCGTTAAGACTGTCTGGTGGAGAAGAGTGTCGGCATCTCAAGAAAAGGGGTCTATTTGAATGCGGCGAGAGGATTAAGGGTTCTCGCTCTAAGGCACCTTTAATACTCGACCAAGGCGCGCTCGCAAGTCATTGATGCGTATCGCGCGCAATTTACCGAAGTCGAAGTTTTTAAAGGTGTCCTTGTTTTGTTCGCGGCTAGGAAGCCGTGCTCCATCCATCTCGCATCGTACGGCTGTCACTGCTGGCGATTCGTACTTGAGAGGAATGTTTCAGGGACGACAAACTAAACCATTGTGCTCGACGTCCAACAACGTCACACATCTCCAAACTCGATGACAACCTGCGTGCGAATCGGCGCGCAGGTATCTCGACGTATCGATATAGCCACCAAAAAGACTCAACGTAGGCGATGCAGCAAATGCTGAGTCTGCCCACCTCATACCAGTGACGGACAACGGCCATGTTCGATCGACCATAAAAAAACGCCACCGTTTCCGCTGGCGTTGCAGTCGTTTCATGACTGTTATATTACGATCTTGCGATGTCTTACTGCATGAAGCCGATTTTCTTCATCTGTGAGTTTTTCGCCGCGGCGAGGACCTTGGCCATCACCTCATACTCCGCATCTTCATTGGCGTCGATGCGCAGTTCCGGCTGATTGGTCGGATCAGCCTGAACCACTTCTTCCATCTTCTGTTGCAACTGCGCGACCGGAGTCGGGCTATTGTTCCAGAACACCTGGTTGCTGGCGTCGATACGCAACTCGATCGGCGGCGGCGGTTCGGTCGTCTGCGGTGGCGGATTGAGCACCCGCTGCGGCAGATCCACGGCAATCGGGTACGTCATGATCGGCGCAGTTACGATGAAGATGATCAGCAGCACCAACATCACGTCCACGAGGGGCGTGACGTTGATGTCGGCCATTGGGCCTCGGTTTCCACTGGTACTGAATGCCATGACTTACTGCCCCTTCTCTTTGGTTGCAACGAAGCCGACGTCCAGCATGCCCTGACCCTGCGCGATCTTGGTGATCTCGTTGATCGTACGCATCTTGGTCGTGCGGTCGCCGCGCAAATTGAGCGGCGGTTGCGGAGTCTGCTGTGCTGCGGTGGACAGGCGTGATTCCAGGGCTTCCTTGGAAATCGGCTCGTCGTTCCAATACAGCGACCCGTCTTCCTTGACGGCTAGAGTGATCGGTGCGGCGCGTTTTTCCGCATCTTCCTTCTGGATCAAGTTGGCCTCTGGCAGCTCCACCTTGACCTTATGGGACATCAGCGGCGCCGTAATGATGAATATGATCAGCAGCACCAACATCACGTCCACGAGGGGCGTCACATTGATGTCGGCCATCGGGCCGCCGCTGTTTCCACTACTGAAGGCCATAACGGGCTCCGTCTAAATCGTTGCGAAGGAGTTCTTTAACGACCGGATTAGCGGACGCGCGAACCGGTGGCGAAGAAGTCATGCAGGTCATGGGCAAAGGTGTCGAACTTGGCGATCACCGAGCTGTTGACCTTGGAGAAGAAGTTGAACGCGAACACCGCCGGGATAGCGACGAACAGGCCGATCGCGGTCATGATCAGCGCTTCGCCCACAGGGCCGGCAACGGCGTCGATGGAGGCCGAACCGGTTGCACCGATCTTGATCAGCGCGCCATAGATGCCCCACACGGTACCCAGCAGACCGACGAACGGTGCGGTCGCACCGACGGTGGCGAGCAGGGTCATGCCGGACTGCAGCTTGGTGCTTTCGCGGGTCACGGCCTGACGCAGGGCGCGATCGACAAACTCCGAGCGGCTCAGGCTCTCGCCCAGCGCGCCGGTGCTGCCTTCGGCGCGCTGGTGGTGAGCAGCAGCCTGGGCTGCGTCCAGCGCGATCTTCGAGAACGGCTCGGAAGCCGACTGCGCTTCCATGGCGCGGATGGCGTCCTGTGCGTTCGGGGCATCCCAGAACGCGGTGGTGACGCGGTCAGCCGCACTCTTCAGACGGGTGGCGCGGAAGATGTTGATGACCGTCCAGTACCAGGAAGAAGCGGACATAGCGATCAGGGTGATCAGAACGACCCAGGACACGGCGAAATCGCCGGGGTTGGAGGTCATCTCGGTGATCAAGTGCTCGAAGCCCATCTGCGACAGAGCGGCCGACGGATTGGAGCCCCCTGCAGCGGCGGCGATAAAGAATTCCTGCGGCATGACGCTTACCTTTAGTTGTGTGTGGTGATGAAGGGTGGAGCGAAAGGAAGACAGGATCCTGGGCCGACCGTAGCCGGCCCGTGGGATCAGTTCAGGGCAAAGTTGACCGGGACACGAACACGTCCGGCAGATTTCTGCCCGTTAACAATCGAAGCGTTGAATTTCCACTTGCGTGCTGCATCCATCGCGGCACGGTCAAGGTCGCGGTTGCGGCTGGACTTTTCGACCGACACATTGGTCACGTTGCCGCTGGCATCAACATCCACGATCAAGACGACCTCACCTTGTATGCCGGCACGGAATGCAGCCGGCGGGTACTTCGGCGGGTTCATGTTCTTGGACGAAATATCGACACTGGCGCCAATGTCACTTGGCGGCTGCGGCTGAGACGGTGGGCTCGGCGGCGTGACGATATCGCTAGGACGCGGTTCGGGAACATCGACCACCGGAGCTTCCGGCGGCGGCGGAACCGGTGAGGGCTTCGGCGGCGACAGATTCTTGACCGGCGGCGGAGGCTTGTCTTCCGGCGGCGGCGGGGGCGGCGGGGGAGGTGGTGGTGGTGGTGCATCCACCAAAGTGACTGTGGTGGTGCGCTCTTTCTCTGCCGGAGCCTTTGGAGCCACTGCAGGGATCAGCAACATCATCAATGCAGTGAGGTGCAAGGCAATTACGAAGGCAATGCCGATAATGCGGGCCCAGCTCAGACCCTGGTTCCCGGCATCATAGTCATGCCTGTGGATAACGAGTTGTTCCGTCATGCGCCAATGGCTCTTTCAGTAGGGGCCCGGATCACTGTAATGATCCCCAGGTTTTCGGACGGCTTTGACGCCGCAGGAACTCCCAAGCTTATACCAATCCCGAGTGCTGTCACCACTAAAAATACATGGACTTCGGGGGTTTATTTTCTTTTTTACTTCAAGTTAATGATCTTCTTTGCGTCATCAGGTTTTTTGACTCCCTTGGCGATCGCCTGCTGCGCGGCCTGCCTGGCCTCCGGGATGCGACCTTCCGAATGCAGCACCTTGGCCAGATTCAAATAGGTCTCGCCGTCCTTGGAAAGCGGTGCGGCTTTTTGCCAGTTCTCGATCGCCTTCGGCACATCCTCGCTGTAGTAGTAGGACTGCGCCAACGCGAGATATGTCTGATAATCAGGCTTTAGGATGCCTTTTTGCATACCTTCATTGATAACAGCGATGACGTCCTTTTCTTTTTTCTCGGTGTTGGCGTAGATGGAATACAGCTGCTTGTATTCCTTTTCTTCGGTCAACTGCCCGGCGGCACGCAGCTTATCCATCACCGCAGCGGCCTTGTCCATCTGATCGGCCTGCATATACATACTGGCCAGGTTGAGCTGCGCCTTCTTGTCGCCCGGGCTTTTGACGGCGAGCGCCTCGGCAGCGGCGACGGCTTCACCGGTCTGACCGGCTTCGGCGTAGGACGACATCAGCAACTGGTTCCAGGCGTCCTTCGGCTCGGGCGAGGCGGCGATGGCTTGCTTCAACACCGGAATCGCTTCCTTGTAGCGCTCGACCTGATACAGCGCTTGGCCCTTGAGAATCAGATCTTCCGGACGCTGCGACTTGCTCTCATCCAGATATTTGTCCAACGTGACCAAACCCTCAGCCTGCTGGTTATCCTGCAACTGCAACTGGGCCAGCATCAGCATCGACTGGAACTGGCCGTTGTTGTCCAGCGTATTCAGGCTGATCGCCTGCTGCAGGTACTTTTTGGCAGCGGCGACGTCGTCCAGATTGTAGGCCGCTTGCGCAGCGAGCTGGGCGGCGAGCGCCTTGTCGGCTTCATTGGCAGCACTGTTGGCCAGGATCTCATCGGCCTGGGTACGCACGCCTGGATAGTCTTCGCCCTTGTTGAAGGTTTCGATCAGCTTCTGCAGCTTACTGCTCAGCTTGGACGAGGGCTTGATGGTCGGTGCTGCGCGCGTGGACTGCGGGTATAGCTCTTCGGCCTTGCCGCTGTTCTTGGACTTGCGGCTGGCACGCTCGGACGAGCGGTCGGACTGGGCGACCGCGTCGGCAACCACAGCCCCGCCCAGGGAGGCGGCGATGAACAAGGACAACAGGGCTTGCTTGCGGTTGAGCAGTTTCATGTTTTACCTCGGACGAGCCGCCGTCAGGCGGTACGAAAAGCGGAATAGACGCTGTACGAAAAATCTCAGCCGGCAAACGTAGCAGAAAGTCTCACTTCCCGAAAACGGTTTCCATGCGGTATTGCGACAATCAGTACGTGAGACGAAGTCTTAGAGCAGCTAACAACAGATGCGGGGTTGATGCGCTCGGGACCGAAGTGTACTTGGCCACTGGTCGATTCAGGGCATCACCAGCGCCCGGCAGATGGGAGACATAACGTTTTGTTAGTCACTCTAGCCACAATGCGGCCCATGGCCGTCCTGTAGCGCCTGCTGGTAGACCGGTTCGAGCTGATTGACGTCGGCCTGCAGTTCGCGAATCCGGTTGGCGGGGGCGGGGTGGGTGGACAGCCACTGCGGCTGACGGTTGCCACTGGCAGACATCATGTTCTGCCACAACGTCACTGCCTGGGCAGGATCGAAGCCTGCCTGGGCCATCAAACGCTGACCGACCACATCGGCCTCGCTCTCTTGCGTGCGCGAGCCGGGTAGCAAAAACACTGTCTGGGCGGTCATACTGCCGACCTGATTGACCGCGCTAGCGGCTCCATCTCCATAGGCCGCACCGGCCAGAGCGCCGATGATGTCCAGGCCGGCCTGTGCGCCGAGCTGACGGGTGATGCGTTCTTCATGGTGGCGCGAAATCACATGCCCGATCTCGTGTCCAAGCACGGCGGCCAACTGATCCTGGGTCTTGGCAACGGTGAAAATGCCGGTGTTTACGCCCACCTTGCCGCCGGGCAGAGCAAATGCATTGGCTTCGTCATCCACGAACAGCGCCGTTTCCCAGCGGGTTTGGCGCCATTGCGGCTGCAACTGCGCAACCAGCGCGTTGACCACGCATTGCACATAGGCATTTTGCCTGCCGTCGGTACTGACTTTTTCTTTGGCCTTGGTCTGCGCAAACGACTGCGCGCCGAGCTGGTCGAGCTGTTGTTGCGACACGCCTCCCACCACCTGTCGGCGGCCGGTTGGCGAAGTGGTGGTGGCACATGCCGTCAAGGCAAGGAGGGCAATAACGATCAACAGCCTAGCTTTCATTCGATCCCCCTAGAATCCTAGGGCCATTTTGGCAGGCTCGGCTTAACTTTTCGTCAAGCGGCTCAGGCGAGCCCAAAAAAATAAAGCGCCACCAAAGCGGTGGCGTTGTTGATACCGTGTGCGGCGATGGGTGCCCACAGTGTGCCAGTGCGCCAATACAGCCACGCAAACGCCGCGCCAATGCTGCCGTAGACCAACCATAGTTGCGCGATGGCGGCCGGGCCGTTGCCGCTGATGCCAGGTACTTCGTGCACCAGGGCAAAGATCGCGCTGCTCAGCGCAATACCCAGCCATGGGCGACCGGCGCTGAGCAGGCGTCCGAACAACACGCGTCGGAACAGCAGTTCTTCGTAAGACGGGGCGATCACCACCGCAAACAACACCAATGCCACCGGCCATTGTTTGATGGCTTCTTCCATCAATGGCAGATTGGTCGGCGCCGGCTTGATGCCCAGGGCCGAAGCGGTGGCGCTGACCAGGTTGCTGAGCAGAAACACAGCCGCGGCGATCAGGCCGGTCCAGCCCCAGGTAGATGCGCGCCTTGTGGCGGCCCGCGAGGCAGCATGTTCTACGGGTGTCGCGCGGCGACGCCAGTAGTACAGCAGCACCGCCGGTGTGGCCGTGCTAACCGACGCGCTGAGCAATTGCACCGCCACGCCGGGCTGGCCGATGGCGGCCATGATCTCGGCCGAGGAGAGCGTCAAGCCATGCGCTTTGGCCGCTTGCACGTGGCTGAAGCCACGCACCGCGCCCCATAGCGCAAAACCGGCCACGCTGAGCGTCAGCAGCAGGCCGGTGGCGATCAGTACGTCGATGCTGAAGCCGACAAGCACGGGCAGCAGCGGAAGCTTGCCGGAAGCGGTATGCGGTGCCGGAAGCGGTGGGAAATGTGTGCTCATCATCGTCCTGCGTACACCTCGCCCGCCCGCCAGCGCATCGCCTTAGCGACGCAACGACGGGCGAGAGCGGCTCAGATATCCAGGTTGGACACCTTCAGCGCGTTGTCCTCGATGAATTCGCGGCGTGGTTCGACCACATCGCCCATCAAGGTACTGAAGATCTGATCGGCGGCCACGGCGTCCTCGATGCGCACCTGCAACAGGCGACGCGTGTCGGGGTTGACCGTAGTTTCCCACAACTGCTCGGCGTTCATTTCGCCCAGGCCCTTGAAGCGCTGCACCTGGCGGCCCTTCTTGGCCTCTTCCAGTAGCCAGGCATGTGCCTGCGCAAAACTGGTGATCGGGTGGGTCTTGTTGCCACGCACGATCTGCGCACCTTCGCGGATCAGGTCATGCAAGGCCAGCGAGACGTCGCGCAATGGACGTAGCTCGCCGCTTTCGAACACGCCCATTGGCAACACCTGAGTGAATTCTTCGCCCATGTGCTGGCGGATGGCGACCAGCGTCGCTGCGGTGTTCTCCGTGGCCGGGTCGAAACGCAGCTGGTAGCGCGCGGTGCCGAGGGTGCCGCGGTTGAGTACCGCCTGCAGCGCATCCAGGGTCGGATGCTGGTCGCCTTCGACCTGCAGCCTCTCCACATCCAGCGGCGGGAGGTCGATCAAGGCGGTCAGCAGGGCGGGGTCGTAGCGGTGCGCGTTGCGTGCGATCGCCTCGTTGGCGCTGGTGAAAAGCATTAGCAGCTTTTCCAGTGCTTCGCCGGTGATCGGCGGCTCGCCGGTGGCGGGGATGAGCGCCGCACCTTCGACTGCGTTGCTGGCCAGATAGGCATTGAGTGCCGCGTCATCTTTCAGATACAGCTCGCTCTTGCCCTGCTTGAGCTTGTACAGCGGCGGCAGGCCGATGTAGATGTAGCCGCGCTCGATCAGCTCCGGCATCTGACGATAGAAGAACGTCAGCAGTAGAGTGCGGATGTGCGAGCCGTCGACGTCTGCATCGGTCATCAGGATGATGCGGTGGTAGCGCAGCTTGTCCGGGTTGTACTCGTCGCGGCCGATGCCGGTGCCGAGCGCGGTGATCAGCGTACCGACCTGATCGGAGGCGAGCATGCGGTCGAAACGCGCGCGTTCGACATTGAGGATCTTGCCGCGCAGCGGCAACACCGCCTGATTTTTGCGGTTACGGCCCTGCTTGGCAGAGCCACCTGCCGAGTCACCCTCGACGATAAATAATTCCGACAACGCCGGGTCTTTTTCTTGGCAGTCGGCCAGTTTGCCGGGCAGGCCGGCGATGTCCAGCGCGCCCTTGCGGCGGGTCAGATCGCGCGCCTTGCGGGCGGCTTCGCGCGCACGCGCGGCATCGACGATCTTGCCGGTGATGGCCTTGGCTTCGTTCGGGTTTTCCTGCAGGAACTCCTGCAGGCGCGCACCGAAGGCGTTTTCCACCGCCGGACGCACATCCGAGCTGACCAGCTTTTCCTTGGTCTGCGAGGAAAAGCTGGGGTCGGGCACCTTCACCGAGAGCACCGCAATCATGCCCTCGCGCATGTCGTCGCCGGTGAGGGCGACCTTGGCCTGCTTGGCGATGCCGTTCTGTTCGATGTAGTTGCTGAGCACGCGCGTCAGCGCCGCGCGGAAGCCGGCCAAGTGAGTGCCGCCATCCTTCTGCGGGATGTTGTTGGTGAAGCAATACATGGTTTCCTGGTAGGCATCGGTCCATTGCAGGGCGACATCCACCACGATGCCATTGTGCTCACCAGTCACCGAGATCACGTTCGGATGCAGCGGCGACTTCAGCTGCGCCAGATGCTCGACGAAACTACGGATGCCGCCTTCGTAGTGGAAATCGTCGCGACGGCCTTCGCCGCGCTCGTCGATCAGCGCGATCTTGACGCCCGAATTGAGGAAAGACAGTTCGCGTAGGCGGCGCGCCAGGATCTCGTAGTGGAACTCGACATCGCTGAAGATGGCCACGGCCGGCTTGAAGCGTAGCGTGGTACCACGCTTGGTCGAGGCTTCCAACTGCTTGAGCGGGTACTGCGGCTCGCCCAGCGCGTATTCCTGCTGGTAATGGAAACCGTCGCGCCAGATGTCCAGCCACAGGTGCTCGGACAGCGCATTGACCACCGACACGCCCACGCCGTGCAGACCGCCGGATACCTTGTAGCTGTTGTCGTCGAACTTGCCGCCGGCATGCAACACGGTAAGGATCACCTCCGCCGCCGAGACGCCCTCTTCCTTGTGGATGTCGACCGGTACGCCACGCCCGTTGTCGGACACCACCACTGAGCCATCGACCAAGATTTTCACGACGATGTCGTCGGCGTGGCCGGCCAGGGCTTCATCGACTGAGTTGTCGACTACCTCGAACACCATGTGATGCAGGCCGGTACCGTCATGGACGTCGCCGATGTACATGCCGGGGCGCTTGCGGACCGCTTCCAGGCCACGCAGCACGGTGATCTTGCTGGAGTCGTAAGTGCCGTTGGGTGTTGCAGGGGTGTTTCGTTCGTCGGTCATGCGCGTGCCGTTGGCTCCACAACACGGGCGCAAACGGCAGGAGCCGCTTCGCACCGTTGGAAAAGGGGGATAGCAGACAAATTATACCAGTCGCCCAACACTGGCCGTGCTGGCTCAGTCTGAGGAGGTGTGGATAGTCACTTGCCCGTGTTCCACGTGGAACCGGTGCAGCAATGCGCCTGCATCTGCAAGCCCTGGCGGGATTTCGGTGGCAGTAATCAACACTTGCGCTGGCGCAGAGGCGAGCCGCTGCAGCACGCGCGCTTGGTGGTGCCGATCCAATTCCGAGCCGAGGTCATCTAGCGCGATCACAGGCCATTCGCCGCGTTCATATGCGAAGTCTTCAGCCTGCGCGAGCAAGCAGGCGAGGGCAGTGAGCTTGGCTTGGCCTCGCGATAGTGCGTCCTTGCTAGGCAACACATCAAAAACGGGAACCCAATCGGCGCGGTGCGGCCCCTGCGAAGTATAGCCATTCTGGCGATCGCGCTCCCGCGCCAAAAACAGTGCGTCGGCGAGCGATACGTCGTGGTGCTTCCAACCTGGTGCGAAGCTCAGTGCCGACAAGTTGAGCGAGGGAGCGATGGCGTTTGCCATCGGAATTAGCCGGTCTTGCAGACGCTCTAGGTAACGAATGCGTCGGGAGGTCAGTGTTTCGCCGGATTCAGCAAGCTCATGATCCCAGGCGTCCAGCATGCGCGGCTGCGCGCCCTGCTTCAACAAGACGTTGCGTTGCTTGAGTGCCCGTGCGTAACGCCGCCACAGCGTCAGAAAGTTAGGTTCCACGTGGAACAAGCCCCAGTCAAGGAAGCGCCTACGGGGTTCACCACCACCGTTGATCAGCACATGGCTGCCGGGTTCGAAAGTCAGTACCGCCAATGCCGCGCAGAGTGCGCCTAGTTGCGTAACATCCTGACCATCGAGACGACCGGTCCATTCATGACCGCTGTGGCGCAGACCAGCCCGACGCGACCGTTGCCCCGCTTCCCCGTTCCGCTCGCACCACTCCACGAACACTTCCAGATCGCTTGCGCCTTGCTGGATCAACCCATCGCGTACCCTCCCCCGGAAACTACGCCCGTAAGCCATCACATGCAGGGCTTCAAGCACGCTGGTCTTGCCTGCGCCATTGTCGCCTGTCAGCAGGTTCAAGGAACTGGCGGGGCAAAGCTCGACGGTCTCGAAACGACGAAGTCGATGGATGGACAATCGCACTACGTGCATCGATCGGTCTGCTCTGAAGCTGTAATCCGGCGTACTGGGTGAGGCGGAGGATACGCGATCGGTATGGATCCTGCGCAAACGTACGTGAAGACGCACCAGTATAGGCTGGGGACAACCTGTGGATAATTTCAAGTCTCGCAGATGCGTTTTCGCTTATCCACAGGTTGTCGGACCGAAAACAGGATAATAAACACAGGGTTTCAAGGTGGAAAAAGTTATTAAAAACAATAGGTTAATATTTTTTCGGCAAAATCTTGCCCTACCATCACCACTAAGCTCTTAAGTTATTTCCAGATTTAAAAGCACAACTGGATGTGCATAAGTCAAAAACAGACTTCTCAAAGCGTTAGCAGAGGAAGTCAGCATCTTCGGGACAAGCAGTACCGTTGAGACCGCCTTTGGCTATCATTTAGTACTTGAATTCATGACTGAAAGAGAATGCGCTTATAGCGCAACTGCAGCGACAGCTACTCAATGCAAGAACCAAGGAGACTTTTTCTCAAAATGTGCGGTGATTTGTTTCTTGTGCTGCTAACAGCATTGCGAACCTGAGGCTCACAGCGTTGCACATTCGACTGACGACTTAGCCATGCGTTGCAAGTGCGCTTAGGCGTCAGCAGAGCTAAGCGATCCCCAAGTCACATACTGCAAGGAGATTGCAAATCCCATAGCCGACATGAAAACCCCCGCATAGCGGTATTGCTGTTCACTTAAGCAAATGAGTCACCGAAAATCCGATACCAGACCTCTGGTATCGGATTTTTTTGTGTCCCTTCAACAGCAGCTGTTCGACCTTGGCGACCTGTTCAACTTCTCCAACCTGAGCACTTTTACTGCAGAATATTCCGGTGGAGCCGGTGCACGAGCTCGCACCCAGAAAACGCAATCCAGCGCTTCCCACGCACTGGGACGTGCGTGAAGTGAGCTATCTGCATCAGGGGAAAAGAAAGTCGGTACTGACCTCGCTGCCTGCCACCACTTACAGCGCCAAGTCTGTCGCAACGCTTTACCAGCAGCGATGGGAAATCGAACTGGGTTTGCGCGACATCAAAAGCTCGATGCAGCACAACGCAACGACCTTACGCAGCAAGAAGATCGACTTGGTGTACCAGGAGGTCTGGGGGTTGCTGCTGGCTTACAACATCATTGGACGTGAAGCCGGTCAGGCAGCTGTGGCGTTTGGCACAACGCCTGCGGACATCCGATTCACACCGGTCTGCCAGTACATCGCAGTGCAACTCATCGTGATGGCCGCAGCCAATCCGGCTTCCGCCACAGGAAGACGCCTATCCCAACTTCGCTCAGGCATCGCGAGCCTGTTCCTCGAATGCCTACGCGGCCAAGGACGGTGAAGATCTCGAAGACCCGCTATCCGGTAGATCGAAAGGCTGCTCCGCTTGAGTGAACGGCATTACGCTTCGGCGGGGATTTTGTGTTCCACGTGGAACTTTAAAACGGCTAACAAAACGTAGCGAGCAGTCCTCCGGTGGGAGCGAACGGCGCGGAGGAACTGGAGTGTACGCGTGGTATATGCCGATTCCGAGCACCGGCCGCCTGACGGCGGCGCAGTCGTTTTGTTAGCCGCTCTTAATGTCACAGGCGTAGCGGCATCACCACATGACGCGACTTCTCGCTACTCGCTTCACGCACCAGCGCGGAGGAATTGGCATCGCGAAGCTGGATCACGACGTGCTCATCGCGCAGTGCAGACAATGCGTCGAGCAAGTAATTGACGTTGAAGCCAATCGCTAGGTCGTCAACTCTGGTGTCCGCCTCGATTTCTTCCTGCGCTTCTTCTTGCTCGGGATTATGGGCGCTGATCTTCAACTGACCAGGCGAAACTTCCACGCGCACACCACGGTACTTTTCGTTCGACAGAATTGCGGCACGCTGCAGTGAAGAACGCAGCGCTTCGCGGTCGACCTTGACCTCATGGTCGGCCCCAATCGGAATTACCGTTTCATAATCGGGGAAGCGGCCATCGATTAATTTGGAGGTGAAGGTCACATCGCCACGCTTGACGCGGATATGGCTGCGGCCGACTTCCAACTCGACGTCGCGATCGGTACCTTCCAAAAGCCGTTGCAACTCTGTCACTCCCTTGCGCGGCACGATGATCTGCCGCTTAGCGCCGCCGGCTTTTTCCAGATCCATCTCACACAACGCCAGACGGTGGCCATCAGTGGCAACACAGCGCAACAAGCCGTCGCGCAGGTCGAACAGCAGGCCGTTGAGGTAGTAGCGTACGTCCTGCTGCGCCATCGCAAACGCAGTGCGCTCAATCAGTTCCTTCAAACCAGCTTCCGGCACTACCACACGTTCGGTCGCTTCGACTTCGTCCACTGAAGGGAAATCGGTAGCAGGTAGCGTCGCCAGGGTGAAGCGGCTGCGCCCAGCCTGTACGGTGACCTTGTCACCGCTCTGCGAGATGGTGACGCGGCTGCCGTCGGGCAGGGCCCGTAGGATGTCGAACAACTTGCGTGCCGGAATCGTAGTTTCACCGTCCTGTGCATCTTCCACCATCGTGCGCGAGATCATTTCTACTTCCAGGTCCGTGCCGGTCAACGAGACCTCTCCGTCCTTGACGTGCACCAGCAAGTTGGCCAAAACAGGCAGAGTTTGACGGCGTTCGACCACATTGACCACCTGTGCCAATGGTTTGAGGAAGGCTTCGCGCTGCAGTGTAAAACGCATGTGGTTCCGTGCCCCTAATGCTTTAAAAGAGATGGAATAAATCAAAAGCTTGGTGGTGATGGTAGGGCCGTTTTTAGCGGATAACCACCGTAACTATCTGTTTCCAAAGACATTTCAACGTTTGAAAGCCGTTGGACTAGTCTGCCTGGTCTGGTGGGAAAGCCTGTGGATAGTTTTCAACCCGAACCACTGCGCAACCTTATCCACAGATTCTCCCGCATTTGACCCCAACGTTTCCACGCTTTTCTCCAAGCGGGAGCAGTCGGGTGTCAATTGCCTACTCGCTGAGCTTGCGAATCAGCTTTTCCCAGTCTTCCCGAAGCTTGCCGTCTGCCTCCATCAACGTGCGTATCTGCCTGCAAGCATGCAGCACGGTGGTGTGGTCGCGGCCGGCAAACGCATCGCCTATTTCCGGCAGGCTGTGCTCTGTCAGCTCCTTGGTCAGCGCCATCGCCACCTGGCGCGGGCGCGCCAGCGAGCGCGTGCGCCGCTTGGAGAGCAAATCCTTCATCTGCAGCCCGTAGTAGTCCGCCACGGTCTTCTGGATGTTGGGGATGCCGATCGCCTGTTGCTGGGCGCGAAGTAAGTCGCGCAGCGTCTCCTGGGCGAATTCCACGGTGATCGAGCGGCCGGTGAAGTTGGCGCGCGCCACCAGCGTGTTGAGCGCGCCTTCCAAGTCGCGCACATTGGAACGCATTTTTTTGGCGATCAAAAACGCCACGTCGTCCGGAATCTCTGCGCCGCGTTCGCGGGCCTTGGCCAGCACGATGGCGGCACGGGTCTCGAAATCCGGCGGATCGATCGCCACCGACAGGCCCCAGGCCAGGCGCGACTTCAGTCGCGGCTCCAGGCCCTCGACTTCGCGCGGATACCGGTCGCAGGTCAGGATGATCTGCTGGCGGCTATCGAACAGCGCGTTGAAGGTGTGGAAGAACTCTTCCTGCGTGCGGTCCTTGCCGGCGAAGAACTGGATGTCGTCGATCAGCAACGCATCGATCTGCTGGAACTGGCGCTTGAACTGGTCCATTGCCTTGTCCTGCAGCGCCCGGATCATGGCGCTGAAGAACTGTTCAGAGCGCAGATACATCACCTTGGAGGCCGGATTGGCCCGGCGTAGCGCGTTGCCGGCGGCAAACATCAGGTGGGTCTTGCCCAGGCCTGTGCTGCCGTACAGCAGTAGCGGGTTATGCGCGCGGTCGCCGGGTTTCTGCGCAGCTTGGATCGCGGCGGCCAGACCGAGTTGGTTACTGCGCCCTTCCACGAAGTTGGCGAAGGTGTAGTGCGAATCCAGATTGCCGGCGAACGGCACGATCGGCCCGGCAACCGGCGCACTGGGCGCAGTCATCGGTGCGGGTAACGCATCGGGCGCACGTGGGCGCGAGCCGACCGCCAGCGCCACGTCGCCATTGCCGGCAAAGTACGTCAGCAATTCGCGGATGCGCGCCAGGTAGCGTTCACGGACCTGGTCGACGATGAAGGCGTTCGGGGCGTACAGCACGATGCTGTCGCCGCGGTCTTCGGCTTGCAGGGGTTTCAACCAAGTGTGGACATCTTCGGGCGGAAATTCAGCTTCAAGACGTTCCAGACAGCGGGGCCAAGCATCCAT